>NZ_JADOUC010000004.1:0-64167 GCF_015752145.1 Sphingobium sp. JAI105 | reverse complement strand
GGAAGCGACCGTCGAGGCGCGCGAGTGCAAGATCCTCGAACAGGCGCGGCATGCGCAGATATAAGACGGAGTGATCCTGGCGCGCCGCCTGTCGCCCGAACGCACATCCCAGCCACGTTTTTCCCGTGCCGGTTTGGCCGGTGATAATGAGATTCTCATTTGCCTTGAGCCAGGCACCCTGTGCGAGCGAGAGGATATTGCGGCGATCCAGTCCGCGATGCGCCCCGAAGTCGATATTTTCGACACAGGCGTCGACAAAGCGCAGTTTCGCGCTGGCAAGACGATTAGTCAGCCGTCGATCGGCGCGAGTGGCGATCTCGCGGTCCAGCATGAGCCCGAGCCATTCGTCTCGGGTCAGATCGCCAGCGGTGTCTTGCTCGGCAATGTCGCGCCACGCGGCCGCCATGCCCGCTAGCCCCAGGCTATGCATTTGATCAAGGGTAGGATGCGTCAGCACAAGATCGTCCTTTCATTATTGATAATAGGACCCGCCACGGATGTTGTCGTGCGCCGGTGTTGGTTTGAGCGGCCCCGCTGTCGGCTGGATCTTGTCGAGCCCGGCCTTGAGGATGGCGTTGAGGGATGAGTAGGTAACGGCGCCGATCACCAGCGCTCGATCGCAGGCGGCTTCAAGCCGATCGCGCTCGTAGCGCCGGGCCAGCGAGAGGACGCCCATGGCGGAGCGATAGCCCTGCTCGGGATGTGGCTTGTCGATCATCAGCCTTTCCACGAACGTCGCTGTGTTAGGACCGGTTTTCCTGGCGCGCTCGATCAGGCTCGCTGGCGATATATTCGCATAGCGCTGATGCGCCTTGGGCATGTGCTCATTCACGGTAACGTGCCCACGGCGCTGCGATGTCCGCATATGGCTGGCGACCCGCGCATGATCGTAGAAGATCTCGACCACTCGATGCGTCAGGCGGATATCGACCTGCCGGCCGATCAGTCCGTGCGGCACGGAGTAAAAGGTCTTGTCGACCTCGACATGATAATCAGGATGGACCTTGGCGCGTTTCCACTCGGCATATTCGAACACCGACGTAGGTAACGCCGCCAATGCCGTCCGTTCGATCTCGTCAAAGATTGCGCGACGGGATTTGCCGACATGGCGCATGGGCCGATCATTGAGATCAACCAGCAAGTCCGCGATCGCGGCATTGAGATCCGCCAGACTGAAGAAGCGCCGATTGCGCAGCCGCGCCAGGATCCAGCGCTCCACGATCAACACTGCGCCCTCGACCTTTCCTTTGTCGCGCGGCCGCCGGCTCCGGGTAGGCAGGATCGTCGTATCGTAATGCTCGGCCATCGCCGCAAAGGTCGCGCTGAGCGTGGGCTCGAACCATAGCGCTTTGGCAACGCCCGCTTTCAGATTGTCGCACACGATCGCGCGCGGAACGCCGCCAACAAAGGCCAATGCCCGGCACTGCGCGTCGATCCAGTCCGGCAACTGCTGGCTCAAGCTGGCCATTGCGAAGGTGAAGGATGAAGCACCCAGCACCGCTACGAAGATCTGTGCCTGGGTGATGACGCCCGTCACAGGATCGATCAGCGGCACAGTCTGCCCGGCATAATCGGTTTGCAGGACGGCGCCCGCCTCATACCGATTGCGAAAGCTGACATGGGTCCGCCGCTGGAAGGACAGGAACCGATCGCAAAACCAGGTATAGCCATAGCCATTGGGATGGGCAGCCCGATATTCTTGCCACAGCAAAACCAGCGTCACGCCCTTGCGCTTGATCTCCCGCGCAACCACTGGCCAGTCCGGCTCGCCCAGATCCTGAGGAGGGCGGCCGACACGGCGGAACACCAGCCGTTCGATCGCTGCGTCGTCGTCGTAGCCGGCCGGCAACGGCCAGCCTGTCAGCCCAGCCTCGCGCGCCCGCAGTAAATAGGTCGACACCGTCGTCTTGCTAAGCTTCAGCCGCTCTGACACGGCCCGTACCGACAAACCCTGATCGTAGGTCAGCCGGAGGATCGATCGCATGTCCTTCACGTCGGTTCGTCTCGTCTGCTTCCGCCTTGGCATCACCCCTCCCATCGCAACGATGAGGAGCAACAATGCCAGAGCGGCGCATCACAAAACCTAACCTTGATCCTGTCCCAAACCCTGTCCGGGATTTAGCGGAATCACTGTCCCGTATTTACTGAAATGCCTGTCCGCGATTTAGTGAAATAACTGTCCGGAATTTTCCGAAACACGCACCATGACCTCGGCCAACGTCACGGCCACGGTTTCCCAGACCCCGGCTTCGCTCCATCTTCTGAACCGCCGATAGATTGTGTTCCAGCTACCGTACTTCGGCGGCACGTCGCGCCACGGAGCGCCGCAGCGAAGCCGCCATAGGATGCCATTTATGATCGTTCGGCTCTGCTCGGGCGGCCTGCCTCGACTACGGTTCTCACGCTCTATGGGCAACAAGCCCTTCAGAACACGCCATTCCGCTTCGGTGAGATCGCCCCTGCTCAAGCCTGCCTCCAAAAGACAGCCTTGAATCAACCTGAGTGGCCGGGGTCAATCTCGCTTTGCACGTCGGCACGAAAATCCTTGGTCTACGCCGAGCCGATATGCAGGCGGTCATCCGTTCGCTAATCTATGCTCATGGAGCAAGCCCAAGTGGATATCTGCGAGCGTTACGGCGCCGCATTCTCGCCACCGGATGGTGCGATGAAGGTTGGGATATCAGACAGCGCCTTGCGAGGCGAGGTGCCACTACATGGCCTCCGCCACGAACCCCAAAGCGGCACATCAGGTTGGTTCATCTGGTCAGGGGAGTGGTCAGATGCGGCGGACCTCTTCAAACCGCTACATCTTCATCATCTTGCAGACGACTGCCCTGCGGCTTTGCCATTCTTAGCCTTACCTCCGGGATGGCGATTCATGACCGCACCCGGCCATGAGGATGTGTGGCCTGACCACACCCTTCTCGAACAGTAGAGGTCAATGCATCCCGAATTTGTCCACGCCGCCTAGGCTCTTAGAGCCTGATTCAAAATTATCGGGCGTGATTTGATGGCCTTGCGATGCGGCGTGCGAAGAGCTGGATCGAGGCGATGAAGAGCCATGCGGTAGCCGATGCGATGGTCTGTTCAAAGTCCTTGGCGAGGCGGCGATTGCGGTTCAGCCAGGCGAGGGTTCGCTCGACGACCCAGCGTCGCGGGAGAATGACAAACCCCTTTGCGGCATCCGACCGTTTGACGATCTCGATGGTCCATTTGCCGATCCGGCGCAGCGCGTCCCTGAGTTTGTCACCGGCATAGCCACCATCGGCGAAGACATGGCGCAGCCACGGGAAGCGCCTGATGATCTCGGCCAGCACCAGCGGAGCGCCGTCACGGTCTTGGATGTCGGCGGTGTGGACTACGGCATGGACGAGATTGCCGTCGGTATCCGTCAGGATATGGCGCTTGCGCCCCTTTGTCTTCTTGCCCGCGTCATAACCCCGTGGCCCGCCGCTTTCCGTGGTTTTGACGCTCTGGCTGTCGATCACGCCGGCGCTGGGCGAGCCCTGGCGGCCTGCAGCTTCGCGCCCGATCAGCAGCAGGGTATGGTTTAACGACAACCACAGCCTGCTGTCCCGCCACAGATAGAACCAACGCCGCACCGTCGAGACCGGCGGAAAACACGGCGGAAGCATCCGCCACGGGAGGCCGCCACGCAACAGATACAGGATCGCCTCGACAATCCGCCTGAGCGGCCACTTGCGCGGACGCCCTACATGCGAGGGCGGCGGAAAGAACGGCTCGAGCAGCGCCCATTCGGCATCGGTCAAATCGCTTGGCAAAGCCAAGTCCGCACGGGCATACTGCGCCCGAGTGGTGTCGGTCCACATCGTTGATTTCCTTTGGTTTGTCGCAAAACCGCTGAATCAACGACAGGGCACGCCGTCAAGCTAACCCGCTGATACCACTCAACTTAATTTCGGATCAGGCTCTTAGGCACCAAGCAGAACAGCCGCTCTCCGCATTCGGCGATCAACCGTTCATAAATTCACGACCAATTAACCTCAACGTTCACAGATTGTCATAAACCGATATACCTTCGTCAACATCGTCATATTCAGACAATAGTCCATCTTTAATGACTGAGACGCGACTACAACATTCTCTTATTATATCGGTTGTGTGGGATACGACCAAGATCGACCTGTCTTGTCTCTTCTCAAACAATTCATATCGACATTTATCCTGAAAATTCTTGTCGCCAACCATAATGACTTCGTCGATCAGATAGCAGTCAAATTCGATAGCGAGTGAAAGAGCGAAAGCCAGCCTTGCGCGCTGCCCGGATGAATAGGTTTTCACGGGCATGTTCAACTGTTTACCAAGTTCGGTGAATTCTTCGACAAAACGTCGCATCGTTACATAATCTTGTCCATATATGCGCGCGATAAAACGGGCATTGTCATAGCCGGTAAGGCTGCCCTGGAACCCGCCATTAAAGCCCAAGGGCCAAGAACATGTCATCTTTCGGCGGATCTTGCCGGATGTCGGCATTTCGACGCCGCCGATCAATTTTATCAAGGTAGACTTGCCCGCGCCGTTGCGACCGAGCAAACCAATGCGATCGCCAGGTGCGATAGTCAGGTTAACGCCTTTGAGCACGGACTTGGATCGGTGACCAACGCGATAGCTTTTCTTAATATTTGTGCAGGATATCATTCAACCACCAAAGTCCGGCGAACATGCCGACATAGCATCAGTCCAATCATGCCGACGATCGCGGTGCCGGCCAGCGGAACCCATATGTTATAATAGGGTCTCACAGCATCGCCGAACAGGCCGTAGCGCATCATTTCCATGCCATGGACGAAAGGCGACCATAAGACAACGTCGCGCGCGGCAGGCGATAGCCAGGACGCCATGTTGAATGTACCGGAAAAGGGGATTGCGATATAGACAGTAACCGGCAGCAACTTTTCCAATGCTTCGGATATTTCGGAAAGTGGTGCAATGACTAACGTCATAGCCAGCACAAACATCATGTAGAGAAACCAGCCACCAATTAGATAGCCAAAATGGGCAGGTATGGGGAAAAATCCCAAGAATCCCAAAACAATAGCGACGAACAAATAGGCCATCATCCCACCGATCATTTCGATCAGGAAGCGCACGAAGATGAAGTCTAGGATGCGTATCTGGCGATGATAAAGAAGGGCACCATTGACCAAGAATATGTTCACCGCCCGCCCGAATGAATTACGCATGACAGTCAGCGGGATATAGCCGCTAGCGATAAATGCGATCACGCCAACCCCATGTTCGGTATCGCCGAGCATGAAGGTGTAGCCAATGCCGACCAGAACCGCGAACAGCAGCGGTTCCGCCATGATCCAGAGAAAACCAATATTTTCCCGGCCAAAGCGGGTAATCAACTCACGTATCATCAGGGCGATGATAACCCGCTGCTGAACCTGCCAACCCTTCAGGATTCTGTCCATGGGCCGTCAGTCCTCTGGAGAATGCTCGAGAATACCCACGATCAGCATCCAGCCAATAAGATACAGTACGAAGGCACCCGCCGCGACGACCAGGATATTCTGAAGTCGCTTGGGATAAGCCGGGACGTCGGGCTTGTTGGGTTCAACGATGGTTTCCAGATAATATTGCTGCTTGAGCGCCTCGCTGCGTGCCTGTTCGAGGGTAGCACTTGCCATGGTCAGCATCTGGGTTGAGAATTCCTGCTCGACCTGAAGATTTTCATATTGGGTAAGCTTGGACGCCAGCCCATCGCCCGTGCCGACTGCCCTGCTGTTCTGAGCGGCAATCTGCCCACCAATGGCGTTGATGCGGCTCTGCAGTGCCGGGATGGTAGGATTTTCCGGCGTTATCCGTTGCATGGTCGCAAGCTGCGCGCGCAATGCGGCCTGTTCGCTAACAAGCTTGTTGGAAATCTCGAGAACACCGGTGGCCTCGATCGTCGGGTCCATGACATCGCTCGAATTGCGATATTCACGAAGTCTCAACCGCGCATTACGAAGCCGTATCTGGGCGTTCTGGACCCGGTTTTCCGCCTCGGCTATCGCCTTTGACTGCGAACGGCCATTCAACCGGTTCACCAGATTTTCGCTTAGGGCCAGCAGACCAGCATTGAGATCATGCGCATCTTTCGAGGTGATGGATTTGACCCGAAGAACGGTCAAGTTGCTATCATGATCAACGCTGACATCAACCATCTTCTTATAATATTTATACATATCCTCGAAGCTATCATCCAAGAAAAGTCCGGGATAGCGGCTGAATATGTCAGCGTCCGGGTTCGAAAATATAGAACGGACATCGATTTTCTTGCTAAGATCGGTCAGCGCATCGCGGGAGTTTATATAGTCCATCACCTCCTTGGCTTGATCCTGCCCAGAGGAAACACCTGTCGATTGAATAATATTAGCAATAGTGGATGTCTGTGCCTGTTTTTGAGAGGGCGCCTTTATTACGAACCGCGATTCAGACTGATAGACATCCGAAGCGATAAAACCATAATAGATTGTCGCCAGAATGACGGGCACAATGACGAACAGGATGAACCACCGCCGGCGGCGTAGCGTTCTGACAAAGCCGTTCGTGGGCGCGTCGGCAGCTTCTACGGGCATATCTGTTGAAGGATGCATGATTTCCAAATCTTGAAGGTCTGGCGATTGGCAGACGGCTTGCTTATTGAGATTGGCGCCAGCCCACAAGGGTGTGTCGCGTCTAAGCAATGTCTTTGGTCGCTTTTGCCGTGTCGCTCGGACCCTTCTCGCTTTATGTTTGTAACGATCCTTGCTTTCACCCTTTACGAGCCTTGGAGATTAGGATGAAGCCCAAATCGACTGTCTGGAAGGCAGGCCTCATCCTAGCGTTGCCAGCGATCTTATATGCAGTGATGGATGACGCCTCTCCGGGAAATGCCGCTGCGGCTGAACGCAACGCAGCGGCGCATGAAAGCCTATGTTCCGGGCAAGATAAAACGTCACGTGCTGGCGGTCTTGTTAATATCGCTCCCGACGGCACCGGCGCGACGCCCCCCTTGCGTGATTGCATCGTCTTTTCCGGGAACAGGAAAGCCGCGCAGATCGGCCGCACCATAGAGATTTCGGACGCAGCTCAAGGCCCGCCTTCCAGCCAGGGCACCTCTACGGCCGACAGCGGCAGCTATGCCTTATCGCTGGTTAACATCCGTCCCGGTTGGCCAAAATCCGCTTTGACAGGGGAAGCCGATGGCATGAGCATATTCGTGCGACAGGCAAAAGGGGATGCCGCCGCCATGCTCGCCAATGTCGGCATCCGCGACGGTTTCGCGGCGACATTGGAATCCCACAGTTTCGTCGCCAATGATCAAGGACAGCCCGTTCGTGGAGTCAGGACGCAACTCGGCGTGGTCAATCCGCGTGACGGCGGGGAATATGGCCTGGTGTTGCAGGCGTCGGAAGGAATCGGGCTTTCAGCCGGCTTGAGAAGCGCCAGCTTGAACAAGGCCAATTGGAAAAACTATTTCGAACTGATCGATCCGGACGGCAATGCCGCGCTCTATGTCCGCGCTGATAATGGCGCGATGATTGGCAAGGATATCGCCCCGACATCCGATCTCAAAAGCCGGATCGGCAGCCCGCAGAGCCGCTATAGCGACGTTTATTCGCAGATTGTCCACCTTGCGCCGACAAATTTTGCCGATCTGCCCCCTTGCGGTAGTGGCGAGGGCGCCGGATCGATTGCCTTTGTCCAAGATCTTAGGGACAAGATCAGTGCATGGGGTCAAATGGTAAAAATCGGGGGAGGACGATATAAATCCCATGTCAAATGCGACGGAGAAAAATGGATGTCGTTTTGACATCCGGTTTCCGTCATCTGAAATAGGAAGCTATTTTTTGCTTGAAGGATGGCTTTGTCCTATCGACCTTCAATGTCTCCCCTAGATAACTGTTCGCGCGCGGTGCCTTGTCGCTAATCGCAACGATCTCGCGCAGGGCGAGCTTCCCCACCGCTTCATCGGAAAAGGCCGGAGTATAATAGATACAGTCGTCGAAATAATAATGTGTCACCTGCGACCAGCGAGTCAGACTAGGGTCGTTTTGGCGAGTGCCGCCGTGCAGCAGGTTCGCGCACCAGATCAATGCCTGGCCTTTCTTTGCCAAAAACACCTCTTCTTGTGCACCGTAGGCCTCGCACAAGGCGCGCCAGGCCGAACCATAGGGATCCTGCGCGGACCTCAAATCACTTCCAAATCCACGCCGTCCGATCAGCGCATTAGTGACGATCGGCCATTTATGCGAGCCAGGATAATAGAAGAGCGGGCCAGCGTCGGGGCCGACATCTTCCATCGCCAGCCACACGCCGCACATGAAACGTTCTGGCAAGGAAGAGAAATGAACCGAATCCGAATGCGCGTCCTGCTGCGTGCCAACGGGAAAGTTCAATGTCTGGAACGGGAAGGCGGCACGGCCGTAGAGTTTGCTTAAAAGGTCGATAATGCTCTGGTTGGCAGCTATCGCGCGCACATCTTCGTCGAAGACCCAAGCATCCTGCACACGTCGTTCGCCGATCGTCTTGTCGCTGGCAGGATTGGCGAAATCCAATCCATAGCATGGGCCAAGATTTTGCTGAATCCGCATGATCCGGGCATCAATCTCCACGTCAGGAAAATCCAGCACGGCATAGCCCTGTGCATGTAGGTCACGGGCGATCCGTATCTCTTCCTCACTCCATCCCTGTGTCTCGCACAGTTTCGGAAAAAGCGGAGATTCGAGCAGCGGCAGGCCAGGAAACGGGTTGGTCACGACTTGCATTTTCCTATTTGATCAAAGAGCAGACGCATCCTTCGGGCCAGCCCCCCTCGCCCCTGCCCTATATCTCGATAAATTGCGGTGAAATCATGCTGAATCGTCCTACGATCATCTAGCTTGCGATAGAGGCGCCAGAAAGGCTCGACACCGATCGTACGCGGCATATGCCAGACACCATGATAGCCAAAACTCCGTGCGATATCACCGGCGCGCTCGGCCGCAAACCGGTCAGCGATATCGCGCGGGGCGAAGCGCATGCCCCTTTCTTCCAACCAGGCACGGTTGATCCGCCCGATTGCTATATCCTCAGGATGCGACGGCGCGAAGCCCAGTTCGCGGCAAGCCATCATCAGGCGCCGGCTGCGCAGGGAAAACCCCCCATTGCCGACATCATAACCATCATCGAACTGCGGCCAACTGGCACCGACATAGTCATAGTCGAGAAACTCCGGCTGCCAGCGCGCAGCATCTAGAACATGCCCGTCCCATTGTGCGACCAAGCAATGCGAGGTGTCGATATGATCGACCATATGGCGTAGCATAAAATCGGAATAGGCTGCTGAGGAACGCAGGGGCGCGATCGGCACCACGATGATAGCCGGATGATCGGGCGTAACCTTTTCATGGGTGAACAGCTTGCAGGCGGCAAAATCGACCTGCTCGAGGCAGGCCTCCAGCGCGCGGATTGTGACGGCGACATTGACCGAGGTCGCGGCGCATAGCGTGACCTGGTTTAGCGCGAGCCGGGACTTGGGATCGGTGGAAGCCATGTTCACATCGCTATTGTAAAGCGTTCGGTCACGCGGCTGAGTTCAGGGTGGGAAAAGGGATCGGTGACGCTGTCGGTCCGCCAGAGCCGCTGCAAGGCAGCTAGTTCACCCGCAAAGCGGGCCGCTCCCACTGGGTCACGATCCAGCCCGCGCGATACGGATTCATGGTGTATGAGCGTCGCGCGCGGCTCGTAGAAGGACTGCCACCCGCGCTGATTGAGGCGCAAACACAGATCCACATCGTTGAAGGCAACCGCGAAATCGCGTTCGTTAAAGCCGCCGACGGCAAAAAAGCGCTCGCGCTGTACGAGGAGGCAGGCGGCGGTCACGGCAGAGGTGAATTGCGGCAAGGCATGGCGATAGAAATAGCCCTCTTCAATAGGTACCAAGAAACGGTGGGCGTGGCCCGCCGCATTGCCCATGCCGATAACGACGCCGGCATGCTGAACCCGCCCATCGGGATAGAGGAGCCGTGCACCGACCGCACCAACGTCGGGACGTAGCGCCTGTAATACCATTGTCGCCAGCCAGCGCGGCTCTGTCATCTCAATGTCGTTATTTAGCAGGCAAAGCAGTCGCCCATGAGCGACTTTAGCCGCACGATTGTTAATCGCCGAATAGTTGAATGGACCGGCATGACGCAGTATCTTCACGCGCAACCCAGGCGTCGTCCCGCCCACCGCATTCAGATAGTCAAGGGTTTCGGGGTCGTCGCTGTCGTTGTCGACAATAATCAGTTCGATATCGGGATAGTCGGTCGTCGCAACGCCTTCAACACAAGTGCGCAACAGGTCGACGTGATTGCGCGTCGGGACAATGACGCTGACAGGCGGCAAATCATGCGCAAATGTGGTTATCGGCGCGGGTATGATCGGCGCGGCGCGCACACAGCGATGGTGCAGCATTTCCCGGAGATGCACAGGCGTCCCCTGCCCCGCCACGCGCGCTACCAACTGCCGCGCCCAGTCTCCCGCCTTTGCCGCCGCCAAGTCATCTTTCCCTAAGCGCAGGATGCAGGCTCCGGTCAGATAGTCAAAATGCCTAAAAAGCTCCGAATTCCAGTCGGGCTTGAAGTGCGGGGTGCCAAACCGGCCCCAGCGATCGATCTGGTCATCATCGGCATAGATGAGGCGTACATCCTCGCCCGCCTCTGTCACAGCCCGGCGATAGGCGCTGGCCGTGCCCGTCGCGACCCTGTCACCCGCCGTGATAGGCATTGCCCAGCAACCAGCACTCCAGTCGATCAGCGCGTCGGCAGGGCCTTGGCGACCGATGACAAGCGCCTCTATTCCTTCGCCCGCCAGGCTGCGTAGCGTGGTGTCCAGCCCGCTCTCGTCAGCGCCAGCATCGACGAGCGCGACGATTGGCGGCACGCCGGCTTCAGCCGCCCTATCGTCTTCTTTAGTTTGGCGCCGTTCTGCGCGTGTGCGGCGCAGCGCCCACAGTGCATAAGCGCGTGGCGAGGTGCCGAGCAGAGTCGCGAATTGCGCGCGCGCCCGCACCCGCTTGCGCTTTAGCCACCACCAACACGCGGTGAGATAGGCGCGCGGCGCAGCGCGAAAGGCGTCGGCATGCACTGCCAGCGCCAGCCCGGCGTGGCGCACCCGTGCGCCATATTCTTCTGACCTCTTCGCTTCCATGAACCGGGTGCGTTAGCGATATTGTCGGCACGGACAAGAGGTAGATGACATGCCACATGTTCGCCTCAATGCGCAAAGAGGTTACCTGATAGCTATCAGGTAGCTTTATGATATCTATTTGCTATCAAATAGCTATATCTCTCAATCTTGTTCTGCGTAGCCCTGGTCTTCCAGATGCCTCCTGCTTTCAAAATCCGCAGCCGTCCGAATTAACAGTCAGCCATGCCTCCGTGTCGGATGTCTGGACCTGAAGGAGCAGAGACGACGTCGCCGGACTGCAGTTTGGGCAGGAAAACCTGAGCCATATAGGCTTAGAACCAGAATGGCACAGCCTAGCACCATGGGTGCGACCATCGCCCGCCTGCAAAGGCCCGCGACCAGCGTGGTGGTCTTGCGGAGACCATGGAGGTATCCCGTTCGCAACCTAGAAGGGTCTTAGCTGCGGGCTATGTGTGTGGCGTCCCGCCTCAAAATCGAGGTGAAGGTGATACTCTACCCAGTCGTGGCGCTGACTCAGGACGTCGTGACGATCTTGCTAGATGATATGCCCAGTCTTTTACTTCCCGCAAAAAAAGGACTGGGCATATCATCAATCGAAACCGTCAAGGCCCGTCTCAGCCAATGCACTGCGCGACTTTTGAGCAAGATGTACTTGCGTGCCGCCCACAAAGCCAATGTCGGCGCCAACTGCTCCACTCGACGAGATAAATGCGATAGATATCTGATTGCTTGGTCGCTATCTGGTAGCTAAATGATATCCGAAAGGATATTTTTCTGTGCCTACCATTGCCTTCATCAGCCCAAAAGGCGGCGTCGGGAAAACCACGGCCGCCCTCCTGCTTGCCTCGCAGCTTGCGCGCGGCGCCAAGGTTTCGGTGATCGATGCCGATCCCAATCATCCGATCGCGTCCTGGGCCAAGGGAACCGCCCTCCCCGACAATCTCTCGATCGTGGCCGATGTCGATGAGGACAATATCCTCGACCGTATCGAGGAGGCGGCAGCACAAACCCCATTTGTCATCGTTGACCTGGAAGGCACGGCAGCCAAGATCGTATTGCTCGCAGTTAGCCAGGCTGACCTGGTGGTGATCCCCATGCAGGGATCGCAGCTCGATGCCGAGCAGGCGAGCCGGGCGATCCGGGTACTCAAGCAACACGAGAAGATGACGGGGCGCGAGGTGCCCTATGGCGTGCTGTTATCGCGGACCAGTCCCATCATCCGCACGCGGACCATGGGGCATATCCAGGGAGGCCTGACCGACGCGGGCGTGCCAATGTTTACGACGCAGTTGCATGAGCGCGAGGCGTTCCGGGCGATCTTCTCCTTCCGCCAGACGCTCGAAACGCTCGATCCCAAGGAAGTCGCCAATCTCGACAAGGCGATCGCCAATGCCGAACAGTTCGCGGTCGAGGTGATCGAGCAGCTGCGCAAGAGCCGGGGCAAGGGCGCACGACAGGAGGATATGACAGCATGAGCCGGGCCAATCCTTTCAGCGACCTCGATGATTTCGCGTCCGACGGCGCGGCCAAGCCCGTGCCTGCCGACGCGATCGAGACGATTGCAAAAAATGCCGGTTTTCCAAGCCGCAAGGCGGGAAATGCGGGCGCGGGCGAGACAGCGGAAACGCTTGTCCCCTCCCCTGCCCCAACACCTGGGCGCGCACCGCGGCGGCATACGACCGGGCGCAACCGGCAGATCAACATCAAGGCAACCGAAGAGACGATCGAGGAGCTTTACCGGATCGCGGACAAGATGGGGGTGCCGCTCGGCGCAGTGCTGGAACGGGCCTTGGCGGCATTGGCAAATGATATCAAGTAGCTATCCGATAGCTATTGCCTAACCGTCAGATATCCCGGCGCATCGCATCGATCATGAAGCGCCAAACATTGGCGGCATCGCTCTGGTGCGCATAGTCGGACTCGCCCTCCCTTACATGGCGGACGATTTCGGCACCCGCCTCTTTCATGATCTGGCTGGGTTCGTGGATCGCAGCAAGTACCGTCATGACGTGGGGCACATAGACCCGCCAGGCGGGGTTGCCATCGACGAGGGCGGCGTCATCCTGGCCCTGTGTCCGACAGAGGGCGCGGGCGGCTTTTTCGATTACGATCATGACATGATTGCTCGCCGGAACGACAAGGACGGTCAAGCGAAATGACAGTGGCAGGTAACTAGCGTTCGATCGGTCGGCAGATCCTTTCCCGTTTAAGGAAATTTCTGCACATGGACGCTCAATAGTCGCTTCCCTCTCATGCACGACGTTATCAACGGCTCTTGCGGCCTTGGAAAAGGATGTTCGGTTTGGCCTCCGCACCGCTACCGTCCTTCGCTCATCTCGCATGACGGGGTGCCACGCTGCAATTGTAGGATCGACTATTATATAAAGCGATATCCGATAGCTACCGGATAGCCTCCTCACGTCAGGCATATCGCCCGAATGGTACAACTGCCCAAGCCACCTGCTCCCATTGGGGAGCATTCGCGCCGCGAAGCGGTGCGTTCGATGTTTGCGGGTTGGGAGACCGGTGCGTTGGTGGGCTTGCTTTGCGTCCTTATCCACGAATTTTTGCTTGTTGGCCGTCTAGGCCAACTCTGTTTGTTCTTTTTATATAAGACTGGGTTAGCGGTTCAGGATGGTTTTGAGACTCACGCTCCGTTCCTATGTCCTGTCGATCGAGCGCCGCCTCAAGTCGAGCAAGAATCTTGGCCAGCGCGCCCTGCTCCATCGCCTTGTGTCGTTCGCGCTCGGGAAGTCTGGTACGCATGATGGCTAGCTCCTCCTGCCGATCGGCCTCGCGCTGGACGACATCGTCGGGGAGGGGGGCGGGGCGCATCCAGCGCGGCAGATAGCGAACAAGGCGATCGGGCAGGAAGGCGCGATAGACGTTCGATGTCTGGGCGTAGCGCGGGCCGGGGCCATCGCCCTCAACGCGCTTGAAACGGCGCTGGCGCACGAGAAAGCCGACGCTCTCCAGAATTCTGAGCGATCGAGCGATGGTCGCCCGGCCAAGGCTCGTCGCGTCGGCGAGATAATCATAACTGGGAAAGACGCGGCCGCGGTTGAGGCGGGCGAGGGTGAGAATTTCCTCAAGCACGCGCACGCTCGCGGCGGTCAAGGTGGTCAGCGTGCGCTCGACAGGGGTGAGGGTGCGAGCCTCGGCCCCTGCGCCTCCCCGCGCTTCGCGCCGCAGCTGGCGCCCGGCATCGAGCAGCCGACGCGCGGCGCGCAGCATCCGGTCGGTCTCCCCCTTGGCTGGCGCTGTGAAGAAGAGATGCTCGAACGTCCCCTCCTCGACGCTGTCGCGCAGCACCGGGGCGCCAGTGGGGTGGGGAGCGCCGGATCGGATTTTGCGCGGGCTTCCAGACCCATTCTGGCTCCGCGCCCGTACAGCATGACCACCCAGCGCGCCGAGCAGCGCCTCGCTAAAGGCAAGCGTTCCCATTCGTCCCTCCATTGCAGAAGGCCGTCACCAGACAAAAAGAAGGCTTGGCGCGAAGCGCGCATCCTTGAAACCGTAGGGAAACTGAAGTAGGAGAGGGGGGTGTTAGGCCTTTTTTGAGGCGCCCGGTTCGACGTTTGGCGACGTCGCTCCAAACTTCAGTGGATGCCCGGCCTTCGTGCCGGGTATTCTTTTATGTGGTCACAGCCGCCCCTTCGTTGATCCTTCGCCGACAGGACGCCGGCCATAGCCGCAAGCCGTCGCGAGGGCGGCCGCAGCGCCATGATTGCAGCTAATCTCCTATTCCGAAAGGGCTTGCGGTTCGTGCTTTCGAGTAGGAATGCGGAAAATCATTCGTGCTTTCGCGTAGGAATAGGGGTCCAATTCGTGCTTTCGAGTAGGAATGGATGTTCACCATTCGTGCCATTGAGTAGGAATAGCCTCGTATCATTCGTGCTTTCGAGTAGGAATTCGCCGCCGATCCGAATCGGTACCGCGAATCGCAAGCGCTTGGCCCTGAGGTGTCAGCTGTCGGCGGATGCGCCTTGCGCACTCCTCCCGACCCCGTCCCAGTCGCTGCCGTTGGGCAGGGCAGGAGGACGCTGTGTGATGATGACGCGCGCGCTCGCGGCCCGGCGCCCGGCCTTGCGCTCCTCGCCTTGCGGAGGCGGCGGGGCGGGGGCATCTTCGACCAGGCGGATGTCATAATCCGGGACGATGTTGGCGCCCGCGATCTGACGCATGGCGATGCGGAAATTGGGCAGCGGGTTCTGGAAACCGATCTGGTGGCGCAAAAGATCAAGGTCGATCTCCAGCGGCTCGCCCTCTACGCAGGACGAGCGTGCGACCTCATAGATGCGCCGCTCGATGGGGCCGAGCTGGAAATAGGTGTGGGCGTAGTCGAGCACCTGCCCGTCGCGCAAAATCGCGCGAAACAGCCAGTCGCACAGCCGCACACGCACGGCTTTCAGACGCTTTTCGCCTTTTCCCGAGCGCGCATATTGTAGTCGTGCTTCGGACAGCCAAGAGAAGAAACCCTCCTCGCCCTCGCCGCCAGCCTCAATATTGGTGCGAATCTGCGTGCCCTGAAGCCGCTCCAATGCGTCCGACAGACGGGCATAGGTGCGCGCCGAATGATTGGCGCCGGTGACGGTGAACAAGTCGTGCGCGGTAAAAGTGAAATCTTGGCTCACCTCCATCCCCGCCTCGATCTTCGCGGCCATGAGGCTGGCGATGTAGAGGACGATTTCCTTGTCGTAGATCGTCGCGACCCCGCGCGCGGACGGGCGCACCTCGATCGTGACGGTGGGCGTCGCATAGGTAAGCGGCTTCATCCAGGCATTCTTCGCCAACGCAAAGAAGGGAAAGGCCATCAGCGAACGCTCGCCGCGAATCTCGCCCATGAGGGGGCTGTCGAGCTGAAAGAGTTCGCGCTGTAGGTTGGCCATGGGAGGGCCTTAGCGCGATTGAGCCATAATGACTATTTCTACTCGAAAGCACGAATTCATGTACTGATCAACCTAATACCCTGCTGGCTGCCGCCATTCGAATTAGGGATAGCAGAAAGATG
Organism: Sphingobium sp. JAI105; assembly: GCF_015752145.1. NCBI lineage: Bacteria > Pseudomonadati > Pseudomonadota > Alphaproteobacteria > Sphingomonadales > Sphingobiaceae > Sphingobium > Sphingobium sp. JAI105. The sequence goes on along the minus strand of NZ_JADOUC010000004.1, from coordinate 47,990 downwards.
GCTATCAGCTATCCTCCTGCTCCAATTGTTGCGCTTGCGAAAATTCTTTGCACGCTGCACCAAAACCCTGCCCCCGCGTTTGAGCAACAGAGTTTGTTCGGCAAGCGCTAAGGCTCAAGGCGGCTCGAAGGGATTTAGAACATATATGGCCACGACTTCCGCTCTATCCGGCCCATCCATCACGCCTGTCATCCTTGCCGGCGGATCGGGCACGCGCCTGTGGCCGCTGTCACGCAAATCCTATCCCAAGCAGTTCGTGCCTTTGCTGGGCGAAGGCACCTTGTTTCAAGATGCGGCACGGCGGATGTCGGGATCGAGTGGGACGGTGCATTTCGACAAGCCCATGGTGCTCACCAATTCGCTCTTCCGCTTCATTATCGCCGAACAGCTGGCACAGGAGGGCATTGATCCTGAAGCCATCCTGATCGAGCCGGAAGGACGCAACACCGCGCCAGCCATTCTGGCAGCCGCGCTCTATCTGGCGCAAAAACAGCCCGACGCGATCATGCTGGTAGCGCCGTCCGACCATGTCATCACCAACAAGGCCGCCTTTCACGAGGCTGTGGGCAAGGGTCTCGTGGCGATCCCACAAGGGCAGATGGTGACGTTCGGCATTCAGCCCACGCGCGCCGAAACCGGCTATGGCTATCTGGAGATCGGGGAACGCCCCGACGGGTCCGGGCAGCCGATCGCGCTCAGCAGCTTTGTCGAAAAGCCCAATGCCGCGCGCGCCGAGGAAATGCTGGCGACAGGCAATTATCTCTGGAATGCGGGCATCTTCCTTTTTGCGGTGAAGGACATCCTCGCCGCGTTCGAGCGCCATACGCCCGAATTGTTCGCGACGGTGCGGCAGGCCGTAGAGCAGGCGGAAGGCGATCTGGGTTTCCTGCGTCTGGCCGAAGAGCCGTGGGGCAGGGCGGACAATGTTGCGATCGACTATGCGATCATGGAGCGCGCCGACAATCTGTCGGTGGTGCCCTATGATGCGGGCTGGTCGGACCTGGGCGACTGGGACGCGGTGTGGGAACATATGCAGCCTGATGCCGATGGCGTGGCCCTGTCCGGCGCCGCGACCGCGATCGATTGTACCAATTCGCTGCTGCGGTCCGAAACCAAAGGGCTGGAGATCGTCGGCCTTGGCCTCGACAACATCGTTGCGGTGGCGATGAACGATGCAGTGCTGATCGCCGACAAGTCGCGCACGCAGGACGTCAAGAAAGTGGTCGAGGCACTGCAACGTAAGGGATCGACGCAGGCCGAAACCTTCCCCAAGGACCACCGCCCCTGGGGCTGGTTCGAAAGCCTGCTGGTCGGCGGGCGTTTCCAGGTGAAGCGCATCACCGTGCTGCCCGGCCAGTCACTGAGCCTGCAAAGCCATTTCCATCGGTCGGAACACTGGATCGTGGTCGAGGGGACTGCGAAGGTGACGCTGGACGGGGCGATATCACTACTGACCGAGAACCAGTCGATCTACATTCCGGTGGGCGCACAGCACCGCATCGAAAATCCTGGGCGCATCCCCACTGTCTTTATCGAGGTACAGACCGGGCCTTATGTGGGAGAGGATGACATCGTGCGGCATGAGGATAGATATGCGAGGGGGTAAGCCGCCTCCATTTAAAGATATAATTATCCAATAGACAGAATGATTTATCTCCCATACGCCTGTTCTGTTGACATTAATAGGGGCTGACATGTCGTTTCAGGAGAAGGCGTCGCGTGGACGGCGGGTGCGGGTTCGTGCGTTGCAGACGAGTGCGATTTTCGGGGCGATGCTGGTGGCGGGACCGGCCTATGCGCAATGCTCGCCCGATCCAACAACCGCCTATGGCACCACCGACTGCACCGGGACCGACAGCGACGGCCTGACCGTCACCACCAGTGGCAGCCGGGTCGTGGTTGCAGCCGATGCCGTTGTGCGTCCAGGCAGCAGCGCAGCAGCGATCATCAATCGCGCGACCGACACGAGCTTCGACATAAAAGGGCTGGTCGACGGCGGCACGGGAAAGGCCGGGCTGTTCTTCACGACCGGGCCGGCGATGTCGGTTCCATGCGATCCCTATTCAGGTGCGACGCCCTATTATTGCGTGCCCGGATCGACCGTGACGACCTATCCGTCGGCCAACACCTCTGTCTCCGTAGCGGAAGGCAGCACGGTGACAGGCGCGCAGGGTATCCTGATCCGGCTCGATACGGGGAACAGCAACGGCAATATCTATGCTACCATCTCCAACTGGGGGACGATCAGCGGGACGGCAGGCCCGGCGATCGTCGTGGATCAGACCGGCATTGGCACACTGTCGGTCTATAATTATGCTCCAGGCTTTATCGGCGGCATGTCGGGTGCAGTGTCGTATGTCTCCAATTCCGGCACGATCGACGGGGGCAGCAATGCCGCAATCGCCTCGACTAATAGCTATCTGAACATCGACAATAGCGGCACGATTCGTTCGAGCGGATCGGCCCCGACGATCAGCAGCGATGGCAGTGCCTATATCACCAATGCCACAGGCGCGACGATCGGCGGCAGCAGCACCGCGATCCGACTGTCCGACAGCATCACCCTCTCCAATGCGGGCATAGTCAACGGCTCGGTCATCGTCACCACCACAGGTCGCCAAAGCAGCGCGATCGACACGCGCACGGGTACGATCAACGGCGATCTTATCCTGGGCGCTGGCGACGACACCTTGCAGGCGCGCTATGATGCGACAAGCGGCCGGATCAGTTCGATCACCGGGCGCATCGATGGCGGCGCGGGCACCGATACGGTCGAAATTGGCATCGACAGCGACACGACGTTCCGCACGATCGTTCTGCCGACCAATTTCGAACGCTTCGGTCTTCTCCTCAGCAACGATGCGATCGCGACGCTGGCCGCCGATTTTACGCCCACGACCTCGATCCGCTACGGCGGATCGGGGACGCTGGTGAACGAGGCTGCGCTGGTGACGGTGGGCCCGGCGATCATGGCCCAGTTCGGAGCCTATGGCCCGATCTTCGACAATCGCAATTCGATCCTAGCGACCCTGTCGGACGACAGCAGCTATGCAGTGTCGGGAAGCAGGATCATCAACAGCGGCACCATCACCGCCAATGGCGGATCGGGCGTGTCGGCCGATTCAAACCTAACGAACAGCGGCAGCATCACCGCCAGCGGGACGGGCGCGTCGGTTAGCTATGGCAATATCGACAATAGCGGCATCATCCGGTCGACCGGGGGCATGGGCCTCACGCTCGGATATTCGAATACAGCGGTCAACAGCGGCAGCATCGATGGCGCTACCACGGGCGTGGCGCTGAGCTTCGGGCGACTGACCAACAGCGGTGCAATCAGCGGCGGCACCACGGGCGTGGCGCTGGGCGGGACGCTAATCAACACGGGCACCGGCACGATCACGGGCGGCGTCAGCGGCGGGGGCTTTGGGTCGGTGTTGGCCAATGCCGGGCAGATCGTCGGCGCAGTCAACCTGGCCTCGCCCTATTCCTACGATTCCAGCTCCGATATTTTCGTCGATAATGGCGGCAGCGTCACGGGCGCGATCCTGCTGGGCGGGGGAGACGACCAGTTGATCGTCGATCTCGACGCGCCGGCGGAGCGGGCGCTGGCGGGCGCGGCGAGCGGCGTCGATGCGGGCGCGGGCTGGGACACGTTACGCTATCGGGTGAAGGCCGACGCGAACGCGACGATGGCGCTTGCCAACGGGTTCGAGGCGCTGTCCTATGAACTGTCCAATGGCGCCGCGCTGACGCTGACGACGGCGTCGCCGCTGTCAACCACGCTGGGCCTTGCCGGGAACGGAACGGTCACATTGAATGGCAACCTGTTGTCGAGCGACCGCACGCTGGTCGATGCGACGATCGCCACGACCGACCAACTGACGGGCGGCGGGGCGGGGCCGGATCGCGCTTTGACGATCGTCAACAACGGCACGCTCAGCCTCAGCAAGACGACGCAGAATTACAGCTACGGCACTGCCGCCATCGTGGCCGGGACCGCCGACGTCACCAACAATGGCACGATCAGCGTCACTAATGCTACCGGTCTCTATTATCCGGCAAGCGGCATTTTCGGCGGAACCACCGTCTCCAATGCAGGCATGATCAGCCTGAATGGCAATGGCACGGCCATCACCGGCGCGCAGGATGTGGTGAACAGCGGGATGATCACTGATGTCGCCGGGTCCGGGGCGAGTGGCATCACAGGCTTTGCCACGCTCACCAACAGCGGCACGATCGAGGTCGACGGGCTGGCAGTGGACGCGGGCTATTACAGTCAGTCGAAGGTAACCAACAGCGGCACGATCGCAAGTCGCACCGGCGCGGCCGTCAGCCTCAGCTATTATGGCAGCCTCACCAACGAAACGGGCGGCACGATCCGCGGCGCGACCGCCATCGACCTGTCCAACGGCGCCACGATCATCAATCGTGGCGCGATCATGGGTGATGTTGCGGCGTCACCCTATAGCTATGCGTCCGCCATCTATGTCACCGATGGCGGCACGCTGGAGGGCAATCTGACCTTCGGGCAGGTCAATGATCTCTTCCTCCAGACCGGCGAGACGACAGGCGTCAGCGGCACCATCGACGGCGGCGCGGGCTTCGACATCTATGGCCGGTCACGCAGCAGCAGCAGCACGATCGCCCTCGGCAACCACGCAGGCATCAATTTCGAAGCGGACTATGTCCAAGCTTTGGGCGCCGATACCGTCCTGACGCTGACCGCGGCGGACGACATCGCCAGCGATGTCTATATTCAAGGCGACGGGACGATCGTCAACGACGCGACGATCGACGGCCTGGTTTCGACCTACCTGCCATTCTATGGCGTGAACTTCACGCCCTATAGTGCGCTGGCAGCGTTCACCAATCGCGGCACCATGGCAGGCGGCGTAAGTGGCACTATCCAGTCCTTCACCAACGACGGCGCGATCGGCAGCGCTATGCTGGACGCCACCGCCGTGCAGATACAAGCGGCGAACACCGCTCTGACGTTCAACAATAGCGGCAGCATCGCCTCTTCGGGGCAGGCGCGCGCCGTTACGCTGAACGGCACCGAGCTGACCGGGCTGTCCGCCATCAACAGTGGCACCATCGATGGCGGCATGGCCATCTCTGCCACCTTCGCCGCCGCCGACACGCCCGCGATGATGACGATCGACAATAGTGGATCGATCAGCAACGCCATGGACAGCGGCCTGGTCGTCACGAGCAGGGACTATTTTCCCTCCCCCGACAATCCGGTCGCCGTCTCGTTGCGCAACAGCGGCACCATAGAGTCGTCAGCAGTCGGTGGGGCGGGCGTGACGCTCAATCTCGCCAACCTGACATCGGCAAGCTACGCCATCGACAATCAGGGCGTGATCCGCGCGAGCGGCGACGGGTCGACCGGTAGCTACGGCTATTACAGCTATCCCGGCTTCATCTATACCGAGGTGAACTATACCGATCCGGCCGTCGGCCTGCTCGTCTATGGCAACGGCACGGGCGTCAGCGGCACGATCAGCAACGCCGGGACGATCGAGGCGACGGGCGAGAAATCGATCGCGCTGATGGTAAGCGACACCGCGCTCGACCTCACCAACAGCGGCACGATCCGGGGGCAGGGCGATACGCTGCTGGCGGCCGACGATCTGCTGGCCGCCGCGATCGGCACGACGAACCTCGCCGGGGCGATCCAGGTGATCGGCACGTCCGACGACCGCATCGTCAATACAGGATCGATCATCGGGTCGATTGACTTGGGCGCAGGCAATGACCGGATCGACAATTATGGCCGGATCGAAGGCAATGTCTGGCTGGGCGCGGGCGACGACATCTTCCTGCACGCCGCCGACGCGGTGCTGACGGGCATCGTCGACGCCGGATTGGGCGACGACAGCCTGATCATCGACGCGACGCGGGGCGGGGCGGTCAATGGCGACCAGTTCCTGAACTTCGAACGCTTCAGCCAGATCGGCAACGGCGCGGTCGCCTATTCGGGCACTTTCAACTTCGACAGCATCGGCCTGATGGGCGGTACCGTCACGGTGGCGTCGGGGCAGACGCTCTCGAGCAGCGGCCCGACGACGATCATGGGCGGCAACGGCGCCGAAACCGTGCTGAACGACGGCACCATCACCGGCGCCGTCGATCTGGGCGCGGGCAATGACCGCGTGGTCAACAATGGCCGCATCGGCGGCGCGGTGCTGCTGGGCGGGGGCGACGATCAGTTTGTCGAGGGACCGGGCAGCAGCGTGGCGAGCGGCGTCGACGGCGGCACGGGCAACGACCTTTATACCGTGATGCTGGCAGGCGACCGCAGCGGCATCGGCCAGCGCACGGGCTTTGAACGGCTGTCGGTCGAAGGCAACGGGACGCTCGCCCTGACACTCGACCAGAATTTCCAGACGGTGGCGATAAACGGCACCGGCCTCACGCTGGCGCTCAATGGCTTTGCCGTGGGCGGCGTCATTGGATCGGGCGGCGCGGAAAGTTTCAGCGTCGATGGCGATGTCGCCGCGGCGATGATGGGTGCGGGCGACGATGTGCTGGCGCTCGGCACCACCCAGGCAGCGGGCGTCTATGATGGCGGGGCGGGCAACGACCTGCTGCGCTTTACCGCCAATGCGCCGGTTCGGCTGACGGGCAGCGCCATCTGCTTCGAGCAGGTCGCGCTGACCGGCGGGGCGCTGGACGTCGCAGGCACGCTGGGCGCGGCGAGCGACAGCATCGGCTTTGGCGATGGCGCGCAGTCGCTGACCATCGCGCAGGGCGGGGCGCTGGCCGGGACGATCGACCTTGGGGCTGGCAATGACAGCTTCCGCTTGGCCGCCGGTGCGACACTGGCGGGCACGGTGTCGGGCGGCGCAGGCACCGACAGCGCGACGCTGGAACTGGCGGGCGACCGCACGCTGGGTGCTGCGTTGCTGACCGAGTTCGAGATATTGAACAGCGAAGGCACTGGCACGCTCAGCCTGACGGACGCGCATGTCTATGACGCCGTGAACGTGGGCACCAACCTGGCGGTCGCATCGGGGGCGTCGCTCAGGGCGCCGGTGATCTTCGGCGCGGACGACAATCGCTTCACCATCGCGGGCGGCTTTGCCGGATCAGTCGATGGCGGCGCGGGCAATGACAGCATCCAGATTTCGGGCGGCGGCAGCGCAGCGCCGGTCGCCTTCGCCAATGTCGCTAATGTCGAGGCGCTGGGGATGAGCGCGGGCTTTGCTACCCTGTCGGGAACGGGCAGCTTCGGGTCGATCGACCTGACCGGCGGGCGCTTTGTCGGTCTGGCCGGGTCGGTCATCCACGCAGGCCAGATCGCCGTGCGATCTGGTGCAACCTTCGGGTCGGCGGGCATCGTCAATGGCAACATCAGCGTCGCGGGCACATTGAGCCCTGGCGCATCGCCCGGTACGATGACCGTCAACGGCAATGTCGCGCTGGCGAGCGGCTCCGTCTCGCTGTTCGAGATCACGCCGACGATCGCCGATCAGCTGATGATCAACGGCACGCTGACGATCGCCAATGGTTCGACGCTCAAGATCGTGGCGGACGGGCAGATCAGGCCCGGCACCTCCTACGACCTCATCATCGCGAGCGGCGGGATCACGGGCAGCTATACGACGATCGACAAAGCGGACACGCTGTTCGGCTTCATCGTCCAGCGTGCCGACCGCATCCAGCTGCTCGGCCGCTTCCTCAATGACCCGCTGTTCAACCCGCAGGTGTCGCGCAGCGTCGATTATGCCAACAGCGTCATTCCGACGCAGGCGGCGAACAGCCCGCTGTTTGCGGCGCTGCCTTCGCTGTTGCTGGCGAACGGCGGATCGAACCCGGCGGCCTTCACGCGGCTGACGCCCGAACCCTATGCCAGCGCGACGCAACTGGGCGTCGACCAGGCGCTGACGCTGGCCGATGCGGCGCGCGGTCCGGGCTTTGCCTTCACCGACAGCGACGATGTCCATGCCTTCACCTTCGGGCAGGTGCTGGGCCAGTGGCACAGGCTGGCGGGCGACAGCGACGCCGGCACGTCGAGCGCGCGTACGCGGGGTTATGGTCTGCTCGGCGGCGTGGGCATCGGGAACCGCGACTGGGCGGTCGGCGCCTTCGCGGGCTATCTCGATAGTCACCAGTGGATCGACGCGCTGGGCGCCAGCACCAAGACTGACGGCTTCGTCGCGGGCGTCCATGGGCGTTATGCAGCGGGTGGGTTGCGGCTGACGGCATCGGTGCTCTATGATGGTGGCGACGCGCAGACCGACCGGGCGCTGCCCAACGGCAGTTCGGCTTCGGGCCGCTATGGCCTGCACAGCTGGGTGGGCGACCTGTCGGTCGGCTATGCTTTTCCGACGATGGGCGACTGGGCCGTGACGCCCAAGGTCGGCGTCACCTATGTCCGCACGGTGCGCGACCGGGTAAGCGAGACGGGCAGCGTCTTCGCGCTTGATGTCGCGCGCGATCGTCACGTTTCGGGCTTTGCTGATGCGGGCTTCCGCTTCGCGCGGGCCGACGCGTCGGACGCGGCGTTCCGTCCCTTTGTCGGATTGGGTCTGCGGGCGCAGATCAAAGGACGCACAACCGAAGCCATCGGCGGCTATGCCGGCGGACCGCTGACCCTGCTCGCCACCGGGGCGCAGCGGGCGGCAGTGGTCGGCACCGCGTCGGCGGGTCTGTCCTATCGCCTGACGAGCGGCGTCGAATTCTTCACGACGATCGATGCGCAGAGTGGCGAGGACGACCATCGTGAAAGCGCGTCGGCGGGCGTGCGCATCCGTTTCTGACGCGACCGGCCCGCGCCCTTGTCGGGGGGGCGGGCCGGAAAGCATGTCATTTCACACCCACAGCCTAAATCATCAGCCAATAGGCCACAGGACATCAACCCCGATATTGAATAAGATTATTGCGGCAGACCAAGTTTATTGTGATATTAGAATTATAGGAACGTAATTCCTCAATACACTAAGGATTATTCATGGAAAACATGCCGGACATTTACGATATGTTCCCAATATATGGGGAGGACGACCTATTTAAGGATGTCAACCGTCATATTCTTCCAGAAGATAGTATGCTTGAGGGTATACCTGGCGATTACATCATGCGCACTCGATATTTTTCGGTCGGCGCAAGTGCCATTTCCGTCATCAGGCAGGTGCTGCAGGCTCAGGATCGACACATAAGCGATGTAAAGCGAGTTCTGGATTACGCTTGCGGCTTTGGTCGAGTCCATCGTTGGCTCAGGGTCGCTTTTCCTCGGGCCGTAGTCCGAGGTGTGGACGCCGACGCACCATCAGTTGCGGGCGCTAAACAGTTAGGGTTTGATGCAGAGACGCTCGATCTTGCCCTGAACGATGACCTCGGGAAATTCGATCTCATCTGGATTGGCTCGCTTTTTACGCATCTCTCAGAGCCTGATTCAAAATTATCGGGCGTGATTTGATGGCCTTGCGATGCGGCGTGCGAAGAGCTGGATCGAGGCGATGAAGAGCCATGCGGTAGCCGATGCGATGGTCTGTTCAAAGTCCTTGGCGAGGCGGCGATTGCGGTTCAGCCAGGCGAGGGTTCGCTCGACGACCCAGCGTCGCGGGAGAATGACAAACCCCTTTGCGGCATCCGACCGTTTGACGATCTCGATGGTCCATTTGCCGATCCGGCGCAGCGCGTCCCTGAGTTTGTCACCGGCATAGCCACCATCGGCGAAGACATGGCGCAGCCACGGGAAGCGCCTGATGATCTCGGCCAGCACCAGCGGAGCGCCGTCACGGTCTTGGATGTCGGCGGTGTGGACTACGGCATGGACGAGATTGCCGTCGGTATCCGTCAGGATATGGCGCTTGCGCCCCTTTGTCTTCTTGCCCGCGTCATAACCCCGTGGCCCGCCGCTTTCCGTGGTTTTGACGCTCTGGCTGTCGATCACGCCGGCGCTGGGCGAGCCCTGGCGGCCTGCAGCTTCGCGCCCGATCAGCAGCAGGGTATGGTTTAACGACAACCACAGCCTGCTGTCCCGCCACAGATAGAACCAACGCCGCACCGTCGAGACCGGCGGAAAACACGGCGGAAGCATCCGCCACGGGAGGCCGCCACGCAACAGATACAGGATCGCCTCGACAATCCGCCTGAGCGGCCACTTGCGCGGACGCCCTACATGCGAGGGCGGCGGAAAGAACGGCTCGAGCAGCGCCCATTCGGCATCGGTCAAATCGCTTGGCAAAGCCAAGTCCGCACGGGCATACTGCGCCCGAGTGGTGTCGGTCCACATCGTTGATTTCCTTTGGTTTGTCGCAAAACCGCTGAATCAACGACAGGGCACGCCGTCAAGCTAACCCGCTGATACCACTCAACTTAATTTCGGATCAGGCTCTCATACGAAGAGTCAGCCCGGACGCTGAAATTCCTCCGTCGTCAGTTGTCGCCTTCTGGGGCATTAATTATCACGACGCATGGAACGGATGTGGTTGAGCGCATTAACGCGGGCGCACCCTACGGACTGGAGACCGATGGCCTAAAGAGCCTTTTCGAGACATTCAAAAGAACCGGATGGGGATACGCAGACTACCCAGATCACGACGGATATGGAATATCTCTTTCAAGTCCTGATGTTACCATGAAGCTGCTGTCAGATTGCGACATGATCCCGTTCTTTTTTCGAGCGAAAGGCTGGGATAAGCATCAAGATGTCTACGCTTGCACGCCGCTTGATTAGGCGGTGTGGGACGTATTAAGGGGTCGAGGCTCAGCGTTTTCCTGGTTAATTGCCCGTCGCAAACTGCATGGCGAAGAACATCACTGCGCATCCGTACCGAAAGATCGCCCATGTCGTGAAGGCCCTGGGGAACGTCGACGGATATTCCGATTTTTGGATGAACCAGGCAAAGATATAGGGAAACCAAAGCGTCAGAAAGCCCATGATAGTTAGCTGGAGGCCAGCAACAACCTCTATTTCTGTGGCGGAGCGGCCGTGTCAACGGCGGTCAGATTCCAAGCCATCGGGGCAGAGTAAAACCAGGTCGCTGTGATGCGGGCCGGCGATATGAAGAGGGCCCCGATCGGGGCCCTCTTCATATCGTTGTCGTCATTGATCAGGTGGCGGAGATCTCGCCAGTGTTCCGGTTGATGACCGGAGTGGCCTGGTTTTGCTCCGCCCCGGCAACGCGGGGGCGGGCGGACTACTTGAGGCGGTACTCGACTTCACGCGACGTGCCTGCGCTAAAGGCACTGGCGAGCGGGATGGTGACGGCGCACCTCAATATGGCGAAGGGGCTGAAGCCCTAAGGCTTGCTCAGGCCGCTTGCTTTTCCAATATGGCTAGGCTTTGCCAGAAGGCGGGATGGTGGCTTGCATCCAGCCCATCGGTGAAGTGTAGCTCCAGAAAGCCAGCGTTGCGCGCGAAGCGGCGTATCCAGTCGCGGTGCAGAAAAGCATCGAGATGAGGGCTTGGACGCCCTTGACGAATAAGCTGAAGATTAGCTTCCCACACCCGATCATGCGCGGGCTCTTCCAGCTCTAGAAAAGAGAATATCATCTTCCCCCCAGGCTTCAGCGCACGGAAGGCGTCGAGCATATAGAGGTAGGATTCGCCCGGATAGAGATGGGTGAAGACTGACCAGTGAAAGATCATATCCAGTGAGGCATCCTGCGCTATAATGTTTGGCGTAACATTGAGGTGCGTCTGATAGCCGGGACAGCGTGAGGACAATTCATCGAGCAACTCCTGCACGACGTCCGCCCCGGCATATTGCCCCTGCCACCCCTGCCGATGCAGCGCCTGCGCTGTACGACCGCATCCGCACCCCAGATCATAGATCGCCATGCCGTCAGTCAGACCATGATGACGCAGCACCGCGACATGACCATCGCCCTGAGAGATGAAGCTACCCATCGTCTCGGCCCCGATCGATTGCGCGAGCGCCAGACGCCGATCATCGGGCATCGCTTTAATCTTGTTCCGAACGAGCTGCCTATAGTCCCGGACTGAATGGGTCAGATATTCGCGCCTTGGCCGGCATCGGCGTAGGAGCGTAGATAAAGTGATCAAGCAATGCCCCTTGTAATCTTTCGCCTGCAATCATCACGCCAAGGAGAAATAGCAATATGCTTTTTAAAACATCCGAAGATAGACGAAAGCAGATTTTTCTCATATCTTTGATAAAGGACATTATCACATATAGCCGGCGTTTCTAATGATCTCCTCTCTCATCCTGCGATCGTCACTCCCACTCCCGCCCCTCATCGCGCAGTCTGAGCCGCGAGCGCAGGTGCGTTTCCTCGAATTCTTTGCCGCCGCGATCCGCAATCCGAACACTCGGCGCGCCTATGCGAAAGCGGCGCATGACTGTCTCGCCTGGTGTCTCGATCATGGGGTACGCGACCTGTCCGACATAGCACCCATCCACATCGCTGCGTGGATCGAGACGCTGGGGCAGGGCCTCGCAGCGCCCAGCGTCAAACAGCGGCTCGCGGCAGTGCGGCACCTGTTCGACTGGCTGGTAACGGGGCAGGTGATCGCGACCAACCCGGCGGCCAGCGTGCGCGGTCCGGCACATTCAGCGCGCCAGGGCAAGACGCCGGTGCTCGACGCACAGGAAGCGCGGGCGCTGCTAGACGCGATCGACGTCACGACGCCAGTGGGGCTGCGCGACCGGGCGCTGATCGGCCTCATGATCTACAGCTTTGCGCGGGTGGGCGCGGCGCTGGCGATGAAGCGCGAGGATGTGTTCGTGCAGGGGCGGCGGCTGTGGCTGCGGCTGCATGAGAAGGGCGGCAAGCGGCATGAGATGCCCTGCCATCACCAGCTCGACGATTATCTGACCGCCTATATCGAAGGCTGCGGGCTGGGCGAGGGCAGGGGGCCGCTGTTCCGCACCATCGCGCGGGGCACCGGGCGCCTGAGCGATACGCCGCTCAGCCAGGCCGAGGCCCATGCCATGGTGCGCCGCCGCGCGAAGGCTGCGGGGATCGCGACGCGCATCGGCAACCACAGCTTCCGCGCGACGGGGATCACGACATACCTGAAAAATGGCGGCACGTTGGAAAACGCCGCCGCCATGGCCAATCACAGTTCGACCCGCACGACACAGCTTTATGATCGGCGGCGCGACGAGATCAGCCTGGCGGAGGTGGAGCGGGTGCGGATTTGAGGCGGGGGGGGTGAAAGGCGGGCCAAGTCTGCTCGAGCAGACTTGGCATCAAGGTGACGGAAGGGAGGGCCGGATAGGCCTGACGCCGGGAATGTATGACAAAGGGCCGCTGGCGGGGCAAAAAAGGGCACGCAGGTGCATCAAAAGCGACTGGAAAAGTGCGCGGGCGAGGCGGGGGGACAAGCGTGTTTACGGGGGCGTTCAGGCTGTCCAATCGACACACTCGAATGGCCGGCATGTAGGCATGTAATACATTGAACGCCGGTATCCCTATCCTGCCAACAGCCATCAGGCAATCGACTTGCCTCTGGTTCAGATGATGCATATATCCGCATCATCTGAACCAGAGGCATATATGGCAACACAACCCCACAGCATCGAGGCGCTGCTCGGCGTAAGGGCCGGAATTCATACCTCCCGCCTGTCGTTGCCGACCTCCATCGAAAGCGGCCTGCCCGTCGCCGCGCTCGATCGCCTGGCCGACAAAGTGGCGCCGGGCGACGCGCGCTTCAAGTTTCGGCTTATTCCCAAGGCCACGCTCGAGCGGCGGCGCAAGTCCGCGTCCAAGCGCCTGACGAGCGAGGAGGGGGACAGGCTTGCCCGGCTTGCCAAGGTGTTCAGCTTCGCGCTCGACATCTATCGGGAGCCAGAGCGGGCGCGCGAATTTTTGGGGCGCGCGCATCCGATGCTCGACGGAAAGGCGCCGCTCGACGTCGCGCTGGCGACCAGTCCGGGCGCGGACCTCGTCATCAATCTGCTCGGTCGCGCCGCTTATGGCGGGGGCGTGTGAAAGGCGGGCGAACCGATCGGGTATTGACGGCTTACCGCATCGGCGATCCTGACGGTGTTCATCCGATCTATGACAGCGAAGGCGCCCGGCTCTATCCTGGGCGGTGGAATACGCCGCTCAGCTCCGTCATCTACACGTCCGAACATTATTCGACCGCGATGCTGGAGAAACTGGTGCATGCTAGCAGCGTACTGCCGCCCAATCAGCATTATATCCGCATCACCATCCCCAACGGCACCAGCTACGAGATTTTTCAGACCGCCGCGCATCCAGGTTGGGACGGGAAAGACGAGGGGCTGTGCAAGGCGTTCGGGCATGCCTGGTATGAGGAGCAACGCAGCGCCATCCTGATCGTACCGTCGATCCCGGCGCGGGTAGAGCGCAACATCCTCATCAATCCGCAGCATCCTGATGCGGCAGCCATCACGTACGACCTGCCGGAGCCAATCTGGTGGGACGAACGTCTTTATGGCTAGACGCTGATCAAACGGCTTGTCCGCAAAGGATCCCATGACCCATACCGTTTCCATCGCCGACCTCATGACCCGGTCCGGCGTCGCCTTTGGCACCAGCGGGGCGCGGGGGCTTTTCACGGCGATGACCGATGAGGTCTGCTTCGCCTATACGCAGGCCTTCCTTCAGCATCTCAGCTCCATCGGGCAGTTCGCGCCGCGCAGCCATGTCGCCATCGCAGGCGATCTACGGCCCTCCAGCCCCCGGATCATGGCGGCCTGTGCGACGGCGATCGAGCATATGGGCGGCGTCGTCGACAATTGCGGCTTCGTGCCCTCGCCGGCGGTGGCGGGCTACGGTTTTGCGCGGGGTATCCCGTCGCTGATGGTGACGGGTAGCCACATCCCCGACGACCGCAATGGCATCAAGTTCAACTGCACCGATGGCGAGGTACTCAAGAACGACGAGCAGGGCATTCGCGCCCAGAGCGTCGACCTGCCTGACCTGTTCGATCGCGAAGGGATGCTGAAGGCCGCACAGGCACTGCCGCCGGTGATCGACGTCGCGACCGCCTATATGGCGCGCTATGTCGACTATTTCGGGGGCGATGCGCTGTCGGGCCTGACGCTCGGCATCTATCAGCATTCGGCCGTGGGGCGCGACATCGTGACGCAGATCGTCACGGCGCTGGGCGGCACGGCGGTAGCGCTGGGCCGGGCGGAAAAGTTCATCCCCGTCGATACCGAAGCCGTGCGGCCCGAGGATCAGGCGCTGGCGAAGCAATGGGCGGCCGAGCATGGTCTGGACGCGATCCTGTCGACCGATGGCGATAGTGACCGCCCGCTGCTGGCCGACGAAACGGGCGTCTGGATGCGCGGCGATGTGCTGGGGATTCTGTGCGCGCGGGCGCTCGGCATCAAGGCGGTGGCGACGCCGGTCAGCTGTAACAGCGCGGTCGAGCTGTCGGGCCTGTTCGATGCGGTGCGGCGGACGCGGATCGGCTCTCCCTTCGTGATCGAGGCGATGAATGCGCTGGCGGACGAGGGGCAGGTGACGGTTTGCGGTTATGAGGCCAATGGCGGCTTCCTGCTGGCGAGCCCGGTAACGGCAGAAGGGCGGACATTGGGCGCGCTGCCGACGCGCGACGCGGTGCTGCCGATGCTGGCGACGCTGGTCGATGCGCGACGTCAGGGAGTGACGCTCTCGGCGCTGCAGGCACAGTTGCCTGGGCGCTATACGTTCAGCGAGCGGTTGCAGGACTATCCCACCGCGCAAAGCCAGGCGCTGATCGCGCATCTGGAGGAAGGGAACGAGGCCGAGGTGCTGGCGCGGCTGACTGCGATGTTCGGCGCGGTGGCGGGCGAGGCCGATGGCATCGACACGACCGATGGCTTGCGCATCCATTTTGCCGGGGGCGACATCATCCACCTGCGCCCCAGCGGCAATGCGCCCGAACTGCGCTGCTATACCGAAAGCGATACGGCGGAGCGGGCGGCGGCGATCAATGCCAAGGCGTTGGGGATCGTACGGGAGACTGTGATCGGCTAATCCGCGACAGCGAGTTAGACAGGTGCGAACGCTTTACCCGAACAAGCCCTTGAAAATAAAGGACTTGTTCGGGATACCCTGATTGCATTACGCGCGTTTGGGGCTTTTATCCTCTGCAATCAATGACTTGCATTGTTGCAAAAGTGCCGGTCAGCTTTCCGTCAGGATGCCGCGCAGATAGCGGCCATAGTCGGACTTGCCGAGCTTGCCGATCGCCTGTTCAAGGCCGTTGGCGTCGATGAAGCCCTGGCGGTAGGCGATTTCCTCGGGCGCGGCGATCTTGAAGCCCTGACGCTTCTCGAGGACGCGGACGAACTCGGCCGCATCAAGCAGGCTGTCGGGCGTGCCGGTGTCGAGCCAGGCATAGCCGCGGCCCATGATTTCGACATGCAGGTCGCCGCGTTCGAGATAGACGCGGTTGACGTCGGTGATCTCCAGCTCGCCGCGCGCCGAAGGCTTCATGTTGGCGGCGATATCGACGACTTGCTCGTCATAGAAATAAAGGCCCGTGACCGCCCAGTTGGATTTGGGGCTTTCCGGCTTTTCCTCGATGGTTTCGGCCTTCATGTTCGCGTCAAAGCTCACCACGCCATAGCGTTCGGGATCGTTGACATGATAGGCGAAGACGCTGGCGCCTTCCTTGCGCGACGAAGCGCTGGCGAGGATTTCGGGCAGGCCGTGGCCATGATAGATATTGTCGCCCAAAATCAGCGCCGACTGCTGGCCTGCGACGAAATCGGCGCCGATGATATAGGCCTGGGCCAGACCGTCAGGGCTGGGCTGTACGGCATATTCCAGGGTCATGCCCCAGGCCGACCCGTCGCCCAGCAGCGACTGGAAGGCGGGCAGGTCGCGCGGTGTCGAGATGATCAGCACTTCGCGGATACCCGCCAGCATCAGCGTGCTGAGCGGATAATAGATCATCGGCTTGTCATAGACCGGCATGAGTTGCTTCGACGTCGACAGCGTCATGGGATAGAGGCGCGTGCCGCTGCCTCCTGCAAGAATGATACCCTTCATAGCTCAAAATTCCCCAGATAATTCAGTTGGTCGCCGGTTGCAGCCGGTCCATCACTTCGTCGAGCGAGACGCGCCAGTCGGGTAGCGTCACGCCATGCACTTTCGCGATCCGGGCGCAGTCGAGCCGCGAATTGGCGGGCCGGGTGGCGGGCGTCGGATAGTCGGCCGTGCCGATATGCCGCACCGATGCCGACGGACCACCGCGTGCCGCCGATGCCGCGAAGATCGCTTCGGCAAAATCGGCCCAGCTGCCTTCACCCTGCGCCGTCATGTGAAAGACGCCACGTTGCTCGGGATAGCTATCGGCTACCATATTAGTAGCCACCTGAATGATGCCATCCGCGATCGCCAGCGCACTGGTCGGATTGCCGACCTGATCGCCCACGACGCCGAGATCATCGCGGTCACCCGCAAGCCGCAGCATCGTCTTGACGAAATTGCCGCCGAACGGGCTGTAGACCCAGGCGACACGCAGCACCGCGCTGTTTTCCGGGTAGGTCGAAAGCACCGCCTGCTCGCCCGCCAGCTTCGACGCGCCATAGACGCCGGTGGGACCAGTGGGGTCGCTTTCGACATAGGGGCGGTCCAGCGTCCCGTCGAACACATAGTCGGTCGAGATATGGATGAGCGGAACACCCAGCGCCTTGGCCGCCTGCGCCACCGCGCCCGCGCCCGCGCCGTTGACGGCGTGGGCCAGATCGCTCTCGCTCTCCGCCTTGTCGACCGCGGTATAGGCGGCGGCCGAGACGATCGCGTCGGGCTTTGCCGCTTCCAGTGCGCGGGCGATCGAGGCGGGATCGGCGAGGTCGAGGTCTGGGCGGCCGATCGCGATCACCTCATGCCCCTGCGCCGCGCCGCGTTCGATCAGGCTGGTGACGACCTGGCCTGCCGTCCCGGTGACGGCGATCCTCACGCCTTCGCTTTCTCAAGACCCAGGCGCTGGCCGTCATAGGCGTCGCGCAGCGGGCGCCACCACCATTCATTGTCGAGATACCAGCGCACCGTCTTTTCGATGCCGCTGTCGAAATTCTCCTGCGCGCGCCAGCCCAGTTCATTCTCCAGCTTGGTCGCGTCAATTGCGTAGCGGGCGTCATGGCCGGGGCGATCGGTCACATATTCAATGAGATCGACACGGGGCTTATCCGTGGGGCGCAGTTCGTCGAGCACCGCGCAGATGCGCTTGACCACATCGATATTCTTGCGCTCGTTGCGGCCGCCGACATTATAGGTTTCGCCCGGCTCGCCCTTTTCGACGATGATGTCGAGCGCGCGGGCATGATCGTCCACATAGAGCCAGTCGCGGATATTCTCGCCCTTGCCATAGACCGGCAGCTTGCGCCCTTCGAGCGCGTTGAGGATGGTGAGCGGAATGAGTTTTTCGGGAAAGTGGTACGGCCCGTAATTGTTCGAGCAGTTCGACACCACGATCGGCATCCCATAGGTGCGGTGCCACGCCTTGGCGAGGTGATCGGACGCAGCCTTCGACGCCGAATAGGGCGAGGAGGGATCGTAGGGCGTCGTTTCCTCGAACAGCCCTTCGTCGCCCAGCGAGCCATAGACTTCGTCGGTCGACACATGGAGGAAGCGGAAGGCGTCTTTCGCGGCGCCTTCGAGGCCGTTCCAGTAGGCGCGGGCGGCTTCCAGCAGGGTGAAGCTGCCTACGACATTGGTCTGGATGAAATCGGCCGCACCGGTGATCGAACGATCGACATGGCTTTCGGCGGCCAGATGCATGATGCGGTCGGGCTGGAACCCGGTGATCGCTGCGTCCATTGCCGCGCGATCGCAGATATTGGCGTGCAGGAACTGGTGGCTGTTCTTGCCTTCCACTTCCTTGAGCGACGCTTCGCATCCCGCATAGGTCAGCGCGTCGATGGTGAGGACGTCATAGCCCTTTTGCAGCACCAGATAACGGACGAGGGCAGAGCCGATAAAGCCGGCGCCGCCGGTGACGATGACACGCATGGATTAGTTGCTCCAGCTGAAATAGGCAGGAAGGTCGGCGAGCAGGGGCTGCCGCGTATCCTTGGGGGAGAGGGTGCCGGCATCCGCGACGTCAGGCCAGGTGATGCCGATCGTGGGATCATCCCAGGCAAGACCCTTGTCGCATTCGGCGCTGTAATAATCGGTCACCTTGTAAGCGATGACCGTGTTCGGTTCCAGCGTGCAGAAGCCATGGGCAAAGCCCGACGGTACCCAGAGCTGCTTGCCATTGTCAGGGGTGAGCGTCTCCCCGACCCATTGGCCATAGGTGGGCGACCCGGCACGGATGTCAACGGCCACGTCGAACAGCGCGCCTGCGGTGCAGCGCACCAGCTTGCCCTGCGCGTGGGGATTGCTCTGGAAATGCAAGCCGCGGATCGTGCCCACCTTCGCGCTGAGGGATTCATTATCCTGCACGAAGCCGAAGTCGCCCACATGTTGCATGAACAGGTCGGCACGGAACACTTCGGCAAAATAACCGCGTTCGTCGCCGATATGGCGGGGCGTCAACAAGGTGACGCCAGCGATGTCAAAAGTCTGGATGTCCATATTATCCCCTGCGCAATGACACGCCGTGCCGGCTGTCAGTTCCTGCTGTTCTGAACCGTTTGCACCGCGCTCGTCACCGTCAGAATCGGCGAGAAAAGCTGGCTGATCAGTTGGATGAGCTTGCTCGGCTGATTGGCGGCGGCATTGCCGAAATACAGCACATCCTTGTCCTGCATGGCAAACCGCTGGGCTAGGAAATAGGAGCCGGTCTGCATCATATTGATATGATAGACGATGGGCGCTTCTTGGCCTTGCGCGTCGGCAACGTAGCGAAACACGAAGATGGCGGCAGGATTGCCGATGCCCGGATTGACGCCGCCTGCGGTAGCGATCGCTTCGGCCAGCGACACTTTCGACCGGCTGAAGGGTACCTGTTCCACCCGCCCCGACGCGCCCAGCACCGAAAAGGTGCGAGGGTTGTTGATCAGGATGAACTTATCGCCTGGATAAGCGCGCACGTCGAGCGCCGGATTGTCGGTCAGGTCGTTCATACGCACGTCGACATTCCTTCCGCCCCGGTTGATCCGCAGTGTCAGGTCGCGCGCATTGCCGCGATAGCCGCCAGCCAGCGCCACCACGTCGGACAGCGTTTCGCGATTGGTCTGAAGCACCAGCCTGCCTGGCTTTCCCACTTCGCCGCCCACGATGATTGAATTGGTGATCGCCTGGTTCATGGTAATCAGAACCTGCGGATTTTGCGAGACGCGTCGCAGCGCGTTGCGGATCATCGCCTCGACCTCGCCCACAGTCACGCCCGCGACATGCAGCGTGCCGGCATAGGGAACGGCGATGTTGCCCAGATCGTCGACCCGCATTGGGGGAAGCTTCTGCACCTGGACACCGGGGGTCGTCAGCTGGTCGCTGGTTCCGCCAGAACCGGAAAATAGCGTGACGCCCGCTTCATAGATATTGATGTCGAGTACGTCGCCCGGCCCCACCAGATCGGTCGGTGGCGGCGTGAGCTCGGGTAAGAGCGCGGTCGCAGCCGTCGACGCCCCCCCTGCGGGCACATCCGCGGCCGTTTTGACCTGCACGAGGCGGATTGGGTCGCTGCCGCTCTTGGGCGCCTTGGCCGATTTTTGGATCTGTCCGCCTGTCGGACCGCTCGATGGCAGGGTGGTGCAACCCGCCAACGCTGCGAGCAAGATCAAATAGAGGAAATTCTTGATATGCATCGCGGAATGAACTCAGAGGCTGGCAGTTTCGATTGGTCGCCTTAGCATCGGTATCCAAGAATGGACAATAGCCCTGCCTGCGATTGCCTATTCACGAATCGGTTGGCGCAATCAGAAGCGGGAAGATGGCTTGATCGTTCACTAACGCAACCTTCCCTGACATGGCTTAGTCGTGCATCCGACACCGGTAGCCGATTTACCGCCTCAAATCTGTGAGATGCAACGCATGGATCCTGAAATACCGGCTTCTCAGACCAGGCGACTTACGCCATGCATAATGGCAAGGCCTGGATCGAAGCGATACATGGACTTGTGTAATATATGCCGCCTAAGGCGGCTGCCTAATACCGCATATTCTGGCGAAGGGCTGAATGATTTGACATGTTCATAAATCCGAACCATGGCATCCGCCGCACAAAATCCAACCCGACATCCTTTGCCAAGGGGCATGCCCATGCATGATACGGCCTATCAGATCGGCGGCCTGATCATGGACATCTACCTGCCTTTATCCCCGGCCAAAATTCTCGAAATCGGCGCCCAGAACGTCAATGGATCGTTGCGTGACCATGCTCCTCGCAACGCCGAATATGTCGGCCTCGACTTTGAGGCGGGGGGCGGTGTCGACATCGTCGTGACCGGTACTGGCGACTGGAACGTTCCAGATGCCCATTTCGACCTCGTCATGGCCTCTTCTGTCTTTGAGCATGATAAGGCTTTCTGGCAGACTTTCGTAGCAATGTGCAGGAAGGCAAAGCCGGGCGGCCATATTTATGTCAGCGCGCCATCGAACGGGACCGTCCACCGATATCCTAAGGATTATTGGCGCTTTTATCCCGATTCCGGGATGGCGCTCGAACAATGGGCACGGAGCGAAGGATTCGATCTGACTTTGGTGGAAAGCTTCGTTGCCGAACGCGAAGCCGAAATCTGGAATGATTTTTGCGCCGTCTTTCGGCTTGGCCCTAGCGACGCCGATCTGAACCGCGATTTTGTCCATGACAAGGTACGATCCACCAATGTCCTGACATGGCGATCGTCGCGGATCATTAACCCCAAGGACGACACCGAAGATATGCGCCTGCTGGGCCAAGCCCGGGAAGAAACGCGCAAATGGGTGGCTCATAGTGAATTTCTGAACGCCACCTTGTCTGAACGTGAAACCATGTGGGAAACGGAACGCGCCAATTTAAAGGCGGAGGAAGCCCAACTTCGCACTGCCCATTCCGCCGAAATCGAGCAGCGATCCAATCAGATCAGGGAACTGGAACAACAGATCGAACAGCACAGGTCCAGCTTGGCCGATGCCGCCGCTACAGCGCAGGAACTGGACGTCTCGCGCCGGAGGGGGGAAGAGCTGGCAGCAGAGCTGGAGCGGCTGAACAATCAGGCACAGGTGGACGCAGAACAGCGTGAAGAGCAGATTCGCGCGTTTAGGGATAAGCTGAGCGAATTACAGAGCCGGCTCGCGCAGCGGGAGGAAGAAGCAGCCCAAGCCTGGACGAGCGCAGAGGGGCATGAACGGGAACGCGACATGCTCGCGGCCGAAGTCGAAAAGGTGCGTCGCGACCTGGTCGATGCCAATGGCTGGGTCATGCGACTTGCCCTGACGCGCACCGAGATGGAACGGCGCATCACCGGTCTGGAAGGTGATCTGGCCAAGCTGTCCAAAGATTTCGGGCGGGTGCAGCAACGCAATATCCTGCTCGAAAGCCGCGTGGCGTCTCTATCTGCACAAACCGCTCGTCCCGCGCTTTCCGACCAGACCGTAGCTCCGCCCAGAAGCGACAGCACCGACGAAGAAATAAGGCGCCTTCAAGATGATCTCGCCCAAGCGACAAACACTCTCGTCAGCAAGGAGCTTCGCATCAACCAGCATGTCAAAGAACTGGTGATGCTGGGAAATATGCTAGCATCGGAACAGGACCGACTGCTGGAATTTGAGAAGCAAAATGCCTGGTTGAGAGAAACCGGAAAGGTCATCCTTGATTACAGAAGATGGTGGTGGCGCTTCATACCTTTGTCCTGGCAGAGAAAAAGGCGCGACCGGCATTTGCTGAAAAAGGGCCTGTTCGATGCACAAGCATATGTGAACAAGTATCCAGATGTGATTACTTCTGGTCAGGATCCTCTGCGCCACTATTTCTATCATGGCGTCGCTGAAAACCGACAATATTTTTAAACAGGCCCTCACCATGCAGACATTGTCGGAGCAAATTCTCCAGCTTGAGCAATCCGGGACATTCGATCAGGCCTGGTATGTTCAGCATTATCCCGATGTGGCGCAGTGCGCCATGTCGCCCGCTGAACATTTCATACGGATCGGTCAGCATATCGGCCGCAAGCCGAATGGCACGGCATCTGGTGAACGATCCACAGATGAAGTGCGCGCGGACGCCACCAGCACCGCGCCACAAGAGGCGATGCAAACGCACGATGGTCGGCGGGCGGCGATAGCGCGAGCCAGCAGAACCGATAATCAGGCAATTGCACAACTGGCCTTGGTTTCCCACCCGCCCGTAAAGACATATGGCCAGTATAAATCCGAGATCCTGTCACGGATGGATAAGTTGTCCGACCAGCCATATTTTCCCGTAAATGTCAGCATAGACACCGATTATACGGGGCCCCCACATGCCACGTCATTCGATTCCTTCATTTCCAAGCGGCAGCGATCGGAAGCCGTGAAGCAAATGACGAGGATGTTGAAATTCGGCATCGTAGCCATCAATCCACAACCTGGCGTTCATGCCGCGCGCGATGACGATGGAGAATTCATCCGCTATCGCAGCATCATGGCGGACAAAGAGTTCATCGACAGGCTGCCATCCTGGATGATCATCCATATCCATGCCTTCTACCCCGATGTCGTCGAAGAGATGCTATCCTATTTCCATGGGGATTCGAAAAAGGGCCGGTTCTTCATCACGACAACAACCCAGAAAAATTACGACGCGATAGCCAATATCCTCGATAATCAAGGATTTTCATCCTATAAAATTCTTCTGATCGACAATAAGGGTCGCGATATTGGGCCATTCCTCGATTATGCCGTCGATTACGCATCTGACGGGGACGTCATCTGCCACGTACATACTAAAAAAAGCCCCGACGTCGGCGGGAGCTATGGCGAGAAGTGGCGTAATCAGCTTTACGGAGCGCTGTTGACCCAGACGGCAGTGGATGCGTTCGAAGACAGGCAGCTTGGACTACTTTTCCCCGATACGTCCCGCAGCGTCGGTTGGGGCAAGAATTTTCCGCTTTGCAAGCAAATAGCTGAATATTTCGGCCGCCAGCCAAGCTCCCATCCCGGTCCCATGCCGGTCGGCAACATGTTCCTTGCCAGGGTGGAAGTCGCGCGGGCTATGCGGGATGCCACCCATGATTTTGAATGGCCGCGTGAGCCGGTCCCTTATGATGGGTCGATCCTGCATGCGATCGAGCGAATGTGGTCGATGGCGTGCGAACATGCGGGCTTTCAATGGGCGGCGATCCATAGCCCCTATGGCGATAACGCAAGCACTGACGCAGGCGCCCGACCTGCCGGTGCCCGCCGCGCAAAAGGATGAGGGCGGTCAATGGCAGCAACGCGATCGCCCGCACTGCCGATTATCTTTCCAACTCTGCGCGTGTTCGAACAGGCGATTATCAGAATCAAAATGTGAAGTCGCTGGTACTAGATAAAGATCATTTTTGAAAATTGGATGCTGCCGTGAGTAAATATCACAAACATGCCGCTCATATAATCAGCAACGGCATATTCAAATATGATTTCTATCGAGATCAGGTAGCCGAAGCGCGCGACCTCAACGAAATTGAACTTGCTTGTCATTATTTCGAGTTTGGTCAGTATAGAGGTATTTCACCAAGCGGTGAGTTTGATCCGGAATATTATTTAAGGGTTAACCCGGATCTGCGTGGTGTGGAAGATCCCACCCTTCATTATGTTGAAAACGGGAAAAGGGAGGGGCGATCCAGCAGCCTTGCCGCCCACCTGATCGCGGAAGAGCTGGACGAGCTTGCCATCGAGGAGGGATTGATCCCGCAGCCCGATCTTGCGCCATCGGACCCGGATTATCTTCATGCCCTCGCCGTTGCTTTGCGGATGCTTGATCGTGACCCGAACTATTTTTCGGGCCGGTACTATTTTTCGCGCTACCCAGACATCGAAGGCCAACCGCTTCACCCGCTGATCCATTATCTGAAATATGGGCGGCATGAAGGGCGGGTGACAAATGTGTCATTGATGGAGAACATCTACGTCAATGCGGAACTGATCGACAAAAACCGCCCGAATATCCTCGTCGGCGTTCATGAATCATCGACTACCGGTGCCCCTATTGTAGGCATGGACCTGGCCAAGGAACTGATATCTTCCCATAATGTAATATTCGTTTCCTTGCGTGACGGCCCTTTAACGGAGATCGCAAAATCATATTTCCCGGTCGTCATGGTAGCCAGCCATTCAGATGACGATAATTATTTCTTCATTGACTATATAATGGATAACCATCCGGTAGTTGATTCCATATTCTCTAGCACGGCATGCGTTCCTTTTATTAGACCGTTTTCGTCAACCCAATGCAAAATAACTTGTTTGGTACACGAATTTCTGGAGTATATGATTTACGCCAGAAGCGTCATTTATCTATGCGACCTGCTGGTTTTTTCGTCCCGGCAGTTGCTTAAGTCCTGGCAATATATGCTTGAGGATCTGGACCGCGATCCCGCAACGATCATGGTTCTGCCGCAACCGACCGCATCAACCAACGTCCGGGCGATGCCCAAAGCCGAAGCGCGCGCTGCAGTAAGCGCCGCCACCGGCCTCGATCTAGAAGGGGCGACGCTGGTGCTGGGGGCGGGGCATATCCAGATCCGCAAAGGCACAGACATATTCCTGCAGATCGGCAACCAACTGCGACGGGAGGAAGGAAAATTCGTCGTCGTCTGGATCGGTCAGCAGATCAGCGAATTCGATATGGCTTTCGGGGTCTGGCTACATGCCCAGATGGAACGGAGCAGGGATAGTGAGGGCGCGCTGTCGGTTCATTTTGAACCTTCCGGTCCGCTCTATCCCGTCTTGATGGATGCAGCCGACATATTCCTAGTGACCTCGCGGCTCGACCCACTTCCCAATGTCGCGCTGGATGCTGCGGTTCGGGACGTCCCGGTCATTGCCTTTTCGGGCGCCACAGGTCTTGCCGACCTGGCCGACCATGGCGAGATGGACCTGATCGAGGTTGAGATTGGCGCCATAGATGAAGTGGTTGCGGCGATAAAATCGCGGTTAGGCCTGAAGTCGTGACCTAATCGGGCTATACGGACCCCGCTCCTCAAGTTATTTGGGCCGGATCATTTTACTGCGCATATCGCAGCACGGATCAGTTGACGGGGTGTTATAGTGAGCAAGGCAGGGTCGTGCACGATCATAGGCGGGGGCTTGATCGCGACCGCAGGCGCCCTGGCTTTGGAAGAGCTTGGCTCGAACGTTACCGTTGTGACCCGCGCTCCACCGCCGCTTGGCGGAGACAGTATAGAATGGACATATGGGGATGTGGCGAGCCAAGCCGCCGTCCATGCCGTCGAGCGCGCTGAAAGCGTCATCTATGCTGCAGGAACGCTGGGACCGGCGACCAAGCTTGAAACAGTGCATAGCGGCATTTCGGACGAAATCGTGCCCGTCCTCAAGCTGGCGGAACAGGCTGCCGGGTCCGGCTGCAAGACATTCGTGTTCATATCGTCCGGCGGCACGGTCTATGGCCCGAACGTGCCCTTGCCAACACATGAGGACGTCCGCACTGCCCCGATCAACATCTATGGCACCATCAAGGTTCTGACTGAACTGGCGCTGCTGGAGGTCGGGCGGAAATACGGCATCTCAATAGTGATCTTGCGTGTTTCCAACCCCTACGGTCCGGGCCAGAGCGGAACGCGGCGCATGGGCTTCATTGCTGCGGCGGCAAAGGCAGCGATGGCCGGCGAACCGATCGTGATTTGGGGCGATGGCAGCACCACGCGGGATTTCATCTTCATCGACGATGTGGGCCGAGCGCTTGCTCTAGCGGCCGGCTATCGTGGAAATAGCGTCATCCTGAATATCGGTTCGGGCGAGGGACATTCCCTGCTCCAGATTTGCAAGATTGTGTCCAGCAACAGCCCCCGCCCGCTAAATGTCCAGTTCGACAGCGGACGGGCCTTTGATGTGCCCAAAAACTATCTGGATATTTCCCGCGCCGCACAGGTGTTAGGCTGGCGGCCCCAAGTGGCGTTGAACGACGGGATCGCATTGTTGATGAAGAGAGGCGGTATCTGACAAGTTGACCAGACCTGCTGACAACAGAACATATTATCTCCGCCTGCTGGCGGGATGCTCCTATGGACGCCGATCGCGTACAGACGCCAGTTCTTGCCTTCAGGTTAGGATGTATCATGCCGTCCAATGCCCTATTCTCGGACCCGCCCATGAGCAGTGACGAGCGATCAATCGCGCACTGGCGGCAGAAGCTGGCCGATAGCGAGGCGAAGCGGGAAGCGCTCGCGCAAAAGCTGGCGCAGGCCGATCGGTGGGTGTTCGACCTTGCAGACCAGTGTCGTGTATTGACAGCTGACAAGGCCGACCTTGGCAAGACATTGCGCCTGACACAGTCCCGCTTGGACGAATTAAGACAATCCTTGGATAATCGCCTCGATCGCCTGACCCGTCGGTACGAGGAAGCACTTTCCCAACTGGAAAGTGAGCGAGAAGACCATAACGCCATCAAGGACGCCAGCACGGCAAAGATCGCCGAGATGAACGACCGGATTGCCGCAAGTGAGCAGCAGATGAAGGAACGTTTCCGCGAAATTGTCGCCCTGACGCGAGTCATTCAGGAGCGGGATCAAATCCTGGCCGAAGCCCATGGACGCATCGAATGGATGCGCCGGGTGATTTCCGTATTGACCAGAGGGTTTTCCACCTCCGGCAAAGCGCGACTGCTATCCTGGTTGCCGAGCCGTTACAGTCAGAAGCGTCACAAATATTTGCTGAAAGAACAGGGATTGTTTGATCCAGATGCTTATACGAGCATTTATCCTGATGTCGTTGATAGCAAAGCCGATCCATTACGGCATTATATCAATCATGGCCTCCAGGAAGGCCGCAAGATAAGCAGAGACAAATAGTTGTGATTGACGTGATAGACAATCTGCATATTTCTATACTTCGCGAGTGGGAATATTTCGACGCCGATTGGTATTTACAGGAATATCCCGATGTTCGCATACTGAACATGGATCCTGCCTATCATTATCTGTGGATTGGTGCGCGCATGGGCCGCAAACCATCGGCCCTGTTCGATAATTTCATCAATCGCTATCACAAGGCCGACGATCTTATTCGGGAAATTAAGAAAGCGCCTTCGCCCGGACGTCAGTCACCCTATGCCTCGCATGATGATCCGCTTCGCAAGCAACCGGCAGAATTCATAGAACCGGGCAGTGTCGAGCCAGCAGCGGTCGAAGGACTGCGTGTGGCCGTGCATGCCCATCTATATTATGCCGATTTGGCGGAGGAGTTCGCCCGCTACCTGTGCCGGATACCCTGCACTTTCGATCTGTATGCATCGACGGCAACCGAAGAGGCCCGCCGCAACGT
The DNA here is from genome assembly GCF_015752145.1 of Sphingobium sp. JAI105. Taxonomy (NCBI): domain Bacteria; kingdom Pseudomonadati; phylum Pseudomonadota; class Alphaproteobacteria; order Sphingomonadales; family Sphingobiaceae; genus Sphingobium; species Sphingobium sp. JAI105. The sequence goes on along the minus strand of NZ_JADOUC010000004.1, from coordinate 19,718 downwards.
CGCGGCAACATTCTCCACTATTTCCAACGTCAACAATGTGGATGTACGCGTCGTTCCTAATATAGGCAGGGATATTGCCCCATTATTTGTAGAATTTGGTGATGACATTATTAAGTATGACATAATTTCGCATATTCATACAAAAAAATCTTTTTATAATAATGGATCTACAGATGGTTGGAGGGAATATATACTAGAATCCCTTTTCGAGAATGAGGAAAAAATTGCTTTCTTTATTCAAAATCTCAACCGTTCACGATATGGCATCATATATCCACAATCTTTTCACAATTTGCCTTATATGGCCGCTACCTGGCTGGCGAATGGCGGATTGGCACGGAAATGGGCGCCGCAATTTGGCGTCAACGCCCTACCTGATGGCTATTTCGATTTTCCGATAGGGTCCATGTTCTGGGCCAAAACCGACGCCATTCGGCCTTTGCTGGACGCCGGCCTGCAATGGAGCGATTTTCCGCCGGAACAAGGGCAGACCGATGGCACCCTAGCCCATTGTATTGAGCGCATGTTAGGCGTCGTGCCGACGTCACGCCATTTTCAGCACGGCGTTATCCGCGATATCCAGACACCCAGTTGGTCGCGTTGGCGCCTGAACCAGTTCATCGACCGGCCTCTGGAACATATCCATGCCGCCATCACAGACAAGAATACGAAAATCGTTGCCTTCGACATTTTCGATACCTTGCTGACGCGCCCCTTTCTGGACGCCGATTATGTGAAGCATATCCTGCATAGCGAACATGAGAAAAAGGACATCGGGGGATTTCGCGACTTGCGCATGCGCAGCGAAGGCGAGGCGCGCGAGGCCAAGGGAAGCGATGTCGACATTCACGATATCTATCGACAGCTGTCTACTGCGGAGAGCGCAACGCAGTATCTGACGCCGGATCGCGAGATCGCGCTGGAAATGCAGTCAGTGCGCACTCGAAGTGAGGTTGTGGCATTGCTGAATCTTGCAGTGCAAAGCGGTAAGAAAGTCGTGCTGGCGAGCGATATGTTCCTGCCCCGCAGCGCGATCGAGGCGATGCTAGCGCGTTGTGGCATCGCAGGATGGGACAGATTCTACCTATCGTCAGAAGTGGGCCTGCGAAAGGACAGCGGCAAGCTGTACGAGCATATTCTCGCCATGGAAGGGGTAAAGCCGCATCAGATGGTGATGATCGGAGACAATGAACGATCGGATTTCCAAATCCCGGCAAACATGGGTATCCGCACCATCCATCTGCTCAAGCCCGTGAACATAATGCGGGCCATTCCCCGCCTGACGGACCTTGTCCCGGCGGCCGAAGATGCACCAGCGGCGGACCAATTTCTCTTCGGCGCCATCGCGTCAGAAAATTTCGGCGCAATCAGCTATCCGGATTTTTCCCCCGACGACATGTTCGGCCCGTCCCCCAGAGCCATCGGCTATAGCCTTCTGGGGCCCATCGCCGCCGCATTTTCGCAATGGCTGCTGGACGAGGCGCAAAAGCACGGCCTCGACCAGCTTTATTTCCTGGCCCGAGAGGGGAAATTCCTCAAGGCCGCGTTTGATGTCTGGCAGGATGGTCGCGCGGAGGCGGTGCGCAGCGATTACCTGCTCATTTCCCGGCGCGCCGTCACCGTGCCATGCATCAGGTCGGTCGAGGATATATTCGACATCGCCGCATCCAACGATTTCCATGGCGCATCCATGGCAATGTTCCTGAACGAGCGCTTTGGTACGGTGCTGGACGACGTGCTATGGACAGAGTGCGCGCGCGCCAAACTATGGCCACGCCACGCCCCCCTCATGATATCCAATGGCGATATCGATCATATTCGGCCGTTCCTACGGTTTATTGCCCCGCATATCATTCGACAGGCCGATATCGAACGCGAATCGGCTCTTGCATATTATCATGCCCAAGGACTTGGAACAGGTGAAAGCGCCGCTGTCGTCGATGTCGGCTATGGCGCCACCATCCAGCGACACCTCATCAGGCTGCTCGATCAAAAAATCCATGGATTATATATGATTACCGACAAGAAAGGCGATGCTCTGGGCGCAGCCGCGAATGTCATAGCCAGCGGATGTTTTGTACAGGGTGCCGAGCGCAACCCTTCCGCATCCCCCCTTTTCGTTCACAGTTTCCTGCTCGAAAAGATGCTCAGCGCAGATGATGAACAAGTCATTCGCTACAATCTGTCAGGGCAAGCGGAGTTCAGGGAAAGGGGCGATTATATCGATTCCAGTCAAAAGGTCCGGCATGAACTGCAGCAGGGCGCTATGGACTTTTTGAAAGATGCCGTTCGCTTTCGTGATGAAATGATTGAGGAACTCATCATCGATACAGAAAAATGCGAGGCTTTATTCTCTCGTTTTGTCTCTGATATTTCCGATGCAGAGAATCGGCTTTTTTCATCTCTTGCGCTTGATGATTATTATTGCGGTAGAGGAATAGTGGAATAATATATCCTGAAATTTTTGGATTTATATATTCAACCGTTCGAAAATTTTGACCGTTAAAGGACAGACTGGCTTTACTTTATCCACGCTATTGCAGAGGGAATAGCGGTAAGCCAGCTGGAGCCCCGCAAAGTCGGGTATTCTGAGGATGGTGAACTTGCCGAGTGGTGGTAGCGATGTTGCCGGACGCTGTGGGCATCAGATGGTTGATCTTGCGCACCATCGGCATCGTCCGTGCCACTATCGAGATCAGCAGGTACACCTTGCCTATAACTGTCAGCGGCTCGCCTGGCTCGATGGGCGTACTGTGCCCGTTTGATACAAAACCGCCCTCCAACGCCGTCAACAGCATAACAATTGCCCAAAAATAGGCTGTCCCATCAGACCAACCCCGGCTTTACCATCTGTGCCACCGTCGCCAATCACATCCGACAACTTTTCGAGCAGTCCAACTTGCTTGGGGCCGGATTGCCATTAATGATAGCGCTAGAGGGGTTAAGCTGTATGGCAAAAACAGCTGGGGCGTTTTGATGACAATTAGCATCGCTGTTGGTTTGAAACATCCAAAACGAAAGATGGATGAGTTCAATCCAGTCCGATTTGTTCGGATTTCGCCTCAGGCAGGCACAGTGAGCGCTGCATCCGACAAGGCGCATGGGTGAAAGAAGGAAAGTCTAGGAATGGCGATGACGGATAGGGCTGTACGCAAAGGCGGCATGACAAGCGCCAAGCCCGTCGGCGGAGCAGCATTGGCGCTCCCAGAAGTCGCAATGTCTGAGGGGGCCAGCAGCCGCCCTATTCCGGAGCGCCAAGCCATTGTGGTGCTGGCGATGCACCGCACGGGATCAAGCGCTATTACCCGCGTGCTGAACCTACTGGGCTGCGATGTGGCAAAGACGTTGATGGGTCCGAACGAGCATAATGAAAGCGGCTATTGGGAATCCGATGTGTTGCGCATCTTCAACGACAAGCTTCTGGCCTCGGCAGGATCGGACTGGCGAGACTGGCAGGCCTTTAATCCGGGCTGGTACCAGACGCCGCGCCTTGCAGAACATCTGGAACAAGGCCTGGAACTACTGAAATCCGAATTCGGCGCATCAAGATTCTTTGTTTTCAAAGATCCTCGTATCACCCGGATCGTACCATTCTGGCGCCGACTTCTGGAGGCAGCCAATGCCGAACCCTATGTGGTCATAACTTTGCGCCATCCCGTCGAGGTCGCAGCATCGCTGGCCAAGCGCGATGGAATGACCGGGGCGGAATCTGCCTTGATCTGGCTGCGCAATATGCTGGAGGCCGAATATGGCAGCCGGGGCATGGCCAGGGTGGTGGTGAATTATGACCGACTGATGACCGCGCCAAGCCAGACCATGGCTGCGATCCAGCAACCGTTGAGCTTAGTCTGGCCGCGCTTGTCGGAAAAGGTAGCGGCAGAGATCGACGCTTTCATGTCGCCAGCATTGCGGCACCACAAAGCGGAACCATCCGCAGCATTCCAGACGGATCAGGCTTTCCGCACCTGGCTGACCGAGGTCAACGCCATTTTCGAACGCTGGAGCGAGACTGGAGAAGACAAGGCGGACTGGCCCGCGCTCGATGCTATGCGCGCCACGATGGATAATCTCGCCATGCCGCTGCGCGAGGTTGTGACAAGCCTGAGTCAGCAGGCCATCGACATGTCCGCGCGTGACAAGGAACTGGCCTATTTGCGCGGCGAAGCGGGCAAGCGCGGCGATGCCGTCACCGCTCTGACCGCCGAGAAAAAGACCCTGACCGATGCGCTGGCAGCGCAAAAGACCGCTCAAGTGGAAGAAGGCGAGGCACTCCGGGCCGAGATTAAGAAATTGCGCGATGCTCTGGCAAACGCGCAAGAAACCGCCGCCAGTCAGGCAGAAGCGCATAAGGTCGCGGCCGAGGCCACTGACAAGGAACTGGCCAATCTACGCGGCGAAGCGGGCAAGCGCGGCGATGCCGTCACCGCTCTGACCGCCGAGAAAAAGACCCTGACCGATGCGCTGGCAGCGCAAAAGACCGCTCAAGTGGAAGAAGGCGAGGCACTCCGGGCCGAGATTAAGAAATTGCGCGATGCTCTGGCAAACGCGCAAGAAACCGCCGCCAGTCAGGCAGAAGCGCATAAGGTCGCGGCCGAGGCCACTGACAAGGAACTGGCCAATCTACGCGGCGAAGCGGGCAAGCGCGGCGATGCCGTCACCGCTCTGACCGCCGAGAAAAAGACCCTGACCGATGCGCTGGCAGCGCAAAAGACCGCTCAAGCGGAAGAAGGCGAGGCACTCCGGGCCGAGATTAAGAAATTGCGCGATGCTCTGGCAAACGCGCAAGAAACCGCCGCCAGTCAGGCAGAAGCGCATAAGGTCGCGGCCGAGGCCACTGACAAGGAACTGGCCAATCTACGCGGCGAAGCGGGCAAGCGCGGCGATGCCGTCACCGCTCTGACCGCCGAGAAAAAGACCCTGACCGATGCGCTGGCAGCGCAAAAGACCGCTCAAGCGGAAGAAGGCGAGGCACTCCGGGCCGAGATTAAGAAATTGCGCGATGCTCTGGCAAACGCGCAAGAAACCGCCGCCAGTCAGGCAGAAGCGCATAAGGTCGCGGCCGAGGCCACTGACAAGGAACTGGCCAATCTACGCGGCGAAGCGAGCAAGCGCGGCGATGCCGTCACCGCTCTGACCGCCGAGAAAAAGACCCTGACCGATGCGCTGGAGCATGCACGCCGACAGAGCAAGCTTGAGCAGTCGGCAGCTCTCAAACAGGCAGAGGATTTGAGAGCGGAATTGGCCGATCTGACTAGAAAGCTGGATGCATCGGACGCGGCTCAGTCCCATCTGGCGAGGGAAATAGCCGAAATTACTGCTCAAAATCGCGAGCAAGCAAACCAATTGGCACAGGCCGCCGTCCAGCAAGCCGATTATGAGCAAGCCCATATGGCACAGGTTAAGGCTTTGACAGCCAGCCTAGAAGCCAATGAAACCGAACTCGACAAATCCAAGGCTGCACGACAGACTCTTCAGCACAGTTTGTCCGAAACCCAAAGCGCGCTGCGCCAACGACAGCTTGAAACCGAGGAAACCGCCGCCGCCCTCGCTGAAATCCGTCAGGAACTGAAAGCCGCGCAGACTGAGTTGAATGAGCTGCGACAAATGCAGGTAGATGACCGCGCCGCTCTAGAAGCCGCACGCCAGACCGCCACGGTGGCGCAGGCGGCCGAGGCCGAACGTTATGATGAAGTCGCGGATCTGACGCAGGTCCTGATAGATCGCGAGGAAATGATCGCGGCTCAGACCGCGCATATTCATTCCGTCGAAAGCGCCTTTACCTCTCTGAACGACGCCATGAAAACCATGAAGCAGGAGGCGGTTCAATCCACCGCAGCTATTGCGCGTCTGAGGCAAGATTTAATTGCGAACGAAAAGGCGTTGGCCACGATCGGAACCGAACGGCAAAACCTGCAACATCTGTTGTTGGAAACCCAGGGCGCCCTGCATCAACGCCAGCGAGAAGCCGAGGAAACCGCCGTGGCGCTGGCAGCGACCCGGCAGGCGCTGGAAACCGCAGATGCCGAACTAGAGCATACGCGTCGGGCGCAGGCGGAAGACCGGGCCGCATTGGAGGCCGTCCGCCACGCCGCCGATGTCGCGGAGACCGAACGGCAAGCCAGGATCATGGATCTCACCCAAAGCCTAGCGCAGCGTGAAATGAGAATTGACCATCTGATGCATCTGACCGAGGAAGGGCGATCCCTATCCGAGCGGATCGACCATGCGATCAACGCCATTCTGATCCGGCCAGAACGCCGTTGGATAAGCGGCAAGCGTCAACTGGCGCGCAAAGCGGCCCTGCTAAGGGAATCGGGCATGTTCGATGCCCAATGGTATGGCCTGGCGCATCCGGACGTTACGCAAGCAGGCGAAGACCCCGCCATCCATTATATTCAGCACGGGCGCGCGGAAGGTCGCCACCCCTTGCCCGATCTGGCCCGGTTCATGGCGACATTGCCCAAGGCGAACCCGCCTGAGAACTGAACCGACGATCATCTTCACCACCTGATGCGCTACCTCAACCTCCCGGAATTCTGCCATGCTAGATCAACATACCCTTGCCGAGGAAATCGCCACATCGGGACTGTTCGATGCTGACTGGTATCGTAGCACCTATCACGACGTGGATAGGAGCGGGTTAGACCCCCTGATGCACTTCGCCCGCTTCGGCATTGCGATGAAGCGCAGCCCTGGCCCTAACTTTGACAGTCGCTTCTATCTTGCACGCTATCCCGATGTGACCGCTGCCCGGATGTCCGCGCTTGCTCATTATCTGCGTCATGGAAGGAAAGAAGGACGATTTCCGCTGCCAGGGATGGAACAGCAGGATGCAGCGGGAACCGATGTTGCCCGCACGCCCGACCAGATTTCCTATCCCGCCAGCGCGCCCACCCAAGCGCACTGGGTTTGGCGGCTTGGCACAGATGCCTTTATGCAACGCGGGCTGGAACCGATGGCACCACTGGCCGTGGTAATCAACGCCGCCGATATGTCTAGCTGGTCCAAGGGTCTGGAGGCACTCGCCAAGCTCGGCGAAACCGCGCACGACCTGTTCTTGCTGGGGCCTGACACGCTCGATTTTTCGGCGATGCCAGCGTCCGTTCGATCGATCACGTTGCTTGGCCCCGCAGATGCTGCGGGCAATGCGCAAGGCTTCGTGCGAACCGCCGCCTCGAACGTCTTTGCCCCTTATGACACCCTGCTCTGGATATCACCTGAGGAAGCCGTCGAAGGTGAAAATCCAAACGTCGCCGCGAAGGCTGCGCCCTTTCATGCCGATGCCGATTGGGGCTGTGCAGCTGGTGCGATCGAGGTTCTGGACCCCAAGGCGCCGTGCGAAGCCCGCAAATCCCTGCTAACCGCCCTCCGCACCGCTCTGCCCCGGCTCGGTCTAGAGCTTTCCGACATCCCTCTGTCCTTTCCTGTCGGCTCAGCCATTTGGCTGCGCCCCCTCCTGCTACGCGCACTTGGCCCTAGCGTACGCCCGTTCGAAATGAAGGCCGAAGGCCAAGGCGGATTTCCAGGCCGCGCTACGGTACTCGCCATGCTAGCCGCCATAGCGCGCGAAGGCGCTATGGCTACACGTCTGGCGCTCCCTTCAGCGCCCCCGGCAACATTGCAAGCGACAACGCCCGCCACGGTCGCCGAAAGGCAGGTCAAGGCTGTCGCATTCTACCTACCCCAGTTCCACCCGATCGCGGAAAATGACAAATGGTGGGGCAAGGGCTTTACCGAATGGACCAATGTGGTGCGCGGCAAGCAATTGTTCCGCAACCATTATCAACCGCGCGTGCCCGCAGATTTGGGCTATTATGACCTTCGGCTAGAAGATACTCAGGCGGCACAGGCCGATTTAGCCCGGCAATTCGGTATTCATGGTTTCTGCTATTATTATTATTGGTTCAACGGCAAGAAATTACTCAATCAGCCGATCGAGCAGATGGCGCGATCCACCCGCACCGATGCGGGTTTTTGCGTCTGTTGGGCCAATGAGAACTGGTCGCGCAACTGGGATGGCCAGAACCGCCATGTCCTGATGAAGCAGGATTATTCGCTGGAGAGCAACATCGCACTGATGCGCGAGTTGATCCCGATGATGAAGGACCCGCGCTGGATCCGTTACAACGGCAAGCCCGTCATGCTGGTCTATCGCATCTCGATCATTCCCAACTGGCTGGAAACGGCGCGAATCTGGCGCGCGGAATGCCGGGCGGCGGGCTTGGGTGAAATTCACTTATGCGCCGTCCGTTTTGGTTTGGAGCCATTGCAGGGGCAGCCGCAAGAGCATGGCCTAGACAGCTATGTGCTGTTCCCCCCCCATGAAGCTCCGCGCAAGGATCTCCGTGGGAAGGTGCATGATCTGCATAAGGATTTTGGTGGCGAGATTTTCGATTACACCGCTGTGGTGGACGGCGATATCGAGAAATATGCTGGCGGCTATGACTGGCCAGTGCATCGAGGAGCAATGCTTGGCTGGGACAATACCGCCCGTCGGCTGACAGACTCACGCATCTTCCACGGCGCGACACCCTATGGTTTTCGCCGCTGGGTCAAGACAATCCTAGAACAAGAGACCAGGTTCAACCCCGGTCCGGAAAGCCTGATGTTCATCAATGCATGGAACGAGTGGGCCGAAGGCACCTATCTGGAACCTGACCAGCGCTGGGGCACGTCAAATCTAGAAGCCTTCGCTTCTGGCGTCCAAGCGGTTCCGGGGATCAGGACGGTGCCGATGGCCAAGGGCACGGCGCTGCAACCCCAAATCCAGACCGCGCTTGCGCGGATCGGATCCCCGTTAGGCCAAAACGGTGCTGCGATCTTCCCGCCTGCTTGGCATGAAGGCGCTAGGAAGCAGGACACAAGCCTGCCCACAGTGTTGTTGTGCGCGCATATTTCGGGCCATCATCTGTTCGGTGGCGAGCGCAGCCTTCTGGACGTTCTGGACGCACTGTCGACTCTACCGCTCAATGTCGTGGTGACGCTACCGTCGGGCAACAACAAGGCGTATTTGGATGAGATCACCAAACGTTGCATCGGAGCTTATGTCCTTCCTTATCCACAATGGTTAGACAATCGCGAGCCATATGGCTGGCTGTCCCATAGTTTTGCCGACATCATTGCGCGGCATGGGGTAGACATAGTTCACGCCAATACCATCGTGCTGTGGGAACCGTTGCTGGCGGCGCAACGGATGGGGCGGCAGACGCTGATCCATTCGCGCGAATTGATCTCGCTTGATGAGCCGCTGCGCGATCGCATAGGGTTGACCATAAGCGACATTGTGACGGAAGTGTTCAAGCGCGCAGACTGGATAATAGGCAATTCAAAGGCGACCTGCGCGCTTTTTTCCAAGGGTGACCGTACGCTCTACGTGCCCAATGCCGTATGTTTGTCAGAATTCGACATGAGCAATAAATTCGGCAACATTATCAAGTTCGGCATCGTAAGCTCGAACATTCCAAAGAAGGGCGTGGCTGATTTCGTCGAGGTCGCCCGCCGCGCCGCGACACGCGTGCCACGGGCGCGCTTCGTAGTGGTGGGACCGCACAATCCACAGATTGCACTTTGGGAAAGTGAGGTTAAGCGCGGCGAACGCCCGGACAACATTGCCTTTCTTGGTTATCGTGAAACTCCGCGCAAGGCGATGTCGGAACTCAACGTTCTGCTGAACCTGTCGCATTTCGCCGAGTCATTCGGCCGCACCTTGGCGGAAGGCATGGCGGCGCGCCGGCCTGTCATTGCCTATGATTGGGGAGCTCTTCATGAATTGGTGCAACATGGCGAGTCCGGCTTTCTGGTGCCCTATCGTGACATTGATGGCGTCGTCGAAGCGGTCGCCACAATGTGTCAGGCGTCAGATCGCATCATAGCAATGGGTGAGGCAGGCCGCGCTTTCATTGCCACCTACTTTTCGCAGGACAGTTTGCGCACGGCCTTGGCTCAAAGCTATGAGCAAATCTTCAACCAGCCCATGCGCGGTCAGTCGGTTCTAGAATCCCCGCGCAGCCAACCCCTCGTTCCCACAACCGTCCGCCTTGGTCACGTGCCCCGCACTACAGTTGTAATTCCGGTCTATAACGCTCCCGACGAGGTGCGCAACTGCATCGCTTCGGTCATTCGCCACACCGACCTTGCACGCAATCAAATAGTCGTCATTGACGATGGGAGCCCAGACCCTGCCGTGACCCCAATCTTGGCCTCGTTCAGCCAAATTCCGGGTGTGACTATTCGCCGCAACGCAGCCAACATGGGCTACACGAAAACCATCAATGCAGCCATTGTCGAGGCGGGATCCGACGATATCGTTCTCCTTAATTCCGACACTATCGTCACGCCCAAATGGCTCGAAGGGTTGCGTGCTGCAGCGTATAGTCGCGAGAAGGTGGCGACGGTCACCGCCATGAGCGACAATGCAGGCGCCTTTTCCTTCCCCACGTTCAACGAGACATGTCACAAGCCCGATCATCTCAGTCATGAGGAATATGCCCTGTTGATGACCCAAGCGACGCAAGGCTGCACTCCGCCTGAAGTCCCTACCGGGTCAGGATTTTGCATGTTTATCCGCCGCGCGCTGATCGACGAGCAAGGGTTGTTCGACCATGAAGGATTCCCGCGCGGCTATGGTGAGGAAAATGACTTTTGCATGCGGGCGCTCAAAGCCGGATGGCTGAATCTAGTTTCGCCTTGGTCCTTTGTCTATCATGTGCGCACGGCTAGCTTTAAAGGTGAGAAGGCAGCCTTGGTAAAAGCCGGGGTCGATGTCGTCACCAAACGCTATCCCGATTATGCAGCTCTGGTAAAACAGGCATTTGATGGACCTGAAATGACTATATTGCGCAGCGCGGCAAGGTGCGCCACCAAGGCACCTCTATAAATAAGCGCTGTGCGTTCTGCTTCGAAGCGAGGGCATCATGATGGTGATTGCGTCGCAGGGCTATGTGTATGCGCTTGCAAACGTCGCGTGCCCTGCTCGCAAACAGAGCGTATTTCTGCTCAGATTGGAGACAGCGGGCGAGCCGCGCCTAGGACTTTGAACAGACCATCGCATCGGCAACCGCGTGGTTGTTCCATAGATACCATCCAGCTATTCGCCCGTCCCATCGTAAGGCTATGAAATATCATCGGATAGTTATGAATTAGGCCGCGTGGACAAATTTGAGCCAGTATCTGATGGTGGCGAGATGGACCATGCCGAGGAAGCTGTTTGCCAGTTGGTCATAGCGGGTGGCGATAGCGCGGTTAATCTTGAGATGGCCGAACATACGCTCGATGCGATTGCGCTGCTTGTAGAGCGTGCGGTTATGCTCGATTTTCACCCGTCGGTTTGAACGGCCGGGGATGACGGCTTCGATCTTTCGTTCGGCGAGGTTGGCGCGGATCGCATCGGCATCGTAGCCCTTGTCGGCGAGCAGAGCATCGGGTGCGCGTTCGGGCAGACCGATCGTAAGCGCCGACGGAAGGCGGCCTTGTTGCCGGCATCGGAATAGGAAAGCTCGCGGCCTTTGAGGAGGTGTGAGCATGGACATCGAGCAGTCAAACGAGCCTCGTATGAGCGGTCGCGGTGATGGCGGAGCGCTTGTACGGGTGGAGCGGCGTCGGAACTGGAGCGACGAGGAGAAGCTGGCGATCCTGAAGGAGACGACGGTGCCGGGGGCGATCGTCTCGGCCGTGGCTCGGCGGCACAGCGTTGGAACAGGCCAGCTTTATACCTGGCGCAAGCAGCTGCTTCGCGGGGCGATGGCGGGCTTCGTGCCTGTCGAACTGGCATCGTCTTCTCCGTCGGCCAAAGCTCGGCAGCCAGGGCGGATTGAGGTTCGAGGGCGGTGCGGCCTGACGGTGTTGGTTGATGGCGAGGTCGATCGGGCCGCCCTGAAACAGGTGCTCGATGTCTTGCGGGAGCTGGATCATTGAGCCTGGCTTTCCCGCCTTCGACGAAAATCTATCTGTCGCTGGCGCCGTGCGACATGCGCAAGGGGTTTGATGGGCTGTCGGCGCAGGTGCGCAATATTCTTCAGCTTGATCCCTTCTCGGGGGCGGTTTTCCTGTTCCGCGGGAAAAGGGGCGACAGGTTGAAGGCTCTGGTCTGGGACGGCTCAGGGCTATGCGTGTATGCGAAGCGTCTCGAGCGCGGAAAGTTTGTTTGGCCACGTGCCCATGAGGGTGCGCTGCGGCTGTCGGCAGCCCAGCTTGCGATGTTGCTCGAAGGCATGAACTGGAAGCAGGCGATCGTCCACGACGAGGTCATCACGCCGAGGCTCGCATAGCCAAAAAGATCAGGAAAGCCGCCATTTTATGTAGGATTTACCGTGGGCTTGGGCTATTATCGGTGGCATGCGGTTCGCCCTTGATCGCCTTCCCACAGACCCAGTCCTCCTGCAGAAAATGCTGCTGGAGATGGCCGATGCCATGGAGCAGGAACGGGCCGAACGGAGGGCCGCGGAAGCCACGGTCAAAGCCCAGACCTTGCGGATCGAAAAGCTCGAGCATCGCGTCGCGCGGCTGCTGCGCGTCCAGTTCGGTCGTAGCTCAGAGAAAATGGATATCGCCCAGCTGCGGCGTAAGCGCCGACGGAAGGTGGCGTTGACGCGGCCTGTCAGGCTTTCCGGCGTGTTCGCGGCGCCCATTTTTTCGCGAGCGCTTCCAGCCTTGCCTCGATCAGGGGGATATCGGGCTGGGCGTTGGGATCATGGTCTTCGCCGAGGGTATCGAGCGCTTCTTCATGATACTCATGCTGGGGGTCGCCGAGCGCTTCGAGCTTTTCGGCGTAACCCCATGGGCCGCCACAGTCCTCTGGAGGCCGCATGCCTACTGCGTCGAGGATGAGTGGATATGTCAGGTGCGGGCTGGCCGGGCTGACGCGCTCGATCTTGACGCTATGCTCCCAGGCGTCGCCAAAGTCATAGAGATATCGGAAGGTCTTGCGCCTCGTATCCGCCAGGACCTGGGCGAGAGTGGCCTTACGGGCATCGAGCGGCCCGTCGAAGCCATATTCAGGATCAGGGATGCCAAAGCCAGTCTGCCCGAAGCTCATTTCCCACAGGTGAGAGTCCGTCCACGAGAAGGCGGTCTGGATGACGGTGTGCAAGCGGTCCAGGCGGATATTGAGCGGCACCTCCAGCGTTCGGCTGACGGCCGGTGTGACATCGTCCAGCGCAATCTTCATCCGCACCACAGTGCCGTTGCTCACGCAGCCTTCTCCAGATCGTTGCTCAGCTTTGATGCCTGCCATTTCCACGGCAGGAAGTCATCGATCCGATTGATCGGATGGTTGCCGATGCGCTCAATGACGTCTGTGAACCACGCTTCAGGCTCGACGCCGTTGAGCCGGCATGTGCCGGCCAGGGAGTAAAATAACGCGGCCGCCTCTCCCCCCTTCATGGAGCCGACGAACATCCAGTTCCGGCGCCCGAGCGCGACACCGCGCAGGGCATTTTCCACCAGATTGTTGCTGATCTCAAGCCGACCGTCATCGCAGTAACGGATCATGGCCTGCCAGCGGTTAAGCGGATAGCGACACGCACGCGCCAGATTGCTGTCAGACGACAAGCCTCGGTTCTGGGTTTCGAGCCAGACGCGCAGCGCCTCCAGCTTCGGCACCGCCTTGATCTGGCGGATGCGTCGTCGCTCATCGGGTGGCGCGCTCTTGATGTCGCGCTCGATGGCGAAGAGCTCGGCGATCCGCACAACCGCCTCCGCCGCGATCGGTGACGGGCTCTTGTCCAAGATGTCGGTAAATTTCCGGCGCGCGTGGCTCTTATGTCGATCTCGACATAAGAGCCATTATCCAGAGCATGGTTTTATCTGGGGTATTTTGGGATATAGTCCGTGCTTGCCGGAGATTTCGGCGCGCTGGGCTCCAGATAAAAGCCGCGACCTTGCTGTTGGCGGCCGCCGCGTGCGGGGGCGAAGTTGCAGATACCATTGCGTACCAGGTCGACGATCGAGGACTATGTCGCCACACAGGAGTGGCGGCGCGCGCGACTGTCGCGCTGCCCGCTCCACCCGAACGGTGGCTGTGCATTTCGGCGTCACGGCAGTTATGCGCGCCTGACCAGCCCGGGTGTACGGATCGCTCGCTGCTATTGCCCACAAGGGCGCATAACATTCAGCTTGCTCCCGGATTTTCTCGCCGCTCGCCTGCCCGGTTCGCTTGCCGCGATTGATCGCAGCGCTGGGATCGCCGCGTCGGCGCGGAGCATGGAAGCCGCCGCAGACGCAGCACGCGGGCCCGATATTTGCCTTCCAGGCGCGGTGCGCTGGCTTCGCCGCCGTGTGGTCGCGGTGCGCAGATCCGTTGCCGCCGTTGAAGTGATGGCGCCCCAGCTGGCAAGGCCGGGCTTGCCGGTGGGTGACGTTCCGGCCCTTGCAATGCTTCGCCGAGCTCTTTCCCCGCAGCTGTTGCACTGCATTCCGGCGCCCCTGGGATTCCGGCCTATCCAGAGGATTGGCAGTGGCGACGCCGCCGGTGGCTCTTGCCAACACGATGCGGGGCGTGATCACGCGTTCATCGCGAGCTACGCTTTGCCGATCGAGGTAAAGCCATGCCCATACATGTCGATCATATCGCCGCAGCCGACCCTGCCGCGCCCACCCCCGACGATATCCGCCGCATCTGGAGCGCGGAGCGGCGGCTTGGGGCAGGAACAACGATTGTCTATCTGAACCGCATCCAGCAGTTTCGTACCTATTGCGCCTTGCACGGCTTGGTCGAGCGAGAAGAGTTGACCCTCGAACGAGTTGGCCGGTTCATAGACTGGTATGCGAAGCGACGGGGTCTCGACCCGCTTTCTCTCCGCCTTTCCAGCACCGCCCTGCTGTCGCTCAGCCGTGTCTATCATCGCTTGGGGCTTGCCCCACCTGACTGGCGACCGCCTCGTCCGGTGAAGGCTCTGCTGACGCCGTTGCTCGCGCAATATGCCGCCTATCTGACCCAGCACCGCGGTAATCCAGAGGTGACGGTTCACAAGAAGCTGGGCCACATCGGCAGACTTCAGGATCATTTGATCCAGGCCGGCAAGGACTGGCACTCGATGCAGCTAACCGATGTCGACGCATTTCTGGTTGGCTGCGCCGCGCGATATTCCCGATCGCATGTGAGCGATCTCGCTTGCACGGTACGCTGCTTTTCCCGTTTCCTGCACTGGAGTGGCCAGAGCCCGGTCGATATCAGCGAGGCCGTGATCGCGCCCGTGCAACGACGGCACGAGCGACCGAGACGGTCCCTTTCCTGGGACGATGTGAAGCGGCTCCTGATGGCCGTGGACAGATCGAGTCCGTCGGGCCTTCGCGACTACGCGATCCTGCTGATGATGAGCACCTATGGCTTTGGCGCCGGCGAGATCATCCGCTTGCAGTTTCAGGATATTGACTGGGATAGCGGCACGCTGTCAGTCCTTCGCCCAAAGACGGGCGTCGCATTCACGCTGCCGCTGTTGCCACCCGTCGCCAAGGCGCTGGCAGAGTATCTACGCCACGGCCGGCCCGCTGATACACCCACCCGCCATCTTTTCGTGCAGATGAAGATGCCGCTGGAGCCATTCGTCGCTTCGAGCGCGATACGCCACATCTTGATGAAGCATGCGAAGATCGCGGGGATCGATGCGCCATTTCTGGGCAGCCATGTCTTGCGACACTCTCACGCGGCGCGCCAGATCGACCTTGGTGCGCGGCCCCAGGTGGTATCGGATCTCCTTGGTCACCGGGATCCAGAGTCGGTCTCGGCCTATGTGCGGATCGCCACCGCATCCCTGCGCGAGATCGCATTGCCGGTGCCAACATGACCACCGTCGTCGTCCTGGAAGAGTTGAGGAACGACGCCGCGAGCTTTCTGGCATTCAAGCGCGCCATGGGCCATCCCTATCGACGCGGCGAGTTTGAGATCGAACGCTTCCTTCGCTTCGTCGAAGACCAGTGGGGCGACGATGTCGATATTCCGCTGGCCGAAGCGATTAGCCGCTGGTGTGGCCGCTTGCCCGACCGCAAGGCCGTCACGCTCGGCAATGAGTTCGGGGTCATTCGTCAACTTTGCCTGCATCGCCGTCGTCGCGATCCCACCAGCTATGTGCCCGAGCACGCCTTTGCGCCGGTGAAGGAGTCGACGTTCTTTCCTTATATTTTCAGCCGCGACGAGATCCGCTGCATTCTCGCCGCCGCGTCAGCGCACCAAGGCCGCTTCATATGGGCATCGATGCTGCGAAGGCTGATTCTCGTGCTTTACTGCACCGGCCTCAGGCTCGGCGAGGCGGTGCGTCTGACCATGGATGATGTCGATCTCGACCGTGGGACCTTGCTCATCCGCAACAGCAAACGGCGTACGCGGATCGTCCCCATGCGCGACGATCTTGTCGCAGAGCTTCGCCTCTATGTCGATGATCGATGCCGGTTACTTCACGATCGTGGTCAAGTGGATTCCGAAGCGCTGTTCGTTCGCCTCAACGGCGCGCCACTCCATACCCACGCTGCGTCCGAAGCTATTCGCAAGCTCCTGCGCCGCCTCGATATCAAGCCTGCGCAAGGGCGCGTCGGAGCGCGTCCATATGAGTTTCGGCATGCATTCGCGGTTCACCGCCTGACGGCATGGGCGGAGGAAGGTGCTGACATTCACGCCAAGCTCCCTTGGCTTTCGGCCTATCTCGGGCACCAGAACGTCATTGGGACCGAGGTCTATCTGAAGGCGACGCCGCAACTCCTGGAACTCGCGAGCACGCGCTTCGAACAACATATGCGACACGCCCGGCAGCCACGATGAGTAAGGCCGGACCTCAGATGCTGTTCGCTCTGGTGGAGTCGTTCTTCTCCAACTATCTGCCGCGTCAGCGCGGCGCGAGCCCACATACGACGCGCGCCTATCGCGACACGCTCA
This sequence comes from Sphingobium sp. JAI105, assembly GCF_015752145.1. NCBI lineage: Bacteria > Pseudomonadati > Pseudomonadota > Alphaproteobacteria > Sphingomonadales > Sphingobiaceae > Sphingobium > Sphingobium sp. JAI105. The sequence goes on along the minus strand of NZ_JADOUC010000004.1, from coordinate 2,854 downwards.
AGCTGCTGTTTCAATTCATTGCCCAGCATCGCAGCCGCGAGGTCGCCGCGCTTGTGCTGGAGGATCTCGATGCCGACACCGTCGCTGGGTTCCTCGATCATCTCGAGGGCGGAAGATCGAACTCCACCGCGACGCGCAACTGCCGCCGTGCCGCGCTTCGCAGCTTCTTCAAGCACCTCTTGCGCAACGATCTCGACAATGCCCTCCGTTACACGCAGGTGCTGGCGCTGCCGTCGAAGCGGGCGAGGCAAAAGCCCGCAACTTACCTCGAAGCAACCGACGTGCGGGCCATCATCGCCCATCCCGATCGGCGGACCCGCAGTGGCTGGCGCGACTACACGCTGCTGCTTTTCCTCTATAATTGCGGCGCCAGAGTGAGCGAAGCAACCGGCCTGCTGTGGCAGGACCTTCAACTGACGCCGCCACACCAGGCCCGACTACATGGGAAGGGCCGCAAGGAGCGGTTCGTTCCGCTATGGCGCGAGACGGCCGACGCGTTGCGGCGCCTGCAAAACCTGTCGGGTGCCGCGGGTCAGCAGCATGTTTTTATGAACCGACACGGCCAGCCGCTGACCCGCGATGGAGCGGCGTACATCCTTACCAAGCATGCCTCGCCAGTCGTCCAGGATCGGCCAAGGTTGGCGCGTGACCGCATCACTCCTCACGTTTTCCGCCACAGCTGCGCCGTCGCGCTCCTGCAGTCAGGCACCGACGTGACCGTGATCCGCGATTATCTCGGTCATTCCAGCATCGCGACCACGAACCGGTATATCTTAACGAACCTGAAGATGAAGCGCGATGCGCTACAGAACTTTTGGAAGCACGCTGGCATCGAACCCGCAAAGGCCACGCCTTGGAAGCCAAAGCCGGATCTGCTTTTGTACCTCCGGTCCCTATGATTTTATCACGAGGTCCACGCAGAGCTTTTTCGCCGATCCCGGACATCAGCATCGCGTGGCCCCAGATAAAACCATGCTCTGGATAATGGCTCTTATGTCGATCTCGACATAAGAGCCACGCGCGCCGGAAATTTACCGACATCTTGGACAAGAGCCCGTCACCGATCGCGGCGGAGGCGGTTGTGCGGATCGCCGAGCTCTTCGCCATCGAGCGCGACATCAAGAGCGCGCCACCCGATGAGCGACGACGCATCCGCCAGATCAAGGCGGTGCCGAAGCTGGAGGCGCTGCGCGTCTGGCTCGAAACCCAGAACCGAGGCTTGTCGTCTGACAGCAATCTGGCGCGTGCGTGTCGCTATCCGCTTAACCGCTGGCAGGCCATGATCCGTTACTGCGATGACGGTCGGCTTGAGATCAGCAACAATCTGGTGGAAAATGCCCTGCGCGGTGTCGCGCTCGGGCGCCGGAACTGGATGTTCGTCGGCTCCATGAAGGGGGGAGAGGCGGCCGCGTTATTTTACTCCCTGGCCGGCACATGCCGGCTCAACGGCGTCGAGCCTGAAGCGTGGTTCACAGACGTCATTGAGCGCATCGGCAACCATCCGATCAATCGGATCGATGACTTCCTGCCGTGGAAATGGCAGGCATCAAAGCTGAGCAACGATCTGGAGAAGGCTGCGTGAGCAACGGCACTGTGGTGCGGATGAAGATTGCGCTGGACGATGTCACACCGGCCGTCAGCCGAACGCTGGAGGTGCCGCTCAATATCCGCCTGGACCGCTTGCACACCGTCATCCAGACCGCCTTCTCGTGGACGGACTCTCACCTGTGGGAAATGAGCTTCGGGCAGACTGGCTTTGGCATCCCTGATCCTGAATATGGCTTCGACGGGCCGCTCGATGCCCGTAAGGCCACTCTCGCCCAGGTCCTGGCGGATACGAGGCGCAAGACCTTCCGATATCTCTATGACTTTGGCGACGCCTGGGAGCATAGCGTCAAGATCGAGCGCGTCAGCCCGGCCAGCCCGCACCTGACATATCCACTCATCCTCGACGCAGTAGGCATGCGGCCTCCAGAGGACTGTGGCGGCCCATGGGGTTACGCCGAAAAGCTCGAAGCGCTCGGCGACCCCCAGCATGAGTATCATGAAGAAGCGCTCGATACCCTCGGCGAAGACCATGATCCCAACGCCCAGCCCGATATCCCCCTGATCGAGGCAAGGCTGGAAGCGCTCGCGAAAAAATGGGCGCCGCGAACACGCCGGAAAGCCTGACAGGCCGCGTCAACGCCACCTTCCGTCGGCGCTTACGACCGATCAGGGCGTCATAGGCCTTGCAGTCTGCCGCCTCGCCGGCTGTCAGATGGAAGGCGAGCGGTCGCCCGAGGGCATCAGCCAGGCAGTGAAGCTTACTGGAGAACCCGCCCCGCGAGCGGCCAAGAGCGCGTCGATGAGTCCCCCTTTTCCGCCCGCTGCCGACACATGGGCGCGAACGGTGGTGCTATCGATGCTGTAGTGGCCGCTGTCTGCCATGACTGCGTATTTCGCAAAAGTCGGACAGCTGCTTCGCTAAATCCCGGACAAGCGCTTCAGTAAATCCGGGACAGCTGGTGTAGGCAGTGGATGCCTGGTTGCTGTCAGGGTTGAGTGATTTCGATATTTGCTTCCTGGGTCAAGCCATGCGGAGCTTTTTGTCGCCGCATGCTGTCTCCTTTCAGCGTGATGCGATGGGCATTGTGGACGATGCGGTCGAGGATAGCATCGGCGATCGTGGGCTCGCCGATCATTTCGTGCCAGGCCGCCACGGGGAGCTGGGCGGTGATGAGCGTGGATCTGCGGCGATACCGTTCCTCGAAGATTTCGAGCAGATCAAGGCGTTGCTGATCGTTGAGACTATGGGTACCCCAGTCGTCCAGAATGAGCAGCTGAACGCGGGCAAGCTTGTCGACGACGCGTG
>NZ_JADOUC010000003.1:0-108959 GCF_015752145.1 Sphingobium sp. JAI105 | reverse complement strand
TTCGGCAAGGATCTCGATCGGCTGGTGGTCAAGACAGAGGGTGAGGGCGTTCTTGCTGGCAGAAGCGGCACCTACATGGAGACCGCAGAAGTTCAGGCGCTCTACAGTCGTGCACTCGACCCTTATTGGAACCTCCAGGCGGGTGTCCGTTACGATTTCAAACCCAACCCATCCCGTACTTATGCGACGATCGGTATTGAGGGGGTGGCGCCTTACTGGTTTGAGACCGAGGCTGCCCTGTTTCTGTCGAACAAAGGCGAGGTGTTGGGGCGGATCGAGGGCTATTATGATCAGCGTATCACGCAACGCCTCATTCTCCAGCCGCGCCTGGAAGTGAACCTTTCAGCACAAAATGTCCCGGAGACGCGGATTGGAGCGGGCATCACGAACGCCGAATTGGGACTGCGTTTGCGTTACGAACTGCGCCGCGAATTTGCCCCCTACATCGGCGTTTCTTACGACCGAAAGTTCGGGCGGACGGCGGACTATGCACGCTCAGACGGAGGGGACGTGAAGGCGGCCAGCTTTGTAATCGGTGTTCGGACCTGGTTCTGAGAAGCGCCAAACTCCGCTTCCACATCGGGGCTAGCCGCGTTCATCGCTGGTTAGCCCTGGTTATCGGCGTCCAGCTGCTGCTTTGGTTTGCGAGCGGTCTTGTCATGAGCCTGTTGCCGATCGAGCGAGTCCGCGGTGAACATCTCGTCGAGCGATCGTCGCCGGCGATATTGGAACAGTCGAGATCGCGCGCGCCGTTGGACCTAGTGTTGCGCGCGGCGACCAGACCCGTGCGTGAAGTCCGATATCGCGCGCTGCTCGGCCGCGAGATTGCGGAGGTCGAGTCTATCGATGGGACGATCTCACTCCACGATGCAGAAACAGGTCGTCGACTTGGTCCCGTGAACGCTGCGATGGCTCGCGCGGTGGCGATACAGGCCTACCGTGGTACGTCGGAGCCGCCGAGCGTGCGCCTGGTTGTGGCGTCGACCCCAGAATTCAAGGGCGTCCTGCCGGCCTGGCGGGTGGACTTCCCTGACCGCGAAGCGACCCGCGTCTATGTTGCCCAGAATAGTGGTCGGATCGTCGCTGTGAGAAATGGAACGTGGCGCCTGTACGATTTCTTCTGGGCGCTCCACATCATGGATTGGAAAAACCACGAAAATTTCAACACGCCGTGGTTGATGGCGTTTGCCGCAGGTGGTCTCGCATTGGCGATCGCGGGTTCGGCACTTTTGTATCTTCGGTGGCCGCGAAAGCGACGCCGCACGGGTTGAATAGTCAAGCAGGATCGGGGCGGGGGCCAAAGGAGACGACCAATGATGAAAAATGCCTATGCGAGCCTCGCCCTGCAGACCTTGGTTGGCGGCGTCATCATGTATCTGGTGATGTTCGTCATGATCGACAGCTTGGGGAGCTTCTACAACAACCTGAATATGCTCTACATGACGCTAATGATGGTGGCGCCCATGGTGGTGCTGATGGTCCTCGCGATGGGCCATATGTTCCCGTCGAAAAAGGCAAACGCGGCCCTTATATTAGGGTCAGTTGCGATATTCGCCGGATCATTTGCCCTCATCCGCACGCAAACAACGATCGGCGATACAGCATTCCTCCGATCGATGATCCCGCATCATTCGGGCGCGATCCTGATGTGCCGCGAGGCCTCCTTGAAGGATCCGGAAATCGTTCGTCTGTGCAGCGGCATCGAGGAATCTCAGCGCCGCGAAATCGATGAAATGAAGGCTATTCTAGCCCGCAAGTAGGCTTCGCGCTCCCGTTCCCGTAAATTTTGTGCCGCCTCACGAGGGAAATGGCGCGCCCATGCGTATTATCAATGCGGGGCGCTGAGGAGAGAATTGTGAAGAAAATAGTCCCCATCATCATCGCTGGATTGGTGGCCGCGCCGGCGATCGCCCAAATGCAGGGCATGGACCATAGCAAGATGGACATGCGCCAGACCATGAACCCCACGCCAGCCAATCCTTACCCGCCTGCAGAAATGGAGATGCATCAGAAGATGATGTCCGCCACGGGCAGCGATGCAACGGAGACCTGGGTGCGCAAGATGATCGAGCATCATCGCGGTGCGATTGCGATGTCACGCATCGTTTTGCGCGACACCAAGGACGCGCAGGTCCGAATGATGGCGAACAAGTCAATCACCGAGCAAACGCGAGAAGTGGGCGAGCTTCAAGGCTGGCTGAGAGCCCACAACAAGCGCGCCCAATAGACCTTTCCTCCCCCGCCCAGGGGCGGGGGAACCAATAAGGGATCGTATGACACTCAAATTTGCCCTCGCTGCGTTCATAGCAGCCTTCTCCGTCGCCAGCGCCGAAGCTGCCCCGATCATCATGCATCGTGACCCTGGTTGCGGTTGCTGCGAACAGTGGGCGGCCCAGGTGCGCAGACAATTTGGACAAAGCGTCAATATCGTCGACGACCAGCAACGCGGCCGCTTTCAACGCGCTCAAGGCGTGCCCGCTGCGCTGGCATCATGCCATACTGCAATTGTCGATGGCATAGTTTTCGAGGGCCACGTTCCCATTGCCGACATGAAGCGCGCGATCGCGAAGCGCCCGAAGGGCGTAAAGGGATTGGCCGTAGCGGGCATGCCGCTGGGTTCTCCGGGGATGGAAGTCCCCGGCCAAAAACCACAACCCTACTCTGTCATCGCCTTCGGATCGGCGGGTCAGACGGTATTTGCCCGACACGGCGGGTGACCATCTCGTTGATCTTTGATGCTACGAGGCGTAATAAATAACGGCTGTGAAACGCGTTTTGCAACTTCTTCTCCTTCTGGGAGCCATGGTTGGCTTGATTGGCCAAGCGGCGGCCTTTGCGTCCGCTCCGCCTGCGATGTCCGCCCCAATGGCCACGTCTGTGCAGGCCGTGGCTGGGATGTCGGAAGACTGCATGAAGATAATGGCACAGCAGCAACAACCTGCTCAGAAGCCTTGCAAGGGCATGACCCTGGAATGCATCGCGGCCATGGGCTGCGTCGTTCCGCTGGCCGTTCGTAATGACGCGCCTATGCTGGAAGCACGCGAAGCCAGTCCAGCTCTGCCCTTCTGGGCAACCATCACTGTCCTGCACGGCAGTGACCTCACTCCCGAACCGGAACCACCGACTCTCCTTGGCTGATCGACACCGGCTGCCAGGCTGACAGGATTCTTGCGTCTATCGCGCATCTGAAAATCCTGTCTGACCCGCGGCTACCACGATATTTTGCCCAAGGATTACAGTCATGAAGAACCGTGTTTTCTATGCCCTGCTGGGCATTGCGCTTGCCGCTCCCGTTGCCGCTTTCGCCGGCGAACCCAACACAAACTCGCAGTCTGGCCATTATGAATGGCGTCAATCGCCAAACTATGGCCCGCGTGCGCCATCTATGAGCCCCCGTCGCGTCTGGGTGCCCGATGCTCCGCAGATGGCGAACTGCAACTGCGACATGATGAAGATGAGCGCGGCGGACTGCATGAAGGAGATGCATAGCATGGCATCGCCTTCGTCGGCTCCCTCGGCCGGCTAGGCACAGCCTCTGGCCGTGTAAGGTCGCATAGACGGCCAGGCCAGCAGTGGCGGCGGGATTGCCCCCATCCCGCCGCCACTGACATGCCTGCCAGAGTGCGCGACGCCGGCCTGATCCTCCGATCAGGAGTTTTCCATGCGATTGTTTGTTTGTCTGCCGCTGCTCGCGGCGATCCCCGGCGTTGCATTCGCTGGTCCCCTCACTTTCGACGCTGCGCTCCAGCGCGCGCGGCAGGAAGCGCCGTCGATCAAGGCCAAGGCGCTCGCCGCCGAGGCCGCTCGTTCCGCTCGTGGCGGCGCCGGATCGCTACCTGATCCGACTCTGGCCGTTGGGCTCGACAGTTTCCCGATCTCGGGGCCATTGGCGTTTGCTCCCGGGCAGGACAATTTCACGATGGCGCGGGTGGGCGTGTCCCAGGATATTCCCAACCTCGCCAAGCGCCGTGCGCAACGCGCCCGCGCTGACAGCGATATCAAGGCTGCAGATGCCGACACCGCATTTGAGGCGCGTTCGGTTGAGGTCGGCACTGCGCTTGCCTGGATCAACCTTGCCTATGCCGAGCGCCGGCTGACCGCGCTTGATGATCTTCTAGCCCGTCTGGAGCGCGTGGTGCGGACAACGCCCAGTGCCGTCGCGTCGGGCAATGCCCGGCCTGCGCAGACTCTTGCCGGCCGACAGGCTATCGCCTCATTAGAAGATCGTCGCAGCGAACTGGTCTCAAACATAGCGCGGGCACGGGCTGCTCTGACGCGATGGACGGGTGACCCGGCGCCTGAAATTGCCGGATCTATTCCCGACTTCCCTGTCGATGGGGCCGAACTGCGCGCTGGCCTGGATCGCCTTCCCACCATGGCAATGATCGACGCCCAGTCCGGTCAGGCAATGGCCGATGTGCGTATGGCCGATGCCAACCGCCGTTCCGACTTCGGGGTGAACCTTGCCTATCAACGCCGCGACCCTCGTTTTGGAGATTATGTGTCAGCCGGTGTGACGGTCAGTCTGCCCTTCTTCACCCGCAGTCGACAGAATGCGGGCATTGCGGCGGCCCAGGAGAATGCCGGACGCATCCTGGCCGAACGCGACGCGGCCCTGCGGGCGCTGGCCGCTGATCTCGAAACCGATCTTGCGGACCATATCATGCATCATGAACAGTGGCTGCGCGCGCGGGACACATTGCTGCCACTCGCCGAGCAGCGGGTGACGTTGGAGACGGCAAGCTACGGGGCAGGTCGCGCCAATCTTGTCGATATCGCGGATGCCTATGCGGCCCTTGCCGACGTCACCCTCAACACTCTCGACCGTGAAGCCCTTGTCGCTGCTGACGGTGTTCGACTGAACCTTACGTATCGGAGCGAATCGCAATGAGCCATTTCACAATCCCTCGGGGCGGCCTTTTCGGTGCCGCGGCGCTGCTCGCGGTCGCCGCTGGCGGGGTCGGTTTCACCATCTCTGAATGGAGAGGAGGATCACCCGACGCTACGGCCGCCAAACCGCCGGCACGCAAGATCCTCTATTGGTATGACCCGATGATCCCCGCTGAGCATCATGACGGTCCAGGCCTGTCGTCGATGGGAATGCAAACAATCCCGCGCTATGCGGATGAGGTGGGGGCAAGCGCGGCACAGCCGGGAATATCGATCGACCCGTCCGCCTCCCAGGCGCTCGGGATGCGAACGGTGGCTGTGCGGCGCGGCGAATTGGCGAGCAGTCTCACCGCCACCGGCACGATCGACTTCAACCAGCGCGACGTTGCGATCGTTCAGGCGCGTGCAGGCGGCTTCGTTTCCCGTGTCTATGGCCGCGCACCTGGTGATGTGATCGGTGCAGGCGCGCCGCTTGCCGATGTTCTGGTGCCGGAATGGGGCGGCGCACAGACCGAGTTTCTGGCGGTCCGCCGCACCGGCAACGCCGCTCTGATCCAGGCCGCGCGTCAACGGCTCATGCTGCTCGGCATGCCCTCCGGCACGATCGCATCGGTCGAGCAAACCGGACGACCGCATAATGTGATCACCATCTCCACGCCCACGGGCGGCGTGATCAAGACGTTGAACGTGCGGGGCGGCATGACCTTGATGGCAGGCCAGACGCTTGCCGAGGTCAACGGGCTCGGCACGGTCTGGTTGAATGCCGCCGTGCCCGAAGCGGTCGCCGGTCCCTTGAAGCCTGGACAAGCGGTGCGAGCCGCGCTTGCAGCCTTCCCCGGCGAAACCATCTCCGGGCGTGTCTCGGCGATCCTGCCCACGACTCAGGTCGACAGCCGGACGCTCACGGTGCGGATCGAGCTGCCCAACCGCGGCGGGCGCTTGCGGCCCGGCATGTTCGCGACCGTGTCGTTCGGCGGCAGTACGCAGCCGGCATTGCTGGTGCCGTCCGAGGCGCTGATCCGCACCGGCAAGCGGACGTTGGTGATGCTCGCGCTCGACAAGGGGCGTTACCGCCCCGCCGAGGTACAAACCGGGCGCGAATCCGGTGACGATACCGAGATATTGGCTGGCCTAAGCGAAGGTGAAAAGATCGTCGCCTCGGGCCAGTTCCTGATCGACTCCGAGGCGAGTTTGTCCGGCGTCGAAGCGCGGCCGATCGGTGGCAGCGCGCCGCCGGCAATTGCCAAACCCACAGCTGTAGCCGCGCTGTACGAGACCGTCGGCAAGATCGAACAGATCACCACCACTTCGGTGACGCTCAGCCATGAGCCGGTGCCCGCCATCGGCTGGCCGGCAATGACGATGACCTTCCAACTTCCAGACCCGAAGATCGCGCGGGGCCTGAAGACTGGCGATCGCGTCCGCTTCGGCTTCGACCAGCCACCGGCCGGACCGACGATCCGGCGTTTGGCGAAGGTTGCCGACCAATGATCGCCCATCTCATCCGCTGGTCGGTCAAGAACCGCTTCTTCGTCCTGATCGGCGTGCTGGCCCTCATCGGTGTAGGCGTCTGGGCGGTGCGATCGACCGCGATCGACGCGCTGCCCGATCTCTCCGACACCCAGGTCATCATCCGCACCAGCTATCCGGGACAGGCGCCGCAGATCGTCGAGAATCAGGTCACCTATCCGCTCACCACCACCATGCTCTCGGTCCCCGGCGCCAAGACGGTGCGCGGCTATTCCTTCTTCGGCGACAGCTTCGTCTATGTGATCTTCGAGGACGGCACCGATCTCTATTGGGCGCGCAGCCGCGTACTCGAATATCTCAACCAGGTGCAGGGACGATTGCCGGCGAGCGCGCGTAGTGCGCTCGGTCCAGACGCGACCGGGGTCGGCTGGGTCTATGAATATGCGCTGGTTGACAAAACCGGCCGGCACGATCTTGCCCAGCTTCGCGGGTTTCAGGACTGGTTCCTGCGCTACGAGTTGAAGACCGTCCCGGGCGTCGCCGAGGTTGCCAGCATCGGTGGGATGGTGAAGCAGTACCAGGTGCTGCTCGATCCGGTGAAGCTCGCCGCCTATGGGATTACCCACAGCCAAGCGGTCCAGGCGATCCAGCAGGCCAATCAGGAAGCGGGCGGCTCGGTGCTGGAGATGGCCGAGGCCGAATATATGGTCCGCGCCTCGGGCTATCTGAAGACGCTCGACGATTTCCGCGCGATCCCGCTCAGAACCGCTGCGGGCGGCGTGCCCGTGCGGCTAGGCGATGTCGCCACGATCCAGATCGGCCCCGAAATGCGGCGCGGCATCGCCGAATTGAACGGCGAAGGCGAGGTCGCCGGCGGCGTGGTGATATTGCGCTCGGGCAAGAACGCCCGGGAAACGATCGCGGCGGTCAAGGACAAGCTGGCGGACCTCAAGAAGAGTCTGCCGCCCGGCGTCGATGTGGTGACGGTCTATGACCGTTCACAGTTGATCGACCGCGCCGTCGCGAATCTCACCCACAAGCTGATCGAGGAGTTCATCGTCGTCGCGATCGTCTGCGGCCTGTTCCTCTGGCATGTTCGCTCGGCGCTGGTCGCGATCCTGACCTTGCCGCTGGGCGTCCTCGCGGCATTTACCGTGATGCGGTTCCAGGGGGTGAACGCCAACATCATGTCGCTCGGCGGCATCGCCATTGCCATCGGTGCGATGGTCGATGCGGCCGTGGTCATGATCGAGAATGCCCACAAGAAGATCGAGCGCTGGGAGCAGGATCACCCGGACAAGCATCTCGAAGGCGAAATGCGCTGGATCGTCATCACCGAAGCTGCTGCCGAGGTCGGACCGGCGCTGTTCTTCAGCCTGCTGATCATCACGCTGTCCTTCATTCCCGTGTTCACGCTCGAAGGACAGGAGGGCAGGCTGTTCGCACCGCTCGCCTTCACCAAAACCTATGCGATGGCGTCAGCGGCGATCCTGTCGGTGACCCTGGTGCCGGTGCTGATGGGTTTGCTGATCCGGGGAAAAATCCCGCCCGAGCAGTCGAACCCGGTCAATCGCTGGCTGACCAATATCTATCGACCCGCGCTCGACTGGACGATGCAGCGACCGAAGACAGTGCTGCTGATCGCGGCACTCGCCTTTGCGACCACGGCCTGGCCGCTCACACGCCTTGGCGGTGAGTTCATGCCGAATATGGACGAGGGCGACCTGCTCTACATGCCGTCAGCGCTTCCCGGCCTTTCGGCGGCGAAGGCGTCGCAACTGCTCCAGCAGACCGATCGGCTGATCAAGACCGTGCCTGAGGTCGAGAGCGTGTTCGGCAAGGCCGGGCGCGCGGAGACTGCAACCGATCCGGCGCCGCTGGAGATGTTCGAGGCCACGATCCAGTTCAAGCCACGCGATCAGTGGCGGCCGGGGATGACGCCCGACAAGCTGGTCGAGGAGCTTGATCGCACGGTGAAGCTCCCCGGCCTCGCCAATGTTTGGGTGCCGCCGATCAGGAATCGCATCGATATGCTCGCCACCGGCATCAAGAGCCCGATCGGGGTCAAGGTGTCGGGTGCCGATCTCGCCCAGCTTGATCGCGTCGCGCATGACGTCGAGGCGGTGGCCAAGACCGTACCCGGCGTCAGCTCGGCGCTCGCCGAACGGCTGACTGGTGGACGTTATGTCGACGTCGACATCAACCGGGCGGCCGCCGCTCGGCTCGGGTTGAACGTCGCCGACGTTCAGGCGATCGTCTCGGGCGCGATCGGCGGGGAGACGATCGGCGAGACAGTGGAGGGGCTTGCGCGTTATCCGATCAGCGTGCGCTATCCGCGTGAGCTGCGCGACAGCCTTGAAGGGCTGCGCACCTTGCCGGTTCTGACCCCGTCGGGACAACAGATCACGCTTGGCACGGTGGCAAATATATCGATCGCAGAGGGGCCGCCGATGCTCAAGACCGAGAACGCACGGCCCTCGACCTGGGTCTATGTCGACGTGCGCGGGCGCGACCTCGCCTCGGTAGTCGGCGACCTGCAACGCGCGGTGGCGAAACAGGTCAGGCTTTCGCCCGGCGTCAGCCTCGCTTATTCTGGCCAGTTCGAATACCTCGAGAGGGCAGTCGACAAGCTAAAATTGGTCGTACCGGCAACGCTGTTGATCATCTTCGTACTGCTTTACCTGATTTTCGGACGGTTCGATGAAGCCGCGCTGATCATGGGGACCCTGCCGTTCGCGCTGACCGGCGGGATCTGGACGCTCTACCTGCTCGGTTTCAACCAGTCGGTCGCGACCGGAGTCGGGTTCATCGCGCTCGCTGGCGTCTCCGCCGAGTTCGGCGTGGTGATGCTGATCTATCTCAAGAACGCATTGGAGGAGCGCGAGAACCATTCGGATGCTGCCGAGGTCGAGGCGGCGGTGCGTGAAGGCGCGCTGCTGCGTGTCCGGCCGAAGGCAATGACCGTCGCGGTGATCCTCGCAGGCTTGCTGCCGATCCTGCTCGGCTCGGGCGCTGGCTCCGAAGTGATGAGCCGGATCGCTGCGCCGATGATCGGAGGCATGCTGACCGCGCCGCTGCTGTCGATGTTCGTCCTTCCTGCCGCCTATCTTTTGCTCCGGCGGCCGAAGAGCAAGCCCTTACCTCAACCTCTCATTTCATGAAGGAGAAGACCATGAACCGTGCACGACTGACCATTGCCCTCGGCCTCGCCGCCCTGACCGCCGCCTGCGGCAAGAAGGCGGAGACGCCCGTTGCGGCCGAGACCAACCAGGCGGCGCCCGCCGCGACCATGAGCGGCGACATGGGCAACATGGCGATGGCGCCAGCGGCGCGCACCGCGATCAAGGCCAAGGGCCACGGCACCGTCACCGCGATCGACAAGACGGCGGGCACGATCACGCTTAACCATGGCCCGATCCCCGAAGCCAATTGGCCGGCGATGGCGATGGCGTTCAAGGCGGCGCCTGCGATCACCGATGCGGCCAAGGTCGGCGACAAGGTCGATTTCGACCTCACGCTGACAGGTAATGCGGGTGAAGTGACTGCGATCCACACGCAGCCCTGACCAGTTGATCGTGGTGCCGTTCGCCACCGCCTCACCATTATGATGCAGCATCGGCCTGCGGAGGCAGCTTCGCCGGCCGATGCTGAAAAAATGCACGTTTGATATCGCGCAATGACGCACCGGCCAAAGGGACCGATTCTATCCCGTGAGGCCGTCGACCAAAGCGAGTTGGCTTGGGACATTTACGGATAGAGCCAAATTCGTTGTTCCATGATCTTCGGCCCCGAATTGCAGATCACTGGAGGGCATGATCATGGTTTCGATGCGCAAGATTACGACCATATTGGCTTTGACCGCTTCTTCCCTTGTGCTGGCCGTTCCGGCCGGCGCGCAGTCGAACGGCGGCCCCGGCACGATGATGGGTCCGGGAATGATGGGTCCGGGCATGATGGGTCCGGGGATGATGGGCCCCGGGATGATGGGTCCGGGCATGATGGGTCCCAATGGGTGCCCCCACTGCGGGATGATGTGGAATCAGCGGCAGGCCAATCTGAACCTTTCGATCGCCGATGTCCGCGCCAATCTCGAGCAATGGCTTCAATGGAATCAGAACACCCGCCTCAAGGTTGGCCGGGTCGTGGAAACCGACGCCAACACGATCACCGCCGACATCGTGACGGCGGAAGGCAATTCGCTGGTCGAGCGCTACACGGTCGATCGTCATTCGGGCTTCTATCGCCCGGCCCGCTAAGATGATGTGGTGGGACCGAGCCTGTGGCTCAGCATATTGGACCGCCGGTTGGGGGGTGATGCACGCGATCATCCCCTTGACCTTGCTTGCATTCCTGGTTTTCGGCGTAATCCTGCTGGTCCGCAAAGGCCGCTCCGACGCGCCGCTCGAGAAACGCAGCGGGCTGGAGATCCTTGACGAACGCTACGCGCGGGGCGACCTCGATCGCGAGGAATATCTGCAGAAACGCAAGGACCTGGAGGTTGGGCCGTAGGTCCGCGCCGCCCCTCTCGTCAGAGGGAGGCGATCGCGCGCTGCAACTTGTCCCTGACCTGCTGAGCTGCCGATTTCAGTTCTGTATTATCGATCGCCTGCATTGAGGCAACGGGATCGATCGCGGCCACCTCGACCTGTCCGTTGCCGACATCCTGCACAATCACATTGCACGGGAGCATGGTCCCAACCTTGTCCTCGATCCGAAGCGCCTCATGGGCCAGCGATGGATTGCAGGCGCCAAGAATGCGATATTCGCGGAAATCAACGTTGATCTTCTTTTTGAAAGTCGCGCTGATGTCGATGTCGGTTATGATCCCGAAACCCTCTTGCTTCAGGGCCTCGGTCGCACGCTGGACTGCTTCGGTGAAGCCCATCGACAGCGTCTTGGCAAAATAATAGCTCAATGTTTGTCTCCGATGTGCGGTTGAGATGACAGGCAATGACCGAATGCGGCGCGCATGCTGATCACCCCCTTACGGGCCATTGCAGTAAGGCACTGTTAGTCGAAGGCGGTCGCCGGTTAAGTTGCCTCTCCTTCATTTAAGCAAGATGTAAAGACCGACCGCGACCACCATGGCAGCAAAGCCGCTTCGCGCGACCGTCACGCGCGTGGCGAGCCAGCGCGAAACCGGCAAGCCCAGCGTCGCACCCGCGACACCGCCCGCCACCAACGGGGTGAACAGTGCCCAGTCGACCAATCCCGAGACGGAGTAGCTGATACTCGTTGCCCCGCCGAACAGGGTGACGGACACGAGGCTGGACGCCGATGCGTTGGCAAGCGTCATGCCGGTCGAGGCCATGAGGCCGGGCGCAATCAGGAAGCCGCCGCCGATGCCGAAGAATCCGGCCGCGAAGCCGGCTGCCAAGCCCACAGGAGCCAGCTTCCACACCATCGGCGGGGTCAAACGGACGCCGGGGTCACCCTCACTCTTGCGCGGCATCAGCATCGAGATGGCGATCGCGATCATCGCCAATGCGAACCAGTGCAGCAGGGCCGCACCGTCGATCATCTTTCCGACCTGCGCTCCGGTCAGTGCGCCGACGAGTCCGGCCGCAGCAAAAACGCTGGCACAGGGCCATTTGACGGTGCCCGCACGCGCCTGGGCGGCAAGGCCGGTGGCGGCGTTGACCGCGACGGCCGCGGCAGAGGTGCCGATGGCCACATGCGTATCCGCGACGCCCACCACATAGATCAGCCAGGGCGTCGCCAATACCGAGCCCCCGCCGCCAAAGACGGTGAGCAGCAGGCCGATGAGGACGCCGCCGAGGGCCGCAAGGAGGAGCGTTTCCGTCACGATGTCAGGCAGCGCGAGCGCGGCGGTTCCAGGGGGCCAGCATCAGAAGCCGCGCCATACCGCAAAAGCCGGTGGCCCCGGCAAAGGTCAGGCCCGCGCCGACAAAGGCGGACAGGCCGAACCAGCCGGGTGCCACGACGAAGCCAAGGATGACTCCGATGAGGACGAGCAGGCCCGCCGCAATCTGGACCTGCCGCATGATTTCCAGCGGTGCCTTGGCGTCCACGGCGACCGGCAGGCCCGCCTTGCTCCACGCGTCGATGCCGCCCTGAAGCACATAGGCCTGGCCGGAGACGCGCGCGGCGAGGCGATCACAGGCTCCAGCCGTGCGCATGCCTGACCGGCAGGTGAAAATGACCTCACGATCGGGCTCGACAGTCAGGCGGGCCGCCTCCCAACCCGATAGCGGCTGGGAAACCGCGCCGGGAATATGGCGTCGGGAAAATTCGTCCGGTTCCCTGATATCGACCAAAATGGCGCTGCCATTTGCGAGCCGACGGCGGGTGTCGTCGGGCGAGAGTGGGATCAGACCCGCAGTCATGGCGTTGGCTCCTCATCGGTTGGGCAGAACAGTTCGGCGAGCGTGGCGATGACGCGCAGCGCGGCCGGATCGACAATTCGGTAATAAATGGTTTGCGCAGCGCGCCGGGTAGCAACGATGCCCTCTTCACGCAGCAACGCCAGATGCTGCGACAGCGCGGACTGGCTAAGCCCGACGCGCGGCTGGATCTGACCTACGGAGAGTTCCCCATCGGCAAGCTGACACAGGATCATCAGTCGCCGCTCGTTGGCGAGCACGCGCAGGAGCGTGGCGGCGCGAGCAGCGTTGGCCTCGAAGGTTGTCAGGTCGAATTTGGCGAGATCGAGCATGCTCCAATTATATTCATTGATTCTAATTTAGCAAGTGTTAATATGAAGGATATTAGGAGGTAACCTCGTGTCTCATGCTCTCCCCGTCTCCGCAGCCAGGCCCGCCGTGCAAGGGTTCTTCGATCCCGCGACCAATACCGTCAGTTACATCGTCCATGATCCTGCGACCAAGGCGGCCGCGATCATCGATCCGGTGCTGGATTTCACAGCGCGCAATGGGCGTACCAGCACTGCCAGTGCGGACGCGCTGCTGGCGGCGGTCCGCGAGCAGGGACTGGATCTGCGCTATTTGCTGGAAACCCATGCCCATGCGGACCATCTTTCCGCCGCGCATTATCTGCGGGCGCAGACCGGCGCCCCGGTCGTCATCGGCGCGCGCATCACCGAGGTTCAGGCGATCTTCGGCGATCTGTTCGAGGCGAATGACGTCGCACGCGACGGCAGCGCTTTCGATCGGCTCGTGCGCGAAGGCGATGTGCTGCCGCTCGGTGAGCAGAACTTGCATGTCATGGACACGCCGGGACATACGCCCGCCTGCGTCAGCTATCTGATCGGTGATGCCGCGTTCGTCGGCGACACAGTGTTCATGCCGGACTACGGCACTGCCCGGGCGGATTTCCCCGGCGGCGATGCCGCAACGCTTTATCGCTCGATCCGCAAAATACTCGACCTGCCCGCCGCGACGCGCGTTTTCACCGGGCATGACTATCCCCCGGCATCCCGCGCCAAACCTGCTTGGGAGGCGAGCGTCGCCGAGCACCGAAGCAACAACCTTCATGTTCGTGATGGTGTTGGAGAGGCCGAATTCGTGGCAATGCGCAAAGCTCGCGACGCCGGGCTCGAAGCGCCGCTGCTCATTCTGCCCTCCCTGCAGGTAAACATTCGCGCCGGTGAAATGCCGCCGGCTTCGCCTTCGGGACATGTTTACCTACGCTTGCCGGTCAACGCGATTTGAGGCTTCACGAGCTGGTGATGAATTCGCGAGCGCTTTGCCTTTCGTCGCGCCTACGACGTCAAGCGCGCCATCCCCCCGGCTCGGCGCGCGGGGGGGAAGGAGGGCATGCGGACCTGACTTCGCTTCCGCAAGGCCAGTTAAATACGGTTGGTCTCAGCGCACTTCACACGGTCTCGATCTTCAGGGCAATTGAAGTTCCGACACTATAAGATGTTGGCGGTCGTAAGGAGCAGAAGGACGCCGAGCATCCCGCGATAGACGACGAATGGCCATGCAGAAAAGCGCTCGAGGAATCGCATCAGCGCCCAGATAGCCACAAAGGCCGAGATCGAGGCGGTAAAGAGGCCGAGTGCCAGCACAGACCAGCCATGCAGGTCGAGTCCCACCCGATGAAGTTCCCACAGCTCCTTGAACCCGGCGAGCGCGATCGCCGGGATGCCAAGCAGGAATGAGAACCGGGCCGCTTCTTCGCGCTTGAATCCGAGCGCGAGCGCGGCGGTGAGGGTCGATCCGGAGCGCGATACGCCGGGGATGAGTGCGCCAACCTGCGCGAGACCGACGAGCAGCGCATCGGCCAGCGATGAAGCCTCGATGCCACGGCGATGGCGTGCCAAAATCTCGGCGAGACCCATCAGCACTGCCATCGCGATGCAAGCCCAACCGATCACCGGCAAGGCGCGAAAGGGCGAGTTGCATGTGTTGAGGCTGTTCGACAGCAGAGCGCCCGCTAGCACGATCGGGACCGTCGCGAGAGCGATCCAGATTGCCAGACGAAGATCAGGATCAGCGAACTGCCGACGACCGATTGCCGATACTGAACCGACCGCTAGGCGGCGGACATCCTGCCAGAAATAGCTGATGACCGCGGCGAGCGCGGCGAGCTGCATCGCGGCTGAAAAAGCCGAGCCGGGATCCCGCCATCCCAACAGAGCCGGGACGACCCGCATATGGGCTGTTGACGAAATCGGCAGGAGTTCGGTGATACCTTGCACCACGCCCAAGAAGGCGACCTTGGCATAGCCCAGTGTCACGAAGCCCGTGTCGACGCCCGCGGCACATTGTCCGGTCATAGCAGTGCGGTCCTATTGGGTGGTGGGTGAGCGTAGATCGTTGCTTCGCTGCCTGGGTAACCGGATTATCGAACTCGCTGGTCGCGACCGACAAGACGCATACCATTGAGCACGACCAGGAGCGAAGCGCCGACATCCGCCGCGATCGCGCCCCAGAGCGAGGCCATGCCAAGCAGAGTCAGACCTGCGAAAACGAGCTTTACCGTCAGTGAGAAGCCGATGTTCTGCCGGATGACGGCGAGCGTCGCCCTGGAATGCCGAATGAGCCACGGCAGGCGGGAGAGATCGTCCTGCATCAGCGCGATATCCGCCGTCTCGATCGCCGCATCGCTGCCAATCGCACCCATGGCGATGCCGAGGCCCGAGCGCGCCATCGCCGGCGCATCATTGACGCCGTCACCGACCATGGCGACAAGGTTGTGCTGCGCTACCAGCCTTTCTATCGCCTCGACCTTCTGTTCGGGAAGCAGCTCGGCGTGAACCTCATCCACGCCGGTCTCGCGCGCGATGGCCTCGGCAGGCGCGCGACTGTCTCCGGTCAGCATGACGATCTGCGCGATGCCAAGTTCATGCAGTTGCGCGACGATCTGTCGGGCCTCGGGACGCATCGCGTCACCGACCGCAATCAATCCGATGACCGACTTTGCCTCACCGACAATAATCCCGGTCAGTCCCGCGGCGGCTATGCGATGCAATTGGACGGCAAGCGCATCATCGCCGGCGTCCCCAAGTCGCTCTCCAAGATAGCCGGGAGATCCGACCCAGGCCTCGCGACCATCGATCGCGCCAACGACGCCTTTGCCGGGCAACGCCGTCACGGCCTTTGCGGGGACCACGTCAACGCCGCGTTCCGCTGCGGCATCGAGGATCGCACGCGCAATCGGGTGCTCGCTTCGCGCTTCGATAGCAGCCGCAACCGCCAGCAGTTCAAGTTCGTCCCGGCCGCCAAGCGGGATCAGTTCGATCACCTTGGGACGTCCAAGCGTGAGCGTGCCCGTCTTATCCATGGCGATCGCGGTGATGCGGGCAGGCGTTTCGAGATGGACGCCGCCTTTGACCAGCACGCCCTGCCGGGCTGCGCCGGTCAGCCCCGCGACGATGCTGACGGGGGTCGAGATGACGAGTGCGCAGGGGCAGGCGATGACAAGCAACACCAGCGCCTGATAGAACCAGGCGGCCGAGCTTCCCCCGAGCAGAAGCGGCGGCACCAGGAACACCGCCAGCGCAAGCGCCATCACGACCGGCGTGTAGATCCGCGCGAAGCGCTCCACCCACTGTTCGGTCGGCGCACGCTTGCTCTGCGCCTCGCCGACCATGCGCACGATACGGGCGAGTGTCGTGTCGGAGGCCGGCCGGGTCGTTACGATCTCGATCGCGCCCATGCCGTTGATGGTCCCGGCAAAGACCGTTGCGCCTTGCGCGACGGTGACGGGGACGCTTTCACCTGTAATCGGCGCCTGATCGACCGCGCTCGTCCCCGCAACGACGCGCCCATCGAGCGGAATCTTTCCGCCGGGCGGAACGATCACCTGCGTGCCGACCGCAACATCAGCGACCGGCACATCCTTCTCGACGCCTGCGGCATCCCGTATCCGGGCAGAGTCAGGCGCGATGTCCATGAGCGCCGCGACGGCGCGGCGGGCACGTCCAAGGCTCCATGCCTCGAGCGCGAGCGCAAGCGCGAAAAAGAACGCCACGGTCGCCGCTTCGAACCATTGCCCAATGCCGAGGGCGCCCGCCACCGCGACGATCATGAGCAGGTTCATGTCCGGCCGGAGCCGCCGCGCCGCGAGGACCGCCTTGGGGGCGACGTACCGAACCGCCGAGAGGATCGCCAGGGAATAGGCGAGCATGGCGAGGAGGGGAGGATGAGCCTCCCGCGCCAGACTCTCGTGCAGCACCGCGGCGAGGCCGCTCGCGCGGGCATGGATCGCAAAGCCCGCCACCACCAACACGCCGCTCGCGATCGTCAGCGCGGCCTGGATGCGGCGCCGACGCTGCTCGGCTTGCGCGCCGGCACTGTTCACGCCTTCTTTCCAGAGTTCGGCGCGCATGCCGGTGCGCTCGACCGCCTTCAATATTTCGGTGTGATGTAAGGCGTCGGAAGCACCCGCGATCGACATGCGGCCATTGATGAGATCGAACGACAGGTTCCCCAACCCGACGATCGGCCCGACTTCGCGCTTGAGAACCGCGACTTCGTCACCGCAGTCCATGCCTTGGATCTTGAAGATGACGCTGTCCGGACGGTCCGGAAGCATCTGTTCGACAGGCGTCGGTTCGCCCGAGCAGCTGCTGCAACCGCCGGCCTCTGCTTTATCCTCGGTGAACGCATTCGCGGTTAGCAATTCGGCTGTCATCCCGGTGGTCGATACGGCCGCGATTACCGCCTCCACTCCGATGCCGGCCTCGACATCGATATCAAGGAAACCGTGCTTCGGCTGGAACGACAGACGTTGCTCGTCTCCGACAAGGGGGACGAGGACCTCCTTGAGAAGCCGAACCTCATTCTGGCAGTCGAGCCCGCGGACCTTGAAGCGCCACCAGCGGCCCATCGCTATAGCGCGCGCGTCGGTTTGCTCGACCATATCGTCACCTCGACTCTTCGACATGACATCCTCTATAAAGCCTGAAGTCACTAGAGGGTCAAACGATATGTCCGTCGAGCTACTCAGCATCGGAAAGCTCGCCACCGCGACCGGAACGAAGGTAGAGACAATTCGCTACTATGAGAGCGTGGGCTTGCTTGCCCCGCCCGGGCGGACGAAGGGCAATTATCGGGCCTACTCTGCGCAGCATCTCGCCCGGCTCAGCTTCATCCGCCGCGCACGCGCGCTGGGTTTCTCGATCGGCCAGGTCCAGGAGCTTCTCAAACTCGCTGACCAGAAGGACATCTCGTGCAAGGCCGTGGATACGATCGCTCGCGAACATCTTGCCGAGATCGACCGAAAGCTTCGGGACCTGAATACTCTACGGTCTGAATTAAGCAGCGTGATCGTCCAGTGTGGGCACGGCACCATTTCGGAATGCCGCATCATCGAAACCCTGGCGCCGGATTCCGCGGCGGGTGGCTAGGAGGGCGACAGACTCAGGATTGCTTTTGCGGCTATCTGCGCTAATGCAAACTAGTCGCAAAAAACTGCTTGACCCTCTAGCTGCTAGAGGGTCTAAAGAAAGCGGATGTTTACGTCCTCGAGCAGTCTCCGCCTTTGGTCGATTCGCGGGCGAGCACCCTCACTCCACCGATGGGCACTCCGCATGTTGGCGGTGCTTGGTGCTGCCGCCTGTACACTGGGCGCAAGCGCAATCGCTCAAGCCGAAACGTCTGACGTTCAGACCGCGTGGCGGCTTCTCGACTACATGGCGGTAGACTATGGCGGCGCGGTCTCCGGCGGCAAGATCAAGAGCGCGTCCGAGTATAGCGAAATGACCGAGTTTGCAGCGTCGGTCTCTGCGCGCCTCGCGACGCTGCCGCCAACACCCGAGCGCAGCAAGCTTATCGATCGTGCGGCACGGCTTCAGGCGGTCGTGGCAGTGAAAGGCTCACCGAACCAGGTTGCCGATCTTGCCCATGGTCTCGCCGCTGATCTGCTCAAAGCCTATCCGGTCCCGCTTGCACCGGCCAAGGCACCCGATTTCGCCCGTGGCGCGACGCTCTTCGCGCAGAACTGTGCGAGCTGCCACGGCCCTGCCGGCGATGGCCATGGCCCGAACGCCGCCAAGCTCGCCACGCCGCCAATCGCGTTCACCGATGCCGCCCGCGCCCGCCAGCGCAGCCCCTTCGCGCTGTATCAGGTGATCGATCAGGGCATCGACGGCACCGCGATGCAGAGCTTTTCGTCGCTGCCGACCGATGATCGCTGGGCTGTCGCCTTCTATGCGGGGCATTTTGCCTTTTCCGATGTTGCTGCCAAGGAAGGTGAGCGACTCTGGAAAGCCGATCCCGGCCTTCGCCAGCAGATTCCCGATCTAACAGCGCTGGCCGGCCTGACGCCGGAAGCCCTCGCCAAGGATGTGGGAGTCGACAAGGCCGATGCGGTCATCGCCTATCTGCGCCGCCACCCGGAAGCGGTGGTTCGGCAGGCCCCCGGCTCACTTGATGTTGCGCGCGCGAAGCTGCGACTGAGCCTCGCGGCCTATCGCGCGGGCGACAGCCACGCCGCCCGAGAGCTCGCGCTCTCCGCCTATCTCGACGGGTTCGAACCGCTCGAGCCGATGCTGACCGCGCGTGACGCTACGCTCATGGGTCATATCGAAAGCGCCATGGGCGAATTTCGGGCCTCGCTCCAGCAAGGTCGGCCCGCCGACGAGATAGCGACGCGTATCCAGGTGCTCAACGGCTTGTTCGACGACGCCGACGCGGCCTTGTCTCCGGACGCGGCGAGCAGCGCTTCTACCTTCCTGGGCGCGTTCACCATCTTGCTGCGCGAGGGCCTCGAAGCCCTGCTGATCGTCGTTGCGATGATCGCCTTCCTGCGCAAGGCCGAGCGACCCGAGGTGTTGCCCTATGTCCATGGCGGTTGGATCGGCGCGCTGGCGGCGGGCGGCCTGACCTGGGCGGTTGCAACCTATGCGATTGGGATCAGCGGCGCGAGCCGGGAGCTCACCGAAGGGTTTGGATCGCTGTTCGCGGCCGTCGTTCTGCTCTCCGTGGGGATCTGGATGCATGGCAAGGCGCAGGCGGGCCAATGGCAGCGCTACATCCGCGAAAAGATGTCGCACGCACTGTCCCGGCAATCGGCCTGGTTCCTGTTTGGCCTGGCCTTCATCGTCGTCTATCGCGAGGTGTTCGAGACCATCCTGTTTTATGCTGCGCTCTGGACCCAAGGCAATGGCGGGGTCATGCTGGCGGGCGCCGGCTCGGCTGTCCTGCTGCTCGGCGTTATTGCCTGGGCGATGCTGCGCTACAGTCGTGACCTGCCGATTGCGAAGTTCTTCGCTTATAGCGCGTGGCTGATGGCGCTCCTCACCATCGTACTCACCGGCAAGGGTGTGTCGGCGCTGCAGGAAGCGGGCATCATCGATATTGCGCCGCTGGACGGCGGAATTCGCGTCTCGGTGCTCGGCATCTTCCCGACCGTGCAGTCGATGGGCGCCCAGTTGCTGATGCTTGTCGCGGTGGCCGGCGGGTTCATGCTCAACCGGCGCCGTGCCGTCGTGGCAACCACGGGATGAAGATCGGAGCAGGACGCGATATTCGTCTTGACCCTCTAGTAGCTAGAGGGTGCATAAGGCTGCTCATGATGCTTGCACGCGTTGATAATCATGGTCTGTAGCAGCTGCCAGTCGGATGCGCCGGCGGCGCCCGATCCGCGCTGGCGCCGCTTGCTGTGGATCGCTCTCGCGATCAATCTGACGATGTTCGCCGGCGAGATCGTCGCGGGTATCGCCTCGGGGTCGCGTTCGCTGCAGGCGGACGCAAAACCGCTGGATGGTACGTCGGCTCAACATTCGATGACCTCTGGCCGCTTGCAGTTGCTGGAGCGCAAATAGATGCTTTCCATCGCCATATGCCTTCGCGCACGATGTGCCTGGTCTCGCCCGAGATTATGCGATGACATCTTAGGCCTTCATGCGATGTCGGGGCTATCCCGTTGTCGGCTTTCCTGTTAGTTCGTTGTCCGTGCGACGCCTGCTCAACATCCTTGCTTATTTGACGATCGCCCTCTCGTTGGGGACGACGGCGACCGCGCATGTGCTGGAACGGCCGGACGTAAGCGTTTCATCGCAAGAGATAGGTGTGGACGAAGTTGCCATGGGCCATGCGCCCGGCGACGCTGATCAGGTACCCTCCGATGGTGACAAAGGGTATCCTCACCATCACGGCGGCTGTCACGGCGATCACGTCGCAGCGCCGGTCAAGATCTCGAATACCGCGCTCACGCACGACCTTCGGCTTGCCCCCATTTTCGCAAGCCACTCCATGCGGCCGCTCTCGACTGCCGATCCGGCGCTAAGGCCGCCCCAAGCCTGACGATCCGCTGACCTCGCCGGCCATTGCTGCGCGGGGCGAACTTGGTTCGTCAGGAGTCATCATCTATGTATCGTACAATCGCGGCCTTCATGGTCGCGGCGACCTTGGCCAGTACGGCCGGGGCGCAGACAGCACCGTCGCTCGGCATTCCAGCGACGCCCTCTTCATCACAAGCGGCAGATGCGTTCTCGCTCGAGAACGCTCTGGCTGCGGGCGGTATGCCATCAGTCCCATCGGCCGTCGTCAGCAACGGTTTGGCATCGGGGGCGGGGGGTAACGGTCCTGCGCCCCTGCCATCGGTCGCGGCGGCTACGGCCGGCGTCGATGCCGCGACCGCAGCCCGGCGCGTTGCCGGGCTACGCCCCAACCCCGAGTTTCAGGCTCAGGTCGAGAACGTGGCCGGCACTGGCGTTTATAAAGGCCTGCGAAGTTCCGAAACGACAGTGGGTGTGGCGCTCCCGCTGGAGTTGGGCGGCAAGCGGCCGGCGCGTGTCGCGCTCGCAACGGCGCGGCTCACCCGTGCTCAAGTTCAGGCTGAAATCGCGCGAGCGGATCTCCGGCTGCGGATTACGCAGCTCTATATCGAGGCCGCCGCCGCGGAGCGCCGCGCCGAAGTGCTGAGCGAACAGGCCGGGATTGCCAACAATGCTTTTCGGGTCTCAAGCGAGCGTGTGAAGGCTGGCGACGTCGGCCCGATCGAACAACAGCGTGCCGACGTGCTTCGCATCAATGCGCAGGTCGCGGCCGACAGCGCCGCCCGCCAGGCACAGGCGGCGCGGGCCAACCTTGAGACATTGTTGTCGGCACCGGTGACGGGGCCGCTCGATCGCGCGTGGTTCGAGAGGATCGATGGCTACGGACCGCCACGGCCGATCGAGGTCGAAGGGACGTTGGCCCTGGCGGCGGCGGAGGCCGACGTGCGTACCGCCGATGCTCAAGTGCGCGTCGCGAGGTCGCTGCGCGTGCCCGACCTGACCGTCAGCACCTTCGCCCGCCGATTGGAGGCGAGCAACGACACCGCCGCGATGGTGGGTATCTCTTTCCCGATCCCAGTGTTCAACAACGGCAGCGCGTTCGTGGCGCAGTCGCGATCGGAGCAGACGCAGGCGATCGCGCTGCGCAACCTTGCTGTGATCGATACCCGCCAGCAAATCGCCAGCGCGCAAACCGAAGTGGCGAACGCCGCTGCGACCGCGCGGGCGGCAGGTGGACCGGGGCTGGCGGCGGCACAGGAAGCCGCCCGCATCGCGCGGATCGGCTGGACGCAGGGCAAGTTCGACCAGATCGCGCTCCTCGATGCCGAGCGCACGCTCTCACAGACCCGCCAGACCTACGTCGATGCGCTCGCCGCGTACCACGACGCGCAGGCTCGGCTTGACCGGCTCACGACGCCGGCCCCCATGATTTCCGGAGAAGATCGATGATGAACGATAAGCGCCTCCTGGGCGGTGCGGCGGCTGTCGCGATCGTTGCCGCACTTGGCGGCTTCGGGATCGCACGCTGGACCGCGAGCGAACCTGCCGCGACCGAAGCGGCAAGCAGCAACGCCGCTGCCCCGGCAGAAGAGGAAAAGACCCCCGACACGGTGGCGATGACCGAGCAGGCGGTCCAGCAGGCCGGCATCGCCACAGAGACAATCAATCCCGGCGGGCTCGGCGCGGAAATCGTCGCGCAGGCGATGGTCAGCGCATCGCTGCAAGGCGAGGCGATCGTGACCGCCCGCGCAGCCGGCGCGGTGACGCGGCTGATGAAGCGCCTCGGTGATCCGGTGCGCGCCGGTGAGACGTTGGCTATCGTCGAGAGCCGGGACGCGGCACAGTTTGCCGCCGATCGCACTGCTGCCGCTGCCAAATCGACCTTGGCGCAAAAGGCGCTCGCCCGAGAGCAGTACCTATACCGCCAGAAGGTCTCGGCACGAGTCGAGCTGGAACAGGCGGAGGCGGAAGCCGCTTCGGCCGCGGCCGAAGCGCGCCGCGCGAGTGTCGCGGCAGGCGCGGCGCGCGTGACCTCGGATGGTCGCGGTGTGGCGGTCTCGAGCCCGATTTCAGGCCGTGTCACCTCGGAGAATGTCAGTCTAGGCGCGTTCGTCCAGCCTGAAACCGAGCTGATGCGCGTCGCTGATGCGTCGAAGATTCAGATCGAGGCGGCGGTCGGTCCTACGGACGCACAGCGGCTCACTCCAGGCGATCGGGCTATCATCGAGCTGCCCGACGGGCGAACGGCGGAGGCGCGAGTACGCGCCGTCACGCCGGGACTCGCCAACGACACGCGCTCGGCGACCGCCGTTCTCGACGTGTCGGGCAGTCTTCAGCCCGGCCTCGCGGTGCGGGTGAGGCTGCTGCCGAGCCGTGGCAGCACGTCCAACGCGATCGTGGTGCCGGAGGATGCGGTGCAGACGCTCGAAGGGCGCGACATCGTGTTCGTGCGGACCGCGAAGGGCTTCCGCGCGCAGACCGTCACGATCGGTCAGCGCAGCAATGGTCGCGTCGAGATCTTGAAGGGCCTCGTTGGCGGCGCCCAAGTCGCGACCAAGAACGCATTTCTGCTCAAGGCCGAACTCGGCAAGGGCGCGGGCGAGGAAGAATAGACCATGATAGCCAACCTTATGGCGCTCTCCGTCCGCGCCCGCTGGACGGTCCTTGCCTTGTTCCTCGTCATCGCCGGGCTCGGCGTGTGGCAGCTCTCCAAGCTGCCGATTGACGCGGTGCCCGACATCACCACGAAGCAGGTTCAGATCAACACGGTCGACCCGCGGCTCTCGCCGGTCGAGATCGAGAAACTCGTAACCTACCCGGTTGAAATCGCGCTCGCCGGCATTCCCGGACTCGAGACGACGCGCTCGATCTCGCGAAACGGCTTCAGCCAGGTGAGTGCGATCTTCACCGACGATACCGACCTCTATTTCGCGCGTCAGCAGGTCGGTGAACGGCTGCGCCAGGCGACAGAAAACCTGCCGGACGGCGTGCAGCCGCAGGTCGGACCGGTGTCGACCGGACTTGGCGAGATTGTCATGTACACGGTTGGCTATGCCAACCCGGACGGCAAGGGCGCAAAAAAAGTCGCCGGCCAACCCGGCTGGCAGCCTGATGGCAGCTATCTGACACCCGAGGGCGAGCGGCTAACTGATGCAGTGGCCAAAGCAAGCTACCTGCGCACCGTTCAGGATTGGATTATCGGCCCTCAACTTCGATCGGTTAAAGGCATTGCCGGGGTCGATTCGATTGGCGGTTATGCCAAGACCTTCGTGGTCGAGCCGGATCCGACGAAGCTCGCCAGTTTCGGTGTCTCGTACAGCGAGCTTGGCCAGGCTCTCGAAAACGCCAATCTCGCGGTCGGCGCGAATTACTATAATCGCGGGGGCGAAGCCTATCTCGTGCGCGTCGACTCACGCGTGCGGACTGTTGATGAAATCCGCAATGCTGTCGCGGCGACGCGAGGCGGAACGCCAATTACCATCGGCCAGATCGCGAACGTTCGCGTTGGTGGCGATTTGCGGACGGGTGCCGGAAGCATGAACGGCCGGGAGGCGGTCATCGGCACTGTGCTGATGTTGATCGGCCAGAACAGCCGCGTCGTGGCTGAATCGGCGACTGCCAAGCTCGACCAGGTAGCAAAGACGCTGCCACCGGGTATCGAGGTGAAGGTGGTGCTGAACCGCGCCGCGTTGGTCGGGGCCACGGTGGCGACGGTTCAGCGCAACCTGACGGAAGGCGCAATCCTCGTTGCAGCATCGTTGTTTCTGCTGCTCGGCAACTGGCGCGCGGCGGTGATCGCGACGCTAGTGATTCCGTTCTCGTTTCTGATGATGGCGATGGGGATGAATGCGTTCAGCGTGCCTGGCAACCTGATGAGCCTGGGGGCACTCGACTTCGGTCTGATCGTCGACGGTGCCGTCATCATCATCGAAAACTGCCTCGCCCGCCTCGCGCACCGGCAGGAACATGAGGGTCGGCTGCTTTCGGTTCGAGAGCGGCTGGAGGAGACGATGCGGGCCGCGCAGGAGATGATTAAGCCGACCGTCTTCGGTCAGGCGATCATCCTGCTCGCCTTCGCGCCACTGCTCACCTTCACCGGCACCGAAGGCAAGACGTTCTCGCCGATGGCGATTACGATCATGCTCGCTCTGGTGGCGGCATTCGTCCTGGCGATTACGCTGGTGCCGGCGCTGGTGGCGATCATGATACGTGGCAAAGTCGCGGAAAAGGACGTTTGGCTGATCCGGAAGTCCAAGGACCGCTACCTGCCGTTGCTGGACAAAGCGATCGCGCGCCCGTGGCCGTTCATCCTCGGCGGGCTTGCCTTTTTCCTGGCGGCAATTCCCGCATTTGGCCTGCTGGGCTCCGAGTTTATTCCCCAGCTCGACGAGAAAAATCTCGCCTTCGCATCAACGCGCGTGCCCTCGGTCAGCCTCGATCAGTCGCTGGCGATGGAACGCAAGGTCGAGGAGGCGGTGATAAAGGTTCCGGAAGTCGCCTTGATGTTTTCCAAGACCGGCACAGCGGAAGTGGCCAGCGACCCAATGCCGCCGAACGTATCCGACGGCTTTGTGATTCTGAAGGAAAAGGAAGAGTGGGCCGCCGGCACAAGCAAAGCTGACGTGGTCGCGAAGATTGAGAAAGCGACCGGAGGGCTGCTCGGGAATCTTTACGAGGTCAGCCAGCCTATCCAGCTTCGCTTCAACGAATTGATCGCCGGTGTCCGCGGCGATGTCGCGATCAAGCTCTACGGTGACGATCTCGACAAGATGGCGCTGACCGCCAACGAAATGGTGCGGGTGCTTCAGACCATACCCGGTGCGGCCAGCGTCAAGGCCGAGCAGGTTGGTGGTGCGCCAGCGCTGGATGTAAGGCTCGACCGCGCCGCCATAGCGCGGCTAGGTCTTACAGTGCGCGACGTTGCGGACACGGTTGCGGCAGGGCTCGGCGGCCGTGAGTCGGGGCTCGTGTACGAGGGCGATCGGCGGTTCGATGTCACCGTGCGCGTACCTGAAGCGACGCGCGCAAACCTTGACGACATCCGGACGCTGCCGGTGCTGCTGCCACAAGTCGAGGGACGGCCGCGTGCCCAGGTGCCGCTTGCGCAAGTGGCGCAAATCCGGCTGACGGAAGGCCTGAATCAGATCAGCCGGGAAAACGGCAAGCGTCGTGTGGTCGTCCAGGTCAATCTCGGTGGCCGCGATGCGGGTTCATTCGTCCAGGAAGCGCAAGCGAAGATCGCACAGGTCAAGTTGCCTGCCGGTTACTACCTCGAATGGGGCGGTCAGTTCGAGAACTTGGCCGCGGCATCGAAGCGCCTGTCGATCGTTGTGCCGCTGTGCTTCCTGGTCATATTCGGGTTGCTATACATGGCGCTCGGCGGGTTCGGCAGAGCAGCGTCAGTGTTTTTGGCGGTGCCGCTGGGGCTGGCGGGCGGTGTGTTCACGTTGCTGCTGACCGGCATCAACTTTTCGGTGTCGGCAGCGGTCGGGTTCATCTGTCTTGCCGGCGTGGCGGTCCTGAACGGACTCGTGGTCATGTCCGCGATCCGGGAGAGCAGCGAATCCGGGATGCCCGTGGTGGAAGCGATCCGTCACGGCATGGCCGAGAAGATGCGGGCCGTCATCATGACGGGGTTCGTCCCCGCGATCGGCTTCGTGCCGATGGCGCTCGCCCATGGCACCGGCGCCGAGGTGCAGAAGCCGCTCGCCGTTACCGTGATCGGCGGTCTCGTCGCCGCCACCATCCTTACACTGCTGGTGCTGCCGGCGATCGCGAAAGTGATCTTGGGACGGAACGATCGGCAAAATGAGCAAGAGGCGACCACGCCGCATAGCGAAGGACCCGCCCCCCTGAAAGGAGAAGCATGATGGGAGAACCAGCCCGGAAACTGCTGCGGATCTACACGGATGAAGCGGCTTACATCGGCGATCGCAAAGTCTTCGAATATGTCGCCTCGCTGGCGCGTGATCGAAAGATGGCGGGCCTGACGGTGCTGGAAGCGCTGATCGGGTTCGGGGCGTCCGCGCACGTCCATCGACGCCATGTGCTTGAGAGCGACCGCGCGGTGGTGATCGAAATCGTCGATTTCGAGGACGCTTTGCGCGCGTTCGTGTCTGCACTGAGCGATATCCCCGACATCGGGCTAATGACGCTTGAGGCGGTCGAGGTCATCGGTGGCAAGGCCAGCAAGACGCTGGAAGCCTAAGACGATGACCCGCGGCCCGGCAAGGGAGAGGGCTTGCGCCATGCAAGCCCTCTGCGCCTCACCAACTCCCATCAATCCCCCGTCCAATCGGGGAGGGGGCCACCTTTGCGCGGCCTCCGCTTTCACCGCGCCTTGGCCGGACAGGACAGGCAACCATGAAGGAAGAGACCACTTTCGATTTCAATATGTCAGCGCTGCGGGTCTGGTCACTGATCTCCGATCTGAGGGGCTACGCACGATGGCACCCCATCTATCGCATCGCGGGCGATGCCGAACGCGGTGCCGAAATGGACGTCACCTGGCTGCTGTTCAAAGGCGACCGGAAGATGACGACGCAAATGGTCATCAACCGCCTGACCAAGCCCCAGCTCATCGGGTGGCAGATGGGCGTAAAGGGCTTCCTCACCTTCGACGAACGCTACGAGATCGAACCGATCGCGAACGGCGTCTGCATTCACCATTCGGTCGAATGTCGAGGCATCATCGGCGGCCTGTTCGGCCGCATGATGCGCAAGGGTCTGCGGCGGACCATGCGACAACAGGACGCGGCGTTTCTCAATCTCCTGCGCCGGCAATCCCGGTTGCCAGGGCGATCTACGCGGCAACATCGCCGCCCCATCAAACCACCGCCTCCTCGCGGCGCGGCGAATGACTGACGCCCCAACATTCCCAAGAAAGGAACCCATCATGGTAGATAGTCGTGCTTCCCAGGGGCTGCTGTGCCCAACGTGCCGCGTCGATCTCGTCATGAGCGAGCGGCAGGGAATCGAGATCGACTATTGCCCGCAATGCCGTGGAGTCTGGCTCGATCGCGGCGAACTCGACAAGATCATCGAGCGCAGCGCCGGCGATGACAGCGCGCGGCCGTTGAGCGGCGTTCGTCTCGGAATATCCGACGATCGCGGCCAGGGCGATCATGGCGGAAAGCACGGGTACGAGCGGGGTCATAAGGGCCGCCGCAAGGGCTTTCTCAGCGAATTGTTCGACTGACTGCTATGGATCGGCCGCCGCACAACGAGTCCTTCGGGTGTCCGTGTGAGAACGGCCCGCGCCATGGGCGTGCCCCCTGTAGCGCCCATGGCGATAGATCGTGGAAAGACGGGGAAATAGCGGCTCGGCGCCTGCGGAGCGGCCCGGTTCGGGGGATCATCCTCGCGACCGGGCTTGCTCTGGCGCCGGGCCTGCTTGGCTGCTCGCCAGCCACCAACAAGAGCGAGGCCGAAGCGTCGCGTGATCGCGAGCTGCCCAACTTCATCGGCGAGCATTTCTACGCCTGTCCTGATGGGTCGCGCCTCGATGTCGACTTCCTCGGCGATGGCCTGACCCTCGACATAAAGACCCGACCGAACGCCGCTCCGGAACGGGTGACAGCGCCGGCAAGCGGGCGGACCTATGCCGGCCGGAACCTCAACGTGTCGATCTCAGGCGGCGACCGGATCACGCTCAAGCGCCCCGGCGCGCCTGCCTTGGCCTGCAACAGGGTGCTGGCCTATCAGGATGCACCGGACGGGGTAGCGAGCGGCCGGGCCGAAGGTTCGGCCGCATGATGACGATCTCGTCATGGGGGGAGTCGCTTTCCCATATCGTCAGTCTCGCGCTGGCCTATGCGTTGGCACTTCCGGTTGGCTGGAACCGGGAGAAGGATGAACGCAGCGCCGGCATCCGGACCTTTCCGCTGGTCGCCATCGCCAGTTGCGGTTTCGTGCTGGTCGGTATCGCCATTCTCGGACGCACATCGCCTGCCCAAGCGCGCCTGCTCGAAGGATTGATTACCGGCGTCGGCTTCATCGGCGGCGGCGCCATATTGAAGCACGCCGGCAAAGCATCCGGGACCGCAACCGCTGCGAGCCTTTGGGCGACCGGAGCGCTGGGCGCCGCGGTCGGCTATGGTCTTTACGACATCGCGGTGATCCTCAGCCTGACCACCTTCCTGACGTTGCACTTCTCTCATCCGTTGAAGCGCGCCTCCCAGGATCACGCCGAGCCGGCTGATCGACAATGAGGCACAATCGTCCCTCCGAAACTCGCGCGACGCGGCGGGTGCCCAAGAGTGGCGGGCAATTCGGGCCGGTATCGCCGCCTCCAAGCGACGACCGTCGCTCGCGTTTGGAGCGCTGGGCTTCTTTGCTCGAACGCGATCCGCACCAGCTTGTCGCGCTGCTGTGTCCGTCATGGGCAGCGGGGGAAGACATCGCGCCGATGGCGGCGAGTCCAAGTGCCGTCGATCTGGCCTGGGCCGATCCGGTGTTTCGCGTGACGGGTCTTGCGCGACGCTCTCGGGGCGACGTGAAAGCGTTTTTCCAGCTTTCGGATGCCGAGCTGGACCGGATCGCGGCGGGGTCCTGGCGCGTCCGGGTGCGGCCTGCCTGGCAGGTCGCGGCGCGCATACGCAACGTGGCAGATCCGCGCCCTGAAAGACTGATCCTGGTCGGCGTCATGGTCATGATCGCCAGTGTCGTGGGAGCTGCCCAATGGCTTGGATGAACCGGCTCTTCCCGGGAGCGACTATGACGCCGGTTCGGTTTGGGTTCGCCGGCATAGCCCTTGTGCTGGCATCGTCGGGCTGTTCGGAACAGCCTCGCAAGGCGAAACCCACCGAACAGGAAATCCACGCCGGGGACAGCGGGGATGCCAGCGGCATCCCCGGTCGCCACCCCTATCGGTGCGACGACGATCGCCCGCTCCTCGTCGACTTCAAGAATGAGGGCCTGACGCTCGAGCTGCGCCGCGACGGGAACGCTGCGCCGGTTGTCCTGACCGCGCCTGCGGCCGGGCTTCAATATGTCGGCGACACGATGAGCGCGATGTTTTCGGGCAACGAACTCAAGATCGAGGAAGGGGACAAGCCCCCCGTCTTGTGCAGGAAGGATACGAGCTTGTGACCAACCCACCCGGCAGAGAAGGGCGCTGACGATGGCGGCGCTCAAATTCTCCCTGATCCCGATGATCGCGATCATGATCGGCGCGCTGATCGCCGGATGGCGCACCCCCGGCGAGAAGCTGGTGGCGGCCATGCAGCATCTCGCGGCCGGCGTGGTGTTCGCCGCTGCTGCGACGGAGATCCTGCCGCTGGTGATGCACGGCGGTTCTCCGACCGCGACGCTGATCGGTGGGGCGCTGGGCGTCGCCGTAATGCTCGGGCTCAAGGCGGCGGAAAGCCGTTGTGAAGGGCCGGTGGCACTTCTCGCCGCGATCGGGCTCGATCTGGCGATAGACGGCCTGGTCCTCGGCCTTGCCTTCATCGCCGGCGAGAAGGCAGGAACGCTGCTGGCCGTCGCGCTGACCCTCGAAGTGTTGTTCCTGGCCTTGACCCTCACCAACGATCTGGCGGGGCGGTATCGCAAGGCAAAGGCGATCGGACTGACCTGCGCGCTGGCAGTGCTGGTGCCGATCGGCGCGCTGGTCGCGCAGCCGGTAGCGCTGCTGTCGCCGATATGGATCACCGGCTTCCTGAGCTTCGGCCTGATGGCGCTGCTTTATCTCGTCACCGAAGAGCTGCTGGTCGAGGCGCACGAGAAGCCGGACTCGCCGCTTATCAGCGCGATGTTCTTCGTCGGCTTCCTCATCCTCCTGCTGATCGAGGAAATCATGGCATGACGGCTACACCGGACACAAAGGTCTCGGCCGAGCGGCGCACACTCTGGATCGTGTTTCTGCTTAACGCGGCGATCGCCGCCGGCTTCTTCGTGACGGGCCTGATCGGCGATTCCAGCGCGCTCATCGCCAACGGCGTCGACAACCTGTCGGACACCGCGGTCTATGCGCTGAGCCTTATTGCGCTCAGCCACGGGCCGACGTGGAAGACGCGGGCCGCAACCGTGTCGGGCGTCATGCTGCTGATCTTCGCCGTCGGCATCCTGATCGACGTCGGCCGCCGCTATGTCCAGGGCAGCGATCCGATCGGCCCGACGATGATGGTGATGTCGGCCATCGCCGGCGTCGTGAACTATGTCTGCCTGCGCCTGCTCCAGAAGCTCAAGCAGCCCGATGTGAACCTGCGTGCCGCAACCACGTTCAGTTTCAACGACTTCATCTCCAATGGCGGCATCCTGATCGCGGGCGCGCTGGTGCTTTGGCTGGGGACGAATTGGCCCGATCTGCTGGTGGGCCTGGCTACCGCTCTTATCGCGATCAAGGGCGGCATCGAAATCCTGCGTGATGCGCGGGCAGAAACCAAGACCAACGCGGAGACGGCGTGATGACCGAAAAGCTCGAACTCGATATCCCCGTCCTGCTGCCGGAGGTTCCCGATGCGGCCGATGCCTGTGTCGGGCGTCTCGTGTCGACGCTCAGCGCCAAGCCCGGCGTCGAGCGCGCGCATGTCCTGCCTGCCGATGGAGAGACGCCGGCGAAGCTGTGCATCCATTTCGACGGGGCGGCGCTGCCGCTGCCGCGTGTGCGCGAGATGGTGCGGGCGGCGGGCGCCGATATCAGCGGGCGATACGGCCATGCGACATGGCAGGTCGAGGGGATCGGGCACGAGCGCCGCGCCCGCACCGTCGGCGAGACCCTGTGCCAAGTGCCCGGCGTGCTGCAGGCGGACGCCAGCGCCTCGGGCAGCGTGCGGGTCGAATATGACAAGGAGCGTGTCGACGAGGCGACGATCGTCGCGGCGCTGGGCAAGCTCAAGGTCAAGCCGGGCAAGCGGACTGGCTCGGATCATGCCGGCGATCTTGCTGGACACGATCACGGCGCGGGCGACCATGCCGGGCACGATCACGGGCCTGGCGGTCATGCCGATGGCGCAGAAAAGCACGGACCGGGCGATGGCCACGATCACGCCCACGCCAATTTCCTCGGCCCCAATACCGAGCTGATCTTCGCGCTCGCCTGCGGCGCGCTGCTGGCGATCGGCTTCGCGATCGAGAAGCTGGTTGCGGGTGCCCCCGACTGGCTGCCGACCGCCTTCTATGTCGGCGCCTATGTGTTCGGCGGCTTCTTCACGCTGCGCGAGGCGATCGACAATCTAAAGCTCAAGAAATTCGAGATCGATACGCTGATGCTCGTCGCGGCCGCCGGCGCCGCGGCGCTCGGTGCCTGGGCGGAAGGCGCGCTGCTGCTTTTCCTGTTCAGCCTCGGCCATGCGCTCGAGCATTATGCGATGGGGCGCGCAAAGCGGGCGATCGAGGCGTTGGCCGAACTCGCGCCCGACAAGGCGACGGTGCGCCGCGACGGTCAGACGACGGAAATTCCGGTCGAACAGCTGGTGGTCGGCGATGTCGTGATCGTGCGCCCGAACGAACGCCTGCCCGCCGATGGCTTTGTCATCAAGGGGTCAAGCGCGATCAACCAGGCCCCCGTCACCGGCGAGAGTATTCCGGTCGACAAGGAACCGGTCGCCGATGTTGAGGCGGCGCGCGCGAAGCCCGATGCGGTCGAGACAACGTCGCGGGTGTTCGCCGGCACTATCAACGGTGGCGCCGCGATCGAGATCGAGGTGACGCGGCGTTCCAACGAAAGCGCGCTCGCCAAGGTCGTGAAGATGGTGAGCGAAGCGGAGACGCAGAAGTCGCCGACGCAGCGCTTCACCGATCGGTTTGAGCGTGTCTTC
Source organism: Sphingobium sp. JAI105 (assembly GCF_015752145.1). NCBI lineage: Bacteria > Pseudomonadati > Pseudomonadota > Alphaproteobacteria > Sphingomonadales > Sphingobiaceae > Sphingobium > Sphingobium sp. JAI105. The sequence goes on along the minus strand of NZ_JADOUC010000003.1, from coordinate 76,190 downwards.
GTGCCGACGGTGTTGGCCTTGTCGTTCATCTTACTGTTCGCGTGGGTCGTCGTCGACGAGCCGTTCCGCGACAGCTTCTATCGCGCGATGGCGGTGCTGGTTGCGGCCAGCCCCTGCGCGCTGGCGATCGCTACCCCCAGCGCGGTGCTGTCCGGCGTCGCGCGGGCCGCACGCGGCGGCGTACTGGTGAAGGGAGGCGCGCCGCTCGAAAACCTTGGCTCGCTGAAGGCGATCGCGTTCGACAAGACGGGGACGCTGACAGAGGGCCGTCCGCGCATCACCGATGTCGTGCCCGTCGATGGCGCGAGCGAAGAGGATTTGTTGGCGCTCGCTATCGCGGTCGAGGGATTGAGCGATCACCCGCTGGCGCAGGCGATCGTGAAGGATGGACGCGAGCGCTTGGGTGACCGCGAGCTGCCGACCGCGACCGACCTCAAGAGTCTGACCGGACGCGGCGTCACCGCGACCGTCGACGGCGAGACGGTATGGATCGGCAAAGCCGAGATGTTCGGCAAGGAGGGTATCCCGACGCTGAACGCGGCCGCGACCGACGCCATCGCCACCCTGCGCGAGGGCGGGCGCACGACGATGGTGGTGCGCAAGGGCGACAAGGACGTCGGCGCGATCGGGCTGATGGATACGCCGCGCGAAGCAGCCAAGGTTGCGCTCAAGCGGCTGCGCGAGATGGGCATCACCCGGATGATTATGATCTCGGGCGACCACCAGAAGGTGGCCGACGCCATCGCCAAGGATGTCGGTCTCGACGAGGCATGGGGCGACCTGATGCCGGAGGACAAGGTGGCCTCGATCAAGAAGCTCGCCGGCGAAGACAAGGTTGCGATGGTCGGCGATGGCGTCAACGATGCGCCGGCGATGGCGTCGGCGACCGTTGGCATCGCGATGGGTGCTGCAGGCTCGGACGTGGCGCTGGAAACGGCCGATGTCGCGCTGATGGCTGACGATCTCGCGCATCTGCCGTTCGCCGTGGGGCTGAGCCGCCACACCCGCGGCATCATCCGGCAGAATGTGTTCGTCAGCCTCGGCGTCGTCGCGTTCCTCGTGCCCGCGACGATCCTCGGCCTGGGCATCGGCCCGGCGGTGGCGATGCATGAAGGCTCGACGCTGCTCGTCGTGTTCAATGCGCTGCGGCTGCTTGCCTACCGCGATTCAGCGAAGCAAGCGGCATAGCGCCGAGTTGCTACTACGCTTGGATTGTCAGCGGCGAACCGGCGGCTGACGGCAGTGATGATGCTCCCAAAGGGCTCCCTAATTTGCAAGGCATGTTGCTGTGTCACGCGGTTGGCCACGGTCTTACAAAGACCAAAATATTTAGACCGATAATAATGGTTATGTTAAATTTGGCCAACTCCGGGGCGATTAGAACGCCAGTTCCGTCTGCCTTGGCACCGCTCTCGGCTGCTCCTGGCGACCGCCGATCAGACCGCGCGCGCACCCTGATAAAATATAGACGGCTTGGCGCTGCGCACCGCGATTATGATGATCGACACAATAGCCCTGATAGTGCCGCTTGAGCAAGCCAGCCCGCACAAGTTCGGATACCGCCCGGCTTACATTCGTTTTTCCCGACGCTCGCACTTGCTCACGTATGGCGTCGTCGATGATTGCCGTGGCCTGATCGACGTTGGCGGGCAATGCGCCTGACATTGCCAGATCGCTGCGTATCCGCTCTTCCAAGGCAACGCGCCTGGGGTCACGCTGCCCCATCGGGGTAAGCGCATCACAAAGCCAGTCACGCAGGGGAATGAGGCCGCCGTCCTTGGCCACCAACGGCCCCGCGCTGCCGTCGGATCGGGAAACCTGTGCAATCAGGTTGAGCACCATGAAAGCGTAGCGCGGTCGAGACGAGGACCGCGCAAGCATCTCCAGCAAGCAGGGCATATCGAGTTGCGGGCGGCCGTCGCCAATGATCGGAGCGTGCAACATAACGGGATTGAATCAAGCACATATAGGGGGTGAAGTGAATCCCCCTTTGCAGCAGATTTCATCATTTTGTCGGCTGTGACACTTTGCCCGAGGGTAAAGTGTCACGCGCGCCCTTTCACCATCATGCCAGGCGACGCCAACTAAAGACGACCTGTGCATTTCTTAGGGGGAGTCGGACGTTAGAGGCAGCCGGTCTTGTTTTTCAATGGCTTCGCCGAGTGGTGGCTAGACGACGCCGTAATCGAAATGCGAACCGTTCTCATTATGGGAAGTTTGAAAGATGCCGGTCGCTTGGGTGACATCACTGCGTTCGAAGCAGAATGCCGGCAGGCGACGACCCTAGAACAACTCAAATCCAAGCTCGATGCGATCGTGCGTCAGTTCGGGTTCCGCTGGTTCGCATTGGTGCATAACGTCGATCTGAAACGGACCACCCGCAAAGCTCTCCTGATAACCACCTATCCGGTGCGCTGGATCGAGGAGGTGATGGATGCACGCCTCTATATGGAGGATCCGGTCCACGCCGCCTGTGCCAAGACTGTCTCCGGGCTCACCTGGGATCAGATCGGGGACTTCATCGCGCCCAATGCGCGCCAGCTATCAATCCTGGAGCGGGGTCGCGCGCACGGACTGGCAGCTGGGTTCACCATGCCGATCAGGATGCGCGACGAGCCCGACGCGATATTCACGGTGGCGCGTCAAGGCGACGAGATGATTTCAAGCCCGGACCTTCTTTCGGCCCGTTTGGTTGGCACGGTTGCCTTCGACCGGGCTCGTACCCTCCTGGGTCCCGAGCTGGCCAACGTACCGATAGCGCTCAGTCCTCGCCAGATCGACTGCCTCGATCTCGTGGCACAAGGAAAAAGCGACTGGGAAATTGGCCAGATTCTGGGGCTGAGCCGCGACACGGTCCACGAATATGTCGAAGGCGCGCGCCGACGTTATGGCGTCCGCCGTCGAACGCAGCTCGTGCTTCGCGCCGTTCGCGATGGCCATCTCAATATTGAGGCTCTCGTGTAGCACAAGCAGATCGGCGGTTCATGATCACCCTTGCCGAAGTGCAGGCATTCTGCACCGTGGCTCGTGCCGCTACCACCCCTCATGCTCTCATGCAGGCTGTTGAAGAAATCACGGCAGCGATGGGCTTTCGATATTTTGCGCTGGTGCATCACGTCGATTTACTGACCCCTGGCAGCACCATCGTTCGCCTCGTCAGCTATCCTCGAGATTGGGTCGACGCGTTCGAAGAGGGTCGGCTGTATGCGGCCGACCCGATACATCGCGCCAGCCACACCACGACCGTAGGCTTCGCCTGGTCGAAGGTAGCAACGCTGATCACCTTGAACCCGCGCGATCACGCCGTACTCGCTGCCGCTCGCACAGCCGGCCTCGGCGACGGATTTACAATCCCCGCCCATATCCCAGGCGAGGCGAACGGATCCTGCTCTTTTGCCATGCGCACCGGGGAGGAACTGGAGGATGCGCAATTGCCGCTGGTCCAGCTCGTGGGCAGTTTTGCATTTGAGGCCGCCCGCAAGATAGCCCGATCGGGCATCGCGCCCATCCCGCCTGCCCCGCAACTCACCGATCGGCAGACAGAATGCGTGGCGCTTGTCGCGCGGGGAAAGACCGATTGGGAGATCGCCAGGATCCTTGGTGTCGGGGTTGAAACGGTAACCCAGCATTTGAAAGACGCCCGCGACCGTTACGGAGTGACAAAGCGAACGATGCTCGCCATTCGGGCGCTGTTCGACGGAGCCATCAGCTTCACCGACATTCTCCGGCGCTGATCTCCCCAGTTCTGGGGATAACGCAGCTCATTGCAAACTGCTCGATTGACCACCTCTCACGAGGAGGTGCGTTATGGTTGTTGTTCGTAATGGTATTGAGCAGGCATTGAGCGACCGCGTGTTTCGCTCGATGTTTGAGGAGCGCAAGCGGGTCTTTGTTGATCTGCTTGGCTGGGACATTCCGGTTCTCGCCGGTCGATATGAGATCGACCAGTTCGATGACGACGAAGCGACCTATATTGTCGTGACCGACGGGACAGGCGAGCATTGCGGATCTGCCCGCCTGCTTCGGACGGACCGACCGCACATCCTCGACACAATTTTCCCCTACCTGTGCGACGATATTCCGCCAGCAGGACCGAGGGTCCGCGAGATTACGCGCTTTTGTTTGGCGCGAAGGCTCAAGGCTCGCGAGCGACTTGCGACCCGCAATCGTCTTGTGTCCGCTCTGGTCGAACATGCCCTTTGCAATGGCATCACGACATATACCGGCGTTGCTGAGTGGGCATGGTTTCAGCAGATCCTCGCATTTGGTTGGCAATGTCTCCCGCTCGGTATGCCGAGCAGCGCCGGCTGCGGCCTGTCTGCGATGCGGATAGAGATTTCGCCGGCCACACCGGGCCTGCTGCGCCAATCCGGCATCTTCACGCCGATCCAGCTGATGGATCTCGACCGCGCTGCCGCCTGAGAATTGGGAGATCATGATATGGCAACGAAAATAGCATCCGCGACGCTCGGGTCTGAGCCGCATCGTTCGCTCTGCGAGACATTGTTGGCGGAGGGTTTTTGCGTCGTGCCGAACCTGATGCCAGTGAGCGACGTCGCCCTGCTGGCGGCAGATCTTGCGCCTCACTTTGATGCAACGCCGTTCTGTGAAGGCGGATTTTATGGTGCCCGCACCAAGCGGTTCGGGAGTCTGCTCAAACGATCCCGACATGCGCCGGCATTCATCCAGCACCCGCAGATCATTGAGATGGCACAGGCCGTGCTCGGCACGTGGTGTGACACGATCCAGCTCAATCTCGCCCAGGCACTTGAACTGCACCCGGGTGCCCTGCCGCAATTTCCACACCGGGATCAGGATATGTGGGGCGGCCAGACCGGAGAAATCGAATATCTGATCAACGTGATGTGGCCGTTCACCGACTATCGGGCTGACAATGGGACGACCCTGATCTGGCCGAACAGTCACGCCGTAAATGCGCTGAATCCGGAGCCTCCCGAGAAGCCGGTTGCCGTGGAATGCAGCCCGGGATCTGCGATTGTCTTTCTCGGTTCGACGCTTCACGGCGCTGGCGGCAACCAGTCATGCGATGTGCGTCGCGGCATGATCGTAAGCTACTGCCTGGGGTGGCTGAAGCCGTACGAAAATCAATGGCTGGTGTATCCGCCTGAAGTGGCGCGCACGTTCGCACCCAGCCTGGCCGCACTGATCGGCTATCAGCAGCACAGACCCAATCTTGGGAATTACGAAGGGCGATGCCCCTCTATTCTGCTTGGGGATGAGCGCCTCGACCATCTCGGCGCGATCGATGCCCTCCGTCCAGATCAAGCGGCAGCGCTTGAGGAGTTCCTGGAAGGTCAGCGCCGGTTACGTCCAGCATCGAGGAAAAGCTGATTCCAGCGCGCTCCCCCCCTTGTGGGGGGATTGCTCGAAAATGCCGGGGCGGGTTCAAAAGAGAGGTGATTTTCAACGGAGAGTGGTCGGCGCATTTTTAATGCAGCGGCGCTGAAAAGCGGAGAAATCAGATGCAGCGCCTGCGCATTGCCCTTGCTGTGCCGTTCGTGGTGATGTCCGCCCATACGGTTCCGGCGCGAGCCAATGATCTTGGTTGCCAGGTTCTGCTCTGCATCTCAAATCCGGGCGGTGCGACGCAATATGGCGCGTGCATCCCCCCGGTGACCAAGCTTTTGCAAAAGCTGGCGACCGGCGGCTCTTTTCCCGGCTGTAGCGGTGGCGGTGTCGCGAGGACCAGGGTTTACGACCGCGACTCAGCCACCCGCCGCCGTGTCGTGATGACGTTTGCAGATGGTCGGCAACAAACCTATTCGCTGGCCAATATCGAGCGCCTGACGCCGGTCCCGGATCCAGCCGGAATGGGTTCACAATGATCCTGCAACTGGCCAGCGTCGTCGCCCTCGCGCAGCAGTGCGCGCCTTCGGTCGCACCGGAAACACTGCTTTCCGTCGTGCATGCCGAAAGCAAGTTCGACACATTGGCCATCGGCGTAAACGCCCGCGGCGTCCGACCCGAAATACCCGCGACGCCTGCGGCGGCCGCCCGAATCGCCCGATCGTTGATCGCAAAGGGATATAATATTGACCTCGGCCTCGGGCAGATCAACAGCGCCAATCTTCGATGGCTGGGCCTTTCGGTCGAGGACACATTCGATCCCTGTCGCAATCTCGCCGCCGCAGCGCGGGTTCTGTCGAGCAATTTTCTTGACGCGGCGCGCACCCAGGGTTCGTCCGATCGCGCGATCGCCGTTGCTCTTTCGATGTACAATACCGGAAGCCAGGCCCGTGGCTTTGGCAACGGTTATGTGGCGAGAGTCTATGCGAGCTCTGCGGTCATCATTCCCGCGATCAGGGGATTAGCGCCAACTGGCGCAGGCTCGGTCCCTCCACCCCCTCCTAGACCCGCATCCGAGACGCCAATCCAGGAGCCTCGCATTGCGCAGGGGCCGGCGAGAGCACCGCGGTCCTGGGACATCACCGCGCGCGCCCAAACCGCCTCGACGATGGTGTTTGGCGACGGGACACCGCCATCGAGAGAAGGACCGACCGAATGACAATTTCCGCTTCGACCTTATCCACCTGGCTGCCGCCACGTCGCCGCGCTTTCGTCCAGACGCTGGCGCTCATCGTCGCCGCGATGCTGGTTTCGATGCTGCTGAGCGACCCCGCGCATGCCCAGGCCGCCGACGGCGTCACGTCGATGGCCGAGAATATCAAGACCTGGCTGACCGGGACATTTGCCAAGACGATCGCGGTGATCGCGGTCGTCATCGTCGGCTTCATGTTCTTCACGGGCCGTGCAAGCCTCGGTCTGCTCGTGACGGTCATCGTCGGCATCTTCATCGTGTTCAGCGCGCAGTGGATCGTCGATACCATCACCGGCGGCGCGTGAGTGCGCCGCGATGGACGACGAAAAGCTCAGGGAAGAAACGCTCTTCCTGGCCGTGACCCGACCAACGATGTGGTTGGGCGTTCCGATCGAGGCGTCACTGCCGATCGCGCTGGCAGCGTGCCTGACCCTCATCATCACCGGCAACCCGCTCTACGCTTTCGCATTGGCCGGTGCGTTTCTGGCCATTGCTCGACTGATTGTCCGGCACGACGCCAACGCCTTTCGCCTGTTGTGGCTGTGGACCACGACCAAGGCGCGCTGCCGCAACCGCGGCTGGTGGGGCGGCAGCTCTTACTCCCCCCTGCCGATCGAGGGCGCGAAGCGCCCGGGCTTCGCGCGTGGCTAGCCGGGCCAGCTCATTGAGCGGAGCGACAGCCCGCACGCCCTGGCGGATCCTCAAACAAGAGGCCGATCCGGCGCGTTACCTGCCCTATGCGCGCCATATCGACGAGAACGTCATTGCGCTCGACGGGCGGGACCTCATGATGATGTTCAAGCTCGAAGGAATGGCGTTCGAAACCGCCGACCCTGTCCATCTCAACGACTGGCATGAGAAGCTCAACGGTACGCTGCGCAATATTGCCGACGACCGCCTCGCGATCTGGACCCATATCGTTCGCCGGCCGATCACGGACTATCCCGAAGGCGAGTTCCGCTCGGCCTTTGCGGCCGATCTCGATGCAAAATATCGTGCACGGGTCACTGCCAAACGGATGTTCGTCAACGAACTGTACCTCACCCTGATCATGCGCCCGTCCGTGGGATCGGCCGACCGCACCGGCGTGCTGCTTCGCCGTCTGGCGTCGGCGCGCAAGGAAGGGACCGAAGTCGACGAAGACGAGCTCGCACGCTTCGAGGACAAGGCGCGCGATATCGAGAAGCTCCTCGCACGCTGCCGACCCCAACGTCTGCACCTCTACGAGCATAATGGCCTGATGTTTTCCCAACCGCTCGAGGTTCTCGAGTTGGTGATGATGGGCCGCGCCGGCAGGGTGCCGCTGGTCCGCGGCCATCTTGGTTCCGCCATCTATGGGGAACGCGTTATCTTCGGCCGCGAGACGGTCGAGGTGCGCGCGCATGATACGAGCCGCTTCGTCGGCCTGTTCGGTATCCGCGAATATCCGGCCATGACGCGACCCGGCCAGATGAACGCGCTCCTCAGCCAGGATTTCGCGTTCGTCGTCACGCAGTCCTTTGCGTTCATGGGCAAGGCGCGGGCCTCCGAGCGCTTGCGGCGGCGTCAGAACCAGATGGCATCGACCGAGGATGCCGCTGCAAGCCAGGCGCTTGAGCTGGCCGACGCGGCCGACGATCTGCAGAGCAATCGCTTTGTCCTGGGCGAGCATCATTTCTCGCTCGCGGTCTTCGGTGAAAATCAGAAACGCCTGGCCGAGAATCTTTCGACGGCACGGGCCGCGCTCGCCGATGCCGGTCTGGTCTCGGCGCGGGAAGGCCCGGCGCTGGAAGCCGCTTTCTGGTCGCAGCTGCCGGGCAACTTTGCGTGGCGTGCGCGGCCGGCGGCGATCACGTCACGCAATTTCGCCGCACTCTCCCCCTTTCACACCTTTCCTGCCGGCAAGGCGGAGGGCAACCATTGGGGTGCTGCCATCGCGTTGATGAAGACCGCGGCTCAGTCGCCCTTCTACTTCAATTTTCATGTGAACGATCTTGGCCACACGCTGATCATCGGTCCGTCGGGAGGCGGCAAGACTGTCGTCCAGAATTTTCTGATGGCGCAACTCGAGAAAACGGGCGCGCAGCAGATCTTCATCGACAAGGACCGAGGCGCCGAGATCTATGTGCGGTCATCCGGTGGTACGTATCTGGCGCTGCGCAACGGCGTGCCGACCGGCTTCGCGCCGCTCCGCGCGCTCGAGCAGAACCCGGGCAACATCGTCTTCCTCGGCAGGCTGATCCGGCATCTGGTGACCCCCTCGGGCACCCAGCTCGGCGTCACGCAGGAGCGGATGATTGACGAGGGCATCCTCTCGATCGGACGCCTTCCCCCGGAGGAGCGGTCCATCCTCGCGCTGCGACAGTTGCTCGGGCAGCGCGATCCGGAAGGTATCGGCGCGCGGCTTGAGAAATGGTCGCGCGGCGGAGCGCTTGGCTGGGTGTTCGATAATGACCGCGATGAGTTGACGCTCGAAGCCCGGTTCATCGGTTTCGACATGACGGATTTCCTCGACAATCCCGAGATCCGCACCCCGCTGATGATGTACATGTTCCACCGGGTCGATGCGCTGCTCGATGGCCGTCGCCTCGTAATCGACATCGACGAGTTCTGGAAGGCGCTGGGCGACGACGCGTTCCGCGCCTTCGCGCAGGATGGCCTCAAGACCTACCGGAAGCAAAATGCCTTTCTGGTCTTCGGCACGCAAAGCCCGGCCGACGCGCTGCGCTCGGACATCTCGCATAGCATCATGGAGCAGGTCGCCACCAAGATCCTCTTGCCCAACCCCCACGGCCGGGAGGTCGACTATATCGATGGGCTTGGCCTCACCCGCGCCGAGTTCAAACTCATCAGAAACGATCTGATCCCCAAAAGCCGGCGGTTTCTGGTCAAGCAGGGGCACGATTCCATAGTCGTGGAACTCGATCTCGGCGGCCTGTCCGACGAACTGGCCGTCCTCTCGGGCACCACCGAAACCGTTGGAATCCTCGATCAGGTTCGCCGCGAACATGGCGACGATCCCAGCGACTGGCTGCCCGTCTTTCACGAGCGCCGTCGGGTCACCACCAGAAGGAAAGGATAAGGTCATGATAGCAATTCGAGCGCTCGCGATTGTCGGCGGACTGGCAATGTCCATGCCGGCGTTCGCGCAAGGCATTCCGGTCTATGACTCCAGTACCTTCCTGCAGACGCTCTCGACGGTGAAGAACACGCTGTCGATGATCGAGCAGGGCAAACAGCAGATTTCGCAGGCAACCGAGCTCTACAACAGCGTCAACAAGCTGACGAACGTCAATCAGATTGCCTCGTCCCTGAACACCGATGCTGTTCGCCACCTCTTGCCGAGCGAAGCACGGGATATTCAGCGCCTCATGTCATCCGACACCACAGGCCTCGGTAGCCTTGGGACCGCCGCAGATCGGATCCGTAGAAGCAACCGTGTCGAGCTTCCCGAGCTGCGCCCGGATGCGACGGCTTTCGAGCGCTCGAACCGCGATTCCATCTCCCGAAATGGTGACATGGCGGCGCGCGACGCGGCCATTGCCGAGGCAGCGTATGGCGTCACCGCCCAGCGGACGACGGGTCTCGAGGAACTGCGCTCGTCGCTCGACACCGCGTCAGACGCGAAGGACGTGATGGATATCCAAGCCCGTGTCGGCGTGGAAAATGCTCATATCCAGAACGACGCAGTGCAACTTCAGGCTCTCACAATGAGGCAGCAAGCGGAGCAGCGGATTCGATCGCAGCAGGAGAGCGAGCAAATCTTAGCAAGAAAGCTTGGGAGCCTCCATCAATGAAGGCAACCATCTTCAAGACATTCGCGCTTTTGGTCCCGGCATTTCTGGTCGCGTGCCAACCCCCCGCGCGCGGAAAGGATTACCTCAAAGCCCACCCCCAAGAGCTCGCGGAAGTCCTGAAGGCGTGCGCCGATGGCACGCATCGCGACGCACAGGAATGCTCAAACGCAGAGAGTGTGAAGACGCTTGATCAAAAGCTGCGCTCGCTGTCGCCGGCCCATTGACCGTGATGGAAAGATGAGATGGCCGACGGGCTCTTCACCACTCTCTACACCAACATCGACGGCAAGCTCGACATGTTCCTCAACGAGCGCTTGAACAATGTCATCGAGGTTATGCGCGGCCCACTCGCGCTTGGTTTGGTCATCTATATCGCGCTGTTCGGCTACATGGTGATGCGCGGCATCGTCAGCGAGCCTTGGGGCGAGCTTGTCTACCGAATGGTGAAACTGTGTTTGCTCTACGTTGCGGCCACAACGGTCGCATACACGGAGTGGGTAACTAATCCCCTGTTTCACGGCATGCCTGATGCGATCTCGCAGGCGTTGGCGGGGCACACCGTCACAAGTGTTGGCAACGTGTTCGACGACTATTTCAGCCAGTGTGACGTTATTATCGCGAGGATCGAGACCGAGGCGGCAACCTACAGCGATATCAACCCATACAAGCTCGTTTTGTACGTCTTGAGCCTGGGTCTTAAAGCGCTTGCCGGACTATCTGCGGCGATCGGCTTTTCCATCACCGTTTTCGCGAAGGTGGCGCTGGCCATCATCATCGCGCTCGGACCGATCTTCATCGCCCTTTCGCTCTTCGAGACCACTCAAAGGCTATTCCACGGCTGGCTCGGGCAGGCCTTCAACTTCATTGTGCTGATGGCAGTGATCATCGCGATCACGGCCTTGATCACTGACCTTGGTGCTACCGCGATTACCGCATCCGAAGGTGTTGGAGACGCCGCCTTGGGTGCGGTGCTGTTCGCCGTTTATATTTTCTTGGGAACGATTTTCTTCTTTCAGGCCCCCTCTATCGCGACCGGCATTGCCGGGGGCGCGTCCGCCGGCATCGGCGCTTTCGCCGGCTCTGCGTGGGGGTCCATGGCGGCACCGTTCCAGCAACGCCGCATCGCTCGCAACAGTCGCAATCTCGAACGGGCCGCTCAGCGCGGCGGTGCGGTGAGCCGCGCATGAGGAAGGAACACCCAATGACGAGGCCATCCACGACAATCCGTGCGCTCCGACGATCGGCCGTCGTCATCGCCCTTCTCCCAGCGCTCGCCCAAGGTGCCTCCGGGCCGAAGAAGCTGCCCGTCTGCAATGGCAAGCACCTGCGCGACGTGAACATCTACGGGAGCGTTCTGCCGGGCTCGCCGATCCCCGCCGTGGTGGCGCCCCCTGCCCCACCACCCGTGCCGCAGATCAAGCAACCCGCTGATCGCGGCACACCGCCCCCGCCCGTTCCCCTGTCCGAGAAGACATCGGCGCGAGCGGCTCCCAGCACCTATGGAAGTTGCTGATCATGCGGAAGCAGACCAAAGGCGTGCCGACCAAGGACGCCGAACTCTATTTCGGCCATGCCCGATCCTGGGATCAGGACCGTCAGCGCAAATCGTTACGGTCCGAACGCATCGCTTGGGTCGTGGCCGGCCTGGACCTGCTTGCCGCGACCGCGGAGGGCTTCGCACTCGCGGGCCTTGCCCCGTTGAAAACGGTCATGCCGTACATCATTCGGGTCAACCAAACGACGGGCGCGGTCGACGTGCAAACCACCGTCACCCAGAAGCCGATGCGCTACGACGAGGCAGTCACGAAATTTTTCCTCGCGCAATATGTTCGAACCCGGGAGAGCTGGTTGCCGGCGGCGGCCGAAGAGAATTTCCGGGCTGTCACTATCCTGTCCGAACCAGGCGAGCAGCAACGCTGGGGCCGGTTTTTCAGCTCGAACAACGCCGCGAGTCCACAGGTCGTGTGGGGCAAGGGTGCGGTCGTCCAGGCCCGCGTGCGGAATATTGCGTTCATCAACGATCGTGTCGCCAACGTCCGCTTCACGCGAACAGTGCAGACCGACACCGATACGCAAAGCAGCGACTGGATCGCGACGGTCACCTTCCGGTACACGAACGCGCCGATGGCGGAGGGCGACCGCTATCGCAACCCATTGGGGTTCCAGGTCGAGAATTACCGCGCGGACCCCGAGGTGGTTCGATGAACCGCCTCCTTCCGCTAGCGAGCCTTCTCGCCATTATCGCGACACCAGCGATCGCGGAGGACACTCCGCGCGGTGGGCCGGCGGATCCACGCGTGAAGTTCGTCGAATATCAGGAGACCCAGGTCTACCGGATCGTCGGCACATTCCGGACGGCGACCCAGGTGGTGCTCGGCGCCGACGAGACGATCGAACATGTCGCGCTCGGCGACACCGTCTCCTGGGAAGTGGCGGTTGCCGGTCACATTCTGTTCCTGAAGCCCCGTGAGCGGGCGGGACCGACCAACCTCATCGTCACGACCAATCGCGGGGGTGAGCTGCGCAACTATGCCTTCGAACTGACAGCACGCCGGGGACCGATCGGCAGCGGTAGCCGCGATACATTCTTCCAGGTTCGGTTTCGCTACCCGCGCGATGATGCTGATCGTGCCGCCCGCATGCGCGCGACGCAAGAAGCACAGCGCGTCGCCGCATTGCAGGCGAGCGCCGTTCGGGGAGCCCTTGACCACGGCGTCATCGATGGACCACGCAATCTGAACTACAAGGTCCAGGGTGCGAGCGATCTTCAGCCGTCGGAGATCTCCGACAACGGCCAGTTCACGGTCCTGCGCTTTCCCGGCAACCACGAAATCCCGGCGATTTATCTCGTTCGCCCGGACGGTTCGGAGACTTTGGTCCCATTCGATGTCCGGGACGAGTTCGTCGTCGTCCACGCCGTGGCGGCTCAACTGCGCCTGCGCCGGAACCGGGAGGTGCTGTGCATCTATAATCTCGCGCCGACACCCTACGGCGTCGATCACGGCACCAACACAGCGTCGCCGCATGTCGAACGCACCATACAAGACCCGAAGGAGTGAGCGCGATGGACGAGACTGCGGCCGAGGCCCCTCGTCGCCCGCAGGGCGATCCAACACCTGAACGAGACGAAATCATCCGCGAGCGCGGCATCGATCCGATCGGTGGGATGACACCGGCAAAGCGGAATACCGCACTGATTTTCGCGGGAACGGCGATGGTCCTCGGCATCTTGTGGGTCAACTCGGGGCCAAGCGCTAATAATGCCGGCAGCCTGATGGGCAAACCGGAGTCGATGGCCAAACGTCCCGATCTGGCAGCGCGCGAGACCATCGCGTATGATGCCGTCGCGGCGAAACCCAAGCCGCTCGGCGCGATCACCGCCGATCCCAACGCGCCGGTCATCAATCCTCCACCTGGCGCGCAGGGCGTTGGCCCTGACGGACAGATCGTTCCTGCCATGCAACCGGGTGCAGCGCCGGCGGGCGCACCGCAGAATACGCGCCAGAACCTGGCCGATCAGGCACGGCGATCGACATTGATCGCCTATGGAGGGCGCGATGCGCTACAGCCGTCGCCGGGTGGAAGTGGCCCAGGTGGCACTTCCACCAGTCCGGACGGCGCCGCCGACGGTACAAGCGATACGACCGCTCGAGGCGCACCCAACGCGCTCGACGCGCTTCGACAGAGTTCGGCTGTCGGCGAGGCACGGGCCTCGATGCTGCCCAACCGCAACTATCTCGTCACTGCCGGCACGCTGATACCTTGCATCCTCCAGACAGCGATGAATTCGGCGCAGCCAGGCTACACCTCGTGCCTGATACCGCGCGATGTCTATTCGGAGAATGGCCGCGTCGTGCTGATGGAGAAGGGCACCAAAGTCCTCGGCGAATATCATGGCGGCATCCAGCAAGGGCAGAACCGCCTGTTCGTGTTGTGGACGCGCGCCGTCACGCCGCAGGGCGTGCGCATCGACCTGGCTTCGCCGGGGTCGGACGCCCTTGGCCGCGCCGGCATCGCCGGGTCCGTGGACACCTTCTTCTGGGCGCGCTTCGGCAGCGCGTTGCTGCTCTCGCTTGTCGATGACGCCGCCTATATCGCGGGGCAATCCGTCTCCGGTGGCAGCAATAACTTCAATAACACGACCCGGACCCCAAGCGAGGGGGCGAGCATCGCGCTCCAGAACAGCATCAACATCCGACCGGTGCTGAAGAAGAACCAGGGTGAGGAGGTCGGGATCTTCGTGGCCAAGGACTTCAACTTCGCCGACGTCTACAATCTCGAGTTGCGGCGCTGAGGATGAGCGATACCGCCGTCCTGCGCCATTATCTCGCGCCGATCCTGCCGCTGCTGGAACCGGTCGAGGTCACCGAACTGGTGATCAACAAGCCCGGCGAAGTCGGTATCGAGGATCATCGCGGTTGGCATTGGCATAGCGTCGCCGAACTCGACAGCGACTGGCTGGCGACGCTGGCCGTCGCGGCCGCAAGTTTTACGCGACAGGACGTCAATGCCGAGACCCCGATTTGCTCGACTATTTTGCCGGGCGGGGAGCGCTGCCAGATCGTCATTCCGTCGGTGACGCCGACTGGCGCACCATCCTTCACGGTGCGTAAGCCCTCGCGCGTCAATCTCGCGATCGATCAACTCGCCCAGACAGGTTTGTTCACCGCGACACGCTCGGCCGCCCGCGGCCTCGGCGAGGTCGATGCCCAATTGGTCGCGCAGCGCGACGCCGGCGACTGGCCGGCTTTCTTCAGGACCGCCGTCGCGGCCCGCAAGAACATCCTGGTGAGCGGCGCGACCGGCTCCGGCAAAACCACCTTCGCCAAGGCGCTGATCCAGCTGATCCCGCCCGACGAGCGGCTGCTCACGATCGAGGATACGCGCGAGCTCGTCGTCGAGCATCGCAATGTCGTGCATATGGTCTATTCGAGCGAGCGACAGGGCCTGGCGAAGGTCGGCCCCAAGCAGCTGCTCGAAAGTGCGCTGCGCATGCGGCCCGATCGCATCCTCCTGCAGGAGCTGCGCGACGGGACGGCCTTTTTCTATCTGCGCAATGTGAACTCGGGCCATCCTGGTTCGATTACGACCGTCCATGCCGGCTCGGCCATGGGTGCGTTCGAGCAGCTTACCCTGCTGGTGAAGGAGTCCGAGGGCGGACGCGATCTGGCCCGCGACGATATCCGTGGGCTGTTGCACATGCTCGTCGACGTCGTCGTCCAGACCCGCAAGCGCGCCGGAAAATTCGAAGTCGAGGAGGTGTATTTTGACCCGCCTGTCGGACGCGCGACCGCTCACTAAGGTCGCGATCGTCGCGGGGATGCTCGCGGCAACCTTTTTGGCATGTGCCTTGTGCGCGGTGCTGGTCGCACTGGTCGGCCTCAACCAGATCGGCCCGCACATGCAGATCTCGGCGATACCCGCATGGCTCTGGTATTACCGCGGCGATCCGCTTCTGCATCTGTGGCTGGAGCGCGGTGCGTTGGTTGCCGGCGCCATCGCTTTCGTCATCCTGCTTATCATCCTGAAGCGGGGGCGCACGCTCCATGGCGAGGCGCGGTTCGCGCGTGAAAGCGAGATCCGGCGCGAACATCTGCGCAGCAACAGTGGGATCATCGTCGGGCAGAAAGGCGGCCGTTATCTCGTTTTCGGCGGCACCGAACATGTCTTGCTCGAGGCACCGACGCGCGCCGGCAAGGGCGTCGGCGTGGTGATCCCCAATCTCCTGAGTTGGCCAGACTCGGTGGTGGTGCTCGACGTGAAGCGCGAGAACTGGGACATCACCGCTGGTTTTCGCGCACGGCATGGCCAAGCCGTCTATCTGTTCGATCCGCTCGATCCCGAAGGGCGAAGCGCCCGCTACAATCCCTTGAGCTTCATCGACCGGCTCGACGACACCGATGTGATCAATGAACTCCAGAAGATCGGCGGCATGTTGTTTCCGGCCCCGGAAAAGGCCGATCCGTTCTGGGCGGAAGCGGCGCGCGCCGCCTTTGTCGGCGTCGGCGCCCTTGTCGCGGCCAATCCCGCCCTCCCCTTCACGATCGGCGAAATCTATCGGCGACTGACGACGGGCGATCCGAAAATCGAACTGCCGAAGGTCGTCGAAGAGGCCCAGCGCCGCGGCCAACGGCTGAGCCAGGCCTGTGTCTCGGCGCTAAGCGACTTCACCTCCGCGTCCGACAACACCTTTTCAGGCATCAAGCAGACGATCACCTCGAAGCTCAATCTCTGGCTCAATCCCTATGTGGATGCCGCGACGTCGGAGACCGATTTCGATCTGCGCCAGATCCGCCGCGAGCGGATATCGATCTATCTTGGCGTGTCGCCCGACAATATAGACCGGATCGCGCCCGTCTATAACCTCTTCCTCCAGCAGCTGATCGACCTGAATACGCGGGAACTGCCTGAAAATGGTGGCCGCGTGCCGGTGCTCATTTTGCTCGATGAGTTCGCCCGCCTCGGCAAGGCACCGGTCATCGCGTCGGCTTTTTCCTATGTTGCAGGCTACGGGCTTCGCCTGTTGCCAGTCATCCAGAGCCGATCCCAGCCGCGCGGTATCTATGGCGTGGACGTCACAGACGAGATCATCGCCAACTGCGGTCTCGAGATCGTATTCACACCCAAGGAGCTGAAGGTCGCCAACGAACTGTCCGAGCGGCTCGGCTTTTTCACGATGAACGTCAAATCGAAAAGCCGGACAATTCATGGCCTGCTCGCCAACCGCAGCATATCGGAATCAGACCAGCGCCGCGCGCTGATGATGCCTCAGGAACTGATGCAGATGCCCAAAGGCGACCTTCTGTTGATGCGCGGCGGCATTCCCCCCGTCAGGGGCCGCAAGATCGAGTATTTCCGCTCGAAGCGCTTCACGAGCCGGATCAGTGACCCGCCCAAGGTCGCGTCCCGTCCGATCGCGATCAATGCCGTATCGTCCGCCGCCAAATTGGCCGGCGAGGCGATCAGCAGTGATCCGTTAGCGCTGGCCCTGAGCGCGAAGCGGGCTGTTCTGTTGAACGACCGTCCAGCGATTGCGGTAGCGGAGCAGGCACAACCCAGCTCGCGCGCGTTGACCGATGACGAACTGTCAGGCTTTGCCGAAATCACGGATGACATGTTGGTGCTCGGCAACATGGTGGATCTACCACCGCCCGGCGACGAACAGGCCGCTATTGCATTTGTCACGGCGATGACGGCCCGGGCCGTTCTCGAGCCGGTGGGTGCCGGCGCCCAATCTCCAGCATTTGTGACCGAGAGGCATGACCATGGCAGAGAATGATCGCAAGCAATCGGGCGCGGCGCGGACGATTACCAACAGCGTTGGCATCGATGACGCCGAACGGCGCAAGGCGCAGGCGCCTGGGCCGGCTGCGCCTGAAAAGTCCTCGCCTAGGGGACTGAAAGACGGTCCCACTGAAGCGCCTGATCATGCTAGCGCTGTTGGTACGCCGCAAAACGCGCCCAAGGTGCATTCCCTCGAGGCGGGCGATGTGCCCGACAGCGTGCGGAAGCGCTATTATGCGGACAAGGCGAAATGGTCGGGCGAACCCGCCTTTTTCACGACGGCACAAGCGAAGGATCCGGCATTTCGCGATCAGGGCCGGCGTCTGGTCACGGCGACGGAGAGCCAGGAGGTCGTCAAGGATCTGGTGGCGATTGCCCAACACCGCAATTGGGATCGGATTCACGTCACGGGATCGGAAGAATTTCGGCGATCGATCTGGATCGAGGCCAGTCAGAAGGGGCTGGAGGTACGTGGCTACAAGCCCAATGATCGCGATCTCCAGGAGCTCGACCGGCTCCGCGGAGAGACGAGCCGTAATACGATTGCGCCCATGGCAGCAGTCCGTGATCTCGATGCTGTCCGCGGGTCATCCGGAATGAGTCGGCGGAGCGATGGCAATGGTTTGGAACGGTCGGATGCCCGGCGCGGCGATCGTGGCACCACGCCGAATGATCGTGCGGCCGATAGTCAGATGCGCGTGATGGAAGCGGTGATCCGACGGACGTTGTTCGACAACCCCGAGGCGGTTGCGCGTGTGATGACCGTCGCCCGCACGCAGCTCGATGCGCATATCGCGGCGGGACGGAACATCCGCCCGGCAATGGTCAAGGACGCCTCCCCGATCGTCAGGCAGGATGTCGTCCGCGGCCGTGACCCAGCCACGCCCCCCATCCCTCGTCCAGGGCGCGAGCCCAAGCCCCAAGAACGCAGCCGGTCTCGGTGACCGAGAAGCGATCGGCTACTGCTCTAAGAACCGCCACGTTTGTTCGCGTGGGCCGAGAATTTATCATGATTGATAAACCGCGAGCGGCCTAACCCCAAGCCTGCCGGATGTATACTGTTTGCGCGCAGCGTCCTGCAAGGCACAACAATCTTGCCAGAGAATATAATTGTCGTTATATCGAATGCGCCATACATCGCACTTAGAGGCTCAAATTGCGCGAAGGATATAATCTCAAGACGCTTGGACCTCGTGCCGCCCAGCTGATCGTCGAATTGAACGAGCGCCGTCGGCCGATCTTTTCGCTCGCGGACGTCACCGAGATCACAGGTCTGAGCCCGTCATCGGCACGCAGCCTCGTCGCAAACACGGAAGCGCGCGGCATCGTCACGCGTCTCAAGCCTGGCCTCTACAATCTGGTGCCATTCGAGCGGGGCCGTGACACCGAGCATGTGAGCGATCCTTACCTCATTGCAAGAACACTGGTTGGCGATGCGGACTACTTCATCTCCCACGGCAGCGCCCTCGAGCTGCACCGCATGGTCACCCAACCGCAGTTGGCCATCATCGTCTCCTGCACCAAACGGCTGCGCCCGCAGCACATCCACGGATATGAGTTCCGCTTCGTCGACGTCAAACCGCAGAATTTCTTCGGTCTGACCGAGATCTGGATCACATCCGAGGAGCAGGTCAGGGTCAGCGATCCCGAGCGTACCATCATCGATGGTCTCTACCATCCGCAATATGTCGGTGGTGTCACGGAGGTCGCCAAGGGCCTCTGGATGAGGCGCGATACACTGCGGGTCGAACTGATGATCGAATACGCGCTTCGCCTCGGCGTTGGCGCGGTGATCCGCCGCCTGGGCTATCTTCTGGAATTTTACGGACTGGCCGACGCAGCCGCATTGGAGCGGCTGCGCGCGCGGCTGACGCCGACCTATCAGCGTCTTGATGCCCTGTTTCCCAATGAGGGCAGGATGCTGGCCCGATGGCGCATCCGACTCAACGTCGAGCCCGATGAACTCGATATAATCCGGAGCCGTTGATGATTCCCCAGCGCGATCTCTCCCGTATGCGCGTTTTGCGCGAAGCCGACCTGCCGGAGTTGAGTGCGCCGTTCATCGCCCGACGATGGGCGTAAATTAATAGATTTGCTTGCCGATTCTGCCAAAGGTTATGGTGGTCAAGTTCGGGGGATGAGTTGGACGACACGCAACGCTTTGCCTATGGGCTCAAGTTCGAGAACGCCTTTCTGCGCGAGCGCGGCAAGGCGTTCGAGACCCTGTTCGCCCGTATCATGGCGCATGCCTTTCCAGGCGATTTCCAACCCGTCCGTCCTTACGGTCCGAAAGGCGACCTGAAATGCGATGGCTTCCGGGCCAGCGATGGCACCGTGTTCCAATGCTATGCGCCCGATGCAATGAAACTCGAACCCATCCTTGCCAAGGTCGATGAAGATTTCGCAGGCGCGCTCGTCCATTGGACGACAAAAATGCTGCGGTGGGAGTTTGTCCATAACGACAGTCGCGGCCTCCCGGCCGAGGCCGTCAAGAAACTTGCCGCGCTCAACGCCGCGAATCCGAACGTCGCCTTAGCCGTTTGCGGCGAAGCGGAATTGCGGCTGATCGCCATGTCGCTCGCGCTCCACCAGCTCGAAGATCTCTTTGGCGCCGTTCCATCGGGCCGTGTGCTGGAGAAGCTCGATTTCGAGGCGTTGCGGCCGGTGCTGCTGGCAATTCAACGGCAGGAACCGGACGCGGAACCATCGCTGGTGGCGCCATCGGCCGCAAAGCTCGAACGCAATGCCCTCTCCCAGGACGCAGCCGGGCTGCTGCGGCAGGGCCGCCGCCGGGAGCAGTTGGTCGAAGCCTTTTTTGCCGGCTGGCCTGATCCCGACCTCGGCGAAGAGATCGCACAAGCGTTCCGGGTGCGCTATCAGGCCCTGAAGGCGGTCGGGCTATCACCGGACGATATCTTCGGCGAGCTTCAGGCTTTCGCGGGGGGTATGACGGGAGAACCAGCGCGCCAGGGCGCGGTGCTGGCTGTGCTTTCCTACTTTTTTGAACGTTGTGACATCTTTGAGGACGCGATTCGAATCGACGCGATATGATTCTACCGACCAAACATATCCGGCCCGATCGGGCGCTCCTGGCGGTTGGTGCCGACGTGCTCGGCTGCCTGCGCGAGCCGATGACCGTCTCCCGTCTCTGGGATGAGATACGCATTTCTCGCAGCGATCGGGCGGTGTCGGCACCGATCAATTATGACTGGTTCGTGCTGGCGCTCGACCTGCTGTTTATCGTGAAGGCCGTGCAGTTCGATCGTGGTCTGGTCCAGAAGACCGTTTCATGATCCACGGCCTTTCCAGCGACCTTCCGAGCTTCAAGAGCTTGGCCTTCCGGCCCGGTCTGAACATCCTGCTCGCTGACAAGAGCGATGGGGCGACCGATCGGCAGTCCCGCAACGGCGCCGGCAAAACCAGCCTTGTCGAGCTGATCCACTTCCTGTTCGGCGCCAATGCCGACAAGGACAGCATTTTCCGCTCCGATGAACTGGCAGGCTTCAGTTTCGAGGCCCGTGTCGATATCGGACCGACGCTCGTCGATGTCACGCGATCCGGCACCAAGCCATCCCGCATCCGATTGCAGGGCGACACATCCGATTGGCCGATCGCCCCGTCTCTCGAAGCCAAGACCGGCGATCTGATCATCAGCAACGAAAATTGGCGCGCTGCATTGGGCGCGCTGCTTTTCCGCCTGAACCCGGATGTGGACGACGAAGCAAACGGCCGCTTTCGGCCGAGCTTTCGATCTCTATTCTCCTATTTCGTGCGGCGGCAGAATAGCGGCGGGTTCGTGTCGCCCACACAGCAATCCTCGATGCAGCAGGCTTGGGATCAGCAGGTAGCGATCAGTTATCTCCTGGGCCTCGACGCGAGCGTGCCGCAACAGTTTCAGGAGGTCCGCACACGAGAGCGCGCGATGGCGGAGTTGCGCAAGGCGGCGAAGGACGGCAGTCTCGGCCGTTATTTCGGCACGGCGGCTGATCTCCGGACCCGCATGACGATCGCCGAAGCCCGTGCCAGAAGGATGCGCGAGCAACTCGACACCTTCAATGTCGTTCCAGAATATTCGGGGATGGAGCAGGAGGCTTCGCAGATCACGCGCGAGATTTCGACACTCAGCGACGACAATACCGCTGATCGGGAACTGATCCTGCAGTTGCGCGCGGCGATCGACAGCGAGCTTCCGCCGGCGACGACCAGCCTGGACCGCCTCTATCGCGAAGCCGGTGTCGTACTGCCGGGCTCGGTCGGTCGCCGCTTCGAGGAAGTGGAAGAGTTTCACCAGGCTATCGTGCAAAATCGGCGATCGCATCTGACGTCCGAGGTCCAGGCCGCGGAAGATCGTATCCGCACGCGCGATCGTGCACGCGAAACCCTCGATGGCCGGCGTCGGCAGCTGATGGGCATCCTCCAATCCGGCGGCGCGTTGGAACATTACGCAGCGCTCCAGCAGGAAGCCGGCCGCGCGGAGGCGGACGCCGAGGGACTGAGACAACGCCTCACGACGGCGGAGCAGATCGAAAGCACGAAAGCCGAACTCGACATTGAGCGCGCCCGGCTCCTGAAGACGCTTCAGGACGATCATCACGAACGTCAGAGTATCATCGAGGAAGCGATCCTCGTGTTCGAGGATCTGTCCAACGCGCTTTACGAAAAAGCCGGGAGCCTGACGGTCAGCGCCACGCCCAACGGTCCCCAGGTCGATATTCGTATCGATGCCCAGCGCAGCAAGGGCATCACCAACATGCAGATATTCTGCTTCGATCTCATGCTGGCCGAACTGACCGCCCGCCGGGGCATGGGGCCGGGTTTCCTGGTTCACGACAGTCATCTGTTTGACGGGGTCGACGAACGGCAGGTGGCCAAAGCGTTGCAGCTCGGCGCCGATCATGCTGCCGCGGTCGGATTCCAATACATCGTCACGATGAATTCGGATGCTTTGCCGAAAGACGGCTTTCGTGACGGCTTTGATGTTAGTGCCTATGTGCTCGACACCAAGCTGACCGACGCAACCGAAACCGGCGGGCTATTCGGACTGCGCTTTAACTGAAATACGCCCCTACCCCAACTTATCCACATCTTTAGCGCTCGCGATCAGGGGGCTCGCGTTTAACTTTGTCCGACTCAGCCGACGGCAAAGCATCCGATTTACGGCTGCGGCTGTCCGCTGCCGCCGAACTCCGATCGGCGATCATGATCTCCCGCGCCCGCTGCAACCGCCGAGACACCGCCGCTGGCATATCGGCCACGAACCCTGCGATATCCTCGGCCAACGCGCGGTCCTCGTCCTTTCCGGTTGCCGCCAGCGCTGCCGCGGCCTCTGCATAAGCCCCCCGGATCTGCTTCTGGCGGCCGAGCGCAAGCACATCCTCCACCCGCCGCTCTGGGTTCTGTGACCGTGCGAACGCCTGCGCGCGCTCTTCGATCAGCCGGTTGAGATCCAAATCCCTCCCCTGCCCCGCTGCCCGTGCCTCCAGATGGTGGGCCGGCGAGCGCACCCGCTTCTGGACATGGCCGCGCGCGCGGCGCGGCGTCGCTTCGGCGGTGATACCGCGCTGGCGCAATTCATGGGCGAAGCTTTCGCGCCAATGATGAAGGTCGGCCTTGCGCGGATTGAACCGCGCCCCGTCCGCACCCTGGGTCGCGACGGTCAGATGGACATGGGGGTTAGCGGTGTCGGTGTGGAGCGCCACCATATAGCTGAACTGCCCTTCGAACTCGACGCGCGCGAACGCCTGGACGGCATCATGGATGGTCGCGGCATCGGTCGTACCGCCGGGCATAGACAACACCATCGACATCGAGGTCGGTCGCTCCTTGCCATATGGGTTCATCGCCTGATCGAGCATGTCCCAATCGGCCGCGATCGCCTTCAGGCGCTTTTCGTCGGTGATGATCTCGCCTTCGCTGCTGCGAACCTCGAGCTTCCCGTGGCGCGATATATAGCCAAAATGTTCGGCGAGGTGCCTGGCCCCACGCTGCTTGCCCGAGATCTTGACCATGACCTCGGGCGCCTTGCGCACGATGCGCTCAAGCTTGGCGCGCGCCTCGGCCGGCGACAACATCGGCGCAGCGGCGCTCCCGCCTATCCCCTTGCCACCACCCGAACGGATCCGCAGCGTCCCTCCGCGCAGGCTACGCTTGCCCCCGGCCGGCGGTCGCCAGGCTTCCATCAGACTGGGGAGCGGCAGGACGCCGTCATCGTCCTCAGTCATCGGGCGTATCCCAATAGCTCAGATCACCTTTCAGCGCGCGGCCAAGCGCGCGCAGCTGGTCGGCCACCTCGTCACGGAAGGAGGCGACCCGCGCGGCCTCGCGCGCCAGGTCGAGCCGCGAATCCACCATGGTTGCGGCATGAAGGGCATGGACCGCCTGGTTGAGATTGATGCCGATCCGGTTGAGCTCGCGCCAGGACTGCGCGATCTCTACCCGGTCGGCGCGCGGCGGAAGCGGATGTGCATGAAGCCGCCGACGCAACAGCATCACGAGCCATTCGGTCCGTTTTAGCCCGCGCGCATCGGCGGCCGCATCGAGCCTCTCAATATCCTCGCGCATGAGCCGAAGTTGGAGCCGGTCAGTCGTGCGGGTCCGAGGCGAAGCCGTCTCGCTCGACCTGTCCCCGGCGTTCTCAAGCGCATCGTCGATCAGCTTGCGCAGGAGCGCTGAGCGACCGCCGGCGGCAGTCGCCCTGGCATCGAAGCGCGCCGCGAGATCATCGGGCAGACGGAGGCCAAAAAACGCCACACCCCATTGCTATTGTTTAACAATGACGGCGCCAAGCCTATCCGGCCCTCACCTAAAACCACTCGTCTTATAGTCTGCTCAAGCAGACTCCGCCCGCCCTCTAGCCAGGGATCTCACCCGACCTGACATCTGCAAAAGAGCACAATATTTCCGAGTGATTCAATAAGCACGATCCGAGAAAATGAAGACAGCCGCGCCCCTGAAGAAGGGGGCGCGGCTGTCAAAATTGTCTGAAAAGCCCGATAGTTTCTACGCGGAGTGAGGGTTGAATGTGTGAGCGCCCCGCCCGGACGATGGCTTACCCCATAACGATGCCGGCAACGGGCGCTTCGATCTCCTCGCCGTCGTCGAACACCACCCGGACCAGCTCGGGCAGGATCAAACGTCCGGTCCGCCCGTCCAGGGTCACACGAACCGCATCAAGAGGCTGGGGCTCCAAAGACTTCTCCGTGCCGAACATCGATCGCAGGCCAGCACCAGCACGAACCGGCCTGCTTGGCGCAGCGCGCTCGGAGCCCTGCCCATTCGACAGGGCAGGCACGTCAAGCAACCCGGTATCAGGCAGAGCCTCGGATGCCTTGAGCCCCGCGATAAACCGGCCGCCCTCGGCCAGGGTCACGCTCTCATCGCCGAGCCGCTCGACATAGGCGCGCACCGCGTCGCCATGCGTGCGGGCAGCCCGGTGGAGGTCGTAGAGCAAGCGGATCGGCATCTGATCGATCGCTGCCCGCAGCCAGGGCGCCATGTCGGCACAAGCGGCATAGAGCGATACGAACTGCTTCGACCGGCCAAGCGCGCGGGCGATCTCCGCCTGGGTTACGCCGGCGGCCAGCATCCGTTCGATCCCGGTTGCCAGATCATGCGGGGTGAGGCCCGCGCGCTGATCATTCTCGACGATCTGATCGGCGAGCGTGTCGGCCCGGTTCACCACCGCCATCACGATGGCAGGAATAGTCTCGCGCCCGGCAAGGCGCGATGCCCGAAAGCGCCGCTCGCCGACGCGGATGACATGAAGTCCTTCGCCATTTTTCGGGGCGACGATGATCGGCTGCAGGACGCCGCGCGCGGCGATCGACGCGGCAAGATCCTTGAGCTCCGTCTCGTCGAACACGCGCCGAGGGTTTTCGGGGTCGGCGATGATCCAGTCGAGCGGCAGATCCTCGACGCGCCGCGCGCTGTCGTGGAGACCGACAAGCAGTCCGAACTCTTCGGCGCGCTGATCGAACTTGCCCATCACGCCGCACTCAGGCGACGGTCATCCATCCGGCGGACGATTTCGGCCAGGATCGGTCGGATTTCGTCAGCGGCCGCTTTCGCGCCGCTGCCGGTTTCGCGCCAGACCGGCTTGCTCTTACCCACAAGTGCCTGCTGGGGGCCTCGAGATTCGAGCTCCCTCAACGAGATCGGCGAGTCGCGTCATTCCTCTCCATATGACGGTCGTGCCGGGTGGTGGGTCAGACGCGCGGTCCAGGTAGCCTCCGAGCCTTGCGACGGCTCTGACATAGAATGCGAGGTTGCGGGATGGCGCGCGTCTCAACTTTGGCGTCGAGCTATCGAGAAGGTTGCGCTCCGTTTCGGTGAAGACGGCAGCAGGCGTGGCCTCTGGAGCCTCACGAGCCAGGATCGTCAGCCATGACACGCGCCAGGCAACGACGCAGCACAAGGCGATACAATTGGCCAAGCGGTTGATCGTAGTCAGGCGAAGTTCTTCGATCCGGCACCCGGTTTTCAGGGTCCGGAAGAATGTCTCGATCTTCCAGCGCTTGGAGTACCAGTCAAGCTTATGCACGGCATCGGCGTGGTTTTTGACAGGCAAATTAGTTATAAGCTTCCAGTGAATCCGTTCGCGATCTTCCGGCGGATTGAGTTCTTCGGCATGGATGATCTGAAGCTCTTGGTTTATGTATTTCTTCTGTTTTCCGATTGGAGGCCGGACCGTCATTGTTGCATATCGTATCGATAGCACTGCCCGCTGCTCCTTGCCTTTCGCATCGCGGAATTGGATCTCGTGGGTCCCGCTGCACGGCGTCCTTTCCATAACTTGGGCGATGGTCGTCTTGCCATCTTGAGCCAGGCGGTCGACGCAGCTGCGCACGAGGAATTTGGTACCGAGCTCTTCAGCCAAGCAATAAAGCTCGTAAATGTCGCTTTCGCGGTCTCCGATATGTACACATCGCCCCGGCTCTCCAGCCAATTCGGTAGACCGGCGCAAATTATCAAGCCAACGGATACTTTCCTTTTGATCGATGGGAATTCGGGTCAAATTGACCCTGCGCTTGAGCTCTGCAGTTCCCTTGAACTTGGAGCGTGACCAGAATTTCGCCGCCGTGAGACCCAACGGCAGTCCATCTGGCGTAATCGCAAGGCTGACATGCATCAGAAGGCCGCAGATCGTGAACTTCTGGAACCGGCCATCCTTCAACTTGCGACCAGTCGAGCTTTTCGTAAATCCGATCTTATCCGGATCCGCGCGCTTGAAATTGAATTCGGTGGTGTCCTGCAAGATGAGGATCGGACCTTCGGTTGCCTGAATGCGCAAGGCGGATGCTGCAAAATGCCCTTCCAGGATTTTGTCTTCGCTCACGTTCTCGTTCGAGAGGAACCGGTAGGCGGCCTTAGTATTCGACCAGTCCTGAAAAGCCGTCGGCAGAGATTGCCCAGGGCGCTGTTCAAGTGCTTCAAGCATCGCTCCAAGTCGTCGGTTCAGCCGCGCATCACCCAAATTGGTCTCGGCCGTTTCCTTGTCCACCCAGCTATGTTCCATCCCGGCACCTCACTATCCAAAGGTGCCGGAGAATGAATCATGGGTGATTCCAGCCACGCAATGGGCGCGCGGCAGGCCGAATCACGCACGCGACCACTTGTGGGTAAGAGCAAGCCAGACCGGATGATGCTGTTCGGCCGAATGCTTGTAAGTCGGTCGCGCCTTGATGAAGGCGGGAAACATCAGTTTCTGGCCCACGGCGCGGGCGAGCTTGACCGCATTGTCCATTTCGCGCCGGTCGAACGGATTGACCATCGAGGGCAACAGCCCGAGAAAATCGACCTTGCGCCCGCCTCTCGCCCCTTCCGCTTTTTTGAGCGCGGTGAGCAGCATCTTGGCGCACTCGATCGAATCCTCGGCGACCTGGACCGGGGCGATCACCGCGTCGGCCACCGCCATCGCGCTCAAGGTCAGCTCATCCCATTTGGGACCGGTGTCGATGACGATATGATCGAAATGGGCGCCAAGCGCGGGAAACCGGCCCAGGAAGTCGCGGACATCCGCGGCCGCCTTGACCATCTGCAGGCGCGGATCGGCGGCGAAAACAGTGATGCCTGGCGCATCGGTCAGGTCGAGCCGCGCCTCGGGATCGAACAGATCCGCTGCAAACCACCCGGCCCGCTCGCCGGCGAGCCGACGGGTGGAACTACCCTGCGGATCGAGGTCGAGAAACGCGACCCGGTTGCCATCTCGCTCGGCAAGATACCAAGCGAGATGCGTCGCAAGAAATGTCTTGCCGACCCCGCCCTTGAGCAGGCTGACGACGATCGTTCGCATCGGCGCCGCGCCGTCAGGATTCATAGTCGTGCGGACCATCGCGCAGGTTGCGCTCATAATGCTCGCGCGACGACCAGTCGCCACCGCCGCCGATGCCGGGTCCGACATAACGGAACAGGTAAACGGTGATGACGAAGCAGACGAATGCGAACAGCAACGCATGGTCTGGATGACGCGAAAAATAGTCGGCCACGGCGGGTCTCCTTGGCATGTTCCAGGGAAACCGGTCGGTCCCCTCACCGCGCAGCGAAACGCGGCCGCTCTCGCCGCGCAGCCTCTCCTCTCGTGCCGGGGAGCAAGACCCGGTGGGCGTCAGACGGCACCGGCGATAGTCTGCTCAAGCAGACTTTTCGGCCATCCCCCCGGTCAGGGGGATAGCCGGCGTCACCATCGCTCGGTGAGACATTGTGCGCAGCCCGGCGGCAACGTCAGCGGGCTCGGTTGGCGCGACGCGATCAGCGCTCGCGGCTGACGCCTTGGTCAGTCGGCAGGCTCACGCAACCGCCACTGGTGGACCAGGGCGACGATCTTGTCCTCATAGCCGAGCTGGTCGGGATAGATCGCGCCGTGATGACCGCCCAGATAGACGAACACTACTGCCATGTCGGCCGCAACGGCGTGGTCGACGCCGAACAGGTCGGCGAGATCGAACCCGCCATTGTCTTGCGCATTCCACCAGGCGAGCAGGAAGTTTGCGGCGCGACGCGCTTGCCCCGTGTCCGAGGCGGCCAGATCGAAAAGCCGGTCGAGGGCTTGTATGACAGGCTCGCTCATCTGCGAATCCCTTTCGGTAAAAGGTGGCCCCGACAGGGTCGGGGCCATGATAGCTCAATATTCGTGGGTGAGAAGCAGCGTCAGCACGCGGGTGGTGACTTCGGGATCGGTCGGATCGGGCGATCCATAGGTCAGCGCCCGATCATAATAGTCGATCTTCCAATACAGGGCTTCGCCGGCAAGTTCGAAGCGCCCGAAATCACGCTCGCCATGGGGATCGACGTCGGGACCAAAGGCGTCATAGTCGCGCACGGTGCGCAACAGTTCGGCGCGGCGCTGGAACCCGCGGAACAAGCTAGTATCGCCGATCAGCTCGGCGACCCCGGCGGTCATGACCACCTGGTTGACGCCCGGGCTATGGATGGACTGGCGCAGGGCATCATTGAGCCGCGCGATAGTCGCGATGCGCTGGTCTGCGGATAGGACTTTGTCATTCTGGGGGTCGGCCATGACGTTCGACTTCCTGATCTGTGTCAGACCCCGCCGATCGGGGCCTTTCGACAGGCGACCGGACCGCCGGGGCATAGCGCGCCCGCGCACCCGCAGGGTCGCAACGGATGTGGAGAAGCCCGGCACGGGCTTGCGCTGGCAAGTGCCGCGGCGAGGACGCCAAGCCAGGAAGGGACGATCGGTGCAGCGGTGAGAGGGAAAATGGAACGGCATGGCCGACTTTTCGGACGTGCTGCTGGACGCGCAACCGAGGGCTTCGCTATCTATCGCCTCGATCATGACAGACACCGCCCGGATCATTGCCCTCTGGCCACGCTGGACATTGAGCGTGGGCGTGATGCAGCGGCTGCTGATCCAGGTTCGCACGCAGTGCCGCCGCTGCGGCGCCCTGATGCGCGCCGATCTGGACGATCTGGTCGCCCGCTATGGCGCAAGTGCGTCGCTGATCGATCGCCAGGAACGATGCCGCATGGTCGCGTGCGATGGCGCGACCTTCTACGTTGCCGCCCGGCGGCATGGCGAACCGTGGCGGATCCTGCTCGACGACGGGGCGCTGCGCGACGGCCTGAGCCTGTGCCCGCCAGCGCATCTCGCCCATGGGCGACCAGCCCCTTTCGCGAATGCCGCAGACCTGCTCGTTCCAGGGCGCCGTTGACGGCCTGCCCCACGGCAGGGATCGTGACCCGCATGGGCCGAGACCCGGCACGGGGCTCGGGGCGTTTCGCCTAGAGCCCGGTCCGGCGCAGCCGGAGCCGCCCTCCCCGCTCAAGCCCCCTTTGCATCACCCAGATCACCGAACAAGCGAAGCAATATCTCGTCCAAACTGGCGACCTTCTCGAATCTGGTTATCCGGACCTTGCGATGGTTCGGCCGCGCATTCTTCTGGCCGTCCGCAGTCCCCTTGCTATGTTTGGCGACGGCAAACGAAGTGATGTCCGGCAAAGGCTCGCCTGGCCCCGCGCCGAACCACAGATAATGGTCGAAAAAGAGGTCTGGCGTCACCACGATCCAGATGACGCACCCGCTCGGCTTCTCCATCAGCTTGAGGCTGATCTTGACCTCATCGGTCTTGCCGCCGACGATTTTGGTCTTGAACTGGATATGGCGGGTCACGCGGCCGCGGGCCATGACCAGATCATAGCCACCCGCGTCGAATTCGGAGCGCAGCACCTCGACATCGGTCACGCCCCGTTGCCACAGGCGGCGCAGCGCGTCCCCGACAAAGACATGCTCCACGATGCGCTCACGCAGGGTCGAGTGGATGAAATGCGGGCTCGCTTCCTCGGTAAGATCGTCCAATCAGCGCTCGCACAATAACGGCGGGGGCGAATGCCCCCGCCTGAAGGTTTCAACTGAACGGATCATATTCATTGATGACCGCGACGTCGCCATCGAACTCATCGGCGGTGATGACCGCGAACTGCGTGCCGATGCCGATAACCATGGTTGCGATCATGAGGGTTCTGGAGAGGCCGAGCGCGTGGAGGCGGGCGATCTTGATGTCGGTGAACATATCGAGGCTCCTTGCAAGCCGGCGGGTTCATCCCCGCTCGACTGGCGCCCGATGTGTTCGGCCGGTGGCCGCGATCACTTTTTGCCGCAGGCCAAAAAGCCGTAGCGCAAGCGACCGGACCCTTTACGGGTTGATCGCATGAGGCTGCCGGCCGGACCAAGGATTGCGCCTCAAAGAGCGGGGTGGACCCGCCTGACGCCAGGATTTGGGCTTCGCGCCGACCCTTCTAGTATGTCTCCAAGGTCGGCCCTTGCGCAGATCGCGCGGTCTTGCGCAGGATGCTGGAGAGTTCATCCATCAAATAGGGTTTGTTGAGCAGCGCGAACCCGCAGGCGCCTTCGTCGGCCCGGACATGGCTACAGGCGCTTGAAGATGATCCGCAGGCCGGGATAGAGGGCGACCTCTTGCTGTTTGTTCTTTTTTTGTTCTATGCTTCGCTTATGCTCCGAGTCGATGAAGATAGCCTGACCCTCCATCTTGAGGTGTCGCTCGCAACCGCCGAACCGGCACTGGTAACGGATATTCGCTGCGGTGACGCAGCCGTACGGCGGCGTGCGGTGGCGCAGCTTGCCCGGCATCTGGCAGTGCGTTTGCGCTGCTATGATATTCTCGCCGACGAGCCCGCCGCAAGGACGGGTACATTGCCGCTGTTCCCCGACGCATGACGAACGCCCCGTCCCGATCCCATCGCTGATGCTCACGGCCCTGCTTCTCGCTGTCGCGACCGTACCCGCCGGGCAGACTTTCATCTGTACGCCCACCAGGGTGTGGGACGGCGATGGACCGGTGTGGTGCCGGGAGGGACCACGGATTCGACTTGGCGGAATAGCGGCACGCGAGATCGGCGGCTCCTGCCGACGCGGTCAACCCTGCCCGCGCGCCAGCGGCGTCGCCGCGCGGGACGCGCTGGTCCGATTGCTTGGCGGCGCCAAAGGCAGAACCGGCACCGGCCATATCCTTGTCGCCGGCCCTAGGCTCCAATGTCGGTCAACCGGCAACGCGAAAGGAGATCGCACCGGTGCCTGGTGCTCTGCGCCGGGGATCGGCGACCTGAGTTGCGCCATGATCGCGACTGGCACGGTGCTGCGGTGGCGACGCTATGCGGCGGGCCATTGCCGCTGAGCGGACGCGGAGGGCGATAGCGGAATAAAGCTGTCCGAAATCTGTCTACAAGCTTCGGACAGGTCTAATTTACATTTGTCCGAAATTTGTATAGGGATTTCGGACATGGCCGATGATACTCCCGACCTCAAAGCCGCCATTCTTCAGCGGATCGACGCGCGTGCACCCAAAGCGGTGTGGACGCCGGGGGACTTTCTCGACCTTGGCAGCCGCGATGCCGTCGACAAGACGCTCCAACGCCTGGTCGCCGCTGACATGCTCCGCCGTATCGACCGCGGCCTTTACGACAAGCCCGGGCGCAATAGCCTGACCCAGCAAAGTAGCCCACCAGATCCCCGCGAGGTCATCGACGCGATCGCCCGACGCGATCAGATCCGGGTGCTGGTCGACGGCATGACCGCCGCCAATGATCTGGGCCTCACCAACGCGGTCCCGGCCAGGATCGTCGTCCATACCGATGCGCGGCTGAAGACGATCCATCTCGGCCATCTCACGATCAGCTTCCGCCTGACCGCCGCCAGCAAGCTCTTCTGGGCGGGGCGGCCCGCGATGCGGATCGTCCAGGCCCTTCACTGGCTGCGCGATACGATGGGAAGCGACCCACAAGACGATGCCACGGTCCACCGACGGATCATGGCGCTGCTGCATGACGCCCGACAGAGCAAATCCGTGCGCGACGATCTGGCCGATGGCCTGTCGACACTGCCGGCATGGATGCAGGCATATTTGAAGCCGATGCTGGCCAGTCGGGCGTCGGCCGCATGATGAACCCTGACTATGACCGCATCATCAGCGCTGACGACGACACCCGTCTCGGCCTGTTCACGACGACCGCGCAGCGCATCGGCACCACGCCCCAGAATGTCGAAAAGGATTTCTGGGTTTGCTGGACGCTCGACGCCCTGTTCAACGGATTGCCGCATGGTCCCCGCCTGCTGTTCAAGGGTGGCACCTCGCTGTCGAAGGGCTTCGGGCTCATCCGGCGCTTCTCCGAGGATATCGACGTCACCGTCTTTCGCGACGATCTGGGGCAGACCGCCTCGATCACCGAACTGGAGGCGATGAGCGGAAAGAAGCGGCAAGCCGCGCTCGACGCGATCCGCGAGGCCTCCGAGGCGCATATCCAGGGACCGCTGCACGACCAGCTCGCCACGCTCGTTGGCGAAGCCGCAGACCGCCTGGGCATAGCCGCCGAGCAATGGCGCGTCGAACCGGACCCCGAGGATGCGCAGGCGCTCTATCTACGCTATCCCTCGGTCACGCCTGTCGACGCCTACGTCGGCAAGGCCGTGAAGATCGAGTCCGGCGCGAAGTCTGCGCTCGACCCCCACGCAGTACATACGGTCCGGCCCTATCTCGAAAGCGACGTGCCGGGGATCGATCTTGCCATCACCAATATCACGATCGTCGATGCGGAGCGGACCTTCTGGGACAAGGTGGTCATCCTCCACGGCCTGCGGCGCTGGTTCGAGATCCGCGGCGTCCTGCGCGGCAACGGGCAGCGTGTGTCGCGCCATTATTATGACCTCCATGAGCTGCTGCAATCCGATGCGGGCAAACGCGCGCTGGCTGATCCGGCGCTTGGACGCGATTGCGTGGCGCATGCCAGGCTGTTCTTCAACCGGCCCGCCTTCGACCTCGCGACTGCCGTGCCAGGAAGTTTCGCGCTGTGCCCCGAGGGCGACATGGTCGATGATTTGCGCGGTGACTATCGCGCGATGACGGGCATGATCTTCGGCGCGGCGCCCGCATTCGACGATGTTGTCGAAAGCATTGCTGCGCTGCAGAACGCCCTGAACGCATCGGCATCCTGACCGAATTCCATACGAGCGCCAAGCCGCCGACAGCTATGACCAGGCCAACGCCCGTGATCAGCGCCGCACGCCAATAGACAGCTTCGATATGAGCGCAGAAGCCAAAGAAAGTGCCGCCCACAATCGCTGCAGCGGCGACAAGCCGTGCAGCGAGATCGGCCCCAGTCAGAAAAGCACTGCCAGGTGTGGCCCACAGCAATAGGACCGCCCCCATTCCCACAAATAGAATGCCGATGATGCCCAAAAGCACTTGGCTGACCAGTCGTAGGACAGGGGCTGAAGGTCTGCCGCATGCCAACGGCTCATCCCCGTACGGTTTGGGGCGCGATTGCGATCGACGAGAGATCGTTCGATGGGTCTACAGGAATGCCCGCTTCGCTCCGTTCGGAATAGCGATCGACGAGTTGATCGGCATGCGGCCGCAGCAGGACGGTAAAGCGTACAAGCTCCTCGACCACATCGACGATGCGATCATAATAGCTCGACGGCTTCATGCGGCCGTCATCGTCAAATTCGGCGAACGCCTTAGCCACGCTCGACTGGTTGGGGATCGTGAACATCCTCATCCACCGGCCAAGGATGCGCAGTGTGTTGACGCTGTTGAAGGATTGCGAACCCGCGCTGACCTGCATCACAGCCAGGGTCCGCCCCTGCGTCGGGCGCATGCCCTTATACGCCAGAGGCAGATGGTCGATCTGGGCCTTCATGATACCGGTGATCTGCCCGTGCCGTTCCGGGCTGCACCAGATCTGCCCTTCCGACCACAAGGAATGCGCCCGTAGTTCGGCAACGGCCGGGTGGTCGTCCCCTTCGACCTGGTCGGGAAGCGGCAGATCAGAAGGATCGAATATCCGCGTTTCACATCCGAAAAACTGGAGAAGCCGCGCAGATTCCTCCACCACAAGCCGAGAGTAGGATCGCTTCCGCAAGCTGCCATAGAGGAGAAGAATGCGTGGCGGCGGATCGTTCGGGCCGAGACCAAGCGCGGGCCTCCGGCGGGCAAAGGCCATCTTCAGAGCCGGCAGATAATCCGGCTCGGATAGCTGGCGCAGGCGCTCAAAGGCCATGATGTCCTCGCTCATCGGCCTTGCTCGGGCACGGTATCGGGAAACCAGCGGCGACCGAACCAGAAGGCGACATTCACCAGCAGGATCAGCACTGGCACCTCCACCAGTGGGCCGATGACGGCTGCGAAAGCGACCGGGGACGCCAGCCCGAAAGCGGCGATCGCGACGGCAATGGCCAGTTCGAAATTATTGCCCGCAGCCGTGAAGGCCACAGCCGTCGTGCGCGGATAGTCGCTGGCGATGAGCTTGCCCATGAAGAAGCTGATCGAAAACTGGACGACGAAATAGATCGTCAGCGGGATGGCGATGCGGACAGCATCACCGGGCAGCGTAACGATCTCGCTGCCCTTCAGGCTGAACATGGCAACGATCGTGAACAGCAGGGCGATGAGCGTAACCGGACCGATCTTCGGGAGGAATACGCTCTCGTACCAGTCGCGCCCCTTGGCCGCGACGAGACCCTTGCGGGTCAGATATCCCGCAAGGAAGGGAATACCGAGGTAGACCGCCACCGCTTGCGCGATGATCCAGAAGCTGACGTTGATGACGCTGCCCTCCAGCCCGAACAAGGGCGGCAGGAAGGCGAGGAAGAACCAGGCATAGAGGCTGAAGAACAGGATCTGGAAGATCGAATTGAACGCCACCAGCGCCGCGACATATTGATTGTCGCCCTTGGCAAGCTGGTTCCAGACGATGACCATCGCGATGCATCGGGCCAGCCCGATCAAGATGAGACCCGTCATATAGGCTGGCTCGGCGCGCAGGAAGATGACGGCCAGAACGAACATCAGCACCGGGCCGATGATCCAGTTCTGGACAAGCGATATCGCCAGCACCCGCTTGTCCTCGAAAACGCGCGGCAGCTCCTCGTAACGAACCTTAGCCAGCGGTGGATACATCATCAGGATGAGGCCGATCGCGATCGGTATATTCGTGGTGCCCCAGGACAGGCCGTTGATCGCGGCGGGCAGCCCCTCGATGCGCGTGCCAAGGCCTACGCCCAAGGCCATCGCCAGAAAAATCCACAAGGTGAGATAGCGATCGAGAAAGGATAGCCGTGGTCGACGGGTCTGGGTCATTGCGGTTCCTTGAGCGGTGGGGCGGCGTCACCGACACCCAGCGCGATCTGCATATAGACGGTGTCGAGCCAGCGTCCGAACTTGCGTCCCACCGAGCGCATCGTGCCGGCATGTTCGAAGCCGAGCTTGGCATGGAGGGCGACGGATGCCGCTTCACCCCCACCGATGACGGCAATCATCTGGCGAAATCCTGCCGCCTCGGTCTGTGCCAGCAGAGCAGCAAGCAGCGCCTTTCCGACACCTCGGCGCTGATGCCCGGGATCGACATAAATCGAGTTCTCGCAGCTCGACGCATAGGCAGGCCGATCGCGAAACTGCGTGGCATAGGCATAGCCGACAACATCGCCGCCCTGCTGGGCGGCGAGAAACGGCCAGCCTTTCGCCAAGCATGCGCCAATCTTGGCTTCGGTCTCCATCACCGAGCGCGGGCTGGTATCGAAGCTGGCGGTGCCCTCCCGGACATGATGGGCGTAGATGGCGGCGATCGCCGGCGCGTCGGCGAGGACCGCCGGCCGGACCGTAACCGCTGCCATCGTTCAGCCTGCCGTGACGCGGTTGCCGGCAGCGTCGACGACCTGCTCGCCGTC
This sequence comes from Sphingobium sp. JAI105, assembly GCF_015752145.1. NCBI lineage: Bacteria > Pseudomonadati > Pseudomonadota > Alphaproteobacteria > Sphingomonadales > Sphingobiaceae > Sphingobium > Sphingobium sp. JAI105. The sequence goes on along the minus strand of NZ_JADOUC010000003.1, from coordinate 39,874 downwards.
TTCCTTGGCGAAGGCACCGCGTTGGGCCGCGGGAATGAGGTCCAGCACCGCTTCGGAAGGGCGGCACAGCTTGACGCCGAGCGGCGAGACCACGAGCGGACGGTTGATGAGGATGGGATGGGCCATCATTGCGTCGATCAGCGCCGTGTCGGAAAGACCTTCATCGCCCAGGCCGAGGTCCGCAAATGGCGTGCCCTTCTCGCGCAACAAGGCGCGCGCGCCGATCCCGGCGCGTGCGATCAGGCTTTCCAGCTGACTGCGGGAAGGCGGCGTCTTCAGATATTCGATCACATGTGGTTCGATCCCGGCATTGCGGATCATCGCGAGCGCATTGCGCGACGTCCCGCATTCGGGATTGTGGTAGATGATGATATCCACGGTCATTCACCCGCCTCCGCCTTGGCGCTGGCGCCTTCGCTCTGTCCGATGTCCTTGAGCTTGCGCCGCATCGCCATGTCATCGAGGCTCGAGATCGGGAGCGCCAGAAACAGCGCAATGCGATTCTGCAAATAGCGCAGCGCCTGCAGGAAGGCCTCGCGTTGCCCCTCGCCCTCGATCGCAGCAGGGTCTTCAATGCCCCAATGCGCTGTCATGGGATGGCCGATCCACACTGGACAGGTCTCACCGGCTGCATTGTCGCAGACCGTGAAGATGAAATCGAACTGCGGCGCACCGGCACCGGCAAACTCATCCCAGCTCTTGGACCGCATATCGGTGGTATCGAAGCCGAGCCCCTGAAGCACCGACAATGCCATTGGGTGGACCTGCCCTTTTGGCTGGCTCCCGGCGCTATAGGCTCTGAAACGCCCCTCGCCGAGCTTGTTCATGACCGCTTCGCCAAGGATGGAACGCGCCGAGTTCCCGGTACACAGGAACAGGACATTATAAATACGGTCGGGCATACAGGGCTCCGTCAGCAGCAGGGAACAAGCTCGGCGATCAGCGGCTCGCACAGTTCCGCCCTGCCCCCGCAGCAATCCTTGACCAGGAACAGGGTCAGCGCCTTGAGCTGATCGAGGTCGGCGCGGTAGATGATCTGGCGACTGTGGCGCTCGGCACGGATCAGGCCCGCACGCGCAAGCCCGGCCAGATGCGATGACATCGTATTCTGGGGGATATTGAGCTGGCGGGCGACTTCGCCCGCGGCCAGGCCATCGGGCTCATGACGCACCAGCAAGCGAAACGCATCAAGGCGAGTGCCTTGGGCAAGCGCCGCCAGCGCGCTGATAGCAGAATCATTGTCCATATATCGATAATATTGGATATATGGATTTCTGACAAGCCCAAGCAGAGGAATGCCGACACAGCAAAAGGCCCGGTGGTTGTGGCCACCGGGCCTTCGCGGGTTTCAGAACGGAATTTCGTCGTCATCGACCGAGCTGTCATTGCCGCCCTGGTCGCCACTGGCGGACTTGGCGCGGGTGAGGAAGGTCACCTCGTCGGCGATGATCTCGACGCCATACCGCTCGATATTCTCGTTGTCGGTCCAGCGGGTGTAGTGGATGCGACCGCGCACCATCACCTTCATCCCCTTGTCGACATATTGTTCGACCGTCTTGCCGACGCCGTTGAAGCAGGTGATCCGGTGCCATTCGGTATCTTCGATCCGCCGGCCATTGTCGTCCTTGACGATCTTGCCGTTGCTGTCGCGCTTGGGCCGCGAGGTCGCGAGGCTGAAGTGGGTGATCTTGGTGCCGCCCTGGGTGGTGCGGGCTTCCGGCGTGGCGCCGACATTGCCGGCGAGGATGACGAGGTTTTGCATGTCGAGGTTCCTTTTTTGGGTGCCGAAGGGACCGTCCCTTCGACTGACCCCCGAAAAAGGCGGGCATGGGCGGTGCTTCCACCGAAGCGCGTCAGCCGCGCAGGGAAACCCCGACACAAGGGGTGGTGCGGGCAGCCGTGGCACACGGCAACTCGGCCCGAAGGGGAGCGGGTTGGAAGGACCGAACGACCGACTTAGGGATCAGGTCAAAAAGAAGAGATGGTGGCTTTGGTTCTATGAACCCAGGAACCGATGCAGAAACCTTCCCCTATCGCCGCGGCATGTCCCCGCCAGGCAGAGACCCCACAACCGGTCGTCAGCGCTTTTTCGCACCTAAGACGGTCGTCCGCAGCGAAACGACGGCAACTCTCATGGCAACAGACATAATGGCCGTCTGACGCACGGTACGCCGCAGGCCCGCCCATCCCCGGCTTCATGGGATGGCTAGCGCCTTTTCGAACCGCGCAAAGGATGATGCGGCAAAGGATGATGCGGTGGTGCGCCGTCACACGATCTGCGCCCTGATCACGGCAAGGAGACGGTCGATGCAGTGAGAGACGTCGGCCACATCGAAGGGTGACGCTCCAGCCCGGAACAAGGCGTCGATCTGGTGGCGGCGATAGGCCGGCGAAAGGATCGCGGCAAGTTCCGGCAATTCCGGAGGCAGGCCGGACAGGCCCGCCTCCATCGCAAGCGCCAGGGCCTTTTCGAGGTCATGCCGAATATGGACGCGGTTCCAGTCGTCGGCATAGCCGGCCTTCATCAAAAAGGCTTTGAGGCCGAGTTCGATCGCGATCGCCAGCGAATGTGCGGCACTCGCGGGCGCGATCTCCACCCCACCCGCCGCACCGCGCGCAAATCCCACAGCATTCTCCATGAAAATGCCGACAAGCGCTAGATCGACGGTCCCGGCAAAACGCCGCGCAGCGTCATCGAGCATGGAGGCCGATAGCCCGATCAACCAGCGCGGCCCGGCAATATTGCGCAAATGGCGCAGATACGCCGAACCCGGTTCATCGGTGTCGGTGCCGGCCGACCAGCGTAGCAGCAGCGCGGCCTTCCAGCAGCGCCCGTGACGCTGCCGGAAGGCTAGCAGAGCGCGCAGTTCCTCATCATGCAAATCGCGCATCATCATCTCTCTCTAGTTCGTGGTAAAGCGACCGTCGGTGCAGCGTCGGCAACGCGGATGGCTGGTGGACTCTGAGCCGCGTCCCGGCCGCCAACACGGCCGACGGGTTCCAGTGCTATTCAGCGACACCAAAAAGGGCCTCGGCGCCCTCCCCTCCTCTCGCCTGCGGGAATTTCCAGGGGAGGACGTTAAGCGCAGCGAAAAGGGGGCCGCCGGAAAACCGGCGGCCCGCGGCTTCAGCCCGCAGCGCGACGGGCAGCGGAAGGAGGGCTTCCCAACGGGCCGCGACGATCAACGACACGGAGTCCCCGAGCCTTGGCTTCGATGACAAGCCGCTCCGTCACGCCGTTGCCCTGGAAGGCGATAACGAACCGCGGCTTGAGCGAGAGCATCTGCTCGTTGCGACGGAAGCCGGCGCGGTCTCCGAGTTTGCGATCGAGACCGAACCGCACCTGCTGGATGCCATTCTGCTCGGCCCAAGACGCTGCAAGCCGCTCGATACCCTTCATATCGCCGCCGTGTACGAGATACATGTCGCCGACATGGGCGCGAACCTTGTTGAGGGTGGCCAGCAGATTATCGGCGAACGTCTTCATATCTTCGTCGTTGGCGAAGGTGAGGCGGCCACCGGCGAACACAACGGGCGTACCCTGCGCGGTGTTTGCGTTCAGAGCCCGCTCGCGGCGCGCTCGCAGGAAGGCATGGCCATCGACGATCCCGGCGGTGACGCCGAGCGAAATGCGGTTGCCGGACGATGGCACCCACGATCTCCCGGTCTCGCGGATATAGTGCGCGGCGGCGACATCGCGCATGATCTCGAAGGCACCAGCGGATTCCTCGACCTTCTTGGCAAGATCGATCTTCTCCTCCAGATTGGCCGTGCTGATTTCGGAGCCGTCCTGTTCGGCGAGGAGAAGGCGGATGTCGTCGGTCAATCGATCGACCAGTCCGTGTTTCTTGGCGGCGGCGCGGTGGAAGAGGTTCACCAGGCCCCAGCCCAGGTCTTCGATGTCGCGCTCCAGCGCGGTGTTTCCCATCGTCGTGAAGAGATCGCTCCAGATTGCGGTGGCGGTCTGCTCCAGCGCCTCGGTTGGTGGCGGCGCCATGCCACTCAGGTCTTCAGCGCGGGGTTCGAGGTGCCCTAGCTCCAGTGCCGCGAGTGCGGCTGCAAGCGATGTGGACATGATAGCGAGCCTTTCTGTCTGTGCCGGCGGCCTCTCCGCCGGATGCGCATCCTCCGGGCGCTCGCAAAAGAGGGGCTGGCACCGAGGCACAGCCGAGGGGAACTCGCGAACAAGGGGTGGTGCGGGCAGCCGTGGCACACGGCAACTCGGCCCGCCGTTCGCGGGTTGCCAGCGCCTCGCGGGCGCCCATATGCGGCATCCTCTGGCGGGGAAGGTGTCGACACAGACCGGTTTCGCTTTGCCCTCAGACCCTGCCGTCGATCCGGAATGGGGGTATCTCCAATTCCGCCGCTGCGAGATGCGACAGCACCGCCGCGAAGCTGCCGAGACCGCGCACCGTTTCCGCCGAGATCAGGATCTGGTCATCGTCCGACGCGCTGAAACTGCGAACGGTCATGCCGTCAAAGACCACCCGCTCCGGGCCAAACGCCCCAGGAGCGCCGCCAGCCCAGCGCGCGAAGACAAGGGCATGATCGACACAGAAAGTCTCGATCGCCTCGAACCGGCCCCAGGCAACCTCATGGTCGGCCAGGTACAGGGGAACGCTCGTATCGAGAGCGTCCGGATCGAACGCGGTGCCCTCCCAGTCCGTATAGGCGCCGTCGCTCGCGACGGCAGCGCAGAAGCCGGGAAGGAGGTCAGGGGACAGCGATCCGCCGATGCGGATCGCGACAGAAGCGCGATCGGCCATGAGAGTCTCCATAGCTAGGGAGGGGGTCAGCCTGCGGACTGACCCCGGTGGAATGCGTCGAGCCAACGCGCCATCGACATGCGCTGCTCGACGGGTTTGCGCGCTTGCGCCGCCTGGAAAGCGACCAGCGCGAGCGGTGCATCCGCAACGATCCGATCAACCTCGCTCGGTGGCAGAAGGCCGAGCGCACGGACATAGGCGGTGATATTGCCCGGTCTCGGTATCGCCCCGCCGCGCCCGACAACGGGCTTGCGCCAGAGGCCCTCGATCGTGCGCAAGCGCGGTTTTGCGCGGGCCTCCATCAGAACGATGGTGCGAAGTTCATCCTTGGAGAGCGCATCCACCTCGTGTGGCCGCATGGCGGGACAGAAAAAACATGAGGATTTAGGCGGTACAGGGAGGCCCGCACGCTCAATACGTGCAACGCAATCCGCCCGGGTCCAGCCCAGTTCGCGAAGGGGATACCGATAGTCATAGCGAGGGTCAGCATATCCCTCGGCATGCGCGTAGCGTCGCTGATCGGCACCGGAACAGTCATAGCCGATCAGTTTGACGACACGTCCGCCTTCTCCCCAGCACCGTATCGCGGGCGCCCATTGGGCCGTCCATTTGTCCTGCGGCGCCACCTTCCATTTGAGCGAGCACGACCCCCGCCCAAATGCCTTGGACGGCAGGGTGGCGTTGGTCAGCATGTTGGTGCCCAAGCTATCATAGGGCGGCCAATGCTTGAAGTTTCGCGGTTCGTAGCGGACTATCTCGGACGCAACATCGTGACGGTCCATCCAATGACGAAAGACCGGAATGAACGCATAGGTATCGGTCTTCTCGGATCCGGTATCGGCGAACAACACCATATCGATCGGCTCGCCTCGTTCGACGAGCTCGATGATCATGGCGGTGGAATCGACGCCCGCGCCCCAGGCCGCGATCACTGGCGCGCGCTCAACCATCGGTCGCGTCCTTCGGGACGATGGTCGGGTTGATAAGCCGGTATGCGCGCGTCTTGAGCTTTGTGATCCGGCACACAGTGCCGGTTGTGGGATCGCGAAAGAGCGGTGCCTTGCCCTTCGGATTGGCAATGACCGTGAAGCGGTCGCGATCTTCGCCGTCATTGAAACGAATGGGCTCGTCGAAGACGATGGTCTGTCCCGGCTTCGGGGCCGGCTTCGCGCGTTCGAGCTTGCGGCGAACCAGGTTGGCACGACAGCGTGCGCGCCATTCGGAGGCGTAGGTGCTGTCGGTTTCGGTCAATTCATCGAGAATTGCAGCGGGGCAGTCGCTTTCGCACGGTCCCATCGCTTCCGTCAGTCGGGTAGGATTGGTGCTGCTCATGGAGTCAGCCCTGATCCCCCCGCCGAACCGCACGTGCAGCTTTCACTGCATGCGGCTCTCCACTGTGACCTACCATTCCTTCGCGCTGATCGGGCAATCGGCCAGCATGAGTGTCCCGGTGGCACTGCTCGCACAGGACTACCGTCCTGCGCGCGCGGGCCGCCTTCATTCTCACGACAAAGCCGCGGTGCGAAACATCGGCCATCCCCCGGATATGGTGCACCTGACACGGAATATCGGATCGACCGCAAGCCTCGCATTGCTTGGCATTTTGACGTTCAACCCAGTCCGTACGTGAGTGTGTGAACACCTGCGTCCAAGGCTGGATATCAATCCTGGACGAGGTGGCCGGATCACGTTTCAGATGAGCCAGTTTCCAGACTTTGACCGATCGGGGCTGGCCATCGACGTCGTAGCCGATGGTAAATTCCTGCCCCGTCCTCATGCGGGCCACGACCGCTCGCACATTGGTCTTGTGCTTGCTGGCCAAGGTCTTGAACAAGCTCCACCGCTGGAGGAACTCAAGCCTGTTCAGCTTGAAGCTCACATCCTTGGCGAGAGCGTAATAGTTCGCAAAACCCCGCAATTCGGCGTTGTAAGCAAGGACAATCTCAACGTCGCTGCAGCTGAGCAGCAGGCTACGATGACGCGGCTTCAAGACCGACAGATCACCATAGCCCTTCGCCGAGGCAAACGCGTGGACCTTCTCCCAAGGGACATGCAGCTGCATCACTTCCGACGGCGGCCTGCGGAGGAAGCTGACGGAGCCCTTTCGGCTCCGAACCACCCGCTGACGTGTCGTATATGTGCGGACTTCATATCCAAGGAAGGCGGCCCCATCGCTCGCCTTGCGGATACCGCTTTTCTCCTCGGACACCGTTAGCGCCAATGCTTCTGTCAGGAATGCCCTGACTTCGGCGAACACGCTTCGTGCATCCTCCTTGCTACCGATAACCCCAATCATGAAGTCGTCCGCGTAGCGACAGTAACGAAGTCGGCGATAACCGGGGTCCATCGCATCTCCCGACGGGATGGACCGCTTTTGCGGCAGTAAGGTTTGGATTTTGGCCAAGGCGGCCGCAACCTTCACCTCGTCGACGTTCTCTTTAGCCCGCAGCATAGTGACGCGCTTCCGTTGTTTCTGGATGCGCCCAGCCAGTCGCCCATATTCCGGGTTCGTGGCACGGACCTTCCCCCTCTCGAAAGCCGCCATCCGTTCCGCCATGAACATATCGAGTTCATGGAGATAGATGTTGGCCAGGATTGGAGAGACGATACCGCCCTGCGGAGTGCCGCTGTAGGTCCGGGTGTGAACCCGGTCTTCCATAACGCCCGCCTTAAGCATGCTGCCGATCAGGCCGATGAATTTCTCGTCATCGATCCGTTTCCGCAGCAGCCGCAGGAGAATGTCATGGTCGATGTTCTCGAAGAACCCTGCGACATCCACATCTACGAGCCATTTCACCCCCGTCCATACGGCTTTGACATGTTCAAGCGCCGTATGACACGACCGGCCCGGCCGGAATCCATGGGAGGCGTTCGAGAACACCGGCTCATAGATCCGTTCGAGCAGTTGCCGCGCCACTTCCTGAACGAGGCGGTCATCACGCGTGGGAATCCCCAGCGGACGCCGTTTGCCCTTGCCTTTCGGGATAAACACCCGACGCACTGGTTTGGGATCGTAGGTCCCTGCCATCACGCTGGCGATAATCGGGTCGAGGTCTTCCGGTCCAAAGTCCACGAAAGTCTCGCCGTCGATACCCGGCGTCATCGCACCCTTGTTGGATGCGATCTTTTGGAGGCCGTCCTCCCAAAGGAGGCGAGACCCCATCAGACGATAGAGCCCATTCACCCGTTTGCCCGACGCAACGAGCGTCGGAATGGCCTCCAACCGGCCTTTCACAGTTTCTGGCAGCATCAGCACACCCCATGATCGGTGGTTGAAGAATCACAGCTGCCGCCCTTCCCCCGGTCTTCCCCGCTTTCGGCCTGATCGCTCAAGACCTTATACGGTTGCACCGCCGCCTCCGAAGAGGTCGATGTCCCGGGCATTACCCCGGGCGTTTGAGTAATATGGCGGCTCCGTACCCATGCAGGCCGGCAGAAGCCGCCTGTTTAGGGCATCCCGTAGTTACGCTGAATGGAGATGCGGCGCGGTTAGGTGTCCCGTTCGTCCACTAAACCCCTCGACGAGAGGCGCACCGGATGGGCTGAGAAACAGGCGGCCAAGACATGAGACCGCTGTCAACATCCGGACCTGGCGTGACAGTCGCTTTCGCCAGTATCGCTATATAGATTGCTGCAGACTGGGATTTAAGCAGTATAGCCTTCACCATACGCACCTTGCCCTGACCGTCATCGTCTCGATTTGCGACTGAGACGCATCCGGCCTTTTCCGAACATGCTATTGTTCCCCGTCCCTTTCGGGATTTCAGACCTTGTGAGGTCCGAGGTTAGTCCGGCGAGCAGAGGCATTCTCAACTTACCTCATCATCACTGATACTCCATTTCAGCGCCGCAACGGCGCACTATCTTTGTAGCCGAACGTGCAGCCATCGCGCGCGCCGGTGCTTTGCCTGGTCAGGCACACGACGGCGAAGACGGCCCGAGCGCCGGACGCCTCGATCCGTTCGCACGCGGCATAATAGGTCGAACCGACCATCGAAGACGCGAGAACCGTGAGACGATGATCCGCGTGCGCATAGGTGAACTGGTTGTCGAGATAGGAGCGCGGCGTGGCGTAGCCATCCTTATCGCGCATGAAGAGCCAACCCATGAAAGGTCTCCTGCATTACGGGGTTCAGGCCGCAGCGGCGAGGCACACAGCGCCGATCTCGTCGGGCGTGCCGGCAAGCCGGCGGCGGAACGCGGCCACGTCGAGCAACTCGGCAATCGGCGCGCAGTAAGGCCTGCCAACCGCCTGCCCATCGCGACAGCGGCTGATCGACACTTCGCTGTCGGGGAGGAAGCCCCGTGGAACCACGCGAACGGCGAGATCCGCGTGGCGCAGCTCCGTCGTGCCGTCTTCGTGATCGGCACCCATGACGGTGTTGATACGGACGTCGTCCGCATCGAGACCGATCGCCGTCGCGAGACGTGCAAGCGCGCGGCGCGCCTGATAGTGGAAGGTACGTTTGGCGTGGTAGTTTCCGCCGACGCTCTTCCCGGCGATGTCGAGCAGCGCCGGCGCGGCGGCAACCGCCAGGCGATCCGCTTCGCAACGGAGGCGAAGGGCGTTGACGCTGGGCGTGTCGCGTTCGGCAATGTCCGCCAGATGGCGGATGAGAAGAAGGATTGCCGCGTCGCCGGCGACAGGCTTGCCGGCACGCTGACAATCGTCGACGGCGGCGTTGAGGGCGTGGAGCGCCGCCGGCAGATGGTCCAGACCGGCGAGGGAAAGGGCCTGATTGTGGCGGTAGAGCGTATCGTAGAGCATGGGAGCCTCCTTCTGAGCGCTCTGGCGCGCTCAAAAGGCCGAAGGCGTCCTCCCCTCCCCTGTCCTTGCCGCGGCTGAACGGTACGGCGAACCGGCGGTAGCCGCCGGGGTCTGGGCGGCCGATCGCCGCGATCATGCTGCTTCACGGATCGGATCCTGGGCGTCGTCCGATGTGGCGAGGCCCGTTGCGCGGAGCAGGAAAGCGGCGGCCGCTTCGGCTTTTGCTGCAGCCGTCATGATGGCGCGGGAATCCTTGCGCAGCACCGCGAGCCACGAGCCGATATACGCTGCATGATCGTCGATATGGGCGGTCGGGAGGCCAAGATCCGCGCCGAGCAGGGCGGATGTCATCTCGGCGCAAAGCTCTTCGAAAGCATAAGCGTTGTCGCCGAATTTCCTGCCGAACTCTCGGTTGAGCCGGTCAGGATGACCGGTCCAATGCCCTGCCTCATGCGCTAACGTCGACGCGAAATAGGCACGGGTGGAAAACAACGCGACGGGCGGCATCGTGATGCTGTCGGCAACACGGTCATAGAAGGCCCGATCGCCGCACTGGAAAACCCTCGCCGGAAGGGCATCGAGGAAGCGCTCTGCGCGATCCGGCAGTTCGTCGTCGGGGGCGACCACGCTGAGGGGGCTTGGATAAAATTTCTCCGGCAGCCCTTCGATCTGATCGGCATTGAAGACGGCGTAGGATCGCAGCACGCGTCGCATTTCGTCCGTGGGGTCGCCGGTGACGGGCGACTCCACCGTCTTGCTGTAGGATTTGTAGAAAATGGCGATTTGCGACCGCTCGCCTTCGCGGACCTGGCCGCCCAGCGCCTGCGCCTGCTTATAGGTCATCCAGGTGCGAGAATGGTAGCCGGCGCCTTCGGCGCAGAGCCACAGCCAGAAGCAATTGATGCCCTTATACGGGTCGCCGGTCGCGCGAAGAGGACGGCCGCCAAGGCCCGGCCGCCATGGTTTCACCCAAGGGCGTACGCCCGCTTCGAGTTTGTTGATGATCGCGTTGGTGATAGTGTCGGCAGGCGACGGTTTATCGGTGGTCTTTACCACGGTCATTCTCCTGATCTCGTAGAGGCGATCCCGGACCAGCACCCTCCCCTCAGAGAGCCTGCCGCCGGGGCACAAAAGGAGGGGCGACACTCCGCGAAGAGTGCCGCCCCCAGTCGCCTCGAACCGTGCAAACGGGCGTCAGGCCGCCTCGCTCAAATCCTCCTGATCGTCGTGCGGCGCGTCCTCCAGATCCGACTCATCATCGACATCATCACCATCATCGCCGGGATCGACATCATCGGCCTCGTCGATGAACGTCGAGCGCAGCGCGATGGTCTCGGGCTGCTCGACGGCGTCGAAGCGCATCGCATCAGGCAGCCAGGCCGTCGCCTTTTCACGGATTTCGGCCTCGACGATCCCCTGCCCGTTGCAGAGCGAAGCGCAGGTTGCGGCAAGGTCGCCCTTCTTGGCGTCCTTGTAGCGCCCGCGCAGGATCGGCCCGCCAATGTCCTCGAGCGCGGCGAGCATGACCTCCTTTTTGACGCGGCCGAAGAAGTTCTCGGCCGTGGGGCGCCACCAATGCTCGACCTGAATGTCGAGCGCGCGACCAAGATGGTCATGGAACCCGTTGGACCGTCCGCCCTCGGCGATGTTCAGGCTCGGTTCCAGCGTGCGTGCGATCGAGAAGGCCACCCAACTGCCGCGGGCCTCGTCGTCGAGCGCACGAAAGGCTTCGAAACGCTCGGTCATGGTCTTGTAACCGGCCCAACTCGTATCGAGACGCTGGCGCTGATCCTCGATGGTCTGCGACGCCATCGACCCTTCGTCGCGGAAGCCGAAGATCGGGAATTGCGCGCCGCCGGACTTGAGCGTCGAGTGATTGCGGACGTAATTCTGCTCGAAGACGACATTCTGCGCCATCAGGAAGATGGTGAGGTCCAGCGCCATCGCCGGATCGCTGGCGATATGGGCGACGAGGATCTGCCGGCGCTGGGTCGCCAGCTCGTCGATCAGCGTAGCGCTGAGCTTGGGTCCATGATCGATGTCGCCGGCGCCGTCTTCACCATTGGCACCGCCCGTCGCCTTGGGCGGAGCATTCGGATCGACAACGGGCTTCTCACTGAACATGCGGGTGTGAACGCGGGCTTCGCCATCGCCACCGATATAGACGAACGTCCCGATCTGCGCCCGGACCGCCGGATCGATCTCGCGACGGGAATCCTCGATGCTCTCAAGCTCCCGTTCGATCTCGTCGAGGCGATCGTTCGCGACCTCGGCTTCCGGCGTCCCGTCGGTCAGTTCACGCTCAAGCTGCTCGACGAGTTGGTCATTTTCGGCCGAGAGCGCTTCGACACGCGCGCGCTCCTCCTCGCTGAGCGGCCGCGCGGGTGCGTGAAACTCATGAAGTTGACGCTCGAGATCATAGGGTACGTGCGTGGCCGCGATCGGCGTCACGAACGCGAGGCCCTCGGCCTGTGCGAGTTCGGCAGCGGCCGCCTCCAGCTTTTTGCCGGCAAGATCTTCGAGAAGATCGACGTCGATCCAGTTCTCGTCCCCCTCGGCTGCAAAGAGATCCCCCTCGATGCGGCCGCCTGCCGCGACATAGGCATCGCGACCGATGAACCGCGCCTTGGCATCGTTCGCCTTGATCGTGCCGTTGAGGATCGCGCGCCGGATGTTGTCGGGCTGATCGCCGTAATAGGAGGTGCTCATCTGCGCGAAGACGCGCGCCTGACGATCGATGTCGCTCGTCACGGCATAGGCCTGGGCGACACCCAGCGTGATTTCGCCGGCGGCGAGAGCCTGGAACACGCACGGCGCGAGCTCGGCAAGCCGCACCCGCTGCTCGACGAAGCGGGTGGTAACGCCCTGGCGCTTGGCAACGTCCTCGGCGGTCATCCCCTTCTGGATGAGGAAGTTGAACGCGGTGCTTTCATCCGCCGGGTTCATCGGAACGCGCTGGAAGTTCTCGGTGAGGCTCGCCTCGACCGAGTTGTCATCGTCGGTAAGGACGAGGACCGGCACGACATGGTCGGCGGGCAGCGTGCCCTGTTCGATCAGGCTCTGGAGTGCGCGCAGCCGGCGCCCGCCCGCCTTGACGGTGAAATGGCCCGCCTTCTTGAGCGGGGTAACGATGAGGTTCTGCAACAAGCCTTGCGTTGCGATGCTGGCGGCGAGAGCGTCGATACCGGCCTCACGACCGGATTTGCGGACATTGTCCTTCGACAGCGAGAGGTTCTTGACCTTTACGGACTGGATCATCGGTTGTCTCCATCTGGTACTGGCGCACCGCCTCGACGGTCACGCGAGCCTGCTCATCAGGCCCACAAAGCCGAAGGCCCCCTCCCCTCTCCTGTACTGAGCGTGGAGAGAGGCCCTGGATGGTCAGGCGGTGATGCGCTCGATGACGGCAGCGGCATGCGCGACCGGAACGAACATCCGCGTCCTGTGCTGGATGATGTCGGTGAAACAGCCGGCCGCCTTGAGTTCAGCAAGCCGCGTGTGCGGCCAATCGAGCAGTTCGAGGCGCTGCTGGCCCGCGACCAGGCTGCGCTTGAGCCGATAGGCTCCGACAGACGATATCTCGCCGGTCGTCATCACATGCTTTGCGGTATCGTCGCCTGACACGGTGATGGCGGCATTGATCCCGAAGGCGTCCGCGAGCTTCGACACCAGCGGTGCAGGGACAATCCGGCCGAGGAAGGACTGGCCGTCATCGGTGTTCAGCCGCCAGACTTGAACATGATCGTCGGGCAAGCGATCCCAGACCGGCAGGAGCAGGCCCGCGACCAAATAGAGCGTGCTGGTGCGGGTCTTGTCCCGCATCTCCTCTACCTCGGCCTGCCACAGCGCCGAAAATTCCTCCTCGCTGGTCTCTTCCCACATCGTTTCGAGCAGCAAGTCTTGCCGCATCCGCTCGGAACGGGTCGGCCGAACCAGCTCGTAGCGGCGAACGATCTCGCCATCGTCGTCGGTGAGCGAATAGGTGCTGCACCGGATCGCGGCCCTGCCGGACTTCCGATTGACGATTGGGCGCGCGTCATCGCCCAGGATCCGCAACGCGCGATCGAGCGGGAGCGGCTTATAGCGCTCCTCCGTTTCGAGGCGCAGGATCTCGGTTTCTGCGCCGCTTGTCTGATCGCGCCGGATCACGGTGCGATCAAGGATCGTGATGCGTTCGGCATTGATGCTCTCGACACCAAGATCGAGCGTGCCCGCTTCGCGCGCCGCCTCGATCCGGGCCTCGATCAGACCGAGATATTCATCGAAGATCGCATTCTGCAGCGCGATGCGCAGTGCGAGAATACGATTGAGCCAGCGCTGAATGGGCGGCAGCTCCTCCTTCAGCCCACCGCCTTCGCCCTCCAGCTCAAGTCCGGTGAGGGTCTGGAATTCATCGAGCGTCGTCGAGCGCAGCTTGCCGTCGGCCAAAAGGCGGAACCATGTCTCGAGGGATTCCTTGGCATAATCGCTTTCAAGATTGTCCCGCGGGTCGAACAGACCCTGGCCACCCGTCTGGCGCTGGCCCCGCGTCAGGGCGCCGAGGCTGTCGAGGCGGCGGGCGATCGTCGAGATGAAGCGCCGCTCGCCGCGGCAGTCGGTCGATACCGGGCGGAACAGAGGCGCGGTGGCCTGATGAGTGCGGTGGGTGCGGCCGAGACCCTGGATGGCCGCGTCAGCGCGCCAACCGGGCTCGAGCAGATAATGGTTGCGGCGTGACTGGTTCTCGGCGGTGAGGCTCGCGTGATAGCTGCGCCCCGTGCCGCCTGCATCGGAGAAGATCAGGATCTTCTTCTCGTTCCGCATGAAGGCGTCGGTCTCGGCGAGGTTTGTTCGCGGCGAACGGCTCTCGATACGCTGGCGACCATGCGCGTCGACGACGATGCGCCGGCTGCGTCCCGTAACCTCGGCGACCGCATCGCTCCCGAAATGCCCGATGATATGATCAAGGGCGGACCCCACGATCGGCAGGGAGCAGAACCGCTCGACGAGATTGTCGCGCATCTCGATCGCTTCCTGGCTGAAGATGGGACGGCCTTCCTCGTCGGACATCGGCTCGGAGCGGGTCTTGCCAGTGTCATCGACGAAGGTCTTCATCTGTCGGACGGGAAAGGCCGCCGTGAGATAGGACATGACGAACTCTTTGGGTGAGAGCTCGATGTCGAGACTCGCCCGGTCCTCGGCATTCAGCGCGGCAAGTGCCCGGTTGAGCATCGCCTCGGACGTCGAGACGAGCTGGATCACGACGCTCTCGCCCCGGGCCAGATCGGCACGGATCGCCGGGATCAGCGACGGCAGCTTCATGCCGATGAGAATCTGGCCGAAGAAACGCTGCTTGGTGGATTCAAAGATCGACAGTGCAGCGGCCTTCGCGCCGCTGTTGTAGGTGTCGTTGGAGAAGCTGTCCGTCACCCGGGTGGCATCGAGCGCTGTGCGCAAATTGGCATGGATAATCGCCCACGCATCGGCATAGGCATCATAGACCTCGATCTGGTCGGGCGTAAGACGATGTTCGAGGATGTCATATTCGACACCGGCGAAACTGAGCGCCCTGGCAACATAGAGGCCCTGCATCTTCAGGTCGCGGGCGATCAATTCCATTGCCGCGATCCCGCCACGACGCAAACTGTCGACGAAGGCACGGCGATCGGCGAAGGCGGTGGTCGGACCCCACAGGCCAAGCCGGGTGGCATAAGCGAGATTGTTGACGTCCGACGCGCCGGTTGCGGACACGTAGAGGACGCGGGCGCGAGGCAGCAGGTTTTGCAGGCGCACGCCGGCGATGCCTTGATCCGAGCCGTCCTTGGTGCCGAAACGGCCTTCGCCGCCGGCGACACCCGCCATTTCGTGCGCCTCGTCGAACACCATCATGCCGTCGAAATCGTCCCCGACCCAGTCGAGAATCTGCTGAAGACGGGTGCCCTTGTCGCCGCGGTTGGAGCGGAGCGTCGCATAGGTGAGGAATAGCACGCCCTCGGCCGCGCCGATCGGCGTGCCGAGCTTCCACTGATTCAGATGCTGGATGTCGAGCGCGAGACCGCCGACCGCGGTCCAGTCACGACGTGCATCCTCAAGCAGCGTCTCGGTCTTGGATATCCAGATATGCTTGCGGCGCCCACGCAGCCACTGGTCGAGGATGATGGCTGCAACCTGACGGCCCTTGCCGGCACCCGTGCCGTCGCCAAGGAAAAACCCGGTCCGATAAGGTCGGCCGTCCTGGTCGGGCGCGAGCGACAATCCTTCCTCGGCCGCCTTGAACAGGCCAGAAATGTCTCGCTCGAAGGCGTCACCAGCATAGATCAGCGTTTCGAGCTGAGCGTCGGACAGCACCCGGTCTGCGACAACGCGGGTGGGCAGCTTGGGAATGTAAGAGGGCCGCGGTGCCGTAATCGAGCCCATGGCGATCGATTCCACCAGAGCGGTCGGATGCGCGGATGCACAGGGAATGGCGATGCGGCTCGGCCGGTACGGCAAATAGACACCGACCGCCTCGCCGGTCGGTACGGGTTCGGCAAAGACATCGTAGCCGATATCAAGCGCGCCGAGAGACGGGGCGGCCTTGGCGATCGGGGCCGAAAGCCGGGGCCTGCTCGAAAGACCGCCGAGCAGGGATCCGTGCGCACGGGTTGGTGCAAGGCGCACTGGCGAGCATCGCGGGGTTGCCGTAAGGCTGGTGGCCGATGTGCTGATCGTCGCGAGCACCTCGGCGAGCGAGCTGCACCGGATGAGGGCGACGTCGTCCTGGGAGCCCTTTTCCAGAACGATCAGTTTCACGATCTGGCTGGTGCCATGTTTGGCATAGGCATTCGCGGGGAGCTCGACGTGGAGCGTGACCGCGAAACCGTCGGTCGCCTTCGCCCAGGCGCGGCTTGATGTGTCCACGCGATCGGGAAGGATCGCGGTACAGCGCCCCCCGGCACCAAGTCGCTTCAAAGCGGCGCGCAGATGACGGAACGCGGCAAGCGGGTCGGCATGCCTGCCCATGCTGCGGGAAAAGGGCGGGTTGATGAGCACGGCGGTCGGGCGGATCGACAGCGGCAGCAGATCGTGGATGAGTTCGCCATCGTGGCGACTGACCGGTGCGGTGGGAAATGCTGCCTCGAGCATAACGGCACGCGCGGGATCGATCTCGTTGAGGACAAGCTTGGCGCCAACGCGGGCGGCGAATACGGCGAGGAGCCCGGTGCCGGCGGAGGGCTCGAGGACGGTATCCGCGGCGGTGATGCGAGCGGCGAGCGCGGCAAGATAGCCAATCGCGGCCGGTGTCGAAAATTGCTGGAGCGCGATCTGTTCTTCGCTGCGCACACTATGCGTCGGCAGGGATGCGGTGAGCGCGGTCAGGGCCGCAAGGCACTCGGCCGGCTCTTGCGACAGGTCGAGCGTGGCGAGGTGCAGAACCTGGGCCAGCTCAAGCACATCATAGGCGTCGCGGAGTGACCAATGCCCATCGGCCGCGGTTGAACCATAGGCGGTTTCCATCGTCCGGAGCAGGCCAGGCCGGTCGATGCCGTTGCCCTTGCGCAACACGGCGTGGACCGCCTTCGCCGCGTTAATGGATGGTTCGGTGAAATCGAGTTCGAGAGCAGCGGCTGAAGTGCGCATTGTAAGCCTCCATTGCATCGCCCGGTGCCCATCACCGGAGCAACAAGCCGGAGGCTTCCTCTCCTCTCTTCAGTGGGAGTGGAGCTGGATCATGGGGCGAGGAACGGCGTTGCGGGCAAGCCGATCGCGCAGAGCATCGTTCCAATCATCATGTTCGGATGGGAGCCATTCCTCGACCCTTCGCCCGTTGGCCCTGAGGTGATCCCCTGCCCTCTTCAGGCAGATTTTCGCCGCCTTGTTTCGCTGGCCGAACACGATGACGCGCTTCACCTGCGACGGTATGCCGACATGGGCGTAGCGCTCGGCACCAAGCACAGCCCAAACCGGCAATTGGAACCAGTCGATGGCGGACAAGGCATCTTCGATCCCCTCGGCAATGCCCAGAACGTCATCCGGCTCACCAAAGCGTACGCTGCCCGAGCCGAGCAGACCCAGAGCTAGCTTGGGTTTGCGGAAGGGGCGCCGCAAAATGTTTGTGGGATCGAGAAAGGTCCGATGGACCGCGACCAGGCCCAGCTCATTTCTCACTGCGGCGATCATTGCGGGAAGGCTGCGCCGATCCTTGCCCTTCCCTATGATCGTCTGTGGGTTGAAGCGAAGATCGGACGTTGGCGCGTAAAGGCCCCGAGCATGAAGATAGGCTTCAGCCGGTGTTCCGGCGATGGGGATGCTGTGCTGCCACAATGACCTGGCCAAGCCGCTCAGATCGCGCGCCGGCGCGCGTGGTTCGACATAGACCGGCAGCCTGTCGTGCAAGCCCTGACGATCCAGAGCCTTGAGGATATCGGTCGATGTGCATCCCGCAAAGCATTTGAACAGGATCGCCTTGGTGCCTAGGCGGACCGAAAGGCTAGGCGAGTGATCGTTATGGGCGGGGCAGCGGCACTCTCCGCGCGATCCTGACCAGCGTCCACCCAAGCTCTCGACGATTTGTCTGGCGCGGACTGCTGCATCGATGGTGGCGGGCATGGGCGAAACTCCTGTCGAAATCCAAGGTCGCTCCGCGCATGCCCCCTCTCCTCTTGCCGATCGACGCTGCCTCCTGAGATTTATGCCGCCTTTGCCGCGAGCACACCGAACTCTTCGACGATCCGGTCGGTCGTGTAGTGGGTGGTCCCGTCGCGCTCATAGGAGGTGTCACGGAGCCGTCCGGCAATCCGCACGAGATCGCCAACCTGAGCCTTCTCATCGATATATTTACGCTGACCATCGCTGAAAATGACGACTCGGTTCCAGTAGCTATCCTCGATCCACTGATCGCCTTCTCCGCGGCGGCGGTAGTTCGCGCATACCGAGATGTTGGTGACCTTGGGCTTGGCATCGATCTCACCGATCCGTCCGATGATCTCGAATTTGGCAAAATTGATCATGCGACCTCCTCACTGCGTCTGCTCAGCGGCGACGAGCGGTGATGCAGCTACGATCGGTTCGCTGAGGATCTCGTCGCAGGGCGGAGCTGCCAAGGATCGAGACCGTGATGTTATCGTGGAACACCGGTCTGCAGATATCCCCCCAGCTAGGGGGGCGGGTATGTCGTCCGACCGTAAAGGCTAAACGAATCGCCTGCTTGGTCTCTTAGAATCATTCTAAAACAACGCCGCTGCTTGCAGCGGAAGGATTCATGATTCTAAGTGATTCAGATTCGCTGCTAAAAAGGTCCGCAATTTCAATGATCTGTCGCGTTTATCCTGACCGCGCGGGGGATTTTGCCTGACCCGGCGGGGGCACCATCCTGACTGGTCGGGGGGAGATAGCTGACCTATTGGGGCTATCCTGACCGATTGGGGGCGATGGCATCTGGCGATCCCGCGCTTTGGAACGGTGGCATTCTGGCGCGATTTTCGCGCGTGAGCGAGCCGAAAACGGACAGAACCCAAATTGCATCGCGACTCGGCAGAATCTCAGGAATTTTGCAAAGGCGTCATACGATTCCAACCTGACCGGATGGGGGCGGAAAAACCGCTTCAGCCTGCCCTGACTTGACGAGCGAGGACAGGTCAGGCAGCAATTAGGCGAATCTGCCCAATATGCGCTCGGCCTATATGACATGGAACATGCGGAAAATCTAAGCGGCGATACAGCGCAAGAGGCGCAAGCCGATTCGGCGCCTGGCCGTGCCATGCGTGTTGCAGCGGCCTTGCAGGCGAAGGGTGGCGAGGAATTCGCCAAACCCGGCAGCATCGTCGAAATCAAGTTCGTGAAAGGCCAATCGCTCAGCCTGACGGCGTCCCGGTTGCTCGCGTTGATGATCCTGACCGCAGGCGGCGATGCTTGGCAGGACCGGCCGCATCGTATGCGCAAGGCCGATATTCGCCGCGGGCACAAGGGTAACGAACGTATCTCCGACATGCTGGAGGAACTTCACCGCACCCTCTTCGCGATCGACGACCGATCCTGGCGCGGCAAGAAAGCTACGCTGCGCTTTTCCCTGATCTCGTCATCCCGCGAAGAGGCTGAAGATACTGACGGTGCGGATGCGGGGTGGATTGAATGGGAGTTTACGCCTGATGCGCGTAAGCTCATTCAGGAATCTGAGAGCTATGCCGTTCTCAATCGACAGGCGGTGCTCGGCTTTCGATCGAGTTATGCCCTCAAGCTTTATGAAATCGGATCGCTGCGGCTCCATCGTCGCCAGTCCACCTGGAAGGGTGATATGGCGGCGCTGCGCGCAGCGTTGGGCATATCGCCCGATGTTTATAAGGATTTCGCGCAGCTCCGTCGCAAGGTTCTTGAAAAGGCAAAGGCTGAGATCGACCAGCTCGCGCACTTCCGGGTCGAATGGAAAGAGATACGGCAGGGCCGGACAGTGACCGAGATCGAGTTTCGATTCGAGCCGAAGGACGCCCCGGCGCAGATAGCCACCGTGGACGAGATTGAGCGTCATTCAACAGGACGCAAGGCGCGGCGCGAAGAAACAGTCGAGACGATCGCGGACACGCTGGCGGTAGGATCGATGGTCAAGGCAGCGGTCAGTTCATTGACCTCGTCCGAAAAGGGCACCGAGATCATGTTCCCGCAAGGAACGATCCGTTTCAACGCAGAGGCGCTCGCCGCAATCGCGAGATCGCACGGCGGAGGATGGGACATCGACCTCATCGCCGACGCCTATCGTCAGCAAATGGGAGATCGCTTGGCAAAGCTCAAGGGGGCGAAGCTGATCAGTTCATGGACCGGATTTTGTGAGAGTTTCGTAGCCCGTCGAGGGCGGCCATAACGGAAATTGCACCGGTGCAATTTGGCATTCACCCCCACCGAGTCAGGATAGGTCCGTCAGGTCGGTCGGAATAGGGCCTTCAGCCAGTTATAAGCCTCGGCACAGATGATACACTTTCGAAATCGAGCTTGCATTTGACGAAAAAGCGCAAGTGAGGTTATTGTGCTCCCAGTTTCAAAAGGGGCGCTTGTGGCAGCATCACTCGACATAGACGGTACGCAAGATCTCCTATCGGTAGCGACGCTCGCCCAGCGCACCTCGTCGGTGCTGGAGCGGTTACGCGATTCCGCGAGGAGCGCGCGCGCGGATGATCGTCGCGAACCGACTTTCCCTATTGGCAAGGCAGCTGACCTTGTTGGACGCACGCCGGCGGCAATTCGGGACGCGGAGAAGGATGGTCGTCTACCACCCCCGCCCCGAACCGAAAACAATCGGCGCGTCGGATATACGCTGGCGCAGCTCAATGACATGCGCGGGCTGTTCGGTACGAGGCCGTGGCGTGCCGCGGATGACCCGTGCTGCGTAGTCGCAGTCCAGAATTTCAAGGGCGGCGTCGGCAAGTCCACGCTTTCGGTCCATCTTGCGCAGTATCTCGCAATCCAGGGCTATCGTGTGGCGCTGATCGACTGCGACAGTCAGGCGTCGGCCACGACCCTGTTCGGCTATGTGCCAGACCTTGACCTGACCGAGGACGACACACTCTATCCGTTTCTGCGGCAGGAGGAGATGACCTCCCTCGACTACGCTTTGCGGAAGACCCACTTCGATGGACTAGAACTGATCCCGGCCAATCTGCGATTGTTTCAGTCCGAGTATGAGATCGCCGCGCGCATGGCACGAGGGCAGGGGGGGCTGATCGATCGCCTTGCACAAGGCATCGCCAGTATCTCCGATCGGTTCGATGTCGTCGTTCTCGACCCGCCTCCTGCGCTCGGTGCGATTTCGCTGTCTGTCCTGCGTGCGGCAAATGCGCTGGTTGTGCCAGTTCCTCCGACCGTGATGGATTTTTCCTCGACTGCCGCATTCTTGGCGATGCTCGACGAAACCATCGAAACGCTCGCAGAAAGGGGGTTCGCACCGACGCTTCAGTTCCTGCGATTCGTAGCGTCCAAGGTCGATGAAAACAAATCGATGCAAAAGGAATTGCTCAATCTGATGCGCACGTTGTTCGGGCATGCTTTGGTCAGGACGCCGCTGAAGGACTCGGCCGAGATCGACAATGCGACCGCGCGTCTGATGACCGTCTATGAGCTCGATGGGCCGGTGACGAGCAGCGCTGTACGCAACCGGTGCCTAACCTATCTCGATGGCGTCAATGCGGAAATCGAACTGGATATTCGGGCGATGTGGCCCAGCCATTTGAGCCGTTTGCGCAAGGAAGGCTTAGCGTGAACAGGCAAAATTGCACCGGTGCAATTTTCGGTGAGAAAGCGGAATTATGAGCAGGAAAAATGCGAGTTTTGCTGCCGGCCTTGCGGCCGGAATCGATCCTCCCGAAGATGCCGCGGCCGCACCTCGACGACCCGGACTTGGCGCGAATGTGCTGACGGGACGCGAGAACCGCTTGGCGGAGTTGGCGGCTGGCACTGTGGTCAGCCGGACGCACGAATTGGTGGACCCAGCGCGCTGCCGGATGTGGGTCGGCCATAACCGTGAATATGCCCTGCTCACCGAGGAGCGGTGCGCTGATCTGATCGAAAGCATGAAGGCTCAAGGTCGGCAGGAAATGCCCGCGATCGTGCGCCGGGTGCGTGGCGAGGCCGATTATGATTTCGAGGTCATCTGCGGCGCACGACGCCATTGGTCGATAAGCTGGCTGCGAAGCCATAACTATCCCGATTTCCGCTTCCTGGTCGACATACGGGAACTATCTGACGAGGAAGCGTTCCGGCTTGCGGATATCGAGAATCGGGCCCGGGAAGACCTGACCGATCTGGAGCGCGCCCGCGACTATCTGCGCGCGCTCGACGCCTACTATGAGGGGCGTCAGAAGGTCATGGCCGAAAGGATAAAGGTTACCGAGAGTTGGCTCAGCCGATACCTTGATCTTGCGCGTCTACCGAACGAGCTGATGGCGGCCTTCCCGAATCCGCAAGATTTGCGCATCAAGCATGTGACGGCCATCAAGCCTCTTCTCAAGCCCGACGATCGGCGCCAGCGCGTATTCGCCGAAGCGGCAGTTCTCGGTAGTCGATCTGGAGAGGAGGGTGTCCCTACGGCAGTGCCGGACATCATCCGCGCACTCGCGCTGGCAGCAGACCCCCCCAAGAAGTCAGGCACCCCCAAGAGGTCAGGATCAACTGAAACGCTCACCTCGCAATCGGGTAGGCCGCTTGTGAGGATCGATGGCAAGGATCGTAAGGGGGTTAGGGTGACGTTGCTGACGCAGGCGGGGGGGACGCGTGCTGAAGCTGAAGATGCGCTCAAGCTATTGCTCGATAAGCACTGGCAGTAGGACGCGGTCTAATAGAGCTTCGCCATCAGCTTGCGGGCGCCTTGCGGGGTAATGCCGAGCAACCGCGTCACTGCAGGTTGGCGCAGACCTGGATAGGCGAGTTCGAGGCGAGCCAGGAGAGGCGCGCGGCTCCGACGGGTCGCTGCTGCATTCAAGGACGATGGTCCCCGACGCTCGAGCCAGTCGAGATCTTTCAGACCTGCCTTGCAGGCCGTGCGTAGCGAACGGGTGATGACAGCCACCATGTCGTCAATCTGTGCAGGTGGAAATTTCGGCAGCAAGATGAGTGAGGGCAGGGGGGCAAGCGTGAGACCGGCGGCGTGGAGTATGGTCGGCACATGACTGGCCACCAGCCAGGACCGATCACGCGCGCGGGGTTCGAGCATGACCGTTCGCCCATCGATGGTTGTTATGTCCACTGCCGCTTGATCGGACGATCCTACCACCGCCAGCATGTCGATGATCCGTGTCGCGACCGCGCGAAGCGTTGGGGCAGAGTAGGGGGCCTGCGCCGCGACGCGAGCCTGGCGCCATGCGGACCCGAAATAGGCGAGGTCGCTCGCGGCCCAGGTCTCGGCCTCAGCGCGGTCATCAAGGACGGTGCGCAAGATGTTGAGCGTAGCCCGTGCAATCGGGTCGCGTTCGTTTGCCGTAGCTTCGATGGCGAGATGAAACACGGCCGCGACCGAAACTGGATCATTGAGGCCCTCGGACGCGCGAGGAGGGGGCGTGCGTCCGCAGATCCAGTCCTGAAGATGGTCGACATCGACCGGCACGCCTGCAAGACCAGCCAAATCCGCCGCGCCGGATAGCCGCGCCCGGGCAAGCCATATATCGGCCCAGGGGCTGTTGCGAAGTCGACCATCAAGGCGGCCGAGCATGAGCAGGGCGTTTTCTGTGAGCGATGGATCTATGATCGGTCGTGCCATACCGCTAGCGTTAACGCGATTCAGAAGGAAACCAAATTGATAAGTTGGTTTCCCTTATCCTTAGCGTTGAAATAGGAACATATGATAATTGCAGTTATCACATGTCCATAATTGACCTTACTTTATAGGGTGGGCTATCAAGCATCCTCGGTGGGCAGGGGCGATCAAGCGTGGAAAAGACGGTATTCTGGTCATGGCAGAGCGATCTCGACGGGCGTGTCACGCGCGAGGTCGTCCGTTTCGCGCTCGACGCCGCGATCACGATGCTCTCGGCCGACGTCGAGGAAGCCGACCGGCCGAGCCTGACCTCGGACACGCAAGGCGTGGCCGGCACGCCCGACATCGTCGCGACCATTCTTCGCAAGATCGACGAGGCGGCGGTCTTCGTCGGGGACGTCACGCCGATCGCCGTGTCCGAGAGCGGCAAAGCCTGCGCGAACCCGAACGTCCTCCTCGAGATGGGCTATGCGAACCGAGCGCTGAGCGAGCACCGCGTCATCCAGGTCTGGAACACCGCGTTCGAGGGCGCCACGCTCGACAAGCTGCCGTTCGACATGCGGGGTAGGCGCGGACCGATCGCGTTTCACCTGCCGGTTGGCGCCGATACGACCGAGCTACGCCGCGTGCGCGGAGAATTGGCAAAGCAGCTCGCGGGCGCGTTGAAGGCCTCATTGGACGAACTTCCCCCGCTGCCGCCAGAAGCCATTCCCTGGCAGTCGCATTTCCCGGGTGATGCCGACGTCTGGTTTGATCGGTCCGAAGTGCAGACGGTGACCAATCCGATGCACGGCACGACGAAGCTGCGGTGGAAGCCGCACTTCGCGGGCTATGCGCGGATCATTCCGTCGAAATGGGCGGCGAAGCCGGGAGCAAAGCAAGCTCTGGCTGGCAGTGAGGGGCATCCGGCGCTGCTGGCACAGCCCAACGCGCTCAATTTCGGAATCAGCAAGGGCGGAGCGATGGTCTACTGGCCAGGCACAGCGGAGGAGGGCGTCGATCCCACGGTCGCCTTGACCCAGTGGTTCGAGAAGACCGGCGAAATCTGGGGCGTGGGCGGGGGGTTCCTGTTTCAGCGAGATGAAGAGCGGCTCACCCTGTCGACCGGCTATTTCTACCAGCGCTGGCTCCATTTTCTGGAGCGGAACTGCGCGCTGGTGCTCGCCCATGGTGGTTCGCTGCCGATCCATGTCCGGCTCGGCGTCACCGACATCAGGGACAGCTGGTGGCCGCGCGGCCCGTTCCAGTTCAATGACGAAGGCCACGCGGCGGTTGAGGACTCCTACGAGTACGATGCAACGCTAACGTCGATCGGGGTAGAGGAACTCCAGCGCGTCGCCGTCGCGGCCTTCAACGGCCTGGCCGCGGCTTACGGCATGGAGCCGTTCACCCACGACCAGATCATCGAACAGTCGAGGCCCTGAGCGTGGAACAACTGCCCGCCATAAGCCCAGTGACGGACCCGCCATCGGGATCGGGGGTCGATCTGGCATGGGAAGTGACGAAGCTTGGGGCCGGCCAGACGATCACCGTCAACAAGGCGCTCATCGATGCCTATCAGGCCGCCTCCTCGCCCCACAGCATCCGCGCCCTCAAATCCGATCTGGAGGCGTTCGATCTTTGGTGTCGGTGCTCGCACAGGGCGTCGCTGCCAGCGACCCCCGAACTCGTGGCTGACTATCTCGACGCAAGGGCGGGGAAGGGGGCCAAACCGGCTTCGCTCGGCCGCTACAAGGCGTCGATCGCGAAGATCCACCAGCTTCTCGATCTGAAGGATCCGACGCAGACCGAGCTGGTCAAGCTGCGGCTCCGGGCGATCCGGCGCGAGAAGGGGACCGCGCAGGTCCAGGCACGGCCGCTGCGCTTCAAGGGGCCGGTCCGTGATGTGGAGCGCGAGGCACCGCGAGGGCTGAACGTGCGGGCGTTGCTCGAGGCCTGCCCCGACGATCTGCCGGGACTGCGCGATCGCGCGCTGCTGTCGGTTGCCTATGATACGGGGCTGCGCGCCTCCGAGTTGGTGGCGATCGCGGTTGAGCACATTGTCGAGGCGCTCGATCCCGAGGCGCGGCTTCTCACGATACAGCGCAGCAAGGGCGACCAGGAAGGGGAGGGGGCGACCGCGTACCTGTCGCCGCGCTCGGTGCGCGCGATTGCGGCCTGGACGCAATCCGCAGGGATATCCTCTGGTCCGCTGTTTCGCCGCGTCCAGGTGCGGCGCTACAAGGCGCGAGCAGCGGTGAAGGGGCGTCGAATCGATAGTATCTCAAGCCGCGAAACCTGGGATCTACGCAAGACGCTCTCTAAGCCGGCGGTGCCGGCCCGGTTGGAGTTTGATGTCGGCAGTGTTGCCCTGCATCCCGGGTCGATCGGACCGATCTACCGGTCGATCATCCAGCGGGCGTTCGATCGCGGGGCTCTGAGCGATCTCACCGCCGACGATCTCGCGCGACTGCTCAAGGGGGTCAGCGCGCATTCGACACGCGTGGGGCTCAACCAGGACCTGTTCGCAAGCGGCGAGGATCTCGCCGGAATCATGGATGCGCTGCGCTGGAAGAGCCCGCGCATGCCGCTTGCCTACAATCGCAATCTTGCTGCCGAGGCGGGCGCAGCCGGGCGTTTGCTCAATAAATTGGCCTGACTGGTAAGCCGACTATCTGTCCAATCGCGAACTCGCCTAGGCGGCTCGGGGGCCTGAGACTGCTCTGGCTATCACCAACGAGATAGGGTAGGGGGGTATGCTATGGGACATTTGACCGAAGGCAGTGATGAGCTCCTGAAGCGCGTGCGACGTATCGCCGGGCAGGTCACGGCGATCGAGAAAGCGCTGACCGCCAACGCCGATTGCACGACGACTCTGCATCTCGTTGCAGCGGCGCGCGGCGCCATGAACGGGCTGATGGACGAGATTATTGAAGAGCATGTCCGAGCCCATGTGGCGGACCCCGACCTCACGGCCGAAGATCGTGCCGCGGGAGCAGACGAATTGATCGCGGTCATACGCCGCTACGCGAAATAAGGCTGAGATCATGACGACGTCCCGCGATATTGACGCCTTTGTGCACGACCATGTGTATCTGGGGGCCTCTCACGACGACAACGCTCGTCGGACGCTGTGGGTGGTGGTGCTGACGGCTGTGATGATGATCGGCGAGATTTTCGCCGGCTATGTCACCGGATCGATGGCGCTGCTGGCCGATGGCTTCCATATGGCAACGCATGCTGGCGCGTTGAGTGTCGCAGCGATTGCTTATGCCTATGCCAAGCAGCATGCATCGAACCGGCGGTTCAGCTTCGGAACAGGCAAGGTCGGCGACTTGGCGGGCTTCGCCTCGGCGCTGGTGCTGGGCCTGATCGCCCTGGGGATCGGGATTGAATCGATCCTTCGGCTGTTCGAGCCCATAAAGGTTGCCTTCGGCGAGGCGACCCTGATTGCCGTCGTTGGGCTTGGCGTGAATATCCTCAGCGCCTTCCTGCTGTCGGGCAGCCACCACCACCATCATGGGCATGACGATCATGCCCACGACCATCATGCCCATGGCGGCGACAACAATCTCCGCTCGGCGTATGTGCATGTCCTCGCCGACGCTCTCACATCGGTATTGGCAATCGCGGCCCTTCTGGCAGGCCGCTACCTTGGCTGGGTGTGGATGGACCCCGTCATGGGGATCGTGGGAGCCGTCGTAATCGCCCGCTGGTCCTGGAGCCTGATGCGAGATACCGCCTCAGTCCTCCTCGACTCGACCGACAGCCATGTTGCCGAGGAAATACAGGATCTCGTTGAAGGGCCAGGCGATGTGCGTATTGCCGATCTGCATGTCTGGCGTGTCGGTCCCGAGGCCCATGCCGCCATCGTCGGAGTGGTCGGCAGTGCGGGGATCAATGCAGGCGTGATCCGCGACCGGCTCGTGCCGGTCCATGAGTTGAAGCACCTAACAGTCGAATGCCACTGACGAGGTTGCTGTTAAGTCGCCGTGCATAGACCTGTGCCGTTTCGATGGCACGACCGGGTGGTGTCGAGGGTGCGGTAGGTCCAAACCCGAATGCCGGGCATGGAAGAAGGCGCAGCCTCAACAGCAACGCAAGATTGCTGCCGATCTTCCGCGCCGGCTCGCGAAACTGGCGGGTCGCGAGTTGCAGAAATGAGCGCGAAGGCCCCGCGCGAAGACTAGATTCAAGATTCCAGATGCGTCAGGATCGGACATTCCGGCCGATTGTTACCGTGACAGCTCCTCGCCAGATCCATCAGCGCTGCTCGCATCGCATTAAGCGCGTCCGCCTTGCGGCCAAGGTCGGCTGCGCGGGACTCTGCCAGTGCCTTGACCTCGGCACTGGCGCGGGCCCGATCGGACCATAGATCAAGCAGCTTTCGGATTTCTTCGATTGGAAAGCCGAGGTCGCGGGCATTGGCTATGAACCGAAGTCGATGCACATCGGCATCCGAGTAGTCGCGATACCCACTATCCCGCCGCGCCGCCGACGGGATCAGGCCGATTTTCTCGTAATGGCGGATCATCCGCTGAGAGACCCCGCTCGCGTCCGATGCCGCGCCGATGTTCACAATTCCACCCGGTTGAGCCGCAATGCGTTCGTCACGACGCTGACGGAGGACAGTGCCATCGCGGCCGCCGCGATGATCGGCGAGAGCAGGATGCCGAAGATCGGGTAGAGCAGCCCCGCAGCGATCGGGACCCCGGCAGCGTTGTAGATGAAAGCGAAGAACAGGTTCTGGCGGATGTTGGACATCGTTGCTTCGCTCAAACGGCGCGCACGAACGATGCCGTTCAAGTCGCCCTTCAGCAGGGTGACGCCGGCGCTTTCGATTGCGACATCGGTGCCCGAGCCCATCGCAATGCCGACATCGGCGACGGCGAGCGCGGGCGCGTCATTAACTCCGTCGCCTGCCATGGCCACGATGCGCCCCTCAGCTTTCAATCGCGAGACCACATCGCTTTTCTGATCCGGCAACACTTCGGCTTCGACATCATCGATTCCAAGTTTCCGCCCGACCGCTTGTGCTGTTGTGCGATTGTCGCCCGTCAGCATGACAACCCGGATGCCCTCCTTGCGAAGCGCCGCGATAGCCTCAGCCGTCGTTTCTTTGATTGCATCGGCAATGGCAAGGATGCCGGCGGCCTGTCCGTCGATCCCGATGAAGATGGCGGTCGCGCCGTCTTGGCGCAGCTCATCCGCCTGCGGCTCAAGGGCGCGAACCTCGATCCCGTTTTCTGACAGGAAGCCGGCATTGCCCAGCGTGATGCGCTTGCCATCGACCGTGCCGATCGCTCCCTTGCCGGTTGGGGAATCAAAGTCGGTGACCTCGGGGAGCGCAATCCCCCTATCCTTGGCGGCGGCGACCACGGCCAGCGCCAGCGGATGTTCCGATGCCCGCTCCACGCCGGCGGCAAGCCGCAGCAGCTCGGTCTCCTCATAGCTTGTCGCGGGAACGATGCGGGTAACCGACGGCCGGCCCTCGGTCAGCGTGCCGGTCTTGTCGACGACCAGTGTGTCGATCTTCTCCATCCGCTCCAGCGCTTCGGCATTCTTGATCAGCACGCCGAGCCCTGCACCCCGGCCGATGCCGACCATGATCGACATCGGCGTCGCCAGCCCCAAGGCGCAGGGGCAGGCGATGATGAGGACAGCGACAGCGGCGATCAGGCCATGGGCCAGACGCGGCTCTGGTCCCCAGATTCCCCACACGCCAAAGGCAATGAGCGCGATCAGCAGGACCGCGGGCACGAACCATCCCGCGACCTGATCGGCCAGGCGCTGGATGGGTGCCCGCGAACGCTGGGCGTCAGCGACCATCTGGACAATACGCGCCAACATCGTGTCGCGTCCGACCTTCTCCGCGCGAATGACGAGGGCGCCGCTTTGGTTGATCGTTCCGCCGATGACCGCATCGCCCAGCGCCTTTGTGACCGGCATCGACTCGCCCGTCACCATCGACTCGTCGAGCGAGGATCGGCCGTCTTCGACCTTGCCATCGACGGGTACTTTTTCGCCGGGCCGCACACGGAGACGATCACCGACGGCCACCTGCTCGAGCGAGACCTCCTCATCATCCCCGTCGGCGCCAATGCGGCGCGCGGTCTTGGGCGCGAGGTTGAGTAGCGCCTTAATTGCGCCCGAAGTCCGCTCGCGGGCGCGCAGCTCGAGCACCTGCCCCAGCAGCACGAGCACGGTAATGACGGCGGCGGCTTCGAAATAGATCGCGACCGTCCCGTCCATCATCCGAAACGCTGCCGGGAATACCGACGGGGCGATGGTTGCCACCACGCTGTAGGCCCAGGCCACGCCCGTGCCCATCGCGATCAGGGTGAACATATTGAGGTTCCGTGTCCGCACGGACGCCCACCCACGTTCAAAGAATGGCCAACCCGCCCAGAGCACGACCGGGGTAGCCAGCGCAAACTGAAGCCAACCAGATAGTTGGGGCGGTACAAGATTGTGCAGCGCCGGGAAGAGGTGGCTGCCCATCTCCAGGACAAACACCGGGATGGTGAGCAGCAAGGCGATCCAGAAACGCCGGGACATATCCAGAAGTTCACCGCTCGGCCCAGTGTCTGCCGTCACAAGTTCCGGCTCAAGGGCCATGCCGCAGATCGGGCATGGCCCGGGATGATCCTGGCGGACCTCCGGGTGCATGGGGCAGGTCCAGATTGCGCCCGGTTGAGCGGTTGCCGCCTCCTTCTCACCCTCGGACAGGTAGCGCTCCGGGTCAGCGACAAACTTCGTGCGGCAACCCGCGCTGCAGAAATGATAGTCCTCGCCGTCATGCGAGGCATGATGTGACGTTCCCGTCGGATCAACCATCATCCCGCAAACCGGATCTTTGACCGTTTTCACGTCCGTGCCGCCACCGTGCTTGCCGGCGCAGCAGCTATGGGCGCCCGAATTGCTAGCTGGAACAGGATCAGTCACAGGCTCGTCTCCTTATCGACGAAATGCAATCTGGGGTCTGACATCGTGTCAGGGTCAAGCCCGACATGCATATATTTTTGATGGCTGATTCTGCGCTGGCGTCTCAGCCGGGCAACAGATTGTGGATCGCCGTTGCAGCCTTGGCGGCCTGACCGGCCGCAACAGCAATTTGATCCAGCCCTTCGACCATGTCGCCAGCAGCGAACAGGCCGCTGACCGTCGTTTGTTGATGCTCGTCGACGACAATGCACCCTGCCTGGTCCAGTTTCGCACCGGCCATGTGCGCGAGTTCCGAGCGAGGGGAGGTTCCGAGGGCAACATAAAGGGTGTCGAAGCGAAGCGATCGGCCATCGGTCAATTGAGCGATCAGATCCTTTCCATCGATCGACAAATCTCGGACAGGGGCGCGTTCGACCGCGATACCGCCTCGAGCCAGATCTGCCTCTTCGGCCTCCGACAGTTGCGAGCCGTCCTGCGCGAGCAAGGTGACGGTGTCGCTATAGTGCCGCACGAACACAGACTCGGCGGCGCCATGGTCTGAGCACCCCAGCACGGCCACCCGCTTGCCGCGTACCTCATAGCCGTCACAGATCGGGCAATAGCGTATCAGACCTTGCACGAGGCCTCGATCATGCGTTTCCAGCGCCATTCGCGGACGATGATTTCTCACGCCTTGGGCAAGCAATATCGTGCGGGTATTGACGGCCTCGACACCTGTAGTGACCAGGAAGCCCGTCCGGGTCTGTACAATCCCATTGGCTAAACCATCGGAGAGCTTCGCGCCGTAACGCAGGGCATGCCGGCGCATCCGCGACAGCAGATCGTCGCCCGATATGCCGTCTGGAAAACCCATCAGGTTGTGCGTGGCTGGAATGGAGGACGCGCGGCCGTCGCCGGCATCGATGACCAGCGTAGAACGCAGAAACCGGCCCAGATAGGTGGCTGCTGTCAGCCCTGCCGGGCCACCGCCTATGATGACGCAATCGTACATGCGAGCCTTTCGCTGACCTCGGCCGTCACTGATATTACGCGGTACGATGCCTCTTCCCTCGAACAGAGACACGCTCTTCCAAAAAAGATCGGGTCGTGAGGGGTAAACGCCAGCGCTGCGTAAATTGAGATGAAGCCCATCGCCTGGCAGGATGGACAGCCGAGGTGCCCACGGGTCGCAGCGTGGCGCCGGGGCGAGCGGATGTGGGGAAGACGGATTGGAATCAACCGATCGCGCTCCGTGTCGCTCGCCCCGCAACAAAGGTTGCAGCATCACGGGCAGGGGCGTCAGCATCATAGTCGGGTGGGAGCAATGGAGACCTACAGCCCTTTCTCGGCCTCGATGGGCCAGGCGCTTTGGGTGATCATGATCGTCGCTGGCCCCCCGCTGATAATCATGTTGGTGGTGGGGCTGATTATCTCAATGATCCAGGCTGCTACATCGATCAACGAACAGACCGTGAGCTTCGTCCCCAAGCTCCTGACGTTCATCTTGTTCCCCGCGCTTTACGGGGCAACCGCTGGCGATCTCCTGATCGACTATACCCGTGACCTGCTGACGCATATTCCGGACGATATCAAATAATGAGGACCGATTTTCATTCGGGGCGACCACGCAAAAACTGGTCGAATACGGGACGGAGTGCTAGCGTCGGAGAGGATCGGCGCGAAAGGGGAGCGGGGTTTGGCGGAGTTTGAATTGCTGGCGCGGCAACTGATCCAGCGATGGAAGGAAGACCCGAACGCGACGTACCAGAGCTGGTTTCTATGGGATGAGCGCATCAAGAACTTTCGCTCGATCAGGCGTGGTCTGGCTCAGGTGGTTGCTGAGATCGAAGCCGGTCGGTTTGGCGTGGCCTATCGCGGTTCTTCTCTGGAGACGGTCGTTCATTCAGTCGCCGAGCAGAGGCAGATCTTCAAGGGCGCGGACCATGCGTTTCTCTGGAAGCCCAAATTGCGCATTCCCGACATCTATGAAAACCCGGCGAACCAACGCGCGTTTGGTCGATTGCTGGACCATTGCGCCTGTTGCGACACCGCGGAAGAGATCATCGCAGGTATTCACACGATTGATCGTCTGAACATCAAAGGGCTGGGGCCAGCGGTGGCCAACCTCCTCTATTTCCTGCATCCAACCCTCGTGCCGCCGTTCAACACGGCGATCGTCAACGGCTATAACAAGCTGACCGGCGGCAAGGTGAAGCTCGGAAGCTGGCAGCATTTTCTCGCAATGCGCTCGGGCGTGCTCGACCTGAACGAGCGTTTTCGCGATCTGCTGTCGAACGATCTGGGCGCCATTGGTGGCCTTCTGTTCGACATCGGCTCGGGCCGCTATCCCGCGCCCCCGCGCGACGAGGAAGACCAGACTCTAAGATCCTGGGCCGCGCGCCTCGAGCAAGCCCGGGCCGAAGCTCAAACCCTCAACAAAGCGCTGCAAAAGCAGGGCGAGAGTGACCGCACCCATTCGGAAATCCAGGCGTGGCTGCGCGATATCGGTCTAGCGCTGGGGTATAACATCTGGATCGCATCCAATGACCGGGGACGGCTGCATGACGGGGTGCGCTTGGGGGAGGGGTGCCTCGAGAGCCTGCCAACTTCCATTTCGACATCGACGGGAGCGGATGCGATCCGCCTCATCGATGTTTTGTGGCTGGAGCAAGGCGGCGACCGGGTCGCGGCAGCCTTCGAAGTCGAACATTCGACCTCCATCTATTCGGGTATCGTCCGGATGCTGGACCTTGCGCTGAGCGGCAGCGATCTTCACGCGACAGCCGGATTGTTTCTTGTCGCTCCTGACGCTCGCGAAAGCGAAGTCCGCGCGCAAATCGCAAGGCCCGCGTTCAACCGGATCGCGGACCTCGAAATCGCCTATCTTCCCTATGGCGAGCTCGAACGGCACAAGGAGGCGATTTCCCGGTTTGGCTCGGGTCTAAAGGCGATCAAGGCGATATCGCGCGCGCTGCCTTGATGCCTTTTACATCCCGGAGGCAGGTGGCGCCAACAGCCCCAACCAGGCAACTAAGATAAGAATGGTAACGGCGCAGCCGGTCTCGATTGCGAGGCTGCGGCGGAGCGACCCTATCGCCGAGGAGGTGTTGCCTGTCTCGATCGCCGCCGCGAGCGACGGCGTCAGAAAGTAGCGATTGGCCGCCGCCAGCAACAGCATCAAGCCGAACAGCAGCAGCTTTGCCACCAGCAGCAGGCCATAGAGGCTGGTAAACATGGATCCCAGATTGGAGGGGCCGATCAGTATCCAAC
The DNA here is from genome assembly GCF_015752145.1 of Sphingobium sp. JAI105. Lineage (NCBI taxonomy): Bacteria > Pseudomonadati > Pseudomonadota > Alphaproteobacteria > Sphingomonadales > Sphingobiaceae > Sphingobium > Sphingobium sp. JAI105. Next base: position 5,973 of record NZ_JADOUC010000003.1, on the reverse strand, counting down.
TATTGATCAAACCCGACACGATAAGCAGCGCCACGACCACCGATCCGACCTTCGCAAATCCATCCAGCGCGCGGTGCGAGAGGTGAATGTGATCCACCGCCATGCGCGCGGCAGGGCGGAAAACGAGGAGGCAAAGCGCGAACAACGCGCCTACCCAGATGCCAGCTGCCCAGAGATGGATGATATCGGCACCAAGATGGACCCATCCCCGCAAGCCTTCGTCGGCAGCGCCATGCCCCGTCCAGGCCAAGGTCGCCAGAGCGACAGCGGCGGTCGCTGACAGCGACCACAGGGCGAAAGCGGGACGCCGCCAACCGACGATGGAAAAATAGAGCACGAGCAGGAGGGCCGCGACCCGTACCTGCCAGACCGTCCCGATCGCAGTGCCCGATATGAGAAGATTGACCGTGGCGCGGTCTACCTGATCGAGTGGCACGCCCCCCATCGAGGCCGCCAGGACCATCATGCCCAGGATAGATAATACGATACCGGCCAGCGCGATTGTCGCCAACACCGACCGGAAACGCAGGACCGAGCCGGATGCCCGCTCAGTCCCGCGCAACGTGTAGAGGCCGAACATCGGCAACCCGAAGAGGAGCATGAGATCGAGGAAAAGTCCCAGCCTCAACGCGATCGCTATGATGTCCGGCACGGTCTTACTGGACCTTGAAGGTGTAGCTGCCCTGGATGCGATGGGTGTCAGCAGAGACGACGTGATAGTCGACCTTGTAGGTTCCAACCGGCAACGGCTTGGCAAGCGTCGCGACGAGCGTCTTGCCATCGGCGCCCACGGTGGCCTTGACGCCGTTCATCTTCATCGGCGCCATCTTCATGCCTGGCATTTCGGTCATCGTCAGGTCGAGCCCGGAAAATTGTGCGACGAGCGCTTCAGAAAAGACGAGCTGAATTCTGGTCGGGGCGGCGACCACGGCATTTGCGGCAGGGGTGGCGGCATTGAGCTTAGGGTGAGCCTGCGCAGCGGTAGCGGTGAGGACAGACGCCGCCATGGCGACGGCAAAGATTGTTTTACGAAACATCGATTTCTCCATGGGCGGCGAGACTGCCGACACATCGAATTACGCACCACGCGGCGCCACCCCTCATCAGGCGCGCAAGAATTCTGCAAATCAGAACCCCGGCGGGATTTGCGAATGAGATCTGCGCGACAGATGAGGGATCGAAGCTTGCAGTGCGTATGGACAATTGGATGGGTGTGAGAACCACCCGGATCCAAGGGACGCTGCCGCTCGGGAGGAAGCTATGGAGAATGCTAGGACGACTTGGCTGCGCAGGCACTTTCCAAGTGTAGGTTTTATCGCTGCGACAGCGCTGGTCGGCGGCGCGCTAGCGGGGATCGTCGTCTATGTGGGTGCCTATGACATCGGGGCGGATTCGCCGCACACCAAACCGGTCTATTGGCTGATCGAGCAGCTCCGAGATCGTTCCATCGCCGTGCGATCTCGTGATGTGAATGTCCCGGCCAACCTTGGGGACGTGAAGCGGCTGCAGAGCGGGGCGGGGCTCTACACCGAGATGTGCAGCGGCTGCCATCTCGGGCCAGGACTGGAAAAGTCCGAAATCAGCCAGGGACTCTATCCGAGGGCGCCGGAGCTTTCCCGCGAGGAGCAAAGATCGCCAAAGGAGCAATTCTGGATCATCAAGCATGGGGTCAAGCTGACCGCGATGCCAGCTTGGGGTAAGACCCATAGCGACGAACTGATCTGGGATATGGTGGCTTTCGTAAGGCAACTTCCGCGTATGTCACCCGCCCAATATCAGGCGGCAATAGCCAGTGCGCCCGAAGACCATGACGCGATGATGAAGGATATGCCCGGCATGACGAAGACGGCGCCATAGCGTTGCGGCTGCTCCGTCGCTGTTGCTCAGATCTGCCCGCTATGTGCGATGCTTTGACGGACAGGCTGATAGAGGGGAAAGTAAAGAACACGTCCTGGGCCGTTGCCCCGGATTGATTGAGGATTGGACTTTTCGATGGATACCGACCTGGACCGGCTGCTGAGCCGCTTACGCAACGAACCGACGCATCCGGGGCTGATTGGTCTGGAGGATGCTGTGTTCCGACGCATAGCGGCATTGCCGCAGGTTTCGACCGCGTCTCAATTCCGCCTCGGTGCGGTCGCGGCTTTCGGAGCGGTACTGCTGGGTATCGCCAGCAATGGCTTTACGCCGCGTGCCGAGGCGTCGGTCACGCTATCGCCTTTCGGGCCATCAAATCCGCTTGCCCCTTCGACGCTGCTGGTAGGTTCTCAATGAAGCCCAAATTGCTCCTCCTCGTCGCCATCGTCGCCTTTGCATCGGCGGTTGCGGGCGTGTTCCTGGGCCGCTACTTTTTCCCGCAGCCCAAGGCAGCCGGCGTCGAGCTCCACGATGTCTTGCACAGCAAGCTCGATCTGGATGATCGTCAGAAGGCCAAGATCGAGCTGCTAGAGCAGGGTTTCGCCGTGCGTCGGCGCGCGCTGGAGCTTGAACTGCGATCGGACAATGCGCGTCTCGCAGCCGCGATCGAGGTCGAACATGGCGAAGGGCCGCGTGTGACCGCGGCCGTCGATCAGTCGCATCAGGCAATGGGCGAACTGCAAAAGGAAACGCTCGGGCACATCTTCGCCATGCGGCAAATCCTTCGCCCCGATCAGGCCAAGACCTTCGATCAGGCGGTGGTTCATGCGCTCACCGACGATGCACGGTGAGTCTGGATCTCCAGGCGTGTTCGGACGGTGAACTAGCGGCACTGACGCTTGCCGGTCGGCAGTCGGCTTTCGCCGAGATTATGCGTCGGCACCAGACAGCGATATTTCGACTGGTGCGCGGCCTGGTCGGGAATGCCGAGGAAGCACTTGATCTCACGCAGGACTGCTTTGTATCCGCGTTCAGCCATCTGCGGAAATATGATGGTGCGCGTCCGTTGCGCGCCTGGCTATCCCGGATCGCGATTAACAAATGTCGCGATTGGCGCCGCCGCCAGAGGGTGCGGCAGCTCTTCACATTTGGCTCCGCGCCGTCGGATGATGAGATTGAGCAAGTGCCGGATGACGCACCCTCCGCACATGCCAGTGCTGAATCGAAAATAGAGGTGGAGCGACTGTCGGCGGCGATCAGCGCATTGCCTGCCACGTTGCGTGAAGTCCTGATGCTCAGGACCGTCGAAGGGCTCAGTCAATCAGAGGCCGCCAAAGCGCTTTCCGTCAGTAGCAAGGCTGTGGAGACGCGCCTGTATCGCGCGCGCGCGCGCCTCGCAGAAATACTCGCTGAGGAATGAGGGGTGCGCGCTGCTCGCGCGTAAGGATAAAGAGATACCGCGCTTAAGCGTCTTTTCAGACCCAAAGTGCTGCACGTTGAACAAGGAGATATTATGTCCCCCGGATTGAACCGCCGCGACCTTTTCCGCGGCGCTGCGCTGGCCGGCGGTGGCCTCGCATTGTCGGCATGGCTGCCGGCATGGGCTCAACCCATTTCGTCCGGGATTGCCAAGCCACTGCCAACGGTCAGCGGGAACGATATCACGCTCAAGATCGCGCATCAGATGATGATGATCGACGGCCGACAAAGCCATGCCATCGGCATCAATGGCACTGTGCCTGCGCCCCTCATCCGTCTGCGTCAGGGCCAAAACGTCCGCCTGTCGGTGATCAACGATCTCGAGGAAGACAGCTCGATCCACTGGCACGGCCTGCTTTTGCCGTTCCAGTTCGACGGCGTGCCCGGCATCAGCTTCCCCGGCATCAAGCCCAAGTCGACCTTTGTCTATGAGTTCCCCATCGTCCAGGCTGGCACCTATTGGTATCATAGCCATTCGGGGCTGCAGGAGCAGTTAGGTCATTACGGACCGATTGTCATCGACCCGGAAGGCGAGGATCCGATTCAGTCGGATCGAGAGCATGTCATCGTGCTCTCCGACCATAGCCAGATGCATCCGCACGCAATTTTCCGGAAGCTCAAGCAGGTCGGCGGTGGCTATTTCAATTATCAGCGGCAAACGCTGGCCGGTTTGCTGGCCAAGGAAGACCAACCCCTCAAGGACCGACTTGACTGGGGCAATATGCGGATGGATCCGACCGACGTGTCCGATGTCACGGGCTCGACCTATACCTATCTCGTGAATGGGCATGGCCCACGGGACAACTGGACCGCGCTTTTCAAGCCAGGTGAGCGCGTTCGCCTGCGTTTCGTCAATGCCTCCGCGATGACGACGTTCAATGTCCGGATTCCCGGTCTCAAACTTACGGTTGTTCAGGCCGACGGGCTCAATGTCAGGCCGGTCGAGGTCGACGAGTTTCAGATCGCGGTTGCCGAGACCTATGATGTCATCGTTACTCCGACCGATGATCGCGCCTACACGCTGGTCGGTGAATCCGTTGATCGTTCGGGCATGGCACGCGCCACACTGGCTCCGCGTGAAGGCATGACGGCCGAAGTTCCGCCGCTCCGCAAGCGGCCCCTTGCCGATATGAAGGACATGGGCATGGGGGACATGGATATGAGCGGCATGTCCGGCATGGACCACGCAGCAATGGGGCATGACATGTCTGCCGGCGGAGCTGCCGCGGGCGGGATGGCAGGCATGGATATGGGGGCCGGCGCGTCGATGCCAAGCATGCAAAAACCGGCGGATAGTTCCATGGCCAACATGCCCGGAATGGGCAGCGGGTCCGGTGATACAATGGGCGGCATGGCGATGGGCGGAATGGGCGGCATGAACATGCGCGACGCCAGCAAAGCGCCGCAGGTTAAGATGGGACCGGGTGTCCAGACGATCTCGCCCATGCCGATGGATCGCACGGGAGAACCGGGACAGGGTCTCGAAGACGTTGGCCACCGCGTCCTTGTCTATCGCGATCTCATGGCGGTGGAGCGCAACCCCGATGTTCGCGCGCCAGACCGCGCGATGGAAATCCACCTGACCGGGAATATGGAACGCTATATGTGGTCGTTCGATGGGGTGAAGCTCAGTGACAAGCGCGAGCCCATTCCCTTTATCGAAAACGAAAGGGTCCGCGTCACGCTCGTCAATGACACGATGATGTCGCACCCGATCCATCTTCATGGGCATTTCTTCGAGCTGGTGACCGGGCATGGCGAGTATTCGCCGCGCAAACACACCGTCAATGTCGCACCAGGAGGCAAGGTAAGTTTCGACGTCACCGCAGACGCAGTCGGCGACTGGGCGTTTCACTGCCATATGCTCTATCACATGCATGCCGGGATGATGCGCGTCGTCTCTGTCCGTCCCCGGGGAGATGCCGCATGAAGTCGCTTCTCCTTCTGATCGGCGCGGCCCCGCTCGCCTTGGCGACCCCAGTCAGCGCGCAGTCGATGCAGAATATGCCGGGCATGAACATGCCTGCTGCTCAGCCAGCGGCGAAGAAAAAGCCGGTGGCCAAGCCAGCAAGCCAGCCCAGGCGCGCCGCTGCGCCCACGGCTAAGGGCAAGCCTGCCACCCCGAAGCGCCGGGCACCGGCAGCAAAACCCAAGTCGGCGCCGCACGACATGTCGGGCATGGGGGCTATGTCCGGCATGGAGATGCCCGGTAACAAGACGCCTCCAATGGCTGACCCGCATGCCGGCCACGACATGTCCGGCATGCCTGGCATGACCATGCCCGATGGGGCGGGCGGTACGATGAAACACGACATGCCCGGCATGGACATGCAGGCGGCACCCGGCGGTCAGCCGATGCAGCACGATATGTCGTCGATGCCCGGCATGGCGATGGATGGGCCGATGGCAGCCCATGGCGCTGGTGGCACCAGTCTCATGCCCGGCAACGCCCCTGCACCCCAACCTCCTACCGACAACTATGCCGACCGCGTCTACAAAAACGGCGAGATGGCGGCTTCGCGTATCATGCTGCATAAGGAACATGGCGGCTCATCCAGCTCGATGATCCTGTTCAATCTGGCGGAATATCAGGTCCGTAACGGCCGCGACGGCTATCGGTGGGACGGGGAGGCGTGG
>NZ_JADOUC010000002.1:742500-1253579 GCF_015752145.1 Sphingobium sp. JAI105 | reverse complement strand
TCGACGCCAAGCGATGCCACATAGGGCAGGCGGGCAGTGATGCCGTTGAGATCGCCGATGCCATCGCCATTGGAGTCAGCAAAACTGCGCGGGTAGATCTGATAGATGGCGGCGCCGCGCCACCATGGCTGTAGAGTGTCGGTCATTCAGGGGACTTTGCGGGCAAGGAACGGGAAGGGCGGACAGCGCACAGGCTGTAGCCAAGCGGAGGAAGGCGGAGCGAAAGACTGCCCGGCGCGACAGCGCGGGCGGCGCAGGGCGCACCGGCGAGGGTGACGAAATCCCGCGATCCGACATCGACCTGAACATGGGTGTCGATCGGCGCGGTCGAAGTGTTGAAGGCGATGAGATATTCCGCGCCGCTATCAGGATCGAAGCGCGAGACGGCGAAGAGGCCGGGCTCCTCCGACCGGGCGCGGGTCGTCTGCTTGCCCCGGCGCAGCGCGGGATGGGCGGTGCGCAGGCGGGCGAGCGTGGCGATGGTGCGATAGAGGGGATGGGTCGGATCGAAGCGGGCCATGGCCGTCGTGGCGTAGGTGCCGACGAGGCGATTGTCGTTGTAGGACGCGACCTTGCTGCCGAACATATCCTCGCGCGCGTCCTGATCACCGCCATCGCCCGAAAAGCCCTGCTCGTCGCCATAATAGAGCGTCGGTGCGCCGCGCAGCGTCAGCATCATGGCATGGCCGAGCGTGACGCGGTCCAGCACTTCCTGTTCGCTGGCGGCGGGGAAGGCGCGGCGGACGAAGGTGGCGAAGCGGCCATTGTCGTGGTTGCTGATGAATGTCGGCAACTGCCGCGCGGTGGCGGCGCCCCGGACATAGAGGTCGTCACCTTGCAGCATCTTTTCCCACAGCGCCGTCGCACCCGGACCCGCGACGGTCTGGATCGCGGCCTGATGAAAGGCGAAGTCGAGGACGGCGGGAAAGCCGCCTTCGCGCGTGTACCAGGCGAGCGCGCCGGACATTATGTCGCTTTCCGCCACCTCGCCGAAAATGTGGAAATTGGGGATGCCCCTGGCCCGCGCCCGCGCCTGCATGGCGGGGACGAAAGCCTGCCAGAAATGCGGATCGACATGCTTGGCCGTGTCGACGCGGAAGCCATCGACGCCGAAACGGTCGATCCAGCCGCCGAATATATCGATCATCCCCGCAATGACGCGGGGATTTTCAGTCATCAGGTCATCGAGCCCGGCAAAATCGCCCATTGTCGCGCTTTCGCCCCGGTAGGTCGTTTCGCCCCGGTTATGATAAAGGGTGACGTCGTTGAGCCAGGCGGGCGTCTTGGCCTGTTCCTCGCCCTTGGGGACATAGGGGGTGTAGGCGTAGGATGGATCGGTCAGCCGGGCGAAATTGTCCGCGCTATGATCGTCATCGCCGGCAAAGCCGCTGTTGATCGGCGGGCCGTTGACGCCGCCGCGCCGTTGATAGGGATAGTCGGCCCGCGAACGGTAGGGGCAGGGGGCCGCAGCACATTCGCGCATCTGGATGACGTCGGCGGTATGGTTGGCGATGATGTCCATATAGACTTTCATGCCGCGTGCGTGCGCCGCCGCCACGAGTGCCGCGAAATCGGCGTCGGTGCCCAAATGCGGGTCGACATGGGTGAAGTCGGTGATCCAATAGCCGTGATAGCCCGCGCTTTCCTGACCTTTGGCCCCCTGCACCGGCTTGTTGCGGAAGATGGGGCCAACCCAGATGGCGGTCGCGCCCAGCCCCTGGATATAGTCAAGCCGCCGGGTCAGCCCTTTAAGATCGCCGCCGTGGTAAAAGCCTTTTGCCGCAGGATCATAGCCATGGGTCAGTCGATCGCCGCCATAGCCGCCCTTGTCGTTGCGTGGATCGCCATTGTCGAAACGGTCGGGCAGGACGAAATAGATGACTTCATCCTCCGGCAGGCGGGCGCGAAAATCCGCTGCGGCGGGCGAGGGGGGCGCCTCCGACAGGGCCGGGCTGGCCAGTGCCAGCAGCGCAGCGAACAGCGTGGGATTGCGCCTGCCCATTCCTCATCCTCCTCTTTTGCCGCACCTGCGTGATTGCGGCGGTCTTGTTCCCCCCTTCTTAGGCGGCGTTGGTCCGCCGGGCCAAGCATGTGACATACGTATTCAAAGCCATGTTCCAGACTGAACGCCCTGCTTTCCAAGCGGGCCGGACGGGCGTAGGATCAGACCATGGCCGTCAATGAAAAAATCACCTCGTTCGACATCGCCACACTGGCCGGCGTTTCCCAGCCGACCGTGTCGCGCGCGCTGCGGGGCGACCCCACGGTCAGCGAGGGGACGCGCAAGCGGATCGAGGCGATTGCCCGCCAGCTCAACTATGCGGTGGACAAAAATGCCTCTTCGCTGCGGCGGGGGAAGAGCAACACGCTGGCCTTGCTGTTTTTCGAGGATCTGCTGCCCGACGAAAGCTGGATCAACCCCTTTTTCCTGTCGATGCTGGGGCCGATCCTGCAAACCTGCGCCAAGCGCGGCTATGATCTGCTCACATCCTTCCAGCAATTATCGACCGACTGGCATGTCGATTATGAGGATAGCCGCAAGGCCGACGGCATCATCCTGCTGGGCTATGGCAATTACGAGATCTACCGCGTGCGGCTGGAGCAATTGATAGCGCAGGGGACGCATTTCGTGCGCTGGGGATCGGTTGACGACCATGCGCTGGGGATGACGATTGGCTGCGACAATCGGCAGGGCGGGCGTGACGCCGGGCGTCGTCTGATCCAACGGGGCTGTCGCGCCATCGCCTTTCTGGGCGATGCGTCCGACCGCTACCCCGAATTTCGCGACCGCTATGCGGGGCTGGCGCAGGTGATGACGGAAGCGGGCCTGCCCGTCGACCCCAGGCTGCATGTCGATGCCCTGTCGATCGAACATTCAGGGCATGAGGCCGCGCGCCGACTGATTGCGGGCGGTGTCCCCTTCGACGCGATTTTCGCGGGTTCGGACCTGATCGCCATCGGCGCGATGCGGGCGCTGGATGAGGCAGGCATGGCGGTGCCGGGCGACGTCGCCCTGATCGGCTTTGACGATATTCCGGCGGTCAGCCTGACGCGCCCGCCATTGACGACGGTGGCGCAGGATTATCTGCGTGCGGGCGAAGTGCTGGTCGATGCGCTGATCGGGCTGATCCAGGGCAAGCCGGTGACGCCGACGCTGCTGGCGCCCCGCCTGATCACCCGCATGACTGCCTGACAAAAAGAAGGGACCGCCAACTCCGTGAAAAGGAGCGGCGGTCCCGGCGCTGCCTGCGTGCAGTCAGGCAGTTTGGCGAAGGGCGATCAGAATTTGTAGGTCAGGCCCAGATAATAGTCGCGGCCATAGCGCTGATAGTCGATGACCTGGCGCGGATCGTCATTCTGATAGGTGACGAACGGCTGGTCGGTCAGATTCTTGCCCTGGAGCAGGATAGACAGGCCAGTGAGCGGACCGGACTGGAATTCATAGCCGATCTGCGCGTCCAAAATCCCTTCCGCCTTGGCGGTGCGGAAGGTCGGGGCTGCCGACAGGCCCGCCACTTCGCCCAGGAAGGAGGAACGGTAGCGATAGCTGACCCGCGCCTGGAACCCGTTTCGTTCGAAATAGGCGGTGCCGCTGGCGACCCATTTGGACAGGCCGGGCAGGGTCACGGTGTCGGTGGGGTTGGAGCCATATTTGACTTCGCTGTGGGTGTAGGAGCCGCTGGCGAACAGGCCGAAGCCATCAAGCGACTCGCTGAACAGCTTGAAGGGGAGCGATGCGGTGCCTTCCACGCCCATGATGGTGCCCCGACCGTTGTTGGCGGGCGCTTTGAGCAGGCCGATCGCGCCGCCATTGGCAATGATTTCGTTGCGGACGTCCACTGGCAATGCCGGAAGGAGCGACGAGAAATCATAGGCGATGCTGTTGTTGGGATCGACGAAATCGGTCAGATTCTTGAAATAGCCCGACAGCGACACATAGCCGCCATTGCGGAAATAGCGCTCCACCGACAGGTCGATATTGGTCGACTGCGAGGGACGCAAATTGGTGTTGCCGCCGTTGGAACTGAACGGGCTGTTCATGGGGTCTGAACCCAGGCCGATCTTGGACGGATCAAAGCTGAATTCCTGGTTCACGCGCTCCTGATCCAGACGGGGGCGGACCATGGCCTGCGCCGCGCCCAGCTTGACGAAGAAGCCCGGCTCCAGTTCGACCGAGATCTGCGCGCTTGGCAGGAAGTCGGTATAGCTGGCCTTGCCCGATGCGGGCACCACCGTGACGACGCCGTTGCTGAAGCTGGAAATGGTGCCGACCGAGCGCTGCCGGGAATGGATCACCTGGACGCCGAAGGCGCCCTTGAGCGGCTTGCCGCCCAGTTCGCCGTCCATCGTCATCTTGGCATAGCCGGTGAACACGTCTTCCTTCACGAAATTGTCGCGCACCAGCGATTGCGGGCGATTATCATACACCGCGTCCAGCACATTATCGTAGAGATAGAGCGGATTGAGCGTCAGCATCGCCGGGACGCCCAGATAGCCAAGCGAGACGTTGGAGCCGAGCAGCGCTTCGCTTGGGACCGGCGCGGAACCGGGGGTGCCGCCCGCAACGGTGCAATCGGTGCCGCCCGTGGGACACAGGAAAAAGCTGGTAAAGGCGCTGGTTTTCTTGCGACGGCTATAGTTGCCGCCGATTTCCCAGTTGCTGAACAGGCTGCCTTCGATGTCGCCGTTGAGGTTCATGCGGAGCGAGCGCATGTCGTCGATGAATTTGGGCCGATTGAGGAAACCGGCCTGCACCACGGCGGTCGTGCCATTATAGCCCCAGCCATTGGGATCGGTCAGGCTGATGATCCCGGTGTTGGTATAGTCGATGGTCGGCACGATCTTGAACAGGCCGTTCGACTGGCGATCGACCCGCACGCTGTCCGGCACGCCCGACCGCAGATAGCCTGTGCCCGAATAGGTTTCGAGCAGGAAGTCGGTGCGCTTGGCGCGCGACCAGCTGGCATCGACGTTCAGGCGAAGCGCGTCGTTCAGGCTGAACTGGTTGTTCCAGCCCAGCGAGATCGTGTCGGCGGTACGCTTGTTATAATCGTTGCGCTGGACGCCATAGACATTGCTGAAGGTCGCGCCGGTGACGAAGCCATTGTCGACCGTCACGTCGCTGACACCCACATTGGCGCCCCAGACCAGCGGGAATTCGATGCCGCGCAGCCGCTGTTCTTCCTCGAAATGCGAATAGAGGACGTCGAAGGTCGAATGGAAATTGTCGCTGGGCTGCCATTCCAGCGTGCCGACCGCGCCGTAGCGCTTGAGCAGGTTGGACTGCACATAGGGCTTGGCGCCGCCGATGATCAGGTTGCCGCTGGCGTCGGTGGGATAGCCCCAGGCGTTGAAGCGTTCATTCTGCGAGGGGGTTTGCGATGCCGCAAAGCCGATGGCCAGGCCCAGCGTGTCGTCGGCATATTGATCCACATAGGTCGCCGACGCGCGATAGCCATAGCGTTCGCCGTCCGGGTTGAGCTTGTTCATGCCGTTCATCTGGCCGCGCAGCGACACGGCGATGATGCGGTCATTCTTGTCAAGCGGGCGCAGCATCCGGAGGTCGACCGTGCCCGAAATGCCCGCCGCGATCAGCGACGCATCGGTGCTTTTATAGACATTGACGTTCTGGAAGAATTCGGACGGATACTGGTCATATTCCACGCCGCGATTGTCGCCGACCGTCACCTGTTCCCGACCGTTGAGCAGGGTGGTGGAGAAGTCGGGGCCAAGGCCGCGGATCGACAGGCGCTGGTCGCGGCCTTCGAGACGTTGGGCGGTGACGCCGGGCAGGCGGGCCAGCGAGTCCGCGATCGACACGTCGGGCAGCTTGCCGACATCTTCGGCAGTGATGGAATCGACGATCAGGACCGAATCGCGCTTCATCTTCGCAGCGGAGGCGAGGGAGGCGCGGATGCCAGTGACGACGATGGCCTCGCCAGCTTCGTCGGCTGCGACGGGCGCATCGGCCGTCTGCGCAGATGCTACAGACGCTACGGAAAGCGAAACGCTCGCCATCAAAGCTGCGCGCAGAATGGAACCATGAAATTTGTGCATTGCAGAAACACCCTCCCCAAGACGCCTGTCAGGCGCTTCTTGCCGCTTTCGCGGGTCTGGAGGCGTGATAGCCCTGTGCTGCCCGATCTGCACAGAATCCCACATACGTATTCAGGCGATTTCGCGCGACATCCCCCGCACCCCGGCGGTTCCCCGGCTGAATGGGCGGGCGTGGCGGCAAGGACGGGGAGGGACGAGGAGCGGTTATTTTGTGGGCGGACGGAGCGCGGGCACGATCAAAGCTCCGCTAGCCAGAGAGGCGGTAGCCAATGCCTATCGTACGCTGCTGCAACGATAGACCAGCCTGTTGCAGCGCCATCCCTGCGCAAAGGGGGCAAGGTGATAGTCGTTGGCGTAGATATTCGGCGTGGTCAGATAATCGGTCGATATGATCTGTGCGCCGCTGGCCAGCGCTGCGTCGCGGCGCTTGCCTGAACCGTCGCGCGCATCGACGGTGTCAATGTCGGCGCGTGTCCGCACCAGATACCCTTTGCGGACAGCATCGCCTATTTCAGCGCCGCGCGTCAGCGCATTGTCGAACAGCATGAAGGCCGTGTGCGCCATACCGGCCTGACCCTGGACGAAGGCGGCGCGTCCCTGAAGTGACGGGCGTCCGTCCAGATAGGGTGCGAAGGCATTGAGATTCATGCCCGGCACGAGAAACAGGAACAGGAATTTGCCACGGGCCTGCCCCAGCGTCGGCCAGCGCTTTGCCAATGCGGCAGCTTCGAGGGTCGGCAAGTCCCCCCGCAGGTCGTCGGGCGTAAAAAGCTTGTCGCGGCCAAGGATGCTGCGGATGCTGTCATCCACTTCATCGAACGCCGCCTTGTCGAAGGGCGGAATCTGTGTCGCGCCGGGGATCGCCTTGTCCAGGCCAGACAGCTTGGGCTCTAGCAGCACGAATACCGGGCTGTGGTTCGGCGTGGCGTCCGACCATTGTTTCATCAGCGTCAGGCAGTGGCGAAAGGTCGGGCACTGGCTGCGAAAATCCAGGTCCGCGACATGCAGCACCTTCATCCCCGGCTTTGCCAATTCATCGCGATAGATTGGCGCGAGATCGGTCACCCCCTGCGCGCGCAACTGGCGATAGGGCAGGGGATCGGCATAGGCGCCACCGGCAGGATCGGGTTGCAGATCGATTTCTATGCTGCGAACGCCGCTGCGCAACTGCGCCTGCAACGGCATCTGCACATAATCGAGGCTGACCGCCATGTCCGTCAGGCGACCGGGATGTTCATCCAGCATCTGCGCCCGCTGGGCGGGTAGCATCATGTCGTTCATTTTGGCCATGAACGCGGACAGACGTGGTGCCATCAGCGCCATCACGCGCGGATCGGCCGGGATTGCATAGCTGTTGTGCGTGCCGACCACTTGTATGGCGTTGATGGGTACAGCGTCGGCGTTCGACGCAGGTTGCGCCACGGCCATTGCTCCACACAGGGTCGCGGCAAGGCCGGCCATCATCGCAAACCGTTTCACTGACCTGTCTCCTGCTGCATCGACCGGACCGGCAAGTCCTTCAAAGCCGTGCCGTTGATCCGAATGTTCCGGCCTATCGGCGTCGTGACGACATAGCGCGGATCGCCGGGCGTTATCGGATAGAGGCCGAGCATGGCCCACACGTACCAGGCGGACATGGTGCCCGCGTCATCGTCCATGCCGTCGGCAAAACCCTGCGGTGACAAGGCAAAGCTGTGTCCTACCCAAGGCTGTGGCCGCACGCCGGAATTGACGTAGCGATGGGGGACCGACTGGGTGATATAGCGGCGCACCACCCGTTCGGTCGCAGCCTTGTCGCCCGCCCATGCAAAGAGATAGGGCGTATGAATGTCCGGCTGGTTCGTCATGTTGAACAGATTGTCGGCGAAGAAGCGATCCAGTTCAGGCCGGAACCGCGGACCCAGCGTTTGCGCCAGCCAGGGGAGATCGAACACCGGGGCCCAGCGATATTGGGCCAATGTGCCCTGATATAGCCCCCGCGCCTTCACGATATCAGCATCGTCCCCCAGATCCCGAAAGGTCGCCAGCCACATCGGACGATAGCTGAGCGCCCGCGCACGAAACGCCTGTGCGGTGGCGGTTTCGCTCAGGTCCGACGCCAGTTCGGCAATCGCCCAATCATCATAGGCGGCCTCGATCTGTTCGTCCGGCGTCTTTCGCGCAAGCGTGGCGCTTTCGGCGACCATCCCGGCCAAGGCTGCTTTCGCGTCGAAATCGGTAATGCCCCTGCGTCGGAAATCGAGCAGGGCAATGCCCGCATGTTCGGTGCGTACGGTCAGAAATGGCTCGGTCGGCGTCGCCCAGCGCGCCTTGCCGCTCTGGTAGAGCCTCACCAGCGAGCGTGCGATCTGCGCGGCACGATCCGGATCGATCAGCGCAATCAGGGGCATCTGCGTCCGGTAATTGTCCCAGAGCGCCCAACTGGTATAATGTTGCTGTCCGGGGGAAAGCCGTTGAACCATGCCATCGCTGCCGCGGAAGCGCCCGTCAGGGTCTGCGATGGCGACCGGCGACTGCATTACCCGGAACAATGCGGTGTAAAGCAGTGCCTGCTGCTTTTGGGAACCACCGATATGGACGCGGGAAAGTTGCCTGTTCCAGTCGGCCAATATCCGGTCGGCAATGGCCTGAAAGGGGCGGTCGCCCAGTTCGGCGTCACGTACATTGGCTGCGGCCATCGGATCAACCGAGGAAAGGCCCGTGCGCAGTTCGACAATATCGCCGCTGCGCACCTTCAGCGCCAGTTGCGCATCGTGCGCCGGGTCGCCTTGCCAGATTGCCGTTACCGGATTGCCATTATGGGTCAGGCGGGTCGCTGAGTGGAGATGATAGGTGCCCGCGTCGCAGACGGTGCCTGCCGAAAAACTGGCCTGTAGATCGCCGTCCGGCTGCGCCTGCCAATGGGCGGCGATGCGCCTGGAATAGCCACGATCGAAGGCGATCATGACATTGACCTGTCCGGATTTCGGTATGGTGAAGCGCAAGGCGCCTGCTCCGCGCGTAGCGGTCATCTCCGCAAGGATGCCCGGACCGTAACTTACGCCATAATAGCCCGCATGGGCGCGCTCACGGCGCTTGTCGATCGGCGCGGGATCAGTGGCGTCATCATAGGCAAGCATGACCTTGACGTCGCCACCCGCGCCGTCGCAGCCGACACCGACGCCGCGCGTGTGCGAAAATCCGGTAAGCGTGGTGGCGGCGTGGTCATAGCCGGCATGATTGGCAGGCGTCGTATCAGGGCCAAGCTGGACCATGCCAAAAGGCGCGACGGCTGCCGGACTGAGTTGCCCATAATCGGCGAGCGTGCCTACGAAGGGATCGACCAGCAACCCCGGCTCGCGCGCGCCCGCCGTCGCGGCAATTGCGCCATATGCCAGAATTGCCGATAGGGTAGAGACGATGCGGTTCATGGATCGAGCGGGTCGATGGCTTCGACATGGAAGGCGGCCGGGTCCGGCGTGAACATCAGCGTGAACTGATCAGGCCCCGCTTTCAGGCGACCGGGCTGCACGCCCATTTCCGCGAGATTGCGCTGCGCCAGCATGTCGCTGCCGATATATTGGATCGTGCGATGATCCGACACGACCAGCGCTGGCCGGTCGGTCGGAAATTTCGCGGCCAGCAACAGCCGCGCGCAGTTGCGCAAATTGGTGGTGGTGTGGCGCGCGTGCGGTTCCATCAATATGCGGTCGGCGGGCACGCCATATTGCGTGACAAGCAGCCGCTTCATCTCGACCGCTTCGTTGAACGGTGTGCGATTGGGATGAACATTGCCGCCCGACACGATGATGAACGGCGCGACGCCGCGCGCGAACATATCGGCGGCGATCGACAGGCGGATATGCCCCAGCACGCCCGTGCGCGATTGCGCATCTTCTGGTCCGTGACCAAAGACCAGCAAAGCGGTATAGGGCTTTCCGCGCCAGTTCATTGCGTCGATGGCGCGGTTCGTCGCGGCATTGTCGCCGCCGAGCAATGGCCGGAAATTGCCCGCGTCGATGCGCTCGTTCATTTGCAGCAGACCCGCCGCATAACGCAAGGCGGGATCGAAAAACAGGTCGTTGCCCTTGGCCTGCGCAGCGGTGGCGACGCCGTGCGCGCTCAAAATGTCGGCCATCTGTGGCGACGCTACAGGAAAGATGGTCGCATCTATGACAGGATAGCGCGGCGCCACACCCTTGGCATAGACAGCGATCACGCGGTTGGTTGCCGCCGCCGTTTCCGTCCATGCCGCAGCCAGCAGATCGGCATCGGACAAAGCCGCATATCGCGCAAAACGTCCCGATGGGCGCATCTGCTGCGCGACCAGCGCCTTGCCCAGTTTGGGATCGTCCAACAGGAGCCGCAGGCGGGTTTGCGCCAGGGCGATGTCCGCATCGGTCCATAGCCACGCATCGGCCAGGCAGTGCGGCGATGGCGTGCATGTGCCTGTGGGAATGCGTGCCGCGCGATCGGCCATTAGCGTTTGCAGAACATGGTCGTCCCGCAATGCCTCAGCCCATCTGTCCGCTGTCCGCAACATGGCGAACAGCGGAAAGACACGCGTCGACAGCGTGTCGGCAAAGGGTGATGCGTACCCCGCAGGTTCCTGCGCCACGGCCGTTACCGACGCCAGCGACAGGGCAATCGCCACGAAAGGCCCGAAGGCGCAGGCACGCATCAGGCGCAAATCACCAGCTCCGGCTAAGGATGAAGCGGAAGTTGCGGCCGAACACCGGACGACCATAGATCGCATCGCTTGCACCTTGCCCGGCAAGCTGGTCCGTGCGGGGATTGCCTTCGGTCAATCCCTTGGCGTTGCTCAGATTGTCGCCCACCACCTGGAAGCGCCATTTGCCGTAGGTCATGGCCGCGCTGGCGCCGAAGGTCTGATAGGCGGGCAGCGCGGTCAGATTGAAAAGGTCGACATAACGGCGACCGACCCATTCATAGCGCCCTGCGATCTGCAATTCACCTTCGCCAACCGGGAAGGTGAATGCCGGACGCACATTGCCGAAGAATTTGGGTTCACGGATGATCTGATTGCCGTTGACCGCGCTGGGATCGGCACCGGACGAGTTTTGCAGGTTGCGATATTGCGCATCGGAATAGGTTATGGAACCGGCCAGTTCGAACCAGCGGACAGGCGCAATCTTGCCATCGATTTCCACCCCCTTCACGACCGCTTCTCCGATGAAGGGCACGGACTGGTCGTTGCGGCCGGTCGCCGGGTTGAAGGCGATGAACGAGGCGTTGAACGGGTTAAATTTGGTGTAAAATCCCGTCACATAGACATAGGCCGGGCCGTAGCTTGCCTTGACGCCCAGTTCATACTGGCGCGCCTTGGTCTTGATGATGGTCGGCGCCGGGGTGGATACGACGCCCATCTGCGGGGGCACTTCCAGATTGGAGACGCGGCCATAGGCGCCCAGATTGCCGTTCAAATCGTAATTGGCGCCCAATGTCCAGTTGGTCGCCGAAGGCTTGAGCGTCCGGTTCACGATCGCACCCGTGAAGGCGCGGGTGTTATTGTCGGCTATCGTGGTGGGATCGCCCAGATTGGCGCTGGTCGACAGCAGCGAATAGCCATCATAATCGTACCATTCCTTGCGGATGCCGCCGTCTATCTTCAACCCGTCGGTGACGTCCCAGGTGTCGTTCGCGTAGATCGCGATCATCTTCGCATCGGCCTTGCCCTGATTGAGCGTGGTCGTGTAGCGCAAAACCCCATTTTGCGTGACCGAGCCAAGCACGGCGCCCGTGGCCGAATAAGCGACAAGATCGAGCGTGCGTGGCCGGCTCTTCACTTCGATCAGCATGTCCTGATAGGCCTGGAACAGCGTGTTGCCGTAGAATGACCCATAGGTGCCGACGCGCACGTCGTGCGTGCCAAAGCCGGTTTCGAATTGGCGGGTCACGCTCAGATCAGCCTGTCCCGAATAGAATTTGGATTCCGAAACGCGATACTGGCCGGACATGACCAGCCCGGAAGCGGCATAGGGATCATAGACCGTTGCGCCGTTCGTACCGGCAATCGCATAGCCCAGGCGCGCTACGTCCGCACCGAAAGCTGTGCGTGCGGCGGCCAGATTGCTGGCGATGAAGGCATTGCCATCGACCGGATTGGTGGTCGAATAGAAGGCGTCGAAGCTGTTCTTGCCCTTGGTAAATCCGCCCTTGGCGGATACGATCCAACCGTCGAAATCGCCTTCATATTGAATGCCGGCGTTGAAGAAGCGGATATGGCGGCCATCGGCCAGATCGCGCGTCATGCTCTGGGTCACGCCTGCGCCATCGCGATATTTGAAATTCACGTTGCGCAGCGACGGCGAATTCATCGTGCCGGTGTGATAGTCGATGTAAGGATCGAGCGAGACGGAGGGATTGCGCGGATCGGCGATCGGGATCGGCAGATAGAACAGGTTGTGATCGTTCGTATACTGCATCGTCACCTTGACGAAGCCATTGTCCAGATCATGCTTCAGATTGGCGCGGATCTGGCCACCCTTGTCGTTGGGAAAGCCGGCGTCGCGATAGCCATCATGCTGGCGCAGGAAACCGCCAATTGCGTAATAGCTGCTATCGCTGATGGGGCCAGACTGCATGGCGTCGAGCCGATAGAGGCCGGTATCGCCCAGCGTGATCTGCGCCTTGCCACGCGATTCCGGGCCGCCGGTTACCGTGATGTTATTTGCAATGGCGGCGGCGCTGCTCGCGTAGATCGGCGCTGGACCACCGCGGACGATTTCGATCCGCTCGGTCATCAGATCATAGCGGTTCATGCCGTCGCCGGAGTTGAAGAACACGCCGTCGATCTCATGATAGAGCGGCAGTCCGTCCTGCTGGAAGATCAGATAGCCGCGATCGGTCGGGATGCCGCGTACGCGGGTGATGTTCTGCACCTCGCCGCCCGTCGCTTCCACCTGAATACCCGGAACCGTGCCGAGCAGATCGGCGAAATTCTTGGGCGCGATCTTCTGGATTTCGCCCTCGCCGAGCGAATTGACAGCATAGGACACGTCAAAGCGGCGTTGGGCGCGCGCGCTGCCGGTCACGACTATGTCCGATTCGGCATCTTCGTCCGCACCGGCGGCAACGGCCGGCGCGGCTTCCTGCGCGGCGGCAGCGCAGGATAACGACAGCGCCAGTGCGCTGAGCGACGTGATCAAAATGGCAGCTTTGGACTTGTGAACTGTAGGTTGCATTGAGCGACTCCCCCGCTTGGATGACGGGCGGTTAGGGGCGCTTCGCGACACAGCCATGACAGTTTGGCGGGTCGACGTCGGAAAGGGTGAGGATGGTTCGTAAAAAATTTTGACGCGCCTTGGCGCGTCATGCGTGGCCCCGATCATGTCCGCGCCTTGGCGGCCATCCGGCTCCGCCGCCCCTGTCGATCACTTGGAGCGTCTGGCACAACAGACTGACTTAAAACGATAATGTTACCGTCGAAAGCGTTATCGCGTTGCTTGAGATGGAGGCTATCTCGTTCCGGTCAGGACGAAATGGCCCCGGAGCCGTGCAGCTCCGGGGTTGGGCACAGGCTGCTTATCGCGCGCCAAAAGGTATGCGCAGGGTCGCACTTGCTCTTACCCACAAGTGCCTGCTGGGGGCCTCGAGATTCGAGCTCCCTCAACGAGATCGGCGAGTCGCGTCATTCCTCTCCATATGACGGTCGTGCCGGGTGGTGGGTCAGACGCGCGGTCCAGGTAGCCTCCGAGCCTTGCGACGGCTCTGACATAGAATGCGAGGTTGCGGGATGGCGCGCGTCTCAACTTTGGCGTCGAGCTATCGAGAAGGTTGCGCTCCGTTTCGGTGAAGACGGCAGCAGGCGTGGCCTCTGGAGCCTCACGAGCCAGGATCGTCAGCCATGACACGCGCCAGGCAACGACGCAGCACAAGGCGATACAATTGGCCAAGCGGTTGATCGTAGTCAGGCGAAGTTCTTCGATCCGGCACCCGGTTTTCAGGGTCCGGAAGAATGTCTCGATCTTCCAGCGCTTGGAGTACCAGTCAAGCTTATGCACGGCATCGGCGTGGTTTTTGACAGGCAAATTAGTTATAAGCTTCCAGTGAATCCGTTCGCGATCTTCCGGCGGATTGAGTTCTTCGGCATGGATGATCTGAAGCTCTTGGTTTATGTATTTCTTCTGTTTTCCGATTGGAGGCCGGACCGTCATTGTTGCATATCGTATCGATAGCACTGCCCGCTGCTCCTTGCCTTTCGCATCGCGGAATTGGATCTCGTGGGTCCCGCTGCACGGCGTCCTTTCCATAACTTGGGCGATGGTCGTCTTGCCATCTTGAGCCAGGCGGTCGACGCAGCTGCGCACGAGGAATTTGGTACCGAGCTCTTCAGCCAAGCAATAAAGCTCGTAAATGTCGCTTTCGCGGTCTCCGATATGTACACATCGCCCCGGCTCTCCAGCCAATTCGGTAGACCGGCGCAAATTATCAAGCCAACGGATACTTTCCTTTTGATCGATGGGAATTCGGGTCAAATTGACCCTGCGCTTGAGCTCTGCAGTTCCCTTGAACTTGGAGCGTGACCAGAATTTCGCCGCCGTGAGACCCAACGGCAGTCCATCTGGCGTAATCGCAAGGCTGACATGCATCAGAAGGCCGCAGATCGTGAACTTCTGGAACCGGCCATCCTTCAACTTGCGACCAGTCGAGCTTTTCGTAAATCCGATCTTATCCGGATCCGCGCGCTTGAAATTGAATTCGGTGGTG
Source organism: Sphingobium sp. JAI105 (assembly GCF_015752145.1). Lineage (NCBI taxonomy): Bacteria > Pseudomonadati > Pseudomonadota > Alphaproteobacteria > Sphingomonadales > Sphingobiaceae > Sphingobium > Sphingobium sp. JAI105. Next base: position 1,238,813 of record NZ_JADOUC010000002.1, on the reverse strand, counting down.
TCCTGCAAGATGAGGATCGGACCTTCGGTTGCCTGAATGCGCAAGGCGGATGCTGCAAAATGCCCTTCCAGGATTTTGTCTTCGCTCACGTTCTCGTTCGAGAGGAACCGGTAGGCGGCCTTAGTATTCGACCAGTCCTGAAAAGCCGTCGGCAGAGATTGCCCAGGGCGCTGTTCAAGTGCTTCAAGCATCGCTCCAAGTCGTCGGTTCAGCCGCGCATCACCCAAATTGGTCTCGGCCGTTTCCTTGTCCACCCAGCTATGTTCCATCCCGGCACCTCACTATCCAAAGGTGCCGGAGAATGAATCATGGGTGATTCCAGCCACGCAATGGGCGCGCGGCAGGCCGAATCACGCACGCGACCACTTGTGGGTAAGAGCAAGAGGGTCGCACCATATGTCGCCGGGGGGGCATAGATGGAGGTGACGCCCAGAATGCCGAGGTTGAGGGCATAGGCGCGATAGGCCTTGTCGAACACATTGCGTCCCCATGCGGTGAGCGACATGCCCGTGCCTTCGTGCCGATAGGTCAGGGACGCGTTGGTGACATTATAGGCCTTCTGCTGCGAACCCAGGCCGTTGGTCACTTCCAGATATTGATCGTCATACCATACGCCGTCGATTTGCGCGGCGATGTTGCCGCCCGGAACGTCATGGTTGTAGCGCAGCAGATAGTTGACGCTGAAGCGCGGGGCGTTTGGAAATTGTGCGCCTTTAATGGTCTTTTGCGGGAAATCGCAGCGGAACAGGCCGCCCAGATTGGTGCAATATTGACTGTCAGGCGCTCCCGGAAAAAACTCCGGTCCAAACTGGACGTCGGTCGCCGGTATGCTGTCGACCGACGATGTTTCCCAAGTGCCGCCCAACACAACATCGAAATTCTTCGACGGGGACCAGAAGGCTTCCAGCTCTGCGCCGGTCGCATGGGCATTGCTGTTGAAAACATGCGGCACGCCGCCGGCAAGGGAAAAAGCCTGATAATCATCGTAGATATAATGGAATAGGGTGCCGTTGAGGCGCAGCGATCGCCCTAGCACGGACGTTTTGAATCCTGCTTCGAAGCTGTTGAGCGTTTCAGGCCGGTGCTGGAAATCAGCGGCGGCGATATTGGAAGAAAGCGACCAGTTGCCGCCCTTGATGCCCGGTTCCAGGATGCGAACAGCAGCGTGTCTGGAGTGGCCTGAAAATTGAGGGACGCGCGGGCTGCCCAACCGCCATATTTTTCACGATTGACGCCAGGTACGACGGCCGCCAGATCCTTGTCGGTGAACAGCACGACGGGGTTGGGTTGCGGCGCATAGGTGGGATCGCTCAGGATGTTAACATAGGCGATGGATTTATTATCTTTCGAATATCGGCCGCCCAATGTCAGTGACAATCGTTCCGTCAGCGTGATGTCGCCCTGAGCGAATAGCGACCAGTTTTTCGATCTGATCTTGTAAAATTGATCGACGGTCGGGACGGAGAAACCGCCATTTCCCGACACTGCCAGATCGTAGATCGGCGCGCCGGTGACGCCGTGAACGCCGTCATAGAACATGTTGAGATAATAGGCGCCAAGCTGCCATTTCAGACGGTCTGTCTCGCCCGCAAACCGCAGTTCCTGCGAAAACTGGTGAAAGTTGATCGAGGTGTCGACGTTGACGATGAGGAAGGGCAGCGCATCGCCATCTTCTGCATAGGTTTTGTCCATCTCCAGATAATTTGTGATGGATGTCAGCTTGGCCGCGCCAAGATCCCAGTTCAGTTCGGCCTGATAGCTGTTCATCACCCGGTCGAGCCTGCCTTTGCGCTCGCCGAAATGAACCCATGGCGACGCTGCTTCGCCAGTGACACCGTTGATCACGCCATTCTGGTCGTCGCTCAGGCCCGCCGCGTTGGTGTTGCAATAGCCATTGTCGAGATAGACGCAGTTTTCAAACACATAGCCGCCAGTCGCGACATTATTGTCTTCGGAATGCTTGTACCAGAGGCTGAGCGTTGCATCGGGTGAAAAGTCCGCCTGGATATTGAGGCGCGCCGCCCATCCGTTCTTGCCGCCCAGATCCTGTCCGCTGCCTGGCGCGATCAGCGAACCATCGGGCGCCAGCGTGTCGCGGGACTTGATGTAGCCATCGGCCTTTTCCATGCGGGCGGCGGCGCGGAAGCGCAGCCCCGGCGTGAGTTGCCCGCCGACGGCGCCTTCCAGAGACTTGCTGTCAAATCGGCCATATTCGCCCTGAACATAGCCGTTCAATTCGTCACTACTGGCATCTTCGCTGAGATAATGGATCAACCCGCCAGTGGCATTGCGACCGAACAACGTACCCTGCGGTCCGCGCAGGACCTCCACACGCTTGATGTCGAACAACTGGCCCGAAATCGCGTTCATCGATGCGATGTAGGCATTGTCCTGATAGACAGCGACCGGCGCTTCCAGATTATCGGTAAAATTGCTCTGCGATATGCCGCGCAGGCTGAAAATGGTCAGGTTCGGCGACCAGGCATTGACGCGCAAAGAGGGGATTTGCTGCGTGATCTGCGTCGTTTCGGTGATGCCCAGGCGGTTGATCTGTTCGCCGGTAAAGGCGCTGACCGAAATGGGAACTTTCTGCAGACTTTCACTGCGCTTGTTGGCGGTGACGACGATTTCGCCGAACAGTGCCGGCTGCGCGCCGTTATCAGTGGTTTCCTGAGCACTGACCAGAACCGGAACGGTCAACGCCGAGCACGCCAATATCAACGAAACGCACCGCGCGGCGCGTGTCTTATTCTGCATGATCACTCACTCCCTTGATTTTTTTGTCCCCACAGCACTGCGAACAGTGATCTGCCCCCACCGAGTGGACCGATTGGTTTGTTAGTGCATTAAGCTCATCGCCGCCATATCCGGGTGGAGGTGGAGCGAAGCGGAACCGGAGGCCGGATATGGCGGTGTCGCCGTTTCCGGGGCCGGTGGTCGATAGCCCAGGCTGCTATGCGGGCGGACGGTGTTGTAATGCCGCCGCCAGGCTTCGATCAGCACTTTGGCCTCGGCAAGGCTGTAGAAGATCTCGCCGTTGAGCAGTTCGTCGCGAAGCGACCCGTTGAAGCTTTCGTTATAGCCATTCTCCCATGGTGAACCCGGCGTGATGTAGAGCGTCTTCACGCCGATCTGCCCCAACCATTTCTGGACGGCAGTCGCGATAAATTCGCTGCCATTATCGGACCGTATATGCGCCGGTGGCCCGCGCGAGATGAACAGGTCGGCGAGCGCTGCCAGAACATCCTCATGCTTGAGCTGCCGCGCGACGATGAGCGCCAGGCACTCCCTGCTGGCCTCGTCGATGATCGTCAAAATGCGGAACTTGCGCCCGTCATGCGTGCGCCCTTCGACGAAGTCGTAGGCCCATACATGACCTGGATATTCGGGCCGCAGGCGGATACAGGATCCGTCGTTGAGCCATAGGCGTCCGCGCTTTGGCTGGCGCAGCGGAACCTTCAGCCCCTCACGCCGCCAGATCCGCTCAACGCGTTTATGGTTCACCGTCCATCCCGCATGGCACAGCAATGCCGTCACCCGGCGGTAGCCATAGCGACCATATTGCTTCGCCAAAGCGATGATATCCTCTGTCAGTGCCTGTTCGTCATCCGCCCCGCGCGGCACCTTGCGCTGTGTCGATCGATGCTGACCCAGCACCCGGCATATCCGTCGCTCGGACACCGGAAGCTCTTGTCGCAAATGATCGATGCAGCGCCGCCGCCGCGCAGGGCTCAGAAGTTTCCCTTGGCAGCCTCCTGCAGGATCAACTTGTCCAGCGTCAGGTCCGAAATCGCCCGGCGAAGACGCTGGTTCTCTTTCTCCAAATCCTTCATCCGCCGCGCCTGGTCGGTCTTCAGCCCGCCATATTCCTTCCGCCAGCGATAATAGGTCTGCTCGCTGACCGCGATCCGCCGGCAGGCCTCCGCTGTCGAGGCCCCCTGCGCCAGCACAATCTCAACTTCACGCAGCTTGCCGATAATCTCTTCCGGCTTGTGCTTCTTGCTCGGCATTCATTTTCCCCTTCGTGGTCCAGACTATCATAGTCTCTGGGCCACTCAGCAGGGGGCAGATCAACAGGCAAGCTGCAAAACGAGCCGTCGTGACGCGGCAATATAAATTTACAGCAGGCGGGATTATGCTTTCATTGGTCCTAAATAGAAACAATAAAATGATCGATGGAGCCGGTTTTTCTGATTTGAGCGCCGTCAGGCAGATGGGGATATAAAATACTGAATATAAACGTTAAATAATCAAACATGGGCGAGCTTCCTGTTGCCATCACGCAACAATCGCTAGAATTATAGCCGATTGTCAATTGAGATTGCCATGAGGTACATTAGACCAATCGTCGCATTGATTCGCTGCCCGAAAAGGAGAGCAACGTGCCTCAGGTCCTGAAAGCCGCAAACGGATTATCGCAAATGCACCCTGTGGAAACCAGCATCACCCCGGACGCTATTGTAGAGCGCGCCCGTGCGCTCGTTCCGATCCTGCAGGAGCGTGAAGCGCAGGCGATCGCCAACAGGCAGGTGCCGGCGGAAACCATCGCTGCGTTTCAGGATGCCGGCTTTTTCAAGATATTACAGCCCAAACGCTATGGCGGCTATGAAATGTCACCGGCTGTCTATTGCGAGGTGGCAAAGACGCTGGCGGAGGGCTGCATGGGCAGCGCGTGGGTCTATGGCGTCGTCGCCGTTCACAACTGGCAGCTCGCCCTGTTCGATCCACAGGCCGCAGAAGATGTCTGGGGGCAGGACCAAAGCGTGCTGATCAGTTCATCCTATATGCCGACCGGGCAGGCCAGGAAGGTGGATGGTGGATATCGGTTCAGCGGTCGCTGGGCATTTTCGAGCGGGTCGGCGCATTGTTCATGGGTGATATTGGGCGCGAACATGGTTGCAGAAGGGGGGGATGGTAAAGCCGAACCCTATAATTTCCTGCTGCCGCGCAGCGACTATACTATCGTCGATACCTGGAATGTGATGGGCCTGTGCCCGACCGGAAGCAACGATATCGTTGTGGATGACGTGTTCGTCCCGGAGCATCGCGTCCTGCGCGAACGCGACATGTTCAATCTGGATTGTCCCGGACACGCGCTCAACAGCGAAGCGCTCTATGCGATTCCGTTTGCGCAGCTTTTCAACCGGACGGTTTCGACCACATCCATTGGCTCGCTGCGACGGGCATTGAATGTGTTTGTGGAAACGACGCGCAAGAAGCGCACGACTTATACCGGATTGAGCGTGGCGAGCGATCCGACGATCCAGAAAGCGGTCGCGGATGTGAAGCTCATATTGAGCGATCTTGAGCTGCGGCTCGCGGCGGATCTGGCGGAGTTGGATGCCAGGGCGGTAAGTGGCGACTGGCCGATCGAGCGCCGCGCGGAATTGGGCCATAGCACCACCGCCATGGTTTCACGCTGTGTCGAAGCAATCGACAAGCTGATGTTGTTTTCGGGAGGAAAGGCGATCTATTCCGGCAATGTCGTCCAGCGCGCGTTTCTCGATATTCATTGCGCACGCGCGCATGTCGCCAACAATCCCTATCCCTATGCGCGCAATGTCGGCGGCCTTGCGTTCGGTTTCGACAATGATTGCATGGATTTGTGATCGGATCAGATCAACCCCGGCTTATCCCGGCCCTGGAAGGGGCCGGATACCGGGCTGAAGCGGCGTCAGGATTTCAGGTCGTGCGCGAGTGCCAGCAGGGGGCCTGAAGCGTCCGGCTTGTCATGCTGCATATTTTCACGAACGAAATCGACGAACGCCCTGACCTTGGAAAGGGCGAAATTGCCGCGCGGGAAGATGATATGAAGCGGGATGCTTTCGCTGACCACGTCGGTCAGGAGCGGTTCCAGCCGGTTCGCCGCGATGTCTTCTTCCACCAGGAAGCGAGGCAGGTAGCTGATGCCGAGACCTTGAAGCGCGGCCTCGCGCGCCATGCGAACCGAATTGCTGGTCAGCGGGCCGCGATTGACGGTAACCGACACATCATCGGAAAGTCGCCATTCGCCCACTTTCGAGAGATGGGTTTCAATGATGAAAGTGTGATCCTTCAGATCATGCGGCGTATGCGGCTTGCCGGTCTTGGCGAGATAGGCCGGCGCTGCGATCAAAACCATCGGATAATCCCGAAGCAGCACATATTCAAAGCTGGAGTCAGGTGGGTCGCCCATCCAGAAGGCCACGTCGAAACGACCTTTGAGCATCCCGACATGGCTGTCCGACAAGTTGAGGAACAGGCGTACGTCCGGATAGGTTTGCAAAAATCTGGGTATTATCGCCGTCAGGTCGAACAGCGAGGAAACGACGGGCGCATTGACCTTGAGATCGCCGCGAGGCTTTGACACCATCCCTGTGATGATCTGATTTGCCTCATTCACCTCATCGACAATTCTGGCGCAGCGCGCATACATTTCGCGTCCGGCAGGGGTCAGCGAAACGGAACGCGTCGTCCGTTCCAGCAGGCGCACGCCAATGCTTTGTTCGAGTTTGGCGATTTGGCGGCTGACGGCGGCCTTTGAATAGCCCAGCAAATTGGCGGCGTTCGAAAACCCCCCTGTGCTTACAACGGCGGCGAACGAGATCATCGCCATCACGTTACCTAGGTCCGGTCTTTCTTCCATGCCTCTCCCTCTTTCATAGAGCCAGATTAGTCAATCGGATTGCTGAAATAGGACGAAAGCGGAAGGCGCGCTTGTTCGTAACTGTTGCGATTATGCAAAAATAAGATTGTTTTGATATTCACTGTTGCGTATGCAGATGCCCATGCACGAGTGTGCGCCCACTTGAATTGCATGGCGGCGATTCGTGTTGTGGTGATCGACGGAGATTTATGATGTTTGAGAAGCTTTCCCAATCCTCACAGCGTGACGTGAGCAGCCAGTTTCATCCGTTCACATCGATCAACGATCTGAAGGCTGAAGGCACGATGATGATGGAATCGGGCTCTGGCGTGCGGGTTCGGGACATTCACGGCAAGGAATATCTTGATGGGATGGCCGGCCTTTGGTGCGTGAACCTTGGTTATGGGCGCAAGGAAATCTCCGAAGCGATTGCACGTCAAAGCGAGAAGCTTTCGTTTTTCCACACCTTCAACGGCATGAGCACGGATGTTGTGGGCGAATGCGCGGAGGCGCTGCTGGCGCGCGCGCCGGTGCCCATGTCGCGCATCTTCTTCGGTACGTCGGGAAGCGATGCGAACGAAACGCAGCTCAAGATCATCTGGGTTTACAACAATCTGCGCGGGAAACCTGAAAAGAAGAAGGTCATTGCGCGCTGGAATGCCTATCATGGCTCCGGCGTCGCCACGGCCAGTCTGACCGGCCTGCCGGGCATGCACAATCTGTTCGATTTGCCCAAGGGGCCGATCCTGCATGTCAGTGCCCCCTATTATTACCGAAAGGCGCCTGATGGCATGTCCGAGCGGGAATTTTCCCGCCAGCTCGCCAAGGAACTGGAAGATGTGATCGAGCGGGAAGGCGCGCATACCATCGCGGCATTTTTCGCAGAGGCGGTGATGGGCGCTGGTGGTCTCATTCCGCCGCCCGAAGGCTATTTCGAAGAGATCATGCCGATCCTCAAGAAGAATGACATCCTGCTGGTCGCGGACGAAGTGGTTTCGGGCTTTGGTCGTCTGGGCACCTATTGGGGCAGCCAGACATATGGATATGAACCCGATCTCATTACCTCCGCCAAGGGGGTGACGTCAGGCTATTTCCCGATGTCGGCCGTGTTCATTTCTCCCAAGGTGTGGGACGTTCTGGACTCCGGCGCGGACAAGATCGGGGTATTCGGCCATGGTTACACCTATTCGGCCCATCCTGTCGGCGCGGCGGCCGCGCTGGCCGCGCTCAAGCTGATCGATGAGCTCAAGGTGGTTGAAAATGTCGCCGATGTTGGCCCCTACATGATGCAGGGTTTGCGCGACCGGTTGGGCCAGCATCCCCATGTCGGCGATATTCGGGGCCAGGGCCTGATGCTGGGCATCGAACTGATGCAGGACCGTGAGACAAAGCAAATCCTGCCGCCGGAAAATCGCACCGGGCGCCAGGTTCTCAAAGCGGCGGCGCAACGGGAGCTGATCACCCGCGCATTGGGCGATACGCTTGTCTTCGCCCCGCCGCTCGTACTCACGCGTGCGGAAGCCGACGAGATCGTCGACAAATTCGCGCTGGCCGTCGACGATGTCTTGAAAGCCTGATCGCACAAGGGCCGTCCAGACTTTCTGGGCGGCCCGTTCACTAAACCTTGGGAATGGGGCGACATGGAGCTTAACACGGCGATTTCGGGCCTGGCCGCTGCGGAACAAGGCGCGGAACGCCTGACCAGAGGCGGACTGATTTCTGCAATATTGCTTGGGCTGGTCGGCGCGGTCGTGATTTTCGTGACGCCCGGTTTCCTGGCGGTAATAGCGCAGAAAACCGGGTTTAACGACGACCAGCTGGGTTATCTGGCGGCCTGGGACATCAACGCCATGGGCGTGACGATCGGCCTCAGCACATTTGCCTTGTCCAGAGTGCCCTGGCGTGTGGCCGTAGGTCTTGGCCTGGCGCTCATAATAAGCGGAAATATTTTAACGGCAGCCGTTGTCAGTTTTCCGGCCATGGCCGCCGCGCGGGTCGTGGCCGGGGCAGGGGAAGGAATTGCGATAGGCTTTGCCTTTGCAGCTTTGGGCCGCGCGAAAAATCCGGATCGGGCCTTTGCTATATATCTGGTGACCGGCGCCGCATTGAGCTCGCTGTTTCTCTACTTTCTTCCCGCGTTGATGGCGATGTTCGCGCCAAGCACCATTTTCATCGCCAATGCAGGGCTTACGGCTCTCGTGCTGCTCTCGCTACGGGCCTTTCCCGACGGCAGCAAGGATGAACCGGACATATTCGCGGCGGGCGGCGGCAAGCTGGACCTGCGGGTGGCATCCGGCGCGCTTGTTGGCGTGTTTCTGCTCTTCTTCGCGATGGGCGGGGTATGGAGCTATGCCGAGCGCATCGGCCAGTTGAGCCGTTTGACGGACAATGCCATTGCCAGCGGGCTGTCCATTGGAACCATGGCGGGCGTTGTCGGGGCGGGGCTGGCGGGTGTCCTGCCGCGCCGCTGGGGACGGAGCTGGCCGTTGATATTCAGCGGGTTGATCGGCACCATCAGCTTCCTGCTGTTCCGCGACCAGGTGTCGAGTACGGCCTATATCCTGGCCTGCGCGATGATGTTGTTCAGCTGGAATTTCGCGCAGCCGCTTTTGTCAGGGATATGCTCGGAGGCCTGCAAACGCGGACGCGTGGTGTGCGCAATGGCGTCGATTCAGACATTTGGCACGGGGCTGGGCCCTGCTGCTGCGGCGGCTAGCCTGATCACGGGATCTTTTGCGGTCATGATCTATGCCGCAAGTCTCATATTGGCGCTCAGCATCATTGTCACAATTTCGACGGCCCAATGGGGACGCAGCCCCGCATGAGCGAGATGGCGGGCATATAGTCCCGCATATCGGTGCGCCGATGCGTTGCGATCATCGTCCGACGGTTGAAAATGGGCTGCCCCTCTCAGGGCAGCCCATTGCCGTTTAGAGGAATATGGCGCGCGACAGGCCGCCATCGACCGCGATCGATTCGCCCGTAATCCCGCTGCCCAGATTGGAGCACAGGAACACGATCGGATCGGCTACCTCTTCCACTTCGAGCATGCGTTTCAGTGCAGCCGGATCACCGGCTTCGCGCGCGACGATCGCATCGACCGTGGTGCCTTCCTCGGCCGCCATCTCGGCGAACCATTCCTCGATATGCTCGGTCCGGGTGACGCCGGGGTGAATGATGTTCACCGTGATGCCATCCTTGCCCACTTCGTCCGACAGCGTCTTTGTGAAATGGACGAGCGCGGTATTGCGCATGCCCGACAGCGCTTCGGTGCAGCGCGCGGTCAACCCGCCAACATTGACGATCCGTCCCCAGCCAGCCTTGCGCATGTAAGGTACGCACGCCTTTGCCGTGCGGAAATAGCCGAACAATTTTGTATTGAGGTCCAGCATCAGCGCATCTTCGTCCGCTTCCTCAATCGCATTGCGCACCAGTCCGCCCGGCGCTGCGGCGCAATTCACCAATATGTGAACGGCCCCGAATTTTTCCACTGCGGTATCGACAAGCGCCTGAACCGATTCTTTGGACGTGGTGTCGGTTGGAACCGCGATGATCTCGCCACCTGTTTCGTCACGCAATTGCTGCGCTGCCGCTTCAAGCTTCGCAGCGGTACGCGCAGCGATCACTATCTTGACGCCGGCAAGCGCCAGCTTGCGCGCCGTTTCCTTGCCAATGCCAACGCCACCCCCTGTGATGACGGCAACCTTGCCTTCAATACCAAGTTTCAAATTCATAACGACTGGTCCTTCTCGTCTGACGGAATGAGGGAGATACGGGCCGCAGGTGCGCCGTCGAAGCTGACGCTTATAGTGTCTCCTGCGAAAATCTCGGTCGCGCCGGTCGTGGTGCCCGATGCGATCAACTGTTCTTTCTTCAAATTGTCATTTTCGTTTTCGCGCAACCAGTTGGCCAGCCAGACGACAGCATCTAGCGGGTTGCCCAAAACTCTTGCGGTCGAGCCTTCGACAGGCGCCTCGTCATTGCGGCTGAGCTTGGCTGGCATATCGGCAAACCTGTCTTCCCACTGCGACGAGAGTTTGCCGCCGAGCACAAGGCCGTAGGCATTGACATTGTCGGCGATCAGCAGGGGCAGCGATTGGTGATCGTCGGCAAAACGGGAAAAGACGATCTCGATGCCGGTATAAATTCCCTTGAGCGCCGCGCAGATGTCGGCCCGCGTATAGGGCCTGTCCAGCATCGGCAGATCACTGCCCATTTCGAACACCAGTTCGGCCTCCGCATATATTTCCGGCACGACCGCGAAAATCTGGCTGCGGTCCGAAAATATCGCGCTGGCCGGAAGGCGACCCACGGTTGGCTCGGCAGTGCCGAACGCGTCCTGCGGCGCCTTGCCGGTCAGGCCCAGTTTCCACACCATGATGGGTTGACCAGTCCGGGCATGGATTCTGCGCTGAATGGCATACGCCTCGTCAATGCTCGGAAATTGCCGGGGCAGGGGCGTCGACATTCGCCTTTCCCCGGTGGCCGCGAGCAGTGCCCTTTCAAGATCGAGATTGTTGTCCTGCACCATGATTCCTTCGGTCTGAACGTCTTTGGCATTGTCGTGCATATGCAACAAATAATCTGATAAATCTATAATTGTTTACATTGTGTCGATCCGCTATTAGATGGATGGAATCGCTCAGGCGTCAAGGCGCTGCGGGCAGGACAGGTTTCAGCAATTGAGGGTCAAGGCCATGTCAGAACAGTCTACAGCATATGCAAAGGCCGAAGCGCTTCGCTCTGATCTGGGCAAAACGCCCCGCGGGCTGATTATCGATGGAAAATCGGTGCAGGCGCAGTCGGGCAAGACCTTCGCCACCGTAAATCCCGCGACGGGCCAGGAAATTTGCCAGGTGGCAGAAGGTGGCGTGGCCGACGTCGATCTGGCGGTCAAGGCCGCGCGCAAGGCGCTGGTCGATCCCAGCTGGCGCGACATGAGCGCAGTAGATCGCTCCAAATTGCTGAATCGTCTGGCCGACCTGATCGAGCGCGATGCAGCAGAGTTGGCCGTTCTTGAGTGCATGGACAATGGCAAGCCGGCAACGCTGACCCAGGCCGTCGAAATCGAAGGTTCGATCAAGACCTTCCGCTATTATGCCGGCTGGCCGACGAAATTTGGCGGTGAAACGCTGCCGGTATCGCCCCGCAGCGGCGCGAAAATCCTGAATTACACGGTGCGCGAACCGGTGGGCGTTTGCGGACTGATTGTGCCGTGGAATTATCCCATGTCGATGGCGGCCTGGAAAGTGGCCCCGGCGCTGGCAGCAGGTTGCACCGTTATCCTCAAGCCAGCCGAGCAAACCCCGCTGACGGCCCTGCGGTTGGCTGAACTGGCTCTGGAGGCCGGTATTCCTGCTGGCGTTTTCAATGTCATAACCGGCTTTGGCGAAGCGGGTGCAGCACTGGTCGACCATCCGGGCGTGGACAAGGTAGCCTTCACCGGGTCGACCGCGGTCGGCAAGGCGATCGTGCGCGGCTCTACCGTCAATCTCAAGAAGGTCAGTCTCGAACTGGGTGGAAAATCTCCGCAGATCGTCCTGCCTGACGCTGATCTCGATGCAGCCGCGGCGTCTGTAGCGGCGGGGATATTCTTCAATCAGGGGCAGACCTGCACCGCAGGTTCGCGGCTCTATGCGCATGCCTCGATCCATGACGATCTTTTGGCACGGGTTGCTGACCATGCGGCGCGGCTCACGATCGGCAATGGTCTGGACCCGAGCGTGAATTTCGGTCCGCTGGTGTCACAGGAGCAATGGGACCAGGTGAGCGGCTATGTCGAAATCGGGAAGAATGAAGGGGCTGAAATCCTGATCGGTGGCGGTCGGCCAAAAGCCCATGGCGAGGGCTTCTTCTTTGAACCCACGATCATGGCAAATGCGGGCCGTGACATGCGCATCGTGCGCGAGGAAATCTTTGGCCCGGTGTTGAGCGCGCTGAGCTGGTCGGACCCCGAAGATCTGGTCGCGCAGGCGAATGATTCCGATTTCGGCCTTTCGGCAGGAATCTGGACGAACGACCTCAAGCAGGCGCACCGCCTTGCCGGTGCGGTCAAGGCCGGGACGGTCTGGATCAACTGTTTCAATCTTGTCGACAATGCCACGCCATTTGGCGGCTTCAAACAGTCCGGCTGGGGGCGTGAGCATGGTCGCCAGGCGATGGAGCTCTACACCGAGATCAAGAGCATCTGGGTCAATCTGAGCTGAACGGCGTCGGAATATAGCAAGCATCGATAGAATAGCAGGAGACCTCATGAGCAGGACCATGATAGTTGCAACCGATGGGCAGGCGATCATTCGCACCCATGACGAGGGCAAGCATTGGTATCGGATCAATATCGGGCAGGATCTGGAATATGACGACCGGGTTCGGTGCCTGCTGATTGATCCCGCCAATCCCGAAGCGCTGTTTGCCGGGGCGGAAAAAGGTTTGTTCTACAGCGCTGACCATGGCGTTCACTGGAGCAGGATTGATTGTGCGCTGAACGGTCTTGCCGTGTGGAAGCTGGTGGTGAGCGAGAGTGATCCCAAGGTGATCTATGCCGGCACTGGCGCTCCTTCGCGCGCTATCCTGTTCCGTTCGCGCGATGGCGGAAAGAGCTGGGAACGCACGCCGCTGGAAATGCCGGAGTTTTGCGCGGGCGTGAATCGCCCCCGCATGCTGGCGCTTGCCGTCGACCCGGCCGATTCCAACGATGTTTGGGCAGGGGTTGAAGAAGGCGGCCTGCACCGCAGCCGCGATGGTGGCGATACGTGGCAACGCATCGATACGAGCTGGTCGGAATTTGGTGGCAATTCCGATCTGCATGACATCGTTATTCTGAAGCAGGACGATGGAACGACAGTGCATCTCGCGCTCACCGTCATCGCGCTTTATCGTTCCACCGACAATGGCGAGACCTGGGTCCGTCTGCCTGCCAAGGAAAGTTGGGGGCTGCGCTATTCGCGACTGCTGATGCGCAAGCCTGGCAGTAATCGGGAGATTGCAGTGGGAATCGGCGACGGAACGCCCGGCACCACGGCTGCGATACTGACATCGGACGATGCTGGCCTGACCTGGACGAAGGCGGAACTCGACCGCCCTTCAAACTCCTGCATGTGGGCATTCGGCGCAAATCCCGCCGATCCCGATTTCATGCTGGCAGGAAGCAAATTCGGCTATCTGTATCTCTCGACAGATGCCGGAAAATCCTGGGCCAAGGAATGGCGCGAGTTCAATGAGATTACGGATCTGACCTGGATACCTGGAATTCCTGAAGATTTGGGGTTGCCGCATGTCACAAACTGAAACCTCTCCGATCCGGGTAGAGAAGATCGCCCATATCGTATTGTTCGTGAGGGACCCCGAACTCTCCGCGCAATGGTATAGTGACATCCTCAACATGAAGATCGTCGCTCGTGCCGCCGATGGCCCGTATAAGGGCGGCGTATTTTTGAGCTTCGGGGTCAGCGACCACGATATTGCGCTGTTTGCGGCAGAAGAAGGCGCGACCACAGGCAAAGAGTTTGAGCATGTCGGCCTGATGATGGCTGGCACGAGCATGGACGATTTGCGGCGGAACTACGCATTTTTCGCGGAACGTGGCGTCAAGATCGCCGAAATTCTGGACCATGGAGTTTCGACCGGGATCTATTTCTATGATCCTGACGGGCACATGCTGGAAGTGTTCTGCCAGCGCGTTCCCCAGGAAACCGGAGCCTCGCAGGCTGAACTGACCCGCAATCAGGGTCAGGCCGATCCGGTAGATCCGAGCCAACTTTAGCAGCGGTCGGCGAACGGGACCGCCGAGCCAACACACTTTGCCAAACGGCAGAGGCAGGGAGAATGACATGAAGACGTATGAGCCGAACTTCGGCGCTTTCCACATCCGCAAATGGTTCAGCCAGGTGGAAGAAATCTGGGCCGGTGAAACAGGCGCTCCTGCAGATGGCCAGCCTTTGGTCAAATATATGATCGGCGCGTGCATCAAGAACCCCTATGCGGGCCAGTTTGTCGAGGATCTTTCGGCCTGGATCGATGCTTCCCCGGAACTGGGCACGGAAATCGGGCGACGGCTGAATGCGCTGTCGGGTGGTGCCAAGATCGAAAGTTACGGCAAGGCGATCATGGTCGGCATCGATGGTGAGTATGAGCATGGCAATGCCCTGCTGACGAACCCGGCGGCTAATCCGGTCCGTGATGCAGTGGGCGGCGGCGCGTCATGGGTTCCCTCCACGGGCAAGCGCGGCGTTCCGGGCACAATCCTCGACATTCCCTTCGGCCACAAGGATGCTCTCTACGTTCGTTCGCACTACGACACGATGAGCGTTTCCTTCGATGATGCGCCCAATCGTGATGAAGTGATCGTTTGCTGGGCATTTGCCACGCGCGGACGGCTGAATGCGCGCCTGGGTGGCCTCAAGGCCGAAGATGCCGAAGGCAACGGACTGACCTGACGCATGAGCATCCAGACGATGACAGACCAAGGCCAGGCTCCGCTTCCCGTCGCGACGCTAGACGGGGAGCGGACCCGCCGCATTTCGAGCGGCACGCTGGATCTATATGTGCGTGAATGGGGTGACCCGGAAGCGCCAGCCATGCTGTTGCTGCATGGCTTGCGAGGCTATTCCGGGACATGGCGCAAGCTGGCATCGTCTCTGGCCGATCGCTGGCATATGATTGCGTTCGACGCGCGCGGCCGGGGGGAAAGCGACTGGGATGCGGAGCGCAACTATTATACCGACGCCTATCTTGGCGATCTGGAAGCGGTTGCCGATGCCCTGAAGCTCGATCGCTTCGTGCTGGTCGGTCATTCGATGGGCGGAACGACATCCTATTGCTACGCCGCCAAGCATCCGGATCGTTTGCTGGGTTTGGTCGTGGAAGACATCACTGCCGGTTCTTCGGTATCGGGTGCCGGGTTCGAACGGATCGTCGCAGAAATGGCTGCGTTGCCAACCCGTTTTGCCGACTGGGCGGAGGCCCGCGCCTATTGGCGCAAGCTGCGGCCCAACGTGTCCGATGCAGCCATCGAGGAACGATTGTTTGAATCGATGCGGGCAGACGACAGCGGTTCGGTGGTATGGCGTTATGATGCGGATGGTATTGCGGCGACCCGCATTCAACCTGATCCATCGCGCGTGGTTGATCTGCACCCGGTGATTGCCGCGATCCGTACCCCCACTCTGGTGATCCGTGGCGGGCGATCGGATTTTTGCAACCTCGATAAGGTGAGGGAGCTGGAAGCCGGCAACCCCAGGCTCGCACATGCCAGCGTGGCTGAAGCCTCCCATTATGTTCATGACGATGCGCATGAAAGTTTCATGCGCCTTGTCGAAGGTTTCCTTGCCGGCCTGAAGGTCGGTGGGGCGGCGCTTGGCTGACAGGAAAGAGATATTATGAACGTTCAAAGCGAAGCAAAAGCGCCGGTCAACGGGCGCCTGGGCGCCGATCTTTTGCTCGACAGCCTGTATGAAGGCGGCGCGCGCATTTGCTTCGCCAATCCTGGGACGACCGAATTGGGGCTGGTCAGTGCGCTGGCGCGTGACGGACGGTTGCGCTGCGTTCTCAGCCTGTTTGAAGGCGTGTGTACAGGCGCGGCCGATGGCTATGCCCGCGTTTCGGGCCAAGTGCCGCTGACTCTGCTGCATCTGGGGCCTGGTTTTGCCAATGGCATCGCCAATCTCCACAATGCGCGCCGCGCGGGTTCGCGGATCATCAACCTGATCGGTGATCATGCGACATGGCATCTGGCCTATGACGCGCCGCTGACGTCAGACATTGTCTCGCTGGCACAACCTGTATCCCGTCAGGTCATCTCCCTCGCAAAGCCTGATGCGATCGCTGATGATGTGCGGCAGGCGTTCGCGGCGACCAATCTGGCGGAAGGTGGCGCTGCAACGCTGATTTTCCCGACCGATGTGGTTGATGCCCCGGCGCCTGACAACGGAAACGCAGTAGGGTTCGCGCCGTACCAGTTGACGCCGGTGGGGGACGACAGCATCAAATCGGTGGCGGCCGCGCTGTCCGAACCGGGCGAAACCATTGTCCTGCTGGGGGGCAGCGCGCTCACCGAAGCCGGGATTCGTGCCGGGGCCGCGCTCGCCGCCGCTCTGGGCGGGCGGTTGCTGATGGAACCCTATCCGGGCATCGTAACGCTGGGTGGGGATCTGCCGAAAGTGGAGCGTCAGGCCTATTTCCCCGATGATGTCATCGCACAAATGGGCGATGCCCGCGTCGTGCTGGCTGGCGCGCGCATGCCGATCAGCTATTTCGGCTATGAAGGCTGGCCCAGCCAGCTGGTGCCCGACGAAAGGTTGGTGCGCCTGGCTGCGCCTGGCGAGGATGCCGTTGCCGCGCTGGTTGCGCTCGCCAGTCAGGTTGGCGGTGAGCAAGCACGCGCGCCTGCGCCGATGGAGGCAGTCTGCTCGCCTGAAGCAGACGCAACGTTAACGCCGGTATCGGTGGTGGAGGAACTGCTGGTCCAGTTGCCGCAGGACGCGGTGATTTCACTGGAAGGGTCGACTCTGGGCGGCCCCTGGCTGCGCAACGCGCATCGCGCGAAGCGGCACCGGGTGATGACGAATACCGGAGGCGCGATTGGGCAGGGGCTGCCTTGCGCGGTCGGCGCTGCGCTGGCGCAGCCTGACGCCCGTATCGTTGCGCTTCAGTC
This sequence comes from Sphingobium sp. JAI105, assembly GCF_015752145.1. Taxonomy (NCBI): domain Bacteria; kingdom Pseudomonadati; phylum Pseudomonadota; class Alphaproteobacteria; order Sphingomonadales; family Sphingobiaceae; genus Sphingobium; species Sphingobium sp. JAI105. Next base: position 1,221,537 of record NZ_JADOUC010000002.1, on the reverse strand, counting down.
CGATGGCAGCGCGCAATATACGTTGCAATCGCTCTGGACGATGGCGCGAGAGGGGCTGAAGGTCACGATCATCATCGCCGCCAATCATCGCTACGCGATCCTGCAGACCGAACTTAATCGGGCCGAAGTGCCGCTCGATGACAAGATCGTCGCCGATCTGACGAAACTGGACAGTCCCAAGGTCGATTGGGTCGCGTTGGCTAAAGGCTATGGTGTCGAGGCGATCCGCGCGACCACGAATGGAGAGCTGTCTGCGGCACTGCGCCATGGCCTGACGCTTGATGGGCCGTTGCTGATACAGGCAGAATTGCCATGAGCGGTAGCCAGCGGGTTGCGATCCTGACCGGCGGTAGCGGCGGACTGGTTCCCGGCATCGCCGAACAACTGGCCAATGCCGGCTTTACGATTGTCCTGACGGCGCGTGGCGAGACGGCGCTGGAGGCTGCGGCGGCGCGGTTGAGGGAGAGCGTCGACACGCCTGTCGTTGCGATTGCGTCCGACGCCCGCGATGCCACCGCCACCAAAGCCCTTGCCGAAAAGGTCATCGATCGGTTCGGTCGCATCGATGTGCTGGTCAACGCGGCAGCAAGCTCAACCCCGATCGGGGGCGCTATCGAAGACGTCGATATTGATGCGTTGATTGCCGATGTCGACGTGAAGGTGGGTGGATATTTGCGTTACGCGCAGGCGGTTGTCCCCGCGATGAAGCGACAGGGGGCGGGACATATCGTCAATATCGGCGGGCTGACCGGGCGGTCGAGCGACACTTTGAGTGGTCTGCGCAATGCCGCGGTCGCCCATTTGACAAAGGTGCTTTCCGATCAACTCGGGCGGTTTCGCATTTCAGTTAACGTCGTCAATCCGGGCATCGTCCGGACGCCTCACCTGGACGAGTTGTTTGCCGAAATGGCCGAGGAATGCGATGTTACCGCAAAGGACATCGAGGCCGAATTCGTTCAGGACATCCCGACGGGTGAAATCCTGTCTCCTGCCCAGGTCGGGCAATTCATTGCCTTTCTGGCAAATGCGCAGAGTCCTTCGATAACCGGGCAGTCCCTGACTATCGATGGAGGCTATTCGCGAGGCGTTTACCTCTAGAGGATCGGGAAAAGGTCATGCAGGAAGATACTGGACGGAAAAATCCCAAATATCCGCTCTCCATGCGCATTTTGCATTGGCTCCGAGCGGTCATCATTCTGGGTCTGATCTGGTCGGGCTGGTATATGACCAGCTTGCCGGACAGCACTCCGATAGCGAAATTCGAATTTTTCTATCCCAATCATAAGCAATTCGGCGTCCTGGCCTGGCTGCTGGCGGTGCTCCACCTTCTTATTCGCTGGCAGAAGCGGCGGGTGTTGCCGCAAACCCCGGACGGCCTGACCGGCTGGGAACGAACCTTATCCCATGCGGTCCACCGTTTGATCATGACATTGACACTGCTGATCCCGATTTTTGGCTATTCAATGTCGTCCAGCTTTACGCAGAGCGATGGCGTCCCCTTCTTTTTCTTCGGTCATTTGCCTGAACTACTGCCAAAGAATGATGAGGCCTTTGCGTTATTTCAGGCGCTTCACGAATATGGCGCCTATCTGCTTCTGGCATTGATCGTTCTGCACGTTGCAGGTGCGGCAAAGCACCGCCTGCAAGACAAGGGCGGTGAAACCGACGTCCTGTCGCGCATGTTGTGAGACCATTTTCTTTCATTTCCTTGGAGTTCTGTCGCAATGACTGACCCGGCACTGCATTTGTTGCGCCCTGAATATCTTGATCAAGGCGGGCTGAAGGTCACAAATCCGGCAGACGGGCGCGAAGTCACGACCATCCGCCGCTATAATCGCGCGGAATTGGTCGAGATCGTCGAGCGCGCTGACGCAGCACGGCATGAATGGGGCGCTCGCACGGCAAAGGAGCGTAGCGATGTGTTGCGCGCCTGGTATGATCTGATGTGCGAGCATGCCGAGGCGCTGGCGATGCTGATGACGCTGGAGAGCGGCAAGCCCCTTGATGAAGCGCGCGGCGAAGTGAAATATGGCGCGGCTTTCATTGAATGGTTTTCCGAAGAAGCACGCCGCGCCTATGGCAAGGTAATCCCGACCCATGCGTCGGGGAAGAGGATCGTCACGCTGCGTCAGCCAGTCGGCACCTGTGCTGCGATCACGCCATGGAATTTCCCGCTGGCAATGATAACGCGCAAGGCTGGACCGGCGCTCGCGGCGGGATGCTCCATTGTCGTGAAACCGGCTGAACTGACGCCGCTTTCGGCGCTTGCGCTAGAAAATCTGGCGCATCAGGCCGGCGTGCCGCATGACCTGTTCCGGGTCGCCCCGGCAGTGCGTTCTTCGGAGGCTGGTGACGTGTTCTGCACCCACCCCCTTGTCCGCAAGATCAGCTTTACCGGATCGACGCAGGTCGGGAAGCTCATCATGGCCCAGGCGGCCGGGCAGGTTAAGCGCCTTAGAGCCTGATTCAAAATTATCGGGCGTGATTTGATGGCCTTGCGATGCGGCGTGCGAAGAGCTGGATCGAGGCGATGAAGAGCCATGCGGTAGCCGATGCGATGGTCTGTTCAAAGTCCTTGGCGAGGCGGCGATTGCGGTTCAGCCAGGCGAGGGTTCGCTCGACGACCCAGCGTCGCGGGAGAATGACAAACCCCTTTGCGGCATCCGACCGTTTGACGATCTCGATGGTCCATTTGCCGATCCGGCGCAGCGCGTCCCTGAGTTTGTCACCGGCATAGCCACCATCGGCGAAGACATGGCGCAGCCACGGGAAGCGCCTGATGATCTCGGCCAGCACCAGCGGAGCGCCGTCACGGTCTTGGATGTCGGCGGTGTGGACTACGGCATGGACGAGATTGCCGTCGGTATCCGTCAGGATATGGCGCTTGCGCCCCTTTGTCTTCTTGCCCGCGTCATAACCCCGTGGCCCGCCGCTTTCCGTGGTTTTGACGCTCTGGCTGTCGATCACGCCGGCGCTGGGCGAGCCCTGGCGGCCTGCAGCTTCGCGCCCGATCAGCAGCAGGGTATGGTTTAACGACAACCACAGCCTGCTGTCCCGCCACAGATAGAACCAACGCCGCACCGTCGAGACCGGCGGAAAACACGGCGGAAGCATCCGCCACGGGAGGCCGCCACGCAACAGATACAGGATCGCCTCGACAATCCGCCTGAGCGGCCACTTGCGCGGACGCCCTACATGCGAGGGCGGCGGAAAGAACGGCTCGAGCAGCGCCCATTCGGCATCGGTCAAATCGCTTGGCAAAGCCAAGTCCGCACGGGCATACTGCGCCCGAGTGGTGTCGGTCCACATCGTTGATTTCCTTTGGTTTGTCGCAAAACCGCTGAATCAACGACAGGGCACGCCGTCAAGCTAACCCGCTGATACCACTCAACTTAATTTCGGATCAGGCTCTTAGTCTGGAGTTGGGCGGGAACGCGCCTTTCATCATATTCGATGATGCCGATATTGACCGGGCGGTCGAGGGCGCCATGGCCTCACGCTTTCGCAATGCCGGGCAGACCTGCGTCTGCGCCAACAGGTTTCTCGTTCAGGCAGGCGTTCATGACGCTTTTGTCGAACGCCTGACCGCGCGTGTCGAGGCTTTGCATGTAGGCGACGGAATCAATAACCCTTCGGGCATGGGTCCGTTGATCAGTGACAAGGATGCCAGTCGCGTCGCTGACCTGGTCAAGCAGGCGGAAATCCAGGGCGCGTCCAAGGCTGGAACAGCCCCGGACGTTCCTGAGCAGGGCGCATTCCATCCGCCTGTCGTTCTGACCGGCGTCACCACGGACATGGCGATCGCGCATGAAGAGATATTTGGGCCGGTAGCGCCCGTGATCCGCTTCACGCACGAAAGCGAAGCCATGCAGATCGCCAATGACACGCCCTTTGGCCTGGCGGCCTATGTCTATACCGCCGATTTCGCCCGGCAGTGGCGTTTTATGGAGGGGCTGGAATATGGCATGGTTGGGGTCAATGACGGTCTGATTTCGACCGAGGTTGCGCCTTTTGGCGGCGTGAAGGAATCCGGCTTTGGTCGGGAGGGATCGAGCCATGGCCTGTCGGAATATATGAACATCAAATATTGCCTTATCGGCGGGCTATAGGCTCGGACTGGCTCGGAGAGCAGTTATGGACGAAGATCGGCTGGCCAAAGGGCTGAGCATTCGCAGCGAGGTTCTGGGCGCGGACTATGTCGCCCGTTCCATGGCGCAGGCAGATGATTTCAGCCGGCCGATGCAGGAGCTTTCGAGCAGCTATTGCTGGGGTGAGATATGGGCCCGCGATGGTTTGTCGCGGCGGGACCGCAGCCTGCTGAATATCGGCATGATAAGTGCGCTGAACAGGCCGCACGAGTTGAAGCTGCACGTCAAGGCGGCTCTGCGCAACGGTTTGACCCGCGAGGAAATTCGCGAAGCCTTGTTGCAGGTCGCGGTATATTGCGGAATTCCCGCCGGGATCGATTCTACCCGCATCGCTCAGGACGCGTTTGCTGAATATGACGCGGAGCTGTCGGAATAAGCAGCGTTTCGTTCGGCTGCCTACGTCGCACAGGAACGTCATCAGGGCCGCAAAGGAGCGTGGTTGAGTACTCGCCCTGGCGACGGCAGTTGCGCTGTTCAGCATCGGATTTGCCGATCCGCAAATCCGATGCAACCGTTTCCGCAGCAAGCCAAAAGCCATGTATCGGCTGTCAGGGCGCCGTTTTCGTAAAGTCAGCGGGAGAGGCTATTGGCTCAAGTCCTTCAGCATCACCTGGGAGCAAATATCCTGCCGACACGGATCGGCGTTTGGCGTCCTCGAACCGACGGGCATAGTTGCGATAATTGCCATAAAGAGCGCGTAGTCGCGCAGCGGAATAGGGAAGCTTGGTGTCATAGACGACGCCACAGCCGGTTTCATAGTCGGTCCAATATTCGGCGCTTGGCACCATGATCCAGGGCGGGCGTACGCCTCCCACTATATTGCCGGTTTTGGCGTCTCGCCGCACGCCCGCGCCGTCGCGCGCGACCCGGTCCGCACGAGGCATCGGCTCCCCCAATCGCACCCACCGGTCAAGCGCGTCCAGCAACGCCGAGAATGGCAGTTCGGATGGTTCGTCGTAAATCTGCTGGCACCGCGGATCGTTCGGCTTTCCGCGCTCGTACGGCATGGGCTCCACTTCGCCGGTCCCCAGATCGGCCTTGCGCAGATGTGGGGTGCCCATCACCTCATAATAGCGCAATTTGGGTTGGTCTGTGTCAGGCGGCAGGACTATCTGTTCGATCGCATCATGCACCGTTTCGGACTGACTGAAAATGGTGACGAAGGGCGCGTCTGTCGGCATGTGGCGCGGCAGGCGGATGCTGTCTCCCGCCACCTCGCCATAGGCGAGCTTGCCCGTCATATAGGCGTCGATCAAGGGACGTCCGTCCGGCATGCGCCATTGCTGGTGTCGACCCTGATCGAGATAGTCCAACCAGATCTGGGCATTGACCGCCCAGGTGTTGACATAGACCCGATCGACCTTGCGTCCTGCCAAAGGACCGTTCGGCAGGTTCGATTTAAGCAGCATCGCCAGTTCAGCGCTGATGCCCTGCGCTTGGGGGATGAACGGGTCTGGCTTTCCACCGCGCAGGAACTTGCCTGCATCGAAGTAGCTGCCAAGCGGTGCATAGCGCGGATAGTCGAAGCGGCGCATGAAATCGAAATTGACGATGTCGCCATATTGCCGGGCGTCCGCGCTCTGTCCGGTTTCATCGAGCGGAAATTTCGGGTCATTGGGCGGCGTGATGATCGACAGGGTATAGCCGACGAACGCATATCCTTTTCGGGTGAGGTAATCGCGGGTCAATATCCAGCCCGCAGCCCGCTCCCCAAACCAGCTGAACGGTTCGATAATGACCGTGCCGTTGAACCGCGCGGGATCTTTGGGCTGGCGTATCAGAAACCGGGTGACGTAGGGAGCGGTCGTGACGGTCTGACCCGTTGCTGTAATCGCGGGCGCTACGCCCGCGAGATAATATTCCGCCTCTTCATAGCCGACCTTTTCGAGATCGACATATTCGGTTCCCGGCCGCGCCGCGGAAGAAAGCGGCAGCTTTCCGCTGGGCGGGACCGGAGTGACGGTTGGCATCGGCAGCACTTCAGCGTCGGCGCCGCTCGCGACCAGCAAGGCGATGGCAAGGGCCAGCGCTGTTCCGCAGGCGGGAGAGCGCCACCGTCGCTTTGTGTCGGGCAATGACGACGCTTTGCTCATAATGGCCATCTCAGAAGTCGGTTCTGAATTGGACGCCAAGCTGGCGCGGGCGGCTGACCGCACCACGCGGCAGGCGCTGCGCACTGCCATCGGCCAGGATTTCCGACCGCTCGATGCCCGAACTGTACAGGTCGCCGAGGTTGAGGCGCTTGTCGAGCAGGTTCTTGCCATAAAGCGTGATCTGGGAGGTGCCAAACTTCACGCCGATCGAGGCGTTGACGAAGTTGAGTGGCTTGCGGTCGAGGAAGCCGCCAGCGCTGTTTGCGACTTTCAGCCCCCCTGTATAGCTATAGTCAGCGCTGATGAGCAGCGACGCGTTGTCGCTGATTGGATGATCGTAATTGCCCGAAATCGATCCGGTCCATCTGGGCGTCTGGACGAGCCGGGTATCAGGCGCCTGCGCGAGGAGGCCGGGGTCAAGCAAGCGGCCATCGGTGTAGCCAAGGCCGAGTTGGAGCATCAAGGGCACGCCGGCGATGGGCCTGCCACTCACTTCCAGTTCGCCGCCGCGAATGCGTGCCTTGCCGGCATTGGCGGTGAAACTGAACGTACATGTGGGCAGGATCACCTGCTGCTGGATGTTGGACCAATCGATCTGGAACGCGGCGGCCGCGACATTCAGCCGCCCTCCGGCGATCCGGCTCTTCGCGCCGACTTCATAGCTCCATAGCGTGTCGGACTTGAAATCCTGCGTATCATCCTGTGTACGCCCGATCGCCGCGAGGTCCGACTGGCAGAAATCCGGCAGCCGACCTTGTGATCCACCCAGACGAAAACCCTTCGACGCCGATGCGTAGACCGTGCCCTCCCGCGGCAGCTTGTAAGAAACGACGAACTTTGGAACGATACCGCTCTGGCGGCTGCGGCGCGCCGGTGCCAGGTCGCCGCCCGGCGAATTGAAGATGCCTTCGCTCAGCACGGCGTCGGCCTTCTGCTTGATCCAATATTGGCGCAGCCCGCCGGTCAGTGTCAGTTTGGGTAGAATTTCATAATATAGCTCGCCAAAAATCGCGCTATTGTCTTCATGCGTCGGGAAAGTCTGGCGCGTGATGAAGGGCGGATCGAACCCCGCATCCTCGAATTCCGGAACCGGCAGGGCCGGCTGTGCAAAGCTGTTGAAACGGTGCTGATAGAAAAGGCCGACGATGCCGGACAAGCCGGGCAGCAGGGTGCCTTCGTCGAACGAAAGCCTGACCTCTTGCGTGAAGCGCCGGTCCTTGGAAATGTTGATGGTCGGCAATGGTGGATCCCCGATATCCACACCAAGCACATCCCTGATATAGCCGTTATTGCCTTCGGTCGTGTCTTCCAATTCCTTCGTCCGACGCGCAAAATAGCTGCTGGAAGAGACGATCGAATATCCTTCGCCCGAATATTTGAGGACAAGCGATCCTAGCCCCCAACGATCTTTGGAATATTCCTGCACGTCGCGATCGCGATCAATCGTGTAGGTCACGGGGCGATAACCGGGGAGGGGGAGATAGGCGGCGGGGAAACCATGCAGATTATATATCTGCCCGATGCCGCTGATCGTCGCCTCCAGCTCATCCGTCAGCTTCGCCCGCAAGGATGCGGAGGCCGAGTAGGTGTCGCCGCGCCCCTGACCGGGCACCGAAACAAGGGCCCCAGACGCACCGGGGAAACGGCGCGTGATGAAACCGGACTCGCGCGTGTAGCCGCCAGCGATGTCCAGTCCCACCCGGTCGGGTACGACAACCAGGTTGGCCAGGGCATTGCCGTCGAAATCGAAGCCGCCATTCTTGGTGCCGCCGCCCTGAATTTGGGCGGTGTAGCTGTTTTCGGTGAAGGTCGGCTGGCGCGTGATGAAGCGCAGATTGCCGCCCATCGAACTGGCGCCGAAGAGCGTGCCCTGCGGTCCTTTAAGGACTTCGATGCGATCAAGGTCCAGGGTCTGCGGGCTGATCGAGGCCGGGACGGGGGTATCGTTGATATAATAGGCTGTCGTGTTGGCTCCGGCGACGCCGCGGATGGTCGTCTGCCTGCCGCCGACAAAGCCGACCGACGAAAAATCGCCGCCCTGGCCGTACTGGAACGTGACGTTGGACAGTTTCGTCGCATAATCAGCGAAGGTTTGGATATTCTGCTTTTTGAAAAAGTCCGAAGAATAGGCCGTGATCGAGGCTGGCACGTCCGTCAGCGACTCTTCCTTTCGCCGTGCGGTAACGACGATCGCGTTGCTGTCGTCATCGTTGTTGCGGGCTTGTGCTGGTGAGGGCCGATCAACGGCAGAGCCTTGAGATGCCTGCGCCAGAGCAGCGGCGCCGTTGAGTTCTGCTACCAGGACCAGCGTCAGGATCGATACGCTCGCGCTCATGCTCAAAAGGCGCCGGTGGCGTTCGGAAACGAATGTGTCGAAAGGCCTCATACAGTTTTACTCCCTGTCTCATTGGCGGCTACGTCATGCGTGCCGCCTTTTTTTGCCCTAGCCCGGCGCGAAAATCGCAGTCCCGAGAGGGTGTTGGAAAATGGGTATTTGGGGCTGTTGCTCATCCCATCGCGTCTCAGAGGCTATGGGGGCAACGCCTGTGGGGTAAGTAACGTACCGTATCGCGGCGTAACGATCGCATGTTAATGCAAGGACAGGCCGGATTCGCGGGCGTCACAGCTTTGGCTGCGACCTCGGCGGATAGCCGTAACGGTCGCAGCCATGGGCGCGGGTAACGTTATTATTTCGGGTCGGCTTCTGCCTCGTGCCGCCGTCCGACGCGCACCAGATCCCTGATCTGCCGGCCGGCGACGACAAAGGGTTCGCCATAAAAGCCCTTGAGGGTGTTATGCGGGTTCTGGTCGCCGAATTCTTCTTCATTGACGCCCCATCGCCAGGTTTCACCCTTCTTGGGCAGATAGAGCGTGCCGAACATCCAGTCCCACAATGTCAGGACCACGGCGTTGTTCTTGTCGCGATGCTGAAGTTCGATGCTATGGTGCAGATTGTGCATCACGGGCGCCAGCACGATCCGATCCAGCCAGCCATATGATACCGGCACATGGACGTGGGACAGAAAGTCGATCACGAAGAACAATATATAGGCCATAATGCCGACGCAGGCCACGGTTCCAGGGTGCAGGGCCGTGCCCGTGGCATAAAGGGCCACGCCCGTCACCAGGCCGCCAAACACCGCCGGGACAGCATTGACGATGAAGAATTCGATCGGATGCTGGCGATAGAGCGTCCAGGGGGTCAGGGTTTCGGCCGTGTGGTGCGGCTTATGCAGGGTCCACAGGAAGGGGTTGGTGTGACACCAGTAATGGACCCAATACCCCATAAAGTCGGTGGCCAGGAAAAAGACCAGAAATTGCACGGCGACGATTGCCCAGGCCGCATGCAGCAGCGGGGCGGTGGCACCAAATTCGGCGCTGAGCAAGTTGGCGACGTTGGTCGCGATCGCCAGGCCATTCAGTGCGAACAGGCCGACGAGCGGGAAGCCGATGACGAAAAGGATGATCGCATTCCAGCGATCGACCCGTGCCGAGGCATGGCTGTGCAGGTCGCGCGGGAAGGCGGCGTTAAGCAACATTTTGAACGATATGGGGCCGTTCGGACGTTCCGACAGAATGAAGATGATCGCAACCACCGCCGCGAACAGAGGCAGACCCCACATCCACATCGCCATGATTTCGATGGTCGGTTCGTAAAAGGCGCGAATGCCGGACCACAGGTTAGAATTGTCCATGATGACCTCCTGTCGACAGGCATGCGCAGATCGCTAGGACAGAGCGGCCTGGAGGCGGACGATGTCGGCCAGCCGATCGGTGCGAGACGATTCCATGATCGACGACGACCGACGGGGGGCGGGCGGTGTTGAAGCATGTAATCATATTGTCTCTCCTATTCGCGTCCGCTCGTTAAGGAGCGTGTTCAGCCATTGCTTGCGCATGCCCAGCAGCGATGCGGGAGCGCGAATGCTGGCGTCGCCACGACGGTGGCTGCTCGCCAGGATGCAATTCGTATCGCCCTGCTTCGCGGCGCAAGCTTGGTTGGCCATGGGGGAAAGCATCGCGCGCCTTGGCTGCGACCAAAAGTAACGAACAGTATTGTGCAGGACGTAACGTACCGTATCAAAGGCTGCGACGCTTTGGACGACGGCGGATTACGCCGGTAAGGTGACGGCCCGAAGGGCCGCGAAAATCCGTGCGTGAGGCGCGGCGGTGCCGCGTTCTAAATGTGCCGCAATAGTCGGTACGTGCCGGTGAGTGCCTCAGGTTGCTGTTGCAAATATGAGATAATCATTGACATTATCGCGAATTCGCTGCCAATGAATGAACGATGATGAACGGTTGCCTGATCGAGATGCGATAGCTTCGCGAGCGGCGCCGCGTGGGTCAAATTCACATTCATAATATCCACAGCCATAGGTGTATTCGGGCCCGCAAAGGGCGCACGCGCAAGGATTTTTGAGGAGATGAGCACAGTGAATATGTCGATATCGCCCGTAGAAGATGTTGCCGCTGAACCGCAGCGGGAAGGCGGGTTGCGGGTCATGCTGTCCGATGGAGTCGTTCGGGACGTTGCCGCGTCGCCCGGCCATTCGGTCATGGAACTGATCCGCGATGCGGGCATTGCCGAACTGCCTGCCTATTGTGGCGGCGTCTGCTCCTGCGCGACGTGTCACGTCTATGTCAGCGCGGAGTGGTTGAGCCTCTTGCCGCCCATGAGTGACGATGAGGACGCGTTGCTCGACAGCATCGCCAACCGGGCGTCGCAATCGCGCCTTTCCTGCCAGATCCCGTTTTCCGCACAGTTGCACGGCATGGAAGTTACCGTAGCGGTCGAGGAGTAATGAACCGGAGCAGGCGTCGCTGTCCGATTGCGGCCGCGTTGGCGCCTGCGTCCGCAACATACGGCGGCATGTGTGACCTAGGGTGTTTACTTACGGACAGAGGGGGCGCAGATATGTTAAGATTGTTGCTTGGAGCACAGCGCTGAAAATTCAACCTGGTCCGTCATTCCGTCCCACGTTCACGATCCCATGCCATGTCGTCAGATGCCATGTCGTCAGATGCCATGTCGTCAGATGACAGTGCACGGGAACGGTTGAGAGCATTCGCCGAAACGGTCCGAACGAGTGGAAGTCTGGGGAAATCGGTACAGATAAATCGATTGTTCGACTTCCTCGTCGAATCCTCTCTAGCAGCTAGAACGCCCAAAGAGATCGAGATTGCGCAGGAGGTATTCGGGCTTTCGCCAAGCGATCATCTCGGCCAGGACGCCACCGTCAGGATGAGCATCCACCGGCTGCGCAAGAAGCTGGAAAACCTGCCCCCCAACAGGGAAGGCGAACATCTCGTGCTTCCACGAGGGGAATATCGCCTCCAACTCAGGTCCGACGTCGATGTCGATGCTGCGGGACTGGCCGCGGAGGCTTTTTTCGGCAAGACCGACGACGCAGGAACACCCCGGCGTCAAACCCGCTACAATATGCTGGTGCGGCCTGTCCTAGCGATCTGCGTCCTTGGGATCATTGTTCTCGCGGTGCTGATGGCCTGGTTCTGGCCTTTGAGCCTGACCAGAGATGCTCGGCTGGCGTCCGCGTTCTGGAAGCCCCTGACACATTCGGCGATCCCGACCGCCCTGATCGTGGGCGATCGTTATGCGTTCGGGGAAGTCGAAAACGGCCGGGTCGTTCGGCAGGTGGTTGATCCGCTCGTCACCAGCAGCGAAGATCTCGACCGCTACCTGCTCAACCACAAGCGCGATGGTGCCCAGGTGGTCGATCTCAACCAGTTTGACCTGCCAGCGGCGATGGCCCCCGCGCTGGTGTCCATCATGCCGGTCCTGAACCGGGCCACCGGCGATGCCAAGGCCAGGGCGATCACATCGTCGCGCTTCACCACAGACATGCTCAAGACGCATAATATCGTCTATATCGGTCTGTTGAGCGACCTGCGCGACCTCAGGGAGCCGATATTCGATCGATCAGGCTTTGCTTTGATGCCGACCGGAAACGCGATCGTCGATCGCCGGAGTGGCCGGCGGTTCGAAGCCAATTGGGCCGACCCGTCCAAGGAGCGCATGTTGCGTCGCGACTATGCCTATGTCGCCAGCTTTCCAGGACCATTTGGCAACCGCATTCTGGTGATCGCCGGAATGAACGATCCGGGTCTTGTGGAGGTAGCACAGATTGTATCCCGTCAAGCCGATCTGGCCATATTGACGGGAAAAGCCAGTGAAAAGTCCGCGTTCGAAGCGCTTTACGAAATCCGGACTTTCGGACCATCCGGCGTGGCAAATCGACTGATTATCGTGAGACCGACGCAAGCAGGGCGTCAATGGGACGCCACCTTGCAACGATGATGGACTTGATCGGGCTCCGGCGGCTTTCGACGCAGCGATGATTGCGATGCCGGCGACGCGGTAGCAACCGCTTCGCTGATCCATGATCGGTCCTTTCCATTGCCTTGGTAACCAAATGGCGCGCCAATCGTTGCACGGTTGGACTCGTGCGCGTTGGCAACTAGAGGAAACACATGAATCAAGACCAAGACGGGCAAAACGACGCTGGCTTTGACGTCGAAAGCGCAGGGCAGAGCCAGGGCATTCCGGCAGGCGACACGCTACAGGATGACGGCAAGGATACCACTGGTCGCAAGGCTCGGCAGCATTGGCGCGAAAGTGTTATCACCCGGCCCGGACTCGATGATCGTGGCGACGTTTTTTTCGCGGCGATCGAGATGACCCGCATGCCGATGATCCTGACGGACCCCGCGCAGCAGGACAATCCGATCGTGTTCGCGAACAAGGCGTTCCTTGATCTGACCGGCTATGAAGAGAGCGAGATCCTTGGGCGGAACTGTCGTTTTCTTCAGGGTGCGCAGACCGATCGTGCCGCGGTTGACGAACTGCGCGATGCGATCGCCCAGCGTGAGTCGATCGCTGTCGAGATACTGAACTACAAGCGGGACGGGACACCGTTCTGGAACGCGGTGTTCATTGGCCCGGTTTACGACACGTCGGGCAACCTCCTCTATTTCTTCGCCAGCCAGTTGGACGTGACGCGCCGCAAGGAAAGCGAGCAGGCGTATCAGCAGTCGCAGAAGATGGAATCGATCGGCCAACTGACTGCCGGGCTTGCGCACGACTTCAACAATCTTCTGCAAGTGGTGACAGGCAATCTGGAACTATTGTCGGGTCGCGTCGCGGATGAAAAAGCACAGGCTTATCTGGCGCGCGCGCAGGGCGCTGCCGAGCGTGGCGCCAAGCTGACCGGGCAATTGCTGGCATTTGCACGCAAGACGCGGCTGGACCCGCGCGCGATCGATGTGAATGCCTGCATTGTCGGGTTTGCCGACATGCTTGAAAGTTCGCTGGGCCGCTCGGTCGAGCTTCATCTGAGCCTGCGCCACGGGCTGCCCAAGGCGGTGCTGGATGCCGAACAGTTTGAGATGGCCATCCTCAACATAGCGCTCAACGCGCGCGACGCGATGCCAGGCGGCGGGCTGTTGACGATCTGCACCTTGAAGCTGCATCTGAACGGCGATGCAGAGGCGCGACAGCTGAAATCCGGCGATTATGTCGTCATTGAGCTGCGCGACGAGGGGGAGGGCATGCCGGAGCATGTCGCCGCGCGCGCCGCCGAACCCTTTTTCACGACCAAGCCGACCGGCAAGGGCACCGGCCTGGGGCTCGCCATGGCTTCCGGTTTCGTCCAGCAATCGCGTGGCCGGCTGGAGATTGACAGTGCGCCGGGGAAGGGCACGACGATCCGCATGCTGTTTCCGGTGGCTGGTGCGGACGCGCTGCCCTCGGTTCACACGGCGGGGCATCCTGTTGGCGAAAGCGCCAAGGTGGACGGCGCGCACATCCTGCTGGTGGAGGACAGCCCCGACGTGCTCGCCCTTGCCCAGGAGCATCTGGTCGAGGCAGGATACCGCGTGACGGCGGTGGAAAATGGCGACCTTGCTTTGGCGGAATGGGAGCGGATCCGCGGGACCGATCCCATCGACCTGCTGTTTACCGACCTGGTCATGCCCGGCACGCTCAATGGCATCGCGCTGGCCGAAGCGATCACTGCGCAGGATCGCGATATGCCGGTTCTCATGACGACGGGCTATAATGAGGAACTGGTTGCAGAAGGACCGTTGCGGCGCGGGCTGGATGTGCTTGGCAAGCCGTGGCGCAAGGCCGAGCTGCTGGATCGGGTGGCACAGGCGCTGGCAAAGCGCGCCGCCGGTCAAGCGCGTCGCATTCCGTCCGAGTTCGGCGCTGCCGAAGAATAGTCCGGTCCCTCGCGTTCACCCCATCAGGTGACGCGCCAGACCCATAGCCGGATCGAGTCGGGGTAACGCGCGCCAGAGCAGATGAAGATGCTGCTGTTGAGCCATTCATAAGGGCCAACGGGTGCGATGAATTCGGGGACGGTGCGGAAATAATAAGCCGACGGATCGACAGGCTCCCCGCCTGCCAGACGCGCCATGACATCGGCAGGCCCATGCCGCAGTCCCCTGTTGCGGATCTGGATGACCGCGCCATCATCGGTTTCGATCGCATAGGTCGCGTCTGCGACCGTGACGCCATCCGGCCGCAGAAGCTGCCAGTCGCTTCCTCCGCCCAGGATATGGCCGCGAATGCCTGGTCCCTCGACTGTGCCCGACAGGATGGGTATGATCCGCCGCATGCCATCCGGCGTCTGGCCAATCTGTATCGGATCGGCCAGTTGCGCGCTGGCAGCATAAAGGAATTCAAGGCCGGGCCGGATGGCATCGACGGTTATATTGTCAGGCGACATGGTCATCGGCTCCATCTACGGGCGATCCGGTTACGAGAATCCAGTTTGGCATATACCAATCATGGACCGGCAAGGCGCTGGCAGGACATCACATTCTGTTGTGCATCAAGCTGAAACACTATGTCCGCGCGCGCCGGAAGGTCGGCGAACATATGGCGGGTCACACGCTCATAATGGCTCACGAAGCGGGCCACGGCGGCGTCATCCATGATAGCTGGCGCATCCGGCGCGGCCGCGCGAAGCTTATGTTCCTGAAGTAGCCGGTTGGCGAGAACATGATCGAACGAAGGCGGCTGCAACATCACCAGATGGTCGATCCGCGAAAACAGCTGCGCATAGGAGGTCTGCAGGGCCATGTTCACATGGCGTCGCCAGATGCCTTCGGCGTCCTCCTGCGCCTCCAGCGCGTTGAGCGGCTGGATCAGGCTGTTGGCATCCTGTGGCCGAGCGCCCACACACCAGCCTTCGAACAGCAGAATGTCGACCTTGCCGGCATGGCGTGTCCAGTCGGCCCGCGGCAATCGGTCGTCCAGCGCCTTGCTGAACCGCGGGATCAGGGCTTCCCGCCCGGCGGCCATATCATCCAGCAGCGCGATCCCTGCATCGACATCATGCGTCCCCGGCACCCCGCGCGTGCGGAAGAGGGGATGGATGTCCTGCGCGATCCGCTCGCGCGCCGCCAGGGGCAGGTAAAGATCATCGAGCGAAACCACCGCCGCCGACACGCCATGTTCAGGCAACAGCGACGCGCAGAGGAAGCGACAGAGCGTGGATTTTCCACTGCCCTGTGCCCCGTTGATCCCGACGATCAGGGTGCGTCCTGCCAAGCTGTGCCACTGCGCGATCTGCTGTGCGAGCGGCCGCCACCAGCGATCGACTATCGCCGCGTAGGAGGCGGGCAACTGTTCTGCCGCGATAAGATCATCAACGGACACAGGCATTACAGGCTATCGCGGGGCGTCCGACCCTCCCGCCAGTCGTCCAGATTGGCAAGCGCGCGCATGCCCATCGCTTCGCGCGTTTCCCGCGTTGCGCTGCCCAGATGCGGAAGGAGGACGGTATTGGGCGCATCGCGCAAACGTTGGGAGACATGGGGTTCGCCAGCAAAGACATCCAGCCCCGCGCCGCCGATCCGCCCTGCTTCCAGTGCGTCGATCAACGCGCCTTCGTCGACAACATCACCCCGCGCGGTGTTGATCAATATGGCATGGGGGGCCATGTGTGCGAAAATGGCCGCATCGATGATGTTGCGGGTTTCCGCGCCGCCGGGGATATGCAGCGATACGACGTCGCTCTGCGCCACCAGATCGACCAGTGACGGCACGAAGCGCGCGCCAAGACGCTGTTCATCTTCCTGCGGGCCGGGTCGCCGTGAAAAATAGACGATGTCCATGCCAAAGCCGAAACGGGCGCGCTCCGCCATCGCCTGCGCGATCCGGCCAAAGCCGACCAGCCCCAGCGTCTTGCCGCGCAAGCTGGTCCCAAGCAAATGGGTCGGCCGCCAGCCGGTCCATTGCCCGGCACGCAATTCCCGTTCGCCTTCGCCTGCGCGGCGGGTTGTCATCAGCATCAGCGTGATGGCGATGTCAGCAGTCGCGTCGGTCAGCACGCCGGGCGTATTGGTCGCGACAATGCCCGCCGCCCGCGCCGCCGCGAGATCGATATGATCAACGCCTGCGCCGTAATTGGCGATGATCTGCACCCGTCGCCCCGCCACGCCCAATATGCTGGCATCCAGCCGATCGGTGATGGTGGGGCAGATCGCATCGAAGTCACGCATGGCCGCGGCCAGTTGCGCGCTCGTCAGTGCGACATCGCTATCGTTGAATGTCGCGTCATAGCGCTGCGCGATCAGCGCTTCGACCCTTTCGGGCCATTTGCGTGTCACCAATATCCGGGGCTTGTTGACCATCGTTTCGGATCAGTTCTTTGGTGCCGAGGCGGAGAAATAGGCCGTGAACGGATCATCGGCATGTTCGGGCGGTTCGCCTTCGCGCACGGTCGTACGCCGCATGTCGCGCCGCTCGTTATAAATGTCGAAATCGCCACCCCGGTGCATGGTGGTGAGGTTGTCCCAGATCACGATGTCGCCCGGTTCGTAGGAGACGCCGAACACATATTGCGGCTGGGTGGCGAATTCGATCAGATATTTGATCAGCGCGCGGCCTTCCTCACGGGGCAGGCCCACGACATCCATCGCATGGCTGCCGATATAGATGGCGGTACGTCCAGTCGCTTCCTGATGCATGATCATGGGCTGGCGCGCTTTGGGTCGGCCGTCAATCTCTTCCTCCGTGATCGGAAAACCGGCGAGCAGGCGCGAATACCAGAGCGAATGGTCGGCTTCCAGCGTATCGATCTTCGCCCGGATGTCGGCCGGCAGATCCTCATAGGCCGATCGCATGTCCGCGAAATAGGTGAGGCCGCCTTCCTTGGGCACCTCATAGGCGAGCAGCAGCGAATAGGCCGATCGCAGCTCCATGAAGGAAGAATCGGTATGCCAGAGCCGATCGCCTTTCTTGTGCAGCACCATATTTTCATCGACCAGTATCTCGCCCGCCGGGGTGAGGTTGCTGGCGTCGAATATTTCCGGCGTGTTCGGGTGGCGGCGCGGCCGGTTCTTGACCGCAGGCGCGGTTTCCAGATGGCCGAAATGGCGACTGAAAGCGATGTGGGCGGCATTGTCGAACCCGGTCCCCCGAATGACGCATACGCCCCATTGGTTCATCGCGTCCTTGATGGCGGCGAAATCGGCGTCGCTCAACGGTTTGCCGACGTCGATGCCGGAAAGCTCCGCGCCAAAGCGCGCTGTTATGGGGGTCGCAGTCAGAGCCATGATCATATTTCCTGTTAGGCTTGGTCGGCTTTCGCCGGAAGGATGGTGTTTTCGGTGGGAACGGTATTGCGGGCGGCCCGGCGCTTGCCGACACGGGCGAGCAGGACGAGCGACACGGCAGAGAGCAGGGGCGTCGCCGCCAGCAGCACGAACAGCAGGCGCGGCTGCATGTTCATCGCCAGCAGATAACCGCCCAGCAGCGGCGCGAAGATCGAGCCGATCTTCGCCACCGACGTTGCCCATCCAGCGCCATTGGCGCGGATCGCGCTGGGATAGAAGATGCCAGCGATGGAATGCATGCCAAAATGCGTGCCGCTGATCATCGCCATGCTGAGCAGAGAGAAGGCGGCCAGCCCCTGTAGCGAGACGGGCGCCAGACCCATGACCAGCAGCAGCGGCGCCGCCAGCATGGGATAGAAGGCGATGGCGATCGGACCCAGGCGGTCAGTGAAGCGCATGAGCGCCAGCCCCGCGATCGAACCGCCGATCGAACTGATGGACATGATCATCGCCGCCTGGGTCCGGGTGAAGCCGACATCCTCAAAGATGATCGGTCCCCAGTTCGACTTGAAATAGACCGCCATCGAACTGCCGATATAGGCGAGCCACAGCAAGCTGGTGATCGGGCGCAGATCGCCTTTGAACAGGGTCGTGATGCGGAAGCTTTGCCCGGTTGAGGCCACCGCTTCGTCGGTGACCGTGAAATGATCCTGCGGCCGCGCGCCAAGCCCCGGCGCCAGCGCGTTCAGCGACCTGGCGATCTTTTCGGGCGATCGTCCCTTGACCGCCAGATAGCGAGCGGATTCGGGGAGGAGGGCAAGGAGAATGGGTACGAGCAGCAGCGTCGCCACGCCCGACACCATGAATACCGATTGCCAGCCATAATCGGGCGCCAGCCAGACTGTCATCGGCCCGGCGACCACGCCGCCCAGCGTATAGCCCATCATGATGACGGTAACGACAGTCGCGCGATAGCGGCTGGGCACGAATTCGATGTTCAGCGCCCAGGCAAGCGGCATCAGCCCGCCCAGCGCCAGACCATTGAGGAAACGGAGGATCAGGAGCATATGCATGTTTGGCGCAAGCGCCATGGCTATGCTGGTGGCGCCAAAGGCCACGACCGATGCGATGATGATCGGACGCCGCCCATAACGGTCGCCCAGCCAGCCAAAGGCGATCCCGCCCAGCATCGCCCCGAACACGCCCGTCGCGAACAGTTCGCCCAGCGAAATCACGTCCGCACCAAATCCGTCGCGCAGATAGGGAGCGACGAAAGAGATGACGAGCATGTCGAAGCCATCGAGGAAGGTGACCGCCCAGGATAGCGCCACCAGCCGGATGATGAACGCATTGATCCGCTGACGTTCGATCACATCCGTCAGATGGATGACGACAGGGGGTGACGGATCGGTTGCGTTCATGCTCATATCGGCTCCTGTCGATCCCGCGCCTTATGAACCGAAGTGGAAGCGCGCGCCGACCTTGAACGCGCGACCGACCGGATCGAACAGGATCTGGTTGGTGCCGCCCGACGGGCCGGGCATTGCGGGCGGATCACGATCCAGCAGATTGTTGACCGTCGCAAACAGCTGGAAGGTCCGGCCATTGCCGGTATCGACATTCACACGGGCCGTCATGTCAAGGTAGAAGCGGCTGGGGACATTATTGTTGTCGACGCTGTTGGGCGCGGTAACGGCATAGCCATCCTGATCCGGCCCGACGAAATTGGTCCAGTAAATCCCCGATGGAATGTAGCGGCCATGGCCGGTCAACTGGAACTTGCCGACGGTCCAGGTAAGGACGCCGTCCAGCACATAGTCGGGCACGCCCGGTATCGTACCGGTACGAACGCCGGTCTGGCCTGCGCGGTCCACTGCGCCCAGGGCATCGACGGTCGTCAATTCTTTGGTGATGTTCGCGATCAGTTGCGCATTCAGTTCGCCCCACGATCCGATCGGCTGACGATATTGGAATTCGATGTCATAGCCGCTGGTCTTGAGCGCATTGGAATTGAGGATGACGTCGCGAACCTGAAGAATCTGGTTGTTGGCGTCGCGCGTGATCTGGCTGCAGAAATTGGTGGCCCCTTGGGCGCAGCGGTTGACCAGCGTTTGCGCGCCCAGCGCGCCGATCGCATCGGCCACCTTGATATTATAATAATCGACCGACAGACGCAGGCGCTGGAACGGGCCAGTGCGCGGCGCAATCACGAAACCGCCGGTCCAGCTGTCCGCCTTTTCAACGGAAAGATTGGGATTGGAGCCGGTTATGACGAAGGGGTTGGTTTGCAATCCTCCGTTCAGCGGGTCGGACAGGCCGATCGAGCGGAGCGTCTGCGGCCCGAACAGTTCAAAGATGTTGGGCGCGCGGATGTCGCGTGACCGCGTGCCGCGCAACCTGACGCCTTCGACCGGTTCATAGACCAGGCCAGCCTTCCAGGTCGTGACCGATCCTGTGGTGCTGTAATGGGTGCGGCGGGCCGCGCCATTGAGATCGAGCGCATAGCCAAAGGCTGAATCGCGCAACAGCGGCACGGCGACCTCGCCAAATACCTCCTTCACCGTCACGCCGCCCGACAGGGCCGACCCGTTGAGGGAATAAAAGCCGTTTGCCGCGGAGATGGGGTCGGCGGTGCCATCGACCGTATCCCGGCGATATTCCGCGCCGACCGCCACCGTAACAGGCCCGGCAGGCAGGTCGAACAATTCGCCGCGCAGGTCGATGCCCGCGACATGCTGTTCATTGACGGTATGTTGCAGGCCGTTGCCGGTGATGTAGCCCACCGACGCCTGGCTATATTGCCCTTCGCCAAAGGGGTTGAAGGGGACGCAGGAGGGATCGTCATTGCTGGAGATGGCATCGGCATTGACGCGGCAGACGGTCTGGCCGCCGGACTGTACCGCATCCACCGCCTTCAGCAGATTGGCCTGATTAACGAGGTTGGTCGCGCGCTGGGTGAAGTTGGTGCGGCCATATTGGTAGAAGCCGTTGATCGTCCACCTGTCGCTCAGTCGCCCCTCTACGCCCAGAACGCCGCGATAGGTTTCCGTGGTCGATGTTGCACGGCCAGGGCCAAGGTCGAACGCGGCCTTGCCCAGGATGAAGGAAGCGACGCCGTTCGCATCCATTGCCGACGCGACGGCGGCGGGAATGAACGGGTTGTCGCGCTTGATGCGACCCAGCAACGTGCCATTGAAGTCGCGGAAGATCGCGCCGTCGACCGTGCCCTTGACGCGGCCATAGGATATGTCGGCGGTGAGCGTCACATCATCGGTCAGTTCCGCCGTCAGCGCGCCATAGGTGGAAACCCGCTCCAGCGGCACTTTGAGCCGCAGGGCCGAAATGAAGCCGTTACGCCCCTGTCCTTCGCCGCCAAGCATGAAGAGCGGGCCGACCAGCGTGCCATATTGGAATTGACCCGGCGTGCCGTCGGGAAGGAACTTCGTGCCGCGCAGCGGGTCGGTAGCCGTCGTGCCGATCGCCTGACCCGCCGCATTATAGGATCGGTTGATCAGACCGCCCGGCGTCATCGTCGATGTATTGACCCCGGCGATGATGAGGTTGGCGGGCAGGCCACCGGCGCCCGGCGTGTTGCCGAGGATCAGGGTCTGGCTGTTGCACCAACTGCGGCTAGTGCAGGTGCCCAATCCTTCCAGCTTTTCATATTCCACCGCGCCGATGATATGGACGCGTTCGCTCAGGCGCATGCCGCCCGACAGGCTGGCGAACAGATTGCCATCATCGCCCCGCTGGGACATGCCCGCGGCGAATTCGCCGTCCAGCCCTTCCTTCTTGCGATCAAGGATGAAGTTCACGACGCCCGCGACGGCATCTGAACCATAAGCGGCCGAAGCGCCGCCAGTCACGACATCGACCGTGCGCAACAGGGACGATGGAATGAGGTTGGTGTCGACCGAACCCTGCACGGTGCTGGGGACGAAGCGCTTGCCATCGACCAGGACAAGCGTGCGTTGCGGATCAAGCCCTCGCAGATCGAGCAACCGCGCGCCGATATTGCCGCCCAGATTGGCCTGGGCCGCTGGACCGCTCGATGCGCGGAAACTGGGCAGCTGGTTCAGCGCTTCGCCGACATTGGTGATACCCAGCGCATCCAGACGTTCCGCCCCGATCGAGGTGACGGGCGTCGGCGCGTTGAAGCTGGACCCAAGGCGCGTCCCCGTCACGACGATGTCGGTTGTGGGGAGATCGGCGGGGACCGCGTCGTCCGATTGCTGGGTGGCGGGCGGTGGGGCCGTAACGGCATCCTGTGCGGCTGCGCCGATCGGCAATGCCGCCATCAGTGCCCCGGCAATGGCCCGGCCGCTCACATTTGCACGCATGTGCTGGGTGCTCAATCGCATCATCATTTCCCTCTCCTGGCCTTCTGCTGCGGCCTCTGGGGCAATGTATGTATCACGGTACATATATTGTCAACGGCTTCATCCATTGGCCAGATCGGCAGGAAAACGCGCATTTTGCAGTTGCTTAAGAGCGCCGCTAAGAACGACTTGGGGGATAAAATTCAGCGCACCCCGCATTGCGATGGGAATGATATGGCTACCGACGACTCCAATCCGGTCGACCCGTTCGACAGCAACACGCCGCAATATCGCGCCTATTTTCCCGAAGGATCGCGGGACGATGTCGAATTTCGCCTCACGCGCATGCTCTCGCTCGCGGCGCGGCGTTGGGGAACGCATGTCGAAAGCCGGATGCTCGCGGCGACCGGTCAGTCCAGGCCCAGATGGCAGACCCTCTTCGTCCTGAGCGTGGCGCCGCCGCCTGTTACCACATCGCTGCTTTCGGCCCGTCTGGCGATCCAATGGCCGCCGCTGATCCGGACGTTGAACGCGCTGGAAGCCGACGGTCTGATCCGGCGGACGGAAAATCCAACCGACAAGCGATCACGCCATATCGAGATAACGCCCGCCGGTATCGAGGTCGTCGAACAGGTTCAGCCGATCCTGTCCGAGATCCGGTCGGCGGTATTTGCCAAACTGAGCGAACAGGACATGGAACTGGCGACGCGCGTGCTGGGGATGATCATTGCGGGCGTGGGTGAGGCTCAGGACATGGACGATGACCCCGTGTAACGGGGATGGCTTGTCCCTTGCGGCGGTCACGCCCGTCTTGCAAAGCTGGCTGGATCGGCCGCGTTCCACCAGTTCGCAAGCCGCGGATCGCGTGCACCGTCCAGCAATTCTCCCGGTTGCACGAACGGATAGATTTCGTCGATCGATCGCATCTCCGCCGCGTTGATCCGCTGGCGCAGGCCATCCGGGGTGAATTCGTCCGGTGAATTGAGACCAGCGGCCACGACAATGTCGTGGAGCGCGTCGAGCGTTGCCCTCTGGAAGCGGGCGACCCGCTCTGCCTTTTCGGGCACCACCAGCGCACGCTGACGCGCGGGCGATTGGGTGGCTACCCCTGTCGGGCATGTATCGGTGTGACAGCGCATGGACTGCACGCAACCAAGCGAGAACATGAAGGAGCGGGCCGCATTGCACCAGTCAGCGCCCAGCGCCGCATTCATCGCGATCGCCGCGCCGGAATTGACCTTGCCCGATGCGGCAAGGCGCACCTTGTCCTTGAGGTTCGTGCCTACGAGCGCGTTGCGCGCCAATATCAACCCTTCGCGCAACGGCATGCCGACCCGGTCGGACAATTCGGTCGGCGCAGCGCCCGTACCGCCTTCCGCGCCGTCAATGACGATGAAGTCGACCAGTATCTCCGTCTCGATCATCGCTTTTGCCACGGCGAACAATTCATGCGGATAGCCCACGCATAATTTGATGCCGACCGGCTTCCCGCCGGAAAGATCGCGCATCTGCGCGGCGAAGGCGAGCAGTTCGCGCGGCGTCGAAAAGGCGGTGTGGAAAGGCGGCGACAGGCAATCCTCGCCTTCTGGAATATCCCGAATCCTTGCGATCTCCGCCGTCACCTTCGGGCCTGGCAGCAAACCGCCATGGCCGGGTTTTGCACCCTGGCTCAACTTGATTTCCGTCATGACCACGGCGTCATTGGTGGCCTTGTCGCGAAAATGAGCCGGATCGAAATTGCCGCTGGCATCGCGGCAGCCGAAATAGCCAGACCCCAATTCCCACACTACGTCGCCGCCATGTTTGAGATGATAGGGCGACAGTCCGCCCTCGCCAGTGTCATGATAGAATCCGCCAATCCTGGCACCCAGATTCAGCGCTTCGATCGCATTGCTGCCCAATGCCCCGAAACTCATCGCCGAAATATTGAGCCGCGCGGCGCTGTAAGGTCGACTGCACTGGTCCGTTCCAACGGAGACGCGTGTATATTTTTCGGCATGGCGCGATGGCGCTATCGAATGGGCCAGCCACTCATATTCCTCGGAATAGACGTCCAGTTCGGTACCAAAGGGATGGGTCGACACATCACCCTTGGCGCGCGCATAGACGAGCGCGCGCTCGTCATGGCTGAAAGGGCGTCCGTCCAGATCGCTCTCCACGATGTAGGATCGCAGGAAGGGCCGCAGCCATTCAAAGAACCAGCGGAACCGGGCCGAAACGGGATAGTTGCGGCGAAGGGAGTGGTGCGTCTGCAATAGGTCGATGAGCGCCACTACCAGCAGCGGCACGAACAGCAGCAGCAGCCAAAAGGCGCGGGGATGGCGCAAGCCTGTCAGCGTCACGGCGATCGTGCCGACCAGACCCGCCAGCAGCAGGGCGTTGCGGGACAGGGCGTGGTCGCGGAACAGGGAGTCCGCCAGGGCAGGGCGCCTGTTCATGACAGCAGGTTCCGCACGATGCCCACGACATCCCGTCCGCGTCCGTTCAGTACCGCCTTGGCCGAATAGAGCGCCATGCCGGCCACCTGCCCCGGCTTCACATTGGGCGGCATCACCAGTTCAAACCGATCGGTCACGACATCGAGCAGTGCCGGGCCCGGCTCGGCAAGCCAGGCTTGCACCATCGATTCAAGGTCTTGCGCCTTTTCGACCCTCCATCCGCGAAAACCGATGGCTTCGGCCACCCGCGCAAAGTCGGGATTGACCAGTTCCGTATAGCTGTCGAGCAGCCCCTCGACCTTCTGTTCAATCTCTACGAAGTCGAGCGCGCCATTATTATAGACAACGACTTTGATCGGCAGCTTTTCCTGAATGGCGGTCAGCAGGTCACCCATCAGCATGGCGATCCCGCCATCGCCCGACAGGGAAATGACCTGCCGGTCCGGGAAGGCCGCCTTGGCCCCCAGCGCCTGAGGCATCGCATTCGCCATCGTGCCGTGGCTGAGACTGACGACCGTGCGGTTTTGCCCGGTCGAGGCGATATGGCGCAGGCACCACACCATCGGCGATCCGCCATCCGCCGTGAATATCGCGTCGGCGTCCGCATGACGGGAGATCATTTCCGTCAGATATTGCGGATGGATCGCGCCGCCCTTGCCTTCCGTCGCGTGCTTTGCCTGCGCCGCCACCGCCTTGCGATGATGATCCAGGCATTCATTCAGAAACCCGTCGTCCTCGCGCGGTGTGATGCGCGGCAGCAAGGCTTCAAGCGTCGGTCCAATATCGCCAACCACCCCGATATCGACGGGATGGCGGCGTCCCAGATGCGTGCCGTCAAGATCGACCTGCAGGATGGTTGCCTTGTCCGGGTAGAATTGCCGCCATGCAAAATCGCAACCAAGGAGCAGCAGCACGTCGCATGACATCAAGGCGTGATAGCCCGACTCGCTGCCAAAAATGCCGGTCATGCCTACGTCGAACTGATTGTCGGCTTCCAGAAAATCCTTGGCGCGCGATGTGCGAGCGACCGGCGCGCGCAACCGGCTGGCCAGCGCTACTACCGCATCATGCGCCATCTCGCAGCCTGAACCGCCATAGATCGCCACGCGCTTGCCGGCATTGATTGCGCTGGCCAGCCGGTCAAGCTCCGCGTCGGAAGGCAGCACGACCGGCGCGGCGCGGTGCACGGTGAAATGCGGCTCGTCAGGCGCTTTGGCGCTCGACACGTCCGCAGGCACGATCAGCACCGCCACCCCTCGCTTCGCCAGGGCGGCTTGCGCCGCCATCGCGGTCATGCGTCGTGCCTGGGCAGGCGTGCGGATTTCCTCGCAAAAGACGCTGCACGATGCATAGACCGATTTGAAATCGACCTCCTGCGGGAAGTCAAAGCCAAGCTCGTCGCGGACGATCTGGCTGGCGATCAGTATCACTGGCGCGCGATTGCGGTGCGATTCGAACAGGCCGTTGATGAAATGCAGGCTGCCGGGACCACAGGACCCCGCACAGGCAGCAAGTTCGCCGGTCAGCATGGCGTCGGCGCCCGCCGCAAAGCCTGCCGCTTCCTCATGCCGGACATGCACCCAGCGTATGTCGCTGGTCCTGATCGCATCGGTGATGTGATTGAGCGTGTCTCCGGGAACGCCATAGCAGCGGCGTACGCCGGCAGATTGCAGCGTTTCTATGATCACCTGTGCGACTGTCGTCATGCGCCTGTCCTTTGCAGCGTACTCGTCTGAGCCAGGAAACGCACAAGGGGCGCAAGTGGGGTCATTGCGCACGCGAAAATATCGCGCAGAAACAAATCAGGCGTAGAGTCGTTCCTGAGGATTGGCTGAAAGGCAGGGGGTAGAGAATGGTGGACGAGCAAGAGGCCGCGACCGGCGCGCAGCCTGCGCCCCGGATGCAGGTGAATGCGCCGGTATTCTATATCTCGGCGGTGCTGATCGTCGCCTTCGCCGCGTTCGGCGCGCTGTTCCCCGATCGTGCGGGGGACATGTTCAACTCTGTGCAGAACTTTATCGTGCGCGATTTCGGCTGGTTCTACATCGCCTCTGTCGCCGGCTTTCTCATCTTCGCGCTCTACCTGATGCTCAGCCGCTATGGCGACATCAAGCTGGGGCCCGACGACAGCGAACCGGAATATAGCTATCTTTCATGGTTTGCGATGCTGTTCAGCGCAGGCATGGGGATCGGCCTGATCTTCTTTGGCGTGGCTGAGCCGGTGCAGCACTATGCACTGCCCCCGGTGGGCGAAGGCAAAACCGTGGAGTCCGCCCGGCAGGCCATGGTCCTGACTTTCTTTCACTGGGGCCTTCACGCCTGGGCGATCTACATCGTTGTTGGGCTGGCCCTGGCCTATTTCTCGTTCCGCCGCGGACTGCCCCTGACCATCCGCTCGGCGCTGTTTCCCCTGATCGGACGGCATATTTACGGGCCGGTCGGCCATGCCATCGACATTTTTGCCGTCTTGGGCACGATGTTCGGGGTGGCGACCTCGCTGGGCCTTGGCGTGCTGCAGGTCAACGCAGGTTTCAGCCATCTGTTCGGCATCCCCACCAACAGCAGCGTTCAACTAGGTCGTGAACCCATAAATGGCGGCGGCTAAAGCCCTTTGTATAAGGCTCTCGCTCCGAAGATGGCGGCGACACAAAGAGCGATCCCTGCGATGCCCTTTGCTACGCCCCAGATAGTTTGGGTTTCGGCATTGAAGAGCAGAATTGCCCCAAAAACAGCCGCCGCACCTATGGCAGCGAACGCGGACTTTGCAGCGATCAGGTCCTCGTTGAATGGGTCTGACATGAGGCAGACAATATCGTATTTCGGTCGCGCCACCTACAGTGGCTTTTCTTTATGCACGAAAGCTGATTCAGGATCAGCATGAGCCGATATGATCTGACAGACTTTGAATGGCGCGTGATCGAGCCGCTCTTGCCCAACAAACCCCGAGGCGTCCCACGCGTTGATGACCGCCGCGTGCTGAACGGCATCTTCTGGGTCTTGCGTTCGGGCGCACCTTGGCGTGACTTGCCAGAGCGCTATGGTCCGCGCACCACCTGCTACAATCGCCTTGTGCGTTGGCGCAAGGCAGGGGTGTGGGACCGAATGATGGATGCCATCACCGCCGCCCATGACGGTGACATCCAGATGATCGACAGCACTTCCATCCGGGCGCACCAACAGGCTGCGACGGCAAAAAGGGGGGTCGAGATCATTGTCTCGGTCGATCACGCGGTGGACTCACGACGAAAATCCATGCCGTCGTCGACGCGCAAGGCCTCCCGATCAGGCTCGGCCTGACTGCTGGCCAAGCCCATGATGGGCAGGTCGCCGACGAACTGCTCAACCATCTCGGGCCGCACATGGTCGTGCTTGCCGACAAGGCCTACGATGCGGATCGCATCCGCACACTGATCGAGGAGCAAGGAGCCACGCCCAACATACCGGCCAAATCTAATCGAAAGTGGAAGCCCTGCTTCAGCAAACGGCTCTATCGCGAGCGCAACCTGATCGAGCGGTTCTTCTCCAAGCTGAAGCACTTCCGCCGTGTCGCAACCCGCTACGACAAGCTCGCCGAAAACTTCCTTACCATGGTCAAACTCGCCTCGATCCGCCTGTGGCTGCGCGTTTATGAGTCTACGGCCTAATACTCATCGCCGCGATCACCGGCATGGCCACGCTGTCGGTCGTCGCCGGGCTCGACAAGGGCGTCAAGCGCTTGTCGGAACTCAACATCGTGCTGGCCATCGCGCTGCTGCTGTTCGTGCTCTTCGCTGGATCGACCGTATTCCTTCTACAGGCCTATGTGCAGAATATCGGCGCCTATCTGGGCGCGGTGGTCCAGCGCACGTTCCGCATGTACGCCTATGAGCCGAATCCGTGGATCGGCAGCTGGACGATGTTCTACTGGGGTTGGTGGATCGCTTGGTCGCCCTTTGTCGGCATGTTCATCGCCCGCATCTCGCGCGGGCGCTCCATCCGCGAATTCGTGACCGGCGTGCTGCTGGTACCGGTGCTCTTCACCTTTCTGTGGATGACCGTATTCGGCAATACAGCCATCGCGCTCGACATGGGCGGCGTCGCGCCCATTGCCCGGACCGTGGTCAACAACCTTCCCGTCGCGCTGTTCGAAGTGCTGGAGCAACTGCCGCTTTCGACGCTGGCGTCGGGTATTGCGACCTTGCTGGTCATCACCTTCTTCGTAACGTCGGCTGATTCAGGGGCCCTAGTGATCGACATGATCACGTCTGGCGGGGCGGAAAACACGCCCGTTTGGCAGCGCGTATTCTGGGCGGTCTGTGCCGGTACGGTGGCGGCGGTGCTGCTGCTGGCGGGCGGGCTGCGCGCGTTGCAGACCGCCGCCATCGCCAGTGCCTTGCCCTTTGCCGTTGTCATGATCTTCATCTGCTATGGCCTGTTAAGGGCGCTGCAAACCGAGTCCGACACGGGCGCACTCGACCTTTCCGGCGCGCAAGAGAGCGAAGATGAAACGCTGGGCTGGCAACGGCGCCTCGCCAATATCGTCCATTTCTACAAGGAAGCGGAAGTCCGCGCCTTCATAGACGATGTTGCATCCCCTGCGCTGGATGCCGTGGCTGCAGAAATGAGCGCGGCGGGCTTTGCGCCTGACATATCGCGCGGGCCGGACCATGTGACGCTCGCCGTAAACCATGGCGACCGCGGTGCATTCAGATACAGCGTGAAGCTGCGCGGCTTTCGCACGCCAAGCTTTGCCTGGGCCGAAACACGCAAGGCGCAGCAAGGCGACAAGCTGCACTACCGCGCGATGGCGCAAAGTCCCCAAGGCGATCAGCCCCGTGATGTGACCGGCTATACGCGCGAGCAACTGATCCACGAAATTGTGGGCCGCTATGCCAGCTTCCGCCACATACGCCGCATGGCCTGATCGCGTGGCCCCGTCAGCATGGCCCCTCCAGCCGGGGATTGCCGGAACCGACGGGCCTGTCCTGCGCAGTGATCGCAGCAATCAGGCCATCGGCCAGCCATTGCCCCAGCCACTGGCCGACAAGCGCTATGCCCCGATCTTCGCCAAGCTGGACCGTCACCTTTCGACAGGCCGCGCCGAAGGGCAGGCCGCCGCGCAGGTCGAGCAACGTCTGCAACTCCATGGCGTCGATGGTCCTGACGCGACATTGTTCGTCCTGACGCCATAACAGCGCTGTTTCAGGCGTTCCCAGATATTGGGACGCTGGCGGCTCTTCCCCGGCAACCAAAGCGGACCAGATGGCAAAGGCATTCGTCTTGAGGTCAACAAGGTCGATTGATCTCTGGAACGTCAACAAGGCGCACTCCCAGTCAAGGTCGTGCAGATGATCCAGCGCGACCGCCGGGCCGTCCGCCGAGATGAACAATTCTTCCAGCCCCAGTTCCAGGCAGGCGATTTCCGCGATTTCCGGATCGTGCGGGTGGAGCCTTGCCAGCGTCGCGGGGAAATCATGTGCATAGGCGTCGAGCGTCCAGCTGCTTGGCGGCACATCGTCGATATGATGCGCGGCGGCATGCAGAAACCTCTCCTCGCCAATCCAGGCACGGGTTCGCGCGAAGCTGCCTTCAATGCAGGTGACGAGCTGGGACCGGTAATTATTCTGATAGACGGCAAAGCCAGCCTCGCTGGACGACTGGATACGCGCGGCCGCAGCCATGTCGGCGCACACGAGCCAGTCGCGCATGTCGCGCTGAAGTGCGAGAAGGCTCATGCCGCTGCCCTCACTGCGCCAGCGGCGATCGTCCGTGCGGTGCCCAGTTCCGCGAGTAGATCCCCCAAAGGCGGCAAGTCATCGTCTCGCTCGATCATCGTCGCCACGGGGCCAAGACGTGGCAGGATATGGGCGTAAAGGTCCCATACCGACGGGGGGACAGGCCGATCATGCGTGTCGATCAGCAGATGTTCGCCCTGGCTGTGGCCGGCAAGATGGACCTGACGCACATGATCATGCGGGACGCCATCCAGATAGGTGATTGGATCGAAGCCGTGATTGCTGGCGCTGACAAAGACGTTGTTGACGTCCAGCAGCAGGCCACAGCCCGTTCGTGCGCACACCCTGTTCAGAAATTCCCACTCGGTCATGTCGGCTGACGCGAAGTCGAGATAGGATGACGGGTTCTCGATCAACATGGCGCGGCCCAGCGCGTCCTGCGCCCGATGAATGTTCGCGCAGACAATATCGAGCGCTTCCGTCGTATAGGGCAGGGGCAGGAGGTCGTGGGAATTGAACCCCTCGATCCGCGACCAGCTCAGATGATCAGACACGAACAGCGGTTCGATCTCGTCGACGAGTGCGCGCAGGCGGTTAAGATATAAGCCGTCGATGCCATCCGCAGAACCGACCGACATCGACACGCCGTGCAGCGCGACCGGATAGCGGGCGCGAATGTCGCGCAATATCCGCCGGGGTCGACCACCATCGACCATGAAATTTTCGGAGATCACCTCCAGAAAATCAACGGCGACATGGCGATCGAGAAAGTCGGCATAGTGCGGCGTGCGCAGGCCAAGGCCGAAGCCGGAGAAGGACGGGATCATCAGGACGCTCCCTGCTGCAAGGGAACCCGGCGCTGACGGGAGCGCCGGGCTTTCGAATGTTATTGGGGTTCGGTCAGGCTGCCGCCAGCAGCCTTGCATGCCTTGACGGTCATGGCCTTGAAGCCGTGGCCCTTGCAGACATTCTGCCCCTTGCATTCGTTGCTGGCCGTCTTGCAATCGGACGTGCCCTTGCAACTGTTGATGCCATAGCAATGCACGACCTTCGTATCGGCGCTATCCTTCGCGATGGCCGGGGCAGCGGCGGCAGCCACGATCGCGATGGAGGCAGCGGAAGCGGCGATGCCAAGGCCAGTGTTGAGAGTGAACATGAGGGATTCTCCAAAAAGCAGGTTGCGCCACGATGGCTCCTGTCTTTCGGTCCCGCCGGTCGACTGGTTACAGCAGCGAACGAAATTCCTGCTGGAACGCTGTGTCGCCTCACCAGCGCAGCAGCCTTGGC
Organism: Sphingobium sp. JAI105; assembly: GCF_015752145.1. Classification (NCBI taxonomy): domain Bacteria; kingdom Pseudomonadati; phylum Pseudomonadota; class Alphaproteobacteria; order Sphingomonadales; family Sphingobiaceae; genus Sphingobium; species Sphingobium sp. JAI105. Next base: position 1,189,955 of record NZ_JADOUC010000002.1, on the reverse strand, counting down.
CCCACCAGCATGCCGAGCAGTGTCGCCAACATGATGCCGAGCGAATACCAGGTCAGAACGAAAATGGCCGACACTTCGGGGCAGTGTAGGCAATAGACGGTCGCCGCAAATGCGCCGGCTGAAAGGCCCGCCGCCGCCCCGGCCGCCCTGAGCCGCGTAGGGGCGAGCCTGCGGAAGGACCAGAGCAATCCCGCAAAGATCGGCGCGGAAAGCGACAGGACCATCCATGGACAGCTTTTCCAGCTATCGCCCAGCCACATCGCCAGCCATTGGGACGACGGGGTCCGCGCCAGTTCGAGAAAGCCTATGCCCGCCAGCAGGACGACCGGGATCACGAGCAGCCACAGGCCACGCAGCCGACCGCTATCGGGCCGGGCGAGTTGCGCGGTTGTCATCAATGCGGCGACCGCCAGGGAAAAGGTATAGCCCCATTTCATCCAGAAGGATGTGCCCTGCATCGCCGTGCCCAGATCCGGCCGCATCCCAAGCGCGATCAGGATCAATATGGCCGATCCTATTCCTCCGGCGGCCATGCCGATCGCCAGCCTTCGCGCGACGCTATTGCGACCGACCGGGCGCGTTTCCTTGGCCAGATGCCTGACCAGATCGTCCGTGTTCATCGCAGCACCCCCTGTACCCGACCCATCAGCGCCTTCAGTCCGCGATGTACCGAAACCTTTACGTCCGATTCCCCTATACCCTCCGCGCTTGCCGCCTCGGCGACGCTCAGTCCCTCGATCCGCGTGGCGCGGATCGCCCGCGCCTGCTTGTCAGGCAGCCCTTGCAACAGGTCGTCCACATCCAGCCGGGCGATGCTGCTCGCCTCGAAATCCGCAGCGGTCAGCCATTCATCGTAATCCTCGATCGGCCGCAGACGGCCGACGCGGCGCAGGTGATCGATCATTTTGTATCGCGCGACCGCGTACAGCCAGGCGGTGAATGGGCGCTCTCGGTCGTAGGTGGCGCGGCGGGTATGAACGGCAATAAGGGTTTCCTGCACCATATCCTCGACATCGTCGTCAGCGCCGCGAAGCCGACGCCGATAGAAGCCCCGCAGCAGCGGAACAAGCAGGCGCAGCAATGCTTCATGGGCCTTGGCGTCGCCATTCAGCCCATCGATCATCAACGCACGCAGATGCTCCTCTGTGGTCTGCATTCTGTCTCCTCATTCGCATGTTCGGAGGAAGTCGTGGCCAGGTTACAGCTTTGCGCGAAAAATTTTCGCACGAAATGTCTGTAACCGGATTTGCGCCTGTCACGAACTTGCCGACGTGACACGGGCTTTCCCCAGCCTCCTCCCCGGTCACCGCGCGGTCCGGCCTGTCCGGACCGCGTGAAGAGGCCTAGGATCAAAGAGGACATCATGATGCGTACCACCCATGCCGCGCTCGCCGCGAGCATCGCCATCGCTTCGGCAGCCGCACTTGCCATGCCTGCCCATGCCCAGGAAAAGCCGAAGATGGAAAAATGCTACGGCGTCTCGCTCGCCGGCAAGAACGACTGTGCTGCGGGCCCCGGCACCAGCTGCGCGGGCACGTCCAAGGTCAACTATCAGGGCAACGCCTGGAAGCTGGTTAAGGCAGGCACCTGCACATCGATCAAGACGCCCAAGGGTAACGGATCGCTGACGCCCAAAGCCTGACCGAAGCGGCCGGGGCGTGCCTTCGTCCCGGCCCTGCTGGAGATGATCGATGCTTGTGCCAATCCATGATCGTTGCACTCGGCGCATCGCTGCGATGTTGCCGGATGCATTGCTGTTATTCGTCGCCCGTATGGCCATCGCGTCCATATTCTTCCTGTCCGGACGCACGAAGGTAGAGGGTATCCTGACTATCACGGACGGCACATATGAGCTGTTTCGTACCGAATATGCGCTGCCGCTGGTGCCGCCGGACATCGCCGCGACCATGGCCACCGGGGCGGAACATCTTTTCCCCATCCTGCTCGTGCTGGGGCTGGGCACGCGCTTTTCAGCGCTGGCTCTCCTTATGATGACGTTGGTCATCCAGATTTTCGTCTATCCCGACGCCTGGCCGACGCATCTTAGCTGGATCGCCATCCTGCTGCCCCTCATCGCGCGCGGCGGAGGCGCCTGGTCAGCCGATGCGCTGCTGCGCCGAAAGTCGGATCGCTGAGTTAAGGCCGAAAAAATGCCGGCAGGATCGAATGATCCGCCGGCATTTTTTCATATTATAACCGTCCGATCATTCCGCCGCCGGAGCGCTGGCGGGCGGGGATGTGATCGGACCGCCCTTCACCGCAGGCGCACCTTTCAGATAATGGGCCAGCCAGCCCTGCACCTCGCGATAGAATTGGCGGCTATCCTCCGGCTTGGTGATCCAGTGCCATGCATCCGGGAAGATCAGCAGGCGGCTTGGCACCTGCATCCGTTGCAGCGTCGACCAGGTTTCCAGTGTGTTCGACATCGGCACGCGATAGTCCCTTTCGCCTGCGGTCAGCAGCATCGGGGTCTTCCAGTCCTTGCCATATGTGATCGGGCTCTGGTCGCGCCAGACCTTGCTGTCGCCCCAGGGCGGGCCGCCGCTCGCCACTTCGCGCCCATAGTTGAAATCGCTGGTGCCCCATTGGGTCAGCAGATCGACTTCACCGGCATGACTGACGATACATTTGTACCGGGTGGTCGTGGCTTCCATCCAGTTGGCGAGATGCCCGCCATAGCTCGCGCCGCCGATACAGGCATTGGTGGTATCGATGAAGCCGTACCGCTTGCCGGCCTCATCCACGGCCTGATTGATTTCGTTGGCCGGGCCGCGCAACGGGTCCAGCTTGATGGCGCGGGCAAAGGCTTCGCCATAGCCTGTCGATCCGGTATAATCGGTCAGCAGCACAACATAACCGGCGCTGGCCAGAAGATGGTAGTTCCAGCGCAAACCAATCTGATCAGCGTTGGACGATGCCGGACCGCCATGCATCAGCACCATCAGCGGATATTTTTTCGTCGCGTCGAATGCGGGCGGCGTGACGATCATATTGTGGATACGCCGTCCCCTGTCGCTGGAGAACCAGAAATGCTGGGGGCTGGACCAGTCGATCGTTTCGGCAAGCGCCGTGTTGACGTTGGTCAGATTGCGATGACGCCCGCTTTTGGGGTCGATGCGGACAATCTCCGCCGGGTTCACCGCGCTGCCATAGCTTGCAATCAACTCGGTCGATTTGGCATCGGACGGAATGTCTATGGCGGTATAGCCGCCGACCTTGGCCGCGATCGCCAGTTCGGGTTTTCCACCGGCAACCGGCACGCGATAGACATGCTCCAGACCTGCGTCAGGCACGGTCAGAAACAAGGTCCGGCTGTCAGGCGTCACGGCGTAGCCATCCACTTCGCGATCAAACGCGCCGGTCAGCAGCGTTGCAGCGCCGCCAGCGGGCCACGCAACGCGATGTAGTCGGGCCAGATCATATACTTCATCGCCCTGGCTGTTGAATTTGACGATCAGATTTTTGCCGTCGGGTGTGAATTTGGGATCGCCATATTCGCCCAGGACCGGCGTGGCCAATGTCGGTTCGCCACCGTCCGCGGACATGCGGTACAGGCCGTAATTGACCCGTGCATGGGCTGCATCCCACCGCTGCGTCGTGGCGATGAACAGGATTTCCTGTCCATTGGGACTCCATATGGGTGACAGGCTCGCGCCGCCATCATTGCGCGGGGAGCCGCCAAATCCCTCCATTTTCGCCAGTTGCGTCGAGGAGATGATGTCGCGCGCTGCCGCGCCCTGGGTTAGCGGCTGGACCCACAGGCTGGGGCGGCGATCGTCCAGCCATTCGTTCCAGTAGCGGATCGGGAAATGTTCATAGACGCGCATGGAAAATTTGCGCGCCTTGCGCTCATCGGCTGCCTTCTTGTTGGTCGCAGCGTCGACTGCGCCGGGATAGACCATGCTTTCAAACAGGATCGCCTGCCCGTCGGGTCGCCATTGCGGTCTGGCCGCACCCGTCGGCACGTCCGTCGCGCGCCGGGCTTCGCCACCCGCCAGGTCGAGAATGTAGATCTGCGCGACATCATCGCCTTCGCGCTTGGTGGAAAAGGCGATGCGGCGGCTGTCGGGCGCCCAGGCCGGATCACTCTCTCCCGCCTTGCTCGACGTTATCCTGCGCGGAGCCGCGCTGCCGTCGGTCGGCACGATCCACAGGTCGCTGACGGATTCATCCTTCGCATAGGATGGTTCGCGCAGGGAATAGATGACCCATTTGCCGTCCGGGCTGGTCAGCGGCGCACCGACCGACTTCATCATCCACAGCGTCTCATGCGTCAGCACCTGCTTGGGCTGTGCGAACGCTGGTGTGGCGCTCAGCCCAGCGACCATCGCCGCGGACACCAGAAAATGTGCGATCTTTCCCATAGTCAATCCTGTTCCAAGACGGCGGCGCAGCAGTTGTGGGCCGCGCTGCCTCATTCTATCGAAGCTGCCCGAACCGGCAGCGATAACATAGGCATATGCGTCACCTTCACGGCGGACGGAAGAAGGAAGTCGATCCATTCGCCGCTTGAGCGGCGATCGCCCGAACACGCATAGTTGCGGGATACGGGCAATGGTCCGCGAAGGTAGCGCGCTTCCTTGGGCCCGGTTGCTTTGGAGCCAGGTCAAATTTCCGGCAGGGCTTGCGCTGCAAATCCCCAGCCTTTGAGGTCTTTGCTCCTCTTCAGCAGGGTGTCGGGATCATCGATGGAGAAGGGATGGGCGTCCTTCATCCTGTCCAGTTCTTCCCAGTCGATCGGTATGGCGACAGGCGCGCCGGGGCGGGCGCGGGCGGAATAGGGGAGGATGGCCGTGCTGCCACGCTGGTTTCGCAACCAGTCTATGAAGATGCGGCCCTTTCGCTTCGCCTTGCTCATTGTCGCGGTGAAGCGGTCAGGCTCGGCGGCGCTCAGAGCCTGGGCGAAGCGGGACGCGAAATCCTTGTGCGTGTCCCAGTTGTGACCGGGCGTCAGCGGGACGACGACATGCACGCCCTTGCCACCCGACAGCATCGCGAAGGAGACAAGCCCGATGTCAGCGAGATGATCGCGTATATCCCTGGCCGCTCGCTTCACCTTGTCAAAGTCCAGCCCTTCGTCCGGGTCGAGGTCGAAGATCATGCGGTCGGGCTTCTCCACATCGTCGGTTCTGCTGGCCCAGCCGTGAAATTCAATCGTCCCCATCTGGACGCAGGCCAGCAGGCCGTCCGCACTGTCGACATAGATATAATCTTCCGACCCGCCGTTTTTCTCGCGAATGGGCATCTGTCGGACTTCCTGTCCGAAGGCGCCGCTGTCATGCTTCTGGAAGAAGCATTTTTTCGCTCGCCCTTGTGGACAGCGGACCAGACTGATGGGCCGGTTGGCGGAGAAAGGCAGCATGAGCGGCGCTATGCGGGAATAATAATCCGCCAGTTCCCCCTTGGTCTGGCCGGTTTCGGGGAAGATGACCCGATCGCGGCTGCTGATGTCGATCGCGCTCTTCGGCACAGGGGCAGGCGCGGGCTTTTCCGGTTTCACCGTCTTTGCTGGCTTATCGGCACGCAGACCCAGGAAGCTGCCATGACGGACGCGACCATCGGCAGTGAATTCGGCGAAGGCGATTTCGGCAACCAGCTTCGGCTTTATCCAGCTTACGCCGCGCGTCTCCGCGCGGGGCACGTCGACCGGGGCCGTGTCGGTTGCCAAGCGGGCCATTGCCTTGTCCAGTTCGTCCATCGCCTGACTATCGAAGCCGGTCCCGACCTTGCCCTTGTAGACCAGCTTTTGCCCCTCATGCTGGGCGAGCAGCAGGGACGCGAAAGGACGTCCCCTGGCATTGCTTCTGGTCCATCCGACAAGGACGAACTCCTGGCGCCGGGTGCATTTGACCTTCACCCAGCTGCGGGTTCGGGAACTGCGATATGGCGCGTCGGCGCGCTTGGAGATGATGCCTTCCTGCCCGGCCTCGCAAAGCGATCGGAACAAGGTTTCTCCGGCCCCCAGAACATGATCGGAGACATGGATGGGCGATTCCGCCTGATGCAGCAGCGCTTCCAGCCGCTCCTTGCGCTCGATGGTGGGCAGCCCCTTGAGGTCTTGCCCATCGAGCGAAAGCAGATCGAAGGCGAACAGGTGCAGCGGCTGTGCCCCATCCTCCTGCCCATGCCCGCGCTTGAGCGTCTGCTGCAATGTCGAGAAATCGGGATTGCCATTGCCGTCCAGCGCCACCACTTCGCCGTCTATCAGGCACGGCGGCAGGTCCAGCGCGGCGATCGCACCCATGAGCGGCGCGAATTTTTCGGTCCAGTCCAGGCCGTTGCGCGTAAACAGCTTCACTTTCTGTCCGGCTGCGGCAATTAGCGCGCGATAGCCATCATATTTGATTTCGTGCAGCCAATCGTTCCCGGTCGGCACGGCATCCACCAACGTGGCGAGTTGTGGCTTCACGAAGCGGGGCAGGGCCGTGGCGCGCGTTTTCCGCCTGTCGCTTATTTTGGCGGTATGATCCTTCGCTGCCGCCATCTTCGCAGCGAAGCCTTTGCCACGCGCCCCGGCAAGGGATTGTTCGCCAGCCTTGTCAGCCTCAATCTCCGCCATCGATCGGCCCGTCACTATGCTGGTGAGCGCACGTTCGACCAGCGCATCGCCCGACCCGGCCTCCTCGTCGTCAATCTTGCGCAACAGCCAGTTTTCGCGCTTCTCCTTGGGACGCCCTTTCATCCGCACCAACAGCCACTCGCCCTTCATCCGCTCCCCATGCAAAATGAAATGCAGGTGCCCATCCTCTATATCGGCAGCGCTCTTTCCTGCGATCGGTTCCCAGGTGCCGCGATCCCACAACATTACCGTGCCGCCGCCATATTCGCCCTTGGGGATCAAGCCTTCGAACGTGCCATAGTCAAGCGGGTGATCCTCCGTCCGCACCGCCAGCCTTTTGTCGGCGGGGTCGATGCTTGGCCCTCGCGTTACCGCCCAGCTTTTGAGCACCCCGTCCATTTCCAGCCGGAAATCCCAATGCAGGCGGGTCGCGGCATGTTTCTGCACGACGAAGCTGTTGCCCCCTGTTTTTGCCACCTTGCCCCTGGGTTCGCGCGTGCGGTCGAAATCCCGCTTGGCATTGTAAGTGGAAAGGGCATTCTTCCTGGCCATCATTTCGTCCGATCCAGAGGATCGAGCCAGCGGCGTTCGACAAAGCCCAGGACGGTCAGCATGATGATCGCCACGATCGTCGCGCTGACGACCAGCGGCCAGAGCGCCGCGCCGCAGGCGATGCCAATGACCGCCGCCAGCCAGATATGCGCTGCGGTGGTCAGGTTGCGGACCTCGCCCTTGCTGAATACGATCAGCCCGGCCGCAATGATGGCAGTAAAGGCAGCCGCTGCCTCGAACACGCGCAGCGGGTCGATATTGCCCCCGTCTTGCAACTGGAGATGCAAGGCGATGGCGCACACGGTCATTAGCGCCGCGGTAAAGCAGATAAGGCCGTGGGTCCGCATGCCCGCTGCATGGCCACGCAATTCCCGGTCCATGCCCAGCAGCAGGCCCAGCACCGCCGCAGCACCCAGCCTTAGCAGCACGGGGCCATCGATCAGATGCAGGGGGGTGACGGGGTTCAGTTCCATCACGCGCTCTTGCGTTTTGACGCTGCGGCTTTTTTGGGCTTGGCCTTGGCGACCGCGCTTTTTGTGGTCGCGCTCTTGCCCGATCCAGCGGATTTTTTCAGTGCGGCCATCAGGTCGATGACATTGCCTGCCTTGGCCCCGACCGGTTCATCGTCGACATCCTCGATGATCCGCTTGCCCTTCGCCTTCTTTTTCTTGTCGATCAGGCGGTGAAGCGCATCGACATAGCGGTCATGAAACTCCTCCGGCTCGAACGGGGCTGTGCGCTTGTCGATGATGCTGACGGCCAGGTCCAGCATTTCCGGATCAGCCTCATCACCAGGGAGTCCGCGAAAATAGCTCTGGGCCTTGTTGACTTCATCGGCATAGCGCAGCACTTCCAGCACCAACCCGCGTCCGCAGGGCTTGAGCGACACCAATTGTTCGCGCCCACGGACGGATAACTGCCCCAGGCCGACTTTCTTCGTCTGCCGCAGCGCATCGCGCAGCACGGCATAGGCTTCCTCCGCCAGATCGTCGGCGGGGACCACGAAATAGGGCTTTTCATAGTAAAGCACATCAATCGCATCGGCGTCGACAAATTGAACGAGGTCCAGCGTCTTGCGACTCTCGATCTTCACCGACTCAATCTCTTCCTGATCCAAAAGGACGTAATTGCCCCTGGAAATCTCATATCCCTTGAAGATTTCGTCGCGATCGACCGGACCGATGCCGCTGACCACCTTGTCGTAATGGATCGGCTTGCCGCTGGGTTCGTGGATCTGGCGGAATGATATGGCCGGTCCAGACTTGGTGGCAGGATAGACTTCGACCGGAATCGAAACCAGCGCCAGCTTGATTTGACCCTGCCAATATGCGCGTGCGGGCATGCATTACCTCCGCGCTATCAGCGTATGGCCGCAAGGTTGGTTCCACCGCCGCACTGGCAAGCCGGGGCAAGCAAGTCCCCCGGATCGGCAAGCGGCCTGATCGTCAGCCTCTATTCAAATAGCCCGCTATTTTCGGAAACGAAAAGCAGCGAAAAAGAGCGAAGAAAAACTATGTCGTCATCCCGTCAGAGAGATGCGGCTATTCCGGGAGGGAATTATCTTGCGCACCAGTCATCTGAGCCTGCTCATCTCCACCAGCCTTGCCGCCGCGTTCGCAGTTCCCGCTTCGGCGCAGGATCAGTCGGCGGCTAATGCGGTCTTGAGCGATCCCAACGAGATCATCGTCACTGCCCAAAAGCGGGCACAGAGCGTGCAGGACGTTCCCATCTCGATCACTGCGGTCGCCGGCTCTTCGCTCGGCACGCTACAGATGCGCAGCGGCACCGAAATCGCCCGACAGACACCCAATCTCTCGGTCAGCGTGCTGGGCAATGAGGACCAGCCCAAATTCTCGGTCCGCGGCATCGCCCAGTCGGCATTCGATCTTAACGCTTCCTCGCCCACTGGCATTTTCTACGACGAAGTGTTCGTCCGCGCTTCCTTCCTCGGTGGCGCGCAGCTGTTCGATATGGACCGGGTAGAGGTACTGCGCGGTCCCCAGGGCACGTTGTTCGGCAAGGAAACCGTGGGTGGCGCCGTCAGCTATATCACCCGGGCGCCGCAATTCGATAATTCGGGCTTCATTTCGGCCGAGCTTGGCAATTATAGCTATGTTGGCCTGCAGGGCGCGGCCAATACCCAACTTGTCGAAGATCGTCTCGCCTTGCGCGTCTCCTTCAACACCAGCGACAGCGACGGTTTCGTCAAGAATCTGTTGCCGGGAGGACGTGACAAGTCGAACTTTAACAAGGTCGCGATCCGCACCGCGCTTAAATACAGGGATGATGCGGGGTTCGACGCGACCCTGCGCTACAGTTTTACCCGTAGCGCACCCGAAGCCGTCGGCACCAACGTCACGGGATATCTGCCAGGCAATACCAATGCATTCGGATTTGACCCGCGCCGTGACCCCAATACCGGCGAACTGCTCGGCCCGCGCGAGGGCTATTATGATCGGGACGGTCGCATCCGGGTACGCGGCGACGGCGTCAGCCTCACGCTCAACAAGGATCTGGGCAATGTCGCGCTGACGTCCATCTCCTCCTACCTTAAGGGCTATTTCCTTAACGAAGTCGACGGTGACGGCAGTGCCGCCAATCTGTTGGCTCTGGATTTCGAGGCAAGGACAAAGGAGTATTCACAAGATCTTCGCCTTGCGACGCAGTTTGACGGACCATTCAACCTGATCGGGGGCCTTTATTATTTCCGCGATACGCTCGACAACATGTTCCATGTGTCGCAGTTCGATGGAGGCTTCGACGCGCGGCAAACCTATCGTCAAACGCGGACCTCCTATGCCGCATATATGGACGGTAGCTTCGACTTCTCGCCGACATTCAGTCTCTATGGCGGTGTCCGAGTGACGCATGACAAGGCGAAAATGCGCAATTTCCAGTCGGTCGTGAACATTCCAGGTCTTGGCATCCCGACGACCAATGTCGATTATACCGAGACCCAGCCCAGCGGCCGGTTGGGCCTGCGCTACAAGGCATCGTCCGATTTCATGGCGTTCGTCCAATATGCGCGGGGTTATCGCAGTGGCGGCTTTAACGGGGGTGCGGTTGTGTTCCCAGGTGACCTGACGACCGCCAAGCCCGAATTTCTCGACGCCTATGAAGCCGGGATCAAGAGCCGGTTGTTCGACCGGCGCGTGACATTGAACCTGTCTGCATTCCACTATCAGTTCAAGGACCAGCAGTTCATCGATTCGATTTCGGTGATCAACCAGGCGCTGGTCAATGCGGGCAAATCCCGGATCAATGGCATAGAGGCGGAAATCACTGCCAGTATCACGCCACAGTTGCGGCTATCGACCGGACTTGGATTGCTCGACGCGAAATATACGAGCCTGATACTCAACGGCACGGACCTTGCCGGCAATCGCATGATCGAAGCGCCCAAATTCTCGATAAGCGCCGCCGCAGACTACAGGATTCCACTCAGCGCTTCTGCCGAACTGACGCTCCATGGCGACATGGTCCACAAAAGCTCTCAGTTCTTCACGGCCTATAACGACAAGGTCTTTCCCTTCAGCCTCGGCCGTACGCCGGGATTCGAAGAATATAATGCGCGGATCGGCGTTTCCTTTGACGACGGGCAATATGAAGTCGGGCTGTGGGGCAAGAACCTGAGCGGAAACGACACGCTGGTTGGCGTCGGTATCGAAACGAACACCTTCCTGCGGTTCGGGACTGTCCCCTATCCGCGCCGCTACGGCATCGATTTTCAGGCGAAATTCTGATGATGCCGTACAGGGCCAATCCGGGGCTGCTTGTTGCCCTGATCGCCAGTCTCGTCGCCATTGCCGGGCTCTTCCTCGCTTCGGCGATCCAGACCGGCGACGGCGTGACTGTTTCGGAGGTTCATTTCCGGGGCGCAAGTGGCGCGCAAATGCGAGCATTGCTGTTCCGGCCGCGCGCAGCGACAAGTGCGAAGCCCGCACCTGCCATCCTTGCAGTCCATGGTTATCTCAACAGCGCGGAGATGCAGGCCAACTTCGCGACGGAGTATGCCCGCAGAGGCTATGTCGTGCTGGCGCCCGACCAGCGCGGACATGGCGGCAGCGACCCCGTCGCCTTCGCCGATGGTTTTGGCGGCCCGGACGCGCTCGCCTATCTTCACAGCCTGCCTTTCGTCGATCGCCGCAATATCGGGCTTGAGGGACACAGTATGGGCGGGTGGACTGTGCTCAGCGCGGCCAAAGCGATGCCCAACGGCTATCGTTCGCTCGTACTGGAAGGCTCAAGCGTAGGGGCGCCCTTCGCGCCAGAGGGCACACGGGCTTTCCCGAAAAACCTGCTGGTCGTTTTCGGGACGCGCGACGAATTTGGCGGCTTCATGTGGGGGCCTGAATCGCCACTGGCAACCGGCGCGGTCAAGAAGCTGCGCGACCTGTTCGGCAGTACCGAACCGGTCGTGCCGGGACGCCTCTACGGTCGGATCGCAGATGGCAACGCCCGCATGCTGCTGACGCCCGCCGTGACCCATGCATGGTTGCACCAGTCGTCCGCCGGGATCACCCCTGCGCTCGACTGGTTCGGTCGCACATTGAACGGGGGCAGGGCGCTTGACGTCAGGGATCAGGTCTGGCCGTGGCGGGAGGCGGGTAATTTCGTGGCGCTCATGGCAGTGCCCCTGCTGATCGCCGGATTGATCGCGGCTTCGGCAACCTTTTTCGCCACAAGGTCCGCGCCCAAGCAGAATCCGGCCCCGCCGCCATCGGTGGCCCGGCCGATCGCCAAACTTGTCGCCATAGCGCTTCTTCCAGCCTTGCTGTTCATTCCGGCATGCATGGCAACCGAAGCCCTGCTTGGCCAGAACGCCCTTTTCCGGCAGACCTTCACAAACCAGTTTGCGGGTTGGGCGCTGCTCAGCGCTTTGCTCTCCCTATTCATGCTGCGGCGCAAGGCCGGGGGTCTGGGCATGCGTGAGGTGCCGCGTGCATTGGCGCTTGCCGCGCTCATTCTGTTGCCCGCTTACCTGCTGGTGCTGGGGGCGGACCAGCTGCTTCACGTCAATCCTTCCTGGTGGTTCATCACCATCCGTCCGATCTCGCTGGAGCGGGCGCGCGATTTCCTTCTTTATGCGCCCTTCTTCGTGATGAGCTGTCTCTGCTCGCTGCAACTGGTACAGGCCGTCTCGCCGCTTGATGTCGGCAGCATGGGCGGCGCGGTGGCCCGTGCCATGGCTGCGCTGGCTGGCGGGTTCGTCCTTTTCCTCGTTGCCCAATATGGCGTGCTGGCGGCCACGGGTCACCTGCTTCTGCCTGGAGAGGGACTGCGCGTGATTTCGGCGATCGGCTTTGCGGTATTTCTGGCTTTTGTCGGCTTGTTCGGTGCCGTGTCGCAGCGCAGCCGTGGTTCGGTCGTGCCGGGCGCCCTTGTGTCGGGACTATTCGTCACCTGGCTTCTCGTCGCCACCCAACCGATCGGAGTGTGACATGAGGCGCTTTGTTGCGGCTCTCGCCGCCTCCATGCTCCTGACCGATGTAACGGAAGCGGCGGCGCCATCCGCCGACACGCCGCAACTGCGGTTCGTTTTCGAGGAACGCGTTGATCTGGGGCCGAGCGAGCCGGCCGGCGAAGGGCCGCATGGCACCGGGAACAGAATCGCTCTGCTGGGTGGCACCGTCAGCGGTCCGGCTTTGAGCGGGACAGTCGTTCCCGGCGGGGCAGACTGGCAACTGATCCGCAAGGATGGATGTACGGAGGTTGTCGCCGATTATTTCATCCGCACGCATGACGAGGCTCTGATCCATGTACGCAACCTGGGCCTTGCCTGCGCGGCAGACGGCCAGCGTATCGCTTATGAACGGGCGAACCCCGTTTTCACCGCTCCGCTCGGCAACCATGAATGGCTTAACAAGTCGGTATTCACCTCAACGATAGAGCCGGTAGTGCTTGGCGGCCAGCTTCGCCAAGTCATCGTGCGCTTCTATGAAGTCCTTTGACCAAAGCGCCGCATCCGTCGCGTTTGGCCTCCACGACGATTATGTCTATGCGGGATGGCATGGTTCAACGACCCAAATCAGACGAAAACGCCTCACGCGACCTGGCGGCAGTGCGGCAAGTGCGGCTGGTCGAGCATCTTGGTGGCGCCGGGCATGCCAAGGTGGAGGATCTGGCGCAGTTGTTGGGCGTAACGCCACAGACGATCCGCGGAGACCTACGCCAGCTGGACGAGCAGGGCGCCGTTTCACGCGTGCGGGGCGGAGCCATGCTGCGATCGCGGCTCGACAATATCGGCTATCATTCGCGTCAGGCCATGGCAGCCGACGCGAAAGGCCGGATTGGCAAAGCCGCAGCAAATCTGGTGCCGGATGGCGTGTCGCTCTTCATCAATATCGGCACCACGGTGGAAGCGGTTGCGACCTTCCTGGCCCAGCGCCAACGGTTGATGGTCGTCACCAACAACCTCAATGTCGCCGAAATACTTGCCGATGCACGGGGCATAGAGGTCATCGTGGCGGGTGGTCGGCTGCGGGCCGAGGACCGCGCTGTTGTTGGTCCGCTCACGGTCGATTTCCTCGGCGCTTTCAAGGTGGATTATGCGGTGATCGGTGCCAGCGCGCTCGATGCGGATGGCAATCTGCTCGATTTCGACATAGACGAGATCAAGGTTTCGCAATCGATCGTCGCGCATGCCCGCCATGTTGTCCTTGTTGCGGATTCCTCGAAGCTTTCTCGCCACGCGCCGGTGCGCTTCGCGACGATGAACGATGTCGATACCTTCGTAACCGACCGGATCACCGATCCGCGCCTTGCACAAATCTGTGCCGAAATGGGCGTTCGGGTTATAGCGACAGACCCGGCGTGATCAGCATGCCGTATCAGGAGCCATGCCCTGTACCGCGCCGCAGCCTTGCAACGCCGCCCATTATGGCCGTTCGGGACATGATTTGATGCCAGATTCAGCGATAAATCCGAACATGCCCCCAGCCAACCCTCCACACGGCATGCCTGCGATGTACGACATTCTGGTCATTGGCGCTGGCATCAATGGCGCGGGGATCGCGCGCGATGCTGCGGGACGAGGCCTGCGCGTCCTTGTCATGGAGGCAGGGGATATAGCCCGCGGTACCTCTTCGGCATCGACCAAGCTCATTCATGGCGGTCTGCGCTATCTTGAGCATTTCGAATTTGCGCTGGTACGGGAATCGCTGGCGGAGCGAGAACGCCTGTGGAAGATCGCCCCGCACGTGGTTCGACCGATGCGCTTCGTGTTGCCGCACCGTTCGGGCCTGCGCCCGCGATGGCTGCTAAGGCTTGGTCTGTTCCTCTATGACCATATTGGCGGCCGCCGAAAGCTACCGCCGACCAGTACGCTTGACCTGCGGACACATGAGGCTGGAAAGCCGCTGAAACATGGTTTCCGCACGGCCTTTGCCTATTCGGATTGCTGGGTCGACGATGCCCGCATGGTTGTGCTTAACCTGCGCGATGCGGCTGATCGAGGGGCAACCGTCCTGCCGCATACGCCTGTTGTCGGTCTTGAGCGGGCGCAGGGCGTCTGGCGCATCCGCGCAGGCGATGGCACGCAATATGCGGCGCGCGCCGTGGTGAACGCCGGGGGGCCGGCTGTGCTTGACGTGCTTGACCTCGCCGGCCAGCGTGGGAGCCATCGCATGCGACTGGTTCGCGGTTCGCACATCGTCGTATCCCGCTTGTTCGACCATGATTTTTCCTATTTCTTCCAGCTCCCCGACGGACGCATCTTCTTTGCCATTCCCTACGAGCAGGATTTCACCATGATCGGCACGACCGATGCCGACCACAGCGGTTCACTGACCGACATCAAGCCCGATGCCGCCGAGATCGCCTATCTCTGCGAGGGCGCGAACGGCTATTTCCGCAAGCAGATCACGCCCGCCGACATAGTGTGGAGCTTTGCTGGCGTTCGCCCGCTGATCGATGACGGATCGGGCCGGCCGGAAGCGGCGACGCGCGGTTATCGGCTCGATCTGTCGGAGGCGATCGATGGCGCGCCTTTGCTCAGCGTGTTCGGTGGCAAGCTTACCACCTACCGCCATCTCGCGCAGTCGGTGATCGACCTCCTGGCCAGTCGGATATCGGAACTCGCAGGCCCCGGCTGGACCGACAGCGTGGCCCTTCCCGGCGGCGACTTCCCGATGGATGGGGCTGCCACTCTAGTGGACGAACTCATCGCGCAATATCCCTTCCTCCAGCGCGGCTGGGCGGAGCGGCTCGTCGCCTCTTATGGCACGCGCGCCTGGCTCGTGCTGGGCGACGCGCAGGGTTTGCAGGATTGCGGCATTCACTTTGGCCATGGCCTGACCGCATGCGAGGTCGATTATCTGATCGCGCAGGAATGGGCGCGAAAGGCTGACGACATACTCTGGCGGCGCAGCAAGCTGGGCCTGCATCTTTCCGCCGCGCAGGTGGCAAGCCTGGAATCCTACCTGAGCACCAAAATGGGAGCGTCATGATGAAGGCGGTGCTGGCAATCGATCAGGGCACGACGTCGACCCGCGCACTGATTGTGGGCCAAGATGGCGCAATCGTAGCGCGATCGCAGGTCGAATTGCACCAATCCTATCCCCGGACCGGCTGGGTGGAGCATGATCCGGAGACGATCTGGCGCGATGTGGTGGCAACCGCGCGGCAGGCTCTTTCGCAGGCCACAGAAGGTGGAACTGACGTTGTCGCCATCGGGATCACCAACCAGCGGGAAACCTTTGTGGTGTGGGACCGGGAGACCGGCAGGGCCGTTCATCCCGCGATCGTCTGGCAGGATCGGCGTGGCGCGGCTTTATGCGAACGCCTGATCGGGGAAGGCGTGGAAACGGAAGTATCGGCGCGCAGCGGCCTTCTGCTTGATTCCTACTTCTCGGCCAGCAAACTGGCCTGGCTTCTCGATACCATGCCGGGTTTGCGGGGCGACGCAGAGGCGGGCAAATTGGCCTTCGGGACGATCGACACCTATTTGTTGTGGCGGCTGACGGATGGCCGCGTTCACGCAACCGATCCCAGCAACGCCGCGCGCACCCTGCTCTTCGATATTGAGCGGATGGATTGGTCGGACGAACTTTGCGCTTTGTTCGGCTTATCCCGTGCCATGTTGCCACAAGTGATGGACAATGACGCCCTGTTCGGCACCGTCGACGCAGCCGTCCTGGGACAGGCGTTGCCGATTACGGGCATGGCTGGCGACCAGCAGGCCGCGCTGATCGGGCAGGGATGTCTGAAAGCCGGTCAGGTCAAGATCACTTATGGCACCGGCGCCTTCGGCCTGATGCACACTGGCGACACGATCAGCCGATCGCGTCATCGCCTCCTTTCTACCGTCGCCTACCGTGTCGGGGGACAGACCTGCTACGCGCTGGAAGGGTCCATATTCGTGGCAGGGGCGGGCGTGCAATGGCTGCGCGACCGGCTCGGCATCATCGCCTCGGCCGCTGAAACCGAAACACTTGCCCGCACTATTCCGGATAATGGCGGGGTCTATCTTGTCCCTGCGTTCGCGGGGCTGGGTACACCGCATTGGGACTCGCAGGCCCGCGCTGTCCTGTGCGGTATGACTTTGGGCACGGGCGCGGCGCATGTGGCCAGAGCAATGCTGGAGGCGGTCGCGTATCAGAGCGAAGAACTGATCGGCACGATGCGCGAAGATACCGGGCTTTGTGCCGATCTGATCCGGATCGATGGCGGCATGGCGCATAACGCGTGGCTCTGCCAATTTCTGGCCGATGTGCTGGCAACGCCGGTCCGGCGCCCGGACAATGTCGAATCCACAGCGCTTGGCGCGGCCTTTCTTGCTGGCACGGCAGCAGGAATTTGGCCGTCGCTGGCCGACACGCCATCTTCTTCAAACAGGGATGCGGTGTTCGAACCGGCTCTGGCAGCCGCCGAACGCGCGCGGCTGATTGCGGGGTGGCGTGACGCGGTGGCCAGGACCAGGCACCGTACGAACGTGGAATGAGCAGGCTCCGGCGGTCCTACCAATAATTCTCCAGCGCCTTCTGGCAGCGAGATTGTGCCGCTACGATCGGGGCCTGGCAGGCATCGTCCAGATGATCCAGAATCTGGACGCTTGCCGACAATAGTTCGCGCGCAGCGTCGTCGGGCAGTGCGGCGCTGCGAGTCCGGCGCATTAGAATGGAAGACGCGAGCGCTCTGGCCATGAAATGCATCAGGGGATTGGCTGCCATGTCGGCAATTTCGCGAATGAAGCTGTACCAGGCTGTGCCAAGGGCGGTGCCATTGTTGGCCTGCTGCATCTGAACGAACGCGTACCGGATACGGTTCAGCCCCTCCAATGTGCGCCTTTGCCGCGCAAGTTCGATCATGCCGGTATTGATCTGGTCAAGCACCTCCCGGCAATCGGCAGTGGAAACACGCTGTGTGGCTAAATACGCATTGGCGACATGCAGCGCGCATCCTGTTCCCGACGCGCTGGCAAAAACGCCTCCCGCTCTGCCGCGGCGGACCTTCACGATCCGGGCATCGGCAAGGATACGTACAGCTTCGACCGCCACCTCAAGGCTTACGCCATAGTCGCTGCTGATGTCGGAAAGTGATCCCAGGAAAATGTCCCGGTCCTGCGATACGGAAATTTTTCCGAGCAAGAGGTTGGCAAGCCATTCGGCAAGATTGTCGCTCCGGTCGGGCGCCGGCATTGCATCCCTAACACCCTGAAAGCGCAGTAACGAACGCACCATCTCGGAAAGGGCGTCGTTCCGGCTGGCCAGTGATGGCGCAAGCCAATGCGCTGCTTCGTTCAGGACATTATGGGCCTGATCGAGACGCAGTTCGTCGGCGGCCTTGGCAACCGTTTCCCCCAAACTCGGCGCTGTGACCCAAAGCCCGCCCAGGCCGTTCCCACCGCGGCGCGGAGCAAGGACACCGCGTTGCTGTAATATGCGACTGGTCTGCCGCACAATCCTGCGACCAACGCCAAATTCCTTTGAAAGAACGCTTTCGGTAATGGGTCGATGCGGCAGGGGAGCGTTGCAAATCCATTGCTCAACTCTGTCTGCGATCGACGAAGAGTTGGAAAGCGCATCGGCATGTTCGTTGATGACCCGCCTGAACAGCTCTCGCGCTCTGGCGCGCTGCGGGTTGTCAAATCCCGGTCCTGTCATTGTGTCAGGCAATGACGAAACGGTCAGATCGCTCTCCATCCCCAACCTTGCCGATCAGCATCCAGAACAATTTTCTGATATTAGCTGCGTTGAATGTTTAAGGTCATACGCAGGGCAAAGCCACAAAAATCGGACAAAGAACTGGCCTCTCGCGGCTTGAGTAGGCAGGCGGGCGCAGTTCTCAACCAGGTGTGATCAAACTGAAGTGCAGCGCAACTGGCAATCTGGCTGAGCCGAAACATCCGCGGAACATTCGACACGGATAAGATCAGACATATCCGCTAATATTGCCTTGGCGGGCGATGGATACAGCTCGTGGATACGCAGTTCCGCTGGCAAGACCAGCCTCACTGCCTATTGTCCCGAAAAACATCTCAATCACGCGCTACGCAGATCGCCCACCAGAGCTTTTACAGCTGCATGTTTTGTTGTTGGTACTAGCGCATCAAACCTGCCGACCGCAGCGCGTCCTCGATAATCTTCTGAACGCTGCCCTTGGTCGCGGCGGCTCGTGCCGGCTTGGCCGACGATAGGGTTTCAAGTTCTGCCTTGGTCGTTGAAAGCGAATTGGGCGTTTTTGCTGTTGCTCGATCCATTGGTTTTGTACGTTGTACGACCTTTTGATCGTTCAGAAGGCCCCATGACGCCGCGATCCGTCGTGTGGAGGAGATACCGGCTTCCAGCATGTGCGGCATCGGTGTTCCGCATGCGTCATTGCCGGTGGTGGCAAGCGGCGTGCCATGGCCCATATCTGCGATGCGATAATCCTCGATCAGAGCGCGACCCTTTGCGTCGTGCCAGATGCGATAGCGATGACCGGCAATATCCTCAGTCGAGCTCGGTGCTTCGTCCAATTCGTGAACCGATAGCCATTGGGCCAGGATTGCGTCAGCATTGCTGCTCTTGACAGTTTGGTCAGCCGCGCCATGCCAGATCGCAATGCGCGGCCAGGGACCGGCATGATCGGACGCGCTTCGTACGCGATCACCAAGCTGGTCGCCAGAGAGTGTGTCTGGCGCGCGCATTGCCTCCAGCGCCTGTTGAACATTGGAGGCCGCGCCAAAGGGCAGCCCGGCTATGATCGCGCCCCCAGCGAATAATTCCGGATAGCTTGCCAGCAATATCGAGGTCATCGCGCCCCCAGCCGACAGGCCGGTGATGAATATGCGCGATGTGTCGATCCCATGGGCGTCGATCATGGTTTCGATCATCTGGCGGATCGACAATGTTTCGCCACGGTCGCGGACATTATCCGCGCGGGAAAACCAGTTGAAGCAGAGATTGGGATTGTTGGAGCGCTGCTGTTCTGGAAACAGCAGGATGAAGCCATGATCATCGGCAAGCTGTGACCATCCAGCACCATGATCATAGCCGTCCGCAGTCTGGGTGCAGCCGTGCAGGATGACGACCAGTGCCGGCTTTTGAGCGATCTGCGCGGGGATGTAGCATTTCGCCTTCAATGCGCCGGGATTGGTGCCGAAGGATTCAACCTCCCGCAATCGGCCCGGCTGGCTTGCCTCCATTGTCGGACCTGCGGCGGCGCGCATGGCCACCAACTGGGCGATATTCGCGGACAATTTTCTCATGAAATGACCTCCGGCCTTGAAGAGTGGCCAAGCTGGCCATGATAATCGGCGGCGGATTATGTTGCACTGCACAATATGGCGATCGACACCGCTACGGCAAGGTCAAAGTTCAAAATTTTCAGGTTCGCCCGCTGACGGGCGGACATTGTCCCGGTCCAGGTCTCCGGTAACGAAAAAGGCGGCGAGGTTGCCCCCGCCGCCCCAGCATCAATGCTGCATCGAATGTTTGATGTCGCGCATCTCGTCATGGCCAGCTTTGACCGACATATAGCTGGTTTCAACCAGGTCGCGTACGGCTGGACTCAGCTTTCTGTCTTCCAGCGCATCCTCGAACTTGGCTTTGATATGATCTTCGCCAGCTTCGACTTCGTTGATGATCGCCTTGTCATCATTGCCCGTCACGACCGACTTGAGGTTAAGGAACATGCGATGGGCGCCTGCCAGCAGAGTGCCGTCATCTTCCGGGTTGCCACCGAGCGCTGCGACCTGCTGCTGCAAGCGGGTGGCAATGGCGCGCCGTTCGCCAGCACGGCTGGTGAACAGGGCAGTGAAGCGGCTATTCTCGCTGTCCTTGGCGGCTTCGGTGTAGCCATCGGCGCTGTCGATCGTCGTCGCGATCAGGCTGTTGAGGGTCGAAATATCGTGGCTGTTGTCGGACATGGGGATTTCCTCCTGTGGGGGTGGCAGTCACCCCGGCGTCGGGCGACTGCTTGGTCCATCAACGACGATCCCTCCGGAAAGTCGCATCGATTATGCCCGGCTTAACCTCCATCAGTATGATTTTTCGCCGGCCGATTGCACCTCGTCAGTATGGACGTCGAACCGGACGAGATTGGTCGGGCCGAATGCCGTGGTCAGCGCCACATCGGTAGCGTCGCGTCCGCGCGCCATCAGGATGCGGCCTATGCGTGGCTGGTTGTGGCGGGCGTCGCGTGTGTACCAGTTGCCGTCGATATAGACGTCGAACCAGGCGCTGAAGTCCATCGGTGCGTCGACCGGCGGGACCCCGATGTCGCCCAGATAACCGGTGCAATAGCGCGCGGGAATGTTCATGCAGCGGCACAGGGTAACGGCCAGATGCGCAAAATCCCGGCACACGCCCCGCTGTTCCTGAAAGGCGTGCCAGGCGGTCATGTCCGACCGGGCATGATGATAGCCAAATTCTATATGGTTGTGGACGAAATCGACGATCGCATCGACCCGTGCCCTGGCCGTCGTGTAATGCGCGAAATTGCCCCAGGCGACCGCCATCAACCGGTCCGTCTCGCAATAGCGACTGCCCAGCAGGAAAGGCATTACCGCATCGGGCAATTCTTCGACCGGCGTATGCGGACCGTCGGGGGCGGGAACGTCCACCAACCCGCTATCCTCGATCACGAAATCGCATGACAGGGTGACGCCGCCTGCGGGAATGGTGAGGCGCGTGGCGACATTTCCAAACCCGTCCTCAAAATGATAGAGCGGAACATCCGGGTCGGCCAGCAACCGCTGGGGCGTGCGCAAGTCGAGATGTCGGGAGGGGTGCAGGCTGAGCAGCGCCATGATGGCTGTCTTATTCTGTGTTTCAAATCTGATGTCATATCCGCAACGGATCAGCATGGACGGGACTTTCCTCAAGGTGCCGACGGAGCGGCCGTTAATGGCATTGTTTGGGGCAGGGCGACGCGGGCCGGGGATCAGTGCAGACCGGGGCGCTGGCCAAATGGCTCCGGCAAGCGCATCAGGATGGTATGACTACGCAGGAAACCCCGGTGCCGACCGCTATGACGGATAACAAAAAGGGTCTTCGGCTTGGGCATGGGGAAATATCCTGATGGCCGGAGACGGGACGGATGCATTGTTGGACCTGAACGATCCGGCACCGTTCGGGCTATTCAACGCAGCAGGCGCTTCCCCGTTCCTGCTGATCGGCGATCATGCAGGAGCGGCCATTCCGGCTGCATTGGGCGACCTTGGCCTGAGCGCTGCCGACCGGCGGCGTCACATTGCCATCGATATTGGCGTTCATGAAATGGGACATAGGCTGGCCGAACGGCTCGATGCGGCCTTTCTGTACCAGACTTATTCGCGCCTCGTCATCGATTGCAATCGCGATCCCGTGCGCGACGATGCGATCCCGGCAGTTTCCGACGGGAGCCGTATCAATGGCAATGAAGCGCTGGATGCGACGGCCCGCGCCGCGCGGGTGGCGGCGATCCACGCACCCTATCATCGGGCGATCAGCGACATGATTGCGGCGCGATGCGCGTCCGGGCGCGACACCATCCTGCTGTCGCTGCACAGCTTCACGCCGGTCATGGACGGGATCGCCCGACCATGGGATGTGGGTGTGCTGCATTGTCGTGGCCGTACCGATTTTGCCCATGCCATGCTGGCTACGTTAAGGGATGACGGCGTCCTGGCGGTGGGGGACAATGTGCCCTATGCCATGGACGCGACCGACTTTACCGTGCCTTTCCATGCGTTTGCCCGCGACCTTTTCTATGCGGAAATAGAAGTGCGGCAGGATTTGATCGGCGATAGCCAAGGGCAAAACATCTGGGCCGACCATCTGCGCCGCGCCGCAGAAGCAGCTTTACTGCGTATCAGTGAATAGTGTCCCGGCATGATACTGGCCGTCAATTGCACTTGTGCTAGCGCTGGCAACGATTTAGGCACGACCCATGCCCGACCCAGAAATCATGGCGCTGCAAGTCGCCTCGGACGATGATGTAGCCGTTGCGTTGACGCCGCTCGTGCCAGGGCAGGTGGTCGTCTTGGCTGACTGCCAAGTCACCCTTGTCGACGCGATTGCACCGGGCCACAAATTTGCGGTCCATGACATAACTGCAGGCAGCGCCGTCCGCCGCTATCGTGCCCCGATCGGGGTGGCGACACGGGATATCGGCGTTGGCCAACATGTGCATAGCCACAATGTGAAAACCGCGCTGCGCGGCGAACTGGCCTATCATTATGTGGCCAAGCCTGTTGAGACGGTCGAAAGGCTGGTTGATACGCAGCCCGGTTTTATGGGCTATGTGCGGCAGGACGGCAGTGTCGGTATCCGCAACGAAATATGGATTTTACCCTCGGTGGGCTGTGTCGGACGCTTGGGCGAACGACTGGCGCGCTGGGGGGAGGGGCTGGTTAGCGATCATGTCGATGGCGTTCATGCATTCAACCATCCTTTTGGCTGTTCGCAATTGGGGCATGATCTGGATGGCACGAGCGCGATCCTGGCCGCACTGGCACAAAATCCCAATGCTGGCGGAGTGCTGATTTTAGGGCTCGGTTGCGAATCCAATCAACTCGACCTTATGTTGACCCGGATTCCGCGGGAAATGCGCGCACGGATACGCACGGTAAGGGCGCAGAGCGAGCAGGATGAATTTGCCGCGGGCAAGGCGGCACTGGAGGCGCTGGCTGAACGGATGGCGCAGGATGTGCGCCAGGCCGTACCGTTGTCGGCGCTGCGGCTGGGGGTCAAATGCGGCGGTTCCGACGCTATGAGCGGCCTGACCGCCAACCCCCTGATCGGCCGGATGGCCGATGCGGTCACGCAGGCGGGTGGCACCGCGGTCCTGACCGAAATTCCCGAGATGTTCGGGGCGGAACAATTGCTGCTTGTGCGCGCGGAAAATGAGGCTGTTTTCCATCGGCTGACTCGGGTGGTCAATCGGTTCAAACGCTATTTTCTGGACCATGGTGAACCGGTTTCCGAAAATCCCAGTCCAGGCAATATTGCAGGCGGCATCACCACGCTGGAGGAAAAATCGCTCGGCGCGGTGCAGAAGGGTGGGCTCTCTAACGTCGTCGATGTCATTGATTATGGCCATATCGCGACCCGGACAGGCCTGACTATATTGGAGGCACCGGGCAACGATGCTGTATCGACGACAGCATTGGCGGCGGCAGGAGTGACACTGACGCTGTTTTCCACTGGCCGCGGCACGCCGCTTGGCAGCCCTGTGCCGACGATGAAGATCGCCTCCAACTCTGCCCTTGCGGCGGCCAAGCCAGGCTGGATCGACTTTGATGCAGGTATGGTCCTGACCCATGGCATGGACGCAGCGGCCAGCGCGTTGCTGGATCGCATCATCGCGGTCGCCAGCGGCGAACCGGCGTGCAACGAACGCAATGATGAGCGTTCAATCGGTATCTGGAAACGCGGCGTCACTTTGTAACAGCTGCAAGGCGTCCCTATACAAACCGCCATTTGAGCGGCATGCAGCAATTATGGACTCCGTTGATAAGACCTTGGATGAGCTTGGCTGGCGCCCGTTTTTCAGCGCGCAAATGTCAGAATTGGGCGATAGCGCGTCCAGGCCGTTTCGCGTTATGGCCGTGCATCGCGGTAAGATCGTGGTCGCTGGCGAGGGTGGGACTCGAGACATTCAGCCCGGCTTTGGCGACGGCTTGGCGGCGGAGGATCATCCCACCGTCGGCGACTGGGTGCTTGTCGACAGCGCCACTTGCCAGATCACGCACATCTTGCAGCGCGCCAACCTGTTCAAACGGCGCGCGCCAGGTGGTGACCAGAAAACGCAGTTGATCGCTGCCAATGTCGATACGCTGTTCATCGTCGCCTCCTGCAATCAGGATTTCAGCATCTCCCGGCTGGAGCGTTATCTGATCCTGGCGCGCGACGTAGGGGTTCATCCCGTAATCGTCCTGACCAAGACCGATCTGACCGACAAGCCAGAGGCTTTTGCAGCGGCGGCGCGCGATTTGCAGCCGGGATTGGAGGTGGAGAGCATCAATGGCAAAGACCCCGCCAGCGCCGCCCGCCTGTCGCGCTGGTGTGGCATGGGTCAAACGGTCGCGCTTGTCGGATCGTCCGGCGTCGGCAAATCCACGCTGGTCAACACATTGCGCGGCTCTGATACTGTCGCGACCCAGGCCGTCCGCACAGCCGACGACACCGGACGGCACACCACGACAGTGCGGGAAATGCATAGGCTGGACCATGGCGGCTGGCTGCTCGACACGCCGGGGATGCGCGAATTGCAGCTTACCGATGTGGCGTCGGGCCTTGCCGCTGTGTTCGCCGACATTGTCGAGGCGGCCGAGCAGTGCCGCTTTTCGGACTGCGCCCACAACAGCGAACCGGGTTGCGCGGTCCAAATGGCGATCGCAAATGGCGTCTTGACGCCCACCCGCCTGGATCGCTGGCGCGCTCTGGTTGCGGAGGAAGCCTATAATAGCGCCAGCCCGGCAGAACGCCGCGCGCTTGACCGTCTTGCAGCGGCGGCGGCCAGGCGAAAATAGGATGTGCTGGTTGCGCGGTTCATCCCCGTCCAACGAATGATCGAAGAAGCGCAGCGCGCGCCGCCCCATCGCTGAACCGACTGGACAGATGGGTGCAGATCAGCATCTAATGCGCGCGACATAGTCAAAGGTGGGCGGCATGGCGATCAGTCTGACGGTAAATGGCAAGACGCGGCAGGTGGAGGGTGATCCGGCCAAGCCGTTGCTATGGGTGTTGCGCGAGGATCTTGACCTGGTCGGCACCAAATTCGGCTGCGGCGCCGGGCTTTGCGGCGCGTGCACCGTCCATGTCGACGGACAGGCGGTGCGGTCGTGCCAGACCCTGCTGGGCGATGTGAAGGGCGCAGCGGTCACCACGATTGAGGGCGCGGCAGCCACTGACGTTGGCAAGCGCATTGCCGCCAGCTGGATCGCCCAGGACGTCCCTCAGTGCGGCTATTGCCAGGCCGGGCAGATCATGAGCGCCACCGCACTGCTCAGCCAGACGCCCAAGCCCACCGACGAGGATATTGACGCCGCGATGATGGGCAATCTGTGCCGCTGCTCCACCTATGTCCGCATCCGCGCCGCGATCAAGGCGGCCGCAGCATGAGCCGCGCGACACTCTCCCGCCGCGGGTTCATTTCCGCGTCACTGATCACGGGCGGCGGATTGCTGTTCGATTTTGCCGTGCCGATCGCGCAGGCGGCGGACGGCACGCCGGTCATCATCAACGCCTTCATCCGCATCCTGCCGGACAATCGCGTCATCATCGGCGCGAAAAATGCTGAAATCGGCCAGGGCGCCAAGACGATGCTGCCGATGCTCATCGCTGAGGAACTGGACGTCGACTGGGCGCAGGTCAGCATCGAACAAACCCATGCCGACGCCAAGATTTTCGGCGGGCAGAGCGCGGGTGGCAGCCGGACGACCCCGCGTGAATGGCTCCCCATGCGGCAGGCTGGAGCGGCGGCGCGCGCGATGCTGGTCGCCGCTGCAGCAGCCCAATGGGGCGTTGCGGCAGAGATGCTGACGACCGGCAGCGGCAAGGTGACCGACCCCAAAACCGGCAAGTCGATCCCGTACGCCACACTGGCAGGCGCAGCGGCGAAGCTGCCAGCCCCCGATCCCACGACGCTCAAACTGAAAGACCCGGCAAATTTCCATATCATCGGGCAGTCGGTCGGCGGTGTCGACACGCCTGCCATCGTCGCGGGCAAGCCGCTGTTCGGCATCGATGTCAAGCTGCCGGGCATGCTCCATGCTGTACTGGAAACCTGCCCGGCATTTGGCGGCACGTTCAAATCGGCCAATATGGACGCAGTGCGCGCGCTGCCCGGCATTGCCCATGTGCTGACGATCAAGGGCGATGGCACCCCTGAATCCGGCTATGATGGTGTCGCGATCCTCGCCAAAAGCTGGTGGACCGCCAATCAGGCGCGCGAGACGCTGAAAGTCGAATGGGACGACAGTGCGGTCACCGGCTTTTCGACCCAGGGCTATGCCGCGCAGGCCGCGACCCGTGCGAAGGGCAAGGCGGACGGCAATATCGTCCGCACTGGCAATGTCGATGGCGCCTTCGCGTCGGCGGACAAGGTCGTGACCGCAGACTATAGCTACCCCTTTCTCGCCCATGCCACGCTGGAGCCGCAAAATTGCACGGCCCTGTTCAAGGATGGCGCCATCGAAATCTGGGCGCCGACCCAGAATCCGGAGAGCGGGCGCGGACTGGTCGCCCAGGCGCTGGGCCTGCCGCCGGAGAAGATCCGCATCAATTTCTCCCGTATCGGCGGCGGTTTTGGGCGGCGGCTCATGAACGACTATATGGTGCAGGCGGCGCGCATCGCCGCGCAAGTGCCGGGCGTACCAGTCAAACTGCTCTTCACCCGCGCTGACGACATGCGCCGCGATTTCTATCGCCCGGCAGGCTGGCACGGCTTCCGTGCCGCGCTCAACAAGGATGGGGCACTGACTGCCTTCCACGATCATTTCATCACCTTTGGCAAGGATGGCAAGCCCGTGCGGTCGGCCGAACTGTCACCCGGTGAACTGCCCGCGGGTCTGATCGACCATGTGCTGTTCGAGCAAAGTTTCCTGTCCACCAACATGCCGACCGGCTGGCTGCGCGCCCCCGGCTCCAATGCGCTGGCCTTCGTCTATCAGGCTTTCATGGATGAGGTCGCGGCGGCGGCGGGCAAGGATCTGCCTACGCTGATGCTCGAACTCCTGTCCAAGACTGCGCAGGTCAGTCAGGGAGCCAATCGCCCTCCCTTCGTTACAGCGCGCGCAAGGGGCGTGATCGAAAAGGCGCTGGCCATGGGCGACTGGGCAAACCGCACGGCGTTGCCCAAAGGGCAGGGCAAAGGCTTTGCCTTTTATTACAGCCATGCCGGCTATTTCGCCGAAGTGGTGGAAGTAGCCGTTGCCGATGGCGTGCCGAAAGTCAGGACGGTCTGGGTTGCAGGCGATGTCGGCAGCCATATCATCAACCCCATCAATGCGCTGCACCAAGTCCAGGGGTCGGTGATCGAAGGGCTGGGGCAGGCGCTCGCCGGGCAGGCCATCACCCAGGTCGCCGGAGCGATCGAGCAGGCCAATTTCGATACCCACCCGCTTCAGCGCATTCCCGACACGCCAACCATCCATGTCGAATTCGTCAAGACCGATTACCCTCCGACGGGCCTGGGCGAACCCGCGCTGCCTCCAGTCATTCCCGCACTGGTCAATGCCATCCACGCCGCGACCGGCAAACGCATCAGATCACTTCCGGTGACGGCCGAGATGCTGGTCTGAAAACAACCCGGCCGGGTAGCGCGATGGGTTTTGGCGCGACTGATTCCGGGCGGCCATTTCAGGATGCTGTCATGCCGGGATCGGCGTGCCCCCCCCTTCGCGCAAGTATCGCGATTGGGGGTCGGAAGCGGCCGATCAGCCCGTTTGAAAAAATCTTGATAGCTGTCCAGTTTCCTATGGCGGATTTCCACTACGCCATACGTTTCCGAGACGATAGCGCACGGTGTGCGTCTGCCTAAGCTTGGGTTTCGCGCATCTTACGGTGCTTGTGGGGGAAACGGGGTGAAGCGGGTAACGGTCTCGAAATTCGGGTTGCTGGCGCTGTTTTCTACATCGATCCTGTTCGCGCAGGCCGATGGCGGGCCGGATGGCGCGCTTATGAAGGAAAGCGATCCGGGGATCCCGGTTGCAGACGCGCTGGTCAAGGAAAAATGCGGCACCTGCCACGCGCCCGATGCCAAGGGGAATTTGTCGCGGATCAGCTGGGTCCGCACCACGCCTGAAGGCTGGTCTCAGGCGATCAAGCGTATGGTCCGGTTGAATGGCCTGGCGATCACGCCCGAAGAATCGCGCGCTATCGTTAAATCCCTCTCTTCGTCGCATGGCTTGGCCCCGCAAGAGGCGCTGCCGGTCATGTATCTGGCCGAAAAGCGGATGATCGACGAGACCAATATCCCCAACGAAACCATGCGCGGGGCGTGCGCTGCCTGCCATAGCTTTGCCCAGCCATTGTCCTGGCGGCGGTCGAAGCTGGAATGGAAGCAGTTACAGGATCTGCATGTCGCCATGTATTCGCAGGCGGACGCTCAATATCGACGCCCGGCCGAGGATAGCGAGCAACCGGCGGGCCGCGATCCCAAGGACAAGATGCTGCGCGGCGAATATGCGCTTGGCTATTTGGCGAAGGCCGCGCCGCTGCACACGCCCGAATGGGCCGCATGGCGATCGCGCCAGAGCGTGCCGCGTCTGGCGGGCGAATGGCTGGTCGTGGCATCGGCGCCGGGGCAGGGGCGTTTCGTGGGCAGCTTCAGTATCAAGCCCGGCAAGGCAGCGGACGAATTCCTGACCAGCAGTGTGCTGCGCTCGCTCAACAATGGAGCGTCGGTGAACCGCAGCGGGGCGGGCATCGTCTACGCCGGTTATAGTTGGCGCGGATCGTCAAAAGGCGCGGCCGTCGCTGGCAGGCCCGATGATCTGGGCAGCGCTGCGCGCGAAACAATGTGGTTCGCGCCGGACCAGCAAAGTGCGGTGGGGCGCTGGTATTGGGGCGATTATCAGGAGTTCGGGCTGGACGTGAAATTGACCCGCGCAACGGCTGCGCCAGCGGTGCTGGCCGTCATCCCCGGTCCGGTGAAGGCCGGGACCAAGGGCGCGCAGTTCCGCATCGTCGGGCACAATCTGCCCGCTTCGCTTACGCCCGCCAACATTGATCTGGGCATGGGCGTGACCGCGACGAAAATACTGTCGGCCAGCCCACAGGAACTGGTGGTGATGGCTGACGTCGCCGCCGGGGCGGCGTCGGGACAGCGCAATGTCGCGGTCGGTGGCGCGGTGCTGGAACAGGCTTTCCCGGTCTACAGCAAGATTGATTATATCAAGGTGACACCGGAAACCGCTCTGTCGCGATTGGGCGGGATCAAATTCCCCAAAGGCTACGCCCAGTTCGAGGCGACAGGCTTCGAAAATGGCATCGACGGCAAGCAGGGGACGGCCGACGATATTGCAGTGGGGCCTGTCGACGTCACCTGGTCGACCCAGGAATATCTGGCGGTCTATTATGATGATGACGCCAAATATGTCGGCACGCTCAGTCCCGCCGCGCTCTTCACTCCCAACAGCGAAGGGCCGAACCCCGCCCGCCGCTTTGGTCGCAATAATTATGGCGATATTTGGGTCGTGGCTACGGCCAAGGTCGAAAAGGACAAGTTCGGCAAGCCGTTGACCGCCCGGTCCTACATGGTTGTCGCCGTGCCAGCCTATCAGAAATGGGATCAACCGGCTTGCTCTTACCCACAAGTGCCTGCTGGGGGCCTCGAGATTCGAGCTCCCTCAACGAGATCGGCGAGTCGCGTCATTCCTCTCCATATGACGGTCGTGCCGGGTGGTGGGTCAGACGCGCGGTCCAGGTAGCCTCCGAGCCTTGCGACGGCTCTGACATAGAATGCGAGGTTGCGGGATGGCGCGCGTCTCAACTTTGGCGTCGAGCTATCGAGAAGGTTGCGCTCCGTTTCGGTGAAGACGGCAGCAGGCGTGGCCTCTGGAGCCTCACGAGCCAGGATCGTCAGCCATGACACGCGCCAGGCAACGACGCAGCACAAGGCGATACAATTGGCCAAGCGGTTGATCGTAGTCAGGCGAAGTTCTTCGATCCGGCACCCGGTTTTCAGGGTCCGGAAGAATGTCTCGATCTTCCAGCGCTTGGAGTACCAGTCAAGCTTATGCACGGCATCGGCGTGGTTTTTGACAGGCAAATTAGTTATAAGCTTCCAGTGAATCCGTTCGCGATCTTCCGGCGGATTGAGTTCTTCGGCATGGATGATCTGAAGCTCTTGGTTTATGTATTTCTTCTGTTTTCCGATTGGAGGCCGGACCGTCATTGTTGCATATCGTATCGATAGCACTGCCCGCTGCTCCTTGCCTTTCGCATCGCGGAATTGGATCTCGTGGGTCCCGCTGCACGGCGTCCTTTCCATAACTTGGGCGATGGTCGTCTTGCCATCTTGAGCCAGGCGGTCGACGCAGCTGCGCACGAGGAATTTGGTACCGAGCTCTTCAGCCAAGCAATAAAGCTCGTAAATGTCGCTTTCGCGGTCTCCGATATGTACACATCGCCCCGGCTCTCCAGCCAATTCGGTAGACCGGCGCAAATTATCAAGCCAACGGATACTTTCCTTTTGATCGATGGGAATTCGGGTCAAATTGACCCTGCGCTTGAGCTCTGCAGTTCCCTTGAACTTGGAGCGTGACCAGA
Organism: Sphingobium sp. JAI105; assembly: GCF_015752145.1. Classification (NCBI taxonomy): domain Bacteria; kingdom Pseudomonadati; phylum Pseudomonadota; class Alphaproteobacteria; order Sphingomonadales; family Sphingobiaceae; genus Sphingobium; species Sphingobium sp. JAI105. The sequence continues at coordinate 1,159,166 of NZ_JADOUC010000002.1, read as the reverse complement.
ATTTCGCCGCCGTGAGACCCAACGGCAGTCCATCTGGCGTAATCGCAAGGCTGACATGCATCAGAAGGCCGCAGATCGTGAACTTCTGGAACCGGCCATCCTTCAACTTGCGACCAGTCGAGCTTTTCGTAAATCCGATCTTATCCGGATCCGCGCGCTTGAAATTGAATTCGGTGGTGTCCTGCAAGATGAGGATCGGACCTTCGGTTGCCTGAATGCGCAAGGCGGATGCTGCAAAATGCCCTTCCAGGATTTTGTCTTCGCTCACGTTCTCGTTCGAGAGGAACCGGTAGGCGGCCTTAGTATTCGACCAGTCCTGAAAAGCCGTCGGCAGAGATTGCCCAGGGCGCTGTTCAAGTGCTTCAAGCATCGCTCCAAGTCGTCGGTTCAGCCGCGCATCACCCAAATTGGTCTCGGCCGTTTCCTTGTCCACCCAGCTATGTTCCATCCCGGCACCTCACTATCCAAAGGTGCCGGAGAATGAATCATGGGTGATTCCAGCCACGCAATGGGCGCGCGGCAGGCCGAATCACGCACGCGACCACTTGTGGGTAAGAGCAAGATCAACCGGAGGTGTCGCAATGACCGTGATGCAGGCACCCACCTATCGCCGGGCGGAATATCACGGCTTTGATGCAGGCGGCAGCGAATTCGTCTATCTGGTAAGCGCGGGCGCCATCTTCGAAATTGACACCCATGTTCGTGGGGTTCTGGGCCGACTTGATGGACAGGAACTTACCCACGCAGCGCTCGTGCGCGAATTGGTAGCCGAAGGCAGCACGGCGGAAGAAGCCGATGGGCTGGTGCGCGAATTGCGGCAGGCGCGGCTCATCCATCTGGGCCACGCCATGCCGGTTGCAGAGGCGCCCCAGGCTCCTCCGGCGGACTTTCCGTTGCAGGCGCTGGTGCTGAACGTCACCAATCAATGCAATCTGGCCTGCACTTATTGTTACGAATTCGGCGCGGACAAGATCGCGACGCCAGCGGGCAAACCCAAATATATGACGCTTGAAACGGCGATGGCGTCGGTCGATCTGCTGATCGCGGAGGCAATCGGCCGCAAGTCGGTGCACATCACCTTCTTTGGTGGTGAGACCTTGATGAATTTCAAGCTGTTACGCGATGTTGTGGCCTACGCCAATGAAGCTACGAACGCAGCCGGCAAGGACATCACCTACAGCCTCACGACCAATGCAACGCTGCTGACGCCTGAGATCGTCACCTTCCTGTCGGACAATCGCATCGGCGTGACCGTATCGATGGACGGCCCGCCGGAATTGCAGGACAAGCATCGCGTCTTCAAGAATGGCAAGGGCAGCTATGCGGTGATCGAGCCGCGCCTGCGCACGCTGATCGCGCATCACAAGACGCGGGCGATCACCGCGCGGGTGACGCTGACCGAAGGTGTGACCGATGTCGTCCGCATCTTCCGCCATCTGAAGGATGATCTGGGCTTCCACGAGGTCGGCTTCGCGCCGGTGACGACGGGGGAGACGCGCGCCTATTCTCTGGACGGCAACGGCATGGATAGCGTGCTGGCGCAGTTCAACAGCCTAGCGGACGAGTGGCTGGAATATGCCCTGCGCGGGGAGTCGCACGGCTTCACCAATGTTAGCGAAACGATCAGCGAGCTGATTTCAGGCGTCAACAAATCGCACCCCTGCGGCGCTGGGCTGGGCCTCATGGGGGTCAGTCCTTCGGGCGACCTGTCGCCCTGCCATCGCTTCACGGACGCTGACACGCATAGCATGGGGCATGTCTCCAGCGGCATAGACCGCGTCAAGCAGGGCGATTTCTTGGCCAAGGGGCATGTCCAGGCGAAATATGACTGCCAGAGCTGCTGGGCGCGGCCGCTTTGTGCGGGCGGATGCCATCATGAAGCATTTGTCCGCTATGGCGATACCGGCCACGCCAACCTCCACTATTGCGACTGGATACGCCAGTGGACCGACACCTGCCTGCGTATCTACGGCATTTTGTCGGTGCGTAATCCGGGCTTCCTGGAACGCTTTGCCGAAAGAAAGGGGTTGTCATGAAGCATCTTCGCGCCATCAATAAAAAGGCGCAGCGGATCGACGAGGCCGTGACGCAGATGGAGGCAGCCGCTTCCCCTGATGCGGACATGGAGGAGGATGTCGTCGCCCTTCAGCAGACGCCGCGTCCGCATGTGCCGATGGGTTGTTCGCTCTCCTTTTCCCCTGGCTGGGAAGTCGATGCCAGTGGCGGGACGGCGGGGCTGTGCCAGCCGGTCGAGCGCGATATTTATGATTGCTACGTCACCTGTTTCTGGCCGGTTCAGGTGCCCGATCATGTCAACTATTCGCCAGACTGGGCCAGTAACTGCGCTACCGCGACCAAGGATTGGCGCAATCTCGATCTCGTTTTCCCATGAGGGCCGCCATGCATAAATTTCGTCTGATGCTGGGCGCTGGCCTGGCGATGCTGGGCGCTGCGCCCATGCACGCAGCTACGCTGTTCATGGGCTCCTATCCCGACCGCCTTCTGGTGTTTGAAGAAAGCAAGGGGGCCGTCACCGGCACGATCAAGCTGGACACCGGCCTGCCCACGTCGATGCAATTGTCCGACGATGGCAAGCGCATCTATGTAACGACCATCACCACCGGCGGGATTGAGGTGATCGACACCGCGACGCGCAAGGTGATCAACAAATTCAGCCTGAACGACGGCACCACCCGCTATCGTTTCTGGGGCGGGGTGCCCGATCCTACGGGTCGCTATTTCTACACCGTCCTCTCCAAATTCGACAAGGGCATAGACCGCTATACCGTCAGCAAGCCCATGTATGGCGTCATCGACCTGAAACAGCAAAAGGTCGTCCGGACGGCCGAGCTCGACAAGGAGGATGAACGTTCCGGCAGCTGGCGCGCGGGGTATAAAGTGTCGCCAGACGGTAAAACGCTCTACGCCTTCGGGGAAAAGGTCGCGATCATCGACCTAGCGACGCTCAAGGTGACGGACCGGATCGACCTGGCCAAGCCGGAAGGCACCGGCATGGAAAATGTCGGCTTTGGCGGCACGTTGGACGCCATCCGTACACCGGGGCAATATGTGGCGCTGTTCAATGCCGCCGACACCTATGTCCATAACAAGATGTTCGGCCTGGCGCGCTTCGATTTGTCGACCCGGCAGTTCGATTTTACTCCCATCGGCCCTGCACCAGACGCGATGGCCGGACTACAGGTTACGCCCGACGGCAAGCAGGCCTACACCGTCGTCACCAACGGCAAATATGGCAATAAGCGCTGCGAATTTTGGCATATGGACATGGCCAGCAATGCCGTGGTCGACAAGGCGGAGTTTCCATGCCGGTCGCGTTTCCGCCTGGGCATGTCCATCGATGGCGCGAAACTATATATTTATGGCGCGAGCTATGATCTGGAAGTCTATGACGCCCGAACGCTCAAGCATGAGGTGACGCTGGATCTGGGCTATGACACCACTGGCGCAGGCATGGTCGCAGTGGAATGAGCCAAAGGCGCTTGATCGTCGGCATCCGGGGCAGCGGGATTGCGGCGACGACATGCGCACATCTATTGCATGGAGCGGGCCTTCGGGTCGCAAGCGAAGCCGCTCATCGCACGCCGGTGCCGACGATCCTGTTGAGCGATCCCGCTCTGGCGCTCCTGCGCGACGTGTTCGGGCGGCCCGGCCTCTTTGCAGATAGTCCCAGGATCAAGCGTCGAGTGATTGCCTGGGGTGGTGCGCCGGTGGCGGTCCCCCACAGCGCGGCTCTGGTGTCGGAAGAAGCGGTGCAGGCGGCGTTGGCCAGCGACAAACCTGCCGCCGGGCCCGTGCCGGTCGATTTCTCCATTCACGCCGCGCCGCCGCAGCCATCGGGCGAGATGCGTATCTTTGGTGATCGCAACGCCGTCGCCGTGAAGATACGCTTGCGGGACCCGGCTTGCGCGCAGGAGGGCATGGTAGAGGCGGTACCGGATGGCTGGCTGTTTCTGGTGCCCGCCGGAACGGGGGAAGGCTGGTTGCTGGGGGTAGGCGGGTCTCTGGACGACCTGCTGGCGCAGAGCGGATTGATTGCGCCAGTGGTCGACGCCGTCGGGGCGGCCTCCATGCCCTTTCCCGCAGCGCCACGGCTGCATCTGCCCCTGTGCGGCGACGACTGGCTGGCCTGTGGCACCGCGGCATTGGGCTTCGATCCGCTCTGTGGCGATGGCACCGCGCAATCGGTGCGGGAAGGCATATTGGCCTCCGCGCTGCTGATCGGCATTGCAGAGGGCGGCGATCGCGCGGCATTGCTGACCCATTATCAGTCCATGCTGATCGCGGCGATGCGGCGGCATCTGGCGCTCTGTGCGCAATTCTACGCCGGCGGCGGGACGGGTGACTGGTGGCGGGCGCAGCATGATGCATTGATGGACGGGCATCGCTGGTGCACCGGCCTGCTGGCGAAGATGCCGGAGCCAGCCTTCGTGCTGGACGGGTTCCGGCTGGTGCCCCGGCAGCAGGCGGCATGAGTTGCGCAACGCCCGCGCCGGTTGCCGACTGGAGCACTTACAAGCGACTAAGCCCCTTCCTGCGGCCCTATCGCGGCGCGCTGATGGTGGTTCTGGCGATCAGCCTTGTGTCGACCGCGCTGGGGTTGGCGCAGCCCTATCTGTCCAAATTGATGATCGACCAGGCGCTTTTGCGACGAGATATGGGCGCGCTGGTACGGATCGCCGCGATCATGATTGGCGTGACCGTTGCCGGGTTCGCGGTCAACATCCTCGCCAGCTATCGCTATGTCGCCCTGTCGGCGGCGATGCTCTATGATATTCGCGCGGCCCTACTGCGCCATCTCCAGACGCTTTCGCCACGCTTTTACGGCAGCTTCCGGCTGGGCGATCTCGTATCGCGGATGAACAGCGATGTAAGCGATGTGCAGCGGATCGCGTCCGATACCATGCTATCGGTCGTCAGCAACCTGCTCTTCTTCGTCGGCTGCGTGGCCATGATGCTGTGGCTCGACTGGCGGTTGTTCCTGGTAAGCGTCGTGCTGGTCCCGGCAAGTCTCGCGACATTCGCTTACTATCAGCGGCGGTTGATCGCGCTGACCCGTGACATGCGGGAAAAGGGTGCGGACCTGGGCAGCTTGCTGGTCGATACGATCATGGGCATGCGGGTGGTGGCTTCGCTACGCGCGGGCGAGCATGAGGTCGGACGCTTCCAGCGGAAGAATGATGCCTTTGTCGGCGCAATGTTGCGGATGCAGATAGCCTCCTACATGACTGGCGCGTTGCCCGGCACGCTGATGACCGCTGCGACATCGGCAGTGATCCTCTATGGCGGCTGGCGCATCATCGAAGATGGCATGAGCATCGGTACGCTGGTCGCGTTCATGACCTATCATATGCGGCTGCTATCGCCGATCCAGACGCTGATGGGGCTGACGTCTGGCCTCGCGTCGGCACGGGTTTCGCTGGGCCGGATATTCGAATTGTTTGATACAAAGCCCGATGTGGTCGAGGGCGCCGAACCAGTGCCGCTGGAGCGGGCGCAAGCGATCCGGTTCGAACGGGTGGCAATGCGCTATGATCGTGACGTCGTGCTACGCGATATCGACCTCACGATAGCAGCGGGCAGCCTGTGCGCGATTCTTGGACCGAGCGGAGTAGGAAAATCGACCATGGCGGACCTGATGGTGCGCTATCTTGATCCCGATGCCGGGCGCGTGATGGTCAATGACCGTAACCTGCGCGACTATGTGCTTGACGATGTCCGGCGGGAGATCATTCTGGTCGACCAGTCGCCCTATCTGTTTAACGATACGATCGCGGCGAATATCGGCTTTGCGCTTCCGGATGTGCGACAGGCCCAGATAGAGGCTGCCGCCCATGCGGCGGGGCTGGACGATTTTATCGCGCGGCTGCCGCTGGGGTACGACACGCGGGCGGGGGAGCGTGGCATGGCATTGTCGGCGGGGGAGCGGCAACGGATCGTTCTCGCGCGGGCATTGCTGCGCTCGCCCAGCATCCTGATACTCGACGAGCCGACATCGGCGCTGGACGGGGAAACGGAGCAATTGATTGCAGGGCGGCTGCGCGGGGCGTTGCCCGATGCGACCATCATCATCATCACGCACAAGCCCGCCATGGCGCAGCTGGCCGACATGATCGTGACGCTGACGGACGGGCGCGCTAGGGTAGAGCGGCGCGGTGAGCCGGTTCATGCCTGATCCGGTACGGATCGCGATCATCGACAGCGGGGTGCATCCCGACCATCCGCATATTGATGCCGCGCGCCTATTGCCGGGCTTTTCCGTGGCGCGCGATGGCAGCTTTACCCAAGGCGATACGCTGGACGACCTGGGCCATGGCACGGCCGTAACCTCTGCCATCATGGATCAGGCGCCCGATGCCTTATGCCTGCCGATCCGGGTCTTTCATGCGGCGCTTCGCGCCAGTGCGCGGGCGCTCGTCAGCGCGATTGATCTGGCGGTCGAGGCGCGGGTCGATCTGATCAATCTCAGTCTTGGGACCATCAATCCGGCGCACAGCGCGGCTTTTGCGGCGGTAGTGGAGCGGGCCAGGGTTGCAGAAATTCAGATTGTCGCGGCGCGCGATGTTGACGGACAGGCCTGCTATCCGGGCAGTCTCGACGGGGTCTTCGGCGTCACCCTCGATTGGGATTGCCCGCGTGGAATCTATTCTGTGCAGGATGGGGTCATCCATGCCAGCGGCCATCCACGCCCAATCCCCGGCGTCGAACAGCGGCGCAATCTTCATGGGGTGAGTTTCGCTGTCGCCAATGTCAGTGGGATCATAGGGCGGGAGCGTCAGGCCGGATAGGCTGCGATTTCCGGTCCCAGCGCCTCTTCCAGAGGACCGAGCAAAGGCGCGAAATGCCGCCAATGATCGACGCCATCAGTGAAGATCGGCTGACGCACCTGTTCCGAACTCGCGGTGCGGACTGCCCGCTCCGTCCGCCAGAAGGCAAGGCATGCCTCCTCGAACGGCAGGCCGAGATAGTCGAGCAGCCGCGCGACTTCGCGGGGCGTGTCGGCGACCATATGTTCATAATGCACACGGTGGACATGGCCGGGCGCTGCCGCATCGAACGCGCTCATCAGCGCCACATAATCGCGATAATAGCGACTGATCTCGCTCAAATCGTAAGTAAAGGCCTGACCGCGAGCGAAATGCTGTTTCCATCCTGAAAAGCAGCAGCCCATCGGATGGCGACGCGCGTCAATGATCTTGGCGTTTGGCAGGATCAGCCGGATCAGGCCAACATGCTGCCAATTATTGGGCATTTTGTCGATGAAGCGGGGCTTGTCGCTCTGGCGGTGAACGCGGGTGCGATCGATATATTCCTCGCCCAGCCGTTGCCGGTCGGCTGGCGTCAACGACGCGATCATCGTGGCAAAATCAGGGAATTCGCCTTCGTCGATGCGTGATTGCAGGCGGCTGGCGATGATCATCATCTCCGGCAGTTCCATCGTCCCCTCAACCTGACTGTGGCTGGAGAGTATCTGTTCGACCAGCGTGGAGCCGGACCGGGGAAGGCCGACCACAAAGACGGGATCGGGCGCAGCGGCGCCGCCTTTTCCCATTCGCGTGAGGAAGGCGGCAGTAAAGCAGGCTTTCGTTGCCTTGACTTCCGCGGCAAATTCATCGGCATCATAGGATAGCAGCGAGCGGCGCAGGCGGTTGCCGCGATCATAATGACCAAAGGAAGCGGCATAATCGCGCGCGTCCTCCAGCGCCTTGCCGAGTGAAAAATGGAGGTGGAAGATGTCCTCGCTCCGTGTCGCCGCCTCCGGCGCCAGCATCGACAGCGCCTGTTCCATCGCGGCAATATCCGCTGCGTCGAGCTTGACGGTCTTGAGATTGGCAAGGCTCCACCAGGCTTCGCCCATGGTCGGCAGATAGCGCACCGCCTGGCGATAGGCATGAATTGCCTCCGCCTGCCGCCCCAGCGTCTTGAGCGCATGGCCCAGATTCTGCCAGAGTTGCGGTTGATCCGGCTTTTGTGCCAGCAGGCCTTCATAAATGGCGGCCGCCTGCGCCTGATCGCCCAGCCGCACCAGCACCGAAGCACGCAGCAGCGCATAGCCCGGATTGTCGAGCGGAGATTGCGCCAGAATATCCGCGTGGGCGAGCGCGTCGGTCAGGCGGTTGTTCTGGAGCAGCAGCCGGATGAGAAAATCGCGCGCCAGATCGAAGCCGGGGGCGGTGGCGACAGCGCGTTCGACCAATATCAGGGCCGCGCTCATATCCCCGCGACGCCAGTGAATTTCGCCCAGCAACCGCGCAGCGACGGGATCGTCCGGCAACCGGGCAAGCCGTGCATGCAGACTCGCAACGGCATCGTCCAGCCGACCCTCATTCATTGCCACCGCTGCTTCAAGCAAATCGCGGTCGCGCGATGAGGCATGGATGCCCGACAGGTCTGCGCGCCATGCCTGGTCGTCACGGCCGACTTTCCGTAATTCGCGCGCCAGCAGGAACCAGCCGCTCGCCACACCGGCTTGTTGGCGGACCAGGCGTTCCAGCGCGGCGATAGCCTGCGCACTATCGCCCGTTTCGCTCGCAGCCTGTGCGAGTTCCCATAACAGGGCGGGCACGTTCGGCTGGCGACGGGCAAGCGCTGCAAGCCGCGAGAGAGCGGCGTCTGGCTGGCCCAAGCGCCGCAAAGCCTGGGCAGCGACCAGTTCGGCGGGCGGCAGGCCGGGGGTTTTTGTCAGTATCTCTTCTGCATGCGCCAAAGCCTCTGCCGGCCGGGTGTCCAGCAGCTTGGCAGCGCGATCTACCGCCACGTTCAGTGCGCGGGAAGGGGGGACCGGCGGGTGCGAAGCAGCGTCCATGGAGGCTTTTACTTCCTTTCTCGTTTGCACAATGAACAGGATATTGCAGTTGCGCAACAACAGGAGCGACCGAAGGGCGGGAACAGCAAAATTAGGCTGTTGACTCCTGCCATCGTTACAGCATTATCAAACTTGGACAAGCGTACGAAATAGCGAAAGTCCAAGGGGTATACAGGTAAATTGTGATGCCATGCCGTCGTTCGGCAGGTCTGGAGGCGTGCGCCGTTTCCGGTCGTGGGGCTGTTTTGCCCTTGCGAAATTCGGCTTGTGACACGCCAGCTGAAAATACGCTGCAATGCGTCATAATCGCGCGGGATAACCGCGATTTTGGGAGAGTGGAGGGCATCTTTTCAAGGGGGAGTCCAACACTATGAAAATTCCGTCTCGTCGCCGGTCGCAACTTGTGAAGATATTGGGCGTGACCACCATATTGGCCGGGCTGGGCGCTACAGGCATGGCGCGCGCGGCCAGTGCCGTTGCTGACCAAGCCGCTGATCCAGCCATGACATCACCTGCCGACGAAGCGGGCGGTGGCCTCACTGAAATCGTTGTCACGGCAACCCGCAGTGCACAGAGCATCCAGAAAGTGCCGATTTCCATGCAGGCGCTGGGTGCTGAAACGCTGGCGGAGCGGCAGGTCAAGGGCTTGAGCGATTTCGCCACCCTGTTGCCGTCCGTATCGTTCGAGGGGATCGGGCCAGGCCGGAACACCGCCTTTTTCCGCGGCATCGTGCCAGCGGGCGGCGCTTATGCCTCGGTTGGCTATTATCTGAACGACATTCCGATCACGGGCACGGAAGTGCCCGACATCCATGCCTATGATCTGGAGCGCGTAGAAGCGCTGGCCGGGCCGCAGGGCACGCTTTATGGCGCGGGATCGCTGGCCGGCACCATCCGCATCATCACCAACAAGCCCAATATGGACAAGTTCGAGTTCGGCTACGATGTCGAGGCCAATAAATATGGCAAGGGGGACTTTGGCGGCCAGCTCGAATCCTACATCAACGTGCCGCTAAGCGACACATTGGCGGTCCGCGCCATGGGCTATTACCGGCGTGATGGCGGCTATATCGACAATAGGCCCAATAACGGATTGCTCAACAATGGCGATCCGGCCGTTTATACGCTGGGAGACGAAAACCCGGCGACCTTCTTCAATCTCGACAATTCCGACATCGCCAAGGATGACTATAATAATATCAAGGAATTTGGCGGTCGCGTCCAATTGCTGTGGGAGCCGGTGGATGGCTGGTCGGTCGCGCCGGAAATCACTGCGCAAAAGCAGGTTGCCAACGGCTATTTCGGCTTTGATCCGCGCGTCGGCGATCTGGAAGTGCATGATTATGACAAGACCAGGAATGACGATCGCTGGTATCAGGCGGCGCTCAGCATCCATGGTCATATCGGCGACTGGGACATTGTTTCGGCGACCGGCTATTTCAAACGTAGGACGCGAACGCTCAACGACTATACTTATTATACAGTCACTTATGACGGTTTCGGGCCGGGCTATGAAAGCTATTTGCAATTTTTCGATAATTGCACCGGGTCGGGCGCATCACAGCAATGTTCGCTGATCGACCCGACGCAATATTATCATGCCGATACGCACCGCAACAAATTTACCCAGGAATTACGCCTTTCGACGCCGAAGGATTGGCCGTTCGACGTGACGATCGGTGGTTTCTATCAGCGGCAGAAAAATAAGACGAACACCTATTATGCCATTCGCGGGCTGGATACGATCACGGGCTATACCCAGACCGGCGGCGGCGATGTGGCTGGTGGGTTGATCGGCGTACCGGCGATGTTCGCGATCGATTATGATCAGGATGGAATACCCGACACCGCGGATGATAGCGTACCTTACTTCACCGACACGGTTATCAACCCCAACGGCAATCCGCTTGGCACGATGCTGCTGGGGACACAGGCGGTAAAGGGCGATGGCTTCTACGCTGTCGAGCAGAACCAGCTTTATCATGACAAGGCGATCTTCGCCGAAGGCCATTATAATATCACGCCGACATTGAAGCTGACCGGCGGCATTCGTTATTTCTGGACCGATTATGCGGTCAAGGGCTTTGCCGGTGTTGCTGGGTCTGCGGCGAATACGGTCACGTCGGTCTTTGTCCCGACCGGGGAAATGGGTTGCCCGACGCCACTCCCAGCCGAGCGGCTGCAATGCCTCAACACCAATTTCCGCGCGACCGACCAGACAGGACGCTATGAGGAAGATGGCGAGACGCACAAGGTCGCGCTCGACTGGCAGTTCCAGCCCAACAAGATGGTCTATTTCAATTATTCCACCGGCTTCCGCCCCGGCGGTTTCAACCGTCCACTGCGCATCCGCAACTTCGGCCCGGTCGATGTCGCTCCGTTCAAGTCCGAAACGCTCACCAATTTCGAACTCGGCGTCAAAACGACCTGGAACAACATCTTCCGCTTCAATGCAGCGGTCTATTATGAGAAATGGAATAATATCCAATATGGTGTCGTGGTGTCCGGCGCGCAGGGTGCGGGCATGACCGGCAATGCGGGCAAGGCGGTGGTCAAGGGTATCGAATATGATGCCGACCTGAAGCTGGGCAAGGTGACGATCTCGACCTCCGGTGCCTATAATGACGGCAAGCTGAAAGGCAATTTCTGCAACTTCGCGCTGGACAAAGATACATCGACCATCTCCCAACTATCGAGTTGTACGCTAGGTCAGGATGTGCCCGAATCCAGCCCACCAACGCCGCAGGTCGCTGCTGCCAATGGCACCCGCCTGCCACGCCAGCCCAAGTTCAAGGGCACGACATCAATCCGCTACGACACCTATATGGGCGACTATAGCGCCTATGTGCAGGGCGCGGCGCTCTACCAGACCGGAGCGACCCAGGATCTGAACGTCGATAATAATGCGCTGCTTGGCAACACAAAGGGCTTTGTCAGCTTCGACTTTTCCGGCGGCATCAAGAAGGACAGTTGGAGCGTGACGCTGTTCATCCAGAACGCCTTCGACAAGCGTGGCCAACTGACCAAAAATACTTTCTGTTCGATCGACTTCTGTTCCGGGTCGTCGCGTACCTTCACCATCAAGCCGCAATTTTTCGGCATCCGCTTCGGCCAGAAATTCTGAGCGCTTGCTACTGACTTGATAATGCCGCCGGACCAGCGATCCGGCGGCATTATTTTTACCAATTCGGTTATGAAATCCTTTTATTCCTGCCCCGGATAGAGCCGTCGCATGGCGGCCGGCGCGCCGCACTGGCGGATTGCAGCCTCGACATAGCGGGCGCGCTCCGCCTTCAGCGAAACGGATGTCAGCGCGAACTGGCGTTCGTGTGCCACCTCTTGCGCCGTGAAAGGCTTGGCGCCCTTTGGCACGCTGGCCCCACCCAGGCCAAAGACCATGTAATTGACCAGATCGGCAAGCTGTTGATTGTCCTTGATCCGGCTGTGCGCGATATTGGGCAGGCGGATAAGATAGGCCCGCGATTGCGGGGTACACATGAACCAGCCAACCCGCCCGCGCAATTCGGGCAATAGCGCGGGTGCAGCGCTGCCCTGAATACCATGGCAGCCACCGCAATGTTCGGCATAGTCGGATCGCGCAAGGTCAGGATCGGTGATCGCGGCGGGCAGCGGGCCCAATGGCGGCAGCGCGGCGCGGCCAATACCGACCGCGCCGATCAAGAACAGCGAACCAAGAACAAGCCTGCGCATCGCCGCCCGATCCTAGCTGGCGGATCCCACCAGCACCGCGGTCGAACAATGATACTCCATGCTGGTCGTACCGAAGCACCAGATCACGTCATTGTTGAGTTGCGGCACATAGAGTTGGGTTTCGCGGTCGGTATTGTCGCAACCGCACTGCCCGCAGGCCGGTTTGCCGCAACAGTCGCGATAGGCGATGAGATAGGCCTTGCCGTCGTCCGGGTTGATGCAGGTGCCGACCCAGGACACGGGCGAAGGCTCGGCCCCCGGCGGGCAACTGTGGATGCCGCCGCCGCAGCATGTGCACAGCGCTCCGTCGATGGCGCAATAGCGCCAATAGTCGCACTTGGTGTCGTCTTTCGTCTGGGCGTTGCGCGCGAAACCGGTCTTGCCTTCCGGTGACCGGTCTGGCTTGGCTGCTTCGGCGCGGCTGACCGGCAACAGAGGAAAGGCGGGAGCCGCCACCAACGTCGCCCCCAGTCGCGACAACATGGAACGGCGCGACGTGCCGCCCGCCAGCTTGCGCAACAGGCGTTCCCCCATGGCGTCGGCGTCAAATTTCTTCATCTCACTGACCCCCTATATGCCGCTCAGGCAGCCTGCGCCTCTAACGATCCGATATAATCCTGCACGGTCTTGATCCCCATCTCATGGGCCACGATCAGACTTTCGAGATGTTCGCGGCTGTTGACCAGTCCCTTGGACAGGATCGTCCCCTCCGCGTCGATCAACACCGCATAGGGCAACTTCGCGACGCCGAAGGCCTGACCCACTTCAGGGCCATTCACGAATGGATAAGCTTCCAGCCCGTGCTGCGCGATCATCGCGCGCTGGGTCGCGGCATCATCGTCACCGACGAAACTGAGCGCAACACGCTCGTCGCGGGCAAAGGATTTCGCCATCGGAATGATCGATTTGCACAGCGGGCATTGCGCCGACACGAACATCAGCAGGCGCAGCGGTATGTCATGGGCGTGCCCGCCAATCGTTACCGGGCCGCCGTCCAGCAAGCGCGCATCGACCTTGACCGTGGCGTCGCCCACCGCCGGGCCACCGCTGGTCGTCAATGCACCGGCAGGCGCAACGCGAATGTGCAGCACGCCGACCTGACGCGCGATCGCGAGCAGCGCCACGCCAAAGCCAAGGATCATGATCCACGACAATATTTGCGAGACAATGAGCGATGTCATCATGATTGCTTATCTCCGGTGGGCGGCGGGCAACGCGATCAGCGCGCCGATGGAATTGCAGAGTAGATAGGCCAGATAGAGTGCGACACCGCCGACCATGGCAGTGGCGATGTCCATCGCGCCGAGCGTTGGCGCGCCCCATAGGCGCGGAACAAGCAATGTCGCCAGTATGGCGTTGCGTGCGACCAGCGACCAGCCTATCGGATGGCGCAGTTGCGATCGGCCACAGCCGCAATCGATATGGGTTCGGCCACGCCGGATATTGATCGCCATCGCCGCCCCGAACAGCATCAGCAGCAGGATTGCCAGCAGCACCGGCAGCGGCGATCCACCCGCGATCAGCGCAGCGCCGATCAATATTTCGGCGATCGGCAGGATTGTCGCGGCGGGTGCCACCAGGCCGTTGGGGAGTAGGCGGTAATTGGCGATCACGCCGGGCAACAGGATGCGGTGGCGCAGCTTTTCAAAGCCCGCGATCAGCAGGACGAGTCCAACGCCTACCGATGCGGCCAGTCCCATGATTGCCAGCCCCAGCGCCATGGTCAGGACGGGTCCGCAACCGTGATGGTGCTGCCCCCGGCTCTTTCTATCTTGTGCTTTTCTTCACCCGTCGCGACGTCGACGACAATGGCGTTGCCGCCTTCACCGTTCATGAACAGCATCGGCTTGTCGGTCTGCGACACCTCGATATTGTTCATCGGTTCCTTGAGCGTGCGCCGCTTGACGACCTTTTGCGTGGGCAGATCGACCTCCCACACTTCGGTGCCGGACGCCTTGTGCGACCAATATTCGCCCATATGCATCAGCACGAACAAATGGCCGGACGGTCGATGCAGCGCCATGGGCTGGCGACCGCCCGGATACCAGTTCAGCTCCAGCGGCTTGGTTTCGCCCGGACGGATGCCAGCGGCCGCCTGGATCGAGAAGGGCGCAGAAATGGTCGGCGTCGGACCCAGCTTGGCCTGATAAATCTGGCCGGTATAGGTCAGGAAGGTCGTTTCCTTCTTATGCTTGTCATAGGTGAAATTGTCGAAGATCGGGTCGTCGGTCGCGGAAAAGAAGGGCGCGCTATGGGTGATGTTCGCCTTGGTCCCCTTGATCGCAACCGTTGCCAGCGATCCGTCCGAGCAAAGGGCGGAAAAGCCAACCCCCGGATTGGGCATCATGCTGGCGCAACCGGGCAGTTCCACGGCGGTTACGAACTTACGCTTGACCAGATCGACGATATTCACCCCGGACACGGGACTGAAATCATAGACATAGGCGGTCTTGCCATCGTCGCTGACGATGAAATTATTCTTCCGCGCGCCAATCAATATGCGGCCCGGCAGCGGGACTTCGGTGATCAGGTTCAATGTCTGGCTGTCATAGACAGAAACCATGTCCTGCCGCGTGCCGCGATCGCCCTTCGACCAGATGGTTTCGGCGACATAATAATATTTCCCCGCTGGATCGATCGCAAAATCGGCCAGGCGGCGGGTTTCGACCATGCCCTTCATCTTGCCGGTTTCGCCGTCGAAGATGCTGGTGCCCGGCATGTCCCAACCGCCATCCACAAAGAACCAAGTTGGTTTGGGCGGAGTGATACTCAGGACGTCAGACGTTTCCATTTCCAGCGCCGCGCCGGTATCGGCGGGCGCGGCCTGCGTCGGGCCGGCGAGCAGTGCCCATCCCCATGCGGCAGCAGCGAACAATCCCCTGGCGGCGGTCCTCGGCATCTGGCGTGATCCCCCTTGATCGTGCGGACGGCGGGGCTGACTCATCGGGTCTGTACGCCGGCGTCTGCGCAAAGATTGGACAGCTGTCCGGTATTGGTCAAGGGGTTTCGGGGGCGGAACGGAAATATATTTTGCAATGCAGCAATATGGTGCCCATTTGGCCGGTTTGTTCGCTCTAGGCGGCCTCTGTCATCAACCCTTCAAGATCCCGCGATGTCACCGTTTTGGCCAGCTGGATCAACGACGTCGCGGCAAGCGCGGTAAAGGCCGGCATTTTGTGCGCCCATGGTTTGCCATAGCCCAGAAACGGGGTGGATCCTTCCATCGACGCGCTGATGAACAGGGCGACGCTATGCACTTCGTCGGCGCTCAGGTCCGGGTTGAGCTCAGCGACATATTCGCCGATGGCGCGATGCACCCGTTCGTAAAAGGCGCGCACCCGATCGGCGACGAAATCGCTATGATTGGCCAATGCCCATAATTCGGTGAATAAATGGGTGGTGCGCTTGCTCTGTATATCATCCAGGCACAGGATGATGACGCGCCGTAGCCGTTCTTCGACCGTCAGGCCCGGCTTGCGCACCATCTGGTCCATCATCGCGCCATAGGAATCGACCAGTTCGTCCAGCATCACCTGGATCAGCATTTCCTTGCGCGGGAAATGATAGCTGACATTGCCGACCTTCATATCACAGCGCGCGGCGATTCGGCGCAAGGTGAAGGCGTCCGCCCCTTCGTCGATCAATACCGCCAGCGCTGCCTTGAGGATCTGGTCGACCGTTTCGGTCCCGCGTGCGTATATGCCGGGACGGGTGGGTGAGGATGTCATGTCACTATCTGCCTTGGGCCGCTCCTATCATTCAATAGGACCGGTGGCCACCCTTTGCCGCCATTTCGGGCGGAGGCATGATGTCATCTGTCGCGTTTTTGCCCGGCTGGCCTACCCCTTGGCCCTGCATGGTGCGTTGCGATTGGCGGCCCAGCCGATGGCGCTTTCGAGCAGGCTGACATGCTGCGCCTGGCTGTAACTTTCGGGCAAATGGCCAATGGCTGAATAGAAAATACGGCCTTTGCCGATGCAGTTTGTCCAGGCCAGCGGGTGATCGCCCATCCGCAAGCCATCCGCCAGCTCATAGCTGCTCTCATCCAGGGTCAGCAGCACATCGGCGCCAGCCGTGCGCGGGTTGGTACGGAATGAATACCATTCGTCGGTCATCCGCCATTCGGCGGGCAGCGCGCTTGCCAGAGGATGCGCCTTGTTCACCGCAATGCGCGCCTCCTGAAATTGTGGATGGGATGGATGCCCCTTGAACCGCGCGCCGATCAGCCTGTCCGCATACCAGTCCCAGAAATACACCGGGTCGCCCGCCGTGCCATGCATGCCCACAAAACCGCCACCGCGCGCTAGATAGGCCTGAAGCGCCTTGCGCTGCGACAATGTCAGCACGTCGCCGCTGACATTGTTCCAGATGACAGCGTCAAATGTGCGCAGCGTGCCGGGATTGAATGCGCCACCCTTGTCGGTGACGACCATCGACCAGCCCATGCGCCTGGCCATGCCCAGCAATGCCTTGCGCGCTGCATCAACCGATGGTCCGTCGCGAAAACCGTTGATCTTTTCAAACAGCAGCAGTCGCGGACGGCCAGCGGGCAGCGCGAATGTGGGCACATCATTGTCGTATCGGGCGCAGCGTGCCGCCTTTTCCGCATCGGTCACCGGCAGCGCCTTAAGCTCAGCCTCAATCGCGGCGACCTTGTCAGGCTTGATCTGGAGCATGCCGACGGCTTCACGAAGCGACAGGATTGCAGAGAAGCTTGGCGGCGTCGTGCCGGTAAAGAAAGGCAGCAATGTATCGATCCGGCCGGGAACGACTTTGTCCATCACGCTCCGTGCCGCAGGGCTACGCAATATGTCGATCAGCGGCGTGGCCGTCGAAAACGGCATATCGCGCAATGGGCAGTCGATCACAGGTTTGGCAATGGCAGGGATTGCCAATATGGAAGCCAGCGCTGCGATACAGCCCAGAAATGCCTGCCTGATCAGCACCGGGCGACGGTCCTTGTCAAATATAGTTTGTTCCTCAGGGACTAGGCCGGGCAAAAACCATGGTCAACCTGAATTATGATAGCGCTATCTATTACTGGTCGGCGGCGATGACCCTGTATAGCCGCAACCGGTTGCTGGCGAGCGCAAGGTCCGTGGCGATTGCGGTCCGCTGAGCGCTGTAGAGCGACCGCTGGTTGACGAGCGTGTTCAGGAATGTGTCGATTCCCGACCGGTATCGCTGTTCGGACAGATCATAGGCGCGCTGGCTGGCGGCGACCAGACGGCGTTGAGCCGCCTGTTGCGCGTCGATCGTGCCGTCGCGCGCCAGCGCGTCGGCGACTTCGCGAAAGGCGGTCTGGATCGCTTTTTCATATTGCGCCAGCGCCAGGTCGCGCTGTGCCTTGCTATAATCCAGATTGCCGCGGGCGGGACCGCCGAATATCGGCATGGTGGCGGACGGGCTGGCCGACCAGGTGAAGGCATCGCCGGTAAAGAGCGAGGAGAGCGCCGAACTGGCAATGCCGATCGCCGAGGTCAGGCTGATTTTCGGAAACATCGCTGCGCGTGCCGCGCCGATATTGGCATTGGCGGCCTTGAGCTGATGCTCGGCCTGCAAGATGTCGGGCCGCTGGAGCAGCATGTCGGACGACAGACCAGCGGGCACTCTTGCGATCCCCGCGATCAAGCCATCAAGCGAGGTTGGCAGCAACGCACCCTCGATCGGGGCACCGACCAGCAGGTCCAGCGCATTGCGGTCCTGCGCTACCTGCGTCACATTGACGGCGACGTCCGACGCGGCCTGTTCCACTATGGTTTGCGCCTGAAAGACATCCAGCTTGCCGCTCAGCCCCGCGCCGTTGAGCGACTGGGTCAGCTTCAGGCTGCGCTCTGCATTGGCGAGCGTTTGGCGGGACAGGTCCAGCAATTCCCGATCCGCAGCGAGCGTTGCATAGGCCGTGGCGGTTTCCGCGATCAGGGCGATGCGCGTGGCGCGGGCGCCCTCCTGCGTGGCCAGATAATTTTCCTGCGCCGCTTCGCTCAAGCTGCGGACCCGACCGAACAGGTCGATTTCGAAGGCGCTGATGCCGATGTCGGCGCTATAGCTGTCATTTTGCCGGGTGACGTTCGCCCTCGCATCACCCGTCAGCGTCGGCAGTTGGGCAGCGCGCTGTACCCGATATTGGGCGCGCGCCGACATTATGTTGGCCAGCGCCGCACGCAGGTCGCGATTATTGGCGAGCGCCCGTTCGATCACGGTGCGCAGCGCCGGATCGCTGACGACTTGCCCCCAGGCCAGTCCTGGCTGCACGCCAACCTGTGCAGGCGCATAGGCTTCACCCGTCGGGAGCATCGCCGGGATCGGCGGGGCAGGGCGCTCATAGGCCGGAGCCATGGTACAAGCTGCCAGCATCAACCCAGCGACCAAAGGAAGGGCGGTACGGTTCATGCGGGCACTCCGGCAGCGGGCGGTGCCGGCTCAGGTTTGATCGGCCAGTCATTGCCAAACAGCCGGGCGATAGTGACGAAGAAGAGCGGCACGTAGAAGATCGCCAACACCGTCGCCGTCACCATGCCGCCCACCACTGCCGTGCCGATCGCGATACGGCTCTGCGCGCCCGCGCCTGTGGCGACGGCGAGCGGGACGACCCCTGCGATGAAGGCAAGACTGGTCATCAGAATTGGCCGGAACCGCAGCCGCGCCGCCTCCAGCGCCGACGACAGGGCGTCCTTGCCCTGCCGATGCGCCAGTTCGGCAAATTCGACGATCAGGATCGCATTCTTCGCCGCCAGCCCCATGGTGGTCAGCAGCCCGACCTGAAAATAGATATTATTCTCCAGTCCGCGCGCCCACACCGCAACCACTGCGCCTATCAGACCCAGGGGAATGACCAGCAGTACGGCAAAGGGGATCGACCAGCTTTCATACAGCGCGGCCAGGCACAGAAAGACGATGAGCACGGAAAGCGCATAAAGCAATGGTGCTTGCCCGCCCGACAATTGCTCCTGGTAGGACAGGCCGCTCCAGGCATAGCTGGTGCCAGCGGGCAGTTGCTTCTGCAATTCGACGATCCGGTCCATCGCTTCGCCCGAACTGGCGCCGGGGCCAGCCTGTCCCTGAATTTCATAGGCGGACTGCCCGTTGAAACGCGCAACGGTGGTCGGTCCCATCGTCCAATGGCTGGTCGCGAAGGCGGAGAAGGGAACCATCTCGCCGGTGGCGTTCGACCGCACCATCCATTTGTCGAGATCGCTCGGCAGCGCGCGATAGGGCGCATCGGCCTGCATATAAACGCGCTTCACCCTGCCGCGATCAACGAAATCATTGACGTAGCGGCTGCCCCAGGCGGATGTCAGCACATTGTCGACATCGCTTTGGGTCAGCCCCAGAACGGCCAGTTTTTCGGAATCGATATCGACCTTGAGCTGTGGCGTATCCTCCAGCGTGGCGGCGCGCACGCCTGCAAGCTGCGGGTCCTTCTGCGCAGCGGCCAGCAACTGATCGCGCAACTCCAGAAAGCGCGCGCGCGACAGCCCGCCGCTATTGAGCAATTCAAAGGTGAAGCCGTTGGACTGGCCAAGGCCGCGAATGGCAGGCGGCGTCATCGCCAACACCCGCGCATCGCGGATGGCGGCAAGCCGCTTGTTGGCCCGCCCGACAATTGCATTGGCGCTGCTTATGGCGCCCGGCCGATCGCCCCATGGCGCCAGATTGATGAAGCCCTGCGCGGTATTTTCGCCCTGGCCCGCAAAGCTGAAGCCGGTCATGACGAAGGCGAAGGAGATATTGTCCTTCTCGTCACTCAGGAAATAATTCTGCATCTGTTCCACCGCGCGAGCGGTGCGACTGGATTTCGCACCGGCGGGCAGGGTCATTTGCACCATTACCTGCCCCTGATCCTCGACCGGCAGAAAACTGGTGGGGAGCCGCACGAACAGCAGGACTAGGATGGCCAGGATGACCACATAACCACCCCAGAACAGCGTCCGCTTGCCCAGCATGCGCGTCGTACGGCGAACATAGCCATCGGTGAGTCGATCAAACCAGCGATTGAACTTGCCCGACCAGCCCTGTGTCCGCCGTTCCTCTGCAATGGGTTTCAGGATCGTGGCGCACAAGGCCGGGGACAGGATCAGCGCCACCAGCACCGACAGCAGCATGGACGACACGATCGTGATCGAAAACTGGCGATAGATTACGCCCGTCGATCCGCCGAAAAAGGCCATGGGCAACAATACGGCCGACAGGACGAGCGCAATGCCCACCAGCGCGCTGCCAATCTCCTCCATCGACTTGATCGTCGCCTCGCGCGCCGACAGCCCTTCCTCCTCCATGATGCGCTCGACATTTTCGACAACGACGATCGCGTCGTCGACCAGCAACCCGATCGACAGCACCATGCCGAACAGGGTCAGCGTGTTGATCGAATAGCCAAATAGCGCCAGCACGCCGAATGTGCCGAGCAGCACGACAGGAACCGCAATGGTCGGGATCAGCGTCGCGCGCCAGCTTTGCAGGAACAGGAACATCACGACGACGACCAGCAGCACCGCCTCGATCAATGTCTTGACGACTTCCTCGACCGACAGTTTGATGAAGGGCGTCGTGTCGCGCGGGAATACGATCCTGTAGCCGTCGGGCAGGTTGGTCGACAGCGTCGCCACCCGCGCCTTGACCAGTTCCGCTGTCTTGAGCGCATCGGCTCCCGGCGCCAGCTGCAACGCCATGCCCGACGCTGGATGACCGTTCAGTTGGGCCGCAGTAGTATAGCTTTCATTGCCCAGTTCGACCCGCGCGACGTCGGACAGATGGACGATGGACCCGTCGCTCTGCGTCTTGACGATGATGTTGCGGAACTGCTCAGGCGTCTGCAGCCGCGCCCGCGCCGTGACAGTCGCGTTGAGCTGTTGCCCGGCAGGGGCGGGATCAGCGCCGATCTGCCCGGCGGACACTTCGACATTCTGCGCGGCGATCGCGCTCTGCACGTCGGACGGCATCAGCTTGACGGCGGCCAGCTTGTAGGGGTCGAGCCAGATCCGCATCGCATATTGCGATCCGAATATCTGGGACGATCCCACGCCGTCGATCCGCGCGATCGAATCCTGGAAATGATTGACCAGATAGTCGGAAATGTCGGACTGCGAAGCCCGGTTGGTCTCATCATAAAGGCCGACCAGCATCAGGAAGTCGGTCTGCGACTTCGTGACGGTCAATCCCTGCTGCTGCACGGCATTGGGCAAGCGACTGAGCGCTTGCTGCACCTTGTTCTGCACCTGCACCTGCGCCGTGTCCGGGTTGGTGCCCTTCACGAACGTCACCGTGATCGACGAACGCCCGGTCGAGGAGGATGAGGAGGAAAAATACATCAGCCCGTCGATGCCGGTCAGTTGCTGTTCAATGACCTGGGTGACGCTGGTTTCAACGGTTTCGGCGGACGCGCCGGGATAGGTCGCGTTGACGCCGACCGATGGGGGCGCAATGTCGGGATATTGGGCGATCGGCAGCGACAGCATGGCCCCGATGCCCGCGATCATCACGCCGATGGCTATGACCCAGGCGAAGATCGGCCGTTCGATGAAAAAGCGACTGAGCAAGACCGGGCTCCTACTTCTTGGTCGCGATGGTCACGGGCTTCACCTTGTCATCGGGTTTCACCTTGTCGGTGCCCTCCACGATCAGCCGGTCGCCGGCCTTCAGCCCGTTAGTGATCAGCCAAGCGTCGCCAATCGCCTGTCCCGCCATGACCGTCCGCCGTTCGACCTTATTGTCCTTCGTCACCACCAGCGCCGTCGCATTGCCCTTGGGGTCGCGGCTGATCCCCTGTTGCGGGGCCAGAATGGCGTTGGGCACGACGGCCTGCGGCGCGACGACGCGCACGAACATGCCGGGCAGCAACAGCCCGTCGGGATTGGGAAAACGCGCACGCAGCGTCACGGTGCCGCTGTTGACGTCCACGATCGGTTCGGCAAATTCGATCTGCCCGGCCTGCGGATAGTCGCTGCCATCGTCCAGTTTCAGCCGGATCGTCGCGCTGGCTGGCAGCGTCCTGCCCGCCGCCAGCGACCGCCGCAACTGCAACAGTTGGGCGCTCGACTGGGTGATGTCGACATAGATGGGGTCAAGCTGCTGGATCGTGGTCAACGGGTCCGCCTGGCTGGCCGTGACCAGCGCCCCCTGCGTGAACAATGTTCGGCCAATCCGGCCGCTGATCGGCGCGCGGACGAGCGTGAATTGCAAATTGACGTTGCTGGTCGCTAGGGAGGCGCGTGCCTGCTGAACGGCGGCGGCCGCCTGCCTCGCGGTTGCGTTGACGTCGTCGCGCTCCTGCGCGCTGACGGCTTCATTGTCCGACAGGGTTGCATAGCGCCGTGCCTTCGCCTGCGCCGCAGCAGCGCTCGCCTGCGCGCTCGCCAGCGCGGCAATCGCCTCGTCGCGGGACGCCCGGTACAGCCGCTGGTCGATCTCATAGAGGGGCTGTCCCGCGCTTACCAGCGATCCTTCGGTAAACAGCCGCTTCTGGATGACGCCGGCTACCTGCGGACGGACCTGCGACATCATGGTCGATACGGTGCGGCCGGGCAATTCGCTCGCCACCGTCACATCGCGGGTCGTCAGCGTCACCACGCCCACTTCGATCGGTCCCTTTTGCGGCGGCGGCTTGTCGCCACAGGCGGTCATGGCCAGGCAAAGCGCCAGCAAGGAGAGGGATCGTACAGGCAATGGCGCAAACATAGGCGGCTGGGTTTCCTTCTTGACCAGGCGGAGCCTTGCGATGCGCTTGTCGCGCCGCTTTTGCCTTCCGGGCGCGCAGGGGGAGGGGGGAGCGCGCTGACGGCCGGATCGAGGGTGCTGATTGCCCGTCCCGCTGGACGGACAGGCATCGCAAGGACTCCGCATGGTGTCGGCGAGGGGGCAGCCGACCCTCGTGTCTTGGCTATTTTACCAGCACCGGCATAGCCAAATTTGGCATCCGTCTGTCCCAGTGTGCGGCGCAGCGTATCGCTTTGTATCACCCTGTATCATCGACGACCGCCGGGCAGACTTTCGCCCCGCAACGCGCTAGGGAAGGGGGATGCCCGACACTGCCTCCACTCGTGCCGCAACCATATTGGTCGTCGACGATGACGCGGACATCAGGGAATTGATCGTCGGGCAACTGGCCCAGGAAAATTACCGGCTGCTGTCCGCTGCCAATCTGGGCGAATTGCGGCAGACATTGCGCGATCATGCGGTCGACCTCATCGTCCTCGACCTCAACCTGCCCGACGGCGATGGTCTGTCGCTGTGCCGCGAATTGCGCGGGGAGGGATCGGATGTGCAGATCATCATGGTGACCGCACGGGGCAGTGCGATCGACCGTGTGCTGGGGCTGGAACTGGGCGCTGACGATTATCTGACCAAACCGTTCGAACCGCGCGAACTGCTGGTACGCATCCGCAATCTGTTGCGCCGGGGCCGTGGCGACAATGGCGCGCAGGGCAGGGCAGGTTCGGCGCGTTACGCCCATTTCGGCCCGTGGCGGCTTGACCTAGTCCAGCGACGGCTGATTGCGCCGGATGATCGACTGGTCATGCTGTCATCGGCGGAATATCGACTGCTGTGCAACTTTATAGAGCAGCCCAATATCGTGCTGGGACGGGAAGCCTTGCTGCCCGAACGGCGCGCCACCGCCGCGTTCGACCGCTCCATCGATCTCCAGATCAGCCGCTTGCGACAGAAGCTGAGCAGTGTTGCAGGCGGCAGCGAACTGATCCTGACAGTGCGGGGCGAGGGCTATGTGCTGGCCAGCGCGGTGGATTATTCATGATAGCGCGGCTGGGCGGCCGGGTTCGCAGCTTTTTCCGGTCCATGGCCGGGCAGATTTTCGTCATCCTGACGCTGGGCATGACGGTCGCGGCGATCATTGCGCTGTTGGTGGCGGAACAAATCCGCCGCCATGATTTTGAGCGGGTGCGGCGGCAGCGCGTGGTGGCCAGCGCCGTGGACATTGCCAACCGTTTGCAGCGGGATGCTGCGCGGACCGAGGCGATGATGGCCGACCACAGCATAGGAGGCGCAGCGCCAGCACCGCCCGGAGTCGCGCTTGCCGAACCGGATACAGCGCTGCAAGAGGCGCTTGTCGAACGTCTTGGTCCGCGATCGCAGCCAGAAGCCGGGCAGGTGCCGACTGGCCTCTGCTTTGTCAGCTACACAAATCGCTGGGAACGGGCAGCTGGCCTGATCGATGCGCCGCGGCCAGACTGCTGGATCGTTCGTTTTACCGACCATGCCGGGCAGCGGCGCGAAATGGCGCTCAGCTTTCCGCGCCTTGCCAAGCCGCCCAGCACCATATTCAATCCGCTCTATTTGCTGGTAATCGTCGCCGCGTCAGCCGGTCTTGCGATATTCGTCGCCCGCTTCGTATCCAAACCGTTGCGTCGACTGGAACAGGCAGCGGAGGCTTTTTCGGTATCGCTCGACCCGGAGGAAATTCCAGAACGCGGACCTGAGGAGGTCCGCGCCGCGCTTTCCACCTTCAACCTCATGCAGCGGCGCGCCAGAGCGGGCTTTGCCGAACGGACGCAACTGCTGGCCGCTATCAGCCACGACATACAGACGCCGCTCACCCGGCTGCGTTTGCGGCTGGAACTGGTCGAAAATGCGGAATTGCGCGCCCGGCTGCTGGCTGATCATGAAGCCATGCAGCAACTGGTGCGGGAGGGGCTGGACCTGGCCAGCAGCACGGAAGCGAGGGAAGAGTGGTCGGTCCTCGACATCGACTCACTGCTTGCCAGCATGGCCGAGGATGCGGAAGAACTGGGCGCGCCGGTGCGGTTCCTGACCGGCTGCGGCGGTACCGTCCGCGTCAAGCCCAACGCGCTGATCCGCTGCATCGCCAATCTGGTCGACAATGCGGTACGCTATGGCGGCAGCGCCGACATCAGCTGCGCGCGGGCAGGGGGCCGTGTCCTGATTCATATCCGCGACCGGGGACCGGGCATTCCCGCCGACCGGCTCGACCAGATGTTCGAACCTTTTACGCGCGGTGCAACCGGTCAGCCCGGCGGACGCACCGGCACCGGCATCGGCCTCACCATCGCCCGATCGCTGGCCATGAGCTTCGAAGCGTCGGTACGGTTGCGCAATGCCGATGATGGCGGGTTGATCGCCACCATCGACATGAAGGCATGACGCCTATTTTGTTTCGGCTTTAAGATAGGCGATCAGATTGGCGCGGTCATCTGCCTTGGGCACGCCGGCAAAGGCCATGCGGTTACCCGGCACAAGGGCGCTGGGCTTGGTCAGGAACGTATCGAGTGCCTTGGCGTCCCAGCGGATCTTTGCCTGCTGCATGGCGGACGAATAGGTAAAGCCCGGCATGGTCCCGGACGTCCGGCCAAACAGACCTGCCAGATTTGGTCCCATCTTCTTGGGTCCCGGCTTGACATCATGGCATAGTGCGCAGCGCGCGAACACAATCTTGCCCTTGGCTGCATCGCCGGCCTGGGCCAGCGCGGGCGTGGCAGCCATCGCGACCACAGCGATTGTCAGTCCAGTCAAACTCCGTGCCATTCTCATGCTTCCGCTCATCCCTTCGCTATGCCTCATTACCGTGCACTGTCGTTGCTATGGCAATCCGAATGTGAACGGTGATTGAAGCAATTTCCACCACAGCAAAACCGACCGCCGACGAACGGATGTATCATGGAGCCCACACAGGGCAACCAGCCTTTGGTATGATTGGTCGATCGGTACGGCCTCGACCAGATCAGGCGGTTTCGATTTGAAGCGCGACACCGGAGGTAATGCGTAGCATTTCATCCGGGGTGGGGCGAGCCCCACCCCGGATGGCAAAATTTATCCGGCCTTGAGCAGGGTGATCTGCTCTCCCAGGACTTCGTGCGGAGTGCGGTAGCCAAGGCACTTGCGGGGTGTGGTGTTGAGGCGATCGGCAACGGCCTGGATCTCTTTGTCCGACAGGAGCGCAATGTCGGTATCGGAGGGCAGGAAACGCCGTATTCGGCCATTGCAATTTTCCACGCCGCCTTTCTGCCAAGGTGCTGACGGCAGGCAGAAATAGCTGGTGATGCCGAGCCTGTTTCGCAGTGTCGCAAAGGCGGCAAATTCCGTGCCGCGATCGAAGGTGATGCTGCGCCGGAGGGGAGGAGGCATGCCGCGCAAATGCCGATCGATGCCAGCCATGACGCCGGCCGAATGCCGGGTCGGATTACGCGCGAGGAAAGTGAACCGGCTGCAGCGTTCGACCAGCGAGGTGAGGTTGGTTTTGCCATACTCTCTCCTGAAGATCAGGAGATCGCCTTCCCAATGGCCAAAGCTGCTGCGATCCGCGATTTCCTGCGGCCGTGCGCCGATCGTATTGGCCACAGGGATATGGAGACCGCGGGGCTTTCGACCATAACGTTGCCGGCGCGAACGGCGGGCAACAGGCAGGCGGCGCCACAGCTTCTGGTGCCGTCCATCAGGGCCATAGACATACTGGTAAATGGTTTCGTGGCACACCGCCTCGCGAACACCCCGATGGCGCCGTAGGTAACCTGCAATCTGCTCTGGCGACCAGGCTGCCGACAAGCGGTCCGCGATATAGGCGGCGAGTTCCGGCTGGCGGGCGATCTTCCCGCCACGGACACGACGCCCACGCGCCATGGTCTGCGCGACCGTTGGAAAATAGCCGCGAAACAGCGGATGCTCATCCAGATGCCGGTTACGCTTGAGTTCGCGATAGATCGTCGAAGGATGACGCCGCAGCGCGTCCGCGACTTGGCGCACAGAACGTCCGGTTGCCACCAATCGATAGATATCGCGCCGCTCGTCCAAACCCAGATGCTGATAGCCGTTCATCATGTGCCTTCCTGAAAAAGGGATCAGACCCCTATAAATCCTAGGATTTCGCACTTCGAAATAGAATCCACTTCTCTACATTCCATAAGTTCGATAACAAGGATTATGTTAAATCACATATCATCCACGCGTATGTTCGGCTCAGTGTCGGAATAGCCGATTATCGCTCCCCACAGGTCGGTCAGGCCGCCCGGTCGTTTCGCCCATCCATATCCGAACACCGCCCATAGCATGCTGTTTTCATGTCGCGGACGCCAGACTGCGTCTCGCCATTCGCCGGTAAAGGCTCAGCCGTGACACTTTACCGGGTGGCAAAGTGTCAAGAGCGACAAAGTGCGACTCGTTGGAAATAAGGGATTCACAAGGCAATCGGACTATGCTTGATTCACCTTATGTTTCATGCGCCCGTCCCATCCCGCATTCCCGTCGGCAGTGATTTGTCCCTGCTGCTCGACCAATTGTCACATTGCTGCTCCCGTCCCCGCTATGCCTTCATGCTGCTGACCCTGATCGCGGACGTCGCCAGGCCTGACGGCAGCGCTGGCCCGATGGTACGGACGGGCTAGGCGCTTGTGCCGCTGCGCGACTGGTTGTGCGACGCGCTGACCCCGATGGGGCATCGCGATCCCCGGCGCATGGCGCTGGTCGAACGCGTGCGAGAGGAGTTGCGCAAGGACGATCGATTGACCGGGGACATCGCGGTTGATGAAGCGCTGGTGCAGGATGAAGTGCGCACGCGCGTCCGCGCGTCAGGCAAGACGAACCTGAGCCGCGCGGCGTCTGAACTGGTCAAGGCCGGATTGCTCAAGCGCCACTATCAGGGCTATCGCGTCGACCATCTCAATCGCGGGGCGCAGCGGCAGGCCGTCTACACGCTGACGGGGCGAGCGCGGGTGCTGGTCGGTACCCCTCGCCAGACCGCGAAACCGCCCGCGCGCCCGCGACAGGGCGATCTGTTTGCCGTTTAGCCTAAGCCCGTTCGCGCGCGGCCTTTCTGGCCTTGGCATAGCTTTCCCGCCGCATCTGTTCGAACCCGACGCGCTGGTCGTGGCCGGCATCTGCCGGATAGGGACGGAAATCGGCCAGAATTTCGTCGAACACCATCCGCAATTCATCCTGAAATTCCGGATGCGGGAAGATGTGAAAGCGGTTCTCCTGCATCGCCTCCAATGTGCGCGCGGCGATCACGTCCGGCTCCATGCCGAATTCGTGGATCTGGGCCAACCGGGCTACGGCATTGCTGTCGACGGGCTTGGCGTTTTCGCTCAATGTCGCTGGACGAACTTCGTCGCTGGCATAGATGTGGCTTTTCACCAGGCCAGGGCAAAGCAAGGATACGCCAATATCGTGCGGGGCGAGGCTGTAGCGGAGCGATTCGCTCATCCCCCGCACCGCGAATTTCGTCGTGTTATAGATGCCTGGAGCACCGCCGCACAGGAAACTCGCCATAGAGGCCGTGTTGACGACATAACCGCCCAGCCCCGCCGCTTTCATCCGCGGGACGAAGGTCATGACACCGTTAATGACGCCGTGAAGATTGACGCCCATCACCCAGTCCCAATCATCAAAACTGGACTCGTCGATCGTCTGGAACAGGTTGATCCCGGCATTGTTGAACAACAGGCTGATCGGACCGAGCGCCCGCTCCGCCTCATCCGCCGCGTCGGCAAAACCGCTGCGCGATGCGACGTCGAGCGGAATGCCGATGACATGCTGATTATCCAGCGTCTTGAGCGCGGTATGGATGGCATCCTCGCGAATATCGGCGATCGCGACCTTGGCCCCACGCGCCAACAATGCGCGGGCCAGTCCCAGCCCGATGCCGTTGCCCCCCCCGGTTACAAAGGCGGTTCGCCCTTCAAAGTTCAGCATCGCTCTCTCCATCACCATATTTCTAACGGTCGTGAATTTTTACTCTCGCCATATTCGTATACTTCACTTACAAATTCTCCAAGCCGAAAAAACAGCCCGGTACAGGGGCAGGCGGAAAGAGGAGAAGGCTTGTGGCCCTGGCACCTGCGCCGATCGCGACCGAGAATCGATGCGAAGACCATGCGCGCCCGGTCACGCAGGGCGTCGCATCTGCCTATTCCATGACGGCGGCCTATTGGGCCTTGTTCGTCATCATCCTGGCGACGTTCGTGACATTTTTCGAACAGGTCGTGTTCGCCATGCTGGCCGAACGGATAAAGGCGGATTTCGGCCTTTCCGATTCGCAGCTCGGCTTTTTGGCGGGGCCGGCGAGCATTGTCTGTTATCTGTTTGTCGGCATCCCGCTAGCTCGCCTCGCTGACATCTTTCCACGCAAATTCGTGCTGGCGGGCGGGGTCGCGGCCATCGGCGTCATTACCGCGCTGGGCGGTGTAGCGCAGAGCTTCACCCAATTTGTCGGTACGCGGGTGTTTTTGGCGGCCGGCGGATCGGCGCACGCGCCCGCATCCTATTCGCTACTGGCCGACGCATTCCCCCCGCGCATCCTGACCCGCGCATTTGCGTTGCTACAATTCGGCTTTATCGGCGGTACCACGCTGGGGCCAATCATCGGCGGAATGCTGATTGGCGTGGCGGCGGGATGGGCGCCGACGGTCCATGGCGGCTTTACCATATTGGGCTGGCAATGGTTGATGATCTGGCTGGGCCTGCCTGCGTTGCTGGTCGCGCTGCTCTTTCTCACGATTAGGGAACCGTCACGTCAGGCAGCCCCCCTCGGCAGCATCATGCCGCCGGCCCACGCACCGCTTGGCCGTCGTATCCTGACATTTACCGGGCTGGATGCAGCCAAGGCGATCCATGCCAAGCGCCGAGTTTATTATCCGCTGTTCGCGGGTCTTGCACTCAGCGCGATCGAGGTATTCGGGCTGCAATTCTGGCGGGTGCCGTTCATGATCCGCACCTATGGCTGGAATGAAGCGCAGATCGGTGCGGTCATGGGATCGATGACCTTGGTCGCCTCGCTGCTGGGATTGCTGCTGGGCGGGATATTCGTCGAATGGCTGGCGAAGCGTCATGCCGACGCCAATGTGCGGGCCGCCGCCATCTTCTTCGGGTGTGTGACCGTCTGCGCCATTCTCGCGCCACTGATGCCCAATGGCTATGCCTCGCTGGCTGTTTCGAGTCTTGGCGCGGTTTTCGGTATGGCGGGGGCCGTACCTCAAAACGCCGCGATCCAGCGCGTTGCGCCTAACGCCATGCGGGGTCAGGTGACGGCCATCTATTTGTTCATGTTTACCTTTTTTGGCGCGATGGGCAGCTTCCTGGTGGGGTTGGTACAGGACAATCTGGTCGGTGATCCGACCCAATTGTGGAAGGCGCTGGTGATGACCGCCAGCGTGCTTTTGCCGATCGCTACGCTCTGCATGGTGCGCGCCATCCGGCCCTATCGCGAAGAGGTAGAAAGGATCGCCGCGCAGGCAATCTGAAGCCTGGTTTCTGTAAGCATCACATACAAAATGGAGAGTGGAATGTCTGACGTGGATCGTATCGCAAAACTCGAACAAAGTGTCGCCAGCCTCTCCAGCCGCCTGCAACGGCGGGAAGATGAACTGGACGTGCGCAAGCTCCAATATCTGTACGGCTATCTGATCGATAAATGTCTGTATAACGAGACGGTCGACCTGTTCACCGACGACGGAGAAGTGCGCTTCTTCGGGGGCATCTGGCGCGGCAAGGAAGGGATACGCCGCCTTTATGTAGAGCGATTCCAGAAGCGTTTTACGCATGGCACGAACGGACCGGTCGACGGCTTCCTGCTCGATCATCCGCAATTGCAGGATATTGTCGACATAGCCGAGGATGGCGTCACCGCCCATGCCCGTGCCCGGTCGATGATGCAGGCCGGGCGGCACAAGGATCATTGTGACCCAACCAATCCGATGCTGGGGCCGCGCCAATGGTGGGAAGGCGGAATATATGAAAATACGTATCGCAAGGTGGATGGCATCTGGCGGATCGCGGTCCTGAATTATCTGCCCCAATGGCACGCCGATTTTGAAACCGGCTGGGCCAATACAAAGCCGGAATATGTCCCTTTCCCCAAAGAAGTCTATCCTGCCGACCCGACCGGTCCCGATGCGCTGATCGAGGATGCCTGGCTGTGGCCGACGCACAAGGTCGTCCCTTTCCACATGAAGCATCCCGTGACCGGGCGGGAGATTGTGGCGGAACGCTGGCAAGGCGATATCGATCGCGAACGCACAGCCCGTAGCGCTGTGAACGTCTAATCTCCATGACCTATCCAGAGCTATATTTGATGATCGATGGCCAGCGCGTCAGTGGCGGGGGTCGGCGAACGCACAGCGTCGTCAATCCCGCCACAGGCGATGTGCTGGCCGATTTGCCGCTGGCCAACGCGGAAGATCTGGATGCCGCCTTGGCAGCGGGTCAACGCGGCTTCCTGCGCTGGCGTGACTCCACGCCACAGGAGCGCTCAGCGGTGTTGCAGGGTGCGGCAAGGCTGATGGTCGAGCGGCAGGAACAGCTCGCTCGGACTGCAACACTGGAACAAGGTAAGACGCTGGCCGAAGCGCGCATCGAAGTGATGATGAACGTCGGCCTGTTCAATTTCTATGCGGGTGAAACTTTTCGCCTTTACGGCCGCGCACTCGTGCGTCCGGCAGGTCAGCGATCGACCGTGACGAAGGAGCCGGTCGGCCCGGTCGCCGCTTTTGCCCCGTGGAATTTCCCGATCGGCAATCCCGGACGCAAGCTGGGCGCGCCCATCGCGGCGGGATGCTCGGTGATATTGAAGGCAGCGGAGGAAACGCCGGCGTCCGCGCTGGGCATATTGCAATGTTTGCTTGACGCTGGCCTTCCCGGCGATGTCGCACAGACCGTGTTTGGCGTGCCGGACGAAGTGTCGCGCCACTTGCTATCATCGCCGATCATTCGCAAGATGAGCTTCACCGGATCGACCAGCGTAGGCAAGCATCTGGCCAAGCTGGCGGCGGACGATTGCAAGCGCACGACGATGGAACTGGGCGGCCATGGCCCGGTATTGATCTTCAACGATGCCGATCTTGACCGTGCGCTTGATACGGTGGTTGCAGGCAAATATCGCAATGCCGGGCAGGTCTGCGTGTCACCGACCCGTTTCATCGTGGAATCAGGGGTTTACGATCGCTTTCTAACAGGCTTTGTCGAGCGGGCGGAGAAGATCGTCGTTGGTGACGGTCTGGCCGATGGCAGCATCATGGGGCCTATGGCCAACGCCCGGCGGCTTGACGCAATGGACCGGCTGATCGGTGACGCGGTGGAGAAGGGCGCTTGCCTTGAAACCGGCGGCGCGCGGATCGGCAATGCGGGCTATTTCTACGCGCCCACGGTCCTGTCGGGCACGCCGCTGACTGCGGCGATCCTGAACGAGGAGCCGTTCGGGCCAGTGGCTCTTATCAATAGCTTCCCCGACGAAGTTGCGATGATTGCTGAAGCGAACCGCCTGCCCTACGGCCTTGCCGCCTATGCCTGGACCAGCGACGCCGCCCGCCAACGTCGGGTCGCGCGCGCGATCGAAGCGGGCATGGTGGGGATCAACACTGCGATGATCGGCGGGTCTGACGCGCCATTTGGCGGCGTCAAATGGTCTGGTCATGGCGCGGAAGACGGGCCGGAGGGCATTGAAGCCTGTCTGGTTACCAAAGCCATCCATGAAGGATAATCCATGACGCATGACTTAAAAACCGGCGGCGATCGCGGCTATCTGCGCATCGCGACCGAGGAGGCTTTCGCGACACGAGAGCAGATCGACGCCTATCTGCGCATGGTGCGCGATGGCAGTGCGGACCGGGGCATGACCTCGCTCTGGGGTTTTTACGGACAGTCGCCTTCACCACGCGCTACCGAGATTATCGACCGCCTGCTGGATTTGAGCGATCGGCGGCTGGCCGATATGGATGCGACCGGCATAGACGTCGCCATCCTGTCGCTCACATCGCCCGGCGTGCAACCGTTGCTGGACATGAGCGAGGCCAAGGCGATGGTCAGCCGCGCTAATGATCATCTGGCTGACCGCTGTGCCGCGCACCCGACACGCTTTGTCGGCATGACATCCATCGCGCCGCAAGACCCGGATTGGTCGGCTGCCGAAATCCGGCGCGGTGCCCGCGACCTTGGCTTCAAGGGCGTTATGGTCAACAGCCATACGCAGGGTGAATATCTGGACGATCCCAAATTCAATCCGATCTTCCGCGCACTCACGGAAACCGGCCAGCCGCTCTATATCCACCCTTCCACCCCGCCCGACGCGATGATCGGGCCGATGCTGGATGCCGGGCTGGACGGCGCGATCTTCGGCTTTGGGGTGGAAACGGGTATGCACCTGCTGCGCCTTATCACCATCGGCATTTTCGACCGCTATCCTGATCTTCAGATCATCGTCGGTCATATGGGGGAGGCGCTGCCCTATTGGCTGTATCGGCTGGATTATATGCATCAGGCGGGCGTGCGTTCGCAACGGTACGAACGGATGATGCCGCTCAAGAAGACAATCCACGACTATATGCGCAGTAATGTGAGCGTCACGACCAGTGGCATGGCGTGGGAACCCGCCATTCAGTTCGCCCAAAAGGTGCTGGGGGAAGATCGGGTCCTGTACGCGATGGACTATCCCTACCAATATGTGCCGGATGAGGTGCGCGTCCATGATCTGCTGGACATATCCGACACGGCCAAGCGCAAGCTGATGCAGACGAACGCACAGCGTCTGTTCAGCCTGTGAGTTCGGGCGTCCCGCCTCGCAGCACGGCCTATTATGCGCTGGCACTGGTGGCCGCGACCAACATGGTCAGCCTGCTCGACCGCAACATCCTTGCTATACTGGCCCCCTCCATCAAGGCGGATCTGGGCATTGGCGACGCGGAGATGGGACTGCTCTACGGCACGGTGTTCGCGCTCTTCTATGCGCTCTTCTCCTTGCCTTTGGGTCGTCTGGCCGATGGCTGGATCCGCACGCGGCTACTGGCAACGAGCATCAGTTTCTGGTCGATTGCGACCGCCGGGGCGGCTTTTGCAGGGGGCTTCTTCACCCTGATGCTGTCCCGTCTGTGCGTCGGCATCGGCGAAGCGGCCGCCCAACCGGCTGGCACGAGCCTGGCCTATGACTATTTTCCCCAGCAGCGCCGCGGTCTGGTCATGGCTGTCATCGCCGCTGCCATAGCCCTCGGCCTTGGCGGGTCGCTGATCATCGGCGGCGTTGCCGCGCAATGGTGGGACGCGCGCTATGTCGGCGGCGGCGCCCCGCTGGGGCTGGCGGGCTGGCAATTTGCCTTCGCCATCGCCGCCGCGCCCGGCTTCATCATCGCCATCCTGATGGCCAGGCTGAAGGAACCACGGCGCGGTGCCATTGACGGCATCGCGAGCCCACCCGATCCCCACCCCTTCCTCGCCAGCTGGGCCGTGTTGGCGGCCGTAACGCCTGGCGTTCATTGGCTCAGCCTCCGACGCGCGCGCGCCAGTTGCCGGGAATGGGCGCTCAATATTGGGCTGCTCGCCATGATCATCCTCGCTTCACTTGGCGCCATGCACGCTGCGGAATTGGTATCGCCACGTCCGCCCTTGCTGCTCGGCGGCTTTTCGATCAGCCCACATGTCGTGCAATGGAGCGTCATTGGCTTTGGCGCCTTCGTCATTGCCAATCTGCTACAAAATCTCAAACGGCGCGATCCCGTTGCTTTCACCGTCATTACTGGAAAGCCCTCGCTGCTGCTCTGCATCGCTGCGGGCGCGCTGCAATGTGTGATCAACTATGGCGTGATGGGCTTTACCCCGTCGTTCCTGATGAAGACCTATGACCTTTCGCCTGCGATGACCGGCATGCAATTTGGCCTGCTTTCGGCAGGTTTAGGGGTCGTCGGCCCGCTAATCGCCGGTCCCCTGTCCGATCGCATCGGCGCACATCGCCTTTCACGCCGCGTTTGGGTCGCATTATTTGCCATGGGCGTGTCGCCGTTCGTTGCGCTCTGGGTCTATCGCGCGCCCGATGCAGGCGATTTCTACCTGCGCTTCACCCTCTACAGCCTGATCCTGACGATGTGGATGCCGCCAATCTATGCGTTGATGTTCGAGCAAGTACTGCCCCGCATGCGGGGGCTGACGGTCAGCCTTTATGTCGTGGTCTCGACCATCTTTGGCCTGGGGACTGGCCCCTATGTCGTGGGCATGATCAGCGACGCGCGGGGCGGCGATCTGGGCGGCGCGATCCTGGCGATCAACTGGGTCGCACCGCTGATCGTCATCCTGCTGCTGATCATCCTGTTCCGGGTCGAGCGCGACCATGCCAGCCTGCTCCCCCGCGCCCGTGCGGCGGGGGAGCCGGTATAGTCCCTAAGCCGCCAGTCCGATCTGATCGGCATTTGCCCAGTTGCCGTGCAGTCCAAATCGCAGGCGGATGGGTACCCGGATCTCCGCTATCGGTCCCTTGGCGATGTCGGTCGCATCGAACAGCAACAGGTCGGAGCGATGTTCGGCCAGACGATTGCACACCATGACGATCCAGCCGTCCCCCTCCGGCGCGTCGGCCGATCGCGGGATGAAACATGGCTCCTGGAGCGACGACACGGGTCCGCACCACCATTTTTGTTCCTTGCCCGTCATATGATCGACCATGCCCAGCGTGTTCATGATCATGCCCCCGGCGCTGCCGCCTTTCAATTCGACCGGCTGGGTGGGATCAATCACCAGCATCCAGCCATAGCGATAGGGCAGCCCGGTGAAGCGGTCGTCAATACGCGGAAATTCACCGATCATGCCCGTCAGTCGCTGCGTTCCGGCAAAGGCATCACCATTGGACGCCATGTCCACGGTCCAGCGAGTCAGGAAACTTGCGGCCTCCTGCGGATTGAACGGCGCACCGTGGATGTCAGGGAAGAAGGGAAACATATTGTTCTTCGCCTCTGGCGTGTCGAAATGGATTTTCGTCCCCTCCTGAAATGCGTTCATGACATGGCTGGCGAAGCAGTTGTCGCGCTTGAACCAGCGTATGTCGGCGGCGGTTGCATCGGCGCGGCGAGGTAATACGCCAAGATAGACCGGCAGCGTCGTATCAAACCCGAAATGGGGCAGGCCCTGTTCCAGCCTTTCCCAACTGGACGTGCTGGGAACGACATGGAACAGGGCATAATTTGGCGTAATCGCGAAGTCATGCATCATCGCATAATAGGGAAGCTCGAACCAAAGCTCCTGTTTCAGCGTCCCGTCCGGCGAAACGACATAATAGGTCATATCGCGAGTCAGCACCCCCTTAGCCGCATAGCCAAACGCGATCATGTCGCCGGTTGCCGGGTCAATCTTGGGGTGGGCGGTAAAGGTCTGGCCGGTCATCGCGCCGCCAAAGCGGGTATAGCCGTCCGTCTCCAGCGTTGCGGGGTTCATCGCCAGCGCGGGGCTGTCCTCCTTCAGCGCATAGAGTTTGCCGCCATGGATGAAGGCGGTGGTGTTGGCCGTGCCGCGTATTTTTCCGCTGACGGACTCATCATCGGTCAGCGGGTTGCGATAGGCGCCGAACAACGCCCTCCCCGCTTCATGCTCCAGTCGCCATTTGTCGGTTTTGGCCCAGCGCTGGCGGAAATCGACCCGGCCATCCTGGAACCGGAACATGGTGATCATGCCATCGCCGTTGAAAGCAATATCATCGCCCAGCCGAGGCGGAAATTGCGGGTCGGGTTGGACCCGATAAAAGGCTCCGTCCAGTTCGGGCGGCACCGTCCCGATCATGTCCAGGTCCGCAATGTCTGCCTCGATCCGCGATGGCGTATTGAAGCCGGTGAAGGAAGGCGTTTCGGGGAAATGCGCCACAACTGATCCTCCGCTTATGATTCTTCACCTTATTGTATGTGACACACACATATATTCAAGTTCCAGGATTGACGTAAAAGCCTTTAGTCTGCACACTGTTACTATGAATACCATGAATAAGGATCTTGATCCGCTCGCGCTGTTCCCTGACCCCCGCCTCAGCGGCATCGACGGTCTGGTTGGATTCCATATCCGGTTGGCGAGCGCGGCGGTCTATCAGCATTTTACCGAAACATTCAGCGATCTGGGGCTGACCCAGAAACAGGTCGCGGTGCTCTGGCTGATCCAGGATCAACCCGCCATAGCGCAGGCAGATATTGGTCGGCGGCTGAAAATGGACCGGGCCAGCGTGATGGCGATCGTCAACCGGATGCAGGATCGCGGCTTCCTAAAACGCGGAGAATCCAAGCAGGATCGCCGTCGCCAGACGCTCAGCCTGACCGATGCTGGTCGCGAGTCGCTGGCGGCGGCCCGCAATTGCATTGCTGAACATGAAAACTGGCTAAAAGCCCGGTTCAGTCCAGCGGAAACCGCGATGCTCGTGGAATTGCTTCGCCGCGTCTATGTCTGACGGGTCAAAACCAGAGGCAAGGTTTATCAAAGAGTTGCCAACAGGCCTAACTCCAGCCTGTTACTGCTAATAACACCAACATAGATACCAGTATTATTTGCGATCTCCCAATATTGTCAAATATTGGGTCAATAGTTGTTGCGGGGCCAAAGAGGCTCTTGCAACGTCGAAATTTGTATGCCTTACTAACAATCGACGCACAGCAGCGTCACAGGCGGGTCACGTCCGGGCAGGACGGATCTCAAGCCAGTTTTGGAGAGGGGGTTCCCCATGCAGTACGTGCTTCGTACCACGATGACGCATGCCTTGTTGGCATCGGCATCAATCCTTGCCATCACGACGCCGGCATCCGCGCAGTCTTCGGCTCCTCCGCCATCGGCGCCGCAGGCCGCTGAACAGGATGCACTGTCGTCCGCCATGGTTGCCGACATTGTCGTTACCGCCCAGTTCCGCGAACAGCGGCTTCAGGATACGCCGATTTCCATCACCGCCGTCAGCGCGGCAGAATTGGAGGCGAAGAGTCAGGTCAATCTGGCCCAGGTCGCGGATGCATCGCCGAACGTTTCGCTCAAGCCCCAAGGCGCGTCTTTTGGTCCGTCCATTTCCGCATCGATCCGCGGTGTGGGGCAGAATGACTTTAACCCTGCCTATGAACCAGGCGTCGGCATCTATATTGATGATGTCTATTATCCTCAACTGACGGGCGCAGTGTTCGAGTTACTCGATCTCGATCGGGTTGAGATATTGCGCGGGCCGCAGGGTACCCTTGCCGGGCGCAATGCCGAAGGTGGCGCAATCAAGCTCTACTCAAAACGCCCGTCGGGAGACGGTGGAGGCTTTGTCGAGGTCAATTACGGTATCCGTAACCGCATCGGCATCCGCGCAGCGGCGGACTTTGGCATTACCAGCACCCTGTCGGCGCGCATTTCCGGTGTGGCACGGCAGCAGGAGGGGTTCGTCGATCGTATAGACTATGGTTGCGCCAATCCGGGCAGCGGTATCGCATCGACCCAACCTGCGGGCGACTGCGTTATCAGCAAGCTGGGCGGTGTTGGCTATCAGGCGATCCGTGGCATCCTGTTCTGGGAACCGAGCGACAGGTTCGATGTGACGATCATCGGTGACTATACCCGCGACGAACATACGATTGCTGGCGAAGTGCTGCTGGAAACCAGCACGGTCAATTCACCCAACACCAATCCGGCGTCAGGCATCCCCTATGACAATCGGTTCATATGCGGTCGCTATTGCAACTATATCGGCACTGGTCAGCCCGCAGGCGTCTGGACGCCGCCGATCCCGGTCGATCCTTTCGGTGCCGCTGGCACGCCGCTGGCCGCGACGCAAGGGACAGACCGCAGCCTTTACCAAGGTTGGGGTGTGTCGGGCCAGATCAATTACAAGCTGAGTGACGCTTTCGCGCTGACCTCCATCACCGGCTATCGGGCGTTTGATACGCAATTCGATTCCGATGATGACATCTCCCCTGCCAATATCGGCTTTGGCCGCAATTATCTGGAAAACTGGAGTTTCAGTCAGGAAGTCCGGCTGAATGCCGAATTGGGCGATACGTTGAACGGAACTGTGGGCGGCTATTATTTCAAGCAGAAGTCGACCTATGATTCCCTTCAGGACATTCGCTATGTCCCGGTCTATCCGCTCCAGTTCCGCCAGCCCGATCCGACCAAGGCCGACGCCAAGGCCGTTTTTGCACATTTGTCGTGGAAACCGATGGAGCGGATGACGATCAGTGGCGGGGTAAGATATACCAGCGAGTCAAAAGATCAGACCTATTTCCGCCTGAACTATGACGGCACCGTCAATGCCTTTCTCGACCCGGTCGGCGCTGTATATGGGCTGAGTTATTCAGGCGCGGACACACTGGATTATAATCGCAACGGCAATGTCACTGAAATCGTGACGGCATTGTCCGGATTGACCGCCCACTATAGCGCAAAGCGTTGGGACTATCGGATCGCGGCCGATTATCGCTTATCGGATCATGTCATGGTTTATGGGTCGGTTTCCACCGGCTTCAAGGGTGGCGGGAGCAACCCGCGTCCGTTCAATACCGACCAGGTTATCGCCTTCCAGCCAGAAAAGCTCATCGCTTATGAAATCGGCTTCAAGAGCGATATGTTCAACCGTCGTCTGCGCTTCAATGCCGCCGCGTTCATCAACGACTATACGGACATTCAAATCCCGGTGCTGACTTGCCCCGGCGCTCCTTGCGCTGCCCGCCTCAATGCCGGCGACGCGCAGGTCAAGGGGTTCGAGGCGGAACTGACAGCCTATCCGGTCGATGGCCTCGCGATCGACGCATCGATCAGCTATCTCGACTTTAAATATAAGGCGGGCAGCCTTAGCCCGGCGGCGGCCTATCCGACCAATCCGGGCGGCGTTTCGGCTGACGATCCGCCAGTATCGCCACCCTGGAAGTTCAGCCTGGGCGCGCAATATAAGATCGACCTCGATAGCGCAGGCAGCCTGACACCTCGTTTCGACGTCACTTATGAGGACAAGAAATATGCCGGTTCCTCGGTAATCGGCACCACCCGCAACCTCAATTTCGTGCCAGCCTATACGCTCGCCAATGCGCGCTTGACCTGGGCAAACGCCGACAATGACCTCGACATATCGCTCGAAGTCACCAACCTGTTCGATAAATATTATTTCCTGTCAGTGTTCGACCTGCGCGGCGCAGGCGCGGGCGTGCGCAAGGGGCGCCCTGGCAACCCACGCGAATGGGCGATTTCGGTCAAAAAGAAATTCTGATCCCCGCCTGACCGGGCGGTCTCGCGCCGCCCGGTCTTCTGGACCATGGAGACATTATCGGCATGACCGACGTTACCCTCTACCATTGGGAACCCAACGCCAATTCGGGCAAGCCGATGCTGGCGCTGTTTGAGAAAGGCGTGGCGTTCGACAGCCATTATCTCGACCTGTTGAATTTCGACCAGCACAAGCCGGATTATCTGGCGGTCAACCCGCTCGGCACCATTCCTGCGATGACCCATGGGCAGCATGTGCTGACCGAATCCACAGCGATCATGGAATATGTCGATGAGGCGTTCGATGGTCCCCGCCTGATGCCGGTCGACCCGGTGGATCAATGGCGCACGCGGTGGTGGATGAAATTTCTCGACCAATGGCTTGCCCCCAGCTTCTCGATGATCGGGTGGAGTGTGTTCGTTGGTCCTTCCGTGCGGCAAAAGGACCCCGCCGAACTGGAAGCGGCGATCGATCGCATTCCGATGCCGGAACGACGCATTGCCTGGCGCAAGGCGATCAACGGCGCCTTTTCGGCGGAAGAGATGGCCGAATCCCAGCGTCGTGTCGCTCTTGGCATCACCTATTTGGAACAGGCATTGGGCCTGCGCGATTGGCTGGCCTCCAACAGCTATGGCCTGGCCGACATTAACGGCTTCAATCTCGCTTACGCCATGCCACTGTCGCAGCCGCAATTATGCAATGACGATTTGACCCCCAATATCATGCGTTGGCTGCGCGCCATCTACGCGCGCCCCGCGACGCGAGCATGCTGGGCGCTGGGGCGCACAGACCTCGCCCGCCGTATCTCCCTGCTTGAAAGCGAACCAGCATGACGAGGATTCTTTACCACGGCCAGCCCAATGGCCCGTCCTTCACCGTTCTGGCAGCCGCATTCGAGAAGGATGTGGCGCTGGACTTGCGGGAGTTTGACCTGGTCGCGGGCGATCGTCACGCGCCCGCCCTGCCCCATCCAATCGAAGTCGACCAGTCCATCGAAGGCGAAGGGCCAGTCTTCATTGTCGATGGCGTTGCGATGACCGACAGCGTGTTCCTGGCTTGCTATCTCGACGAGATTGGCAGTGGTCCGGCGCTGCGCCCGGCCGATCCCTATGCCCGCTGGCAAATGATGGCATGGTGCCGCTATGTCATAGAGCGCGTTGCCCCTGCCGCGGCCTGCCTGGGTGTCGCCGCACACCCGCCCGCCGCTGTTCCTGCCGGGATCGCCAGCGCGGATCTGGAGCAACGTTGGCGCGATGCGGTGGAAGGTCGCGCTGACGAAGCCCGACTGGCCGACAGCCGCGTAAAGATTGCCCAGGCGGTCGAGAAACTGGAAACGCAACTGGCCGATGGTCGCGATTGGCTGATGGGTGATTTTTCCATCGCCGATCTGGAAACCCATGCCTGGTTGGCTGGCATGCGAAGCATCGTTCCGGAAGCCTTTGCCGCGTCACCATTGACTAACGCCTGGGAAATCCGATTGCGTGCCCGCCCGGCGGTAGCGCGTGCGCTAGGCCTTGCCAATGTTGCGCATCCCGAAGCGATCTGGGCGCCTGGCCCGGAGATTAACCGCTGGGGCTGAAACAATGCGTGCGATCGACTATTTCGACCGGGGCCATGACATCGACCCCGATCATGCCTGCCTGATCGACGCGGCGAGCGGCGAAACGCTCAGCTTCGCGCAGGTCAGCAAGCTGACCCGGCAGATCGCAGTAGCCCTCTACGCTGGGGGATTCCGCAATCAGGAACCGATCGCACTTTACGGTCCCAACAGCGCTGCGATGATGGTCGCCCTACTGGCGATTTGGCGCGCCAATGGGCAGTGGGTGCCGGTCAACACCCGCAACGCGATCGACGCAAACGCCGCTTATCTCGACTATGTCGGCTGTAGCTGGTTATTCTATCACAGCAACCAGTCCGCCGACGTGATGCAACTCAAGGCGCGCGTGGCGGGACTTCGGCATTTCATCTGCCTTGATCGCGCGCAGGATGGCGACCTATCGCTCGACCAGTTCATTGCCAAAGCCGATGGTGACGCCCTGCCCGACCTGTCCGATCCGTTCGGGCGTCCCCACGATGTCGTCGGTCTCTTCCCTACCGGCGGCACGACTGGCCCGTCCAAGGGCGTGGTCGTCACCAACAGCGGCTGGGGCACGATGATCGAAACGGTCGCCCAGGCGGTCGATGGACGCACCACCGCCCCTGTGTCGCTGGTGGTTGCCCCCATTTCGCACGCTGCTGGCCCGGTCGCGCTGGCGACCCTGTCGCTCGGCGCAACGCAGATCATACTTCCCGCTTTCGATCCCGCCGCCGTGCTGAACGCGATCGCTGCGTACCGTGTGACCCATGTCTATATGCCGCCAACCGCGCTATATGGTCTGCTCGACGCGCCCCAACTGGCGGACGCCGACACCTCGTCGCTCAAGATTTTCCTGCTGGTCGGCTCGCCCGTTTCCCCGGAAAAACTCCGGCGCGCGGTGGAGATTTTCGGTCCATGCCTGTGTCAGGCCTATGGTCAGGTGGAAGCACCTATGATCGTCACCTGGCTCTCACCCGAAGCCGTGGCAGCGGCGGCCGCAGGGGATCGGCCGGAACGACTTTCCAGCTGTGGTTCGCCTACCCGTTCGGTCATGGTCGGCATCATGGACGATGACGGGCATTTGCTGCCCAATGGAGAGGCAGGCGAACTGGTGGTGCGCGGCGCGCTTGTGTCGCGCGAATATTATGCGATGGCACAGGAAACTGCCGACATCCGCACCTTTGGCTGGCATCATACGGGCGACATCGCTCGCCGTGATGACGACGGCTTTTATTATATTGTCGATCGCAAGAAAGACATGATCGTGTCCGGTGGCTTTAATGTTTTCACCGCGGAAGTGGAGGCCGCGATCACCGAACTGTCCTTTGTGCGCGAATGCGCCGTCATCGGCATCCCCGACGCAAAATGGGGAGAAGCCGTTCATGCCGTTGTTGTTGCCGATGATATTGAGGAAGCTGTCATCATTGCCCACGCCAAGGCCCGGTTGGGCGGCGTAAAGGCACCTAAAAGCGTGGCCTTTGTCGCCGCCATTCCACGGACGGCGGCGGGGAAAATGGACAAAAAAGCTTTGCGCGCGGCCCATTGGTCGGGCGAGCGCATGGTGAACTGAACGACGGGTGAAAACATCCGCGAGAATGAAGGACGGGATGAGCATGCGGGTTGCAGTCTGGGCAATGACGATCGGCAGTCTGGCGCTGGCCGCCTGTAGCCAGGGCAATGGCGCAACGGGCGTCGGTGGCGTTGACGCGGCGCGGATCATTGCCGCCGCGCCCGCGCAATGGCTCTCGACCGGGCGCACCTATGACGAGCAGCGTTTCAGCCCGCTGACTACGATCAATCAGGATACGATCGGCAGGCTGGGCCTGGACTGGTTCGCTGATCTCGATACCAATCGCGGGCAGGAGGCGACGCCTTTGTTTATCGACGGCGTGCTCTATGTCTCGACCGCATGGAGCATGGTGAAGGCCTATGATGCGCGTACTGGCAAGCTGCTCTGGTCGTTCGACCCGGCTGTGCCGCGCGAAACATTGGTGAAGGCCTGTTGCGACGCGGTCAATCGCGGCGTGGCGGCGTGGGGCAACAAGATTTTCGTCGGCACGCTCGACGGGCGTCTGATCGCCATCGACCGCGCAACCGGCAAAGCGGTCTGGAGCGTCGTCACGCTGGACCAGAGCAAGAATTACACCATTACCGGCGCGCCGCGTGTCGTGAACGGCATGGTCATCATCGGCAATGGCGGCGCGGAATTCGGGGCGCGTGGCTATGTCGCGGCCTATGATGCGGACACGGGCAAGGAGCGCTGGCGATTTTACACTGTCCCGGCCCAGCCCGGCACTGAAAAGGAACCGGACTATCTGAAGAAGGCAGCCGCCACATGGCATGGCGAATGGTGGAAGCAGGGTGGTGGCGGCACGGTATGGGACGCAATGGCCTATGATCCGGAGCTGGACCTTCTCTATATCGGCGTCGGCAACGGAT
Organism: Sphingobium sp. JAI105; assembly: GCF_015752145.1. Taxonomy (NCBI): domain Bacteria; kingdom Pseudomonadati; phylum Pseudomonadota; class Alphaproteobacteria; order Sphingomonadales; family Sphingobiaceae; genus Sphingobium; species Sphingobium sp. JAI105. The sequence goes on along the minus strand of NZ_JADOUC010000002.1, from coordinate 1,114,703 downwards.
CGCCCTGGAACCAGGCCTATCGGTCGGATGGGAAGGGCGACAACCTCTATCTTTCGTCTATCGTCGCAGTCCATGCCCGGACAGGGCAATATGCCTGGCATTATCAGACGACGCCGGGCGATAGTTGGGACTTTACCGCCACTCAGCATATCATGCTCGCCGATCTCGACATCGGTGGTGCGAAGCGCAAAGTGTTGATGCAGGCGCCCAAGAACGGATTTTTCTACATGCTTGACCGTACCAACGGGAAGCTGCTGTCGGCGAAGAATTTCGTGCCGGTCAACTGGGCCAGTGGCATCGACATGACGACCGGGCGGCCGATCGAAAATCCGCAAGCGCGCTATTACAGGACTGGACAACCCTTCATCGGCTCCCCCGGCCCAACCGGCGCGCATAGCTGGCACCCGATGGCGTTCGATCCGAAATCCTCGCTGGTGTTCATCCCCGCCAACCTGGCCGCCTTCCCCTATATTCCCGAAAAAGGCTGGAAGGCCAACAAGTTGGGGTTCAATGTCGGCATCGATTTCGCTGCCGCCGCCATGCCCGCTGACAAGGCAACACGCGAGGCGGCGATGAAGGCGACAAGTGGCGCGCTGATCGCTTGGGATCCCGTTGCGCAAAAGGAACGCTGGCGCGTGTCCTATAAAGGACCATGGAATGGCGGCCTGCTCGCAACCGGCGGCGATTTGGTGTTTCAGGGCACGGCTACCGGAGAGTTCAACGCCTATGCCACCAGGGACGGACGCAAGCTCTGGTCCTTTCCGGCGCAAACCGGCATCGTAGCAGCTCCGATCAGCTATGAACTGGACGGGCAGCAATATGTCGCGGTCATGGCGGGGTGGGGCGGTGTCTGGGCTTTGGCGCCGGGCATTCTGTCGGACAAGAGCGGGCCGAGCCGCAATATCTCGCGTCTGCTGGTGTTCAAACTGGATGGCAAGGCGGCTCTGCCCCCTGCCCCGCCACTGGCCAAAATGCCGCTTGATCCGCCGCCATCGACAGCCAACGCTGCAACGATCGCAGCAGGCGGCGCGCTATTTGGCCGCTATTGCAGTGTTTGCCATGGCGACGCGGCGATTGGCGGCAGCATTGTCCCTGACCTGCGCCATAGCGGCATGCTGAACTACGCTGACATATGGGGGCAAGTCGTGCATGACGGCGCGCTCAAGGATAATGGCATGGTCAGCTTTGCATCGATCCTGTCGGCAGCGGAAATTGAAGACATCCGCGCCTATGTCATCCACCGCGCCAACGAAGACAAGATATTGGAATCCGCCCATGCCGATTGATCCATCCAAAATCCTGGCCATCGACGTGCATGTCCATGCCGAGGTGTCCTGCCATGATCCGGAGGACCCGGTGATGGCCAAATTTTTCGATGCGGCGTCGACCTATTTCAAGGCGGATCGCAAGCGTCCGACCATTCCCGAAACCATCGCTTATTATCGCGCGCAGAATATCGCCTTCTGCCTGTTCACGGTCGATTGCGAGAGTGGCATCGGCGCCAAGCGGATCAGCAATTATGAGATTGCCGACATTGCCGCGGAACATGACGATATCGTCATTCCCTTTGCATCGATCGACCCGCGCAAGGGCAAATTCGGCGCGCGGGAGGCGCGCGATCTGGTCGAACATCATGGCGTCAGGGGATTCAAATTTCATGGCATCATGCAGGATTGCCACCCCGCCGACCGGGTGGCCTATCCCATCTATGAAGTGATCGCGGAACATGGATTGCCCGCCATCTTCCATACCGGCCATTCGGGCATGGGCACGGGAATGAAGGGCGGCGGCGGTGTTCGCCTGAAATATGGTCAGCCGATTCTGGTCGACGATGTCGCGGTCGATTTTCCCGACATGAAGATCATACTGGCCCATCCCAGCTGGCCATGGACCGACGAAAGCCTGTCGATGGCATTGCACAAGGACAATGTGTTCATGGACCTGTCGGGATGGTCGCCAAAATATTTCCCCAAGCAGGTGATCCAATACGCGAATACGCAACTAAAGCATAAGATGCTGTTCGGGTCGGACTGGCCGCTTATCCGACCGGAGAAATGGATCGATGCCGCGCGGGCGGCGGGCTTTCGCGAAGACGTGCTGCCGCTGATCATGAAGGACAATGCGGCCAAGCTGTTGGGACTGGGCTGAAGCGTAGATCTCGATCGCTATATTGTTACAGAATTAAGTCAATCAATGTCATATAGCTGTCATTCAATCGACATAAACGCCCCCCGGACAGACGAGGGGCGAGCGAATGATCGGATCGAAACATTTCCTGATAGGCCTGGCGGTCAGCCTGCTGGCGTTGATGCCGCAGGCGGCGCAAGCCCAGACGGTAGAGCAGTTGCAAGCGCAGATCGACGAGCTCAAAGCCCAGGTTCAATCGCTGATGACGGCCCTTGCTGCGAACAAGAACCAAGCAGCGCAGGTACCGCCGCAGTCTGCCGCGCCCACCACGACACCGGCCCCGGCTTCCACTGTGCTGGCATCGGCCCCCGCACCGACCCCTGCTGCCAAAGCGGGCAAGTCCAAGGCCTGGTATGACCGGTTGACCCTGCGCGGCTATACCCAGATGCGCTACAATGCCTTCCTGTCCGGCGATGACAGTGCGCCTGCTGGCCAGTCGCGGCTGCGTTCCGTGCATGATAGCGGGATTTCCGATCGGGGCGGCTTCTCGCTGCGTCGTGTCCGTCTGGTCATCCAAGGGGACGTTTCGGATCGCGTCTCGCTCTATCTCCAACCCGACTTCGCTACCGCCGTCAATAATCAGGCGGGCGGCGAAAGGCGCGAGGGCTTTGCCCAGTTGCGCGACGCCTATGCCGACATTTTCCTCGACAAGGCCAAGACATTCCGCCTGCGCTTTGGCCAGTCGAAAGTACCCTATGGCTGGGAAAATATGCAGTCATCGTCCAACCGGCTGACACTGGACCGCAGCGACGCGATCAACAGCGCGGTTCCGGGTGAACGGGATCTGGGTGTGATCGCCTATTACACCCCGCCTTCGGTTCAGAAAATCTGGGATGATCTGGCCGATGACGGGCAAAAATTGTTCGGTAATTACGGCGCTTTCGGCATCGGTGTGTTCAACGGTCAAGGCATCAACAAGACGGAACAGAATCGCGGCCTGATGAAGGTCGCGCTGGCGACATGGCCGTTCGAAATTGGCGACCAGGTCGTCGAATTTGGTGGATCGGCCATGATGAACGACGTCCAGCCCGAACTGCGCAGCGGCGGCGTAAGTCCCGTCACCTACAAGGACAACCGCGTTGGGCTGCACGCCATGCTCTATCCCAAGCCCTTTGGCATCCAGGCCGAATGGAATTGGGGCAAGGGGCCGGAATATGATGTCGCCACCCAGTCGATCCAGACGAAGAACCTCCAAGGCGGCTATGTTCAGGCGATGATGCGTCTGCCCACGGAAGGTCTCGGATCGTTGATGCCCTATGGCCGCTGGCAGCATTATCGTGGCGGATGGAAAGCCGGGACCAACGCTCCGCGTCTGGAAACCGACGAATTTGAACTGGGGCTGGAATGGCAACCATGGAAGGCGCTGGAAATCACCATGGCTTATGCCCGGATGAAGCGCGCTGAAGCGGACGAACGCCGCACCGGCCGCGCCGAAGGCAATCTGATCCGCACCCAGGTTCAGTGGAATTACTGATCAGTCGCTGATCCAAAAAGCTGACCGGGCTAGCCCCTTCTCGCCCGGCCAGAGGCACATGATGTTCAATTGGCGACAGTTTCCTTCGCTGTGCGCCGCGCGAGTTGTGCGTTGAATGCAGGATTGGACAACAGGAAACCAATTTCCCTGGCGCGTGCCTGATTGACGGTTTCCTGTGGCATCGATGCCATGATCGCATCAAAGCGCGACTGCATACCCGGCGCAAATTCCGGGTGGGTCAGTATATAAAGGTCATTTGCGCGGATGCCCGCGAGCACCCGCTCACCCACTTCGTCCGCGCTCATCCAGAGCGGTGAGACGGGGCGCTTTTCCAGTTCTTCCTCGCGCTCACGATAACCGCTATCTTCACGATATTCCGCGGGCCGCAATTCGCCGCTATGGGCGATATTGCTCTGCACCGGCCCCGGCATGAATGCCGATACGCCGATATTCTCTGCCGCGAGTTCCCCACATATGGCTTCGGATATGCCCAGCACAGCCGCCTTGGCCGCGGTGTAAATGGCCGAATAATTGATTGGAAGAAGGGCCGACTGGGACGATGTCGTGACGATCTGACCGCCCTCGCCATGCGCCTTGATCCGGGGAAGGATGGTGACGAGGCCGTTGATTACTCCGCCTAGATTGACGCCCATGCCCCAATCCCAATCGTCAAAGCGTGCTTCCAGTACCGGCCCCATGACGCCGACTCCGGCATTGCCGACCAATATATGGATTTTCCCGAATCGTGCCTCCGCAGCATCGGCCGCTCGCGCGAAAGCAGCCCGATCCGTAACGTCCAACTCCACCGTTTCGACCTGCTGGTCTGCCGCCAGGTCGGCTTTGGCTGCGGCCAAGGCACTCTGCCGAATATCGGCGATCACCACATTGGCCCCGGCGCGCACCAGCGCGCGCGCTATGCCAAGGCCGATGCCGTTCGCGCCGCCGGTAATGAAGGCCGTCCGCCCCCGCACATCGGCCATCGGTGCTGTGATTGCCTGCATCATTTCCCTCTCCTCATTGTTTCAGGCCAAGCATTGCGCGAGTCTCTCCGGCGCTGGCGATATCGCCGCCCATGCGCTCGACCATTTCCACGCCCCAGCGCACCAGATCGGCATTGTCAGCCGCCAAACGTCCACGCCGCAGATAGATGGTGTCTTCAAAGCCGACCCTGACATTGCCGCCCAGCAGCACCGATTGGGCCGCCATCGGGAAGCTGTGGCGGCTGACCCCGAAGCCCGTGAACGGCGTGTCGCGCGGTATCTGGTTTCTGGCGTAGAGCATCGCTTCGGTCGTGGCGGGCAGACCATATTTGGTCCCCAGTACGAAGGTGAAGGGCGCGTTTTTCGGAATCGCGCCCTTGGCCATCAGATCGTCGGCAAAGACGAAGTCCCCAGCCTCGAAACATTCAATCTCTGGCAAGACGCCGGCATCCTGGATCATATGACCCATGGTCGTGATCATCGGGTCGAGGTTGATCGCGACGCCGCCCCAAAGCTGCATGGTGCAAATGTCGAGCGTGCACATGTCCGGTTTCAGGTCCAGAATATGCTCCAACCGTCGTTGCGCCGTGAACATCAGGGTGCCGGGGCCACAGACCGCGGGATCATCATCGCTTTGCATCCAGGTGCAGCCAGGACCGGTCGTGACGTTCAGGATCACCTCGTCATTCTTCGCGCGGATGAGGCCTACCACCTCGCGATAATCGTCCAGCGCCTGTGATGGATCGCCGGTTTCGCGGTCTCGCACATGCAAATGGATGATCGCCGCGCCAGCCTGCGCCGCGGCCAGCGCTTCGGCCGCGACATGATCGGGCCGGAACGGGAAATTGGGATGATCGGGCATGGGTGAGCTTCCCGTCACCGCGCAGGTCAGAAATAGCTTGCCAGCCAACCGCACTCTCCTGTCTTGTGTCGGGCATGTCGCCGACCCTTGAACAGGGGTCTTGCAGAGGAAACGGCACGCAAGAAGGCCGTTGAGTGTCCCATTATAGAGAGTAACTGGATAAGGCATGGCACAGCGGGAAGAATTGTCGCGTTTCCTGAAAGCCGCCCGCGCCAAGCTGGCACCGGCCGACGTTGGCCTGCCTGCGGGCGAACGCCGCCGGACGCGCGGCCTGCGGCGCGAGGAGGTGGCGACGCTCGCCGGGATGAGCGTGACTTGGTACACATGGTTCGAACAGGGTCGCGAGGTGCAATTATCCGCGCCGATGCTGGAACGACTTAGCCGCACTCTGCGCCTTAGTCCCAATGAGCGCGAATTTCTCTTCGCCCTGGCTCAGCACCGCCCGCCGCCACTGGCAACCCGCCGCGACGAGACGATCCATGCAGGCACGCAGCATCTCATGGAATCACTGTCTATTCCCGCGCTTGTGATCGTGGAGGATTGGACGGTCATTGGCTGGAACCGATTGGTCTCCCGCGCCTTCCGCGATTACAGCCAGATGCCGCGCGATCAGCGCAACCTGTTCCGTATCCTGATGCTCAATCCGCGCTATCGGGCCGATCCCGACAAGTTTCGCGACATGTGCCGCCGCCTGATCGCCCGCTTCAAATGGGATTATAGCCGCACCAGCCAGCCCGACGTCTTTGAAGGCATCATTGCCGACATGATGGATCAGTCCGAATTTTTCCGTCAATATTGGCAGGAATCGGAAATCATGGCGCATTTCGAAGATACGAACATCGCCGATATGCCCGGTGTCGGCGAAATCATGTTCCGCCATACCAGCTATGCGATCGAGGAAGCGCCGGGGCAAAGGCTATTGCTGTTCGCGCCACTGGATGATGTCAGCGCAGCGCGTCTGGCGCAGCTGGTCGCAGAGGCTGATGCGGTCTGCGCCTGATTGGATCGGCCACCAACAAGCCTCTTCTCCCGCCGTGCAATTATGCTATGGTGCCCGGCATAAGATAATTGAGAGGAAACCATGCTTTTACTGGCGCGGTGTCTGGACTGGCTTTGCCTGGCGTTTGCATCGGGCGTTCAGGATGAAATGCGCCTGAACGAGTTGATTTTGCGTGCGAAGCAGCGATCGACCGCTGCGCATGACGCAAGCGCACAATCTTTGCCACGCCGCTGAAACAGTCTTACCGACCCGCATCCTTCGCGTCGCTGATCGCAAGACGCTTTGCCGTGACCAGCGTCTGAATGACGAACAGCAGGATCAGGACGACGGAAACGATGCCGACGAACAGGTCGAACCCCGAAATCGCGCCGAACCAACCGGGCGTATAGCCGAGCGCCATCATCGCCAGCGTCATGCCGATCAGCATCAGTCGCAATTCCGTCGGTCCCGCGGACAGGTAGGACAGTTTGAACTCCCCCACCACGCGCGCGGCCAGATAGGCATGGATCGACAACAGCAGATACCCCGCCAGCGCCACCAGCGCCACGTCCATGCGGATATAGGGGCTGGCCCCCATCCCGGCCAAAATCAGCAGGGTTGCCAGCCCGTCGCAACTATGGTCGATAAAATAGCCATAGGAGGGCCGCTCGATCTTGCGAAACCGGGCCAGGCTGCCATCCATCGAATCGCCGAACCACTGCAGGACATAGCCACCAATGGCGAGCCACAGCCAATGGACTTCCAGGCTGCTGGCGGCATAGCCGGCAAAAATGGCGAAGGCTCCGATCATGCCGAGCACGGTCAAAAGATCTGGCGTCACCCATAACGGCATCCGGGCGCAAAGCCAGTTGAGGAGGCGGCGTTCGGATGCTGCCAGCACATTTTGCTGGATACGATCGATCGGTGGAGAAGATGGGCCGGAGGGCAATGTCATGGTGCCTTATGACGAACGCATGACGGTGTGACAATCACTCCGCCATTCCCGTCGTCGAAAATGACGATTATATTACGTGTTGCTGCCAGATCATGCTCAATCGAGCGCTGAAACGCACAAAAAAAGGGCCGATCCGAAGACTAGCCCGTAAAAGTTTAGGAGAGGATGCCTGAAAGGCACCCCCTATGTCCGGCAAATCACGCTTTGCTGCAAGTGCGAAAGCCTTGTTCGCGGTTGCAAAATATGCATCTGCCGTATCGGCACAGCTTTCCGTAGCGGAAGCTTTGCGCACCTTCGTTCACTGTGGATGGCGGACGAAGGCGAATCGGTCGCCGGTGCGGATTCGCCCGATACACGACTCGCGCCAAGCGGGCTTCACCTGTCATATCGGGTGTGTAGATTGGCGTGTTTGCGGCGGTGCCGATTTGCCGCCTGTCCGGATCGGAGCGAAACAATAATGCCAAATCCCGCCGATGATGCTGACCAACTATGGTGGAAGGGTGCGGTCCTCTACCAAATTTATCCGCGCAGCTTTCAGGATAGCAATGATGATGGCATTGGCGATCTGAACGGCATTACGCAGCGGCTTGATCATATTGCCCGGCTGGGGGCGGACGCGATCTGGATTTCCCCCTTCTTCCCTTCGCCGATGCGTGATTTTGGTTATGACATTGCCGATTATTGCGATGTCGATCCGATATTCGGAACGCTCGCGGATTTCGATGCGCTGGTTGCCCGCGCCCACGCTTTGGGGCTCAAGGTCACGATCGATCAGGTTTTCGCCCATAGCTCGGACCTGCATGACTGGTTCACGCAAAGCCGCGCCCGTCGCAGCGGCGACAAGGCGGACTGGTATGTCTGGGCCGATCCTCAGGCAGACGGCACCCCGCCCAACAACTGGCAGTCGGTGTTCGGTGGCCCGGCCTGGACATGGGATGCGCGGCGCGGGCAATATTATATGCACCAGTTCCTAACGAGCCAGCCGCAACTCAACGTCCACAATCCGCAAGTGCAGGATGCGCTGCTGGATGTCATGCGTTTCTGGCTGGATCGCGGCGTGGACGGCTTTCGTCTCGACGCCCTCAATCATGCGATGCACGACCCCGAATTCCGTGACAATCCTCCCGCCCCCGACGATGGTAGCCCCCGCACCCGGCCATTCGACTTTCAGATCAAACGCTACAGCCAATCGCACCCCGCCATCATTCCCTTTGTCGAGCGCATCCGGACATTGTGCAACGAATATGGCGCGATCTTCACGGTGGCCGAGGTGGGCGGGGCGCTCGCCGGGGAGGAGATGAAAGCCTATACTGCCGGGGACAAGCGTCTCAACAGCGCCTATGGCTTTACCTTCCTTTACGCGCCCGTACTCACCCCGGCGCTGGTCGCGGAAACGGTCGATCGCTGGCCCGACGAACCGGATATGGGCTGGCCAAGCTGGGCCTTCGAAAATCACGACGCGCCCCGCGCCCTGTCGCGATGGTGCGCCCCTGAAGATCGCCCGGCCTTTGCACGGATGAAGATGACGCTGCTGATGGCGCTGCGCGGCAATGCCATCCTCTATCAGGGGGAGGAGTTGGGCATCACGCAGGTCGATATTCCGTTCGAGCGATTGCAGGATCCAGAAGCCATCGCGAACTGGCCGTTGACCCTGTCGCGTGACGGCGCGCGCACACCCCTGCCATGGGCGGCCGACGCCGCGCAGGCTGGGTTTTCGGGCGTCGAACCCTGGCTGCCCCATGGCGACGATCATCTGGCGTTTGCCGTGGATCAGCAGGAAGCCGACCCTGGATCGCTACTGAACTTCACCCGCGCCGTGCTGGCGCTGCGCAAGGCCAATCCGGCTCTGCGCCATGGCGCGCTCGACATCCTCGTGGCCGACAAAGCCTGCCTGGCGTTTCGGCGGACGTGCGCCGATCAGTCTTTGCTCTGCTTGTTCAATCTGTCGCGCGAAGCGATAGCGTGGCCGGTCGATCTTGTGGGGGCGGGGCGCATCCTGATGGCCGTCAACGGGGCAGCGCCGGGCGATTTGCCACCCTATGCCGCCCTGCTGATCGAACAATGAGGTTCAGGCTGCGACAAACTGCGTGCGCAGCATGTCGTTCAACCGGCCGCTTATGATCGCTTCGGCATCACTCACGATCCGTTTGATCAGCGCGTCGCACGTCGGAATGTCGTGGATCAACCCCTGGACCTGCCCGGCCCAGATCAGCCCTGCGTCCAGATCGCCCGTTTCCAGCGCGACCCGCCCCTTTGCCCCGGATACCAGCGGTTGGATGTCCTGAAACACTGCGTCCTCGCGCAGTGAAATCTCGACGACCTGATCGGACACGCTGTTCTTGGCTACGCGCCCTGTGTTGTGGAACTTGCGGAAGATGAGGTTCGTCCCCCGCTCGTCATTATCGACCAGAAACTGCTTCACATTGTCATGGATCGGCGCTTCGAAGGTGGCGCAGAAGCGTGTTCCCATATTGATGCCGTCCGCGCCCAGCGCCAGCGCCGCGGCAAGCCCGCGCCCGTCGCCAAAACCACCGCTGGCGATCATGGGAATCGTCAGCTTGTCGGCAGCGGCGGGGATCAGGATCAGGCCTGGAATATCATCCTCGCCCGGATGCCCGGCACACTCGAACCCGTCGATCGAAATCGCGTCCACGCCCATCCGTTGCGCCGACAGGGCGTGACGCACCGCCGTGCATTTATGGACGACGATGACGCCATGCGCCTTGAAATGGTCGACATGCTCCTGCGGCTTGTGCCCGGCGGTCTCCACGATCTTCACGCCGCTATCGATGATCGCCTTGCGATATTCCGCATAGGGCGGCGGGTTGACCGACGGCAGGATGGTGAGGTTCACGCCGAACGGCTTGTCGGTCATCGTGCGGCAACGGTCGATTTCGCGGCGCAGATCGTCGGGCGTTGGCTGGGTCAGCGCGGTCAATATACCAAGGCCGCCCGCATTGGAGACCGCGGCGGCCAGTTCTGCCCGGCCAACCCACATCATCCCGCCCTGAACGATCGGATGCTCGATCCCGCACAGATCGGTAAAGCGCGTCCTGATCCCCATTACAGCGCCTCTACGATCGTCACATTGGCGACACCGCCGCCTTCGCACATCGTCTGCAGGCCATAGCGCTTGCCACGGGCCTTGAGCGCGTGGATCAGCGTGCTCATCAGCTTGGTGCCGCTCGCCCCAAGCGGATGCCCCAGTGCAATCGCGCCGCCATTGACGTTGAGCTTGGCCGGGTCCGCGCCGATCGCCTTCAGCCATGCCATCGGGATCGCCGCGAACGCCTCGTTCACCTCGAACAGGTCTATGTCGTTCAGGCTGAGGCCCGACCGCTCGAACGCGCGCCGCGTCGCCGGGATCGGTTCTTCCAGCATGATGACCGGATCGCCTGCCGTCACGGTCAGATTGACGATGCGCGCCATGGGTTTCAGGTTGAAGCGCTTGATCGCGGCTTCGCTGGCGACCAGCACGCCTGACGCGCCATCGCTCATCTGGCTGGCATTGGCAGCGGTAATCGTCCCGCCTTCCTCCAGCGTCTTGACGCTTGCCATCGCCTCCATCGTGCCACCGCGCCGGACGCCATCGTCGATGTCGAAAAGACCTTCGGGAGTCTCGACCCCGACGATCTCGGCCTTGAACGCGCCATTGTCGATCGCCGCTGCCGCCTTGGCATGGCTGGCGAGCGCATAGGCGTCCATTTCCTCTCGGGTGAAGCCATATTTGTTGGCGACCGCCTGTGCGCCGTGAAACTGGCTGAATTCAGCAACGCCATAACGGTTCTGGATGCTCTTTGGCCAGGGGCCGATACCCACGCCAGCGGCAGCGTGGAGCTTGTAATTGGACCCCATCGGCACCCGCGTCATGCTTTCCGCACCCGCCGCGATCACCAGATCCTGCGTGCCGGACATGATCGCCTGCGCGGCGAAGTGCAGCGCCTGCTGCGAAGACCCGCATTGCCGGTCGATGGTCACGGCAGGGACGCTGTCGGGGAGCTTCGATGCGAGCACGAGATTGCGGCCTAAGGCAAAGGCTTGTTCGCCCGCTTGGCTGACGCAGCCGACGATCACATCGTCAATGGCCGCGGGATCGACGCCGGTGCGATCGACCAGCGCATTGAGAATGGCCGCGCCCATATCGGCGGGATGTACGTCGATCAACCCGCCCTTGCGCGCCCTGCCCCCGGCAGTACGGACGGCTTCAACAATATAGGCTTCTGCCATGCTATCAAACTCCCCTGAAATTGGCGGTGCGTTTTGCGAGTAATGCGCTCAGCCCCTCTTCGCTTTCCGGCCCCGCCCCTGCCCTCGCCATGCTGCGCAGTTCGCGGTCCAATTGCGTCTCCAGCCCGGTCTCGAAACTGTCAGCCAGCAGCGCGCGACTGGCGGCCAGCGCTGCCATCGGAGCGTCGGCAAGCGCAACCGCTGCCTTCAATCCCTCGTCGGCCAGCGCCTCGTCGTCCACAATGCGCGTCACCAGCCCGATCGCCTCGGCCTCGTCAGCCTTGATCCGGCGGTTGGTCAGGATGATGTCCTGCGCCTTGCGCAGTCCCACCAGACGCGGCAACAGCCAACTGAGGCCACCGTCCGGCGTCAGTCCGATCGCGCCATAAGCAGCGGTGAAGTGGGCCGACCGCGCGCCGATCACGACATCGCCCAGCATGGCCAGGCTGAACCCCGCGCCAGCCGCCGGGCCGTTGACCAATGTGACCAGCGGCTTGGGCGCGCGCGCCAGTCGGGCAACGGCGGCGTGGAAGGTAGCAATCAACTCGCTCAGCACGTCCGATCGTCTGTCGCCTGCGCCGGCCAGCAACTGCACGTCGCCACCCGCACAGAATAATCGCCCATTGCCGGTCAGCACGATACAACGGATCATATCGTCGGTCTGGCACCGGATCGCCGCCGCCAGCAGCGCGCGCGCCAGTGGCAGGTCGATGGCATTGCCTGCCGCTGGCCGGTCGAGCGTGATCCGCCCGATCCCGTCGTCGACCGTAAAGGCAATCCCGTCCATTAACGCGGCGTCATGCGAATGGCGCCATCCAGCCGGATAACCTCACCATTCAGCATTGGATTGCGGACGATCGATTCGACCAGTTGAGCATATTCCGCCGGTTTGCCAAGGCGACTGGGATGGGGCACCTGCGCGCCCAGCGCATCTCGCACATGCTGTGGGAAGGTCTCCAGCATGGGGGTCAGGAAAATGCCGGGCGCGATGGTCATCACGCGGATCTTGTGCTGCGCCAGATCGCGCGCGATCGGCAGGGTCATGCCGACCACACCGCCCTTGGACGCGCTATAGGCCGCCTGGCCGATTTGCCCGTCATAGGCCGCGACGGAGGCTGTGTTGACGATCACGCCGCGCTCGCCGTCAATCTCCTCCGCCGCGGCGAGCCGGGCGGAAAATTTGGAAATGACGTTGAACGTGCCGATCAGGTTGACGGTCACGGTCTTGGCGAACGTGTCGAGCGGATGGGGCGCATTCTCCTTCCCCACCGTCTTGACCGCAGGCGCGATCCCCGCACAATTGACCAGGATGCGGGCGACGCCATGCGCTGCTTCTGCGACATCCAGTCCTGCCGCGACGCTGGCGTCATCGGCGACATTGACCCCGACATAGATGCCGCCCAATTCCGCGGCGACTGCCTTGCCCGCTTCCTCATTCAGGTCGAAGATCGCAACCTTGGCCCCCTGCGCTGCCAGCATCGTCGCCGTCGCCTTGCCAAGGCCCGAAGCGCCGCCGGTAACGATGGCTGGCAAACCATTGATATTCATAACTATACCCCCTGCTATCAGGCCAGTTCGATCGCCATCGCGGTTGCTTCGCCGCCGCCGATGCACAAGCTGGCAACGCCGCGCTTCAGCCCGCGCGTTTCCAGCGCGCCGATCAGCGTCGCGACGATGCGGGCGCCCGACGCTCCGATCGGATGACCGAGCGCCGTCGCGCCGCCATTGACGTTCAGCTTATCCGCCGGGATGCCCAATTCCTTGGCGGCGATCATCGCGACGACGGCAAAGGCTTCGTTGACCTCGAACAGGTCGACATCGTCGACCGACCAGCCTGCCTTTTCCAGCAGCTTGCGCATAGCCGGGACCGGGGCGGTGGTGAATTTGGATGGTTCATAAGCGTGTGCGGCAGTGGCCACGACGCGGGCCACGATCTTCATCCCCTGCCTGGTCGCGACGCTTTGCCGCGTCATTACCAGCGCGGCCGCACCGTCGGAAATGGACGACGCATTGGCGGCGGTGATCGTGCCATCCTTGACAAAGGCTGGCTTGAGGCCCGGTATCTTGTCCGGTCGCGCCTTGCCCGGCTGTTCGTCGGTATCGACGACCGTGTCGCCACCCCGGCCCTTGACTGTCACCGGCGTGATTTCGCGGACGAACGCCCCGCTGGCGATCGCCGCATTGGCGCGTTCGAGCGAACGGATGGCATAGTCATCCTGATCAGCGCGGGTGAACTGATAGTCGCGCACCGCTTCTTCGGCGAACACGCCCATCGCCTTGCCGGGTTCATAGGCATCTTCCAGCCCGTCCATCATCATCGTGTCGATGATCCGGTCATGACCGATCCGTGCGCCGCCGCGATGCTTGGGCAGGGCATAGGGGGCGTTGGTCATGCTCTCCATGCCGCCGGCGATCACGATATCGACAGCGCCCGATGCCAGCGCCTCATGCGCCATGATCGCGGCCTGCATGCCCGAACCGCACATCTTGTTGACGGTCGTGGCCTCCGTGTTCAGGCCAAGACCCGCGCCCAGCGCCGCCTGGCGCGCAGGCGCCTGCCCCAGACCCGCAGGCAGGACGCAGCCCATATAGATGCGATCGACCGCGTCGACCGACACGCCCGCGCGCTCGACCGCTGCCTTGACCGCCGCTGCGCCCAGTTCCGTGGCCTTGAGGGGCGACAAGACGCCCTGAAAACCGCCCATCGGCGTGCGGGCATAGCTGGCGATGACGACCGGATCGTCCTGCATATCCATTCCTTTCAAAGACTGCGCGCGATGACCATGCGCTGTATGTCCGACGTGCCTTCGTAGATCTGGCATACCCGCACATCGCGATAGATTTTGGCGACGCCATATTCTTCCAGATAGCCATAGCCACCCAGCGTCTGGAGCGCGCCCGACACGATCTGTTCGGCCGCTTCGGATGCAAACAGCTTGGCCATCGACGCTTCGGTCAGGCAGGGCTGGCCCGCATCCTTGACCCGTGCGGCGTTCAGCACCAGTTGCCGCGCGGCTTCCAGCCGGGTGGCCAGGTCTGCGAGGCGGAAGCCGACCGCCTGATGTTCCATGATCGGCTTGCCAAAGCTTTTGCGATCCTTGGCATAGGCGACCGCGATGTCGAGCGCGGCCTGCGCCATGCCGACGCATTGCGCGGCTATGCCGATGCGGCCGGTCTCCAGATTGGCGAGCGCTATGCGGTAACCTTGCCCTGGCTCACCGATCAGCAACTCATCCTCGACGAACATATCGTCGAAGCGCAGCGCGCAGGTGTCCGACGCGCCCTGCCCCATCTTATGTTCGACCTTGTCGACGCTATAGCCGGGCCGGTCGGTCGGCACGATGAATACCGACAGGCCCTTCTTGCCTGCGTCCGGGTCCGTCACAGCGACCAGCATGACCACGCCTGCTATCTTGCCCGACGTGATGAACTGCTTGGCGCCGGTGATGCGCCAACCGCCATCGACCTTGACCGCGCGGGTGCGCACTGCCGAGGCGTCCGATCCGGCATCCGCTTCGGTCAGGGCAAAGGCGCCGATCGTCCGCCCGCCGATCAGATCAGGCAGGAAGCGCGCTTTCTGCGTCTCGCTGCCATCCTTGAGCAGGCCGGAAACCAGGATGCTGTTCTGGATCGACACGATGGTGGACAATGCCCCGTCCGCCGCCGCCAGTTCGATCAGCGCCAGCGCGTAGGATACGGCGTCGGCGTCCGCACCGTCAAAGCATTCCGGTGCGGTCATGCCCCACAGGCCCAGTCCTGCCATCTCTTCGAACAGAGCAGACGGATAGCCGCCCTCCGCCTCGAAACGGGCGCTATGCGGCCGGATCGCGTCCTGCGCGAAGCTGCGCACCGTGTCGCGGATGGCTGTCTGGATTTCGGTCAGCATAAAACCCGATCGTCTCTTATATACTCACGGGTATATTGATTATCGACCGGTTTCTTGTCAAGAGAA
Organism: Sphingobium sp. JAI105; assembly: GCF_015752145.1. NCBI lineage: Bacteria > Pseudomonadati > Pseudomonadota > Alphaproteobacteria > Sphingomonadales > Sphingobiaceae > Sphingobium > Sphingobium sp. JAI105. The sequence continues at coordinate 1,099,087 of NZ_JADOUC010000002.1, read as the reverse complement.
ACGGGTAAGGAGACCAGCTTGCCCCGACCGAACGCCGCACCATCCCCCTTCCGATCGCGCGAGGAGCGCGAACGCGATCGTGAGGAGAAGCGCGAAGCCGTGCTGCGGGCCGCGGTGCGGATGTTCAACGCGCGCGGTTTTCACGCCACCTCACTCGACGACGTGGCCGCGAGCCTGGGGATCAGCAAGCCGACCATCTACCATTATCTGGGCAATAAGGAGCAGGTGCTGATCGAGTGCGTGACGCGCGGTCTGCAATTGCTGAGCGCTGCCGCGGATACGGCGCGCGCGCAGCCCGGCGACGGCCTTGCCAGGTTGCGCAGCGTCCTGCGCCGCTATGCACTGGTGATGATGGACGATTTTGGTCGCTGCGTCGTGCGCACTGGCGACGAATTTCTTTCCGCTGAGGGTGCGGCGCTGTTCCGCGCGCGCAAGCGGGCGATCGATCTGTCGATGCGCGCGCTGATCGAAGATGGCATCGCCGATGGTTCGATCGCGCCTTTAGACGTGCGCATGACCGCCTTCACTTTGGCGGGCGCGCTCAATTGGCCGGGGCGCTGGCATGATCCGGATGGGCCGCTCAGCGCCGAGCAGGTCGCCGATTCGATGGTCGATATATTGATCAGCGGCCTCGCCCCACGGGCCTGATCAGTCAGGGGCGAACAGGGCGCGCACCGCATCTGGCACCCGCTGCGCGCGCAAACCACCGGGGCGGGTCGTATCCGCTATGGTCCATACGCGCTTTTCGGTGCATTCCACGCACAGCCTGCCATTGAGTGACAGGCGGTGCGCGACGGTGAAGCTGCTATTGCCGAAGATGGGCGCGTCCGCTTCCACCAGCACATCGTCGCCATAGGCGGTCGGCACGAAAAAGCGCGCCGATACGTCCACCATCGGGAAGCCCGCAAAGGGCATGGTCGCCAGCATCTCACGCTTTTTGGGCAACCCGGCCTGTTCGAACAGCAGCATGGTGCTTTGGCCGAAAATGTCGAAATAGCGCGGGGCGTGAACGATGCCGGCGGGGTCGCAATGGCCCCATTCGATGCGGACGGTCCGCTGGAGAAATGCTGTCACGCGATGATGGTCTTTCCTTGCAAAATGGTCTTTTCCGCCATGTCCTGCGCCGATGGCGGTTCTGGCACCAGCAGTCCGCGCTGCACCGCAGGGCGTTTGGCGATCCGGTCATACCAGCGCAAAAGATGGGGAAATCCGTCTATCTCCACCCCGGCCCAATCATGGCCGCGTACCCAGGGGAAGCAGGCAATGTCGGCAATGGAATAATCGCCGACCAGATAGTCGCGGGTCGCCAGTTGCGTGTCCAGAACGCCCAACAATCGTTGGCTTTCGCGGGTGTAGCGATCGATCACGGACGGCAGCTTTTCTTCGAAATAGCGGTTGAATACCGTTGCCTGCCCCATCATCGGGCCAAGCCCCGACATCTGCCACATCACCCACTGGATCACCTGACTGCGCGCCTGTGCATCTGCGGGAATGAAGCGGTCATATTTTTCCGCCAGATACAGCAGGATCGCACCCGACTCAAAAACAGCGAAATCGCCCGCCTCATGATCGATCAGCGTCGGGATGCGACCATTGGGGTTGAGCGCGATATACCAGTCCTGCTTCTGCACTCGGTCAGTCAGCGCAATCGGCGTTACCGTGTAAGGAACGCCCAGTTCCTCCAGCAGGATCGAGACCTTCCAGCCATTGGGTGTCTCTGACGTCAGCAATTCGAGCATCCGCTTCTCTCCCCGGCGGGATCTTTGCCCGCTCGTGCATCACCCAAGCAAAGCGCGGCCGTCCCGGCAAGGCGAGTGGCGGCGCTATCATTGGCAGTGACAGGTTGCGGCCACCGCCAGCCCGCCGGGTAGCGCTACTGATAGTATAGACAGACGACTTGCGGGCGCTGGCCCGCCCCTGCACCACGGGCAGCGAAAGCGCACAGACGCTGCACATCACAAGGTGAGGAAGTCCGCCATGTTGACGCTCTACAGCTTCGGTCCGGCTGCCAATTCGATGAAACCGCTGCTAACGCTTTATGAAAAGGGGCTGGAGTTCACGCCCCGCTTCGTCGATCCGACCCGGTTCGAGCATCATGAGGATTGGTTCAAAGCGATCAATCCACGCGGTCAGGTGCCCGCGCTCGACCATGACGGGCATATCATCACCGAATCGACAGTGATCTGCGAATATCTGGAGGACGCATTCCCCGATGCCCCCCGGCTGCGCCCGGCCGACCCGGTAGGGATCGCGGAGATGCGCGTCTGGACCAAATGGGTGGACGAATATTTCTGCTGGTGCGTATCCACCATTGGCTGGGAACGGATGATCGGCCCAATGGCGCGCAAGTTGAGCGATGAGGAATTTGAGGAGAAGCTGAAGCATATCCCGATACCGGAGCAGCAGGCCAAATGGCGCAATGCACGCGCAGGATTCCCGCAGGCGGTGCTGGACGAGGAAATGCGCAAGATTCGCGTCTCGATCGACCGGCTGGAGAAACGCCTGGCGCAAAGCCCCTGGCTGGCGGGCGCCGAATATACGCTGGCCGATATCTGCAATTTCGCGATCGCGAACGGGATGCAATTTGGTCATGCCGATATCGTTAACGGGCAAGCCACGCCGCATCTGCTTGCCTGGATCGAGCGGATCAACGCCCGCCCGGCCACGCAGGCGATGTTCGCCAGATCGCAAACGGAAATGCCGCCGCGCCCGGCCATGTCGGCGGCGTGACGGCCATGGCATGGTGTGACGAACCGCCCGGCGGCCAACTACGCATGTATCATATTCCCGGCTGCCCCTTTTCCGAGCGGATAGAGTTGTTGCTCGACCTGAAAGGGCTGCACGACATCATGGTCGACCATGAGATCGACATATCGCTAGCCCGCCCCGACTGGCTGCTCGCCAAGACGCGCGGCACGACGTCGCTGCCCGCGCTGGAACTGGAAAATGGCGAAACGCTGAAGGAAAGCATGGTCATCATGCGCTATTTCGAAGATCGCTTCCCCGATCCTGCGGTGGCGCGGCGCGACCCGTATGAACATGCCGTCGAGGCGATGCTGTGCGCGACTGACGGGCAGTTTACGGGGGCAGGATACCGCATGATCCTGAACCGCGATCGGGAAAAGCGCGACGCATATCAGGCCGAAGTCGATGCGCAATATGCGCGGCTGAACGATTTTCTGCGCCATTATGCGCCCGACAGCGACTATCTGTTCGACAGGTTTGGCTGGGCAGAGGTCGCCTTCACGCCCATGTTCAAACGGTTATGGTTTCTCGACTATTATGAAGCCTATGAGATCCCGCAGCACCTGACCCGATTGTTACGCTGGCGCGAAGCCTGCCTGTCGCACCCCGTTGCGCAACGCCATCATGGCCATGATGAGTTGATGACGCTCTATTATGACTATGCACAGGGTGGCGGCAACGGGCGCCTGCCGGAAGGCCGCCGCATCTCCAGCTTCACGCTCGATCCGCCCTGGACCAACCGCCCCATGCCGCCGCGCGACAAATGGGGAAAGCCCGCCACTGATGCCGACCTTGGCCTTCTTCACGCATAAGGACCTGCCCCATGCCCAATACATGCAAACATTATATCGATGGCCAGTGGGTCGACAGCCAGGGTGGGCGCACGATTGCGGTGATGAACCCCGCAACCGATGCCAGCGCGACAGACATGATCCTTGGCACCGCAGCCGATGTCGATGCCGCCGTGATTGCCGCGCGCCGCGCATTTGAAACCTTCTCGCTCACCAGCAAGGAGGAAAGGATCGCGCTGCTGGAGCGGATCATGGCGGAATATCAAAAGCGCATCCCCGACATAGCTTGCGCGATTGCGACCGAAATGGGCTGCCCCATCTCGATCGCGCAGACGGCGCAGGCAGGGTCGGGTCTTGGTCATCTGGCGCAGTCGCTCGCGGCGCTGAAAGACTATGAATTCAGCGAGAAAATTGGCGACAACAGGGTGGTGCGCGAAGCGATCGGCGTGGTTGCGCTGATCACGCCGTGGAATTGGCCGATGAACCAGATCGTCGCCAAAGTTGGCCCCGCCCTGGCGGCAGGCTGCACGATGATCCTCAAACCCTCCGAGGAGGCGCCCAGTTGCGCCGCGATCTTTGCCGAGATCATGCACGCCGCTGCCGTCCCGGCCGGTGTGTTCAATCTGGTGCAGGGCGATGGCGACGGGGTCGGTACGGCACTGGCTAGGCATCCCGACATCGATATGGTGAGTTTCACCGGGTCGACGCGTGCCGGAATCATGGTCGCCAAGAACGCAGCCGATACCGTCAAGCGCGTCGCGCAGGAACTGGGCGGGAAGTCACCCAACATCATTTTGCAAGGTACGCCGCTGGACATCGCTCTGCCCGGTGGGGTGGGCGGCGTGCTGCTTAACAGCGGCCAGAGTTGCGTCGCACCGACGCGCATGCTGGTGCATCGTTCCCAACATGACGAAGCGGCACAAAAGGTCGGGGCGATGTTCGCGGCCAAGAAGGTCGGCGATCCGCAAAGCGAGGGCGACCATATCGGCCCAGTCGTCAGCCAGCGCCAGTGGGACCGCATCCAGTCGCTGATCCAGACCGGGATTGACGAGGGCGCAACGCTGGTAACAGGTGGCCTTGGTCGTCCTGACGGGATGGATCATGGCAGCTATGTGCGCCCGACGGTGTTCGCCAATGTGACGCCGGACATGACGATCGCGCGTGAGGAAATTTTCGGCCCGGTGCTGGTGCTGATGCCCTATGACGATGATGAGGCAGCGATCCGCATCGCCAATGATACGCCCTATGGCCTTGGCGCCTATGTTGCGGGTGATCCGGCCCATGCGCGCAAGTTCGTCAGCCGCCTGCGGGCAGGCGCGGTGTTCGTCAATGCGGGCGGCCTTGCCTTCGACATGCCCTTTGGCGGCTACAAGCAATCGGGCAATGGCCGCGAATTCGGCCGCTTCGGGCTGGAGGAGTTTCTGGAAGTCAAGTCCGTCATCGGCGCTCTGCCGGAGGCGGTGGATTGATGGTGGCCGGGGCGTCCTGCCGCTGTCCACGCACTGCATGAAGATCGAGGACTGACGGCCGCTTCCTGCGAGCGGCCGTCAGTCCTGTAGCATCAACACTACCGGCTTGATCACCGCCCCGCTTTCCGACGCGGCAAAGGCAGCTTCCAGATCGGCAAAGGCATAGCGCTTGATCAGCTTCTCGAGCGGCAGCCGACCTTCGCGATAATAAGTGATCAGGCGCGGGATGAATAGCTGCGGGTCGATGCCCCCTTCCACCACGCCGACAATCCGTCGTCCCATGCTCATGATGGATGAAGGGTCGATCGTGAAGCCGCCCGGCGGATAAGCACCGACCAGCGCCAGCGTGCCGCGCTGTGCCAGCCGATCGACCGCAAGGCCGAGCAGCGCCGGGACGCCGGTGGTATCGGCGATATGATCGAACTGTCCGTCAAGCGCGGCCAGATCATCGCCTGTCTCGATCGCGCCCAGTTCGCGCGCGAGCGCAAGGCGGCTGGCATGGCGATCAATCACCGCAATCCGTCCCGCGCCCGCAATGACCGCCGCCATCAGGGCCGACAGGCCGACCGCGCCGGCACCCAGTATCGCAATCGACTGGCCGGGTTGCACCTGCAATGTTTCCAGCACCGTCCCCGCGCCGGTCTGCACTCCGCATCCCAGAGGCGCCAGAATGTCGAGCGGCAGGTCGCGATCGATCCGCACGACATTGTCGCTATGGGCAAGAGCATGGGTGGCAAAGGATGACTGGCCGAAGATATTGCTGCCGATCCGCTCGTCCCCACGCCAGATGGCGCCCTGCCCCGGCTGCGTTACCCCCAGAAAGTTGCGCGGCACAAATTCCGCGCAATAGCCGGGCTGATGATCGTGGCAGGCGCTGCACGCGCCGCAACTATGAAAGCTGAGCAACACATGATCGCCCGGCGCGACACCATCCACGCCTGGCCCCACGGTATCGACGACGCCAGCGCCTTCATGGCCCAATATGACGGGGAACGGGATAGGCAGCGCCCCGTCGCGCATCACCATGTCGGTATGGCAGATGCCGCAGGCATGGAGCCTTACCCTGATCTGGCCCGGCCCAGGCGCACCCATGGCCAGTTTTTCGAAACGGAAGGGGTTGCCAGCCCCCTCCACCACCGCCGCGTCGATCGCGATGCTACCCATGATCAGAATTCGAACCCGAAGCGAACATACCATTCGCCTGGACGGTTATAGGTGCCAAACATAGCCCCCGCCGCGATGTTCGACCCGCCGGATGTCAGGAAGCGCTTGTCCGTGAGGTTGGTGCCGCCCGCCGTGAGCGACCAGTGGCCGTCGGGTTCGCGATAGCTGATCGAGGCGTTCACGATGTCGGTCGATACACGCTTGAGCAGCAAGGTCCGCTGCGTATCGTTCCACGCGCTGGACGTATAGGTCCAGTCCGCCAGCAGCACCACCGATCCGCCATTGCCCAGCGTCGCTTCATAACGCGGACTGAGATTGACCTTCCATTTGGGCGTTTTGGGGAGAGATTCGCCCACCAAAGTGCCCGCCTGGAAGGGGTTGGCTCCGCCGACAGCCGCAGCCCCTGCCGACACCGACGTATATTGGGCGTCGATATAGCCGATCGCGCCGTTGATCGTCAGGCCATCGACAGGCGCCGCAACCATTTCCAGTTCGAACCCGCGAATACGCGCGTCGCCCGCATTGGCAATGGTTGGCGACGTGCCGATCTGAATATTGAGCTGAATGTCGCGATATTTGGTCGAGAACAACGCCGCATTGAGTTGCAGATGGCGGTCCAGCAGCGTCGACTTGATGCCCGCTTCCCAGGTCGTCGCCTTTTCCTCGTTAAAGTCGGGTGCGACATTGCCCTGCGGGTTGGTGAGGCGCGTGGTCCAACCACCCGTCTTATACCCCTTCGACCAGCTGCCATAGAGCATGACATCTTCCGACGGGTGAAGCTGCACCCCAACCTTGGGCGAAAAATCGCTGAATTTCTTGCGATTGACGCCAGGCGTATAGACGCGCACCGGGTTGGTCGGATCAGGATAGCTCAATCCCACCTGGCATGGGATCGGCGCCAGCGGAAACGGGCCGCCGGGGAAGATATTGCCATTGGCGTCGGCGCAGCCAAACAGCTTGTAGTTAAACCCGTTCAGTTCCTGCTGCCCGCCTTCGAACCGCTTGCGTTCATTGGTGTAGCGCCCGCCGATGGTGATGCCGATCAGGTCGATGGGCCGATAGTCGATCTGGCCGAAGAAGGCGTAATTTTTGGTGCTCAACTGGTTGGGGCCGTCCACCTGCACCAGACCTTCGCCAAAGGTCACATAGTCGTGCAGGTCGCCCGCTTCCTTGAAATAATAGGCCCCCAGCACATAGCGCAGCTTTTCATCGAACGCATTGCCGAGCAGCTGGAATTCCTGGCTGAACTGCCACTGGTTCATGGTGAAGCTGAGTTGCAGGAAGTTGAGCGGCGACCCGTCGGCATCCAGCCCTGCATTCCAGTGCAATTCACGATAGGCCGTGATCGATTTGAGCGCGACATTGTCGGCCAGATCGAAATCGACAATGCCGCTCAGTCCCCAGCTTTCCAGATTGGAATAGCTGTTGCCGCTGGCATAGCTGCGGTCCTTGTTGGCAATCAGGTAGCGGCCATCCCAGGGCAGCCGGTCATTCGCCGGGTTGCCATCGACATTCGCGCTGGCAACGCTGGCCAGCTGGAATTGCGGATTGAACTGGGTACCCGATACGCCGCACAGCGCCTGGGCGTTGCGCGCCGCAATTTCCGCGCCCGTGCTGCCGATGCAGAAATTATACAGGCCGGCAAACAGGAAGCCGGTAGTCCCGGTAGGGTCGAAGGCCGTACCGGGCAGGTTGGTCGTGCCAGCGAAATTGCCGGGTACGAATTCAGCCGTGCCGATCAGCTTGTTGGCGGACGTCCCCTTGTCCTTGCTATAGTCGCCGGAGAAGGTCGCCCGCACAGCGCCGCCATTGTCCCAGCGCAGCTTTCCGCGCAGGTTCCAGTTATCGTTGGCCCCTTCCTTGTTGGCGCTGTCATAGCCAGCGGCGGAAAAGGCGGTGAAGGGGGGCGCATTATTGGCGCGCTGGTCCGGATAGCGCAGGCGCTTGAGGAACCCGTCGCGCGACTTGATGCCAAAGGTCAAGGCAGAGCTGAGGCCATCGGTGACGGGGACGGTTACCGATCCGCGCGCCTGGAACAGATTATAACTGCCCACCGTCACATCGCCCTTCGCCTTGAACGCGTTGCCCGGATCGGCAGTGACGATGGAGATCGCGCCGCCGATCGTGTTGCGACCAAACAGCGTCCCTTGCGGCCCCTTGAGGATTTCAACCCGTTCGACGTCCAGCAGATCCTGGTTCGCGCCGACGGTACGGGCGAGATAGACGCCGTCCAGATAGATGCCGACGCCCGGATCGATGTTGAAGGCGAAATCGTCCGAGCCGATGCCGCGAATATAGGCGGACAGCACGGCGGTGGAGCCGGAGAAGGGCGTGCCTGCGTCCAGATTGACGTTGGGGGTGATAGCCGAGAGCTGCGCCACGCTGCCGACGGCCCGTTCCTGCAAGGATTCAGAGGTAAAGGCCGAAATGGCGATCGGCACGTCCTGCACATTTTCCGCGCGTTTCTGCGCGGTTACGACGATTTCGGCGATGCCGCCGCTTTGTTCGGCATCCTGCGCCATTGCTGGTGTTACGACCAGCGCGCTGGACGCCATCAGCATCGCAATCATGGACTTGCCCATCTTCATCTCCCCTGGAACATCGCGCCTGTATCGGCGGCTTGATGTCCTGATAGGCGCTATGGAGGCAAAGGTCTTGGATTCAGACGAACCTGGGATCAGGACGCAAGCGAACGCCCGTTGCTGCTGCGCCATTGGCTCGGCGCGACGCCGAAATGCTTGCGAAAACAGCGGGTGAAGAAGGCGGAATCGTTAAAACCGACTTCGAACGCTACGTCGGTAATCGTGCGCCCGTCGTCGCAAGCCAGCAACGCGGCCGCGCGTTCGAGGCGTCGCACGGTGATGAAGGCGGTCGGCGTCAGCCCGACCTGACGGACGAAATTTTTCTGCACGGCGCGCGGCGACAGGTTCAGCGCCTGGCCGATCAGTGCCGTGCCGAGATCGGGATTGCCCAGATGTTCCAGCGCATATTCAATCGGAGAGCGCAACTGATGGATGGATGGCCTTTCCAATGTGCTGCGACGGCACATCATCTGCGCCGCATCGGCCAGCAATATCCCGGCATCGTCATCCAGATGATCAAACTGGTCGCGCTGCGACCACAGGCCGTGGAGCATATGGGCCATGAACAGGACATGGGGGTTGGTGGACGGCAACAGGCAACCATGCCAGTCGCGCCCCGCAATATCATCGCCCATCATCGCAACCGGTATTTGCAGGATCAGGCAGTCGTTATACTGCGAAATGTCGATGGAATAGGGGTGGCGGTCATCGGCGATCACGATGTCGCCAACGCGGGCAATACTGCTGCGATCGCCGTGCAGCATGGTCACCGACCCGCGATGGAGCAGATGGAGCAGCAGATGCCGTTCCTCTCCATCGGTCGCGATCCGGCTGACCTGCGCCCGTTCGCTGCGCGCCCGCGCCAGCCCCACGCCGCCCAGCGACCAGCGCGCCAGATCCGCCTTGATGCCTTCGGGCGCGTGGGCGGTCATGCCGGGGAAGGCTTCGGCAACGACCTCTCGCCAGAAACGCTGGCGACGCGGTGGCGGCACCAGCCGGGTGGAAAAACGCTCGACCGCGCTCAGCGGACGCACTCCACACGATCTAGAACATCATGAGCCATGCCCTGCATCCCTCTCTTCGCCCACCGCGACGCTATTGCTGGTCGTCAGCGAGTCATCCCACAGGACGAAAAAGTATCCCAAGCATACGAAACTGGCAATATGGCCGATATATCACAGGCTACCAACGCAGCAGGCCGATCAATTCCCTGCGCCATGGCCAGAGCAGGAAGGCGTTGAGCAATAGCGTGACGATGCCGAACGCATATTCGACTACGCCCGGATCCAGCACGAAATTCCAGTAACCGATCACGACATTGAGCGGCACGCTGGCCAGCGCGGCAGGCAATACCGCCCGGTTCGCCAGCACCAGCAGCGCCACGATCACCTCCATGATCTTGATCCAGGCGAACAAGCCGCTGTGGATCAGCGCCAGGGTGAATTCCTGCGCCAGCGGCGTGTTGCCCAGCGGCTGAAGATCGAAGGGGGTGAAATATTCTATCCCCGAAAACAGGAACCACCCCCCGTAAATGATACGGGAGGCGGTATAGGCGGCCCCCTGCCCCCGCCCCTGCGCATCCAGCACGATTATGCTCAAAAGCCGCTGGGCGTGGCGTCGAGCAACATGGTCTTGGTTTCCAGATAGGCGTGCAGGCCTTCCACCCCGCCCTCGCGCCCGATCCCCGATTGCTTGAAGCCGCCAAAAGGCAGGCCGAACTCCATCTTCATGCCATTCTGCCCGAATCCGCCTGCGCGGATGCGACGGCCGATGCGATAGGCGGCATCGGCGTCATTGGTCAGCACCGATCCGTTCAGGCCAAAGGCGCTGTCATTGGCGATGCGGATTGCATCCTCCTCATCATCGGCGGGAATGAGGCACAGCACGGGGCCGAAAATTTCCTCCTGCGCGATGCGGCTCTTGTTATCCACATTCGCGAACAGGGTGGGTTCAATGAAATAGCCGCTGTTCATATGGGCAGGACGGTTGCCGCCGGTCACGAGATCGGCACTTGCGCGACCCAGCGCGACATATTCCTCCACCCGTTCCAACTGGCGCTTCATCGCCACCGGGCCAAGCTGTGTATCGGGCGCATCGCTATGGCCGATGCGGATGCCCTGCATCACCTTCGCAATGGCGTCGGCCAGTTCGTCATGACGATGGCGCGGCACGATCGCACGCGACAGCATGGCGCAAACCTGTCCGCTCATGATCGTGATGGTGTTGCCCAGAATTGCAGCGGCGACCTCTATGGGAAAATCGTCGCGCACGATCGCTGCCGATTTGCCGCCCAGTTCCAGCGTGCAGCGCGCGACCCGCCCGGCGCAGACCTCGCCGATCCGCTTGCCCGCCAGCGTCGATCCGGTGAAGGTTACCTTGTCGATGCCGGGGTTGCGGACCAGATGGTCGGAGGCGTCCCGTCCCGCCGCAACCAGATTGACCACGCCGGCTGGCACCCCTGCCGCTTCCGCCGCTTCGGCTATGATATAGGCTTCCAGCGGGGTCTCCGGCGACGGCTTCATGATGACGGTGCAGCCTGCAACCATGGCATAGGCGACTTTGGACGACATGATGCCATAGGGCGCGTTCCAGGGCGCGATCGCGGCGACAACGCCAGCGGGTTCCTGCGCCACGATCGCCGTATGGACCTGGCTCGCCGGACGTTTTTCGACAAAGGGAAAGCTGTCGGCATAGCCTGCAATCGCCATGAATGTCGCGGTCGCACCGCCAGTCATGATTGGCGCGAAGCTGGCGAGGCCACCGACCTGCGCCGTCCAGGCAGCCGACAGTTCAGGCGCGCGCTTGCCCAATTCTTCGCCCATCCGCCGCACGATCGCGCCACGCTCGGCAGGCGCCATGGTGGACCATGGGCCATCATCGAACGCCGTGCATGCGGCAGCGACGGCGCGGTCCATGTCCGCTTCGGTTCCATCGACGACGCGGGCAATAACCGCCTCGCTGTTGGGCGAAACGATTTCGATCATCCGGTCAGCCGTCGATCCGACCCACGCGCCACCAATGAACAGCTTGTCGGGATGGGCGATATGGATGTTGTCGGGAACCATGGTCTATCCTCTTCCTGGCTGGCGCACTACGCCTTTTCAGCGGCACACTATAACGGTCGTTATTATTATCGCAACCCGTTCGCTCGATTTTTAGCGCTTGACAGGCTGGGGTGGTGCCAATCAATTATATCATTCGTTACGATAAGCGCTGCGCAATGCCCACAGAGAGGAATGCCGATCCATGACCCGTCCGCAGGACATGGGCATAACGCCATCTTTTACCCCGCGGCTGATCCTGTCATTGTTCCTGTGCGGGCTGGTCCTGTTCGTCGATGGTTATGATCTGGCAGCGATGCCGCTGGCGTTGCCCCATATCGCAAAGGCACTGGACATTCCGCCCGCACGCTTCGGCTTTGCCCTTTCGGCGGTATTGCTGGGCCTGGGCGTCGGCGCGGTTTTGCTGGCGCCGCTGGGGGATCGCTTCGGCCGCCGCCGGATGATCACCCTCTCGGTCATCTGTATCGGCCTGTTGACCATGGCGACGGCCAGCGGAACGAACATCGCCAGCTTCATCATATGGCGCTTGCTGACTGGCTTGGCTCTGGGCGCATGCCTGCCCAACGTCACTGCGCTGGCCGCGATCTGGGCGCCGCCGGGGCGACGCGCAAGCACGTTGACGATCGTATCGCTCGGCATCTCCTTCGGCGCGATCGTGGCGGGCCTGATTGCGCCACCGCTGATCGCGCTGGGCGGTTGGCGCGCCCTGTTCCTGTTGCCGGGCGCAGCGACATTGCTGCTTGCGCTCGCCCTGTTCCTGCTATTTCCGCCCGAAAAGAGAGCAGAGCCCGGAACTGACGCCCGCACCGTCCGCCCGCTTGCCCGCATATTGCGCAGGCCGCTGCGGTTCCCGACGATCGTTTTTGCATTACTCTATGGTATCAATGCTTTCGGCCTCTATCTTATCATCAGTTGGACGCCGACCCTGCTGCCGCAGGCGGGCTTCACGCTGGATCAGGCCGCACGATCGATCACCATCATCCAGTCGGGTGGACTGGTCATCGCTCTGGCGCTCGCCTGGCTGATTGATCGCAACCATGCCGTGCTGGCGCTGGCGGGTGCCTATGTCACGATCATCGCGGCTTTCGCCCTGCTGGCGATGCCGTCTGCCGGGACTTTGTCGACCAACTTGCTGCTGCTGGTGGCGGGCGGCGGCATTGTCGGGGTGCATCTGTGCATCATGGCCGTCGTCACCGGCGTCTTTCCGGCCGATTGTCTGGCCACTGCCATTGGCTTTGGCGTGGCAGTCGCCCGTATCGGCGCGATCGGCGGGCCGCTGGCCGGTGGCTGGCTGATCGGCAACGGCGCGGGTCCGGAGCCCTTCTTCCTGTTCGCGATCCTGCCCATGGCGCTTTGCCTGCTGATCACATTCGCCCTGCCCGCCGCGCGTCGCGCTGGCCAGTCCGGATGCGATCACCCCTAGTCGATCAGGCGCGAACCAATGGCAAAGCGCAGCCCGACGACCCAGGCGTCGCGGATGGTCGGGTCAGCGCCGGGATTGTGGACATATTGCAGGTTGGGCTGCACGGTAAGCCATGGCGACAGCGGCGCACGATAGGTGATTTCGGCGACCGATTCGGTGCGCTGCGCGGCGCTGCTTCGGCGATAATCGGGAGATGTGGAGGCCGTCACCACCGCCAGACCAAGCTCGTCCTCCGGCCGCCCGTTTACCGCGCCTGTCCATTTTACGCCCAGACTGGCGAACCGGTCGAACATGTTGAACCGCCCGCTTGACGTCCCAAGCCGGAAGAAGCCGTCCACCTTCTCATCGCCATCGGTCATCAGCGGCATTTCCCCACGCAGATAGACCCCGGCATTGCCCCGCCCCATGCTTCCGTCCCAGGCCTCGAACGTCGCTGTGTAGCGCCAATGCCCCAGCAACAGTCGCGCGCCGGCAATCGGCACGTCGAGTTCACCGATCAGCAGCGCACCATCGCCGTTACCCAGTTTGATCGCGGTGCGGGCCGGATGGTCGGGATCGCCCGGCACCCCGTCCAATATCGCAGCGCGCACAGCCCAGCCCTCGGCCGGCTGCCATTCGACACGCGCGGCCAGCGATGTCCATGGGAAGATCGACGGACCATTGCGACCCGTCAGCGAAATATCGCTGCCGATCCCATGAGCGCTGCCGACGAAAACGCCAGCGGCGTCGAGCGCATCAAATTCCGAGTTGAGATCATATAATCCTGCCTTCAGCGACAGGCCGGGCGCGATCGTCTGGTTGATCCAGGCTTCATATAGTCTGAATGCCCGCGTCCCCGTTTCGATATTACTGACTGCGTGTACGTCCCCCACCGCGTTGGAGATCGACGCGCCATTATTGTAGAGGCCATAGACATGCGCCTCGGCCCCGCGCCAACCCAGCGTCGCCTCCAGATCAACCTCCAGCACTATGTCGAGATTATCGAGATAGCGCGCGCGCCGCTTCAACCCGCCCGCCACATTGGCCATCACTTCGCCGGTATAGGTGACCTCCAGCAGCACCGGCCCCTGCGTCTCGTCAATCTCTCCCGCCGCATGGATGTGCGAATGGGGTCGCCGCGGCAACGCATCATCCGCCGCAGCGGCCAGCAACAGAAAGGGGGCGATCATCATGATGGTAAAAGGGCCGGTACGCAGGTCATAGCAGCAGGAAGAATAAAGGTCGGGCTGCGGCGTCGATAACGGATGATCCTCGCCAGACGCCATAGTCGACTGAAAACCGACCCCATTTCAGCATGAATATGCGCCAGACCCTCAGCCACCGATTGACGCCCGGTGCAGGACGCCATAGGCGCACCGACAGTTTCAACCCACGGGGTGTCCTGGCGCTGTCAGGGCTGAGAGGCGGATCGGGCGCAGGGGGCGTCCAGTCTGCAAACCCGCGAACCTGATCCGGCTCACACCGGCGGAGGAATAGGGATATGCGTCTTTACGCCATTATGTCGCCTGCCATATCGATCGCACTGCTACTGGGTTCAGGCTACGCCCATGCGGACGACAGCATCGTCGTCACCGCGCGCGGCCGCGCAGAAGCCGAAATCCGGGTGCCCGACACGATCGCCGTCTATGGTCCCGCCGCCATCGCCGCGCAGCGCCTGACCACGATCGACGATTTCATCGCGGCAACGCCCGGCATCTTCATCATCAACGATCAGGATCCGGGCACCAACCTCATGTCCGTGCGGGGCGTATCCACCAACCGCAGCCAATCGCCCTCCATCGCCTATATTGTCGACGGATTGGCGCTGCCCGATTCCGAACTTTTCACGCTGCGCCCCTATGATCTGGCGCGGGTCGAGATTTTGAAGGGGCCGCAGGGCGCGTTGTTCGGCCGGTCGGCATCGGGCGGGGTCATCGCCATGACGACCAACGATCCCGGCCCGGACTGGGGCGGCGAAGCAGGAGTCGGGATCGGCAACGGCCTGACCTGGACCGCCGACGGCGTGGTCAATGCCCCTGTGTCGGAACAGGTGCAACTGCGCCTGGCCGGTTCCTATCGCAACAGCGACGGCTTCATCCGCAACAGCTTTCTGGACAAGAAGGTCGATGGCAGCATCAGCCGCAATCTGCGCCTGAAGGCAAAGGTTGCGCTGAACGAAACGGCGACGTTCCGCTTTCGCCTGGGCTGGGCCAACGAAGAAGGCGGGGCGGCCTATATTTCATCGGGCAATGTTACTGGCCTTCATGGCGGGCGACTGTCGGGTGCGGCATTGACCGACCCGTTCGGGGATTTTGAAGGGCGGGCATCGCGTACATGGTGGGGCGCGCAGGCCAGCTATGAACAGGAAGCGGGTGACGGGCCGCTCTTCACATGGGCTGGCGGCTATGACGATTATCATAAGGATTTCGTTGAAGAACTGGATTTTCGCAATGACAAGCCATTGACGCTGTTCGGCGCGCCATTGTTCCCGGGTGGTATTCAACCCATCTCCCAACCTGTTGATATAAAAGCCTGGACCAGCGAAACCCGGCTGACGTCACGCGGCGACGGGCCGCTGCGCTGGCATGTCGGCCTGTTCTACCAACGGCTGGAGCGCAACCGGACCGATGATTTCGGGCCGCTGCTGTTCGGCAGCGAAGCGCTGCGCGCGGAAACCCGCTCCAGCCAGATGGGTGTTTTCGGGCAGGCGAGCTACGACATTGCGCCACAGGTCGAAGCCACGCTGGCGCTGCGCTATGACCGCGACCGGCGCAAGGAAGATACGGTCGGTACTGTGAGTGGGACGACTGTCGCGCAACGTGCCCGGACGTTCGAGAAATGGCAGCCCAAACTGTCGCTCGCCTGGCGCCCGACCGATCATCTGACCGCCTATGTCACCGGCGCGATCGGTTTCAAGGCGGGCGGCTTCAACCCCCTGCCCGGCCCGACCGATGTATGGCAGGCCGTGTTCCCGGCCGAAACCACCCGCTCTATCGAGGCGGGCGTCAAGGGTGAGAGCGCGGATGGGCGCATCCGCCTGTCGCTCGCGGGCTTTATCACTGACTATGACAATTTCCAGAATACCGTGTTCCTTGGCAATTCGGTCGTCCTGTCGGTGCCACAGGTCGATGTCCACGGGATCGAAGCGTCGGCGCAGGCGGCGCTGGGCGCGGGCTTCAGCCTGGATGGCGGACTGGCCTGGACCCACAGCCGCACCGGCACCTATTTCACGCCCAACCCCACGCCAGAACCGGGTGAACCCTCTATCCTGGACATGAGCGGCAAGCGCACCCCCAACGCGCCGGACTGGACCATCAACAGCGGCATTGGCTGGCAGGGCGCCGCTGGACCTGCGACCGTCAATGTTCGGCTTAGTGTCGCCTATGTCGCACGCGTCGATTTCGAGATCGACAATATCCTCCATTCACCTGGCTACACCTCGGTTGATGGGCGTATAGGCGTCAGCCACGGGGCATGGACGTTTGACCTTTGGGCCAAGAACCTGCTCGACAAGCGCTGGGCGATCTCGGCTTTTGGCCAGCAGCAATTGCCGCTACTGCTGGGCCTTGGCCCGGATGGACCGTTCGACAGTTTCACCATCAACACCGGCCGCCAATTTGGCGCCAGCGCATCCGTGCGCTTTTGACGAAGGACATGGCGATGGGCTTTTGCGATCAGATCTGGGCGGACGTCGCCCCGTTGCGGCAGGCTATCCTGGCCCATCCATTCCTGACCGCGCTGGCAGACGGAACATTGCCACGCGACAGCTTCCAACATTATATCGTGCAGGACAGCCTCTATCTGGCTGAATATGCCCGCACATTGGCGATCGCCGCGGCCCGCGCGCCCAGTGCCGCGGGGCGGCTGGAATTTTCCGACGGCGCGAAAGTTGCGGTGCAGGTTGAAGAAGCGCTGCATCAGGCCTTCTTCGCTCAGTTCGGCGTAAGCGCAATCACAGCGCAGGGTGCCGAGCCAACCCCCTCCTGCCTTGGCTATACCAGCTATCTCGCCAGCCTGGCCGCGACCCGCAGCTATGAGGAATTGGTTGCTGGCATCCTGCCCTGTTTCTGGGTCTATTGGGAAGTCGGCTGCGCCATCAAGCCGCGCGCGGTCAGCCCCAACCCCTATGCGCCGTGGATCGAAACCTATGCCGATCCCGGTTTTGGGGGGGCGACCGACCGGGTTCGCGCGCTGGTGGACGAAGCGGCCGCCGCCACGACTCCGGCGGTGCGCGACGCCATGGCCCGCGCCTTCCGCAACGCGACCCGCTATGAATGGATGTTCTGGGATTCGGCCTGGCGGCTGGAAAGCTGGCCGGTCTGATCCGCCAATAGGCCGCTGGCCCAAGCGGGGGAGCATGGCCCATTCTGGCGTCCGGCATATTGCGGCGGATGGACTGGGCGTTCGCCTCGATCAAGCGAGTGGATGCGGGCAGACAGGGCATATTGCCCTGTGTAAAGAAGCGTCATGACACAGACGAACCCCCTGCTCGATTCCGGCCTGCACCCGCGTTTTGGCGACATTCGGCCCGACCATATCCTGCCCGCCGTCGAAACGGCGATTGCCGATCATCGCGCCGCGATGCGGCGCTGTGCCAGCGCGCAAGGCTATGACGCGATCTTTCTGGCGAAGGATCGCGCCGATGCCACCCTGTCGCGGGTATGGCAGACCGTGTCCCATCTGGTCGGGGTCGCGAACACGCCCGAACTGCGCGCAGCGCATGGCGACGCGCAGCCGATGATCGACAGCTATTTTGCCGAAGTCGGGCAAGATCGCGCGCTCTATGACGCGCTGGCCGCCATCCCGCGCGACGGGCTGGACGAAGCGCAGGCACGCGCGCTGGCGCTGACATTGCAAGGGTTTGAGCTGTCTGGCGTGGGCCTGGACGGCGCGGAGCGGGAGGCCTTTGCCGCCAACAGCGTGGCACAGGGCCGATTGGCGACCGAATTTGCCAATGCGGTCATGGACGCGACCGAAGCCTGGACGCTGCACATCACCGACCCCGCCCGACTGGCAGGCGTGCCGGAAAGCGACCGCAACGCCATGGCCCGCACGGCGGAGGCGAAGGGCCTGGACGGCTGGCTGATCGATCTTCACGCGCCGTCGGTGCGCGCGATTACCGGCTTTGCCGACGATCGCGATCTACGGCACACCGTTTATGAGGCCTATGGCACCCGCGCCTCCGATCAGGGGCCTCATGCCGGGCAGTTCGACAATAGCGACCGGATTACACAGTTGCTGGCGTTGCGGCAGGCGGCGGCGGGGCTGTTGGGCTATGCCGACCCTGTCGCCTTGTCGCTCTCCACCAAAATGGCGCGCGATGGTGAAGAAGTCGATGCATTTCTGGTCGATCTTGCCCGGCGCGCCCGCCCCCATGCGGAGCGGGAACTGGCCGAACTGGCGAAATTTGCGCAGGCGCAGCTGGGTATCGACCGGTTGGAGCCTTGGGATATCGCCTATGCGACCGAGCGAATGCGGCGCGCGGTCCATGCCCTGGACGAGGCGGAAATTCGCGCACATCTGCCGCTCGCGCGTATATTGGACGGCCTTTTTGCTCTGGTCACCGAACTGTACGGAGTGGACATCCGACCAGCCGACGGCGCGCCGGTCTGGCATGAGGATGTGCGCTATTTCACCGTGCATGATGCCGATGGCGTACCGATAGCCGCGCTCTATTGCGATCTGTTCGCTCGCGCTGGCAAGCGTGGCGGAGCATGGATGGACGTGTGTCGCCCACGCTTGCGCGAAGCCGAGACGGTGCACATTCCCATCGCCTATCTGGTGTGCAATTTCGCCAGCGGCAGCGCGGATCGCCCGGCGCATCTGACCCATCAGGAAATGGTGACCCTGTTCCACGAAATGGGCCATTGCCTCCATCATCTGCTGACGCAGGTGGATGTGCCATCGGTCGGTGGCATATCGGGCGTCGAATGGGACGCGGTGGAACTGCCCAGCCAGTTCATGGAGAATTTCGCCTGGGAACCAGCGATGTTGCGGCGCGTGTCCGCGCATGAGGAAAGCGGCCTGCCACTGGACGAAGCCATGATCGCAAGGATGCTGGCGGCGCGGCGTTTCATGGGCGCGGTGGCGCTGCTGCGGCAGGTCGAATTTGCCTTGTTCGATCTGCGCCTGCACCAGTCGGCGGCGCAAGAGGATGGCCCGACAGTGCAAGAAATTGTCGCTGCCGTGCGCCAGGATGTGGCAGTGATCCACCCTCCGGCATGGCATCGCTTCTCGCACAGTTTCAGCCATATTTTTGCGGGCGGTTATGCCGCTGGCTATTACAGCTATTTGTGGGCCGAACGCCTGTCGGCCGACGCCTTTGAAGCCTTTGCCGAGGATAAGGCAGATCGCGCCGCGCTGGGCGGCCTGTTTCGCGACCATGTTCTGGCGCGCGGCGGATCGCGCCCGGCAATCGACAATTTCGTCGCTTTCCGCGGACGTCAACCCGATTCCGCCGCCCTGCTGCGCGCGCTGGGACTGGCGGCGTAAGGCTGGGGGCAGGCTTTCGGCTTTGACGAAGCCAGTACCCGGTTAGCGGCAAATAGTCGATGCCGTCGGGACTCTGGATCGCCTTGTTGCTCTAATGCCTCCCCAGCCATTTCGCCGTGCGAGACCAAGGGCCGCTGGACACCAGCGTCTTCAATTCCGATGTCAGCATCTCGACCCAGCTTTGCACCAGAATGCTGTCGCGCAGATCCCGCAACGTCGCCAGACCGACTTGCGATCGCAATATTGGCCGCTCTATGCGGTGCGCCGTCACCAGACCTTCGGCCATGGCTGTTTGCAAAGAGAGTTCCGCAGTGATCGAGTAGCCCAGGCCTTCGCGCACCAACTGTCGGGTCAAGGCCACGCTGTCGACTTCGAGCACCACGCGCAGCTTTGTGCTGTGCTGGATTGCAGTCTGCTCTATGAGCCTGCGATTGCTGTGCGGCATGGCGGGCAGGATCAGCGGCAGTTCCGCCAGTTCGCTAAAGCGCAGGGTGCGCGGGGTCTCATGCGGCGGAGCGACTAGCGCCATGGGTTCGCTGAACAACGGAATGATGTCGAAGGCTTCGAGCAACGGTTGGTTGTAGACGACTGCGGCCTGCACGCTGCCGTCCAGCAACCATGTCTGCAATGACGTGCTCAAACCCTCCCTTACATAAAGGGTCGCCTTCGGCCATCGCTCGCGAAACCGTCGGATCAACGCCGGTCCGATTGCATGTCCGATCGCGGGCGTGAGCCCGACCGCCAAGCGCCCGCGTTCCTGCGCATCGTCATCGCGCACGACGTCGGCGGTTTCGTGCAGGTAATGGAGCATGATTTCGGCGCGATCGAGCAGTCGGGCGCCAGCCGGCGTCAAAGCGACGCCGCGGCCGTGCCGAACGAACAGCGCGACCTTCAATTCCTCCTCAAGCCGCGCGACCTGGCGACTGAGAGCCGGTTGAGCAACTCTCAACTCCTCGGCCGCCCGGCTGAAGCTCCCCGTGTGGGCGACCATTCTGAAGGTACGAAGTTCGCGAAAATCCATTCAATCCATACAGCAGAATGTATGAGCTATGTCGATATGGCATATCAAAGTATAAAAAAAAGGTTTTTGATCTAGCTGGCCAGTCTGCGTTACATCGTTGGATGCAATAAGGGCTGTGCCGTACTCCGGCGCGGCACAAGAAAACCGAGGGGCCAGCACTTTGCCGAAACTGCATGTTCAGGTTCTGATTGCGCTAGCCTGCGCCGTGGTCCTGGGACTCGTTGCCCCGGATCTTGCGGTCGCCATGAAGCCCTTGGGTCAAGCGTTCATCGCCCTGCTCAAGATGATGCTCGCGCCGATCATCTTTCTGACGCTGGTACATGGACTGACCCATGTGTCCGACATGCGCAAGCTTGGTCGGATGGGTTTGAAATCGCTGGTATATTTCGAAGTTGTCAGCACGGTTGCGATGATCGTCGGCATGATGATGGTCAACATATTTGCGCCGGGCGTGGGCCTTCATGCCGCCGATCTCGCCGAACCTGAAGCCGCCGTCGCGGCCGGCGGGGTAGATACTGTCGGCTTTCTGCTGAATATCATTCCCCACACCCTCGTCGATGCCTTTGCCAAGGGGGACATTCTGCAGGTGCTGTTGGTATCGCTCCTCGCAGGAATGGCCATCAACCGCGTGTGCGGGCCAGATTCACTCACTGTACGCGGGATTGAAGAAGCCCAGGCGATCCTCTTCAAGATGCTGTCATTTCTGATGAAGTTGGCTCCGCTGGGCGCCTTCGGAGCGATGGCTGCCGCCGTGGGCGGCAACGGCGGTATCACGCTATATTATCTGCTGAAGCTGATTGCCGTCTATTATGCGGCATCCTTTCTGTTCGTCTTCATTGTCCTTGCCGCAATCAGCCGGGCCATCGGACTTCCCTTCTTCGCCATCCTTCGGCTGATCCGCGACGAGATACTCCTGGTCTTCGGCACCGCGTCCGGAGAGGTCGTCTTTCCGCGATTGCTCGAAAAACTGAAGCGCGCCGGATGTGATGACGTGGTCGTCGGTTTCGTCCTGCCAGCAGGCTACAGCTTCAACCTCGACGGCACATCAATCTATATGGCCGTGGCCATAGGCTTCATCGCGCAGGCAACCGATACGCCGTTCGGCCTGTGGCAGCAGATAGGCCTTCTGGCGATCCTAAGCCTGACCTCCAAAGGTGGCACGACCGTGGCCGGTGGGGCGTTCATCAAACTGGCCGCGACGCTTCAATCGGTCCGCTCCCTGCCACTCGGCGGACTTGGCCTGCTGTTCGGCATCGACCGGATCATGGCAACGGCCACAGCGCTCACCAACATCGTCGGCAATACAGTCGCAGTCTTCGCGATCGCGCGCTGGGAAGGTGCATTCGATTCCGAAGCCTTCGTTCGCGCAACAGGGCAGAGGGCCGGGCGCAGTTTGTTACCGGCACCCCCTGCACCGATCATATCGGATAAGTCTGCCGCATCGGAAGGACCGGTCGCATGAACCGCCTGACCCCCATCGATCCTGCACACCTGTCCGACGACCAGCGCAAGGTCTACGACGCCATCGCCAGTGGCCCGCGTGGCGGCGTTCGCGGCCCGCTGGCGATCTGGCTGCATCGGCCTGAACTGGCGCAGGCCGCCCAGGCGCTTGGCCGCTATTGTCGTTATGACAGCAGCGTGCCGGCGCGCCTGTCCGAACTCGCGATCCTGCTCCTGGGGCGCCACTGGCTGGCGGAATATGAGTGGGCGGCACATCGGCCCTTTGCCGTCAAGGCGGGTCTTTCCGATGCCGTGATAGATGCGATCCGCGATGGCGAGGAGCCGCCTTTCGCGCGTGAGGATGAGCGGCTCGTCTATAATTTTGTCCGCCAACTGCATGCCGAACGCCAGGTCGACGACGAGCTCTACAAGGCTCTGGTCGCAGCCATAGGTGAGTTGGCCGTCGTCGATCTGGTTGGAATAGCTGGATATTACACGCTCATTTCCATGACCATCAAGGTGTTCGAAGTGCCGCCGCCTGCCGGTGTCGCGCCCGAATTGCCATCATCCATTTCGTGAACGGAGTCCTTGTGCCCGAAGATCTGATTTCCAATGACCGTTTGCGCGACAAGGTGGCCATCGTCACCGGCGCGGGCTGCGTCGGTCCCGGCTGGGGCAACGGTCGCGCCGTCGCCGTGTTGTTCGCGCTTGCCGGCGCCAAAGTGTTTGCCGTCGACCGGAACGAAGCGGCGATGGAAGAAACGCTCCGCCGCATTCGCGACGCTGGTGGCGAAGTGTGCGCATATGCCTGCGACATTACCGACAGTGCTTCTGTCGCGGAAATGGTGGCTGCATGCGTGGATGCATATGGTCGTGTCGATATACTTGTTAACAATGTTGGCGGCTCCGCTGCTGGCGGGGCGGCTGCGTTGTCCGAAGAAAGCTGGGACGCGCAGATCGATCTCAATCTCAAGAGCGTGTTCCTGACCTGCAAGCATGTCCTGCCAGAGCTTGAAAAAGCTGGCGGCGGCGCAATCGTGAACACGGCCTCCACGTCGGGCATTCGGTTCACCGGCTCGCCGCAGGTTGCCTATGCCGCGACAAAGGCCGGCGTCATTCAGTTCGGCCGGGTTACAGCAGTGGAATATGCCCCCAAAGGCATCCGCGTGAATACGGTCGTGCCCGGCCAGCTTCACACGCCCATGGTCGAAGCACGTCTGGCAGGTCAGCGTAGCGGCGGCAATGTGGACGCGCTGCTCGCCTCCCGTCTCAAGCGCATACCTTTGGGCTTCATGGGCGACGGACGCGATACGGCCTATGCCGCCCTTTATCTCGCGAGCGACGAAGCGCGTTTCGTCACCGGCACCGAAATCGTCGTCGATGGCGGCATGACAGCGCGGTGCGACTGATGATGATCGAAGCTCCCACCAGCACGACCTGCAAGACGCCAGCACCCGCGCTTCCAGTCGGCGCCTGGGATTGCCATGCGCATGTCTACGGCCCGTTTGATCGTTACCCGCTTGCGGCGGATGCAGCCTATCGGCCCGCCGAAGCGACATTTTCCTCTCTCCGCGCACTTCATGCAAAGCTTGGGATCGAGCGTGGCGTGCTGGTGCAGGCCGTCCCCTATGGCCGCGATCACTCGGTGATCCTCGATGCCATTGCCGCGAGCGAAGGTCATTATCGCGGCGTGGCGCTGATCGATGACGAGATCAGCGAGGATGAATTGCTGGCGCTGCATGCCGGTGGCATTCGCGGCGTGCGCTTCAACCTGATGAGCCATCTCCGCGCGCCAAGAGATCCGGTGCGATATGTCGATCTGGCAAGTCGTGTTGCGCCGCTGGGGTGGCATGTGCTGGTACATGGTCAGGGCACGCAGGCCCTGTCGCTGGTGGACAACCTGGCAAAGATCGACGTCGCGGTCGTGATCGATCATATGGCCAGGCCGGACTTGACTGAGGCTATAGGCGATGCGAGCGATGCTGCGCTGCTGGCTGCGCTCGCGTCGCCCAATGTCTGGATCAAGCTATCGGGTGTTGACCGCGCCATGGGAGGCAAGGCTGGTCCCTGGGACCGTGCCGTCGAATATACCCTGCGGCTATTGGAGGCAGCACCTGATCGCGCGATCTGGGGCAGCGACTGGCCCCATCCAAATGTTTCGGGGCCAGTGCCTGACGATGCGCAGTTGCTGGCCTTCGCGCTGGCGGTTTGTAACTCCACCGAAACGGCCCAAGCCCTTTTCGTCGACAATCCCGCGCGGTTGTACGCGTGATGCGCGGTCTGGCTTCCTCATCGCGCAAGAGCGGTACGGTGCGAAAGGCGCTGGTGATGTGCCTGGTCGTCGGGGTTTCCCTCTTCAACGCGACAGTCGCAGGTGCCGAAGACATCCACGTCATCGCGACGGGCGCGCTTCAGGGCGCCATGAAGGCGATCAAGCCTGCCTATGAGAGAAAGACCGGCAACAGGCTCTTGATCGTTTATGGGCCTTCGTTCGGCGCATCGCCAGAATCCATCCCGGAACGCTTGAAGGCGGGCGAACCGATGGACGTGACGGTGGTGTCTGAAGACGCGCTGAAATCGTTGATGACGGATAGCCGTTTCGATCCAGCATCAAAGCGCGTGGTGGCCATTTCACGCATTGGCGTAGCTGTCCCTGCAGGAAAGGCGCGGCCGGATATTTCAACCGTGGATGCCTTTCGGGCCGCACTGTTGGCCGCACCGCGTTTCGCATATTCGCAGGGTGCAAGCGGCGTCTACATCAGCGGCACTCTTCTGGATCGGCTGGGCATTGCCGCGCAAGTCAAGCCGAAGGCTGTGGTCGCGGCGGGCAAGGAACTGGTCGGTGACCTATTGGCCCGTGGCGAGGCCGACATCGGTATGCAGCAGGTCAGCGAACTCAAGGTTACCCCTGGCGTCGAATTTCTCGGCCCTCTGCCAGAAGAAATCCAGAAAGTGACATCCTTCGCCGGGGCGGTTGCCAGCCAGTCGCGCCATCGCGCCAAAGCCCGCGCCTTCCTGACCTTCCTCGCCAGCCCCGAGGCACGGCCGCTGCTTGAGGCGAGCGGCCTAGAGAATGCCAAGCCTTCAGGAGAAAGACGATGACCACTCTGCTGCGCCAGCTTTGCGCGCCGATCGCAGTCGTATCGACATTGGCCGCACCGGCGGCGGTCGCTGCCCCTAGCGTACGAACGGACATCGTCCGCTACGACAATGTCCAGATCGAGGTTCGAAGCCAGGGACGGGGTCCGATTATCGTCATGCTGCCGTCGCTGGGACGGTCGGGGCGCGACTATGACAACGTTGCCGCGCGCCTGCAGAAACTGGGCTTCCGGGTGGTCAGGCCCGAACCGCGCGGCATCGGCCAGAGCAAAGGGCCGATGGAAAAGCTTTCGATCCATGATTTTGCGCGGGATGTGGCTGCCGTCGTGGAGCATGAAAAGGCTGGCCCCGTGGTCGTGGTCGGTCATGCCTGGGGGAATTTCCCGGCGCGACAGCTTGCGGCCGATCGGCCCGATCTGGTGCGCGGCGTAGTGCTGGCCGCTGCATCCGCAGGGAAGGTGCCTGCCGGTTCCACCGAAAAGCCGATCAATGCCGAGATGCGCGAGGCGATCGATGGTCCCAGCCACACCGAACTGCCAGAGGAACAGCGGCTTGCATATTTGCGCAAGGCGTTTTTCGCGCCCGGCAACGATCCGCGCGTGTGGTTGGGTGGCTGGCACAAGGAAACGCACGACGCCCAAGGCTATGCGCGCAACAATACGCCGGTCGACGATTATTTCGCCGCTGGCACTGCTCCCATTCTCGACCTGCAAGCGGAAAAGGACACGGTTGCGCCGCGCCGCTTCTCCGGGGTTTTGAAAAGCATGCTGGGCGACCGGGTGACGGTCGTCGTCATCAAGAATGCCGGTCACGCAATGGCGCCCGAACAGCCCAAAGCGATGGCGGATGCGATCGCGGCCTTTGCGAAAAGGGTCTACAGCAAATGAGCGGCAAACTCTTTCCAACCCCGGCAGCGGCACTCGATGGCCTTCTGTTCGACGGGATGACCGTCATGTCGGGCGGCTTTGGCCTGTCCGGCAATCCAGAAAGCCTGATCCCCGAAATCCGCGCAAGCGGCATGACCGGACTGACTGTCATATCCAACAATGCCGGGGCAGACGGCTTCGGCCTCTGGATGCTGCTAGAGAGCCGCCAGGTCGGCAAGATGATCTCCAGCTATGTCGGCGAGAACAGGTTGTTCGAGCAACTCTATCTCTCCGGCGAGTTGGAACTGGAACTCAACCCGCAAGGAACGCTGGCCGAACGCATCCGCGCGGGCGGTGCAGGCATCCCGGCTTTCTATACCCGGACTGGGGTGGGCACGATCGTGGCCGAAGGCAAGCCTGTCGAAACATTTGAAGGCCAGGATTATGTTCGGGAGACATGGCTGCGCGCGGACCTTGCGATCATCAAGGCTTGGCGAGCAGATCCTGAGGGCAACCTCATGTTCCGCAAGACGGCACGCAACTTCAACCCGAACATGGCGACCGCAGCCCGGACGACCGTGGTCGAAGTCGAGGAATTCGTGCCCGCCGGCGCTTTCGATCCCGACGCGATCCACACGCCCGGAATCTATGTCGATCGCATTGTCCTTAGCACTATCAACGAGAAGCGTATCGAGAAGCTGACCACACGCTCAAGGGACATCGCAGCATGAGCTGGTCCAGAGAGCAGATGGCGGCCCGCGCGGCTCAGGAGTTGCGCGACGGATATTATGTCAACCTGGGCATCGGGATACCGACGCTCGTCGCCAACCACATCCCCTACGGCATGGCCGTCACACTCCAGTCTGAAAACGGAATGCTGGGCATGGGCCCCTTCCCTTACGAAGGCGAGGCAGACCCAGACCTTATCAACGCAGGCAAACAGACTATCACGGCTCTGCCCACGTCCAGCTTCTTCTCCTCTGCGGACAGTTTCGCGATGATCCGCGGCGGGCATATCGACATGGCCGTGCTGGGCGCCATGGAAGTAAGCGCAGCCGGCGACATCGCGAACTGGACCATTCCCGGCAAGATGGTCAAGGGCATGGGCGGCGCGATGGACCTTGTGGCCGGGGTGCGCCGGGTCGTCGTCGTGATGGACCATGTCAACAAGGCTGGCGACCCGAAAATTCTGCCGGATTGCACATTGCCGCTGACGGGCAAGGGGTGCGTCGACCTTGTGGTTACCGACCCTGCCGTGATCGCCTGCGAAAAGCCCGGCCTGCGGCTGATCGAACTGGCTCCGGGTATTGGGGTGGACGAGGTGCGCGCCAAGACTGCCGCGCCCCTCGAAATCGGAGCGCTGCTCTGATGGCGCATGCCTTCATCTGTGACGCCGTGCGCACGCCCATCGGACGTCTGAACGGCGGACTTTCTTCCGTTCGCGCAGACGATCTGGCGGCAATCCCGATCCGCGCCCTCGCTGAACGCAACCCCGGTGTCGATTTTTCCGCATTGGACGACGCGGTTTTCGGCTGCGCCAATCAAGCGGGCGAGGACAATCGCAACGTGGCGCGCATGGCCGTCCTGCTGGCGGGATTACCGGTCGAAGTGCCTGGTTCAACGGTCAACCGGCTATGCGGGTCGGGTCTGGATGCTGTCGGGTCCGCCGCGCGCGCGATCCGGAGCGGCGATGCCGATTTGATGCTGGCGGGCGGCGTCGAAAGCATGACGCGCGCGCCGTTCGTCGTCGGGAAGGCGGGTGCTGCGTTCGATCGGACCCAGTCCATCGAGGATACCACGCTGGGCTGGCGCTTCATAAACCCGATCATGCGTGCAACCCATGGCGTCGACACGATGCCGCAGACGGCAGAGAATGTCGCCGCCCAATGGGGCATCGGCCGGGAAGAACAGGACATTTTTGCCCTCGCCAGCCAGGAAAAGGCCGCAGTTGCTCAGGCCAATGGGCGACTGGCGGCTGAGATTGTTCCCGTAACCATTCCTCAGCGCAAGGGCGAAGCGCTTGTCGTTACTGTGGACGAGCATCCGCGCGCGACAAATATGGAAGCGCTGGCGCGGCTCAAGTCCGTGGTCCGAGAGGACGGGACGGTCACCGCAGGCAATGCCTCTGGCCTGAACGATGGCGCAGCGGCGATGCTGATAGCCTCTGAATCCGCCGCAGCCCGGCATGGGCTTATCCCGCGCGCTCGTATCGTGGCCATGGCCTCGGCGGGCGTGGCGCCCCGGATCATGGGTGTGGGCCCGGTCGCAGCCGCGCGGCGGCTTTTCGACCGCACGGGCCTCACCATGGGCGATATGGACATCATCGAACTCAACGAGGCGTTCGCCAGCCAGGCCATCGCTACGCTCCGCGAACTGGGGGTCGATCCGGCCGATCCGCGGGTCAATCCAAACGGTGGTGCGATCGCGCTCGGACATCCGTTGGGCATGTCCGGCGCGCGCCTTGCGCTGACCGCAACCCAGCAACTGAGCATCACGGATAGCCGCCGTGCGCTGATCTTCATGTGCATCGGCGTCGGCCAGGGCATCGCCGCAATTCTGGAGCGAGTGTGATATGATTTTTACCCACTTCATCCTGCGGGCGGCACTGGTCACAACAGTGGCTCTTGCACCGCATGCACTGGTAGCGAGCGCTTCCGGCACCGGCCCGAAGCAGATCAGGTCGCTTGCCGACCTTCCGGCCGAGCGTTCTGGGATCTCCAACATCGAAACCGGTCGCGTCGATCTTCCCGAAGACTTCGGGGGCGGCGGTCGCCGGACGTTGCGGATGCGAAAGGTGACGATTGCACCTGGCGGTGTCCTGCCCATGCATAGCCATCAGGATCGTCCGTCGGTTTCCTACGTCCTGAGCGGCACGTTGACCGAGTTCCTGGCTGGCGACGACCTGCCGCACAGCTTCACGGCCGGGCAATCCAACAGCAGTTTTCGGCGTGATCACGCCTTGGTCAACAACGGCGCCGAGCCAGTCGTGTTCCTGGAAGTCGATATCCCAACTAATTGATAAATAACAATAACATATTCGATAATGAACGAGAAAGGGAGTTTTTGCATGAGATATCAAGTGTCATGACAGCGCTGGTCCTGTCACTAGCCGTCGCCATGTCGGCCAATGCCGCGACCGCGGCAGAATCCGGTGCCGCAGGAGCAGGCGACCAGGAGGTCGCCGCCACCGCGTCCGAAGGACAGGGGGCTACAGCGTCGGACTCGGCCGACGCGGGTGGTGAAATCGTCGTGACGGCGCAAAAGCGCACTGAACGACTGCAGGATGTTCCGCTGGCCGTTACCGCGATCGGCGGTCAGGCTTTGTCGGACCGACAGATCAATGACACCCAGAGCCTCGTAGCGGCGGTCCCGTCGCTGACTTTCCAGCAGGGCACCAATCCGTCAAACACCACGTTCCGCGTGCGCGGCATCGGTACGCAACTGTTCAGCCAGGGCGTCGAAGCGGCGGTGGCAGTCGTTGTCGACGGCGTGGTCGCTGCGCGCCAGGCCCAAGGCTTTGCCGACTTTGCCGACCTTGAGCGGGTTGAAGTCCTGCGTGGTCCGCAAGGCACGCTTTTTGGCCGCAACGCGACGGCGGGCGTGCTCAACATCACAACGGCGCGCCCTGCCCGCGACTTTGAAATGCGCGGCGATGTCACGATCGCCGAGCATGCCGAATATCGCGCCCGCGGCACCGTGTCTGGTCCTATCTCCGACATGTTGCGCGCTCGCCTGACCGGATATTACAATGACGTCGGCGGCATCACCCATAAATTCGCGACCGGCAAGAAGGTCAATGGCAGCAAGAGCTGGGGTGTTCGCGGCAAGCTGGAATGGGAAGCGTCTTCCAACCTGAACTTCCTGCTGTCGGCAGACCATCGCGACACAAAGGCTGATTGCTGTGCGCAAGTGCTGATCAGTGCCGTCAACCCCGTCGTGGCGCAGCTTACCGCTCCCGTAGTCGCCTCACGAAAGAACCGGGCTATCAATGACGAGCAGCTGACCTTCGGCGATTCACGGCAAACAACGGTCTCGCTACAGGGCGATTGGGACATTGGGCCGGCCACCATTACCTCGATCACGGCCTATCAGGACTATTATCTCAACGCCAACCAGTCGGTGGATCGTATCCCCTCGCTCCCCGTCAAGTTCATCAGCCCAACATTTGCCTATGCGCATTGGGCGACCGGCGGTGGCGAGGTTGCCCTCAACAACCTGACGCAGGAACTGCGTATCGCATCCAATGGCGGTGGCGATCTCAACTATGTCGCGGGCATTTTTTATTCCGACCTGAATGTCGACCGGAACTTCACCCGCCGCCGGGCCACTTGCACCGCCGGGGTCATTGGTCAGCCCTGCGCCGTTACACCCGTCTATCAATCCTCGCGGAGCGACGCCCATCTCGATGGCGAGAGCATCGCCGCTTTCGGTCAGGCGGACTATCGCGTGGTCGGCGGGCTGAAGCTGCTTGGCGGCATTCGCGTGCAGCGTGAGAAAGTCTCCAATCGTGGTACGCGGATCTCACCCATCCAGCCGGGCGATGTCGCCTTCCCCGGCAATGGCCCGACGACTGGAAGCGCCAGCATTACCGACACCGCCGTCACCGGCAAGGCCGGGTTGCAGTATGAATTCAGCCGCCTGGCCCAATTCTATGGCTCCTATACGCGCGGTTACAAGGGGCCTGGATTTGACACGGAAGTCACGGCCAACTTCGCCAACCAGACGGCTGTCCAGCCAGAGCATGTCAATGCCTATGAAATCGGCTTCAAGGGGCAGACAAGCGATCGTTCGCTGAGTGTCAACATTGCCCTGTTCCTGTCGGACTACACCAACCTCCAGGTGCAGGCGAACCGTTCCAACCCGGCCACCGGCGTGACGCAGTTCGTTACGGCCAACGCCGGATCGTCGCGGACAAAGGGTGTCGAGGTCGAGGCCACCTTGCGTCCAAGCGAAGCCTTCACCGTCAACGCTTCGGTGACATATGCAAAGGCTACGGCCAACATCAGTGGCCTGAACTGCCCTCTGCAATTCCAGGCGGCCGCGCAACCTTTCACGAACAATTTCCCGGTCAACACCTGCTATCGTCGTCAGACCGTCGTGAACGGTACGACGATTACGTCCGGACCGCTTCAGGACGTGCGCAACGGTGATCTGCCGGCGTCGCCACGCTGGCGCATCAGTGTCACGCCGCGCTACGAAGATACCATCCCCGGCACCTCCATGGTTGGTTTCGTTCAGGCAGCCGTGAACTTCCAGAGCGCGCAGAATTTCTCGATCGAGCAGGATCCGCTGCTCACCCAGCCTTCCTATACCCTTGTCGACCTGAGCGTCGGCCTGCGGACGGAAGACAATCGTTTCTCGATCACCGGGTTCGTCAAGAACCTGTTCGACACCAACTATCTGACTTCGATCAACCACAATTCCTTGCTTGCTACGACCGCATCGCCATTGGATCTGATCGCAAATTACAACAAGGATGCGGACCGCTATATGGGCGTCACTTTCGGGGCGCGGTTTTGAGCGTTAAACGCTCACTAATGACATGCGGTGTGGCGACCCTGCTTGGCTGGGTCGCCACCCAATCCTTGCTCGCGCAGACGAAAATGTCTGCGCAGCAACCCGCTCTTGCTGACCGGGACGTGCCTGTTCTGGTTCGCGGGGCGCTGCGCTTTCGTGATCTCGACCGTGATGGCCGCCTGTCCCCATTCGAGGACTGGCGGCTTTCGCCGGCCAAACGCGCCGCCGACCTGACCCGCCGCCTGACGCTGCCGGAAAAGGCCGGTACGATGGTGCATGATGCCGCACCGCTTCAGGCGGGCGGCAACGGCTACGACCTTGCCGCCGCCGCGTCATTGATCGCGGACCAGCACGTCACCAGTGTGATTACCCGCCTGGCTATACCCGGGCGCGCTTTGGCGGAACAGAATAACGCGCTTCAGGCCATTGCCGCGCAGGCGCGAATTGCCATCCCGCTGACCATCAGCACCGACCCCCGCCATCATTTTCAGGTGCTGGACGGTGCAAGCGTTGCTGCCGTCGGATTTTCCAAGTGGCCCGAGACTACCGGTTTTGCGGCGATCGGAGACACGGCGCTGGTCGAACGATTTGCTGACATAGCGAGGCAGGAGTATCGCGCCGCAGGCATTCAGCAGACACTATCACCCATGGCGGATCTGGCGACCGAACCCCGCTGGTCTCGCATCAACGGGACGTTCGGCGAAGACCCGGCGCTGGTTTCCCGACTGGTTGGCGCCTATGTGCGTGGTTTCCAGCATGGTCGATCGGGATTGGCGCGTGACGGCGTTTCGGCCGTGGTCAAGCACTGGGTCGGCTATGGCGCATCCGACAAGGGCTATGACGGCCATAATTGGTATGGCCGCCATGCGTCATTGAACGAACATACGCTCCGGCTGCATGCCGACGCTTTTCGCGGAGCTTTCGCCGCTGGCGTGACGGGTGTGATGCCAACCTATGCGATCCTTAAGATCAGCGGACAGAGCGGCCAACGATTCCCTGCTGTCGGCACGGCGTTCAGCCGCCATATCCTGACCGACCTGCTGCGCAAACGCTACGGCTTTACCGGCATCATCTTGTCCGACTGGGGCGTGACGAAAGACTGCGGCGCGATCTGCCGCGATGGTTTTCCGCAGGGCGTCGTTCCTTCGCGCGATGGATATTCGACCGCCTGGGGTATGGAAGATGCTTCGCCACTGGATCGGTTCGTCGCCGGTATCCAGGCGGGCGTTAACCAGTTCGGTGGCGTATCCGATTCCGAACCGATCGTCGAAGCGGTGCGGCAAGGGCGATTGCCAGAGGCGCGGGTCGATGCATCGGTGAAGCGCATTCTCGAACTGAAATTCCGGCTCGGGCTGTTTGAAAACCCCTATGTCGACCCTGCGGCCGCCCAAACCATCGTTGGCGCTCCAGCGTTTCAGGCGGAAGGCCTGAAGGCCCAATCACGCGCCCTGACCGTGCTCAAGGCAGGCAAGTTGCTGCCAGTAGTACCGGGTACCAAGGTCTATCTTTCCGGCATCAGTACAGCCGTCGCGCAAGCGTACAAACTCGTGCCCGTTGCCCGGCCCGAGGATGCAGACATCGCCCTTGTGCGGATGGTGGCCCCATGGCGGAGCGAACATCCGCAATATTTCTACGGCGCCAAGCAGCATGAAGGCAGTCTTGCATGGGCTGATGACGATCCGGCCCTGGTCTCGCTCTCCGCCATAGCTGCAAAGGTGCCGACCATCGCCGTCGTTTATCTCGACCGGCCTGCCATTCTTACCCCCGTTGCGGCGATTTCGCGCGGGTTGATCGCGAATTTTGGAGCAAGTGATCAAGCCCTTCTTGCGACATTGACCGGCAAGGTTCCGCCGGAAGGTCGTCTGCCGTTCGAAATCCCGTCCTCGGAAGCCGCCGTCTCCAAACAGGCCAGCGATGTGCCGAGCGACAGTGAAAGGCCGCTTTATCCTATCGGTTATGGCCTGACCTTGAGCGGCATGCCCCTTCCTGCTCGTAAAGGAAATTGATGATGCGCCCCAGTTTGATGCTTCTTCCGCTGCTTCTTGGTGCCGCGACCGCCGTGGCGGCCGCTCCTCCGGGCTTGTCCGCGAAGGGGAGTTTCTATGTAGGGGGACGCGACATAGAGAAGGATGGTGGCAGCGTTCGCGTCGACAGCATGTATGTCGAATATAGCGTGCCCGCAAAGCGTCGCAAAGCAACCCCGATCGTGCTGGTCCATGGGAATTATCAGAATGGCACCGCCTTCACCGGCACGCCCGACGGGCGCGAAGGCTGGGCGGACATCTTTCTGCGTCGTGGTTATACCGTCTATGTCGTGGATCAGCCGGCGCGAGGCCGCTCCCCCTACACACCATCGGTCGATGGGCCAGCCAACAGGATTGGCACGGCCCAGATCGAACGCCTGTTCACAGCGCCCAAGTCGACTTCATCCGTTCCCCAGGCACAGAAGCATACGCAATGGCCAGGTTCGGGCAAGCCAGGAGACCCGACATTCGAGCAATTCTACAGTTCCCTGCAACCGACGGTGACTGCCCCCGGCGACCAGATCGATGCAACGGCGCGGGCCGCGCTGGACGCTCTGCTCGCCAAGATCGGACCAGCCGTGATACTCACGCACTCGCGGTCGGGCACGTTCGGCTGGGAAGTCGCCGACGATCTTCCCGATCTCGTCAAGGCTGTGGTGGCAATCGAACCCA
This sequence comes from Sphingobium sp. JAI105, assembly GCF_015752145.1. Lineage (NCBI taxonomy): Bacteria > Pseudomonadati > Pseudomonadota > Alphaproteobacteria > Sphingomonadales > Sphingobiaceae > Sphingobium > Sphingobium sp. JAI105. The sequence goes on along the minus strand of NZ_JADOUC010000002.1, from coordinate 1,064,741 downwards.
ATGGCCCCCCATTTTACGATCCTGCATCCGCAGACGGGAAGACACCGGAGAAGATGGCGCGGCCTTGGGGTCCGGCCTACGGGCCGCTTACCTATGATCCGCCCGTCTCCGATCCAGCGGACCTGGCGATCGCACGGGAATCGGTGGCCGAGGGCGCCGATCTGACCCGTTGCTGGCTTCAAACCGACAAGCCGCGCACATTGCCGCACCTGTCGCGCATTCCCGTCATGATCGTGGTTGGCGAAGCATCCTACCATGCCCCTTATGATCATTGCACCGCCCGCTATCTCTCACAGGCCGGCGTGCCCGTGACGTTCACCCGGCTGGAAGATCGGGGCATTCACGGCAACGGCCATCTCATGATGCTGGAGAAGAACAACGCGCCGATCGCCAATCTCATTGCCGACTGGCTCGACAAGAGGGTTCGCTGATTGCGCTTGGGCGGCTCAGGCGAAGTCGACGCCTCCGATTGCCTCTTCGTCAAGGACGTGGCGGACGAATTCCAGTTCGGCACGTAGTTCTGCCCTGCTCAAGACGCCGCCCAGTGAAATGCGAACCGCTTCGACCGGAGGCTGACCGACGGCGAAGGCGTCGCTCACCACGACGCTGAGATCCGATGCGCGCATCCGAGCGGCAAAGGCCGAGCGCTGCCATGGCTTGGGCAGAGCCATCCAGACGTGGAAACCTTCCACATCAGCGAAATAGGCGCCCGCCGGTAGAGTATCCGCGACGAGCTTCTGCCGGGCGGAACATTCGCGTCGAAGCGCCTGAATGATCTGGCGCGCCGTTCCATCCTCGATCCATTGGGTTGCCAACGCCGTTGTCAGCGGCGACGCCATAACCGAAGCGGTGCGCAAAATGGCGCTGACTGGCCAGAGCCTGCGCTGGTCCGGCGCGACGACATAGGCGATGCGCAAGCCCGCGCCCAAAGTCTTGGAGAGACTCGCCACGTACCAGGTGATGTCAGGCGCCAAAGTGGCAAGCGCGGGTGGCGGATTTAGCGGCAACAGCCCATAGGCATCATCCTCGATAATCGTCACGTCATGGCATCGCGCGATTTCGATCAACGCCTCGCGACGCGCCAGAGAACTGGTCGATGTCGTCGGGTTGAGCAGGGTCGGGTTGACGTAAAGCACGCGAGCCCCATGTTCGCGGCAGGCTTGCGCGAAGCCCTCCGGCTCAATCCCGTCATTATCGATCGGGAGCCCGATCAACCGGAGGCCCAGTCGCCCCGCAACGGCCTTGATGCCAGGATAGGTCAGCGCTTCGCAGAGAAGGATGTCGCCGGGTTGCAGAAGAACCTGGAGGATCGCCTGAAATGCGAGATGGGTGCCGGGACATATCGCCAATTGTTCGGGCGTTGCCTTGACCCCACGCATGGCGAGCAGGTTTGCTGCCACCTCGCGCTGGACATATGTGCCGCCGAAGGCCTGATATCGCAGCAGGGTCGGCAGATCTCGCGCTATCCTCTGCATCCCCACCTGCATCTTGTCGACAAGGGCCCGGTCTTCAGGTTCGGGCGCTAGATTCATGGTCAGGTCGACGACCGATGGTCTTTGCGCGGGACGCAACCGCCGTGGCTGCCCCGCAACGAACGTCCCTTGTCCGGTTCGGGATTCGATCAGGCCGCGCTTTTGCGCCTCGACATAGCCGCGCGCTACGGTGGTGAAATTGATTCCGAGCCGCTGTGCAAGGTCGCGCTGAGGCGGCAGGCGGTCTGAAACCCTCAATCGCCCTTCCTTGACATCATCTGCAACGGCGTCAGCGATCGCCCTGTAATAAGGCTTGCCATAGCGAGCGAGGTCGGGCTTCCAGTCTTCCGTCATATCATCTCCAGACCGCTGCACTATCATGCAGTCAATATGCAGTCAACTTTTGATTCGGACTTTTGCGCCTTGCTGAGATGCAGTGTCGCATTTTTAGGCAGTCGCCCAAAGGAATGCCCAATATTTCGGCATTTTCGGGAAGCGCTGCGTCTTTCAGGAGTATGTCGAGCAAAGCGCTATCACGGTTCGTCTCCAAAAAAGGCGATTTGGCGCGCAGCATCGCTCTAATTGAATGCATTCAAATATCATATCAATATGCCAATATTGACTGCATAATGACTGTTCACCAGTCTGGATGCGTCCCCATTGGGGCCAGCAACAGGATCTGGAGAAAGCCGATGCCCACCGTAACCGTTCCCGCCAACCAGAAGGGTGATTTCCTCGTCGATTTCGAGGAGAAGGTCTTTGAAGATGTGAAGGCCGAGCCTGGTGAGAAAGCTCTGGTGACCTTTCATACCGTTGCCTTCGAAGGCTCGATCGGCCTTGTGAATTTGCTTCAGGCCACCCGCCTCCAGCGCAAGGGGTTCGAGACGACCGTGCTCCTGTATGGGCCGGGCGTTACCCTCGGGCTGCAGCGCGGCTTTCCCAAGCTTGGCGACGAAGCCTTCCCAGGCCATCTGGCCATGAATAACCAGATCGAAAAGTTCATGAAGGAGGGAGGCAAGGTCTATGCCTGCCGTTTCGGCCTCCAGGCGCTCTATGGCCACGGCGAAGGCGCGCTGATCCCCGGCATTCGTCCCATCGCGCCGCAGGATGTCCTTGATCTGATCCTGCTGCACCGCCGCGATAACGCCTTCATCCTCGACACCTGGACCCTCTGAGGAGGCCGGGTCGATGGAGCATGATGGCTTTGACAGGCGGATCATCCGCGCCGCAGCGGTACAGATCGCTCCGGTGCTGGACCGTCCGGGCGGAACGCTTGAGCGGGTTGTGAACGCCATTGCCGAAGGCGCAGGCAAGGATGTGCAGTTCATGGTCTTTCCCGAGACCTTCCTGCCCTATTATCCCTATTTCTCCTTCATCGACCCGCCCTACCGGATGGGCGCCAAGCATCTTGAACTTTATGATCAGGCCGTAGTCGTTCCGGGACCGGTCACTCAGGCGCTCTCTGCCGCCGCCCGCCGTCATGCCATGGTGCTGGTGGTCGGCGTCAACGAGAGGGATAGCGGATCGCTCTACAACAGCCAGCTCGTTTTCGATGCCGATGGCACGCTTGCGCTGAAACGGCGCAAGATCACGCCAACTTACCATGAGCGCATGGTCTGGGGGCAAGGCGACGGTTCCGGCCTGCGTGCGGTTGACACCGCCGTAGGCCGGGTCGGCGCGCTGGCATGTTGGGAGCATTATAACCCGCTCGCTCGCTATGCGCTGATGGCAGATGGCGAGCAGATTCATGCCAGCCAGTTTCCCGGTTCTCTGGTCGGCCCGATCTTCCATGACCAGATAGAGGCGGCGATCCGTCATCATGCCGCCGAAAGTGCCTGTTTCGTGGTCAATGCCACGGGCTGGCTCACCGACGAGCAACGCGCCGCGATCGACCCGACCGGCACGCATCACAAGGTGCTGGCTGGCGGCTGCAACACCGCAATTGTCTCGCCGGAAGGCCAGCATGTGGTGCCACCCATGACCGATGGCGAAGGCCTGCTCATCGCCGACTGCGACCTGTCGCTGGTCATGAAGCGCAAGCGAATGATGGATTCGGTCGGGCACTATGCCCGCCCCGAATTACTGCGCCTCCACCTAGACAATCGCCCTGCCCCCGCGCTGCACCGCGCATCCTCCAATCCGATCACGGAGAATTATGATGGCCAAGCCGACGACCGCCACGATGATTGCACAGTTGCAGTCTTCAGGCATCCGGCTGGTTGATCCGCGGGCCGGCGCAGCCAGCCGCCGGGGCGGAGCAGGCCCTTCAGACCACAAGGCCATCACCATTGACGGCGTGACGGTCATGGTGCCCGTACATACTGCCGACGCATTCGACAGTCCGTTCCAGGCGAGCCGTCCGGATGCGCAGGGCAATGCCATGCTGAGTTGCGACGGCAGCCCCATCGGCGCCATCGCCTTTCCGCCCCAGCCACGCTTCTATTCGCTCAAGACCGCCGATGGCGTGCCCTATTCGCAGATTGCCACATTGCATGGGCGCGACGTGCTGGCCACGACTGTGCTTCAAACCTGCATCCGCTATCAGAGCCGAACCAAGACCTGTCAGTTCTGCGCAATCGGCCAGTCTCTCGCGGCGGGCCGGACGATCGCGCACAAAACTCCCGCGCAGCTTGCCGAAGTGGCGAAGGCTGCGGTCGAACTCGACGGCGTACGGCACATGGTGATGACGACCGGCACGCCGGCCACGCCGGACCGGGGCGCCGGGGTGCTGGTCGAAAGCGCACGCGCCATCCGCGCTGCTGTCGATCTTCCGATTCAGGGTCAATGCGAACCGCCGGATCATGACGGCTGGTTCGCAACGATGCGCGAATCCGGGATCGACACGCTCGGCATGCATCTGGAAGTGGTCACGCCCGCGCTGCGAGCCAGGATCATGCCCGGCAAGGCAAGCGTGCCGGTCGATCGATACATGGAGGCGTTCCGTGCCGCTGTGCCGGTGTTCGGACGGGGACAGGTGTCCACCTACATCCTCGCCGGCCTCGGCGACACGCGCGAAGCCTTGCTCTCCATGGCGCAGGATCTGGTTGCGATAGGGGTCTACCCGTTCATCGTGCCATTCGTACCGATCTCCGGAACGCCGCTGGAAAGCCATCCATCGCCGTCCCCGGAATTCATGTCCTCTGTGCTGCGACCCCTTGCGCAAATGCTCGCCGACGCCGGCATGACGGCCGAGAAGGTCAAGGCGGGCTGTGCCCGGTGCGGTGCATGCTCGGCGCTGTCGACGTTCGAAAAGTTCCACCAGCCGGACGTTCAGGTGGCGTGATAGACCTGGCACCACCCCCGCCCTACCGCTCCGCCGACTACATCGTGCGCTTTGCCACGCAGGACTGGGAACTGGCGGGGGCAGCTACGCTGCGCCACGCTGTGTTCTGCGTCGAGCAGGGACTGTTCGCGCATCATGACCGTGACGAGATTGATGCTACTGCTATCCCCATCGTTGCGCTCTCGATGATCGGCGGCCAGCCGGACGAAGTCATCGGCACTGTTCGCATCCATTCAAGCGAAGCAGGCGTTTGGCGCGGTTCGCGTCTGGCGGTAGCCGCATCGCACAGGACGATAGGGACCATCGGACCAGCCTTGATCCGTCTTGCAGTGTGTACGGCGCATGCGCGCGGATGTCACCGGTTCCTAGCGCATGTGCAGGCGCGCAACGAACTGCTGTTCCGTCGCATGAAGTGGCGGGGCATCGACTCACTGGATCTGCATGGCAGCCCCCATGTCCTGATGCAGGCGGACCTGGCTCACTATCCTCCGCTTGCCGATGGGGTTGCGGGTCTGCGTGCCGAAGTGCGTCGCGCGGCATGACAGATGTGGCAGCAATAGCTGCGCTGGTCCGCGCCAGCAGAGGCCTTGCTCACAAGGCCGACATTGCGTCGGTCGTGGATTTGCTCGGCCTCAGCAGTGCCGATGCCGTGCCGGTTGGCGACGATGCCGCGGCCATAGCCGATGGCGACGGGCACGTGCTGCTTGCAATCGAAGGCTTCGTCGAAGACTTCATCGCTGCCGATCCGTGGTTTGCGGGCTATTGTGGCGTGATGGTGAATGTCAGCGACATTCTCGCCATGGGTGGCCGTCCGATTGCTGTCGTCAATGCCTTCTGGGCGGATGGCATGGCGGGCGCAGCACCAATGCTGAACGGCATGCGCGAAGCGGCGCGACGCTATGGGGTACCAATCGTCGGCGGCCATTCCAATCTCAGATCGTCCGGAGGGCAACTCGCCGTCGCCATTCTAGGCAGGGCCGGCTGCGTCGTTACCAGCTTCGATGCGCGCCCAGGCGATACGCTGCTGATGGCCATCGATCTGGATGGCAAGTTCCGCGATCCATTCCCCTGGTGGGACGCAAGCACCGATGCGACGGACGCACATCTGCGCAGCTTGTTGACGATCATGCCCGAACTGGCCGAGCAGGGCCGCATTTCTGCGGCCAAGGACATCAGCATGGCGGGGCCGATCGGCACTGCGATCATGCTTGCCGAAAGTTCGCGTGTGGGTCTGGATATCGCTCTCGATGCTGTCCCCCGCCCGGCCGGTATCAACTGGGAACGCTGGCTGAGCGCCTTTCCCAGTTTCGGCTTCGTCCTCACCGCCCCGCCACGTCATGCCAAAGCCGTGATCGCCCGGTTTGCCCAAGCCAATATCGCCTGTGAGGCCGTCGGAACAGTGACCGCCCAGACCGATGTCACCATCAGGTTGGGAGGAAACAGCGCCAGGGTTTGGTCAGCCTCAGAGCGGCTGATTGGCTGTCACCCGATTCTGGAGAAACGACATGCCTGAAATGCTGTTTCGGGTCCGCTGGCCCGATGGAGAAGTCGAAAATTGCTTTTCCCCGTCAACCATCGTCCGCGAGCATTTGAGTGTGGACGAAGCCTATCCGGTCGCCGTCTTTGCCGAGTTGTCCCAGGCCGCGCTGGAGGCCGCCAATGACCGGGTGAGGGCCCGGTTCGGGATGGGCTGTGCCCAGGCGCAGGTCCAGTTGGCTGCAATCAAGGCAAAGGCTGTCCACTTTGCCGACTGGCCCGATCCGCACGTCCACGTCCTCGCTTTCATCCCGTGACCCGTTCCTGAACCGACATCCCAATTCGGAGATCGACCATGCCCAACCCCGTCGAGACCACCCCTTCGCACATTCCCGTCATCATCATCGGAGGCGGGCAGGCCGGGCTTTCCCTCAGCTATCTGCTCAAGGCGCAGAAAATCGAGCATCTCATCGTCGAAAAGCATCGCATCGGGCATTCCTGGCGGTCGGAACGCTGGGACAGCTTCTGCCTGGTTACCCCCAACCGCCAATGCCGCCTGCCGGGTTTCAGCTATTCCGGTGAATATGGCGGCACCGATGCAGAAGGCTTCATGCTGAAGGACGAGATTATCAGTTTCCTTGAGGCATATGCCGGACTGGTAAACCCGCCAATCCGCGAGGGTGTGGCTGTCACCCGCGTCAAACCAGGCGTTGATGGCGCCTTCCTGGTCGAGACGACCGATGGCATCTACAGCGCCGACAAAGTCATCGTGGCGATCAGCGGTTATCACACACCCATCGTACCCCGGGTTGGGGCGGCCATTCCTGCGCAAGTTCCGCAGTTTCACTCGCTTGAATATCGCAATCCTGACGACCTGCCGGAAGGGTCGGTGCTGGTGGTGGGTTCGGGCCAGTCCGGCTGCCAGATTGCCGAGGATCTGATGCTTGCCGGGCGCAAGGTTCATCTGGCCGTCGGCGATGCGCCACGAGCGCCCCGACGCTATCGCGGCCGCGATTCGACCGACTGGCTCGAGGAAATGGGCCATTACGATATGCCGATCGACGAGCACCCATCGAGTGAGAGAGTGCGCCAGAACGAGAACCACTATCTTACTGGTCGCGACGGCGGGCGCGAAATCGACCTGCGCGCATTCGCGCTACGCGGCATGAAACTATATGGCATGCTCGACGGCGTGGATAGAAACATAATCCGCTTCCGTCAGGATCTGACCAAGCATCTGGATGCCGCCGATGCCACCTATCTACGCATCCGCAAGACCATCGACGACTATATTGAGCGTGCAGGCATCGATGCGCCCGAAGAGGCGCCCTACGTGCCCTGCTGGGCACCGGAAAGCGATCCGGAAACTCTCGACCTGACGGCCGAGCAGGTTGGCAGTATCATCTGGTGCACCGGCTTCCGCATGGATTTCAGTTTCGTTGATGCGCCCGTCTTCGACGGTAGGGGCTATCCGGGGCATGATCGAGGTATTGCCAAGCATGACGGCCTGTATTTCATTGGCCTGCCATGGCTCTACACATGGGGATCGGGTCGATTTGCCGGCGTTGCCCGTGATGCCGCGCATATCGTGAGCCACATTGCCGAGACGCTGCAACCCGTCGCCCCAGAGCCGGTGTTGGTCTGAACGGAGCGACGTTCATGGCGCAAACAGCCTTGTCCAGAATTTGCCCGGACGTGAATGCGACCGAGCATGCCATCGAATGGCGGTCGCTTCAGCCGGTCTTTGTCGGTATGCCGCAATTATGCCGGGCCGGGCTTTCGGAAAATTGGCTTCTGAAGGCCTGCGGTCATCGTCATTGGCTTGCGCTGGCGGCCGCGCACGGTCTTGATAAGCCAGACTTCCGCGGCGTGGACCATCAACGCCTCTACCCCGCATTCATGGCTATAGCGCTGGATGTTTCCGGCACAGGTTTGGGCGCGATCGGCGAGAATGCCTCGATTGACTTTGCGCTTATCTTGGAACGGATCGGACATACGCGATTCCGCAGCAAAATAGACGTGACTGCCGATACGGCTGTGCTGGCGCAGGTCACGATGGAGTCCGCTTTCGTGCACCGTGCGGTTGATGGCGTAAATAATTCCGCAACGCGCGGTGGCGTTGCAAGGCCATGTCGCTTGTTGCCATCGCCCCGGTTGCGAACAGCCCCGTTCCGCGCAGAGCATTGGGACGACATACTGGGCTTCGCCCGGCAGGACCGGCAATGCCTCGCTCGGTTCCTGATCGATCCCAACCCGCACGAGGATTTTAACGGCGCGGATTTTCTCTATTTTTCCGCGTTCCAGGCCATGCTCGATCGGGCGGAATGGGCCTGGTTCCGCGAGCCGGCGGCATTGCCTGTCACACGGAACCGGCGGATCTACTATCTCGGCAACGCAGAGCTGGGGGACAGGATCGCACTGACGCTGTGCGGGATGCGCAATCATGGCGCCGCCGAGCGCGACCATTGGGTCGAACTCCGCCGCGAAAGCGACGACAGGCTGATCGCGATCGCTTTCACCCGACGCGAACCTGCTGGAGCAAATGATAGCGCGTCAAGGGAGCAGAGCAACTGGCCGCAAAAGCCGTGCGGCCAACTCTGACTAGGTTATGCATAACCGGCGTCGCTCCTGCGAGCGACGCCGGTTCGGCCAATTAGCCGTTGAGCTTGTCCTTGACCGCTTTGGCCGGGGTAAAGCCGAGCTTCTTCGACGCAGCGATCTGAATGGTCGCGCCGGTCGAGGGGTTGCGGCCTTCGCGCGCCGGCGAATCCTTCACCTTGAACTTGCCAAAGCCATTGAGCGACACTTCTTCACCCTTGGCAGCGGCATCGGCGATGGCGGCGAAAACACCGTCGACAATCTTGCGAGCATCCGCCTTGGTGATGCCGTTCGCCGCGGCAATGCCGTCGGCCAGATCGCTATTGTTCATAAAATGCCTTCCGTATGGGAGTTATTGCCATGCCCGCATAACCAAGGCTGAGGCGCTGGTCCATATGCCACGTTGCGCAAACTTGGGCTTTGCGGGCAGTTTTGGCCGATTTTCATGCCGTTGCGCCCCTTTGCGCAGGTTTCGGGCGGGCCAGGGGACATGGACCGCGTGGTTTCGCGCATTCGTCATCGACTCTGGACTGACAGGCATGTCGGGGGCTTTGCCATGGCCCCCGGCCTATCTCCTGCGTCGGCTTCAGGCGCGCGCGGCGGTAATGATTACTTCGACCTTGTAATCGGGCGTCGCCAGTTTTGCTTCGCCGGTCGCGCGCGTGGGCGCTGCAACGTCTGCGATCCAGGCGTCCCACACCGCATTCATTTCGGCAAAATCAGCCATGTCGGCGAGCCAGATCGTAGCGCGCAGGATATGCGCCTTGCTACTGCCCGCCAGCGCCAGCAGACGTTCAATTTCCGCCAGCGCAGATTGGGCCTGGGCGGTCACGCTGTCGCCTTCGCCGACCTGGCCGGCCAGATAAACGGTATCGCCATGGATGACAGCCTCGCTCATGCGCGGGCCGGTTTCGATGCGGGTGATGGTCATGAGGCTTCTCCTTGAAAATCAGCGGCGATAACGCGCCAGAGCCAGATCGGCGGTTTCGATGGCAGGAGTCTGGCCACCGATCAGGTCGGCGATGACCTGTCCTGACCCGCAGGCCATGGTCCAGCCAAGCGTGCCATGGCCCGTGTTGAGGAAGAGATTGTCGATTGACGTTGCGCCGATCACCGGGGTGGAATCAGGCGTCATCGGTCGCAGCCCGCTCCAGAATGTCGCCTGGCTGAGGTCGCCCGCGCCGGGGAACAGCGTGCCGACGCTATGGTCGAGCGTATCGCGGCGCGCCTGCGGCAGATCATTGGTGTAGCCCGACAATTCGGCCATGCCGCCCACGCGGATACGGTCGCCCAGTCGGGTGATCGCAACCTTGTAGCTTTCATCGAGCAGGGTCGAGACCGGCGCGGCATCGGGCCGCACGATCGGCACGGTGATGGAATAGCCCTTCACCGGATAGACCGGAAGCCGCATGCCGAGCGGGGCAAGGAGCAAGGGCGAGAAGCTGCCCATGGCGACGAGATACGCGTCGCCGGTGACGTCGCCTTCGTCGGTCACGACATGGGTGATCCGCCCGGCTGCGCGGGCCAGCCCCTTGATGGTGCGGCCCATCAGGAACTGGACGCCGCGCGCCCGCGCCATGTCTGCGAGGGCATTGGTGAATTTGAAGCAGTCGCCCGTCTCGTCATTGGGCAGGCGCAGGCCGCCCGCGATGGAGGACGCGCTGGCGGCAAGGCCAGGTTCTGCGGCGATACAGCCGGCGCGGTCCAGCACCTCGAAAGGCACGTTGTCGGCGCGCAGCACCTCAATATCCTTGGCGATGCCGTCGAGTTGCTTTTGTTCGCGAAAAAGTTGCAGCGTGCCCTGACGGCGCTCGTCATAGCTGATGCCGGTGGCGGCGCGCAGGGCAATCAGCTGATCGCGGCTATATTCGGCCAGCCGCACCATCCGCCCCTTGTTGATGCGATAGTCGGCGGCATTGCAATTGCCCAGCATCGCGATCATCCAGCGCAGCATGGCCAGGTCCACATTGGGGCGCAGGATCAGCGGCGCGTGCTGCATGAACAGCCAGCGCAGCGCCTTGGCGGGGATGCCAGGCGCTGCCCAGGGGGATGCGTAGCCAGGCGAGATTTCGCCCGCATTGGCGAAGCTGGTTTCCTGCGCCACGCTGCTCTGGCGATCGATCACTACGACTTCATGCCCTGCCTGCGAGAGATACCAGGCGGAGGTGACGCCGATGACCCCGCCACCCAGGATAACGACCTTCATGCCATGATACTCCTGTCTGGATTAGCGACCGGCGCGGGCAGATAGGTCCGCGCATAGCGCTGGCCCAGCCGGGTCAATATTTCGTAGCTGATCGTGTCGGCCTGCGCCGCGATATCGTCGATGGTCTGATGCGGGCCGATCAGTTCGACCGGCGCTCCGGCATGGAGCAAGGCGTCTGGCACGTCCGTGACATCGAGCGCCATACTGTCCATCGACACCCGCCCGACGATGGGCACGCGCACGCCGCCAATCCAGGCGCTACCCCGATTGCTGAGATGACGCGGCCAGCCATCGGCATAGCCCACTGAGATAGTCGCAACGCGCGCAGGACGATCGAACCGGTGGGTCAGACCATAACCGACCCCTGCCCCTCCTTCGAGGGTGCGCAGCTGAACGATATAGGCGTCCAGCGCAATGACCGGCCGCATGGGATTGGGCTGGCCATGGGGGGCACCACCATAAAGGGCGATCCCTGCGCGGACGATGTCGCCATGTCCCACGCCCGGCGTCATTGCGCCGCCCGAATTGTCGATCGAGCGCGGGACGCCGGGGAACTGGCGGGCGATGGCATCGAAAGCGGTACGCTGCCGCTCGTTGAACCCGTCGTCGGGATCATCGGCGCAGGCCAGATGCGTCATGACAAGGCGCAGGTCGATACCATCCAGTCGCTCCGGCGATATCCGCAGGATCGCCAGCTCATCCGGGGTCAGGCCGAGGCGACCCATGCCGCTGTCGACCTGAATCACGCCGGGCAGGGGGCGGCCCATAGTGCGGGCCAAGGCCGCCCGGCTCTCAATCTGTTCCAGAGAATTGAGGACGGGCACCGCGCCGACCGCAACGCAATCCCCTTCCGCGCCGGGCGGCAGCCCATTGAGGATGTAGAGGATGGTATCGATCGGCAGATGTGGTTTCAGGATCGCCGCTTCGCATAAATGAGCGACGAAGAAATGTCGGCAGCCTGCGGCGTACAGGGCAGCGGATACCGGAACGGCGCCCAGCCCATAGGCGTCGGCCTTGACCACTCCAGCAACGGTAGCGGGCGCGACATGCTGCGCGATCAGCTTATAATTGGCCACCAGCGCACCAAGGTCGATGCACAAGCGTCCCGCCGTTCCATGCTGCAAGACCATTCCCCTTCCTACGTCGAAGTACAATAAATCACGTTTGTTCGAATATCTACGCAATCAGCAGATGATTATTCGATATTTAGCGCCTATATCGCACAATGTTTCAATGGATTTGCACATATGGCCATGTCCTTCGATAATGTGGATCGCGCGATTCTGCGCTTGCTCAAACTGAACGCGCGGCGATCCAATGCGGAAATTGCGGCGGAGGTCGGTCTTTCCCCGTCGGCTTGCCATCGGCGCATCCGGCAGCTGGAAGCGCAGGGCTATATTCGCGGCTATACCGTAGTCGCAGGCGGACGGGACGACAACAGTCTGGTCAACGTGCTGGTCCAGGTGACGCTCGATCGACAGACAGAGGATCATCTTGCCCGCTTCGAACATGCGGTGCGCCAATGTCCGGAAATCCGCGAATGCTTTCTGATGACCGGTGCTGTCGATTATTGGCTGCGTGTCGAAGCGGACAGCGTGGATGCCTATGAGCGCATCCATAGCGAGATATTGTCGCGGATGCCCGGCGTGACCCGGATCAATTCCAGCATCGCCATGCGCGACGCGCTGCGCCCGCGCCGCAGCAAGGGTTAGGCGATGCCGGGCCGCTTAGCGAAAACCGATGGCCCAGGTGCAGGCAGCGGCAATGAGCAGGCCGACAAGCGCTTTCCACGGTGATCCGACGGGCAGATCGGCCGCGCCTTCCATATATATGGTGCTGCGGCCATGGATCATCGGGCCGATCAGATTATGGCGCAGGCGCAGCAGATAATAGAGGATGGCGGCAATGTGCAGCGCAACGAGCGTGAGCAGCAGGTTGAACAACAATCCATGCAGATCAGCGGCCAGGCGCCCCTGATCGAAGCTGACATAGTCGGCGAGTGGCCCTGATTCGAGGCCATCGACATCCACCGCGAACAAGCCAGCCGTCACCATGGCGATCAGGCTGACGATCATCAGCAGGACGCTCCAGCCACCGACCGGATTATGACCCGCCGTGGCACGATAGGGCCGTGTCCGGAGCGTTTGGAGATAGGTGAAGGCCGAGCGGGGACTGCGCACGAATTGGCCGAAGCGGGCTGTGCTGCTGCCCACAAACCCCCAATAGATACGAAAAATCAGCAGGAACAGGATGGCATAGCCCGACAGGCGGTGCCATTCCATTTCATGCTGTTCGCCGCTCCACCAGGAAAAGGCCAAAAGGGCGACGAGCAACCAGTGGAACAGCCGGATATACATATCCCAAACAAGCGAACGCCGGGATGGCGCGTCAGTCGACACGGCGCAGTCGCTCAATTGTCCGCGCGGAACTGGCGATGACAGCCGGCGCAGGTACCGCCGGTCGCCTTGGCCTGTGCGCGGATCGCATCGACATTGCCGCCATTGACGACGCCGACCAGCTTGCCCGATTCAGCAATCAGCTTGGCCATCTGCCCATCAAAGGTCGCGCGATCGGTCCAGATGTTGGGCAAGGCGTCGGTGGAAACGCCCGCCGTCGGGCCGCTGCCTGCCGGGAATAGCCGGGATTGTTCCCGCGCTGTGGCGGCGATCGTCTGGGCAGCGGCAACCATCGTGGCTTTTACCGGCGCGCCGCTCTTGAGCTGATCGTTCAGGGCCTTCATCGCCGCGCCCATCTTCTTGTAGCCTGCCTGGCGCGCAGCGATAGCCGCCTTGGGCGCAGGCGCTGCGGCAGGCGCGGCTGTCAGCGGTTGCGCCAGCATGGGCAGGATGATGAGCGGAAGCCCAAGCAACGCGAGCGTCGGGAGACGGAAAGACGGCGATATGGTCATGCGATGTTCTACCTTGCGGTTTGGCTGTCAATGGTCAGGAACGGTCTGCGGCGCGGCACCCGCCATCTTCACCGACATCTTGTCAGGAAAGACCGCGCGAAAAATCTGCTTCACTTCGGTAAGGCCACCGTCCGCCATTTGCGCGGCGGTCTTGCCATATTTGCTGGGAATGTCGGTGCGTGCACCGCGAGCAGCCAGAATGTGCAGCATGGCTTTCAGCTCTGGCTGGACGACCCCCGCGATCAGCAGGTGGAGCGCGGTCATGCCATCTTTCCCCGCTATATCGACGGCCGGCGCAAGAGACAGGGCATAGTCGAGCGTCGCCGCGCTGCCCCCACGCGCCGCTGCCAGCACGACGTTGGTCCCGTCCGCCGTGACGAAGCGCGGATCGGCCCCTGCGGCCAGCAACAGCATCATGGCATCCTTGCGGCCATTGGCGGCAGCAATCAGCAACGGGGGCGTGGGTGGTACCGGCGGCGGGGGAACGCCGAAATTGGCTTCGGTCACCCAGGTGATCCGCGACGGTCCGGTCAGGCCATTGGGATCAGCGCCCTTGGCCAGCAGCAATCGGATGAGTTCGGTATCGCCTCCCGCCGCTGCACCATGAAGCAACTGCTCACCGGTCCGATCCCGCTCCACTATGTCCGCGCCATGCGGCACCAGCAGGGCGGCGGCCCCGTAATTTTTCTGGTACAGCGCAAGCTGGACTGCACTACTATTTTCCGGGCCGCGATGGGCGCTGTCGGCACCGGCTGCCAGCATGATCTGCGTAGCGGGGACTACGCCGCTCTTGATCGCGAAGAACAGGGGCGTGAAGCCACCCTTCGACACGCGATTGGGGGTTGCGCCAGCCTTCAGCAACAGGGCCATCGCCTCAGTCCGGCCTGCCGCAGCGGCCCACATAAGGGGCGTCTGGCCACGGCTGTCGACACTGTCCGGGGCCGCGCCGAGGGAGAGCATGCGTTCGACGGCTTCTGCGGGACCGTAGCGGGCGCAGATGGCAAGCGCGCTTGTGCCACCGGCCCGTGCGCCGCGCACATCGGCGCGGGCATCCAGCAACTGCGCCAATATGGCCGGATCGCCCAGTTCGCAGGCGAGCGCCAACGGCGTCACGCCATCCTGATCGGCGGTATCGACGGTCGCGCCGCCAGCCAGCAGCGCGGCGACAATCGCGGGATTTTGGGTGTTGACTGCCCAGCCTAGCGGCGTCGCGCCGAAGGCCAGCTTCTGGTTCGGATCGGCTCTGTCGGCCAGTGCCGCCTGAACGGCCGCCACGTCATTTGCCACGATCGCGCGCGCCAGCCCATCATCCCTTTGTGGCGCGCGGGCCTGCGCGATGCCGCATCCGGCCATCAGCGCCAGCAGGACGACGCCCATGCGCGCGCGATCAAGCATCGGCCAGCGCCTTGAACGGGCCGTCGCTGTCGCCAAAGCGGGTCGCGGGGACATCCAGCACCTGCAGCGTGCTCAACAGCAGATTGGACATGGTGGTCCCTTTTGGCGCCACAACATGCCGGTCGCCCGGTACCAGCCCGCCCGCGACAATGATGGGCAGATCCATGTGGTCATGTTCATTGGGATCGCCAAAGGCCGACCCGCGCAGCACCAGCGTCCGGTCCAGCAGCGCTCCTTCGCCGTCCTTCACCGCCTTCATCCGTTCCAGATAATAAGCAAAATATTCCATATGATGCCGGTTGATACGGGCCAGTTTCGCCTTTTTCTCCGGGCTATTGCCATGGTGGCTGAGCATATGGTGGGAATCCGGCACGCCGATTTCCGGATAGGTGCGGTTGCTGAGTTCCCGGCCGATCATGAAACTGCCGATACGGCTGATGTCGGCCTGCATCGCCAGCACCTGAAGGTCGATCATCAGGCGGACATGCGCATCGAAACTGTCGGGAATGCCCGCCGGTCGTTCCAGATCAGCACTCTGCGCGCCACCGCCCGACGCGATCGCGCGCTGGATGCGCCGTTCAATGTCGCGGGTCGCTTCCAGATATTCATCGAGTTTCCGGCGATCCTCCATCCCCAGCGCGCCGCTCAGGCGCGCACTATCGTCCGTCACGAAATCCAGAATGCTCGATTGTCGCCGTAGCCGGGCCAGGCGACTCTTGGCATCCAGCGCGTCGCCATCGCCGAACAGCCGTTCGAACACGTCGCGCGGATTGGCGGTGACGGGCAGCGGCACGGTAGGATTGCGCCAACTGATGCCATTGGTATAGGCGCAGCTATAGCCGATGTCGCAACTGCCCAGCAGGCTGGCCTGATCGATACCCAGTTCGAGCGAACTCAGCTGGGTCGCGTCGCCCAGATGATCGGCATAGGCCTGATCGACCGAAATGCCGCAGCGTATGTCGGTACCTTCGGTCTGTTTCACATGGACGCCGGTGATGAAGGCGGGGCAAGAGCGGCCATGCCCCGCCGGACGATCCCCCATCGCCGCCGCGCTGGGATGGCCAAGGCCGGTGATGACGCTGATCTGCGCGCGATGCGGCGCCAGCGGCTCCAGCGTAGGTGGCAGGATGAAGCCCGGCCCCTGCGATGATGGCATGAACTGGTCCATCATCATGCCATTGGGTGAATAGAATATCTGGAGCCTTTTGGGCCGGGATGCGACATCGGCCGCCTTGGCCGAGGGCATCATCGCCTCCAGAAAGGGCAGCGCCATGGCCGTGCCAGCGCCACGCAACAGGGTACGGCGGCTAAGCGGTTTGCGCAGGATGATCATCGCGTTGCCCTCATTGACCAGTTGTTCGCCGCAGGGTGAAGGGGGCGCTGTGTACGATCCCCTTGATGACGGTCTGGATGCGATAGCCATCTGCGGCGGCGCTGCGGGTGATGGTGCGGATGGCCGGCATGTCGCGCGCATCCACCCCGCGGGCCAGCGCATAGGTCAGCAGCCTTTCGGTAAAGGCGCTTGCGAATTCGTCCTTTTGGCTGAGCAGGATGCGCTTTAACCCGGACAGGCCGGCAAATTGGGTGCCATCGGGCATCCGCGCCGATACGTCGATGGGCTGGCCCGCATCTTTCTGGCGAAAGGCGCCGATCGCATCGAAATTTTCAAGACTGAAGCCCAGCGGGTCCATCTTCACATGACAGGCGGCGCAGGCCGGGCTTTTGCGATGCAGTTCCAATTGCTCGCGCGCGGTCAGCAAGCGACCGTCATGCTTTTCCTGCAATGCGGGCACGTCGGGCGGCGGCGGCGGCGGCGAGGCGGCAAGTAGATTGTCGAGAATCCATTTGCCCCGCTTCACCACCGATGTGTGATTGCCATAGGAAGTGACGGTCAAAATGCTCGCCTGCCCCAGCAATCCGCCACGATTGGAGGCCGGGTCCAGACTGACGCGGCGCATGGCGGTGCCGGTGATCCCGCCAATGCCATAATGGTCGGCCAGCCGCTGGTTGAGGAAGGTATAGTCCGCCGCAATGAAATCCAGCAGGCTGCGGTTGGTGCGCAGCACATAGGTGAAGAACATTTCCGTTTCCTGCGCCATCGCACGGCGCAGGCGCGTGTCGAATTTGGGGAATATGGTGATATCGGGCCGTTGTTGGTCCAGGTTACGCAAATAGAGCCACTGGCCTGCGAAATTGGTCGTCAACGCCTGCGCGCGCGGATCGGCTAGCATCCGCGTGATCTGCGCATCCATGACGCCGGGCTTCTGCAACTGGCCCGTTTCAGCCAGCGACAGCAGCGTATCGTCGGGAATGCTGCTCCAAAGGAAGAAGGACAGGCGGGACGCGAGTTCCAGATCAGTGAGGGGCCGGACGCCGCCCGGCTTGCTGCCTGCCGGATCCTGCTCGACCAAAAACAGGAAATGGGGTGAGACCAGTATCGCTTCGACGGCTGCCTCGATCCCGTGTTCGAAATCGGACTGGGCGCGCTCGGTCGCATAGACCCGTATCAGCGGCGTCAGGTCATTGTCGTTCACCGGACGACGATAGGCACGGCGGGCCAGCGCCCCGACGATCTGCCGGGCGCAGGCGGCTTCAGCGCTGGCCCGCCGGGGCTTGCAGATGAAGATGCGGTCGCGGCTGGGGGTTCGGCCGACACCTTTTGGCGAAAATGGCCCGGCCACGTCGATCTGGAGGACGTCGCGCGGGAAATTCTGCTGCGAATAGCGCGGTGACATGCGATAGGACGGCACATCAACGGTTTTGACCCGAACGCCATCAACCGAGACATCCATTGGCAACATCACCGGCGCGGCGGTCGGCACCGGCACCTTGTCGAGATCATTGCGTAGCGTCTGGACACTCTCGTCGGGCGCCAGTTGGCGACGGAACGATAGGCCGATGACATGCGCCCCGGATTTCAGCGGCACACGGATGCTGACCTTATCCTCGGGCTGGCGGTCGGTTTCATTGTTCGTATTGGCATTCAGCCAGCCGCTAATCTCGTAGGTGGCATCATAGCGGGCATAATAGGTAAACGCCCCGCCCCCGCGCGAACCGAGCGGCAGATCGTCGCTGGCGCGCTCATTATAGGCAGGGCGGCCCCCATTCATGACCGATCCATCCTTGGGTACTTCATAGGATGTGACGAATTCCCGCCGGGACGTCAGGCCCGTCGCCATGCGGCCAACTTTGCCAGCGACGGCGATATAGCGGTCCATCAACGTCGGTGAGACGCTCAGCACATCGGCGATATTGTCAAAGCCATAGCCCGAATTGTCCTGCGGCAGTTCCCGGCTGACATCGACGTCGAGTGCCAGAAGGTCGCGCACCGCATTGGCATATTCGACCCGGTTGAGGCGACGGATCGTCGCGCGGCCGGGATCGGGATGCTGTGCGGCATAGGCGTCCAGTCCGCTCTCCAGCCACTGGACGAAAGCGGCCCGGGCGGCAGCTGTTGGCTGCGGCTTGTTGAGCGGCGGCATTTCGCCCTGGCGAGTGCGACGCAGCACCTTTTCCCAGATTTCCATATTCCTGCCATGGAAAAGATCGCCATTGCGCACATCATCGAGCGACAGGTTGGCGACCTTGTCATTGTCATTATGGCAGCGCGAACAATAGTCACCCAAAATGGCCGGGGTCGCTTCGGGCGTTGCGAGAGCTTCTGCGACAAGCGGCTGCTCTGCTTCGTCCGGCCGCGCCAGAACCGACGCCGTGGCGACCAGCGCGCTGAGCGCCAGAATGCAACTGGGCAAGGTCGGATGCCAGTTCAGGCCCATCACATATGATCCCATGTCCCGCAGGCGGCCATGCGCCGTCCCCTTTCCCCTTGTCATGACGATCGGCGGCCCATCGTCCGCCGTTTGCATGCAAATCGGGTGTGAGCGCGGGCCTATTGCGGATTCCGCGTTGCGTCCATTGCCGTTAACGGGACGGATGAATCGCAAAATTAGGCCACCCCGCGAGATGGCCCCGCCATGCTGCCCGCTCCGCACGCCGCTCTGATTTTGGCAACGGGATGTCCGCAATATCGTCATTGAACATCCTGGGCCTCGTCGCCAGAAAGGCCGCGAAACAGGGGATTGCTATGACGCGGGTGGCTGCATTGTTGATGGCGCTGATGGTTAGCGCCGGGCCGGTCGTGGCGCGAACCCCAGCCCCCATCTTGTCCAACGAGGCGCGCACGGCAGCCTATCTGGATCGGATCGTGCATAGCAGTCCGCGCCTGCGCATCTTCCTTCAGGCCATGCCCAAGGGCGGCGACCTGCACAACCATGCTGGCGGCGCCAATTTCGCGGAGGATTATCTACGTTGGGCAGCCGCGGACGGCCTGTGTGTCTCGACCGTCACGCATCATATCGTCGAACCGCCCTGCACGCCGCCGGAACATATCCCGGCCGCCGGGCTGGAGCGCACCTATCCCCATTATTCGCGCGCGATCGACGCCTTTTCCACCCGCGGTTTCGAGGCGGGTGTGGGCGACCCGGAAGTGTCGGGCTATGACCGCTTCTTCGCGACCTTCGATGCGTTTGGCCCGGCCTATAGTCGCCATGTCGGCGAAGCGATGGCGCTGACCCGCAGGCAGGCGGCGGCGGATCATGTCTCCTATGTTGAACTCGGCAGCGGTGCGCGCGCAGGCTGGTTGCTGGGCATGAAGATGGCCGATGCCGACGCCAGCGATCTTGCCGCGCTCTACGCCAGGATTGCGCCGCTATTGCCGGATGCGGTTGCCAGCGCGAGGGCCGATTATGACGGCTATGATGCGCAGGGTGCGACGTTCAACGGATGCGGAACGGCCGATCGCGAACCTGCCTGCGACGTGGCGATGCGCTATCTCTACACGGCGATCCGCACCAATCCACCGGCGCAAGTGTTCGCACAGCTCGCCTTCGGCTTTGCCCTGGCCGATGCCGATCCGCGTTTTGTCGGCGTCAATATCGCCGCGCCGGAGCATGATCCGGTCGCGGTGCGCGACTATGCGCTGCATATGCAGATGATCGCGTTCCTCAAAGCGCGCCATCCCAAGGTGCAATTGTCGCTCCATGCGGGCGAACTGACACTGGGTCTGGTTCCTTCGCGCGATCTGAGCTTCCACATTCGCGATGCAGTGCAAATCGCAGGTGCCAGGCGGATCGGCCACGGCATCGACATCGCTTATGAGACTGACGCGCCCGCGCTGCTGGCGCAGATGGCGCGCGATCAGGTAGCGGTGGAGATCAACCTGACCAGCAACGCGGTTATCCTGGGCGTGAAGGGCAGCGATCATCCGCTGTCGCTATACCGGGAAGCGGGCGTGCCGGTGGTACTGTCGACTGACGATGAAGGCGTGTCGCGCAGTGACATGACGAATGAATATCTGCGCGCCGTCACCGAACAGGGGCTGCGCTACGCGGATTTAAAGCAGATCGTGCGCAACGGGCTGCATTACAGCTTCCTGCCGGGCGACAGCCTGTGGCAGGACAGGCCGGGCGGTGCGCGGGCTGCGGCGTGCGTGGCAATGGATGCGCCAGGATGCGCCGCATGGCTGGCGAAAAATGTGAAAGCGGCGGCGCAAGCCCGACTGGAGCGCGATCTCCAGGCCTTCGAAGCTATGCCGCGCTAGTCTCGGGTTCAGGGTGACAGCAAGCAGCGCGGCAGCGGTCATGCGCGCCGATCTTTGGCGCGAAGCCGCGCAGGATCAGGAATAGCGCGCCAATGGTGACGATATGCCGCTCATGATGCCAGTGATGCGGCTCCGTCGACAATCTCCCAACCGGGGATCGTCCATGCAGCCCAGGAGATTGGCGATGCAGATAACGCAAAGCGCCATGCTATTGCGGGACGGTCTTTTCGTAGCGATCCCAATGATCGATCAACTCGTCCACCACCTTGGACCCCACCAGATAGAGGCTTTCGAGCGCGGCGTTCATGCCGGCATAGCCTTCATTTTCGGTCAGCAGATAATGGGCGGCGCTGTCGCCGGGCGGCGGCATGGTGAAGTTGCTGCCCGCGCGCAGTACCATGAAGCGCTGCTTGTCCACCCGGCCGATGCGGTCGAGATAGACGATCGACTGATAGGTGCCGGTTTCCTCCATGGCGGAAGTGACGAATTCACCCTTCCCCTGCGTCCAATATTTCACCCAGTCATTGGCCCAGTCGGTCATCCGCGCGCCGTGCCAGAATGTCATGGCCGCCAGTTGATCGCCCTTCAACACGAAGGGCGGGCGCTGCGCCACGGGATGGTCGGTGAAGCGCGCCCGTTCCTTGCGGATCGAAGGATCGTCGGGCAGCGCCAAATCCTTGGTCAGGTCATAGGCCCAGTCGCGCAGAGCCGGGTTGATCTCGAATATCTCGCCCTGGCCCACGGGCGGGCTGGGATCATTAGGGCCTTTGCTGTGCAGCGGGAAATAGCCGCTTTTCCAGTCGGCAGGAATTTCCCGCGCGTCGATTTCATGGGCGAGGTCGCCATCCACCAGATAGCGCGCCCAGGCGGCAGAACCTATGGACGCATTTTGCGGATCGATGCCAGCAATGCCCGCGACCAGCCAATAAGCGTGGGAAAGGTCGAACCGCTGATCAAGGCCCAGCGCCATCGTCGCAGTCGCCGACTTGATATTGCCCATGCCCGTGACCATGCCCAGTATCTGGGTATCGGGATTATAATAAAGGTCATGATGGGACTGGGGGAAAGGGATACGGGTATCGAGATGCCGCCGTTCCTTCCACAGCTGGAATTCGCCCGGCTTGTCGCCGCTATCCTCGCCGATTTCAAACAGTGACACGATAACGACCCGGACTGGCAGCGGATGGGCGCAGGCTTTGCCGGGCAGGCAGTCCTCGACGCCCGAAGGCAGCGCGGCGCTGGCCCAGACGGGCGCGGCAATGAGCAGGGTCGCACTCGCCAGTGTCGCGACATAAGACAGAAGGCGCATGAAACGTCCCTTATAACCAATCAGCTATGGAAGGCGCCGACAGTCCGACGCCTTCCATAATCATCAGAATTTGTACGACACCGTCGCCTGGAAACTGCGCGGCCGTTCGGGCAGGACGATCGTGCTGCCGAACAATTCGGTGAAGTTGGCTCGGAAATATTTCTCGTTGGTCGCATTTTTGACCACGAAGCGGAACAGCCAATTGTCCAGTTGATAGGACGCGCCCAGATCGACCAGCGCATAGCCCGGCAGCTTGACCGCCTGCGACTGGCCGGAAAAGACCGAGTCCACTTTCACGACGCTGGCGCTGAGCGCAAGGCCGTTGTCGAACGAATAGGTGCCAGTCAACGAATAGAGATTTTCAGGGATGCCAGCACGACGCGCGTCATTCTTGCTGCCAATCGGCAGCAATGCCCCCGGCTGACCCCCAAAGATCAGCGACGGGTCGTTCAGATAGGCCTTCAGATCCTCATAGCCCAGAAAGCTGAACGCCGTGCCGCTATCCAGGAAGGTCAGGTTGACCACCTTCGTCTTGGTATAGGCGCCGGTAATCAGGAAATGCCGATCAACCGACCAGCGGAATTCCGCTTCCAGCCCCTTTGTCTGTACCGACTGGTTGACTGTGGACGACTGGATATTGTGATCGGTGCGCTCCTGCTTGTACACCGACAGCGCGGCATAGAGCTGACCGCCGAGCCAGCTGCCCTTGACGCCACCTTCAACCATTTTGGACGCGGTAATGAAGCCGTTGGCGGCCACCGTGCCGGCATCGATCTCCGAGCCCTGGCCCGCAATCACCGTCGATTGGCGTGAAGCAGTGGCATAGGGGATCAGGCCGAAGGGCATCTTGTAAGACGCGCTTGCCGTCCAGGACCAGCCGCCCTTGCTGCCCTTGGCAGAAGTAACGGCGGGCACATTGTTCATCTTGGTCGGGATGAAGCTGGAATTGACGCTGATATCGTCATAGCGGGCACCCAATATGAGGCCCAAGCCGAAGTTGAAATCAAGGTCGGCCAAGCCCGCAAAGCCATAGTCGGTATAATGGCCCTTGAGATAATTGGAATAATCGCAGTCGCATTCGGTCGACAGCAGACGATCCGACAGCGCGTCATAGCCCTTGGTCAGGTCGACGCGGTGGAAATATTCAAAATCGAAATCATCGCCGTGCAGGAATTTGGTGTAGCGTACCGAAGGCGACAGCTGGAACGAGAATTTACCCGCGCTGCTATCAAAGCTTTTCGATATAACGATCTTGTCCTCGATCACCCAGCTTTTATGAAACTGGGAGAAGCCGTAGCTATTTTCGTTATCATTATCGATGCCGTCATAGAAAAACTGGTTCTTGATCTCCAGCCCGTTGTCGGCGGTGTAGATCATGTCGAAATAGGCGGTCTTGGCCTTGTTCACCAACAGATCATTCTTGCCGGTCAGCACTTTCTTCCGGCTGAGCTTTGTCGTGCCGACGTTGGTAAGCCCAAGCCAGGGGTAGTTGGTCGCATAGCAGGCGTCATTATTGGACGCGTTGGCAAAGACGCTGCCGCCGCCACAACCGAAGGAACCGAACGGGTTGAAATCGCCGATCGCGGTGAATTCCTGCTGCGATACCTGTCCGTCACCATTGGTATCGACCGGCTGGGCCGATCCGGTGATGTAGGTGCCGTCATCGACCAGAGCCTGAGTCAGACGGTTCCATCCGCCATTTTGTTGACCCGAATATTTCTGGTACATGCCGCCAAATTCAATGCGGAAATTGTCGGTGATCTGGCTGTCAAACGCGGCTTGCAGGATCGTCTGGTTGGTCGACATATTGTCGTAATGGCTGTCGCTATCCTCAACCTCGGCATAGAGGCTATAGCCGAATTCGGCCGTACCGATCTTCGCCGGGCCGCGCAGTTCTGCCTTCAGCACATTGCGGTTCCAACTGCCGGTCGTGTAGCTGATTTCACCCTCCGGCCCGGTCAGCAACGAACCATCCTTCACGCGCGCGGATTTGGGCACGAAGTTCATATAGCCGCCGGTTTTGGACGGGCCATAAATGGGCGAGGCCGGGCCGCGCACAATGTCGATCCGGTCGGATGCACCAATGGGCGTGGGATAGTTGCCGGGATTATCCAGGCGACGAACGCCGCGAAAATAGACTTCGCCGGGCGTACCGCGAATGTCGAGCGCACCGCCGACGCCGAAGAAGCTGTTGGTGAAGGTACCCGGCGCCTGAGCGACCAGATCATAAATGTCGGTGATGCCGAAGCGCTCAATCTGTTCGCTGCTGACGGTCGAGGCCGAACGGGGCGTTTCAACCAATGTCTTGGCAAAACCGAAGATCGATCCGACATCCTTGTCGGGCAGCGCGTTCAACGCGCCGGTAACGACGATTTCGGCTCCCGGCTCTGACGCATCGCTTGGGACGGCATCCTGCGCCAGGGCCGGTGTCGTCAGTGCGGTACAGGCCATAAGACCGGCGGCGATCACGCCAAAAGGCCGACTGCAACGGTCCGGACGCGGTGCGACAAGGTGCTGTCCGCGCAAGCGATCAATATTCGCCATGAATAAGATACCCCCCTCTTGAAACAGGGCGGCCCATATTGATCGCCCTGCTGTTAATTCTCCCTGTTCCTCTCCCATTTGATCGTCGGCTGGATTTCATTGAGAAATTCCAGCTCTATCCATTTTCACGGTCGGCTCCTGCCGCAGTCGCAAGGCGCCTTGGGCGCACCCCTTTCGCGACGGTGCATTGCAGCATGCACAGCCATGATCCCCGCCAATCGCCGCCGGACGATGTGGTGTGCATTGCAACTAGGGGCTTGACGTGGTGCGATCAAATGCAATGAATTCGACGCAGTGTTGCAAAAAATAGGGTGGGTATGCCGGCACTTTCACGTTTCTTGCGCTATTTCATAGCGGTAGGCCGATTGGGCTCGATCCGACGCGCGGCGGACGAACTGAACGTGTCAGCGTCAGCGATCGATCGTCAGATTTTGAATGTCGAGGCCAATCTGGGCATGCCGCTGTTCGAGCGGCTGCCGACCGGCCTGCGCCTGACTGCTGCGGGTGAGATCATGATGGCGGCGGGCACCAAATGGCAGAAAAACATGGCGGATGTTCGCGCGCAAATAGAGGATTTGCGCGGGCTGAAACGCGGACATGTCGATATTGCGGTCATCGACGCCCTGGCCAAAGGCTATATCCCCGCCGCGATCCGGGCGCTGCAAAGCAAATATCCCGGCATCACTATCGGCGTGCGGGTACTGGAAAATGACGCAGCCCGGCTGGCGACGGTGCGCGGAGAGGTGGATTTCGGCATATTTTTCGAGCCGCAGACCGTGCGCGACCTGGCCGTCCGATCCTTCGTGGAGGTCGTGCTGGGCTTCGTCACGCCGACCGGCCATCCACTGGGCGGCAAGAGGGAAGCCCGGTTTTCCAGCTGCGTGGGATCACGGTTGATCGTGCCAGCTGAGCCATTGGCGGTTTATGAGCAGATTTCGGTGCTGGAAGGGACGACCGGCGTGGTGATCGACCGGGCCGTGTCATCGGACAATATCCAGATGATCACGTCGCTTGTATTGCAGGGTATCGGCATCGGCGTACTGACATCGCTCGACGTCATTACCGAGGTGCAGCGCGGCCTTCTGTCCTTCACCAAAATTTCCGACCCGATATTGCGGCCAATGACGCTGGCGCTGTGTACCGCATCGGCGCGCACGCCATCCTATGCGGCCGGCATAGCCTTGCAGGAAATCGAAAACGGCTTCCCGCAACTCAGCTATCCCATATCGATCGACGGTCCCGCCATGACATGACGGCCCCTCAGCCAATTGCCCAAAGTGTGCAGACCCGATAACGGACAATCTTTCCAGACCGTCAACGGACCTTCTGTCATGAGCCACACTGCCGAGCCTCAGCTCCACTATATCTCCAACGACGCCTTTGTCGCCGACGTGCAAATGCTGGCGCGACAGGTTGAACAGGACGACTGGACACCCGATTTCATCATCGGCATCGGCCGTGGCGGGCTGGTGCCTGCGGTCTATATCTCGCATCAGACCGAATTGCCTATGCTGTCGATCGACCATAGTTCAAAGGTACCCGGCTTTGCCGACGAATTGCTGGCCAAGGTCGCGGCGAAGAGCGCGGCGGGCCAGCGACTGCTGTTCGTCGACGACATCAACGATAGCGGCGGCACGATCGATTATGTGCGGCGGTTGCTGGCCGACAATGGCTGCAATGGCGACAATCTGCGCTTTGCCGTCATCATCACAAACAGCCGGTCGCGCGTGACGGTGGATTATTGGGCGGAGATGATCGACCGGGACGAGGACAAGCGCTGGTTCGTGTTTCCCTGGGAAGCGGTCGGCGCAAAGGGTACGATCGTTGAAGAGGCGCTTTCCGTGCCGGAACGGCTGGCCTGATGCGGATCTGCGTCTATCTTGGCTCCTCGCCCGGCAACTCGCCTGTCTATCGCGAAGCTGCCGAGCGGGTCGGCACGCTGCTGGCCGAGCGGGGCATTGGCCTGGTTTATGGCGGCGGGACCGTCGGGCTGATGGGTGTGATCGCCGATACGGTCTGCGCTGCGGGCGGCGAGGTGATCGGCGTCATTCCCGAAGCGCTGCGCGCGCGCGAACATGACCATCCGGGCATCACGCAACTGCATGTCGTCAAAACGATGCATGAGCGCAAGGCGATGATGGCGAAATTTGCCGACGGTTTCCTGTGCCTACCCGGCGGCATCGGGACGCTGGAGGAGATATTCGAGGCCTGGTGCTGGTCGCAGCTTGGCTATCATGAAAAGCCGTGCGGGCTGCTCAACGTCAATGGCTTCTATACGCCCATGTCGACCTTCATCGATTCTGTCGTCGCGGAGGGTTTCCTCCAGCCCCGGCATCGGGCGATGTTGCTGATCGACAATGACCCGGACATATTGCTGGACCGCATGGCGCAATATCTGCCGCCGCAGACAGAGCATTGGCTGGGCGACGACGACGTTTAGCCGATGGTGTCGATCAGGGCAGGCAGTTCGGCCAGCCGATCGATCTGGCGGAAGCGGGGATGGTCGGCTGGCGTGTCGGCGATTTCATGGACCCATGCCCCCTCCTGCGGGATATAGGCGGCCCAGGCGCCAGCCTCCAGCGCGGGGCGAATGTCCGACCGCAGCGAATCCCCCGCCATGATGGCTTCGTGCGGAGCGGCGCCATATTGGCCGAACACACGGCGGAACGTATTTTCGGTCTTGTCGCTGACGATCTCAATGCCGCTGAACAGGTCGCCCAGGCCTGAAGCTGCGAGTTTCGATTCCTGGTGCAACAGGTCGCCCTTCGTCACCAGCACGAGCCGACCCCGGTGGGCCAGCGCGTCGAGCGTGTCGGCGACATCGTCGAACAGGTCGACCGGATGGGCCAGCAGCGCGCGCCCGGCTGCCAGAATATCCTCGATCATCGATTTGGAAATCTGGTCTCCGGCCAGTTCCGCCGCGGTCTCGATCATCGAAAGCGTGAAACCCTTGGCCCCATAGCCATAGAGTTTGAGATTGCGCCCTTCGCAGGCATTAAGCGTGTCGCGGGCGATGTCGGCGTCGGCAAAGGGCTGGAGCATCGCCACCAGCGCCTCTTCGGTCGCGTTGAAATGCCGCATATTGTGCCAGAGCGTGTCGTCGGCATCCAGACAGATGAGCCTGATCGTCATGTCCTTATCCTAGCGTTGAGCAGCCGAACTGGCTGTTATAATCGACATAGAGCGTTGATCGCCATAAACAGCGAAAGAAGGACTCCAGGCAGCCTCATAACAGGGCATCCAACCGTTCCAGATGGGCGGCGATGGCCTCGGGCGGCAGGAAGGAGCCGGTGAAGCTGTTTCGGGCAAGCTGGCCCAACTGCGCCCTGGTGAGGCCACGCGCTACGGCGGCCGCGCGATAATTGTCGGCGATATAGCCGCCAAAATAGGCGGGATCGTCCGAATTGATCGTCGCGCGCAGGCCGCGGTCCAGCATCCGGTCGATCGGATGGTTGACCAGATCATCGACCACGCACAGCTTGAGGTTGGAGAGCGGACAGACCGTGAGCGTCATGCCTTCGCGTACCAGCCGGTCGACCAGCGCATCATCTTCCAGCGCGCGATTGCCATGGTCGATCCGGTCGACTTGAAGCAGGTCGAGCGCCTGATAGACATAGGCGGGCGGCCCTTCCTCTCCGGCATGGGCCGTGAGGCGCAGGCCCTTTGCCCTCGCCGCGGCAAAAACGCGGGCAAATTTTTCGGGCGGATGGCCGGTTTCGGATGAATCGAGGCCGACGGCGGCGATCCGGTCGAGCCAGGGCTCGGCGGCGGCCAGCGTTTCGAAGGCTGCCTCTTCGCTCAGATGACGCAGGAAGGAGAGGATGAGCGCGCTGCTGATCCCATGGCGCGCCTGCGCGTCGGCCATAGCGGACAGCAGGCCCTCGATAACCGTGGCGAAAGGGATGCTGCGATCTGTATGGGTCTGCGGATCGAACATAAGTTCGGCGTGAACCACGCCATCCGCCGCCGCGCGATCGAAATAGGCAGCGGCGAGATCGTGGAAATCCCGCTGCGTCCGCAGCACGTCTGCCCCGGCATAATAGATGTCGAGAAAATCCTGCAAATTGCCAAAGGCATAGGCCGCACGGACATCCTCCACGCTGGCATAGGGAATGGCGACGCCGTTGCGCTCGGCCAGCGCGAACATGAGTTCCGGCTCCAGACTGCCTTCGATATGCAAATGAAGTTCAGCCTTGGGCAGAGCGCGGATGAAGCGGTCGAGATCGGTCATGATGCAGTGCCTTGTCGGTCCCAGGCGCATTGGCCCATGATGTAGGTCCGCGCGATGGCGCGGTCGTCGCCCAGGATTTGCAACGCGAAGAGGCGCTCTGCAAGCGTGGCCTTTGCCGTGCGGCGCGTTAGCAACGGCGTGGCCGCACAGTCGAGCAGAATGAAATCCGCTTCCTGCCCCGGCTCCAGCCCGCCGACCCGATCGTCGATATGCAGAAGCGTGGCGCTGCCCGCTGTCGCCAGATAAAGGGCGCGGAAGGGATCGAGCGGGTAGTCGCGCGACAGGGCGGCCTGATAGGCAAGACCCGCCGTATGGAGCAGCGAGAAGGATGTGCCCGCGCCGACATCGGTGCCAAGGCCAATCCGTACGCCATGGGCATCGGCCTGACCAAAGTCGAAAAAGCCTGAGCCCAGGAACAGGTTGGAACTGGGGCAGACGGCGATTCCCGCGCCGCTTTCCGCCAGGCGTGTGCAGGCATGGTCCGACAGGTGGACGCCATGGGCAAAAACCGACCGGGCACCGACCAGACCGAAGCGATCATAGACATCGAGATAGTCGCGTGCCGTCGGGAAGCGGTCAGCCACGGCGGCACATTCGCGGAGATTTTCGGCCAGATGCGTGTGCAGCAATATATCGGGATGATCGGCCAGCAATGCGCCAGCGACCTGCAACTGCGCGTCCGACGACGTCAGGGCGAAGCGCGGCGTCACGGCATAGCCCAGCCGTCCCCGCCCCCGCCAGCGGCGGATCAGCGCTTCACTTTCGTCCCGCCCGCTTTCCGGCATGTCCGCCAGCCCGTCCGGCCCCAGATCCATCAAGATCTTGCCTGACAGGATACGCATGTTCCGGTCGAGCGCTGCGTCGAACAGCGCGTCGACCGAATGCGCGTGGACGGTAGGAAAGACAAGCGCGCTGGTCGTGCCGTTGCGCAGCAACTCGTCCAGAAACAGGTTCGCCAGGCTGGCGGCATGGGCATGGTCAGCAAACGCTTTTTCCGCAGGAAAAATATGGCGATCCAGCCAGTCAAGCAGCTGTTCGCCGTGCGAGGCGATATGATCCATCTGCGCATAATGGACATGGGCGTCGATGAAGCCGGGGACGACAAGGCCGGGCAAATGGTCGATCGGGATGCCCGGATAGCTGGGTGCCAGACTTGCATAGTCGCCACGCGCGACGATGAGGCCGTCCTCTACAATGAACAACCCATCCGGTTCGTGGCGAACGGCGTCAGGATGACGATACGGATCGCGAGACACTGACAGAATTTCGCCGCGAAAGCCCTTGATTCCCTTGGCCATCTGCATCATCCGGCCTTCAATTGCAGCAGTTGGGCCAAGACGGCGATGGCGATGACATCGGGTTCCTTGCCCATGACCCCCGGCACGCCGATCGGCGAGGTAAGCCGGGCGCGGGCCTGTGCATCGATGCCATCGCGCGTCAGCCGCGTATGGAAACGCGCGCCCTTGGTGGCGGAGCCGATCAGGCCGACATAGGCGCAAGGCGGACGGCTCAACGCAGCGTGGGTCAGGCGATAGTCGAGGCCATGGTCGTGCGTCAGGATGAGGATGGCGGCATCGTCAGGCGCGTCGGCCACACATTGTTCTATTGCTGCCTCCGGCACGACGGCGACCTCATCGATCGTCTCGAAAACCGGGCGCGTGTCGAACCAGGACAGGAGGAATGGCAGGTTTGCAGCGTGGCGGGCGATTGCCTGACCGACATGACCCGCACCGAACAGATAGAGTGGCCGACGGTACTGACCGATAATTTCCGCCAGACAGTCGCCCGCACGGGGACGGTCGCCCCGCGCCGACGGGGGCGACGGCACGGCATGATCCCCCACACGCCTTTCCACCCGGTCGGATTGGAACGTCGAAACGAGAATTCGATCGTCCGCGGCATCCGCCAGCCAGCCCATGGCGTCAGGATCGCAATGTTCAATGAGCAACCGTACCCGGCCGCCGCAACATTGGCCCAGCAGCGGCCCAAGCGGATAATCCTGCACCCGCCACTGGCCCGGCGGCAGCGCCAATATGGCGCGCGCCTGTTCGACCGCACGATATTCGAGCTGACCGCCGCCAATGGTGCCGTGCAGCCCCTGATGCGTGACCAGCATGCGCGTCCCCGCCCCGCGCGGGGCGGAGCCTTCGCTGCCCAGGATGGTGATCAGGGCGCTTGGTGTCTTGCCTGCAAAGTGCCGCAGCCAGTCCAGCCACTCGCTCATCGCGCGCGATGCTCGCTGACCGCACGCAATATGCGTTCGGGCGTGGCGGGGGCGTCAAGACGGGGCAGCGCGCGAACATCCGGCGCAACTGCCGCGACGGCGCGGGTCAGGGCGGAAAAGACTGATATGGCGAGCATGAAGGGCGGCTCACCGACCGCCTTGGACCGATTGATCGTCGGCTCGACATTCTCCCCATCCCACAGGCTGATCGTCATATGGGCGGGGCGATCCGACGCGGTCGGGATTTTGTAGGTCGCGGGCGAATGGGTGAGCAAGCGGCCCTGATCGTCAAAGACCAGTTCCTCGGTCGTCAGCCAGCCCTGCCCCTGGATGAAGCCGCCCTCGATCTGGCCGATGTCGATCTGGCGATTGAGCGAACGGCCGACATCGTGGAGAATGTCGACGGCC
Organism: Sphingobium sp. JAI105; assembly: GCF_015752145.1. Classification (NCBI taxonomy): domain Bacteria; kingdom Pseudomonadati; phylum Pseudomonadota; class Alphaproteobacteria; order Sphingomonadales; family Sphingobiaceae; genus Sphingobium; species Sphingobium sp. JAI105. Next base: position 1,033,088 of record NZ_JADOUC010000002.1, on the reverse strand, counting down.
AGCACCCTATGCTCGCCGGTGAGTGTGTCGATCGCGACTTCGGACACGGCAGCGCCATAGGCGAAATAATAAAAAGGGCGTCCCTGATGCGCTTGCCGGTCGTAGGCAATGTCGGGAGTCGCATAATAGCCGGTGGCGGCAAGCGAAACACGGCCAATATGCGCCTTGCGACACAGATGTGCGAAGGTCAGCCGCTCGGTGCCCGCGATCACGCCTTCGGGGGTAAAATGCACCTCGCTGTCGGGGCAGCCGAAGGTGCGGGCAAGGAACCCGGTGAGCCGTTCGCGGATCGTCATCGCCGCCTGATAGGCGGCCATGCCGTTCAGGTCCGCACCGGACGAGGCGGCGGTGGCCGACGTATTGGGCACCTTGTCGGTGCGCGTGGCAGTGATCCGCACTTGGTCGATCGGCACGGCAAAGACGTCAGCGACGACCTGCGCCACCTTGATATACAGCCCCTGCCCCATTTCCGTGCCGCCATGATTGATCTGGATCGACCCGTCGGCATAGACCAGCACCAGCGCGCCGGCCTGATTGAGGTGCGTGGTGGTAAAGCTGATCCCGAACTTGACCGGGGTTAGGGCTATGCCGCGCTTGATGATCGGGCTGGTGGCGTTGAAGGCATCGATTGCGGCACTGCGCGCGTCATAACGGGCGTCGGCGCGCAACCGGGCGATGAGTTGCGGTGCGATATTGTCCGCGATGGTCATGCCATAGGGCGCGACATCGCGACCGGGGCCATAGAGATTGGCGCACCGCACCGCCAGCGGATCATGGCCCAGATGCGCGGCGACATCGTCCATGACGCGCTCTATCGCCAGCATCCCCTGCGGCCCGCCGAAGCCACGGAAGGCCGTGTCGGACACGGTATTGGTCTTGAGCCGTTCCGACAGGATTTCGACGTCCGGCAGCCAATAGCAATTGTCGGCATGGAACATCGCCCGGTCGTTGATCGCCGGGGACAGATCGACCGTGGCGCCGCAGCGAGAGGCGAGGCGCAAATGCAGCGCCAGCACATGGCCCTGCGCGTCGAAACCGACATCATAGGTGACGCGGAAGGCGTGCCGCTTGCCCGTCATCACCATGTCATCGTCCCGGTCGCAGCGGAATTTGGCGGGGCGGCCCGTTTTGTCCGCGACCAGCGCGGCCGCCGCGGCGAACAGGGCCGCCTGCGTTTCCTTGCCACCAAAGGCGCCGCCCATGCGGCGTACCTCCACCGTCACGTCGGCGGAGCGGCGATGCAGCATATGGGCGACCAGATGCTGGATTTCGCTGGGATGCTGGGTGGAACAGAGCAGATGAATCTGGCCATCTTCGCCCGGTGTCGCGACAGCGACCTGCCCCTCCAGATAGAAATGATCCTGCCCGCCCATATCGAAGCTGCCGGTCAGCCGATGGGGTGCGCTGTCCAGCGCAGCAGCAGCATCACCGCGCGCCATCCGCTGGGTCGGCTCGATCAGTGACTTGGCCGCCTGCGCCGCCGCGATCGTCAGGCAGGCGGGCAATGGTTCATAATCTATCCTGGCGAGCCGTGCAGCCTTGCGCGCCGCGCGCTGGCTGGTGGCGGCGACCAGGAAGATGGCTTGTCCAACGCAGATCACTTCGCCATCGGCCAGCAGCCGGTCGTCGCCTGCGACGGGGCTGACGTCATTCGCGCCGGGGATGTCGGCGGCGGTAAAGACATGCACGACACCTTCGGCCGCCCGGACGGCGGACAGGTCCATGGACTGGATGCGGGCATGGGCATGGGCGCTCTGGCCAAAAGCCAGATGGAGCATGTCGACAGGTTCCGGCCCGTCATCGGCATAGCGGGCCGCGCCCGTGACATGGAGCGGCGCGCTGTCATGCGGGTGCGAGGGCTTGGGCAGAACATGCCATGCAGGATCGCGATCAGCCATGGACGGCTTCCAGACCAAGCACCGACACGGCCTGCCCCTGCTCCCGGTGCCAGAGGCGCAGCAGCAGATTGGCGGCGGCGTCGAGGCGATAGGCAGCGGACCCGCGAACGTCGGAGAGGGGGGCATAGTCGGCGCGCAGCGCGTCAGCCGCCTTTTCCACCGTTCCCAGCGTGAAAGGCTGACCCGTCAGCGCGGCTTCGCACATCGGCGCCCGGCGCGGCGTGGCCGCCATACCGCCAAAGGCGACACGCGCGCCGGTCACGATCCCGTCAGCGACCGCCAGATGAAATGCACCGCAGACCGCCGAAATATCGCTGTCGAAGCGGCGGGACAATTTGGCGATATGGATGATGGCTTGGGGATCGGGTCGCGGAATCCACAGGCTTTCGACAAATTCCCAGGGGCGACGATCCTGCTTGCCATAGTCGAGGAAATAGTCCTCCAGCGCCATCGTCCGTCGCCCGTCCCGGCTGCGCAACGTCAGTTCCGCCCCAAGCGCGATGAAGGCAGGCGGTCCGTCCCCGATGGGCGATCCATTGGCGATATTGCCGCCGACCGTCCCGGCATTACGCACCTGAAGCCCGCCGATCCGGCGGGTAAGTTCGCCCAGATCGGAATGGAGGCGCGCAAAGGCGGCGTGGGCGTCGGCATAGCGCACCCCCGCGCCCAGCCGGACGCCTGCAGGGCTTTCCTCGATCGTCTGCAATTCGGTAACGTCGCCGAGAAAAATCAGCGTGTCGATGCTCCGCAATCCCTTCGTCACCCAAAGGCCCACATCGGTGGCGCCCGCGACCATGCGCGCATCGGGATGGTCGGCGAGCAGGTCGGCAAGGTCGGCTCCACTGCGCGGCGCGAACCAGCGGCGATCGCCATGCTGGCCTGATGCGGCGGGCCGTTCGCGCAACGCCTTCAGCGCGACCGCGGTTGGAGTGTCGTCCCGCTCCAGCGGCCCGGTGGCATCGGCCGCGGCCAGGATGGGGCCATAGCCTGTGCAACGGCACAGATTGCCCGCCAGCACATCGGCGACCGGCAGGTCATGCCCGCTTGCCCCGACGCAGCGGCCATAGAGCGACATGACGAACCCCGGCGTGCAAAAGCCGCATTGCGAACTGCCATTGGCAGCCATGCACGCCTGCAACGGATTAAGCGTGCCAGCAGGCGCCAGGCTTTCGACGGTCAGCAGTGCGCGACCATCCAGCATCGGCAAGAACAGGATGCAGGCATTGACCGCGCGCCAGACGATAGCGTCGCCATCCAGATCGCCGACCAGCACGGTGCAGGCACCGCAATCGCCCTCTGCGCAGCCCTCCTTGGTTCCGGTGCGGCGCATCCTGTAGCGCAGATGATCGAGCAGGGTAGCGGTGGGATCGACATCGGCGATCTCGACCAGATCGCCATCCAGCAGGAACTGCACGCTCATTTCAACTGCCCCGATAGGTTGAATAGCCATAGGGCGAGACGAGCAAGGGAACGTGATAATGGTTCCCATCGGCAATGCCGAAATCGATGATGACGGTGTCGAGGAAGGGCGGATCGGGCAGAGCAACGCCGCGCCCGGCAAAATAGCGGGCAATCGCGAATTCCAGCCGATAGCGTCCCGGCGCGACCGGCGGCAGGCCGGGGCAGCGGCCATCGGCATCAGTCACACCGGCGAACAGGATCGTCCCGTCGCTATGGAGCAGGCGCAGCGCGACGGCGGCGGCGGGGCAGCCATGGCTGGTGTCGAGGACATGGGTGGACAGGCTGGCCATCATGCTGCCTCCTCTTGAGGTTTCGGCCACTGCCCGACAAATTCCGCTTCATCATAGGCCAGCAGATCAGCGACCAGCGCGGTGCGATCATCCAGAAAAAGCTGGTCGGTGATGCCGCGCAGGAGCCGGGGCAGCGCGGTTTGCAGGCCCGACAGGGCGGATGCCGACAGGCCAAGGCTGATGAGCGCTGAATAGTTGAAGGCGAACAGGCCGTGCAATGCCGCTGCGCCAGCTTCGGTCCGGGGGGTCAGTTCAAAGCCCTCGCCCAGATAAGGATGCGTATCGATCAGCGCATTGGCGCTGCCGGGCGCAGGGGTGAAGCGATCGGCCCAGCGCGCGATATGCGGCGCGACCGCGCCCAGTTCGCTGCGCAGGCCGGGGTCGCTGACAAGGCCGGTCGACAGGATCACGAAATCGAAATCATGCGTCCCCTGCGGCGTGGTCACGCATACCTGATCGTCGACCAGATCGACCGACAGCCAGGGCGCGCCCAGATGAAGGTCGAAGCCGGGCCAGGCGGCTGCGCGATCGAACGTGTCGTTGGTGGGCGGCTGGTTATGGCCCAGGAACGACGCCATCACCGCATATTTGTCCGCGTCTGACAGCGCGGGATAGCGCCCGGTGAAACCGACCCGTTCCATGAAGCGGATCGGGTTGATGCGCGGCAGCACGGCGCGACGTATAAAGACATGCGCCTCACCCACGCCGAGGCTCAGCGCCGCATTGGCATTGTCGAAGGCCGAGGCCCCTCCCCCCAATATGCCGATGCGCTTGCCAGCGAGCGCGGCAAAGTCGATCGGTTCGCTGGTATGGGCGTAGCGGTCGCGGGGCAGGGCGTCGCGGATCATGGCGGGCGTGTGCCATTCGCCACCGCCCTGTATGCCGGTCGCCAGCACCACCTTGCGCGCCAGCAGTGGCGGCTGGCCGTCCAGATGCAGGCGGTAAAGGCCATCCCCCATCGGCTCGATCAGGGAGAGTTTCGTGTCGTTGCGCACCGGCAGGTTCAAGACGCGACGATACCAGCGCAGATAGGCCATCCAGTCGCCACGTGCGATCTTGTCGACCGCGTCCCAGCCCGCCGCGCCATGCTGCGCTTCCCACCAGGCGCGATAGGTCAGCGCCGGAATACCGAAATCGATGGGGTTGAGTTCCTTGGGCGTGCGCAGGGTTATCATCCGCGCATAAGTGTCCCATGGACCTTCCATCCCGGCAGGATTTTCGTCGATGACCAGGATGTTGGACACGCGCTCGCGCAGCAGACCAAAGGCGGCGGCCAGGCCGCTCTGCCCGCCGCCGACGATGATGACGTCATGGACATGCCCGTCCGGATGCGCGCGCGGGCGGGTCCAGTCCGCGCCGCCATGGCCGATCAGGACGAGTTGCCGGGCCAGCTCGGATTCCAGCGCGGCCAGGCTCATGCCATATCCTCCAGCCGCAGCCGGACGATCTCGCCAATCTGGGCAAGGGCGGTTGCGATCTCTTCGTCGCGCCCATGGCTGAGCCGCTGCTCCATGGCGGCCAATATACCCGCCTTGTCGGTCAGCCGCACGCAGATGATGAAGGGGAAATCGAAGCGTGCGCGATAGGCCGCGTTCAGGGCGTGGAAACGCGCATATTCTGGCGGAGTCAGTCGATCCAATCCCGCCGACGCCTGCTCAGCAGCGGAGGCATCGGTCAGTGTCTTGTCAATCGCCGCCTTGCCCGCCAGTTCGGGATGCGCGCGGATCAGCGCCAATTGTTCGTCGGGCGTCGCGTCATGGACAACCGCCATCAGGTCGGCATGACGGTCTCCCGACGATGGCCGCGCGTCAGCGCGCGCCTCGACCCAGGGACTATGTTCGAACAGCGCAGTCAATGCGTGTTGCCCTCCAGACTGACATGGGCCGATACGACCTTCCAGCCATCTGCGAATTTGACCCAGCTCTGGGTCTGGCGGCCACGCCGCTCGCTATTGTCGCGGAAAAATTCGGCGTCGGCGGTAGCGAAACTGTCGCCATAGACGGTGATCGCCACCTTCCCCAGCTTGCGCTGCGGCGATCCGCCGCGGCCCTTGCGGAATTCGCGGATCTCCTCAATGCCATAGAGCACTTCGCCCACGCCATAACGGTTGGTGGTGGGCGCGTCATGGAACAGCCCGTCCATGGCAGGCACATCATCCGCCATCAGCGCGCGCTCATATTCCATGAAGGCGGCGGTGACTTCGGCAAGCAGGATCGGATCGTCTATGGTCATGCGGGGTGGACCTCCATCCAGCGGCGGGCAATGTCGATGCGCCGGGCGACCCAAGCATCGCCACTGGCGATGACATGGTCCAGGAAGCGGGCGAGCGCGGCGGCGCGGGCGGGTCGCCCGGCGATGCGGCCATGCAGGCCGACCGACATCATCCGGCCACCCTCGGCACGAAGCTGATCGAACGTGTCGCGCAGATAGCGGAAGAACTGCTCGCCATCGGTAAAGCCGTTGAGCGCGACGCACTTCATGTCGTTGGCGTCGAGCGTGTAGGGGACGATCAGCTGCCCTTCTGCATAATAAGGCAGGTCGTCAGCATAGCTGTCCGCGTCATAAACGAAGCCACCTTCTTCGCGCACCAGCCGCGCGGTGTTGGGCGACGTGCGGCCCTGATACCAGCCGAGCGGGCGAGTGCCGGTCAGCCTTTCGTGGAGCGCGATGGCCTGTGCGATATGGGCGCGTTCCACCTCTTCGGGGACATATTGATAGTCGATCCATTTAAGGCCGTGGCTGGCGATTTCCCAATCCGCCGCCAGCATGGCCTCCACCGCACCGGGGTTCATCGCCATGGCATTGGCGACGCCGAATATGGTCACGGGCAGGCCGCGTTCGGTGAACAGGCGATGCAAGCGCCAGAAACCCGCGCGGCTGCCATATTCATACAGGCTTTCCATCGCCATGGCCCGCGCCGGGTGGCTTGCCGCCCCGACCATGTCCGACAGGAAGGCTTCGGACCCTCCATCACCGTTGAGGACGCAATTTTCCGCGCCTTCTTCATAGTTGACGACGAACTGGACCGCGATGCGCGCGCCACCGGGCCAGCGCGGGTCTGGCGGGTGCTGGCCATAGCCGATCAGGTCACGGGAGAGCGTCATGCGTCCCATGCCTCCAGCGCTGCCGGGACCGCTTCACCGGGCGGCAGGGCGAAACCTTCGCGCAGCAGGCAGGCTTCAAGAGCGCCCAGCGTTATCAACACCTTATGCTTCATGGCATTGTAGCCCATCGCGCCCATCCGCCAGATGCGGCCCTGCAACGGCCCGAAGGCGGTGCCGATCTCAATTTCGAAATGATCGCGCATGGCGGCCCGGACCCGGTCATTATCGACGCCATCGGGGATGAACACGCCGGTCACATTGGTCATGCGATGGATGTCATCGCCAAACAAAGTAAGGCCCATGGCCCGCAACCCTGCGCTCATGGCCCGGCCTGCGGCGGCGTGGCGGGCATAGCGCGCCTCCAGCCCCTCCCCCAGCATCACGCGCGCACATTCCCGCGCTGCGTACAGCATGGATGTGGCTTCGGTATGATGGTTCAACCGCTTGTCGGACCAGTAATCCATGATCATGGCGAGGTCGAAATAGTTGGAGGCGATCCGCGGGCCTGCGCCATCGACGCTGTCGGCGCTGCGGATGCCCGCTTCGGTATGGCGTCGGGCGAAAATATGATCTGCCGCGCGATCCGAAATGGTGATGGGGGCAGAACCGGACGGGCCGCCAAGGCATTTTTGCAGCCCGCCAGTCACGACATCGACGCCCCATCGATCGGCGGCAATTTCCATGCCGCCGATGGTGGCGGTCGCGTCGACATAGCAGAGCGCGCCAGCCGCCCGGCACAGGTCGCCAAGGCCATCGAGTGGCTGGGCCATGGTCGTGGACGTGTCGCCATGAACGCAGGCCACGATCCTGGGGCCGGTGCGGGCGATGGCGGCGGCGACCGCCTCCATCGGCACGACTTCGCCCCAGGGCGCGTCGACGGTTTCGATGACCGCGCCGATACGGGTCAATATTTCACGCAGCAGCAGCCCGAAGCGACCAAAGTCGATCACCAGCACCGTGTCGCCCGGCGCGACCAGCGACACCAGCGCCGCCTCTATCCCCGCGCGGGCTGTCCCGTCGATCAACATGGTCCATTGGTTCTGCGTGCCGAAAATAGGGCGATAGAGCGCCATGACCTGATTCATATAGCCGGTCATTTCCGGGTCGAACTGACCCAGCAGATCGGCCGCCATGGCGCGCAGCACGCGGGGATGGGCGTTGACCGGCCCCGGCCCCATCAACAGGCGTTGCGGCGGGTCGATTTCGCCAAAGAGCAGAGGATCAAGCGGGGTCAAATGTTGCTCCCAATCGGTCGATAAAGCCAAGCATGACCTGCAATGCCACATCAACGTCGGCGGGGTCGACATGTTCGGCCGGATTATGGCTGATACCGTGTCGACAACGGATGAAGAGCATGGCCGTAGGACAGAGCGCTGCCATGACCATGGCGTCATGCCCAGCCCCCGATACGAGGCGACGGACCGGATGCCCCACAGCCGCGATGGCGGTGTCCATCAGGTCCATGAGCGCCACGTCGCACGGGCTGGCGGGCAGGTCATGGACGCTCTGGATCGCGAAATCTAGATCGCGGCGATCGGCTATGCCGGCCAGCGCATCGCATATCGCTTCCGCCGCCCGATCGCGCCGCGCCGCGTCACCTGATCTTATGTCGATCGTGAAGCGGACTTCGCCTGCTATGACATTGGGCGCGCCCGGCATCGCCTCTATCCGTCCCACCGTCGCGACCAGATCGGACGCATCGGCGCGCGCGATCCCCTCGGTCGCCAGGATCATTTCGGCAGCGCCAGCCAGCGCGTCGCGCCGCAGCGGCATCGAACTCGTGCCTGCATGACCGGCCATGCCCTTGACGATCGCCTGATAGCGCAATTGGGCGGCGATCCCGGTCACTGTTCCGACGGCCAGTCCCTCGGCCTCCAGCACCGGCCCCTGTTCGATATGGGCTTCAAGATAGGCAAGGGTCGAGCCGGGCGCGCGGGCCGCGGACAGATAGTCGGAGAGGTTGACGCCCGCCTGCGCCAGCGACACGCCGTCCGCATCGGCAAGGTCGAGTGCGTCGAGAGCCAACGTCCCCGCAACCGCACGACTGGTGAGCATGGCGGCGGGAAAGCGAGACCCTTCCTCATCCCCAAAAGCGATGACTTCGATCGGGAAAGGCAGGCGCTGGCCATTCTGGTGCAGGGCCGCCACGGCCTCAATACCGAGCATGATGCCAAGCGGCCCATCATAGCGCCCCCCATCGCGCACGCTGTCGAGATGGCTGCCAATGAGCAGAGCGGGCGCGCCGGGCAACGTGCCTTCATAGCGACCAATGAGGTTGGCGGCGGCATCGCGGCGCACGGCCATGCCCGCCTGCGCCATCCATCCGGCGAGCGCTTCCTGCGCCGCGGCATAGGCCGTGGTCAGATAGCCGCGATAGAGGCCGTGCTCCATGTCGCTATAGGGCGCGACGCCCAGTGCGTCGCAGCGCGCCACCGCTCTTGCGCCTCCGCTCACCATGCCGCCACCTGTCCGTCGCTGCGCGGATCGGTTGCGCCGTCCAGGCGGCCATCGCCATGGCGAACGATCGCCCCGGCATGGCCCATCATCGCGGTCAGCGGGCCAACACGCTCGACATCATGGCCCGCCGCCGCAAGATCGGTGTAGAGCTTGTCGTCGAACCCGTCCTCCAGCTTCAATGTCGTGCTGTTCTCACCCCATGTCCGTCCCAGCAGCCAGCGGGGCGCGTTGATCGCCTGCTGGAGATCGACGCCGAAACGGGCGTAGCGGGAGAAGAGCGCAGCCTGGGTCTGGGGCTGCCCCTCCCCGCCCATCGTGCCATAGGCCATGACGCGCCCATCATCGAAACGGGCAAGCGCCGGGTTGAGCGTATGGAACGGCTTGCGTCCGGGCCGAAGCGCGTTCCAGCCATCAGCCGCCAGACGAAAGCTGCTACCCCGGTTCTGCCAGGTGATGCCGGTGCGTGGCAGCACCAGCCCCGATCCGAACTCGAAATAGGTAGACTGGATGGCGCTTACCATGCGCCCGTCCTTGTCTGCGGCGGCGAACCAGCATGTGTCCCCCTGCGCCGTCGGGCGGGGCCAGGGCAAGGCGCGGGCCGGGTCGATCGAGGCGGCGATGGCGTCCAGCGCGGCCGGATCGTCCAATAGGCCCTGATAGTCGAAATCATGGAAAGCGGGGTCGCCGACATGGGAATCGCGCAGCAGAAAGGCCTGCTTGGTCGCCTCGACCAGGCCGTGGACATGGTCAAAGCCGTCCGCCTGCGCCGCGCGCAGCCTGTCGAACAAGGCGAGGATCATCAGCGACGCAAAGCCCTGCGTCGGCGGGGCGCTGTTGTAGAGGTCAATGCCGGTGATGCGGGTCTTGAGCGGCGCGGGTCGGCTTGCTTGATGCGCGGCCAGATCGTCGCGACCAACCGGGCTGCCCAGTTCCGCCAGATCCAGCGCGACCATATCGGCCAGCGCGCCGGCGTAGAAATCGGTCGGGCCATCGTCGGCGATCCGCCGCAGCGTCGCGGCGAGGGCGGGCTGGAGCAGCCTGTCGCCTTCGCGCAACGGGCGGCCTTCCGGCTCGAAGATGGCGGCATAGGCGCCGGGCTGGATGCGCAGTTCCGCGCCCTTGACCGCTGCAATGGCCGCGCCGCCACTGGTCACCGCCACGCCAGTATCGGCATGGTGGATGGCGTCGCGCAACAGACGGGACAGGGGCAGCCTGCCCCCGCCGCTTTCCAGTATCGCCGCCCAGCCCGATACTGTTCCCGCCACCGTATTGGCGGCGAGCGGCCCGCGCGTCGGCACCGCGTCCATCCCGGCATAGAGGCCAAGGTCCGCACGAGCGGCTGCACTGCCGCAGCCATGGACGCTGTGGACCGCGCCGTCCGGTTCGGCAACCAGCCAGAAACTGTCCCCGCCGATGCCGGTCATGTGGGGATAGACCACAGCCAGCGTGGCTGCGACGGCAACGGCGGCTTCAACGGCGTTGCCCCCGTCCTTCAGCACATCGCAACCCGCCTGCGCCGCCAGAAAATGGGGGGCGGTTACCATGCCGTTCGTGCCGCTGATGGTGGAAAGCGCCATCATCCTAGTCCGGCAGTGCAGCAACGAAGGCGCGCACGACATCGGCGCTGTTGACCGATGCCAGCGCCATGAACGTCGTCATCTGGTTCGCGCCTGCGTCTCCCCCGGCCAGATCGGACAGGCTGCGGAACACGATGACCGGCACCTGATTGGCATAGGCGACCTGCACCACCGCCGCGCTTTCCATGTCCAGAACGCGCGCTTTCCACGCCTTGGCCAGATAGTCGCGAAATTCGGCATTGTCGGCATAGACCCCGGCGCTGACGCCCGTGCCGCCAACCACGATTTTGGGTTCATGCGCGAGGCAGGTTGCGCTGGTCGCCTGCCCTTCCGTGCAACGGCGCAGGGTAAGGCCCGGCGCGATTTTGCGGGCGATCGCCAGCAATGCCGGATCGACGGTCTGCCGATAATGGCGGCGCGGTGCGTCGGTCGCATTGCCCAGCCGAACCCCGCGCGGGAACATCATGCCAAAGGGCGGCGGCGCGTCGGCATCGACAGGTTCGGGGACAATCCAGCCCTGCGGCGTCTGGCGCGCGAAGGACACTTCCAGATATTGCGCCCAATCTTCCGCGACGATGACATCGCCGATCGACAGGGCCGGATCGACCCCGCCTGCGATGCCGGAAAAGACGATCCGCTTCACCGTGAAACGATCCAGTACCAATTGGGTATTCATTGCGGCGTTGACCATGCTGACGCCGCTCTGCATCAGCAGCACCGGCTTGCCCGCCATGGTGCCGGTCAGGAAAGTGAGGCCGTTGACCTTATAGGTTCGGGGCTTGGCGACGGTATGAGCGAGCGCATCCCATTCTGGCGCAAAGGCGGTCATGACCACGGTGCGCGGGGTCCGGTCGAGCGGCTTTGCCTGCACGGACAGGGGCAGCAACAGCGCGCATAGGGCGAGGAAGAGCGCGCGGATCATGCTGCGCTCATCCAGATGAAGCGGACGACGAACAGGCCAGCGAGCAGGAACAGGAACCAGTCAGCGCGTGTCGCCGTGCCGCGCAACAGCTTCAATATCGCATGGGCCGTGATGCCAAAGGCAAGGCCGTTGGCGATCGAGAAAGTGAGCGGGATCATCGCCACGGTCAGAAAGGCAGGAATGGCCGAAAGCGGGTCTTCCCACTCGATTTCAGTCAGCGGCAACAGCATCAACCCGCCCACGACGATGAGCGCGGGCGCGGTCGCGGCCAGCGGGACGATCTGGGCATAGGGGGCAACGAACATGGTCGCCAGGAATAATAGGCCGGTGACCACAGCGGTCAGCCCGGTACGCCCGCCCGCCTGCACGCCCGCCGCACTTTCGACATAGGAGGTGACGGTGCTGGTCCCTGCGACCGATCCGACGATCGTGGCCGCCGCGTCGGTGATAAGGATGCGATTGAGGCCGGGAATGCGACCCGCCTTGTCGATCAGTCCCGCCCGCTTGGTCACCGCGACCAGCGTGCCGATATTGTCGAACAGGTCTACGAAGAGAAAGACGAAGAGGATTTCAAGGAGGCCCAGCCCATGGCTGCCGGTCAGGCCGAACACGCCCGACAGGTCAAGCTGGAAGGCGGTGCCGGTCAGGGCGTCAAGACTGTAGGGTTCCGGATTGATGACGACCTGGCCACATAGCCATCCTACCAAAGTGGTCGCGACGATGCCGATCAGCATCGCGCCGCGCACGTTCCAGACGCTGAGCACGCCGATGACCAGCAGGCCGAACAGGGCCAGAGCGGCGCCGGGCGCCTTCAAGTCGCCCAATGCCACGAAAGTCGCGGGATTGGCGACGATGATCCCGGCATTTTTGAGGCCAATAAACCCGATGAACAGGCCGATCCCGCCCGCGACCGCGGCGAACAGATGCATCGGGATGGCCGCGACGATCATCTGCCGTACGCCGGTCAGCGTCAGGATCAGGAAGGCGATCCCTGAAATGAACACACAACCCAGCGCAACCGGCCAGGGAACGCCCATCTGCTGCACCACGGTGAAGCTGAAATAGGCGTTGAGGCCCATGCCCGGCGCCAGCGCCAGCGGCGTGTTGGCGACCAGCCCCATCAGGATCGATCCAAAGGCTGCGGCAAAACAGGTCGCCGCCGCCACCGCTGCAATCGGCATCCCCGCCTGTCCCAAAATGGCGGGATTGACCAGCACGATATAGGCCATGGTCAGGAAGGTGGTGAAACCGGCCAGCACCTCCGTCTGGGCCGACGTGCCCCGTTCCGACAGGCCGAAATAGCGTTCGAGCCCTCCTGTCCTCGGCTGTACCGCCACGTCCGTCATTATGCGTCCCCCTGATATGCGCCCGCTGGCCATGTTATGCCGGTCAGCCCCTTGTCTTCCAATAGGGCGGCGAAACGGAATAATGTGGCTTCGCCCCCTTCCCTGCCGATCAGTTGCAGCCCCAGTGGCAAGCGACCCGGACGGCGCAGCGGCACGCTGAGCGATGGCAGGCCGGTGAAGCTGATCGGCTGGCTGTGAATGCCCAGGTCTGCGCGGGCTGGCGACAGCGCGCCGTCGATCAATATCTGCGGATCGGCGATCAGCGGCGCGGGACAGGGCGTTGCGGGGGCCAGCAGCACATCATAGTCCGCCATGATGTCGGCGATGCGTTGCCTATATTCCGCGCGAAACGCCTGCGCCGCGTCATAGAGGGCGTCGGGCAACAGCGCCCCTGCGATCAACCGGTCCCGCGTGGCAGGATCGAACGCCATGGCGTCGCGGGTGAGCGCCTCTCGATGCAATCTGCCGCCTTCCGCTGCGGTAATCAGGAAAGCGGCAGAGCGCGCGCGGGCAATGTCGGGTAGTTCGATAAGGGGTGCGTCTGGCGCAATGGCATCCATCGCGGCGATCTGATCGGGATCGACATTGTCACGAAACCGCCCGCCCAATCGCGCGATGCGGATCGGATCGTCCTGCGCTGCCTGGCTTTCGGCCAGCACGTCCCAGATCGACCGCATATCCGCCACGGAGACGGCGAAGGGACCAATATCGTCGAAACTGTCGGCAAAGGGGAATATCCCGCCCATCGGCAGCGCGCCATGGCTGGGCTTGATGCCGTAAATGCCGGTCAGGCTGGCGGGAACGCGGATCGATCCATTGGTGTCGGAGCCAAGCGAGAAGGGCAGAAGCCCCGCTGCCACGACCGCCGCCGATCCCCCCGATGATCCGCCAGCCAGCCGGTCAGGAGCATGGGGGTTGCGGGTCGTGCCGTGCCGCGCGTTGATGGTGGCGAAGCCATAGGCGAATTCATCCATGTTGAGCGTCGCGACCAGCACCGCCCCGGCAGCGCGCAGACGGCATATGGCCTCCGCATCGGATTGCGCTGGCGGCGCATCGGCATAATGGCTGGACCCGGCCGTGGTGGGCAGGCCGCACACATCGAACAGATCCTTCACGCCATAGGGCACGCCCGCCAATGGTCCGGCTTCGTGCCCTGCCGCGATGGCGGCATCGACGGCGGCTGCCTCCGACCGGGCGCGATCGGCCAGAATGCGCGTCACCGCGACCAGTCGCCCGCCTTCGGCCGCCAATCCGGCCAGGCATTGCTCCAGCACGGCCATGGCACTGGTCTGTCCCGACCGGACAGCGGCGGCGATCTCGACGGCCTGCTTCACGCTTTTCCAGCCGCAAACAAGGTGTCGGCATGACGATCCAGCAGCGCCAGATTGGCGCTGACGCCCGCCATGCAGGGTTTAGCGATGGTCATGCCCAGCCTCTGCGCAGCACCCTCAATCTCTGCCCCGGTGCGCGGCAGCACCGGGCGTTGAAGCCTTGCGCCGCCTCGCGCAAAACGCCCCGCCAGCGCGGCGCAGAGGAACAGCTGGATCTGGTGAAAGATCATCAGCGGCAGGATGATAACGCCAACCTGTGCTGCGGGGAAAAGCGCGCCTGCCATCGGCACGCCCGATACCAGGCTTTTCTTGGACCCGCAGAACAGCAAGACGATCATGTCCGCGCGCGGCAGGCCGACGAGGCGCGCAAGCCCCAGATTCGCGCCCATTACGATGATCAGCATCAACAGACTGAGCAGCAATAGCAGCAACAGGTCCGCAATGCCCACCTGCGACCAGATACCACCGACCACGGCGGCACTGAACGCTGTATAGACGACCAGCAGGATCGACCCGCGATCGACCGGCATCAACAGCTTTTTGTGGCGATCGATGAATGCGCCGATCCAGGGCCGCAACAAATGGCCCGCCAGAAAGGGCACCAGCAATTGCAGCGCGATGGCCTGCACCGAATGCCAGGAAGAGCCGCTGCCTCCGCCATCCATCGCCATGAACAGGCCGACCAGAAGCGGCGTCAGGATGATGCCGACGATATTGGACAGGGATGCACTGCATACCGCCGCAGCGACATTGCCACCCGCTATGGCGGTAAAGGCGATCGAGGACTGGACCGTCGATGGCAGCAGGCTGAGATAGAGGAGGCCGGTCAGCAGCAAGCCATCGCCATAGCCGCGCAAAAGGGCGACGAGGCTGAGGCCGATCGCCGGAAAAAGCATATAGGTCGAGGCCAGCACGTAGAGGTGCAACCGCCAGTTGCCAGCCCCCGCAAGCACCGCAGCGCGCGACAATTTCGCCCCGTGCAGGAAAAATAGCAATGCGATCGCAAAGTCCGTCGCTGCCTCCACCCAGGGTATGGCCGCGCCGCGCACCGGTGCGAAAGACGCCCCTGCCACCGTCGCGATCAGGCAGAGCAGAAACGGGTCTGGCAGGAAGGAAGGCTTTGACAGGCGGGCCATGGCCCCCTTTAGGCCGATCCTGCCCTACCGATCCAATAGAATGACTTGCACGGATCGTTGCAAAAAAGCGCTTACCCCAGGGCGAAACATGCCCGCGCGGCCCGTCGCCGCCACATGGATGGCGAATGAGAGCCATGATCGCCTGACCATCATTCCCGTCGGAGGTATAGCGTGACCGCACCCGATGGCAGCACCGTGGCGCGATAACGATGCGCCTTGGCCCAGGCGATCAGGGGCGATTCGAGACCCTGGGGACTGGCAGGCGAAGGCGCGCTTTCCTGACCCGTCACGATCGCTGCGGGCGGATGGCGGGTCAGGCCTTCCGCGACGCTTTCGCCATTCAGGACATGAAATGCGGCCCGCTGCGCCGGAGTGAGCAGGTTGCGCGTGCGAAACAGGAACGGGCCTGCGGCAAAGCGCAGATCGAGCGGAACCCCGCTGTCGGCGACCCGTTCCGGCGCCAGGCTGACGATCGTACCAGTCGTGTCCGCAGCGCGCACGATCCGCCCGATCGCATGGGCGTCCTGCGTCGCCGACAGGATAGGGCTGTCGGCGCTGGTGACGTTCGGAGCAATGCGGATTGCCGTTTCGGCGACCCCTACCCCCATGCACAATATCAAAATGGCGGTGATCGCGGGGCGCGACCAGCGCGGGTCATCCAGCATCAAGCCGAAGCGGAGAAACAGCGCTGGCAGCAACGGCACCAGATATTGGGCATAAATGGGTCGGGGCAGCCACGCAGCGACCAACCCCGCCAGGATCACGAAATTCAGCAGTTCCTTCGTCATGGAAGATCTCCCATGCTGAAGGCGTGACATCCCTATCATGATAAGTGCAAACAGGGCCGGGCCCTGCGCCAGAAAGCGTAGCAGCCGCACTGCGCTGAGCGGCGTTTCCACCATATAGGCCCGCTGGTTCAGCATTTGCCATTCCAATGGCGCCTTCAGGCTATAGTCGATAATGCCGAACCAGGCTGCATCTGGCGAGATTACCCACAGGATAAGCGTGGGCAATCCCCCTGCCATCCCGCCTGCCGCCAGAGCAAGGACGTTCATCGGGCCAGCCCGGCGCATGTTCAGCAGCGCGAACAAGCCGATGGCGGCGGCGGGCAGCCCATAGCTGATCTTGGCTGACGCCGCTGCGCCCAGCAACAGCCCGGCGAGCATGTAAGACAATGGGCGGCGAGCCTGACCGAGCGCGTCCAGCAGCAGCGCGAGGCCCGCCATGTGCAGCAGCAAGGGCAAGGCATCGTTGCGCGCGACCGTCGCAGCAAACAGGAAAGCATGGCAGGTGACGAGCGCGATAGTCGCGATCCCGGCGTTGCGCGACGATCCACCCTCCCTGCACAGGGCCCGAAATAACAGGGCCGCCGCCCCTGCCGCGCACAAGGCATTGACCGCGCGCAGGGCAAGAAAAAGCCAGCCCTCGCACAGCCATGCCAGCGGCGCGAAGATCAGCGGTTGCAGCGGCGTCTGGAGATAGGCGAAATCACGATAGGGCAGACCCGATCGCATCAATGCGACGGCGGCGACATATTGCCCTTCATCATGGTCGATCGGCCGGAACGCCGCGATGCCCAACAGTACGGCGAGCACCAAAAGGAAAATAGAGAGCGGGTGGGCGCGCACGGCCTTGGTCATGATAGGGGCGGACGCTTACCAGCCCATGTCAGCGCTGAACATCACGGCCCGCGCCTGATCGACCGCATGGACGCTCCCCGCTGGCGCAGGGCCAAAGGCGCCGTTGCTGACAAGCCGGCTGGGATTGATGAAGCGCGTGGCAAGGCGCAAACGCCGGCGACCCGTTTGCACTGGCGCATATTCGATGCTGCCTTCCGCACGCAGCGGCGATTGCTGGGCACCCGGCAGCGCAAGCGCCGCACGACCGGTATGCGATCCCTGCGCCGCGACGCGCCACGGCCCTACAGTCCAGGCGGCGGCCAGGGTCATTTCCCGTTCCTGCACGGATCGCCCGGCCATGGTTTCAACCGCCGCCTGCTGGTAGCGAACGGACCAGTCGATCTGCGGCGTCAACTGGTGCCGGGCCATCATCTTCACGCCCAACAGGCTGGCGGACCCGATATTGACCGGCAGATAGGCCCGGTGCGCAAAAGACAGGCCATTGCGGACGTCGGCGCGATAAAGGCTGGTGGTGACCGTCATGTCGCCGCCCGACCATTGGCCGCCTACCGACGCGACACGGCTCTTTTCAGGCCGCAGGGATCGGCGCAACGCTTCGAAATCAGGCTGCGAAAGCCCAAGCGGGCCGGTAAATCCGGTATCGCCATAGGCGCGCATGGCTTCGTTATAGTCCATCGACAAAGTGAGTGCCGGGATGGGACGGAAGTGAACGCTGGCATGGGGCATGAACCAGTCATGTGCGCGCAGCCGATCGTCGCCGCTGCCGATCGTCACATTGGCATTGCGGTTGCTGACCTTCACCCCGGCAAAGCCGAGCGTCATCGCTATCTGATCGGAAAGGGCAAAATGATCATCGACCAGGAGCATTCTGGTACGGCTGCGTGGGCGGTGATCATAACCCCGTGCATTCAATGGCCATGCGGTGTCTGCCTGCGCAGCGACGAACCGGCGGCTCTGGCGCTGGAGGCGCAGGGCCATGACATGATCCGGCTCGTCACCCGAAAGCGGGCGGATCGCGCCTATCAGGCCATAATCCGGCGTGGTGCTACGCGCTTCCACGAGGGGCGATCGCCATATCGCTGGCTTCAGCGCATAGCTGATGCTCTGATCGATGATCTTGTCCTGTGCCAATGCAGTGGTGCCCTGCAGCGCCACCATCGCCAAAGCCAGTAGATGCCGTCCGCGCATCAGCGATGATCGCTTGCGCTGGCGGCTGGGGCATCGGCCATCGCCAACTGCGGGCGCTGACGGTCATAGGATATGACATAGCCGAAATGGTCTGAGAGCGGCTGCCCGTCAGGCTCCGATCCGAACGGCACATGCGCGCCCCTGACGACGAGAGATGAGCCGCGCCCCGCGCGCGCGAAGATCCAGTCCTTGCGGCGCTGCATCGCATGTTTAAGATCCGCCCGTGCCTGTGGAGCCGGGATCGTCGCCTGATCGAGCGCTAGCTGCGCGCCGCCCTGCCTCGCTGCAACGAACGACAGGCCATGGCGAGCAAAGCCGTCGAAGAAGATGCGGCTGCGATCGCTATTGCCGCCAATATTCATGTCGCCACCGATCATCAATGTGCGCGTGTGCGGGACCGCGCTGGCGATGAAACGGGCGCTCAGATCGACCTGTCGCGCATAGGCCGCCAGCGATCGGCTCACGGAAACGCCCGATGCCTTGCGCGCATTGAGATGGATATTGACGATGGCGACAGGTTCCGCTTCGCCGGGCACCTGCATATCGGCAATCACGACGCCCTTGTTGGCCAGGCAATCGAACCCGGCGCAGGCGAAATCCGGAAAGGCCAGGCGTCGGACGCGCAGGATGGGATAATCGGACAGGATGATGAGGCCACTGTCGGTCTGCTTCCCCAACGCCTCGCCGCGATCCCAGCGGGCCTCAGCAAGAAACGCCTGATCCGCAGCGCTTGGCGCAATCGGCGAACGCATCTGCCGATCCGGCCCGAATGTCATGTGCCGATAGCCGGACGAGCGCGCAAGCTCGGCCGCTTGCGGCGTGAATGCTTCCTGTAGCAACAGGATATGCGGCTGATGCCCCCGTTGCCGAAGCGCGCGCAAGCGCGTGCCGATCCGCACCAGCGCGGCATCCCGGTCGACCGCGAGCGGCCAGGGCAAGCCCTTGATATTATATGTCATCATGGACAAAGTCGTATTGCCGCCATCCGGCAATGCCTGCACCATGTTCAGGCGGTCTGGCAGGTTGCTGCTGGTCGATCCGGTTGCAACGAAGCTGACCAGCCCTGCAAACAGCATGGCTCGCAAAGTCTTATGCATGATGATGCCCCCCACTGGCTGGCGCCCTCCTAGCTCGCCAATGAGTCGTGCGCGTTTCTTCCGCACTGCAATATGATGAAAGTTGGATGGCGGCGGCGTCACTGAACCGACCAGTAATTGTCATGCAGCGATCGGCAGGCTGCGTCTGGTCGCTTCATAGAGGGTGAACAGGTCGGCGAAATGCGCGTCCATGGTTCGTGTATCGATCGCGGCGGCGCTGGCATTGGCGAGATGACCGGACGGACCCTGCGCCAGGAAAAGGCGAATGGCCGCTGCCAGGCTGGATGCATCGGCCGCGCGGTAATGATGGCCAGCGCCCGGCACCAGATGATCCGCCGCTGCCCCGCCATCGGGCAAGAACATCGGAATGCCACTGGCGCGCGCCTCTGCCGCGATCATGCAGAATGTTTCGGATTCGCTGCCATGCACCAGCGCGTCGGCGCTGGCGAGCAGGCTGGCAAAGCCATGGCGGTCCGTGATCGGCGCCATCAGCCGGACATGCGGATTGTCCGCTGCGGCGCGCTGCACGCTGGCGCGCGCGCGACCATCGCCAGCAATGACGAGCCCGACCGGGCGATCGAAGCCACACGCCGTTACCGCTTCGATGATCATCGGCCATCGTTTTTCCGGGGCGTGACGGCCAGCGCCGAACAACAGCAGCGCATCCTCATCCAGGTCGCACCATTGTAGCAGCCTTCGCCGCAGATCGGGGTCGCGGTGACAGGGCGAGAATATGCCGGGCTGCACCCCCATGCGATTGGTGACGACATGCCGCAGGTCGCCATTTACAAGCCGAGTCGCCAGTTCGTCGCTCGCGCACACGATATGATCGAAGCGCGCGTCCAGACGCCGCAAATGCCGCCAGAACCAGTCGAATCCGCGATCAATCTGTTCGCGGCTGGCAAGGCTGCGAAACCAGCGATAGGCGTAGTTGCCCAGTGGATCGGCATGCATGATCAGGCTGCGTGGAACATCGCCGCGCCAGTTGGCGACCATCGATGCGCTCCCCCACGGCGTCGATGCCTCCACCAGATCGGGGCGCAGGGCATCCAGCCGGGCGTGCAGGGCCGCTTCATCATGAAAATAATGATAGCGCCCGTCGAGCGGGAAGCGGCGGCCGGGCACATATTCGATGCGCCCATGATCGCCAAAATATTCCACATGCGCCTGCGCCGCTGGCGCAAGAATGATGATTTCATGCCCGCGTGCAGGCCCGGCCAGCATCTTGTGCCGGACATAGGTTTTAACGCCCCCGCCCTGCGGCGCGTAAAAGGCGCAAATGTCGACGATCCGCATGGCCTAAAGCGCCTTGATCGGGCCGAAGGACAATAATCCCCGGCGATAATTCATGATGATCCGCCCGCGCGTCGGCCCGCTGCCGACGATCATCGTGGCGGCTGCGGCCTTGGGCTTGCCCATGCCCAGCTTCGGGTTACCGCCAAAGCCGACGCCGTCGACCGATAGCCCGAATTTCCGATTGCCGTCGCGATCATGCAGCACGCTGACCGCATAACGGCCAGGCCCCGGCACGCGGATGCAAATTTGCGCCACATGGCCATTTTGCGTCGCAACTTGCTCGACCGGGGCTTCCACACGGCGGAATGTCTTGCCTTGGGAAATCAGGATATTGTCGTCCTGAAGAAAATCCTGATCATTGGCCGGATAGACTTCCGCCTTCAGGCGGCCTTCGCGATCCTTCAGCCCCACTATGTCCAGCAGCAGGGAAGGGCCGTTCTCGCCGGGGCGACAGCGCGCCTCCGCCTTGCCCAGATCCGGGGTCGACGGGATGGTCGGCACCGCCGCGGCGGCGATGATGCCGATCGTCCAAAGGGCCGGAATTGTCATGCCTGCCTCCGCTGCTTCACAAGCCCGCTCACGCCCAGGATCAATCCGACCAGCAGATGCGCGGCCAGCAGCAGGCTGGCGATCACGGCCAGAACCTGGGCAATTTCCAGTTCACGCCCGACGAGGAACACCGCGACGCCTGCGAACAGCACGTCCTTGTTAGGCACCATCGGCAGGCGGGAGAGGACCAGCCGCAGCGTCGAGAGCATGAACCACCAGCTCAGCGCCACATCGGGCAGCAGCAGGTGCCACAATGTCGCATAAAGCAGCACATTGGCGACGATCCGCGCCAGATGCACCCCCGCCACCATCCGCCGTTCGGGCCAGGGCAGGCTGAAAACCTTGCGGCTGAACAGGATGGGGCCAAAGGATGTGGCCACGAGGATGGTGAGCGAAATGCCCAGCGCCCGCCCGTCCATCGCCAGCCGCAGCGATGACAGCAGTGGCAGCGTGAAGAGCAGCATCGCCAGCGTGACAATATTGCCCATCACGCCCGACAATATCGCGGAATCCTTGACTGCGCCGAAGGGCGATCCGGCCATCGTCACATGCCGCCGCGCCCAGGCGTAGAAATAGACATCGCCAAGATAACCAAGCAGCAGTTCGTTGCTGATCCGCTTGCGAAACAAGGCCGACAGACCACCGGCTGGTATCGACCATAATCGGTTGAAGATGACCCAGTCGCACACCGGCGTCAGGCTGTATGTCACGGCAAACAGCAACCAGAAGAGCGGCGTTCGCGGCAGCATCGCGACAAGCTTGTGAAAATCGAAGGAGCCGATCTGGACGAATACGACCGCCAGTATCGCAAAGGAGATGAGCGGACCGAACCATGCCGTCCAGTTGCGGCCAGACCGCACCAGCGGTGTCGGGTCCAATATGGCGCGCGCACCCTGCGGGTTGATCAGCGGGGCAAGGGTATCGGCTTGGCTCATGACAGCTGCGCCTCCAGAGGGGATTGCGAATGGAGCGTGGCAAGCGCGGCGTGGCGCCGGCGCGGGGACTGGGTCAGCATGTGACGGAAAAGCGCGCGATAGGCTGGCATGGCGCGTTCGATGGTAAACGACGCCGCCTTTGCGCAGGCGCGCGGACGATCCTGCATATCGCTGTGCGCGGCACGGATGGCATCAGCGAACGCCGCTTCATCCTCGCCATCGACCAGCGTGCCGAGCGCGCCATCGTCAAGCAGGGGCGCCATGCTGGCGCAGCATCGGGTGGCGATGATCGGAAGGCCGCACGCCAGCGCTTCGACTACCACGCCCGGCTGCCCTTCATAGCGGGATGACAGCAGCAACACGTCATGGTCCGGCAACTGGCGTCGGACATCCGCGCTAAATCCGGCAAAACAAAGCTTTCCCGCGATGCCGAGACGGGCGGCCAGACGTTCGAGCCCGTCACGCGCGCGCCCTTGTCCAAATATGGTCAGCCTGTCGTCCGGACCGCTTCCCGCCGCGAAAGCGCGCAGCATCAGCGGATAGTTTTTCTGCCGTTCCAACCGGCCAACCGCCACGAAATGCCTGCCCCGGCGCGGCAGCGACGATGACGGCAATGGCGCGACGTCATCGAGATCGGCCAGCGCCAGCACCGGATTGGGCACGACATGCAGGCGCGCATGATCAACACCCATCCGTGCTGCGACTTCCCGTGCCATCGGATCGGACAGGGCGGCAAAATGGTCGATCGCCCTGCCCTGCATGCGCAGCCAAAGCCGATAAAAGGGCCGCATGATCCATGGCATGTCGGATCGCATCAGGTCGTTGCTGATCTTGGCCAGAATGAGCGGGCAGCGCCGCCCCAGCCGCAATTTCAACAGCACGGCCACGATCGCATAGACGTTGCCAGCACAAAACAGAATGTCGGGCCGGTACGCATCAATGGCGCGCGCCGTAGCGACCAAAAGGCGCAGGCTGGCCAGGCGTCGGCCGATCAACGGCCAGGCCGGAAGATATTGGGTGACGTCGCCGGGCGGCATTTCATGCTGCATCGACCCTTCAGGGCTGCCAAGGAGCAAGCGCACGTCCATCCCGTCCCGCCGCCAACCGTTGATCAGCCGCAGCGCAATGCGTTCGACCCCACCGGGGCCGGGCCCATGCAGAAAGACCAGAACGCGCGGTGACAAAGCCGCTTCACGGTTGCTGCCGACGATAGCATTGTCGCTTGGCGGTAACGGCGGACGAGAGCAGTGCATGACCCGCCCATGTCGGATATTCATAACAGGCTGATGCATTATTCGTGACGGAATGATGAAGGCTGGACGAACCGCTTGTCATGGTTGCGCCGATCATGAAGCCGTCACAAATGTCGGCATATAGGGTGGAGATGCTCGTCTCTCTCCTTTTGCCGGTGCTGCTTGCCGTTCAGGGCGCGGCGCAGCCAGCCGTCCCTGCCGACAGCGCGCCGGTGACCCTGCGCATAGAGGCAGAGGAAGCGCGGCAGGGCGTCGCTTCCGATGGCGTTCATATTTATGCGATCGATAATGACCGGATCGGCAAATATCGGATCAGCGACGGCGTGCGCATCGCGCAATGGAAGGGCGACCGGACATTATTTGCGCATATGAACAGCTGCACGGTGGTAGGCCGTGAACTGATATGCGCCGCGTCCAACTATCCGGCGGTGCCACAAACGAGCGCTGTCGAAATCTTTGATACCAGCAGCCTGCGCCATATACGCAGCATCAGCCTGGGCATGGGGCCAGGATCATTGACCGCGCTTGATCGGCATGATGGGGCATGGTGGGCGATGTTCGCCAATTATGACGGCAAGGGCAGGGAAGCCGACCGCGACCATCGCTACACGACCCTCGTACAGCTTGACGATCAGTTCCGGCAGTTGCGGGGATGGCTGTTCCCGGCAGAGGTGCTGGCGCGTTTTGCGCCTTTCAGCTGTTCGGGCATGAGCTGGGGACCGGACGGGCGACTATATGTCACGGGGCATGATCGGCCCGAACTCTATGTCATGCGCCTGCCAAGCGCTGGATCGACGCTGGAGTTGCTGGCGACTATCCCCATCGCGACGGAGGGGCAGGCGATCGATTGGGACCCCAAGACACCCCATCGCCTCTGGTCGATTATGCGCGGCCAGTCCATTATTGCGGCCAGCGACATCCGATGGAATGATGGCAAGCCGGACTAGACGCCCGGCCTACCGCATCATGCGCTCACATCTTCGACCGGCGGAAGCCTTGCTTTCAAAGAATGCGGGCGAAACCGGCCACGCCTTCGGCTGCTGGCGCCGATATTGTCGTGGAACTTGCAACGGGTAAAACCGGGCTACCACCGAAGCCGAACATCGCCTCGATATTGCGTACGCAGAGCGCCACATTCTCGTCCGCCAGCCTGTACCAGACCTGCTTGGCTTCCTTACGGGTTTGAACGAGGTCTGCGCGGCGCAGTTCGGCCAGTTGCTGGCTGAGCGCTGGCTGGCCGATGGAGGTGATGTCGGCGATTTCCCCGACATTATACTCGCCGCGCAGCAGGCAGGACAAGATCATCAGGCGCTGGGCCTGGGCGAATGTCTTGATCTTGTCCGCCGCAGCCGCGGCTGCATCGCGATCCTGGTAAAGCGCGGTCATGGCTGGGGCGCCATCCGGCAGAACCAATCGGGCGCGGCGTCGGTGCCTTGCGCAGGCGGCAGCAAGACGGGCTGATCGGGCATCCAGCCTTCCGGCGTCAGGCTGGTACCGCCATCGACCCGTTGCAACGCGCATAGCAGGCGCAGCATTTCATCCACGGATCGACCGACATTGTGGGGATAGGCCGTGGTCGCGCGGATCACGCCCTGCGGATCGATGAAGAAGGTCGTCCGCATGGTCATGCTGTCCGCCGCATCCTCGTCGATCATGCCATAGGCGCGGCCAACGGCCATACTGGGGTCTTCGATGATCGGGAAGTCGATCTCTACATCGAACAGATCGCGCAGCGCCCGGACCCAGGCGATGTGGGAATAAAGGCTGTCGACGGACACGCCCACCAACCGGCAGTCGCGCGCTGCAAAGTCCGCCTGCCGCCGTGCAAGGGCAACAAACTCGGTGCTGCACACCGGCGTGAAATCAGCCGGATGGGAAAAGAAGATCACCCACTGTCCCCGCAGCGCCGACAACTGAAAATCGCCCATTGTCGAGCGTGCCCGAAAATCGGGTGCGGGGGAACCGATACGAAGCGGGATCGGGCGGGCAGTCGTGACATCATTCATGGCGCTTTCCTGCAACTGCCAGAGGCGTGTTGCAACCCCTTGACGATTTCATATTATATAAATACATGGTATGTGTAAATATTAAATTGAAGGAGAGTCGCATGACCGATCCCGCACTTGAAAAAGCCTTTGTACAGGTCAGTGTCGCCAGAAGCGGAGTGCCGGTGGTCAAGGCCTTCTTCGATGCACCGACCTTCACATTTACCTATGTGGTCCATGACGCCGAAACCCGTCGCGCGGCCGTGATCGACAGCGTGCTGACCTATGATCCCGCCGCTGGACGCACGGGCCATGAAGCGGTCGAACCAGTCATCGCCTATGTGGAAGCGCAGGGGTTGAGCGTCGACTGGCATCTGGAAACCCACGCCCATGCCGACCATCTGTCGGCGGCACCCTATCTTCAGCAGAAACTGGGCGGCAAGATCGCGATCGGCGCGCATATCTGCGAAGTGCAGCACACCTTTGGCGCGCTGTTCAACGCAG
The DNA here is from genome assembly GCF_015752145.1 of Sphingobium sp. JAI105. Classification (NCBI taxonomy): domain Bacteria; kingdom Pseudomonadati; phylum Pseudomonadota; class Alphaproteobacteria; order Sphingomonadales; family Sphingobiaceae; genus Sphingobium; species Sphingobium sp. JAI105. Next base: position 1,007,119 of record NZ_JADOUC010000002.1, on the reverse strand, counting down.
GTACGACGTTCCAGCGTGACGGGTCGGACTTCGACCATCTGTGGGCCGATGGCGACCAGTTCATGATCGGCAATATCGCGGTCACGGTGCTGCATGTCCCCGGCCATACCCCGGCCTGTGTCGCCTATGTCATCGGCGACGCAGCGTTTGTGGGCGACACCATGTTCATGCCTGATTATGGCACGGCCCGCGCCGACTTCCCCGGCGGCGATGCACGCACCTTGTTCCGGTCGCTCCGCCGCCTGCTGGAATTGCCGCCGGAAACCCGGCTGTTCCTGTGCCACGATTATCTGCCCGAAGGGCGCGATCATTATGCCTGGGAAACCACGGTCGCCGAACAGCGCCGCGCCAATATCCACGCGCATGACGGCGTGAGCGAGGATGATTTCGTCGCCATGCGCGAAGCGCGCGACGCCACCCTCGACATGCCCCGCCTCATCCTGCCATTGGTGCAGGTGAATATGCGCGCAGGCCATCTGCCGCCGCCCGACGACAATGGCGTCACCTATCTCAAAATCCCGGTTAACCAGCTATGATAGCGGGGTTTCCAGATGCGCAGCCAGTTGCGGGCCTGATCGGCGGCCTCATGATCGGGCTGGCTGCCGCGATCATGTTGCTGGGGCTGGGGCGGATCGCCGGGGTCAGCGGGCTTGCGGCGCGGGCCATCGGCCTGTCTGCCAGCGGCCCGCCGCGCGGCGTGGCGATAGCATTCACCGTTGGATTGCCTGTTGGCGCGGTCCTGGTTGCACTGCTGTCAGATGGCATCCCTGCCACCTTTCCAGCGCCCGGCCTGTTGATCGTCGCGGGTCTGATCGTGGGATTTGGCACGCGGCTGGGATCGGGCTGCACCAGCGGCCATGGGGTATGCGGCCTGTCGCGCCTGTCCCGCCGATCGATCGTGGCGACTGCCTTGTTCATGGGCAGCGGCTTTGCAACCGTGGCGCTCATGCGCCTGACGGGCATGATATGATGCGGATCATCATTGCCTTGTTGTCGGGCGCACTGTTTGGCGGCGGGCTTGCCATTTCGGGCATGGCAGACCCCATGCGGGTTCGCGCCTTCCTTGACCTGTTCGGCGCGTGGGACCCCACGCTCGCCTTCGTCATGGGCGGCGCGATGATCCCGATGGCGCTTGCATGGATGGTCCAAAGACGGGTCGGCCGCCCCTTTGCGGACCGCGCTTTTGCTCTGCCCGACACGCGCGCGATCGACGGCAAGCTGGCGCTTGGCGCAATAGTGTTCGGTATCGGCTGGGGCATTGGCGGGCTGTGCCCCGGTCCCGCCATTGCCAGCCTCGCGCTTTCCCCGGCGGCGGCCGCACCCTTCGCGCTGGCCATGCTGGGCGGCATGGCGATCCATCATTTCACGATAAAATCATAACCGGCCGCGCCGGATAGAGGAGGTTCATCATGGCCATCAAGCAATTGACCCCGACGCTGAGTGTCACCGCGCAACTAACCCCGGCGGATATAGCGCAAGCAGCGGCGATGGGCTTCCGTGCGATCCTGTGCAACCGCCCCGATGGCGAAGGCGCGGACCAGCCGACGGCAGAGGAGATGGGCGCCGCTGCCCGGGCCGCGGGACTGGACTTTGCCTATGTCCCTGCGGTGGCCGGGGCGCTGACCGATGCCGATGCCATCGCCATGCGAGCCGCGCTCGACAGCCTGCCGGGACCAGTGCTTGCCTATTGCCGGTCGGGCGCGCGCGCGGAAAAGCTGGCGGAGATGGCGGGGGCATTGGTCCGTCAGGACGCTGCCCATTATGACGTTGTAATCGTGGGCGGTGGCAGCGCCGGGATCGCGACCGCCGCCAGCATTCTAAAACGGCGGCGGAGCATCCGCCTTGCGATCATCGAACCCAGTGAGGCCCATTATTATCAGCCCGGCTGGACCATGGTGGGTGCTGGCGTGTTCGACAGAGGCTTTACACGGCGTGAGGAAGCGCGACTCATTCCGCGCGGCGTGACGTGGATCAAGGCTTCGGCTAGTGCTTTCCTGCCCGATGAGAAGCAGGTGGTGCTGCATGACGACCGACGGGTCTCCTATGGCGTGCTGATCGTTTGTCCGGGCGTAAAATTGGACTGGAACGCCATCCCCGGTCTGTCGGAAGCCTTGGGCAATGACGGCGTGACCTCCAACTATCGCTACGATCCGGCCCCCTATACCAATCGGCTCGTCAAACAGTTCAAGCGTGGCCGCGCGCTGTTCACCCAGCCGCCCATGCCGATCAAATGCGCGGGCGCGCCGCAGAAGGCGATGTATCTGTCCTGCCATCGCTGGGAGAAGGCCGGCATGCTGGGCAATTGCGACGTGCAGTTCCATACGGCGGGCGCCGTCCTGTTCGGCGTTCCCGCCTATGTCCCGGCGTTGATGGACTATGTCAGGCGCTACGGCATCAACCTGAACTTCGGGTCGAAGCTGGTCGAAATAGATGGGGTGTCCAAAACCGCGATCTTCGAGCAGGCGGACGGCGACAGTGTTCGGCGCGTGGCCGAGCGGTTCGACATGATCCACGTCGTGCCGCCACAAATGGCCCCCGATTTCATCCGCCATAGCCCTCTGGCGGCGGCCTCTGGCTTTGTCGAGGTAGATGAAGCTACGCTCCGCCACCCGCGCTATCCGGACATTTACGCCCTTGGCGACGCCTGTTCGGCGTCCAATGCCAAAACCATGGCGGCCGCGCGCAAGCAGGCGCCGGTGGTCGCGGTCAACGCGCTGGCGGCACTGGATGGCCAGCCGCCTGTCGCGACCTATGACGGCTATGGCAGTTGCCCGCTGACGGTCGAGGCAGGCAAGATCGTGCTGGCTGAATTTGGCTATGGCGGCAAGTTGATGCCAAGCTTCCCCAACTGGTTGATCGATGGCACCCGGCCTTCGCGCCTGTCCTGGCTGCTGAAGGACACGATCCTGCCGCCCGTCTACTGGCACGGGATGCTCAAGGGGCGCGAGTGGATGGTAAAGCCCTGCCTGATCGGCGCGCAGTCATGATAACGAACATGCAATATCTGCTGGGCGGCCTGTCGGGCGGCCTGGTCGGCTTCGTGCTGGGCCTTGTCGGCGGGGGCGGATCGATCCTCGCCGTGCCGTTGATGGTCTATCTCGTCGGCGTGCCCAACGCCCATGTCGCCATCGGCACCAGCGCTCTGGCTGTCGCGGCCAATGCGGCAGCCGGCCTCGCCAGCCATGCCCGCGCGCATCATGTCAAATGGCGGTGCGGCGGCATCTATGCGGCGGCCGGGATCGTAGGCGCGCTCGCCGGATCGACCTTTGGCAAGATGGTCGATGGCGACAAGCTGCTGTTCCTCTTTGCATTGGTCATGCTACTCGTCGGTGTGCTGATGCTGAAAGGGCGCGGCAATCCGGGCAATCCGGGGGCCGAATGCAATCGGGAAAAGGCGCCCAAGGTCGTCACCTATGGATTGGGGTCGGGATTATTTTCCGGCTTTTTCGGTATTGGCGGCGGTTTCCTGATCGTGCCCGGACTGGTGGCATCGACGGGCATGCCCATGTTGATGGCGGTCGGCACGTCGCTTGTCGCGGTGACGGCTTTTGGCCTCACAACGGCCGCGAACTACGCCTTTTCGGGTCTGGTCGACTGGCCGCTCGCTGGGATATTCGTGGTCGGTGGTGTTGTCGGCAGCATTGGTGGCACGCGGCTGGCCGAAACGCTGGGCGGCAAGACGGGACGGCTGACCATGGTCTTTGCCGGGCTGATCTTCATCGTCGCGCTCTACATGCTCTGGCGCAGCGCGGCTGCCTTTTTGCCCGGCATGACAATCTGACCAATCCTCTTCCCCCTCCCCGCCTGCTACATGGCGGGTGAAAGGACATGCCCATGTTCGACTCGCTTGACCCACTGCTTCTTGCCCGCGCGCAATTCGCCTTCACGGTGAGTTTTCACTTCCTGTTTCCTGCCTTTTCCATAGGCCTTGCCAGTTATCTGATGGTGTTGGAGGGACTATGGCTGGCGACCGGCAAGGGCGTTTACGCCAATCTGTTCCGCTATTGGCTCAAGATTTTCGCGGTCGTATTCGCCATGGGCGTGGTGTCGGGCCTGGTCATGTCATATCAGTTCGGCACCAACTGGTCGGTCTTTTCCGATAAGGCCGGCCCGATCATTGGCCCGTTGATGGCCTATGAGGTGTTGACTGCCTTCTTCCTGGAGGCCGGCTTTCTGGGCGTCATGCTGTTCGGCATCAACAAGGTGGGGCGCAAGCTGCATTTCACGGCTACTTGCGCAGTCGCGATCGGCACCTTCATTTCGGCCTTCTGGATATTGTCGGTCAACAGCTGGATGCAAACACCGACAGGCTATGAGATCGGCGCGAACGGACAGTTTCTGCCAGGCCCAAGCTGGACAGCGATCATATTCAATCCCAGCTTCCCCTACCGGCTGGTCCATACCGTGCTGGCCGCCTATCTGACGACGGCCTTTGCGGTCGGTGGCGTCGGCGCCTGGCACCTCCTCAAAGACCGGACCAATCCCGGCGCGCGCACCATGTTTTCCATGGCGATGTGGATGGCGGCGATCGTCGCACCAATCCAGATATTTGCAGGCGACATGCATGGCCTCAACACGCTGGAGCATCAGCCGGTCAAGGTGATGGCGATGGAAGGCCATTATGAGAGCCATCCTGACGGTGCGCCGCTGATCCTGTTCGGCATTCCCGACAGCGCCAAGAAGCGCGTCGATTACGCCATCTCCATCCCCAAGGCGTCGTCGCTAATCCTCAAACATGATCTGAATGCCCCCATGAAGGGGCTGGACAGCGTACCCGATGCCGATCAGCCCCCGGTGGGTATCGTGTTCTGGGCGTTTCGCGTCATGGTCGGCTTAGGGCTTGCAATGCTGGGCCTTGGTCTGTGGAGCCTGATCGCCCGCTGGCGCGGCAAATTGCATGAATGGACGTGGCTGCATCGCGCGGCGTTACTGCTGGGACCATCGGGTTTCATCGCAGTGCTGGCGGGCTGGATCGTAACCGAAGTCGGGCGGCAGCCCTTCACCGTCTATGGCCTGCTACGCACTACCGCCAGCGCTTCGCCGCTGGATGCGCCCGCGGTCGCAGCATCGCTACTGGCGTTCGTCCTTGTCTATTTCAGCGTGTTCGGCATGGGCATCTGGTATCTGCTGCACCTTATGAAGAAGCCACCGCAAGCCCATGAAAGTACGCTGGACGGCGCGCCGATCCGCACCGCCGGCATCACACCTGCACCCGCCATCGAAGGAGGCGAAGGATGATCGACCTGACTGTCATCTGGGCCGCCATCATCGGCTTTGCGATCATCGCCTATGTCGTGATGGATGGGTTTGACCTTGGCATCGGCATCCTCTTCCCGCTGTTCAAGGTGGGGAAGGATCGCGACACGGCGATGAACAGCATCGCGCCGGTATGGGACGGTAACGAAACCTGGCTGGTGCTGGGCGGCGGCGGCCTGCTCGCTGCCTTTCCCCTCGCCTATGCCATCATCCTGCCCGCCCTGTATGCGCCGCTGATCGCGATGCTGCTGGGCCTTGTCCTGCGCGGCGTGGCGTTCGAGTTCCGCTGGCGCGATCCGACCCACAGGGCGATGTGGGACCGCGCCTTTACCGGCGGTTCGGCAGTGGCGACCTTTGCCCAAGGTGTGGCGCTGGGCGCATTGTTGCAGGGGATCAGCGTGGAGGGACGCGCCTATGCCGGTGGCTGGTGGGAATGGCTGTCGCCCTTCTCGCTGCTGACCGGGGTTGCCCTCATGGTGGGCTACGCCCTGCTGGGTGCCTGCTGGCTCAACTGGAAGACGGAAGGCGGGTTGCAGCGGCAGGTGGTGACCTATGCCGGACGGCTGGGCATCGCGCTGCTCATTCTGATCGGCGCGGTCAGCCTGGCCACATTGACATTGGAGGCTAGCTACCAGAGCCGCTGGCTCTCCTGGCCCGGCGTACTTGCCACAGCGCAGGTGCCGCTGGCGACCGTCATCGTCACCGCGCTATTCTATCGCAGCCTGTCGCAGCGCAAGGACGCACAGCCTTTTCTCTGGGCGCTCGCGCTGTTTGGCCTTTGCCTGCTGGGACTGGGGATTTCGATATGGCCCTATGTCATCCCTGCCCGCGTCACGATCTGGGAAGCGGCGGCCCCCTATCGCAGCCAGTTGTTCATGCTGGTGGGCGGGGCCGTTCTGGTGCCGGTGATCCTGGCTTATACCGCCTGGGCCTATTGGGTGTTCCGGGGCAAGGTCGACAGCGAAGGATATCATTGATGCGCGCGCGCTTGGTGAAGCTCGGCTGGTTCGTCGGCATATGGACGGCGAGCGTTGCCGCGCTGCTGCTGGTATCGCTGGGACTGCGTTACTGGCTGATGTAATGGCTCGGCCGTCGGTCGGATGCCCTGCCCTACCCTAGCTCAGGTCTGCCCATTGTCATGATCTAGGCGTTTCTGCCGGATCATGACGAGCGGACTCCGCTTCCGCATCTGTCTCGGCCGGCGGTGGCAGGAAGGAAAGCGAGAGCGCGTGGTAAAGCCGCTCCTTCGAGACGGTCTGTGCAACCACATCGGCGATCAGCGCCGAGGCGAGCAGCGGCATCATCAAGCCGCGGCTGGCCGTTGTTTCCGAGATGATTATGACCGCAGTCAGCGGTGCCCGAACGACGCCGGTAAAGTAAGCGACCATGCCCAGCAGCACGATCGCGCCACCCGGATAGGTCGGGAACAGCCAGCGAAGCATGTCGCCGACACCCGCACCGACCGACAGAGACGGCGCGAAGATCCCGCCGGGCATGCCCGACACCGCCGTTGCAAGCGTCGTCGCCAGCTTGGCCAAGCCATACCAGTGGGGCGCATCGGCCCCGGTGATGATCGCGCGCGCCGCGCTGTAGCCGGTGCCCCATGTCAGCCCGGTGGCGACCCCGATGATCGCGACGATGGCGCCAAGCAGCCCGGCGAACAGCATAGGTCGCGCCCGCAGCCACGCGACGGGCGACCAGCGCGTGCGCCCTGTCGCCAGTACAGCGCGCGAAAAGAACGCGCCCATCAGCCCGCCCAGCACGCCAGCGCAGGGCGCTGCCAGCATCGTCTCACGCACTGACAGCGTCTGCCGCATGACACCGAAATAGACATAGTCGCCCGACAGGCCGAGGCTGGTCATGCCCGCGATGAGCACGGCGGTCATGACGAGCAAGGTCATGCGCTGTTCATAGGCAGCAGCCAGTTCCTCGATAGCGAAGGCAACGCCGGCAAGCGGGGTATTGAAAGCGCCAGCGACGCCAGCTGCGCCACCTGCGATAAACACCGACGCGCGCAGGGGGATGGCCATGATCCGGTGCGCATAGCCCATGATCGACGCCGCGACCTGAACGGTCGGGCCTTCACGACCGGTCGATGCACCAACAAGCAGCGTGCCGATCGTCAGGCCAAGCTTTACGATGACGATCCGCGCCGACACGAGCGCCGACATGGCATGATCGGGATCGCGCGTAGCCGCCATGACTTGGGGTATGCCCGACCCGCGCGCTGCAGGCGCGAGGCGAGCGGTGATGCCGGCAATGGCGGCATAGCCCAGCGGCGTGACGATCAGCGGCGCCCACCACCAGCGCATGGCTAGGACGGTAAAGCGTTCGCCCGCCCAGTCGGCGAGATGCGCGAACAGTAGGGCGACCAGGCCGATCGTGACTGCGCCGCCAAGAATAGCGACACGTCGCCGCCATACGGGCGCGGTGGGGCCATGTTCGCGCAGCAGATCGCGCGCCTGTTCGGGAAGATTCACCATGATCCGTCCGCCATAGCGCGTAACACTGCGGAAGTCAGGCAAAGCCGCCCGGCAAATGCGATAATCATGCGGAGCCGCCCAGCCAACCAATATCGTCCCGCAGTCGGCGCTTGTAATCCGGAGCCGCCAACGCCCGGAGCAGAAGGTCGGCGCGACCGACAACCACGTCGCGACATGCCCCGTCCAGCTTCCCCTCCGCCAGCGTCCGAAACGCGCGCGCCTGGTCAACAAGCGTGGCAATCCGCCCAGCATCGTCGCAGCTAAGCGCGACATCGCCGAGCGCCTCCAGGAAGCGCTTACCCGCGATCCTGTCCGCACTGGCATATTGAGCAAGCGCACCGAACGCGCGATCAATGAAGCCGTCGAACGTCACCGGATAGGCAATGACCCGCAGCGCATGGTCTTCGTCAGTGCGCAGGTGCGATGGAAGGTCGCGCCGGGCCAGTTCCGCCATCGCCGCGCCAAGCCAATCGAGGCAGCTGTTCGCGGTGAACGGGTCATTGACCCCCGGCGAAAGGGCGCGCGCGGCGATCTCCACCAGTTCATCGATCAGGAAGCGCAGATCCTGCAGAGCCGTGCGCCGCGCGCCGACCGCGAAGGCTTCACGCAACGCCTTCACCGCATCCTCGCCGCATCGTTCGGCGGGCCAGGCTTCCAGCAGCACGCTGCCATTATGCGCGAAGTCGCCGGACTGATATTGCAGGCGGATCACCAGATCATGCTCACGCGCCGCCGCCAGCAGCGTGCCTTCGTCGATCAACTGGATATAGCCGATGTTCTTCGATCGAACAGGCGTCCGGCGCTCATATTCGGCAGAGGTCGCGTCTTCGCGGAAGGCGGAGGGAACAGACGGATTGTCCGGGCGCTCGCCGAGCGCTTCGCCTATGTAAGTCGGAAAGCGGGAGTCTATCTCCTCAATCAATCGGTCGCCAATGCGTTCGATCACATTGTTGATATGTATCCGCATCGGCACATGGTGAATGAAGAAGATCAGCACCGCGATCGAACAGAGGACGAGGATCAACGCCACCAGCAGCGCCAGTTGCGGCACGAATGCGGGTGCGCTCGCGCCGCTTTCCCCGGCCGATCGTATCGTGCGCAACACCGTCAGCGAATAGACGAAGGTCGCGATAAAGGTACCCAGCGTTACCTGGTTACCGCGATCGGACATGAAGTTGCTGAGCAAGCGCGGGCCATACTGGCCGGAGGCGTAGACAACGGCGGCGATCGTCACCGAAAAGGTGGTGCCGGCCACCCCGATCATCGACCCGCCGATCGAGGACAGCAGGGCGCGGGCACCATCGGGACGCGCGGCATAGAGCCACGGCATCCCGTCCATCCAGGTCGAACCAGCGTGGCTGTCGACATAGACCATTCCCGACGCCAGCAGCAGAGCGGCGATGGCCATGATCGTCGGCACGAACCAGTAGCTTTCGCGCAGGTCGTTGGACAGTCGCAGCAGGCGTGCCTTCATGACTGGTTCCTCGCATCGGCAGCAGTGAGCCGTTCCAGCACCCGCTTGATCGTTCCGCCCTGAACAATGACGGAGAACAGGACGACGACATAAGTGGCGGCAAGGATCACCGAACGCGCAGGCCCATCGGGCAATCCGAGCGCCAGCGCAATTGAGATGCCGCCACGCAAGCCGCCCCAGATCAGGGTGACCGGCACAACCCGGCCATATCGGTGCCCTGGCCGGATCGCACGAAGCGGCAGCAACACCGACAGCGAGCGAGCGACGAGCGCCAGAGGAATGGCAGCCAGTCCGAGGACGAGGAGCCGCAGATCAGCGGGGATCGTCACGACCTCCAGCCCGATCAGCAGGAACAGCACAGTGTTCAATATATCGTCGATCAGATCCCAGAATTTATGGAGATAATCGCGCGTGGTCTCGCTCATCGCATGCGCGACCCCGGCATTGCCGATGATGAGCCCCGCCACCGCCATCGCTACCGGGCCGCTGGCATGCAGCGGCCGGGCAATCGCATAGCCGCCCATCACGACTGCAAGGCTGATCAACACCTCGACCTTATAGTCGTCGATCGAACGCATCATCCGGAACGCCAGCCACCCGACGATCAGTCCGAGCAGGACGCCGCCGCCTGCCTCCACCGCGAACAGTTCTGCCGCATGCGCCATTGAAAATGCATCGCCAGACAGGGCGGATGCCAGGAGAATGGTGAAGATGACAACGCCGACACCATCGTTGAAAAGGCTCTCGCCGGCCACCGTCGCCTCCAGCGTGGGCGAGACATTCGCGCGTTTGAGTACCCCCATCACCGACACCGGATCGGTCGGGCTGATGAGCGCCCCGAACACGAAGCACCAGATCGCTGGCAAATCGAACCCGATCGCGCGGGCGAGCAGCAGGAAGCCACCACCGATAAGGGCGGTGGAAAGTGCTACACCGATCGTACTCAACACAATGATCGGCCAGCGCCCGCGCCGCATCTCCCCCCAGTCGACGTGGAGCGCGCCCGCGAAAAGCAGGAAGGAAAGCATCCCGTCCATCAACGTGGTGTGGAAATCAATGCCGGCGATGAACCGAACGACGTCGCGCGCAAAGTCCGCGCCGGGCAGAATTCGGTCGATCCCGACCACGAGCAATGAAGCAATCGCACCCATCACGGTCAACCCGATCGAGGAGGGCAGCTTCAAATAGCGATAGTTGAAATATCCAAGAGCGGCGGCGAGGACGATGAGGATCGCTGCCGCGTCAAACGGCGTCAGCCTGAGGCCGCCGATCATTGTGCGTCCCCGATAGACAGGCTGAAGCGTTGCCCCCCGCCTGGCGCGGGGGCGGCACGGATGCCCTGCGTCGCCAGCAGGGCGGCCACCGCCATCGCGCGGCGCTGGGTCAGGTTGGGGCGTGCTGGCGGTTCGCCGACCGGCAATCCGGGCACAGCCAGCATCGGCACGTTCCAGCGTTGTGCCGCCCAGATGGACGTCAGCACTGCAGCGCGCGCCGTTGGATCGAGCGTATCGACATTATCGGCGAAGGCGATCTCCGGCAGCGGGCCTTGCGGCGGTACGATCGCAACATTCCAGCCATCGGTTTCGGCTGCGGCGCGTTCCTCCAATGTGCGATAGGTGGCGACGGTCGCACCCGGCAGCGGAACGGCGGCTGCGGTCGCGCGGCGGTGATCGCGGTCGATCGTCACATCATCGCTGGCAACTCCGGTGATCAGGGCGATCATCCGCGCCAGCGCGGCCATGCGCTGCGCCTCCAAATTTGTCTGTTCGCCCGCTTGCCGCAATTCCTCCCGCTGCGCGTCGAGCGCGCCGGCGCCCGGTTCGAGCAGGATCTGATCGATATCGAGCCGAACCGGATAGCCAAGCGCCGTCTCGATCGCCTGCTGCAGATCCGCGGTTCTCTGGGTCCGATTGCGTGGCGTGATGACGACCGCACGGACGACATTGGGATTGCGGTCGAACGCCACTTCCAACTGGGTCACGCGCGCATCGCCGCCGAAGCGTTCGTTCAGCAACGATCGAACGCTGGATATCGTCAGCGCCTCACGGGCAATGCGGTTGAGCGACAGGCCGAGCGGCACGGCCATGACGGCAAAGACGAGCAGCAGCACCACGGTCTGCGCCCAGCTCTGGCGGCTGGAGAGATGATGCCCGAAGCCATAATAGCGCGCCATCACCGTTGCGGAGAGCGAGATGGTAATGAAGTTGGTGACAAATAGCGCAAGCGCGCCCCCCAGCACCGGCAGGTTCCAGGTCGCAAGACCATAGCCCACTACGGCGAGCGGCGGCATCAACGCCGTGGCGATGGCGACGCCCACGATCGTCTCGCCCCGGCCGCGAATGATCGCGAAGCTGCCGGCCAGCGCGGCAAATAGCGCGACGCCAAGGTCAAAGAGATTGGGGCGCGTGCGCGCGACAATCTCCGCCGTGGGCGCCTGCAATGGCGAGGCTGTCACAATCAGCGCCGTGAAGGCAACGGCAGCGAAGGAGCCGATAGCAAGCGCCAGCAGCGATCGTCGCATCTCCGCGAAATCGAACAGCGCAAGGCTGAATCCGAAGCCCAGAATTGGACTCATCAATGGCGAGATCAGCATCGCGCCGATCACAACCGCCGGGGATGATAGCAGCAGGCCGAGCACCGCGATGCCCGCGGACATCATCGTCATGAAACCATAGCGGGGCGACCATCCACTTTCGTCGATGATGCGAGCGACGACCGCCTGATGGTCGATTGTGCCGACGACGCGCCGCCGCCACCAGCGATACAGGGCTAGCCGGGCCAGTCCGGCATTCACCCGCCTGCCCGCGACATATGCGCGTTCGGTTAATCCTTCCATGCTCATTCCGCCATGTCCCCCGATGCATGTAGCGCCACGTTTCCTGCCCGATGCAGCACGGCAAAGCCGATCAGCCCGGAGACAAACGACCCCGTCAAAATGCCGATCTTGGCCTGCGCTTGCAGCAATGGACTGTCGGGAAACGCAACAAGCGTGATGAAGATGCTCATCGTAAAGCCAATACCGCAAAGAAGCGCTATGCCCAGCATCTGGATACGGCTCGCATGGGCGGGAAAATCCGCTATCCCCATGCGGACAGCCAAGGATGAGAAGCAAAACACGCCGATCGCCTTCCCGAATATCAGCCCGGCGGCGGCACCGAATGTGACGGGCGCCATCAACGCGCCGGACGGCAATCCGAGCAATGGCACGCCAGCATTCGCCAAGCCGAAAATCGGAACAACGATAAAGCCGACGGGCTTTTGCAGCGCGCGCTCGAGACGATGCAAGGGGCTGTCGCAGTCAGCGTCGGAGCGGCCAGGGGTGCGCTCCATCGGTATGGCAAAGGCCAGTATGACGCCAGCCAGCGTCGCGTGCAGGCCCGACCACAATATCAGTAGCCAGAGGAGCAGCCCAACCAGCAGGTAGGGCGACAAGCGGCGAACCCCGAAACGGTTGAACCCGATCAGGGCAAAAATTGCGAGGATCGCGCCCGCAAGATAAGGCAGCGAAAGGCCAGACGTGTAAAAAGCCGCGATGATGATCACCGCACCCAGATCATCAATGATCGCCAGCGCAGCCAGAAATATGCGCAGCGATCCCGGCACCCGCCTTCCAAGAAGCGCAATGACGCCCAGCGCAAATGCGATGTCGGTCGCTGCCGGGATCGCCCATCCGATTGCTGTCGAACCTCGATTAAAACCAAGGTAGATCAGCGCCGGAACGATCATTCCGCCAAGCGCAGCCACACCTGGCAGGGCGCGCCGCGGCCATGTGGAAAGTTGGCCATCCAGAATCTCTCGCTTGATCTCCAGCCCGACCAACAGGAAGAATATCGTCATCAGGCCATCGTTGATCCAGTGTTCCAGCGAAAGCGGTCCGACGTTGGCATGGAGGATTGCAGCATAATCCTGCGCCAAGGGCGAGTTGGCGATCAGCAGTGCCGCGACCGCAGCGCCCATCAGCACGATTCCAGCGGACGACTGCGCTTCAAGAAAGCGCCGGATCGCGCTCGGGTGCGCGTGGGGGTGGTACATGATATGATCGTCCGAATACGGCTAATGGTCGCTGGCGGCCCGACCAGCGTGAATACCTGCCCGCACCTGCATATGGAAAACGAACACCCGGCGCCTCCATCGCATCGGCGGGGGGCAACCGCAACCGCTTCCGGGATTTTCTGACCAAGGTCGTAGTCCTCAAGCGCTCCTGTCATGGCGCCGCTGCACCATAGGGGTGAACAGCCGTTCTCTCAGCCCTTCCGCCTTGAGTGTTGACGCTGCCGAGATCGATGTTTGACGGGACGTGATGGAGCACGAAGGTCAGGGCATTGCATTTCCGACAACGGACGTGATCTTGACTAAGCACGTATCCGCGGTGGCGATCCGTATCAGGATGAGACCGCCGCGAAATGTTGCAGCCGGGCGCCCCTCAGTGCAATTTCGCGAAGTTTGGCAAGGTCGGTGAATATCATGGAGCCCTGGTGGAGCGACATGATGCCTAATTCCTGAAACTCGTGCAGCACCTTGTTTACGGTCTGTCGGGCGGTGCCAACCATCGCCGCGAGTTCGGACTGCGAGAGCCGCCGGGACAGACCGATTCCATCGTCGCGCGCAACGCCGAAGGTTTCCGTAATGTCGAGAAGGCGCTGGGCGAGCCTTGAAGACACTTCGTCGAACGTAGCCGCCGCAAAATAGTCGCTGAGCAGCCGCATATGCCGCGACAGCAGCTTCAGCAGGGCATCGTTCAGTTCGGGATGCGCTTGCCGCAGTCTGTTTATAGTCGCGCGGTCGAACACCTGCAATGTCACGTGGTCAAACGCTTCTGCGGTATGGGGGCGCGGTCCTTCGTCAACGACGCTGCTGGTGCCGAAACAATCGCCGGGGCTGAACAACTGGTACAGAAGATCGCGGCCATCATCGCCGATCAGCGACAGTCTGACCGTCCCGGATACAAGCCGGAACATATCCCGGCCTTCTTCGGACTGCAAATAGATCGAACTGCGTGCAGGAAAGTGGCGCGTTTTGCCTTCCGCCAGAAACGCCCGCACATCGCTCGGATCGAAACCAGCACTGACCGATATGCCTGCACGTTCAATGCGTTGCAGGCATATCGGCTTTCTCTACTTACACATTTTCCAGGACTGAAGCGCGGCACCGCACCGCCAATTGCCTGCTATAATCCGGGACCGTTCCACTCTTTCGAAACGCCAATCCTCTGAGATTTACTTCGCAATGCCGGGCTGGCTCCTCGCCCAGCTGACAGGTTGAATTGACGGTTAGAACGTTTTCCGCACAAACCATGTCAGGCGCGCTCAGTTGCGATAAGCCATTGGGACGTTCCCCGGACCTTGCGTGCCTGATCCCGCTTGCATTCCAGGCAGAGGCGCGGCACCCAGCGCCCATGGACATAGAGAAAGATCTGGAAACTACTCTCCTCGGCCCCGTCCTCTCAAACCGGGATTGTGGCGATTGCACGATCTGCTGCACCGTTTTGACTGTCGATACGCCCGATTTCCAGAAGCCGGCTGGCAAAAGCTGTCCTCAACTCACCGCTCAAGGATGCAGCATTCATGCCGTGCGTCCGCATATTTGCCGGACCTGGTTTTGCGCTTGGCGCAGGATCGCCGACATGCCGGACGAAGCCCGTCCCGACCGGTCCGGCATCTTGGTGTCGCTCGATTTCGTCCGCCAACCTCGAAATTGTTTCGAAGGCGTGTCCATATTGGTTCGCCTGCTCCCTGGCAGCGATGCCATAGAAAATGGCATGGCCCGATCCATTCTGGACAGGCTTTGCGATCGGTTGGTGCCTGTCTGGTTTACCGACGGCGCAAAGAAGATGCTGATGCACCCCGAAAATGATGTGGCCACCCTCGTCATGTCAGGAGCCGCAGCGCCTGCACATTTGAAAGACGAGGTGGCGGCCTGGCGAGAGCGATATGCAGTGTTCGCTACCAAGGCATAGCGAAAGGGCGGCATTGCGACGGAAGGCCAGTATAAGAGATTGAGGGGGGCACTCCCCGCCATCAAACAGCGGCCGCTTTCAGCGCAGCGTCATTTTGCAGGCTGCCACGCGGACGCTGCGGCAAGGAAAGCCAGCGTTTCCTGCGTTGCTTGGCCACCGGTCGGTGGAAAATAGCTGAGCTTGACCACAACCGTGCGGCTGGCAGGATCAATATAGACATATTGGCCCTGCAAACCAATCGCCGAGTAAGCAGGCGAATTGGCCATGGTCCACCACTGATAGCCATAGCCGCCTTCAGGCCCTTCTCGCTCGCCAGCCGGCGTCTGCCCCGCTTTGACCCACTGCTCGCTGACGACGTGCTTGCCATTGGCCATGCCGCCATCGAGCATCATCTGCCCAAAACGCCCCCAATCGCGCAAGGTGGCGTTGAAGCCTGCACCACTGAACTCGCGGCCCGTGCCCGGCTGACCGTCCATGATATAGAAGCCGTCCGCCTCCGCCCCCAGCGGCTCCCATAGCTTTCGGGCTGTGTAGGCGGCCACCGACCCCCGGCTTACCCGTTCGATCAGCCAGCCCAGCACAGCGGTATCGATGGTTTTGTAGGCGAAGACTTCCCCCGGCTTCGATCTGCGCCTGATGGTGCGTGCAACATCGGCAAAGCGTACCACATTTTTCACCAGCGCGTTGATGTGGTTGCTCGCCGCGATACCTGGCTTGGCGAAGTCATAGCTCTCGTCATAATCCACCCCAGAGCGCATCTGGAGGATCTGGCGAATGGTCACGCCTTCATAACCGCCCCCCTTCAATTCAGGCAGGTATCGGGTGATGTCGTCATCAATCGACGAGATCAAACCGTCCTCCAGCGCCGCGCCGACCAGTATTGACGTGATCGACTTTGTCATCGACCAGCCCATGAAACGGGTGTGCTCGTTCGAACCGTTGCGATATATTTCCGTGACGATCCGTCCGTCCTTCAGGACCAGCAGTGCGTTGGTGGAGGTCCGCTCCAGCGCTTGCTCGGCCGAATATGTCGTACCGCCGAACGAATATGTGAAGTCCATTGGTCGCTCGACCTTCGGGAACATCCATGGCGCGCCCGAGTGGGCCACCGTCCGCGTGGCGAACAGCTGATCCATATTGCGAAACGCAAAACTGTTCACGTCGCCATCGTTCATGCGCCAACGCATGATCTGCGTCGCCACTGGCACATCCGATTTCGCGCCGGCCTGCAATGGAACAGGCAATTCCTGCTGCGCGTGGACCGTGGCAGGTGCGACCAGCAGGCCGAGCAGGACCGCCACATCCAAGCGAAATCCAAATGTCATTGCATGCTCTCCTTCAAACGATGCCGCACCCTTGCGGTCAGGCCGAAGCCATTGCTTCCAAGTCCGGAATGGCCCGCTCCGCCGCGGCAACATAGCGGTCCAATGCCTCGTCCAATTCGGCATCGCTGATGATCAGGGGCGGCGAGAATGCCGTCACCGGCATCCACGGCAATGCCCTGGTCAGGATACCCTCGGTCCGCGCATGACCCGCCACGATCTTGTGGCCAGCCATGCCCGCAAAGTCCCTTTTCGCAGCTGGATCGGCCATATATTCGACACCAGCCATCAGGCCTACACCGCGGATGTCGCCGACGAAAGGATGGTCGTTCAACCGGCTCCTCAGCCCCGCCAGCAGGCGTTCGCCCTTGGCGGCGACCGGCGCGACTATGTCCTCGCGCTCCATGATGTCGAGCACGGCCAACGCAGCGGCGCAGCAGACCGGATGGCCAGAGTAAGTGAAGCCGTGCATGAACGCACCAGCCGTAGCGGATGTGTGTTCCAGTACGTCCCAGATCCGGGTGCTGATGATCGTCGCGGACAGTGGCAGGTAGGCGCTGGTGATCCCCTTGGCGAGATTGACGATATCGGGCTTGAGGCCGTAGTGGCCAGTCCCGAACCAGCTGCCGGTCCGCCCAAAGCCAGTGATCACTTCGTCAGCCACGAACAGTATCTCATGCTCGGCCAGCAGCTTCTGAACACCCTCGAAATAGCCGGTCGGCGGAGGGATCACGCCGCCAGTGCCCATCACCGGCTCTGCCCAGAATGCCGCGATCGTGTCTGGCCCTTCGCGTTCGATCGTCGCGCGCAAGTCGGCGACCAGACGAGCGGAAAAATCCGCCTCGCTCTCGCCTGGGCGCGCGCCGCGATAATGATGCGGCGCCTCCACATGGAGCACGCCAGGCGCAGGCATGTCGAACGCCTTGTGGTATGCGTCGATGCCGGTCAGGCTGCCGGCGGCATAGGTCAGGCCATGATACGCGCCTTGACGTGAAATGACCTTCTTCTTCAGCGGCTTGCCGATAAGATTATGGTAATAGAGGACCAGCTTGTAAGCGGTGTCATTAGCGTCCGATCCCGACGAACCAAAAAACACGCGCGCCATTTCCGGCGCGTTGGCGCGAGTACGGAACAGGGTCAGCAACCTGTCGGCCAGTTCGATGGCTGGCACTGATGCCGCGCCACCGAACAGGTGCTGGAAGTTCAGGCTGCGGGTCGCTTCGGCAATCGCGTCGGCCACTTCGCTGCGGCCATAGCCAATGTTCACGCACCACAGGCCAGCGCCCATGTCTATATAGTCGCGGCCATGCTCGTCGGTGACGATGCTGCCCTTGCCCTTGGTGAGGACGAACGGGCCAGCGCTCGCATTGTCGGCGATCGAGGTGACCGCGTGAAACAGGCTGCGCTGGTCCTTCATGGCGAGAGAGGCGTTCATGCTATGCTCCATAGGGGGAAATAGGGCGGGTTTTGGTCTTGCATCGGGCCGTTTCGTCATGTTGTCCCAGCGCCGGCGCAGGGACATTCAATTGCAGCGCTGCGTCACTGAAGCGAATGGGCGTGCGGACGCCGCTCGTTCCGCCCGGAAGGTCGATCCGCAGGCCCCTGGCCAGCACCTGCGGATCATCGAAAACATCGTCGAGCGCATTGATCGGGCCAGCGGGAATGCCAGCTGCTTCACAAGCCGCGAGAATATCCTGCTTCGTCCAGCCCGAAAACGCTGTTTCCAGTTCAGCTATCAGCCTGTCGCGATTGGCGACACGCGCCGGGTTTGTGGCAAAATCAGGATCGGATGCCAGTTCGGCGCGGTCGACAATCTCGCACAGGCGGGCAAACTGGCCGTCATTGCCGACCGCCAGAATGAAGTGGCCGTCGGCAACAGGGAAAGGCTGGTAGGGTGCCAGATTGGGATGGGCATTGCCCATGCGTCGGGGCGCGACCCCACTGACGAAAAGGTTCTGCGCCTGGTTGGCCAGCACGCCCACCATCGAATCGAGCAGGGCGATATCGATATGCTGGCCCTTCCCGGTGCGCTCACGCAGCGACAGAGCGGACTGGATACCGATCACCGCGTAGAGCCCGGAGATTATGTCGGCCAGTGCGACGCCGATCTTCTGTGGCGGACCATCAGGATCGCCGGTCAGGTCCATCATGCCGCTCATGCCCTGCACGATGACGTCATATCCGGCGCGGGCGGCATAAGGGCCGGTCTGCCCGAACCCGGTGATGGAGCAATAGACCAGAGCGGAATGGTCCTTTGCCAGCGTCGGGTAATCAAGACCGAAGCGGACCAGCCCGCCTACCTTGAAATTCTCGATCACGATGTCGGCATCGGCGATCAGGCGCTTTACGAAGGCGAGGTCATCCGGCTTGTTGAAATCGGCCAGAACGCTTTGTTTACCCCGGTTGCAGGCGTGGAAGTAGGCTGCGTCGACCCGCCCCTCCTCATTCTCGACAAAAGGCGGTCCCCACTTACGCGTATCGTCCCCTTGCGGGCTTTCTACCTTGATCACTTCTGCACCCAGATCCGCTAGCGTCTGGCCAGCCCACGGCCCCGCCAGGATGCGGGCAAGTTCAACGACTTTGACGCCAGCAAGGGGCAAGGGACCGCCCGACATGCCTAGAATGCCGCCAGCCCGGTGATCGCTCGACCAAGGATCAGCGCATGAATGTCGTGCGTGCCTTCGTAAGTATTCACGGTTTCCAGATTCTGCGCGTGGCGCATCACCTGATACGCTTCGCTGATGCCATTGCCGCCGTGCATGTCGCGGGCCAGCCGGGCAATGTCCAAAGCCTTGCCGCAATTGTTGCGCTTGATTAGCGAGATGAGATCAGCACCGGCGGTGTTGTCATCCAGCATGCGGCCGGCACGCAGCGCTGCCTGAAGCCCAAGGCCGATTTCGGTCAGCATGTCGGCCAGCTTCTTCTGGAAAAGCTGGGTCTGCGCCAAAGGTCGCCCGAACTGGCGACGGTCGAGACCGTAACGCCGCGCCTGATGCAGGCAGAATTCGGCAGCCCCCATTGCCCCCCATGCGATCCCGTAGCGGGCGCGATTGAGGCAGCCGAACGGGCCCTTCAGTCCTTCGATGTCAGGAAGCAGCGCATCCTCATCCACTTCCACATCGTCGAGCACAATCTCGCCGGTGATCGAGGCCCGTAGCGAGAGCTTGCCTTCGATTTTCGGCGCGGAAAGGCCTTTGGCGTCCTTTTCAAGAATGAAGCCGCGGATCTTGCCATCGTGGGCATCGGACTTGGCCCAGATGACGAAAACGTCTGCGATCGGCGCGTTGGAAATCCACATCTTCGACCCCGACAGGCGATAGCCCGACGGCGTCCTGACTGCGCGGGTCTTCATGCCCGACGGGTCGGAACCGGCGTCAGCTTCGGTCAGGCCAAAGCAGCCGATCAGTTCGCCGCGGGCAAGCCCTGGAAGATAGCGCTGGCGCTGCGCCTCGCTGCCATAGGCGTAGATCGGATACATCACGAGCGAGGACTGCACGCTCATCATCGAACGGTAGCCCGAATCCACGCGCTCGACTTCGCGCGCGACCAGGCCATAGGCGACATAAGATCCGCCCAGGCCACCATAAGCTTCCGGAATGGTGACGCCAAGCAAGCCCTGCTCGCCCATTTCGCGGAAAATGGCGGGATCGGTGGTTTCTTCACGATAGGATGCAATGATGCGCGATTGCAGCCGGTCCTGCGCATAGGCGCGGGCCGCATCGCGGATCATCCGCTCATCCTCTCGCAACTGGTCTTCCAGCAAGAAGGGATCTTCCCATGAGAATGGGGCAAGTTGTCCGTTGTGGTTATGAGCGCCGGTCACGCGGCAATGCCTCCCAACAAAACATATTTGAGTTCGAGATAATCGGTGATGCCGTGGCGCGAACCTTCGCGACCAAGGCCGGATTCCTTCATACCGCCAAAGGGCGCCACTTCGGTCGAGATGACCCCTTCATTGACCCCGATAATGCCATATTCGAGCTGCTCCATGACCCGCCAGATGCGGGCCATGCCGCTGGCGTAGATATAGGCGGCAAGGCCGTATGGCGTGTCGTTGGCGATCGCTACTGCCTCAGCTTCCGTGGCGAAACGGATGACCGACGCGACAGGGCCGAAAATCTCCGACCGGGCTATGTCCATGTCCGGCGTCACGCCGGTCAGGATCGTGGGTGCGACGAAATTCTCGCCCGCGGGATGGCTGACGCCACCCGTGGCAAGGCTGGCACCTTCGGCGACAGCACGATCGATTAGCGACCGCACCTTGGCCACCGCGCGACCGTCGATCAGTGGGCCGATCTGCGTTTCAGGATCGGCGCCATCGCCCAGCCGAAGGGCTGCGACCCGCCGCACGAACCGGGCAAGGAAAGCATCATAGATCCCATCCTGCACCAGAATGCGATTGGCGCAGACGCACGTTTGCCCGGCATTGCGGAACTTCGCGACCATGATGCCGTCGATCGCCTTGTCGAGGTCGGCATCGTCGAACACGATGAACGGCGCGTTGCCGCCCAGTTCCATGCTGGTGCGCTTGACCGTGCCCGCACATTGTTCAAGCAGTCGCTTGCCGACGGCGGTCGATCCGGTGAAGCTGAGTTTGCGGATCACCGGATGAGAGCATAGCAGCTTGCCAACACCTACCGGATCATTCGTCGGAACTACACGGAACAGGTTTTCGGGAAGCCCGGCTTGAAGCGCGAGATACTCCAGCGCCAGTGCACAGAGCGGCGTGGCTTCAGCCGGCTTGAGGATCATCGGACAGCCTGCGGCAAGCGCGGGGCCGACCTTGCGGGTGATCATCGCAATTGGGAAGTTCCACGGCGTGATTGCGGCCGTGGTGCCGATACCTTGCGTCAGGGTCAGGACGCGCTTGTCGGGAGCGAAAGTCGGCGTGATCTCGCCATAGATCCGCTTGCCTTCCTCGGCATACCATTCGATGAAACCCGCTGCATAGACCACTTCCCCCGCGCTTTCCGCCAGTGGTTTGCCGCATTCAGCGGTGCAGATCGCGGCGAGCGCCTCCTTGTGCGCGAGCATGAGATCAAACCAGCGGCGCAGGATGACCGCGCGGTTCTTTGCGGTCCGGGCGGCCCATGCGCGGCCCGCCATGTCGACTAAAGGCACCAGAGCCTCGACCTCCGCCGCAGACCATGAGCGCACGGTCGCGATAACCGCGCCGCTGGCCGGATTGCTGACGGCAAGACCATGCGCGGCAACGCCATGTGCGAAAAGTTCAGCGTGGATCACGTCTTCAGCCCTTGGCCGCTACGTCTGCGATGGCGTGGCAGGCGGCAAAATGCAGTTGATCGACCCGGTTCTCGTCCTCATGGTCCTGCCCGAACGCGGCGTAGGCGGTGGTCTTGGCGATCACCACATCCTTTGCAGGGTCCACCCAGATCATCTGGTGATACACGCCAAGAGCGCTGTAGGCGCCGCTATTGTCGGGTATCCACCACTGATAGCCATAGCCCCAGGGGTAGGTTGATGTCGCCCGCTCGCCGGGCTTGAGGTGGTCCTTGGTCGCTGTCGAACAGGCTTCGATCCAGCCAGCGGGCAGAAGCTGCTCACCCTTTGGAGAAAGGCCGCCGCGAAGCATGAACTGCCCAAGCTTGGCCATGTCGCGCAGCGTGACCTGAAGGCCCATGCCAGCGGCTTCCACGCCCTTGCCATCGATCAGGAAGAACGCATCATCCTCCATGCCGAGCTTGTCCCAGACCTGATGCTGGAGATAGTCGGTCAGGGACTGGCCGACCGCGCGGCTTACCACCATGCCCAGAACATGCGTATCGCACGTATTGTAGCGGTTGAACGTCCCCGGTGCATGTTCACGCGGCAGCGAGGCGCAGACCGCGTCGAACGATGCCGGTTCAAGATAGGCGGCGGCAAAGCGCGCGATGTCGGAATGGGGATCGCCATAATCCTCGTTCCAACGCACGCCGGAGGACATCTGGAGAATATCCTCTATCCGCACCCCTTCATAGCCCGAACCCTTCAGTTCAGGGGCATATTTGTCGGCATGATCGTCTAGGCTGGCAATATATCCATCGCGCAGCGCACAGGCCACCAGCGTGGAAACGAAGCTCTTGGTGCAGCTGAAGATCGCGACCTGGGAGTCGGCACGGTTGCCTTCCCAATAATTCTCATAGACCTTCTCGCCCTTGTGCAGCACCAGCAGGCCGGTGGTCGTCACATCGTCCAGGAAGGTTGCAAGGTCGTGGGCTTGGCCGATGGCTTGAAAGGTTTTCGGCAGCAAAAGACCCTGCTTTGCGGGCGGAAATGGCCGCGCGTGATCTGCGCGGTTTATGCGGCGGCAAGGCGTAACACTCGCCATGCGGCGGAAATGATCCGTTTGAGGCGTGCCCCGGAACAGGCCGGTGTCGCGGGTAGTCCAAACCATGCTACTGGCCCTTGTTAGTGAGTGCGTCTGATGCGGTCAGGTGAGTTGGCGGCCAGCCCAAGGGCAATTACCGCCAAGACAGCCATGCCAAAGCCGACCAGATAGGCAGGTTCGACAGACTGTTCGGACACGAATAACGAAGAAACAAGCGGGCCAATACTCAGGCCCACCATCTGTGCAGCCGCCGTGAGGTAGAGCGCGTGATGTTTGCGCTCGATCTCGCAGATCAGCTTGATCGACAATGGCAGCAACGCAAGCCAGCAGGCGCCCATCAGGACATTGGCCAGAACGAATGACACAGCGCCCGTGGGATGCCCCAGCCAGTATATTGCCCCCGCAAGCATGCTGCTGCCGATCATGAGGCTTTTGCCTGACGGCAGCCGATAGCCGACAAGCGCGATCGCGGTAGCACCGGCGACCTGCGCAAGAATGCCAAGCGATGCCGAAAGCGCCAATGGTTGCGCGCCGAGATTGGCGGCACGAGCGGTGGATTCAAGAAACACCCATGCGGAAAGCACACCGGCATTCTGCAATATGATACCCAGGAGCACGAGCCAGGTCGCGAAGGGCCATGAGCGCCAGCTGCTGACCGGCGCGGCCATGACTTCAGGCTTGTGCCCTACTGCAAAGATCATCACCAGGCCGAAGAGGCCAAGACCCGCCATCAGCATGAATGGCCCCGGCGTGCCATAGACAGGCAAAATCACCGTTGGAATGATGTAGGACACGATGGCGATGACGGTATTGGATACGGCCAGAAACAAGGCGTTCATGCGATCGGGATTGCCGGTGTGGAACAGGACCACGAACGCTCCGGCGAGCACGCCGCCCTCTGCAAGACCGCACAGCAGGCGCACAAGCAGCAGCCCTGTCGAATAGCCTGCATAGGGCGTCGCCATGTTGCAGGCGACAATCAGCGCCGCCAGAACGGCAAGCTTGAGCCGGAAGAAATTTCCCGTCAGCCATCCTGGCAGTATCGCCGATGTCAATGCCAATCCGGCTGTTTCCAGCCCGGCAATCTCGCCAAGCCTGCTCTCGCTCAGCCACCCGGCTTCGACCAACGGGCCGAACGCGAGTGGCTGGAGCGAGAGGATGGCGACGGCGCAAATGCCATATCCAATGGCCGCAGCGACATCTATGCGCCGTTTGGCAGGGTCGGGCGATTGCCCGCTCACCACCTGTAGCCCAGCGCGACGCCAACCGAGCGCGGCTCACCATAGGTACGGTAGAAGCTTCCTACGCCATCGTTGCCAGCGTCCGTAATATAGGCCTTTTCGAACAGGTTCTTGCCCCACACGGCGAGCGACCAGCCGGATTCATCGGCCAGCGTGATGCGCCCATTGGCAACGCCATAACCCGGAACGCCGCGCAGCGCTTGATCCACCGCCGTCTGCCCAAAGCGCAGGCGCGACCGGAAGTTATAGTCGCCCGCAACGGTCAGGCTACGTCCAGCGCCCAACTCTGCGCGGTAGCTGGCCGAAAGGATGCCGCTCCAGGTCGGTGCATAGTCGAGCCGCTGACCTTCCCAAGGAATGACCTGATTATCCAGCGAGAAGAATACCTTGTCGCTGTCGGTAATCTTGGCCTTCAGATAGCCGACCGACGCCGCCAGCCGCAGGCCGCGCGCCGGCCGCGCCACAACTTCGAGTTCGGCGCCAAAATTATAGCCGTTGCCGATGTTGGTCAGGCGAAACGCGAACTGACCCGGTGTCAGCGTGCTGGGAAGCGTGGTGAAGGCCTGGATATCGTCATGGTCGTAATAGAAAACCGACCCGTTCACTTGTAGCGTACGATCAAGCCATTCGGTCTTGAAACCGCCCTCGAAGTTGAGGACGAACTCCTCGCCATAAGGCAGCGTATCTTCGGGTGTCTGCGGGAAACCGCCCGGTACGCCGCCCGACTTGTAGCCGCGCGAGATGGTGGTGTAGAGCGTGGCGGTATCCGTTGGGCGGTACGATAGCGTTGCCGAACCCGTCCAATGATCGCCAAGTTTATAATCACGGTCGATGTCGCCAACCGGGATAAGGTCGATGCCACCTGGCGCGGGGAAGCTGGTGATCTTGCGGAAGCCGGTACGACCGTTGCGGTACGTGGTCTTTTCATCGGAATAGCGAACCGAGCCGCTGAAAGTCAGTTCCGGCGTGATGTCATAGTCGAACTGACCGTAAATGCCCCAATAGCGGGTCTTCTGGTTATAGGTCACATCAAGGAACAGGTCCTGATAGTCGACCCCGAAGATCGGATTGAAAGTGTCGAACAGGAGTGGATTGTCGGTCCAGTTAAACTCCTTGAACTCGTTGAACCGGTAGTTGGTATAAACCACGCCACCCTGCCAGCGGAAGGCGCCGCTGGACGAGGATGCGATGCGCAGTTCCTGGTTGAAGTTGCGCAGTCCGGCCTGTTCGGTCCAACCCCCAAGGTTGAGCTGGCTTGCGTCATAATCGAAAGCAAAACCGAAATCGAAGCGCGTCAGTCCGGTGATCGACGTAATGGTGACACCGCCAAGATCAGCCGAGAGGTTGAGCGTGGCCGAAAGTTCTTCATTGTTGAGGCGGTTCTCTCCCTGGGAAAGGACGCGCTTGCCGTCTTTGCTTTGCGCTCCCGCGCCAGCCAGCGACGGGTCGATGCTCTGGGCAAGCGTGAGGCAATTTGCCTGATCGAGCCGCCCAGCGAGCAAGGCATCGCAAAAGTCCGGACCGGTCGGTGAATAGGCTCCGGACGCCGTTGCCAGCACCGTGTCACTCTTGTCGCGCGCGTAAAAGACCTTCAACTTTGCAGTAAGCGGGCCGATCTCGGAACGGAGCAGTCCGCGCACCGCCAGACGATCAGGCTCGCCCCATTTTCGCCCACCCGCCAGGCTCTTCTGCCATCCGCCGCCGAAGCTGCCATCGTTAAGTACGGAAAGCCGGAAAGCCGTATTCTCCCCCAGCGAAAGCGATTGCGCCGCTTCGATACGGTAGCGGTTCCACGAACCATAATCGACATTCACATAGCCGTCCGTGTCACCGGGCTTTGGCTCGTGCGAAATGATCTGTACGGCACCGCCCACAGAATTGCGGCCATAAAGGCCGGCCTGCGGGCCTTTGAGCACTTCGACCCGCTGAAGGTCAAAGATACCGCCCGCTCCAAGCACTGTCGAAGGCTGATAGACGTCATCGATAAAGATCGAGGTGGACGGGCTGTTGTTGACGTTGAAATCGAACAGCGAAACGCCGCGGATCGTCCAGTTGGGCTGGCTGCCCCCCTTGTCCTGATAGATCTGCGTGTTGCTGACCTGGGTTCCGATTTCGTCGATGGTACGGATACGCTGATCGCGCAGGGCCTGCCCGGATACGGCCGTGATCGCGATCGGCACATCCTGCAGATTCTGCTCCCGCTTCTGTGCCGTTACCACGATCGCATCGCCATCGGTCGGCGGACTAGTTTGCGCAAAGGCCGGGGTGGCAAGCAACGCGATCAGCGAGGCTGAGGTGGTAAGACGAAGTCGCATGTCATTTCTCCCCGATTAGTTTTTTGGATTTTTGTTGGTTGCTAAATGCCTAATTTGTCCCGCAACCCATAATACCAGGACCCGATGACGCAGTATGGCACGCGCAATAGCTTGCCCCCTACGAACGGAATGTAGGGAAGCCGCGCGAACACATCGAACTTGGTGAGTTGACCGTCGATCGCTTCGGCCAGCCGGCGGCCGAGCATCTGCGTGGTGGTCACGCCGTGGCCGCTGTCGCCTTGCGAATAATATACGCTGTCGGACACGCGCCCCACTTGCGGATAGCGGGTCATCGTCAGGGCGAAATTGCCCGCCCACACAAAGTCGATCTTCACGTTCCGCAATTGCGGGAATGTCTGCAGCAACTGCGGCATGATCTTGGCCGTGATATTGGCCGGATCGATGCCGCCATAGACCGATCCACCGCCATAGATGATCCGGTGATCGGCGGTCCTGCGATAATAGTCGGGAATGTAGCGTGTATCCTCGACCGCCGCATTGGCCGGGAAAAGTTCGTCCAGCAATTCCTTGCCCAGGACTTCCGTGCCGATGATCTGGCTGGATACCGGCAGGATGCGGCCAGAAAGGTCCGGCGCGGCGTCGCCAAGATAGGCGTTGCCGCACACCAGCACCTTATTGGCTACGATATGCCCCTGCGCGGTATGGACAACGGGCCGAGCCAAACGGTCGACCTTGGTCACGCGCGACTGTTCAAAGATGCGCCCGCCCAGTGCCTCAAATGCTGCCGCTTCGCCTAGCACATAGTTCAGCGAGTGCATGTGGCCGCCGCGCGGATCGTAATAGCCACCGACATAGCGATCGGAGTTGACGACCTTGCGGATTGCATCGCCTTCCAGCAATTCGACGTCGGTATAGCCGTGGCGGTGCCATTCTTCCACGCGACCGCGCAGGAAGCGCATGTGTGCATCGTGCATGCCGACAATGCTGTTTCCGTCGCGCAGGTCACATTCGATGCCATATTTTGCAACACGTTCGCGAATGATGTCCGATCCTTCGCGCGCAATTTCGCCAAACTGGCGCTCCGCCTCCGCGCCATAATGCTTGCGCACTTCGGAAAGCTGGCGGCTGTAACCGTTGACGAGTTGGCCGCCATTGCGACCCGAAGCCCCCCAGCCCACCCGTTCGCCTTCAACCACGATGACGCTATATCCGCGTTCGGCAAGTTCAAGCGCCGCCGACATGCCGGTGAAGCCCGCACCTACGATCGCCACGTCGCACCTTTCCTCGCCGCGCAGCTGCGGGCGTTCGGTCACGCGATTGGCGGTTGCGGCATAATATGAGGGCAGGCCGGCATAAGGCTTGCGGATCGGCGCATGTTCCATCGATCAGACCGTTTCTGGTTAGCTTTTAGAACCGCACGACAACCGTGCGGCTGGGAATAAGTTTGGCGGCAGAACGATCCGGACCCACGACTGCGCGTGGCACTCAATGGACTTCGTCACAGTAGATCATGGACCGTTGCATACTGCTATAATGTGATCACATATTAAGACATCCTTTGGTTGTCAACACCCATAGCGATGCGATAGAGGCGGGATGTTGGCATCACATTTTCCCGTGGCCGTCTGTTTGAGGTGAAAAAATTGTCTAGGATCGCCGAGATTGAGCCGGTGGACCAGGATGCGGCGGTCGACGTCGTGACTGTGCAGCAACGGGTTTACAGCGAGTTGCGGACCGACATCCTGCTCGGCCGGATCGCGCCCGGTGAACCGCTAACGATTCGCGGCCTGGCCGAACGACTCGGCGTAAGCGCAATGCCCATCCGCGAAGCGTTGCGGCGTCTTGCCGCGGAACGCGCCGTCGAACTGCTTGGCAACCGGCGCATTCGCATTCCGGTCATGTCGCCCGAGCGATTCGATGACCTGCTGGCGGCGCGCATAGCGCTGGAAACAGAGGCTGCGTCGCGGGCGCTGGGCTATGTGGACGATGCCCTGATCGCAAAACTCGTCGAGTATAACGATGAAGTCGATGAGGGAGTCAGGATCAGGGACTATGATCGGTGGCTGGCTGGCAACTTTGCTTTTCACCGCACGCTATATTCGGCACAGCCCGATTCGGTGTTCGTACCGTTGATAGAATCACTCTGGCTGCAGATCGGGCCGTTCCTGCGCCAGGCATTGGTATATATCGGGCCTGAATTCACGGTAGATCGCCATGCCGAGGCGCTGGATGCCGTGCGCGCCCGCAACCGGATGGCCCTTCGCATTGCTATAGAGGCCGATCTTCGCGACGGCATCACTCACATCGGCAATGAACTGATGCGCTTCAATGCCGCAGCAGCAGCGAAGGATAGCAAGTCGCGAAAGCGCGGCTGACGCCCCGCACTGATCAAGGGTTGAGCAATCGGAATATCGACAGCTGTACTGCCGGCTTCTCGGCAGTACCGCCCTGCCCCACGGTTCCGGTGAAAATATAGCGATTGAGCCATTCATAGCGACCGTCTGGAGCCTCCAACTGCGGAGTCGTCACCGCATAAGTTGCAGGCCAATCCCCGCTGGCGCTGTACCAAAGACCCTGATTTAACACATGAATCTGGACGCCGTCCGCAGTTTCCATGAAATAGTCAGCGGATAGCTCCCAATAGGCGTCCCGACGCAGGAGCTGCCAGTCGAAGCCGCCCGGCAAAATGCGACCGCTCATCTCCGGGCCGGAGAATGTGCCGCCGATGATCGGCACGCGAAAACGATCGCCCCGTATCGTCTTGCCCATCGGAATGTCCTTCTCAAGCTCCACCGTGGCGTCGTAGATCCACTCCGGGCGCGGCGCAGGTCGCGCTTTGCCGTGCGCCATGCCGGCCGAGGCGGCAGTGGCCGCGCCCGACGCACCGGCACTGGCACTGGCAGCGAGCAACGATACGCCGCCTGCACCTGCCGCCGCCATCATCCTTCGCCTCGTCAATTGGGCCATAACATCCTCCTTGTGATCACTAACACGACAGTTGCGGTTGCAAACAGGTTCGAGCTGAGGCAGGATAATGTGATCACACCTTGAGGTCTATAATGAAAAATATCCTTCTGATGGAAGGCAGCAGCCAGCCCGCACGGGAACGCGCCGCGCATCTTGGGCAGGAGACGACGGCTGAAGTCTATGTCCGGGCTTTGCTCGCCGAGGACGCGAGCTTGCAGATCGATGTCCTTTACGGCGCCGATGAAGGCGCGCAGCCGCCTCGCTCGCATGAAAATTATGCGGGTTTCGTCATCTCCGGCTCCGCTCTGCACGCTTACGACAATGAGCCTGACGTCACGCGCCAGATCGACTGGGTGCGGCGCGTGGCGGACGCAGGCCTGCCGATCCTTGGCAGTTGCTGGGGGTTGCAAATTTGCGCGGTCGCGGGGGGTGGCGCGGTCGAACGCAACGACGCCCATGCAGAGATGGGCTTTGCACGAAAGATCGTCCCAACCACCGATGGGCTAGGCCATCCTCTCCTTGCCGACCGCGCCAGCGCGTTCGATGCGCCATGCATTCACTACGACCATGTCTCACGCCTTCCTGAAGGCAGTGTCTTGTTGGCCAGCAACAGCCGCTGCCCGGTTCAGGCCGCCGTCATTCCTCTTGGCAGGAGCATCGCCTGGGGCGTGCAATATCATCCTGAATTCGATCTCCCGCATCTTGCCGAAATATATGAAGGCTATGGCGACGACATGGTGGGCGGGCAATTCTTCGATACCCGCAATATGCTCGACAGCCACATCGCAGACCTGAGGATCGCTGCGGAGGCTGCGGTCGACGCACCCGTGGCCTGGCGGCTCGGGATCGACACCGACATTCTCGATGGCAGCATCCGCCGCACTGAACTGCGCAACTGGCTGCGCCATATCGGCGAATAACAGCAAAGGGTCGCATGCCATGATTACTCCAGATGACGCCTTGGCGCATGTATCGCGGCTCGTGCGTAGCCTGCCTCCGCAGCCGTTCGTCGACGGCGCTTTCCGCGCAACGGCGCATGGCGAAACGCTGGACAATGTCAGCCCGCGCGATGGCACCAAGATAAACCGGATTGCGCGGTGTACCACAGCAGACGTCGATCTTGCCGTGGCAAACGCGAAAGCGACTTTCGATGCGGGAGAGTGGCGCCACATGGCTCCGCGCGATCGCAAGCGCCTCCTGCTTCACTTTGCCGACCTGATCGAGGCGCAGGCGGAGGATTTCGCGCTGCTGGAATGTATCGATACCGGCAAGCCGATCAGCGCCACGCGCAGCTTCGACATTCCACAGGCGATCAACACGCTGCGCTACTATGCCGAGGCGATCGACAAGGTCTATGGTGAGGTTGGCCCGTCACCTGCCTCTCGCCTGTCTTATGCCGTGCATGAGCCTCTTGGCGTGATCGGCGTGATCGTACCGTGGAATTTCCCGCTTCATCTGGCGATGTGGAAGATCGCGCCCGCACTGGCGACAGGCAACACCCTTGTGGTGAAGCCGTCCGAACTCACATCTCTGACTGCGCTCAAGCTCGCCCGGACCGCGATTGAGGCGGGCCTTCCCGCAGGCGTACTCAACGTCGTGACGGGCCTTGGGCACGAGGCAGGCGATGCTCTGGCACGGCATATGGACGTGCAACTGATTGCCTTTACCGGTTCCGAACGAACGGGCCGACAATTGCTGCGTGCGGCTGCCGATAGCAACCTGAAGCGGGTCAGCCTCGAACTGGGCGGCAAGTCGCCGCACATCGTCTTTGCCGACTGGCAGGATCTGGATATGGTGGCCACGCAGGCCGCCTGGGGCATTTTCTATAATCAGGGACAGGTGTGCACGGCAGGCTCACGCCTGCTGGTGGAACGTGCGGTGATGGAAACGGTGCTCGATCGCGTGACC
Source organism: Sphingobium sp. JAI105 (assembly GCF_015752145.1). Taxonomy (NCBI): domain Bacteria; kingdom Pseudomonadati; phylum Pseudomonadota; class Alphaproteobacteria; order Sphingomonadales; family Sphingobiaceae; genus Sphingobium; species Sphingobium sp. JAI105. Next base: position 975,908 of record NZ_JADOUC010000002.1, on the reverse strand, counting down.
GCCGTTGCCAGCAACATCATTCCCGCCGATCCGCTGGACGAGGCAACGAACCTTGGAGCGCTGTCGAGCAAGGGTCATCTCGAAGCGGTCTTGGCACAGGTCGACCGTGCGCGGGCGGACGGGCTGAGGATCCTACGTGGGGGGCAGGCCGCACGCACAGATACAGGCGGCTACTATATGCTGCCCACAATCATTGCCGATGTGCCGCCCGACCACCCACTGGCGCAGGAGGAGATTTTCGGTCCACTGTTGTGCGTCACCGCATTCGACACTGACGATGAAGCGTTGAGGATTGCCAACGGCACGCGCTACGGCCTTGCGGCAGGGCTCTGGACGGCCAGCATGAACCGGGCGCACCGCTTTGCCGATGCGCTGGTAGCGGGCATGGTATGGATCAACGGTTGGGACAGCTGCGACATCACCATGCCTTTTGGTGGCTTCCGCCAGTCCGGTTTTGGCCGCGACCGCAGCATCCATGCGCTCGAAAAATATTGCGACGTGAAGGTCATAAGCCACACGTTCGGCTAAGTCAGAAGCGACGCGCCGGCCCCGCGTCGGCGCATCCTAGCGTCAGGAAGCGAGCGCCTTTTGAATGTCCTGCGCGAGCTTTGGCATCCAAAGCTCTTTGCGCAGGTTTGCGGCTATATCGGGCCGCATTTCGCGCCAACTCACCAGTTGTAACGACCGCAGGAGCAGGAACAGATCAAGCTGTTGCAGAATGTCAGCCTGCAACGCATGCTGCATTTCGTAGCCTGCAAGAAAATGGTCGCGGATCGATGCAAAGTCAGCATGCCCCCAACTGCTGTGCAACGCTACGCACATATCGAATGCCAGCCACCCATAGCAGCAATCATCAAAGTCGATCAGACCAAGACGGTCTCCACTGATCAACACATTGTCGAGATGACTGTCGGCATGAATCAGGCCGAACAACGCGCCGTTGGCCTGGAGATCATATAGTCTAGCGGTCGCCCATTCCCGCGCGCTCAACAGCAAGCGCTTTTCCTGATCGTCGAGCAACGCGCTGTCCCAGAAGCGACCCCAGAAAGGCGTTTCGCCCACCAGGCCATCGATATCGAGCCGATGACGAACGAACCCTGAAGGGATCATCCAATTCCGGGTATGGGTGTGCAATTCGCCAAGCAAAGCGCCCAGCCTGTGGAACCACGGCCAGGTTTCAGGCCCACGGTCCGATCCGATCCTGCTTTCCAGCGTTTGCCCTTCGTGCCAGATCGTCACCCCGGCATGGCGAAACCCACCGGGATCGGGCGTCGCAATGGGCACATACCAGTCGCCATTTGCAGCCCGCCTTCCAGTCGGTACGACCATCCCCTTGTCGGCCAGGGCCGTTGTCCAGTCACGCTCGGAAACCAGCGTGTCCAGCGCGTGATAGCCCGGACGGTGCAACCGCAAGGCATAGAGCTGACCTGTCTGCGCCTCACGCAGCCGAAACACGACATTTTCGGTCATCGAGATCGGACGCAGTTCCGCAGCCTGAAGGCCAAAGGCATCAGCCGCCGCCTGCGCCGCGTCAGCATAGTGCTTGATCGTCAGCTTTTCAGGCATGGATGGATTTCAGTACGACGTCGAATGCATCGAGAAACGCGGCGGCGTCGGCTGCCTGCAATGGCAGCGGCGGGCGGATCTTGACCATGTTGTTGAACGCCCCGTCGATAGAAGTGAGAAAACCATGATCGCGCAGGCGGCACACCACGTCGAAAGCCAAAGGCTTGTCTGGCGCGCCCCCGCCATCGACGAACTCGATCCCGATGAACAAGCCGACACCGCGCACATCCCCTATGCTGTCCCAGCGCCCCATGCGCTCCATCAACCCGGCCTTCAGCGCCGCTCCAACGGTGCGGGCATTGTCGATCATCCCCTCGGACTCGAGCGTGTCGATCACTGCAAGCCCGACTTCGCCCTGCAACGGACTTGCCGCAAATGTGTTGAAGTAGCGGGTTTCTGCGCGGAAATCTTCGACCAGATCCCGACGCGCGGTGGTGGCCGCCAGTGGCAGGCCCGCCCCCATGGGCTTGCCGGTAACGACGATGTCCGGGATCAGCCCGACCGCGTCATAGCCCCACCATTGTCCGGTGCGCCCGTACCCCGCCTGAACCTCATCCGCGATGATGAGGCCACCGGCGGATTTCACCTCGTGCATGGCCTTTGCCATGAAGCCCTCCGGAATGTCCGGAAGTCCCTCGTTAGCGAGGATCGGGCACAGGATCATGGCAGCGATCCCTGCACCTTCGGCCTGTAGTTCATCAATCGCCGCGCGGAGCCGGGCGATATAGGCATCGGCCAGCGCTGCCCCCGATAAACCATGTTCGATCGGACGAAAGGTTTCGGGAAAGGGTATCGACCGCAGGCCGGCATGGCGCCTGTCGTCCACGCTCAGATTGGTGAGCGCGCCGACAAGCGCGTTATTGCCATGATAAGTATGGTTCGTGCAGATGATCCCGCGCGCGCCAGTAGCAATTTGCGCCATGCGTAGCGCTACTTCGACAGCCTCGGTGCCGCTGCAACTGAACACGGCGCTTTCGGTGATCCGTTGCAAGGCGGTAAGCCGCTCTGCAAGAGCTATGGCGCTTTCGTGCAGATAGCGACTATGCGTGTTGAGCGTGCCCTGCTGACGCGCCATAGCCTCTACAATGCGCGGGTGGGCGTGACCGACGCAGGGTACATTATTGTACATATCGACATAACGGCGACCGGCCGTATCGAACAGATACGCGCCTTCACCCCGCGTCAAGTGCAGTGGCTTTTCATAGAATAGTTTTGCTCCACGGCCAAAGGCTGCATCGCGGCGCTTGATCAGGTCGGCGCTGGCCTGATCATTCATAGGCTCGTTCACGGCGTTGTTCCCTGTCCGGTGGGCTGGCACCAAAGCGGGCGGATCAGACGGTCTTGAGATACCAGTCGTAATCCAGCGAAACGACTTCGCTGAAGAAGCGATCCTGCTCGACGCGCTTTACGGCGCAGTACATGTCCACGAACCGCGATCCGAGATAATCCCGCAGGATGTCGGATTTGTCGAGCGCGTCGATCGCTGCGTACCAGTTGCCCGGTACCTGGTGGGGCGAGCTTGCAGCCGCCTTATAGCCATCACCTTCGACCGGCGGGCCGGGATCGACCTTGTTGATGATGCCATGGTGGACACCTGCCAGCATCGCCGCCAGCGCCAGATAGGGATTGGCATCTGCGCCTGCGAAACGATGTTCGACATGGCGCGACTTGGGCGGCCCGGCTGGCACGCGCAACGAAACCGAGCGATTGTTCACGCCCCAGATCGGCGCCGTGGGCGCATAGGAATTGACCCGGTAACGCCGGTAGGAATTGGCGTTGGGCGCGAAAATGCCGAAGGCTTCGGCCTGCGTTTCACGCAAGCCGCCGATGGCATGACGCATCACGAGCGTGCCTTGTGGATTTTCGCTGGCAAAAATATTCTCGCCTGCATCATCGTTGATGCTGAAGTGCAGGTGCATACTGCTGCCTGCCGAATGGGTGAACGGCTTGGCCATGAACGTGGCTTCCATGCCCATCGTCGCCGCCAGGCCGCGCGCCAGACGCTTGTACATCAGCGCCTCGTCCGCTGCGCGCAGGGCATCGGGGCCATGATGCAGCGTCAGTTCCACCTGGCCCGCAGCATATTCCGAAATCACCGCTTCAAGCGGGATGCCCTGTATGTCAGCCAGACGCCACAGTTCCTTGAAAAAAGGGGCATAGTCCTGAATGTCACGCAGGCTGAACACATCGATAAGGTCGGGCGGGTTCGCCTTGCCCGGCGGTGGTGCCAGGCGCAGCTCGCCACGCGGTCCGCGCACCGGATCGACCAGATAATATTCGATCTCGCACGCAACCACCGGCGTCAGGTTGATCTCGGCAAAGCGATCAAGCACCCGCTGAAGCACATGGCGCGGATCAAGATCGTTGGGTGTATCGTCGAGATTGTACATAGATGTGATCACTTGTGCCACACCTTCGCCCAGCCAAGGCGCCTTGACCAGCGTCCCTGGAACCGGACGCAGCAAGAAATCGGGATCGCCATTGCCCCAGACCAGCCCGGTCTCCTCGCAATCCTGTCCGGTGACATCAACCACAAGCATGGAGCCCGGCAGCAGCCGCCCATTTTCGTATATGTTGAGCAGTTCCGAGCGTCGCACACGCTTGCCTCGCGGCACCCCTGCCATCGAGGTAAAAATGACCTCGATGAATTCAATCTCCGGATTCGCCTCTAGAAATTCCAAGGCATCGGCTGGTTGAGGAATGTTCTGCATGGCTTCCAAACTTGACTGACGCGGTTTTATACAGTTGCACGTCAATATAGTGATCACATTATCGACGTGTCAAGGCTATTGTCGGCACTGTGGCGGGCGGTGACAACCAAATGAATGACGCGTCGGCGTTTTGCTGAGCCAGAGGGCGTTATCGAAAATGTACGAGCTTTAGCTGCTGCCGGTGCAGTTCGGTTGTGCGTTCTGGCTGATTCGGATTATAGGATGACCAGAGCACGCCAACTGATCATAAATTCGCTGCGACTGCCCACCGAGTATATCCACAATGCGAGGTCGAGAGATTATGGACCGGCTCGACACCCGAAAGGCGCTCGTTCGCATTTCAGGACCAGCTCTTCCATGTAAGTAAATGTTGCACAGCAGCATTGCCATCTTGTCGGCGGCCAGCGACCTTTTTACATGCGCCACACACATAAGATGAGGACGGAAATTGGCTGGCGAGCAGTTCGGTCTGCGGCATGCTGCCGCGTGGCTTGGTGAGATAGTCGGACCCGACAAGGGCTATGTGAATGTTGGCGTCGTCTACACGCTGGCCATTACATTGCTGTCACTGGCGACACCGATTTCGGTCCAGCTACTCATCAATTCGGTGGCGCGCACGGCCCTGGTCGCGCCGCTATGGATATTGTCGGGCGTCCTGCTGGTCCTGCTGCTCCTTGTCGCTTGCCTAAGCGCCCTGCGCCTCTACCTGCTAACGATGTTCGAGCGTCGGATTTTCGCACGGGTGGTTGCCGAAGTCACGGTTCGGGCTGTTCATGCGCAGAACCCGTTTTTCCTGGATGAGAGCCGGGGAAGCCTGTTCAACCGCTATTTCGACATGATCGTCGTTCAGAAAGCGGTGCCCAGCCTGGTCATCGGTGCCTTCACGATCATCCTTCAGGGCGCGGTCGGCCTGGTCGTGACGAGTTTCTACCACCCCTTTTTCCTGGCGTTCAACATAGTGCTGATCGTCACCTGCATCGCGATCTGGATGGTATGGCGTCACGGCGCGATCACAGGCGCTATCGGCGTGTCACATGCCAAGCATGAGGCCGCCCAATGGCTGGAGAGCGTCGGCGCATCGAACGGCTTTTATAAATCGGCACGGCATTTGACCTTTGCGATGGACCAGTCGGAAGCCGTGACGGCCAATTATATCCGCGCCCACCGTCGCTACTTCCGCTATAGCTTCGCGCAGGCTCTCGCCTATTTCCTGGTCTATGCCTTCGCTGCGGCCGCGCTGCTCGCGCTGGGCGGCAACCTCATCCTGGCAGGCGAACTGTCGATCGGGCAGCTCGTCGCCGCCGAACTCATATTGTCGGGGGTGTTCTACGGGATTGCGCAACTCGGCTGGTATCTCGACACCTTCTACGATCTGGTGGCCAGTTCGGAGGAACTGTCGCAGATTTTCGCCATTCCACAGGAGGCGTTGGACTTGAACGGTCAGGCGCCGCCTGACGGTTCGGTCCGCTTTCGCAATGTGGAACTGGCCGGCTCACGCTTCAATTTTTCGATCGAAAGCGGCGAGCAGACCGTGATGCTGGCAGAGCCCGGCGTTGAGAGGCAGATCGCGTTGCTGCTCAAGCGTCACGTCAATCCTGACACCGGCCTGCTGACGATCGGTGGCAGCGACCTTGGCAGTTTTGACATGTATCTGCTGCGGTCCGCCGTGGTGGTGCTGAACCGGCCCAGCATCGTCGATGTGACCATCCGCGAATATCTGAACATGGCGGCCGGGGGCGATGCCGACAGCGCCGTCATCATCAAGGTGCTCGACATTGTCGGCCTCACGACGCGCATTTCGAGCCTGCCCAAAGGCCTGGACACGCAACTGGCAAGTTCCGGATCGCCGCTCTCTATCTTGGAGGTGATGCAGCTGAAGGCCGCCACCGCGCTGATCAGCCGACCCAAAGTATTGCTGCTGTCACAGTTGTACGACATGATGCCCGACGGCCCCCTTCAGGCGACGTTGCGGATGTTGCGCGAACAGGGCACGACGGTACTCTTGTTTACCGGAAGGCCCGAAGCCGTGCATCTCGACAGCTGCTATTGGCTGGGCGCGACGACGCAACATCGCTTTACCGACACGGCCGCCCTGTCACGGTTCCTGGTTGAGAAGGAGGCACAAGCGTGACGATCAGCGCGAGCCACCTGACGCATTTCCGTTCCCTTGCCAGCCTCAACCCGCCACGCCTCGTCATCGTCGTGGCCTGGCTGATATTCGTTGGCCTGTGCCTTGCCATCGCGATCCTCTTCGTTCCCTGGCGGCAGACTGCGCAGGGCGGCGGACAGGTCATTTCGCTCGACCCGGACGACCGGCCGCAACAAGTGTCGTCGCTGGTGGAAGGCCGGGTGGACCGCTTCTTCGTTCAGGACGGGCAACTGGTCAAGGCGGGCGATCCGATCGTCAAGGTCGTTGATCTCGACCCCAACTTTCTGGAGCGACTGGCAGCGGAAAAAGCCGAAGTGCAGGCGCAGATTGCAGCGGTCGAACAGGCCCGCGCGGTCGCCTCGATCGACGTTGGGCGCACCGGCCAGCTGTTTTCCGAAGGGTTGGCCGCGCGACGCGACTATGAACAGACGCAGATCAAGGTTGCGGACGCCAACGCCAAGCTCGCTGAAGCGCGGGCGAAGCTCAAGCAGATTGAAGTCCGGCAAATGCGGCAATCGGCGCAGATCGTCACCGCGCCGCGGGGCGGACGCATACAAAATCTGAACGCGCAAGCCGGCGGCGCTCTGATTTCTGCGGGGACGGTGCTGGCAACCATTGCGCCAGAACAGATTGAGCGGGCCGTCGAACTGTTCGTTGACGGACGCGACATCCCCCTCGTCGACAGAGGGCGCCCCGTGCGACTTGAATTCGAAGGCTTCCCCGCGTTCCAGTTCAGCGGATGGCCCGCCTTCGCGGTCGGCATCTACGATGGTCAGGTCCGCTCTGTGGACCCGACTCCGCGCACCGATGGCCTGTACCGAGTGCTGGTCGAACCGCGGCCCGGAAAGCCGGCCTGGCCCGAGCGCCGTTTCGTCCGCCAGGGTGGCAAGGTGCTCGGCTGGATACAGGGTGACAATGTAACGGTCGGCTACGAACTATGGCGCCAGCTCAACGATTTCCCCTTGAACTTCGGGCAGGATCAGGTCGCGCAGAAGGCGCAGGAAACATCTGGCAAAAGCTCGATCGAAAAGAAGAAGTGACAATGCGGATCGTGATCGGCATGGCAGCATTGCTTAGCGCTGCCGTACCTGCGACTGTGCATGGCCAGGAGAGTTCGCCGCAGTCGTCGGTGAACGAAGCGGCCCGGCCGCTAACGCTGCAAGAGGTATTGCGGTCGTCAGCCCGTTCCGCGCCAGAAATCATCGCGGCACTGGCACGCAACCGTCAGGCCGAGGCGCGCGCGCTGACCGCCCAGGGCGCGTTCGACACTGTCTTTGCGGTCGAGGCGCGCAGCCGGACGCTGGGCTATTATGACGGCACGGAAATTGCCGGCAAGACTGAACAGCCGCTCAGCAACAATGGCGGCTATGTCTATGGGCAATACCGCGCGTCGCGCGGCGACTTTCCCATCTATGAAGACAAATCCTACACCAACCGGCTAGGCGAACTGAAAGTCGGCGGGCTCTATTCGCTGCTGCGCGATCGGCTGATCGACGCGCGGCGTTCCGAGTTCAGGCTGGCCGCCAATGATATCGACATCGCCCGGTTTGAAACCAGAGCGACGAGCATCGGCGTCCAGGCCCGCGCGGTTGAAGCCTATCAGAAATGGGTCGCTGCTGGATTGAAGCTCAAGGCTTACGAAGCGCTGCTGGCACTGGCGGGGGGACGTACCGACGGAATCGAGCGGCAAGTGCAGCTTGGCGCCAAACCCGACATCCTGCTGACGGAGAATGAGGCGAACCTGGTCAGGCGGCAGGCTTTCGTGGACGAAGCCCGGCAGGATTTCCGGGCCGCTGCGGTAAAGCTGTCGCTCTATTATCGCAGCGCCGATGGCACGCCGGTTGTTGTCGACGAAGCGCGGCTGCCAGCCGATGCTAACGCGCTCGATGGCATCAGGTCAGATCCCGCCTTCAATCTGGAGGGCCGTCCCGACTTTGCAATCATGCTTGAGGAGATTGACAAGGCGACCGTCAAGCTCGCGCTCGCCCGCAACGACCTGATGCCCCGGCTTGACCTTGGCGGCGAGGTCGCCAAGGACGTTGGACCGGCGGGCCTTGGCGGCACGAACCGGACGCCGCTTGAAATGATCGTCGGCATCACGTTCAAGATTCCGCTCCAGAACCGCAAGGCCAAGGGCAAATTGGCCGAAACACGGGCAAAGATCGATGAACTGTCGGTCAAGCAACAGTTTCTGGCCGAGAAAATCCGCGCCGAAGTCACCGCAATCGGGATAGAAGTGGACACGGCAAACCAGTTGGTCGCGACGACCGAGAAAGAGCTCGTGCTGGCGCAGCGGTTGGCAAGCGCGGAACGCCGCCGCTTCGCGCTTGGATCAAGCGACTTTTTCCTGGTCAATCAGCGCGAGGAAAGCGCGACGAACGCCGAGGTGAAGCTGATCGAAGCCCAAGCCCGCACCGCCGCAGCGCGCGCTGAACTCGCCGCGGCGACTGCCGATGAAGACGCGCTCGGCCTGGCCGCCATTTCAGAGTGATGAGGCAATGTTAGCAATCGACCAATCGCTGCTTTGATGTCCTCCAGCAGGTCGGGCAGCCCTCCGCGACCTTCTGGTTCCTTGCTTCAATATCTTTCATGCGATACGCACTCGAACCTAATCCGCCTGTTAGCTATGCCGCTAATCGGCAAATAATCTGTGGACATTGCGATAGGTTATGAAATCCACCCACGCCTCCAGCCTCGCGGAACTGGCAAAGATCGCTGGGGTCTCTGTATCGACAGTGTCGCGGTCCTTGTCGGGCAACCCGATGATCGCTCGCGCCACCCGCGAACGGATTGAGGCTCTGGCGCAGGAACATGGGTTTCAGATCAACCGCGCGGCACGGAACCTGCGGCTTGGACGCACCGGTGCGATCGGTGTGATCCTGCCTCTTGGCCACGAAACGCAGCAGCATCTGTCCGATCCTTTCTTCATGAGCCTGATCGGGCCGCTGGCCGATGCGCTGGCCGACCGCGGCTATGACCTGCTGCTCACGCGCGTCATTCCCACCGACGGTCAGTGGCTGGACCGGATCGTCGATGGCGGGCGGGTGGATGGCGCACTGCTGATCGGCCAGTCAGACCAGATCGACGTGATCGAACGGGTAGCGGCGCGCTATCAACCGCTCGTCGTCTGGGGTGCGGCGGTCGATGGCTATGCCCAACTGACCGTAGGGTCGGACAATGTAGCGGGTGGCCGGATGGCGGCGGACCATCTGCTGGCGCAGGGCCGCAGCCATCTTGCCTTTTTCGGCAATCCCGACGTCCCCGAATTCGCCGCCCGCCATGCCGGTTTTCGCGCGGCGCTGGCGCAGGCTGGCAAGGGCGAAGGCCTGCTCCTTCCCGCCCATCTGACCACCCAGGCATCCTATGACGCCATCCGCGCCTTCCTGGCCGATCATCCGCCCGTTGACGGGATCGTCGCGGCGTCGGACGTGATCGCCATGAGCGCATTGCGGGCGCTGGGCGACGCCGGACTGCGGGTGCCGCACGACGTTTCGGTTGTCGGCTATGACGATGTGATGGTCGCGTCCCAGACCAACCCGCCGCTCACCACGATCCGGCAGGATGTCGCGCGCGGAGCGGCGCTGATGGTGCAGCTTTTGTTCGATCGGCTGGCCGGAACGCCCGCGGAATCGGTCTGTATGGCACCGACACTGGTCCAGCGCGCGTCCGCCTGACGATCAGGCGGACGCGCGCGCAGCCGGACGCTCCCGAATAGCCAGCGTCGCGACCGCTGCCAGCAGCATCAACACCCCCGCCAGCATCAGCACATGACGCGGATCGCCGCCCAGCAGCGGGCGGTAGATCAGCGGCATGGTCAGGCTTTCGATCATCATCGGGATGACGATGAACATGTTGAAAATGCCCATATAGATCCCGGTGCGGGCCGGCGGAATGCTGTCGGCCAGGATGATATAGGGATTGCCCATCATGCTGGCCCAGCCCAGCCCGATGCCGATCATCGGGATGAACAGCATCGCCTGGCTGGAGCAATATGGCAGCGCCAGCATCGCGATGCCCGATGCTGCCACGCTCACCGCGTGCACAGGTCGCGCGCCCATCTTGCGGGCGATCGGCACCATGGCGAAGGCCGCGATGAAGGCGATGAAATTATAGAATCCGCCAATCTGTCCGTTGACCAGCACCGCCTGACGAAAGCCGGCGCTGCCTGAATCGGCCGTATCATAAAGCGAACGGGCGATGGCAAAGGCGACGAACTGCCAATAGCAGAACATCGCATACCATTGAAACAACATGGCGATGGCAAGCTGGCGCATCGGCACGGGCATCTCGACGATCGCCTGCTTCAGGTCGCGCAGCGTGGTCCGGGCGGACAATGGTTCGGCCCGCATCGCGGCAATTTCCTCTGCGCTCAGCGGCAATTCCGGGACACGCAGCACCGACCAGAGGATGGTCGACAAGGACAGGACCGCGCCGACGATGAAGGCGATCCGCGTGATCACCGGAATGCCCGACGGGTCGACCGCATCGGCGTTCAGCCCGCCCCAGACCAGCAAGGAAGGCGCCAGATAGGAAAGCGTCTGGGCCAGCCCTGTGAACGCGCTTTGTGTCAAAAAGCCGAGCGGTCGCTGCGCCTGGTCCAGTCGGTCGCTGACATAGGCGCGGTACGGCTCCATCGTCACGTTATTGGCCGCGTCCAATACCCATAACAGGCTGGCCGCCACCCACAGCGCCCGGCTGTAGGGCATGGCGAACAGGCACAGGCTGCACAATATCGCACCGATCAGAAAATAAGGGGTACGTCGGCCAAAGCGGGTGACGGTGCGATCACTCATCGCGCCGATGATAGGCTGGACAAGCAACCCCGTCATCGGCCCGGCCAGCCAGAGCAGCGGCAAGGACGCCTCGTCCGCGCCCAGATAGGAATAGATCGGCCCCATATTGCTTTGCTGCAAGCCGAAGCTGAACTGAAGCCCCAGGAAGCCCAGGTTCATCTGCACGATCCGCCCGAGCGAAAGGTGCGGCTTGCGGGGTGTCGGGTCGCTCATGCTCTTTACCTCTCCGGTCTGGCGGACTGTTGCCGTCATTACAAGTCCATCTGTATCAGTTTCTCAATCGATTGCAATTCCGCTTGCAAACGATTGAGAAGAATATCATCACAGGATCAGGCCGGATCGAATCGGCAGGGAGAGAGATGATGAAGATGCGGATCATGGGACTATTGATGACCTCCAGCATGGCAGTTACGGTGCCTGCCTATGCGCAGCAACAAACTCTAGCTGAAGATCAATCCACTCCATCAGACGAAATCGTCGTTACCGCGGTTGCCCGCGGCCAGAACCGGCTCAACAGCAGCGTCACGGTCAGTTCGCTTAGCAACGACGACATCGCCAAAGCAGCCCCCCGTTCGGTCGCTGAAATCTTCCGCAACCTGCCTGGCATTCGCTCCGAATCTTCCGGCGGCGAAGGCAATGCGAATATCTCGGTTCGCGGCCTGCCGGTCGCGTCGGGCGGCGCGAAGTTCCTGCAGTTGCAGGAGGACGGCCTGCCCGTGCTGGAATTTGGCGACATCACCTTTGGCAATGCCGACATCTTCCTGCGCTCCGACTTCAACATCAGCCGGGTTGAATCGGTCCGCGGCGGATCGGCCTCGACCTTCGCATCCAATGCGCCCGGCGGCGTCATCAACATGATTTCAAAGACCGGGGAGCAGGAAGGCGGGGCCATTCAGGCGACAGCTGGCATCGACTATCGCGACTATCGCCTGGACTTCGACTATGGCGGCAGGATCAGCGACAGCCTGCGCTTCCATTTCGGTGGCTTCTATCGCCAGGGCGAAGGCCCCCGCCAGGCAGGCTATGACGCCAACAAGGGCGGCCAGATCAAGGCGAACATCACCAAGGAATTTGCTGGCGGCTATATCCGGCTCTACGGCAAATATCTGAACGACCGCGCCATCGGCTATCTGCCCAATCCCGTGCTGGTGACGGGCAGCAACAGCAATCCCAAATATCAGGATCTGCCCGGTTTCAGCATCAATAGTGACACGCTCCATTCGCGTTACTTCCGCGACAACGTGACGCTGGACGGTCGCAACAATCTGGTCACGCGCGACATTCGCGATGGCCAGCATCCCTTGGTTTACGCAATCGGCCTGGAATCGCAGTTCGAACTGGGTGATGGCTGGAACGTCACCGAACGCTTCCGCTATTCCGACGTGTCGGGCGGCTTCAGTTCGCCCTTCCCCTCCGCCGTCGACACCGGATCGGCCATCGCGACTGCACTGGGTGGTGCCGGATCGACCCTGACCTACGCCAATGGTCCAAAGGCTGGTCAGGCCTTTGCGGGCAGCGATTATCTGGCACAGATTGTCCTGTTCGATGTCAAGATCAACAGCATGAACAACATCACGAACGACCTGCGCGTCAGTCGGGATTTCGACACCAGCATCGGCAAGCTGACCGCGACCGCGGGCTTCTACAAATCGCGCCAGACCATCGCCACGGATTGGCTGTGGACGTCGCATCTGTTTGAAGTAGCCGGCGGCGGCAATGCGGCGCTTGTCAATCTGACCAACGCAGCGGGTCAAGCGCTCACGCAAAATGGCACCTATGGCTATGGCGCAACCTTCTTTGGCAATTGCTGCCGCCGCAGCTATGATGTCGACTATAACACCAACGCTCCTTTTGCGTCCTTGAGCCTTGCTACTGGCGCTCTGACGCTGGACGGCAGCCTGCGTTATGATTTTGGCGACGCCAAAGGGACGATCGCAGGATCGGATCTGGGCGGCGGGCGTGTCGGCGTCACCAGCCGCGACATGAACGGCGATGGCGTTATCTCGATCCCCGAAACCAATGTCGCGGTAATCCCGACGCCAAGTGCGCCGGTCGACTATAGCTATGAATATCTGTCCTATTCGTTCGGCGTCAATTATCGCCTGGCCGATGATGTCGCGCTGTTTGCACGCTATAGCCGGGGTGCGCGCGCCAATGCCGACCGGTTGCTGTTCGGCCCGGCCGTCAGCACTGTCACCGGCAAGCTGACCGATAGCAGCGCAGCGGTCGATTTCGTCAAGCAACTGGAAGGTGGCGTCAAATATCGCAATGGCGGTCTGACGCTGAACGCCACGGCATTCCACGCCAAGACCGAGGAACAGAATTTCGAAGCGACGACGCAGACGTTCTTCAACCGCAACTATCGCGCTTATGGTCTGGAACTGGAGGGTGGCTATCGCGCCGGCCCGTTCAGCATCTCGGCAGGCGGCACCTATACCGACGCCAAGATCGCCAGCGACGTGCTGAACCCTGCGGTGGTCGGCAATCGCCCGCGCCGCCAGGCCAAATTCCTGTATCAGGTGACGCCGCAATATGACGCGGGAATCTTCACTGTCGGCGCGAATGTCATCGGGACGTCGAGCAGCTACGCACAGGACAGCAACCAGTTGAAGCTGCCCGGCTACACGCAGGTCAATGCCTTCCTGACGGTCAGGCCGATGGATCGCATTCAGCTTTCGCTCAATGCCAACAACCTGTTCGACGTAAAGGGTTTCACCGAAGCGGAGGACGCCACCATTCCCGCCAACGGCATCGTCCGGGCGCGCTCTATCAACGGTCGCACCGTCTCCGCCTCGATCCGGTTCGACTTCTGATCCCCTCTTTCCGGGGCGTTTGACGCCTGTGGAAATCATGGTCTCCGCCGGTGACTGCACGCACCGGTGGAGACCATGGCCTGACCTCCCTGTCCATGGATGCCCGACAATGACTAGCCACTGGACCGCCGCCCATGTCGCCGCGATCGATCGCGAAACCATGGCTTGCGCGCCGATCTTCCCCAAGCCGCAGCCCCTGATACCGGGGGTCGACCTTTGGGATTATTGGCCCGTGCAGGAAGAGGACGGTTCGCAGGCGGTGATAGCAGGCGGCACGTTGTTCATCCTGCTGTCCGCCCCCGCATTACTGGACCCCGAAGCCCGTCATGGCATGGCCCGGTTGCGACTGATGCACCAGGTGGGCAACGTCTGGCGCGATCTTGGCCTGTTGTTTGAAAACGGCTTTTCACCGGGTAGCCGCGAATGGTCCGGCTCGGCGATCGTATCGGGCGACCATGATCATATCACGCTCTATTACACCGTTGCCGGCACGCGCGGCGAACAGGTGCTCAGTTACAGCCAGCGCCTGTTCGAAACACAGGCCGCCTTGTCGGTAGTTGGCAACGCCATCACCCTGTCCGCCTGGTCGACCCCGGTGGAGATGCTGGTTCCCGACGGTATCGACTATATGCGCGACATGGAAGGCGGCGGGGCGATCGGCACGATCAAGGCCTTTCGCGATCCCGCCTTCTTCCGTGACCCCGCCGGTGGCGCGGCTTACATCTTCTTTGCCGCGTCGCTTGCGCGATCGGCATCTTTCTGGAACGGGGCCGTCGGCATGGCTCGGCTTATGGACGATGGCCAGTGGCAACGGCTGCCGCCCCTGATTTCGGCCGACGGCCTCAACAACGAACTGGAACGACCGCACGTCATCGTCCATGGCGGTCGCTACTATCTCTTCTGGTCCACCCAGCAAAAAGTATTCGCAGACGGCGGACCGACTGGCCCCAACGGCCTTTATGGCATGACGTCCGATAGCCTTGACGGGCCATGGCGGCCAATCAACGGCACCGGCCTTGCGTTCGCCAATCCTCCACGGGCACCCTTTCAAGCCTATAGCTGGTTCGTGCTGCCAGACCTGACAGTCCAGAGTTTCGCTGATATGACCGGGATCGCGCATGTTCCGGTCGATCCGGCGGAGGCTCGCCACCATTTCGGCGGCGCTCCTGCACCCGACTTGCGGTTGCAGATAGAGGGGGACCGAGTATGGCTGGCATGATGGAGGGCGAACCGCTGATCGCGGGGATCGAATTGGGTGGCACCAAATGCATCGCCACGCTGGCGCAAGGCCGCGTCATCCTTCAGCAGCGACGCTGGCCCACCGGAACGCCGGACACGCTGAACCTCATATCGGACGCGCTGGCGCAATGGGCCAAACAAGCGCCGTTCGCCGCCATCGGCATCGCCAGCTTCGGGCCACTGCACCTGGATGCCCGCGCGCCGAACTTCGGCCATATGGGCAATACGCCCAAGCCCGGATGGGCAGGGTGCGACATTTACGGCCACTTCGCCCGTCGCTTCGACGTCCCGATAGCCATCGATACCGATGTTGCCGGCGCGGCGCTGGCGGAGGGCATGTGGGGCGCATCGCAAGATTGCGCGGTCCACGCCTATGCCACGATTGGCACTGGCGTTGGCCTGGGGGTGGTCGTGAACGGGCAGGCTGTCCATGGCCATTTGCATCCCGAAGCAGGCCATATGCGGATTCGGCGACAGCCCGGCGACCAATTCGCGGGCGCCTGCCCCAGCCATGGCGATTGCCTGGAAGGACTGGTTGGCGGTCCGGGATTGGCTGCACGCCTGCCAATGCCCGTGGCCGAAATGGCCGATGATGATCCGCATTGGGACCAGATCGCCGGCGATATCGCTGAATGGACGACGATGCTGATCCTGGCCCTGTCGCCGGAGCGGCTTGTCATGGGCGGCGGCGTCATCCAGGCTCGCCCGAAACTGCTTCCCTTGATCGCCGGGCAATCGGCCAGGCTCCTCAACCGCTATATCGAGGATCTGGACGCGCCCGCGCTGGAACAATTGATCGTGGCGCCCGGCCTGGGCGCAGATGCCGGTCCATTGGGCGCGATCCTGCTCGGCCAGCAAGCCGCGATGGCGCGAGGTGATGGATAGGCCAACGATATGGGTGGCATTACAGAATGCATCGGTGCGCATTTCTCAGCCCAACAGATCAGCCGCGAAAGCTTGCGGGATCAATCCCCAGCTTTTGCAGCCGGTAGTAGAAAGTCTTTCGTGGCAAGCCGAGCGCGGCGCAGGCACGGGTAACGTCGCCCGCCGCCTCGCCCAGGGCCTCCTCGATGAGTTCGGTTTCGAACGCGTCTAGCCTGCTTTTAAGATCCGTTGGTCCGGCGCTCGCGCTGGCGCCCAGATCATGGGCGTCCAGGCCGAGTACGAAATTTTCAGCAAAGCGCATCAACTCGCGGACATTGCCGGGCCAGTCATGCTTTTCCAAATGCCTGAACGCGCGGGCTTCCAGCCTGGGCGGCGTCACGCCGAGCCGCGCCGCAGCCTGAAGAACGAAACGTCGGGCCGCTCCTGCTCCCTGGCGTGCGCGGTTTTTTTGACCGTCATCGCGTGACGGTCGAGGAAGCGCCAGATGGTGCTCGGTGCAAATACGGCTCCATGCTCCGATCGCAGCATCTCGGCCAGTTCAACCAGCGTGATGTCCACCTGCTCCTCGATCGCACCGAGAATAACATCGCGATGGGCTTCAATCCGCCGTGACCGCATGTCGCCGCCCTGCGGCTTCGCCCGTGTCGATCCGGTCTCTCCCCATTCGCGAACCCAGCGAACCGCGCTCGCCGCCGCAACTCCAAAACGCTCGGCTGCCGCGCCGTGACAAACCGCCATCGACCGCCAAAATCACCCGCGAACGCAAATCCTCTGAGATGGACTTCGTCATGCCAGGCTGGCCTCCTCGTCCAGCTGACATGATGAATCAGATTTTCCAGTCTAAGAGCCTGATCCGAAATTAAGTTGAGTGGTATCAGCGGGTTAGCTTGACGGCGTGCCCTTTCGTTGATTCAGCGGTTTTGCGACAAACCAAAGGAAATCAACGATGTGGACCGACACCACTCGGGCGCAGTATGCCCGTGCGGACTTGGCTTTGCCAAGCGATTTGACCGATGCCGAATGGGCGCTGCTCGAGCCGTTCTTTCCGCCGCCCTCGCATGTAGGGCGTCCGCGCAAGTGGCCGCTCAGGCGGATTGTCGAGGCGATCCTGTATCTGTTGCGTGGCGGCCTCCCGTGGCGGATGCTTCCGCCGTGTTTTCCGCCGGTCTCGACGGTGCGGCGTTGGTTCTATCTGTGGCGGGACAGCAGGCTGTGGTTGTCGTTAAACCATACCCTGCTGCTGATCGGGCGCGAAGCTGCAGGCCGCCAGGGCTCGCCCAGCGCCGGCGTGATCGACAGCCAGAGCGTCAAAACCACGGAAAGCGGCGGGCCACGGGGTTATGACGCGGGCAAGAAGACAAAGGGGCGCAAGCGCCATATCCTGACGGATACCGACGGCAATCTCGTCCATGCCGTAGTCCACACCGCCGACATCCAAGACCGTGACGGCGCTCCGCTGGTGCTGGCCGAGATCATCAGGCGCTTCCCGTGGCTGCGCCATGTCTTCGCCGATGGTGGCTATGCCGGTGACAAACTCAGGGACGCGCTGCGCCGGATCGGCAAATGGACCATCGAGATCGTCAAACGGTCGGATGCCGCAAAGGGGTTTGTCATTCTCCCGCGACGCTGGGTCGTCGAGCGAACCCTCGCCTGGCTGAACCGCAATCGCCGCCTCGCCAAGGACTTTGAACAGACCATCGCATCGGCTACCGCATGGCTCTTCATCGCCTCGATCCAGCTCTTCGCACGCCGCATCGCAAGGCCATCAAATCACGCCCGATAATTTTGAATCAGGCTCTAAGCTCGACTTTGTACGTTTTTGGTCAGGTCCAGGTCCAGAAGATGCTGTTTTCAGCGATGTGGTCGAGGGCTTGATCGAGTGGCAAGACGCATCCGCCCATATCGTCGATATCTTCCCATTTCCGCCGGTGTGACCAGTAGCCGAGCCTGACTTCGTCGCGCGAGCCGACAGGCTTGAGGCGGGCGACCGGTGCCTCGGTTTCCAGCAGATAGAGATGGTAAGCGCCCTTGTCCTCATACCATCCGACGCCGCCGCCGTTGGCCGCGTCGAACGTCTCGATGCGCAGAATGATTTCCTCGTCTTTCATGGTGCATCCATAGCTGCCGTCGGGTCACAGCATATTCGAGTCACCTCGCCGCATGGCAACAGCCTAAGCGTTGCAACGTGCTTCAGTCAGGATTCGAAGCATGGAATGCTGGACCAGAACAAGGCCGTTATCGGCGATCCCGTCCCCCAGATCCTGCGCCAATGGCTGCAGGCATGGCGTCCCTGCTTTACGGCTCCCAGCTGGGAGCATGTCCTTGTTCTTGTGATGGGCGGCCTGCTGGCCACGGGCAAACGGCTTGCTCTTACCCACAAGTGGTCGCGTGCGTGATTCGGCCTGCCGCGCGCCCATTGCGTGGCTGGAATCACCCATGATTCATTCTCCGGCACCTTTGGATAGTGAGGTGCCGGGATGGAACATAGCTGGGTGGACAAGGAAACGGCCGAGACCAATTTGGGTGATGCGCGGCTGAACCGACGACTTGGAGCGATGCTTGAAGCACTTGAACAGCGCCCTGGGCAATCTCTGCCGACGGCTTTTCAGGACTGGTCGAATACTAAGGCCGCCTACCGGTTCCTCTCGAACGAGAACGTGAGCGAAGACAAAATCCTGGAAGGGCATTTTGCAGCATCCGCCTTGCGCATTCAGGCAACCGAAGGTCCGATCCTCATCTTGCAGGACACCACCGAATTCAATTTCAAGCGCGCGGATCCGGATAAGATCGGATTTACGAAAAGCTCGACTGGTCGCAAGTTGAAGGATGGCCGGTTCCAGAAGTTCACGATCTGCGGCCTTCTGATGCATGTCAGCCTTGCGATTACGCCAGATGGACTGCCGTTGGGTCTCACGGCGGCGAAATTCTGGTCACGCTCCAAGTTCAAGGGAACTGCAGAGCTCAAGCGCAGGGTCAATTTGACCCGAATTCCCATCGATCAAAAGGAAAGTATCCGTTGGCTTGATAATTTGCGCCGGTCTACCGAATTGGCTGGAGAGCCGGGGCGATGTGTACATATCGGAGACCGCGAAAGCGACATTTACGAGCTTTATTGCTTGGCTGAAGAGCTCGGTACCAAATTCCTCGTGCGCAGCTGCGTCGACCGCCTGGCTCAAGATGGCAAGACGACCATCGCCCAAGTTATGGAAAGGACGCCGTGCAGCGGGACCCACGAGATCCAATTCCGCGATGCGAAAGGCAAGGAGCAGCGGGCAGTGCTATCGATACGATATGCAACAATGACGGTCCGGCCTCCAATCGGAAAACAGAAGAAATACATAAACCAAGAGCTTCAGATCATCCATGCCGAAGAACTCAATCCGCCGGAAGATCGCGAACGGATTCACTGGAAGCTTATAACTAATTTGCCTGTCAAAAACCACGCCGATGCCGTGCATAAGCTTGACTGGTACTCCAAGCGCTGGAAGATCGAGACATTCTTCCGGACCCTGAAAACCGGGTGCCGGATCGAAGAACTTCGCCTGACTACGATCAACCGCTTGGCCAATTGTATCGCCTTGTGCTGCGTCGTTGCCTGGCGCGTGTCATGGCTGACGATCCTGGCTCGTGAGGCTCCAGAGGCCACGCCTGCTGCCGTCTTCACCGAAACGGAGCGCAACCTTCTCGATAGCTCGACGCCAAAGTTGAGACGCGCGCCATCCCGCAACCTCGCATTCTATGTCAGAGCCGTCGCAAGGCTCGGAGGCTACCTGGACCGCGCGTCTGACCCACCACCCGGCACGACCGTCATATGGAGAGGAATGACGCGACTCGCCGATCTCGTTGAGGGAGCTCGAATCTCGAGGCCCCCAGCAGGCACTTGTGGGTAAGAGCAAGGGCAAACGGACCGTTACGACTTGCCTGCGTGTGACCGGCCGAGCCGATGCTGCCAACTTTGCAACCTATCACCAGATCCTCAATCGCGCCCGCTGGAGTTCGCGTGCCGTTGCCAGGCGTTTATTGGGCATTGTGGTCGAACGGCTCGTGCCCGATGGTCCTGTGGTCATTGGTATGGACGACACCATTGAGCGGCGATGGGGGCGCCGGATCACCGCACGGGGTATCTACCGCGACCCGGTCCGCTCCAGTCACGGCCATTTCGTCAAAGCCAGCGGACTGCGCTGGCTCAGCTTCATGGTGCTCACCCCGGTGTCATGGACCCGCCTGATCAAGGCACTGCCAGTCTTGACGTTGCTCGCTCCTTCGGAACGATCGAACCGTCAACGCGGCTGTCGTCACAAATTGCTGACGGACTGGGCCCGGCAGGGCGCGCTGCAGCTGTCTCGCTGGCTGCCGGGTCGGCGGATCATTTTCATTGGCGACAGCAGCTTTGCTGTCCACGAACTGGCGCATGCGATCGTCCGCCGGGCCACACTCATCAGCCGACTGCGGCTCGACGCCAACTTGTTTGCTCAGCCTGCGGGGCGAACGGCACGCACGATGGGGCGACCGGCGCAGAAAGGGCGAGCATTATCAAAACTCAAGACCCTGCTCGCCAACCCGGCGACACGCTGGACCAGTATTCTCGTCTCTGCCTGGTATGGCCATCTCAACGGCAAGACGCTCGAGATCACATCTGACATCGCCTTATGGTACAGGCCCGGCACTCCGGTCTTGCCGGTCCGCTGGGTCCTGGTTCGCGATCCTGACGGAAAGCGCGGCCCGCAGGCCTTCTTCAGTACCGACATCAGCCTCGAGCCCGCCGAGATAATCGCCCTCTACGTCCGCCGATGGCAGATCGAGGTCACCTTTGCCGAAACCCGCGCGCACCTGGGTGTCGAGACACAGCGCCAATGGACCGACAAAGCCATAGCGCGAACCACGCCGGCTCTGCTCGGATTATACAGCCTCATCTCGCTCTGGGCCTGTGATCTTCTCAACAGTACCAGTACACCCTATGCGGCCGCGTGGTATCGGAAAACCAGCCTGACATTTAGCGACGCCATCGGCGCAATCCGACTCCAACTTTGGGTCGGCGACATTAACTCACACTCCCCGCCCCGCCGGAAACCGCAATATATTCCAACAACCCGCATCGTACGTATGGCCCAAGCGCTATGCTTCACTACCTAATCGTACAAAGTCGAGCTAAGGAAAGACCCTCGATCCAATCAGATCGGATTATGCTCTAAATGCCCAACCTCCGGCAGCATTGGCGTAAAGGTCACCCCCGACGGGACCAGCGCGGCACTGCGCTGGCCTGGGCGAAAGAGGGTAGTCAAGCGGCGGAATGCATCGGGCGTTTCGTCGTTTTTCCTACGATGACGACTGCTGTTGCGCTGGCGATTGTAAGAAAGGCTATGGGAAGCAGCGCCAGCACATAACTGCCGGTTGCCTCGTGGATCAGGCCATAGACGTTCACCATCAAACCGCCGCCGATCAGGTTGGATGTCGCATTGATCGCAGCGATCCCGGCGGCGGCAGTGCTGGCCGACAGCCAGGTCGACGCCATGCTCCAGAACGGACCCTTGAAACAATAGGCTCCGACCAGAACGAAGGTCAGCAGCAATACCGTCGGGGCGAGGCCCGCCACGGCAAACGTACCAATCGTCCCGACCGCGATCAGAAGCAGCGGCAACGCCGTGTGCCAACGCCGTTCGCCGGTCTTGTCCGAATGACGGCCCCAAAACACCATCGCCAACGCCGCGACGCCATAAGGCACCGAATTGACCAGACCCGTCTCAAGGTCGGTAAGGCCGAAGGATTTGAGCAATTGCGGCTGCCATACGCCCAGCACGCTGCCCGCCGCCGAAGCGCCGGAACAGGCGATGACCATCGCCCAGAAGGCAGGCGTACGGATCAGGCGCCAGGCCGATCCGCTGACCAGCGGCTTGTCGTTCCCCTTTGTGATCAAAGCGTCCGTGAGCCATGCGCGCTCGTCGGCGTCCAGCCAGTTCGCTTTTTCGGGCCGGTCCGTCAGCAGCTTGAGGCAGGCGAAGCCCAGAAGGACGGTGGGAATGCCTTCGCAAATGAACAGCCATTGCCATCCACGCAGCCCGGCCAGGCCGTCCATCGCCAGCAGCAAGCCGGAGAGTGGCGATCCAACGAAGCTGGAAACAGGGATGGCGATGGCGAACATCGCCAATGTGCGCCCGCGATAGGCCGGGGGCATCCAGTAGGTGAGATACAGGATGACTCCGGGGAAAAAGCCCGCTTCGGCCGCGCCCAGAAGAAAACGCATGACGCAAAAACTGTGCGCGTCCCAGACGAACGCCATGCAGGTGGACACCATCCCCCATGTCACCATGATCCGCGCGATCCAGTAGCGTGCGCCGACCTTTTGCAGCATCAGGTTGCTGGGCACTTCCATCAGGAAATAGGCGACGAAGAAGAGGCTTGCGCCAAAGCCGAACACCTTGCTGCTCAGGCCAAGGTCGGCATTCATTTGCAGCGATGCCATGCCGACGTTCGCACGGTCGATGAAGGCCATCAGGTAACAGAGCATGAGAAATGGCAGGAGCCGCCACGTCACCTTCCGCATGGTTCGCATCTCAAGCGCGTTGGGACTCATCATCGTCTCTCCTGCGGCCATCGCGATCCTGTGGCCTGCTTGTTAACCCATTAGGGCGATTTCAGACGCGCGCCATGGCGGCGTTGACATGATTGCGCGGGTCCAGCCGCCCGCTATCCAGATAGTCCGCGATTTGCTCGACGCAGCTTATGCCGACACGGATGCGGGCTTGCAGCGTATTGGCGCCCACATGCGGGCTGCCTACGACATTGTCGAATGCCCAAAGCGGATGATCCGCGCCGACCGGTTCGCTGGCGAAAGTATCCAGGCCCGCGCCACCGATCGCACCAGCGCGCAGCGCCTCCACCAACGCGTCCTCGTCGATCAGTTCACCCCTCGCCGTGTTGATAAGGATGGCGCCATCCTTCATCTGCCCCAGAGCGGTCGCGCCAATCAGTCCACGATTGTCCGCGGTCAGGGGGCAATGCAGGCTGATGATGTCGCTGACCTGCAACAGCGTCTCCACGCTGTCGACGGCAATGGCACCTGCGGGCAAAGCGTCGCTGGGCAAATAGGGGTCATACACCCGCACGGTCATGCCAAATGGTGCAAGCAGGGCAAGAAAGGCGCGGCCAATAGCGCCAAGTCCGACAAGGCCGATCGCCTTGCCGGTGAGTTCCGTCCCGGCATAGGTCGACTTGTCCCAATGTCCGGCGCGAAGGCGGCGATCGAGATACGCCGTCGATCGGGCCACACTGAGCAGCAGCGCCAGCGCCTGTTCCGCCACCGACTGCGCATTTGCGCCGCCAGCGATGACGACGGGAACGCCCCGCGCAGCGGCTTCATCCAGATCGATGCCGTCCACCCCGACGCCATGTTTGGCGATGATCCGCAAACCGGGCAGGCCCTGCAGGGCTTCGGCCGGGACTTTGCCCATCCGGATAATCAGCGCCTTTGCATCGCAGGCGGTGACATGCGCGATCAATTCGTCGACCGAAGGATAAGGATCACAGGACGCCAGCATGAGCCCTCGCGCCTTGGCGACAGACATCGCCGCCGGTGAAATCTTGCCGCCGACAATCAGGGCGGTGGGGCTTGCCATTGTGACCTAAATCCTCGTCCCGGTGCACGATAATGCGTCGACTTTACTGCAGTCGACCTATTTTGCAACGACGTTTCAGAATAATGTTGCGATAATATATGAGATCTTTCGGGCGCTGGTCGCCCTGCTACTTCGCGGTCTCGACAACCTGCTTGGGGGGCTGACCGCTCAGGATGGGATTCAGGCTCCCCGGCGCGGCCTTGAACACCGCTTCGTCGATGTCCGCGCTGAGGCAGGCACGCCACTCAGCGTCATAGCGCACCACGCCCTCGCGACCGACGACATAGGGGTTGGGATCGCCAGCCTTGCGCTTCTGCAGCGCTGCGACCCTCACCAGACCGTCATCGCCCACAGTATGGTTCGACAGCACGACATCGGCCTGCATCAGGTCGGTATAGTCAGCGAAATGATTGAGAGAGCGGCGAAATTCCAGCAGCGACGCCACGTCGCGCGGCGAACCCTGGCCACCGAACAACGACGCCATGTGCGGTACGCCCTTGTCCTTGACCGGGAACAGCAACGATACCGTGCCCGGCGTATGACCGGGGGTCAAAAGCACCGTCAGCGTCTGGTCGCCCAGCGTAATCGTCTGGCCATCGGTCAGGTAGAAGTCGTCCGCAGCCTTCACCGGCAGCGTCCCCCACTTCACCTCGGCGGTCCAGTCCGCCTCGCTCATCGCCAGTTTCGCGCCGGACAATGCCTTCAGATAGGCCGCCCCGCCAAAATGATCGAGATGATTGTGGGTGATGAGAATGATGCGGATGCGCTTGGGGTCCAGACCCAGCGTCTGCATGTTCTTGACGATGACGTTCTTGGCGTCCTCCTCGGTCGTCAGCGCATCGAGCAGGATGATCCCATCCTTGGTGTCGATCGCCCAGATATTATTCTCCGCCGTGCCGATCGAATAGACGTTGTCGAAAACCGCAATGGGCTTTGGCATCGCCGCCCTCACGGGCTTGCGCGTTCGCACTGCCTGGCACCGATAGTAGAGCGTGACAGGCCAGAGCTTGCCGCCTGCTTCTGCGGCCATGTCTGCATAGGCGCGCGCGCCGGGCGCGGTATATCCGCCCATCTTGCGCATCTCTTCCACATTGTGGATTTCCGGCCGTCCGCCATTGGGGTTGACGGAGAAGGACGATGCAGTGGTCTGCGCGACGGCGGGTGTCAGGGCCGTCGAAAGCGCGAGGAAGGCAGTAAGGGTTTGCCGGAAACGCATGGGGCTTCTCCTTTGCGGAAAGGGCTATCGGACCTGATGGCCCTCAATCTGTGCGATATGCCGGACGCGATCCGTCACGCGTTCGGCCAGCGACCGTCGCACCGGACGCCCGGCAATCAGCTTTCGCCATGTATTGTAGCTGATGCCGAACCGGTCATTGAGCGCCTCGTCGGTCTTTGCGGTCGCCAGCCTTTTCATCTGCTCGACAACCAAAGGGTCGATGAAGGTCTGGCCGACCGGAATTTGCCGATGGTCGAGGATGTCACTCATTACGCCCACCGATCAGAACGTCGCGATCGGGTTGACCGGCACGCCGGTCCCGGTCTTGACCCGGATCGGCGCGGCGGTGAACAAAAAGCTGTAGCGCTTGAGCCGCGCTGCCTCTTTCGACAGCGGCCCCAGATCGGCATTGTCAATCAATGGCATGCCCAACGCCACCAGCGCGAAATTATGCACCGGCAGATAATCGTCGGGATTGTCGATCTTCGTCGTTTCAGGAAATGGCACGACGCTAAGCGCGGATTCGCTGCCCAGCAGGGCGATGTCCCGCTTCTTGAGCCACGGGATCACGGACGCATCAAGCCCAGCTGCCGACTTTGCGATCTCCCATGGCCCCTTATCGGCTTCCCGTTCCCAGCGGCCGGTCCGAATGAATACAGCGTCGCCCGGCTCGATCCGAACGCCGGAGAATTTCTCCCACGCTTCCAGATCCTCGGCATAAATGGGGGTCCCCGGCTCCAGATAGGGCACGCCTTTGAGAAGCGGCATGTCCACCAGCACGCCGCGCGTAAAAACGCCATCGGCGACCGCCGCGATGCTGCCGCGCGTCAGGCCCTTGTCCATCAGCAAATGCTCGCTGGCGGCAAAGCCGTTATACATCTTACCGTCGAACAGATGGTGGCCCAGCGCGTCGAAATGCGTGAGATTATATCCGTGGGCAGCGATGTTGAGTTGGTCGGTCGACCCGCTGGGCCGCTTGGGCGGGCCGGACAGCATCTTCTGTTGCACAGGCGCCCGTGTTGGCGGAGCGTCACCGTCGGGCGGCAGAAGAACGGGCACAATCTCCCGCTCCATTGACACGGCGATGCCCTGCTTCACCAGCGCCGCGGCCTTCTTGCGGACCGCGGGGGTGATGAGGTTGAGCGTACCCTTCTCGTCATCCGCGCCCCATCGGCCCCAGTTGCTCTGGCTTTTCTTCCATTGATCCATCGTTGCCTGCGTGACGCTGTGATCGGCGGCGACCGCAACAGTCGCCGCACCCATCATCAACAGTGCCAGGATGGTCTTCGAGAAAGGCGTCATGATCCGTCCTTTTCAGAAACTGGCGCGCACGCCAAAGCGGAACATCCGCCCGGTAGTGTCATAGAGGAAGGGGTTGGTCACAATCACCAGATTGCCCGCCAGTGGCGCGATCCGGGGGTCGGTATTCAGGATGTTTCGGACATTCAGGTAAATCTGGCCGTTGCGACCAAGCTGCGGCAATTTGTAGCTGATCTGTCCGTCCAGAAAGGCCTGTGCAGCGACGTCGCGGAAGCCAAGCTGGGCGGGGGAACGGGACTTGTCATAGGTTCCGCTGCCGACATAGCGGCCGATCAGCGTCAGGTTTAGGCCATCCAGCGTATAATCCAGTTGCCCCTGCGCCCGCCAGTGCGGCTGGCTGTCGACGATCGAACCCGCAACATCGCGCGTGACCAGACCCGGTGCCGACGTGGTAAAATGGTTCACCCGGTTGGCGACCGCGCGCAGGTTGAGTTGGCCCTTCCACCAGTCAAACATGCTCGCCATCGGCACGGCGTAGGAAGCTTCGATGTCGATACCGCTGGTCAAAAGCTGCGAATAATTGATGGGGGACGAACGGAACCCGGTCAGGTTGCCATTCGCATCGCGGGTGCTGAGGGCGCAGAAATCGGCCGACCCCTCAAAACACTGGTCGAGCGCCACCTGATCGGTAACGGTCGCGATCGCGCCGTCGATCTTGATCCGATAATAGTCGACCGACAATTGCAGTCCCGGCGCCCAGGACGGGCTATAAACGCCGCCATAGGTCAGCGTATTGGCGATTTCCGGCCTCAGATTGGGATTGCCCGTCGTCAGGCTCGAAATATTCGACGCGATCACATTGTTGCGGAAAGGGTCGCGAACGGTCGAAACACTCTGCCGCCCTTTCGAAAATAGCTCGTTGAGGTTGGGCGCGCGGATGTCCCGCGACCGGGTGATACGCAACCGCAGATCCTCGATCGGCTTGTAAGTCAGGCCGCCCTTCCACGTCGTCACTGACCCGCTGGTGCTGTAATGCGTCCGGCGCACGGCAGCATTGGCTTCCACCAGGCGCAGCATCGGCATGTCATTGACCAGAGGCACGACCGTTTCTGCATAGAATTCGCGGATGCTGTAGGCGCCGGACCAGGGCTGCTGGTTACCGATCTTATAGCCGCTCAGCAGCGACAGCGCGTCCGATTCCACGCGCGCCGTCTCGCGCCGATATTCGGCGCCAACCGCCAGAGAGACCGGACCGGCCCAGGTAGAAAAGGGTTCGCCCGACAGGTTGAGGGCCGCCGCCTGCTGCGTCGTGCGGATATAGGCGGGGCTGTCGCCATTTACATAGGCCAGCGATGCCGAGGACGGGCTGCCGACGCCGAAGGGATTGAACGGCACACAGCCATTACCGGGACTTGTCAGTGTCGAACGGCACACGATGCTGCCGTCAGGCGCCCGAACCGCGTCTGTCGCCAGATTGAAGTTGGTGATCTTGTTGGTGGTCTTGACGATGTTGGTGTTGCGGTTCTGCCCCCACTGATAATAGCCGTCGAGTTTCCAGTCACCGATCCGCCCTTCAAAGCCGCCAACGAGCCGGGTGGTCCTGTTGCGGTTGTCGGTATGGGTTTTGCCATCTTCCAGATCCCAGCGGGTCATGGTGAGGCTGGTGACGCCCGATGCGATCATCTGGTTGCGAATGCTGTCGGGCAGATAGGCATTGTCCTGACGGATCGTGATGAATGCAGTCTGCGCGGCATTGCTGTTATGGACATTCGGGCCGTTGATATAGTCCGACCGCACTTCGCCATAGCTGCCTTCCCCGAACAGCGACCATTCAGGCGTGATGTCGAAACTGGCGCGGGCGAAAATGGCCTTCCGGGTCAGCGGGCGGTTGATCTGCTGGATAATAGCATTGTCGACGCCCGATCCGCCGACCTGGGTGCCTGCCGTGGTCAGGGTGCCGAAATCAAAGGCCTGCGGCACGCCGCCGGGACCAAAGCTGATGCCCCGGAAGCTGGCGTTCGCGGCGGCCGTTCCGCCATTGCCATTCAGGATAAGCCCGCCATAGCTGGTGACGAGGCGGACGTTGGGTGAGAGAATTTGGGTCGGATTGGCTTCCGTTCCATTGCCGGTCGGATTTGTAATGACCTGATAGCCGCTGCGCGCCCAGTCGCGCGCGTCGCCACGAATGCCCTTATTCTCGAAATATTCGCCGCTGACGACCAGATGGCCTCGACCGCCGGCAAACGCCGTTCCCCCTGTCAGCGTCGCGACAAATTCATGATTGTCGTCATGCGACGTCAGGCCGTATTGCGCGCTGGCCTTGATGCCTTCGTATCGGCTGTCCAGCACGAAGTTGACCACGCCTGCCACCGCGTCCGATCCATAAGCAGCGGACGCGCCGCCGGTCACGACATCGACCCGTTGAATAAGGGCGGACGGTATGAGGTTGGCGTCCACGCTGCCGGTGATGTTCGTGGATACAAAGCGCCGTCCATCGACCAGCGTCAGCGTGCGGGTGGCGCCCAGCCCTCGCAAGTTCAGGAAGCTCTGGCCGCCCCCTGCGCTGCCTGAGTTGCGCTGCGTGCCGGACGTATTGGTGAGCGCAGGCAGCGTACGAAGCGCCTCGGACACGGTCGAAGGCGAGGATTTCGCAAGTTCGGCGCTGCTGAGCGCCGTCACAGGGGTAGGAGAGGTAAAGCCCGGACGCGCGACGCGCGATCCGGTGACAACGATGTCCGCTGCGCTAGGCCCGGCATCCGCTGCACCGGCTTCGGGGGCGCGAGGCAGCTGCATCGAGCTGTCGTCGTCCTGAGCAGGCGCGACTGCCGACTGGGCCGATGCAGGTGCGGAGCACATGAACATGATGGCTCCGACAGCGGTCGTGGCTGCCAGTGCGCGGCGAACAGGGGTCATACTGTATCTCCTCTCCAAACGCTCGAATTCGAGTCGGTCACGATCTCTAAGGCATTTTCACTGAAACGCAACGACGTTTCAAAATATGATTGCAATCACTTTCCTGGCGATTATGAGGGCGGCAATGGCAAACGCTATCGGGAGGAGAGGTTCATGAAATCGGCAGTCATTGCGTCCAAATTTGGAAAATCCTTATTGCTCGGCTCGGTCGCCGCATTCGTGGCAGTACCCGTCGCCTACGGCCAGGCGGCGCCGGACGCCGCTGCTGCAGCCTCATCCGAACAAGGCGCGATTGACGCAGGCGACACCGCGCCCGACGCTGGAACGAGTGACATCGTCGTTACCGGCTCGCGCATCGGCCGCACCGGCTTCACCACCCCCACGCCGGTCACGGTTCTCAACGCGGACCAGTTGAGCAAGGCTGCGCCGTCGACCATCGCCGATTCGCTTCGGACGCTTCCTGCGCTGACCGCAACCAGCGGCCCGCAGCGCGCGACCGGCACACAGGGCGGCGGACAGAGCTTCCTCAATCTGCGCAACCTGGGCGCGGTGCGCACGCTGACTTTGCTCGATGGCCGCCGCTTCGTCGCTGCCAGCCAATATGGCACGGTCGACGTCAACCTGCTGCCTGCCGGCCTTGTCCAGCGCGTCGATGTCGTGACCGGGGGCGCTTCGGCGGCCTATGGCTCGGACGCTGTTGCCGGCGTCGTCAACTTCGTCCTCGATACGAAGTTCGAGGGGCTGAAGGGCGAAGTTTCCACCGGCATCGCCGATGAAGGGGATAATCAGGAACTGCGTGGCTCGCTGACGGGCGGCATTGCGCTAGCCGATAGCCGGCTGCGCCTGCTCGGAAGCGCCGAATATTATCGGAACAAGGGCATTTTGGAAGGCGAACGGGCCTGGGCCCGGCGCGGGTCCAACCTCATCAACGGCCCGGCAGGCGGTCCTGCCCTGATCGCAGCGGAAGATGTGCGCGCGATTGGCAGCAACGGCGGCATGATCAGCACTGGCAACGGCGGAAGCGCGGCCCAGAATGCGCTGTTCCGCGGCATCCAGTTTGGTCCCGGCGGAACGGTGTTGCCCTATAATTATGGTTCATACACCACCGCGACACAGCAGATCGGCGGCGACGGCTTCAACACCGAATTCCTTCAGGAAATCAATCGTCCGCTGGAACGGGCCGCCTTCTTCGGTCGCGCCGAATATGAACTGACCGATCGGTGGTCGGTATTTGGTGAAGCGTCCTATGGCTGGACCTATACTCGCTATTCAACCTCGGCCAATCGCCATCTCGCGACCAACCCGATAACGATTCGTCGCGATAACGCCTTCCTGCCTACGCCGCTTCGCACGCTGCTGGACGCCAATCCGCAGGTCACCTCACTGACGATGCTGCGCTGGTCGATCGAGGGCGGGCTGGCGGACGTGTCCGTGGATACCAAGACCGATCGCTACGTCACGGGCTTCGCTGGCGAGCTTGGTGGGCTGAAGGTCAATGGCTATTATCAGCATGGCCGCACCCGCCAGCAGACCGACGTCATCAACAATGAAATCACGCCCAACTTCACCCGCGCGGTGGATGCGGTCGTCAATCCGGCCAATGGCGCGATTGTCTGCCGATCGACGCTGACTGACCCCACTAATGGCTGCGCCCCGTTCAATCCGTTTGGCGTCGGCTCGCCTTCCGCCGCGGCGCTGGCCTATACGCGCGGTCTCAGCCGCACCGACTCGGTTTTCAAGGAAGATGTCGCAGCCATCAATATTTCGGGCACTTTGTTCGAAGGTTGGGCTGGCCCGATCTCCTTCGCTACCGGCGGCGAATATCGCAAGGAACAGGCGCAGTTGGCCGTCGATCCGCTCTCGCAGGCCGGCGCCTTCCTGTTCGCCAATCCCCAGCCTTGGTCCGGCAGCTATAATGTGAAGGAAGGCTATCTCGAAACCGTCATACCGCTTCTGAAGGATCTGCCCTTCGCCCGCGAACTCGAATTCAACGGTGCGGTTCGCTATACCGATTATTCGACCAGCGGCGGCGTCACCACCTGGAAGGCGGGCCTCAGCTGGACGCCGGTCAGCTCGCTGCGCCTGCGTGCCACCCGCTCCCGCGACATCCGCGCCCCCAATCTGTCCGAACTCTTCACCAGCGGGCGGACCCAGTCGGCGACGGTGGTGGACCCGTTCAAGAACAATGTCCGTACATCGGGCATTTTCATCACCACGACCGGCAACGCCAACCTGCAACCGGAAAGGGCGGACACGCTGACGTTGGGGGCGGTGTTCCAGCCGAGCTTCGTTCCTGGCCTCAGCATTTCGGCGGATTATTACGACATCAAGATCAACGATGCGATCGGTTCGCTGTCGGCGCAACAGGGCGTTGACCAGTGCTTTGCCGGCAACCAACTGGCCTGTGGCTTCATCACCCGCGACGCAGCCGGAAATATCTCGGCTCTGACGGCCTATCCGATCAACCTCTCCACGCTCGTCACCAACGGCGTCGATGTTGAATTGAGCTATCGCGTGCCTTTCGCGGATATGTCCAACTCACTGTCGCTGCGCAGCATCATTTCCTATGTCGGCAAACTTGCGACGACGACACCGGGGTCGCCTTCCATCGACCGGGCGGGCGAAGTGGGTATCAATTCCAACCCGCACTGGCGCGTCAACGCCCAGGCCGATTTCACGCACGGCAATTTCAACTGGTTCAACCAGCTGCGGTTCATCGGTGGCGGACGTTACGACAATACCAAGGGTCCGCAGGCAGTCAGCCTGCAGCACATCAAGCCGCAAGCCTATTGGGACATGCGCTTTGCTTATCGGTTCGAGGATCTGGGCAAGGGCGCGGAGATGTATTTCAACGTCCAGAACGTCCTTGATCAGGAGCCGCCCTATGCGCCGGGCGACGGATCGATCGCGGTGGCGACCAACACCCAGCTCTATGACACATTTGGCCGCGTCTATCGCGTTGGCTTCCGTTTCAAATTCTGATCGCGACTGGAGATTTTATGAGCATCGGTTTCCGAGTATTGCCCGTCGAGCGTCGCGTGCCCGCCGATCTGGTCAAGCGTGCCGCACAATTGCCGGTCGCGAATGTGAGCGACGCCATGAACCGCATGTTCGCTGGCGGCGCGGCGCTTCGCCCCATGCACGGCGGCGGCGTTCTGGCTGGACCTGCCGTCACCGTGAAGGCACGGCCCGGCGACAATCTCATGCTGCACCGCGCGCTCGATATTGCCGAACCGGGCGATGTGGTGGTGGTCGACGGCGGCGGTGACCTGACCAACGCCCTGATCGGTGAGCTCATGGTCGCCCATGCAGAAAGCCGCGGCCTTGCCGGCATCGTGATCTTCGGCGCCATTCGCGACGCCGCGGCGATCCGGGCGGGCAGCTTTCCGGTCTTTGCCGCTGGCATCACGCACCGTGGGCCTTACAAGGACGGCCCCGGCGAAGTGAATGTGCCGATTGCCATTGACGGCATGGTGATCCAGCCGGGCGACCTGATCCTTGGCGACGACGATGGCCTTATTGCCGTCACCATCGACGAAGCGGAGGCTGTGTGCGCCAAAGCAGCGGCAAAGCATGCTGCCGAAACCGAGCAGATGGCCAAGATCCGCCGGGGCGAAAATCCGCGCGCCTGGGTTGAAGAAACGCTCAAGCGTTTGGGTTGCGAAGGGATTTGATAGCCTGATCCCTGCCCGTCCGCTACAGCAGTCGAAGTTTCAGAGGGATTGCGATGGCGACGGACTTCAAGGATCGACCGGCACTGGAAGGCGTAGCCGCCCTTGAACGAGGGCTGCTGCTGCTGACAAGCTTCAAACAGGGCGACGGCGTTCTTGGTCTTGCCGAGCTTGCCGAGCGCACTGGCTTGGTCAAAAGCACCATCATGCGCCTGGCCGTCTCGCTGGAACGCTATAATCTCCTGATCAGGATGCCCGACGGCCAGTATCAGTTGGGCAGCGAGGTGGCTCGGCTCAACTCGATCTTCAGGGAGGGCAACGATCTTGAAAAGCATGTCCAGCCGATTCTCGCCAAACTCGCCTTCGAAACCGAGGAAACAGCGACATTCTATGTGCGTCAGGGAGATGTGCGGCTTTGCCTGTTTCGGGTAAATTCTCCAAGCAATCTGCGGCTCGACGTCCAGCCAGGCACACAGCGGCCGCTCGATGGATCGGCATCCGCGCAGTTGCTGCTTTTGTTCGAGAACTGGCCGGAGGTTAAACCCGCACTACCGCCCCTGCCCATCTATACCTCTGGCGTTACGACGCCGCACGTTGCCTCGCTTTCGGTGCCGGTGATCGGCCATGGCGACCGGCTCGTAGGTGCGCTCAGTATCGCAGGGCCCGAAGTACGCCTGTCTGGGTCGCAAAAAAGACTGGCACTGCCTCTGCTACACGCGGGCCTCAACCTGTGCCGTTCCCTTGGGGGCAATGCCGAGGCGATCTATCGGGTGCCAATCGCGCTGGCGACATAGTCCAGAAGATCGGGCCGCTGTCATTCCATTGATCGGACTGATCACGTTAAGCTGGGCAGCCGCGCCACGATGGTCGGGGCGTGAGGGCCATCTTGCTGACTCCATTGATTCACAGGTTTGGCGACGGCTTCGGTGGAGCCGCCCGACTGCCGCCGAGGGCTGAACGCACAGCCGCCTGCGCTATATAAAGAAATCTTTATATAACTCTTGACAATTATGCTTGAATGGCGTCAAACGATCCTGTCAAGGTTCCCCACCTCAGGCATGACGGTGGGGCTAAGACGGGAAGCCGGTGGTGCCTTTTCGAGGCAGAGTCCGGCGCTGCCCCCGCAACTGTAAGCGGCGAGCGGCGGTTCCATTTCGCGTCACTGGGTTTTTGCAAGAAACCCGGGAAGGCCGGAACCACCGCGATGACCCGTAAGCCAGGAGACCTGCCTTCGGCGCCATAACTTTCCTCGGACGGGGGTTCCTCCGATGGATCGCGCTTGAAGCGTTGCCCGTGCCGTAAAGCACTTTCCGGGTAATTCATGCCTTGCGCGTTCTTCTTTGGCCCTTCCGCCCGGCAAATGCAGGTGATCGGTCAATGCTTCCAATCCTGTTCCGCTTCATTCGCTACCGACGAATGCGTCCGCGCGCCGTGCCATCAGGCTGACCCCTGACGGAAGCGGCGCGCCGCCAATCTCCCATCATTCAGCCCGCTAAAGACGGACGGCGTTCGCGCCGGACCGAAGGAGCCTTTGCATGCCCGTGACTTGCGCCAATCCTGCCCTTTCCCGCCACGACCACAGCACGCCGACCATCGCCACCGACAAGCAGCCATCAGGGCATCGGACCATGACAGGCGAGGATCTTACCTTTTCCATCACGCGCCTTCGCTTTGACGACGATTATCGCCCGTCGGATACCACGCGTATCACGACCAACTTCGCCAATCTGGCCAGAGGGAAGAACCGGCAGGAGAATCTGCGTGGCGTGCTGAAGATGATCGACAACCGTTTCAACGACCTAGCCGATTGGGATAATCCCGATGGGGATCGCTACGGCATGGAACTGGATATCATTTCCGTCGCGATGAGCCTTGCCGCTGCCAACGGCCTCACGGCGTTTCCCATCATCGAAATCCTGAACACCAGCATCATCGATCGCAAGACGGACAATCGCATTGCCGGCATCGTCGGAAACAACTTCTCATCCTACCTGCGCGACTATGATTTCAGCGTGCTGCTGGCGGCGCACAACCGGGACCGCGTCGGTTTCGACACGCCGGACGGCTTTGGTGATCTGCACGGCCGTCTGTTCCGCCATTTCGTGCAGTCCAATACGTACAAGGCCAATTTTTCCAAGCCTCCCGTCATCTGCCTGAGCGTATCCAGCAGCAAGACCTACCATCGCACGGAAAACCATCACCCCATTCTGGGCTTCGAATACCGGCAAAGTGAATTCTCGCCGACCGACGAATATTTCGCGAAGATGGGTCTTAAGGTCCGCTTTTTCATGCCACGGGGCAGCCGCTCGCCCATGGCCTTCTATTTCGCCGGGGATCTGCTCGGCGACTACAGCAACCTGGAACTGATCGGCACCATCAGCACGATGGAATCCTTTCAGAAGATCTACCGGCCCGAAATCTACAACGCCAATCGCACAGCGGGAACGCGCTTCCGGCCCAGCCTGACGCATCAGGACTTTTCGTCCACGCGCATTGACTACGACCGCGAGGAACGAAGCCGCCTGGGCATCGAGCAGGGCCGGTTCGCAGAAGAGAATTTCATCAAACCTTACGGCCAACTTCTCTCGCAATGGTCCGCCACACAAGCACCCAAGAACATGATCTGACCCAATAGAAGAAAAGGCCCTCCATCATGAATAGAATATTGCCCACATCGACCGCCGGCAGTCTGCCCAAGCCATCATGGCTTGCGGAGCCTGAGAAGCTTTGGTCACCCTGGAAGCTGAAGGGTGATGAATTGGCCGTCGCCAAGCAGGATGCCCTGCGCCTGGCCCTGGACGACCAGCGGCAGGCGGGGATCGACATCTTCGGCGATGGCGAACAGACCCGCCAGCATTTCGTCACGACCTTCATCGAGCATCTGAGCGGCGTCGATTTTGAAAAGCGCGAGACCGTCAGGATTCGCAATCGCTACGATGCCAGCGTGCCCACGGTCGTGGGCGCGGTCGCACGACCGAAGCCCGTTTTCGTCGACGATGCGACATATCTGCGCGCCCAGACCAGCCAGCCGATCAAGTGGACGCTGCCCGGCCCGATGACGATGATCGATACATTGTACGATGCCCATTATCGCAGCCGCGAGAAGCTGGCCTGGGAGTTCGCGACGCTCCTCAATCAGGAGGCAAAGGCGTTGGAAGCGGCGGGTGTCGATGTGATCCAGTTCGACGAACCAGCCTTTAACGTGTTCTTTGAAGAGGCGAACGACTGGGGAATCGCTACTCTGGAACGCGCGACCGAGGGGCTGACATGCGAAACGGCGGTCCACATCTGCTACGGCTACGGCATCAAGGCGAATACGGACTGGAAGAAGACGCTGGGATCGGAATGGCGGCAGTATGAGGAGACCTTCCCCAACCTGCAAAAGTCCAAGATCGACATCATCTCGCTGGAATGCCACCGCTCCCGCGTTCCGCTGGACCTGATCGAACTGATCCGGGGCAAGAAGGTGATGGTCGGCGCCATCGACGTGGCGAGCGATGCCATCGAGACCCCGGAGGAGGTGGCCGATACGCTGCGCAAGGCTCTCCAGTTCGTCGATGCCGACAAGCTCTATCCGTCGACCAATTGCGGGATGGCACCGCTGTCCCGGCAGGTGGCGCGCGGCAAGTTGAACGCCCTGGGCGCGGGCGCCGACATCGTCCGCCGGGAACTTGAGGGCTAATGCTCCGCTAGTCGACCGCACGCGCTTCGCATGGGGGTGCGGACGAGACGGGTCATGCGATGACCGCAATTCGCAAAATTCGCTGATTTGCAGAAATCCGTCCGCACCCCTTCGCCTTTTCAGCCATTTTCGAAAAGCCGCGCACGGCCGATAACGCCCCCATGGCGCAGGATGGAGCGCCCCGACCCGATCCTGATGTCGATACCCTGATGGAAGACCCAGCGCCGATGAACGATGCCTATCGCAAACCGCTGCCCGGCACCGCAGTCGACTATTTCGACACGCGCGCCGCGATCGAAGCGATCCGCCCCGGCGCTTATGCTGGCCTGCCTTATGTCTCGCGTGTGCTGGCAGAACAACTCGTCCGCCGCTGCGATCCTGCGCTGCTGACCGACGCGCTGACCCAGATCGTAGAACGCAGGCGCGATCTCGATTTTCCGTGGTATCCCGCGCGTGTCGTGTGCCACGACATTCTTGGCCAGACGGCGCTTGTCGATCTGGCAGGACTACGTGACGCGATCGCCGATCAGGGCGGCGATCCCGCCAAGGTCAACCCCGTGGTGCCGACCCAGTTGATCGTCGACCACTCGCTTGCGGTCGAATATGGCGGCTTCGACCCGCAGGCGTTCGACAAGAACCGCGCGATCGAGGAGCGCCGCAACGAGGATCGCTTCCACTTCATCGAATGGACCAAGAGCGCGTTCGAGAATGTCGACGTGATCCCGGCGGGTAACGGCATCATGCACCAGATCAACCTGGAAAAGATGTCGCCCGTCATCCAGCTGCGCGATGGCGTCGCCTTCCCGGATACGTGCGTGGGCACCGACAGCCACACTCCGCACGTCGACGCGCTGGGCGTCATCGCCATCGGCGTCGGCGGGCTGGAGGCCGAAACGGTCATGCTCGGCCGCGCCTCGATGATGCGCCTGCCCGATATTGTCGGCGTGCGCCTGACCGGCCGCCGCAAGCCGGGGATAACGGCCACTGACATCGTGCTCGCAATCACAGAATTCCTGCGTCAGAGCCGCGTCGTCGGCTCCTGGATCGAGTTCTTCGGCGAAGGCGCCGACGGCCTCTCAATCGGCGACCGCGCGACGATCTCCAACATGTGCCCCGAATATGGCGCCACTGCCGCGATGTTCCACATCGACAGCCAGACGATCGACTATTTGTTGCTGACCGGACGCGATGCAGCACATGTCCGCCTGGTCGAGGCTTACGCAAAGCACACCGGGCTGTGGGCCGATGATCTGCGCGCCGCCGAATATGAGCGCGTTCTGGAGTTCGACCTGTCCACCGTAGTACGCAACATGGCCGGTCCATCCAACCCGCACCGCCGCCTGCCGACGTCGGCGCTGGCAGAACGCGGCATCGCCGGCGATCTTGTAGAGGCCAAGGCGCAGGAGCGCGAGGGGCTGCTGCCAGACGGCGCCGTGATCATTGCTGCGATCACCAGTTGCACCAATACGTCGAACCCGCGCAACGTGGTCGCCGCCGGACTGGTCGCGAAAAAGGCGAATGCACTGGGCCTGGCGCGCAAGCCATGGGTCAAAACCTCCTTCGCGCCCGGTTCCAAGGTTGCGCGGCTCTATCTGGAAGAAGCCGGGCTGCTGCCCGAACTGGAAAAATTGGGGTTCGGCATCGTTGCCTATGCCTGCACCACCTGCAACGGCATGTCCGGCGCGCTCGATCCTGCGATCCAGAGCGAGATCATCGAGCGCGACCTCTACGCCACCGCCGTGCTGTCGGGGAACCGCAACTTCGACGGGCGCATCCATCCTTACGCCAGGCAGGCCTTTCTCGCGTCGCCGCCACTGGTGGTCGCTTATGCGATAGCGGGCACCATGCGCTTCGATATCGAAAATGATGTGCTCGGCGTGGCGGAGGGCAGAGACATCCGTCTGGCCGACTTGTGGCCGAGTGATGAGGAGATCGACGCCATCGTGGCAGCCTTTGTGAAGCCGCAGCAGTTTCGCGCAATCTACGATCCGATGTTTGCCCCGCGTAGCCGCGACAAGGCCAGCCCGCTCTACAACTGGCGACCGCAATCTACCTTTATCCGTCGCCCGCCCTATTGGGATACCGAAGGCGTGGGCGCGATGGCTGCCTTCCCGCGAACCTTGAAGGCCATGAGGCCGCTGGCGATCCTGCCCGACAATATTACCACCGACCATCTCTCGCCCTCCAATGCGATCCTCCCCAGTTCGGCAGCCGGCGAATATCTGGCGCGGATGGGGCTGCCGGAGGAAGACTTCAACTCTTACGCCACCCATCGCGGCGATCATTTGACCGCGATGCGCGCCACCTTCGCCAATCCGCAACTGGTCAATGAAATGGCCGTGGTCGATGGCGCGGTACAGAAAGGCTCGCTCGCCCGCGTAGAGCCAGAGGGCAAGGTCATCCGCATGTGGGAAGCCATCGAAACCTATCTGGATCGCCGTCAGCCCCTCATCATCATTGCCGGGGCAGATTATGGACAGGGCTCCTCGCGCGACTGGGCGGCCAAGGGCGTGCGGCTTGCGGGCGTGGAAGCCATCGTCGCTGAAGGGTTCGAACGCATCCACCGCACCAACCTCATCGGCATGGGCGTACTGCCGCTGGAGTTTCAGCCCGGCACCACCCGCCTGACGCTGGGCCTCGACGGCACCGAAACCTATGATGTGGAAGGCGAACGCTGCCCGCGCGCCACACTGACTCTGGTGATCCGCCATGCCGACGAAGCGATCACGCGCGTACCCGTGACCTGCCGCCTGGATACGGCTGAGGAAGTCTCGATCTATGAGGCAGGCGGGGTGCTGCAGCGTTTTGCCGCCGACTTCCTGGCTTGCGAAACGGCGACCGTCTGATGTCCCAGATCGCCATCCCCGCCACCTATATGCGCGGCGGCACCAGCAAGGGCGTATTCTTCCGTCTGGAAGATCTACCCGAAGCGGCCCGCATTCCCGGCCCGGTCCGCAACCGCCTGTTCCAGCGGGTGGTCGGCAGCCCCGACCCTTACGGCGCGCAAATCGACGGCATGGGCGGCGCGACGTCCAGCACCAGCAAGTGCGTCATCCTTTCGCCCAGCGCCCGCCCCGGCCATGACGTCGAATATCTCTACGGGCAGGTTTCCATCGATAGCGACTTTGTCGACTGGTCGGGCAATTGCGGCAATCTCTCGACTGCTGCCGGGGCGTTCGCGATCCATGCAGGCTATGTGGACGCCGGTTCGGATGGGGTGCGCACCGTGCGCATCTGGCAGGCCAATATCGGCAAGACCATTATCACTCATGTCCCGGTCAACGGCGGCGCGGTGCAGGAAACAGGCGAATTCACGCTGGACGGGGTGACCTTTCCCGCTGCCGAGATCGTGCTGGAATTTCTCGACCCTGCCGATGAGGGCGGCGCGATGTTCCCGACCGGCAATGTGGTGGACGATCTCGAAGTGCCTGACGAACTAGTCGCTGGCGGGCGGATCAGGGCCACGCTCATCGACGCGGGCATTCCAACGATCTTCGTCGATGCCAAGGATCTCGGCTATACCGGCACTGAACTGCGGGAAGCCGTAAACGGCGATGCGGCTGCACTCGCACGCTTCGAGGCACTGCGCACCATCGGCGCGCTCAAGCTGGGGCTGATCGGGACGCCAGAGGAGGCGGCGAAGCGCCAGCACACACCCAAGATCGCCTTCGTCGCCCCGCCCGTCGATCATCGCACGGCAAGCGGCCGACATGTGATGGCAGGAGAGATCGACTTACTGGTGCGGGCGCTCTCGATGGGCAAGCTGCACCATGCGATGATGGGCACCGCTTCGGTCGCGATCGCGGCGGCTGCCGCCGTGCCCGGAACCCTCGTGAATCTTGCGGCGGGTGGAGGAGAACGCAAAGCAGTCACGTTCGGCCATCCTTCCGGCAGCCTGCGCGTCGGAGCCGAGGCCGCGCTGGTGGACGGCAATTGGACCGTTACCAAGGCGATCATGAGCCGCAGCGCCCGCATCCTCATGGATGGTCGTGTGCGCGTGCCCGCCGCTATACTGGAAGGAGGACAGACATGATCTCCAACCGCCCGGAAAAGGGTCTCGACCTTTTCGGAGCCATGGTCAGCGCCGCCGCCGATCGCGCTTCCTCGCATCTGGTCGGCACGATCCGCTTTGCCAGATGCGAATCTGTCCAGCTCAACGAAGGCTTCGCCTCGCCCGGCGTCGATCTCGAAACCTGGTCGGTCAGCGCCGATCATCAGGCCATAATCGTCTCTGTATTCGCGACCGCGACACAGGACGGCGGCCGGACCATGGCCGCCAGTGGCCGCTTCACTTTCACCACGCTCACCCACAAACGGGACTATGCCGCATGAACGCCGAAACTGCCTTCAAACCCAAAAAATCGGTTGCGCTTTCGGGCATTGCCGCGGGCAACACCGCTTTGTGCACTGTCGGCAAGACCGGCAACGATCTGCATTATCGCGGCTACGACATTCTGGAATTCGCCGAGGGGGCCGAATTCGAGGAAATCGCTCACCTACTGGTCCATGGTGAACTGCCCACTGCACCGCAACTGGCCGCCTACAAGGCCAAGCTCAAGGGTCTGCGCGGGCTGCCCCATTCGGTGAAGTCAGCGCTCGAAGCTATTCCGGCCGCCGCGCATCCGATGGACGTGATGCGCTCTGGTGTTTCTGCCCTGGGATGCGTGCTGCCCGAAACGTACGACCACAACCAACCCGACGCGCGCGATGTCGCCGACCGGCTGATGGCCTCGCTCGGCTCCATCCTGCTCTATTGGTATCACTTTGCCCACCATGGCCGCCGCATTGAGGTAGAGACCGACGACGACAGCATCGGCGGGCATTTCCTTCATCTGCTGCATGGCAGGCCTGCCCCGCCACGCTGGGTACGCGCCATGCATACCTCTTTGATCCTCTATGCCGAGCATGAATTCAACGCCTCCACTTTCACAGCGCGCGTCATCGCCGGCACCGGGTCGGACATGTATTCATGCATCGCAGGCGCCATCGGCGCGCTGCGCGGGCCAAAGCATGGGGGGGCCAACGAAGTCGCCTACGAAATCCAGAAACGCTACGCGACCCCTGACGAGGCCGAAGCCGACATTCGGCGCCGGGTAGAGGCCAAGGAAGTGGTGATCGGCTTTGGCCACCCGGTCTACACGATTTCCGATCCGCGCAATGTCGTCATCAAGCGCGTCGCCAAGGCGCTGGCGGACGAGGCAGGCGCCCAGCGCCAATATGCCGTCGCCGAACGGATCGAGCGCGTGATGTGGGACGCCAAGGCCATGTTCCCCAATCTCGACTGGTTTTCGGCGGTATCCTACAATCTGATGGGCGTGCCAACTGCGATGTTCACGCCACTCTTTGTGATTGCCCGCACGTCGGGCTGGGCCGCGCATGTGATCGAGCAGCGCGTGGACAACAAGATCATCCGCCCATCGGCCAACTATACCGGCCCGGAAAACCTGCCTTTCGTGCCGCTCGCCCAGCGCAGCGAAGCAGCTTGAGGAGACACCCATTGCCCTACCTTCTCGCTGACGACCTTCCCACCGAATCCGCCGGCAAACGCTTCCGCGCCGCGTTGGCGCGTCCGGGCATCTATCGGCTGCCCGGCGCGCACAACGGCCAGGCCGCGATCCAGGCGCGCAACGCCGGGTTCGACGGGCTTTACCTGTCCGGCGCAGCGATGACCGCCTCTATGGGCCTGCCGGACCTTGGCATTATCACCGTGGATGAGGTGACATTCTTCATTCGCCAGATTGTGCGCTCTTCCGGGCTGCCGCTGCTGGTGGACGGAGACACCGGCTATGGCGAAGCACTTAATGTCATGCACATGGTCCGCTCTTTTGAGGAGGCGGGCGCAGGGGCGGTCCATCTGGAAGACCAGATCCTGCCCAAAAAGTGCGGACACCTCAACGGCAAGGCACTTGTCTCCCCTGTCGACATGGCCACCAAGGTCGCCGC
The DNA here is from genome assembly GCF_015752145.1 of Sphingobium sp. JAI105. NCBI lineage: Bacteria > Pseudomonadati > Pseudomonadota > Alphaproteobacteria > Sphingomonadales > Sphingobiaceae > Sphingobium > Sphingobium sp. JAI105. The sequence continues at coordinate 933,454 of NZ_JADOUC010000002.1, read as the reverse complement.
CGCGAAAAAGGCAAGCCGCGACATCATGATCGTCGCGCGCACCGACGCCGCCGGGGTCGAGGGCTTCGATGCCGCTGTGGATCGCGCCAGGCTCTATGTCGATGCCGGAGCCGACGCGATCTTCCCCGAAGCACTGAACACTCGCGAAATGTTCGAAAAGTTCGCCGCAGCCCTCCCAACCATACCGCTCCTCGCCAACATGACCGAGTTCGGCAAGACCCCATTCTACACCGCCGATGAGTTCGAGGCGATGGGCTACAAGATGGTCATCTGGCCCGTCTCCTCGCTTCGTGTCGCCAACAAGGCGCAGAGCCTGCTCTATGCCGCGATTGCACGGGACGGCGGCGCGCACGCCATGGTCGATGCCATGCAAACCCGCGCCGAGCTTTACGAGACGATCGGCCTCCATGCTTACGAAGAACTCGACGCGTCGATCGTGAAGACGATCGTGCCCGAAGCGGTCCCGCAGACCTAGACGCCTTCTGCTTTCCAGTATCCCTGCGTGAGGGTGGTCTTCCATCTCGATGGATCGGAAGGTCGTCTTTCCATGCGCGTGCCAATCACGAGATTACAGGACCATCGCCATGACCGCCATAGGCCGCGACACCTTGGGCACCCGCACCACCCTGACCGTCGAGGCGCAGGATTATGCTTATTACAGCCTCCCCCGCGCAGCTGAGCGATTGGGCGACATCAGCCGCCTACCCTTCAGCCTCAAAGTGCTGCTTGAAAACCTCCTGCGCTTCGAGGACGGCGCTTCGGTCACGGTGGATGACATCCGCGCCTTCGTCGAATGGCAGCGGGACTATCGCTCCACGCGCGAGATCCAGTACCGTCCGGCCCGCGTGCTGATGCAGGACTTCACCGGGGTTCCGTGCATCGTCGATCTGGCCGCCATGCGCGACACCATGAACCGGTGGGGCGCCGATGCGTCGCGGATCAATCCTCAGATACCGATCCACCTGGTAATCGATCATAGCGTCATGGCAGATGAGGCCAGCACGGCAAATGCGTTCGATGCCAATGTCGCCATCGAATATGCGCGCAATGCCGAACGCTACGAATTCCTCAAATGGGGGGCGGCCACGCTCGACAATCTGAAGGTCGTGCCGCCGGGCACCGGCATCTGCCATCAGGTGAACCTGGAGCACATCGCCCAGACTGTCTGGACCAGCGCGGACGAAAGCGCTGCCATGATCGCCTATCCCGACACCTGCGTCGGCACGGACAGCCATACTACGATGGTCGGCGGCCTTGGCGTGCTGGGCTGGGGCGTGGGCGGGATAGAAGCCGAAGCCGCCATGCTGGGGCAGCCGGTGTCGATGCTCATTCCCGAGGTCGTCGGCTTCCGCCTGACAGGCGCGCTGACCGAGGGCGTGACCGCGACCGATCTGGTGCTCACCATCACCCAGATGCTGCGCGCGCATGGGGCGGTCGGGCGTTTCGTGGAGTTCTGTGGCGCCGGGCTCGACGCCCTACCGCTGGCGGACCGCGCGACCATCGCCAACATGGCCCCGGAATATGGCGCGACGTGCGGCTTCTTTCCGGTTGATCAAGCGACCATTGCCTATCTTCGCCTAACCGGGCGGGATGAAAGGCGGGTGGCGCTGGTCGAGGCCTATGCGAAGGCGCAGGGGATGTGGCGCGATGCGGCCGGCCCGGAGCCCGTTTTCACCGATCTGCTGGAGCTTGACCTGGCCTCGGTGCTTCCATCTGTTGCAGGCCCGCGCCGTCCGCAGGATCGCGTGCGGCTCAAGGATGTAGCCCAAGGCCTGCGCACCGAACTGGCAGGCGCCTACGGCAAGGCGGACGAACTGAACGCTCGCGTGCCGGTTAACGGCGCGGACTTCACGCTTGGCCATGGTGACATCGCCATCGCTGCGATCACCAGTTGCACCAACACCTCCAATCCTTCGGTACTCGTCGCGGCTGGTCTGGTCGCTCGCAAGGCACGGGCGCTGGGTCTGGTGCCTAAACCCTGGGTGCGTGCGACGCTCTCCCCCGGCAGCAAGGTGGTGACCGACTATCTCGTCCGCTCCGGCCTTCAGGAAGACCTTGACGCGCTGGGCTTCGCGCTGACCGGCTATGGTTGCATGACCTGCATTGGCAATTCCGGTTCGCTGGAAACGTCGATCAGCGAGGCGATCAACCGGAACGGCCTTGTCACTGCTGCCGTGCTATCGGGCAATCGCAACTTTGAAGGCCGCATTTTACCCGATGTTCGCGCCAACTATCTGGCCTCGCCGCCGCTGGTAGTCGCCTACGCCCTGCTGGGTAGCGTGTCGCGCGACATTAGCACCGAACCGCTCGGCAATGGCAGGGACGGACAGCCCGTATATCTACGCGACGTCTGGCCATCCAACGCCGAAATCGCCGCCACTATCGCCACTTCAATCGATCCTGAGATGTTCGCCGCCCGCTATGCCGATGTTTACGAAGGCGACGCGCGCTGGAGGGCGCTGGCGGTCAAGAAAGGTGCTACATATGAATGGCCGACGTCCTCCACCTACGTCGCGGAACCGCCCTTCTTCGAAGCCCTGGATCGTCAGCCTGCGCCGGTGACCGATATCATCGCGGCGCGGTGCCTCGCCATCTTCGGGGATTCGATCACCACAGATCATATCTCACCGGCAGGATCGATCAAAGCTTCCTCACCCGCAGGCCAATGGTTGCAGGAGCAACAGGTGCTTCCTGCAGATTTCAACAGCTATGGCTGCCGTCGCGGAAACCATGAGATCATGATGCGCGGCACCTTCGCCAATATCCGCATCCGCAACGAAATGATGGGCGGTATCGAGGGTGGCAACACGATGCTGAACGGCGAAAGTCTGCCGATTTATGAGGCTGCCATGCGGCACAAGGCGGCCGGGACGCCCCTGATCATTATGGCTGGCAAGGAATATGGCACCGGCTCATCCCGCGACTGGGCTGCGAAAGGAACTGCGCTACTTGGAATTCGCGCGGTCATCGCCGAGAGCTTCGAACGCATTCACCGCTCCAACCTTGTCGGCATGGGCGTCCTGCCGCTACAGTTTACCGATGGGATGACCCGCAATCGTTTCTTCCTACGTGGTGACGAGCGATTTACCATTACCGGCCTCGCCGGACTGCAGCCGCGCCAAATCGTGATGGTGGAAGGGGAATGGGCGGATGGCCTGCGCTTCAGCTTCAAGACGCTCTGCTGCATCGATACGACCGACGAGCTGGCTTACTACCTGAATGGTGGCATCCTGCCTTACGTGCTGCGCAATCTCGCGGCCTGAGCCTTTCGCAAACATTTCAGATTGCGACTAATGCAAAAATGCGCTGATATTCAACGATAACGAGATCGGGGCCTGAGAATTTGCAAATAATGCGAAGAGCGGCAGATTGATGCGCAAGGCATTTATGGGCGTGCGATTGCGGCGGCTGCGGGAGGAAAAGAAGCTCAAGCAGATCGAACTGGCACAAGCGCTCGGCATATCAGCCAGTTATCTCAACCAACTGGAACAGAATCAGCGGCCGCTGACCGTGCCGGTGCTGGTGAAGATCAACGCCATATTCGGTATCGATGTCCAGCTCTTCTCCGACGACGAGGAAGCGCGGCTCATTACCGACCTGCGCGACGCCCTGTCGGATGGGTCGGATACAATCTCGCTGGCCGAAGTGCGCGAACTGGCGATGAACATGCCCGCTGTTGGTCGCACGCTCATATCGCTGCATCGGCGCTATCGCGAAGCCTCGGAACGATCCGAGGCGATGGCCGCGCAGCTAGGGGACGAATGGGTCGCCGGCGGCCCGCCGCGCATGCCTTTCGAACAGGTGCGCGATTTCTTTTACGCCCGCCACAATCACGTCGAACCGCTGGATGAAGCGGCGGAACGGCTTTACCTGCAAGCCGGTCTGACACCGCGAACCATTCATAACGGCGTGATCGCGTGGCTCAAGGAGCGCCATGGCGTACACGTCCTGTGTGACGACAGCGATGCTGAGAACAACTGGACGCAGCGTCGCTACGATCCGTTGACCCGCACGCTCCATGTTTCGGCCAATCTGAATACGGGCCAGCAGACCTTCCAGATGGCCACGCAATTGGGCTTCCTAGAACTGGGCCAAGAGATCGACCGATTGGCAAATGATCCGGTTCTGACTGGAGAGGAAGCGCGCAGGATGGCGCGGATCGGTCTTGCCAACTATTTCGCAGGTGCGCTCATTCTGCCTTACGGCCCTTTTCTGGCGGCGGCGGAACAGGAGGCCTACGACATCGAGAAGCTCGGCCGCCGCTTTGGTGTCGGCTTCGAAACGGTTTGCCACCGCCTTTCCACGCTACAGCGCGCACAGGCACGCGGTGTGCCATTCTTTTTCATCCGGGTGGACCGGGCAGGGAATATCTCGAAACGACAGTCCGCGACCGATTTTCACTTTTCCCGCGTGGGCGGCACCTGCCCGCTGTGGAACGTCTATGAAGCTTTCGCACAACCCGGTCGAGTGCTGACCCAAGTGGCGCAGATGCCGGACGGGCGCACCTATCTATGGGTGGCCCGCACGGTGGGCAGCGGCAACGCGGGTTACACAGAGCCGAGCAAGACTTTCGCTGTTGGGCTTGGCTGCGATATTCGCCATGCCTCCCGTCTGATCTACGCGCGCGGGCTGGACCTTGCCGATCCCGCCATGGCGACGCAAATCGGTGCCGGTTGCAAGGTCTGCGAGCGGCCAAACTGCCTGCAACGCGCTTTCCCACCAATTGGTCGCCCCGTGACGGTGGACGAAAACCGTAGCTCAGCCGCGCCATATCCCGTGGACTAAGGCGCGGCACTCAAACAGTCTCAGCCACGCCAAACCGCCACCGGAACAGGTCGTCCGCACGCGGGATCGTACCAGCCCCTTGTGATAAGTCGTCAGGCGGGTAGCAGGGCGCGATTGCCCTGTGCTTCGGCGCGGCCATGATCCACGACCGCCTCGCCTATCAACAACAGGGTTGGCTCCCTGTCGCTGACGGCCTGAACCAGGAAGGCGAGCGCGGAGAGTTTGCCCCGGATGAGTCGCTCGGTCGGCAGGGAGACGTTGACTGCGACCATGACCGGCGTGTCAGGGTGCCGCCCCGCATCGATCAGATTACGGCTGATCTCGCTCGCCGCCGCGCGGCCCATGTAGATGCCAAGCGTCCCACTGCTCGCAAGCGCCGGCCAGTCAAGCGCGAGCGGCTCGCCGGCCATTAGATGGGCGGTCACCAGCGTCAACCCGCGCGCGACGCCGCGCAGCGTGAGTGACATATGGCCGCTCGCTGCCGCTGCGCTCGCCGTGGTGATGCCGGGGCAGATGTGGACGGGGATGCCTTCACGGCCCAGATGCGCCATTTCCTCAGCCGAACGGCCGAAGATGGACGGATCGCCACCCTTCAATCGGACCACGCGCCGCCCCGCCTTCGCCGCCGCGAGCAGGAGGTGGTTGATGCTTTCCTGTGCTTTGCTGTGGCGGCCCGACCGCTTGCCGACACCCACCCGTTCCACGCCTGGCGGGATCAGGCCAAGCACCCCCGGCCCTACCAATGCATCGTAAAAGACGATGTCGGCAGCAGCGATCAGCCGTTCGGCCTTGCGGGTCAGGAGGTCGGGATCGCCAGGCCCCGCCCCCACCAGCCACACCTGTCCGGGCGCTATCGGGGAATCCGGCAACTCATTCGGCTGCATGAAGCGTCTCCTGTTGTGCCTGCGCCAATATACTGGCCAGCGCGGGGCGGCATGACCCGCAATTGGTTCCTGCCCCCAAAGCTGCGCCGATCGCGGACACATCGACCAGACCCTGTTCACGAATGGCCGTGACAATCATGTTCAGGCCAATGTCGAAACAGACACAGATGATGGCTCCCTTGTCGGGCTGGTTCCCCGGCCCGCGCGCCGCCAGCACCGATACACCGACCCCCTCGACCGCCAGTTGCCCGATCAGCCAGTAGCGGCTCGGCAATATGCCGGTGCGCGTGACGATCAGCACGCCCGCCAGCCTGCCGTCGCGGATGATCGCGACGCGGCGAGTGCCGCGCGCCCGATCGATCGCCTCAACCCGGTCACCCTTGGGCAGGCAGGCTTCCAGCCGTGCCGGATCGCCATTGCCCGCCACTTCGTAGAGCGCGCCGCCCGGCACAGTGATGCGCGTCGCCCACAGGCATGGCACGCGGACGGCTTCGGCCCCGCGCAGGATCAGAAAACCCTTCCATTCGGTGACGAGCTTTTCGACCCGGACGGGGGTGGATTTGAACCCCGGCTGTCCCGAATGGGGATCGACCAGGGGGCGCGGCAGCAGGCCGGTGCGACCGCCGCTCGATTGCTGGTCGGTCCAGTGGATCGGCGTAAAGACTTCGCCGGGGCGCTGGCCATCGCTGATCCGCGCGCGGAACAGGCTTTCCCCCTGTGGCGTCGATACGCGGGACAGATCACCATCGGCTATGCCCAGCCGAGCGGCATCGTCCGCATGGATTTCGACCAGCGGTTCTTCCCGGTGTCGCGCAAGTTTGGGGCTTAGGCCGGTGCGGGTCATGCTGTGCCACTGATCGCGGTAGCGCCCGGTGTTGAGCGTCATCGGCCAGTCCCTAAGCGGACCCTGCAGGTCCATTTGCGTCACCGGCACCAGCCGCGCCTTGCCATCCGGGGTCGAAAAGCGCCCGTCGGCAAAGGGCGTGCCGCCCCAGCGGAAGGGTTCCATCGCATCATAGGCGTCATTGCCGATCGTCGCCTGCGCCCGCAGGTTCAGCAGCCGCGCGCCATCATTCTGATAGGCGGTCAGCCGGGCATGTTCGCGCCAGATTTCGGCGGGACGATCATAGGCGAAGGCGTTGCGCCAGCCCATCCGGCGGGCAACCTGCGTCACGATCCACCAATCGGGCCTGACCTCGCCGGGCAGCGGCATCAGCGCGCGCTGGCGGCTGATCGTGCGGTCGGAATTGGTGACAGTGCCATCCTTTTCACCCCAGGCCGCAGCAGGCAGGCGGACATGGGCGTGGATGGCGGTATCGGTGGTGGCCATCACGTCCGACACGACTAGGAACGGCACGGTTTCCAGCGCTTCGCGGACGCGATTGGCATCGGGCATCGAGACGGCAGGATTGGTCGCCATCACCCACAAAGCCTTGATCCGGCCTTCGTTGATGGCGCGGAACATGTCGACGGCCTTAAGCCCCGGCTTGGTCGCCATGGTCGGCGCGGCCCAGAAACGCCCGACCCGCGCAACATTATCCGGTGCGAAATCCATATGCGCCGCCAGCGTAGAGGCCAGCCCGCCGACTTCGCGCCCGCCCATGGCGTTGGGCTGGCCCGTGATCGAAAAGGGCGCAGCACCCGACTTGCCGATGCGGCCCGTCGCCAGATGCACGTTCAGGATGGCGTTGACCTGATCCGTGCCGCGGATCGACTGGTTGATCCCCTGGCTGAACAGAGTGACGGTGCGCGGCGTCGCGGCGAACAGCTCATAAAATTGCTGGAGCAGCGCAGGCGAGAGGTCACAGGCTTTCGCCGTGGTCCACAAGTCATGGCCGGTGCGAATATGATCCCAGAAATCGTCGGGCGCGCTGACGCTGTCGCGCAGAAAGCCCGCGTCAATCAGCTTTGCCTGATCCATCCAGGCCAGCAGCCCGTTCATCAAAGCGACGTCGCTGCCGGGCCTCAACGCCAGATGCAGGTCCGCGCCCTCGCAGCTTTCGGTGCGGCGCGGGTCTATCACCACCAGTTTCGTGCCGCGCGCGGCGCGGGCGGCCTGTATCCGCTGATAGACGATCGGGTGGCACCAGGCGGTGTTGGACCCGATGAGGACGATCAGGTCGGCTTTGTCCAGATCATCATAGCTGGCGGGCACCACATCTTCGCCGAAGGCCCGGTTGTGGCCCGCCACCGCGCTCGACATGCACAACCGGCTGTTGGTGTCGATATTGGCCGATCCGATAAAGCCCTTCATCAGCTTGTTGGCGACATAATAATCTTCGGTCAATATCTGGCCGGAGACATAGAAGGCGACGCTGTCCGGCCCATGTCTGGCGATCGTGTCGCGGAACCGCTTGGCGACCAGATCCAGCGCCTTGTCCCAACTGGCCCGCCGGTCGCCGATCATCGGATGGAGCAGGCGGCCTTCAAGGCCGACCGTCTCGCCCAGATGCGTGCCCTTGGAACAAAGCTTGCCGCCATTGGCCGGATGCGCCTCATCCCCCCTGATCGTTACGGCGCGGCCGCCGGTCGGCGTCGCTGCGATGCCGCAGCCGACGCCGCAATAGGCGCAGGTGGTGCGGATCGCCTGGCGCATCAGGCAGCCACCTTCGTCATTTCGGGCTGCGCGATCCATATACGGCCATCCTCCTGCTTCACCGCGATCGTCGGGGTGCAGCCTTTATCCTCGCCCTGCGCCTCGCCGCTTTTCAGCACGATGTTCCAGTTATGCAGCGGGCAGGCGACGCTATGGCCATGAACGATACCCTGGCTCAGCGGCCCCTTTTTGTGCGGGCATTCATTGACCAGCGCAAAAATCTGGTCGTCGCCGGTGCGGAATACGGCAATTTCTTTCTCGCCACCGATGTGAACGGTGCGGGCACCGCGCGGCGGAATGTCGGCCAGCGTGCCGATGTCGATCCAGTCGGTCATATGTCTCACTCCGCCGCGATGGAAATGGGGCTTAGGGGCTGGTGCAGGTCGCTATGGACGCCGGCGGCACGCTCCGCCCACGGATCATCCTGCATGAACTGCTGCGAAAACAGGAAGCGGGCGCGCAGCGCCTCGCGCCCGGCATCGTCCTCGACGATGCGCTGCTTTACATAGGCGATGCCAACCCGCTCGATCCACGGCGCGGTGCGCTCCAGATAGCGGGCTTCCTCGCGATACAACTGGGTGAAGGCGGCGCAATAATCGAGCGCTTCCTGTTCGGTCGCGACCTTACACAACAGGTCGGTGACGCGAACATGGATGCCGCCATTGCCGCCGACATGGAGTTCATAGCCTGAATCCACGCAGACGATGCCGAAATCCTTGATCGTTGCTTCGGCGCAATTGCGGGGGCAACCCGACACCGCGATCTTGAATTTGTGCGGCATCCACGACCCCCAGGTCATCCGCTCGGTCTTGACGCCTAGGCCGGTAGAATCCTGCGTGCCAAAGCGGCACCATTCGGACCCGACACAGGTTTTGACGGTGCGCAGCGACTTGCCATAGGCATGGCCGGACACCATGCCTGCCGCGTTCAAGTCCGCCCAGACGGCGGGCAGGTCCTCCTTCCTGATGCCGAAAATATCGAGCCGCTGGCCGCCGGTCACTTTGACCATCGGCGCGTCGTATTTTTCGACTACATCGGCGATCGCGCGCAATTCGCGCGGGTTGGTGAGGCCGCCCCACATGCGCGGGACGACCGAATATGTGCCGTCCTTCTGGATATTGGCGTGCATCCGTTCATTGACGAAACGGCTTTGCTGGTCATCGACATAAACTCCCGGCAGCGCGCACAGCAGATAATAATTGAGCGCCGGGCGGCACGACGAGCAGCCGTCGGGCGTCGACCAATGCAGCTTCTGCATCACTTCGGGGATCGAGCGCATATCCTGCGCCACGATTTCACGGCGGACATCGTCATGGCTGAAGCTCGTGCATTTGCACATCGTTTTGGGACCGGACTGCACCTCATCACCCAGCGTCAGCGCAAGGATATTTTCGACAATGCCGGTGCAACTGCCGCAACTGGCCGATGCCTTGCACCCTGCGCGGACCGCATCCAGGCTGCACGCGCCCTTTTCGATGCAGGCGACGACCTGGCCCTTGGAAACGCCGTTGCAGCCGCAAATCTCGGCATCGTCCGAGAGCGCTGCAACGGCCGCCTTAGGGTCCAGCGCGCCCCCTCCGGAGGCGAAGGCTTGGCCGAAGATCAGCAGGTCGCGAATATCGGCGACATTTTCGCCGCGCTTCAACAGATCGAAATACCAGCCGCCGTCCGCCGTATCGCCATAGAGAACCGCGCTCACGACCTTGTCGTCCTTCACCACGACACGCTTATATATGCCGCGCGATGCGTCGCGCAGGACAATGTCCTCGCACCCTTCGCCGCCGGAAAAGTCGCCCGCGGAAAAGACGTCCAGACCCGCAACCTTCAGCTTGGTCGACGTGACGCTGCCCCTGTAGCCGCTGTGCCGGTCGGTCAGGCCATCGGCCAAGGCGCGGCACATATCCCACAGCGGCGCGACCAGGCCATAGACATTGCCGTCATGTTCGACGCACTCGCCCACAGCCAATATGGCGGTATCGCTGGTGACCATATGGTCGTCCACCTTGATGCCGCGCCCGACATCCAACCCCGCATCGCGCGCCAGCGCGACCGACGGGCGAATGCCTACCGCCATTACGACCAGGCTGGCGGGGATTTGCGTACCATCCTTCAGGCGCACGCCCTCGACCTTGCCATCACCGTATATTTCGGCTGTGTCGGCACCAGTCAGGATCGTCTGGCCCCGCCCTTCCAACGCACTCTTGAGCAGCCAGGCCGCCGCTTCGTCGAGTTGCCGTTCCATCAGCGTGGGCATGATGTGCAGCACCGTCACCTTCATGCCGCGCAGGGTCAGGCCGTGCGCCGCTTCCAGCCCCAGCAGACCACCGCCGATGACCACGGCGTCACCGCCGCGATTGGCGGCATCCAGCATCGCATCGACATCCTTCATGTCGCGGAAACTGATGACGCCGGGCAGATCCTTACCGGGCACCGGGATGATGAACGGGTCGGACCCCGTGGCAATCAACAGCCGGTCATAGCCGATGGTGCGACCTGACAGGCTGGTAACGGTCTTGCGCGCACGGTCGATCGCCGACACCGGATCGGACGTGATCAGGGTGATGCCATGATCGTCATACCAGGCGCGGTCATTGATGATGATGTCCTGAAACGTCTTTTCTCCCGCCAACACCGGGGACAGCATGATCCGGTTATAGTTCACATGCGGTTCGGCGCCGAAGATGGTGACGCGGTAGCGCGCCGGGTCACGCGCCAGCAATTCCTCGACCGCCCTGCACCCGGCCATGCCATTCCCGACCACCACCAGATGTTCGCGCACATCTTCCATCGGGACGCCGATGTCGTCCCCGCTGTCCGTCACCGGACTTGAACCGCCCTGAAATTCCATCCTCGTCACTCCGGAAAACAAAAAAGCCGCCATCCTGACCCCCGGTAAGAACCGAAAGTCAGGATGGCGGCTTTGCCATCATATGCGCCTTGCCGATCCGCCTGTGGACCGCTTCGGCTATGGTAGGAAGGGCAGCATCGCCCTCTTGCGTTGCACCATAAACGGAATCGCCGATACGCTCAAGCGATTCCGTTCATGATCGATCAATAGGACCAATCAGCCTGAAGCCACAATTTCTGCGTATCGCTCGCCATGGCCTTTGCATCATAGCGGGCGTAGCGGACGGACCACGCCGTCTTCTTCATCTTCGCAGATGCAATAAGGTTGATCTCGTCGCCATAATGCTGGTCCAGCCGGTCGCTGTCGAACCGATGCCAAACGGCCATCAACGCCGCACCGGAAAAAGGGCCTAGCTGCTTCCAGCCATAGCCAGCGCCGACATAGATGTCGCGAATGCCGTTGCCTGGCGTTGTGAGGAATTTGTCAGCCCAGCCCTGAAATTTGAAATTGGTACCAAGCGGTGTCTGGAAACTGGTCAACGCAGCGCCGCTACTCGCGCCCAGGACTTCGTAACCAGCGTTGAGTTTCCAGCCCTTCACGTCCAGCGTCGCATCGGCCAGCCAATAATCCGCGCTGTAATTATTGGGGTTGGCGTGATGGTCGGCCTGCCTGGCGTAGCTCAGCTGATAGGAGAGTTTCGCCGCCTTGGACAAAGGCTGCGTCCCTGCCAGCCGCACACCATAAGTCTGGCTCGACAGACGGAATGCCTGCACCGCCGCTTCATCCTGATCGACCAGATAGGCAAAGCCGCTCAGCGTCCCGACCGGCGTGACGTAGGACAGGTTGGCGAAGATATTGTCGCCGCTCACCGCCTGCTGCCGCGCGCCCTTGCCCTGGAAACCCCAGATGGTGCGCACGCTCCACGCATAGGACAGGTCCAGTTTCAGCCCCTTGGCCGGGGTCAGTTCCATCCGCATCGCGTCGAATGTCTGGCCATTGTTACGGAACGCGACATTGCCGACAAACCGTTCGTCGTCCAGCGCGATCCGCTGCCGACCGCCGGTCAGCGTGACCAGCTTGGTCTTGTACTGAAGCTGGGCGATATAAAGCGCGACATTCTCTGGATCGGCTATGATCGGCCGCGTCGCCGCCCCGTTCAGCCCATCATAATATCTGTCGACCACCGCCAGATTGCCCTGCCCGATGACTGTTGCGCTCAGCGCGCCGCTGGTCGCGACCAGCCCGGCACGGGCGCGGATGGTCAACGCGTCGGACTTGTCTATTGTCAACCCTTCCTGATCGGCATGTTCGTAACGCAGGCGTGCTTCGGCCACCGGCTTGATCCCGATGTCCTGGGCCTGGGCCGCGGACATGACGGTCCCTGCGGCGGCCGATATGGCCGCCGTCGCAATCATATATTTCATGGATGTCATCCCCCCTCGGATGATGGTGCGACCAGTATAAGGGGGCGGCCTTCCATGAAGGTCCGCCCCCTCCCCTCCAAACGTCAGCTCAGATGCGGGCGCCCGTGCTCCAGGTCGCGCGCCACCGGGCCTTGACCAGCGCCAGCCCAGCAAAGGCGATGACCGCCAGCCCCGCAAAGATCAGGAAACCGGCCGAAAAGCTGCCGGTCAGTTGCTTGGCAAAGCCCAGCGAACTGGCGAGATAGAAGCCGCCAATGCCGCCTGCCATGCCGACCAGGCCGGTCATCACGCCGATTTCCGCCTGAAACCGCTGCGGCACCAACTGGAACACCGACCCGTTGCCCGTGCCGAGCGCCAGCATGGCGATGACGAACAGGCCCAGCGCAGCGCCCAGCGTGGTGGCGAAGGCAACCCCCGCCAGTGCAATCGCGGCGACGATATAGACCATCATCAGCGCCTTGACGCCGCCAATCCTGTCAGCCAGCGCGCCACCGAGCGGACGGACCAGCGATCCGGCGAACACGCAGCCTGCAGTGCAATAGCCCGCCATCACCGGGGTCAGGCCGAACTGGTCGGTGAAGTAGATCGGCAGGCTGGCGGCAAGGCCGACGAACCCGCCGAAAGTGACGGCATAGAAGGCCATCAGCAGCCAGGCGTCGGCCTGTTTGAGCGGCTGGAAATAATCGACCATCTTCTTGGCCGGGGGCGCATTGGGCGCGTCCTTCGCCATGATCATGTAGATGACAAAGACGATGCTGAGCGGGATGCAGGCAAGGCCCAGCACAGCGTTCCAGCCGAACAATTTGGCCAGGCCCGGCGCGAACAAGGCGGCCAGCACGGTACCTGAATTGCCCATGCCGGCCAGACCCATCGCCTTGCCCTGATGTTCGGCGGGATACCAACGGCTGGCGAGCGGCAGCGCGATCGCGAAGCTTGCTCCGGCAAAACCCAGCACTACGCCCAGCGCCAGCGTGCCTTCAAAGCTGTTGATGCCCAGCGCCCAGGCGGTGAACAGGCCGATGATGACAATGACCTGGCTGATCGCGCCAGACAATTTCGGGCCGATCCGGTCGACCAGCAGGCCGTTGACCACGCGCAGCAGCGCCCCCATCAGCGTCGGCGTGGCGACCATCAGCCCCTTTTCAGCGGGCGTCAGCATCAGCGTCTTGGCGATCATCGGGGCTAGCGGCCCCAACAGCACCCACACCATGAAGGCCAGGTCAAAATAGAGAAATGCCGCGATCAGGGTCGGCGTGTGGCCGGCCTTCCAGAAGCTGGTCGTGGCGACGGGTTGCTGCCCTTCGCCCTTCCGGTCCCAATATGCAGTTGCCATGATAGGTCACCCCCAGGTTCGAAAATGAACAAAAAAAAGCCGCAGGCCGGACATTTCCCGATGGGACGTCCGGTCAGCGGCTTTGCTGTGTGATAGATCGGAATGGCGGTCCCGACCTTGGGATGACGCATTCCTGTTCAACGCGCATCGTCGCGCGGTTACAATCTTATCTCGCGATTCGCGTCATGTTGCAAGGCACAATTTTTCGCCGGAAATCAACGCAGCGGCGCAAAACCGCTCAGAAATTCGTCGATTCGTTCGGGGTCGAACACCCGCTTGTCAAAGAAGCTGTCCGGCCCCAGCGTCAGCTCGCCCCGGCGCGATCCGACCGCCAGCGGTGCGGCGACCGCCCCTTCCAGCTTCATGCTGGCGCCGGGCATCGGAACATTGCTGTCGGCCAGCGCGCGGCGGAATATGTCGGGGCGGAACACGGCCCCGGCCCGCGCTGCCATATCCGGATCATGATCGACCATGCCCCAGCGCACCAATTGGGAATAGATCCACAACGCCTGACTGCGCCAGGGAAAGGGCGTTGCTTCCCGCCCGAACAGCATGAAATCGGGACTGACGATCGAGGGTTCGCCAGCCCGCGCGACAAGCGTGCCGGAGAGGGCGCGATTGATCAGATAGGCGGGCTGGTCGACATAATCGGGTCGGGCCAACAAATGCGTGAGGTCGTCGCGGTGCGCTGGATCATCGCACCATGCCGCCGCCCGCACCAGCGCGCGCAGCAGTCGGTCGACTGTTTGCGGATTCTCCTCCAGCCAGGATTCGCGGAAAGCCAGCACCTTTTCGACGCCGCGCCGCCAGATACGTTCACCGATCGCCACGGTTTCAGCGAGGCCCGCTTCCACCGCCGCGCTGCCCCACGGTTCGCCCGCGATGAAACCGTCTATCTCGCCCGCGTGCATCGCCTCGACCGTCAGTGACGGCGGCAGCACGCGCAGCACGACATCGCGATCCGGGTCCACGCCCGCGCTCGCCAGCCAATAGCGCAGCATGATCGCGTGGCTCGAAAAGCGGTGGACGACGCCAATCACCGGCTTGCGCCGCCACAGGCCGATCGCAGCGGCAAAATCATGCGCGGTGCCCAGCGGATCGGCCAGACGGCTGGCGATAGCCGGCTCCAGCGCCTTGGCGAAATCGCAGGCCATGACCAGCATATTGCCGTTGACGTTCAGCTTATAGGGCGCGGCCAGAGCGGCGGGCTGCTGGCTCAGCCCCAACGTCACCGCTACGGCCAGCGGCGCTAGCATATGCGCGGCCTGCACCTGGCCAAAGACCAGCCGGTCGCGCAGCGTCGCCCAACTGGTCGTGCGCACGAGATCAAGGGCAATCCCCTCCTCCTCGGCAAAACCCCGCTCCCGCGCCGCCACCAAAACGGCGGCATCGGTCAGCGGCAGGAAGGCGATGCGCAGCCCTGTCGTCATAGTCCCCCTCCCAACAGGTCGCTGGCGGTAATCAGCGCCTGCGCCACTTCCACGATTTTCTTGCCCTGATTCATCGCTGCGGTCCGCAGCAGCGCATAGGCATCCTGCTCGCTCAGCGACCGCTGGTTCATCAGGATGGACTTGGCGCGGTCGATGATCTTGCGGTCGGACAGCGCGCTGCGCGCCTCTTCCAGTTCGCTCTGGATCTTGGCAAAGGCGTTGAAGCGCCGCACCGCCAGTTCCAGCACCGGCTTGACCCGCTCCTTGCGCAATCCGTCAACCACATAGGCCGACACGCCCGCATCGATCGCCGCGCCGATCATCGCCTCGTCAGACTGGTCCACGAACATGGCGATCGGCCTGGCGAGCGCACGGCTGACCGTCAGCATCTCCTCCAGAGCATCGCGACTGGGGCTGCCAAGGTCCATCAGAACCACATCGGGGGCCATGCGTTCGAGGCGCGCGACAAAGCCGCCGCGCGGCGGGACGATATGAATATCGTCATAGCCCGCTTCGTGCAGCCCCTCTTCGAGGACGCTGGCCCGCAGCCCGCTGTCATCAATGATCACGATTCGCATGGAGCTGACTCGCCGGACATGGAGACGGCAGGTCGGGCAATGGCAAGGCCAGGTCAAGAGGAGAAGCCACGGGTGCGCAGCTTGACTTCACCATACTAGAATATAACGTTATCTCATATCTAATCAGAGACGTGTGTCGCGAGCGGCGGCTTTGTTCTTTTGCCACGCCCTGGCGGCTTCCCGTCATTCAGCGGTCATTCGCATCCCCAGATATGGAAAGTCCACTTTCCCGGCGGCTCACGAGCACCAGCCGCCGTTCTTCTACACGATCAACGAAGCTCAACGACCAACAATGATGATAGAGGCAAAATTTTAATCAGGATCAATGCCGGCCGCTGGTCGTTGACGAAATACAGTTAAATTCGGGGGCGTTTATGGCCGATCTTGTGAAGACCTTTTTCAAGGCCGCTCGATTGGCGCGCAAGGGACGCCCGATCTCTGCGGCCCTGGCGATGAGCGATAGCGTCACCCCGTCGGTTCGCCCGGCTCGCAAGCGGGCCAAGAAGGCCAAGCAAGCCTCGCCACGGAAGACGGTGCCGGTCTTGCCCCGCCCCGCACCGGGCAGCTTCATCACGCAAGAGTTCCGCTGCAAGCACGGTACGTTGGCTTATAAGTTTTACACACCGCACGGTTCGGCTCGTCGACGCATGCCGCTCGTGGTGATGCTGCACGGCTGCTCGCAATCGGCTGCGGATTTCGCTGCCGGAACGGGCATGAACGCGCTCGCCGACGAACTTGGTTTCCTCGTGCTGTATCCCCAGCAGTCTCAGCGCGCGAACCTGGCGCGCTGCTGGAACTGGCACAATCCCGCTCATCAAAAACGCGGTCGCGGAGAACCGGCGGTCATCGCCGCCCTCACCCGCCACGCAATGGCCCTTGGCCGTGCCAATCCGGCCCGCATCTATGTTGCCGGGCTGTCGGCAGGCGGTGCAGAGGCGGCCATCCTCGCAGCAGCCTATCCTGACATCTTTGTCGCAGTTGGCATCCATTCAGGCGTGGCGCATGAGGATGTCCAGTCCCTGCAAGGCGCGATTGCCGCCATGCGCGGCGATACGCGGCCTCGTCCGACGGGAAAGGTCCGGCGGCCTTTGCCGACGATCGTGTTCCATGGCGACCATGATCGCGTGGTACACCCTTCCAATGCCGGCGCGTTTCTGCGCGATCTTGAACGCTCCAACCCTGGCCAACTTGTCACTAAATCCGTGTCTGGCCGTTCACAAGGCGGCCGGGAATTTACGCGCAGGATCCATAGATCAATGGCCGGCACCGTGCTGCTTGAGGACTGGACGGTCCATGGTGGGGGCCATGGATGGTCGGGAGGACGCGGCGGCTCCTTCACCGATCCGGCAGGGCCTGATGCATCCAGGGCCATGCTAGACTTCTTCCTTGCCATTCGACGCAGGCCTTAAAATGACGTTTTTCTGCCGATTATCACCCAAATTTCTGTCACCAAATGCAGTCCTTCCGCTTAGCTGGACCGGAGCGTGCGCGCCGACGATCTCTACATTCCATTCAGGAAAGTGCGGCTTGTTCGCTGGAGGCTTTGCGGGCTTGTTCAGTTCGATTGGAATCCATGCATGACCAATGTTCAACCCTCCATCGATCTCGATCGTCTCAGGCACATTATCGGCAGCCTGAGCGAAGGCGTAATCCTGGTAGATGCCAACCAGGCCATCATATGGGCGAACGAGGCAGCGCTTCGGATGCACGGTGTCGATGACCTGAGCGGCCTTGGAAAGGATGTCGACGATTACAGGGAGCGCTCCAGTTGCGGTATCGCAACAAGCATAGACTGGGAGAAGGCGATTATCCGATCGACCGCGTCATTGCTGGAGAAGCCTTTGATGAGGTCATCGTGGAAGTCATCCCGCGAGATGAGGAGGAGCCGCGATGGATCCACCAGATCCGCAGCCTTATCCTCACCGATGGGGACGGCAATCCTGACCTTCTCGTGCTTGTCATCCAGGATGTGTCGCTGCGTTTCGAGGCGGAGCAGCGCTTTGAACAGACATTCAACGTCAATCCTGCGCCTGCCGTCATCATGCGGCTGGCCGACCAGCGCTATGTGAAGGTCAATCAGGGCTTTGTGGATCTCACGGGTTATCAGAAGGATGAGGTCCTTGGTCGCAGCCTCTACGAAATCGATATCCTCAAGGACGCGGAAAAGCTCGACGCGGCCAAGGACAGGCTGCGCGAAGGGCGGACCGTCCCGCAAATGCAGGCGGATATCGAGCTGCCCGACGGCGGACGCAAGCTGGTGATCGTTGCCGGACAACCCGTCGAACTGGATGACGAGCCATGCATGCTCTTTTCCTTCGCAGATCTTGAGCCGCGCAGGCAGGCGGAGAACGAATTGCGGCACAGCGAGGAGCGGTTCGTCACGACGTTCCGTCTGGCACCGATAGCGATGGCGATCACGACCTGCGACGAGGGCACATTATGTGACACCAACGACGCTTTCCACCAGCTTACCGGCTGGTCATCGGACGAGGCCATGGGCAAGACCATGCAGGCGCTCAATCTGTGGAAGGACGCGACCTTCCTGGACACAGCTTCAGAAGAGCTGAACGAACGGACGGCCTTTCGCGGCAAGGATGCAACGGTGCGCACCCAGGAAGGCGGCTTGACGGAATGCCTCGTCTCGGCCGCCTCCATCTCGCTGCGGCGGGACACCTGCATCTTGTGGGTCATCCAGGACATTCATCAACGGCGTCATAGCGAACTGGAACTGATCGGGGCGATTGAAGCGGTGATGAAGGACACCAATTGGTTCAGTCGAACCGTCGTCGAAAAGCTTGCCAATTTGCGAGCGCCGCATGGCGCCCCTCGCCCGGTCGAGACCAGTGAACTTACGCGGCGGGAGAAGGAAGTGCTCAGCCGCTTGTGCGAAGGCGGTGATGACACGGTCATTGCCAGGGAGATGGGTGTTTCGCGCAACACGCTCCGCAACCATGTGGCACGCGTCTATGCCAAGATTGGGGTCAACCGACGTGCCCAGGCCGTGTTGTGGGCGCGGGAGCGCGGCTATCCGCTCAAGCTGCCAATAAACTGACTTATTGGTGCAGAACTACTATACGATTTGGTATTTGCGTATCTGCCACGCCTAGGTTGCCCACCCTATTTCTCCATCATCGGCGCCGCTTTGGCGCGCCATGACGATGGAGGATCATATGAACGAGAACCGGATCAAGGGCGATGTGCGCCAGGTGAAGGGATCGATCAAGGAAGCGATCGGCAAGATCACCGGCGACCGTAAAACGCAGGCGGAAGGCGCTGCGGAAAAGATGAGCGGCAAGGCGCAGGCGAGCGCGGCCGAAACGATCGAGGCCGCCATCAAAACGCTGAAGAACAAGTAAGCGCCGCTCCCATTTCCCTCCCCCAATGATCAAAGAACAGGAGGCTTCCATGGCAACGACCATGAACGATCCGCATTTCGACGTCCGCGTCACCCCGCGCATGAGCTGGTCGGCGCTGCTCGTCGGCACCGTTGTCGCACTCTCGATCGAATTGATGCTGGGCTTGCTGGGTGCAGGCATCGGTTTTTCGAGCCTGGATCCAGCTGGCAATGATGGACCCAGCGCGGGCAGCCTGGGTATCGGCGCCATCATCTGGTGGACGCTGAGCACGGTGATAGCGCTGGGCGCAGGCGCCTTCGTCGCCGCGACAATCTCTCATACACGGCGTCCTATTGACGGCGTCCTGCACGGCATCGCCATTTGGGGTCTGACCCTGCTGCTGACCTTCTACCTGCTCAGCTCCGCGATCGGCGGCCTGGTGGGTGGCGCATTCCGTACTGTGGGTAGCCTCGCCACCGCAGCAACGACCGGCGCGAGCGTGATTACGCCCACCGTGGCCAAGGCCGCAGGCATCGACAAGGCGGATATCGATGCGCAGGTCAGCGCATTGCTGGACGACGCCCCCGATAACCCCGCACAGATGACGCCAGAGCAGAGCCGCAAGGCGATCGTCGCCGAACTCCCCGGCATGGCGCGCGGCGGCGCGGAGGGCCAGGAAGCGGAAAATCGCATCGCGGCGATTATCGCGGTCCAGCAAAAGATCAGAGAAAGTGATGCCCGCGCCAAAGTGGAAAAAGCCCGGCAGGACTTTCTCTCCGCCAAGAGGAGTGCCGTAGACACCGCGATCGACGCAGGAACGAAGGGTGCAGACTATGCTGCAGGTACCGCTTTCGCAGTGTTTCTCATCATGCTGCTCGGTGCGGGCACGGCCGCAGCGGGGGGTGTCGTCGCGACCCGGCGTAACCTCTGACCGATCCAACCATCCTTAAATCTGACTGGAGCATAATCATGAACAAGCACGACATAATGGGCACCATCAAGGACAAGGCCGGCGCACTGGAAGAGGGCTTCGGCACTCTGACCGGGGACAAGGCAACCCAGCGACGCGGGCAGGCCCGCCAGCTTGAAGGGCAGGCGGAAGCGTTGCTGGGGACAGTGATCGACGAGGCCCGTGCCTTTTATCGGGCACACCCCGTCGTCAGCCTGCTCGCAATCGGGTCAGCAATGCTCGCCCTCATCCCCGCCCTCAAGGGCAAAGGCTGAAACATCTGATGGGAAGAAAGGACAAGACCATGAAGACGATCACCCTCGCAATGGCGGCACTTGCCGCTCTTGGCCTCACCGCCTGCAACACGGTGGAAGGCGCAGGCAAGGATCTGCAATCCGCCGGTAGCGCCGTAACCCAGGCGTCCGGACAATCAGGGAAGTCCAGATAAGTCCTGATCCGCAAAATGGAGAAAACGGCGCGGGCCACTCGCGCCGTTTTCTCGCTTGCGCGGCCTTAGCCTTTGCCTTTCCATGCAAGGCAATTGGCCCTATCGCCTTTCCCTGGGCTTCGTCATCCCAACGGGCGGCAGCTGATCCAACTTCATCATCAGATCGGCAAATATGTCGTCGCGCGAGACCGGAAAATGGCGTTGAAAGCCCTCGCCCAGCCTCTTTAGGTCCCGCTCGGTCAGGAACCCTATCGACACGATCCTGTCGGACATGATGCACTCTCCTCAGCCCGCCAACAGCTGACGTTCCTGTAAGTGCCAAAGATTCCACATGCGTCATAATCGGATCGGCGAAAGTCTAGGGTCCCGCGCCACGTCAGGCATGGCGATCGGTTGTACCGATGCGTTGTTTAACCGGGCGATTTTCTACAGAATATGACAAAACCCGATTATGCATCTCTCGCTGGTCAGCAGGCTGACATTTCAAGCGATGGCCAGACTGGGATCTCATCCTATTCTTCAATCTCAGGTCTGCGGCCTGCCTTTTGCTATCAGGTCTTGCCTATGCTTGAACCCTGGCTCGGCCCCGTATGACCGAGCCAGGGTTCGAGTTAAAATGCCGCGGTCAGGGATGCTACCACGGCGCCATCCGATATAGACCCCCGACCGTCCTGCCCCTTGCTGAAATTGGGTTGCAGCCGGGCTGCTTCGTTCGAGGAGATGTCGGTATCCATATGGGAGATATTGAACGTCAGATTGCGCCAGGTCGTATCCACACCAAATGACCAGTCCCAATATTCGCCCGTGGGCGCCACGCTGGTGCCGTTCGGCCCGAGACCGGGATTGCCATTCGAATAGCCGATATGGGCCTTGGCCGTGAACGGCGTACCGGCGATTCCCGCTGCGCCATCACCCCAAAGATAGAGATTGTCCTGCTTCTGGCCGCGGCTGTCAGGATGATTGGAGACATTGGCCAACGCATATTGCTTGGGCGCGAAGGCCGCGCCAGCCGTCAACGTCACCGGCCCGGTGGTCCCGCTAAGCTTGATGTAAGGTTCGGCAAAATCGGTATCGTCCGCGCCACTGGGATACATGTACCAGGTAAGGCCGACATCCAGCGTGGCGTTGTCGGCCAACGGCACCCGGTAGCCCGCAATGAGATCCAGCTCCATATTGGCGCCGCCAAAGGTGCCCCAGCCAGACAGGTTCGAGGCCCATGTCCCGACATAAAGCCCGCTGTCATGCGTCACAGTCAGGCCGCCCTGGACCGCCATGCCCTTGTCGGTTTGCGAGACCCCACGGAAGCGATAGTCGGACGCCAGGGTCGCCGAACCCGATATCGTCACCGAAGACCCGCCGTCGTCCTGCGCGAATGCGGCAGGGGGAACGAAGCCGAACATGACCATCGGCGCGACAAAAATGAATTTCATGATGCCCTCTTGGAAAATTCCGGGCCGCTCGGCGCGGCTCGGCGAGGAGGGTCAACTAGGCCAGATTGACATTTGATATCGAGAGGAACTGAAGGCCGATCACATTGTATTTTCATTATTTTCCGCAGCAGATGCAGACGACGCCCTGCAAGCTCGGCCGGATTTCCGGTGACGAGCAGATCAGGCCGATCTCGTCATGGCACGCGGGTTGCCCAGCGATCCGAGACCATAACGGGCTCCCACAGCCCGGCACCGACGAACGTCAAAAGCAAGCCGGCACTTGCACCGGCGAAAATGGCGGCGGCAAGCAGGCATTGGAGAGGGGAATCTTCCGCAGAAGCACTAACCCTGACCATATTCTGTAACCAGACGCATGCCATCCAGGCAAACGCCAGAAGTCCTATGCCAGCGACCCTGAGGCCGATCCGCGCACCCAATTTTTCATGCCATGCGACCATGACGAGCACCTCTTTGCAAGAGGCACTCCAAATACGCATCGGCGCATAGGAACTCGAGAGGAGGAAGCGGCATTTTGCATTGAGATTGCGTAGGAATCGACGGGTTTTGAGGCTTGCGCGACGCAATCATATGCAATTCATATGGGAATAGCGAAAAGCCCATATGGAAACATAATGCGGCTTCGTGCGATAGCGGGCCTTCAACGGGGCGAGCAGGGATATTGATGACGGACCAGCCGAGCGAAACGCCCGGTCATGAGGCAGGATCGCATGGCAAGCTCCCTGTCCTGGCGCTGGGCGCGCTGGGCGTGGTCTTTGGCGATATCGGGACTTCGCCAATATATGCGCTCAAGGAGAGCTTTGTAGGCCATCATCGGCTGGCAGTGGATGCAGACCATATATTTGGCGTGCTCTCGCTCATATTCTGGACGATGACGCTGCTCGTCACGGTCAAATATGTTTTCATCGTGATGCGTGCCGACAATAAGGGCGAAGGCGGCAGCATGGCGCTGCTGGCGCTGATTTTGCGCAAGCTGGGCGAAACGAAATGGACGCCGGCCGTGGCGATCCTCGGCGTTCTGGCGACCGCTCTTTTCTATGGTGATGCTATCATCACTCCAGCCATGTCGGTGCTGTCGGCGGTGGAGGGGCTGACGGTCGTGAACAGCGGCTTCGAAGCCTATGTTCTGCCGATCGCAACGGTCATCCTTATCGGCCTGTTCCTCATCCAGAAGCATGGGACGACCAAGGTCGGCTTGCTATTCGGTCCGATCATGGCCCTTTACTTTCTGGTTCTGGCCATTTTGGGGGTGATCAATCTCAGCAGCCATCCCTCGATCATCGGCATCATCAACCCTTATTGGGCCATGCATTTTTTCCTCATTGATCCAAAGCTTGCCTTTCTGGCGCTGGGATCGGTGGTGCTGGCGGTGACCGGGGCGGAAGCGCTCTATGCCGACATGGGGCATTTCGGGCGAAAGGCGATCAGCATCTCCTGGCTGTACGCCGCTTTCCCATGCCTGCTGCTCAATTATATAGGTCAAGGCGCGCTGCTGCTCGACGATCCCGCAGCGGCGGCCAATCCCTTCTTCCTGCTGGCGCCGGAATGGGCGCGCCTGCCTCTGGTGATCCTCGCAACCATGGCGACCGTGATCGCCAGCCAAGCAGTGATCTCCGGCGCCTTCTCGGTCACTCAGCAGGCCGTCCAACTGGGCTTCCTGCCCCGCATACGCATAGCGCATACCAGCGCATCGGCGGCGGGCCAGATCTACGTGCCGCTGGTCAACTGGGCATTGCTGGCTCTCGTGCTGCTGCTCGTGATCGGCTTCCAGTCGTCGAGCATTCTCGCCGCGGCCTACGGCATTGCCGTTACCGGCACGATGGTCATTACATCCTGCATGATGGGGGTGCTGACTTTCAATGTCTGGCGCTGGAACCCGCTGCTTGCGGGCGCTACGACCGGGATTTTCCTGCTGATCGACGGCGCCTATTTTGCGTCGAATGCGACCAAGATTCCCGATGGTGGCTGGTTCCCCCTGCTGGTAGCAGCCATCGTCTTCGTGGCGCTCACCACCTGGTCAAAGGGCCGCGCCATCATGTATCATTATATGAAAGAGGGCGCCATGGAGGTGCCTTTGTTCATCCAGTCCATATCCCATTCGCTCAAGCGCGTGCCTGGAACCGCCATCTTCCTGTCGTCGCGGGTCGAAGGCGTGCCGCCGGCGCTGCTGCACAATGTGAAGCATAACAAGATATTGCATGAGCGCGTCATCATCCTGACGGTATTGACCGAGGGCGTCCCGCATCTGCCGCTCGTGGGCCGTAGCGAGGTGACAGACTGGGGCGAAGGCTTCTATCGCATCGTCTGGCGCCATGGTTTCATGGAGGATGTGGATGTGCCGGCAGCGATGAAGTCGGTGGAAGGCTGTGGCGGCCCGATCAACATCAGCAGCACCAGCTATTTCCTGAGCCGCCAGACCCTGATCGCATCCGCGCGCCCCGGCATGGCACCCTGGCGTGAGAAGCTGTTCGCGTGGATGATGCGCAACGCCGAAACGCCGATGGAGTTTTTCAAGCTGCCGACCAACCGGGTGGTGGAACTCGGCTCTCAGGTCGAAATCTG
Organism: Sphingobium sp. JAI105; assembly: GCF_015752145.1. Lineage (NCBI taxonomy): Bacteria > Pseudomonadati > Pseudomonadota > Alphaproteobacteria > Sphingomonadales > Sphingobiaceae > Sphingobium > Sphingobium sp. JAI105. Next base: position 908,834 of record NZ_JADOUC010000002.1, on the reverse strand, counting down.
AGCCAATATTCGAGCCAAGTCAGAAGCCGCGCAGCCGTGCTGATCGCGAACACCATGTAACCCGCGCCCTGCCCCCAAGCCAAGACTGGCATGCGGCGAAGTTGCCTGTGGGTCTTTTCTATGAGGGAGGACCGGTCGAGCACCGCCGATACGCTCCGGGGCATTTGCATAGGAACGGGAGAAGGATTGGAGACGAAAAGCCCAGCATTTTGGCTGTGCGCTACGCCGCATATGGAAATTGCTACGCAGCGCCGCGTTTCGTCGTCTCTAAATCAAATGTCCGATTGCGCTAGGCCCGGCTCATGACCTTCCGCCAGACCATGATCGATATTGCGATCCGCGCGGCTGTTCATGCGTCGCTGGGCGCGAACTCCTCGGTTTCGCCTTCGACATTGAAGCGCAGGCGATAGCCGATCCCCAATTCATTGCCGATGATCCGTGGCCGCTGGGGATCGGTTTCCAGCTTCTGTCGCAACGTGCGGACCAGCACACGCAGATATTCGACATGATGCTCCCGCTCATTGGGCCAGACATGCGCCATGATCTGCTCATGCGTAATGACGCGGCCGGGGAATTTGGCGAGTTGCACCAGCACGGCATATTCCTTAGGCGTCAGGTGCACTTCCTTGCCCGCCTTGAGCACGGTGCGGGCAAGCAGGTCGATTTCCACGTCCCCGGCCCGCACCAGCGCCATGCCGCTATCCTTGGTCATGCGATTGCGCAACGCCACGCGCACGCGGGCCAGCAATTCCTCCGTATCGAAGGGTTTGGTGAGGTAATCGTCCGCCCCCAGGTCCAGCGCCGTCACCTTCTGGTCGGTCGCGTCGCGGGCGGACACGATGATGAGCGTCGTATCGGACTGCTGCTTGAACAACGGCACCAGTTCCAGCCCGTCCCGGTCGGGTAAACCCAGATCCAGAAGGCTGATGTCTGGGCGTTCGTTCTTAAGCATTTCCAGCGCCTCTCGCGCATTCTCCGCTTCGACGGTCGCATAGTCGGCGCGCGACAGCGCGACCTGGATCAGCTTGCGGATATGCGGTTCGTCATCGACGATCAGCACCTTGTGACGGATTTTCATATGATATCCTCGTGCGGAAGCTCGGTGATGATCAGCGCGTGCGGGATGATGATAGTGAAGCAGGCGCCGAACGGGTCAGGATTATTGGTCGCAGACACGCTCAGGCCCATCGCTTCGGCGAAACCCTTGACGATTGCGAGGCCAAGGCCGGTGCCATGCTTGACGCGATCCGACCCTTCCAGCCGTGTAAAGGTATCGAACACCCGGCTTTCCGCACCCGATGGGATGCCCGGCCCTTCGTCCAGCACGGACAAGGTGATCGCATCGGGCAGGCGCCGTCCGCGAACGATGACAGGGGTACCCGGATCGCCATAGCGCCCGGCATTGTCGAGCAGGTTGATGAGGCAGTGGTGCAGCAGCGTTGGGTCCACCCGCACCAGCGGAATGTCGGGCAGGATGTCTACCTTCACCTCATGCCCGATCAGGGACTTGCGCGTGTCATGAACCGCGCCGGCCACAGCGTCGAAAAGGTCGGTCGGTTCCACCTTGAGCGGCAGTGCGCCCGCCTCTACCCGCGCCATGTCGAGCAGATTGGCGACGAAGCGATTGAGCCGTTGGGCCTCAGCATCCACCGTGTCGACCAGTTCGGACGGATGTTGCCGCTTCAATTCATGCATGGCGGAGATGATGGTGGTAAGCGGCGTGCGCAGGTCGTGGCTTACCGACGAGAGCAGCGCTGAGCGTAGCCGGTCGCGCTCGCGAATTTGCCGCGCGTCCAGCATTTCCTCTTCGAGTGCCATGCGATCGAAAGCGATGGACGCCTGATCGAGCAGGCTCATGAGCAAAGGTATCTGGTCGGACCGCAGCGGCGCGCCGGCATCCTCACGCGCCAGGCCCAGCACGCCCAGCACGCCCCTGGTCGTGCGCAGCGGATGAAAAAGCCAGTCGGATGCGGTCAGCGTGGACGAACCGCGCCCTGCGGGCTGTTCATTGTCCATCGCCCATTGCGCGGCGGCCCTCTCAATCTGTTCCAGCCGGTCTTCGGGCGGGAAAGCCGCACGCAGTTCAGGACCATCGCGCGACGGCAGAAGCAGCACAGTGCGAACCGACAGCAGGCGCGACACTTCAGCGCAGATGGTCTGCATCAGCTCTTCCTGGCTGGCCGATACCGTCAACTGGCGCGAGAAGCCAGCAAGCGCCGCGTTCTGGCGCGCACTCGACTGGGCAAGATCCGCCTGTGCCCGGACGCGTGCGGCGAACTGGCTGGTCACGATAGCGACACCCAATAACACCAGAATGCTGATGACATTTTCGGGATTGTTGACAGTCAGCGTGCCGGTGGGCGGCAGGAAGAAGAAATTATAGGCGAGGCTGGACAGCAGCCCGGAAAACAGGCCTGCACGCAGGCCGAAACTGGCCGCAGCGAACATCACGGGGATCAGGTAGAGCAAGGCGATATTGCCCAGATCGATGATCTCTATCAGGAGCCGACCAAGCGCCGTCATGCCCATGATCATCAGCGTCGACCAGACATAGTCGATCGGCTGGCCCCAACCCTGCCCGACCATCTGGGCCAGGCTGCGCGGGCCGCGGCCCGGATCGTCGCCGGGCAGCACGTGGATGGCAACATCGCCGACCTCGCGCACCAGCTTGTCGACCACGGAGCCATGGCGCAGTTCAAACCACCAGGAGCGCGTCGACTTGCCGATCACGATCTGGGTCGCGCGTGCGTCGCCGAGATAGTGCCGCAGCCCCTCCACTACCGATGGCGCGGGAATAGTCGCTGTCGTCGCGCCCAGCCGGGAAGCAAGCGCCATGGTGTCGGCCAGTTGCTCGCGTTCCTGCGCTGTGAAGGCCAGGCTGCGCTGCGTTTCAATATGCACTGCCGCCCAGGGGGCCTTGAGCGCGTCAGCCAGCCGCTTGGCAGCGCGTACCAACCCCTGCGCGCTCGGCACTTCGCTGATCGCGACAAGGATGCGCTCGCCCGCCGCGAAGCTGCCCGCGAGTGCATGGGCGCGGACATAGTCGAGCATCTGCGCATCGACCGCCTGCGCGGCACGGCGCAGCGCCATCTCGCGCAGCGCCGTCAGATTGGACTTGGAAAAGAAATGGCCGAGCGCCCGCGTCGCTTCCTGCGGGATATAGACCTTGCCGTCTTTCAACCGTTCGATCAGTTCGTCGGGCGGGATGTCCACCACCTCGATCTCGGCCATCTCCAGAATCGAGTCCGGTACCGTCTCTCGTACCCGAACGCGGGTGAAGGAGGCGACGACGTCGTTCAGGCTCTCCACATGCTGGATATTGACGGTAGAGTAGACATCGATACCGGCATCGAGCAGTTCCTCGACATCCTGATAGCGTTTGGGGTGGCGGCTGCCGGTCGCGTTGGTGTGGGCAAGTTCATCGACCAGAACGAGCGCTGGCCGCCGTTCCAATATGGCGTCGATGTCCATCTCGCCCAGCCGATGACCCATATGGTCGATAGAGCGTCGGGGAATGATCTCATGCCCCACGAGCAACGCCTCGGTCTCCTTGCGACCGTGGGTCTCCACGACGCCAACCACGACATCGATTCCGGCCTTGCGCCGCTGCATCCCGTCGGTCAGCATTTCATACGTCTTGCCCACGCCGGGCGCCGCGCCAAGAAATATCTTGAGGCGGCCACGACCTTCCTGCGCCGCCTGACGCAGGAAGGCTTCGGGATCTCGGCGATCAGGATCGTTCATTAGCGCTTGGTAGCGCCGATCTGGTCCAGGCGTCGATTGATTTCCAGCACATTGACCCGCGGTTCGCCAAGGATGCCGAACAGCGGCTGTTGGATTCCGGCTTCAACCAGCGCACGAACCTTCGCGATTTCGATTCCGCGAACCCGCGCGATCCGCTCTACCTGATAATAGGCGGCCTCTGGGCTGATGTCGGGATCCAGGCCCGATCCGGATGCCGTCACCAGATCGACGGGGATCGGCTTGCCCGGATTGGCCTTGGCCAGCGTTTCGCTATCCGCCTTCACCCGGTCCACCAGCGCCGCGCTTGTCGGGCCAAGGTTCGAGCCGGAGGAAGCGAGACCGTTGTAGCCATCGCCAGCGGCAGAAGGGCGCGAGCTGAAATAGCGGGCGGACGCGAAGCCTTGCCCGATCAGCGTCGAACCCACGACCTTGCCATCCTGCTCGATCAGACTGCCATTGGCCTGAGCGGGGAACAACATCTGGCCGATGCCGGTCAGCGCCATCGGATAGGCCAGACCGAGTAGAATGGCGAAGAGGATCGTCATGACCAGCGCGGGCCGAAGTGATGTGATTATGTCCTTGTTCATGTTCTTGTTCCTCAGGCGAGGCCAAGGCCGTTGACGGCCAGGTCGATGAGCTTGATGCCGACGAAGGGGGCCAGCAGGCCACCAAGTCCATAAATGGCGAGGTTACGCGCCAGCAGCGGCCCGGCACCGATCGGCCGGTAAGTGACGCCCTTCAGGGCCAGCGGCACCAGGAAGGGAATGATCAGCGCGTTAAAGATGATCGCGGACAGGATCGCGCTTTGGGGTGTGGCGAGGCCCATGACATTGAGCACCCCCAGCCCCGGATAGAGCACCACGAACATGGCCGGAATGATCGCGAAATATTTCGCCACATCGTTGGCAACCGAGAAGGTGGTCAGCGCGCCGCGCGTCATCAGCAATTGCTTGCCCAGACCCACGACTTCGATCAGCTTGGTCGGATCGCTGTCTAGATCGACCATATTGCCCGCTTCGCGCGCGGCCTGCGTGCCGGTGTTCATTGCGACACCCACATCCGCCTGTGCAAGCGCCGGCGCGTCGTTGGTGCCGTCGCCGCACATGGCAACCAGGCGCCCTCCTTCCTGTTCCTTGCGGATCAGGGCCAGCTTGTCCTCCGGGGTTGCCTGGGCGAGAAAATCGTCCACGCCCGCCTCAGCCGCGATGCTGGCGGCAGTCAACGGGTTGTCACCGGTGATCATCACCGTGCGGATGCCCATCTGCCGCAACTCACCGAAACGCTCGCGAATACCGGCCTTGACGATATCCTTGAGGAAAATGCAGCCCAGCAGTTCTCCATCCTTTGCGACGGCCAGCGGCGTGCCACCCGCGCGGGCAATCTCGTCGCTGACGCGGCGTAGTTCGGTTGCGGCGGCTGTCGTTGCGGCGGCAGGATAGGCGCGCAGGATCGAGTCCACCGCCCCCTTCTGGATCGTCGAGCCATTGAAATTGACACCGGACACGCGGGTTTGCGCGGTGAAGGGAATGACTTCCGCCCCCGCAGGCAGCGCGGTGGCCGTCTGGCCGAACTTGTCACGCGCGAGGACCACGATCGAACGGCCTTCAGGCGTTTCGTCAGCCAGGCTGGCGAGCAGCGCGGCCTCGGCAAGGCCCGCCTGCGACGTGCCGCCAACGGCTCGGAATTCGGTCGCTTGGCGGTCGCCCACCGTAATCGTGCCGGTCTTGTCGAGCAGCAGCACGTCGATGTCGCCGGCTGCTTCCACTGCACGACCCGACTTGGCGAGCACATTGAAGCGCACCAGCCGATCCATGCCGGCAATGCCGATCGCCGACAGCAGAGCTGCAATCGTGGTCGGGATCAGCGTGATGAGCAGTGCCGCCAGGATCGCCACCGGAATCGATCCGCCGGCATAGCTGGCAAAGCCCGGAATGGTGCCGACCGCGATCAGGAAGATGATAGTGAGGCCCACGAGCAGCAGCGTCAGCGCAATCTCGTTGGGCGTTTTCTGACGTTCGGCTCCCTCCACCAGCGCGATCATCCGGTCGAGGAAACCCTGTCCCGGATTGACAGTGACGCGCACCCGGATCTCGTCGGAAATGACGCGCGTGCCCGCCGTCACGGCGGAACGGTCGCCGCCCGCCTCGCGGATCACCGGGGCGGATTCGCCGGTGATGGCCGCTTCGTTGACGGAGGCGACGCCGGACACGACTTCGCCATCGGCGGGGATAAGGTCGCCGGTCTGCACCAGCACCACGTCACCCATTTTCAGGACGCTGGCGGCGACGCTTTCGTGCGCGTCGCCATCGCCCTTCAGGCGCTTGGCAGTCAGTTCCGCCTTTGTCGCACGCAGCGAGGCCGCCTGCGCCTTGCCGCGCCCTTCAGCCAGCGCCTCGGCAAAGGTGCCGAAAAGCACCGTGAGCCAGAGCCAGATGACCAGTTGCAGCTTGAAGCCTGCGGCCAGCCCGTCCTGCCCGACCACGAGCAGCACGGTCAGCAGGACGGCCACGACGGCGGTCGTGAACATCACCGGGTTGCGGATCAGTTCCCTGGGGTTGAGTTTGCGGAATGCGTCGCCGATCGCAGGCACGATCAGGTCAGCGGTAAAGAGCGATTTGGACGCAGTGCGTGCCATTTATGGGCTCCGATCCTTAGAAAGTCTGGCCGTTGATCATCGCGACATGGTCGGCGACGGGGCCTAGGACGAGGCTGGGCAGGAAGGTGAGGCCGCCGACGATCAGGACGATGCCGACCAGAAGGCCAGTCCACAACGGTCCGGTCGTCGGAAAGCTGCCCGCCGTTTCGGGCGTGTACTTCTTCGCAGCGAGGCCGCCTGCGATCGCCAGCATCGGCACGATGACGCAGAAGCGACCTATCCACATCGCGACGCCCAGCATGCCGTTGTAGAAGGGCGTGCCCGACGTCAGGCCGGCAAAGGCCGAGCCATTGTTGCCCACAGCGCTGGTGAAGCCATAAAGTATCTCGCTGAAGCCATGCGGCCCCTTGTTAAGCGGTCCGGCAAGGCCAACCTCCAGCACTGAAGCGATGGCGGTACCCCCCAGGATGATGAGAGGCAGCACGGCAATGGCGAGCACAGCCAGCTTCACCTCCCGGCTCTCAATCTTCTTGCCGACATATTCCGGCGTCCGACCCACCATCAGGCCCGCGACGAACACCGCCAGGATGGCGAACAGCAGGAAGCCATAGATGCCAGCGCCCACGCCACCGATCACGACTTCGCCCAACTGGATGTTGAGCAGCGGGATCATGCCGCCGAGCGCGGTGAAGCTGTCATGCATCGCATTGACCGCGCCGCACGACGCCGCCGTGGTCACAACCGAAAAGAGCGCCGAAGCAGCGATGCCGAAGCGGACTTCCTTGCCCTCCATATTGCCCCCGGCGATGCCGAGATTGTGAAGGATCGGGTTGCCAGCCGCTTCCTGCCAGTAGACGATGGTGACGCCGACCAGAAAAATGGTCATCATCGCAGCCAGGATCGCCCAACCCTGGCGGACATTGCCGACAGCCTTGCCGAACGTGTAGGTCAGGCCGACACCGATCGAGAAGATCGACAGCATCTGTACCAGATTGGTGAGCGCGGTCGGGTTTTCGAACGGGTGCGCGCTGTTCGCATTGAAGAACCCGCCACCATTGGTGCCTAGCATCTTGATCGCTTCCTGACTGGCGACCGGACCCAGCGCCAGCGTCTGCTTGACGCCTTCCAGCGTGGTGACGTCGACGGATGCGGCAAAGGTCTGCGGCACGCCACTGGCGATCAGATAGATCGCATAAACGATGCTGATCGGTAGCAGCAGGTAGAGCGTCACGCGGGTCACGTCCGCCCAGAAATTGCCGATGCCCTTGGCTTCCCGACGCGCAAAGCCGCGAAACAGGGCGAAGGCCAGCGCAATGCCGGTGGCGGCCGACAGGAAGTTCTGGATCGTCAGCGCCAGCATCTGGCTGAGGTTGCTCATTGCCGCCTCACCCGAATACCATTGCCAATTGGTGTTGGTTGTAAAGCTGACGGCGGTGTTGAACGCTCCGTCCGCACCGATACCCGCATAGCCAAGCCCATTGAGCGGCAGCACGCCCTGAAGGCGCAGTACCGCATAGGTGAAGAAGAGCAGCGCCGCGTTGAAAATCAGCATATGCACCGCATAGCGGCGCCAGCCCTGCTCCTCGTTCGGGTTGATGCCGGCGAGCTTGTAGAGGCTGCGTTCGATCGGCCCGAAGACCGTGTGCAACGGTGTGCGGCGTCCTTCATAGAGGGCAAAGAGCCACAGGCCCATGGGCTTGGCCAACGCCAGCAGGATGCCGACAAAGGCCAGGATCAATATCCATCCCTGGAATGTCATTACGTGCGCCTCCCGATCAGAAGCGTTCGGGGCGTGCGAGCACGGCCACCAGATAAAGAAGAAGACCGACTGCGGTAATCGCGGCTAGCCAGAGGTCGATGGTCATGGCCGGCCCCCCCTATGCATTATCGCAAAGGGCTGCATAGCCAAGCGTCGCCGCCAGCAAGCCCAGGGTGAGGCCGATCCAGAGGATGTCCTGCATGTAAAATCTCCCGCACGGCGTCGGGGTCGCAGGAAGCGCGGCACCGAGTCGTGTGCAGCGTTTCAACTAGGGCAGAGCCGCGTTTGAATTCGAGAGCGGGAAAATAGCAAACGCATAGTATTTGCATATGATCGGCGTATTTTCGTTACGAAGGTCGCTAGGATGGGGCGTTCTGCCGCAGCTTTTCCGACGCCTGGCCGCTGGGGCGGTGCCCAGCAAAACCAAGATTGGTCGGTTGGGTTTCACGAGCGGGACGGGATGCCTGGGCCCGATCATATGACCTGAGATGTCATTCCACTCTGCTAATGCAAATGACTTGCAGAATCGGATGTGCATGATTAGGCAGCGGGAAACCGAAAGGGGAACTCGCTCTCTCATGCCTGCCTTGTTGACCATCCTCGCCGCCACCGCTGCCGCCGTCCCGGCCGCCGAAGCTCCCAATGTGCCTGGGGAGACGGAGATCATCGTCACTGGCGCGCGCACCGAGGGGCAGGATGATTATGCGGTGAAGAAGCAAACGACGACGATGCGCTTTCGCCTGTCACAGCGTGAAACGCCGCAGTCGGTCAGCGTCGTTACCCGCGCGCAGATCGAGGATTTCCAGCTCAACGACATCAACGATCTGCTCAAGACTGTACCGGGCGTTCAGGTGCAGGCGCAGGAGACCGACCGTATCTATTATTCCGCCCGCGGTTTCGACATCCAGACCTTCCAGATCGACGGCATCGGCCTGCCGTTCGCATTCGAGGTGCAGACAGGGTCGATCGACACGGCAATCTATGATCATATCGACGTGGTGCGCGGCGCGCCGGGGCTGCTCTCCTCCACTGGCAACCCTTCCGCCGTCGTCAACTTCATCCGCAAGCGCCCGACGAGATTGTTTCAAGTGAGCGGCAGCGCCCAATATGGTTCCTACGATCATCTGCGCCTCGACGCCGATGTCAGCGTTCCCCTGACCAACGACGGCGGCATCCGCGCGCGCGCGGTAGGCGCCTATCTGGACGAGGACAGCTATCTCGACCGCTACGGCCTGCGCCGCTGGACTGGCTATGGCATCGTCGAGGCCGATCTTGGCCCGCAGACGACGCTGACGCTCGGCTACGGTCATCAGGACCATCAGAGCCACGGCGCGACCTGGGGGGCGCTGCCGCTCTACTATACCGACGGAACCCGCATCGACCTGCCCCGATCGGCCAATAGCGGCCCCGACTGGGCTGGCTGGAACGTCATCGACCGTCAGATTGTCGGCGACATCGTCCATCATTTCAACGACGACTGGCACGCCAAACTGACGGTCGTGCGCCGCGCGGTCAGTGAGGATGACAGGCTCTTCTACGTCTATGGCAATCCCAGCGCTGGCTTCCCCGACGGCATCGACCCGGCGCTGAGCGCGAAGGGTGGCAATATCCGCAGCTATCCCGGCGCGTTCCGGGCGGAAACCCGCAACCTCACCATCGACGCCTATGTCGCAGGCAAAGTAGCGCTGTTCGGGCGCGAGCATGACGTAATGTTCGGCGTCAATCGCAGCGCACAGCGTTATGTCCAGACGTCGGGCTATGATTATGGTGCGATCGGGCTTGAACTTTCGATCGACGATGTGTTGAGCGGCAACACGCCCGAACCGAACTTCCCCTCTGTCTTCAACACCAGCTTCCTGGAAAGCGGTGACCGCACCACGAAGCGCGAAACCGGCTACGGCCTCATCCGGCTCAGCCTCACCGATCCGCTGAAGCTCATGCTCGGTGGCAACCTGACCCATGCAACCAGCAGGGGTTTTTCCTACGGCGCGAACATGGCCTATGACTGGACGCGCTTCCTTCCATTTGTCGGCGCGACCTATGATCTGACGGACAATATCAGCGCCTATGCGAGCTTCGCGACCATTTTCAACCCGCAGACACAGACCTCAATCGACCGCCAGCTGATCGCGCCCATCAAGGGCGACAACCTGGAAGCAGGCTTCAAGGGCGAATGGTATGGCGGACGTCTCAACGCCAGCATCGCCATTTTCCAGGCGCGTCAGAACAACACCGCCGAAGCCGCGGGCTTCGATCCGACCATCGGCCAGACCGTCTATCGCGGCGTCGACGCCAAGTCGCAGGGCATCGAATTCGAATTCGCCGGCATGATCGCGCCGGGGCTTCAGGCGACCGGCGGCTATAGCATCATGCGTCTGCGCGGCGAGAACGACCAGCCGGTCCGCACTTTCGTCCCCCGCCAGCTCGGCCGCCTGAACCTCACCTATTCGCCGCCGACGCTGCCCGCGCTCAAGGTCGGCGCGGCAGTACAATATCAAAGCAAAATCTATCTCGAACCCGGCACCATTTCGATTACCACGGACCAGCCGATCCGCATAACCCAGCCCAAATATGTGCTGCTCGACCTGCTCGCCAGCTACAAGCTGACCAACAACATCCAGATCAGCGCCAACCTCAAAAATGTGACCAACGCCAAATATCTGACCGCACTAAACTATGACCAGGGCTATTATGGCGCGCCGCGCACGATCCTGGGCACGATCAGCCTCAAATATTGATGTTGGGAGAAAGGGCATGACCGCTACGACGCGCCGCTGGATACGCATCGCCTTCGCTGGACCCGGCGCAGTGCTGATCGCGCTGATCATGATGGCCGGAATGGCGCTGTGGCTGCCGGGTGGGGCGGCAGGCATCGACAATCTGGTGCTGCCCCTCATTCTCGCGCCACTGATCTGGGCAGGGCTCTTCTTCCACGCCTGTCTTGATAGCCGCCTCTGGCGGGTGGCGATCGTTGCGCTGGGGATGCTGCTGATCCATTCTGCCCTCATCGCAGACAAATATCTCGATAAAAGCACAGCATCCGCGGAGGCGCACCGATGATCCATCTGGCCAAGGATAAGACCAAGGCCATGGTCGCCGTCCATGGCTGGTCGGGCATATTGCTCGGCTTGCTGCTCTATGCCGTGGTGCTGACCGGCACCGTTGCCGTCTTCGCAGAGGAAATCGGCGCATGGTCGGCCGGCCATGTGGCCACCCGTTCCGCCTTTCAACGTCCCATGGCCGACACGCTGCGCCAGCTTGGTGACGAGACGCCCGCGAAATATCGCGAAGCAGTCGACCTGTTCGAGACAGGCGACCATGATCTCGGCCTCTTCTTCCACCGGCATGAGATGGACGGCGGCGAGTTGATAAGTCGCGGCATATTCTATGTTGTGGGGCAGGACGGTCGCGTCGTCCATCGCCAGACCGGCACCAATGAAGATGTCTATGGCGCGCGCAACGACAATGCGCTGAGCGCCTTTCTGGTCGACACCCATGTCCGGCTGCACGTCCCCAATCCATGGGGCTTGCTGCTGACCGGCATACTCGGTCTCTCGATGCTGGTGGCGGCCATCTCCGGCCTCCTCATCCACCGCCATCTCTTCAAGGACATCTTCACTCTGCGCCGCTCAGGCAGCCCAGTGCTGGCGAACCGCGACGCACACAGCGTTGCGGGCACATGGAGCCTGCCCTTCGCCTTCGTCCTTGCATTCACCGGGAGCTTCTTCTCCTTCTTCGGGACGATCGGCGTGCCAGTCGTGGCGATGGCGGCGTTCGGCGGCAATGTGCAGGCACTGACCGAAGCCGTCTACGGCAACCCCGGCAAGCCCGATCCGCGGCCCGCCGCGATCGGCAATATGGACCGCATCAACGCCGACGCCATCGCACGGGCCGGCGCGATCCCCACCTTCGTCACGATCGAGAATTTCGGTCGGGCCGATGCGAAGGTCACCACTTATCATCCGCCAAAAGCTGGCGCGATCGCGCCCATGTCGCTGCTCTATGACGGCGCGACCGCTGCCTTCGTCCAGGAAAAGCCACTGATCGGGCCGAAGCCGTCGACCGGCGGAACCCTGGCCGCGATCATGTCGCCGCTGCATTTCGGCGATTTCGCCGGGCTATTGTCCAAGGCGATCTGGTTCGGGCTGGGATTCGCGATGTGCTACGTCACCTATACTGGCATCCGCGTCTGGCTTGTCCGGCGGGAAGGCGGGGTGCGATCCTTCGCCTGGCTGGAGCGAACCAATATAGTCGTGGGTCTCGGCCTTCCCTTTGCGCTCGCCGTCTCCGCTGCCGCCTTCCTCCTCGCCATGCCGATCGGCAGCGCGACCTGGTGGACACCGGCAGGCTTTCTGATCGGTGCCGCGCTCGTGATCGCAGCAGGCGCGATCGCGCCTAGCGCCGTCCGGCTCAGCCGATGGTTGCGCGGCGCGACTGGCATGCTGTTAATCCTGTTGCCGCCGCTACGCCTCCTCACCGGAGGCCCAGGCTGGGGCATAGCGATTGCCGCCAACCAGCCCATCATCGTCACGCTCGACATGGCCTTCCTGCTCGCCGGCGGGTGGCTGCTTTGGCAATTGCGCGGCAGGGCGAGCGCGCCAAGTCAATCCGTCGCGTTGCAACCGGCAGAATGATGACTCTCCTCACCCTCGCGGCAATCCTATTCTCGGCCAGCGTCGTCCTGCTCCTTGGCCTTGGCGATCCAAAACGCCGCCGCTCCGCTCGCGCGGGAGCGGGGCATCGCGCGACCGTACGTCAGTTGCTTTCCTTGTTGGCCTTGCTCCCTGGCATGGCTTTCCTCGTGCATGGCGATGCCGCCGCCTTCCTCCTTTGGCTAGGTGGAGCCGCGGTTGCAGGCTGGGTTGTTGCACTGGCGCTGGCAACCATGAGTGATCCAAAAGACGTGCGCCGCAGAGACTATTAAAGCAGGCAAGAAGCACAATCGGCCGACTGATGGCCAAGTGCGATACATCTGCGCGTGTTTGATCTGATTTCTGGGAGTAGTAGATACCAAAGACCCGCTCGATCATCGATTTTTATCGCCCGAGCTACTCCATCCTCCGCACAGTCGAAATCCATCGTGAAGCAATTGCTCGAACTGGCTTTCGACAACAGGGGGAGCAAACAGATAGCCTTGACCTACCGAGCAACCCAGCGCCTGCACGATCGTGCGTTCCGCCTCCGTTTCGATACCTTCAGCCACAACGTGAATATCGAGTGCAGCGCCAAGCTTTACGACACTTTCCACGATAACGCGTTTGGCCTCACTGTGCGCCACGTCGCGGACGAAACTGCGGTCGATTTTTATCTCGCTGAGCGGAAAGCGCTCCAGATAGCGCAGGTTGGAATAGCCGGTGCCGAAATCGTCGACCGAAATATTGACGCCAAGGCGCCTTAGCTGTTCGAAAGACCGGCGCATGTCGTCGGGCTCTGGGATCATCAAATTCTCGGTTAGTTCGAGCGTCAGCCATTGCGCCTGACAGCCAGTCTCTTCGAGCTGCTGCTCGACGAAGGCGGCCATATCGCGCCGCAGAAATTCAATGACAGAAACATTGAAGGCAAAGCGAACTGGGGTGTCACGCCTTTGATTGACGCGCGCTGCATAGGCTGCGATCGTGCGCAGACCCCACGCGCCGATCTCCATCATCGCGCCGGTTTCCTCCGCGACACCGATAAACCGGGCGGGAGGCTGTAACCCGAACGCGCCGTGGTTCCACCGCAACAGCGCTTCGGCGCCAACCAGAACGCCCGATCCTAGATCCACCTGGGGCTGATAATGGAAAAGCAGTTCCTCGTTCGACACTGCGGTCTGCAACTCGTTCGCCAACCGGATGCGATTGCGCGCATCACGCTCATCACTCGCCGCGAACGGATACGGCGAATGACCGGGCGTCGCCTTGGACCGTTGCAGTGCCGCCCCTGCCTGCCGCACAAGCTGAAGCGGTTCGGAACATGCCAAGCCGATCGTGAAACCGGCGGCGAATTGCACCGCAAGGGATGTGCCAGGAAGGATGAAGCGCGGTCTCAGAAGGTCGAGGACGCCATCGACTATTCCCGCAGCGCGACTGGCATCGTCCAGTTCGAAAGCGAGCGCGAAATTGTTGCTGTCCGCCCGTGATATGGCCGCAGCGGGGAGAGTTGCCAGACGCGCGGCCACCGCACAAAGCAGCGCGTCGCCGACATCATAGCCGAACCCGTTATTGACATCATGGAAACGCAGTATGTCCAGTTTGATGACCAGCAGAACACAACCAGTCGATAGTTCGAGCTGTGCCAGTCGGTCGAGCAAAGCGTAGCGGTCGAGCAAGCCGGTTAGACGATCGATACCGGCGGCGTGCGTCACATCACGGATCAGGCCAAGGAAATGCGTCAGATTTCCTTCATCGTCCCGAAGCGGCTCCAGACGCAGTGCATTGCGAAACATAGCCCCGTCCCGCCGGTAATTGCGCAGTGTCACGGCGCAAGAGCGTCCTTCGGCAAGGGCGGCGCGGATTTCGGCGATTTCAGGTTGAAGGCGATCGTTGCCCTGAAGGTAGCGGCAATTCTTGTCGATTACTTCGGCAGCTGAATAGCCAGTGATTGTCTCGAACGCAGGGTTCACCTGCACGATCGGATGCCCCCTCAAGCGCATGTCAGCGATCAGAACGCCATCGCTGACATGGTCGAGTATCAGCGAGCCCGCATCGCCCGGAACGGCTGTTTCAGTCGACTGCCCTACCAGTCGGTGCCAACGCGCGGGTTTGAACATAGGAGGCTGAGACGCTGGAATCATCCGATCTGCTTCATGCGTCATCGCGCGGCTGTGGTCCCAAAGCGACCACCGCGTTCCAGAAGTTCCATTCCGCGGTATCCGCGATTTTCCGTTCGCATATGACGACCTCCCTCACCGACGATGAGGCCCGGACGTCGTCGCTTCAATCGCGCATGAGCGGCAATTCAGGACAAAATGGCGGCCTTTTCGTCCTCGCCGGGATGACCCGATCCGGTTGTCTGAAAACGCAGGCGATATTGAAGCGGGGTAACGCCCAACCTGCGCAGAAATGCCCGCCTCAGCGTGGTCGTCGATCCGAAGCCTGCGGCATGGGCAATAGCCTTTATCGGTGCCACTGTATCCTCCAGCAGCGTCCGCGCAATGTCGATCCGCACCGCCTCGACATAGGCAAGCGGGGTAACGCCCAGTTCGGCCCGAAAAAGGCGGGAAAGATGACGTGGACTGACACTCACCACGTCAGCAAGTGCTTCAAGGCCAAGCTCTGCACGAGGATGCTGAAGGATGTGCATCCTTATCCTGTCGATCGGGCTGGTAGTTGCGGCTTGTGCCGTCAACGCGGCACTGAATTGCGACTGACCGCCAGGCCGCTTCAGGAACACGACCAGTCGGCGAGCCACCCAAAGTGCAAGCGCACGGCCATGATCTTCCTCGATCAGCGAAAAGGCGAGATCGATTGCAGCAGCCACCCCGGCCGAGCTGAACACCGGTCCATCGCGTATGAAAATGCGATCCGGTTCTACCTGGACATCGGGAAATTCGGCGGCCAGCCGCTCGGCATATTCCCAATGCGTTGTTGCGCGGCGGTTGGCCAGCAGACCAGCATGGGCCAGCAGGAAGGCACCCGTGCAGGTAGATCCATAGCGCCGCGACTGGCGTGCCTGAACCTGGAGCCACTGTGTCACGGCTTCGCTTGGTTGAGCAGGCACGCCATATGGTCCTGCTACGATCAACGTGTCAGACGGCTCGGTCGCATCCTCAATCCCAGCATCGGGCACAAAGGTCATGCCCGACGCGCTAACTTCTGCCACGCCGCGTTCGGTCACCAAGTTGACGCGATACCGGTCGGCAGACGCCATCTTGCAATTCGCCTCGAAGAGCGCATCCCTGACCCCGGCAACTTCAAGCAAATGCACTTTGCTGGGCGCGAAGATTGTTATGAGCATGGCGCCGACTCCGAGCCGTTACGAAAGGCGTCCCCGAGAGGAAGCAGGATACGCCTTCCTCTGCCGGTTACATAGGCGTTTGCAGAAGTAGCCAGTGTCGCCGACACCCTCTCACCTCTTTGCCGCTGAGCTTCGCGATTAGGCTCAGGATATGATCGACCCTTTGTCGTCATACATATGCCAATTTACGGTCCCAGACCCTACCCCGTCCTAGCGGAGCAGCTTAAAGCGGCACTCCAGCACGAACTGCCAGTCATCTTGAAGAGCCGGATTAACGCACTCACTACCGTTACCAACCGTAACGAACGAGACGGCGCGGCATCAATCCGCAATCAATCTCTACGCAACCCGTGGGTCCCGCATCGCTCTGGGGCGCTTTGCCGCTGAGGGCGACAATCGGGTCCGCCCGTGGCGCTTATTCTACGATCAGGCTGATGTCGGCACGGGGACAGATCCGGCCGATGCATGGGGCGCTCCACTGGAGTGTTCTTTCGTGCCGGACCGGCCGCACTGACAAAATCGAAAAAAGGGAGGAGCATTATGATTTCCAGAAGAAAGGTCTCACAGGTGGCATTGGCGATAGCCTTGTCCGGCGGCTGGTTCAGCCAGGCCAGCGCGCGGGAGGCCGATGAGACCATCATCATCACCGGAAGAAGCCTCGAGGAAACTCTGCCCCAGGAATTGTCGCATTACGGCCATGACGTCGTGACGGTCGATGCAAAGCAGATCAAGGACGGTGCTGCGCTGGACGTCGCGCGCGCGCTGGAAGCCGTGCCGGGCCTCTACATCCGGTCGCAGTCCGGCCCGTTCAGCTATGTCGATGTGGCGCTGCAAGGCTCACGGACGCAAGACGTGCTCTGGACCTGGGATGGGATCCGCCTCAACAACCGCCTCTATGGCACGACGTCACCGAACGACACATTGCCGGCCAGCATGATTGAGCGGGTCGAGATATTGAGAGGTGGCGAAAGTCTCTTCTACGGCACGCAGGCAGCGGCAGGAACGATCAATATCGTGACCCGTGATTTTGCCGATGATTTCGACGGCCAGATCAACGGAAGCGTCGACAGCTTCGCAGGAACAAGCGTGGATGGCTATGCGCGCGGCGCGGTCGGTCGGCACAAGTTCGTTGCCTATGCCACGCACAATCAATCTGAAGGTTACCGGCCTTATAGCCGGATCGAACCCAGTGCGACGGATCGCAAACGCGGCTACGATCTTTGGTCGGCGGGGCTTAAATATCAGTTCGAACTGGCTGAGGATCTCAAGCTCAACGCATTCTGGCAACACACAGAAGCCAGGATCGACAATCTGTCGCCAGCGCGAGTGAACGAAAGCCGCAACGATCGCAACGAGGAGATTGCCAGCCTTCGCCTCGATTACACCGGCAGCGACATGGTGCAGTTCTTTCTCAAGGGCTATTTCCACGACTGGAAGACCGCTTACGTCAATATCCGCAATCCTGTTCCAGCCGGGCCGCCGGTCGTCCTTTATCCACCCGGCACCTTCTGGGGTTATCAGGATTATGGCGGAAGCGCGGTCGTGAAGCTGCGTCCCCATCGCGGCCTCGAATATCTGGTCGGCTATGACTATCAGAGCTTCAACGGTCGTGACGATGTGCTTCTGATCGCCCCGACCAACGAGAAGGTGCATGCGGGGATCCTGCAGGTTCGCACGACCGATGATCTTTCGCGCAAGGCGCGTATCGCCGCCGGCGCGCGCTACAACAGGGCGCAACAGGCCGAAAAAACGATATGGAATGTCAGCGGCCGCTACGACTTCAGCGATGCCTTGTTCGCAGAGGCGAATGGGGGCACATCCTTCATCCTGCCCGATGCGTCCCAACTCTATGGTAATGATCCTTGCTGCGAGTTTGGAAATCCCAAGCTGAAGGCGGAGGAAAGCCTCAATCTCAACGCAGCGCTTGGCGGCAATCTCGCGTTCAGTTCAGGCCGTTTCCAGTGGAAAGCCGCCTATTTCAACCGTCGCATCACCAATCTCATCGATTATGACTATGATGATCCCGCCGTTCCGAACGGCACCTACATCAATGTGCCCAATAAGGTGAAAGCCCCGGGTGCGACGCTGGAACTGAACGCGACGCTCGATAAGGGTTTGACGGCCAGTGCAAGCTACACCTGGTCAAGGGTCCGCAACCCCGGCAGCGGCGTCCAGCGCGACCGCAACCCGGAGCAATATGGGCGCGCGGCGATCGGCTATGCGCCTACCGACAAGCCCTTTGGCGCAAACGTCGCAGTCCTCTGGACGGGCGATGTCTATTCGACCCTGCCCGGGTTTGGACGGCGCAACTACGGCAATTATGCCATCGTTGATGCTGGCGTTTATTTCTATCCGGACGTCGGACGAAAACACCGGCTCGGCATCAATGTCGAAAATCTGTTCGATAGGGAATATGCCAGTGGAGGTTTTCGGCGCGCGGTCAGCGACGCAGGCGTCCTGGACGGCACCAACACGCCGTTCCTCTACTATCTGCGCGGCGTGCCCCGGACACTTCGCGTGAGCTACGGCATCGGCTTCTAGGGCGATGCTGAGACCAGTCCTGTTCCTGCATCGATGGTTGGGCATCGCGGTGGGATTCCTGATGACAATCTGGTGCTTGTCAGGTTTCGTCATGATGTATGTGGACTATCCGCGGCTATTGCCGACCGAGCAGTTGCACGGGCTCGAGCCCCTGCAACTACCCGATGCGGCCCGGCTTCAACATATCGACCTGCCACCCGATCAGGCGCTGTCCCGGGCAAGCATCGAGATGATGGCGGGCCGCCCGGTCTTGCGGATCACGCCGCCCATGGATTCAGGCGGCTCAATCGAAGAGATGCGGATCACCGCGAACCGCTTTAATCTGCTCACCGGGGCCGCCTTCCAGCGAGTGCCCGATCATGACCTGCAAAAGGTCGCAGCGACCTTCGGCCGATATAGTGCGATCAGCGGGGGCGTGGCAGGGTTGAAGGAAACGCCGGTCGATCAGTGGACGGTGCAGACCTTTCGATCGAACGCCCCGCTAATGCGCGCGGACTATGCCGATCCGGCAGGAACCCAAATCTACATCTCGGCGACCTCTGGCGAGGTCGTCCAGCAAACCACGCGCGGCGAGCGCTTCTGGGGTTGGCTGGGCGCCGTGCCGCACTGGCTGTATCCGACACTTCTCCGGCAAAATGGGCCGCTCTGGAGCCAGGTGGTCATCTGGACCTCTCTGATCGGCTGTTTTCTCACCCTGACCGGCCTCTGGACAGGGATTGCGCGGCTGCAGCGCAAGCGAGACGGGACGATCGGCTCGCGCTTTCGCGGCATCTGGTGGTGGCACCATATTTTTGGTCTCTGGTTCGGGGCGCTCACTCTCACATGGGTAGCAAGCGGCCTGCTTTCGATGAATCCCTGGGGCTTTCTTGACAGCATGGCGGGCTTCAACGAACGCCAGCTGCTTGCAGGCAGGATGGACTGGAAATCCGTGAGGCAGGCGTTCGCGGCAAGACCTCAACTTCCTGAAGATACGGTGCGGCTGGACGCAGCGCCGCTGGGAGGCAGGATGTACCTCGCCGCCATTACAAGATCAGGTCGGGTGTTTCGGTTCGATCACGAAGGTCGCGCAAGGCCGCTGGACAAGGGATCGCTCAAGACAGCACTCGCTGATGTCGGGCCTGTTTCAACACTCGATTTCCTGACCGATGAGGACGGCTATTATTACCGGCACAAATATGCGCTGAAGCTTCCCGTATGGCGTGCCATCCTGGCCGATCCGCAGGAAACGCACATCTATATCGATCCCGATTCCGGCACACTCATCCGTGCGATCGATCGCGACGGGCGTAGATTCCGCTGGCTCGTGAATGGCCTGCACAGCTTGGATCTGCCGGTGCTGCGGACGCGCCCGCTCTGGGATCTGATCGTCTTGCCCCTGCTGGCCATGGTAACGCTGATCTGCGCGACGGGCACATGGATGGGCGTCAGCAAATTGCGGCGCGATGTGCGCAGATGGCGACGCCGTCGGCGCGGAACGGTCAAGGACCGCATGAAGGATCAGGACAAGGAATTGCCGCAACCGATCTGATCCATGCGCAACGGTTCGTAATATGCTCCGCGGCCAAGGCTTGTCCGCAGGCATTTGCAACATCTGGCAGGCACGCACGCGTCTGTTTACAAAATCGAACAGTTAGATCATATTTAGCGTAATAAGTATGAATTTAACAACGATATTACGCATGGCAAAGCGTGCAGCCGGAGGGATGGCCGTCTTGGCGGACCGGAAAATAGGCTCAAACCATATCCTCTGCCTGCGCCGGGGTTGGGAAAACCGCGCGCTATCGCCACGACGCCCAATCCCTGGTTCTGGACGACCTCATGTTTTTTGACTCGAATGAGAATATCAAGCGCCTAGTGGCAGAGGCGGCGCGTATCCGGGAGGAGATCGGTTCCAGTCGAACCGATACCATGCTCCGACTTTTCGACTATCTGCTCGAGCATTCGACCGCTGGATATGCTCCAAAGGAACTGGAGATCTATCATGCCATCTTTGCAAAGGCCGGTACCAACGACGCCGGCCAGGATTCGACGGTTCGCGTCTACATTCACAAGCTCCGAAAAAAGCTTGATGAATATTATACCGACCGTGCGGGGCCCCGTATCGCGATCCCCAAAGGGGAATATCGGCTAACGCTTATCGACACGCCGATCCCTGCGGACGAAGAGCCGACACCCCCCATCACCATCGCGATCACAAATGGCCTCAAGAAGCACAAGACGCTTGCCCAGATCGTAGCCATATTCGCGGTGCTGAACGTCGCAGTCTGGACCTTGATGGCATTTGCCAGTCCGAGCCAGCCTGTCCCACCAGCCACCGATACGTTCTTCTGGCGCCCGCTTTCTCAAGACGGAATGGCAAAGCGGCCCAATCTCATTGTCGTGGGCGACTATTATCTGATCGGCGAAGCGATCGACGACAAGGAGGTGACCCATCTTGTGAGAGATGCTTCGGTCAATTCGCGGGAGGATCTCGAACAATATCTGGCCAACCATCCGCAGGATTATGGCCATTATATCGATATCAACCTCTCCTATCTCCCTACCAGCACGGCGATCGCGCTGCATGACATCGTTCCGATCGTCAAAGCAGCCGATCGAAACAAGGCCAGACCGTCCGCCTCCATCATCATGTCGCACCTCAATCCCGACATTCTGCGGAAGTCGAATATCGTCTATATCGGTTTCTTGAGCGGGCTCGGCATGCTGCGCGATCCCCTGTTTCAGGCTTCGGGCTTTTCCATCGGCGAAAGCTATGATGAGCTGATCGATCGCAAGACCGGCAAAAGATATCTGGCCGATTGGGGAATGTTCGAGGGCGACAATAGACCGACGAACGACTTCGGCTATATCGCAAGTGTACCGGGTCCGGCAGGCAATCATGTCCTCATTGTCGCTGGAACGCGCGATGCTGCGGTCATGCAAATGGCCGAAATCGTCTCTGATCCTGAGCAACTCGCGATCCTGTCGAAGCGCGTATCCGGCAGCCGTTCCTTTGAAGCGCTCTACCAGGTGCGCTCGATCGGCAATATGAACCTCGACAGTTCGCTTCTCATAGCACGCCAGTTGCAGACCCGCGGCATCTGGAATGGCGGGAAGCCAAGCCAGCAGTTCCCTGACACCGCCCCCCAAAGCTCCAGGCTAAACGAACGCCGGATCGGGAATTGATCCGGCAATGCACAAGCCAGTCCATCACCAACCCGATGCATCGGAGATTCTAGATGCTTGACTATACGTTCGATCCTGCCGCCCGCCGGCTGCATCTACGCTACACCGATTTCTGGAGCATCCATGACGCGCTCCGCGCGCAAACAATTTTTCAGGACGCCCTTCGCCTGGCGGGCACCACCGGATCTGCCTTTACATTGCTCGATGACCTGCGGAAATGGGGACCGCAATCACCGGAAGTGGTTGAGGTGAACAGGCAATTCGTGAGCATGTGCCGCGATGCGCAGATCAGCCGGAATGCGATGATAATCCCGAGCGCGCTTCTGAGAATCCAGATACACCGGACATTGGACGATTTGGGAAATTGTCGCGTTTTTGAAACCTTCGAGGAAGCGGACGAATGGCTCAAAGAGGCCGAAGCCCGCTAGCGATGCGCAGCGATGCCCCTTTCGAGGCTCACCTCCGACGCCCTCACGCCTGATCATTCGATGTCTCGGAGGCCATCTCAGGTAACACTTTGCGTGAAGGTCTCTCCACCAACTATCGGAATTGAAAGATGAAACTCTATCATGAGGTCCGCGGCTGCTCGCTCGCGGTCGATATTGTCGCGCGGGAGTTGCAGATCCCGCTCTGTCTGCAATGGGTCGACATGAAGACAAAGACCCTGCCCGACGGGACCGATTATTTCTTCGTCAATTCCAAGGGAACGGTCCCCACTCTGGAATTGGCGGATGGGCAGCATCTGAGCGAGGGCATTGTGATCATGCAATATCTCGCCGATGCAGAAGGATCGGCCAGGCTACTTCCCAAGCCGGGGAGCATCGCGCGCCTGCGCGTCCTCGAATGGATGAGCTTCATCGCGGCCGACCTCCACAAGGGCGGCTTCATGCCGCTCTTCAAGCCCACTACGCCACGCGAATATCGGGCGATCGCCGTGGCCTATGTGAAGGGCAAGCTGGCCTGGCTCGATTCCCAGCTCCGCGATCGGCAATTTCTCACCGGAAACGATTTCACGATCGCGGACGCCCATTGCTACACGATCGCGATGTGGGCGCAAGTCCACCATATCGATACCAATGCATGGCCCGATCTTGAGGCCTATCTGCAGCGCATCGGGTCGCGTCCGAGCGTTAAGGCCGCCGAGCAGGCCGCAAGGGAACAAGGCGAACGCGACCGTCTCAAAAAGATCGCTGTCAGCGATTAGCCCTGGTCAGGCTGCACTCGGAAGAAGCGACCGTTCCAGGCGCCCATGTGCAAACGCCTGCAACCCAGGGTTTGGAACACAGGCGCGCCCTAAGAAAAGCCGATCCAGCGGCCGAAAATGACCACGCCGATCCAGAGGCAAAGCGACATGGCGCCAGCGACACGTACACTTACGGGAGGCGGAAGCAGATCGTCCCATTCCGTGATTTTCCTGTACGCCCCAAGGTGGAAAATCGCCATGTTGATGCCGGCTGCAAGAAGCAGACCCATCTTGATGAGGAACAGCGGGTTTTCAAAATATTTTACCGCGTTCGAAAGGAACAACAAGGACCCGGTAATGACCGCCACCACGAACGCCACCCAGGTGAAAGGCAGGAGTTCGACAATCAATTGGCGTGCGCCGCGGCGGTGGGACGGATAACCGATCAAACGCAGGTCGACGATCGCAATCGTTCCGACAACCAGCGTAATGGCAAGGACGTGGAAGGATTCCAGCCACGGGAACAAGTTGTCGCCTTCCTTGATGGCCAGCGCGATCGATGTCTCTTCAAGGGATTGTAAAATGTTGAGTAAGTCCACGATAGACCCTCCCGATCCAGTATGATGATAATGGGCGCGATCAGATGGTGTAGGCGATCCAACGCCCGCAGAAGATCACGCACACCCAGACCGCAAGAGAGAGCCACGCAGCCGGTTTGACGAACGGACGCCATTTGGCGTCTTCGAAATTGAACTCGGGATGGAGCAATGGTCGCCGGAAGAACCAGGTCAGCAGGCACGCGACCACGACCATGCCCATCTTGAGCCAAAAAGTTGAATTGGTGAGCACACGATCCGGCTCACCCGTCGCCATGAGGCCGCCGGTTATGAGCAGGACGACCAACGCAATCCACATCCAGCGCAAATAACGGCGGATGACGGCATTGGGCATCGTGTCGGTCGCGAAAACGCCCGCGAGCCGCAGGTCCGATACCAGCGCCGCGCCGACAACGACTGTGATGGCAAGGATATGGACGGACTGGATCGACGGGATGATCCAGGGAACGTCCCTGATCGTCGTGGCAAACGGCGTCGCGTACAGCCACGTCGTGAAACTCTGCAAAGTCATATTTCACTCCCCTGATCAAGCACCGGATCCAGGATAATCGGGTAGATCGGCACACAGGTCTCGACCGGAGCCTGAGAGTGCCCACGATCGTCTTGGCATCCTCTGGATCGGGCCGCCGCCGCCCATTTCCGCGAAGAGGTGGTCAGGGCGCGCGCCGATGCGCGTGGCGCTCCGTTTTTGAAGAGGCTTTCCTTGCTTGCCTGGTCCGTCATTGGCGGCTGGCACCGTGCCCAGAAATCGATGACGGACCTTTCGCCTGCTGATACCCTCATTTCCTCTCCTTCATTCCAAGCGTCGCTACCGCCGATTGATCCTCGGCAACGAGCCCCCTCGTCATCTCCATCTCATTCAAGACCCAAGCCTTATCGGTAGCCCGAAAAACGACTGAGATTATTCCTTAAATGAAACAATAACTATCATCATAGAATATTGTCGATTTCGTTGATAGCAGGAATCGCCCTCGTACGCCATTCAATGTGCTATCTGCTCGGCTTCCTTTCCGCATTGCATCGGAACGTCGGGAGCCAACATCTACCATATTGTTATAAATAGGTTTAATGTGAATATGGCAACCTGATCATGCAGGTTAATCGGTTGGGTTTACCGTTCGCATAACGCAACAGTCTTGCCATAAACGGTTATTGTGTTACCTAAACGAGACCATTTCCTTGGGGTGACGGCATGATTCGGCGCGCGCTGGCGCAAGTCGACGATGCGCGAACCCCACTCCGAGGGCTTGAGAACCAGGGAACGGCGCACACCGCTGTAAATAAGGGGAGAAGAGTAGACATGGCATTTCGCAAATCCGGCCATCACAGGATCAACGGCGTTCTTGGCTCCTATGCCGTACTTCTGATGGCGTCAGCCGCCTATCCCGGCATCGCAATGGCTCAGACCGGGCCATCCCCGTCGGAACAATCAGCGGAGGATACGACGCCCCAACCCAGCGACACGCGACGTGCCGATCGCGAAATGTCGACGGGTGACATTGTCGTTACGGCGACCCGACAGTCGCAGCGTTTGAGCAAGGTGCCCATCAGCATCGTCGCAAAAGATCAGGAAGCGCTGGATCAACAGGGAATCCGCTCCGTTTCCGATATTGCGCGACTGACGCCAGGCATCACCTTCGGGCAAACCGCGCTCAATTATGGTACCGGCCAGACCGTGATCTCAATCCGCGGCATCCAGTCCGATAGCGGGATCCCCACGACGGGCGTCTATATCGACGATACGCCGATCCAGACCCGCATCGGCATTTCCCCGTCGCTGACCAATGCCTATCCGGAGGTTTTCGACCTTGACCGTGTCGAAGTTCTGCGCGGTCCTCAAGGCACCCTGTTCGGGAGCGGCTCGGTGGGCGGCGCAGTTCGCTTCATCACCCCGGAGCCATCGTTCAGCGACGTCAGCCTCTACGGGCGCACCGAGGTTGCCTCGACCCTGCACGGCAGCGAAAGCTACGAGGCCGGGCTGGCGGTCGGCGCCCCGCTCATCGAGGATAAGCTCGGCTTCCGGGCCAGCGGCTGGTATCGCCATGACGGTGGTTATGTCGATCGGCTCGATCGCTACAGCAAAGAGGTCATCGACAAGGATATCGATGGCAAGAACAGCTTCTCCGGCCGCCTGGCGCTTGGCTGGCGCCCGACCGACACGGTAACGCTGGTCCCCTCGATCTTCGCGCAGAACATCAACATCAAGGATAGCTCCCGTTTCGAGCTCGCAACGTCCGATGTTCGACATACGAATTACCGCACCAGCCTCACTCGCCTGCCAGAAAATCACAAGGATCGCTTCTATCTGCCGGCACTGAAGGCAACTGTCGATTTCGGCAGCCTGAGCCTTGTGTCCAACAGCTCCTATTTCTGGCGCAAGACCCAGACGCGTAGCGACGATGTGGCATTGAGCCTTGCGCTCTTCGCCGGCTGGGCCGAGCCTGATTTTCCGGATGGCTTCGAGGATTATCAGTCCCGCACGGACTCCGTTACCTATCAGAAGGCGTTTACGCAGGAGCTTCGCCTGCAGAACAACGATCCGAGTGCGCGATTCAACTGGGTTGTCGGCGTCTTTTATCAGAACAGCAGGGTCCGCGACACATTCGCAGCCGCTGATCCGGATGCGCTCCGTGCAATCAATCTGGGCCAGTCGCTGATCGAAGAACCCCCGTTCGATTCGATCAGTGAGCTATTTGGAGTGGAACTGTATCAGGGGCTCTTCAGCAATTATCAAAGCGTCCAGCACCATGATAAGCAAAAGGCGATCTTCGCCCAGGTCGACTATGAAATTCTGCCTCGCGTCAAACTCACCGCCGGTCTTCGATACACGGACTTGAAATATACCTATGACGGTTTCGTCGCCGGCCCGTTCAATACTACCGATGGGACCGCGACCAGGCTTTCCGCTCATGAAAAGCCGCTGACGCCCAAGTTCGGCATCTCGTTTCAGGCGGACCAGAACAACCTCTTCTACGCCAATGCTGCCAAGGGCGTGCGCGGGAGCGGTGTCGCGCCTCCAGTCGGGACGAGCTGCTCCGCAGATGCTGCCGCAATCGGCTTCGATCCCTTGCAACCCACGACGGTGAAACCGGATTCGATCTGGAGTTTCGAGGTCGGCAGCAAGAACCGGCTGCTCGGTGGCAAGCTACTCGTCGATGCTTCAGTCTATCGGGTGAACTGGAAGAACATCCAGACCCTGTTCAACCTGCCCAGCTGCGGAATTTACACCGCGCTGAACTTCGGCGATGCCAAAATCGATGGTTTCGACCTGGCTGTAACTGCGAAACCGATCAGTCAGCTCACACTCGGTGCCTCCGTCTCATATTCAAATGCGCGCTACACAACGCCGATCCTGGGGGCCGATGATATGATCATTCGCCGCGCGGGGGAGCCTTTCCTGATTGCTCCTTGGACCATCCAGCTCAACGGCGAATTCAGGCAGCCGGTCGGCAATAACGAAGTCTATCTGCGCGCTGATTTCGCTTACTCAAGCCATGACAGCACGCCGCTAGACGTCAACTCGCCGCTGGTCGATCCCGATCTGCCGCGCGCACCGAAAACGACAACACTCAATCTGCGGGCAGGTGCATCGCTCAATCAGAACATCGATGTCAGCCTGTTCATCAACAATGTCACCAACAGCCATCCGATCCTGAGCCTGTATCACGACCTGCCAGGCACGGAAATGTATCGCGCCAGTTCCTTCCGACCGCGGACCATCGGGCTGACGGCGACGATCCGGCAATAACGCATGATGTGCACCAGGGTAACAGCGCAGCGCCAAGGCTTGTGTTGCGAAGATAACGCCATTCAGCGGCAAGGAGTGTATCGATGAAACTGAAATCCGCCATCGCTTTAGCCGGGCTGACTGCGGCCTCTGCCGCCAGCGGTCCGGCGTCTGCCCATCATTCTTTCGCGATGTTCGACCAGACTAAAACGGTCGTGTTGCAGGGTTTGGTCACCAAGTTCGAATGGACCAATCCGCACGCCTTCGTGATCCTGGAACTGCCCGTTAACGGCAAGAAGGTCACTTACACGCTGGAATGCAGCAGCCCTGCGCTGATGCGCCACGCCGGCTGGAAGTTCAACACCGTCAAGGCCGGCGATCGCGTGAGGGTCGCCATGCATCCGCTCAAGGACGGCAAGTCCGGCGGCATGCTCGCCAAGATCAAGGTTCCCGATGGAAGACTGCTCGCCGCCTGGTGAGCGCCCAAAAACGATAATGGCTCCATGCCGTGCCGATGAGGAGAGGATAGAATGGCTGAAACCACGCAGGGCCGCAGTCGGCGCAAATTGGCCGTTATCGTCATAGGCTGCATCTTGGCCGCCTTCGTCGGCGTCGGTGCCCTGATCATGTCGAAAGGCTGGGCATCAAGTGACCCCGACATAACCGGCGTATGGAATCGCTATCCACCCTATCCGGACACCTTCTCGACCGAACCGGAACCGGCAGAGCTGGCGGTCGTCGAGCCTCCGCTCAAGGAACCCTATCTCACCGAATGGCGGAAGATGCGGCAGCGCCGTGCCGATGCGGACGCCGCCGGCAGGCCACTGCCAACGCCCAGTTCGCTTTGCCAGCCCGAAGGCATGCCTTCGATCATGGGTGCTCATTATGCCATGGAATTTCTGCAAACGCCGGGACAAGTGACGGTCCTTGCCGAATTCCTGACTCAGACCCGTCGGATCTATCTGAACCAACCCGCGCCGAACCCCGACGACATCGAGCCGACATATAATGGCTATGCCTTTGGCAAATGGGTCGGAAATACCCTTGAGGTGACCACTTATGGCGTCAAGGAAGACGTCCGTTATGAGGATATACCGCACTCGGCCAAAATGAAGATTACCGAACGTTGGCATCTTATCGCGCCCGACATCCTGCAAAACGATATTACGATCGAAGATCCCGAATATCTGGCGAAGCCTTACGTCTTCAACTTCAAATATAAGCGGGAAAAGCCCGACTATAAAATTGCTGAATTCGTTTGCGAGAATGAGAAGACCATCATCGAAAAGGACGGCAGCCTCGGCGTAAAGACTGAATAACGAAGCCGCAGCAAGTCAACGATACGCACTCCAGGATGACTGAACAGCGCATCCTGGAGCGTGTGCCGCGAAAACACGAGCGGGACAGCCGATTACCTGGTGCAACGAGCGAGCCTCATTTACCGAGGAATAGGCACATAAAAGCATCGAGACGAACAATCACGCGCGCGTTTAGAGGCCTATTGACGAGCAGCCCCTTCCACGCAGCGAGAAGCTGCAAGAGCGGCAGGGTCTTCCGCCAGCCCTGCCCAACGGGTCCCGATAGTTTTTATACAGCGTCCGTCGCTCACTATGGGTTTCGCGAGTGAATGCCTTGACCCGCCACGGGCAAGGCTGGCAGCCTCACTTTTTCTTGAGGTGCTGAAGGCGTGGATCTCCGCCGTCCGGATACCAGAAGGTCACATGGCAGCTCTCGCAGGCGCTGTCGATTGCACTTCCCGCCTCGAACAGTGCGGCCGGGTCGCGCTTGTCGATCGCCGTCAACGCCAGTCTCGTGGTATTCTGCATATTCTGGGCAAAGGCGACGAACGTCTCATGATCGCTCGATAGCAGGCCATCGATCTGCGCGGAGCTCAACTCGCCGGGAGGCCGCGGCGTATCGGCGGGCGCCGCGTGCCTGCCTTTCATCATTACCAGATTCATGGCTTCGATCAGGGTAATCGCGTGTCGCCGGAGCCCCTTCCACTCTTCCTCAGTCCGAGGCTGCCGCCTGTCCACCCCATTCTTGTCCGACACGGTCGCCACCGAGTCCCAAATAGCATCAGCAGCAGGATCGACGGTTGAATCCATCAACTCCTTGATCGAAGTCGATGTGTCGAATGCAGCAATCTGCGCGACCTTGCCCTGCACGGCCTCGGCCTGGTTAGCGTCCGCCTGTTCCGACGCCTTTTCGGAGCATGCCCCAAGCGCTGCAATGGCACCTAGTGATGCCGCCAAGGTTATGAGATGCCGACGCATTGTCCCTCCTTCGATCCCTGCTCTGACGTTCTGGATGATTGGCCCGGCACTGTGCGCCGTGGGGCTGATAGCTACTGCGCCGCAGCCGTCGGCTGGTCGCCCCCCGCCTTCGCGTCAATATTGATGATGCCATCCTCCGCAGGATTGATCGGCTTGTCCAAAACCTTGTCTACTTCGCTGGATGTTCCGGCCTGTTTCCCGGGCTGCCCTCCACTCGCCGAAGCAGCGGCTTGATTGTCGCTCGCCTGATCCGAGGTCTTGGAGGAACAGCCACCGAGTGCCGTGACCACACTAACCGCCGTTGCAAAGGTGATCAGAAAACTGCGCATTGTCTCTCCTTTCGAGGCACCTCTCGATTGGCGCCGCTCGACTCGTCGGCTGATTATAATCTATATATTTCAACAATACACCATTTTCTGCCGTCATAGTTTACATAAATGACTGCATAAAGAGCGGTCTCGGCCATGCGTTCTGTCGGCCAGTCATTCCGCATTCCCCAGACATGATAGATCATCGAAATCGACCGGCCAATTTCACTTAACTATCTGATTTACCGTCTGCCGCTTGGCCATTCAGAGACCGTTATACCATTCGCACAAAAGTTCATCATTCGTAACAATTATATTGATAATGGACATTGTGTTGCAAAATAGCTATGTGTCAGTCATGCCGATGAGAACATCCTCCACATCCCGGCGTGGCGGAGGCCATCAGCTCAGAGGTCGACCCCACCAAATCGGCCTCCGTGGCGATATCTAGGGAGCGTCAGGCGGGGCAGATGCGCACCAAATTTCTACCAGCCGAAGCAAGGCCCTTTTGGCCGGGGCGTACGCATCGGCGGACGCCCTGCCCGCTCGTGCTGGCAGGTTTGGCTCTGATGCTCGCCACGGCACCGGCCGCAGCGCACCACTCATTTGTCATGTTCGACAAGCATCGCACCGTGCAGATCGAAGGCGCCGTCAAGCGCTTCGAATGGACCAATCCGCATGTCTATATCGAGGTTACGACGGACGGCCCGCGCGGAGAAAAAGTCGTTTACAAGCTCGAAAGCGCCAGCATCAACATGCTGACGCGACATGGCTGGCGCTCCAATTCGATGCGGATCGGCGACTCCATTTCCGCCACATTCAACCCGCTCAAAACACGACGGCCAGGCGGGTTGCTCCTCGACGTCACGCTTGCGAACGGAACGAGGCTCAAAGGATGAGGCATGCGATCCTGTTCATGCCCGAAACCATGAAGATGGTGCCGACGGACAATCAAATTTTGGAGAATGTCTGATGAATGCCTTGCGCATTGCCGCGCTGCCGATGCTGGGATTGACCCTGCTTCTCATGACCGCTTGCGGCGCGCCATCTCATGATGCGCAACAGGTGTTTGCGTCGGACAGCGGAAAACCAGATTTTACCGGAACCTGGGATCGCTATCCCGAAGACTGGTATGGGGAAGATCCCGATCATCCGCCGCCACCCGGAGGGCCTTTCGATCTGAAGGAGCCTTACGCATCGCAATATGCCGCGCTTCTTAAAAAGCTCAAAGCCGCCGATGACGCCGGAACGCCGATCGCGAGCGCAAGCACGAAATGCCTTCCGGAGGGCATGCCGACGATCATGGGCGCCATATACCCGATCGAGATCATGCAAAACGCCAAGCAACTCGTCGTTCTTGCGGAGTTTCTTGCACAGACCCGTCGGGTCCATATCGGCAGCAAAATGCCAGCGGCCGAAGATATCGAGCCGTCCTATAACGGTTACTCCGCCGCTCATTGGGAAGGCGATACGCTCGTCGTCGAGACCCGTGGTGTTCGACCCGATGTTCAATTCTTCAATGTTCCACATAGCGTGAACATGAAGATTACCGAACGCATGCGTTTGATTGCGCCGGATATGATCGAAAACAAGGTCGTTCTCGACGATCCTGAGTATCTGAACAAACCCTACAGCTTCACCTTTCAGTACAAACGGAAGAGTGATTATCAGATCGGCGAATATGTCTGCGAGAATAACCAGACAAAGGTGGATGCCGAAGGGAAAGCCTCTCTTATCCTGGATAAAAATCAAAAGTGATCCTGGAATCTTATTTCTATCGCAAGGCAGACGTTTTCTGCATTTATTCTGATGTGCAAGATATTGGCGATGGTGGAGCAACTCGTGATCGTCAGCTTGGACACAACCCCCATTCCTCCGAAAGAATAGGACGTCCCGTCCTGGCGCTTCTTTCGGGAATTGGCGCATAGCTTGCCGATTCTCGTGCCCCCATGCCGAGACAGGGCGTTGGATGCTCCGTTGCCTGCCTATTTACATTCAGATTGACACGTCCTGTCTGTCCGGCGTGCTAAAGCCGTAAGTGCGATACCGCGCCTCGACATGGCGTCCCGATATGAAAATCTCGCTATACCCCTCGGGCGTGCCGAGGAAGCTGCCGCGCCAGTCCGCTCCTGCAACCGCGCCGGTGCTAATGAAGCGGACGCCGCCAAGATCGATCTGTTCGAAAACATGGCTGTGTCCTTGCAGCACGGCGAGAACGTTATAGTCGCGCAGGATACGCAGGACTTCGCGGCCGTTGACAACGAACGTCCAGTTATGCGGCGTGTTCAGCCAGGACTCCGGTTCGTAGCACTGCATGGCCGTTATTAGCGGGATATGGGTCACAACGACGATCCGCACGCCCTTCGGCTGGGCGGTCAGATCAGTCCGTAGCCACTCCAGTTGCTGCGTATCCACCCGCCCTTCATAATTGCGATCCTCAGTCAGGCCAACGGAATCGAGCACGACGAAATGGACGCCCTTATGATCAAAGGCGTAATAGCGGGGACCGAACCGATCGATGTAAAATTGCTTGCCATAATCGGCGGACGACGGATCGATCCCGCTGTTGGCGAACACTCCCAGGCAATCATGATTGCCCAGCACATGCCGGACCGGCTTGCGCAGATGACGACGTTCAGTGCGCTGGTAAAGGTCCATTAGCATCGTCGCACGTTCCCGACTTGCTTCCAGAGCATCTTCAACATGGTCGCCGCCATTGATGACGAAATCATGGTCGGAAGCGGAGATTTGTTCGAAGCAGGCAGCGCAGCCTTCGGCCGCCTTCAGTTCCGGCCGGATATGGCAATCGCTGATGAAGGCGAAGCTGAAACCCTCGCCGTCCGACCGCAGCGCGGCCGACGCGGCCCTGGCGGAACAGGGGATGAGCGGCGCGCCGATTGCGGCCTTGATAAGAGTGCGGCGGTCCATTCTGGCCCCTTGTTCTGGAAGAAGAATGAGCGTCCCCGGCGCGGCCGGAAACGCTCGTTACCCGTTGTCAGAAATGCACGCGCACCGTACCGAACACCTGCCGGGGCGCGGCGGACTGCAGGGTCGTGTAGGTGCCATTGGGATCGGAAGTCACAAAGCCGGCCGTGCCTGTCGATGCGATGTAGCGCTTGTCGAACAGGTTCATGACATTGAGCTGCACATCCAGCATACTGCTGAACCGATAGCCGGCCGACAGGTTGACGTTGACCGCACCAGGCAGCGTCGCGTCGTTGAGATAGCTGTAATAGCGCTTGCTGCGATAATGCGCCATGGCCTGCCCCCACAGCATGCCGTCGTCATAGTTGAGTTCGAGGTTGCCTACATGCTTGGGCGATGCGACGACCTGCTTTCCCTTGGTCGCGACGACAGCGCCGCCCAATGGCCGCACATTGTCGTCATAGGTCGCGTCATTATAGGCCCAACTGCCGTAAACCGACCAGAAGGGCGCGAACTTCCAGTTCGCCGCCGCTTCGACGCCGCGCGAGGACACGCTGCCGACATTTTGCAGCACATTCTGGTTGCCGACCACCGTGGCGCTGATGGACGAGGCCAGCAGGCGGTTGGTGAACTTCACATAATAGCCGGTCAGCGACAGTTGCAGGTCGCGGTTGTGGAACCGATAGCCCGCTTCGAATGTGTTGGTCATCTCCGGTTTCAAATCGCCCCGGATGTAGTTGAAGCCGGCCTGCGAACTGCTGGAGAAAGGGCCGCTCGACGTGGAAGCGACGAAGGCGGCCATGTTGCGGGTGTAGCCGGCAAAGACTTCGCTGCCGCCATCCAGCGTGTAGAGGATGCCCGCCGTCGGCAGGAACCAGTTTTTCGCCTGAATCGATCCGTCGATGGGCTTTGTGCTGACGATGCTACGCGCCTTGTTCGTCGAGACAAGACCCTTGAATCCTGCGTTCAGGCGCAGGTGATCGGTCGCTTGCCAGGTATCGCTGATGTCAACCTGTACCGTGTCGGTGCGATATTCGTTCTGGTAATTGACCTTGAAGGGATTGCTGTAGAACTGCTGAAATTCGTCCGGCGTAACGCCGGCTTGCAATCCATACAGATAGGACGCTTGGTTGAAGGCATTATGTTCGTACCAGATGCCGCCTTCGATCCTGTGCTGTCCGGCCTCGAACTTCAGGCGGGAAATCACGCCCTTCCGGTCGATGTCATAGCGGTTCGCGGATACCGATACTGGTGATCCGCCAAAAGCGGCAGGGGTCGGCTCGTACGGATTGGCCCAGGTGCCAATGCCCTTGTCGAGATGCAGGTAGGCGGTCGTAAAGCCCGACAGGTGGTTCGAAATCACATATTCCAGCTTTTCATAGCCCAGGAGATCGCGGCGTACGCCCCCGCCCTGATAAACGCTGTCGTCGGCGTTCACATAGGGCGCGGGCGGAGTCCCGCCATTCTGTACGATCAATGCCAATTGTTCGGCGAGGGCGAAGGTCGGGATATTGTCGAAATCCCAACCATAGGTCTTGAGCTTTGCCAGCGAGACATCATTATAATCGTCCTCGCTCCTATCGATCAGGTTGAGGAAGGTGGTCGATTTCACGCTGTCGCCGATCGGCTGCACATATTTGACGTTGATCTGGTCCTGCTCCTGCTTGCCCCAGCCACGCCATTTGCCCTGCCGGTCATGCGCGTAGGACAGTGCCAGTCGCCCGCCCCAGGGCAGTTCGCCGCTGTTGATGCGTATAAAACTGCGCCAGCTATTTTCGCTGCCATAGCTTTGTTCGAGGTCGACGCCAAAATCTGGGGTCGGGTCGATCGAGGAAAAGTCGACGGTCCCACCGATATTACTGGTCGATGCGGTGCCGAGCGCGCCACTACCCTGCGACAGCGTTGCTGGGCCGTTATTCTCGGTCAGCAGCGCGCGATTGATCGAAAGGCCGTTATTGTTGCGATATTGCATGTTGCCAAGTGGTACACCGTCCAGCGTATAGCCCATCTGATCGGACAGGAAACCGCGGATCGACAATTGGGTCGCCGCTTCATAGGTGCCGCGCGCGTCCGACGAATCGAAGTTGACGCCCGGCAAGCGGCCTAGCGAGCGCAGCGGCGAGGAGCCGGCTGTCGCTTTAGCCATCGCCTTGGGCGCCACAGTCTGGACCTGGCGCGAATTGCCCTGCCCAAGCACAATAATGTCTGTCTGCGGACTGTCGTCCGCCGCCATATTGAGAGGGGCATTCGCCGCGACCGGGGCGGCTTTGAGCGATATCATGCCCGCCGTTTCCCTGGCGATCAGCAGCCCCTGCCCCGCGATCAGGCGCCGCAGCGCCTCGCCGCGCGTGAAGTTGCCACGCACGCCTGCGACGCGTTGATTAGCCACCACGTCATAGGGAAAGACGACATGCACATGCGCCTGGTTGGCAAATTGGTTCAACGCTGCCGCCGTATCGCCGGCCTTGATATCGAAATTCATGCGCGCCGGTTGCCCTTGGGCATGGACGGCAACAGGCATCGCGGCCGCCACGATGGCGGTCGTCGTCAGTAACTTCAGCATGATTGTCCCCGATTTATGGATGTGTCGGGGCATGGATGGATGAGCGCTGGCGATCCGCTACTCGACCCGAAAAAAAGTTCAGGCGCGGGTGAGGATGATGCCGCCGTTGGCGCTGGGCGTAGCGCGGATGCCGAAAGAACTATGCAGTGCCTTAAGAAATTCGTCAGTGTTGGTTGTTGCGAATGTTCCGCCCATACGGATGCAGGACAGTGCTGGATCGCCGATCACGATCTTGTTGGGCAGGTAGCGGTTTATCTCTGACAAGGCATAGTCGAGACTCTCGCCGTTCAGCACGAGCGTATCGCGTTGCCAAGCCGTAATGCGGTTGAGATCCATATTCCCGCCTGGGCGCGCGGCTATCCGGCCGGCGGTGGCAAGCCCGATTTCCCCTTTCTCCAGCTTGGCCCCATCGGCCGAAATGCCGCCTTGCAGCACAGCCAACTCGCAACTCTCATTGCGTAAACGGGCGTTGTAGATGCCTGGCATCAACTGGAAGGCTCCACCCGGCGTCAGCAACTCGACCTTTTGCGCGGGAGCCAGACGGATCGCCACTTCACCGCGCTCCAGCCAGAGCCGGGTAAGCTCTCCGGCCCGCCAATGGATGCGACTGTCGGTATTGAGGTCTATTGCCAAGCGATCATTTACCGAAACGGCCCGTCGTTCGCCTGGCAGTGTGCTGGCCGTGTCACGCGCATAGGCCCGGTAGGCAAGACCGCCGCCCGCCACGATCACCGCAGCCAAGGAAGCGGCTGCGCGGATGACATGCCGACGGCTTGGCTGCTCGGGCGCGGGTTCTTCACCAGCGGGAGACTGCAAATGCCCCTGCACCAAACGAAGATTGTTCAAATCGCGCCAGGTACGAGCCACTTCGGCAAAGGCTATTGCATGACGAATATCTGCGTCGCGCCATGCCTCGAACGCGACCATGTCCGCCGAACCCGCATCGAGCGCCGCCAGCCAATCGGCAGCAACGTCCGTCAGGTCAGCTTTTGGCTGAGAGATGTCAAAACTGCCGGACAAGGACACTCCATCTGGGCTTCGATCTCGCGCCGGGCCTTTGTGATGAGGGCAAGACCTTTAGCGACATGTTTTTCCACGGTCGAGACGGATATTGAAAGAGCCTCCGATATGGCTGCAGGGGTCATACCCTGGATCTTGCGCATATGGAGGACGCGGGCGCACTGCGGTGGCAGCGCGCTTATCAGATGCAGCATCTGTTGCAAGTCGGAGCGGCCGGCCATCACCGCGAATGCGTCCGGAGCGCCATCGGCGACATCCAAGACATCCATGGAGGCCAGAAAGTCGATGCGCACCACATTCGATCGGCGCAAGCGCTCAAGCGCGAGATTATGAACGATGGTCAGCACAAAGCTGCGTGGAGCAGCGATGGCGCGATAGTCCGGCGTACCAAGAACACGGGCATAAGCTTCCTGGACAAGATCGTCCGCATCTTCGCGACCGCAAAAATAGGCGGCCCTGGCACGATAGGCTGCCGCATGAGGCAACACCTCCGCCATGAACCAGCGATCTATGTCACGCAGCCAACTCAACGCGCACTCCAATGTTCGAGCAGGCGGATAGTTTGGGCTTGCTCTTACCCACAAGTGCCTGCTGGGGGCCTCGAGATTCGAGCTCCCTCAACGAGATCGGCGAGTCGCGTCATTCCTCTCCATATGACGGTCGTGCCGGGTGGTGGGTCAGACGCGCGGTCCAGGTAGCCTCCGAGCCTTGCGACGGCTCTGACATAGAATGCGAGGTTGCGGGATGGCGCGCGTCTCAACTTTGGCGTCGAGCTATCGAGAAGGTTGCGCTCCGTTTCGGTGAAGACGGCAGCAGGCGTGGCCTCTGGAGCCTCACGAGCCAGGATCGTCAGCCATGACACGCGCCAGGCAACGACGCAGCACAAGGCGATACAATTGGCCAAGCGGTTGATCGTAGTCAGGCGAAGTTCTTCGATCCGGCACCCGGTTTTCAGGGTCCGGAAGAATGTCTCGATCTTCCAGCGCTTGGAGTACCAGTCAAGCTTATGCACGGCATCGGCGTGGTTTTTGACAGGCAAATTAGTTATAAACTTCCAGTGAATCCGTTCGCGATCTTCCGGCGGATTGAGTTCTTCGGCATGGATGATCTGAAGCTCTTGGTTTATGTATTTCTTCTGTTTTCCGATTGGAGGCCGGACCGTCATTGTTGCATATCGTATCGATAGCACTGCCCGCTGCTCCTTGCCTTTCGCATCGCGGAATTGGATCTCGTGGGTCCCGCTGCACGGCGTCCTTTCCATAACTTGGGCGATGGTCGTCTTGCCATCTTGAGCCAGGCGGTCGACGCAGCTGCGCACGAGGAATTTGGTACCGAGCTCTTCAGCCAAGCAATAAAGCTCGTAAATGTCGCTTTCGCGGTCTCCGATATGTACACATCGCCCCGGCTCTCCAGCCAATTCGGTAGACCGGCGCAAATTATCAAGCCAACGGATACTTTCCTTTTGATCGATGGGAATTCGGGTCAAATTGACCCTGCGCTTGAGCTCTGCAGTTCCCTTGAACTTGGAGCGTGACCAGAATTTCGCCGCCGTGAGACCCAACGGCAGTCCATCTGGCGTAATCGCAAGGCTGACATGCATCAGAAGGCCGCAGATCGTGAACTTCTGGAACCGGCCATCCTTCAACTTGCGACCAGTCGAGCTTTTCGTAAATCCGATCTTATCCGGATCCGCGCGCTTGAAATTGAATTCGGTGGTGTCCTGCAAGATGAGGATCGGACCTTCGGTTGCCTGAATGCGCAAGGCGGATGCTGCAAAATGCCCTTCCAGGATTTTGTCTTCGCTCACGTTCTCGTTCGAGAGGAACCGGTAGGCGGCCTTAGTATTCGACCAGTCCTGAAAAGCCGTCGGCAGAGATTGCCCAGGGCGCTGTTCAAGTGCTTCAAGCATCGCTCCAAGTCGTCGGTTCAGCCGCGCATCACCCAAATTGGTCTCGGCCGTTTCCTTGTCCACCCAGCTATGTTCCATCCCGGCACCTCACTATCCAAAGGTGCCGGAGAATGAATCATGGGTGATTCCAGCCACGCAATGGGCGCGCGGCAGGCCGAATCACGCACGCGACCACTTGTGGGTAAGAGCAAGTAGTTTGGGATGTTTACAAGCTGGCGACATCTGCCAGCCGCCCAAGAGAGCGGATCACAGGCGACACGGGCGATTGATCGATCAGCTTGGCAACTATCGCCTCGCGCAATTGCCTGGTGACGGCAGGCGACAGTCCGAATGTCATTGGGAATGTGCGCGCGGCGCTGGCTTTGGTAGCCCCGCAGCTTCACCGGCGTGTTCCGGCTTCCCTTCGGTGGATTGTGCAACATCGCATTGCCGCGATGGGAGCAGGAGGATCCCCCACCATGACGATCATATGGACGGTCCGGTGCTGCGTTTCGCTACATCCTGTCCGGCCCGCCCTCATTTCACCCTGACCATGGCTGTCCAGCGATCCCGCCAGCTTGTCGCGCGGGCGACATCGGTCGCAATGCCCGCCCATTCGCGCAGCGCCAGCTTCACGGGATTGGCTTCACGTGCCTTGCCGACCAGGCCATAGCGCTTCTCGACCTCGCTCTCCGGCGCGATCGTGCCGAACAGGCGGTCCCAGACGATCAGCATGCCGCCATAGTTGCGATCCAGAAATTCCCGGTTGCTGGCATGGTGCGCGCGATGATGGTGCGGCGTGTTGAAAATCCATTCCAGCGGGCCGAGGCGTGGGATAGCCTCGCTGTGCAGGAAGAACTGGAAATTCAGGTTTATCGCCAGCAGTCCGGCCACGATGCGCGGATCGACGCCCAGCGCGATGACCGGGAGGTAGAACAGCCAACCCAGCGACAGCGTGTTCGTCCAGCCCAGCCGCAGCGACGACAGGAAAGTCAGCTGTTCCGCGCTGTGATGTACGCTGTGGCTTGCCCACATCCAGCGGATTTCATGGCTCGCACGGTGAAACCAGTAGTAAGCGAACTCAACCGCGAAGAAGCCGATCGCCCAACTCTGCCACTGCGCTGCTGGAAAGCGATGCGGGACATAGGCCCAGACCGTGCTGAAGGCGGCGGCCAGCACCGCGGCGTGCAGCACGCCCGCGACGAGATTCCCCGCCACCAGCCCGGCGGTGGTCAGCGCCGCGCGCCCATCATAGCCGCGCCCGGAGCGGAGCCGCCAGACCAGTTCAGCCAGGATGGCGATTGCTGCGATGCTGAGGAACAGGGGGGAACGATGCGCCATAACTATTTCCGCCTTGCGGCTACCGCCGCCTGCATCCGATCGCGCGCCGCGTCGAACTCGCCCCTTGTGACCTCGCCATTACCATTGGCGTCGGCAAGCGTGAACATGCGGGGCGGCGAGGATCCCATTTCCGCGCGCGTGACCACACCGTCGCCATTGGCGTCGCTCTGGCCGATCATCCCGGTCAGCTTCGCATAAGCGTCGGGCCGCAGTTTCGCGAGCCTTGGAAAATCGGTTGGGCTGACGACGCCGTCACCGTTGCGGTCGAGTTGGCCGAACTGGCTCTGGCGAAAGGCGGAGAATTCCGCACTGGTGACGCGATTGTCGCGATTGGTGTCTGCCTTGTCGAACCATTGCATGGGTTCGCCGCCGCCCAAGCGGCCCGTCTGCGCGGCGGCCGGGCTCGCGCCCAATGCCAGGGCGCCGATCTGGCAACCGATGAGGAGAAGGGAGAAGGTCTTCATGACGCTGCTTTCAAAAAGGGGGCACGCCGGGCCGTTCGGGGGTCAGGAGGAGCCGACCCGGCGTGCCGTGCGCGGGATCAGTAGGGGCTGGTTTCCCGCGTCACTGTGCTGGTGGAGCCATCGGGGCGCGTACGCGTCGTCGCGGCGCTAATGCTGCCGTCGTCGTTGCGCACTGCGCTGGTCGATCGGCCCCAGCTGGTGCCGTTGTTGGTGGTGTGGCTAGCGCCGCCTTGATAGCTGCCATTGCCCCAGTTTGCGCTGCGGCTGGAGGAGGCGCCGCGACCGCTGTTGGTCTGGATGCCACGATTGACCGAGGTCGAGCCAGGCTGGCGGGTCACCGCGCGCGAGCGGTCATAGCCATGGCCATAGGCGCCTTGCGCGCTGACGCTCCGGCTGCGTGTACGCGCCTCGGCGGCGGTGGCCGCAAGGCTGCCGGCCAGGGTCAGGCCAAGGGCGGCTGCGGTCAAAAAATTCCTCATGTTTCGTCTCCTTGCGTGAGTGGGATCATATCCCGCTGGAGCCTGATTTGCCGGCGCGTGGTAACGGCTGAACGAACCGTCGGAATCATAGGGTGACAAAATGTAACAGCGCTTGCGGCCCCAAGGCGCGGTGGCATTCTGCGGGGATGGAAGACTCGAACCGTCCGCATGTCGCCATTGTCGAGGATGACGATGAAATTCGCGATCTCGTCTGCGGCCTTCTGATGCGTGAGGGCTTGCATGCCCATCCTTGCCGCACGACGTCCGATTTCGACGCGCTCGTGCAACGCCAGCCAATCAACCTGGCACTGGTCGACATCATGCTGCCGGGAGAGGATGGCCTGTCGCTATGTCGTCGTGTCCGCGCGGCGGGACAGCTTCCCCTGATGATCCTATCGGCGCGCAGCGACGATGTGGACCGTATCGTGGGGCTTGAGATCGGCGCCGATGATTACCTGCCCAAGCCCTTCAACCCGCGCGAACTGGTGGCTCGTGTGCGGGCGCTGCTGCGTCGTTCGCAGGCGAATGAGGCAACGATGCAGCCGCCGGGCCTGCGGCGCTATGCTTTCGAAGGCTGGCTCTGGGACGTCGATGCGCGCAGCCTGATCGCGCCGGACGGTTCTGCGCTGGACCTGACCGGGGGCGAGCATGACCTGCTACTGTGTCTGGTCGAGCGCCCGCAGCGCGTACTGTCGCGCGAGCAGCTGCTGGACTGGACACGCGGCCGGGAAGCTGCGCCCTTCGATCGTACCATCGACGTGCAAATGGGGCGGGTTCGCCGCAAGCTTGCCAGGGTGCCCGGCGGGGATGCCCTGATCAAGACCGTGCGTGGCGGCGGCTATGTGTTCGTTGCTCCCGTGCGCAAGGTTTGAGCCGGTGGGCACGACGCTGTCGTTCCGCATTGGCATGGTCATGCTGGCCGGCTTCATCCTGATGCAGCTTCTGCTGCTGCTCGTCTGGCAGACACCGGACCGGGTCGGTGCCGACGCGAACTACGGCCTGCCAGCCCCCGCTTCGCTGGCCCGCATGGTCGATGCGATGGAACGGGCTGGACCTGCCGGGGCAAGCGAACTTGCCGACAGCTATGACGGGTCGCTCTTCACTGTAACGATCGGACGCACGCCACCTCATGATTATCGCGAAGTGCCACCCACTCTATCTGAACTTGCCACCCGCTATCGCCGGGCTCTTTCCGATCATAATGTCGTCGTGGACGGCGGGCCGGGCAAGTTGGGCGCATGGCTGGGTGATCGGGCGCGGCCGATGCGGTTCTTCGTCCCGATCCGCCTGACCATCTGGATGCGCGACGGGCGCGTGCTGATACTGACGGGGCGGCCATCGCGCGCGCTCAGTGCCTATCTGGCACGGCGCAGTCTGCTGGGTGCTGTTAGCGGTGCGTTTCTTCTGCTGATGCTCTGGATCGCACTGCGCCAGACCACCCGACCGCTGCGCCGCCTGACGCGGGCGACCGAGGCATTGGGAGTCGATCTACGCGCGCCGGATGCGACCGTGGAGGGCAGCCGCGAAACGCGCGCGCTGGCGCAGGCCTTCAACGACATGAAGGCGCGGATCGTATCGCTGATGGATGAGCGAACCTTCATCCTTGCTGGTATCGCGCACGATATGCGGACCTATCTTACCCGGTTGCGCCTGCGCGCGGAGTTCATCGCCGATGATGACCAGCGGGCCCGCGCGGAACGTGACCTGGACCAGATGTCCGCGCTCCTCGACGACAACCTCCTTTTCGCCAGCATCGATCGTCACAACGTGACGCCGATGCAACGGATTGATCTGTCTGCGCTGACACGCGCTCTGGTCGAAGCGCGGTTCGAGGCGGATCGCATCGAGGTTTCTGTTCACGAGCCAGCACTGATCGAAGCGGACGCGGCCGGGCTGGAGCGAATATTCGGCAATTTGGTCGACAATGGCTTTCGCCACGCCGATCACATGCGAATAGCCGTGCGGCACGACGCACACACCATCGTCTGGCAGTTTGAGGATAATGGTCCGGGAGTCGCGCCCGCAGACTTAGCCCAACTCGGCATGGCCTATCGTCGGCTGGATCCTTCCCGCAACCCAAAAGCGGGAGGGGCTGGCCTTGGCCTGGCGATCGTGCAGGCGCTGGCAGACGCCATGAGGGCGCAAGTGGCGTTTGGAACTTCGAATGACGGCGGTCTGCGGATCAACATCGTCTTTCGTACGAATGCGACGACATAGCCACAAACTTGGTCGGTCGCGTGTGGTCGGAAGGAGTGAGCGTCCTCCGTGACTGCACTGTGCACTCGGGCGTCAAATCAGGCGGTTGGCACAGTTCCGCCGTCGATCACATACTCGGTGCCAGTGATTGATCCGGCGCGGTCAGAGGCGAGGAAGGCGATCAGGTTGGCAATCTCCTCAGGCTTTGATGGGCGGCCGATCGGCACGCCGCCAAGCGATTGCATGATCATCTTCTTTCCCTGCTCGACACTGACACCGTGTTCCGCAGCGAGTCTGCGCGCCAGATCGACGGAGGATTCGGTCTCGATCCAGCCTGGCGAGACCCGCACCACGCGCACCCCCTGCGGTGCGACTTCCTTCGACAGGCTCTTGCTGTAGGTCGATAGGGCAGCCTTGGCTGCGGCATAGGCCGTAGTCGCCTCGGGCAGCGGCAGTTCGCGCTGGATCGACGTGACGTGGATGACCACACCCGATCCGCGCCTGGTCATACTGGGCACGAGGGCCCGGTCGAGCCGGACAGCGGGCATCAGGTTGAGGTCAAGCTCGCTCCGCCAGTGCACCTCTTCAAGTGCCTGATAGCCCCCTGCCGGTGCCGATGATCCGCCGAGCATGTGGACAATGATATCAACTCCGCCGAGCCGCTGCAGCACTGCGCTGGAAACGGCCGCGCATCCCTCAGCCGTTGTCAGGTCGGCGGCAACGAATTGCGCGTCTGACACATGCTCGGGCTTGCCGCGCGCCGTTGTCAGCACCTGTGCGCCAAGTTCTTCGAACAGGGCCGCCGTAGCTGCACCGGCTCCGCGGGTGCCCGACGTGACAAGCGCGCGCTTGCCCTCCAGCGTGACGAAGGGGGTCATGGCACGATCTCCAGCGCGGCGATCAGATCGCCTTCGAGTGTAAAGAGATAGCGCAGGTCCACCGGGCTACCGGGGAAATTGCCGGCGAGACTGCTCGTGACGACGATCCGCCCATCGTCATGCGCAAGCGCGACGGGATCGACCGTGTAGGTGTACTGGGTGGAGGCATTTGCCAGCCACTGGCGGATGGCTTCTCTCCCGGCATAGATATTGCCTTCGTCGATCACGGTTCCATCGGGGGTGAAACAGGCGGCAAGCGAGGCGGCGTCGCTACCCTTGTCGGCTGCGAAATAGCGCGCGATGGGGCCGGGCAATTCGATGCTCATGGTCATTCTCCGTTGAGATTTGCTGGTGTCCCGCTTCAATAGACCTTTGACGCCGTCCCGATAAGCAGGATAAAAGGGGATGTGGTGTTGCGGATAACGGGATAATGGGGAATTTCAGCCTTGCCGATTTCGACGCGGTTCTGGCCATTGGGCGCAGGGCATCTTTTCGTGCGGCCGCGCTCGATCTTGGCATGTCGACGAGCGCGCTCAGCAATACGATCGCGAGGCTGGAGAGCCAGCTGGGCGTTCGCCTGTTCAACCGCACCACGCGCAGCGTTGCGCTGACCGATGCGGGGCGTCGGTTCATCGAGCAGGTCTCGCCCGCACTTTCGGATATTCATCAGGCGCTCGACATGGTGCGTGCGCAGCAAGACATCCCTGCCGGCATCTTGCGCATCAACACCTTTGCCACCGCCGGGCGCGAAGTGCTCGCGCCGTTGGTGCTCGAATGCCTTAAGCGTTTCCCGCAGATCCGGATCGACCTGGTGACCGAGGGCAATCTCGTGGACATCGTCGCCTATGGTTTCGATTTCGGGATCCGTAGCCA
This sequence comes from Sphingobium sp. JAI105, assembly GCF_015752145.1. Taxonomy (NCBI): domain Bacteria; kingdom Pseudomonadati; phylum Pseudomonadota; class Alphaproteobacteria; order Sphingomonadales; family Sphingobiaceae; genus Sphingobium; species Sphingobium sp. JAI105. Next base: position 864,356 of record NZ_JADOUC010000002.1, on the reverse strand, counting down.
GAACCGTGTTCCCAGTGACATGATCGCCATTCCGCTCGGACCCGCGCGCCGTCATGCGGTGGTTGCCTCGCCTGCCTATCTGGCCGAGCAGGGCGTGCCGCGCGTGCCCTCGGACTTGTCGGGGCATGCGTGCATCCGCACCCGGCTGCCCAATGGCGCGCTTTTGCGGTGGCCGTTCGAAGCCGAAGGCCAGCCGCTGCCGGTCGATGTCGACGGCCCGCTGACGCTCGACGAGCCGAGTCTGGCACGCCTCGCGGCACTCGCCTCGATCGGAATCGGATTTTTCATGGAGTCCGACGTGCGCGAGGATATCGCGGCCGGGAAGCTGGTCCGACTGTTGGAGGCGTGGACGCCGCCGTTGGCACCGCTGTGCCTTTACTACCCCAGCCGCCGCAATCCGCCAGCGGCGTTCAGGATTTTCGTCGATCTTGCGCGAGAACTGGCGCGGGCCAGAGCCGCTTGAAAGCCAAAGGCCCGGTCAACCGCGCGGTCGACCGGGCCTTGGTTTGCCGGGCATTACGCCTCGGTCGTTACCGCGAGGCGGACCTCGATGTTCCCGCGCACGGCGTGGGAGTAGGGGCAGACGGTGTCAGCCTCTGCGACCAGAGCTTCGGCGTCCGCTGCGTCCAGCCCGGGCAGCACGATGTCGAGCGTGACTGCCAGACCGAAGCCCTTGTCGGCGCGCGGTCCGATGCCGACTGTAGCATTGACGCTTGTATCGACCGGAACCTTGGCGTGCTTGCCCTGCGAGCCGACGAACTTCATCGCGCTGAGGAAGCAGGCGGCATAGCCCGCGGCGAAGAGTTGTTCGGGATTATTACCCTGTCCGTTGCCGCCCAATTCCCTGGGCGTGGCCAGCACCACGTCGAGTGCCCCATCATCAGTCCGGGCGCGGCCATCGCGACCGCCGGTGGCCGTGGCGCGGGTGGTATAGAGAATCTTGGTCATATCCATGGTCCTTCTTCCTTGGGGTTTTGCGGATCAGTTGCCAAAGGCGGCACGAAGGCGCGCCGCGCCTTGGGAAATGGCTGCTCGGGCCGGTTCGCTCGCTGCCAACGGGTTGAGCATCACGAAATCATGGATCGTGCCATTGAAGCGGGTGGTGGCAACCGGCACACCGGCTTCGATCAGACGGCGCCCATAGGCCTCGCCCTCGTCACGCAGCAGATCGTTCTCCGCTACAATGATCGTGGCCGCGGGCAGGCCCGAAAGCCGGTCGAGCGAAGCGCGCAGCGGGAAGGCCAGCACATCCTGGCGGCGATCGGCGGGGAAGTTCGCTTCGAGAAAGTAATCCATCGCCCTGCGGGTCAGGAACGGGCCCTCGCCGAACGCGCGGTACGAAGCATTGTCCGAAACGTCGTCGGTCACCGGATAAAAGAGTAGCTGGTGGCTAATCTGGGGGCCGGCGCGGTCCTTGGCCATCATCGTGATGGCAATCGCCATGTTGCCTCCGGCGCTGTCACCCGCGACCGCCAGCCGCGTCCCGTCGATGCCGAGCGCAGCGCCGTGGGCCGCGACATATTCGAGCGCGGCGTAGGCCTGCTCGTTGTTGACCGGATAGCGAACGTCCGGGGCATTGTCATATTCGACGAAAACAACCGCCGCCCGCGATTGCACGGCCAGTTCGCGGATCAGGTGATCATGGGTGTTGCGATCGCCCATCACCCAGCCGCCGCCGTGATAGTAGAGTATCGCGGGCAAGCTGCCCTGCGCATCGGCGGGCCGGACGATGCGGATGCGCACCGCACCGGTAGGGCCGATTTTCCACACCAAATCCTCCGTCGTGGTCGGGGCGGAGGCCGCAACCTTTTCGGCCTGCACCCCCGCCAACACGGCGCGGGCATCGGCATAGGCAAGTTCGTAGATGGGTTTGCCAGCGGCGGCGGCTTCGGCAAAGCCCGCAGCAGCCGGTTCCAGCGGTTGGGCGTGGGAGGCAACAGGTGAAAGGGCCAGCAGGGCGCTGGAAGAGAGGGCGGAAAGCAGGGTCGATTTGGTCATGGCTTGGCTCCTTTAAAATCGTTCACGATTAAATCGTGTACGATTTAAATAGGCGAATCATTCCTGGGGTCAACCCTTGCGATTAAATCGCGTGCGATTTATATCTCACCCATGACCCAAACCACTCCCCCTGCCCCCGCGGGCGATCCGCTCGACCAGTTCCTGTGCTTTTCCGTCTATTCGGCGGGACTGGCGTTCAACCGCGTCTACAAGCCGCTGCTCGATCCCTATGGCATCACCTATCCGCAATATCTCGCGCTGGTGGCGCTCAGCAGCAAGGAAAGCCAGACCGTCAGCGAACTGGGCGAGCGACTCCATCTGGAATCGAATACGCTCACTCCCTTGATCAAACGGTTGGAGGCGGCCGGATTGGTGACCCGCACGCGGGACAAGCAAGACGAGCGGGTTGTCCGCCTGGATCTGACATCGGCGGGCAGCGACCTTGCCAAGACAGCTCTGGGCTGCGTCCCTGCTGAAGTTCTCAAGGCAACCGGCATGGATGAAGCCGCGCTGAAAACGCTGAACAGCAATCTTGCCAAGCTAGGTGCCGCGCTGCGCGATCCTGCGGCACGATAGGGGCGATCTGGTAAGGTGTCCCGGGAAAGCAGCGCTGAGCAAAGCGGCCAGTATTCCCTCTCCGCATTCGTCGCAGATGCTTGAACACCGACCATGCTAAAATCTGTTTGCGGACGTTCCGCTTGTGGCAACTGATGCGCATGACCAATGTTGGTCGAGGCCGCTAGGCGGCGAACTGCCCAATGCCGAGGCCAAGATGTTGATCGAAGTCGGGCGGCGACATTGCAACACCATCCGCCTGGCAACCAAATCCAACTTTGAAATTAATCCATGTTATGTTTTTTGCGACGTGCCGGGAACTTCAGCAAAGACATAACGTATTCGACACAAGTTGAATTAGGCGGGACCATGTTGGTTGGCCGCTCAGGGGTGACATATGGCACATCGGGAGAATTCCGGCCGTCCCAAGGACGAGGGGCTGGCCTGTGGCTGAGCCTCCGCCCCCATTGATCGACAAGGCCGATGGATATGCCTTTAAGCCGCATGAAATGCCGATCCTACCTGGATCGCCCGCCAACCCGGACCACCCAGCCCGTCGGCGCGCTGCCTATCTGGCGATCGGCGTATTCATCGGCCTCGTCGGCGGCGCGCAAAATGGCTTCTTGCTGGCGAACACGCCAGCTCTGCAGGCGGAATTCGCGCTGACCCCGGTCGAGGCGGGGTGGATGACGGTCGCATTCTACGCGACCTATGCCACGATGAGCATGCTGCTGTTTCGCGTGCGACAAGAATTTGGCATCCAGCTGTTCTTGCGATGGGCGATGGCGGGGCTCGTGCTCGCCAATTTCGTGCAGCTTATCGGACCGGGCTATCACGCCGAATTGGCCGCGCGTGCCGTCGCCGGAATTGCTGCGAGCGGACTGTCGGCTCTCACTATCTATTATCTTATGCAGGGCCTTCCGCCGAGGATGCGCACTGCGGGTCTAGTGCTCTCACTTGGACTCACGCAAATCGCGTTTCCGTTCTGCCGTGCGCTGTCCCCCGCGCTGTTGGTCGATGGCGATATGACCCATGTTTTCCAGTTCCAGTTTGCGCTCTCGCTGCTCGGTCTGGCATTTGTCTACCTGCTGCGTCTGCCACCGGGCGTGCGCAAAATGACATTTGAAAAACTCGATATCCCGAGCATGATGCTGTTTGTGCTGGGCGTCGCCTCGCTCTGCGCGTTCCTGATCTTGGGACGCATCGTGTGGTGGGACGCGCCATGGCTGGGCTATACGGTGGTGCTTGCGGTTATCGGGCTAGGCGGCTGTCTGCTGATCGAGGCCAACCGAAGGAGCCCGATGCTCGACCTGAGCTGGCTATCGAGCCGTGCGATCCTCAGCATCGCGGCGATTGGGGCGACGGTGCGCATCCTGGTCGCAGAGCAAGGTTTCGGGGCGAGCGGCATGTTCACGGCGCTTGGTTATGGCAATGAGCAGCTGACCGGCTATTTCTGGGTGCTGACCGGAGCGACTACTGCTGGCATGCTGCTATCGGTTATCCGGCTCGACCCAAAGGATTTGACCCGGCCCGTGCTATTTGCCGTGCTGGTGATCAGCGTCGCCGCCTTTGCCGACACCCGCACCGGCGTCATGAGTCGCCCTCAGGATCTCTATCTGTCACAGGCAGCTATCGCCTTTGCTGCCGTGTTCGCCATGGGGCCCGTGTTGATGCAGGGGATGCTGCGCGCGCTGGCTGCGGGGCAAAATTATATAATCAGCTTCATTGCCATCTTCTCGCTGTCGCAATCGGTCGGCGGCCTTGCTGGCATTGCGCTGCTGTCCGCCTTCCACGCGGTCCGGCTCAAGACGCATCTCATCGATGCTGGCACGACGCTCGCGATGAGCAATGTCCAGCTCTCTCAAGCTTTCTCGAACACGGCGCAGCGCACCGCGCCATTGCAGCAAGACCCGGCGCTGGTGCAGCAGGCTACCTCGGCCAGTATCTCGGCCCAGATCGGCCGCGAGGCAGCGGTGCTCGCGTTCAACGACGTCTTCTTCCTCATCGGCACGCTCTCGGCGATCACCTTCGTTGCGCTGCTCGTGCCTTGGGTGATCAACAAGATTCGCGGGCGCAATCCGCTCGCCAAGGAACTCGCCTTTATCGAGGCCATGCGCGCAAGGAACGACCCATGACATCCGTCAACCCCCAAGCTGCCGCCACCGAAACATCGGCCGCCGCCAGCACGCCTGCGCCGCCCGAAAAGGGCTGGTCGCCGCAACTGTCGCGCGAGCGCGTGCTCATTGCTGGCGCGCTGATAGTCATCGGCGTGCTGGTTGCGCTATTTGCTTGGGGGTTGCCACCCTTTGCCGGAGGCGATCAAACCACCAACAACGCCTATGTGCGCGGGCGCACGACCATCGTCAGCCCGCAGGTCGCAGGCTATCTCGTCGAGGTTCGAGTCGCCGATTTCCAGACGGTGAAAGAGGGCCAGCTGCTCGCGCGGATCGATGCCACGCCATTCCGTCAGAAGGTGCAACAGGGAGCCGCGAACATCGCCGCGCAGCAGGCGACATTGGCCAATAGCGAGCAGAGCCTGCGCTCGGCCCAGGCACAGTTGCAGCTCCAGGACGCGGCTGTAGCCAGCGCCCAGGCGGGCTACCAGAAGGCACAGGCAGATATGAACCGCATCAACGAGCTGGTCGATGAAGGCTCGATCTCCTTGCGCGAACGCGATCAGGCGCTGGCGGCGCTGCGTCAATCGCAGGCCGGCGTAAGGCAGGCTGAGGCTCAGCGTGCCATTGCGGCCCAAAATGTCCGATCCGTCCGGGTGGGTCGCGGAGCACTTGAGGCTCAAGTCCAAGGCGCCGAGGCATCTCGCGATCTGGCCGCCTTCGAACTGTCGCGGACGGAAATTCGCGCACCGCGATCGGGTCGATTAAGCGAAATCACCGCGCGAGAAGGCCAGCTGGTCAGCGCCGGAACCCAGTTGATGTACATCGTCCCCGATGAACTTTGGGTGGTTGCGAACTTCAAGGAAGCGCAGACGGAAAATATGTCCGTCGGCCAGCGCGCCACGCTGGAAATCGATGCGCTGGGCGGGGCACAGCTGACCGGCCGGGTCCAGAGCATCGCGCCTGCGGCCAGCAGCGAATTCAGTATCGTCAAGCCTGACACCGGCGCGGGCAATTTCGTCAAAGTGCCACAGCGGATCGCTGTGCGCATCGTGCTTGATCCTGACCAGAAGATCGCCCGACGGCTTGGGCCCGGCATGTCCGTAGTCGCCACCGTGCATACGGGGGAGTGAAGCCGATGCGCAGCCGCTTCATCGCCACGCTCACCGGCGCCCTGCTGATTTCTGGCTGCGCACCTGCCTTGCAAGATGCGCCCCGGGGTGCGTCGGTGGCTGCGCCGATCGCTTGGCGCACGCAGCTTGGTGTGCCCGCTCCGGTCGAGGCGCAATGGTGGCAACGCTTTGGCGATCCGCAAATGTCTGCGCTGGTCGAAAAGGCTCGCGCCAACAATCCGGATGTCCGGATCGCCGCTGCCCGTGTCGAGCAAGCGCGCGCCACGGAGCGTGGATCACGCGGCTTGTTGCTGCCCTCGCTCGGCATAGGCGTCGATGGCGCGGTTCGGCGAGAGGTGTCTCCCTTCCGCCAAGGCCTAGAATCAGTCGGTGTGCAACCGGCGTTTCGCGCCAGCTACGAGCTTGATCTCTTTGGCAAGAATGCCGCGCAGATCGACGCGGCCAGCGCCAGCGTCGCCGCGAATGAAGCCAGTGAAGAGGCAGTCAGGCTTTCCGTGACTGCCGCAACCGCAACTGGCTATATCACGCTGCTGGCGCTCGACGCGCGTCTGATGGTGCTCGAAGATACGGTCGTAGCGCGTCAGCAGGCGCTCAAGTTCGCCCGTGACCGCGCCGAAGTCGGCTATACGTCGCAGCTCGAACTCCGTCAGGCCGAAGCCGAATATCAGGCGGCGGTCCAGCTGGTGCCACAGCTCCGGGCACAGATTGCGCGGCAGGAAAACGCGCTTGCGGTGCTGAGCGGCGATCTGCCAGGAACGGTTGATCGTGGTGGCACGCTTGATAACCTGCGTCAGCCAGCGGCGCCCTCGACTTTACCTTCCGAACTGCTTCGGCGCCGTCCCGACATTGCGGTTGCCGAGTATCGCCTCGCCGCTGCCGATGCGCAGATGCGGGCAGCCCGTGCGCAATTTATGCCATCGATCAACTTGGGCGCGAGCGCTGGCATCGCGATTTCGGATCTCCTCGCGGATCCGATCACCTTGTGGTCGGTCGGCGGCAGCATCCTCGCGCCGATCTTTCAGGGTGGACGTCTTACCGCGCAGCTGGACGCCACAACTGCACAGCGCGATCAGGCCGCTTGGGCCTATCGCTCGGCGGCACTCAACGCGTTCCGCGAGGTAGACGACCGCATGGCGGTGCTCGCCAATCTCACCAAACAGGAGGTCGCGTTGCGGGCCCAGAGGATGGCGGTGGCAGACGCCCTGCGCCATGCTTCAAACCGATATCGAGCCGGCTATACGGCCTATATCGAGCAAATCGACGCTCAGCGCGCGCTTTTGGGAGTCGACCTGTCTTTGATACAGACCAGAACCGATGAACTCACTACCCTAATCGGTCTTTACCAGGCGGTGGGAGGCGCGGCAGATTAGATGGCGCCGCGGCAAAGATGGAGAGGCTCTCGAAGCGGTCCATTACTCCTCAGAGCGAAATACTGAACATCGGCCTTCCAATTATCGTGCGGGGGGCAACGCGCTATATCGCCGCCCATGGCACAGACATATAGGCATAAAATCTCTCAATTGAGAGCATTGTTTGAGTCATGCCGGCAGTGCAGATTACCAGGCTGCGCCGGCTTCCACGCTCGACCCAGGCCGTCGTCAGACAGCACCCCAGATTGCAAGCGCTTAGACACGTTATGGAGATGGAGGTGCCGGGAGCACCGCCGTTTTCGCCGTCAACATATGCTGCCTTCAATCAGACGTCGACGACGGGCAATATGGTCGTCATCCAAACTCCGAGCGCCACAGCGGACGCCAAAAAGATGATCTTCATGGTGACACGCCATTAAAACTCATCAATGCTTGTGGCGAGATAGCAATCACGGGGGGCGAGTTGTCGAATTCGAACGATCTGTCATCGCTTTATAACGACCGGAAGCGGCTGCGCCGGCTGAATATCAATTTACTTTATGCTCTCCATGCTCTGCTCCATGCGCCTTCGCTGACCGCTGCGGCCCATAGCATCGCAATCAGTCAGCCAGCGATGAGCGCAAAGCTGCGACAGTTGCGCGAACATTTCGGCGATGAGCTAGTCCTGCTTGGGGAGCGACGCCAACTGACAGCTCTCGGCGAGGCACTGCGTCTGCGAATCAGTGGACTGCTTCGCGAGATCGATGACACGTTCAATCTGAATTTGGAGTTTGATCCGGCGACGACGCACCAGTCTATAACTCTTGCAGCGCCCGAGGTTGTCGAACTGATGTTCTTTAGCAGAGTGGTCCCGCGTCTGCGTGCCATTGCGCCGGGCATAGAATTGAAGATGATGCCCTTCATCCACAGTTCTGCGCGGCACTTACTCGACGCAGGCGCCGACGTTGCCATCGTTCCGCAGGCCATGGTCGACGAAGGGCTTGGCTCGGCGTTTCTGATCAATCATGAGCCAGCTGCACTGGTATGTTCAGCGCATCCATTGGCAGGACGTCGCATCGATGAGGAGGCATATCTCAGCGCCCCTCATGCCGCCGTTTACGAGGAAATGGAACGCGCTGTCAACGGGCACCGAAGATTCCGCAAAAGTGGGCATCTAAAATTCCCTAGTTTGGCGGGAGGGTTTGTGTCGGTGATCAGCCGTGATGGAGATCGGGCTTTTCCTTTGCTGGCGGGCGGCCGCGCCGTTTCGGCAAGGGCGGTGGGTTGATGGACGATGCCATGCGCGCATGCTCGGGCAGCAGATCGGCGTGCTGTCGCATGCGATAGCTGGAGCCCTCGATCTGGACGACCACAGCGTGGTGAAGAAGGCGGTCGAGCAGCGCGGTGGCCACCACCGGATCGCCAAAGACATCACCCCATTCGGCAAAGCCGCGGTTGGATGTCAGGATCATGGCACCCTTTTCGTATCGGGCGTTGACGAGCTGGAAGAACAGGTTGCCGCCGCCGGGCGTGACGGGAAGATACCCGATCTCGTCGACGACGAGCAGGGAGGATCGGCATAGGAAGCGGATCTTCTCGCGCAACGTGCCCTCGCGTTCAGCCTTGGTCAGTGAAGCGATCAGATCGGCGAGCGGAATGAAGTAGACGCTCTTGCCCGCCTTCACGGCCTCGACGGCAAGGGCCGTGGCGATATGGCTTTTCCCGGTGCCGGGTGGCCCCAGCAGATGCACCACCTCGGCCCGGTTGATGAAGTCCAGGCCAGCGAGCGCCAGGATGCGGTTGCGGTCGAGCGATGGCTGGAAGGAGAAGTCATATCCGTCCAGCGTCTTGATGATCGGCAGCCTGGCCATGCGCAGGGCCGCCTTGATCCTGCGGTTCTCCCGCAGCGACAGTTCTTCGTTCAGCAATATGTCGATCGCCTCAACGCCATCGATCTTGCCCTGCTCGATCCCGCGCAGGGTGGCGTCGAGCATTTCCAGGGCGCGCGGCATTTTGAGATGGACCAGACTGCGGCGGATATTATCAACGCGAGACGCAGCACCCCCATGGCTCATGGCCGTTCTCCTCGGGCCAGTTGGCTGCCGATCGCCTGATAGATCGCCAGGGAGCGCACAGCGACATGCTCGCCGATACGGCCAATGGTGATTGCATCCTTTGCGTGGTGACGACGCTTAGCGCCGCTGCCACCTGTCCGATGCGCAGGATCGATCCTGTACTGCCGGCGCCCCTCCAGGACAGGATGCTCGGCAATGACATTGCCCAGGTCGATGATCCGGATCTTGTCAGGCAACTGCTGGATTTCGACGACGCGCCGGGAGCGGTCGGGGACGCTGTAATAGTTGCCGCCGACAGAGACCATTCCATCGTGGCTGACCCGGCGCTCCAGCTTCAGAACCGCGTCGAAGCGCCCCGCCGGGAGCAACTGCAACTCAGGCTGCTCGGCGGCAAAGGCATCGGCGATGATCCGCTGCGTCGTGCCGTGGACACGGACGTTGGCGACGGTATCGAGCCAGTCGATCAGCTGGACATTGAGATCTTCCAGATTGCGGAAGCTCCGCCCCAGGAAGAAGTCCTTGCGGATGTAGCTGAACGGCCGCTCGACCTTTCCCTTGGTCTTGGCCCGATAGGGGCGACAGGCGCGTGGCACGAAGCGATAATGCCCCGCCAGGGTCAGCAATGATCGATTGTAGATGATGTGACCCTGATCATCTTCCCCGGTTACGGCGGTTTTCATGCGATCGTAGAGAATCTCGATCGGGACGCCGCCGAGCGCTTCAAAGGCCTGCATATGACAGCGCAACAGAGTTTGGAGATCCTGGTGCATGACATAGCGCGCAAACAGGAAGCGCGAATGTCCCAGCACCAGGCTGAATAGCCAGACGATCCGGCTGACGCCGGGCTCATCGGTAAATTCGACGACGAACCGGGCAAAGTCGACCTGTGCCTGCACGCCAGGCGGCGTCTCGAAGCGAACCTCGAAGGGCTTGGGGCCGTTTTCCGGTCGGATCGCTGCCAGGAACCGCTTTACTGCGGTATAGGCGCCCATATACCCCAGCTCACGGATTTCCCGCGTCAGACGCGCCGCCGTCAGATCGGGAAAGGCCGCCACTCGTTCGCGCAAAAATTCTAGATAGGGTGCCAGTTTGTTCGGTCGGCCAAGCATGCGCGGGCCGTAAACCGGGGCCTCGATGCCCCGTTCGATATATTTTCGGATGGTCTTGGGGTCGCGACCAGTGCGTCGGGCAATGGCGGATATCGATACGCCCTGCCGATGTAGTTCGAGGATCATCATCAATTCTCCAAGTCGGATCATCGGCCCCGTCTCCGCGTCTGCAAAGGAGATGAGGACAATGTCGGCTCATCTCATTCTGCCGGGGCTAGCCCCGGCAGAATGAGATGAAGGGGCCACCAACTAGGGAATTTTCAAAGCCCACTTTTGCGGAGAATTGCACGACCGATGACACGCGCGATATTCGGCGATTTTACGGCAGATAATGTGCTTGCCCGACGCAATGTGGTCGTGCGGACGGGCCTTCACTCAATGTTGCCTACACTGGCGATCGGATCCGATCTGATCGTTACGACAAGTATTTGGTTTGCACAGCATCAAGCCGCGTTCTTGCCCGTCGTGCTTCTCGATCTGGGTTTCAGCAATATGTCGACGAGCCTTGTGGCGCAGTGGCAACCCTATCGGGATCGGGAACCAATCATTCGCTGGCTGGTCACGGAGCTGGAATGCATCGCCGCCATGATTGAGAGGCCTGTCGCCCCCTGATTATGAGGGCATAACTAATTACGATTTGATGACAACGGCGATCGGGCGCAGCTTTTGGGTCGCCGAAGAACAGGATCGTCCGGTGGGCGCAGACCCCCCGCAAAAACAGCGACCAGCTTCGACACCGCAGAAAGAGAACCCTAGGCGGGCCGGGGGCCCAATGAAGATCAACCGTTCTGCCGATTGGCGGGACATCTGGTTTGGCTGTGAAGTGTTGCATTGCGATCCTGTTCAAAACCGTGCTCGGCAGGGTGTGAGGACGCATGGCTGCGACGCTCGGAAGGAGGCGTTCATGTTTAGTCGTCGTGCGGTGCTGGGGGTTCAGGTGGCGGCCATTGCTATGGTACCGGCACTCATAGCAGGGACACCCACGTCCGTTTTTGCACAAGATCAGCGTATCAATCTTCCTGCGATGCCACTTATGGAAGCACTTGCCCGCATCCGGCAACAAACAGGGACAGTCATTCACGCAGACCCGGACGCGGTGCGCGGCCTTGTCGCCGCGCGCGTTGCCGATGCGCGTGACGCGCTGACGGCTGCGAAGCAGGCAACAGGGAATACATCGCTTTCCGTCAGTCGCGAGCCCGATGGCAGTATCCTGGTCGTAAATCAGATCTATGTTGTAGCACATCGTGACGATGCCGAAACCAGCTTCATGGTGCGTGATACGACGACATCGACACGCACCGGAGAATCGATGCGCGATCAACCGCGCAACGTTCAGGTTCTGTCCGCCAAGTTGTTGGCTGAACAACAGGCACAGAGCCTGCCAGATGCGCTGCGTAACGCAGGTGGCGTTACGGTCAATGCAGCGACCGTGCAGGGCGGGGTGAGCTATACGGTGCGCGGCTTGTCGTCAGGCGGCGCAGTCAACGGCCTTCCTACGCCAGCCAACAGCTATTTTGCAGCCGGTAGCACGCAACCGATCGCCAATATCGAAAGGCTGGAAGTGCTGAAAGGTCCGGATGCAATCCTGCTAGGTGGCGAAAGTCTTGGAGGAACGGTCAATATCGTAACCAAGAAACCGAGTGCGGACGAACGCCTCTATATGTCCGGTGAGGTCGGATCGTTCGGTTCCGTTCGTGGGACGATCGATGCCAACAGGGCAATCTCGGCGGACAAGACGCTTAGCGCGCGCATAATCGCTACTGCCGCCACTGCCGATCGCAATTTTGGAGGTTATCGCGGCAACGAGGATTATCTGTTCGCGCCTTCGGTTCGCTACAAGAAGAATGGTACTGACATTATCGCCAATATCTCTGCGGGCAATCAGATCTTCGGAATGGTGCCTTATACATTATTCGACGAGGAGGCGAACAAGCCGATACCGATCAAGGCGGGTGTGCCGCTGGTCGGTGGGCAGGACCAATATACGCAGATCAAGAGCACGCTTTACGACGTGCAGGCGCGGCAGGAGATCGGTAATTGGTTGACCGTTGTGGGTCATTGGCAACATCAAAACTCCAACCTGTTCATTAGCCAATATTCACCCTTCGTGGTGCTGCCCCCCGACCTGCTGCTGATCAGCAGCAGCGGGGTAAAGCAGAAAAGCATCAATGATTCGATCGATGGATATGTCCGCATCGCCCTGAAGACCGGCCCTGTCGAACATAAGCTGATCGTCGGCGGAATGGCGACGAGATTTGATACCTCGACAGACGGTACAGCCATGGGGGACATGTTCCCCTATGATTATGTGGCAAAGGATCCGCCGCTGCCCCCGCTACCGGCCCGCTCCACCTTCACATTTCAGGATGCGATCGTCGGCAAACAAAAGTCCTTTTACGCCCAGTATCTGGTTAAATACTGGAAGCTTGCGTTGCTAGCGAGCGTCCGCAAGACCTCGTCTGACAGTACCACCAGGGCCGTCAACGAAGCGCCCGCCCGTTATACATCTAAGGGGGCAGTCACGCCGAGCTTCGGTGTGATTCTGGAGCTGACAGACACTCTGTCCGCATATGGATCGCTGGCCTACGGCTTCATACCGAGCTATCAGTTCGATCGTTCGCTCAACCTGTTGCCTGATACGCGCACCCGCAACGCTGAAGCCGGGTTCAAGTTGGACCTGCTGAACAAGCGCGTGTTTCTCAGCGCCTCGTGGTTTCGATTGAACCAAAGCAACTACAAGGTTCCCGACCCGATTGATCGGCGCTATTATATCAATCTTCCTGCGCAATTGGCGGAGGGTGTAGATGTGAGCGTTTCCGGCGAGCCGCTGGAAGGCGTAACGATAAGCGGCTCCTTCACCCGCACCAATTATAAATTGCTGACCACTGACAATCCCATGCTCGGCAACACCGTCGTCCTTCAACCGCGCGATCAATATAGCGCCTATGCCTCTTATCGCCACCGTGTTGCCAAAGACGTGACCGGCGGCCTGGGAGCCGGCGTATTTGGGCGGTCGAGTGCGGCAATTGACCCCCAGGGGTTGTACCGGATTGGTCCAGCAAGGCAGGTTGACGTGAATGGCTTTCTGACGATCGGCAAGCTCGACTTGAACCTGGGGGTACGCAATCTGTTCGATCGGCAGAATTACGGACCCACCCTCGCCACAACCTATGTTCCGCTCGGCGAGCCGCGCACTTGGCGCCTTACGGTCGGGTATCGCTTCCGATAATGAGAGTTCGCTGACCAATGCTTCCGCAACCTGTTCCCTCCGGAGAGTCCCGTCGCGAGGTGGGGCTCTCCAGTACCCAACCAGCAGGAGAGCGCTGGCGGCACGCTTTTGGGCTGCTGCGCGACTATTGGATGTCGAAGGAATGGAAGTTCGCCTGGAGCGCCCTGACAGTCCTGATCGCCTTCCAGTTTGGGGGCGCATGGCTATTCGTGCTGATGAACCGGTGGCAGCAGCGCTTTTTCGACGGCGTCGAAAATCGCGATGTGGCTGGTTTTGGATCGCTGTTGATCGCATTCGTCGGCATTCTGGCACTTCAGATGGTCTACGTGACCTTCGAACCATATCTCAGACGGATGTTGTGCCTGCGCTGGCGCATCCACTTGACCGAAACATATCTTGATCGATGGCTGTCGCGCAACCGCTATGCCGAGATCGAACGGCTGCGCATGATCGACAATCCAGACCAGCGGATCGCCGACGATATCGCGTTCATCGCCAATCCCAACGAAGGAATGCTGTCGATCCTGATCTCGCTGGTCGGCGCCGTCGTATCGGGGGCCTCGTCGATCATGATCCTGTCTGAAACCGCAGCGCCGATCCGCTTGGCGTTCATGGGATGGCAGGTCGTCATACCCGGGAGCACGATCATATATGCTGTGCTATATGTACTCATGAGTAGCGTGATCATGGTCCTGCTTGGCAAGCCCTACATTCGCGCAATGATGCGCTGGCAGCATCGCGAGGCGGATTTTCGGTCCAATCTTATCCATGTGCGGCGCAACGCGCCGCAGATCGGGCTGGCTGATTCGGTCCCGTCTGAACGCTTGTCATTGGGAAGCGCCCTGCAGAACGTCTATCTCGCGCAGCGCAGCGTGATACGCTCGCTCATCGGCCTGAATGCCGGCAACGGCCTGTACGACCGGCTAGGCTCGATCATTCCGCTTTTCATTCTCGTTCCGCGCTACTTTGCGGGTGCGATCACTTTTGGCCAGGTGATGGGTGGGCGTGACGCTTTCCAGGCGCTGGTACCGCAGCTTGGATTTTTTGTGCACCTCTACCCAAACATCGCCACGCAAATTTCATACATCAACCGGCTGAAGGCTCTGGACGACGCGATTGACGACCAGCGTCCGGCTGGAATAATCTCCATCGTCGGCACGCCTGCCGGAGTGGCAGTGGAGGCAATTGGCCTCACCATTCGACGCCCGCATGACGAAGCGCTGATCGATATCGGAAACTGGCGGGTACAGACGGGCGAACGCTGGGTGATCCGAGGTGCGTCGGGCGCGGGCAAGAGCACATTATTGCGGGCGATCGCGGGATTGTGGCCCGATGGTACCGGACAGGTCGCACTGGCCGACCGGACCACGGCGATGTTCGTGCCCCAGCGACTCTATCTGCCGCTGGGCGCGCTCAAGGCAGCCATCTGCTTCCCTGACACGGCGGAGGAGCACGACGATGCCAGTATCGCCGCGCTACTCGAATCGGTCCATTTGTCGCATCTGGTGGACGATATGCATGCAGTGCGAATGTGGGCCGAGGAATTGTCGCCTGGCGAGCAGCAGCGCCTGGCACTGGCGCGAATTTTGCTCCAGAAGCCGTCGTTGCTGATCCTGGACGAGGCGACGAGTGCGCTCGATCCCGACAATACACGGCATTTTCACGATATGCTCGAGCGGCATTTGCCGGCCGTAACGCTCATTAGCGTCGTCCATGATGAGCGACTGCACCGCTATCACGAGCATGCTTTGGTCATTGAGGACGGCCGTGGGGTTCCTGGTCCAATAGAGGACGCATCAAAATGACACGGCTGCTTACAACGGATGTCGACCGGATGCAGAATGTCGCGGCGCAAGCGCTCGATATGGCTCTATCCCTCGGCGCTGACCAGGTTGTCGCAACCGCCCGCGCCAATGCAGGTGTAGAGGTCACGGCACGTGAGGGTACGATCGACACCGCACTGCGAAATGCGGGCCAGTTGTTGACGATTACCTTATATCGCGGCGCAAGGGCAGGCACGGCCACCACAGCCGCATTCGATGCAGACGCGATCCGTCAGGCTGCTGAAGAAGCAAGCGCGATCGCCGCACTGGTTGCCGAAAATCCCGACGCGCTGCCTCCGGCACTCCAAGAGATGGCGGTGGATACAACCTTGCCGCCAATCGACGCGCCCGCTGAACACAGTGTTGCGGATTTGCGGACGATGGCGCTGGAAGGCGATGCGCTGCTCCGCAGCGGGTCGCGGCCGGGCGTCGTCGTCGAGACATTGGTATCAGGTATCTCGACGATTGAGGGAAGTCGTGCACAGGCTACGAGCGCGGGCTTTTGCAGGGGGCTGAGCTACTCCTTCCACAGCGCCTGGCTGGTTGCGCTGGCGCGGGGTGCGAACGGGTCGGTGAGCGACAGCGCCGACAGCAACGAACGGCGATTCGACCGTCTGGCTCCCTTGGAAACGCTAGCGGAACGTGCGATTGCACGCGCGACTGGCCAACTCTCGACGCGACCGGTATCCAGCCATTGCGGCCCGGTTTTGTTTGAGGCGCGGGTGGCTGCCGCGCTGATCGGCGATTTGGTCGGCGCCTTATCGGGACACGCACAACAGCATGGTAGGACGTTTCTGCCGCAGGCGCTTGATCGCAAGGTCGCTGCGGCCCATCTGGATCTTCTTGAAGACCCGTTCGAACCCTTTGGCCTTGCCAGCGGCGCATTCGACAGCGAAGGCATAGCGGGACAACGGCGCTCCGTCCTCGATGCGGGGACAGTCAAGGGGCTGTTCCTGGATATACGATCGGCCCGTCGACTAGGAAAGGCTTTTACGGGCAACGCAGACGGGCCGTGGAACCTGACGCTCGAGAGCCGAGCGGAGCGCGGATCCTTCGCTGCGCTATGCCGGCGGATGGGACGCGGGCTGGTCGTCCAGCGTCTGACCGGGGGCTCGACCGATCTGGTAACCGGCAACTGGACCTATGCGGTGGCCGGAATGTGGGTCGAAGACGGCATACCCATTCACGCCGTTACAGATGTAACTGTCGGTGGCAATATGCGTGACATGCTTACCGGAATCGTTGCGGTGGGCGAAGATACGGAACGCCGTGGCGCGCTCGGCACTGGTTCGATCCTGATCGATGCCATGCGGATTGGCGGTGCGGCATGAAGAACGACAATATGTTCGAGGAGGCCTGGACGCGGACGCTGGCGCCAGCCGGACTGGACATCGCTGATCTTTCTCGCACGCTCGGTGCGCTGGCAGGGAGGGGAACTGACCTTGCCGATCTCTTTTTCGAGAGAAGGCGAACGCGCACTTTCCGCTTGGAAGGCGGTCGGGTGATGGGCGGAACATTCCATATCGGGCAGGGCGTCGGCGCCCGCGCCGCGCGCGGCGGACAGGTCGCATTCGCTCATTCTGCAGATATGCGAAGCGGCGCGCTCGCTACCCTGGCGGAGGCGGTGCGGGCTCTTGCCGACAGAGGTGATGATAACGCGGCGGTCCCAATCACAGGCACACCGCCCGTCCACAGAATCTATCCGGCGATCGACCTCAACTTGCCCGGCACCGCAGAGCCCTGGATAATGCTCCTGGACCGGATAGACGCGATAGCGCACGCCTCAGACCCACGGGTCGCTCACGTCGAGGCATTTCTGCGTATGGTCGATCAGGCGATTGTGGTCGCCGACCTGGATGGCCGTATAGCCGGCGACGTCAGGCCGACCATGCAGTTGTTCGTGACAGTGATCGCCGAGGCAGGGGATCGCCGCGCACAAGGACAGTCAGGGCTTGGTGGTCGCTACGACATCGAAGCAATAACAGACGACAGGCTCCATGCTCTTGTCACCTCGGCGGTCGACATGGCGTGCATCAACCTCGATGCTCGTCCTGCACCAACCGGGATGATGCCGGTCGTGCTAGGGTCGGGCTATCCTGGTGTGTTGTTCCACGAAGCTATCGGCCATGGATTGGAGGGAGATCACCACCGCAAGAACCAGTCCGCTTTCAACGGCCGTGTGGGCGAAAGGATCGCGGCGAAGGATGTGAATGTTGTCGATGATGGCGGATTGTCCGGCCTTATCGGGTCGCTGGGGATCGACGATGAAGGGACGGCCGCTGCTCGTACCCCTTTGATTGAGGACGGCATCCTCACTGGTCTGATGCAGGATCGGCTCAATGCGGGGCTGATGAATGCTTTGCCAACAGGCAATGGCCGACGCCAGTCCTATGCCCATCTTCCGATGCCGCGCATGACCAACACATTTCTGCTCGCCGGGACCCATTCGTCCGACGATATCATAACTTCGGTGCGCGATGGCATTTACGCGACCGCCTTTGGCGGCGGACAGGTCGACATCGTGAGCGGCCGATTCAACTTCACCACAACCCAGGCCTGGCGGATCGAAAATGGTCGCATCACTGCGCCGATCGAGGGTGCTACCTTGATCGGTGTCGGTCACGAAGCGCTAAAGCAAATCAGCATGATCGGTAACGATCTCACCCTTGATGGCGGGGTCGCCAGTTGCAGCAAGCTGGGGCAACATCTCGATGTCGGGGTCGGTCAGCCAACGATCAGGATCGATGCGATGATGGTCGGCGGCAGCCTCTGATCCCTGCGCTGTGGCAATATATCCTTATCTTCCAAACGAAAGACACCTAACGTGACCACGATCACTCCTGTCTATAGCAACACACTCAATCCGAACGACAATGTCGCGGGCGAGCAACTTGAGTTACTATTATTCAGCGCAACCTGGTGCAGGCCATGCAAGGCGCTGGCGCCGGTAGTAGACGATATCGCGCAAAGCTATGCTTCTGAGTTGGTCATTACGAAGGTCGATATCGAAGCATCACCCGATATTGCTCAGGCGTTTGTCGTGCGAGCCGTTCCGACGCTGGTGCTACGCCGGGGTGAAGCCGAAATCGATCGCCATGTCGGCATTCTGACCCGGGCAAGGCTGGCGCTGATGATTGATGGTGGGCTGGCGGATCGAGATATGGGGGCATGAATGATGCTGTTCCTTCCTTTGCATTGGAAGCGCTGCGCCGCAATCTCGGCGTGGAGGATGCCGATCGCTGTCTGACCGGATTGGACGATATGGCGCGGCTTGCCTGCTGGATGATTGCCGCAACCCGGCCTTGGCCTGACACAACCCGGAATGTCATGCAGGCGCTGATGGTCGCGCATAGCGAAGGCGAGCAGGATGCGGTTCAATGGCGCCGGCTGCGGGGTGCCGCAGTGGCGCTTGGAGATAATGAAGAGGTAGAAATCCGGGCCTATGGCCGCGTCGCCGAGGCGGCGGCATGGCCGCTTGACAGCTCGCAGGCAGGGCTGGTCGATATCATGCAGGCAGTCTGTCTGCTGCGGGCGGAGCAGGTTTCCAGAGTGACGGGATGGACCCAGGCCGACGAAGCACTGGCGCAGGCCGTTCTGACGCGTATCGCAACCGGCGATGGTACGATACGTCCGCCACGCGAGGATATACCCGCGCGATTCAGGGCAGCAGATCCAATGCTCGAGAAACGTTTCTCAGCGCACACAAATGCCGCCAACGCCGCCTTCGAAGGCTTCCGCGCTGAAGTGGTCGCCTGGCTCGCGGGTGCGACCCGATAAGCGGCAATTTCATCAAAACCCAATTATGTCATGTCCGGCCCGATGGGAAACTTGGTGTGCGTAGAGCGATCCACCATATCCCTCATCCCTGCTGCCGCGCAAAGTGCGTATGCCGCATTGACGAGCTACGCTCTATCAACCGGCCCCGCAGCACCACCTTGCGCGCGGGCACGTCGGGGTTCGCAATACGATCCAGCAGCATCGTCATCGCCGTTCGTCCGATCTCGCCCAAAGGCTGTTCGATCACGGTTAGCCCGCCGCCGACAAATTCCATCCAGTCATTATTGTCGAATCCCGCCAGCGCGATATCATGGGGCACGCTGAGACCGAGTGCACGCAGCGCGCGCAGCACGTTCAACAGCATCACACCGTTGCTCGCGACGATCGCATCGGGAAGATCCTCTCGGTCCATAAGCATACGCAACATCGCGGCGCTCTCGCCATCGCTATGGGGAATGGCATATCCCTTGGTGGAGAGGCCAAGGCGCGCGCCGGCGCGTTCGAAACCTATACGGCGCGCCCGGCCGGTATCGCTATCGGCCCCGAACAGCCCGGCAATCCGCCGATGGCCATTGGCGGCCAGATGATCGACCAGCACGCCGGCCATAACCTCATTGTCCAACGACACGCAGTCGAGCGTGCCTCCGGGCACATTCCGGTCGATCAGCACCATCGGAAAGTCGTGGTTCGGCGGCCGCACGGTCGAGCGTGCGGGGGCAAGGATCACACCGGTGACCTGCTCCTGCGCCATCAGGTCGAGATAGGCGGCCTCCTTGGCTGGATCCTCGTCCGTATTGCTGAGGATGAGTCGCAGTCCGCGCTCCGCCGCGATCGTCTCGATGGTGTGTGACACCGCCGTGAAATAAGGGTTGCGGATGTCGGCCACTATCAGTCCGATCGTCTCGGAACGTTGCGAGCGAAGACGTCGCGCAGCCAGATTCGGTTTGTATCCGGTCCGTTTCACTGCCGCAAGCACACGCTCGCGCATCGAATGATCGACCGCCTTGCCCGAGAGCACGCGCGAAACAGTGGCCGGTGAAACGGCTGCCTCCCGTGCCACATCGCGTATTCCGATCGTCATGAAACGTTCTCTCACCAAAGTCGAAGGTTCATCGCCCTCTATCTGCAATCATGAAGATTTCGACGCATTTTCGCAAGCCTCTTGACAAAGTGTTTGAGAAAACGTTTTCTTACGTCATAGTGACGAGAGATCGCGGAGAGCAGGATGCTGGAAGATAGAGCTGCAGTCGCGCAGACCCAAGGCAACACGCATGTGAGAGTCAACGCAACGGCCGCATCAAAGGAGGATGCGATCCGGCAGGCCGGACAGCTCCTGGTCGCGGCGGGCGTGGCCGAACCCGATTATGTTCGCTCGATGCTGTCGCGCGAGGATGTGGCCAACACCTATCTGGGATCAGGCGTCGCCATCCCCCATGGGTTGAAGGAAGATCGCGCGCTGGTTCGCCGCGACGGGATCGCCGTGCTGCAATTGCCCGATGGCGTCGAATGGAATCCCGGCGAGACCGCCCGGCTAGTCGTTGGCATCGCCGCCAATTCGGACGGCCATATCGCAATTTTGCGACGACTGACCCGGCTGATTCAGGACGAGACTAGGCTCGAAGCACTGATCGCGAGCAAGGATCCCGAAGCGATCGCCCGCGCGCTTGAGGGCGAGGAAACCGCCGCCGCGCCCGCCGGGGCGGTCACCGACTATGCGCAAACTGCAGAATGGACGGTCGATTATCCCGCCGGCCTTCACGCCCGCCCCGCTTCGGCCTGGGTGGAGACGGCGAAGGGCACCGAGGCACGGCTGCGCGTGCGGCATGAGAATGATGTGGCCGATCCGCGCAGCCTCATATCACTGCTCCAGCTTGGCTTGCGCGAAGGGGACCGGCTGATCTTCTCCGCAGAGGGCAAGGATGCGCGCGCGGCGCTCGACGCGCTGGTGAAGACCGCGCGCAACCTGACCGCGCGCGAGCGCCGCGATGCGGAGCTTGCGGCGGAAAAGCAACGTGCGCCGGTGACGGGGTGGAAGCCGGCGGGGGATATGGCGATGATCGCCGGTGTCGCGGCCAGCCCCG
Source organism: Sphingobium sp. JAI105 (assembly GCF_015752145.1). Taxonomy (NCBI): domain Bacteria; kingdom Pseudomonadati; phylum Pseudomonadota; class Alphaproteobacteria; order Sphingomonadales; family Sphingobiaceae; genus Sphingobium; species Sphingobium sp. JAI105. The sequence goes on along the minus strand of NZ_JADOUC010000002.1, from coordinate 843,113 downwards.
GCATCGCGATCGGCACCGTCCATATCCTTTCCGCGCCCGATCCCGATGTGCCCGATATACCCGTCGATCTCGTCACTGGCGGGGCTGAACTGGACACAGCGCTGACGCGCACCCGCGCGCAGATGAAGGCGCTGATCGACGATACCACGCGGCGGCTGGGTGCCGCCGACGCCGCGATCTTCCGGGCGCAGGCTGGACTGCTCGACGATACCGATCTCATAACGCTTGCTTGCCAATTGATGGTGCAGGGTCATGGCGTCGCCTGGTCCTGGTACGAGGCGGTAGGGCGCGTGGCCGGGCAACTTTCGGCACTCGGCAACCCGGTGCTGGCGGCGCGCGCCGCCGATCTACATGATGTCGGCCGCCGGGTGCTGGCGCAGATCGACCCGTCGCTTGCCGCCGGATCGCTCGACGATTTGCCCGAAGGCGGTGCCATATTGGTGGCGTCGGACCTGTCACCATCGGACACCGCCACGCTCGATCCGGTGCGGGTGGCGGGCATCGCCACCGCGTTGGGCGGGCCAACCTCCCACAGTGCCATTCTGTCGCGTACACTCGGCCTGCCTTCGGTGGTCGCGGGCGGTGCGCGGCTGCTGGCCGTGGCATCGGGCACCACCGTCATCGTCGATGGCGATGGGGGGCGGGTGTGGATCGATCCAAGCGAGGCCGATCTTGCCTCCGCCCGGGCCTGGATCGCTGCGCAACAAGAGCGCCGCGCCGCGGAGGAGGCGGAACGCGGCCGCCCCGCGACGACGACGGACGGCGTCCAGATCGAAATCGCAGCCAATGTGAACCGTCCCGATCAGGTGCCATTCGCACTCGCCCAGGGCGGCGAGGCTGTCGGCCTGATGCGCACCGAATTCCTGTTCCTCGAAGCGGGGCATAGTCCCGAGGAGGACGAGCAATATGTGACCTATCGCGGCATGATCGACGCGCTTGAAGGCCGGCCGCTGATCGTACGCGCGCTGGATATCGGTGGCGACAAGCAGGTGCCCCATCTTAACCTGCCGGAAGAGGAAAACCCGTTTCTGGGCGTACGCGGTGCAAGGCTGCTGCTGCGTCGGCCAGACCTGCTCGATCCGCAATTGCGCGCACTCTACCGCGCAGCGAAGGACGCGCACGCCGAAGGCGGCGGGTTGTCGATCATGTTCCCGATGATCACTTCCGTTTGGGAACTGGTGCGTCTGCGCGAGCGATGCGAGGAAATCCGAGCCGCGCTGGATGCGCCCAAGGTTCCCGTGGGCATTATGATCGAGGTTCCTGCGGCAGCCGTCCAGGCGCGCGCACTGGCGCAGCATGCGGATTTCTTCTCGGTCGGCACCAATGATCTTACCCAATATGTGCTGGCCATAGATCGCCAGAGCTCGGAGCTTGCGGCGGAAGCGGACAGCCTGCACCCTGCCGTGCTGAACCTCATCGCCACCTGCGTAGAAGGCGCGAAAGCGCATGGTCGCCCGGTTGGCGTATGCGGAGGGATCGCCGGCGATCCGTTCGGCGCGGCGTTGCTGGCGGGGCTGGGCGTCGGAGAATTATCGATGACCCCGCGCGATATTCCAGCGGTGAAAGCTCGGTTGCGCTGCGCTGCGATGGCCGACCTGCGCGATCTGGCGCAACGTGCGCTCGCTGCGTCCGATGCGGACGAGGTGCGCGGGCTCGATGAACAGAATATTGGCGCGGCAGGAAACGGCAAATGAACGTCTTCACCCTCACCCTCAATCCCGCCATCGACCAGACGGTGGTACTGGACCGGCTGGAAGTCGGCGCGGTCCACCGCGCGCGTCAGGTACGGCAGAATGCAGGCGGCAAGGGCGTAAACGTCGCTTCCTGCCTCGCCGACTGGGGTATATCCGTGGAGGCTCACGGTCTTCTGGGCGCGGACAATGCTGCGTCCTTCGATGCGCTGTTCGTGGCCAAGGCTATCGGCGACCGGATGATCCGGATTCCGGGATCAACCCGCGTCAATCTGAAGATCGTCGACGATGCCGGGACTACCGACATCAACATGGCCGGCATCGCGATTGATGCGACGGTCGCGCATGAAATGACTGAGGCGCTGCGCCGCCGGATACAGGCAGGCGACCTTCTGATCCTTTCGGGCAGCCTGCCGCCCGGTGCGCGCGCCGACCTTTACGCCGACATCATCGCGATGACCAAGCGCGCGGGCGCGCGCGTGCTCCTCGACACAAGCGGTACGCCCTGGCGGCTCGCACTCGCCGCGGACATCTTGCCCGATGCAGTCAAGCCGAACCGGCATGAACTGGGCGAATGGCTCGGTCGACCAATCGAGACGCGCGAGGACCTGATGAAAGCCGTCGATCGTCTGCGCATGGACGGCGTCGGGTTAGTGGTGATCTCTTCCGGTGAGGACGGGGCGCTGTTCGCGTCGGACGAGGGAGCGCTCATGGCGCGGCTCTCGGTCGGCGATCTGGCCAGCACAGTGGGCGCGGGCGATGCGATGGTGGCCGGAATCGCAGCTGCCCTCGCCGAAGGCGCCGATCTCGAACGGATCGCCCGCCTTTCTACCGCCTTCGCCGTCGCGAAGCTGGGCATGGTCGGGCCGAACCTGCCCGAACTGGCCACGGTGCAGGCTCTGGCGCGTGAGGTAGCGATCGAATGGCTGCCCACGCCGGCGCGAGCGGGCAACGAGGGGTCGGGTGAATTGGGAGAGGAACAATGATCCGATATTATGCCATTGTCGATGATCCGCAGGCGGGGGTGCGCGCCTTTCTTGCCGCCGAAGCTCTACGTCAGGCCGCACAAGCGAGCGGACGCGCCTTTACCGTCGAAGTGCGCAGCGAACAGGGCGTGGTCGGCGCTCTTCCCGAAGATGCGCCTGCCCATGGGGACGTGCTGGTCCTGGTCGGACCAGCCGAGGCCGACGACAAAGCGCTCGCCGCCCGGGCCGATCGCCATCTCACGCTCGATGCCGTGCTTGCCGATCCCGACAGCGCCTTTGGCGACCAAAGCGGCCATACCGCCACAGCGGCGACCGGCAAGCGCATCGTTGCGGTGACATCCTGCCCCACCGGCATCGCACATACCTTCATGGCGGCCGAGGGGCTGCAGGAAGGGGCGAAGCGTCTTGGCCACGATATCCGCGTCGAGACGCAGGGGTCGGTCGGCGCAGGTACGCCGCTCACTGCTGAAGAGATCGCGGCCGCCGACATCGTCATCATCGCCGCCGATCGCGAAGTGGACCGGGCGCGCTTCGCGGGTAAGCTGGTCTTCACCTCCAACACCAAGCCCGCCATTTCAGGCGGCGCAAAGCTGATCGAGCGCGCGCTGGCAGAGGCGCAGACGCAAAGTGGAGCTGCCGTAAATGCCGACAGGGCGGGCCATAAGCAGGAACGCACCGGGCCGTACAAGCATCTGATGACAGGCGTTTCTTTCATGCTGCCCTTCGTGGTCGCAGGCGGCCTCCTCATCGCCATGGCCTTCGCGCTTGGCGGTATTGAGGTCAACGCCGATGCGGCGCAAAATACCTTCGCCCATGCGCTGTTCCGGGTCGGTGCCGAAGGCGCCTTTGCATTGTTCGTACCCGTGCTGGCCGGATACATCGCCTTTTCGATCGCGGACCGGCCCGGCATCGCGCCAGGTATGGTGGGCGGGTTGCTGGCCAATTCGCTCGGCGCAGGGTTTCTGGGCGGCATATTGGCCGGGTTCGTGGCAGGCTATGCCGTTCAGTGGATGAACCGTCTGATCGTCCTGCCCAAGAATCTGCGGGGGCTGATGCCCGTGCTGGTACTTCCGGTACTGGGCACGCTCGTGACCGGATTGCTGATGATCTATATCGTGGGAACCCCCGTCGCCTCAGCGGTCGCACTCCTTACCGAATGGCTGCGCACAATGCAGGGATCGAGCGCTCTCCTGCTCGGCGCATTGTTGGGCGCGATGATGGCGCTTGATATGGGGGGGCCCGTCAACAAGGCCGCCTATGCCTTCGCGATCGGCGTGCTGGCGAGCGGCATTTATGGGCCGATGGCGGCGGTAATGGCCGCCGGAATGTGCCCACCGCTGGCGGCGGCGCTCGCGACCCGGTTGTTCAGGAGTCGCTTCTCGACCGAAGAGCGCGAGGCCGGTGGCGCAACGGCGGTGCTCGGCCTCGCCTTCGTCACCGAAGGGGCAATCCCCTTCGCCGCACGCGATCCCTTGCGGATGATCCCCGCCTTTATCGGCGGTTCCGCGCTTGCGGGCGCTCTGTCCATGGCGCTTGGCGCACAATTGCGGGTGCCGCATGGCGGCGTGTTCGTGCTGCCGATCCCTGGCGCAGTCACCCATCTGGGGCTCTATACCCTCTCGATTGTGGCTGGCACGCTTTTGAGCGCAGTGCTGATCGGCCTTCTCAAGCGCACTGCGCCACCCGCAGCCATCGAAACGGCGATGTAATTCCACCTCCCTCTCGGAGATAGCTCATGACCGTGTCCATGCTTCACGGCGCCCATGTCGGCGCCGACGCCCCCGGCTTGCCTGCACGAATGGCTGCGGCGCTGATCGCTGCCGCCGCGCTCGCCCTGCCCTCGCCCGCTAACGCCCAGACGGCACAGGACAAGGGCGCGAGTACGGTTTCCGACCCACGGCAACCTTTGCAGCCTGCTTTGCCCACGCCCGGACCGCAAAAGGTCGAACCGTTCCAGCCATTCGCCGATGCGGGGATAACTCTTGCGCTGAACTATACGGGCGAAGCCGCCGCCAATCCTGTTGGCGGTCTGCGACAGAGCGCGGCCTATGCCGGGCAGGTCTATGTCGGTGCGGATCTGGACATGGACCGGATCGTCGGCATCAGTGGCGCGACCATCCATGCGGCGGTGACCAACCGGCACGGGGAAAGCCTGTCTGCGCTGGCGATTCGCAACAATACGTCGGTGCAGGAAATTTTCGGCACGCAGAACACCCATCTCGCCATCCTCACCTGGGAACAGCAATTGCTGAACGGCCGCCTGACGGTGGAAGCAGGCAAGAGTCAGGCGAACATCCATTTCCTGAATTCGCCGCTCTATTGCAATTTCCAGAGCAACGCCGTGTGCGGCAATCCGACCTTCGTTTTCAAGAACAGCAACTTCACCTATTTCCCGGCGTCGAGCTGGATGGCGCAGGCAAAAGCGGATATCGGCCGCGATTTCCACGTCCATGCCGGGATTTACGAAGTCAATCCCGAACGCAAGCGGCCCGACGATAACGGCTTCACCTTCAGCCTGCGCGGTGCGACGGGTTTCATCGTGCCATGGGAGGTCGAATATCGGCCCACCGATATGGGCGGTACAGGTCTGCCTGGAAGCTATATCATCGGCGGCTGGATCGACCGGGGCGACTATACCGATCCGCTACTGGACGATGCGGGCGGCATCGCCCTCCTCTCCGGTCGCGATCCGGCGACCCACAAGGGACGCTCTGGCATCTATTTCCGCGCGCAGGAGCAAATCAGCGGCATTGGCGGCGGGGATCCGCGCGGGCTTTCGCTGTTCGGCGTGGCGATGACCAACTTGTCGGGCCGGGTCGAGCTCAGCCATTTCTTCGATTTCGGCTTTGTACTGACAGGCACCTTCGCCGGGCGTGACCGGGATACGATCGGCTTCGTCATCAGCGATCAGCGCTTCTCCGATCTGGCGATGGAGCGCATGCGCGCGGCGCGCGGCAATGGCGACGTCAACCGGCATCAATATATGATGGAGTTGGCCTATGGCGCGCAACTGACGCCCGCGATCCGCATCTCGCCCAATATCCAGTACATCCTCCATCCCGACCAAAGCGGCGCGCCGCAACGGACCCGCGACATTCCGAACGCACTGGTGCTTGGCTTCAAATTCACCATCGACGCGCCGACGCTCTTGGGCGGTTGACGATGGCCGCCATGCCGCGATTTTCTTGGAAACCGTCCTAAAAGCCCATCGCGGATTAGTCGCGAAAGCGACAATGATTAACGCCAGAAAGCCAAGGCCGAATATAACTGGCCTGGGCAATGATGGCGTAACTGCAGGCCCAAAGTTCGCGCCTAACCTTTAAGCGCAACTTCGCGGCCAGCAATCAGACAGAAGGGCGACGCCATCCTACGGGCGTACGACGCTCTAGTGCTGAAAAATCTATATAACACCGATGGTTAGACTATCGGAACCATGAGATTGCATTCAAAGACCGAAGTCAGCTTGCCTTGCAGCATCCGAGATATCATAGGGCTGAGATTCAGGTGACGAAAGAGACTTATTGGCGTGAAAATCTGGGGCCGAGTTAATTCAACCAATGTTCGCAAGGTTCGCTGGTGTGCCGAGGAAATTGGCATCGACTATGAGCATATCGATGCGGGTGGATCGTTCGGTATGGTCGGCGATCCAGATTATCTTGCAATGAACCCCAATGGTCTCGTCCCTTGCCTAAAGGACGGTGATCTCATCTTATGGGAATCGAATGCAATCGTGCGCTATCTCGCGAGACGATACGGGACGGAACCGTTCGCATCGGCAGACGCCGGGGCTTGGGCGAGTGCAGATAAATGGATGGATTGGGCTTCCCTTTCCTTCGCAACCCCATTCCGTGATCTGTTCTGGAATCTCGTGCGCTGCAGGCCTGATCAGCGGAACGAATGCGAAATGAAGCGGGGTGAAGAACAATGCGTCCGCCTGATGACAATCGCGGACAAGGCGCTGTCGGACGCACCCTATCTTTCAGGCGTCGAGCTTGGGATTGGCGACGTCCCGCTGGGGGCCATCGCCTATGCGTGGTTCTCTTTGCCAATCGAGCGACCGGAACTGACGTACCTCCACGCTTGGTACGAACGCCTATGTTTGCGTCCAGCCTTTCAGAAGGCGGTAATGACGCCGCTTACATAGGGGTACATGCTCAATGATCGGCGAATTCCAGCCAAGGACTCAGGCTCTGCGATAGTGCAGATCGAAGTCGGAAGGGCGGTCCCGTGTCAATCGTGCCAACCTCGACAACTCCACCTGGAAATCATGAGCGGCCCGATGTCCGGCTCCCGCGCCACATGATCTGCCCCCGCTGAGTGGCCCAGAGACTATGATAGTCTGGACCCCGAAAGGGATGACGAATGCCGAGCAAGAAGCACTAACCGGAAGAGATCATCGGCAAGCTGCGTGAAGTTGAGATTGTGCTAGTGCTAGTGCTAGAGCAGGGGGCCTCCCCTGCCGAGACGTGCCGCCGGATCGCGATCAGCGAACAGACCTATCATCGCTGGCGTAAGGAATATGGGCGCTACGGCTACCGCCGGATGACGGCGTTACAACCCTCCCCCCGCATAGCAGCTTGGGCTATCGACCACCGGCCGCAGAAACGGCGGCACTAACAATCCAATCGGTCCACTCGGTGAGGGCGGATCACGCCATCAGGCAGCCTTCATGCTTTGCATGCGTCGCGAAAGATATACTGAACGGGTCGCTTTGATCGATTCCGACGGGTTCCTCGGTAGCGCAGCGCAGACGCGCCAGTAATTTATCCCGCATGCCAACTGAGAAATATTCTCCCGTTCCCGTTTTTGGCGTAGGGCGAGTACCGATGATAAACTGTGAATTACTGGATTTGCGCGCATTGATCGCGGTAGCGGAAGGTCGCAGTTTCCATCGCGCCGCGCAGCAATTGAACCTGTCTCAACCTGCACTGAGCCGACGCATCCAGAAGCTGGAGCAGTCCGTTGGCGCGGTTCTGATCGAACGCACGACCCGTCATGTCCGCCTCACTGCGGCAGGCCGAGAAGTGTTGCCGCTGATCCGGCGGATGCTCGATGAATTTGACGGGTCGCTAGTCGGGCTGATGGCGGACGGCGAGCGACAGGCGGGCCGCATCACGCTTGCCAGCGTGCCAAGCGCTACCGTGCGCTTCCTTCCTGAGGTGCTGCAGCAGTTCGGGCAGGACTATCGCAACACGCGCGTCCGCATCTTGGACTTGTCGGCAACGGAGTGCGCAGAGGCGGTGCGGACCGGCGAGGCCGAGTTTGGCCTGTCGTTGCCGGTATCGAGCGACGCGGACCTTGCCTATGAACCGCTTCATGACGATCCCTACGGCCTTGTCTGCCGTAAGGATGACCCGCTCGCATCAATAGCTAAGGTCGCATGGAGCGATCTGGCAGATCGCCGCCTCGTCACCGTGCACCGGGCCAGCGGAAACCGGACGACGCTGGAGGCCAGGCTCGCGGCGCAGGGCATTCATCTTACCTGGTTTTATGAAGTCACGCGGCTGACGTCGGCGTTGGCCTTGGTGGACGCACGGCTCGGGCCATCGATCCTGCCGCGCCTGGCCTGCGCCGGGCCGGAAGCGCGCGATCTGGTCTGGCGACCCTTGGGCGAGCCGGAAATTTTCCGCACCATCGGCCTTCTCAAAAGGCCGTCCGCGCCGATTTCTCCTGCTGCGGCACGCCTCGTCACCCTTTTGACGGAGGCTTGGCAGGCGGCCTGATCGGCCCGATCCGTGTCCCGCTCCACCGCGCTACCAGCAGCGTGGCACTGATATTCGCAAGGCCACTGGTCGTCGCCCGCATGGGCGAGAGGATGCGATCCACCGCGATCAGCATGGCCGTCGCGCCGATGGGTATGTCAGGAAGCAGCGACAGCGTCAGTAGAAGCGCGGAAAAGCCGCTGCCCGTCACACCTGCCGCGGTTTTCGATGTGGCAAGCATGACGGCAAGGTAGAGCGCCAGCCTGTCGGGCGACAAAGGGATTTCGAGCGCTTCGGAAAGGAAGAGGGTTGCAACGACGAGATAGACCGCCGTTCCCGCAAGATTGAGCGTGTAACCCAACGGCACGGTCAAGCCAACGACCGCCGGGCTGACCCCCATCGCCTCCAGCTTGGTAATGAGCCGCGGCAGCACCACCTCACTGGACGATGTACCCACCACGATCAGCAATTCATCGCGAAAGTGACGGATCAGGGTCCAGGCATACAGCCCGGTGGCAAGTTGCACGGTCGCAACCAGAACGAGAGCAAGGACAAGACAGGCAGCACCCAGCGTGGCGACCAGCATGCCGAGCGAACCGATGAAACCTATGCCATAGGCCCCGACAGTATAGGCCGTGGCGCCGAACGCGCCAATTGGGGCCAGGCGAACGAGGAAGCCGAAAATGGCGAACTGAAGCTGGGTAAGCGCGCGCAGGCCTTTCGCTATCGGCTCTCCGGCAGGACCGATACGGATGAGCCCAAATCCCACGAGAGCGGCGATGAAGAGGACAGGCAGGACATCCCCCGCCGTGAAGGCGGAGAAGAACGTATCCGGGATCATGCGCAGCAGGAAATCGCCAGGCCCGTTAATGGGCGGGCCACTAAGAGAAGAGTGGGCTGCATCGCTCATGGCGACGGATCGCAGGTTCAGCCCCGCGCCCGGCTGCATCAGCGTACCCACGATCAAGCCTGACAACAAGGCGAGCATCGTTATGGCCAGAAAGATAGCGAGCGCGCGAACTATCGTCGAACCGGTGCGCATCGCACCGCCATGAAGCACGATGCCATCGACGATGGTGCAGAACAGGATAGGGGGAACCATCATCCGCATGATCTTGATAAAGGCTAGCCCCAGCGGCGCGAGCGCGACGCCCATATCCGGCCAGACATAGCCTAACGCCGTACCGGCCAGCACACCGACCACCATCTGCACATAAAGCTGCCGGAACAATTGCGCCTCCCCATTTATGCGCAAAATGGATCACATATCCCATTCATTGCATTTGATAAAAATATGCCGCGGGGCGTAGATCGTCAACACAATGCGCTGCCCGGCCTCAAAAGGGGCCAGCATCGGCCAGTAAAGGGATGGGAGGAGAGGCGACGATGCGTGCGCAACGGAGCGAATTCGCATGAGCAGTTTGGCGCTTTGGTCTCGTCGCACGTTCTGGCGCATTCCGCTGGCTGCCGCTGCCACGCTTGTGCTGGCGGGATGCCAGACCGGCGCCGGCTCCTCTGCACGACCGGCCGAATTGCACGCCCTCACCTCCGGCGGCTTCAGTGCCGCCTTTGATGTGCTGGCGGCGCAATATAGCGCCGAAACGGGCGTGCGGATCGTGACCGCCCATGGGCCTTCCATGGGCGACACGCCCAACGCCATCCCCGCCCGCCTGGCCCGCCGCGAACCCGCCGACATCGTCATCCTCGCCCGCTCCGCGCTCGACAAGCTAGCGACGGCGGGACAGGTGGCGCCGGGCTCGGAAATCGACCTTGGCCTGTCCAAGATCGCCGTTGCGGTCAAGGAAGGCGCGCCAGTCCCTGATATTTCGACGGCGGAGGCGGTGCGCGCCGCCCTTCTGAAAGCCAAGTCCGTCGCCTGGTCCGACAGCGCGAGCGGCGTCTATATCCAGACCACCATGCTTGACAGGCTGGGCGTCGCCGACCAGGTCCGCTCCAAGGGCGCGATGATCCCGGCGACTCCTGTGGGTGAGATCGTCGCCAGCGGCCAGGCGGAGATCGGCTTCCAGCAGCTTTCCGAACTAAAGCCTGTCAAAGGCATCCGCATCATCGGTCTGCTTCCCGATTCGCTTCAAAAGGTGACGCCTTTTTCCGGCGGCATCGTCGCCTATTCGCCCCGGCAGAAGTCGGCAAAGGCGCTCCTCGCCTATCTTTCCTCCCCAAGGGCCTATGCGGTGATCCGCGAAACTGGCCTCGAACCGGCATCTGAGAAGGTGACACCATGACCGCGCAAAGCATTTCGCCACCGACCGACCTGTCAGGGGGACCGGCCCAGAAGAGGTCCGCGTTTAAATCCATCTTCATAGTCGCCAGCGGCAACTTCCTGGAGATGTTCGACTTCATGGTGTTCGGCTATTACGCCACCTACATCTCGAAAGCCTTCTTCCCGACCGGCAGCGAGTTTGCCTCCCTCCTCCTGACGCTGATGACCTTCGGTGCGGGCTTCCTAATGCGGCCAGTCGGCGCGTTGGTGCTGGGCGCCTATGTCGATCATCATGGCCGCCGCAAGGGGCTGCTGCTGGTGCTCGGCCTCATGGCGCTGGGTACGCTGGCGATTGCGATCACACCTACTTATGAGCAGATCGGCCTTGCCGCGCCGCTCATCATCCTGGTCGGCCGCCTGATCCAGGGCCTGTCCGCCGGTGTCGAGGTCGGCGGCGTATCGGTCTATCTGAACGAGATCGCACCGCCGCACCGCAAGGGATTCTTCACCTCCTGGCAGTCTGCCAGCCAACAGGCGGCGGTCGTGTTCGCCGCGCTGATCGGCCTTATTGTATCGACCAGCCTGGACGCGGAGACCATGCAAGCCTGGGGCTGGCGCATCCCCTTCATCATCGGCTGCGTGATGATCCCCTTCCTTTTCGTCATCCGTCGCCATGTCGAGGAGACCGAAGCGTTCCTCAACCGCAAGGAACATCCGCAGATCGGTCAGATTGTGCGCATCATCGGCGCCAACTGGGGCATTGTCCTTCAGGGTGCGCTGATGGCGGTAATGACCACGGTCTTCTTCTACATGATCACCGCCTACACCCCGACCTTCGGCAGCAAGGTGCTGAACCTGGATGCGGGCGATGCCCTGTTCGTCACCGCCTGCGTGGGCCTCACCAACTTCATCTTGCTTCCCGTGATGGGAGCGCTGTCGGACAAGGTCGGCCGCCGGCCGCTGCTGATCACCGCGACGCTGCTCGGGGCGACGCTCGCCTACCCGCTGATGAGCTGGTTGGTCGCTGATCCCAGCTTTGGCAAGCTGCTGGCGGTCGAACTGCTGCTGGCCGCGATCTACGCCACCTATAATGGGGCGTTCATCGTCTATCTGACGGAGATCATTCCTGGCCATGTCCGCACCGTCGGTTTCAGTCTGGCCTACAGTACGGCGACCGCGGTCTTCGGGGGCTTCACGCCGGCGATCAGCACCGCGCTGATCGGCGCGACGGGGGACAAGGCTATCCCCGGCGCCTGGTGTGCCGCCGCCGCTCTACTGTCGCTTCTGGCTTTGCTGATCGGCAGCCGGGTGAATCGCGCAAAGGCGGGATAGCCGCCAACCTGACTTATTCGACGCAATAACATAAATTTGGGAGACTTATGATGAACCGGACTCTGAAGGGCATGATCTGTCAAGGCACGGCGCTGGCACCGCTGGCGCTCGCACTGGCGCTCGGCGCGGCGTCCGCCGCTCAGGCGCAGGCCCCGGCCTCTCCGGCCGCCGAACCGGCGAATGCCACACCAACCGACGCAACCATGCTGGATGCCAGCGCGGAGTCGAGCGCGCCGGTCGCGTCGGATGGCGACATCGTCGTCACCGGCAGCCGTGTCGCCAATGGCTTCAAGACACCGACCCCCGTCACCATGGCGAGTTCCGAACAGTTGCGGGTCGCAGCGCCGACCAACCTTGCCGATGGCCTCAACCAGCTTCCTGTCTTCAACGGCAGCACCAAGACCTCGAACCCTTCCACCACCAACAGCCGCGGCGGCAGCAGCGGCCAGAATCTCCTCAACCTGCGTGGGCTGGGCGCGCAGCGCACGCTGATCCTGCTCGACGGTCGCCGCCTGCCTGCCACCAACAGCGGCGGGTCGGTGGACATCAATATCATCCCGCAGGGTCTGGTTAGTCGTGTCGACGTCGTCACCGGCGGGGCATCGGCCGCCTATGGTTCGGACGCGGTTGCAGGCGTCGTCAACTTCGTACTCGACACCAAGCTCAAGGGCTTCAAGGCCGAAGCGCTGACCGGCATTTCCACCCATGGTGATCTACCGTCCTTCGGCGGGTCCCTCGCCTATGGCACGTCCGGCGCCGACGACCGGCTGCGCTTCATCGCCGGCATCGACTATTTCTACCAGAAGGGATTGCGTGCAGACCAGAAGACGCATCGCGACTGGTTCGACGACAATGCGGGGCAGATCGTCAACCCGGTGGCGGGCGCGCGCCCACTAAACCTCATCATCCCCTCGATCCGCAGTTCGATCGGTACCTATGGCGGCCTGATCAGTTCCGGCCCGCTGCGCGGCACGCAATTCCTGGCGAACGGCGTGTCAGCGCCCTTTAACTATGGCACGATCACCGGCACCGCCTTCCAGAGCGGAGGCGATGGCGCGCGCGCCAATATCGGGCTTCAACCTACGCAGGAACGCTATAACGGTTTCGCCCGCGCCGAATTCGATATCTCGCCCGCTTTCACGTTGTTCGCCGAGGGTCTCTACGCGCGCAGCCACACCAATCAGGGCGCGTTCGTCAGCCAGAATGTGGGGTCGAACGCAGCCTACACCATTTATCGCGACAACGCCTACCTGCCCGCCGACATTCTTGCGCGCATGATCGCCGCCAACGTCCAGTCGTTCCAGCTCGGCCGGTTCGAAGGCGAATTGCCGCTGGTCGAGAATGAATCGACCATTGACGTCTATCATGCCTCCGTTGGCGCCCGTGGCGACCTTGGCGGCACGTGGAAGTGGGATGCATCCTATAATTTCGGCCAGTCGGATCAGGAATTGCGGTCGAACAACCTGACCATCGCCCGCAACCTCTATGCGTCGGCCGACGCGGTGCGCAATACCGCCGGGCAGATCGTCTGCCGTTCGACGCTGGCCGGGCTGGACGCAGGCTGCACGCCGCGTAACCTGTTCGGGCCGCAGGCGCCCAATCAGGCGATCACCGATTATGTCACGGGTGACAACGTCTTGAACCTGCGCCTGCGTCAGCAGGTGATCGCAGCGAACATTCGCGGTGATCTGGGCGAGAATATCCAGCTCGCCGGGCCCATCGCGGTAGCCGCAGGCGTGGAATATCGCAAGGAAACCGCCAGACAGACCACCGATGCCCTCTCGCCGACGCGCATCGACTTCACTGGCATTCGCGGAGGGCCTGCTGCGCTCAACGGACGTCAGGGGCCATATCGCTTCTTCAACCCGCTGCCTTTCTCCGGCGAATATGACATTCGTGAAGGCTATCTTGAGGTCGCCATCCCAGTCCTCAAGGATAGCGCGATCGCCCAGTCGCTCGATCTGAACGGCGCAATCCGCTATGCCGACTACAGCACTTCAGGTGGCGTCACGACATGGAAGCTGGGCGGCAGCTGGCAGGTGAACGACGCCGTGCGCTTCCGCGGCACTTGGTCGCAAGACATTCGCGCGCCCAACCTGCTCGAACTGTTCAATCCCGCAACCCAGCTCAACGGCAATGTCGTTTACCGGGGCGTGACGACGCCGCAGGTGAACTTCGCCACCGGTAACCCGAACCTGAAGCCGGAACGCGCCCGTACGCTGACCTTCGGCGGCGTCTATCAGCCTGGCTGGCTGCCCGGCTTCCAGGCGTCAGTCGACTATTACAAGATCAAGCTGAAGGACGCGATCACGACGCTGGCCGAACAGCGCGTGGTGGATGAATGCGCGGCTGGGAACCAGACCCAATGCGCCAACATAACGGTGCTGCCTTCGGGATCGCTCAGCATCCTGCGCCCCAACCTCAACCTGGCGGAGCAGACTGTTGCCGGCATTGACTTCGAGCTCGGCTACAAGACCGAGTTTGCCGGCGGCGACCTTAACGTGCGGTTGATCGGGAACCATGCAACCCGGAACGACTCGCAGACGCCAGGGTCGCCGGTGCGCGAAGGGCTAGGCGAGACGATCACGCCTAAATGGAGCGGCGTGCTTCAGGCCAACTGGTCGAACGAGGCCTTCTCGCTGTTCGTGCAGGAGCGCTTCATCGGCGCGGCGAAACTGGACGCGACACGGATCGAGGGAATCGACATCAACGATAACACGACGCCCGCTGTCTTCTACACCAATGTCACCGCGACCTATAATCTGAACCTGGGCGGCGGCAAGCAGCAGATCTATGTGTCGGTCGCCAACCTGTTCGACCGCGATCCCCCGCTCTCTCCGCCGCCCGTGACCACCTTCACCACGGCCGCCAGCAGCGCCTATGACCCGATCGGCCGCTACATCACCGCGGGCGTGCGGGTATCGTTCTGAACCATGCGGGGCGCGACACGCCATGTCGCGTCCCACAGCCCCATGGAGGGTAGAATGGCGAATATTCCTCCCAATATGCGACCCGTGCCCCAGGAGGTTCTCATCCATATGCTCGCAGGCATGTGCGGCCAGACCAGCGACGTTCTGATGATGCAATATGGCATCAGCTATAATACATGGCGCAAGATCAGAGCCGGCGATCCGGTCCGCAAATCGGTCGCCGAACGATTGGAGCAGCGGGTTTTTGGCGAAAGTCGGTAAGATATCGCATGACTTCGGGGCAGACGAGCGTCGCCCGATACTGACGGCCGTTTTCGATCTTTGGCGAAACGATGCCTGAACCTCAGCCACGTTATCGGGTTGTCGCGCTGGTGGTCGCGTTTGCGCTGTTCATGCAGCAATTGGATGCGACCGTGTTGTCGGTCGCGCTGCCCGCCATGTCACGGGATTTCGGTATTCCCGCGTCAGGTCTAAGCCTCGCGCTCACCTCTTATCTCGTCGCGCTTGCAGTGTTCATCCCGGCGAGTGGCAGGTTGTCGGACCGCTTTGGCTCGCGGACCATATTTTGTGCAGCGATCGCTGTCTTTATAGCTGGCTCAATCGCATGCGCCCAATCCGCCACTCTTTGGGCGCTCGTTGCCGCGCGATTCATGCAGGGCGTCGGCGGAGCCATGATGGTTCCCGTCGGGCGGCTGGTATTGCTGCGCACCGTTGATAAGGACGATCTTGTCGCAGCCTTGTCCTGGCTGGTGATGCCCGCGCTCGTTGGTCCCATAATCGGTCCGCCAATCGGTGGTCTGATAGTGACCTACCTGGACTGGCGCTGGATCTTCTACATCAACGTGCCCATAGGATTGGTCGGCCTTGCTCTGGCGATCTGGCTGATACCGCAGATCAGGATGGACAGGGCAGCGCGGGTGGATTTGCCGGGCTTTTTTCTGTCGGGTATCGCGCTCGGCTGCATCGTCTTCGGCCTTGAATTGGCGAGCCATCCTGTTCCCACGACCCTCATTGTCGCACTCCTCATCTGTGGCTTCCTGTTTGGCCTGGCCTATGTCCACCGCGCGCGAAACGTCGACGATCCTATCCTCGACCTGTCATTGTTGCGAACGCCCACCTTCGGTCTTTCCGTTGCGGGAGGGACACTCATCCGCATCGCCCAGGGGGGCATGCCGTTCCTCCTGCCTCTCCTCTTTCAGCTCTGCTTCGGATTGTCCGCCGCCACGGCCGGCACGATCATGATGGCCAATGCTCTGGGCGCTCTGGCGATGAAGCCGCTTGCTCCTATGATCATCCGGCGGTTCGGCTACCGCCACAGCCTAACCGCTGCCGGCATCGGGGCTGCGATGGCGATCGGCGGTTGTGCCCTGTTTAGCCCGGATTGGCCTCACTTGACGTTGGCGGCTGTCCTGTTTGCGGCCGGCTTGTTCACGTCGCTGTTGTTCACAGGGTATAATGCCCTGGCCTTTATCGATATAGACCAGACGAAAATGAGCGCGGCCACCAGCCTCTATGCCACGTTTCAGCAACTCAGTCTTTCGTTGGGGATTTGCCTTGTCGCCTCCTTGCTGGAATTGGCCGGAGCGGTGTCAATCGACGCCATTGCGGCAGCTTTTGTCGTTATTGGCATCACAGCCTTCTGCGCGACGTTCACAAACCAACTCCTGAAATCGGATACCGGGAACCCGCTCACAAACGCAGATGAGTAACGGGGCTGGCTTAAAACGACGGGCATTGCTCGACAAAGTCGGTAAATTGCACCCAAATATTGCCATTTGGCATTTATTTCACATATGATGCCAAATGGAGATGAATATGAGCATGTTACAACCCATTGAGACGGTCCCGGCGCCCTTCCGGCCAGAGCCGGTCACGCCGGATGAGGGCCGCGCGATGTTTCGTGCGGCCCTCAACCTGTTCGCCAAGTGGGGTGTGACAGACGAGCAGGCTGCTATGCTGACCGATATGCCGGTGCGCAGCTTCCGTCGCTGGAAGGCCGAAGGACCAGGTCGCATCTCGCGTGACGGGCTCGCCAGGCTCTCCAACATCATGGGCATTCACAAGGCCTTGCGCATCATCTTTGAGGAACCGCAGCGCGGCTATGACTGGATCAAGGCGCCCAACGCCGCCTTTGAGGGCGCAAGCGCGCTGTCGGTCATGCTGGGCGGCGAGCTGACCGACATCATGCGGGTGCGGCGCTACCTGGACGCGGAGCGCGGCGGCTGGTGACGGCGATTGATGGTCCGCCGGTCAACAGGATCGAATGGGAAGGTGCGGTCAGGATCATCCGCAGCATCTATCCTCCCATCGATCTGTTCGAGGATATTGCGGACCCTGCAGACTGGCCACTCCTCATTTCCGCCGAGCAGAAGACGAACCCGCGGATCATGACGGCGGTCGGCAATATCGATCTTGTCCCTCCCACGCGACGGGTCGGCGGCGTTGGCGCCTCCTATCTCATGGCGTCATTCACTCATGTCAGTCCCGATCGACCAAGCCGGTTCTCCGCCGGACATCATGGCGTGCTCTATGTCGCGCGCAGCTATGAGACAGCGCTTTTCGAAACGATCCATCATCATGCGCGCTTCATGGCCCTGACGGCCGAGCCTGCCGGATGGACGTCGCAGTTTCGCGAGATCATTCTGAAAGTCGATGCCGATTTGCATGATCTCAGAACGCACCCAGAGGCATTCGACTCTTGCCTCGATCCTGACAGCTACGAAGCAGCGCAGCAACTCGCCGCCACGCTGCGCGGTTCAGGCTCAGACGGTATTGCCTATCCAAGCGTCCGCCAGCCCGGTGGCGAATGCGTCGCGCTATTCTATCCTGACTGCGCCTCCAGCCCTGTTCAGGGTCGGCATCTCGACTATCACTGGGATGGCGGGCGGGTAGATCTTGTTCGCGATGCGGGCAGCGGCGCTGTGTTCAGGGTGATCGAGGGCGCGTAATCGGACAAGCCGCCAAATGAAGGATGCCACCAGCGATCGTCACGCTGGCGGCCCGCCTGTTAGGCATGCATCCAGATTATCGGGTTCATAGAGGAGCAGGATTTGATTGCCGCTGTCAACGAGCGAGTGAACGCCGTCGGTGAGCATGGAGGAAGAGCCGCTGATGGCTGCGGCCACGAATTTGGCGATGGCGATCCCGACATTGGCAAAGAGCGCCCCATACAGAACGATATTCTTACGGAGCGTGCCCGACAGGTCAGCCATGCTCCTCAGCCAGGATAAGGGCTGGTCGCGAGCAATCCTGCCAGATGCGCAGCATTTGCAGCGACCAAGTCGGCGGTCTTCGTCACCATGGCCGGTGTCTTGTCCAGATCCTTGAAGTCGACAGACCCCATCGCTTCGCCAACCCAATAGCAGCTGGCAACGGCAGGGATCGTCCAGCCGACATCGTTCAAAGCCTGAAATAGCTGAGCGGAGGAGAAATGTGCCCCATCCTCATTGCCCACGATCGCTGCGACCGCGACTTTTCCATAGCTCGGCATCCGCCCTTTGTCGTCGGTTTCGGAAAGAAAGGCATCCATCCGCTCCAATACCCGCTTGGCCGTGCTGCTGATCTGGCCCATCCAAATCGGTCCGCCCCAGATCAATATGTCATGGCCGAGAATTTTCTTGCGAAGGGCTGGCCAGGCGTCGCCATCACCTTCATCGGAGGTGACGCCGGGCTTGATATCGAACGCTGCAACCCGAACGGTTTCGCTCACGCTGACATCATGCCGCTTGAAGGCTTTTGCAAGCACCGCGATCATCGCATTGGTCGAGCACTCTTCCTGGACATCCGCTTTGAGCGTGCAGTTGAGCGCGAGAGCTTTAAGGGTCATTGATCACCTCCATAGGGTCAGGAACAATGTCCGGGTGCGCGCCAAATGCGACCACCCGTTTGTCACGCAGAGAACTCCCGGGGCCCCAATGGGTTCTTGAAGCAAAGGAGATAATGCGATGAGCGACACCGTCCCAATGATCCACGAGGATGCCCTGCCCGGCCATGAGAGCAAGCTGACCCCAGAGCCGCAATGGCAACCTCGGTACAAGGGCTCGGACCGCCTCGCGGGGAAAGTCGCCATCATCACGGGTGCCGACAGCGGGATAGGACGGGCGGTCGCTGCGCTCTACGCCCGCGAAGGCGCTGACATCGCCATAGTCTATCTGCTCGAAGAGGATGACGCACAGGAAACAAAGCGCATCGTTGAAGCCGAGGGGCGCAAGGCTATCACGATCCGAGGTGATATCGGCGAGCGCGCCTTTGCAGACGAGATTGTCGCCCGCACAATCGAGGCGTTCGGCAAGATCGACGTCGTTGTGAACAATGCCGGCGAGCAACATCCTGACAAGGACATCACAGACATCAGCGAAGATCAGCTTCGCCGCACCTTCCAGACCAACATTTTTGGCATGTTCTTCCTGGTGCAGGCCGTACGTCCCCATCTGAAGGCTGGCGCGGCCATCGTGAACTGTACCAGCGTGACCACGTACCAGGGCAGCTCGGAATTATTGGACTATAGTGCGACCAAGGGCGCCATAACCGCCTTCACCCGGTCTCTGTCCGAAAATCTGGTGAGCGACGGGATACGGGTAAATGCCGTCGCGCCCGGGCCAATTTGGACTCCGCTCAACCCTTGCGGTGGCGCCAGCCCTGAAAAACTGGAGAATTTTGGCGAAGGAACACCGATGGGCCGCCCCGGCCAGCCCAATGAGGTCGCACCGGCCTTCCTGTTCCTCGCCTGCGAGGATGCCAGTTACATGTCAGGCCAGGTGTTGCATCCAAATGGCGGGACAATCGTGAATGGGTGAATTTTTAAATCCTATCCTTTCTGGACATTCAACGTTCCACCTGCACGTCTCCAGGACGAATATTCGTTTAGCGAACACGGGCCTTTGCCAGGCGTTGCATCAACCGGATTTGCGCTTGGCCCTGACCCTGGAAGCCGGCAATTCCTCTGATGTGATACGGACCATCTGGGCAAGCCATTAACGGTCTTCCCATTTTTCCGCGTCGATCAGGAGGCAGGGCTTTGCACCGGGATAGGGAGAGGCTTCTGCCGCACCTGAAGCCAATAACCGCCCGCCAACCGTGGGCTTGACGAATAGCTGGTCGTCGCAGACCAAAGCGATCATTTTCCCATCGCAGTAAATGCCGAATTCGCCAAACATCGCCTTGGCTGAGACGGTGCCGGCGCCTGCCATCTGCTCAACAAGGAATTCAACGGTTTTACGATCGGACGCCATAAGGCGATATCATCGGTCCTGATGAAAAGGTCGAGGGTCAATTGAAGCTGGTGGGGCACTCATCCGGGCTGGGCTGGGACGGGTATATTTAGCAGCGCATCCTCTCGCCGCTCGGCATGACGCACAGCGGCGACGATAACACCCGCACGCTGATCGCTCACCGCGCCTCTGCCTATTACTCGCTTGGCACGACCTTCATCAACGCGCCGATCATCAGTCGGCACGGTCGGCTATGCCGCGGGCGGGCTGTATTCGACCGTGGGTGATCTGCTGCTGTGGGATCGTGCGTTCGTCCCCGGCAAGCTGGTCAGCCAGGCATCGCTTGGCGCGATGTTCACTCCAGTAAAGAGCAATTTCGGCTTCGGCTGGCGGATCGGCGAGCAGTTCGGTCGGCGGGAGATGGATCATTCGAGCAGCGACAACGGCTTCTCAGCCTGCATCATACGCCTCCCAACGGACAAACAGACCGCGATAGTGCTGAGCAACAGCGACCGCGCGTCGGCAGGCATGGTCGGCAATGCAATGGCTGCGATCGCCTTCGGCCAGCCGGTGATGATGCCGGTCGCGCAGCAGTGCTAAATCCTGTGGGATCGGATCCATCACGACGCGGTCGCCAGCGCCATAGCCCGTTATGGCGACCTGAAACGGTCTGGGGCGAAGCTCCACTTCAGCGATGATGCGCTCGTGAGACTGGGCTATGATCTTTACGAAGCCCAGCCATATGCGGACACCAAGGCTATCTTTCGCTTCAACCTGACGATCTATCCCAAATCCGCCGATAGCCATGATGGGCTGCCCAACATCGCGGTTGCCGAAGGCGGTCCAAGACAGCCCATCGAGTTGTTCAAGCAGTGCTGGCGCTGGACCCGACTAACACCTATGCCAGCGACGCGTTGAAGCGGCTGCAAGCCGCGGCTAGTCGATGATGGCACAGCTATCCTGACCATAATCAGGCCTTTTGGGGAGCAATGATGACGTATCGTTCCATATTATCGGTACTGGCGCTGTCGATCATCTCGTCCGCGGCATATCCGGCACCCCAGGTCGGCAAAGTGACGACGATCGATCTCGGCAAGGCGACGTTGGATCGGAAGAATGTCGAAGTCTCATCCGTTCGATACCGGGGAGCGAACGCGCTTTTGTTGACGACCGCCCCCGACGTCGCGGACGACGCGACTTTCGCTGCCATCAGGGGAGCCACGGCGAGCGATTTCGTCATCGAAGCCGTCCTGTCCGGGGCGCCTGTCGATGATACGACGACGGCCCGAGGGTTCGTCGGGATAGCGTTCCGGATTTCTGAAAACCGGGATCGGTTCGAGGCGATCTACCTCCGCCCGACCAACGCACATGCCGACGACCAGCTTCGCAGAAATCATACGGTTCAGTATATCTCGCACCCTGCACATCCATGGGAGCGCCTTAGAAAGGAGGCCCCGGGACAGTATGAATCCTATGCGGATGTGAAACCCGCTGAATGGATCAAGCTTAAGATCGTGGTCCGGGGCAGCGCCGCCCGGCTCTATGTCAATGGGCAGCAGGAACCTTCCCTTATCGTCAATGACCTGAAGCTGCCTCCAGCCAGCGGCGGCATCGGCCTTTGGGTTGGGCCGGGCTCACTGGGACATTTCAAGTCACTCAAAATTTCCGTTGAACGGCCATAATTCGCCCCCGTATAGAACCACACGCAGATAAGGCGACCGCATTTTTATACATTGCTGCTCGGGCGCCAATGGTCAAATAACAGGCGATAGCCGCCATGTCGGCGGCTATGGATAGCCCGCTTCCTTTTGGTGGCGAAAGGCCAAGATCGCCACTGTCCCGCTATCGAGACGATAGAGGGCGACTTAGCCACTATTGCCCAAGTCGATCAGCTTCTCCCGATAATCGGGGTCCATATCCTCCACCGGACGGCCGATGCGCGGTGATGCCGCCAGAATCCTGACCCCGGCCCGGATAGTCGCAACCACGCGGATCGCGGCTTCGGTATCCTTGGGCAAGAGCCAGCGATAGAGCCGCTGAACATCGGCCAGCGCATTCGGCGTCCAGATTAGCCGTGGCACTTAGGCGGCTCCGCATCCTCGCCCGCTTCGAGCTTCGCCAACCAAGCGTCGGCTTCCTCAAGCGTCAGATGCAAGCCCGTCTGCTGATATTCGTCCCATGCTTGTATGGCGTCCTGCCGGAACGTCTCGCGCTTTTCTTCGCGTTCGACATACTGTGTCGAGCCTACCGTATATCGGTGCGACGGCTCGGCAGCCCCTCTTAGCCAGGCAATCGCCTCTCGACCGGGCGGCGACGATTAGGCCCGACGCCGGGCTTGCAACCAGATGCTCGACCCACTTGCGCTCGAAGCGTCCAAGTTCCGCGATCCCGCCGTCGACTGCGACATGGCACACCCGCCCGTCATCGCCGCCTGTCACGATCCCTTTGCCGTCGGGGTGCGCGCATGCCGACAGGATCGCGCCAGCATGCACGTCCACCGCCCGGGCGTCATACTCGCCCACGATTAAGCGCACGCTCCCGTCCCTAAGCGCCACCGCCGCGATATCGCCGAGCCAGATTAGCGCGGTTGGCTCGGCATCAAGCGCTACGGGGCGCCCGTACCGGTGGACAAGCGCCTCATCCTGAACCGCCGTTGCCATCAGGCGGCACGCACCGCGCAGGCATCGAAGCCCTTCTGCAACCCGGCTGCGTCGAGGTTGCGGCCGATGAACACCAGCCGGCTGGTGCGGACCTCGTCGGGTTTCCAGTCGCGCTGGTGGTCGCCATTGAGCAGCATATGCACGCCCTGCACGACGTAACGCTGGTCCTCGCCCGGGAAGGCGAGCACGCCCTTTAGCCGTAGAATGTCCTGCCCTTGTTCCGTCGTGAGTTTGCGCAGCCATGGCATGAAAAGCTCGGGCCGGACCGGTGCGTCCGACTTGAGCGAGACCGAGGTGATTGCATCATCATGCTCGTGATCGTCTTCCGACAAAAAGTTGGGCTCGATCTCGAGGATGCGGTTGAGGAGGGTCGTCTTGCCGGCGCCAAGATAGCCGGTGAGGACGGTAACGGGGACAGTTGGCGATGCGGTCATAGTAATCTCAATAATATGATATATTGTCTTTTTACGCGATACCGTCGAAGCTTCACATTTTGTAACCGGCGCGCGAGCGTGCCGGCATATCCTCTATTCTAATATCGGCACACTTCCGGCCAGCACCCTACCCATGTCTAACGTCTGCTTCGCGTCGCAACACTCCATGCGGCAACGCTGCCGACGGCCCAATTGCGGCCGCAAATCTTGTCCAGCGGATCGTTCGCTTAAAGTCGGGTTTTGACGATGGACCTGCCGTTCCCCCCCCCCGTCCGGGAATGACGGATTTGTCCCACGACCCGGCGTTCGCCCCCCGGCAAAACCGACCCTTCACGGACGCTCAACATTCAATTTCGCTGCCAAGGTGCAGACCGTCCGCTATTTTCTAGGTGTTTTTACATCCCTCGCTCGGCTTTACGGCGGCAGGGATATCAAACTACCAGGTTCAGGCTGGTTCAGTCGCGCAAGGGTGCGAGTTCGGGCCTCGCAACCCATCGGGCCAATGTAGCACTGCCACTGGTCACAATCTGGTGCCGACCAGCGGAGAATTGCAGATCGCGCTCCAGAATTCTAACCATTTCATGTCGAAGCTACCCGACATCCGCCAATGGCATCGATGCGCCCGAAGCGGCCAGCGACTCTCTCACCCGCGCGGTCGCCATCTCCATCGGTGCGGTTTCACCCAAGAGAGCGAAACTTCCATTAAGGGCGAAGATGCAATGCCCATGGACGGTGGCCACCAGCGATCGGGCAAGACGCGGTGCGCGGTCCCGCACCTCAGCCGGCAACACCGCCGCGACCTCGCGCACAACGACATCGGTCAACGCGCCGCGCCGCGCTGCAAACCCTTCCGGCATGACCATGTCGGGCGGCAGGCGATGGTCGTAGATCGCGGTCCACAACGGCATATGTTCTTCTGCAAAACTGAAATAGCCTTCCACCAGCGCGGCGATCCGGTCGGTCGATGGCTGGGCCAGCCGCTCTTCGAGATAGGCGGCCCATTGTTCAAAGGTACGGGTATTGATGGCGACGATCAGCCGATCATAGCTGCCGAACACATTATAGAGGGTCCCGACGGCATAGCCGATGCGTTTGGCCACTTCGCGCGCGGAAAAGCGGGCAAAGCCGACTTCCGCCATATGGCGGTGCCCTTCGTCCAGGATCAACGCTTCCAGTTCAGCGCGGCTATGGTCGGATCGTCTGCCCATGAGGTCGCTGTACGACTTCAATTGATCACTGTCTAATATTTTAATTGATCACTGTCTAATTCCGTATTATCACGCACGGATCAATTGGAGGGTGAGTCATGCTGGTTGCGCTGGTCCTGATCGTGCTGGGGGTCGTGCTGTTCGACACCCGAGGCCGGATGAAGGCGCTGGAATCTCGCCTCGCCCTGATCGAGACGGATGCGCGGCCCGCGCCATCCGCCGCCATATGGCCATCCAGAACCGCAGCGCCGCTCCCGGTCGCTGCTGCCGTAGTGCGAAGGACGCCCGAAGCCGAGCCGGAAGCACCCATCCTGCCTATACCGGCAGTCGAGTCGAGACCGGTTGAACAGCCCGAGCCTGTCGTGCCTTCCCCTGCGGCTGTGCGCGATCCCGCCCCCGTCGCCGCCCCGGACCCGATACTATTCCCAGAGACTCAGGCCGCCTCTCCTGCCCAACCCGGCTTTGCGTTCGAGGATCTGTTCGGCCGTCGTCTGCCGATATGGGCGGGCGGTATCACGCTGGCGGTGGCGGGCGTGTTGCTGGTCAAATATTCGATCGACACAGGGCTGCTGTCGCCGGTCATCAGGGTCATGCTGGGCCTGCTCTTCGGTGGCGGACTGATCGCCGCTGCGGAAGGCGCACTGCGGCAGGAGGACCGGCTACGCGATCCCCGCGTGCGTCAGGCGCTGGCCGGGGCGGGCATCGCGACGCTGTACGCCGCCATCCTGACCGCCGCCAATCTGTATCATCTGATCGGACCAGCGACCGCCTTTGTCGGCCTGGCCGCTGTGACGGCGATCGCCATGGGGCTGTCGCTGCGCTTTGGCGCACCGAGTGCTCTGCTGGGTCTGGTCGGCGGCTTGGCTGCGCCAGCATTGGCAGGATCGAACGAGCCTAATGTTCCGCTCCTGTCCTGCTATCTCGCGCTCACCATTGGCGGGCTGTGCGCCCTGTCTCGCACCCAGCGCTGGCTGTGGCTGGGCATCGGCGCACTGATCGGCGGCGCAGGCTGGGGCAGCCTCCTGATCCTGAACGGCGCGCTCGGCCTTACCGCGTCTCTCTCGGTCGGCCTGCTGATCCTGGCGATCGGCGTGGGTTTCCCGCTGCTGGTCTTCTCCGGCGACCGTGCCATTTTGTTACGCACAGCCTCTGCTGTCGTCGCCTCGGCCCAGATGGCCATGCTGGCCGCCACCGGCGGTTTCGCGCCGCTCCACTGGGCCTTGTTCGGCCTCCTGTCGATCGCCTTTCTCTGGCTGGGCAGTCGCGAAGCATCGCTCCGCCGCCTGGTGCCGATCGGCTTGGCTGTTGCTCTAATACTCGCAGCCGTTTGGCCCTCGCCGCCGGTGCTGGTCTTTACCTTTGTCATGGCAGGGATCATCGCCCTCTACGGCAGCGCTGCACTCTGGCGGCTGTGGCGGCCGGGCGGCAGCCTGATCGAAGCCGGACAGGTCGCGGCGATCGCGCTGGGTGGGCTGACCGTCACCGCGCTCCATTTCTACCGCGCCTCGCCCGTCGACGGTGTCCGTTTCGTCTTGATCGCGCTGGTCGCCGCAACGCTGCCGATGCTGGCCATCGCGCTGGGCTGGAACAATCCCGACCGTCGAGACGATTCCCGCTTCGTCGTGCAGGCAGTGAGTGCCGCTATTCTACTGGTCATGGCAGGCGGCTTCGGCCTGCCCGGCTGGATGGTGCCTGTTACCGTAGCGCTGGTCAGCGCGGCGCTGCTGATCCTGTCTGACAAGGCGAAGGATCGGCGGGTCGAATATGGCGGCTGGGCCTTCACCTTCGTCGCGCTCACCGCGCTGGTCGTGGGCGACCGCGGCGTGGCGGAGGCAAGTCGCCTCATCGGCGATACCTTCCCGGTCACGCCATTGTCCGCATCGCTGCGCTGGGGCATGGTTGCCGCCGTTGCCGCCTTCTACGCCTGGCGTGCGCGCTTTGCCGAAGGGCGCGTCGTCGCCCAGGCCGCCGCCGCGATCGTCACCTATGGCGCGGTGGCGCAGGCTGCGCCGACATCCTGGCTCGCGCCGATCGCCGCCTTTTCCATTCCTATGCTCGCCTATGCAGGCCATCGACGGTCGCCACAGCGGCTGTTGCCCGCGCTGGCGTCCATGCTGATCATCGTGCTGTTATGGGCTGCCTGGCCTTTGATCGACTGGATCGGGCATGGCCTGCTTTCCCTGCTCGGCCAGCCGATGCTGGCGAGCGGCCTGCCGGATCTGTCGGACATGCTCCGCCGTCTCGCTCTACCTGCCTCGCTCATCGGGCTGATGCTGTGGCGCGGTCGATTCGGCACGATCGAGCGCTGGACCGGGGGTGCGGCGGCGTCGATCATGGGCGCGGTTGCCGTGCATATCCTGTACAAGCAACTGTTCGACATTGGCTCTGGCATTGACTTTATCCATGCGGGCCTGGCCGAACGAACGCTCTGGGAAGCGCTGATGCTGGGCGCGGGCTACGCCTTGTGGCGGATCGCGCACTATCGCGTCGTCGGCCTTTCATTGATCGCTGCGGCGCTTGCGCACAGCCTGCTCTACACCCTGCTGCTCCACAACCCGCTCTGGGCCACGCAAGCGGTCGGCAGCCTGCCGTTGCTGACGCTGCTCCTGCCCGCCTTTGCGCTGCCCTTCTTTGCATTGACGCTGGCAGGCCGGATCGCGCCAGACCTTGCCTTCCGCTTTGCCCGGACGATCGACGGCATCCGAATGCTGCTGGTCCTGTTCTTCACTTTCACCCTCCTGCGCCAGTTGTTCGAGGGGTCGCTCCTCAACGGCCCCACTCTGGCGGTGGGTGAGGATATCGGCCGTTCCGTGCTGGCCATCGTCCTGGCCATCGGCTTCCTGCTTTGGGGCATCCGCACCGGCAAGCGGGATTGGCGTATCGCATCCCTGCTGCTGATGCTGGGCGCGGTCGCCAAGGTTTTTCTGCTCGACGCATCGGGCCTGACGGGATTGCTCCGCATCGCATCCTTCCTGGCGCTCGGCTTCAGCCTGATCGGCATCGGGTGGCTCTACAGCCGCCAGCTCAGAAGCGATGCGGATTAACGTTCCGTCTACCCGCATCGCCAAGGCGTGGTGGATCAAGCCCTTCCTGCCGCTGTTCGATGCCTTCCCGGTTGACCCGACCAACCCCATGGCGGCCAAAGCGATGGTGAAAGCGGTGCGCGAGAGCCGAACGCTCGTCATCTTCCCCGAAGGCCGCATCACTGTCACCGGCGCGCTGATGAAGGTGTTTGACGGCCCCGGCATGGTCGCGGACAAGGCCGACGCGCCGATCATTCCCGTCCGTATCGACGGTGCCCAATATACCCCCTTTTCTCGCCTGCGCGGCAAGGTGCGGCTGCGCAGCTTTCCCAAGATCCGCTTGACCGTGCTACCGCCACGCCGCTTTGCGATCGAGGGTGAGATGACCGCCCGCGCCCGCGCCCGCCGCGCCATCGCCGGACGTCGCCTGTATGACGAGATGAGCGCGATGATCTTTGCCACGTCGAACAGGGATGAAACGCTGTTTCAAGCGCTGCTGGAAGCCCGGCACATTCACGGCGGCAAGGCTGCGGTGGTCGAAGATGTAAAGTGCGAGCCGATGTCATACGACCGGCTGGTTGTCGGTAGTCTGGCGCTGGGCAAGCCGCTGGCCGCTGTGACCCGACAGGGCGAAGCGGTCGGCGTGCTGCTGCCCAATGTTTCGGCCGTGGTTGCGACCTTCTTTGCCCTCCAGGCTCATGGCCGCGTGCCTGCGATGCTCAACTACACTGCCGGCCTCACCAACCTGAAGGCCGCCTGCACCGCTGCGAAGGTCCGCACCATCGTCACCGCGCGCGCCTTTGTGACGCAGGCCAAGCTCGGCGATATCGTCGCGGCGCTCGCGGAAGAAGGCATTACGATCCTCTGGCTGGAAGACATTGGTGCGGCCATCGGCATGGGCGCGAAGTTGCGCGCCCTCATCGCCGGCCGCTTTGCGGGACGTAGCCACAAGCGGTTACAGATCGCGCCCGATGCACCTGCTGTCATCCTCTTCACCAGCGGATCGGAAGGCCTGCCCAAGGGCGTGGTGCTGACCCACCGCAATCTGCTGTCCAATTGCCGCCAGCTGGCCGCGCGGATCGATTTCAACACGGCGGACACGGTGCTGAACGCGCTTCCGGTGTTCCATAGCTTCGGCCTTACCGGCGGCACATTGCTGCCGATCCTGCATGGCGTGAAGACGCTGCTCTATCCCAGCCCGCTCCACTACCGCATCGTTCCAGCCCTCGCCTATGACAGCAATGCGACGATCCTGTTCGGCACCGATACTTTCCTGTCGGGCTATGCGCGGATGGCGCATAATTATGACTTTTATTCGCTGCGCTACATTTTTGCGGGCGCTGAGCGGGTGCGCGATGAAACCCGCAAGGCCTATGCAGAGAAGTTTGGCCTGCGCCTATTGGAAGGCTATGGCGCGACCGAGGCTGGCCCTGTAATTGCGGTCAATACGCCGATGCATTTCCGGGCGGGCACCGTGGGGCGCCTGCTGCCGGGCATCGAACCGAAGCTGGACGACGTCCCCGGCATCACCGACGGCGGACGCCTGTCGATCCGTGGCCCCAACATCATGGCCGGTTATATGAAGGCCGACGCGCCGGGCGTGTTGCAGCCACCCGAAGAAGGCTGGCATGACACCGGCGACATCGTGACAATCGATGCCGAAGGCTTCGTCACCATTCGCGGTCGCGCCAAGCGCTTCGCCAAGATTGGCGGCGAGATGATCTCTCTCCCTGCTGTGGAAGGCTATGCGTCCGCGCTCTGGCCAGATGCCGAACATGCCGTTGTCACGCGTCCCGACGTACGCAAAGGCGAACAGCTGGTGTTGTTCACGACGCGCAAAGGCGCGAAGGCAAGCGAGCTCCAGTCATGGGGGCGCTCAAATGGCATCACCGAACTGGCCATTCCCCGTGACATTCGCGAAGTGGACGCGCTCCCGGTGCTCGGCACAGGCAAGCTGGATTATGTAACGATGGGGGCATTGGCAGCGGCATGACGCGCGTCATCTCGCTCGCTGGCAGGTGGTGAAATTCGGCATGTATCGCTGGATGCCGGTTCAGTTTCGCCGAATATTCCGGGCGCGTTTCTTTACTCCCCAATATAGGCAATTCCGGTCCATCCTCTTGGAACGGCCTGCCTGCTCGTCTAGACGGTGGTCATGCGGGGTCTGAACATCGCGATCGCAGGCTGCGGGCCGTGCGGACTGGCGGCGGCGCTGCTGCTGCATCGGGCGGGCCATCAGGTCACCCTTTTCGAGCGTTTCGACACGCCTCGCCCGATCGGGTCGGGCCTGATGATCCAGCCCACAGGCATGGCGGTTCTTGACGAGTTGGGGATGCTGGACGACGTGTTGCGGCGCGGATCACGCATCGACCGGCTGTTCGGCAAGGCGGAGGACCGGGTCGTCCTTGACGTCCATTATGCCGCGCTGCGCCACCGCGCTATGTTTGGCATCGGCATCCATCGCGCCAGCCTGTTTGCGATATTGCATGAGGCGGTCCAGCGAGCGGGGATCACCGTCCATACCGGGCGCACGCTCGTGGACAGCGAACCGGTCGGTGCGCAACGTGCGTTGCGCTTTGCCGATGGCGAAACCAGCATCCCCTATGATCTTGTGGTCGATGCGCTGGGCACGCGCACACCACTGGCGCCGCCGACCGGCCGGGAACTGGCCTATGGCGCACTCTGGGCCAGCCTCGACCTGCCGCAGGACGCGCGCTTCGATCCTCATGCCCTTGCACAGCGCTATGACCGCGCCAGCATCATGGCGGGTGTCTTGCCGATCGGCACGCCGCCGGGCGCGGCGACGCCAAAGGCCGCCTTCTTCTGGTCGTTGCGCGCCGATCGGCTGGGCGACTGGCATCAGGCCGGACTGGGGCCGTGGAAGGCTCGCGTTACCGCGCTCTGGCCCGCTTGTGCGCCGTTGCTCGACCAGATTGATGATCCCGACCAGTTGACCTTCGCCCGCTACGCGCACCGTACCCTGCGGTCACCGGCTGAGCGGGCATTGGTCCATATCGGCGACGCCTGGCATTCCGCCAGTCCCCAGCTGGGTCAAGGCGCCAACATGGCCCTGCTCGATGCCTGGGCGCTGGCCAAAGGTCTGGCGGACGCGAACGGGGTGGATGAGGGGGTTCGTCTCGGCATCAAGCTGCGGCGACGCCATGTCCTGACCTACCAGTGGCTCACCGCCTTGTTCACACCCGTCTATCAATCGGACAGTCGTTTGCTGCCCTTGATCCGCGATCGTTTTGTCGGCCCGCTGTCCAAATTTTGGCCCGCTACCAGCATACAGGCGGCGATGGTGAGTGGACTGGTCGCCGATCCGCTTGGGCCGCTGGGGCTGGAAAGTGCGCTTCATATGCCCGCGCCAGAATCGGTGGCCGCGTGAGCACCAATCCTGCCAGCGAGCACGGCCCGATCATCGTCTTCGACGCCATGTGCGTGCTATGCTCCGCCAATGCCGCCTTCGTGATGCGGCACGACCGGGCTCACGCCGCTGGCCCTGGATCGCAGCCAAATCGCAACCGCGCTGAACAAGCATGGACCAGATATAGTGGCCGCTCAAAAATCAATTTCAGCGTTCCAGTTTCTGACCGTCCGTTTCTCGCGCCAGCTCGGAAATATCACCCCGGCGTACTAGATTTTGACTTATGCGGGTAGGCGACAAATATCGACATAGCACATCAAGTGCCGCTGCCGGATCATGGCGCGCGCCGCACAGGAAAATGTCGACGGCAGCATAGCCATGTTCGGGCCATGTGTGGATCGACATATGTGATTCGGCGAGAAGGGCGACGCCGGTGACGCCCTGTCCTTCACCGAAATGATGGAGGTGAAGGCCGATCACTGTCGCCCCGGCGCTGTCCGCCGCGCCGCGCAAGGCGGCGTCGATCAGCGCGACATCGTCCAGCACGGGACATCCATAAAGGTCCGCCAGCAGGTGTCGGCCATCATAGGTCATGGGCGGAATCATAGTAGCGTCTCATGCGGATGTCCGATCGAAGATAGCGCCGCTTCCGCCGCGGCCATGCCACGATAATGGGCTTCCTCGAACAGCGACAGCCCGCTCAGGTCCGAATGGGCGCGGAAGAAGGGCGGCAGGATAGCCGCGCGTTGCCGCGGCGCGACATCCCACAGGAAACCCGGCGTCGGCCGGACCATGGCGTGACCCCACTTCCAGAGGTCGATCGACCGGATCGCGCCGTTCAGGTCCGGATTCATCCCAAGCAAATCGTCACGAACCAGCCGCCGCCAATCAGCATCGGACCGGTCGATCAGCAAGCGGCGGGCGGACGCGGGCGGCATGTCGGACAGGGCCATATACCAAGTCAGCACCGTAGGCCCCGTGTGCGAGTCGCTCTGGTGGGTGGCGACGACATAGCCGAGCGAAGCGCTGCTGGCCGATACATTATCCCAGGCAAGCCCGCTGCCCTTCCCCTCCGGTGCGCGATCGACGGTGACATTGGCGATCAGCCAAGGGGCATAGCTGTAGGCCGCATCGGGCTTCTTGCCCAGCAGGCGGGTGGCGATGAAATGCGGCATGGCAAGGATCACGGCGTCAACACGATAGCGGATGCTGCTGCCCTGCTGCGCATCGAACACATCAACCATCGCCCCCTTATCGTCACGCCGGGCACGAAAGGCGACCTGCCCCGTCGTGATGCGATCTCCCAATCGATCAGCAATCAAGCTGGTCAGGCGGCTATTGCCTTCAGGCCAGGTCAGTTCATTATCGCCCGAACCATCCGCAGTGAAGCCACGCCGGCTCGCAAAATAATGAATGCCGGCCCAGGCGGAGACGTCGGCTGGTTCGGTGCCGTAATCGTCACGGCAGGCGTAACGAACATGCGCGCGCAGCACCGAGGAGGTCCAGCCCTGCTGGTCGAGCCACTGCGCGAAGCTCATCCGATCGAGCGCAAGCAGATCGGCATCCCTTGCGCTATAGGCGATGGGAATGGCGAAGGCAGGCCGGCCTTCCGTATCGCGGCGACGGGAAAAGTCGGCCATGGTGCGGTTGAAGGCGGCAAGGTCGGCTTCGTCCTTGGAAGACAGGCCGGTTCGGGGTACCAGCCCCTCCTGCCATTTCCCCTGCCAGAGCAGCCGCTCCTGCAAATCGGCGCAGAGTTGCAGCGGGTCATAGACCGGCTTGCCATCCCGCTCGCCCACGATCACCCCCATTTGTCGCAGCATATGGCGCAGCCCGCGCGCTTCCTCGTTGGGAATGGGTAGGTAATGCGCGCCCAAGGGATAAGCTGACACGGCATTGCGACCGCCACGGGCATTGCCGCCAGGCTGGTCTTCGAGTTCGATCAGGCGGAAATCGTCGAAGCCGGCCTCACGCAATCGCCAGCCCGCCGACAGCCCCGCTACGCCACCGCCAGCGATCAGGAGCGGCACGCGCTCTTCGCGCACCGGTTCGGGGAAGGCGCCATCGCGCAGGCGGTGGCCAAGCGCCATGTCCGCTCCCCCGCTGCTGCCCGAAGTCGGCGTTTCACAGGCTGGCAGCGCAAGCACAGTGGCAGCCGCCATCCCGCCCTTGAGGATGGCGCGCCTGCTTGGGCCGCCCGCGTCAGCCTTCATAGCGCGCCCATTCCTCGGCAAAGCTGCGCACCAATGCCTGATTGTCCAGACGGTTCACCGGCACCGGGCGGCGCGTCATGTCGGGCGGAAAAACCAATGCCTGCCGGGCTGTCGCATCCGACAAAAATCGATTGCCAGGCAGCAGGCGCGTCGTCGTGCCAGGATCGACCAGCCCGGCCAAGATGAAGCCCCATTCGCCGAAGCTCGGCACATAGACATGATAGGGTCTGGTCTGGAAACCGGCGGCCTCCAGCGTCTGCGCCACCGTCCAGAAAGCGGCGGGCGCGACCAGCGGCGACGTGCTCTGGACCACTGCCATGCCGCCGGGCGCCAGATGCGGGCGCAACATACGGTAGAAGGTTTCGGTATAGAGCTTGCCCACCGAGAAATCGACCGGATCGGGGAAGTCGACGATGATGACATCGAAGCGTGCCTTCGTCTCGCGTACCCACCGGAAAGCATCAGCGTTGACGACATGCATACGCTTGTCGGTCAGCGCATCGCCGTTCAGCGCGCGCAGCAGGCCGGTTTGGCTGAACAGGCGGGTCATGGCGGGATCAAGGTCGACCAATGTGACATGCCGCACGCCGGGATGGCGGAACACCTCGCGCGCGGCCAGCCCGTCGCCCCCGCCCAGGATCAGTACATTGGCCGGGCGTGCTACACGGCCCATTGCCGGATGAACCAGCGCTTCATGATAGCGATATTCGTCGCGTGAGGAAAATTGGAGGTTGCCGTTGAGGTATAAGCGGATGTCATCGTCGTGTCGGGTCAGCACCAGCCGCTGATAGGGGCTGGACGTCGCGTAAATCACGCGCTCCCCATAAGCGGCGATTTCCGACCAGCGCTGGATTCGCTCGGCCGTCAGCAAGCCTGCGATCAGGCTCATCATCACGACCAACGCCAGAATGCGTTCCCGCATCAGGCTGGCGCGTGATGGTACTAGAAGCAACAGGAGCAGCGCGACACCGACATTGAGCAGGCCGAACATGAGCCCGGTTCGGATCAGTCCCAGATGTGGCACCAGCAGGAGCGGAAACAGCAATGAAGCAGCCAGTGCGCCGACATAGTCGAAGGTCAGCACGTTCGACACCGTCTCGCTGAAATCGAACCGGTCGCGCAGGATGCGCATCAGCAGCGGAATCTCCAGACCCACCAGAAAGCCGATGACAAAGACAAGGCCATAGAGGATGGGGCGAAACTGCTCCACCAGCGGGAAAAGCAGGAACAACCCCGCCGCCGACCAGCCACCCACCAGCGCCACCAATATCTCGACCCGGATGAACAGGCGCAGCTCGTCGCGCTTGACATAGCGTGAGCACCAACTGCCCACTCCCATGGCGAACAGATAGGTGCCTATGATGATCGAAAATTGCGTGACGCTGTCGCCCAGCAGATAGCTGGCGATCGTCCCGGCAAGCAGTTCGTAGATCAGGCCGCAGGTCGCGACAGCGAACACGCTGGCCAGCAGCAACCCGACCAGCGCGGTGCGCCTGCGCTCGGTCGGTGCCGATGCGTCAGCCATGAATAGCGGCAGCTACGATGATACCCAGGGCAATGGCGACGGCGCCAGCGAACTGGGCAACGGCGACATTCTGCTTGTCCCTTATCTCCTCCCACAGCTTGCCCGGCGTCAGCAGGTCCAGAAGGACGAAGCCGGCGACGAAAACGAGCATGCCGATCCCGGCATAAACCAACGAATTGAGCAAGGTCGGCAGAGCGATGATCATCGACGTCTCCTATTTATGGGTGGGGCCGTAGGCGCGGGCGGCGCCGGCAGTGCGTCCGCCGTCGGCGAAGGGCGAATAGCCCTGCGACGCGGCAGTCAGATAAAGACCCAATACGCCCAGGCACCAAAGGGCGTAGAGGAAGCTACTGCGGCTCATGGCGCTTCCATCCCCCGCAACCAGTCGTCGGAGTCGGCGGGTGAACCGTCCTTCTGCGCCAGCCGGGCATTTTCGAACAAGATGTGAAGGACCAGCATGAACAATGGCGGTAACAGGATCATCAGCACCGCCAGCCAGAAATTCGACGCAAAGCGAGCGCCGCGCGCCACCGTCAGATTGACCTCGATCGGGGGCTGGCCTTCGGTCTTGTAGGTACTGCTCGACGCGTCAAAGGTCCAATTGCCCGAACTGCCCCAATGATGCGCCTGCGCATCGACGACGAGATCGTAAGTTCCAGCAGGCAGACTCGCAACCTTCAAGGTCTGCGACCGCGCCCCTTCGGACCAATAGCCGTCCGAATCCCGGCCCGAATAATGCTCGTTCAGAGCATAGGCGTCATAGCTGTCCTGCGTCTTACGATTGACAAAGGCGACGTCGATATCGACCCAGCCTTGCTCCACACCGGGTGTCATCGCCTCGACCGTCATCGCCTGTTTGCCGAGCGGCAGCGTGATTGGGCCGAATGTCTGCGTCACTGTGGGGCCGTCGGGCGTCACCGACAGGCTGAACATTTGCGGTTGCATGGTCCTGCCGAACAAGGTCAGCAAAACCAGCAGCGCCACGAAGGACAGGGCAGCGATCGGCCACCAGCTCTTGATCCGCCGGGCATAGGGCGAAGGCTGGTGCGCCAGCGGCGTCATACCGGGTATCCAGACGGGCGGCGGATCGACATCGAATGCCGCCCGTATCTCCCGCCCGGTCAACAGTTCGCTGATCGTCCAGCTATTCTCCCGATCATCCTGTTCCAGGCTGAGCATGAAGCCTGGGCGTACATAGTCGCTCGCGCGCACTTCCTCGCCCGGCTTCACCCGCCAGTAGAATTCGCCCGCCACCCGCGTCACGCGCGCAGTTGTGACGCTGTAAAAGGGGGTGAAGCGTCGACCAGCGACGACCCGGTCCGGCCCGTCGCGCTGCGGCGCGGCGGTCAGCATCGCGCCCAGGCTCCACTGGCCATTCTGCGCGATCAGCCAACGATAGCCGGCATAGGGATTGAACAGCAGATATTCGTCCCAGATCGCCCAGCCGTCCGACCGTTGCAGCCAGCCGATCGCTTCCCATTCCACGCCGCGCAACGTGCCGCGCGTGCCGAGCGGGATCGCAAGCGAAGCCTGCATTTCATTGTAGCGGGTGATGATCCGCGCCGCCGGATCGGTCGCGTCGATCAGCGAGCCGCAATATTCGCAGGCCAGCGTGACCGTATAGCCGGCCGCGCGAAGGGCGATCGTCCCGCCGCAGGCCGGGCATGACAGGGCGCGGACGCTCTCCTCCTCAGCCATAAGCAGGCAGGCTCCAGCCGGGAAGCGGACGCAGGTTACGCGGTTGCAGCGAGGCCAGGTTCACATGATGGCCGACATAGAGGGACGGTCCATGCCGATCTTTCTGGAAGGAGGCGCAGCGCCCGTCGCGATTGCGAAAATCGACGCTCAGCGCTTCCCAGCCAATGGGCGCGGTGAAGGGCAGTTCGCCTTCGCAGCCGATGCAGCGCACGGTGCGGATATCGGCAACCTCATAGGATTGTCCGGCGATATTGCCGCTTTCACCCGGTTTGACAGGGGTATCGTTCATCAGGCGGCGGATGACCTGCGCCAACGATCCCGTCAGTTCCACCTCGCGCAGCGCCATGAATTGGCCCATAGCCTCCCCAAGCCAGGCGTGACTGCCGTCAGCCAGAAGCATCAGCCATTCGTTCCAGGCGCCATCGTCCCAGGCCCAGCGCACCCGACCGATGATCTGGAAATTCTGATCGAAACAGCGTCCTTCCGTCCCGATCTGGATCGGGCTGATATCGAACGGCAGGACGCCAGCCTCCCCCATCCCCTGCGCGCCCTGATTGTAACGCACCACGAGCGTGCGACAATAGTCGCACACCCGAACGGGCAGCGCCGACGAGCGGAAGGCAACCTCCGCGCCGCAAGTGGGACAGGTGACCAACTGCATCGGGTGCTATCGAATACGGCCCAGCAGTTCCGCCTTCTTCGCATCGAATTCGGCTTGGGTCAGCGCGCCCATATCCAGCAGCTTGTGCAGCTTTTCGATCAGCGCGAACGGGTCTTCGGCCGGGGCTGAGGGCGCGCTCGCTGTGCCGCCCAAGGCGCCGGTCATCGCCTGGCCGATGGCCAGCCCGGCCGCAGCGCCGGCACCGACCCCGGCCACGCCACCAGACTGAGCGGCAGCCGTCTCGATTGCTTCGGCTGCCTGGAATTTGGCGTAGCGGTCAAGATCGCCCAGCACGCGCATCGAACTGGCCTTGTCGAGATGCTTCTGTACCTCTTCGGGAAGGGACAGGCTCTCTACAAAGAAGCTTTCGACCGACAGCCCCCATTGGGCGAAGGCCGGCGTGACCGCGGCCTTGAGCGCTTCGGACAAAGCGGTCTGGCTGGCTGCCAGATCCAGGAAAGCAGTGCCGCCGCCGGCCACCCCCGTCGCAAGCGCAGTCTGGATCGCGGCACGCAGTTGCGGCTCGATATCCGCCACCTTCACCTCGCCCAGCGTGCCCATGATGCGCGAGGCAAAGGGTGCTACCTCTTTGATACGGAAGCTGTAACTGCCAAAGGCGCGGACGCGCAGCGGCCCCAGTTCGGGATCGCGTAGCGTCACCGGCTGCGCCGTGCCCCATTTCAGGCCGATCTGCTCCTTTTCGGAGAAGAAATAGACGTCCGACTTGAAGGGCGACTTGAAACCCTTGTCCCAGTTCATGATGGCCGTCATCAGTGGCAGAGTAGATGTGTCGAGCGTGTAAAGGCCGGGACCGAACATATCCGCGATCCGCCCTTCGTTGAAGAAGGCGGCGATCTGCCCCTCCCGCACCGTCAGTTGCGCGCCATTCTGGATTTCCCGGTCGGCGAGCGGTACGCGCCAGCCGAGTTGTCCCGGCTCTTCCACCCAGTCGATGACATCCACAAACTGTTTCGACAGAAAATCCAATATACCCATGTCGCTCCCCTACGCTGGTCGCCAGCTTAGAATAGCAGGCCCACGGGACAAGCGAAATTGCGGCATGCGAGACTTATGACCCTTTTCTGATCTTGTCCGAGTTCGCGATCCGGTTCCGCTTGCAACCCCTTTGGCGCCGTTTGACGCCTTACGTCCTGCTCTTAACGGCGGACGAGAGGTCGATGCCCACGTTGCCGAAGGGCATTGGTTACTCAACCGCGATTGTAAGAGCCATCAAACACTTGCTTAAACCGCAGCCGCAGACATTATGGCGCAAATCTCAGGGGGATGTTGTGCGGTTCACGATTTCTGTTTGCTTGGCGAGCCTGCTTGCCGGATCCACCGCTTATGCAGCGAACAGTAAGATTCAAACTGGGCCTGCGCCCAAATGGGCTGTCCAGTCGGAGCCTATGCCTGTTCCTGCCGACGCTGCAGGCGCGGTTTTCATCCGCCGTCAGGACACTGAGGTTCATCTCGATGACAAAGGGCAACTGCTCCACAACGGCTATCGCATAAAGATCCTACATCCCAACGCGCTTCAGCTTGGCAATCTGTCGCTGGCATGGAATCCAGCGGCTGGTTCGCCTGTCGTCCACGCAATAAAGATCCATCGCGAAGGTCAGGTCATCGACTTATTGAAGACGGCTTCGTTCGAGATTCTGCGTCGAGAAGACCAGCTTGAAGCGGCAAGGCTGGATGGCAATCTGACCGCCGTTTTGCGTGTGCCCGATCTCAGGGTCGGGGATGAAATCGAGTTCGGCGCAACGCTCCCTGCGAGTGATCCCACGTTGGGGAAGGACGATGCCGGCCTGCTTCTCCTTGCCGCCGATCCGGCGCCGGGCCGATACCATCTTCGTCTAAGTTGGGAGGAAAAAAACAAGCCCGCCATCAAGATGACCAACGATATGATGACGGTGGCTGAACAGAGCCCGAATGCCATCGATTATCGGTTCGACAACCCTGGCGTCCTGGCGCCGCCCAAGGATGCGCCCCCTCGTTATCAATGGCAGCGGGTCGTCGAGTATAGCAGTTTCAGCGACTGGCAGGGCATATCGCGCCTTTTTGCGCCGCTATTTGCCAATGCGTCGAGTCTGAACGCCAACTCCTCACTCAAGCAGGAGGCCGCCCGCATCGCCGCGGCCCATGCGAAGCGGCTCGACCGCGCTGCCGCCGCCCTGAAAATGGTGCAGCAGGATGTCCGCTATATTTATGTCGGGCTGAATGGCGGCAATCTGACACCGGCAGGAGCCGATGAGACATGGCAACGCCGTTACGGCGATTGCAAGGCCAAGACCGCTCTGCTGTTGGCATTGCTGCGTGAGCTAGGCGTCGAAGCCGAGCCGGTCCTCGTCAATAATAGTGGTACTGATGATGGCATGGATCAGCGGCTGCCCAGCCCACGCATGTTCGATCACGTGCTGGTACGGGCGCGCATCGATGGAAAGATCTATTGGCTTGATGGCACGATGCCTGCCGTTGTCCCACCTACGCAAGAACCGGTCATTTCCTATCAATGGGTTTTGCCGTTGACCAGGCAGGGAGGCGGTCTTGAGCGGCTTGGCTGGGCACCTGCTTCGCGACCGAATGAGATCACGCTATTCGAAATCGACGCGCGTGCTGGCTTCGACAAGCCCGCACGCATTACCAATACAACCATCAAGCGCGGAATCGAAGGCTTGCAGCAGGAGGTGCAATTTTCTGTAGCGACGCCCACGCAACTGCTCAGCGCGTTTCGTCAGAATGCGATCGGAAATACATGGCAGACCATCGAGGATGTTCAGTGGCGCTATGATGCGAAGGCGCAGGCCAGCATATTGACCGTCGTCGGCACAGGCGCCGTCGACTGGGACGATGACGGCGATGGAGTAAAATCGCTGGCGCTGCCGGGTGGTGGCTTCAACCCGCCAGAAAAGCGAATACGCGCGAAAGAGCAGGATCAGGCGCTGCCATTCTACAACAAGCCGGATTTTAGCTGTCACGTCACCACAGTCCGCCTGCCATCCACGACAAGGGCGGAACAGTGGTCGCACAAGGATGATATTAATAACCGGATGTTTGGCCGCGCATATTACCGTGCATTCGACATATATGACGGCTCGTTGCGCATGATCCGTGGATCGAGAACCTGATCTGCCCCCTGCTGAGTGGCCCAGAGACTATGATAGTCTGG
Organism: Sphingobium sp. JAI105; assembly: GCF_015752145.1. Lineage (NCBI taxonomy): Bacteria > Pseudomonadati > Pseudomonadota > Alphaproteobacteria > Sphingomonadales > Sphingobiaceae > Sphingobium > Sphingobium sp. JAI105. Next base: position 803,086 of record NZ_JADOUC010000002.1, on the reverse strand, counting down.
ACCACGAAGGGGAAAATGAATGCCGAGCAAGAAGCACAAGCCGGAAGAGATTATCGGCAAGCTGCGTGAAGTTGAGATTGTGCTGGCGCAGGGGGCCTCGACAGCGGAGGCCTGCCGGCGGATCGCGGTCAGCGAGCAGACCTATTATCGCTGGCGGAAGGAATATGGCGGGCTGAAGACCGACCAGGCGCGGCGGATGAAGGATTTGGAGAAAGAGAACCAGCGTCTTCGCCGGGCGATTTCGGACCTGACGCTGGACAAGTTGATCCTGCAGGAGGCTGCCAAGGGAAACTTCTGAGCCCTGCGCGGCGGCGGCGCTGCATCGATCATTTGCGACAAGAGCTTCCGGTGTCCGAGCGACGGATATGCCGGGTGCTGGGTCAGCATCGATCGACACAGCGCAAGGTGCCGCGCGGGGCGGATGACGAACAGGCACTGACAGAGGATATCATCGCTTTGGCGAAGCAATATGGTCGCTATGGCTACCGCCGGGTGACGGCATTGCTGTGCCATGCGGGATGGACGGTGAACCATAAACGCGTTGAGCGGATCTGGCGGCGTGAGGGGCTGAAGGTTCCGCTGCGCCAGCCAAAGCGCGGACGCCTATGGCTCAACGACGGATCCTGTATCCGCCTGCGGCCCGAATATCCAGGTCATGTATGGGCCTACGACTTCGTCGAAGGGCGCACGCATGACGGGCGCAAGTTCCGCATTTTGACGATCATCGACGAGGCCAGCAGGGAGTGCCTGGCGCTCATCGTCGCGCGGCAGCTCAAGCATGAGGATGTTCTGGCAGCGCTCGCCGACCTGTTCATCTCGCGCGGGCCACCGGCGCATATACGGTCCGATAATGGCAGCGAATTTATCGCGACTGCCGTCCAGAAATGGTTGGGGCAGATCGGCGTGAAGACGCTCTACATCACGCCGGGTTCACCATGGGAGAATGGCTATAACGAAAGCTTCAACGGGTCGCTTCGCGACGAACTGCTCAACGGCGAGATCTTCTACAGCCTTGCCGAGGCCAAAGTGCTGATCGAAGCCTGGCGGCGGCATTACAACACCGTCCGCCCGCATAGCAGCCTGGGCTATCGACCACCGGCCCCGGAAACGGCGACACCGCCATATCCGGCCTCCGGTTCCGCTTCGCTCCACCTCCACCCGGATATGGCGGCGATGAGCTTAATGCACTAACAAACCAATCGGTCCACTCGGTGGGGGCAGATCAATCGAGCCACACCACCAATTGGCGCGTAACGGCACCGGAAAAGTCCAACAAGCTCCCAGCTCTGTAAATTCAAATACTTAGAAAAAATAGAAGCGTCAAAAGCGGCTGTTTACCGCCATTCTAACTACCGCTACTTTTAGGAAAAATGTTAAGGAAATCTCATTTTTGGCTTTATCGCGATGTTCAATAGCTTGCTTGGCGGGACTCTTTGTACTGCCGTCACGAGAACCCCAAAGGCAATGTTCCCACCTAACTTTACTGTCACGAGCTCCACAACCTTTAGCGTCATATCAGGCTCATGTAATTTTCTATGATAGTTGAATACGTTTGAGATTGCTTCAACTGATCCATCTTGAAATCGATCGACCAAAGTTTGCCTCACGAAAGTCGTCGACAAGTTCGTCGACAATTGTCGCGACAGTACGAATGGAACGAGTAGTTCCTACTGAATGCCCCGCACCCCAGATATTTTTCCAGGCTTTGGCGTCACCGTGTAAATTAGAAAAATCGATCTTCTTTTTTACCTCGAGTATCTCGGGCGTAAATCCGGCGCGATCAAGACTCTCTCGTATCCAGTTTGATGCCACCCCCGTGACCGCCGGCGTGGTTACGATGTCACTCATACTCGCGCGTACCAGCATCTCTCGATTGTCATCCACCACCAGGCTCTCGGGTGCAGCGATAAAATGCGTCCCCATATAGGCGAAGTCTGCGCCGAGATCGAGCGCCGCGCCGATGGCACGTGCACTCCCGATTGCTCCGCCCAGGATCAACGGTCCGTCCCAAAAGCTGCGAACCTCTTCCACTAGAGCAAAGGGACTGTAATGTCCGGTATGACCACCGGCGCCGCTGGCGACGAGTATCAGCCCATCGGCACCTGCTGCTGCAGCTTTACGCGCCTGTTCCGGTGTGACTACATCCGAGAATACCGAACCGCCATAGCCGTGGATCCGATCAAGCACTCGGCGCGGGCTTCCAAGCGCTGTTATGACAATCGAAGGGCGGTATTCGCAAACAAGATCTAGTTCGGCCTCAAATCTTTCATAGGTAGGATGCACGATCAAGAAGACCGCGCCAAGACCAAAGTCATAGGCGCCTGCCGCACCGTCCGCCACGCCCTCGCCATGCGGCGACGTGTCGGGTGCCACGAAAATGAGGCTAAGCGCAGCGCACAGGCGGCGAACCTCGCCGTTCTCGGTCACGTTGGCGTGCGTGCAGGTCAGGCCCGAAAGATACCAGACCACCGGCAGCTTGGCGCCGCCGTCGTGCTCGGGCACATAGACGGAGAACGTCATGTCCGTGCCGGTGGCGGCAGAAACGTGTTGATACACGCCCTGCACACCCCCAAAGCTATGACTCGTCTATATCGTTTCGAGAGCCATGTCCTGCCTTACGCGTCAGTGAAGGTGTAGGTGCAGACCTTGTTGCCGGCCGGATCGCGCAGGTAAGCGGCATAGGCACCGGGGAGATGGCCACGAGCGCCCGCGGCGCCCTCGTCCGTTCCACCATTGGCCAGGCCTGCGGCGTAAAACGCGTCGACTTCTGCTGTGGTCGCGGCTGCAAAACCAATGGTCGCGCCATTGCTCGACGCCGCTTCGCCATTGCCGGGCTTGGCAATGATGAACGCCGGCTTGTCCTTGCCGTAAAGGACCCAGCCATTGCCGAACGGACCGAGGTTCTTCACACCCAGTGCGCCCAGAGCCGCGTCATAGAATTTAACCGAAGCCTCGACGTCATTCGCGCCAAGGAACACATGGGAAAACACGCCGTCGCCTGAGCTCGACTTTGTACGTTTTTGGTCAGGTCCAGGTCCAGAAGATGCTGTTTTCAGCGATGTGGTCGAGGGCTTGATCGAGTGGCAAGACGCATCCGCCCATATCGTCGATATCTTCCCATTTCCGCCGGTGTGACCAGTAGCCGAGCCTGACTTCGTCGCGCGAGCCGACAGGCTTGAGGCGGGCGACCGGTGCCTCGGTTTCCAGCAGATAGAGATGGTAAGCGCCCTTGTCCTCATACCATCCGACGCCGCCGCCGTTGGCCGCGTCGAACGTCTCGATGCGCAGAATGATTTCCTCGTCTTTCATGGTGCATCCATAGCTGCCGTCGGGTCACAGCATATTCGAGTCACCTCGCCGCATGGCAACAGCCTAAGCGTTGCAACGTGCTTCAGTCAGGATTCGAAGCATGGAATGCTGGACCAGAACAAGGCCGTTATCGGCGATCCCGTCCCCCAGATCCTGCGCCAATGGCTGCAGGCATGGCGTCCCTGCTTTACGGCTCCCAGCTGGGAGCATGTCCTTGTTCTTGTGATGGGCGGCCTGCTGGCCACGGGCAAACGGACCGTTACGACTTGCCTGCGTGTGACCGGCCGAGCCGATGCTGCCAACTTTGCAACCTATCACCAGATCCTCAATCGCGCCCGCTGGAGTTCGCGTGCCGTTGCCAGGCGTTTATTGGGCATTGTGGTCGAACGGCTCGTGCCCGATGGTCCTGTGGTCATTGGTATGGACGACACCATTGAGCGGCGATGGGGGCGCCGGATCACCGCACGGGGTATCTACCGCGACCCGGTCCGCTCCAGTCACGGCCATTTCGTCAAAGCCAGCGGACTGCGCTGGCTCAGCTTCATGGTGCTCACCCCGGTGTCATGGACCCGCCTGATCAAGGCACTGCCAGTCTTGACGTTGCTCGCTCCTTCGGAACGATCGAACCGTCAACGCGGCTGTCGTCACAAATTGCTGACGGACTGGGCCCGGCAGGGCGCGCTGCAGCTGTCTCGCTGGCTGCCGGGTCGGCGGATCATTTTCATTGGCGACAGCAGCTTTGCTGTCCACGAACTGGCGCATGCGATCGTCCGCCGGGCCACACTCATCAGCCGACTGCGGCTCGACGCCAACTTGTTTGCTCAGCCTGCGGGGCGAACGGCACGCACGATGGGGCGACCGGCGCAGAAAGGGCGAGCATTATCAAAACTCAAGACCCTGCTCGCCAACCCGGCGACACGCTGGACCAGTATTCTCGTCTCTGCCTGGTATGGCCATCTCAACGGCAAGACGCTCGAGATCACATCTGACATCGCCTTATGGTACAGGCCCGGCACTCCGGTCTTGCCGGTCCGCTGGGTCCTGGTTCGCGATCCTGACGGAAAGCGCGGCCCGCAGGCCTTCTTCAGTACCGACATCAGCCTCGAGCCCGCCGAGATAATCGCCCTCTACGTCCGCCGATGGCAGATCGAGGTCACCTTTGCCGAAACCCGCGCGCACCTGGGTGTCGAGACACAGCGCCAATGGACCGACAAAGCCATAGCGCGAACCACGCCGGCTCTGCTCGGATTATACAGCCTCATCTCGCTCTGGGCCTGTGATCTTCTCAACAGTACCAGTACACCCTATGCGGCCGCGTGGTATCGGAAAACCAGCCTGACATTTAGCGACGCCATCGGCGCAATCCGACTCCAACTTTGGGTCGGCGACATTAACTCACACTCCCCGCCCCGCCGGAAACCGCAATATATTCCAACAACCCGCATCGTACGTATGGCCCAAGCGCTATGCTTCACTACCTAATCGTACAAAGTCGAGCTGAGAGCCTGATTCAAAATTATCGGGCGTGATTTGATGGCCTTGCGATGCGGCGTGCGAAGAGCTGGATCGAGGCGATGAAGAGCCATGCGGTAGCCGATGCGATGGTCTGTTCAAAGTCCTTGGCGAGGCGGCGATTGCGGTTCAGCCAGGCGAGGGTTCGCTCGACGACCCAGCGTCGCGGGAGAATGACAAACCCCTTTGCGGCATCCGACCGTTTGACGATCTCGATGGTCCATTTGCCGATCCGGCGCAGCGCGTCCCTGAGTTTGTCACCGGCATAGCCACCATCGGCGAAGACATGGCGCAGCCACGGGAAGCGCCTGATGATCTCGGCCAGCACCAGCGGAGCGCCGTCACGGTCTTGGATGTCGGCGGTGTGGACTACGGCATGGACGAGATTGCCGTCGGTATCCGTCAGGATATGGCGCTTGCGCCCCTTTGTCTTCTTGCCCGCGTCATAACCCCGTGGCCCGCCGCTTTCCGTGGTTTTGACGCTCTGGCTGTCGATCACGCCGGCGCTGGGCGAGCCCTGGCGGCCTGCAGCTTCGCGCCCGATCAGCAGCAGGGTATGGTTTAACGACAACCACAGCCTGCTGTCCCGCCACAGATAGAACCAACGCCGCACCGTCGAGACCGGCGGAAAACACGGCGGAAGCATCCGCCACGGGAGGCCGCCACGCAACAGATACAGGATCGCCTCGACAATCCGCCTGGGCGGCCACTTGCGCGGACGCCCTACATGCGAGGGCGGCGGAAAGAACGGCTCGAGCAGCGCCCATTCGGCATCGGTCAAATCGCTTGGCAAAGCCAAGTCCGCACGGGCATACTGCGCCCGAGTGGTGTCGGTCCACATCGTTGATTTCCTTTGGTTTGTCGCAAAACCGCTGAATCAACGACAGGGCACGCCGTCAAGCTAACCCGCTGATACCACTCAACTTAATTTCGGATCAGGCTCTGAGATAACCGCCATATTCATTCTCCTCTAAAAAACCGTTTTTTCAGAACACCACGACGGAGCGGATGCTCTTGCCAGCGTGCATCAGGTCGAAGGCGGTGTTGATCTCCTCCAGACCCATGACGTGGGTAATCATCGGGTCGATCTCGATCTTGCCGGTCATATACATGTCGACGATCTTGGGCACGTCGGTCCGGCCCTTCGCGCCGCCAAAGGCGGTGCCGCGCCAGTTGCGCCCGGTGACGAGCTGGAAAGGCCGTGTCATGATTTCCTTGCCCGCTTCGGCCACACCGATGATGATGCTGGTGCCCCACCCGCGATGGCAGGCTTCCAGCGCGGTGCGCATCACATCGGTGTTGCCGGTCGCATCGAACGTATAGTCGGCACCGCCGTCGGTCATTTCCACGATCTTGGCCACCGTCTCTTCGCGCGAGAGGCCTTTGGAGTTGAGGAAGTCCGTCATGCCGAACTTGCGGCCCCATTCCTCACGGTCGGGATTGATATCCACGCCGATGATCTTGTTCGCACCGGCGAGACGCGCGCCCTGAATCACGTTGAGGCCGATGCCACCCAGGCCGAAGATGACGACATTGTCGCCCACCTGCACCTTGGCCGTGTTGATCACTGCGCCGACGCCCGTCGTGACGCCGCAGCCGATGTAGCAACTGCTCTGGAACGGCGCGTCCTCGCGAATCTTCGCCACCGCGATTTCGGGCAGGACGGTGAAGTTGGAGAAGGTGGAGCAGCCCATATAGTGGAAGATCGGCTGGCCCTTGTAGGAAAAACGGGTCGTGCCGTCGGGCATGAGGCCCTTGCCCTGGGTCGCGCGGATGGCGGTGCACAGGTTAGTCTTGCCGGAGAGGCAGCTTTTGCACTGGCGACATTCGGGCGTGTAGAGCGGAATGACATGGTCGCCCGGCTTGACCGAAGTTACGCCGGTCCCAACTTCGCGCACGATGCCCGCGCCCTCATGACCCAGGATCGAGGGGAAGATACCCTCGCTGTCGAGGCCGTCGAGCGTATAGGCATCGGTATGACAAATTCCGGTGGCCATGATCTCAACCAGAACCTCTCCTGCCTTGGGGCCTTCCAGGTCCACCTCGACGATCTCAAGTGGTTTTTTCGCTTCAAAGGCGACAGCAGCGCGAGTTTTCATGTCTTTGTCCTCATTTCAATCGAGTTAATCGGTGACATCCAAGCCTTGGCTTGGCTTGACTCGGACGCTTCGCACTAAAACGAGGTGCGCGGCAGTAAACACAACAGCGCCCTACGGGGAGATCTGGAAAGATCATCGGTTGCACCAGCCGAGTGCCGAGGCGGCAAAAAAGGCCTAGCCTGCGAACTCGGACCCATAGCGCAGAAATATAACCCCGACGTCGCTAGGATTCATTGAGGTAGTTGAGCGCCAGCATTTGAGTCCGATCGATGAACATTGGCGTTAGCGACCTTGCGGTCTCGGTCTCATGCCGCGTGTGCACCCAACCCAGATATGTAAGACTGCGCAGGAACAGAAATAGCGGAAGGAGTTCCCAGTCAGATTCGGGCAATGCACGAGCCGTCCGATAACCCTCCAAAATGGCGTTTCGCATCAAATCTAAATTTGGATCATCGACATGGAAATATAGGGCAGTGGCAAGTTCAAACATGTGCCACCCAAAGCCCGCATCGTCGAAGTCAATGAGCAACAGATCTTCGCCGCGCTGCAGCAGGTTCTCTGGTACAAAATCGGCATGAATGAGGCCGTAGTTCTGCTCCGTCATACCAAAATTGGCAAGATCCTGCCGCGCCTTGTCACAGGCACGCACAAGCAACGCCCGGGTCTGGTCATCGAGGGCGGCCAAGTCTAGGAAGCGTCCCCAAAATGGATCATCGCCCAGAATGCCTTCAGCGTCCCAAGCATGTCGCGCGAAGCCTTCGGGCAGCGACCAATCCGCAGTCTTGCTGTGGACTTCCGCCGCTAACTTGCCGATCCGCCTGAACAAGTCAGCGACCTCATCACCATTTCGGCTTTGAGCTTCCTCGATCGCGCCTACGGGATCGCCATGTAGCCATCCCAGTAAGTCGACCTGACGAGGCTCGGGTATGGCAGGATGCTCCACAATCACAAAAAGAGATCCGCTTCTGGACGGAATGACCGGCGGAGTGCCGACACCCTTATGAAGAAGTGCATCCATCCATTGAAGCTCGGACAGTAGCTCGCTGTCACTGTGATATTCCGAACGGTGAATTCTAAGCGCGTAGCGATGCCCGCTTGTGTCAGTTACCGAAAAAACCGCATTTTCCCGATATTTAATAAGAGCAATGTCGCCTGCCTCTATATCCCAATGCTCAACCGCAGTCCGTGCAAGATCAAGCATGCGCTCCGCCTGCTCTTCGGCGCTCTGTTGATAGAAATCAGCCACGACGAACCTCCCCGAGCACCACATCAAGCGTACTGACCAGAAGGTCCGCATTGTCTTTGCTGAAAGGCATGGGCGGCCTGATCTTCAACACATTGTCGTGAGGACCGATCTTGCTGATCAAAACCCCGTGCCGACGCATTTCGTTGACAATGCGCTTCGCTTCCGCCGTTGCAGGTGCCATCGTCTCGCGGTCGACGACGAGTTCGAGACCGCAGAACAGACCTTTTCCTCGAACGACGCCCACAAGATCATGTTTCGCTCTGAGCGCCTCGAGCCCAGATCGGAGATGTGAGCCGACATCCGTTGCATTCTCAAGTAGCCGCTCTTCCTCCAGAACATCAAGGACGGCGAGGCCTGCCGCTGCAGACACTGGATTGCCACCAAAGGTGTTGAAATACATCGCCACCTTCTGAAAGTAAGCGAGATAATCGGGACGGGTAACCACCCCTCCGATCGGATGACCGTTACCCATGGGCTTTCCCATCGTGACAAAGTCCGGAACGACTCCGTGCTGTTGGTAACCCCACATGGTGTCGCCCAATCGACCGAAGCCTGGCTGGACCTCATCACCGATAAAATATCCGCCTGCCTGTCGAACTAGCGCGACCACTTCAGCGAGATAATTGGCCGGAACTACCGGTAAGCCTTCCGTTGAGAACAGCGAATCCACCAGGATCGCGGCGACCTGGATGCCCGCTTCGCGGAACGAGGCCAATGCAGCCGAAACCTGAGCGACATATGCCTCGCCGACCGACTGCGCGTCGGCCCTGCCCTCACGAACCAGATCAGGTACATGGATGGTCCTCACAAGCGGTCCGACGGCCTCCGGCGAGGGTATTCCGGTCGTCGCCTCAGCCAAGGTTATGGAGTGGCCGTGATAGCTAAAATCGGTAACGATCAGCCCCTGCCCGCCACTTAGCAAACGCGACATCCGAATGGCGAGGTCATTGGCCTCGGTCCCTGTGCAGACGAACATTGCTACGGACAATTGCTCATCGAAGGTGCTTGTCAGACGCTCACCATATTCAACGACATTCTCGTGGAGATATCGCGTATGAATATTGAGTTTTTCCGCCTGCTTGACGATTGCCTCGACAACGCGCGGGTGGCAATGGCCGACGTGTGGAACATTGTTATACCCGTCAAGGTATCGCTTCCCGTCGGCATCCTCAACCCAGACACCGCGCCCCTCGACGAGCCGGAGCGGCTCGTCATAAAAAAGAGGCGATCCTGCACCAAGGACACGCTGGCGACGTTCCAGCAGACTGTTTGTCATGTCTACAATCCCATTAGATTAAGATGTGCCGGAGCGCCCCGGCTGCATCGGCTCGGTTCACATCTTCAGGGTCGGCACACAGACGACCGTGCTACCGCCGTCGATATTCATCACGGCGCCAGAAATAAGCCTGGAAGCATCCGACGAGAGAAAACAGCAAAGTTCCGCCACTTCGTCAGATGTTCCTGCGCGACGAAGTGGAACATCGGATGTCACATGTGCATAGGCACCTTCCAGCGAGACGCCTTCCCTCGCCATAATGGGCTGCATCTCCTCATCAGCCATTGGCGTCTTCACCCAGCCGGGACAGACGGCATTGGCGCGAACGCCTTCATGCCCATAGTCCATGGCAATTGAGCGCACGAGACCGATGACGGCATGCTTTGCGACCACATAGCCAGCCGTCATCGGCATTGCCTGAAGACCGGCAATGGACGACAATATGGTGAACGCGCCCTTGCTCTTTATTAATGCGGGCAAAGTTGCCTTGGCCGTGAAATAGGCGGTGTCGAGATTGGAATGAAGCTGTCGACGCCACGCATCGTCGGAAAGATCGAGCACAGCGCCGGTTTCGACCGTTCCAGCAGCTGCCACCACTGCATCAATTCTTCTAAACCGATCTATTGCTTCACGGACGATCCGATCCATCTGATAAGCACTTCCCGCGTCGCCCGCTGCCACCATTACAGCATCCGGAGCGTTCAACTTAGCCGCGACGGCTTCAATGGGTTCGAGACGGCGGCCCACAAGGATTGCGTAGCCCCCCTCCTCAACGACTTGGGCAGCTACGGCAGCGCCGATACCGGTGCCCGCGCCGGTAATCAGAACCACCTTATCTTTCATGTTTCGCATTGGCCCCTCCATTCCGTGTAACTCGACTATGGTCGAGTTACACGGAATGTCAACGCCCTTCATCGCTCAGCTTGAGGTCCAATCACCCTTAGTGATCCTCGACCGCGGTTTCAGGTCAACTGTAATCGTTTGTCGGTAAAATCGGGTTCAGCGCGTACCCTTCCAAAGAGCGCACAAAAATCACTTTACCGTCGCTAAACTCCTCACCCGTGGCATTTCCAGCGGGAGATAAACGCTGAGGTAGGCGATCGCGGCAGTCTGCGCGTCGGTTAACGCCTGGTCGGTCAATCGAGGGTGATCGAGCAAACACAGGCAAAACATAAGATCTGCGATTTCGATAGCCTGATAAAAAATCTCTTCGCGACGCGGGATTTCCGGAACAACGAAATGCTCTTCGATACGCGCTATTATGATGCGCGCGATTTTTCGGTCGTTGTTCCGATCCGATCTCTTGAGCTCAAGAGGCACCTTTGACCCCCAGATAAGTTGCCGTCGGAACGACCGGTCGTCGAGAAACGCAGCGCCCTGCATGAGAGCCTCTGAGACGATCCCCCGCCACCCCGCAGCGGGATCGGCGTCAAATTTGGAAAGCACTGTATCAAGTTCGTCGGCAATGCGAGTCGACAGCTCAGAATAGAGGTCGAAAATGTCCTTAAAGAACCAGTAGGCGGAGGCCTTGGGGACATCTGCTGCACGTGCGACATCACCGAGATTCAGTTCGTCGAGTGAGAACTGGTCGAGCAGGCTTTCTGCTGCGTCCAGCAGTTTCTGCCTCCTGATACGTCCTCGTTCCTGCGTCCTCATGCCAATCAAGCTCCAATTCCCCTCACCCTGCAGCGGCGGGTCTGCAGGTCATTGCTTTGTAGAGGCCATTGGCAATCCATGACAACCTTAGCTCGTTGCCTCATAGAATGGCGACGTGCACACTCATTGCCGCGAACACTATGAGCTGCCCGCTGCGTGAGTTTGCTCCTTTGGGTCCTTTCGACACAGCAGATAGAAACATACACCGACAATCATCGCGCCGCAGACGCCGCCTAGAACCGGCCAGGACAGTTGGAAGCACGCAACAACAGCTACGCCCGCCAACGCAAGCGTGATTGCTGCAAGAGCAGATCCAAAAGGAGCCTTGAAGGGCCGATGCAGGTCCATCCGCGTCATGCGAAGTTTTAGGAACGCCGCCAGCATGGCGACATATGTCGTGGCAAGCAGTAGAACGACACCCAGGAGGATCGAATCGGCGGGCAATGTGGAGATCGGCATTCCGATGATGCCAATTGTGACTAATGCCGCAGCAGGTGCGCCCCGCCGGTTTGTCGCGCCGAAGATGGACGGAACGCCGTTATCGCGCGCAAGCGAAAACAGCTGTCTCGAAGCAGCATAGCAGAGTGAGAAAAAGGTTGCGAAAAGCCCAAAGATGGCACCCAGACCGATAATCGCCGGCATCAACCCGGATGGTTTGCCTCCGGACCCAAATCCCAACGCGACATAAAGCGGGTCTCCCGCCTGGGCGACCGCTGCGGTGCCGGCGACGCCGGGCGCAAAAATCATCACGCCACACGCCGTGACAACGAGGATTGCGATGGCAACGATCAGCGCCCGCGGCATCGTTCGGCCCGGATCATGCGCCTCTTCCGATGCGATCGCCGCTTGCTCGAGTCCGAGGAACAGCCAGATGGCAAACGGAATCGATCGGAATATCAGGCGTGGCGAGAGCGAAGCACCGGATTGCGCGCCAGTAAGATTTTCGATGTGAAAATGTGGCAGGCAGGAAATGCAGAATAGAAGCAGCGATAACACCGCAACCACACCTGCGGCTAGAACGAGCCCCAGCGCCTCCCCTACACCGCAGAGATGAACTGCAATCACCAGCACGAACATGGCTAACTTGATCGGCCACCCTTCTATGCCCAACAAAGAGGAGACATAGCTGCCCAAAAAGTTGGCAGCTACGCCTGTCCCAATCGCTAATGCAACAAATACTGCGAAACCGGTCAGGAAGCCCGGGAAACGGCCGAAGGCCTCACGAACATAGGCTGAAAATCCACCAGCGCTCGGCAATGCTGCAGAGAGTTCAGCGACACATAACGCCAGACCCGTATATAGGGCAGCGCTCAAAAGTGTGGCCGCGAACATGTTGGACCAGCCATTCGCTAATCCAAAATTCCAGCCAGCAAATTGTCCTGCGACAACGGTCGATACGCTCAACCCGGCGATCAGGGGCCACCGAAGACGGCCATGCTGCAGTTCCATACATCACTCCTAAGATAACTTGATACTGCAGGAGTGGGTCCTGCCGCGCAGCAAACGCCAGCTCATTTGCTAAGCTTCGCCGTGTCCCTGATTATTTCCGAACACTTTGCAGGTACGCTATGACGTTGGCGCGGTCCTTGGCACTGGGAAGCCCAAAGAAAGCCATTTTGGTGCCTTTCACCACACCCTGCGGCTTCGTCAGAAACGCATCGAGCGTTTGCGGCGTCCAGCTGATGCCGGTGGACTTCATCGCGAGAGAAAAATCAAAGCCGCTAAGGCTACCGGCTTTTCGGCCTACTACCCCAAACAAGTTTGGGCCCATTCCGCTGGGTTTATTGGGAGCAACCGCGTGACAAGCGCTGCAGCGCGCAAAGACTTGCTGTCCTGTCTTGGCATCTTGGGCATATGCTGTGTGCGTTGGTCCAATTGCCATAAACAGCGCGCCCAGATGAACGACTATCGATCGCATTTCATTTCACTTTCGTAAGAGAACTGTGAGTTCAGGAGCGAAGAACAGTATTTACTTAGTGAAACGCGCCTTGCTCAAACCGTCCAAGAATATACGGATCCCCGGCGCATACCCACTGGCCGTCCACCTTCGTCCAGATAAAGAGGATAATAAAAGAGAAGGGTTTTTCCGATCCGTCTTTTGACGTCACGAAAAAGTTGGTCCAATCGTAGCCGTCGTCTCCTCTGACATAAGTACGAACAGACTCCACCTTGACGTTATATTTCGCTACGATCTTCTTGTACTCTTCAAGAAACGCGGCGCGGCCTATAGCCGGCTTACCGTCGGGGCCAACCGTTATCGCGTCGCTCGAATAAAAGCGGTTCACGATAGTCTCTGCATCCCCGTCGGCGAATGCCTGCTCTTTCAGGTCATAGAGCTTTTTGATCTCTGCTTTAAAGCGGGAAAGCTCTGCCGGGTCCGACTTGATCGCCTCACCCATAATCATAGATTGCTGAGGTGCTTTAGCCGTGGCGGCGTGCGCGCCAGTACCCACCATGGCCAAAGCAAGGGCGAGGAAACCGGTATTCAAGAAACGTTTCATGCATCAATCCTTCAAAGCAAGCATTTGTTTGGCAGCCCGCTCACCCTCGTCGGCAGCGGTCTCCCACATCTGGGCACCCGATACTTCGCAGTGGCTGAAAGCAATGCGGTGGAAGGGCTCGCGTAGAATGTCCTTCGGTGCCTTCTTCCCGTCTTTTCCGAAGAAGAATCCCGGTGGCCCAACAAAATAAGCGTGACCCTGGCGGTTCGTGATGATACCGGCAATGTCTCGCTTGTCATCGAAGCCGTAGGGACCGAACATCTTATTGAACTGGTCACGCACCTGCATCTCAATGTCTGCAAACGACATTGAGAACATCGCCATCCGACCTTGCGTACATTGCTCCGGCCAAGGTGTTCCAGTTGCCAAAAATGGAATATATTGTGTGAGCACAACCGGCTTGTTGGGATCGAGCGGTTGCGTTTCTTTTCCGTCCAAAACAAGGTTTTTGCGCAGGCTGGTCCACCAGCCGAGTCCATCGAACCAACGAATGGATGCCGCACCGAGCTTATCGAGAAACTTCCAATTGCGAAGCGCGACGTTCACCACGAGTATTGGCGCATGCTGGAAAGCCTGCATCGCCTCGCGGTAAGCGGGCGTGATGTCGTGGCATATATGCTTGTTCGCATGTTGCTGCCCTGCACAAATCACAGCCTTTGCGCGCACCGAAACCATCTTGCCATCCTTGGCATAGGTTACCCGTACGATCGATGCCTTGCCGGGTTTGCCTTCATGGACGACTGAGAACACTGTAGAGGAGAGCCGTAAACGATATTTTTGCCCCGGATTGTCGAGTTGGTCCCAGTTTACGGTGCTATACTGCAAGCCATAGAGAGACAAATCGCCGCTAAGCGCCTCGGGCTTAGCCAGCTTAAGAAAGCGCTTCGCGGCAAACGTATTTCCGCCTGGGAAAGTGGCAAGATATATCGAATCCGTGGGATCGGCGCCTCCATGCGCGTAACGCAGATAGGCATTCACACCCGGCATGAGGAAATTATACGCCGAATAAGCCGATATGACATCGGACCCTTGCCCGGTTCCCATGGCAGCCATGACGGGATCGAGATATTGGCAAACGCCGTCGATGCAATCCTCGGGAACATTGGCGACTTTGAGCAGGAACTCCTTATAGGTCATGCTGTCGAGCCAGCTTTCCCAATCGTCCCGCCGTGGAGGCGTTCGGAATAATTCCAGATCCACCAACGCCTTCTTCAGCTTCTCGGGGATCGGGGCATCCTTGAAGCCGTCCCGCCAGGGGTTCTTTACCATCCCCTTGCCTTCGTAGAAGAAAGCGGCGTCGGAGCGCTCCCACGCGATATGCATTGGGCTCCACATATCTTCAGGGATCTGGATCGGCTGAGAGAGGTTTTCCGCTTTTTGATAAGTGAAGGCTTCGGGATAACCAAGCTCCTTGAGAAAGGGAGCTACAAAACCAGACTCGATAGCGCGGGCAAATGGAACGACGATACCTGTCGAACCCTGCGGCGCCGTGAGATGATAGCCATCCACTTCGAAATCATTCTGTTTGGCTTCGCCGCCGAAAATCGCATGCTGGTCAAGCACAAGAACACGTGCCTCAGGACGTTCCTTGGTGTAGACATACGCAGCCGTGAGGCCGGAAATCCCGGCACCCACAATCACCAAGTCATAGACGTCGTCAACGACCTTGGCATTCGCTATCCGCGCGTCGAGGCTACCATTGCGGATGTCGCCATGCGCAGCATTGACAACCTCAGCTGTATTGCCGTTCTTTCCGGCATAGTCACCAATGCCGCCGGGCCCGGTCCAGTCTTCGCCAAGGCCTGTCAGAGGTGAATCAACCGCCTGGCCCTTCGGAGGCGCAGCTAGCGCAGGCGCGGACGCGCCAAGCAGGGCCGCGCCACTGCCTAACAGCGTACCTCCGACAAAATCCCGTCGCGTTATATCAGGCAAATGATCCTGATCTTTCTTGTCACCCACACTTCTCTCCAGTTCTAGATAAGAACCCTGCACCGCTTCACAAAGCGCCATTTGCTATGCACCAAGCAGTAAAACGCTTGTAAGTTTTTCATCCTACCTGAATTTAACTGTCACTTTTCTTGCAGGACCATGCTCTTAACCTATGTTTTTACACCGTCTTCGTCGGATTCGACGTCAAATTCACACTACCAAATATCAAGCACGTCTTGAACGGGCGATGACTGCGTGCTTTGAATTCACGATATCTCAAGCGCGTTCCAGATTGTGGTCGAGTTTGATCGATCGCATTTTTTTGTCAAGCGAATTCATCGACCCATCGTTCGGCTAATGATCGGGGCGCCAAACTTCGTGGCGTAAATCTGGGTTAGCGCTTCGATCACCAGAACGGGTGACGAAGTAGGCCAAGGCTCTGGCCGACATTGTGTTTGCACACTTTTAGGACTTGCCGCGTTGCAGCTTGCTATTCAGCAACGCCGCCGCCCTCGCAACTTTTGATCAGCGCCGAAGGCGGTTGACCGGTCCATCGCCGCACGGCTCGACACGAGGACGCAGCGTCGGAATAGCCGAGCCGTCGAGCGAGCGCCCCTGCGCGCGCACCATCGTCAAGCGCCTCGTGTAAGACGCTCATCCGCACCTCGTCGACGATGCTGCGCAGGCCGACGCCCTCGCCGGAGAGTCGACGCTGCAGCGTCCTGACAGAAAGGCCGAGTGCTTGCGCTATGGCTCTTTGGGTCACCGGTTGCAGGCCTAGGCGCCGCGCGACTTCCGCTTTTACGGCTTCAGCTATGTCTCGGTCCCGAACGGGCACCTCGATCAGGTCTCTCAGGTGCCGGCGCATGAACGGTAGATATGGCTGGACCCTATCACCAACGCGACGATTGCCCTCCTCCCGCGTGACAAACACGCCGTTAGTCGGCCGGGAAAAATAGAGAGGCGCGCGGAAAAAGCGCTGGAAAGGTAAAAGGTCCGCTGGAGCCGTTTGTTCGAAATGAACTTCAGCGGGGCTCCATCCCCTGCCCAGCCTCAACCTCAGCCAAGTCGTAACAACGCTTAACGTTAGAAGCGCGTCCTGTCGGCGTAAGTGCCGCAAGGACGGCGTGCGGATCCGATATGACCAGGAATAGAGGTCGGTGTCGGTATCAAGGGCAACCTCGGTATCCTCCTGCCACGCTTGCAAGAAAAGCTGAAGCTGAAGGAAGCCGTCGAAAATTGTTTCAGATGATATGAAAAGAACACCCAAAGGGCCAAGGTCGCCCACGTCGAAACGACTGCCGAGTTCAAGGCCGAGATGTGTAACGTCGAGGACGCGGGCTGCCTCCTCAAGATACGTGAGGTAGTCAAACAGCGACACCCACTCATAGGGGTCGATGTTGAGGGAAACCGGATCGAGCGGAGCGCATTGCCCACATTCGCTCGCAAGATTTTTTGTCGCGCGCAATGCGGACAGCATGACGCTTGCTCGAACGCGAGGGCGAGGGCGATCTGTTCTTGGCAGCTTTGTCATCATCACCCCTCCGTGGCGCCGATTAACAACAAAATGGCGCAAAATGCAAAATCAAAATCGGACCTGTTGCGCTAGAGAAGCGGTGACAGTTTCAGACGGGACTTGTCCGAGGACTTTGGAATGTACCCCATCCTCGATAGAGTAATAAAACGATGTTTTGGCCATGGCTGACGCGTGGACCTCCGCGTAGTTGGCCTAAAGAGCGACCGCCACGGTTTAACCAGACAGGATCACGAGCATCTTATGTTCAAGCTGCAATGTCTCTCTACAGCTATTCTGGCCCTGTGTTGCTTCACGGCTCCAGCTCACGCGCAGCTTGAACCCGAGGAACTTACCAAGGTAGAGCTTGCAGAGGTGATGAAACCGCACTGGGTGTGGGTGAATGACATTGCCTTTACTCATATGGTTGATGGGCGTGCCTATTTGATCGATGCCGACACGGGGCAGTTTCTTGGCATGGTGAGCGGGGGTTACAGCCACGGCTCTGTGCAACTCTCGCCGGACGGACGCACTTTTGCAGTGCCTGGTACATTTTACTCTCGCGGCACGCGCGGCGAACGCACTGACGTTGTCACATTTTATGACATGAAAGATTTAGCTCCAGGCGAAGAAGTTGTAATCCCGCCAAAGCGATTTGAGGGCATCGCCTTTTTAAGCGCAATGCCACTTACCGACGACGGGCGATTTTCGCTGATCTACAACTTCACGCCTGAGCAATCCGTCACTGTTGTGGATCTCGAAACGCGGAAACTAGTCGGTGAATTCGCGACCGCCGGCTGTGGCCTGATTTATCCAACCGGCGACCGGTCCTTCTTCATGCAGTGTGGCGACGGATCGCTCCGAAACGGTGTACTGGATGCTGGCGGAAAGATTACGCTTGGCGAACCATCCAAGCCGCTGTTCGACGTCAAGGATCCGGCGACGGAAAAGCCTGTTAGAATTGGCAAACAGCAATGGCTCTTCTTCACCTACAATAGCCAGGTCGTCATCATCGACGGTGCTGGAACCTTGCCCAAGGCAGTTGGCCGGTGGTCGTTGCTTGGCCCGCAGGATGCAGGCTGGCGCATTGGCGGCCTACAACCCGCCGCCATGCATCGGTCGTCGGGACGGCTCTTCGTTCTTATGCATAAGGGCGGGGTCAATACCCATAAGGACCCTGGTACGGAACTTTGGGTATTTGACGTTGCATCGCACAAACGCGTTGCGCGCTGGACGTTAGGAACACCAGCAACCACTCTTGGCATCAGCCAGGACGACAAGCCACTTCTCTACACCGCAATGTTCGGGTCGAGCGATCTGGCCGTGTTGGATGCCGAGACGGGACGGGTTCTTCGTACGGTATCAGGCCTCGGAGAGAGCATGACGACGATCCAGCCAGCTCCCCCAGCGAGAGAAAGATGATGATGGACCCCATCATCGATTGGATAACCCACCTGTTTGTGGGCGGTCTGCTTATCTTAGCAGGAGTGCACAAGCTTTCCGACTTGCGACGCTTCGGGGACGCATTGCGGGGATATCAGCTCTTACCTGAAACAAGCATCGCCATTGTGACCATAGTGGTTCCGGCAATCGAGATAACAACGGGAATGGTGACCTTTCTCGCAATGTCGCGTGCGGGCGCCGCCGGGCTCGTGGCAGGCGTCGGCATTTTCTGCATGTACGCAGCTCTCATACTCCTCAGCCTTGCCCGTGGCATCCGCTTCATCGACTGCGGATGCTTCGCATACGGCGCGCAACCGCCAAGACTAAACGCTGGTATGGCGGCAAGGAACCTCTGCATCGCAGGCTTTGGCACCCTGGGGCTTCTGCCAGCAAGTTCGCGAACCACCGGTTGGCTGGACGTCGCGGCGATCCTAGCAGCAATCGCGACGCTCGTGCTCTTGTACGCAATTTTCGAGTTCATTCTGCTCCTTCCCAAGCGAGACCTGATCCGATGATCACAACCTTGTCCGTTGCGTTAGCCCTCCTATGGCTTTTGGTGCTTGGTCTAGCCGTGGCCGTCCTTGTGCTTTTGAGGCAAGTGGGTCTGCTGCACGAGCGTCTAGGACCGGTTGGCGCTCTTACCTTGACGGGTGGCCCGAAGGCTGGCGACCCCAGCCCCCGCTTTGACCTAGAAGCCATCGACGGACGAAGTGTGAGCATCGGGCACCACACGCCTGGTCAATCGACGCTATTGTTTTTCCTGTCTCCAACATGCCCGGTATGCAAGACACTCCTGCCGATACTAAAGTCGATCGCGCGTGAGCAAGGTTCGCGACTTCGCGTGATACTTGCCAGCGATGGAGAACCTGAAAAGCAAAGAGCAATGGTTTCCAGCGAACGGCTGAGCGACTACCCTCTCCTGCTCTCAACGCCGCTCGGCCTGGCCTTCGAAGTATCCAAGCTACCCCATGCAGTCCTTATTGATTCGCACGGCATTGTTGTTGCCAAGGGCCTTGTCAATAACCGGGAGCATTTTGAAAGTTTGTTCGAGGCACAAGCCAGCGGCATCGCCAGCATCCAGGACTATAACACGCGTCGGCTCGCGCCGGAACTTACTTGACCCCTATGGCGAGAGGAACGTCATGAACCGGATTGATCGTATTACCGAGCGTATGGCGCGACAAGCCGCGCGGACCATTTCACGAAGGAGTTTCATTGGCCGAATGGGGATACTGCTCACCGCCTCGGCGAGCGCGCCTCTGCTCCCAGTGTCGCGGGCTTGGGCAGAAAAAACCGCCGTTCCAGTGCAAGAGAGCGAAACCGGCGATCCTGCATCTTGCGATTACTGGCGCTACTGCGCAATCGACGGCTTCCTGTGTGCGTGCTGCGGAGGATCCCCTTCTTCTTGCCCTCCGGGAACCGAGCCATCACCAATCACGTGGGTCGGTACATGCCGCAACCCGGCTGACGGGAAGAACTACGTGATTTCCTACAATGACTGCTGCGGCAAAACCGCTTGCGGTCGATGTGAATGCAATCGCAACGAGGACGATACTCCCGTCTATCAGCCTTCCATGTCTAACGACATCAACTGGTGCCTTGGCACCGCATCCAGCGTCTATAACTGCTCGACGTCGGTTGTGCTTGGCGTAGCCGACTAGCGTGTCGCGCCGGTACAAAGCTACGCTCCTTGCATCAATTGTTGCGGCGGGAGCCTCAGGCGTAATCCGAGCAGAGGATCATCCGCAACCGCGACATAGCCCCACAATTGACTACGCCATTCATTGTCAGGGCTGCCATTTGCCGAACGGTAGCGGGATGCCCGGCAAGGTGCCCAACATGCGCGGGTATCTTGGTAACTTCCTCCAAGTGTCGGGCGGCCGCGAATATATCGTTCAGGTGCCGGGGTCGGCCAATGCGCGTCTCGATGACGAGGCGCTGGCAGCACTGATGAACTGGCTTGTGATGGAGATGGGCCCCAACGTTCCTGCGAACTTTAAACCTTACACTGCGGCCGAACTAGCCGTGCTGAGGCTGAAGTGGCTGCGCAGCCCTGCGGAAACGCGCCAACATCTGGTCTCCGAAATCAACCGCCGCGGACTTGGTCAAAAAACGCGATAGCCGCCAGATGTCTACGTGACGACCACTCGCGGCCAGCGTAAAGATCACCTGACGAACGCATGCGCTTGTTGCGCTTCGTTCACGACGCAACGGTGTCCGTTTGCCGAAGGACAAGGTTGATTACCATGTCTGCAAGCTCGTCCGGACTGATTGGGCCATCCGGATCAAACCAGGTGTGCGTCCAGTTGATCATTCCAAATAATAACATCGCGCTTGCCCACGCCCTGGCTGGATCGTTTTTTAGGTCAATAAAGATGTCTTGCAGCAGCCCGCCGACCGCCTCGACGATGCCGCGTTGCTGCGCCACGATTGTTGATCGCTTATCTTCGGGAAGATTATCCAGCTCGTTCAGCAAGACTTTCTGAGACGCGACAGCGCCTGTGTAATGACGCATGAACCGATGCACAATTGAACGTAGGAGATCCCGCGGGTTCCCACCTTCACTAAGGATCTCGGCTACATCCTGCTCAAGCAGGTTAATATGCGATGCCATAACGGCGTGCAGTATTTCTTCTTTCGACTGATAGTAATGATAAAGCAGCGATTTCGATGTGTCGCACGCTTTCGCAAGTTCGGATATCGACGTCCGCGAGAAGCCGGATTTGGCAAACAACTGCGCTGCCTTAGCTACAAAGAACTCTCGGCGTTGATCATAATCAGGTGCTTGAGTCCTAGCCATCGTTTCCTACAGTCACACGCTGAGCAAAAGAGCCGCCTAGCACGACCAGACGTAGCGGAGAAGGCTTAACGTAATTGCCCCCATCGCGTTTAGCCGGCGCCCGCCCACACGCATGTTACGCTCTACCGCTTCCCGTTCAAGCAGAGCATGCAATCCGTTTTACTTTTGCTGGGCACCGATCGCGGACCGGCATTCAGGCCGCCAAGGCCGGCTGTTGAGAAAGCGAAACACGGCGCAGCTTGGTGGAAGACATAAAGTGTCAAAAATCCTTTCCCACCCAAAATTATAGTTTGACCGTCCGCTCGGTCAGTTATACGATGGCACCATAAACGCCGCTCGACGGGTCTCCTATTCACGGAGGCACTTGGTAGCGACCGCGAGATCGCCGTCATAAAAATGCCGGCTGGCTATTTGGGTGGAGAGTGGACTTTGGGCGAAGCCGGAATTCCTGGAATTGAGGTAGATCTTGATGGCAAAAGCCTGGCTGCGGTCCAGCTGGAACGATTGCAGGCCACGTTGCGCCACGCCTATGCCAATAATGCGCATTATCGTCGGTCATTTGATGAAGCCGGCGTCCACCCGGATGACCTGCTCAGCCTTGACGATCTCCAGCGGTTCCCGTTCGTTACAAAAGACGATCTTCGGCAGAACTATCCCTTCGGCTTCTTTTGTGTTCCGATGGACAAGGTGGCACGCGTTCATGCCTCTTCGGGCACGACCGGCAAGCCGACGGTGGTTGGCTACACCCGAAGCGATCTCGACACTTGGGGTATGCTGATCGGACGGTCGCTCGCTGCCGCGGGCGGCAAACCCGGAATGCGTATCCACAATGCTTATGGGTATGGCCTCTTCACAGGAGGTCTCGGGGTTCACTTCGGCGCAGAGATGTCGGGCTACACGGTGATCCCGATTTCGGGCGGACAAACCGAAAAACAGGTCCAACTGATTTGCGACTTTGAGCCTGACATCATCATGGTCACGCCGAGCTACATGCTGACTATCTTGGATGAGTTCAAACGGCAGGGAATCGATCCGCGATCAACCTCACTTAAGATTGGCATTTTCGGGGCAGAGCCATGGACCGATTCGATGCGGGTCGAAATAGAGCGCGCCTTTAACCTGAAAGCAGTAGACATCTACGGACTCTCCGAAGTGATGGGTCCAGGCGTTGCATCGGAATTCGCTGCTGATCAAAACGGCCCCACGATCTGGGAAGACCATTTCCTGGCCGAGATCATAGACCCCCAAACCGGCGCGCGTCTGCCTGACGGCGAATTGGGAGAACTTGTCTTCACGTCACTGACGAAGGAAGCGATGCCGATCATCCGCTACCGCACTCGCGATCTGACGCGACTACTGCCTGGAACGTCCAGTCAGTTCCGCCGACTAGGTCGCATCACCGGCCGTTCCGACGACATGCTCATCATCCGTGGGGTGAACGTCTTCCCAACGCAGATCGAAGAACAACTTCTGCGCTGTGAAAGCCTGACCCCGCATTATGAAATTGAAATAGCCCGCCCCAAGCGCATGGATGAGGTGCTCATCAGGGTTGAAGGCCGCCCTGAACATACGCCAGCCGAACATGATGCCGGCGCAAGAAGACTCGCGAATATGGTCAAGACAAGTATTGGCATCAGTGCAAAAATTGAAGTTTGTACATCTGGCCATCTCGCCAGGTCCCAGGGAAAATTATCCAGAGTTAAAGATCTAAGGCTAGTTCAATAATCAATTGGTTTACGTTGGATTGTTCGCAGGGGACCCAACATCATCGAATATAAAACAAATCTCGATGGATCATCTTAACAGAATAAGGGGAATACAAATGAAAATTGGCAAGTTTCTTCTTTGCGCTACGGCCTTTACGTCACTTCCGAATTTCGCGCACGCGGCGTTTACGCGCGTCGCACCGGCAGAAGCCAGCGTATCGGGCGGCGTGGCCGCGCAAGAAGCATCATCCGTTGCTCCGCAGGATAGCGCTACTGAATCAGCGGCAGCCGTCCAATCGTCTGGACCGGGCGACATCGTTGTAACGGCTCAGCGTCGTGAACAACGCCTTCAGGACGTCGGCATCGCGGTAACTGCCCTTGGGGAAGCTGCTTTGGCCAATCTTGGTCGCCAGGATATCAGCGCCTTGGCGATCCAAGTGCCGAGCCTTCAAACCAATCAATACAGTCCTACCATCACCGTATTCAATATCCGCGGCGTTTCACAGAACGACTTTGCCGATCAGCAGGAAGCGCCAATCGCGTTCTACAATGATGAAGTCTATGTCGGCGCCCTTGGTGCCATCAGCGGACAGACCTTCGATTTGCAGCGCGTAGAGGTCCTTCGCGGTCCTCAGGGCACCCTCTTCGGTCGCAATGCCACTGGTGGTCTTGTTCAGATTGTAAGCGCAAAACCCACAGCCGTTCCTGCCGCTTACGCAACTGTTACGGTCGGCAGCTATAATCAGATTGCATTTGAAGGAGCCGTCAGCGGTCCAATCACAGACTGGTTGCGCATGCGCGTATCGGCGACTTCAAATTATAGCGAAGGCTTTATCAAGAATCGGGTCGGGCGCGATGTAGGCGGGAGCAATTTTTATGGCGTGCGCGCGCAACTCGAAGCCGACGTAGGTGCTGGCGGAAAGCTTCTGCTGAAGTTCCAGGGCCTGCGGAACGACAACGAACCTAGCGCTGGTGGCTATTCGCATCAGGCCCTCGGAGTGGATGCCGATGGATTGGGATATGCCCTTCCGGCGAATGTCGATTTTTGGGGTACCGGCCCTGGGAACGACGCCTTCGGGTATCGCGAACCGGACAATGACCCCTATACCGCTTCCTTCGACCAGCGGACCAACTTTAATCGTAAATATTGGACAGCCACCGCTCGCTACACACAAGAGCTAGGTGCAGTCACCCTGACCTCAATCACTGACTATCAGAATCTAAAAAAGGCATATGTCGAAGATTCTGATATGTCTCCCAGTTCAATTTTCACCTACTCGACGCGGCAGAACCTCTATCAATTCAGCCAGGAGCTTCGCCTCTCGGGAGACACCGACAATCTGAACTGGCTCGTGGGCGGATATTTTTTCCGTACCCGGACGAATAACCAGTATATCGCAGACCTTTCGGACTCCATTGCCTTGAGCAGTATTTATGGCGGACGTCAGTTCACCGCATCGGAGGCCATTTTCGGTCAGCTCGAATATAAGTTCAGCCCTCTGATCAGCCTGACCGTGGGTGGACGCTATACATGGGACCGGAAAGATTATAATTTCCGCCACGACCAGACCGATTTCACCACCGGGGACGTGAGCACCTTCCTGTTCAATAGGGCTTTGAACGGCGATCTCGCGCGGGTTAAATCCAATGACTACTCCGGAAAGGTGCAGGTCGATATTCGTCCGACTGATGGCGTTCTGGTGTATGCAAGCATCAGTCGTGGCACCAAGGGCGGTGGCTTCAACGTGCAGGCGTTCCAGCCGATCGATCCAACCTTGCTGCCTTTCGGTCAGGAAACGCTGACCAGCTACGAGGCCGGGGCAAAGCTCACGCTACTGGACGGGGTGGCCTATTTGAACGGATCCGTGTTCCATTACGACTATAATGATTATCAGGCATTCACGATCCAGGGCCTGTCACAGCTGGTATCCAACAAGCCGGCCCGCATCAGAGGTTTCGAGGCAGACATTAACATCCGTCCCGCAACAGGCCTCTCTGTCCAGGCTTTTGTTTCTCATCTTGACACCAAGGTGAGCGACATTGTTCTGCCCAGCGGTCGCATAGTCGACAGGTTAATGCCGCAGGCGCCCTCCTGGAGCTTTGGCGGGTCCCTTCGCTATGCTGCCCAGATTGGCAACGGCGAAGCGGCTATCTCGACCGACTGGAAGTACAACACCGCCCAGTATCTATCGACGTTCAATGCGCCGATCGATCGGCAGGCGCGCTATGCAATCGGCAACGCCCGCCTCAGCTACAATATAAAGCCTGTCGAAATTGCCTTCTTCGTGAACAATGTCACCGACAAGCAATACAAGATCTTCAACCTAGACCTTGGTTCTTCGCTCGGTATTGGACAGCAAACATTCGCAAGGCCGCGCTGGTTTGGCGGTAGTGTGGGCTATCGCTTCTAAAGTGAAACGCAGGAGAGCGTGATGAAGCAGTATGATTTGGTAATCGACGGACAGCAAGTTCGCACCAACGACAGGATCGTCATCAACGATCCTGCAACCGGCGAACCTGTGGGCGCTAGCCCGGTCGCAACCAAGGCCGATGTCGACGCCGCCGTGCGGGCTGCACGCAAGGCGTTTGCAAGCTGGAGCGCTACATCCGACGAGGAGCGCCAGGCTGCGGTCCGTTCGATGGCTGATGCTTTAAGCGCCCATTCTGCCGAATTGGCCGAACTGCTCACACGTGAACAAGGAAAGCCCCTAAATGGACTTGGCTCCCGTTTTGAGTTGGGAGGAGCCGAGGCTTGGGCGCGGTACACCGCCGAACTAACCCTGCCGGTTGAAATCCTTTCGGAGGACGAGACCGGCCGGGTCGAACTTCACCGTAAGCCTCTGGGGGTGGTCGCTTCGATCACCCCTTGGAACTACCCCTTGATGATAGCGATCTGGCATATCGTTCCGGCGATTCGTTCCGGAAACACAGTTGTGCTCAAGCCATCGCCTTTCACGCCGCTGAGCACCATTCGTATGGTCGAAATTCTGAATGAGGTTTTGCCCGCGGGCGTTCTCAACGTTGTCGCTGGACATGACGACCTCGGGCCGATGCTCACGGAACACCCAGACGTTCAGAAAATCGTATTCACAGGATCGTGTTCGACCGGCAAGAAGGTGATGCAGTCCGCGTCCGACACGCTCAAACGCGTGACACTCGAACTTGGCGGCAATGATGCAGGGATCGTTCTCGATGACGCCGATCCCAAACAGATTGCGGAGGGACTGTTCTGGGGAGCGTTCATCAATAACGGGCAGACGTGCGCGGCGCTGAAGCGTCTCTACGTTCCCGACAATCTCTATGAACAGGTCTGTTCAGCCTTGGTCGAATATGGCTCGAAGGTTCCGATGGGCAACGGTCTCGCCGAGGAGAACGTACTTGGGCCGCTCCAGAACAAGGTGCAGTTCGATAAGGTCAACGATCTTGTCGAGGACGCGAAGGCACAAGGTGCACGCGTTCTTCTGGGCGGCGAGCCCATGGGCGGTAACGGTCACTTTTACCCGGTCACGCTCCTCGCAGATGTCACCGACGGTATGCGTATCGTCGATGAGGAGCAATTCGGTCCGGTTCTCCCGATCATCCGCTACCACAACCTTGAAGACGCAATCGCCCTCGCCAATGCGTCGGAAAACGGCCTAGGAGGATCGGCCTGGTCGTCTGATCCGGAACGAGCGAAGCAAGTTGCTGGCCGTCTTGAGGCTGGCAGCGTCTGGATCAACAATCATGGCGCCATCAAGCCCCACGCACCATTTGGTGGCATCAAGTCCTCAGGGATCGGCGTCGAATTTGGTAAGGAAGGGCTGGCAGAGTATACCTCGATCCAAGTCATACACGCGTAATTAGATGGGCAAGCGCCGCGGCAGCCCAGCTGTGGTGCTCCGGTGCTGGCAATGGTGCCTTGATGAAGTTAGAAAGCGAAGAGAGATGACAGTTAGTCTGCTGGCCCTTTACCAAAGCCCCGCCGACCCTGAGGCGTTTATGGAGCACTATGAGAAGGTTCATGTACCGCTTGTCCGTGCAACCCCCAAACTTCAGTCAATCGATGTCCATCGGGTGGCGAAGACAGTATACGGCGGTGAAGGCATTTTCCTAATCGCGCGTATGACATTTGCGGACAGGGCCAGCTTTGATCAAGCGATGGCATCGGCCGAAAACAAGGCTGCCGGCAAGGATCTGATGAGCTTCGCCGCCGGCGCAGTCACCCTTCTTGTGACCGATGACACAAGCGACACATAGCTACGATATACTATGATGTTAGCAGACTTCCATCGGTGAACTGGTCCGGGCTGGTTGATTGGCGATGTCTTTGGATAGAGAAACGTCTGAGATTCTACGCCTATGCGCGCGGGAAGCGCCGCTGTTCCGGCCTAACCGCGTTCGTAATAAGCCAATCCAGAAAGCAGAACACTTTTGGCTGATGTTCTCCATATTGGTGGCGCTTTTCAGCCGCATCTCGCCCGTACGTTTCGCTAGAAAAACAAGAAATCACATGGACGCCTCGAAAAACTCTAGCCTTTGAGGGGTAGATTTGATTCACTTCGCCGACGATGTGGCGGAGGCGATAATGGCGGGGCAGCCGGGTTTCTTCGATCTTTCGGACCGGTACGAGGCGCTGAGTGCGGCGGGCGATCCGCTTGAGCGATTGGGGGCAGTTGTGGATTTACCTGTGGTGGCCTTCGGCTCGAGGTTTTCCGTGGTCCGCTGGTGACAGCGCTTCGTCGCAGCGTTCGCGGCAAAGGCGGGCGACCGCCATTTGATCCGGTGCTCATGTTCAAGATCCTAGTGCTTCAGGCGCTCTATTCGCTGTCGGACGAGGCAACCGAGTTTCAGATCAAAGACCGGTTGTCATTCCAACGGTTCCTGGGCCTTAGGCTCGATGGCACTGTGCCGGATGCGACGACGGTGTGGCTGTTCCGGGAACGCTTGGTAAATGCCAAGGCCATAGATAAACTCTTCGCCCGCTTCGATGCTGCCCTCAAGGATCGGGGCTATCTGGCGATGGGCGGGCAGATCATCAATGCCACGGTCGTGCCAGCACCCAAGCAGCGCAATACCGAAGCCGAAAAGGCCGCAATCAAGGAAGGCCGGGTGCCCCAGGACTGGAAGCCGGCCAAGGCGCGGCAGAAAGATCGCGATGCCCGCTGGTCGATCAAGTACAGCAAAGCCAAGGTCAGGGAGGGCGCCGGCCCCAAAGCGGCCAAGCCGGTCGATCTCGCCATCCCGATGTTCGGCTACAAAAATCATGTCGGCATCGACAAAACCCATGGGCTGATCCGAACCTGGGATGCCAGCACTGCCAATGCCCATGACGGCGCACGGCTGCCAGTTCTGATCAACAAGGATAACACTGCCTCCGGCGTCTGGGCTGATACCGCCTATCGATCCAAGAAGAACGAGACGTTCCTGGCGGATGGCATGTTCACCAGCCACATCCACCAGAAGCGAAAGCCGCGGCGACCGCTGCCCGAACGGATCGCCAGGGCCAATACCAGGCGCTCAAAGATCCGCGCGCAGGTCGAGCATGTGTTCGCCGGGCAAAAGCACCGAATGGGCCTGATCGTGCGCACCATCGGCATCGCCCGGGCTACCGTCAAGATCGGCATGGCCAACCTTGTCTATAACTTCCAGCGCCTGGCCTGGCTCGAGGGGCGAACTGCGCCTGCTTGATGTGAGCCAATGGCCACCGAAGGTAAATCCGGCCCCAGCAGCACCGGAAAAATGAAAATCGCCGAAAAATACGCAGCACATCAGTCATGCCACGCCGCCGCAATCCACACCGTCGACCTTACGCCCAAATCCAGCGGTTCTTCGAGGTGTCCAGCTTCGTGGCCGAGCCAGTCGGAAACAAGCAGGAGCATGGGCGTCAGCAGCGCGCATAGGATGAGAACGCGCAGGACCAGAGAAGGGCGCGCATGTCCTAGGCGCAACGCGTAATGGATGCCGACAGTTCAGCCGCGCTGCACGTCCACCATGGGCTGCGACGTAACAGGATAACCGAGATGCGTTGGGATACACAAATGCTTCTCCCCGTCCCGCTCCTCCTGCCACGGTCTGATTTTTTCCACCGGATAGGCGGCGGCATGTTCGGCGAGCGCCTGCCACGAGGGGCAGAGTGCCAGTCGCTCGAGGTTTCGGCGCGTGGGATAAATAAGGCTTGCCCTACCTGCCTCGCACAACGCCAACGTGTCGGCCGCGCTGCTCCAGAGTAGACGGACATTCTCGGTCGTATCGACGCTTGCCACCTGTCCCTCGGGCGCGCGGGCGAGATAGAAGCGCGCATCAAACACGCGCATCGCCCGATCGGAGGGCGCGGGGTGCCAGCGGGCGAAGGGGATCAGCGCGGCGAGGTCGAGGCCGAGCTCCATCCGGTCGAGCAAGTCACCCAGTCCCTCCCCATTGTGAAGTCCGTCGCGTATCCGCCGCATCGCCGCAGCATCGGCCGGACCGGTAAGGCCAAGGCCGATGCCCGCTTCCTCAATAGTCTCGCGGATTGCTGCGATGCGTGCCGCCGCCTCGTCGATCGGTAACGGTCCGCCCAGCCTTGCAGCAAGGTCATGATCGCTCGCATCCAGCGCGCCGCCGGGAAAGACGAGAGCGCCGGCCGCAAACGCCATTTTCGACGATCGTTCGACCATGAGGATTTCGGGCGGCATGGCCGGCCGATCCTGCACCACGATCAACGTCGCGGCAGACCGGCTCGTATCTGTTTCATCTGCCATCTGAAAAACCTTCAGAACCCATCCCATGAGGAGTTGGGGCGCACTGCGGGGACCTTCCTCGACCAGCAAAGCTACGGCAACCCACCCTTCTCCCCTCCACCACGGCCAGCCGTGTAACGGCCTTCTGGTTACCAGACAACCGCCCGACACCTTCACCGCCATTGCCGCAGATGAGGCAATGGCAACAGAGGCTGTTGTTAAGGTCTCTGGCGTCAGCCTGGCCAATAATGTGTAGTCCTGATCGGTTGCCGATATCATCAACGGCAAGTTCGCTTTGTGGTGTACGCACGCCGGAACCTGCCGCCCGAAACGCGCAGTTCCCCAACGATGCTCCATTGCAAGCCTGCGGCACTCGCCAAGAACCACCGCAAGTTTATGGTCACCCTGGCAAACAAAGCCAGGGTGACCCCTTTTAAGCCGGCGGAGAGCGAAGACGCTACTGACGATAGGTCAACGTTAGTCCGATGGTCCGCGGTCGCATAATGATTCCGCGGAATAGGGGCGATGTCCGCGCCTCATGTGCCAGAGTGATGGGCTTGTCTGAATCAAACAGGTTGTTGACGAACATCGATGCGTCCAACGCCCCACTGATCAAACCTACCCGCAAATTGACAACGTTCGAAGAACGCAACCTGTAATAGTCCTGGTCATAGCTGATATTGTTAATGTTATTTCCAGCTACACGCCTCGGCTCACCCGACTGAAAGAGATAGTCGAGGTGGAGATACCCTGACTTATCGCCTGCAATTGGTATCGTATAATTGCCCGAAGCCGACACCTGCAGCGGCGGTCCCTGAACCCGGTCGCCAGCGCTGGCGACTGCCAAGCTGTTGGGCGAAGGAGATGGGCTGCCATAAACCGTATTGAGGAACTCGCCGTGAGTGTAAGCCACCGATACCGCCAAGTTAAGCGCGTCATTGGGACGCGCTTCAATCTGGAGATCCCCGCCACGAATTTTTGCCGAACCCAGATTGGCAACGAAATTGTCACCGCACCCTGCAAGCAGCACAGATTGCTGGATGTTCTTCCAGTCGATTTGGTACACGCTGGCGTTCACGCGAAACTTGCCGCCTGCAAAGCTATTCTTCGAGCCAATCTCGTAGCTCCAGACCGAGTCAGAGTTAAAGGTTTCCGGGTTGGTCTCTAGTCCAAGAGAGGCTAAATCACTCCGACACGTGTTGGGCAGCCGAGGATTATAGCCGCCGATGCGGAAGCCTTTTGCCGCAGTTAAATAGACATTGTTGTCCCGGTTGAAGTCGTAAACGAGACCGAACTTTGGCGTGATCGGATACTCATTTAAGGTGCCTGAGCTCGAGAGGGGTGTCGCCGATCCTACGACCGGGCCATATTTCGATGAGAAACCGTTGAACTTGGCATTTGCGTAGCGCAGTCCGGCGGTGAGCTTGAGCTGAGAGGTCAACTTGAAATCCACCTGGCCAAAGGCGGCAACCTGGCGATCAAGCGATTGATATGGGTCCTGAACATAGATGGAGTCCCCGTTGACCAGTCCGACGCCAAATATCGACGCAAAATCCAGACCAGTCACTTGGTTGAAGAAGCCCGGTAGAAATGCGGCCGGTACGTTCTGTGATGCGACCTGCTTGGCACGTTGATAGAACCCGCCTACGACCCATGTGAGCCGGTCGGAAAATTCGGAAGTAGACTGCAGCCTGACTTCCTGTGTGAAACTCTTCTGACGATTGTAGAACTCAGAATTGCTGAACGCGCCTTCCGGGAAATAGGGCGTGCCTACAAACAAGGCACTGTCATAGGTGGTATAGTCACTTGTCGCATGCTGACGACGGCTGAGATAGGACGAACTTGAGATGAGCGATACTGGGCCCAATTCAGCTTCGATTTTCAAGCTCGGAAGGATGAAACGGTCCCGATTGGGTGACGCGATCGCATTCCCGCTCCTGTAGGCCCTTTTTGACGGGTCGCTCAACTGAGCCCAGTACGTATCGGAATCGCGTTGAAGCAATTTCTGAAAGTATATGGAGGGTGTGATCGACACATCTTCTGAAGGTTTGATAAAGAGTGCCGCACGAGCCACAGTGACGTCGCCACTGTTGGCATTCTTATCGACCAGCGCGCCAGTGATATAGTTTACGCGGTCGACGTAGCCGCCGGTGCGCCGATGGGACACAGATAGGCGGATCCCCACCTTGTCCTCGACAAGTGGTACTCCTAGTGCTGCACCCGCCTCCCAGCTTGGTGCCCCCCCCTGCGTGAAGCCGAGCTCGGCGCGGGTGTATAATTGGGTCTCGCTCAAACTCGGGGTTGGCAGCAAGAAGCGCACGGTACCGCCTTCTGAACCGGCCCCGAAAAGCGTCCCTTGTGGTCCACGGAGGACCTCCACGCGTTCCAGATCGAAGATCTGAGGGTAAGCATTTCCCGAGCTGTATCCCAGATTGCGGATCTGGATAGGGGCATCATCAATATAGATGCCGGTTGTCCCCGCGCCTGAGTTGGAACTGACCCCGCGAATGGAAATGTTCGTGGTACTGTTTTGGGTTATGTTTGTTCTGCTGAAATTAAGACCAGGGGCGAACTTCGAAAGATCGTCAATACTCCTGACGCCGCGGCTATCGAGAGACTGGCGACCGAGCGCTGTGATACTGATCGGCACGTCCTGTACGGACTCAGTGCGCCGCTGTGCCGTTACGACGATGTCTTCACCCGGCGGGACGACGCTTGGGCCGGACAGGTCTGACTCATTAGAGGGCGGCGTATCCTGCGCCAAGGCGACGACCGACGTACTCGACAGGGCGAACGCAAGAAGTAAAGTCCTGCATTGATGATACCCGCGATAACTAATAGTCATTTTAAACCCCCTTCAATAGCTGCTATCTATTTATATTGTTTCGATGAGTAAATATCGCCACTTGAATTGCGTTATTGATCGGCTTCAATCATGTACGACATGGTAGCATTGACTTTCCACTCGCCGCTTTTTTTGGTCCAGCAGAACAGCACGTGGAATATCCAAGGCTTTTCCAGACTATTTCGTGGCTGAACTGGATAATAGACATAGTCCCATCCCTGATCGTCATTGACGAACGTCATCATCGACCTACATGAAACGAGATAGTTGGCCGTCACCTCTTCAAAGAATGGCCGCAATTCTTGTTCACCCCGTCGCTCGGGGTACCCCTGTCCCGTCCATAGGGCGTCGGGTGAGAAGAAGTGGTGGAAGAGAGGCTCTGCGTTCCGCTCTTCAAAGCATTTGCAATGCAGTGTGTACTTTTCCGCGAGCATGTTCTGGAACGAGGCGAGTTCACTCGTCGTCTGATTCATGGTTTTCTCCGCTGCAATCGTTGTAGTCATAATCTTCGAGGATCAACCGTATTGCGGCGCCATCCTGACCCGGACTGCCTGCTTCTTCGAAAGCATCGGTCCTGCTAAAATGATGGACTGAAACTGCATCCATACTGGCTGCCGGTCTTGCTCTGGCGTGCCAACGCTTGGATTCCGGTGCCAATTTGTATCAGGATCAGCGAACTTATGCCCCAGCCGCTGCACTGCGGGAACGCCCGCCGCCCCAAGTTCAAGCAGCAACACGTGCCCACTTGTAACTCGATTGTAATCGAATATTATCAAGTCGAGGCGCTGAGAATGAGGTCGCGAGAACCACGTCCAGCGTTCCGCGGGAGCACGAACACATAGACGACGCCAATAAGAGGGGCCGCAATGTCTATATCGAGCGGAAATTATCAGTCGGCTGGGAGGCACTCCATCGCGTGTTCACGCGACGGAGTCTTACGGTCGGATCCGGAAGGTCGCGTCGCATCCTTTATGTCGACGATGGAAGGAAAGTACGGCCACCATTCGGTTCAAGCGAAGGTATCGCGCATTCCCCCGCAGCTTGACCTGGCAAAATACGGCCCTTTTGACGTTGGTGTAGCGGTCGGTGGCGATCTCGCATGGCGGCGGTCAAACCATCAGCTCAAGGAAGAATGGCACGATAGCCTTTTCCTCCTGCTTCAACATCACGGACGGACGCGAGTTGATCATTGTCTCCAATCATCCGTCCTGCAAAGCAACGACCTGATGGTGGTACAGCCTGTAGGCGATTGCGCCTTCGAAATGGCAGGCGACAGCGCCATTGTTTCCCTGAACCTTCCGCGCGAATGGCTAGACGGCACGCATGCCGACCTTCTCTGTCTCGCCGGTAACCCCATAGATGGTTCACGCGGCATGGGCCGGGTACTTAGCACCACGCTTGGTTCACTCGCCAACGCCGACGCAAGTTTTGACGAGGAGGATAGGCTGGCGCTTTCCGAAGTGATCGTTGCTATTCTCGCCCGTTGTAAGAATGCCTCTTCGGGCATCACTGCGCCACGAAGCAGGTTGAGGCTTAATGATCTTAAGGGTTACGTCATAGAAAACATCCACGAACCGAGCATATCCCCCAAGATGCTGGCGAAAGTTGCTAACCTCTCTCTGCGACAACTTTATCGGCTTTTCGCTCAAGAAGGCATTGCGCCACAGGCGTGGGTATCCAATTTGCGTCTGGCTCAGGCGCATAAACAATTACAAAGTGCGGCACGCAGCTCTGTCACGGAAATTGCCTTTGCAGTGGGGTTCAATGACGCGGCCCATTTTTCTCGCGCTTTTCGCAAACGCTATGGGCTTACACCGTCGACAGTTCGCTCAAACTCCTGAGAGACAGGCGCACCCCTTTTCGCCAATCGCGAGCCGACGCGACGACGCGACGACGCGTCTCATTCGTTTAATTGAGGCCGCGCACTTTTTTTCCAAGTCAGCGCCAAAGCTATTTGCACGGTCTATCAAATCACGGCACGCACAGACAAGACTTTGCCGTCCTAGCAGCTAATTTCCACCCTGGCGGACGCCGCGGTGAGTGACAGATATCCCTGCTAACGAAGCGCTGACCGCTTTTTCCATCTTGCCCGTGATTTGGCGAAGGAAGTCGTGCGCATTCGTTTCCGGCAGTGGGCCGGCGGAGCCGGGGCGACCAACCAAGTTATAGGCTGCGCGCATCATCGCGATGCAATCGACTAAGATAGAGGATGCCCCCATGACCGAACATACCGAGACCCGTCGAGCCTTCATTAACGGGCACATATTTACGGCGGAGAATGGTCAGCCTTGGGCCGAAGCGGTCCTCATCGAGGATGGACTTTTCGTCGCGGTGGGGTCAAACGATGAAATTCGTGCACTGGCGCATAACGCAACCCTGCACGATCTCGGTGGTAAAATGGTCATGCCCGGTATCCATGACGCACACACCCACCTACTATTTAGCGGGTTGAAATTTCGCAGCGAATGCCGTCTTCGTGAAAATGCCGGACCGGATGAGATTGTCGACGATTTGTGCAGCTGTGATAGCTGTCTGGGTGGCAAACTAGGCGGCTGGATCGTAGGAGGCGAATTTAACCCCAACGTCTTCGAGGCTGGAAAACTGGACCGGAGCTTTCTGGATGCGGCATTTCCAGACACGCCTGTCTTCCTATATGAATATACCATCCATCATGGTCTGGCGAATTCGAAGGCGCTGGAACTTGCAGGGATCGACGCTTCAACGCTGGATCCCTGGGGCGGAAAATATGTTCGCCGTGAAGGGTCGAATGAACCGACCGGAGTCATGGTCGAGCGGGCAACATGGCCCGTCCAGCGTGCCATCCCGCGCTATTCCAACGACACCTATCGTGACGCCCTGGAGTGGGCGATAGCCGTCAATCACAAGATGGGCATAACTTCCGTTCAAGAAGCTTCCGCTTCGCACATCGAACTCGAGTTGCTAAATCAGTTGGACAGAGAAGGCGCGCTCAACATGCATATTGCCGCACATCTGGTGTGGCAGGAAGAAGGCTTTGGCGGGGGCGTCAGTTCAGAGGAACTTGATCAGCTGATAGTCGACCGCGCCGACTATGCGAGCGAGCATGTGAGGACTAACTTCGTGAAGTGCTGGCTGGACGGAGCCCCCCTACCGCCATTTTTCACGGAGGCGGGCCTAGATCCCGGCACCGGTAACGCCGACGCATCTTCGCTTCTAATTCCTGAAGACGAACTTGTTCAAGCATTGGCGGGTTTCGACCGCGCTGGACTGTCGCTCAAAATCCATTGTGCAGGCGAAGGCTCGGTGCGCGCCGCGTTGAATGCCGTGGAGAGGGTTCGTCAGCAAAATGGCCCAGGTGTCACACACGAGGTAGCTCACACGACCTTTTTTCATCCAGACGATCTAGCGCGGTTCGCTGCGAACAACGTTGTTGCAGAAATGTCCCCGGCCATATGGCATCTTAAGGGCCCGGAATTTGCTGGCCTGGCAAAAGGATATAAATTCGCGTCACTGCATAAGGCCGGCACCCACGTCACAATCGGTTCTGACTGGATCATCACGCCCGATCCCAACCTTTTCCCGGCCTTGCAAGGGGTGGTCGAGCGCGGCGAAGAAAGCGTCGACCTGGCGACGGCCCTGAAAATGATGACCATTGCAGGAGCGACCGCTGTAGGTATGGAGGAGCAGATCGGTTCTGTCAGTCCCGGAAAATCCGCTGATTTCATTGTTCTGGACCGAGACTTGTTCAGCATATCGTCGAGCGAGATTGGTGACACGAAGGTTTTGCTAACTGTCTTTGAAGGACGAACTGTCTTCGACCGCGGCAAGGAGGACTAAACGACAGCGCTGTTCGTTTCAAAGGCATGGTCGCCATGATGCCCCGCACGTTGCGTTGCGTAAGAACGGACAGCCACAGCTTAACGCGGAATGGCAATTTGGGGGTGCAATGATACCTATCATAGTCGTGACCGGCTTCCTGGGAGCCGGAAAAACTACTCTTCTTCACGAAATGCTGAAGGATGAAAGTTTTCATCGAAGTGCGATCATCGTCAACGAGGTAGGCGATATTGGATTTGATCGGGACGCCCTGCGAACGACCTCTACACCCGAGCCGACTCTGCTATCGGGCGGATGTGTATGTTGCGCAATGCGGCAAGATCTCGTTTATACACTGCGGGACCTGGTGCTGCGTCGTCGGAAGGGACTTGTCCCCGCCATCGACCAAATAATCGTAGAAACAACTGGAATTGCAGATCCCTCGAACATGCTTGCGCAGATCGCTGCGGACCCTTGGGCTCGATCCACCTTTGCGCCCGTGCGCGTGTTGACTGTCGTTGATGCCCTGAATGACGACACAACATGGGCCAATAACATTGAGGCAAGGAACCAGTTGGCCTTTGCCGACGCCGTCCATCTCAGCAAGTTGGACTTGATCGACGATCGCAAGCATGCCGCGTTGATCAAGAGCCTGGGTTTACGTGCCCCGTGGGCTGAGCGCCTCAGAGCAAATGATTTTGCGGGCTTGAAGGCGGCGCTGTTACAACAAACAGGTATGGCTAAATCATCCCCTCCACAACCCCGAAGGTGTTGCGATGGACATGAGGGTCACGCAATCAGCACCGCCAAGGTTGCCATTGAGTGCCGTATTGCTTGGGGAGATTTTAGCAGCGCCATTGACCGAACGGCGGCGCAGCACAAGCCTGACCTTTTGCGCTGCAAGGGCGTCGTGCGCGTGTCTGACGTGTCACAGCCGCTCTTAATCCAGTCGGTTCGCCACCGGTTTGCGCGGCCTGTGCCCTTCGAAGGCTACGACGACATAGGCTATCTGGCCATCATAGCGCGCGGCGACAAGGCAGCGCAAATCGCGGAAAGCTTGCGCGAGAACTTGGCGGCCGCCTTGATGAACAATGCACAGGTCATGACAGACGCGTCGACATAGGCTTTGCGCTTGAGCCCCGGCTCCAGGACGGAGCCGGGGTATGCACCTAGATGATGTCGAGCGCTTCCTTATATTCCGCAATCAGCTGCCGGTGGAACTCCAGGATGTGAGACCGGGGTTGTTGCAGCTGAAAGAACTCCAATTCAGGATCGACAACTTCGGTCGTTTCATCGGCGAGAGCTTCAAGAAGAGCGTGGCCGCAGAAGGGCACATAGGCTTCTGAATAACCGCCCTCATGAACGACCACCAATCGGCCATCGCTCAGTTCATCGGCCAATGTCATCATTACCTTCGTCATCTCCCGGTAGCTTTCGCTGTGCAGCATCATCCGCGCAAGCGGATCGACAGCACTGGCGTCAAGACCGCTTGCGACGACGATCAGATCGGGTCGATAGGCTCGTAGCGCTGGCGCGACGATCTGCTCGAGAGCGTGAAGATAGGTTTCATGACCGCTGCCCGGGGGCAGAGGAATATTGATGTTATGCCCATAACCTTGGGCCTCTCCACGATCCTCGATGCCGCTATATCCAGGAGGGAAACACCCATCCTGATGGAGGGAAATGGTGAGCACATCGCTACGATCGTAATAGATGCTTTGGGTCCCGTTCCCGTGATGAACGTCCCAATCCACAACTGCGACACGCGACACCTGCTTCTTTGCGAACGCAGCTTCGATGGCGATCGGAATGTTGGCTAGAAGACAAAAACCCATTGCCTGATCACGAAGACAATGATGCCCTGCCGGCCTGCAAAGAGCGTAGGCATTACGGGCGCGGCCACTCAACACATCGTCAACGGCTCGCTTGGCCAATCCCGCAGACATCGCTGCGATCTCGAAGCCGCCAATGCTGAAGGGAGCAAGCAATCCCACTTCGCCCCCTCCTGCAGCGCTGACCTCGCGGAAGCGCGATATATAGTCTTTCGTGTGCACACGGCACATATCTTCCGTAGTGACGGGTACAGCGCTCATGACATTGAGCTTGCCCGTCAATCCGGAAACTTGAGCAAGGTTTAGCAACCGGCGCTTTGAATCGGGAGTATCAGCACCATACGAACCGGTTGGGGGCTGCACCCATCGGTCAAGCGGCAGAAACAGGGACTGGACCCCTGTCGAGTGCCAGAACGTCCGTTCGTCCGTGTAAAAGTTTGTCATCCCGGTTGCTCCACAGGCTATGGCAGGAAGCGCCATATGAAAGTTCAACTCGGGCGTATCTTTGGCGCCAAACCTCTCCACCTGCTTGTCACAACCTGCCAAATTCTAGCATCTGTGTGCCAGACTCGGCCATCCCCACTCATGTCAGATGCCGCGCCACACAGCGGCGCGGCGCTCCTTGAATGCTGCGATGCCCTCTTGTTTGTCATCAGAGCTCAAAAGTTCCACGAAGCGCCTACGTTCGCGGCGCAGATGCTCATCTTCGGGCAATAATGACGCGTCTTTGATACTCGCCTTTGCAGCGGCCATCGCAAGAGGTGCGCGCGCCGCAATCTTGACCGCAAGCGCCCACCCTGTTGCATAAGCGTTGCCCGGATCGACAACGGAAGCGATCAGTCCAGCGTCGAAAGCCTGGTTCGCAGAGATAGTCTCGCCCGTCAGAACCATATGCATTGCGCGTGCACGCCCGATTAAACGCGTGAGCGTAGCCGTACCGCCCGCCCCCGGAATGATCCCAAGGTTGGTCTCAGGCTGACCAAAGCTTGCGCCTGCCCCGGCGACGACGATATCGCAGCATAATGCAAGTTCGCATCCAGCGCCCAGACACCATCCTTCAACCGTTCCGATAAGCGGTTTGGAAAACCCTCGAATTGCAGCCCAAGCTTGATAGCGCGGACTTTCGATAGGATCTGCGCTTGTCGCTTCAGCCAGTTCGTTGATATCCGCCCCAGCAGCGAACAGCGTGTCACTCCCCGTGATTATGACAGCCCGAATCTCCGCAGCGCCATCAGCCATCGTCAACTGTTCGGCAATTGCGGCCAGAAGAGACGTCGCTAGCGCATTGCGCCGGTCGGGCCGGTTCAAACGCAGCGTGAGAACATGATCATGCTGTTCAACCAGCAGGGCGGCTTCAGGCATCATAGTCCACCACGACGCCCTCGCCGACAGGCACCGACTGGCATGTAAGGATGTAGCCTGCGGCAACCTCCTCCTTACTTAATCCGTAGTTGGCAAGCATCTTCACCTCGCCAGACACCAGCTTAGCCCTGCAAGTAGCGCAGACCCCAGCCTTGCAGGCGTAAGGGGCCGAGAGGCCCGCGGCGCGCGCGCTATCCAATATGTTCCCCGCTGCAACGTCGAACGGAACGACGCGGCGGCGTCCATCGATGGCCACTTGCAGCGTCAGACCTTCGGCTTCGCGCGTTGCCTCCATCGCCGCTGCAGCGTCCGCGCCCGCAGGCCTGCCGACAGAGAAGCGCTCGACCAGGATGATGTCCGGGTTTACCCCGGCCTCTATCAACGCGGCCTCCGCCGCATCCATCATGAGCCCTGGGCCACAAATGAAAGCGGCATCGACTGAGGCAGGATCAACAACAGTCTCAAGCACCGTCGCAACCCGCTCCTGGTCAAGCCTGCCATTGAAAAGTTCGATCTCGTCCGCCTCGCCATCAAGGAAGTGATACACCTGGAAACGATCCAGATAACGATCCTTCAAAGCCGCAATGTCCTCGAGGAACATAACGGAGTTAGTCGTCCGATTGCCATAAAGAAGGATGAATTGGCTTTCCGGCTCAACAAGCAACCCGGTCTTCAAAAGCGACAGCACCGGAGTGATCCCGGAACCTGCAGCGAAAGCAACATAATTACGGCGCTGGCCCTGTTCGAAGTCCCAGGTGAAATGACCGCGCGGCGTCATCACGTCAATACGGTCACCCGGTTTGAGGTCATTGGCCGCCCAATTGGAAAACACGCCTCCTGTGACGCGCTTGATGGCAACACGTAGAAGGCGCTCTTGCGGAGAAACAAATAGCGAATAGTTCCGCCGCACGTCTTCGCCATCAATCATCGCCCGCAGTGTCAGATGCTGCCCCGGCTTGAACACGAAGTCCTTATCGTGCTCGGCATCAGGCTTCAATGTCAGCGCGATGGCGTCGCTGGTTTCCTCTGCGATATCGACGACCCGCAGGGAATGGAACTGGGTAGACATGATGGCACCTTTCAATGGCACTTGAATCGGTCGAACGGTTCGAGACAAGCGCGGCATTGCCATTGCGACTTGCAAGGCGTGGAACCAAACCGGCTAATTTCGCGCGTGTCTGTAGAGTTGCAGCGCGGACACGCCACTTTCTGTTCGGCTTGAAGCGAATGCGCTGCGGCACCCCGAGGCGGCGGCGCAATACCATATTCTCTCAATTGCTCCCGTCCCAGGTCGCTGATCCAGTCCGTCGTCCACGCGGGTGCCAGAGCAGTCCTGATCTGTACCGCTGAAAAGCCAGCGGCATCCAGAGCGCCTCTTACGGACGATTCGATCGCAACGGTGGCGGGACAGCCAGAATATGTAGGCGTAATGACAACGGCCGGCGGATCGCGTTCGATTCCCCGCACAATGCCAAGGTCTGTAACCGAGATCACAGGGATCTCAGGATCAGGAACCTTGCTAAGCGCGGCGAGGATTGCCGCCTCGTCTGCGGCGGAAAGACACATCGTTGTGTTCACCAGCGGGCGTCAGGGTAGGTCCGGGGCACATACTGCATGATTGCCAACAGATGTCCAAGATGCTCACTATGATGTCCCTTTCGACCGCCCAGCACTGCCCGCGGGTAAGTCGGCGATGGGAGCGATGCCGCAGCCATCGTGCGCTCTACCGCTGCGTCAAACGCCGGTCGCAAGGCGGCACGGTCCACAGCAATACTCTCGCCCGCCAGCGTCTGCTCGACATCGTCCATCTGGAACAATTCTTCCACGAAACGCCAATGCCAATCCAAGCCATCGATCATGCGTTGCCGGCTCTCATCCGTCCCATCGCCAAGACGAACGACCCAATCAGCAGACAGATCGACATGATAGCGCAGTTCCTTAATCGCCTTGGCAGCGATCGCTGCCAGCCGATCGTTGGAAGACGCCGCCAACTGCTCGTACAAGGCTACCTGAAAGGTCGTGAAGAGGAAATGCCGCGCGATAGTCTGGGCAAAGTCGCCATTGGGCTGCTCAACCATCAGGCAGTTCCGATAAGCGAGCACATCACGATGAAAAGCCAGCGCATCAGCGTCCCGGCCGCGTCCCTCTATCTCGCCTGCCAATTCCAGCAGGAGTGTGGCCTGCCCGATGAGATCCAAGGACAGATTGGCCAAGCTTAAGTCCACTTCGACTGAGGGCGCATGGCCGCACCACTCGGTCAAACGTTGACCCAGGATCAAGCTGTCGTCACCAAGTCGCAGCAGATATTCGACAAGAGCGGTCTCTGCGCGCGAGTCCGCCAGCGCGTCGAATTGGCCCTTCGTCGCAGCGCCTTCAGCAATAGCGACGTCTTCGGGTTGAATGGTTGGAAGCGAGGGCATCAGATGTGCTTCACAACGTCTGGGATGTCGTAGAAGGTGGGATGACGATATACCTTGCTGGACGCAGGTTCAAACATGGCCCCCGCTTGCGCGGGATCGGATGCAACTATATCGCTCGACTTTGCCACCCACAAGCTCACACCCTCCATTCGCCGCGTATAGGTGTCACGCGCATGCCGCAGCGCCATTTCGCCGTCGGACGCATGAACAGAACCCACGTGCTTGTGACTCAAGCCCCCGCGCGATCGAAGAAAAACTTCCCAAAGTGGCCAGTCGCGGCCAGCCTGCCGTGCATTATTCATATTCTGTCCTCCTGGCGCGCGCTTAAGCCGCGCGCCGCTGTGCCTGCTTGGCTTCGTAGGCGCTGGCCGCCTCGCGAACCCAGGCCCCTTCATCCCAAGCCTTACGGCGTGCCTGCATGCGTTCTTTGGCGACAGGCCCCTCCCCGCGCACGACTGCATAAAATTCATCCCAGTCGATCGCACCGAAGTCGTACCGCCCTTCCGCTTCATTCCAGCGAAGATCAGGATCCGGAACGGAAAGCCCCAAATACTCAACTTGGGGAACGGTCGTATCAACAAACTTCTGCCGAAGCTCGTCATTGGTGTCACGTTTGATCCGCCACCGCATCGACTGCGCCGTGTTCGGCGAGTTATCATCCGGCGGACCGAACATCATCAACGCTGGCCACCACCAGCGATCAAGTGCATCCTGCGCCATGGCTTTTTGGTCAGGCGTTCCCGACGATAGCTGCATCATGATCTCGAAACCCTGACGCTGGTGAAAGCTCTCTTCCTTGCAAACGCGAACCATGGCGCGCGCATAGGGACCATAAGATGTCCGCTGGAGCGGGACCTGATTCATGATGGCGGCACCATCCACGAGCCATCCAATTGCCCCCATGTCAGCCCAGGTCAACGTGGGGTAGTTGAAGATTGTACTGTATTTCGACTTACCGGAGTGCAAATCTGCGATCATCTCCTCGCGACTCACCCCGAGCGTTTCCGCCGCGCAATAGAGGTATAGGCCGTGACCGGCCTCATCCTGTACCTTGGCAATCGCTACTTGCTTTCGACGAAGAGATGGCGCTCGTGTGAGCCAATTGCCTTCCGGCAGCATGCCCACAATCTCACTATGCGCATGCTGTGAAATCTGCCTCACGAGCGTCTTGCGATAGGCTGCTGGCATCCAATCTTTCGGTTCGATAAATTCGTCAGCAGCGACACGCGCCTCAAACGCTGCAAGCAGCTCCGCAGGCTCACTTTCGGCAAGCGCCAACGGCGTTACAGTCTTGTCGAATTCGGTCGTGTACATAAGCGTTACTCCGTTTCCCGACTCGTTTATAATAGCCCGACCGATCGGTCAATTAATTTCGTCAGACCCGTTCGATTGCGAGCGCAATCCCCTGACCCACGCCGATACACATTGTGCACAGTGCTCGTGTGGCGCCACGGCGATGCAATTCTTCCGTTGCCGTAAGTGCCAACCGTGCGCCCGACATGCCCAACGGATGACCCAGTGCAATGGCTCCCCCATTTGGATTGACGTGCTCTGCGTTGTCAGGCAGGCCCAAACGACGCAAAACAGCGAGGCCTTGGCTGGCAAAAGCTTCATTGAGCTCGATAACGTCGAAATTAGCAATCGAGAAACCCAGGCGCGCCATCAGCCTTTCTGTCGCTGGAGCGGGTCCGATCCCCATGATGCGCGGCTCGACACCGGCTACAGCTCCGCCCAGGATACGAGCGCGCGGCGTCAAGCCATGCCGCCTGATTGCAACCTCGCTTGCGATGATCAGGGCAGCTGCCCCGTCATTAACCCCGGAAGCATTACCAGCCGTAACTGTCCCGTCGGGACGCGCGATCGGCTTGAGCCGCTGAAGAGTCTCCATATCGGTGACCCGTGGGTGCTCATCGCGATTGACCTGCACCGCATCGCCCTTCTTTTGAGGGATGGCGACGGCCACAATCTCGGCGGCCAGCCTTCCGCTATCCTGTGCGGCGGCCGCCCGACGCTGACTCTCGACCGCGAAACGATCTTGGTCTTCACGCGAGATGTTGAATTGCTGAGCAACGTTTTCCGCCGTTTCAGGCATTGAATCTATGCCATATCGTGCCTTCAGAGCCTTGTTCACGAAACGCCAAC
Organism: Sphingobium sp. JAI105; assembly: GCF_015752145.1. Classification (NCBI taxonomy): domain Bacteria; kingdom Pseudomonadati; phylum Pseudomonadota; class Alphaproteobacteria; order Sphingomonadales; family Sphingobiaceae; genus Sphingobium; species Sphingobium sp. JAI105. The sequence goes on along the minus strand of NZ_JADOUC010000002.1, from coordinate 759,002 downwards.
CAATGGTTGTGTCATATACCGCATTTGTGCGCGAAAAGGCAGCTTCCGCCTTGGGCATGACGAACGGCGCGCGCGACATGCTTTCCACGCCCCCCGCGACGATCAGGTCCGCGTCTCCCGAGCGGATCGCTCGTGCCGCCATTGCGGTTGCATCCAGCCCTGACCCGCATAGACGATTGATCGTCGTCCCCGGCGCCTCTTCTCCAAGTCCTGCGAGCAGAGCGGCCATCCGGGCGACGTTTCGGTTGTCCTCTCCGGCCTGGTTAGCACAGCCCATTATGACATCATCAATGATGCTCCAGTCCACGCCGCCGTTTCGCTCGCGAAGCGCTGCCAGCGGAACTGCTCCCAAATCGTCAGCGCGCACGGATGCCAGTGAACCCCCGTACCGTCCAATCGGGGTCCGAACGGCATCACAAATAAAAGCTTCAAACATTTTCAGGCCTCATGATGAAGAGCCGAGCCGCCAATACTTCTGGACAGCCCGTGAAAGGTGGCGATGTCGCGGCCGTCGCTCGTGGTGACGACAACCGAATAGCTTCCGCTCCGGCCGGCAATCATAATTTCGGAAGCTTCTGCGACAAGAATTTCGTTTTCTCGGGGACCGGCCAGAAATGAGATAGACGCCCCCTGCGCGACAGTGGCCACATCGCGGGAATTGCAGGCATAAGCGAATGCACTATCCGCAATTGTAAATATGATACCTCCGTGGGCAGTTCCATAGCCATTGAGCATATCCGCTCGGACGGTCATGCGAATACGGGCGTAACCAATGCGGGCTTCCTCGAGTTCGATCCCCAGCGCCTTGGCAATGCCCTCACGGGCCATCATCGCCAATGCGATTTCCCTTGCGCGATCATCTGTCATGCGCGGGCTAGCCACTTGGCAGGCAAATAGAGATTGTCTCCAGACGCTGTCGCGATATTTGTCAGCGCGAGCGCGACCCGGTCAAATCCGGCGCGTTCTGCCCAATGCAACGGACCTTCGGGGTGATTTGCTCCGTAGGTCATGGCCTCGTCGATAGCGGCCACTCCCGCAACATCGTCCTCAACCGCATCTGCAGCGGCATTGGCGAGTTGCGCGAGCGTCCGGAGCACGATCATACCGGGGCGGTCGGGAAGGAGCAGCGTAGAACGACCAGTAGCCTGAACTAGACCTGCAACCTTCGACGCAGCATTATCGTCCCGCGCCGTGATCACGATCGTATTCGTAATGCCAAAGTCGCGTGACACGTCGGCAAGAGCGTCGACATCGTCACGGACGGCGAGAGGACGTCCATCGGTCATTGCCAGCCGAACATCATCGACTTCGACTATGCCAAAAGGAAGGTCAGGGTCATCGTGGCACACCAGCCCAGCTTCACGAAACAATTTTACCGAAGTCCCGCCGGCCGCCGACACACGTATGGAGGAAGGCGCTGGTGCTGATGTCGCAAACGCCGGCGAAGGACGTTGACCAACTTTATAAACGCCCTCTCTGGACTTTCTTCCGAGCTTGCCGGCATCGACCAATGCACGCTGGGTCGGCTGCAACCGAAAACGCGTGCGGCCATCGTAAGCATCGAACACCGAGGCAGCGACTGCATAGTTGACGTCATGGCCGATCAGATCAGCCAGCGACAGCGGCCCCATGCGAAAGCCGCCGCAGGAGGTCAACGCATGATCTATGATGTCAGGGGCAATGCCTTCTTCGAACGCTGCAAAGCCCTCAGCATAATAAGGCCGCGCAACTCGATTGACGATGAACCCTGGAACGTCACGAACCAGCACAGGGCGCTTCCCCCATGCACGCATAAGCGCCATTGCAGCATCGACCACCTCTGGTGAGGTCCTCGAGCCAGGAACCACTTCGACCAGCTGCATAAGAGACGCCGGATTGAAGAAGTGTAGACCAATGAACCGCTCCGGGTAAGGTACCGACGCTGCAATCTGATCAATGGAAAGCGAAGACGTATTACTCGCCAAGACAGCATCATTTGCAACACGGTCCGACACGGCGGCGAAGAGTGCCGCCTTTGCCTTCTCATCCTCGATAATGGCTTCGATCACGAGCTTGGTATCTACGATATCGTCAATTGAAGTGGTCCAGATAATCCGGCTCGCTACAGCAGCAGCTTCGTCTGCATTCATCAAGCCACGCGTGACGGACGCCGTCAGGGCTTTTGTAACGCCCGCACTGCCATTCAGGAGCGCTCGCTCATTGGCATCGACGACCGTCACCCGATGTCCCGATAGGGCAGCGACCTGCGCGATCCCGGCTCCCATTGTACCAGCACCGATCACGGCGACGCGTGCATTGTTATCCATCATCATAGGGGCATATCTATACGCAACAATTTCTCTTGCCAATAGCCGTCTGACCGGGCAGTCTATTAATTCAACGGCACGGAGAGGCAGTTTGGCCTTCGATAACATTTTGGTGGATCACCACGGCGGAGTAGCGCGGATAACGCTCCACAGGCCGGATCGGTTAAACAGCTTCACGGTGGCGATGCATGGTGAACTTGCGAGTGCACTTGATGCGGCAGCGCAAGACCCCTCCGTCCGCGCTATACTGTTGACTGGAAGCGGTCGCGGATTTTGCGCTGGGCAGGATCTTGGAGATCGCGCTGTTGCCCCCGGGGACGCACCAGTTGATCTCGGCGAGTCCGTTGAGAGATATTACGCTCCGCTCATTCGGCGCCTCACGTCCCTCCCCAAACCCGTTGTTTGCGCAGTAAACGGCGTTGCCGCCGGAGCCGGTGCGAATATTGCGTTGGCTTGCGACATTGTCATCGCGGCCCGCTCCGCCAAGTTTATCCAATCTTTCGCCAATATCGGCCTCATTCCTGACTCAGGGGGAACATGGATACTCCCCCGCCTCGTCGGGCAGGCCCGTGCGCTTGGACTCGCGCTCACTGGCCAACCCATACAGGCAGACCAAGCTGCCGAGTGGGGCCTCATCTGGAAAGTCGTGGATGACGCCGAGCTGGCTGGGGAAGCCGAAGCGCTTGCCTCTCGTTTCGCCCAAGGACCAACCCTCGGTTATGCTGAAACAAAGCGGCTTGTTCGCGGATCTTGGGCGCATACGCTGGAAGAAGAGCTTGATCTTGAAAGGGACGCCATGCGCGCTCTGGGCGCGAGTGAAGATTACAAGGAAGGCGTCGAGGCCTTTATAGCCAAGCGGACACCGCAGTTCACTGGCCGATGAGCCCCTTTGTTTAGGACATAGACTATGACCACCCTTTTAAAAAATTACGCTAGCGACGTTTGGGTCGCAACCACCGGAACACCCGTTCCGCTTCATTCTGCAATCACAGGCGAGGTCGTCGCTCAACTCGGCACAGAGGGGCTCGATTTCCGTGCGATGCTGGATCACGCCCGCAACGTTGGCGGACCTGCACTTCGGGCAAAGACGTTTCATGAGCGAGCGTTCATGGTGAAGGCTCTCGCTCAAGCCATCATGGATCGCAAAGAAGAACTATACGCGCTGAACTGGGCGACCGGTGCCACGAGGCAAGACGGCTGGGTCGATATTGAAGGAGGCGCTGGCACGCTATTTACAACCTCGTCTAAAGCGCGACGTGAACTACCCGATGATGTCATCATTGCGGATGGGGACATGGAGCCGATTGGGAAACGCGGAACGTTCGTCGGACAGCACGTGTACACCTCGCTTCAAGGCGCTGCCATCCATATCAATGCCTTTAATTTCCCGATCTGGGGAATGCTTGAGAAACTCGGACCGACGCTGATTTCGGGGATGCCGGCTATCATCAAACCCGCGTCTCCCGGCGCATTTCTTGCAGAAGCAGCCGTACGCATCATGATTGAGGCGGACGTTCTCCCCCGCGGTGCACTTCAGCTCATCGTCGGTACGCCGGGAGATCTTCTTGATCATTTGACCTGTCAGGACGTCGTGTCCTTCACAGGTTCCGCAACCACCGCGATGAAACTTCAGGCACACCCTATAATCGCTCGCGAAGGTGTCCGTTTCATTGCCGAACGTGATTCCCTTAACGCATCCGTACTTGGGCCGGATGCTACCCCCGATAGCCCTGAATTCGACCTCTTCGTCAAGGAAGTGGCTCGCGAGATGACGGTCAAGGCCGGGCAAAAATGCACAGCGATCCGTCGCGCCTTCGTGCCTTCCCCGCTGATTGACGCGGTACAATCAGCCCTCGTGGCCCGCTTGGAAAAGATTGTCGTAGGCGACCCCCAAGCTGAGGGCGTGACTATGGGCGCGTTGGCGACCAAGGCGCAAGCCCAAGACGTTCGTAATCGCGCGCGCGAACTCGCCGAAGATGCAAAACTGGTCTATGGCAGTATCGACAATGTCGATCTCATCGGAGCAACGAACAGCGACACGTTCGTATCTCCATTGCTATTCAGATCCGATGATCCATGGGGCGCCAAGAACGTCCACGATGTGGAGGCATTCGGCCCGGTATCGACGATCATGCCTTACAATGGACTTGGAGACGCTATCGCGCTGGCCAATCGTGGCAAGGGATCGCTCGTCACCTCATTTTTCTGCCACGATCCTGAACTGACACGCCGCTTCATCCTCGGCACGGGATCCTTTCATGGTCGTATCGTAGTGATCGATCGAGACAGCGCCCGAGAATCTACCGGACATGGGTCACCGCTTCCGATGCTTATTCATGGGGGCCCCGGCCGTGCCGGCGGTGGCGAAGAGATGGGTGGCGTCCGCGGCATAAAACACTACATGCAGCGATCCGCTATCCAGGGTAGCCCACGTCAGATCGCGGCGACGATCGGTAGATGGGTGCCAGGCGCGCCACAGCCTGAAGGGGAGACGCACCCTTTCCGGCTAAACATGAGTGAACTCCCAATTGGGTACACTCTCCGAACGGCCGCACGCACCATCACGCTCAACGATATTGAACAATTCGCAGAGTTCACGGGTGACAAGTTTTACGCGCACATGGACGAGGAGGCAGCGGCGCGGAGCCCGATCTTCGGCGGGCGGGTGGCACATGGCTACTTAATTCTGTCGTTTGCCGCCGGGCTTTTTGTTGACCCTGCAGAAGGACCCGTCCTCGCGAACACCGGCTTGGACCGCCTACGCTTTACCAAGCCGGTCAAGCCAGGCGACTCGATCTGCGTGATTTTGACGGTGAAGGCAAAAACCCTGCGAACGGAAGATCAAGGCGAAGTCCGATGGGCTGCTGCCGTCATGGATCAGAACGATGAGCTGGTCGCGACCTATGACTTGCTAACGATGAACGCCAGATAATATTACCACGCCGGTTGCGCTGGTCAGCGCAACCGGCTTTATCCGTTCTCGCCCCCTAACCGAGTTTCGTCATGAGCCGGCCCGCTGCACCTTGCTCAGCGGCCAGATTACGATTGTAGGCCAGCAGCATTCGCCGGCTCCTCCAGCGCAGCGCGTCCAAGATGCCGGCGAAGCCCTCGCCGCTGGCAAACAGGTCCTGGTTGAGCCCGATCCGTGTCGAGTGCGTGCTGATACCCTTCAGCAGCCGAGCCATATCCTCCGCTGTCAAATCGGGCAGCGCACCTTGGTCAAAGACCCGCTGGATGATCGACCAGAAGATCGGCCCGATCGATCCCGGGTGTAGCGCCAAGCTGCCGATGTCATATTCCACGCGAGCCTTCACCGGCGGCCTGGATAGGGTCCAGCGCAGACCCCAGGTTTCCTGGCCCAAGATGGTATCGATCGGCCTGCCCCGAACCGCCGCTCGTGCCTTGTAGCGCCTCACTTGCGTATTTCGCAAAAGTCGGACAGCTGCTTCGCTAAATCCCGGACAAGCGCTTCAGTAAATCCGGGACAGCTGGTGTAGGCAGTGGATGCCTGGTTGCTGTCAGGGTTGAGTGATTTCGATATTTGCTTCCTGGGTCAAGCCATGCGGAGCTTTTTGTCGCCGCATGCTGTCTCCTTTCAGCGTGATGCGATGGGCATTGTGGACGATGCGGTCGAGGATAGCATCGGCGATCGTGGGCTCGCCGATCATTTCGTGCCAGGCCGCCACGGGGAGCTGGGCGGTGATGAGCGTGGATCTGCGGCGATACCGTTCCTCGAAGATTTCGAGCAGATCAAGGCGTTGCTGATCGTTGAGACTATGGGTACCCCAGTCGTCCAGAATGAGCAGCTGAACGCGGGCAAGCTTGTCGACGACGCGTGGGAAGCGACCGTCGAGGCGCGCGAGTGCAAGATCCTCGAACAGGCGCGGCATGCGCAGATATAAGACGGAGTGATCCTGGCGCGCCGCCTGTCGCCCGAACGCACATCCCAGCCACGTTTTTCCCGTGCCGGTTTGGCCGGTGATAATGAGATTCTCATTTGCCTTGAGCCAGGCACCCTGTGCGAGCGAGAGGATATTGCGGCGATCCAGTCCGCGATGCGCCCCGAAGTCGATATTTTCGACACAGGCGTCGACAAAGCGCAGTTTCGCGCTGGCAAGACGATTAGTCAGCCGTCGATCGGCGCGAGTGGCGATCTCGCGGTCCAGCATGAGCCCGAGCCATTCGTCTCGGGTCAGATCGCCAGCGGTGTCTTGCTCGGCAATGTCGCGCCACGCGGCCGCCATGCCCGCTAGCCCCAGGCTATGCATTTGATCAAGGGTAGGATGCGTCAGCACAAGATCGTCCTTTCATTATTGATAATAGGACCCGCCACGGATGTTGTCGTGCGCCGGTGTTGGTTTGAGCGGCCCCGCTGTCGGCTGGATCTTGTCGAGCCCGGCCTTGAGGATGGCGTTGAGGGATGAGTAGGTAACGGCGCCGATCACCAGCGCTCGATCGCAGGCGGCTTCAAGCCGATCGCGCTCGTAGCGCCGGGCCAGCGAGAGGACGCCCATGGCGGAGCGATAGCCCTGCTCGGGATGTGGCTTGTCGATCATCAGCCTTTCCACGAACGTCGCTGTGTTAGGACCGGTTTTCCTGGCGCGCTCGATCAGGCTCGCTGGCGATATATTCGCATAGCGCTGATGCGCCTTGGGCATGTGCTCATTCACGGTAACGTGCCCACGGCGCTGCGATGTCCGCATATGGCTGGCGACCCGCGCATGATCGTAGAAGATCTCGACCACTCGATGCGTCAGGCGGATATCGACCTGCCGGCCGATCAGTCCGTGCGGCACGGAGTAAAAGGTCTTGTCGACCTCGACATGATAATCAGGATGGACCTTGGCGCGTTTCCACTCGGCATATTCGAACACCGACGTAGGTAACGCCGCCAATGCCGTCCGTTCGATCTCGTCAAAGATTGCGCGACGGGATTTGCCGACATGGCGCATGGGCCGATCATTGAGATCAACCAGCAAGTCCGCGATCGCGGCATTGAGATCCGCCAGACTGAAGAAGCGCCGATTGCGCAGCCGCGCCAGGATCCAGCGCTCCACGATCAACACTGCGCCCTCGACCTTTCCTTTGTCGCGCGGCCGCCGGCTCCGGGTAGGCAGGATCGTCGTATCGTAATGCTCGGCCATCGCCGCAAAGGTCGCGCTGAGCGTGGGCTCGAACCATAGCGCTTTGGCAACGCCCGCTTTCAGATTGTCGCACACGATCGCGCGCGGAACGCCGCCAACAAAGGCCAATGCCCGGCACTGCGCGTCGATCCAGTCCGGCAACTGCTGGCTCAAGCTGGCCATTGCGAAGGTGAAGGATGAAGCACCCAGCACCGCTACGAAGATCTGTGCCTGGGTGATGACGCCCGTCACAGGATCGATCAGCGGCACAGTCTGCCCGGCATAATCGGTTTGCAGGACGGCGCCCGCCTCATACCGATTGCGAAAGCTGACATGGGTCCGCCGCTGGAAGGACAGGAACCGATCGCAAAACCAGGTATAGCCATAGCCATTGGGATGGGCAGCCCGATATTCTTGCCACAGCAAAACCAGCGTCACGCCCTTGCGCTTGATCTCCCGCGCAACCACTGGCCAGTCCGGCTCGCCCAGATCCTGAGGAGGGCGGCCGACACGGCGGAACACCAGCCGTTCGATCGCTGCGTCGTCGTCGTAGCCGGCCGGCAACGGCCAGCCTGTCAGCCCAGCCTCGCGCGCCCGCAGTAAATAGGTCGACACCGTCGTCTTGCTAAGCTTCAGCCGCTCTGACACGGCCCGTACCGACAAACCCTGATCGTAGGTCAGCCGGAGGATCGATCGCATGTCCTTCACGTCGGTTCGTCTCGTCTGCTTCCGCCTTGGCATCACCCCTCCCATCGCAACGATGAGGAGCAACAATGCCAGAGCGGCGCATCACAAAACCTAACCTTGATCCTGTCCCAAACCCTGTCCGGGATTTAGCGGAATCACTGTCCCGTATTTACTGAAATGCCTGTCCGCGATTTAGTGAAATAACTGTCCGGAATTTTCCGAAACACGCACCTCACTTGCGCCCGCCGGAATAGTGGCCCTGCTGTGATCCCCGCCGCTCCGGCCCAGGCCGCGATCGCCGCGACCGTCCGCGGTTAGATAGGCGGTCGCCCCCTCCCCGTCCGGATCGCCATTGTGGCGCAAAATCTGCAGCAACCGCGCCTCTGGATCAATGTAAGCGCCGACGGAAGGCGGCCTTGTTGCCGGCATCGGAATAGGAAAGCTCGCGGCCTTTGAGGAGGTGTGAGCATGGACATCGAGCAGTCAAACGAGCCTCGTATGAGCGGTCGCGGTGATGGCGGAGCGCTTGTACGGGTGGAGCGGCGTCGGAACTGGAGCGACGAGGAGAAGCTGGCGATCCTGAAGGAGACGACGGTGCCGGGGGCGATCGTCTCGGCCGTGGCTCGGCGGCACAGCGTTGGAACAGGCCAGCTTTATACCTGGCGCAAGCAGCTGCTTCGCGGGGCGATGGCGGGCTTCGTGCCTGTCGAACTGGCATCGTCTTCTCCGTCGGCCAAAGCTCGGCAGCCAGGGCGGATTGAGGTTCGAGGGCGGTGCGGCCTGACGGTGTTGGTTGATGGCGAGGTCGATCGGGCCGCCCTGAAACAGGTGCTCGATGTCTTGCGGGAGCTGGATCATTGAGCCTGGCTTTCCCGCCTTCGACGAAAATCTATCTGTCGCTGGCGCCGTGCGACATGCGCAAGGGGTTTGATGGGCTGTCGGCGCAGGTGCGCAATATTCTTCAGCTTGATCCCTTCTCGGGGGCGGTTTTCCTGTTCCGCGGGAAAAGGGGCGACAGGTTGAAGGCTCTGGTCTGGGACGGCTCAGGGCTATGCGTGTATGCGAAGCGTCTCGAGCGCGGAAAGTTTGTTTGGCCACGTGCCCATGAGGGTGCGCTGCGGCTGTCGGCAGCCCAGCTTGCGATGTTGCTCGAAGGCATGAACTGGAAGCAGGCGATCGTCCACGACGAGGTCATCACGCCGAGGCTCGCATAGCCAAAAAGATCAGGAAAGCCGCCATTTTATGTAGGATTTACCGTGGGCTTGGGCTATTATCGGTGGCATGCGGTTCGCCCTTGATCGCCTTCCCACAGACCCAGTCCTCCTGCAGAAAATGCTGCTGGAGATGGCCGATGCCATGGAGCAGGAACGGGCCGAACGGAGGGCCGCGGAAGCCACGGTCAAAGCCCAGACCTTGCGGATCGAAAAGCTCGAGCATCGCGTCGCGCGGCTGCTGCGCGTCCAGTTCGGTCGTAGCTCAGAGAAAATGGATATTGATCTGCCCCCTGCTGAGTGGCCCAGAGACTATGATAGTCTGGACCACGAAGGGGAAAATGAATGCCGAGCAAGAAGCACAAGCCGGAAGAGATTATCGGCAAGCTGCGTGAAGTTGAGATTGTGCTGGCGCAGGGGGCCTCGACAGCGGAGGCCTGCCGGCGGATCGCGGTCAGCGAGCAGACCTATTATCGCTGGCGGAAGGAATATGGCGGGCTGAAGACCGACCAGGCGCGGCGGATGAAGGATTTGGAGAAAGAGAACCAGCGTCTTCGCCGGGCGATTTCGGACCTGACGCTGGACAAGTTGATCCTGCAGGAGGCTGCCAAGGGAAACTTCTGAGCCCTGCGCGGCGGCGGCGCTGCATCGATCATTTGCGACAAGAGCTTCCGGTGTCCGAGCGACGGATATGCCGGGTGCTGGGTCAGCATCGATCGACACAGCGCAAGGTGCCGCGCGGGGCGGATGACGAACAGGCACTGACAGAGGATATCATCGCTTTGGCGAAGCAATATGGTCGCTATGGCTACCGCCGGGTGACGGCATTGCTGTGCCATGCGGGATGGACGGTGAACCATAAACGCGTTGAGCGGATCTGGCGGCGTGAGGGGCTGAAGGTTCCGCTGCGCCAGCCAAAGCGCGGACGCCTATGGCTCAACGACGGATCCTGTATCCGCCTGCGGCCCGAATATCCAGGTCATGTATGGGCCTACGACTTCGTCGAAGGGCGCACGCATGACGGGCGCAAGTTCCGCATTTTGACGATCATCGACGAGGCCAGCAGGGAGTGCCTGGCGCTCATCGTCGCGCGGCAGCTCAAGCATGAGGATGTTCTGGCAGCGCTCGCCGACCTGTTCATCTCGCGCGGGCCACCGGCGCATATACGGTCCGATAATGGCAGCGAATTTATCGCGACTGCCGTCCAGAAATGGTTGGGGCAGATCGGCGTGAAGACGCTCTACATCACGCCGGGTTCACCATGGGAGAATGGCTATAACGAAAGCTTCAACGGGTCGCTTCGCGACGAACTGCTCAACGGCGAGATCTTCTACAGCCTTGCCGAGGCCAAAGTGCTGATCGAAGCCTGGCGGCGGCATTACAACACCGTCCGCCCGCATAGCAGCCTGGGCTATCGACCACCGGCCCCGGAAACGGCGACACCGCCATATCCGGCCTCCGGTTCCGCTTCGCTCCACCTCCACCCGGATATGGCGGCGATGAGCTTAATGCACTAACAAACCAATCGGTCCACTCGGTGGGGGCAGATCACGCGGCCCCAGGTGGTATCGGATCTCCTTGGTCACCGGGATCCAGAGTCGGTCTCGGCCTATGTGCGGATCGCCACCGCATCCCTGCGCGAGATCGCATTGCCGGTGCCAACATGACCACCGTCGTCGTCCTGGAAGAGTTGAGGAACGACGCCGCGAGCTTTCTGGCATTCAAGCGCGCCATGGGCCATCCCTATCGACGCGGCGAGTTTGAGATCGAACGCTTCCTTCGCTTCGTCGAAGACCAGTGGGGCGACGATGTCGATATTCCGCTGGCCGAAGCGATTAGCCGCTGGTGTGGCCGCTTGCCCGACCGCAAGGCCGTCACGCTCGGCAATGAGTTCGGGGTCATTCGTCAACTTTGCCTGCATCGCCGTCGTCGCGATCCCACCAGCTATGTGCCCGAGCACGCCTTTGCGCCGGTGAAGGAGTCGACGTTCTTTCCTTATATTTTCAGCCGCGACGAGATCCGCTGCATTCTCGCCGCCGCGTCAGCGCACCAAGGCCGCTTCATATGGGCATCGATGCTGCGAAGGCTGATTCTCGTGCTTTACTGCACCGGCCTCAGGCTCGGCGAGGCGGTGCGTCTGACCATGGATGATGTCGATCTCGACCGTGGGACCTTGCTCATCCGCAACAGCAAACGGCGTACGCGGATCGTCCCCATGCGCGACGATCTTGTCGCAGAGCTTCGCCTCTATGTCGATGATCGATGCCGGTTACTTCACGATCGTGGTCAAGTGGATTCCGAAGCGCTGTTCGTTCGCCTCAACGGCGCGCCACTCCATACCCACGCTGCGTCCGAAGCTATTCGCAAGCTCCTGCGCCGCCTCGATATCAAGCCTGCGCAAGGGCGCGTCGGAGCGCGTCCATATGAGTTTCGGCATGCATTCGCGGTTCACCGCCTGACGGCATGGGCGGAGGAAGGTGCTGACATTCACGCCAAGCTCCCTTGGCTTTCGGCCTATCTCGGGCACCAGAACGTCATTGGGACCGAGGTCTATCTGAAGGCGACGCCGCAACTCCTGGAACTCGCGAGCACGCGCTTCGAACAACATATGCGACACGCCCGGCAGCCACGATGAGTAAGGCCGGACCTCAGATGCTGTTCGCTCTGGTGGAGTCGTTCTTCTCCAACTATCTGCCGCGTCAGCGCGGCGCGAGCCCACATACGACGCGCGCCTATCGCGACACGCTCAAGCTGCTGTTTCAATTCATTGCCCAGCATCGCAGCCGCGAGGTCGCCGCGCTTGTGCTGGAGGATCTCGATGCCGACACCGTCGCTGGGTTCCTCGATCATCTCGAGGGCGGAAGATCGAACTCCACCGCGACGCGCAACTGCCGCCGTGCCGCGCTTCGCAGCTTCTTCAAGCACCTCTTGCGCAACGATCTCGACAATGCCCTCCGTTACACGCAGGTGCTGGCGCTGCCGTCGAAGCGGGCGAGGCAAAAGCCCGCAACTTACCTCGAAGCAACCGACGTGCGGGCCATCATCGCCCATCCCGATCGGCGGACCCGCAGTGGCTGGCGCGACTACACGCTGCTGCTTTTCCTCTATAATTGCGGCGCCAGAGTGAGCGAAGCAACCGGCCTGCTGTGGCAGGACCTTCAACTGACGCCGCCACACCAGGCCCGACTACATGGGAAGGGCCGCAAGGAGCGGTTCGTTCCGCTATGGCGCGAGACGGCCGACGCGTTGCGGCGCCTGCAAAACCTGTCGGGTGCCGCGGGTCAGCAGCATGTTTTTATGAACCGACACGGCCAGCCGCTGACCCGCGATGGAGCGGCGTACATCCTTACCAAGCATGCCTCGCCAGTCGTCCAGGATCGGCCAAGGTTGGCGCGTGACCGCATCACTCCTCACGTTTTCCGCCACAGCTGCGCCGTCGCGCTCCTGCAGTCAGGCACCGACGTGACCGTGATCCGCGATTATCTCGGTCATTCCAGCATCGCGACCACGAACCGGTATATCTTAACGAACCTGAAGATGAAGCGCGATGCGCTACAGAACTTTTGGAAGCACGCTGGCATCGAACCCGCAAAGGCCACGCCTTGGAAGCCAAAGCCGGATCTGCTTTTGTACCTCCGGTCCCTATGATTTTATCACGAGGTCCACGCAGAGCTTTTTCGCCGATCCCGGACATCAGCATCGCGTGGCCCCAGATAAAACCATGCTCTGGATAATGGCTCTTATGTCGATCTCGACATAAGAGCCACGCGCGCCGGAAATTTACCGACATCTTGGACAAGAGCCCGTCACCGATCGCGGCGGAGGCGGTTGTGCGGATCGCCGAGCTCTTCGCCATCGAGCGCGACATCAAGAGCGCGCCACCCGATGAGCGACGACGCATCCGCCAGATCAAGGCGGTGCCGAAGCTGGAGGCGCTGCGCGTCTGGCTCGAAACCCAGAACCGAGGCTTGTCGTCTGACAGCAATCTGGCGCGTGCGTGTCGCTATCCGCTTAACCGCTGGCAGGCCATGATCCGTTACTGCGATGACGGTCGGCTTGAGATCAGCAACAATCTGGTGGAAAATGCCCTGCGCGGTGTCGCGCTCGGGCGCCGGAACTGGATGTTCGTCGGCTCCATGAAGGGGGGAGAGGCGGCCGCGTTATTTTACTCCCTGGCCGGCACATGCCGGCTCAACGGCGTCGAGCCTGAAGCGTGGTTCACAGACGTCATTGAGCGCATCGGCAACCATCCGATCAATCGGATCGATGACTTCCTGCCGTGGAAATGGCAGGCATCAAAGCTGAGCAACGATCTGGAGAAGGCTGCGTGAGCAACGGCACTGTGGTGCGGATGAAGATTGCGCTGGACGATGTCACACCGGCCGTCAGCCGAACGCTGGAGGTGCCGCTCAATATCCGCCTGGACCGCTTGCACACCGTCATCCAGACCGCCTTCTCGTGGACGGACTCTCACCTGTGGGAAATGAGCTTCGGGCAGACTGGCTTTGGCATCCCTGATCCTGAATATGGCTTCGACGGGCCGCTCGATGCCCGTAAGGCCACTCTCGCCCAGGTCCTGGCGGATACGAGGCGCAAGACCTTCCGATATCTCTATGACTTTGGCGACGCCTGGGAGCATAGCGTCAAGATCGAGCGCGTCAGCCCGGCCAGCCCGCACCTGACATATCCACTCATCCTCGACGCAGTAGGCATGCGGCCTCCAGAGGACTGTGGCGGCCCATGGGGTTACGCCGAAAAGCTCGAAGCGCTCGGCGACCCCCAGCATGAGTATCATGAAGAAGCGCTCGATACCCTCGGCGAAGACCATGATCCCAACGCCCAGCCCGATATCCCCCTGATCGAGGCAAGGCTGGAAGCGCTCGCGAAAAAATGGGCGCCGCGAACACGCCGGAAAGCCTGACAGGCCGCGTCAACGCCACCTTCCGTCGGCGCTTACGGATCAATCACCTACTCGATATGCGCAACGGCCACCGCAACGAGTTCGGAGGCGCGCAGCCGGGTGCCATAGGCGGTCGACAGGAGCGCCCGATGGCGTAGCCCCGACAAATCGTCCGGGCAGCTTTCGACCAGCGCGCGAATGTTGAGCCCGCGCGCCTTGTCGTGCTCGACGTCAGAAGCGGAAAAGGCATCAGGGTCGGAGTTCGGCGAGCACAGCTACCAGCACCGTCTGCTCGCGTAGCCGACGTCCTCACGCGCATCGCCGACATCCCGCAGAACTGTCTGCACGAACTGCTTCCCTGGAACTGGCGCGCTACAAACGATCAACGCCAAGCCGCCTGATCCGCGGCCTCCACCGAAGGCCTACTCACCAGACGCGCTTGCGAGCGTCGAGGGCTACATGCTCGACTGGCTGTTGGACCCGGCGCATTTCATATGAATTCGCGCGATACAGAAAGGCCCCGCGAGCCATTGGCTTGCGGGGTTCTGCGTTCATATAGCAATGGTGAAGTTATTATACTGGCATTGGTTGCGGGAGTAGGATTTGAACCTACGACCTTCAGGTTATGAGCCTGACGAGCTACCGGGCTGCTCCATCCCGCGTCACCAAAGGACAAAGGGCGGACCTTTTGGGTCCGCCCTTTGATGAACTGTGAATGGGTTTTTGTGTCCTGATATGCGCGTGCTTCAATGCCTGGCGACGCCCTACTCTTCCAGTGCTTGAGCAATAGTACCATCGGCGCAGACTGGTTTCACGGCCGAGTTCGGGATGGGATCGGGTGGGTCACAGACGCTATGGTCACCAAGCAATGAAGCAGGCGCATATAAGGGGTTATAATCGATACCGTGCACGTGTGTTTGTGAGATTTGTATCTGGCTGGCTTGATAACCGACCATGTCTGTCAGGCATCTGTTGTCCAGAGCTGTCATTGATGGTGGGACTCTGCGGTTCGTGATGAACCGTTTAAGCGCGAATAGGACAATTAGTATCGGTTAGCTTCATGCGTTACCGCACTTCCACATCCGATCTATCAACGTGGTGGTCTTCCACGGTCCTGTGAAATCTTATCTTGAGGGAGGCTTCCCGCTTAGATGCTTTCAGCGGTTATCCCGTCCATACATAGCTACCCTGCTGCGCCACTGGCGTGACGACAGGTACACCAGAGGTATGTTCAACCCGGTCCTCTCGTACTAGGGTCAACTCCTCTCAAATTTCGACGCCCACGGCAGATAGGGACCAAACTGTCTCGCGACGTTCTGAACCCAGCTCACGTACCACTTTAATTGGCGAACAGCCAAACCCTTGGGACCTGCTCCAGCCCCAGGATGTGATGAGCCGACATCGAGGTGCCAAACGATTCCGTCGATATGAGCTCTTGGGAATCATCAGCCTGTTATCCCCGGCGTACCTTTTATCCGTTGAGCGATGGCCCTTCCACGAGGGACCACCGGATCACTATGACCGACTTTCGTCTCTGCTCGACTTGTCAGTCTCGCAGTCAGGCGGGCTTATGCCATTGCACTCTAACAGACGGTTTCCAACCGTCCTGAGCCCACCATCGCGCGCCTCCGTTACTCTTTAGGAGGCGACCGCCCCAGTCAAACTACCCACCACAGAGGGTCCCTGCACCGGATAACGGTGCGAGGTTAGACATCAGAAAACAGCAGGGTGGTATTTCACCTATGGCTCCACTCAGGCTGGCGCCCAAGTTTCAAAGCCTCCCACCTATGCTACACAGCTCTTTCCTAATGCCACTCTGAAGTTGCAGTAAAGGTGCACGGGGTCTTTCCGTCTAACCGCGGGTACTCCGCATCTTCACGGAGAATTCAATTTCGCTGAGCATATCCTGGAGACAGTGGGGAAGTCGTTACGCCATTCGTGCAGGTCGGAACTTACCCGACAAGGAATTTCGCTACCTTAGGACCGTTATAGTTACGGCCGCCGTTTACCTGGGCTTCAATTCAGAGCTTGCACTCCTCCTCTTAACCTTCAGGCACCGGGCAGGCGTCAGGCCCTATACGTCGTCTTGAAGCCGACTTAGCAGAGCCCTGTGTTTTTGCTAAACAGTCGCTACCCCCTGGCCTGTGCCCCCCACAAGTGCTTGCGCATATGTGGGGCCTCCTTCTTCCGAAGGTACGGAGGCAATTTGCCGAGTTCCTTCAGGATACTTCTCTCAAACGCCTTGGTATACTCTACCATTCCACCTGTGTCGGTT
>NZ_JADOUC010000002.1:600000-737500 GCF_015752145.1 Sphingobium sp. JAI105 | reverse complement strand
TCTCTTCGGGCAAGCGGACAATCACCGGAAAGCGGCGGTCGCCCTCAAACATTTCGCCCGCTTCCTTGCCGCCGATGGAAATGGCCACGACATTTTGAACGTCACCCACATTGAGGCCCAGGCGCGCCAGAGCGGCGCGATCGGGCGTGATTTGCAGCACCGGCAGGCCTGTCACCTGCTCGACACCGACATCCGCCGCACCGTCTATCTGGCTGACGACCTCCTCGACCGATTGTCCAATGCGAAGCAGTTCGTCGAGATCGTCGCCGAATATCTTGATCGCGACATCAGCGCGGACCCCCGATAAAAGCTCGTTGAAGCGCATCTGGATCGGCTGGGTGAATTCATAATTATTGCCCGGTATCTGCTCGACCGCTTCCTGCATTTCAGCGACCAGCTGGGTGCGCGGCTTGCGCGGGTCGGGCCAGTCCTTGCGGTCCTTCAGCATGATGAACGTGTCGGCGACCGATGGCGGCATCGGGTCGGTCGCGACCTCCGCCGTACCGATCTTGGCCACGACGCGCTCGACTTCGTGAAAGCGCTTGAGCCGGGATTCAACCGCTTTCTGCATCCCGATCGCCTGGGTCAGGCTGGTGCCGGGGATGCGCAGCGCGTGCATGGCGATATCGCCCTCATCCAGATTGGGGACGAATTCCGATCCCATCCGGCTTGCAGCAAAGCCTGCAAGCAGCACAAGGCCGACAGCGAGCGCGACAATGGCTTTGCGCAATTGCAGCGCCCGTTCCAGCGCGGGTTCATAGATGCGACGCGCCCAGAGCATCAGGCGACTTTCCTTCTCCTCGACCTTGCCGGTGACGAACAGGGCGATGGCAGCGGGCACGAAGCTGAGCGAAAGGATGAGCGCAGCTGTCAGCGCCATGACGACGGTGATCGCCATGGGGTGGAACATCTTGCCCTCTACCCCGGTAAGCGCGAAGATGGGAACATAGACCAATGCGATGATGAGGACGCCGAACAGCGACGGGCGGATCACTTCCGACGTGGCAGAGGCGGCCAGCGCGAAGCGCTCGTCGCGGTCGAGTAGGCGGCCAAGGCTGTGCTGCGCCTCGCCATAGCGGCGCAGGCAATTTTCCACGATGATCACCGCGCCATCGACGATCAAACCGAAATCGAGCGCGCCAAGGCTCATGAGATTGCCCGACACCCCCGCCTGCACCATGCCCGTGATGGTCATCAGCATCGCAATGGGAATGACGGCCGCGGTGATGAGAGCGGCGCGGACATTGCCGAGCAGCAGGAACAACACGACGATGACGAGCAAAGCGCCTTCGAGCAGGTTTTTCTCGACCGTCCAGACTGCCCGTTCGACCAGATCGGTCCGGTCATAGATCGCGACCGCTTCGACCCCGGCGGGCAGCGCCTTGGCCGCCTGATCCAGCCGCTCCGCCGCTGCGCGCGCGACCACGCGGCTATTTTCGCCCGCCAGCATGACGACTGTGCCCAGCACGACTTCCTGCCCGTTTTCTGTGGCGGCACCGGTACGCAATTCCTGACCCATACCGACATCGGCGACGTCATTGATGCGGATCGGCACGCCGCCGCGATTGGTGACGATGATGGATTTGAGGTCTTCAACGCCCCCCGCCTGCCCCGGCACCCGGACCAGATATTGTTCGCCATAGCGTTCGACATAGCCTGCGCCGACATTGGCATTGTTGCGGCCCAGCGCCTCGACCACATCATCGAGCGCAAGCCCATAGGCCGCCATCCGGTCCGGCAACGGAGTGACATGATATTGCCGTTCATAGCCGCCGATGCTGTTGACTTCAGTGACGCCCGGCGTGTTGCGCAATTGCGGGCGGATGACCCAATCCTGCAAGGTGCGCAAATCCTCCGCATTATAGGGCGTGCCGTCCACCTTGCGCGCGCCCGGTCTGGCCTCCAGCGTGTACATGAAAATTTCGCCAAGGCCGGTCGCGATCGGCCCCATTTCCGGTTCGACGCCGGGCGGCAATTGCGATCGCGCGGTCTGCAACCGTTCGTTGATCAGCTGGCGCGCGAAATAAATGTCGGTGCCATCGGCAAAGACGGCAGTGACCTGCGACAGGCCGTAGCGGGAGATGGAGCGTGTATAGTCCAGCCCCGGCAGGCCCGCGATCGCCGTTTCGATCGGAAAGGTGACCCGCTGTTCCGCCTCCAGCGGCGAAAAGCCGACGGCTTCGCTGTTGATCTGCACCTGGACATTAGTGATGTCCGGCGTCGCGTCGATCGGCAGCCGCTGAAAGCTCCATATGCCAAGTGCGCAAAGCACAAGCACGGCAGCCAGCACCGCCCAGCGCAAGCGGATGGCGGTGGTGACGATACGTTCGAGCAGCGGGGGCTGGCCGGCGGCGATGGCCTCAATGGTCATGGCTGGCTCCCGACTTATCGATGTCGGCGCGGATCAGGAAAGCGCCATCCGTGACATATTCGGTGCCGGGCTCCAGCCCGTCCAGCACTTCTGTCCATTCCGGCGTCCTGCGGCCCAGTTCGAGCATGCGGACTTCATAGCTGTTGCCGACCTTGGCATAGACGACATCAAAATCGCGAAAGCGCTGGATCGCCTTGGTCCGCACCGCCAGCTTCGCCTGCGTTTCGGCAACGGCGAAGGCGCCTTCCACTCCCATGCCGGGGCGGAACTGATCGGCTGCGGATTCGGGCAGATGGACATGGGCGAGCAGGGTCTGGCTGGCCAGGTCTGCGGTCGGCAATATCGCTTCCACTGAGCCAGTCAGCCGGGCCGCACCCGACAAACTGCGTAGCGCGACCTTCTGCCCTACCCGCACCCTTTCAGCGTCGCGCGGATAGACGAAAAATTCGGCATGCAGCTTGGCCGGATCGGCAATCACGAACAGCGCCCGGTCCCCGGTCATGTCCCCAATATTGGCATTTTTTTCCACGATGATGCCGCTGATCGGCGCAGTGACGGCATAGGTCTGGAGCGAATGGCTGGATTCGACGCGCAGCAGTGCCTGGCCACGCCGCACAGTCTGCCCCAGTTCGCCGTTCATCGACATGATCTGCCCAGGCAGTCGGGCGCGGACGTCGGCCTTGCCTTCAGGCGTGATTTCGATGCGACCCGACAAGTCGATCAATTCGGCGATCGAGGCTGGCCCTGCCCGTTCGGACCGCACCCCGCCCGCCCGCGCAGCGTCCGCGGCGATGGTGGTCCGGCCTTCATAGGACGCATAGCTCCATTTATGCGTCCGGCCAGCTTCGGCAGCCATGACCTTTACATCGAAACTATGCGGTTCTTCCACAGCCCCGCGACCACGCAGAAAATCATCTTGCGGGGAGAAGGCAAATCGATCGATCTTGCCGCCCAGCCTGGTCAGTTCGACACTCAGTTGAACATCTTGCGGCCTGACCGGCTTGTCGTCACGATAGGCGTAGACATGGAATTCGGGTTCGGCGCCATCTTCAAAGATGCTGATTTCAACCGCGAAATTGCCGTCGCGCAGCATCCGACCGCGATGGGGACCGCGCTCTTCCTCGGCCTCTTCCGCGCCATGCTCCTCATGATCGTGCGAGGGCGGGGCTTCGCTACACCCGGCGAGCCAGGTGGGGGCGAGCAGCAGGGCCGCAAATTTCAACAAGGGGGACATCAGCGATTCTCCGCGCTGGCAAGAAGGGGGGCGTGGCGACCGGTCAGCCGATCAAGCCGTGCGCCGTCGAGATGGTAGGATTTGAGCAGGGCGATGCGGCGATCATAGACATTGATCATCGCCTCCTGTGCCTGCGTGACTTCCAGGAAGGTGAAAGCGGTGCCGCCGCGATTATAGCCGTCGCGCACCAGCACGACCGCGCGTTCGGCGCTCGGCAGAACCACATTGTCGATCTTGTTGATTTCGCGCACGATCGTCGCGCGCTGCGCCAGCAGCCGGTTTATGTCGCGCGTCGCCTGCACCCGCAGCACCGCGATTTCGGCTTCGACGACACGGCGTTCGGCTTGCGCCTGCTCGACATTGCCGCGCTGGGCGCGCCGACTGCCAAGCGGGATGGAGCCGCCGACCACGATGCTGACATCATTGCCCTGCCCATAATGGCGCAGCCCCGCGCGCAGGACCGGATCGGCAGCGCTGTTCGCCTCCGCCAGTCGCGCGCGCGCCGCCGCCGCATCACGCTCTGCATCGAGCAGCGCGACATCTATGGGCTGTGCGTCGGCGGCCGGATCGGGCGCCAGGCGGGAAAAGCTGCTGGTATCGATCTCCACGTCGCCCTGCGCGCCCCACCATGCGGCCAGCGACATGCGCGCAATCCGGGCAGCCTCAATCGCCTGTTCATGGGCGATGCGGGCCTGCGCCACGGCGGTGCGGGCGCGCTCCAGCGCGAACAGGGGATCGAGCGCGCGCGCGACCCTGCGCGCCACTTCCCGCTCCAGTCGTTGGGCGAGCGTCAGCCGTTCCAGCGCAACGGGGATTTCGGCTTCCGCCGCCAGCGCCTCCACCCAGGCGGTCTGCGCCTGTGCCAATATGTCGAGTTGGCGCAGGCGGCCGCGCTGGTCGGTCACATCGCGGTTCAGCCGCGCAGCGCCGATCCGCGCCTCCCGCTTGCCACCGCGTTCCCAGGTCCGCTCATACCAGGCGGTCGTCTGGGTGCTAGCGATCGGCGTGTAGGGACCGGTGCGGGCCAGATCCTCCAGGTCGACGGTGACGACATCCTGGGGCCGGACCTCCGCCTGCTTAATGGCGGCGCTCGCCGCGTCATGTTGGGCGGCAGTCACGGCAACGCCGGGATCGGCCTGCGCCACGCGCGATAGCGCATCGGCAAGCGTCAGCCCCTGCGCTGCCAATGGCGGAGCGGGAAAGAGAGCGCTGGCAAGCAGCATGATGGTCAGGCGCGGAACAGCGCGCGCCTTAAAATATCGAAACATGAAACAGGCTTTCGCTATGCGACGTGGATCAACCCGCGCCGCATGGCGACCGCAGGTTCAGACGCGAAAAGCGAACAGCCTGGGTGGGCGCTCTTGCCCCTGAAAGGCGGAGTCCGGCTCTACCTGATCAATCATCATGGCGGGCGGCGCAAAGCGCGACGAGGGCGCAGCAAGTCCTGCCTGCGTGAGCAGGATGAGGCCGGACCCGCTATCGCCATGATGGTGATGACTGTCAGGCAAGCGATCGGACTGCCCTTCTTCCTGCTCGCCATTGACATCATGGTCGGCGTCATGCGCCTCTTCCACAGTCAGAGCGCTTAACAGGAGATGCCCATGGGCCTGGGCCGCGCCGGGCGCATGCTGCACCTTATCGATCATCCGCGAAAGGCCCATGCCCGCAAACAGGGCCAGCAGCGCAATGCACAGCAATGCGACCAGGCGAGCATGCAGGGAGAAGCGCGAGGCGGGCATGGCGTCAGCCTATCCAGCCAAGCAGGGCGGCACAAGTCTCTGTCGATCGCAAGGCGTCATCGTAAATCGCGTTCATGGGGCCGGTAGCAGCATATCCTGCCGCCCTGCCCGACCAAAGCCGTCGCGGCATCAGCCTGTCATGCACGGCAATGGCCAGTCGCCTTGTCCGGCGACCGGCCATTTTTGATGCCTGTGTCAGAAGCTCTTTTTCGCGGTGATCATCCATTCGCGCGGCCGGCCGACCACGCCGGAAACGACGCCGAAGCTGCCGACATTTTCCGCCTTGCCAGCATAATAATAGCTATCGAGCAGATTGGTGACCCCAAGGCTGAGCGACCAGTCCTTGTCCGGTCCCTGATAGGTCAGGCGCGCATTGACGAGATGCGGCGGATTGATCTGATTGAAGGCATTGTTGATGGCGTTGTAAAAATAGTTGGAGCGCCAGGACCAGTCGATACGCGGTGTCAGCGTGCCCGATCCGGCCAGATCCGCTTCATACTGGATGCCCGCCGACAATTGCCATTTGCTGATGAAAGGCGCGATCATATTTTTCGTCACCAGCGTCGCGGGATTGGTGATCTTCTTATAGTCAAAGTCGAGATAGCCTGCGGACGCATCGATCGACAGGCCGTCGGTGGGACGAAGCGATGCTTCCAGTTCCCAGCCAAGGACGCGCGCGTCGCCCGCGTTGGACGGGACCGAGCAGGAAAATACGACGCTTTCCGGGCACTGATAGCGCACCAGCTGCATATCCTTGTAATCATTGAGGAACACAGCACCGTTCAGCCTTAGCATCCGGCCCATCAGGTCTGCCTTGAAACCGGCTTCATAGGTCGTCAGCTTTTCCGGGCCGAAAGTCTGCACCTGATCGGGGGCTGAAGGACGCGGGTTGATGCCGCCGCCCTTGAAGCCGGTCGATACCTGCGCATAGGTCATCAACTGGTCGTTCCAGCGATAATTCACGCCCAGACGGTAATCGAGGCGATCGCCCTTGAACGTGCCCGACAGTCCGTCAAGACCGGCCAGCAGGAAGTTGGGCGTGAAGAAAGCGCCGCTGGGCAGACTGCCGTCGATATTCCGGCGCGAATAATTATAGGTTTTCTTGTCGTCAGTGTAGCGCAGGCCCGCGATCACGTTGAACGCATCGGTGACATGGAATTCGGCATGGGCGAAGGCCGATGCACTGCGGTTCTTGACCACGTCATCAACCAGGAAATCGAACAGGAGCGTCGGGATGGCGCTGCGCCCTGACAGAAGATCGGTCGCCTTGTAATAGAAGCCACCTACGGTCAGGTCGACCGCATCGTTGAAATTGGCGCTCAGGCGCAATTCCTGCGTGAATTGTTCATGGCTGTAGTTGAACTGCTGCAGCAATATGGCGAGCGGCGAGCCATCCACGTCGATCGCGCTGGTGCCGTCCGCCTTGCGATAGCCGGTGATCGATTTGAGCTTGAGCATGTCGGACAGATCATAGTCGATCGTCCCGGCAATGCCCCAGCTTTTCACCGAGCTGGTCGGGCTGGCGGAGAAGCCACCGGGTGCGACCTGGGTCGGGATGCCGAACACGGTCGTGTAATTGCCGCCCGTCGCATAATTGGCGTAGGAGGTGTAGCTCTTCGACGCGGTGATGAAGCGGCTGTCGAACGGAATGCCGGCCGTAGGATTGCCCGGCACATAGCTGCGCACCAGCGGGTTGTTGGCATAGAGCAATTTGGTCGCGACCGCTTCGCTATTATCCTTCGACACGTCGGCGACGATGTTGACTTCCAGCGGGGAGCCGACCGGCGCGAAGCGCAGCGCGGCGCGCAGAGCCATGAGGTCGATGCCGCCTTCGGTGCCAACCTGGCACCCCTTGTCATTGGTGCCGGTGGGCGCGATGCCCGACGCGGGATTGACGCAGCCATAGTCCAGCAGTTTCATATAGCCGTCGACATTTTTCGACACGCCCGACACGCGCAGGAACAGGCTATCGCTCAACGGGATGTTGGCGCTGCCGCGCAGTTCCAGCCGGTCATAGCTGCCATAGGTCGCTTCGATGAAGCCACCCGCTGTTGCGTCGGGCTTCTTGCTGAACAGCTTGACCGCGCCGCCGACACTGTTCTTGCCAGCCAGCGTTCCCTGCGGACCGCGCAGCACCTCGACCCGCTCCAGATCGGTGAGGTCCATGACCGCGCCATAGGTCGTGCCATAATAAATATCGTCGATATAGATGCCCACGCCCGGCTCCAGCGCGAAGCTGGAATCCAGCTGGCCCACGCCACGGATGAAGGCCGTGACGGAATTGCCCTGAAGGCTGGTCGCGGGAGCCAGAGCGACGTTGGGAGCGAACTGGCCAAGGTCGGTGACGCTGGTCTGGCTGCGCGCGGCAAGGGTTTCGCTGGACACCGCAGTGATCGCGATCGGCGTGTCCTGCAAATTCTGCTGGCGAAACTGGGCAGTGACAATGATGTCGGCGGACTGGTTCGACTGATCGGCGGCCTGCTCCGGCGCGGATGCGTCCTGGGCCAGTGCGGGACCAGCGGCCATCGCGGCCATCATCGCAATGCAGGCGGCATTGCTGCGAAATGCAGACTTCCAGATATGTGACATTATTTTCCTCCCTATTGTCAGTCAGCAAGGCAAAGGGGGAGGATCACCGGACCGCCCATGGCGATGCCGGTCCAGGCGACGCTTATGCGTCTGCCTTTCCTGCCGTCCTCTGATCCTGCCTGCCCGACTGTTCTGCTCTGACAGTATTTTTGGAGGGGGCGACGGATAAGGCCCACCCCCTCCTCTTCGATAAATAACGATCGTTACGATTTGTCAAGCCGTCACGCGGCTTCACTGTCCACATTCTGGCGCGCATTCGCCAATTGCCGGGCCGATACCCATGCGCCATGAACCTGCGCGCGCATCGGCATGGGCATGGGCACGCGAGCGATCGGCCCGGCCGCAATTGCGCCGGCCTCCACCACCCAAAGTTCGGACTTGAAATCCGCCTCGCCTGCCTGCCGGTCGACGACCATCAACAGCCAGCCTTCATGGTCATCCTGCGTCGATGGCACATGGACCGGTTCGCTGATCGCCATGCCCGGCTCCAGCCCCATCATGTCGATACGACCATTGCCCGGTTCGATCCGCAACAGCGCGTTGAACGCAACCCCTACAGGTCCGCCGGGCAAAGGTGGCCCGCCTTGCGGGTTCATCGACAGATACCAGGCCGCCCGATAAGGCCGCCCCTGATCCGCGTCGCGCAGCCGTGGCATGTCGCCGGGCGGACCAACCAGACGCTCCTCGAACATGTCACCCTCCTTCGACAGGTCGAAGGTCCAGCGGGTCAACCCGCCCTGTATATCCCGCTGGTCGCGTTGGATGCCGCCCGCCTCGCGCATGAAGCCGAAGGCATTGGTGTCCGACAGGCAGAGATCGAGATGGACGAAGCCGTCCTCCTCATAGGCGTTCACAAGATGGAAGGCAGAGACGCCATTGCGTCCCTTGAACCAGCGCATCTCCTCTACCTTGCCATAACGCGGCATGATGCCGACCCAGCTTTCCAGATCCTGCTGGTGCGCCCAGTGCGCGCCGCCCGCTTTCAAGCGGTCGAGATCGGCCGTGGTGGGGAAGATCGGGAAAATGGCGTAATGTTCGGTGATCGCGAAATCGTGAATGGTCGAGCAATAGGGCTGATCGAACCATTGTTCGCTGATCAGTTTCCCGTCGCGATCAGCGATCGCATAGGAAATTTTGGTCGAACACAGACCATCGGCCTCATAGCCGAAGAAGAACATTTCCCCGGTTTCCGGGTCGACGCGCGGATGGGCCGTGAAGGTCTGGGATTTGAGCGCACCATAATAGTCAAAGCGGCCCAGCGTCTCCAGCGTGTCGGGATCGACCTGATAACCCAGGCCGTCCTCCTTGGTCATCAGCAACCGACCGCCGTGCCAGACCGGGGTGGTGTTCGCCACGGTGCGATCGCGACCCGCCACGCTGGCGTCGTCGGTGAAGGGATTGCGATACTGGCCGAACAGGGCGCGCCGCGCATCTTTTTCCAGCCGGTATCGTTCGGTTTCGACATAGCGGATCGCATAATCGACCTTGCCATCATGGATCGCGAATTTCGCGACCATGCCATCGCCCGACAGCACGATGTCATCGTCAAACATCGGCGGATGGGCAGGGTCCGGCACGGCCCGGAAGAAGGCGCCGTCAATTTCCGCGGGGATCGTCCCGATGACGTCCAGATTGCGGGCGGACCATTCGATGCCCACGGGCGTATTCAGTCCGACGAAATGGATGGTCTGGGGATAGTTTGGCATCGCCCTGGGTTCCTTATTCTCTCCTGAAACACATACTAACATTCGTTACTATTATTGCAAGCGCAGAATGTATGCCGGGGCAACCATCATCCTGATGGCTGCGTATTGCGACGCAGCGTCTTGAGGACATGATCGGCCCCCTTGTCACCGATCATGATTGCCGTCGCATTGGTGTTACCCGCCGGTAGCGACGGCATTACCGAAGCATCGGCGACCCACAGCCCCTCCACGCCGATTACGCGCAAATCCTGATCGACCACCGCAGCGGGATCGTCCCGACGACCGATCCGCGCGGTCCCGACGGGGTGATAGAGCGGGATGGACGCCATCTTGACATAGTCGCGCAGTTGCTCCGCTCCGGCCAGCGCCGCGCCGGGTCGCAGTTCGCTTTTCACATGGGGCGCGATCGCCGACTGGCGCAAAATATCGCGGGCGATAACGATGCCTTCGACGATCTGTTCTATGTCCAGTTCACTGTCGAGTTGCCGATGCGCGATGACGGGGGGCGCCAACGGATCGGGCGAACGCAGCGTGATCCGCCCGCGATGGCTGGGCCGCATCAGCCCCACGAGCGTCGAGACGGAAGGATTTTTGCGCAGCATCAACCGACCCCGCTCGTCAAAGTCGAAGGCGAAGGCGGCAAAGCTGATCTGGAGATTGGGCACGGGCAAATCCGCCCGGCTTTTGACGAAGGCCTGCGCATGGCCGATCGCCGTGGTCAACGCACCGCGCTTCGCCAGCGCATAGCGCAGAACCTGCCACGCGCCGCGCAACCCCTGTGCGTCGCTGTTCAGCGTCGCGCCATCGACTTCATTGACGACATGGGTACCGACATGATCCTGCAGATTGCGGCCCACGCCCGGCAGGTCGCGCACCAGGTCTATGCCCATCTCCGCCAGATGATCGGCCGGGCCGATGCCCGACAGCATCAGCAGGCGCGGCGTGTTCATCGCCCCGGCCGACAATATGACGCCATGGCGCGCACGCAATGTCTTTTCGACGCCATCCTGACGATAGACGATGCCAACCGCGCGATTATCCTCGATCAGCAGCCGGAGCAGTTGCGCCTCCAGCAGGATCGTCGGCGTCTTGCCGCCACGCCGTTCATGCAGATAGCCGCGTGCCGAAGAACAGCGCGTGCCGTTGCGTTGGGACACCTGGACATAATCGACGCCCTCGGCGCTTTCGCCGTTCAGGTCTGTCGAGCGGGCGATGCCCGCCTGTTGCGCAGCCGCAATCCACTGGTCAGTGATCGGATAGCGCGCGCGCCCTTCCGACACGGCGATCGGTCCGCCGGTCCCGCGCCACGCATCCGCGCCGCGTTCATTATCCTCCATCCGCCGAAAATAGGGCAGCACCGACGCATAGTCCCAGCCATCGGCACCCAACGCCGCCCACCGGTCATAGTCCCAGCGGTGACCGCGAATGAACATCATGCCGTTAAGAGCGCTTCCCCCGCCCAGCAGCTTCCCAGCCGGCCAGATGTCGGCGCGTCCGCCCAGCGACGGATCCGGTTCGACCTGATAACACCAGTCATAGTCCGGATTCTGGACGATCGAACTGGTCAGCGCAGGGACGCGCGAACGCATATGCCGATCGGTCTTGCCCGCTTCTATGAGGGTGACGGCCAGCCCGGCTTCCGCCAGCCGCCCGGTCATCGCAGCCCCGGCAGATCCGCCGCCCACCACGATGATATCGCTCTGTTCCATGTATGATCCTAAAAATTGGACATGACGGCGATGCTGGGTGCATCGAGCGGCTTGCCCGCCGCCTTGAGTTTGATTTCCCGGTCACGCAGCGCGCCCTGCTCGGCGATCAGCCAGGCATGAATCGCATCCACATCCTGCGTCGACAGAATATCGTCCCAGCGCGGCATTCCGCCCGGCAGCAACAGACCATCGCGCACGATCGCGCCGAATACATCATGGGTCGCAGGCTGCATCCGGCGCAGGTCCGGCGCGGTCGAGCGCAACTGGTTGCTGTGACAGATGGCGCAATTCTGGAAGAAGAGGCCTTGCCCCCGCGCGATCATGGCCGCAGTAACGCCGGGCTTCTGCGCCGGGGGCGCAGCTGCGACCTCCAGCGGCGGCAGCGGATCGGGCTTCTTCACCGGTCCGCCGTCCAGTTTGAACACCAGCAGGCGGTTGGCATTGCCAAAGCGATAGCCCGCGGCATAGTCGGGCACATAGCCCCAGCCGCCACCGCCAAAGCCGGTTGCGACAGCGACATATTGCACGCCCTTGACCCGGTAGGTCATCGGCGCGGCCATGATCGAACTGCCGGTATCGATTTCCTTGAGCAGCCGGCCAGTATCGGCATCCCTGACCATCAGCTTGCCGCCGATCGTCCCGTGAAAGACCAGTCCCGACGCGGTGGCGAGCGTTCCCATCCGGTCCTGCCACCCTTGGGTCGGAACAGTCCATTTTGCCTTGCCGGTCAACGGGTCGATGGCGCGCAGTTCGGAACTATAGGGCTTGTCCTTGACCCATTGCATTTCCGGCAGCTTTTCGACCTGATCGCGAACCGCCGGGGGCAGCGTCGGCAGCACCTGCTGCAACATCGGCGTGAAGATCAGCGTGGTCTGGACATTGAGCGCCCTGGCGCGGCGGGCCTGTTCAGGCTTGCCGGGTGGCGGCCCGAACATGAGATTGCCCATGTCCAGCACATGCGCGAAATAGAGTTTGCGCGTCGGATCATAGGCTGCGGGGTACCAGTTGCGCGCGCCCGCCGAGGCTGGATAGACGATGCGCGGACCGTTCCAAAAGTCGACATTGCCGGGCGTCATCTGTGCAACGCCATCCTTGTCGAAGCCCTTGGTCCAGTTGGTGCGCACCAGAGCATTGATCCGCAGCGGCTTGCCGGTTTCCCGGTCGATCACGAACAGATAGCCATTTTTGGGCGAATGGAGGATGGCGGGGCGGACCTTTCCGTCCACCTCGACATCGGCCAGCACCATCGGCTGGGTCGCGGTAAAGTCCCAGCTGTCGCCCGGCGTTTCCTGATAATGCCATTTGACCGCCCCCGTCTTGCGATCCAGCGCGACGATGGACGAGAGGTAGAGATTTGTGCCACCCTTGGGCGAGCGGGTCTTTATCGAATAGGGTCCGCCATTGCCGACACCGATATAGACAGTGTCGAAGGCAGGGTCGTAGTTGATCGCATCCCATACGGTGCCGCCGCCGCCAATGTCCCAACGGCTGTCCTTGTCCCAGGTCTTGAGCGCGGCATCGAGTGCGGGATTTTCCTGCGGACCGGCTTTGGGATCGTGGGGCACGGTGAAGAAGCGCCATGCCTGTTTGCCATCAGCGACGCGATAGGCGGTAACATAGCCGCGCGTGTCATATTCCGCGCCTGCATTGCCGATAATGACAAGGTCACCTGCAACCTCTGGCGCGCCTGTGCTGGTATAGCCGCGCGTGTGATCTATGATCGTATCGACCTTCCAGACGATCGCGCCGGTCTTGGCATCGAGCGCGTAGAGCTTTCCGTCGAGCGCGCCGACCATCACCTTGCCATCGGCGACGGCAACGCCGCGATTGGCCTGATCACAGCAGGCCGAACGGTTGGCCTGCATGTCGACCTCCGGCTCGAAGGTCCAGAGCGACGCTCCCGTTGCAGCATCCAGCGCATAGACCCGGCCGAGATTGCCGCTGGTGTACATGATGCCGTCGACAACGACCGGCGTGGCTTCCTGCACCCGGTTGGTGCCAAGGTCATGCGACCAGGCCAGGCCCAACCGCGCTACATTGCTAGCATCGATATCGGTCAGGCGGGAAAAGTGGCTGCCGCCGACATCGCCGCCGGTAAAGGGCCAGTCGTCACCCGCACCGCCCTGGCTGCCGCCGCTTGCGCATCCCGCCAGCATCAGCAGGGCAAATAGCGCGCCTCTCACAGCGGCCAGCTTGCCTTGTGCGCCAGCATGACCTCGCGCAGCGATTTGGGTTTGCGACCCGTGATCCGTTCGACGCAATCGGTCGCCCGGGCAAAATAGCCTTCGCGGATCGACTGGCCAAAGGTGACCATGTCATCGCTCGACCAGGGGATTGGTCCATCAGGCATGATGTCCGACGCATGACGGGGAATGCCCAGAGAATCGAAATAGGCGAACATGCCATCGTCATCGACCGGTTCGACGATGATCGGCTTGCCAGCCATGTCGCTGGCCATTGCCATGGCCTGCGGAATGGTAATGAGATCCGGGCCGGTCAGCGTATAGGCCTTATTCTCATGGCCCGGCTGAGTCAGCACGCCAACGGCGGTGGCGACACAATCGTCGCGGCTGACAAAGGCGACCGCACCGTCGGCGCAATTGTCCGGTTTCGTCCCGGCCATCAACGCGGGAATGACCATCGCGGCGGCAACCGCCTCGGCATATTGGCTGTCGCGCAAATGGGTCCAGGCAGCGCCGGACGCCTCGATAATCTCTTCGGTCGCGCGGTGATCATATTTGACGATGGCGGGATTGCCCGGTTCGTCTGCGGCGATGATCGAGGTGTAGACGATATGGCGCACGCCCTGCGCGACCGCTGCCTCCACCGCGTTACGATGCTGGCCGACCCGCGTGCCGACGCGAGCGGTGCTGATCAAAAGCATCCGTTCGCCCCCAGCCATGGCGGCGGGAAGGGTCGCGGGATCATCGAAATCGGCGAAGCGGACGTCAGCGCCCCTGGCGGCAAAGTCGGCTAACTTAGCAGGAGTGCGCGATAGCAGGATGACGTCTTGCGGAGCGACCTTGTCCAGTAACAGCGCCGCGGCGGCGCGGCCGAATGCGCCGGAAGCCCCTGAAATAATGATCTTTCCCATGCAGCCCCTCATCTGTCTTTCTTATCGACGGTTGCGCATGATAGTAACGAATGTTATTGTTGCGTCAAGAGAGTGAAAACAGGAGAGTGACCATCATGCCAAGCCTGCCCATCGAAGACCGGATCGCCCTGCAGGATCTGATCGCCGCTTATAGCTGGGCGCTGGATACCGGCGATGTCGATGCGCTGGTCGCCTGCTTCACGCCCGATGCGCGGATGGTGGAGGAAGTGTTTGACGATCCCGACATCTGGGAAGGGCATGAAGGGATTCGGGGGATTGCCGAACATTATCGCAATGCGCCAGGCTTCCCCGGTCGCCAGCATCATGTGAGCCAAATTCAATATATGCCGCAGGCGGATGGCAGTTGCATGATGCGGTCCTTCGCTTTCGTGACGGAATGTGAAGGCGAACCGCCCTATCTGCTGCGCTTTGCAGGCTGGTATGACGATCATGCGGTCAAGGGCGATGATGGCGAGTGGCGTTTCCATCGTCGTACCGTGCGCCTGTGGGACGGCGCGGTGCTGAGCAAATTTCCTGGCCGGGGCGAGTGGGTGCCGCGCAAGCGCCCCGACTCGCTCATCATCAAGCGCTAGGGATTTAGCGGGACCGGATCAGCACCCAGCTGAGCGCCGGTTCCGCCATCCCCGTAGCCGGGACGACGGCGCATTTCTCCACGCCGCCCAGCGCCAGTTCGGCAAAGGCTTCGGGCCAGCGAGCGCCGGCAAGCCGCGCCAGCGTGCCGATGGTCGCGCCGTCGGGCGCGCAGATCGGCACCATGACGCCGACGGGGCGATGCAGGACCAGCGCGATGCGGCGATAGCCTGCCTCTGCCGCGATTTCGCCGATCAGCAGTTCATCGCTACGCCGGGTGACGCCGAAGATCGATGCCGGCTCGCTGACCAGCAGGTCGCGCAATTGGCGGACGCGGTCCCCCTCCAGCGCCAGCGACGCGCCGCCCAGCGCCGCCGCCCGCACGGCGAAACGATGCCCCGCGCCAAGGCCTGAATCATGCAGCAGCAGCGGCCCGCGAGTTCGCGCAGCCATAGCGCCGCCAGAACCGGCGAGGGCGGACGCAACCGCCGCGCTGGCCAGAAAGTCGCGTCTTGTCACGATCGTCATTGTCCCCCCTCCCCGGCGCGTGCCAGATGCCTGGCGATCAGGTTCATGTCGGCGTCGCTCACTTCACCACGCGGAATGGCGGGCATGTTGCCAATGCCCATGCGCGCGGCCTGCACGACATAATCGACGGTCAGGTCCGTGCGCTTTTCCAGCAGTGGTTGATCCGTCCGGCGGGCAAGCAGGCCTGTTCCCATGCCGCCTGGGCCGTGACACATCGCGCATTTTTCCAGATAAAGCCGCTCGCCCGGTCCCGCCTTGGGCCGGGAGGAGACGGTTTCCGGCGCGGGCAGCGGTGGTGGCCCCTTGGACGCTTCTGCCGGTGGCGACGCGCTTTCATTCGCGCGGCCGCACGCCGCCCCGGCCAGCACCATGGCGGATGCCGCCAAAGTCATCCATCTGTGCCGCATCATGCCCGCCCTCCTGCTTTTCGCGTGGGCCAGATGCCGCTCTTGCCCGGCGCGATCACGCCGTTGGGATCAAGCGCGTCCTTGACCTTGCGGTTGATCTGCCAAAGCGACCCCTTGTTGAAATCATAGGTGGCAGCGACCGCATCCATATAGTCGAGATGGGTGCGATATTCGCCATAGCCCTGCGCCTTGGCGTCAGCGATCAACTGTTTGAGGAAGGGATCGACCCTGCCCATCAAGGCAGGATCATCCTTGTTGATCAGCACCGCATTGACGTTGATGAGATGGCGTTCGCCAAAGGCGAAGCTGGCCTGATAATCCATGCCATATTCCTTGTAGCGGGCATAGGTGCGCTGAAACTGCGCCATCGCCGCTGCGCCCGATTGCGGCAGGATGGGCGAGAAGCCGACATGGCCGCCGCGTCCGCCATGCCAATTGGCATTTTGCATCGGCATGGTCAGCGGCGTGCCGGTCCAACCGCTCGCCTCCATCGGCTCGCCCGTCTTCCAGCTTGTCGGGCGCATCGCCATGGGCTTGAGCGCGGACATCGCCTGTTCCAGCACCGCATAGGCCGCCTTGTTCACCGACTCGCGACCATAAAGGCGCAGGCTCACGCCCCACCAGCCGACATTGAATTTCTTGCGAATAGCGGCAATCACCTCATCGCCCAGCGCGCCGGGCTTGTCGGTCCACTGATCGCGCGTCGTCAACACCGCGGCTGCGCGCAGCCAGTTGCCGATGGTGGGCGACTGCTGCAACAACCCTTCGCGTCGCAACGGCGCGATCGCATCGATAAGCGGTCCCAAATCCTCTGGCCGGTCAAATTCCAGGTCCATGCCCATCAGCGATTCCGGCGCAGGCATCAGCCACAGGCCCATTTTGGTCACGATGCCGAAATTGGACTGGACGAACATCTGGTCCCAGCTTGGACCAAAGCCGAAGCGATAGAGTTGCCAGGTGGGTGCGCCGTCCAGTGCGCCCATGCCCGTGCGCACGACCAGCCCGTCGGCCATCACCGCTTCGATGCCGCAGATGCGCGCGGCATGTTCGCCATAGGGGGTATAGCCCACCCCCCGGTCAAGCGCATTGCCGACCACCGATCCCCAGCTGTTGCCGGGTACCGACAGCCAATGTTTCATGCCCCTCGACTTCAGGAAATCATAAAGATCGTAGAAGCCTACCCCTGGTTCCAGCAGTACCGTGCCGTTCGCCTCGTCATAGTCGATTTTCTTCATGCGGCTCATGTCGAGGACGACAGAACCCGCCAGTAGCGGGGCGCAGCCGCCATAGCCCAGATTCTTCCCCCGGCTGATCGGCCAGAGCGACAGGCCGCGTTCCGACGCGACGCGGACAATCGCCTGCACCTGTTCCACCGTGGTGGGCGCGACCGCACCGGCGGGATGATGCAGGGCATCGTCGATGGCGAACTTGTCCTGATAGGCAAGCTGGTCCGCTTCATCGAAGAACACATTATCCTTGCCAACGATCGCAGCGAAGGCGGCGATGACAGCGGGCGAAAGGGGTTGGGCCATATTGTTGTGCCTTGTGACTGGAAAGAAATTCAGGCCGCCGCGGTCCAGCGGGTGCGGGCCGGCGGGCGCGCACCACCGTCGAGCCGCAATATTTCAGCGTTGATCATCGGGCTGCGGATCAGGAACATGGCGGCATCGGCAAATTCCTGCGCGGTGCCCGCGCGGCGGGGAAATTCCATGCCGTCGATCAATTCGTCGACCAGCGCATCGGGCATGGGCGCCGTCATCGGCGTTGCAAAAAAGCCGGGCGCTATACCCACGCAACGGATCGCGTGGCGCGACAGGTCGCGCGCCCAAATCAGCGTCAGCGCAGCCAGCGCCGCCTTCGATGCGCCATAAGCGTCCATCCCTTCCTGCCCTTCGAACGAGGCGATCGAGCAGGCGTTGAGGATGATGCCGCGTTCGCCATCAGGGCCATCGGGTATATTGGCAATCATGGAATGGGCAACATGGGCAGTGACGGCAACCGCGCCGATCAGGTTGACGTCGATCACCCGCCGAAAAGCGCTGATGTCCCCCGGACCAGCGGGAGACGCGATCGAACCGATGCCGCCGATGCCAGCCATGTTGGCC
Organism: Sphingobium sp. JAI105; assembly: GCF_015752145.1. NCBI lineage: Bacteria > Pseudomonadati > Pseudomonadota > Alphaproteobacteria > Sphingomonadales > Sphingobiaceae > Sphingobium > Sphingobium sp. JAI105. Next base: position 719,427 of record NZ_JADOUC010000002.1, on the reverse strand, counting down.
AATATCGCGATCGGGCCATGGCGATCGACAATGGCCGAGATGGCAGCTGCTACCGCCGCTTCGTCCGTGATGTCGCAAGGGATCGAATCGATCCCGGTCAGGGTAGCCGGAAGCCGATCCAGCACGACGACCCGTGCTCCTGCGTCGCGCAGCGCATGCGCCAAGGCTTCGCCCAGGCCCGATGCGCCCCCGGTCACGAGCGCCAATTTGCCGTTCACGTTCATCCCGCCTCGCTCCGCCGATCATGCCGGCGATTTAATAACGATCGTTATCATCTAGCGGGTCGACGGCGTTGTCAAGCCAGCGCCGGGCGGGCCGATAGGCAGGATCATAAAATTCGCTTGCCAATTCTCCCTGCGATATTGTATCCCTAGCATACATATTCGGTGAGGCCGCCCCCGGCCCGCCTTTCACAGGACCAGCCAGGGAGCAGGATGATGGAAAACGAAAAAGACGTCGTATCGGTGCATGTCGAGGACCGGATCGCCTGGGTGAATTTCGCCCGCCCCGCCAAGCGCAACGCGATGAGCCCGACGCTCAACCGGCGCATGATGGAAGTGCTGGACGAACTGGAATTCCGCGACGATGTCGGCGTACTGGTGCTGAGCGGCGAAGGCACGGCCTGGTCAGCGGGCATGGACCTGAAGGAATATTTCCGTGAGACCGAGGCCGATGGCCTGCGCGGTGTGCGCAAGTCGCAGCGCGAAAGCTACGGCTGGTTCCGCCGCCTGCGCTGGTTCCAGAAGCCGACCATCGCGATGGTCAATGGTTGGTGCTTTGGCGGTGGCTTTGGCCCGCTGTTCGCCTGCGATCTCGCCATCTGCGCGGATGAAGCGCAGTTCGGCCTGTCCGAAATCAACTGGGGCATATTGCCCGGCGGTGGCGTGACCAAGGTGGTGGTCGACCTGCTGTCGATGCGCGACGCCATGTGGCTGACGCTGACCGGCGACCTGATCGACGGCAAGCAGGCGTCGGCCATGCGACTGGTCAATGAAAGCGTGCCGCTCGACCAGCTCAAGGACCGCACCCGCGCGGTTGCCGACAAGCTGCTGTCGAAGAATCCGGTCGCTCTCAAATTCGCCAAGGATGCAGTCCGTCGCGTCAACACCATGACCTATGACGAGGCCGAGGATTATCTGGTGCGCATGCAGGAAGCGGCCAATTTCCACGACAAGACGGAAGGTCGCAAGGAAGGCATCCGCCAGTTCATCGACGAAAAAAGCTACAAGCCGGGCCTGGGCGCCTATGACCTGTCCAAGGCCAAGGCGAACGCTGACAGCGCAGCCTGATTCCCCTAACCCTCCTGACGGGCGCCGGACAATGTTCGGCGCCTATTTTTTCATATCCGCGATATATCCATATCCGCGAAACTGTGGCAGGGTGATCCAAACAGGAGGAGGATCTTTATGCCCATTGCCACCACCCATGTGGGCAGCCTGCCGCGTGGTGACGCACTGACCCCGCTGCTGCTGGCCCGCGACAAGGGGGAGCCCTATGACGCTGCAGCGTTCGACACATTGGTGCAAGCCGCCGTTTGCGAAGCCGTGACCGCCCAGATCGAGGCGGGAGTATCGATCGTGAGCGATGGCGAATTGGGCAAGGTTGGCTATTCCACCTACATGATCGAGCGATTGTCGGGTTTTGGCGGTCATACCGACCGCAGGCCTGCCGCCGACCTCGCGCCCTTGCCGGAACTGCGGCAGAAGCTGGCCGCAATCATGGGCAGTCAGGATTTTACCCGTGCGTCCTGCATCGGCCCGGTGCGCAAGGTGACGCTGGAACCGCTGCATGACGATATTCGCCGGTTCAAAGCCGCGCTGGCGCCCCATGGGGATGGCGTGCGGGCGTTCATGAACGCAGCCTCGCCGGGACTGATCACTGCCTTCCAGGTCAATCGCCATTATCCAAGCCACGAAGCCTATCTGGCTGATCTGGCCGACGCGATGCGGGAGGAATATGAGACGATCGTCGCGGCAGGCTTCGACCTGCAACTCGATTGCCCCGACCTGGCGATGTCGCGGCACACTGGCTATCAGGACGCCAGCGAAGAAGAATTTCTGAAAATTGCCGCGGCCAATGTCGAGGCACTTAACGCCGCCACCGCAAATATTCCGCCGGAACGGATGCGGATGCATATTTGCTGGGGCAATTATGAAGGCCCGCATGACCATGACATTGCGCTGGAGAAGGTGATCGACATCATTCTTGCCGCCCGTCCGGCGACCATCCTGTTCGAGGGCGCGAATCCCTGCCACGAACATGAATGGACGGTGTGGCGCGATGCGACCATTCCCGATCACAAGATATTGGCGCCGGGCCTGATCGACACCTGTTCCAACTATGTCGAGCATCCCGAACTGATCGCCCAGCGGATCGAGCGCTTTGCGCGGATTGTCGGCAAGGATCGGGTGATCGGCAGCACCGATTGCGGGTTCGGAACATTTGCAGGCTATGGCAAGATCGACCCGGCGGTGACGTGGAAGAAATTGCGGTCGCTGCGCGCGGGCGCGGATCTGGCGGACGCACGGCTGTGACGGCGGATGAGCGACGCGGCATCGAGGCGGATTGCGCGCGGCTGATCGCCCTCTATGCCAATTTGAACGATGCCGCCGATTGGCAGGGCGTGGCGGCCCTTTACGCGCCGGACGGACGGATGGCGCGGCCGACGGCACCCGACGACTGGGTGGAGGGGCGCGACGCCATCCTGGCAGCGTTTCTTGCCCGCCCGGCGCGGGTGACGCGGCACATTTGTTCCAATGTCGTGATCGACGTGCTGAGCGCAACCGAGGCAGTGGGGGAAAGCGCGATGCTGTTGTTCACGGGCGATAGCGCGCCTAAGGTCGGGTCGTTTCACGACCGCTTCGTCCTGGACGCGGCGGGATGGCGCTTTGCCGAGCGGCGGGGTAGCCTGACTTTCCAGGGGAGCTAACTGCCCATGAATGGCACCACGCCATCTACTGTCAAATCGGCGATGCGGACGATCGACATCATAGAATATGTCGTCGCGCGGCCGGCAGGCGTGGTGGCGCAGGAGATTGCGGCGGGCCTGACCATTCCAGTCAGCAGCCTGTCCTATCTGCTCGCAACGCTGGTGGAGCGACAGTATCTGGCGCGGGTCGGGCGGCGCTACCTGCCCGGCCCGGCATTGGCCCGGCTGGCGTCACCGCGCATGGCCCTGTCACTGGCTGACAGAGTACGCCCGCTGGTCAAATCGCTACGGTCACAGACCAACGAGACCGCGTCTTTCTTCGTGCGGGACGGCTGGCAGTTGGAAGCCATCGTCACGGAGACGGCGGAACAGTCGCTGCGCTATTCGATCAGCGTGGGGACGCGGATTCCCATGCACAGCCTGGCGGCGGGCAAGGCGTTGCTGGCCATGCTGTCGGACGATGAAATCGACGCCTATTTCACACAAGTGCAGCTGGAGCCGTTCACGCCCCACAGCGTAACCGATGAGAAGGCCTTGCGGACAGAATTGGCCGCGATCCGCATGACGGGCATTGGCCGTACGCGGGAGGAATATACGCCGGGCATTTGCGGCCTTGGCATGGCGGCATTGGTCGATGGCATGGCGGTCGGCGCCTTTGCCGTCGCCATCCCCCTGCCCCGTTTTACCGCAGAGCTCGAAGCGCGTGCGATCCAAAAACTGGAACAGACGGTCAGGCTTTTCGCGGCCGCGGAGACGCCAGCGCAGTGAGGGAGAAGCCGCCGCCAAGCTTTAGATGAAATAAACCGCCAATACGGCGAACACATCCGTTGCCGCGAGCGCATCAATGGCAATTTCGCGGTCGGGAATGACGCTGTAACCATAGAGCACGCCCTGTCGATCTGTGGCGAGCGTAACGGCGCGATAGGCATCGCCCTCGCTTATGACGGCAAGTCCCCCGGCGGACGGTAATATGTCTGGATCAACTATAAGCACGGCGTTGGCAGGCATTCCTGGCCCCAGCGTTGGACGACACAGGCGCAATCCAAATGCGCGCGGCCCTGCGCCCGCGGGTGCTTCGACCTCATGATTGGTCAGGACGGGGGCCAGAAGTCCGTCCGGCAAAGGCGATCCCATGACTGGCAAACGAGGCCGTGGCGCAGGCACTTCGTCGCCCGTCGGCTGCGACTGCGGCTGGACGGTCGATCGCGGCGCAGGCGCGATCAGCGCGTGCCGCAATTCATCGATCCGGGAGATCGTTTTCTGCTCGCGATCAGCGCGGCCTGGCACGCGCGCCACCCAGTCGGACAGCAAGCCCTGCCCATGGACCGTCACCAGATGCTTGCCAAGAGCGACGGCATCCGCGACGCCTATGACGCGACAAATCCCGTCGAGCGTTGCAGCGTTCCAGCGCGCGATCGGCTTGATGGCATTTTCGATGCGAGAGACCATGACCGGAGGAAGGCCATAGTCTTCCTCCAGCTGATGCAGGGACAGGGGGCGATCCATCTGTCGTGTGCGACGGAACAGCGCGGCGAGCAGAATAGCCTGTTCTTCTTCCCGCCAGTCAGTCCGCGTTGCGGGACCACGACGCTCAGACCATGAAGCGATATCGAAACCGGGATCGCGAACGTCGATCAACAAAGCCAGCGTATCGGCGTTCAGGCGCTGGCTGATAAGGCGCAATTCGTCGGCTTTGGCGAAAACTTCCCCCCGTTCGATCTTCGACAGGCGGATATAGGGGATTTCGGGAATATGTTCGGCCAGCAACAGCAGCGACTCATAGCCCGCCTGCCGCCGCATATCGCGCAGATTGTTGGGAAACAGGATAGTCCGATAGGGATCGACCGGGACGGACATGTCGACGTCGGTCACCAGCCGCAATGACGATTTGGCACCGCCCTTACGTCGCTTTACCGGCGTTGCCGTTTTCCCGTCCGTCACGTCTGGCCTCCTGTTCGCGCCCTGATACCGCCGTTGCGAGGCGATCTCAATGCGCAGGAGATGTAGCGGATGAAGTGAGACAACTCGCGCAGCAATCTGCTGCGGCCGCAAGCGATGGGCGTGATTGAAAATCATGTCAAAGCCATTACCGGCTTTGTCAACAAGATCGCGAGCTCGGCCCAGGAACAAGCAGCCGGGTTAGGGCAGGTCACCCACGCTATGGGGGGGCCTTGATCAGGCCACGCAACAAAATGCAGCGATGGGGGAACAATGTAATGCCGCCGCCCGCATGTTGCAGTTGGAAGCGGGACGACTGCGGAACCTCGTCCGCGAATTCGAGACATCGGCCAGTCGATAACAGGATCATTTCTTACGAAGCGAAAGGCTCCTTGCGCGTAACGCGGCACCTATCTGGCCGCCGCCGCAGCCTCTCCCGCGTGCTGCATGGTTCTGGCCAATATCAGCCCGGACACGACGGCGACCGCGCCAATCATCACGCCCGGTGTTGCAGGCGAATTTGACCAGTTCTGAAGCAGATATGCCGCATAGGGGGCAGCGCCGCCGAACACAGCCGTCGCGGTGGTTGCGCCCAGCGCCAAACCGCTGAGGCGGACGCGCGCGGGAAATTGCTCGGCCGTTGCGACCGCGCCTACGGCGCTCACCCCGCCTGCTAGCGCGGCCAGCAGCATGACCGCGAGCAGAGCGAGCGTCCTGTCACCATGGGCAATGAGCGAAAACATCGGCACCGGCAGTATGGCGCATAGCAGGCACAGGGCCAGCAGAACTGGCCTGCGGCCGATGCTGTCGGACAACCATCCGATACAGGGCGTGACCAGGATGACAACGAGCGCAGCAACGGTCGATAGCTCCAGCGCCGCCGCTTCGTCCGCCGATTGGACCAGACTGACGAAGGAAGGCACATAGGTAATGCCGACATAATAGGAGATCGAACCGATCGCCGATATCGCAAAGCCGATGCCGATGCCCCGGCGCTGGTTCAGCAGAGCGTCGCCCATCGGCGAACGGCTTGAGGCATTCAAACCTCTATCCGATATGAAGGCAGGCGGTTCGGGGATGATCTGGCGGACCAGCCAAATCCCGGCAGCCAGGGCGGCACCGAACAGGAACGGTATGCGCCAGCCCCAGCTATCAAGGCTTTCCTGCGGTAGCGTGTTGGTGAGCCACGCGCAGAGCCCGACAGCCAGCAGCCCGCCAATCTCGCTCGCGGCTGCCGCACTGGACGTCACAAGACCGCGCCGGTGTTTGGGCGCTGTCTCGAACAAATAGGTCACGACCGCTGGATACTCGCCGCCCACGCTAAAGCCCATGAGGCAGCGCATCACGATCAGCAGCCAGCCCGCACTGGCGCCGATCTGGGCGTGGGTGGGAAGCAGCGCCAATACCAGCATGGAAACCGTCATCAGCGTCATCGATAGGAGCAGGGTAGGCTTACGGCCCCGTCTGTCACCGAACTGACCAAAGGCAATCGCCCCAAGCGGGCGCATCAGATAGGCGATCGCAAACCCCGCGAGCGTTTTGCCCAGACTTTCGCCACCAGCCCCGAAAAACACTCGTGCCAGGGTCGGCGCAAAATAGAGACAGAGTGTGAAATCATACCATTCCACCACCGTGGACAGAGCAACCGCTATCATGGAACGGCGGGGAATGGGTTCGGTGGGGGCAGTCACGCCATGTCTCTGGCCAGCCGCAGTCCCATGAATTGCCAACGGTGATGGGGATAGAAGAAGTTGCGATAGCTTGCGCGCATATGGCCGCGGGGTGTCGCGCAACTGCCGCCGCGCAACACGCACTGTCCGCTCATAAACTTGCCATTATATTCGCCAATCGCGCCATCGGCAGCGCGAAATCCGGGATAGGGACGAAAGGCACTGCCGGTCAATTCCCAAACATCGCCGAAGAAGGAAGGGCCATCTTGCGCCGGACGCGGGCGGATGTCCCCGGCCCTATCCAGCAAATTGCCGCGATCTGGATCATGCTGCGCAGCCGCCGCTTCCCATTCGGCTTCGGTCGGCAGCCTCGCTCCAGCCCAGGTGGCGAAGGCATCCGCTTCATAAAAGCTGACATGACAGACAGGAGCGGCCGGATCGACGGGATTGCGGCCCGATAATGTGAAACTGGTCCAGCCATTTTCACCATCCGCCCAATAAAGAGGGGCCTGTATATCGTTAGCCTGACGCCAGGCCCACCCATCGGACAGCCACAGACGCGGATCATCATATCCCCCGTCTGCCATGAAGGCGAGCCAGTCCGCGTTGGTGACCTGTCGATCGGCGATCTGATGCGGATGCAACAACGCGGTGTGGCGCGGTCCTTCACAATCGAACGCGAATTCCTGACCCCCGGTCGTGCCAGCGCCGATTTCGACCAACCCCTCTTTACCGTCCAACCAATTGAGCGGACTGGGATGCCCGTGAGGCGCGCCACTTTCGCGCGGCCAGAGCGCATTTTCCAGCGGATTGAGGGAAAAGGCATGAAGGATATCCGTCAGCAACAATTCCTGATGCTGCTGTTCATGCTGACATCCCAGGTCCACCAGCGCCAGCACTTGCGGCGAAAGCTGCCCTATTGCGCGATCCATCGCCGCGTCCACCGCGGCGCGATAGTCAAGAATGTCGGCAAGCGAAGGGCGCGACAACATGCCACGCGCCCCGCGCGCCAGTCGCGCGCCTTCAGCTTCATAATAGCTGTTGAACAGAAACGGCCAGTCCGCGCGATAATGGCGGTAGCCCGGTACATGGTCGCGCAGGATGAAGGTTTCGAAAAACCAAGTCGTATGCGCCAGATGCCATTTGGCCGGCGACGCATCGGGCATGGATTGTATCGTCGCATCCGCGTCCGAAAGCGGGTTTGCCAGGTCTCCGGTCAGTTTGCGGACAGAATGGTAGCGATCCTGCGCAGCGCTCATCAGCCCGCCACGCGCAGCAGGTGAACGCTGAACAAGGCGTCCTCGTCCGTCCATACGTCGACGCTATCGAACCCGGCTTCTTTGGCAAGAGAAGCAAATTCGCCGATTGTATATTTGTGCGAATTTTCGACATGGATCGCTTCGTCCCGCGCGAAATCGAACGACCGGCCATCAAGCCTGACCGTCTGATCGCGACGGCTGACCAGCGAAATTTCGATATGACCAGGCTGGCTGACATAACGAGCGCGATGCACAAAGGCGCCAGTGTCGAAATCGGCGGCCAATTCCCGATTGGCGCGATGCAGAAGGTTGAGACTGAACTGCGCCGTTACCCCTTGTGCATCGTCATATGCATCCTCCAGCAGGGCGATGTCCTTCTTCAGATCGACGCCAATCAGCATCAGGCCATCCTGGCCCAGGCGCTGGCTCCATCGGCGCAGGAATGCGCGCGCATCGTCCCGGTCGAAATTGCCGATGGTCGATCCGGGGAAGAAGCAGACGTCGCGCAAATTCCCGCGCGTCGGCAGATCAAGCTCTCCAAGATAATTGCCGCAAACCGAATCGACTTCGATAGCGGGATAGCGCTTCCGCACGGCGGCGGCCGCCGACGCAAGCGGGACAGGCGATATGTCGATACAGATATAGGCGCGCACCTGCTCCATCGCATCAAGCAGGATTTCGGCCTTGCCTCCCGATCCTGCGCCCAATTCTATAAAGCGTATGTTACCGCGGATCGTTTTAGCGATCGCCTTTGCATGCGTCTCCAATATCCGCCGCTCGGTTCGCGTCGGATAATATTCCGGCAATTCGCAAATACGGTCGAAAATTGCCGATCCCGCTGCGTCATAGAGGAACCTGCACGGGATCGCCCGGTCCGGTCTGGACAATCCCTCCACCACTGCCTGTCGAAATTCGGCTGTATCAGAGACGGGCGCGGGGGTGACCAGATCGATCAGCGTTTCATCATTTTCGATCGCATTGCGCGCCATATTGTACATGCAGAGTTCCTGTTAGCTTCAATGGCCGGGGATAAAGCGTGATTCATATCTGAGCCAACAGGAAGGACCGAGCGAGGAAAGCCGTTGGCAACAGAGGAGTCTCATTGTCCTGTTGTGGTTCGATTACAAAGACCCGCGTGGAAGTCGAAATAGCAAAACGATCGCCACGCGATAGCGTTCCGCGGTATGTGACAGGCCAGTTGTTCCAGACCATTTGTCGGTTGCTGCAATGGCGACATCGCGCCTTCCATGTCGTGGACAATGCAGCAACGATACCGGAGCGATGGCCCCAATCTTGCAAAAATCCCATGTCACCGCCATCTCCCCGCTGCATCGTGACATAAGGGGAGTAACATCGTGACCACCGAGACTGCATCGCGGCCTGAGACCCACGCTTTTGAGGCTGACGTGTCAAAGTTGCTGCACATGATGGTGCATTCGGTCTATTCCGACCGCGACGTCTTTTTGCGCGAATTGATTTCAAACGCAGCCGACGCCTGTGAGAAGCTGCGTTATGAAGCCATTGCCACGCCTTCGCTGCTGGGGGACGATCCGCAACCGCGCATCAGCCTGACACTAGATGCTGAACAGGGGCGGTTGACGATCGAGGATAATGGCATCGGCATGACCGCAGCGGACATGGGCGAGACGTTGGGGACGATCGCGCGGTCCGGAACAAAAGCGTTCATGGACAGGCTGGCAGCGGACGCAGGCAAGGCGGATTCGCAATTGATCGGCCAGTTTGGCGTTGGTTTCTATTCAGCTTTCATGGTGGCACGCGAGGTAGAGGTCTTTTCCCGCCGGGCGGGCGCCGACGATGCGGCATGCTGGCGTTCCGACGGGCTGGGAACCTATACGATCGCCCCCGTGGGCCTGGACGATGCGCCGCAACGCGGCACCCGCGTCGTCCTCCATCTGCTAGATGATGCCAAATCCTATGCGGAGCGATCAACCGTAGAGCGGATCGTCAAGGCGCAGTCTGGCCATGTGCCCGTGCCTATCACCCTGTTCGAAAAGGCCGATGGCGAAGGCGCACTCGTCGCCGATGGCGCTGCATTGTGGCTGAAGCCCCGTTCGGAGATCAGCGAAGCCGACTATGCCGACTTCTACCGCAGCGTTGCCGGGCAGTATGATTCACCTGCATATACCATTCACTATAAGGCCGAAGGACGGTTTGAATATTCGGTCCTGACGTTCATTCCGCAGAGCAAGCCGTTCGATCTGTTCGATCCCGACCGCAAAGGGCATATCAAGCTCTATGTGCGCCGGGTCTTCATCACGGACGAAGCACCTGTATTGCCGCGCTATCTTCGCTTCGTACGCGGGCTTGTGGATTCAACCGACCTGCCGCTCAACATGTCGCGCGAGATGATCCAGGACAGCCCGGTCTTGGCAGCCATTCAAAAGGGCGTGACGGGCCGCGTGTTGAACGACCTGCAGAAACTCGCCGACAGCGACAGCGACGCATATCTGCGTATCTGGGAGAATTTCGGGCCGGTTCTCAAGGAGGGCCTTTACGAGGATTTCGAGCGGCGCGACACGCTGCTTGGTCTTGCCCGCTTCAAGACCACGACGTATGGTGATGACTGGCGTTCGCTCAAAGATTATGTCGCGGATCTGCGGGAGAACCAGACGGCCATCTATTATGCCACCGGCAGCGATCTGGATCGGCTCTCAACATCCCCGCAGCTGGAAGGCTTCCGCGCCCGTGGCATAGAGGTGCTGCTGCTTCCTGACCAGGTCGACAATTTCTGGACCTCGATTGGTGTCGACTTTGAAGGCAAACCGTTCAAGTCGGTGACGCAGGGGGGTGCCGATCTTACCCTCATCCCACTGAGCGACGATGCCCCATCGTCGCCTCAGGCAGAGGCAGGCGCGCTGGATAGCTTCATTGCCTTTGCCAAAGAGGTGCTCGCCGGATCCGTATCCGACGTACGCGTGTCGGAGCGGCTGACAAGCAGCGCGGTCTGCCTGGTCGCGTCGGAAAGTGGCATGGACCGACAATTGGAGAAGCTGCTCGCCAATGCCGGGCAGTTGCCACAGGCAAGCCTGCCTGTGCTGGAAGTCAATCCCGGCCACCTGTTGATCCAGAAGCTCGCGACGACCGATGATGCGAATGCGATGAAGGCCGATCTGGCCCATCTACTGCTGGATCAGGCGCGGATCGCCGATGGTGAGCAGCCGAGCGATGCCCGGGCGTTTGCGGAGCGGCTCGACAGGCTCATGCGCCGCGCCGTCGATTAGGCCATGGCCGCGCGGGCACCTTATCGACGGATCGGGATCATAGGCACTGGCCGGGTTGCTGCGGCAATCGGGCTGGTGCTTGCCCGCCAATCTGGCGATCCACTCCATATCTGGGGCCATAATCCGGCAAATTCGGCTGCTCTTGCCGCATCAATCGGCCGGACCAGCGCCGTGACGCAGTTGGCCGATATAGGTGATGGGTGCGATCTGATCATTCTGGCTGTTTCGGACGATGCGCTAGAACCTTGCATCCATCAACTTGCAGCGGTTGCCGGATCGGCACCGGCCTTTGCCTTCCATGTCAGCGGACGCAGTGGCGCAGGGATACTGGCCCCGCTCCATGCCAAGGGCTGGGGTACCGCGGCTGTCCATCCGGCCATGACCTTCACCGGCGATCCGATCGCCGAAGCGCAGCAGATGATGGGCGCGCGTTTCGCCGTGACGGCCAGCACGGCGCAGTCTGTTGCGAAGGCGCGGGCCATAGTCGCGATCCTGGGCGGCGTGCCGGTCGAGATCAGCGAAGCGCACCGACCGCTCTACCATGCCGCGCTCTGCCATGGCGCCAACCATCTGGTTACTCTGATTGCGGGCGCCACAGAAGCCTTGGCGGCGGCAGGCGTTGATGATCCTGCCGCACTGCTGGCACCGCTTGCCCGTGCCGCGCTGGCGAACGGACTTGGCAAGGGTATGGCTGGCCTGTCGGGTCCCCTGCTGCGCGGCGACGCAGCAACGATCGGCGGGCATCTGGTCGCCTTGCGACAGGACTGCCCCCCTCTCCTGTCGCCATATCGTGCCATGGCCTCCGCCACGCTTGACGCGCTGGAAAGGGCAGAGGGGTCAAGCAGGTCTGATGCCTGTCGCTCACTTCTGGAAACGGATGAATGAAGGCGCCGATAATGGATTCGCCACCCTATTGAGCGAGTGGTAATTGGCGGAAATCACGGGCAATGCCGCTTCTGGCCGCAACCGACATCTGCCCCAAATGGAAACAGGGGACGCCTTTCGGCATCCCCCGCTCCTCCCGCTCACAAGGAGTGATCAGGCCTTCTTGGTGCGCCAGCCGTCGGCATAATTGTCGCGAGCAGCTTCCGAATAAGGGACCGAGGAAACGATCGCCTTGATTTCCGTCTGGACGTGAGGCTCGACGGTCGGCTTGGAGGTGCCGCCATTGGGTTCGCCCCAGAGCAGGGTCACTTCGGTGCCCGGTTCAGCGAACTCGGCATCGACCATCGCCAGCGCCAGGAAGCGACCTGCGTTGATGGTATAACCGATCCAGGTGGACAGACCGATGGTCTTGCCGTCCTTCAGCACTGCGTCATAGGGATGCATGCAGTAGACCGCGCTGGGGAATTCAAGGAACTTGGCCTTGTCGCCGGTCTGGAGCATCGAGCTCATGACGCGTACAATATCTTCATTGTCCAGTGCCAGCGTCACCTTCTGGCGATGGGGCTTGTCCTTGATCTTTTCCAGCGCTTCGCGGCCGATGAAGTCATGGTCGAACTTGACCATGATGCCATAGCCCAGCTCCCACGGGTTGAGATAATAATCCTCGATATTGTCGGACACGAAGCTGCCGCCAAGCGAACACATGCCTTCATAGGATTTGGCGGGCAGCCATTCGCGGAACGCCTTGGAGCCTTCACCGGTATAGGTGGCGGGCAGCGGAGACGGGATCCAGCCCGATTCCAGCGTGTTCGAGGAATAGGTACGGCCGCCGCACAGGGTGAGGCCGTAATCCTTGCCTGCTTCGATCAGCGCATTGCGGACGGTGTCATAATCCTTCCAGGGACCAAACAGCTCGTAACCCGGCTGACCGGCCATGCCGTGGCGCAGCGCGCGCACTTCGACGCCCGCGATCATGATCGGCGCCATGTGGAAGAATTTGAGATCCGGCGGGGTTTCGCCCATCGCCTTTTCCAGCACAGGCATGGCGTTTGGCCCCTGCAGCTGGAAGCGATAGTTGCGACGGTAGCCCTGCTGGTCGAGCGGGCGGGCAGCAGTACGCTCGTCGCGTTCGACCTTTACGTCCCACTTGCCGGTCGAGGCCCAATATTCGACCCATTCGATCGAGGGCGCGCGACCGACCAGCTCGAACTTTTCTTCTTCGAGATAGAAGAGGATGACGTCGCCGATGACATAGCCTTCGGGCGTGACGGGAGCGAACTGCTTGGCGCGGTTCGGCACGAAGCCCTTGAAGCTGTTGGGGGCGAGATAGGCCAGCATGTCGAACGCGCCGGGACCGGTGACGAGCAGGTCGACCATGTGGAAGCTCTGGTTGAACAGGACCGAGCTTTCCGCCCAGCTGCGCTGTTCATCGCGCCAGTTGCTATATTCGCCCGGAACGCCCGGATAGGCGTTGGGGCCAACCTGCTGGTTACGCAGGAATTCAACGATGTCGCCCTTTTCGTCGAGCAGTTGTTGCAGGGACTTGTCGGTCATTCAAACCTCTCCTTTGGGATGATGTGCAATGTGAGGGGAAATCATGGGGCTGGGGCGATGGCGAGCCATTCCCCGACCAATTGGTTGAAAACCTGCGGCGCTTCGGCGGGCATCATATGGCCTGCGCCTTCGACGATGCGCAGTTGCGCGCCGGGGATGGCAGCCACGATCGCTTCATGCTGGGCGACCGGCGACCACTGGTCCTGGCGACCGACCATGGCGACAGTCGGACACGCAATGGTCGGCAACTGCGCATCGACTGACGGACGATTGAGCAACGCCTCGATCTGCGCCTCGAACGTTGCAAGGCCAGCCGAGACCGCCATGGCGTAGAGACTGTCCATAAGCGGTTCGTTGCGAAGGCCAGCGAAGCCCATCATCGGCGGCAGCCAGTTCGCGACCAGCGCGGCCATGCCCTGTTCGCGGCCAAGATCGCGCAGCGCATAGCGCGCGTCGCGTTCGCCCGGCTTGGGGCCATGAACGCCAGTATCGACCAGCGCCAATCGCTCGACCCGGTCAGGCGCCTTGCGCATGACTTCCAATGCGATGCGCGCGCCCATGGAATGGCCAAGTAGCGAGACGCGCGCTGGCATACGAGCAAGCACATAATTTGCCATCGCCTCGATCCGGTCGCAGCCGGCATAAAAACCGTCAATCACCTGGGCTTCGGGGAAAGCCGACAGCAGTTCAGCAAACATGCGCGAATCGCACATCAGCCCCGGAAGGATGATGAGGGGTGCGGCTTTGCTGCCCTGATCGGATGATTTCGTATCCATGAAGTTTTCATCTATACGAATGTTTACGGATAGGCTAGGGGAAAAATGCGCCGGGGAGAGGCACGCCGCATCCGTTTTGCGGGCCGCCCCTGATCGAACGCTACCGGGAGAGAGACATGAGCCTGCCGTCGATCCATCCAAACTGGGATTTGCCGCCAAAGGGCATGACCGATGGCTATTCGCTGGAAATCACGGCGAAAGACATTGACGCTCTGCGCGAAGCAGCGCCTGCCATGGCCCCTGAAACCCCGGTCGCCGTGACCTTTCTGCCGGGCGAATCGCTGGAGGCGCGAATCGAGGCCGCACGGACGGTGCGGGCTCTGGGCTTTGAACCGATGCCGCATTTTTCCGCGCGCAGGCTGGAGTCGGGCGACGATTTCGAGGCCTATCTGGCGGCAGTCGTGCGCGAAGCAGGCGTAACCCGCTGCTTCATCATCGCTGGCGATCCGCCTGAAGCCGCCGGTCCCTATTCAGACAGCATGTCGCTGATCCGTACCGGTGCGTTCGAGCGCGCCGGGATCAAGGCGATCGGCGTCGGGGGTCATCCTGAAGGCCATCCCAATATGACGCCTGACCAATGTTTCGACATATTGATCGCCAAATGCGCGGAAATCGAAGCGCGCGGCATGGCCCCACTGATCGTCACCCAGTTCAGTTTCGACGCAGCGCCAGTGCTGTCCTGGCTGGAAGAGTTGCGCGGGCGGGGCATAGATGCGCCGGTACGCATAGGTATTCCTGGGCCTGCCGGGATCAAGACGTTGATGCGCTTTGCCGCACGGTGCGGCGTGGGGGCTTCGGCTTCGGTGCTGACCAAATATGGCATTTCGATCACCAAGCTGATCGGCACCGCGGGCCCAGACAAGTTGGTCGACGCCCTTGGCAAAGGGCTGGGAAGCCAGCATGGCAAGGTTCGGCTGCATTTCTATCCGTTCGGCGGCCTCGCCCGGACGGTCGAATGGATTAATAATTACACAAAAAGCCGCTAAGGGCGGCAAGACTTGAGCGGAGAAGCGATGTGACCGAGATTTGCACCCTGACCCTGCAATGCGACGACCGGCCAGGCCTGGTGGCCGATGTTGCCGGCTTTCTGGCGCAGCAGGGCGGCAATATTACCGACGCCCAGCAGTTTAACGACAAGCTGACCGACCGCTTTTTCATGCGGGTGGAGTTTGAAGCGGCCGACGACAGCGTGGACGGGCTGCGTACGGCCTTCACCAATGTGGCGCAGAAACGCGGCATGGAATGGAGCCTGCGTCGCCGCAGCGAACGGCAGAAGGTTCTGCTGCTGGTCAGCAAGTTCGACCATTGCCTGGGCGATCTTCTGTATCGCTGGCGCATCGGCGAACTGGACATGGATGTCGTGGGCATCATCTGCAACCATCCGCGCGAAGCGCTGACCATATCGCTGATCGGGAATATCCCGTTCCATCATCTGCCGGTGACAAAGGACACAAAGGCGGAGCAGGAAGCGCAGATCAAGGCGATCGTCGAGGAGACCGGCGCGGACCTGATCGTGCTGGCGCGCTACATGCAGATATTGAGCGATGATCTGGCAGGATTCGTATCCGGCCGATGCATCAACATCCATCACAGTTTCCTACCCGGTTTCAAGGGCGCCAAGCCCTATCATCAGGCGTATGAGCGTGGGGTCAAGATGATTGGCGCGACGGCGCATTATGTGACCGCGGACCTGGATGAAGGTCCGATCATCCATCAGGATGTCGAGGCGATCGGCCATGCCGATACGCCCGACGATCTGGTGCGCAAGGGCCGCGACATTGAGCGGCGTGTGCTGGCAAGCGCAGTGCAGCATCATCTGCAAGGTCGGGTGTTCCTGAACGGCGCCCGCACCGTCGTATTCAAGGCCTGACCATGGCGCAGGTCATTGACGGGCGCGCGATGGCGCGCGCCCTCTCGGACGAAACCGCCGCACGGGTGGCGGCGCTGGTCGACCGGACCGGCCAGCCACCCGCGCTGGCGGTTGTGCTGGTTGGCGACGATCCGGCGAGCCATGTCTATGTGCGCCGCAAGATCAGCGAATCTCGCCGCGTGGGCATTACATCGATCGAACATCGATTGCCGGTCGATTGCCCGCAAACAGAGTTGCTGGCGCTGATCGACGCGCTGAACGCAGATGCCCGCGTCCATGGCATATTGATACAGCTGCCCTTGCCAGCCGGTATCGATGCGGCGCTGGTGCTGGATCGGATCGACCCGGCGAAGGATGTCGACGGATTTCACCCGGTCAATGTCGGACGCCTGTCCACCGGGACCGGGGGGCTGGTGCCTTGCACGCCGCTGGGGATCATGAAGCTGCTCGACAGCGTGATCGACGATTATCGCGGTTTGAACGCGGTGGTCATCGGCAAGTCCAATATTGTCGGCAAGCCTGTCGCCATGCTGCTGCTGGAACGGGAGGCGACAGTCACCGTCACCCATATAGAAACGTTGAATCTGCCCGACATTGCACGCAAGGCCGATATCATCGTTGCCGCCGCTGGTGCGCCCAACCTGGTGCGCGGCTATTGGGTCCGCCCCGGCGCGATCGTGATCGACGTGGGGATCAACCGCATCACCAGAGATGACGGCAGCACGCAAATCGTGGGCGATTGCGCCACCCATGAGCTCGACCATGCCAAGGCCGTGACCCCGGTACCGGGCGGCGTCGGACCCATGACTATCGCCTGCCTGCTCAGCAACACCGTGCTCGCAGCCGAAAAGAGCGAAGATGCCTGAGCCAATCTGCACCACCCGCGTCAAGGTGCGCGACCTGCCCTTGCTGGCCGATATCGGCATCAACCCTGACGAGATCGGCCGTCGCCAGCCGCTGGTAATCTCGGTCGACCTGCTGCTGTCCGCCGATCGGGTGGACGGGATCGGCGACACGGTCGATTATCGCAAGGTCGCGCAAGCGGCCGAGGATCTGGCCCTGGTCCACATTCCGCTGATCGAGACATTCGCGCAGAAGCTGGGCGAGCGCTGCCTGGAATTTGCCTGCGTGGTCGAGGCGCAGATCAGGGTCGACAAACCCTTTGCGCTGACGCGGGGGCTGGCAGGCGTCGAGGTGACGGTGCAACGCGCCTAATTTTCGTCGGCAGGGCGAATCCGCGAGGCTAGCAGGACGAAAGCGGCGATGCCCGATCCCAGCGCCAGCAGCAGGGAAGTCGTCCCCCGCCCTGCCCCGGCCGCGAGCAACTGACCCGCCGCGAAGGGGCCAAAGGCAGCGCCAAAGCGCCCGAAGCCTATGACCGCGCCAGTGCCTGTCGCGCGCAGGGTGGTCGGATAGACATTGGCGATGAGCGCGTAGAGGCCGACCACCGACCCGTTGGACAGAAAGCCAAGGACGAAGGCCGCGCCCTGGAGCAGGACAAGTTCAGGTGGCACGGCGCCGAAGGCGGCGACCGCTAGCGCTGCGCCGGCAAGACCAAAGATGACGAGCGGGCGCAGGCCAAGGCGGGGTGACAGCAGGCCCAGGACCAGCCCGCCGATCGCGCCGCCCGAATTCATGAATACCGACACGATTGTCGCACGCGACGGATCGAAACCCAGCGCCACCACCAGCGAGGGCGCCCAGCCAAGCGCATAATAGAAAGTCATCATGTGCAGGCCATACATGACAATCAAAGCAATGGTGACGGCGCGGTAGCGATCGGCAAACAGTGACCGCATGGAGGCTTTGGGTTCCTCCAGCGCGATCAATTGCGCGGCCTGCGGCTGGCCCAGGCGTCGCAGGATCGCGTTGATCCGCGCCAGTGCATTCGGACCACCGCGCGTCGCCAGCCAGCCGATCGATTCGGGGAGAAACGCCAGCACGAGCGGCACCATGGCCAGCGTTGCCACGCCGCCGAACAGGAAGATCGCTTCCCATCCGTGCGTCCGCAACAATTGCGCCGCACCCCAGCCGCCGATGATGCCACCGACCGGATAGCCTGCCGCCATGATGCTGACGGCGAGGTCGCGGCGGCGGCGATTGGCAAATTCCGCCGACATGGCGTTGATCGCCGCCAGCATCGCGCCCAACCCCAGGCCGGTCAGCACGCGCAGCAGGCCAAGCGACACCACGCCCGTGGCAAAGGCGGAGGCGAACATGCCGATGGTCATGATGCCAAGGCAGAGCAATATCTGGCGGCGGCGACCGATGCGATCGGCCAGTTGGCCCAGCGTCAGCGATCCGATGACCATGCCGACAAGTCCGGTCGACACGATGATGCCGATCGCCCCTGGCCCGACCGCCCAGTCCTTCGCAATGCCCGGCGCAGCGAAGGTAACGGCCAGCACATCGAAGCCATCGAGCGCGTTCAGGAGAAAGCAGACAGTGACTGCGACAATCTGCCGCAGGCGCATCGGGCTGTCGGCCATGATGCTGCGCGGATCGTCCGCTGGCAGGGTGGCGATGGCCATATTCATTCTCTCCTGTCGCACCATGCGGCCCGTATGACGAATTTGTATGCTGATGACACAATTAGGCGATCCTGCACGCTTGCACCAGCCCCATGATGAATGTAACGATCGTTATTAAATGGGAAGAGGGTGCAGATATTTATGGGCGAGGCGAGCCGGACCACGACCGGAGAAAGCGCACAGCCAAGCCTGTTGCTGGGGATCGGCTTTGGCCTTTTGTCATCGCTTGGCCCCCTGGCGATCGATCTCTATCTGCCCGCCATGCCCGGCATGGCGCGCGAAATGGCGGCGGATAGCGGTGCGGTGCAGCGGACCTTGTCTGCCTTTTTCCTGGGACTGGCGCTAGCGCAAATTCCCCTGGGCACGCTGGGGGACCGGTTCGGACGACGATGGCCGCTGATCGGCGGACTTATATTGTTCATCCTCGCGTCAACGGCCTGCGCGCTGGCCACAAGTCTGGAGCAGTTGACCGGCTTTCGCTTCTTGCAGGGGATGGGTGCGTGCGCAGGGACGTCGAGCGTACGGGCCATGATCCGCGACCGGCACAGCGGGCATCGCGCTGCGCAGCTGATGGCGTTCACATTTCTGGTGATTGGCATATCCCCGGTGCTGGCTCCGCTTGCAGGGAGCTATTTGTTGCAGCTCACCAGCTGGCGCGGATTGTTCGGCCTGCTGGCGGGCGGCGGCCTGATTGCCATATTGGCGGTGCTGCTGTTCCTGCGTGAAACGCTGCCACCGGAGCGGCGGCAGGCGCGCCAGTCGATGCTCCGATCCTATGGGGATTTGCTGGCGACGCCTGCCTTTATTGGTTGGACCCTGGTCGCCGGGCTGGCGACGACCATCCCCTTCGCCTTCGTAACGGCCGCCCCTTTCATATTCAGCCTTGGCTTTGCCCTGAGCGCGCATGAATATAGCCTGTTGCTGGCCCTCAACGCCGGCACATCGATCATCGCGACGCAATTTGCGCCGGGCCTGATGAAGCGTTTGGGCGCAAGGCGACTTGTGCTGACCATAGCGACGATTGCCCTTGTCGCCACGGCGGCGATTGCGCTAGCGGCGATGAAACAGCCCGTCGCGCTGCCGCTTTTCCAGCTCTATTCCATGTTGCTATTTGCGATAGCGGGCCTGATCCTTACGCCAGCAGCAATTTCGGCGCTGGATGCGGCAGCGGGTGGCGGTGCGGGCGCGGCGGCAGGCCTGCTAGGCACGCTGCAACTGGCGATCACGGCGCTGGCCAGTGGCGTCGTGTCGCTGCTGCCATCCCTTTCCATTTTGCCGCTCGTCAGCGTGCTGGGCGGCGCCTTCGCCATCATGTGGGTGACGGCCGGGTTGATCGGTCCGCGACAGGCGCGGGCCTGATCAATCTAAAGGTCCGCCTCGTCCGGGCGGGTGGATTCGAGGAACCGGCTATTGCCAGCCTCGTCTTTCGCTTCGAGTGTTTCGACCAGCGTATCGAGAAAATGATTGAGCGTATCGACCTGCGCCGCTTCCAAGCCGGACACCAGATAGTCTGCAACCTTGTCGGTCTGCGGGCGCATCAGCCCATAGAGGCGCTGGCCTTCTTCGGTCAGCACCAGCGTCTTGCGCCGCTTGTTGCTGGCGTCACGCTCCACGGTGATACGGCCATGTTTTTGCAGGGCGGCGACCGCGCGCGAGACGCTCATCGGGTTCACCCCGGTCATTTCGGCCAGTTCATGGCTGGCCGAATCAGGGAAGCGGCCGATCAGCATCAGCAGCCGAAATTCATTCAGGCTGATCTTGTAGCGATGCTCCAGATATGTGGAGAAGGGCGCCATCAATTTGTTGGCCAGCCGCAATATCCGATGCAGCGTATCGGATTGGCTGACTTCGTCAGCTCGTGACCGGGGCGACTTGCGCGATGCGGTCGGGCTTTTGGGCGCAGGACTGTTCGACATGACTTTCCGATAGGACATTTGCCGGGCCTCAAGTCAAGCCGGGCATGGGAGAAGCGGGCTCAGGCGGCAGGAACAATCGCGCAGCCAACGCTGGTGAAGTGGCCGTTGGCGACATGATAATGGATATATTGGCGCATCTCCTGCACCTCGCCTTTGCGGATCGGAGCAAATTGATCCAACCCCTGTTCGCGCAAAGCCTCAGCCGTCAGGTCACGGATCCCCTCAACCCGGATGATCCCTTCCAGCGCGACCAGATTTTCGCTGGCAGCGAAGCGTTCGATCGTCAGCGTTTCGATCACATGGGCGTGGAGGAAGCTGTAGAAGCGCTTGAATGCTTCGCGCGTGCCCAAGTCTACGCCGAAGAACTGAATTTTCGCGCCGGGTGCGTAAAAATCGAACACCGTGTCATAGTCGCGATGGTTGAAGGCGTGCGCGTAACGCTCATAATCGGCGCGGTTCATATTGGCCTCTCCATTTTTCGGGACCGCGATTTTTCGCCTGCCCGCTTGCCATATTAATAACGGTCGTTATCGTAACGGCAAAGGGCGATCAAACGCCAGCGAAAAGATGGGATGAGGATGTTATGGCCCGCACAGAGCAGGAAGAGCGCAATCTCAAACTCGTCATGGCGATGTTCGACCATGTGCTCAAACCCATGGATGCCGACGCGGTCGACCGCTATCTGGCCCCTGATTATATCCAGCACAACCAATGGGTCGATACCGGGACTGAGCCGCTCAAGGCGTTTTTGCGGCAGGTGCGCGGGGAAAATCCCGACGCGGTCCACGATATCAAGCGCTGCTTTGTCGAGGACGACCATGTGATCGTCCATTATCATGTCCGGCGACGGCCGGATGATCCTGGTTTTGCCGTGATCGACATTTTTCGCATCGAAAACGGGCTGATCGCCGAGCATTGGGATGTAGTGCAGGATGTGCCGACAGACAGCCCCAACCCCAATTCCCCCTTTTGACGGAGCGCGAGATGCGGTTCAGCGACAAGATCATACTGGTTGTCGGCGGCAATAGCGGCATCGGTCTGGCAAGCGCCCAGGCCTTTGCCGCCGAGGGCGCGATCGTGCGGATAAGCGGACGCGATCAGGCGACGATCGACGCGGCGGTGGCGACCATCCCCGGTGCAAAAGGCTATCGCGCGGACATTGCCGATCCGGACGCGATGGACGCGATGATGGCCGACATCGCGGCACAGGACGGGCGGATCGATACATTGTTCGTGAATGCCGGCGTCGGCGGCTTCGCCCGCTTCCGCGATATGACGCCAGCAGACTGGGATCATGTCCATGGCGTCAATCTGCGCGGATGCGTGTTCGCCATCCAGAAGGCGTTGCGACTGATGCGCCGGGGCGGATCGATCGTCGCGACCGGATCGATCGGGGGCCATGCGTTCGTACCGGGCAATACGGCCTATGCGGCGGCCAAGGGCGGACTTTATGCAGCGATGAAGGTGATTGCCGGCGAGTTGGTAAGCGAGGGTATCCGCGTCAATCTGGTCAGTCCCGGTCCCATCGAAACGCCGCTGCTCCACCGAAATCCGGGGATGAGCGAGGCCGATGTGGCAGCGATGCGCGAGGCCATGATCAATGCCGTGCCGATGAAGCGGATGGGCCGACCGGAGGAAGTCGCCCGCGCGGTGCTGTTCCTGGCGTCGGACGAGGCGAGCTTTATCACCGCGGCTAACCTTTTCGTCGATGGCGGTACACTTGAACTGGGATGATGGAGAATTGGGATGACAGATATGTTTTCGACGCTGGATAATCCGCGACTGGAATTTGCGATGGAGGTACGGCTGCAATTTCCGCGGGTACAGACCATCGTGAATACGCCGATGGGCGGCAATCGCAGCGCCGTCTATGTCGATGGCGGCACGTTCGAGGGGCCAAGGATCAGGGGCAAGGCCGTTCCGGGATCAGGCGGCGATTATGCCTATTTCCGGCCTGACGATGTCGCGGTGTTCGATGCACGCTATATGCTGGAGGAGGAGGACGGCACGCTGATCCTGCTCAACAATCGCGGTTTCCTGTGGGGGCGCAAGCCCGATACGATGACGAAGTTGCGGGACTGGGCCTTTGGCGAGGGGCAACCTGTCGAGCAGCAGGACTATTATCTGCGCGGCAATCCGACTTTCGAATGTCCCGTCGGCAAGCATGACTGGCTGACCAAACATGTGTTCATAGGCGTTGGTGAACGGCGGGCCGATGGCAATGTGTTGCGCTATTATGCGCTGACATAAATGCAGCGTCAGCCATCCGCTGCGAGCGAAGTCGAAAGGCGTTCAGGGCATTGCCTGGCGTTTTTCGACTGCGCTCGGGGCGAACGGAGGCAGGGTCAGAGCGAGATCAGAGCGTCCAGCGCCAACGCGCCCTGTCCTTCGGGATAGACGATGACGGGGTTGAGATCGACCTCGCGAATGGCGGGCGTGGCGGCGACCATGCGGCCCAAGCGCTGGACGACGTCGGCGACGGCGCCGATGTCCATGACCGGCGCACCGCGAAAGCCGTCGAGCAAGGGCGCCATGCGTAGCGTGCGGATGCGGGCGATGATGGCGTCGCGCGGCAGGTCAGGCGGAAGCAGGCAGACGTCATGCAGCAATTCCGCCGCGACGCCACCAAAGCCGACCAGGACGGTCGCGCCCCAGTGCGGATCGTTCCGCGCACCGACAATGAGTTCGACACCCTTGTCGGCCATCCCCTCCACCAGCACGCCGTCGAGCACGAGATCGGGCCGGGACGCTGCAATATTGGCGGCTAGCCTGTCCCAGCCTTCGGCCAGTTCGTCGCGATTTTTTAGGTTGACGATAACACCGCCCGCGTCGCTTTTGTGCGGCAGGTCTGGCGACTGCGCCTTTAGAACGACAGGATAGCCCAGCATCTCGGCAGCAGCGATCGCCTCTTCCACGCTCTGCGCCATGGCGAAGCGAGGGAAGGCGATGCCATGTTCCGCCATGATAGCCTTGGATCGATATTCCGGGATAGAATGGCCGACCTGCGCCAGATCGGCGACCGGGGCGGCATCCAGCGGGGCCTCAGTGAAATCGCGCGCAGCAGCGGCGCTGATCCGGGCGAGCGCGCGCACGGCGCGTTCGGCTGTGGGCAGATAAGTGACGCCTGCCTGACGGAGAGCGGAAAGATCGTCCGCAAATACTGCGCCGCCTTCATCAACGCCGCCCACTATGATGGGCTTGTCTGGCCGGAGGGTGGCGAGCGCATTCAGCACGGCGGTGAATTTGACATGGGATGTGCCGGTGTCGGTCTGGATCAGGGTCAAAAGGATTGTGGCGATACGCTGATCGTCGACCAGAGCGGCCAGCGTGCGACCGTAAAGGCCCGGATCGACCAGCCCCTGCGCCGTGACATCGAGCGGATTGGTGACGGGAACGAAATCGGGCAGCGCCGCGCGCAGCGCCGGGCTGTCGGCGTCGGTCAGGGTTGGCAGGTCAAGCGCGACCGTTTCGGAGAGGTCCAGCATCATCGCCTTGAATGCGCCCGATTCCGCGATGATGCCGGTGCCGCCCGCGCCGATTGCCGCGTTACGCGCCAGCATTTCAGCCACGTCGCCCAATTCTTCCAGCGAGTCGACCAGGATGACGCCCGCCCGTTCGACATGGACCGCCATCACCGCATGATCGCCCGCCATCGCGCCCGTATGCGTGGCGGCGCTGGCCGCGCCCGCCGCGCTGCGACCTGGGTGGAGCAGCACCACCTGCTTGTCGGCCAGCCGTGCCGCGCGGGCGGCGGCAAGGAAACGGGCGGGATCGCGGACATGTTCGGCGATCATTGCGATCACCGCGGTTCCGGGCTCGTCTACCAGATGGGCAAGATAATCCTCGATCCCGCTGGCCGCTTCATTGCCGGTGGAGATGTAGCAGCTGAGCGGCACGTCGCGATGGATCATCGTCGTCGCCAGCACAGCGGCCATGGCGCCCGATTGCGAAACGATGCCCACCCGGCGGTCACCCTGCGCCGTCGCCTCCGGCATTTCGATGAAGGTCAACGAAACATTGTCGCGGAAGTTGACGAGGCCGAGGCAATTGGGCCCTTCGACCACCATACCGGCTTCGCGGGCGATGCGCGCGATTTCCTGCTGGTCGGCCAGACCTTGCGGGCCGTCCTCGGCAAAGCCGGCGGAAAAGATCACGGCCGCGCCGACATGGCGACGGGCCAGGCCGCGCATCGTGTCGAGCACGCCTGCGCGCGGGATGGCAAGAACAGCGGCATCGACACCTTCGGGCAAATCATCGACCGATGCGACGCAGGGGCGGCCGCCGATTTCCGCACGCTTGGGATTGACCAGATGGATGTCGCCAGCAAAGCCCTGCCGCACCAGATTGGCCAGCACCGACGCACCCAGAGCGCCCGGCTTGTCCGACGCACCCACGATCGCGACGGACCGGGGCCGCAGCAACCGGTCGAGCGAGGGGGCTGCCATGGATACTGCCGGCCGGTCAAGGTCGATCATGTCGGTCAAGCGTGTCTCTCCCCAGAAATTCTTCAGTAAGAAGCGGCTCGAATCAACCGCTGTTGCGCGCCAACATTGTGCGCCTGTGATACAATTTACGCAACCGCTTTTGCGTTACCCTGCCAATCAGTCAGCGCTGGCAGCGCGCGGCACTGGACCAAGCTTGCGCAGCAAGGCGCTGAGCGTGCGGACTTCCTCGGCGCTCAGCCGGGCCGTCATCCGCGCGTCGGATACGCGCAGCGCATCGACCATGACCGGCACTTTCGCTTCCCCTTCGGCCGTCAACCACAGCGCGTTGGTACGCAAGTCGCGACCCGGCCGCCGTTCGACAAGCCCGCGTTCCGCCAATATGTTGACCAGCTTCATCGCGCTCGACCGGTTGATGCTGAGTGCCCGGCCCAGGGCAGTCTGGTCGCAGCCGGGATTGTCGCGGATCAGGATGAGCGCCGTCAGCTTGGCGGGCGAGAGGTCGTGCGCCGCCATGGCGGCGCGCGCGTCCGCATCAATCAAGAGACGCGCGCGCTGGACCTGATAACCGACCAGTCCACGAAGATCCGCCCCCTGTTTCATCGTTGCCTTTACCCTCTTGCCAAAATTGTATCACAGGCGCACAAATACATGCTACAGGCTCGCATCGCACAAAGCGATAGGCAAAGCCGATCGAAATCAGGACTTGCATTCAAGGAGAGCGACAATGGATCATGAATACCGCCTGTTGATCGATGGTGAACTTGTGCCGGGCGTCAGCGCCTTCGACGTGGTGAACCCGGCGACCGGCGCGGCCTTTGCTTCCGCGCCCAAGGCCGACGAGGCGATGCTGGAGCGCGCCGTCGCCGCCGCGAAACGCGCCCAGCCTGCATGGTCGGCCCTGCCAGTCGAGGAACGCGCCGCGCTGGTCAACAAGCTGGCCGACGCACTGGAAGCGCGAATCGGTGAGTTTGCAAGCCTGCTGACCGCTGAACAGGGCAAGCCACTCGATCAGGCTGGCTATGAGATCATGGGCAGCGTGTTCACGCTGCGCGGATTTGCCGCGATGCGCATCGAACCCAAGGTGCTGAAGGACGAAGGCGGCAACCGCGTTGTCGAACATCGCACGCCGCTGGGCGTCGTTGCGTCGATCACGCCATGGAATTTCCCGGTAATCCTGCTGATGAACAAGCTGGGGCCGGCACTGATGACCGGCAACACGATGATCGCCAAGCCTGCGCCGACGACGCCGCTCACCACACTGCTGTTCGGCGAGCTGGCGCAGGCCATCCTGCCGCCCGGCGTGTTCAACATCGTGTGCGACCAGAATGAGCTGGGCGCGCTGATCACCGGGCATCCCGACATTGCCAAGGTCGCTTTCACCGGATCGACCGCGACCGGCAAGAAGGTGATGGCGTCGTCGGCCAGCACGGTGAAGCGGGTTACGCTTGAACTGGGCGGCAATGATGCCGCGATCGTGATGGACGATGTCGACGCCAAGCAGGCAGCGAAGAAAGTCTATCAGGGCGCGATGACCAATGCCGGCCAGATCTGCGTCGCCATCAAGCGCGCCTATGTCCCCACCCCGATGTATGACGAATTTTGCGATGAGCTGGCCCGGCTCGCCAATGAAGCGATCGTCGATGATGGGGCCAAGCAAGGCACGACGATCGGTCCGGTGCAGAACAAGATGCAGTTCGACAAGGTCAATGCCTTGATCGAGGATGCGCGTTCGCGCGGCACGGTGATGACCGGCGGCGCGCCGCTCGACCGGGCAGGCTATTTCATTCCCCCCACGATCGTTCGCGATCTGGACGATGATGCGCCCCTGGTCCGCGAAGAACAGTTCGGTCCCGTGCTGCCGGTGCTGAAATATGACGATATCGAGGATGTGATCGCCCGCGCCAATGACAGCGAATATGGGCTGGGCGGCACGGTGTGGGGCAAGGATCTGGCCCGCGCCACGGATGTCGCGATGAAGATCGACACGGGCACAGTCTGGGTAAACCAGCATCTGGCGATCGATGCCAATATCCCGTTCCGGGGCGTGAAACAGTCCGGGCTGGGCGCAGAACTGGGCGAGGCGGGGCTGCTGGAATATACCCAGGCGCATATCGTCAATTCAGTGGAATTTGCCGAAGCCTGATCATTATCCCGACGGGTCGCAAAAAGGGCCGGAGAAGCACATCGCTCCTCCGGCCCTAACTTTTTGACATTTTTACGTCGCATCAATGACGTTTTCAGAATTTTCGTTCGTGTCGTCAGCATAGCCTCGATCCAGGAATTGGCCCCCCTTGTCGAGGAACCTGCCCGATGCGTTTTTCCCATATGGTTACCACCGCTGTTGCGGCATCTACCCTGATCATCGCCACGGCCCCCGCTGGCGCGCATGCCATCTGGTTCGCGCAGCGCGCCAAGCAGACCGCGTTGATCTACGGCGTTGGCGCAGACGATCTGGACATGGTCAAGCGCCTGCCGCTGGTCAAGTCAGTGACCGGCTATGACTCCGACGGTGCGCCAGTCAATACGTCGCTGCGTGCGGCTGGGGCAATTCCGGTGGTCGACAGCGACGAACCGGTCGCGGTCGTCGCGGCAGTTATGGATTATGGCTATTGGAGCAAGACGCCGGATGGCGAATGGCACAATAAGGGCCGCGACGAAGTGCCCAATGCGACGTTGGCCGAACATAATTTCAAATATGCCGTCTATCTGACGCAGATGCAGACCAAGCAGATCCCGCTGTATGAAGGCCACACGTTGCAGGTCGTGCCGGTGGGCACCGCCATTCCGCAGAAGATGGGCGAACCGATGAAGGTGCGGGTCTATTACAAGGGCCAGCCGATTGCCGGTGCGACCGTAATGCAGGATTATGTCAACGATCCTGACGAGGTTAATCCCGCCAAGACCGCTGCCGACGGGACCGCGACGATCAAGGTCCGCAACCAGGGCAATAATGTGCTGATGGCGATCTATGTCGCAAAATCCGATGACAAGAAGGCGGACCATATAGAGCATAGCGCTTCGCTGAGTTTCGTTCTGCCGCACGTGCCGGAATAACATCATTCTGTCCGGAGATTTGCCGTGAATATCCAGTATATCCGCAGCGGCATCGCCGCACTCGCCCTGATTGCTGCACCTGCGATGCTGCAAGCCCATGGCAGCATGAAACCGCAGCATGGCGGTATGGTCCAGATGACCGGCGAAACCGTGTTCGAACTGGTCGCGGGGCCGAAGGGCGTGGACGTCTATCTGAGCGAAGAGGATGAACCGCTGGCCGCAGTGGGCTATACCGCAAGGCTGATCCAGACGGCCGCGGGGACCAAGACCGAGGCCGTCTTGACGCCGGCGGGTGGCAACAGACTCTCCGCACCGGGCTTCAAAGCAGCCAAAGACGCGAAGCTGGTCGTCGCTCTGGTCGACAAGAGCGGCGCCAAGACTTTCGCCACCTTCCAGGCGAAGTAAGGAGCCGGAAAATGCGTAGCGCGATCCGCCGCCAGTCTTGCTACTCAGACGTGCGGCGGATCGCAACATGACAGCTTCCACCCTGCGTCCGCCAGAGGGCGAGTAACCCAGGGAAAAGAAGGACAGACGATGAGCAGCATTGCAGGCCACGCACCCATCACCCCATTTACTACAAGCGCGCCGCCACCAGTCGCAGCCGCCAAAGCGCGCACGCGATTGATAGCGATCGACGCGCTGCGCGGCCTCGTCATGCTGTTCATGCTGGTCGATCATGTGCGCGAGACTTTTTTCCTCTACATGCAGGTGACCGATCCGGTCGATGCCAACACGACCGACCCCGGCCTGTTCTTCACCCGGCTGCTATCCACCTTCTGCGCGCCGACCTTCGTTGCGCTGACCGGCCTGTCGGCCTGGCTCTATGGCCAGTCGCACAGCAAGGGGCAGGTTTCGGAATTTCTGCTCAAGCGCGGGCTTTTCCTGATCTTTCTGGAAGTAACCGTGGTCGGCTATGCCTGGCCGACCCAGGCCCCCGCTTTCCCGCCGACGGCGATCTGGTTGCAGGTGATCTGGGCGATCGGCATTTCGATGGTCGCGCTGGCCGCCTTGCTGCATTTGCCGCGGGCCACACAATTTGGCGTGGGACTGGCGATCGTGGGCCTGCACAATCTGCTCGATCCCATTCGGCTGACCGCAGACCAGCCAGGCTATGTCGCCTGGGCGATTTTGCATCAGCGGTCTCTCATCGAATTTGGCGGGGCGGCGATCAAGACCACCTATCCGGTGCTGCCATGGATCGGCGTCATCCTGCTGGGCTATGCCTGTGGACCCTGGTTTGCCAAGGGCAGCGATCCGCAGCGGCGTATGCGCCGCCTGCTGATGACCGGCCTTGGGCTGATCCTGGGCTTTGTTGCGATCCGCTATCTCAACATTTACGGCGATAAGCCCTGGTTTGTCGGGGAAACGCCTGTGCGTACAGTCATGAGTTTCCTGGCACTGACCAAATATCCGCCATCCCTGCTGTTCCTGATGCCGACCGTGGGCACCGGTTGCCTGTTGCTCGCCCTGTTCGAGAAATATGAGGACAGCGCGGTCATGCCGCATCTGGCGCTGCTGGGCGGGGCGCCGATGTTCTTCTATATACTGCATCTCTATGTGCTGAAGCTGATCTACAATGTGGCGCTCGCCCTTTACGGACCGACCAAAGGAACGGTGTTCGGGGTCGACAATCTTTCCACAGTGTGGATTTGGGTCGCTCTATTGATCCTGCCGCTTTACTTTCCCACCCGCTGGTTCGCGCAGCTCAAGCAGCGGCGCAAGGACATATGGTGGCTGAAATATCTGTAAAGGCGCCGACCCTGGGGACAGCTGGTCGCCTCCCCCTTGGAGGCGGCTATTTCCGGGGCATTTTGACCTCTTTACTGCAAGGATCGGGCGCAGCATTTTCATGCCGTAACAACCGCCGATTCACAATTTTGCGCCGTCCGATGTGCCAAGTTTGACGGATTATTTCTGGAACTCATCCTAGCCTCGAACTCAAGAAGAGGTGGAATAAACACCCAATGGCCGGCGTCCGATGACAGGAGCAACAGTTCGCGTCGGAAATGAAAACCCGTCGGCCCCGTTCGCAGGACGTTCAGAACAGCGATTTTTAAAAGGGGATTTCATCATGCGACCATTCTCCACCCTCCGGCTGGCACTGATCGCCAGCACCGCCACTATCGCGTTGCCGTCTGCCGCGATTGCACAGGCACCGGCCGCCGAGTCCAGCGACATCGTCGTCACCGGTCTGAAGCGCCAATATTTCGGTGACACGCCGGTCAAGGAAATCCCGCAGGCGGTTCAATTTCTGGAAGGCAAGTTGCTGGATGATTTGAATATCACCCGGCTGGACACTGCGCTGGAACTGGCGAGCGGTGTGTCGAAGCAGAATAATTTTGGCGGTCTGTGGGATAGTTTTGCGATCCGCGGCTTTGCGGGCGACGAAAATTTCCCGAGCGGCTTTCTGGTCAACGGCTTTAATGGTGGCCGCGGTTATGGTGGCCCGCGCGACGCATCGAATGTCGAGCGCATCGAAGTGCTCAAAGGCCCCAATTCGGCGCTGTTCGGGCGCGGTGAGCCGGGCGGCACGATCAACATCGTCAGCAAAAAGCCGACCTTCAAGGAGGGCGGCAGCTTTTCCGTCGCCGGTGGCAAATGGAATACCTACCGCGTCGAGGGCGATTATAACCTGCCCATCACCGACATGGTCGCGGTCCGCCTGACTGGCGCGGTGGAAGATGCGGAAAGCTTCCGTGACACCGTGAAAACGCGCAAATATGTGCTGAACCCGTCCTTCCTGGCGAAACTGTCTGACAAGACGATCTTCACCTACGAACTGGAATATGTGAACCAGGAAGTGCCGTTTGAACGTGGCGTGGTGGCGATCCCGACCGTAACGGCCAATGGCATCACCTATGATCTGGGCGCAATTCCCAATACCCGTTTCCTGGGCAATCCAAATGATGGCCCGACCAAAGTAGAAGTGCTGGGCCATCAGGCGCAGTTGCAGCATGACCTGAGCGACGATTGGGTCGTCATGCTGGGTGCTGGTTACAAGGACACATCGTTCAAGGGCTTTTCGAGCGATCCTGAACTGGTCCTTGGTCGGCAGCGGATCGACAATGACGGCCGTACCCTTACCCGCCAGCGTCGCTACCGCGATTATAGCACGACCCATATGGTTTTCCGCGGCGAAATCAGCGGCCAGGCGCAGACCGGATCGATCGTTCACAATATCCGCGTCGGGGCGGACTGGGACAAGTTCGAGATCGACACGTTCCAGACCCGTTATCGCCCCGTGGCGGCGGACCAGTCCTATTCGATCGACATCTTCAATCCCGATTACACCATCCCGGCCCCCGTTCCCAACGTCGTGATCCAGAATGGCAACGAGGTTCAGAAGGCCTGGGGTGTGTATGCGCAGGACCAGATCGAGATCACCGAACAGTTCAAGGTTCGCTTTGGTGGCCGCTACGACCATTTCAGTCAGAATATTGACCTGCGCCTGAACAATACCAACCCCAAGAAAAGCTACAGCAAGTTCAGCCCGATGGCAGGCCTGGTGTTCGAACCGACCAGCAGCGTGTCGCTCTATGCTAGCTATGGCAAAGGCTTCCGCCCCAATAGCGGCGTTGGTTTCGACGGTCAGCCATTTGAGCCTGAAATCAGCACATCCTATGAAGTCGGTGCAAAGTTCATCACCCCCGATGGTCGCCTGACCAGCACGATTTCGCTCTACAAGATGAAGAAGAGTAATGTGCTGTCCACCGACCCGGCCAACCCCGGCTTCTCCAAGCCGGTCGGTTCCGCCGACAGCAAGGGCGTGGAGTTTGACGTCAATGCCAAGCTGCCAGCCGGGTTTGAACTGTTCCTGACCTATGCCTATACCGATGCGGGCTGGGCCACCAATGTGTTCGACCCCAATTTCGGTCTGCCGATCCTGAAGGGCGATCCGCTGATCAACATTCCCAAGCATCAGGGCAATATCCTGCTGTTCAAGAATTTTTCGATCGGCGATCATCAAGCCATGCTGGGCGGTGGCGTAAACCATGTCGGCAAGCGTCTGGGCGAGACGGCAACGACCTTCTTCCTGCCCAGCTATACGATCGCCAAGCTGATGGGATCGGTCACGATCAACGACCAGTTCAAGCTGTCGGCCAATGTCGATAATCTGTTCGACAAGAAATATTATGCCAGCTCTTACGCAGCCCTGTGGATACAGCCAGGCATGCCCCGTTCCTTTACGATACGAGGTACGTTCAACTTCTAGGACAGGTGCCGGGGAGGCTTTCGCGCCTCCCCCTTCGGGCCGTCAACGACACCTCCTCCTCCTGTCGTTGGCGGCCCTTTTCGTTTTTGAGGGCTACCCCATGAACTGCGCGCTGATGTTGCGCCTGCATCGGACAATCGGCCTGGCCGTGGCGGCATTGCTGCTGGTGCAGGCGCTGAGCGGCGCGATGCTGGTCTATCGCGGGCCGCTGGCGCGGCTGATTGATCCGGTGGCGATGACCAGCGGAAAAGCAGGGCCAGCGGTTTCGGTGGGTGAAGTCATCATGACAGCGAACCGGGCGACGGCAGGCTATGCGGTAACGCGGCTGTTCGCGCCCGATGCCGATGGGGCCACCTATTTCGCGCAAATGGGCAATCGTGACGGCGCGGTGCGCTATGCCTCAGTCGATCCCGCCGGCGGCGCGGTGCTGCGGTCGGGCAATGCCCTGGCCTTTCCGGTCGAAGCGGCGTTACAAATCCATTATCGGTTGATGGCCGGCAAGGTCGGCATGGCAGTCATCGTCCTGAACGGCCTGGCCCTGTTGGCTATGGTCGCGAGCGGGCTGGCCTATTGGTGGCCCAAGCGCGGCAAGATGGGCAAGGCGCTGGCGATACGCTGGACATTGTCGCCCAAGCTGGTTCTGCGCCAATGTCATCGCACGGCAGCTGTCTTGCTGAGCGCGTTTCTGCTGTTCATGGCGACGACGGGATTGCTGCTGGTGGTGCCCGAATTGCTGAGCAGGGGTGCCGCCAATGCGCCGTCCGCCGCATCGGCCGCCGCGATCGACCGCAGCCTGATGCTGGCGCAATCGGCTTTCCCCGATGCCAGGCTGCGCGACCTGCGGATCGAGGGCGATCGGCTGATCGTCAATTTCCACGCCCCTGAACATAATGCGCGCGCGATCCACAGGGTCATCCTAGCGCTGGCGCAGCCCCGCATCGTTAGCGCCATGCGTGCGCAGAACAATCCCGCCTTGTGGATGACCGTGCTGCCATTGCATGCGGGCGATGCCTTTGGTCCGATCGGCCAGCCCCTATTGCTGATCACTGCACTGGCGCTGGCTGCGCTGTGTGTTTCCGGATTAGTCATGTGGTGGCAGGCCAGGCGCGCCCGCCGCCCTGCCCCCGCCAGAAAGTCTGTGTGATGACCCTGCTTTATACCTCCGATCCTGAACGCGGCCGCACCTGGCGCGATGTTTTCGCGGCCGAGGCTGCGGATATCGGCTTTGTCGATCCGACCGACCCGCATGACCCCGCCACGATCCGCTACCTCGCCGCGTGGAACCCGTCAGTGGAACTGATCGCCACACTGCCCGCACTGGAGATATTGTTTTCCATCGGCGCCGGTATCGACCAGTTCGACATGAGCCGCCTGCCGCCCCATGTCCGCG
Source organism: Sphingobium sp. JAI105 (assembly GCF_015752145.1). Lineage (NCBI taxonomy): Bacteria > Pseudomonadati > Pseudomonadota > Alphaproteobacteria > Sphingomonadales > Sphingobiaceae > Sphingobium > Sphingobium sp. JAI105. The sequence continues at coordinate 685,755 of NZ_JADOUC010000002.1, read as the reverse complement.
TCGTGCGAATGATCGAGCCGGGCATCGCGCAGGGCATGGTCGAATATGCGACGATGGCGGTGCTGGCGCTGCATCGCAACCTGATCGACCATGGTATCGCCCAGCGCGAGGGTCGTTGGGCACCGATCAAACTGACGCCTGCCAGCCAGCGACGGATCGGCGTGATGGGCCTTGGCATTCTGGGTCAGGCGGTGCTGGGCGCGTTGCGGCCGTTCGGCTTTCCACTGTCGGGGTGGAGCCGGTCGGCCCATGCCGTGGAAGGGGTCGATTGCTTTGCCGGAGCGGCGGCGTTGCCCGCCTTCCTTTCGGGATGCGACATATTGATCTGCCTGCTCCCGCTCACCACCGAGACCCGCGGCATTTTGTGCCGCGAAACGCTGTCGCAACTGCCGCGCGGGGCGGGCCTGATCAATGTCGGGCGGGGTGGGCATCTGGTGGAGCAGGATCTGCTGTCGCTGCTGGACGACGGTCATCTTTCAGGGGCGGTGCTGGATGTATTCGACCCCGAACCGTTGCCTCAGGGCCATACATTGTGGGCGCATCCCCGCATCATCATGACCCCCCATGTCGCCAGCATGACGCGGGCGGACAGCGCTGCGCGCGCGCTGATCGCCAATATCCGCCGCCACGTGTCGGGGGCGACCATGGAGGGGGAGGTCGCACGCGACAAGGGCTATTGAGAGCGCAGCAATCTATGCCGAATGGGCCGCGATAAAAGCCCGATATATGCGTTCGCGCCCGTAGAAATGGGCTTCATGTTCCGGCGCGCTCATGTCGTAATGTACCTGTCACATGGCCGCCAGGCCGCGCTTCAAGAACCTGCAAAGGATGATCAGCCGATGCCCAATTTCCGGCCCAAATATATCAGTTTCGACTGCTATGGCACGCTCACCCGTTTTCGCATGACCGAAATGGCGACCGCCTTCATGGCCGATCGCATCGACGCGGAAAAGCTGCCCGCCTTTTGCAAGGACTGGAGCGCCTATCGGTTCGATCAGGTGATGGGCGATTGGCAGCCCTATCAGGAGGTCATCCGCAACTCGTTGCGCCGGACGTGCAAGAAATGGGGCGTTGCCTATAATGAGGCTGATGCCGATGCTGTGTACAACACGGTGCCGACATGGGGTCCGCATGACGACGTCGTTGGCGGCCTGTCAAAGATTGGCGACAAAATTCCGCTCGTCATCCTCTCCAACGCGATGAACGACCAGATCCATCATAATGTGGGGATGCTGGGCGCGCCTTTCCATGCGGTCTATACCGCGCAGATGGCGCAGGCCTACAAGCCGCGGATGCAGGCGTTCGAATATATGTTCGACCAACTGGGCGCAAATCCGGAAGATATGATGCACGTATCGTCCAGCTTCCGCTACGATCAGAATACGGCGACCGACCTGCATTTTGGCTGCCGCGTGTTCGTGGGTCGTGGGCATGAGCCGTCCAACTCCTTCTATCGCGACGTAGAAATCCCCCATATCGGCTGCCTGCCGGCGGTTGTGGGCCTCTGATCGTTCGATGAACGCCTCCCCCCTCTCCTACTGGCTTGCCAGCGCGCCGCCCTTCATGGGCGGTGCGAAGGGCGGGGTCGAAGGGTCGGCTGACATCGCCATCATCGGTGGTGGCTTCACCGGCCTGTCGGCGGCCCTAGCGCTGGCGAAGCGCGGCGCAAGCGTCGTTCTGCTGGAGGCGGGGAAGGTCGTGGGCGAGGCATCCGGGCGCAATGGCGGCCAGTGCAACAACGGCACCGCGCATGACTATGGCGCATTGTCGGCAAGGTTCGGCAAGCCGGTCGCCAAAGCCTGGTACAGGGCGCATTGCGACGCGGTCGATACGGTCGAGCGGCTGGCTCGCGAGGAAGGGATTGCCTGCAATTTTACCCGCTGCGGCCGGGTAAAGCTGGCGGCCAAGCCCAAACATTATGACAAGCTGGCGCGGGCGCATGACCTGCTGGCCGCGGAAGTCGATGAGCATGTGCGGCTGGTGCCCCCGGCGCGGATCGGTGACGAGGTTGGGTCCGACGCCTTTCATGGCGCGCTGATCCAGACCACAAGCGCGCAAATCCACCCTGCCCGTTTCGGGGTAGGTCTTGCTGAAGCAGCAACGAGGGCTGGCGCACATATTTTCGAAGGGGCCGAGGTCACAGGGCTTGACCGGACACAGACCGGTTGGCGGGTTGTCTCTTCACGCGGGTCCGTCGATGCAAAGCAGGTGCTGGTCGCCACGGGCGGCGCGCCTGCCGCTGCACCGTTCGGCTTCTTCCGTCGCCGGATCGTGTCGGTCGGCAGCTTCGTAATCGCGACCGAGCCGCTGGACGACGCGCTGATCGAAACGTTGCTGCCAGGACGCCGCAATTATGTGACCAGCAAGAATATCGGCAATTATTTCCGTCTGGCGCCCGACAATCGCCTTATCTTCGGCGGGCGGGCGCGCTTTGCCATCAGCGATGCCCGATCGGATTTAAAAAGCGGGCGTATTTTGAAGGAGACGCTGGGGGAGATATTCCCAGCACTCAGGGGCGTGGGCGTCGACCATGTGTGGGGCGGGATGGTGGACCTGACCGCCGACCGCCTGCCCCGCGCGGGCGAGACGGGCGGCCTTTATTATTCGATGGGCTATAGCGGCCATGGCGTGCAGATGGCGACACATATGGGGCAGCAGATGGCGCGCGTGATGAGCGGCGAGCCCGACGCCAACCCTTGGGCCGAACTGGACTGGCCGAGCGTGCCGGGGCATTTTGGCAAGCCATGGTTCCTGCCGCTGGTTGGGCTATGGTATAAATGGCAGGACGTGATCCATTGACCGATATCTTGTCCCCCTATTCCCGCCGCGGCCTGATCGGTGCGGGCCTTGGCGTTGGCGCTGGACTGTTGCTGCCCGATAGCGCGATGTCCGCCAGCCGCCCTCGCCGCGGCGGACGCATCCGCGCCGCCGGGATGACGGCCTCGACCGCCGATACGCTTGATCCCGCCAAAGGCGCAAACTCAAGCGATTATATCCGTCACTACATGTTCTACAGCCTGCTGACCCAGCTGGACCGCAACCTGATCCCCCAGTTGGAACTGGCCGAACGGATCGAGAGCAGCGACCAGATCAACTGGCATATCAGGCTGCGCAAGGGCATCACATTTCATGATGGTGCGACGCTGACGGCGCAGGATGTCGTCTGGACCCTGATGCGACACAAAAATCCGGCGACCGGATCGAAAATGGCGCAAATTGCCGAGCAGTTTGCCGAGATTCGAGCCACGAGCAAACAGGATGTGTTCATTCGCCTGACCGGCCCCAATGCCGATCTGCCCGCCATTCTTGCACAAACGCATTTCGGGATATTGCGCGAAGGGACGAGCGATTTCCGCACCGCCAACGGCACCGGCCCGTTTTTGTGCGCACAATTTCGCCCCGGCGTCCGTACGCTGGCGCGGCGCAATCCCAATTTCTGGAAGCCGGGCAAACCCTATCTGGACGAAATCGAGCTGATCAGCATTCCCGACGAGACCAGTCGGGTCAACGCGCTGCTGTCGGGCGACGTCCACATCATCCTGGCGGTCAACCCGCGATCGAGCAAGCGCATCCATGCCTCGCCCCGCCACAATCTGATGGTGACACCATCGGGGCTGCACACCAACCTGATCATGCGACAGGATCGCCTGCCGACCGGAAACCCGCATTTTGTTGCAGCGATCAAATATCTGTTCGATCGCCCCCTCATAAAACGGGCGCTCTTCCGCGGCTATGCGACGATCGCCAACGATCACCCGATCCCGCCTTTCCACCCCTATTATCGCGCCGATCTGCCGCAGCGGGTGCTCGACCTGGACAAGGCGCGCTGGCACTTGCAACGGGCTGGATTGAAGGGAACGCGGCTGCCGATCTATGCCTCACCCGCGGCGGAAGGATCGGTCGATATGGCGTCGGTCCTGCAGGAATATGGATCGCGCATCGGCCTAAATCTGGCCGTCAATCGCGTGCCCGCCGACGGATATTGGTCGACCCACTGGATGAAACACCCAATGGGCTTTGGCAACACCAACCCGCGTCCGACCGCCGATCTGATGTTCAGCCTGTTCTACAAGTCGGATGCGGCGTGGAATGAGAGCGGCTGGAAAAATTCGCGCTTCGACCGCCTGCTGGTGGAAGCGCGCGGCGAAGCCAACCAGGCAAAGCGCAAACAGCTTTATGGCGAGATGCAAGAGCTGGTCCGCGACTATTGCGGGGTTTCCATTCCGGTTTTCATCAACCTGATCGATGCCCATGACCGGCGGTTAAAGGGCATGTATCCAATCGCCATTGGGGGCATGATGGGTTACCAATTTGCCGAACATGTCTGGTGGGAAGGCTGATGGCGGGCGCATCCTCCCGCAGCGGCATGAGCGCCGCGCTGACATTGATCGGCAAGCGGTTCGCATCATCTTTGCTGACGCTGTTGCTGGTGTCAATGACCATCTTCGTGATCGCCCAATTATTGCCCGGCGACGCGGCGCAGGAAGCGCTGGGGCAGAGCGCCACGCCGGAACAGGTCGCGGCATTGCGCCATGAAATGGGCCTCGATCGCCCGGCCCATGTGCGATATGTGAGCTGGCTTGGCGGCATGCTGACGGGCGATCCTGGCCAATCGATGGTCGCGAACATGCCGGTCGGCGAAGTCATTGAGGAGCGCTTGCCCAACAGCCTGCTGCTCGCCGCTCTGGCCGCCATGGTCGCGATCCCCGTCGCCCTGTCCATCGGCATCGGATCCGCCATGAACCGCGGCGGGCGGATAGACCGGGCGCTCAACGTCGTGACGCTCGCCATGGTGGCGGTACCCGAATTTCTGGTTGCGACCATCGCCGTGCTGATCTTTTCGGTGAAACTGCGCTGGCTGCCCTCAATCGCGCTGGCGTCGAGCGACATGGAGTGGGGCGAGTATCTGCGCAGCGTCGCCATGCCGGTCCTGACATTATGCGTGATCGTTGTCGCGCAGATGGCGCGGATGACGCGCGCGGCAGTGATCGACCAGATGGACCGGCCCTATGTCGAAATGGCGGTGCTGAAGGGCGTTGCGCCGGTGCGGGTCATATTGCGGCACATCATGCCCAACGCCATCGCGCCGATCGTGAACGCCATGGCATTGAGCCTGTCCTACCTGCTGGGCGGGGCGGTGATCGTGGAAACCATCTTCAACTATCCGGGGCTTGCCAGCCTGATGGTCAATGCGGTCACCAGTCGCGACATGCCGTTGTTGCAGGCGTGCGCGATGATTTTCTGCGCCGCCTATCTCATTCTGATGCTGATCGCGGACGTCACCGCGATTCTGGCCAACCCAAGGCTGCGGGCGCAATGATGGGCAATGTCTTTCAAAGGGCCAAAGCCCTGCCGCTGTCGGGCAAGCTGGGGTTGGCCCTGGTGATCTTCTGGCTGGCTGTCGCGCTGTTCGGACCCATGCTGGCCCCCTATCCGGTCGGCGCGTTCGTCGCCTATGACGTGTTTGACGGCCAATCAGCGAAGCATTGGCTGGGCAGCGACTATCTGGGTCGCGATGTGCTGAGCCGGCTGATGTCGGGCGCGCGCTATACGGTGGGGCTGGCGGCGGCAGCGGCGCTGCTGGCGAGCACCAGCGGCACGGCGCTGGCACTGACGGCGGCAGTGGGCGGAGCCAAGGTCGATGAGCCGCTTTCGCGCTTCATGGATATGCTGATTTCGATCCCCTCCAAGATATTCTCTCTGGTGCTGGTCGCAGCATTCGGATCCTCACTGGGGCTGCTGCTGCTGATCGCGGCCTTCACCTATATTCCCGGCAATTACCGGATCGCGCGAGCACTGGCCGTCAATCTGGCGCAGATGGATTATGTGCAGGTGGCGAAGGCGCGCGGCGAACGGCGCTTCTACATCGCGATCGCTGAAATATTGCCCAATATGATCCACCCGCTTCTGGCCGATTTCGGCCTGCGCTTCGTCTTCATCGTGCTGCTGCTGTCGGGCCTGTCCTTCCTTGGCCTTGGCGTGCAGCCCCCCGACGCTGATCTGGGATCGCTGGTGCGCGAGAATATCTCCGGGCTGGGCGAAGGCGCGCTTGCGATCATAGCGCCAGCCGTTGCGATTGCGACGCTGACGGTAGGAGTGAACCTGTTGATCGATGCGATCGGCTTTTCAGGCAAGGGCAAAGGCCAATGAGCGCGACGCCCCATGTCGAGGTAAAGGGCCTGACCGTTACCGCGCGCAATAGCGCGGGCGAGATATTCCCGATCGTCAGCGACATTGATTTCGCGCTGAATCGCGGCGAAGTGCTGGCGCTGATCGGCGAGAGCGGATCGGGCAAGACGACGATCGCGCTGACGCTGCTGGGCCATGCCAGGCCGGGGGCGAAGATCGCGGAAGGGTCGATCCGGGTGGGCGAGTGCGACCTTACCAAACTCGATCGCGGCGCGCTGGCACAATTGCGCGGCAATCGCATCGCCTATATCGCACAAAGCGCGGCATCCGCCTTCAATCCATCGCGCACCATCATGGATCAGGTGGTCGAGCCTGCGCTGATCCACAATCTGATGCCGCGCGCGGAGGCCGAGGCCAAAGCGGTCGACCTGTTCCGCGCGCTCGCCCTGCCCTTTCCCGAAACGATCGGCGCGCGCTATCCGCATCAATTGTCAGGCGGACAGCTGCAGCGGTTGATGGCCGCGATGGCGCTGATCACGGACCCGGAACTGGTCATATTGGACGAACCGACGACTGCGCTGGACGTGACCACCCAGATCGAGGTGCTCCGCGCGTTCAAGACAGTCGTGCTGGAACGGGGCGCAACCGCCATCTACGTGTCGCATGACCTGGCCGTCGTCGCACAGATGGCAGACCAGATTGTCGTGCTGAACCAGGGGCGCATCCGGGAGGCGGGCGCGGCTGCGCAGATCCTCCACGCCCCCGCGGATGACTATACCAGGACGCTGATGGCCGCCGCCCGGCCCGCGATCCGCCCGGCACCCCCAAAAATTGCCCTGCCCGCCGCGCCGCTGCTGGAAATACGCGGCATGACGGCGGGCTATGGCAAGATTGGCAAGGATGGTCGTCCGCGTATTCCGGTACTGCGCGACATCAACCTGACGATCGAGCGGGGCGCGACTTTGGGCGTGATCGGCGAAAGCGGATCGGGCAAATCCACTATCGCGCGGGTCATCGCCGGGCTGCTGCCACCCGCCAGCGGGCAGGTGCTGCTGGATGGCGAAACGCTGCCGCCAGGCTTGCACGGGCGTAGTCGCGACCAGTTTCGCCGGGTGCAACTGGTGTTCCAGAATGCCGATACGGCGCTCAATCCCGCGCACAGCGTCGGTCGGATATTGACGCGACCGCTGGCCTTTTACCATGGACTCAAGGGCAATGCGGCGCGGATGCGCGTGCTGGAGCTGCTCGATCTGATCCGCCTGCCAGCCTCGCTGATCGACCAGCCGATTGGCGGCCTGTCGGGCGGCCAGAAGCAGCGGATCAACCTGGCGCGCGCGCTGGCGGCCGATCCGCAACTGATCCTGTGCGACGAGGTGACGTCCGCGCTCGATACTGTCGTGGGCGCGGCGATATTGGAACTGATGGCCGAATTGCGCCGGGAACTGGGCATTGCGACCATGTTCATCAGCCATGACATTTCAACAGTCCGGGCGATCTGCGACGACATATTGGTGCTTTACGCCGGTACGATGGTCGAGACCGGGCCGCGTGAAGCGTTCGGCGTCGCGCCGTTCCATCCCTATACCGACCTGCTGATCGGATCGGTGCCAGAAATGCGGGCGGGATGGCTGGAGGAGAGCCATGCCGGGATCGCGCCGCCGCCGGTTGGAGGACAGGGCGATCATCCAGACCTTTGCCGTTTCCTGCCGCGGTGCCCCGCGCGGGTGGATGGGCTTTGCAATACCACGCCCCCACCCCGCCGCCCGCTCAGCAAGGGCAGCCAGATATTGTGCCATCTTGGAGATGAAAGCTTGCGTCCCTCATGAGCCGCTTCGTTCGTCTGGGTGAAACCGATCGCCCCGCTATCACCGTGCATGTCGATGGCGCCCCCGTCGGGGCGCTGGAGGGTGACACGTTGATGGTCGCATTGTTGAACCAGGGCAGCGTGTTGCGCCAGTCAGAGTTCGGGCCAGAGAAACGGGCCGGTTTCTGCCTGATGGGCGCCTGCCAGGATTGCTGGGTGTGGACCGAAAGCGGCGACCGCCTGCGCGCCTGTTCGACCCTGGCCGCATCGGGCCAGCGCATCCTGACCAGCCAGCCGGAGGCATCATGGCCGAACAACGCATGAGCCCAAGGGTCATTATCGTTGGTGCAGGGCCAGCCGGGACACGCGCGGCGCAAGCCTGCGTGCAGGCAGGCGTGCGCCCGATCCTGCTGGACGAGGGACGCCGCGACGGCGGCCAGATCTATCGCCGCCAGCCGGATAATTTCACCCGGCCCTATGCCAAGCTGTACGGCAGCGAGGCCGGACGGGCGCAGGCGCTGCATGAAACATTCGATGGGCTGAAGAGCGCGATCGATTATCGCCCGGAAACGCTGGTGTGGAACATTGCTGGCGGGCAAGTCTGGACAGCGAGTGCGACATATGCGGACGCAATTCCGTTTGACGCATTATTGCTGTGCACTGGGGCGACCGATCGGCTGATGCCGGTCAAGGGATGGCAGTTTGCCGGCAGCTACAGCCTGGGCGGGTCGCAGGTGGCGCTCAAGAGCCAGGCGGTATCGATCGGGCACAATGTCGTGTTCATGGGATCGGGGCCGCTGCTCTATCTGGTCGCAAGCCAATATGTCGAGGCAGGGGCGAATGTCGTCGCCGTGCTCGATACCGCGCCCTACAGCGCGCGCATCAAGGCTTTGCCCGACCTGCTGGCGGTGCCGTCCGTGCTGTGGAACGGCGTCGCGCTGACGATGAAATTGAAGCGCGCGGGCGTAGCCGTGCACAATGGCATCACGCCGCTGGAAATCATCGGCAACGCCGATAGCGGCGTGAGCGCCGTGCGCTTTCGCACCGGAGCGGGGATCGAACAGGACATTGTCTGCGACGCGGTAGCGATGGGGCATCATCTGCGCCCGGAAACGCAACTGGCCGATCTGGCGCGCTGTGCCTTCGCATTCGATCCAGGCACGCGGCAATGGCTGCCGGAGCGGGACAGCGATGGACGGTCGAGCGTGGCGGGCGTTTACCTGGCGGGCGACGGGGCCAAGATATTGGGCGCGCGATCAGCCGAAGCCAGTGGGCGGCTGGCGGTGCTGGCGGCACTGGCCGATCTGGGGCTGCCGGTGGACAAGGGCGAGATGGCGTCGCTGCGCGGCGATGTCGGCACCTATGCGAAATTTGCGCGGGGATTGGCGAAGGCCTTTCCATGGCCCTCACGCCAAGCATCGCAATTGCCCGACGATGCGATCTTGTGCCGGTGCGAGGGGGTGACCGCTGGCGACCTGCGCGGCATCATGCGCCAGACGGGCGCCAAGGAGGCGAACCGGGCCAAGGCGTTCAGCCGGGTCGGCATGGGGCGTTGCCAGGGCCGTTATTGCGGACTGGCGGCGGCCGAACTGATCGCGGCGGAAGCGGACATTCCCATTGAGCAGGTTGGCCGATTGCGCGGTCAGGCGCCGGTCAAGCCGCTGACCATAGCGATTGGAGACGATCAATGAGCGGGGCCAGCGATGTCATCATCGTGGGCGGCGGGCTGATGGGGTCATCGGCAGCACTTTTCCTGCGCGGCCATGGCCTGTCAGTGACCTTGCTGGAAACCGACCTGATCGGTCGGCAGGCAAGCGGCACCAATTTCGGCAATGTGAGGCGACAGGGGCGCCCCATCCATCAATTGCCGCTGGCCAATCGCGCCATTGCCATCTGGCGGAAATCGCGAGAATTATTGGGGGCCGATGTCGAATATCTCCAGTCCGGACATATCCGCGTCTGTTATCGCGAACGGCCCGAACTGGTCGGTTCGATGGAGGATTATGCGGCAAATGCGCGCATGGAAGGGCTGGATCTGGAATTGGTGAGCGGCAATGTGCTGCGCGACAAATTTCCCTTTTTCGGGCCTGACGTGCTGGCCGGTTCCTATTCGGCAGCGGATGGTCACGCCAATCCGCGCCTCGCCGCGCCTGCCTTTGCGCGGGCAGCGGCGCGGCTGGGCGCGGTGATCCATGAAAATACCAAGATTGTCGATGCGCAGAAGGTCGGCGAGGATTTCATCGTCACGGCAGCGGACGGACGGACATTCCGCGCGCCTATATTGCTGGTGACGGCGGGCGCATGGGGCAATGCGTTGTCATCGCAATTTGGCGAGCCGGTGCCGATCGTCCCCAAAGGCCCGACCATGAGCGTGACAGAGCCGGTACCTTACGCCATTTTGCCGACGGTCGGTGTGATGACCCCATTGGAGCAGGAGACGGTCTATTTCCGTCAGGTAGCGCGGGGTAATATCGTGCTGGGCGGCAGCACGCGGGGACCATCCTTCCCCGACCAGTATCGCGCCTATGTCGAGCCGCAAAATACGGTGAGTCAGTTGAAGCATATAAGGCGGCTCGCCCCGTCGCTGGGCAAGCTCAACATCATCCGCGTCTGGTCCGGGATAGAGGGCTATATGCCCGACAGCCAGCCGGTGATGGGACCGAGCGCGACAACCAACGGGCTATATTATGCGTTCGGCTTTTCAGGATCGGGTTTCCAGATCGGGCCAGGCGTGGGCGAGACGATGGCGGAGATCATCGCAAAGGGCGCGACCGACATCCCGACCGAACCCTATCGCGTCGAACGGTTCGCTACCCAGGCCTGACATAGACAAGCTGACATTGCCGATTGCGCGCCACGCCCTATAAGCGCGATGTCAGACAGGGCGGAACTGCGCCGCCCTGTCTGTGCCGGGGGCAGGATGGAATATCAGGACAGCCGAGCATCGACCGGTAGTGACAGGAGGCTGCGCGCGGGTCTTTTCGCGCCGCGCATCGCGGCGCTGAATGCCGCGTTGGCGCTGGCCTATTGCGTCGTCGGGTGGCTGGGCCTGAAAATGGCGATCCCGCCCGGCTATGCGACAGTGATCTGGCCGGCGTCGGGTATCGCCGTGTCCGCCATCCTGGTTTTCGGACGTACGCTGTGGCCGGGCGTTGCGATCGGCGCGTTTCTTGTCAATGTCGCAATCGGCATGATGCGACTGGAAACGGCAGGCCTGCCGCTGATCCTGTCCAACGCGCTGTGCATTGCAATCGGATCGACCTTGCAGGCATTGGTCGCCGCCTGCATCGTACGTAAGCGCTTCGGGACGCCGATCCAGTTGACGTCGGCATGGGACGTTGCGCTGATGGCGGCGCTGATCTGTCCGCTGGCCTGCGTCATCGCGCCCAGCATCGGCGTCACCACTTTGTACCTGAACCACTCCATCCCTGCGACCGCCATTGCCGAAAGCTGGGCGACATGGTGGACAGGTGATCTGCTGGGGGTGTTGATCGTCACCCCGGTCATCATGCTCGGTCCCTGGAAGGGATGGCGCATATTGTGGCGCGGCGAGCCGATCGCGCATTATACCGCGACGATGAGCGCGGTCATGATGGTCATGATCGGTGGCACGTTGACCGCATGGAAGGTCACGTCCGAATTCGTCCATGACCGCAACCAGGCGAGCTTTGCCGTGCTGGCGCATGAAAATGAGCGGGCATTGCGATACCGGCTGGAAGCCTATTCCCGCAGCCTGGACGGCGCTGCGGCGCTATTTGCCGCGTCGGACGAGATAACCCCGGACGATTGGCGCGCCTATGTGGCGGCGCTGAACATGGGCACATTCCTGCCCGGTCTGAACGGCATGGGCTATATCCGTCCCGTGACACCTGCGACGCTGCCCGCGTTTATGCGCGCGCAGACGCAGCGTTTCCCCGGCTATCGCATCCATCCCGACAGCAACGCCCCCCTGCGCGGCGTGATCGCTCAGATCGAACCGATAGCCACCAACCGCGCCGCCATGGGGCTGGACATATTGGCCGAAGCCCGGCGGCGATCCGCCGCGCTGCACGCGCGCGACACCGGCAAGGCGACGATCACCCGGCGCATCATATTGGTGCAGGATGCGCAAAAGCGCCCCGGATTCCTGCTGTTGCGGCCGCTCTATCAGCCCGGCCTGCCCCATGCGACCGTGGAGGAGCGACGCAAGGCCCTGATCGCGTGGATCTATGCGCCGTTCGTCGCCAACCGCCTGATGGAGGGCTTGACGCAAAGTCAGGGACGGTCGCTGGACATCCATATTTTCGATGGGCCTGTGACGGCCGATGATGACACTATTTATGCCAGCGCTGCCAAGGGGAATCATCGACCCAAATATAGCGTAACCCGCACGCTGTTGCTGATGGAGCAGAGATGGACGGTGCGCTGGACCAGCACGCCCCAGTTTGAGCGAAGCGTATCGACGAGCGAAGGCTGGCTGGTGCTGCTTTGCGGGCTGGCGATCAGCTGGATATTCGGCATATTGACGCTGTCCTACATCCGGCGCGAAGCCTATGCGTTGCAGCAGGTGGAGATAAAGACCAGCGAGTTGATGGAGCGCGAAACGATGCTCCAGCAGGCGGTGAGCGCGCTGGAGGAAAGCGAACGGCATTTTTCCGCGCTGGCCAGCCTGTCACCTGCCGGGATTTTCCGCACGGACGATCTGGGCTTTTGCAATTTCGCCAATGACGCCTGGCTGAAAACCACTGGCCTGTCTCGCGACGCGGTCATGGGCGTTGGCTGGATGGCGGCGATCCACCCCCATGATCGTGAGAAGATACGGGCGCAATGGCGGACCGCCATGTCGCAAGGGCGGACATGGCGAGTGGAATTGCGCTTCTGCCACAGCGATGGCGGCATTTGCTGGGTCGACCTGATCTGTGGCCCGGAGGTCGATACGCAAGGGCAGTTGATCGGCCTGATCGGGGTTGGCACCGACATCACGCGGCGCAAGGATCTGGAACAGGAGAATGAGGCAGCGCTGGTGCGCCCTGAACAGGCAGCCAATGCGAAGGCCGTTTTCCTGGCGAATATGAGCCATGAGATCCGCACGCCGATGAACGGCGTTATCGGCTTTACCGAATTGCTGTTGCAGGATGAGCCGCGGCATGCGCAGCGCACCAAGCTGGAGCTCATCCTGGAATCCAGCCAGTCGATGATGGAATTGCTGAACGACATATTGGATTTTTCACGGATCGAGGCGGGGCAGATGGTGCTGGAACCCGAACCTGTGAACCTTCAGAAGAAGTTGCAGTCGAGCGTTGCCGCACTCCATGCGCTGGCCGAACGCAAGGGGCTGCCCGTGTCCGTCATCGTCGACCCGGCTTTGCCGCAGATGATCCTGTGCGATCGGTTGCGATTGCGCCAGATCATCGTCAACCTGTTGGCCAACGCGATTAAATTCACCCATGAAGGGCATATCACCATCCGGGCGATCAAGCTGCCCGATGGCGTGTTGCGCATAGAGGTGGAGGATACCGGCATTGGTATAGCCCATGACCGGCAGACCGCGATATTTCGGGAATTTGTCCAGGCGCATGGGGCGGCGGCACAGCGCCATGGGGGTTCGGGCCTTGGCCTGGCGATCTGCGACAAGCTGGCGCGGTTGATGGGCGGACAGGTCGTGCTGCGCAGCAGTCCGGGCGAGGGCACGATCGTCGCGCTTCAGATACCGCTGGTAGCCGCCGAGGGCGAAGCAGTGGCGCCTGCGCCCACCATGATGGATCCACCGGTCAGGGCCACCATCGCGCGCCGCATCCTGCTGGTCGAGGACCATGACATCAATCAGTTGCTGGTGTCGGAGATGCTGGAGCGGCTGGGCCATGAAGTCGCCATCGCCTCCAACGGTGCCGAAGCGATCGCCATGGTGGATGACGCCCATGCGCGGGGTTTGCCCTACGCGCTGGTGTTGATGGACCTGCGCATGCCGCACATGGACGGGATGACGGCGACGCGCACGTTGCGCAGGCGTGGCTATGGTCCCGACCGGCTGCCGATCATCGCGATCAGCGCAAATGCCTATGCGGACGATATTACGGCCTGTCTGGATGCGGGCATGCAGGGCCATGTGGCCAAGCCGGTCAGGATGAGCGATTTGCAGGCGGCACTGAAGCCGTGGTTGCGCGTGGAAAACGACGATCGGATGCTGACAGGATCAGCGCCGTCCCCGGAACTGGCGCGCATGTATCGCCAGCGGCTGGATAATATCGCCGCACTATTCGCCGATGCCGCCGCGCCCGATGGACTGACGAGCGAGACAAAGGCGCAGTTGCGCAACGCCATGCACCAGTTGGCCGGGACGGCCGGCCTGTTTGAGAGCGCAACGACCAGCAGCGCGCTACGCGAGCTTTATGAAGAGCTGGAGGCGTGGTCCGACGAGCAATGGCGAGACCTGATTCGCGGAGCAGCCGAACGGTTCACGCTGATCACAGGCCAGCCAGAAAGGGCTTTGTAGCGCTACAAATGCTGGCTAAAGCTATTTGGTCCCTCTGCGGAACACCTGCCGCCGCATTTACCCATCACGGCGCTTGATGGCGGGATATAGTTGGGTTAGCGCGCATGTATAACAAATGTTTAACAAGCTGGGGTCGACGTGATACATAAGGTTTATGTCGTCGATGACGACGAACTAACATGCGTCGCGTTGCGCGACCTGCTCGAAATCGTGCCGGGGGTCGATGTCGAGATGTTTGCGTCGGGCCAGGATTTCCTCGACGCCATGCCGGTTGCTGGCGGGCTTTTGCTGATGGACGTCATATGCCCGGCCTGGACGGGTTTGAGACAGTCGCAAAGCTGGGAGCGAGGCGCAGCCAATTTCCCACCATCATGATGTCGGGCCGGGGCGAAATCCGTCAGGCGGTGCAGGCGATGAAGATGGGCGCGATCGATTATCTGGAAAAGCCGTGCCAGCCGCAAACGCTTTATGCAGCGGTCAAGGCTGGCCTGGGCCAATTGAAAACGGTGCTTGATGACCAAAGCGCCAATACCGAGGCGCAGCAGCGCATTGCCAGCCTGACCGAGCGGGAAAGCGAACTGCTGCGCCTGCTGGTCAGCGGTATGACCAACAAGGATGCGGCCGAGCAGATGGCGATAAGCGTAAGGACGGCGGAGGCCCATCGCGCCAAGATCATGCTGAAGCTGGGCGCGGACAATTTCACCGAAGTCATGCGGTTGGCCTATGCATCGGGCTTTGCCACGCTGAACCCGGACAACGGCCTGCCGCCCGTGCTGCAACAGGCTTAACGTTGCGGTAAGCATTTGTGCTTACGTATTTATACCAATTCGCGAGCATAACGGCGTAATGCGGGATGGCAGCATCATTTCATACCCCTTGATGCGGGTCATCCTGTTCGCCGGAGCCATGGCTTGTTCCAGCCTTGCCATGGGGCAAACAGCGAATGCCGCCTCCGGCGGCGCGGCGGTGACGATCTTGCGATCGCTATCGGCGACCCAGGAAGAATCGCTCGATTTCGGGCGTATTCTTCCTGCGGCGCAGGACGGGATCGTGACGGTGCGGCCTGATGGCGGGACCGATTGCAGCGGCGCAATGCTGTGCCTGGGCAAAGGGAAGCCCGCCCTGTTCCGGTTGACCGGCTCAGACTCGCCATTGTTCGTATCGATCGACCCGGCAGTCGCGATGATGGGACCGGATGCCGCGAGTCTGATGGTGACCCTGTTGCCATCCGGGCCTGTGACGACGGCGAGTCCCGCAGGGGCATCCTATGCGGTGGGCGGACAGATGATCGTGACGGCGGGGACGCCGCCGGGCAGCTATGCCGGGCAATATAATATTAGCTTTGAATATCAGTAATTTAGGATAGATTCCCTGGTCATTTCGATGGTTAATCGCGGCTTTACCATGCCCATTAGCCTTAGATAGACGGACATTTCCTATCCATGCCTCTGTCGGAGCTGGAATGCCGACGCTGACCAAGGGGTATATCACATGACCAATAAATCCGTTCAAGCCCTGAGCCTGACTGCCATGCTGTTTGCGGGCGCTGCGCTCTCGATCGAACCGGCCCACGCTGCATCCGCCACGGGCGATGCGACGGTTAAGATCCTGCGCGCCATCACCGTCACCAAATCGTCGGACCTGGACTTTGGCAAGATCGTGCCGTCGGCCGCTGCTGCGACCGTCGCCATCGCCAAAGACAATAGCCGCGTGTGCGGCAGCGGCCTGTCCTGCTTCGGCACCACCACCGCGGGCGCCTTTGCCGTCGTCGGTGCCGCGAATGAGACCGTGACCGTGGCGATCGACAATCCGTCGATCACGCTGACCGATGGCGGATCGAACAGCATGGCGGTGTTGCTTGCCACGACGACGTCGGCAATGACCCTGTCCGGCACGGGCGATGGCAGCTTCAAGGTTGCCGGCACGCTCAATGTCGACGCCAATCAGGCCGCCGGCACCTATTCGGGCCAATATGCGGTTTCGGTTTCCTATCAGTAATCACGGTCGGCAGGGGCGGCGCATAAGCGCCGCACCCACGCCGATGCCGAAGGGAGGACGGGGCGATGCGTGCAATATCCGCCATGGCGGCGATTGCCCTGAGCCTGTCCCCCCTGCCCGGCCATATGGCCCATGCCAACCCGCGCAAGCAGGCGCCGATTGTCGAGGCGGCCACAGACATCAGTTTCGGGACGATCGCCGCCAGCGCTGCCGGCGGCACGATAGAGCTGACGCCATCTGGCACTGTGCGCTGCTCAGCAGGGCTGCAATGCCTGGGCGGTGAGCGGGCCGGACTATTCTATGTCACCGGTCCCAAAGATTATATGGTCGGCATCATGCTGGCCCCTGCGCAACTGACCAACGGCCGTGGCGAAAGCATGACGGCCATTCCCAAAGCGTCGCAATCGACGATGGTGCTGGATCCCGGCAAGCGCAAAAACAAGTTCAGCGTCGGCGGCAAGCTGACCCTGTCGGCGGCGCAGCCCGAAGGCGCATACACCGGCAGTTATGAAGTGATGGTCGAATATTTCTGACCCCACCCGGCATGGTTAGCGAGTTGCTAACCTATTTTCGTCATCTTTGCCCATTGCGGCCCGCTGGACACGAAGCCGCTGACATGGGGTAATGATATGAAACGCACAATGATGATGGCGGCGGTTGTCGCCAGCCATGCCCTTGCGCCGACCATGGCGCAGGCTGCCGCCGGCGACCTGCTGGTCGCGCCGACCCGCCTGATCATGGGCGCCAATAGCGGCGGCGAGGTCGTGGTCAACAATACTGGCGACAAGGCGACGACATATCGCATATCGCTGGTGCTGCGGAAGATGACCGAACAGGGCACGATCGAATCGGTCGATGAGGCCACCGCGTCGCAGCGCGATGCCGCAGCGCTGGACCTGATCACTTATGCACCGCGCAAGATCACGCTGGCGCCGCAACAGTCGCAGACGGTTCGGATCGGCGTGCGGGTGCCGCCGACCATGCCGGGTGGCGAATATCGCGCGCACCTGCTGTTCCGCGCGGTGCCTGACGTCGCCGACGCGGCCGCGCCGCAACCCGCCGCTGACGGTATGTCGATCAGCCTGACACCGATTTATGGCGTCACCATTCCCGTCATCGTGCGCGTGGGCGAGCCGAAAGGCAGCGCCAGCCTGAACAACGCCCGTTTGAGCGTACAGGAGGGACAGGCGCAACTGGATGTCGACCTGATGCGTGCGGGCGACCGATCCGTCTATGGGACGCTGGAATTGATGCAGGCCGACGGCAAAACGCCGATCGCCACGATCAAGGGGATCGCCGCCTATCCTGAAGTAGCGCAGCGGCACATCATGCTGCCGGTGGACCGGGCCGCGCTGGCGCGGGTAAGCGGGCCGCTCAAGGTGCGGTTCGTGGAGACGGACCCCGCGGCGGGCGGCGCAGTGAGCGAAACAGCCGTGGCGCGACCCTGACACCAGACCACAGGTCCATATCCCATGAACGCGCAGCCCCGGCTGTGGCGTGTTTTGCTGTCATGCCTGCTGGTCCTGCTGCTGTTGCGCGCGGGTCCGGCGATGGCGGCGGCCGCCCTGCTGTCCGCCGACGACGCGCTGTTATTCGATGCGCGGGTCGGGTCACTGTCCGTCGGCAACGGCATTCGCGGCTTCACGGTCGAGGATGCCATCTGCCTGGATATGGGCGATGTGATCGACGCACTGAAGATTGCCGTGGTGCCGAGCGAGGACAAGCGCCGGGCGCAAGGTTGGGCTTTTGACGAGGCGCGGCATATCGCCATCGACCGCGATACCGGCGAGGCGCGGTTCGGGACGGAATATATGCGGCTGGGCGCAAATGACATTCATGACAGCCGGTCGGGATGGTGCGTGGATACCCACGCGCTGGGCCGATGGCTGGGCGTTACATTTGATACCGACACGACCAACGCGATCCTGACCATCACATCCCCCGCGCCGCTGCCCATCGAAGCCGCGTTGCGCCGGACAGCGGCGGCCGAGCGGTTGGCGACGAAAACGCAGCCACAGACAGCGGGACTGGAGAAGCACCGCTTCCCCTATCGGCTATGGCGCATGCCTGCGCTGGATGCATCATTGGCCGCCGGGTGGCAGCGCGACGCAAAGGGCGCGCAGGTGCGAACGACACGATATGAAATGCTGGCGTCGGGCGAACTGGCCTATGCGTCTGCCGAAGCGCGGCTGGCGTCCGATGCGAACGCCATGCCGGACAGTTTGCGGCTGCGTCTCTACCGGGCCGATCCCGACGGGCAATTGCTGGGGCCGTTGGCAGCGACACAGGCCGCCATAGGGGATGTGGACAGTTTTGCCATCCCCCTTGTTGCCGGATCAGCCAGCGGACGCGGCGTGGCGCTGACCAACCGGCCGCTCGATGCCATTGGCGAATTTGACAAGGTGGCGCTGACTGGCCTGCTACCGCAGGGGTGGGACGCGGAACTCTATCGCAACGGCGAATTGCTCCGCGTGGTCCCCGCGGATGCGAATGGACGCTATGCCTTTCGCGATATTGCGTTGCGCCATGGCGTCAATGTGCTGGAAGTCGTCCGCTATGGCCCTCAGGGGCAGGTCAGACGTGAACGGCGGGTCTATAATATCGCCGCGCAATCGCCGGGGCCGGGCGAAACCTGGTGGTCCACCAATATCGTGCAGGGCAATCATGATCTGCTGCGTTTCGGCACGAGCCGGCAAACCCCGGCATCGGGATGGCGCGGCAGCATGGCTGTCGACCATGGACTGGGCCGGGGAACGTCGATCGGCGCCGCGATCATACGTGCGCCCACATCAGATGGCAGCGCCGATTTTGGCCATCTAAACCTGCGCGGCGGGTTGGGTGGAATGCTGGGGGAAGTGTCCTGGGCAGGCCGCAGGGGCGGCGGATCGGCCATGCGCGCTTCTGTCGTCGGCGATCTGTTCAAGACCAGCATAGCGGTAGAGGCTGTCCATAATCGCGGGTTGCGATCCGAGCGGATGGACCCTGCACTGCGGTCCTATGTCGGGGTAGCGCTCGACCGGCCGGTCCATGCAGCCGGTCTGATCCTGCCACTGCATTTCGACCTGCGCTCGACCCGGCAGCAGAGCGGACAGGGGGTAGAGGCGAATGGTCGCCTGTCGGTTGCGACACGCAGCGTGGCGGCCAGTCTGGTGGGTGGATGGAGCCGGTTCCAGTCGAGCGACGGCATGGCCCGCGAGAGTGCGACAGCCGGGCTGCTGGTCAGCGGGCGGGCCGGCAAGGTGAGGTTGCGGGGCGAGGTCCATTGGCGACTGAAGCCCGATCCCACGTTGATGGGGGTCCAGCTGACCGCGAACCGGGCGCTGGGGGCAACCGACATGGTGCAGATTTCCGCCAATTATGCGGCGAGCGAGAAAAAGGTCGCGATCGACGCAGCCTATGCGCGCGATTTCGGCCCGGCGGCGCTGACGCTGAACCTGTCGGGCGACAGCCGCCGGGCGGTGGCGATCGGCCTGGGACTGACGTTAAGCGTAGGCCCAGGCGCGAACGGACGGTTTGGCCGGGTACGTTCCGCGTCTCAGGCACGGGGCGGCGGATTGCTGGTGCGGGCCTTTCACGATCTGGACGGCAATGGACGGCGCGATGCGGGCGAACCGCCCTTTGCCGACCCGGTCGGGGTACTGGTGAACGATCTGCCGTTACCCGCCCGGTTGCGCGGGGAAGAGGCACGGGACATCGAACTGGACGGGCTAAGCCCCGCTACCCCGATCAAGATTGCGCTGGACGAAGCATCATTGTCCGATCCGTTCGATATACCGAGCAATCCCGGCGTCCTTGTCACCCCGCGCGCTGGCCTGCACGAAGTGGTCGAACTGGGCGTATCGCCTTCCGCCTCGGTCGAAGGGACGCTGGCGATGAACGGGCGGGCGCTGGCGGGCGAGACGATCGAATTGCTGACGATGGATGGTACAAGCGCCTATCGCGCGCGCACGGAGTTTGACGGCATGTTCAGTTTCGAGCGGGTTCGGTACGGCCGCTATCGGCTGAAGGTGGCGCAGGGCCGCCACCCACAGGTCGAGCAGATCGTCGAACTGGGCCAGGCCCGCAGCATGGCGCGGCTGGGCGTCATCGATGTCGGCACTGTGCAGCGCATGGCGGCGCGCTGATCAGAATTCGACGAGCGCCACCTTGGTCTTGAGATTGGCGACATAGGCTTCGCGGCCCAGATCCTTGCCGATGCCCGATTGCTTGAAGCCGCCAGTCGGCAGGATGAAGTCGTTGCTGCGGCCATAGCGGTTGACCCAGACAGTGCCGGCCTCCAGCGCGCGGGTGGCGCGCAGGGCGCGGCTGAGGTCGCCGGTATGGACGCCCGCGGCCAGCCCATAATTGCTGTCATTGGCCAACGCATAGGCTTCCCCTTCGTCGGCGAAGGTCTGGACGGTCAGCACCGGTCCGAAAATCTCACCCTGTACCGCCTCACTATGCTGCGCAGCATTTTGCAGCAAAGTGGGCAGGAAATAGCTGCCATCCTGCGGTGCGGTGGCGCGTGTACCGCCGGTAAGCACCTGTGCGCCATCAGCGACGGCGCGCTGGACGATACCGTCGATCCGATCGAGCTGGCCATCGGAGATGATCGGGCCAAGCGTGCTGTCGCTGGCCCAGGTTGGTCCCGGCTTGTGCGCCGCAAAGGCCGCCATGATGCGATCGATGACCTGATCGGCGACCTTGTCCTGCACCAGCAGGCGCGATCCTGCGACGCAGACCTGCCCGGCATTGAGCGTGATCGCGCGCGCGACGATGGCTGATGCTTTGTCCAGACCTGCATCGGCGAAGATGATCTGCGGGCTTTTGCCGCCCAGTTCCAGCGTCACCGGCTTGGGGCCGGTCTGGGCGCAGGCGGTCATGATCGCCGCGCCCGTCGCGGTTGACCCGGTGAAGGTGACCTTGGCGATCTCAGGACGCCGCACCAGCGGATCGCCAACGCTGCGTCCGTCACCTTGCACGATGTTGAAAATGCCGGCGGGCAAGCCAGCCTCGATCGCCAGTTCCGCCAGCCGCACGATGCTGAACGGCGTTATTTCCGACGGCTTCAGCACGATGCTGTTGCCTGCCGCGATGGCGGGCGCGATTTTCCATGCGGCCATGACCAGCGGCAGGTTCCACGGCGCGATCGCAGCGACCACGCCATAGGGTTCGTGGATGGTAAGGCCCAGCTTGTCCGGCGTGGTAGATGCGACTTCGCCGCCAATCTTGTCCGCCCATTCGGCAAAGAAGCGGACGGTTTCAGCGGTATAGCTCACATCCCAGGCGCGGATTTCGTGGATCATGCGCGTGGAGCCAAGCGCCTCCAGCGGTGCGAGCATTTCCATCTCGCCTTCAATAAGGTCGGCCCAGCGGCGCAGCACCCGCATCCGGCCGCGCGGGTCGGTCTGCGCCCAGCCGCTGCTTTTATAGGCGCGCTGCGCGTCCTCGACCGCCTGCGCCAACTGCGCATCATCGACACTGTCGAGGTCGGCATAGATCCGCCCGTCCGAGGGGCGCCGCACGGGGATCGCCTGTCCGCGCCCGACAACACGCCGTCCCCCGATGAAATTGCTGCCCTGCGGCAAGACGATGAGATCGGGGTTGAAAATGTCCACAGCGCAGCTTTCCTTCATGCAGGCTGGACGGGAGAATATGGATCGCGCGCGGCATGTGTTGCAGTTGCGGGGGAAAATCTGCGCGATAATCTTCCAAAATCGGGCCGAAGGCAGCAGCCAATGCTTGGACACGCCGATTAATACCGATCCAAGTGATTCCTTATCTGGGCAGGCGGACGACCCATTTCCGCCGGGGAGCAAGATGCATGGCGACAGACATAGAGGCGATGGTGGACCTGCGGGCGATGACCGTGGAAGATCTGCCCGCTGCGCACGCTCTTTCCAGCGAACAGAAATGGCCGCACCGGATCGAGGATTGGGACATGCTGCTCAGCCTTGGCTTTGGTTATGTGGCGGAACGTGACGGAGAGGTTATCGGCACGGCCATGGCGTGGCTGTACGGGACCGACGCGGCGACGCTGGGGATGGTGATCGTATCGCCGGCAGCGCAGGGCATGGGGCTTGGTCGCCGGTTGATGGAGGCGGTGATGGCCGATCTTGGCGACCGCACGATCCTGCTCAACGCCACGGATGAGGGCGCGCCGCTCTATCGCAAGCTTGGCTTTGAACCGGTCGGCCCGGTGTTCCAGCATCAAGGGGCCGCCTTTGCCGTGCCGGTCGCCGAACTCATCCCCGACGAACGGGTGCGGCCATTGGGGGCGAAGGACATGCCGACGCTCCATGATCTGGCGCGGCAGGCGAGCGGCATGAACCGGGACACGCTGCTGGATGCTCTGGTGCCAGGCGCGCAAGGCGTGGTGCTGACGCGCGCCAATGAACCGGTGGGCTTTGCCCTGTTCCGCCGTTTTGGCCGCGGCTATGTCGTCGGGCCGACGGTGGCCCCGGACACTGGCGGCGCAAAGGCGCTGATTTCCCACTGGCTCGGATCGAACAGCGGGATTTTCTGTCGGCTCGACGTGCCGGAAGAAAGCGCGTTGAGCAATTGGCTCGATGAATTGGGCCTGCCCTGCGTCGGCCGGGTGATGCGCATGGTGCGCGGGCCGATGCCGCAGACAGACCCCTCGATCAAAGTCTTCTCTCTCACGACACAGGCGCTCGGATGACTCTTTCCCTTTCCAACCCCGCCCTTTTCGTCGAACGCGCCTATATTGGCGGCGCGTGGGTCGGCGCAACGTCCGGTGCGACCGTGCCGGTGGACAATCCCGCGACCGGCGCGATCATCGGCACCGTGCCCGATTGCAGCGCGGCTGATACCCAGGCGGCGATAGATGCGGCAGAAGCCGCCTTCCCGGCATGGAAGGCGCGCACGGCAAGCGATCGCGCGGCGATGCTGGAGCGTTGGCATGCGCTGGTGATGGACAATCTGGTCGATCTGGGCCGGATCATGACCGCCGAACAAGGCAAGCCGACCGCGGAAGCCGAGGGCGAAATTCGCTACGCTGCAAGCTTTATCAAGTGGTTCGCCGAAGAAGCCCGGCGGATCGACGGCGGCATCATCCCCGCCCCCGAAGCCAATCGCCGCATATTGGTGATGAAGGAGCCGGTTGGGGTATCGGCGGCGATCACGCCATGGAATTTCCCCTCTGCCATGATCACGCGCAAATGTGCGCCTGCGCTGGCGGCCGGTTGTCCGGTGGTGGTCAAGCCGTCGGAACTGACGCCCTATAGCGCGCTGGCCATGGCGAAGCTGGCAGAGGAAGCAGGTTTCCCGGCAGGCGTGTTCAACGTCGTCACGGGCCTTCCGACAGCGATCGGCGGTGCGCTGACCGCCAGTCCTGTAGTGCGCAAATTGTCCTTCACCGGATCGACCCGCGTAGGCGCTTTGCTGATGCGGCAGTGCGCCGACACGATCAAGCGGGTCAGCTTCGAACTGGGTGGCAATGCGCCGTTGATCATATTCGATGATGCCGACATCGATCTGGCCGTTGCCAGCGCGATGGTCAGCAAATTCCGCAATGCCGGCCAGACCTGCGTCTGCGCCAATCGCATACTGGTCCAGGACGGCGTTTATGACCAGTTTGCCGAGAAGCTGGCCAAGGCCGTGTCGGCGCTCAAGGTCGCGCCGGGCGACATGCAGGGCAGCACCATCGGGCCGCTGATCAACACTGCCGCCGCCGAGAAGGTGAAGGCGCATGTCGACGACGCGCTGTCGCACGGCGCGACCCTGTTTGCGCAAGCGCCCGAAGGTGCGACAGGTGAGCGCTTTGCGCGCCCCGTCGTCCTGACAGGCGCGACACGGGACATGCGGCTGGCGGAAGAAGAGACGTTCGGCCCGGTCGCGCCGCTGTTCCGCTTCACCCATGAGGACGAAGGGATCGAACTGGCCAACGCCACCAGCTATGGCCTTGCCAGCTATTTCTACACCGAAAATCTGCATCGCGCCTTCCGCGTTGCCGAGCGGCTGGAGGCGGGCATGGTTGCGCTCAATACCGGTTCGATCGCTATGGAAGTCGCGCCGTTCGGCGGGGTCAAGATGTCGGGTCTGGGCCGAGAGGGCGCCCATGCGGGGATTGAGGAATATCTGGAGACAAAGGCGTTCCATATCGGCGGGCTGAAGATCTAGAGCCACCCGTCCCGCCCGCTTAGCCCAGTTCCCGCCGTCGCTGGCACACGTCCCTCGTAAAGGATGCATCATGCGCAACTATAACGTCTCCGTCATCCCCGGCGACGGCATTGGCAAGGAAGTCATGCCCGAAGGCATCCGCGTGCTGGAGCGGGCGGCGAGCCTCTATGGCTTCACGATCGGCCAGAAATGGCAGGATTTCGCCTGCTGCGATTATTACGCCAAACATGGCCAGATGATGCCGGACGACTGGAAGGAGCAGATCGGCAAGCCTGACGCGATCTTCTTTGGCGCGGTCGGCTGGCCCAACACGGTGCCGGATCATATTTCGCTATGGGGATCCTTGCTCCAGTTCCGGCGGGAATATGATCAATATGTCAATCTGCGCCCTGTCCGGTTGATGCCCGGCGTCCCCTGTCCGCTGGCCGGCCGCGAGCCGGGTGACATTGATTTCTGGGTGGTGCGCGAAAATACCGAGGGCGAATATAGTTCGGTCGGCGGCAAGATGTTTCCGGGTACCGATCGTGAGATCGTGATCCAGGAAACGGTGATGACCCGTCACGGCACCGACCGGGTATTGCGCTATGCTTTCGATCTGGCCGCCACGCGCGAGCGCAAGCATGTGACGTCCGCCACAAAGTCGAACGGCATCGCCATCACCATGCCCTGGTGGGACGAGCGGGTGGAGGAGATGGCCAAAAATTACCCGACCGTCACCCATGATAAATATCATATCGACATTCTGACGGCGCAATTCGTGCTGAACCCCGATCGTTTCGACGTCGTGGTGGCGTCCAACCTGTTTGGCGACATATTGTCGGACCTTGGCCCGGCCTGCACCGGAACGATCGGCGTTGCACCGTCGGGCAATATAAACCCGGATGGCACCCACCCGTCGCTGTTCGAACCGGTCCATGGCTCGGCGCCCGACATCGCCGGCAAGGGCATTGCCAATCCCGTGGGCCAGATCTGGTCAGCCGCGATGATGCTGGAGCATCTGGGCGAGGCGGATGCCGCTGCCGCCATCATGCGCGCGGTCGAAACAGTATTGGCCGAACCTGCCCTGCGGACAGGCGACCTGAAGGGCAAGGCCGGTACCGAGGAATGCGGCAAGGCCATTGCCGACGCGCTGGCCTGAGCGGGACCGGCGCGGCACAATATGCCGCGCCGTTTCGCCAATACGGCCCCGGCAGGCTTGTAAACGGGTCGATTGAGACTTTCCCGCTGCGTCACAAGGATAGGCTGCGTCCCATGACCACCATGGCGAGCACCCCCAAGATGCACCAATCCAACCGTAACCTGCTGGACATCGACCGCGATCATCTGATTCATTCGGTCACTTCCTTCCGCGCCCATGAAGCGCGCGGCGCGACCATGTTGCAAAGCGGCAAGGGCATGTGGCTGACCGATATGGACGGCCGCGAAGTGCTGGATGCCTTTGCCGGGCTGTGGTGCGTCAATGTCGGCTATGGCCAGGACAGCATCGTCGAGGCGGCAGCTGAGCAGATGCGACGCCTGCCCTACGCGACCGGCTATTTCCATTTCGGTTGCGAGCCTGCCGCGCGGCTGGCCGAGCGTCTCGTCGCCCTTTCGCCGGAGGGGCTTGAGCATGTCTATTTCACGCTAGGCGGGTCGGATGCGGTGGACTCGGCGATCCGCTATATCACCCATTATTACAATGCCATCGGCAAGCCCGCCAAGAAACAGTGCATCGCGCTGGAGCGGGGCTATCATGGATCGAGCAGCACCGGCGCGGGCCTGACGGCGCTCGCCAACTTCCATCGTAATTTCGATCTGCCGCTGCGCTGGCAGCATCATATCAGCTCGTCCTACCCCTATCGCAGCGATCTGGAAGGGGACGATGCAGCGATCATCGCCCGGTCGGTTCAGCAGTTGAAGGACAGGGTCGCAGAACTGGGCGCGGACAATGTCGCTGCCTTCTTCTGCGAGCCGATACAGGGCTCTGGCGGCGTCATCGTGCCGCCGGTCGGCTGGCTCAAAGCCATGCGGCAGGCGTGCGACGAACTGGATATTTTGCTGGTCGCCGACGAAGTGATCACCGCCTTTGGCCGCACCGGGCCGATGTTCGCCTGCGAAGCGGAGGGCGTGACGCCAGACCTTATGACCGTCGCCAAGGGTTTGACCTCCGGCTATGTGCCGATGGGCGCGGTGCTGATGTCCGACAAAGTGTATCAGGGGATTGCCGATGGCGCGGCCGCCGATGTCGTGATCGGCCATGGCGCGACCTATTCGGGCCATCCGGTGAGCGCGGCGGTAGGGCTGGAAGTGTTGCGGCTCTATACCGAAGGCGGAATATTGGCGAACGGCCAGAAGGTCGCAGCGCGATTCGATGCCGGGCTGGCCGGGCTGGCTGACCATCCGCTGGTGGGCGATACGCGTGGACGCGGCCTGCTGGGCGCGATCGAGCTGGTGGCGGACAAAGGCACGAAAGCGCGGTTTGACCCGGCGCTCAAGGTCGCCGACCGCCTGTTCAACGATGGCTATGCCAATGGCGTCATCTTCCGCGCTTTTGCCGACAATATCATCGGCCTGGCTCCCGCGCTGTGCGCGACTGATGCCGAGATGGACGAGATATTCGCGCGCATCAGGAAAACGCTCGACGGCTTGCTCGAACAGGCAGATATTCGCGCGACGCTGGGATAAATATAAGGGGGAACAAGGACATGTTGGGCGGACCCAGACTGGACAGGATCGACCTGAAAATCCTGACGCAGCTACAGCAGTCGGGCCGGATCACCAATGTCGAGCTGGCCGATGCCGTCGGCCTGTCCCCCAGCCCATGCCTGACCCGCGTCAAGCGACTGGAGAAAGCGGGCTATATCACCGGCTATGGCGCGCATATCAATTTGCACAAGCTGGGCGAATTTCTGACCGTCTTTACCGAGGTGACGCTGACCGAACATCGGTCGGGCGACTTTTCCCGGTTTGAAACCCGCATTCGCAAACTGGACGAGATTGTCGAATGTCATCTGGTCAGCGGCGGATATGATTATCTGCTGAAATTCGTGACCCGCGGGGTCGGCCATTATCAGTCGATCATCGAAGGTATGCTGGAAAGCGATTATGGCATCGAAAAATATTTCAGCTATGTCGTGATCAAATCGCCCTTCATCAAACATCATTATCCGATCCAGCATCTGTTTGGCGAGCAACGCTAGGATTGGAAGCGGAAGCTTGTTGATAGATTATGAATGACATCACCGACCTGATCGAACCGCTCGTTGCGTTCCGCCGCGACATTCACGCCCACCCTGAACTGGGCTTTTGTGAGCATCGCACAGCCGGACGGATTGCCGAGCAGCTGCGTGCGCTGGGGCTCGAAGTGCATGAAGGGATCGGGCGTACGGGCGTGGTCGGCGTGCTACGCAACGGCACGTCGGGACGCAGTATCGGGCTGCGGGCGGATATGGACGCACTGCCGATCGAGGAGCAGACCAACCTGCCCTGGGCCAGCAAGACGCCCGGGACCTTCCATGGCTGCGGCCATGACGGGCATGTTGCGATGCTGCTGGGCGCGGCCCAGCAGCTGACGCGCAGCCGCAATTTCGACGGGACGGTCCATTTCTTCTTCCAGCCAGCCGAAGAGGGGCAAGGCGGTGCGCGCGAAATGGTGCAGGAGGGACTGTTCGAGCGTTTCCCGTGCGAGCGCGTGTTCGGCCTGCATAACTGGCCCGATCTGCCTGCCGGCACCATCGCGACGCGGCCCGGCCCGATCATGGGCGCAGCCGACAAGTTCGAAATCCTGCTTGAAGGACGCGGCGGCCATGCCGCGATCCCGCAGGATACGCCCGATGCCATATTGGCCGCAGCGACGCTGGTGACGCAATTGAACGCGATCATATCGCGCCGGATCGCGCCTACTGCGTCGGCGGTGCTGTCGATCACGCAAATCCATGGCGGGCATACCCATAATGTGATCCCCGCCGAAGTCCGTATCGGCGGCACTGTGCGAACGTTCGACGAGCAAGTGCAGGACAGGATCGAAGCATCTATCCGCGAGATCGCGGCAGGCGTGGCGCTGGCCAATGGGTTGAGCGCGAGCGTCGATTATCAGCGTTACTATCCCGCGACGATCAATGATGCACAGGCGGCGCAGGAAGCGCTCGACGCGGCAGCGACCGTTGGCGTCGCACAGCTCGCACCCGACCCCGCCTTCACGTCGGAGGATTTCGCCTTCATGCTGAAAGCCTGCAAGGGTGCCTATATCTGGCTGGGTCAGGCAAAGCCCGAGGGTGGCGCGCCACTCCATAACCCACATTATGATTTCAACGATGATGTGCTGGGGCTGGGTATCCGGCTGCATGTCGCCCTGGTCGAACGGCATTTGGCGATTTAGGGCAGTAGTAACAGCCTTCGATCGAAGCGATAGGAGCAGCGGACGAAGATGACCTGCCCTATCGCGCAATGACTGGCGGTTGATAGCCAGTCCGCTGGGCTGAAAGCCTCCTTGAATTCCCTCAGGCCGGCACGAATCCCGGCCCATATCGTGTCGACGCGTCACGACGCGCCGGCCTTGTATGAGCCGGGATGCTTTGCGCTTACCGGATCGTCAATTGCACGCCGACCGTTCGCGGCGCGTCGACCAGGGCACTGATGCTACCGGGCGCGAGTGGGATCGACTGTTTATATTGCGTAGTCAGCTTGTCGGTCAGGTTCTTGCCGACCAGCGCCACTTCCCAACGACCATCCTGCGGCCCGAACCCAATGCGCAGGTCGACCTTGGTATAGCCGCGCTGCTCCAGCAGCGGGTCGGCAGTAGCCGCCATGAAATAGCGTGACGTGAAATAGACCAAGGGATCGACCGTCAGATTGTAATTGCCGACCGGGATAGACGCCCGCGCGCCCACATTGCCGCTCCATTCCGGCGCGTTGGTGCGCCGTTTGCCCGACAGATCCTGAGTACAGCCCCCGCCGACTTGCGCCAGTGCCTGAATAGTGCAGGCACCGTTGGGATAATCGGTATATTTGGCGTCGAGATAGGCAACACTGGTATTGAGCGTGAGCCAGGAGGTTGTGCGCAGACTGGCATTGAACTCGACACCTTGCGAGCGCGATGCGCCGACATTCTGCACCAGCGAGGTGATGGTCCCGTTGGGCTGAAGTTGAAGACTGGTTTCCTGCAGGTCCTTATAGTCGCTGCGATAGAATGTCAGGTCCATGTTCAGCCGCCGGTCAAGGAAGCTGCCCTTTATACCCAGTTCATAGGCGTTGACCGTTTCCGGCCCGAAATCCTCGTTCTGCGCACCAAAGCTATAGCCGCCGGCCTTAAAGCCGTTGGCATAGCTTGCATATATCATGACGTCGCGCGACAGATCATATTGAATGCTTGCGGACGGCATGAATTTATTGTCGGTCCGCTCCGGGCGCGCAAAGTCCGCGGTATTGGTGGCGAGAAGCCGCGCCACAATTGCTGTCTGGGCGGGGGAAAGGCTCTGAAATCCCTCGAACGATGCGAGATTGTCGCCCAGTCCTGGCGCGGCCGTACGGTGGGCACGCTTCTGGATGCTGGAGTAACGAGCGCCCAGATTGATCCGGAAATGCTCGATCGGACGGATGGTCGCCGACGCGAAGCCCGACCAGGTCGTATCATTTTGCGTAATGATATTGTTACCGGCGAATAATGTGGAGGCATTGAAAGTGCCCGTGGTGTCGCGCGCGCCAAAGGGCTGGAACGAAAAACCAACAACTGTTCGCGTGCTCAACCGACCATGCGAGGCATAGCCGCCAATCATATATTCCAATGTGCCGCCGGTGGCCGACTGATAGCGAATTTCCTGGCTCACTTGGCGATAACGTTCATCCTGACGCGTGGGATAGCCATTGGTCCCGCCAATCGCATCGGTCAGCGGGAATGGAATGCCCTGCCCCAGGTTCGTGGTGTGATGCCAGAAATAGCCGGAGATCATGTTGATCGATCCGCTGCCGACGTCGACACTGTTCGTCCATGCACCTTCAATGAAGTCATAGTTGGTTTGAGTAGGGCCGGTCGCAGAATGATAATCGAGCGTGTCGTCAATGTTGCCGCCATTCTGATTGAGATAGCGATTGCAGACATTGATCGGGGCGAGCGCGAAGCCCGGCGGAGGGGGACAGTTGATAACCTGGTACATCCCCGAACCACGGGTGCGCGAGCGCGCGCCGTCTATCCGCAAGTCCGACCGGAAGTCGCTGTCCGGCTCCCATTTGAGAGCGATACGTCCCTGGGCCGTGCGGTCATGCGGCCCATCTTCGCCGGTAATGCTGCTTTTGATATATCCGTCGCTACCCGACACGCGACCAGCAATGCGGGCGCTGAGCGATGGGCTGAGCGGCGCGTCCACCCCCATCTGCACATCATATTCCTGGGTCGAGGGAACATAGGTCGCAACCGCATTATAATTCAATTCTTCGCCTGGCTTTCGCGTGACGATGTTCAGCGCACCGGCAATCGCGTTGGCCCCGAAGAAGGTTGTCTGCGGTCCCTTGAGCACCTCGACCCGTTCAAGGTCAAACAAGGCTGCGCGAGTGGAGCGCGAACGGCTGCGATAGACGCCGTCGACAAAGGTTGCGACCGACTGTTCGAAGCCGGGATTGGGCCCTGACCCGACGCCCCGGATCGTGATCGCATTGGCGATGGTGCCGGTCGAAATCCGCACGTTGGGCAGGCGTACCGCCATGTCGTTCAGGCTGGTGATGTTCTGGCGTTGCAGCGTTTCGCCGCCGACGACTGAAACGGCGACTGGCACGTCCTGCAGTCGCTGTTCGCGGCGCTGGGCCGTTACGACGATTTCGCCGTCGGCATTTTGCCCTGCCGCATCTGCCTGCGCAAACGCTGGCGTCGTTAGCAAACCACAGATGGCAGTTCCCAAAAGCAGATGGCTTTGTGAGATAATTTTCATCACTCCCTCCCAATATTTATTTGGATATAACGTCTATTATTCAAAATATATAATGTCGCTCATAAGTTTATTACTATATTTCTCGCAATTTATAATTCTATTTTGATAGATCTATCGATTGAAGATCTTTGCCGATTAAGATGGGGCCGCTGTAATGCGCCCTTATTCCTTGTTCGACGACCTGCGTGGATTGGGGGGTCAGGAAGCCCGCGATATGCATCAGAACCAGCTTCTTGACCCCAGCCTTGGCGGCGAGCTTGCCAACTTCCTGCGGCGTCAGATGTTCGAGCGTCATGTGCGCGGCAAGTTCGGTGCGAACTGATCCGCTGTTGTCCACAGGCGCCGCGTCGACGCGCGGCGGCAGGACTTCGCTGACCAGAATGTCGGCGCCTTTCGCCAAGGCAGCGACGGCGTCACTTGGTCCGGTATCGCCAGTGAACACCACGGATCCGCTTGGCGTATCGAACCGATAGGAATAGCTTTTGTCGACCTTGCCGTCAGGCCCTACGGACTTGTGCCCGAAATGCGAGTTCTCGACCGCCGTAACCCTGACCTTGTCGTCAGAATAGATCAGGCCCGGCTGTTTGTCGTGACCGACAAAGCGCGTCTTGGCTTGTGGCAGGCTAGGGATGCCGGCGCGAAAAATCCGCTCCGACACGCTTAGGTAGCGCAACGCTGCGTCGACCAGGAATTCGGTCGCGGGCGGACCATAGATTTCGACCGGCGGCCCTTTGGCGCCGCGAAGCCCCGTACCAATCCAGTTGAGCGACATCAGCGGTTCCAGTCCCGCCGTATGATCGAGGTGATGATGCGTGATGAAGATTGTTCGCAGCGCGCCAATCGGAAATCCCGCCGCTACAAACTGATGTGCGGTACCCGCGCCCGCGTCGATCAGGTAGGGCGTGCCGCCGATGACGAGCAGGGAAGCAGGCTCCGACCGCTCAAGGTCAACGACCGGACCACCCTTAGTTCCCAACAGGATGATCCTGTCCTGCTTGGTCGGCGTTGCAGCGGAGGGCTGAGCCGTCGCGGCCCCTGACATTGCGGCAAAGGCAGTAGCCGCGAGCAACAAAAAGCGTGTCATTCCTTGATCTCCGGACGAAATCCTTGGTTGGGGCGCGGGCCCCCTGATGATCGGAACCGGGCCGGGCCATCACATGCGGGCCCGGCCTTGTTCCAGTGGAGCATCACGATGGTTTGGCCGTGCCGACCGTCACTTTCTCTATCTCACACCCGCAGGTCCGCGGTCCGGTGCGATCGTCCAGCGCTGGCCGCCCGATAATCGCTTCGCCGGCAAGGATGCGAATGATGCGATCGACAGGTGCAGTCTGGGTCACCTTACCGTCGACCTTCATGGTCAGCGTGAAGCCCTTGTCCGCAGGAACGAATGCGACCGAAATCTCATGAGTGCCAGGAGCGAGCGCGCCGCCGCCCTTCACTGTTCGGCGCTCCTGCGCCCGGCCCGACGGATTATACGTAAAGACCGGGACCCCGTTTTCCAGCGACAGCGCATAGCCCGACGGCACGCCCCCCTGGTTGAGGATCGGCCCGTTCTCCATGCCCTGAACTGTTACCTTCGCAACGGCTTCCCAGCCCGGCGTCAGTTCGGGGAAGGCAGCCGCCGGATAGCGTATGTCGCTCGGATAGTAGACATGGGCGACATTGGCTTCGATCGCTGGCGGTCGGAATTTCGAGTTGATCCGTTCAAAGAAGTCGGCGGACAAGGGATAGATGTTGAACTTTGCAGCAGCCTTGTCGAAATCCGCCCTCAATTCGGCGAGTTTTTCGGGATATTTGGCAGACACATCAACGGTCTGGGAATAATCGTTATTCAGATTGTAAAGCTGCCAGGTCGCTTTGTAGGGATTGGTCTTATTTGGCCCCCAAGGCTTCCAGTTCACGTCTGTTCCTGCCAGCCACCCGTCCTTGTAATAGGCGCGGCTGCCAAGCATTTCGAAATATTGCTCGCGATGGCGGGTCGGGGCTTTGGCGTCCTTGAAAGTATAGTTTAGCGCCACGCCATCGATCGGTTGCTGCACAACGCCATCCACCTTTTCCGGAGGTGCGATGCCGATGGCCTCATAGATGGTGGGGGCGATATCGATCACATGACTGAATTGGGTGCGAACGCCGCCCTTGTCGGCGATGCCCTTGGGCCATGAAATGACCATGCCATCGCGCAGTCCGCCCAATTTGGACGCGACCGTCTTGCCCCAGGGGAAGGGCGTGTTGGTGGCATAACCCCAGCCGACCGGATAGTTGCTCAGCACATGCTCGCTGCCCAGTCGATCGATGTCTTTCAACATGTCTTCGTCCGAAGGCTCGATACCCGCGAACAGCGAATAGACATTGTTGGTGCCGCGTAGATTGTGCAGCGCCGCGCCATTGTCGCCCTGGATGAAGATGATCAGCGTGTTGTCGAGTTGTCCGGTATCCTTCAGCCGCGCGATGATCCGGCCGAACTGATCGTCGGTATAGGCAAGCTGGGCGGCAGCGACCTCCATCATGCGCGCATAAAGACGCTTCTGGTCGGAAGACAGGCTGCTCCACGCGGGCACACCCGGCAACGGCGGCGCCAGCTTCGTATCGGGCGCGACCACACCCATTTTCTTTTGGCGAGCAAGTATCTGTTCGCGGACGACATCCCATCCCATGTCGAACTTGCCTTTGAACTTGTCGATCCACTCTTTGGGCGCCTGCTGCGGCCCGTGCATGGCACCCGGCGCATAATAGGCAAAGAAGGGCTTGTCGGGGTTGGAGCCATTTTGCGCGCTCATCCAAGCGAGCAAATGGTCGGCCATGT
Source organism: Sphingobium sp. JAI105 (assembly GCF_015752145.1). NCBI lineage: Bacteria > Pseudomonadati > Pseudomonadota > Alphaproteobacteria > Sphingomonadales > Sphingobiaceae > Sphingobium > Sphingobium sp. JAI105. Next base: position 651,529 of record NZ_JADOUC010000002.1, on the reverse strand, counting down.
CCTTTTCGAAGATATAGTCGGGATCGTTGGGATCACGGCTGACACCGATATGATTTTCAAGCAACGGCGGATTGGCCTGATCCGTCCCGGCGGCGTTGAAGCCATAGAAATAATCGAAGCCCATGCCGCTCGGCCAGTGCGTGAACGGTCCCATCGGCCCCAGTTCCCAGTCTGGCGTATTGTGGTTCTTGCCGAACCAGGCGGTGTCGTAACCGTTATTTTTCAGCACCTGGCCCAGAGTTGCCGAGCTGTCGGGAATGACAGATGTATAGCCCGGCTCATCCACGGACACGTTGCTGATCGATCCGGATCCGACCGCATGATGGTTGCGTCCGGTCAGCAGCGACGCCCGCGTGGGCGAACACATGGCCGTCGTGTGAAACTGCGTGTATTTTAGTCCATTGCGCGCGAGCATGTCGAAATTGGGCGTCGGGATCGGCCCGCCAAACGTGCTCGACGCGCCAAAACCGACATCGTCGGTCAACACCAGCAGGACATTGGGAGCGCCTTTGGGCGCCTTGGGAATATTGGGATAATAGCGCCAGTTCCCGTCAGCCTGCGTGCGCAGCGGTTGCTGCTGCTGCGCAGATGCCGCGTCGCCACCAGCCTGTGCCAAAGCCTGCCCACTGAGGGAGGCGACGAGGCCGGCGGCAATCACACGCGCCATATCCTTCGCCAATCGCGCACGCACCCGCTTCAGATACCCTTGCCGCATCATCAGTCCTTTCCCAATCTTCTTGTCGACCCTGCTTGCGAAGGCCTTTGCTTTCCGCCGTTAGTCGGTAATCAAGCGCGCCGTCGTGCCAGAGGGGGTATCCGGCCAACTTGAGCGCAGTGCATATTGGTTCATACGCTTGGCGACTTGTTCCTGTGTGCACCCACAGGGGGCAACCGGGCCGGATATTTCTATCGCGCGCCGGTTTCCTTCTCCTGGCTGATCGTTACGGACAGCAGCCGCCCTTGATAGGCAAAGGGCAGTTGCATATCGTCGGCGACAGATTCATCACCCAACTGCCCAACGGAGCCAGCAAGGCCGAGGAAAGAGGACGACATGGGTGTAGTCTGGCGAGCCACTTCCTTGCCATCGACCGACAGTTCCAATGTCCCTCCCCGGCCCGGCATGGCGTCCGGGACGAAGCGCCCCATAATGCTATGCTTGCCTGGGGAGAGTGGCTCAGACCCGCTCAGCCGGATGGCGGTATCATGATCGGAAGGATCGTAGAGAAAAACCGGCTTGCCGTTGATGACGAAAAGCCCCCAGCCCATCGCCCAGCCGCCTTGCGCGACCAGGGTTCCGTCCCCTCCTGCCGATGGAACATCTACTTGTGCGCTGGCTGACCATCCGGTCCGCATCAGGCTGGGGAAGGCGCCATAGTTGAACCGCGCCGTGCTGGGATAATATGTCACGCTGTTGCGTCCCCCCAAAATCGACGGACGAAAACGGGCATCGAGACGACTGAAGAAATCGGAGGTCAAAGGGAAGACGTTGTTCGCCTTCGCAGCCGTTTCGAAATTGGCCTGCAACGCGGCGAGCTTTTCGGGATGTTTGGCCGCCAGATTGACGGACTGCGAATAATCCCGATTGAGATCGTATAATTCCCACTTGAATGCGAGCGGGTCGACATGCGTCGGACTATGATCCCATGTCGGGCGTGCCGGGACCGTGTTGGCGAGCCAACCGTCCTTATAAAAACCGCGATTGCCCATCAGTTCGAAATATTGCTCAGTATGGCGGTTCGCGGCCTTTGCCTCCCGAAAGGTGTAGGCAAAACTCACGCCGTCGATCGGCATCTGATCGACCCCGTTCATCTGCGTGGGCGGAGTAATGCCGATCGCTTCGTAGACGGTCGGCGCAATATCGATGACATGGGTGAACTGCCCACGGGTCTGCCGCTGGTCGGCGACATGGCCCGGCCAGGATACCACCATGCCGTTCATCGTGCCGCCAAGATGTGACGCAACCTGCTTGGAATATTGGAAGGGCGTGTTCATCGCATAAGCCCATCCCGCCTGATACACGCCCGCGCTGTGCGGCCCGCCCAGACTGTCTTCCTTGCCAATCATCTGATCCCATTCAGGATCATTGTTGTTCATCGAGGCATATTCATTGTTCGTACCCCGCGGCCCGGCCTCTTCCGACGAGCCATTGTCGCCCTGAACGTAGATGATCAGCGTATTGTCATATTCGCCAAGCCGCTTGAGTTCGCCAATTACCCGGCCGAATTGATCGTCGAAGAAGGCGAGTTGGGCGGCGTAAACCTCCATCATCCGCGCCGACACTTTCTGCTGCTCGGGCGTAAGGGAATCCCATGCCGGGAGAGCGGCTTCACGCGGATTGAGGCGCGCATTCTTGGGAATGACGCCCATTGCCTTCTGGCGCTTGAATATCTCGACGCGCAGCTTGTCCCAGCCCATATCGAACTTGCCGCGAAACTTGGCGATCCACTCCTTGGGTGCCTGCTGAGGGCCATGCGCTGTACCGGGCGACCAATACATCAGGAAAGGCGCATCTGGGCGCAACGACTTCTGCCCGCCCAGCCACTGGATCGCATGATCGGCCGTATCGCGATCCAGAATATAGTCAGGCTTGCCGATATAGGGACGGATGGTGTTGAGATTTTCGGTCAGGATCGGCGCGAACTGGCTGGTTGCCGGTCCATTGAAACCGTAAAAATAGTCAAAGCCCAGCCCCAGTGGCCATCGGTCGAACGGCCCGTAGGGCGTCAAATCCCAGGGAGGCGTATTGTGATTCTTGCCAAACCAGGAGGTGTCATATCCATTGGCCTTTAACACCTGACCGATCGTCGCGGCAGTTTTCGGGATGGACGCATTATAGCCGGGCGCGTCCATCGACACCTCGGATATGGCGCCAAACCCTACCCGGTGATGGTTACGGCCCGTCAACAGCGGCACGCGTCGGGGAGCACATCGCGGTCGTGTGGAAATTATTGTATCGAACACCCTGCGCCGCCAGTGCGTCGTAATTTGGCATGGGAATGAGCCCGCCAAAGGTGCTGCTTGCCCCGAAACCGACGTCGTCGGTCAGGACGATGAGGATATTGGGTGCCTGGGCGGGAGCCTGCGGGCGGGCGGGATAGGTCTTGAATGCCGGCTGCGGCGCGGCGAGGCTAGCGCCGCTGGCAAGAACTGCAGTTGCCGGCATAACCATTGCTGTGGTTGCAGCTATCAGCTTGATCCAGTTACGCACGGTCGCAATTCTCCTTAGTAATCGTCGGCAGCGCCATGATGCCGGTTCGCTCTGCCCTGCCGATGATCAACACCCATGCGATGCACAGGGCGACAGGGATAAGAGCGGCGAGCATGAAGCCGCCGACACCTGCTACATGAGCGACCAGCCAGCCGCCGGCCAACGGCCCGCAGATCGCACCTGATCGCGTGACGGCGATTGACAGGCCGACAAAACTGGACAGCAGATGCTGCGGATAGAAAATCATGCCAAAAATGGTGATGGCGATATGGGCCCCGGAAATTCCTACGCCTATGGCCAGTAGCAACAGTGCCCAGAGCGTCCCGCTATAGGCAGTGACGGCGATGCCGATCAGTCCGGCGGCTGCGCAAAGATATCCGCCAACAAACGTCCCGACCGCGCGACCCCGATCCAACTGATAGGCGAAAAAAAATCCGCCCACGATGCCGCCAAACTGAAATAATCCGCTGAGCCGTGCGGCCGTGTCTACCGGCATGCCACCACGAGGCAGCAGGGTCGGCAGCCAATTTATCATCATATAGATGAGAAACGTATTGGTCGTCGCCAACCCCAGGAGCAGCAATGTCTTGATCCGGTGGGCAGGCAGGAATAGCTCAAAAAGCGGAGAGGCTGAAGGCTGCCGCTTGGTTTTGGTGGACGAAGACGGGATCGTCTGCTGATGCGACGGCATCAGGATCACCAGACCGGCTATTGCGATCAGCGTCAGCAGCCCCGCTATCACGAACAGCGCCTGCCAATTGCCTATTCTCACCACCGGCGCAACAATCAGGGCGGCTGTCACCGAACCCACGGGGATCGCCGTATTGACGATCGCCAGAATTCTGGCGCGCATATGCACGGGCGCGATGTGGGCCACGCTGGCCGTGACATTGGGCAGGCACGCGCCAAGGCCGATGCCGGTCAGCAAGCGCCAGACGACGAACGCCCAGATATTGTCTGCTGTGGCGGTGCCGAAAGTAGCCCCCGCCGCCAGCATGCCCGTCCAGACGATCATCCGCTTGCGACCGAACCGTTCCCCCAGCGGGGCGAGCAACACCGACGCGAGACCGATGCCTATCAGGACGGCGGACAGGCTGAGGGCGAAGGCAGAGGGAGGCTGGCCCCATTGCGCGCTCACGCGTGGCACGGCGAGCGGCATTGCAGCGAGGTCCAGCCCTTCGATCAGCATGAAGAAAGCGCAGAAGAACAGGATTGCGACGGTTCGCGCGGTTAGCCGGTCATGAACCGTGCCAGAGGCGTCGATCGCCTGGTCAAGCATCATTCCCACCTCTCCTCGCCAGCCTTCTGGCCTTATGCGCCGCCGCCGCTGGCACTGCGTCCATGGTACAACGCATAGGCCCACCAAAGACGGGAGAGAACGTGTTAAATCGATAGGGAGTGATAGCATTTTACCTATCGCAACCTTTCGCTTTTTGGGGTTCCCCTGGCCCCCTCTGACGAGCAATTGAGGGTCATAAGCTGTCTCCAGAGAACAGGAGAAAGCGCGGACGAAAGAGGATGGCGAAGAACGGCAAGAAGGGTGGTAACAGGAGCGGGTCAAAGGCCACCGGGTTGGCCGCTGGCGCAATCCGCTTCCGATTTCATCCTGACGCGCCTTGTCGCGCCTGTTCGCCTGATGGGCTGAGAGATCGTTACATGAAGGGCATCGCAGGACTGGCGTGGATGGCAGGCATGATCGCCTTGCTGAGCGCCTGTGGCGGGACGGATCGACATTCCGCCACCCGCGATGGTGCCGACTGGCCGACGACCGGCGGGACGCTTGACGCCCAGCGCTTCAGTCCGCTCAACAGCATCAACCGGGACACGGTGGGCCGACTGGGCCTTGCCTGGTCGGTTGATCTCGACACCAATGCCGGTCAAGAAGCCACGCCGATCATGCGGGACGGCACCCTTTACATCATCAGTGCTTATGACGTGGTGCGCGCGGTGGACGCGCGGACCGGCGAGGTGCGCTGGACCTATGACCCGCAGGTGCGTGCGGCGGCCGCACGCTCATGTTGCGGTCCAGTGTCGCGCGGCGTAGCGGTGGAAAACGGGCTTGTCTATGTGGGGGCGCTGGACGGTCGCCTGATCGCGCTCAATGCGCAGGACGGCACAGTGCGCTGGCAAGTGCAGACGCTGGACGACGCCTGGCCGCCCGCTGTCAACTATTCGATCACGGGTGCCCCCCGCGTCATCAAGGGGCGTGTCATCATCGGCAACGGTGGCGCGGAATTCGGCGCGCGCGGTTTCATCACCGCCTATAACGCCCAAAGCGGGAAGAAAGAGTGGCGCTTCTACACAGTGCCCGGCAAACCGGGGACTAGGGACAATGCCGCATCCGACGCGATGCTTGGTAAGGTACAATCGACATGGAACGGGCAATGGTGGCGCTGGGGCGGCGGTGGCACTGTGTGGGACGCGATCGAATATGATCGCGAACTTGACCTGCTCTATTTCGGCGTCGGCAATGGCAGCCCGACAAATCATGGGCTGCGCAGCGACGGCAAGGGCGATAACCTATTCCTGGCCTCAATCGTCGCTGTCCGTCCCGATACCGGCGAATATGTCTGGCATTATCAGGAAACACCGGCCGAAAGCTGGGACTATACTGCGACACAGCCGATCATCCTTGCGGACCTCGAAATAGGCGGAAAAATGCGCAAGGTGCTGATGCAGGCACCGAAAAACGGGTTCTTCTACATTCTGGACCGCGCGACCGGCGAATTGCTGTCCGCCGACCCCATCGCCAAGACGACATGGGCCAGCCACATCGATCTCAAAACCGGGCGCCCGGTGGAAAATCCGGATGCCCGCTACTATCGCACTGGCAAGACGACGATCCTGTATCCAAGTTCCGGCGGCGCCCATAATTGGCAGCCCATGTCCTACAGCCCACAAACCGGGCTGATCTATCTTCCGGTCATGGAAATGGGCATCCCGCTCAGCCAGGGTGGCAGTCAGACGCCGGTCCCCGGGGTCTATAACACCGGCACCGACATGCAGGGCGGAACCGCCTGGAACGCGGAACAACTGAAAACCATCCGCCAGGATACAAAAGGGTTCCTGATGGCGTGGGACCCCGTACGGCGAAAGGTCGCATGGAGGCGCGAGCTCGCTGCCAATTTCAACGGCGGCGTGCTTTCGACGGGGGGCGGCCTGGTGTTCCAGGGTAACGCTGAACGGAAATTCGCCGCTTATGATGCCAAGAATGGGGAATTGCTCTGGCAGTTCGATGCGCAGACCGGCATTGCCGCCGCGCCGATCACCTACGCGATCGATGGCATTCAATATGTCGCGGTCATGGCCGGATGGGGTGGCGCATGGCCGATGCTAGGCGGGCAACTGGCGGAACAGCCGGTAAACGGGGTAGGACCCAACCGCCTGCTGGTGTTCCGCCTCGACGGCAAGGGTATCCTGCCACCCCTCTCGAATGCAGCGCCTCGGCAGCTCGATCCGCCGACCGAAACGGCATCTGCAGACCTGATTGCGCGCGGTAACGGTCTCTATGGAGAAAACTGCCTGCGCTGTCATGGCATGGCGGCGGTTAGCGCCAGCATGGTGCCCGACCTGCGGTACAGCGGCGCGATCCACAACGCCGACACCTTCAACCAGATAGTGATAGGCGGCGCGCTCAAGGACCAGGGAATGCCCGGTTTCAGGACGCAGATCACCGCATCCGACCTTGAAGCGATCCGCGCCTATCTCATCCATCGCGCCAATCAGGATGCGAAAAGCAACGGGTCTGGCACCCGGTAACGCGACGTACGTCAATGTTAATCAGTGCAGTAGAGGATTTTCCATGACCATCGAGGCCAAGTTACAAGCTCTCACCGAAGCTCTGGCACGTGTTGAAAAGCGCGCGCAGGCGGCAGAAGACTATATCGCCATTTCCAATCTCCAGCGGACCTATGGCTATTATGTCGACAAGTTCCAGTGGGAACAGGTCGCCGACCTGTTCGCCCGCGACGCGATCATCGAAATCAACGCGCGCGGCAAGTTCAAGGGGCATGAGCGTATTCGCGAATATATGCGCCATTTCGGGCCGGCGCAGCGCGGCGTGCTGATGAACCATATCCAGTTGCAGCCAGTCATCCACATCGACGAGGATGGCGAGACCGCGCGGGGCCGCTGGCGTGCGATGATGCAGGTCGGCGAATTAGGCGGTGTCGCCCGTCTCGGCGAAGCGATATACGAAAATCGCTATATCAAGGAGGATGGTGTCTGGAAAATCGCATCGCTGCGCGCATACCAGACTTTCTACGTTCCCTACGAAGGCGGCTGGGGCAAGGAAGCCCTGCCCCTCGTTACCCATTTCGACGACCTGGAGCCGGACGAATATAGCGAACCCTATCCGGTCTTTCCCGATGTCTTTGTTCCGCCCTATCACTACACCAATCCCGTGAGCGGGAGGGAGTGAGGAGGAAGCGCGTGTCGCGATGTTGACGATCCGGCAGATGATCATCTTTGCCGCCGTGGTCAGGCATGGCAGTTTCCGTGCCTGCGCGGAACAGGCTGGCCTCACCCAGGTGGTCGTGAGTGCGCATATCCGCGAACTCGAAAACAGGCTGGGCGTGTCGCTCTTTGAGCGGCGCCCCGGCCATGCCGCCGCATTGACCACGAAAGGGCAGCATGCGTTCGAACGCATCTCCGCGATCCTGGCCGACCTGAACGATCTGCAACGCGAACTGACGGGCGAACAGACCCGCAGGACACTGAACCTTACGACCTATGGCTTCATCATGCTGAAGTTGCAGGACAGGATCGACGCCTTCGAGGACGCAAGGCCGCAGATCGAACTGCACATTCGGCTTGATCCGCCGGATAATCGGACGCTGGCTATGCAGGTGCATCGGGGCGAGGTTGATCTCGCCTGTTTTTATACAATGGATCAGGATGAAGTTCCGGGCAGCGTACATGTCGGGCACGAGCAGCTCGCCATCTACGTCGGACCGGACCATCCACTGGCCAATGCAAAAGATGTGACCGGCGCAGAGCTCGGCCGTCATCCGGCCATCATGCTCCGGCATGAAAATCCGCAACGCCGTCTGACCGATCTGGCGTTGGATCGCATCAGTGCTGTTCCGGGCAAGATCATATTGGAAACGGACGCGCTCGCGCTGATGCTCAATAATGTGCGTCGCAACCGCGCCTGGATATGCTTGTTTCAGGATTCGGTAGACGACATGATCCCTGGGCTTGTACGCGTGGACCTTGCCACGCCGTTGCCGCCTGTCGAGATCCGGCTGCTCTCACGCCCCTCGGCGCGGCATGACCCCAATCTGATCGCCCTTCGCGACAGTTTTTGCGGATAGACGTCCGCAACGATGCACGAGCCGCGACGGAACATGCCGAAATCGGTCTTCATGCCATTCTGGCCTGACAGGTCCCTTGCTCCAATGCCTTAAGACCGGAGCCGTATCGGGCCTTGCAGTATCCCTAACGAATGTTACTGTTATCTAAACAACTAAACACGCTTTGCCCCGTCGGCGTGAGCGAAACGAGGAAGAGGATTTTCAGATGCGAGATCAAACGCCCGTCACGATCCTGATCCCGGCGGCGCAGGTGCCCGAAGGCCAGACTCCGCCTATGATCGCAGCCGATCATGATGCGCTGCTGGGCAGCGATGATCCGCGCCTGCGTGCCAACAAGCAGTTATGCTACGATATGTATCGGACGTTGTTGCAAGCCGGTCGCGCCGACCGCGTGCGTGAATTCATCGGTCCTCACTATATTCAGCACAACCCCAATGTCGTCAGCGGTGCCGCCGCGCTGGAAGAGTTCATTCGCAATTCGCGGCCCGAACGACCGATTGAGGATCGCATTGCGTTGCCCTTGACCGCCATCATAGCGGAACGAGATATGGTAACGTTCGTGTTCGTGCGCCAGGAAAAGGACGAGGCTGGTGATACCTATTACACCAGCTGGTTCGACGTTTTCCGGGTCGAAAACGGCCTGATCGTCGAACATTGGGACCCGGCAATGAAGAGCGCGGAGATGCTGAAACTGGACCCGAACAAGAAGCGGATCGATCCCTGATTCCTACTCGATTTCCGGGCAGCGCCACTATCAGGGCAATGCGTGGGTTGCATGCCGTTGGTCGACGGAACAGGCAACGGTCTGGCCGAACAGCGGAGTGCGCCTGTTGAAATATAGGTAGCTGCCCATCGTCCGAGCGAGGCGCGTAATGGACGAAAGGGCCGCCCGTCCTGCACTAGGCAGGAGGAGCCGCCCCTAGCCGACCCTAGACGCGTCGGTATCTCGCCGCCCAGATAAGATGCAGGCCGCTCCATATATAGAAGGCACCAAAGCATGCGATTGCCAGCCGGATGCCGGTCGCGCCGGCTTGCGCACAAGCCGATCCGGACACTTGCCCTACAGCGCCAGCGCACTGGGCCGCGAAATTGGCTGATCCATAGGCCCAGGCAGAAAGATGATCGCTGGCGAGGCCGGCAATCGGCGGACCAAAGCCCTGCCCCGTCAAATACATGATCAGCAAGAACAGCGCCGATCCGGTCGCGCGACTACGCGAATCAAGCAGTCCATGGAGCGCGGCGATGGCCGGTCCCATCGCCATGTAGAAAAATAGCGAACCCGCCAGCATCAGGCAAAAGGCGGGAACCAGATCCTTCTGCATGACCCCTATAATGAAGATCGGTGCGCCAACGATCGCACCGATGCCGGGCACCGCGATCAACATTCGCGCATCGCGCCGGGCCAGCCATTCAGCGCCATAGCCGCCTGCGATCGTTCCGATGGCAGACGCTATGCCGCTCAACAGGCCGAAGGCAAGCCCCGCCTGTCCTACGTCCAGATTGAAGCTGCGGGCAAAAAAGGCAGGGAGGAAGGTGTTGATGCCAAAGGCACCCAGGCTGACGACAGATACGCCGATCAGGATATGCCGCATGCAACGATCGCGTACCAGGATCAGGAAAACATCCTTCAAACGCATTCGTTCGGCATCGATCGCAACATCCTGGCGTGCAGGCTCACGCATCACGAGCAACGCCAGGATCGATACAAGCAACCCGATGCCACCGATCACGTAGAAGGTAGCGCGCCAGCCGTGCGAGGCGGCGATCGACCCGCCAATGGAGGAGCCCAGGAAAGCCGCGACGGGAACGCCCAGCATGAACAATGATATGGCCGATGCTCGCTTTTCAGGAGGATACATGTCCGAAATCATCGAATGGGGTGGCGCTTCTGTCCCCGCACTGCCACCAGCCATCCCGAACCGCGCTGCAATCAACTGCATGAAACTGCTCGTCGCGCCGCAAAGCATGGTGAATGCCGATGCGAACATGAGCGATCCAGCCGCTACCCATTTGCGCGGATAGCGATCCGCCAGCCAGGCGAGCGGCAGCGACGCAAAGGTGTTGATCACCGCGAACGCGGTGCCGCCAAGCAGGCCGATCTGAAAATCGCTCAGGCTGAAATCGGCCTTGATCTGCTGCGCGACCAGCGCAATGACAATCCGGTCAATGAACCCGAAGCCGTAGATGGCGGTGAGCAGGAACAGCGCGATCCTGCGTGCGCCGGGCGTCATGGTCGCCCCCCTGTTACCGGCGGGCGAGTCGGAAAGATGGATTGCATGGTCGATCCTCTGGGTGATTGGGGGAAGGGCAGCAGACGGCACATCAAAACGCGCGGCGGCTTTCGTCGCCACGGTTAAGCTCCCTTCCCCAGCCGGTTTCAGTGAAACAGGCGACTGCTGCGAAAGGCTCTGGGCGTTTCGCCGAAACGCCCCTTGAACGAGCGGCTGAAGTGCTGGGAATCGTTGAAACCCCAATAATGCGCGATGTCCGTGATCGAGCGGTGGGCCTGCGCAGGGTCCAGCAAGTCCTGCCTGCACCGGTCCAGCCGCCGATGCCAGATCATCCGGCCCAGCGTTTCGGCGTCATCGGCGAACAGTTTATGCAGGGTCCGTTTGGCGTAACCCATTTCCTGCGCGATCCGGGCCACATCCAGATCGCGGTCGGCCAGGTTGCGATCGACGAAGTCGATCACCGCGAGGCGACGAGCGCGCGTGCTATTGGCGCTCTGCGCGACAGGATCGGCATCCCATACCGTGTTGAGCATCTGGATCAGCGCATTGCCCATCTGGCCACGATCGCGTCGCCCCATGGCAGTTGCGGCATTGACCGCCGCACTGGTGCTGCTGTGCAGAATGCTGGCCGCACCTTGCAGAAAACTCTGCGGCAGGATTGGTTGCCGCGCGCCCTTGTCCCATGCTGCGAAGCGGTGGCGTGGCAGCGCCAGCGCAAGCAACCGGGTCGCCTGAGGCGCTATCATCGAATAGGAAACCGCCTTGTCAAAGGCGCACCATTGACCAGAGTCGAGCCGAATAGTCTGTCCGCTCTGGACGATGTCGCAATGACCTTCCTCCATGAACAGGATCTTGATCAGATTATGCCTGTCCGGCCCGCAATGTTGGCCCACACTGTCGATTTGATGTTCGCCCATGGACACGGCGCAGATACGCAAGTCCCCCAGGTCGCATCCGCGTATCGACGCTTCCTGGTCGTCGCCGAGTTCGGCATGAGGGGCCTGCGTGATATTGCGCCATTGCGCACTGCGCTCCTGACGGGTCGCCGCCTTGGTCGCAAAGCTCAGATAATCCATCGAATCATCCTTCTCCTCCGGCTATCGGGCGGCTCTTCGCTGTGAACAGCGCCATGCCGCTTCTATATTGTATCCATAGCGTACACTCCCCCGCCTGCATAGCAATCTTATCCGGCCCGAACGCCCCTCATGCGGGCGCGCTTGAACAAGTCGGTGCTCCATCCCCGCGCTAAAGAGCCGCGATACAAAGACAGATTAAAGGTGGGGATGCTTTGGCTATCATGGGTGTGCAATGGATGGCAGACAGGCGCGCATCCAGCATCTTTGTCGGAGGCGAATGGCAGGATTGTGCTAGCGGCACGACCATAGACGTCATTAATCCCGCAACCGGTGCGTCCATCGGTGCGATCGCGGCAGGCGGAAGGGTCGATGTGGATCGAGCTGTCACCGCCGCAACCAATGCGCTGCACGACGCGCGCCTGCGCTGGGCACCAGCCGCACGGCAGGATGCTCTGCTGGCGCTGGCCCGCGCGATCGAGGCGCATGGCGAGGAATTCGCGCAACTCGAAATGCACGATACGGGCAAGCCGATAAGTAATGTCCGGCGGGTCGACGTTCCCCAATCGGCGGCCGGGCTGCGCTATTTCGCCGGCTGGGCGACGAAATTGGCGGGCGAAACGATGGATCTGTCGGTGCCTGGCAACTGGCACGCCTGCACCCTGCGCGAACCTGTAGGAGTGGTCGGCCAGATCATTCCCTGGAACTATCCCCTGATGGGCGCGGCGATGAAGATCGGCCCCGCTCTGGCCGCGGGTTGCGCGGTGGTGCTCAAACCGGCCGAACTGACATCCCTATCTGCTCTGCGACTGGCGGATCTGCTGAATGAATGCGGCGTCCCGCCGGGGATGGTCAACATCGTGCCGGGTCGGGGTGGAGAGGCCGGTGCGGCGCTGGTCGATCATCCCGGTGTCGCGAAGATCGCCTTCACTGGATCGACGATGACCGGCAGGCAGATCCTGCGCGCCGCTTCGGACCAGATGAAGCGAGTGACGGTGGAACTTGGCGGCAAGTCGCCGGTGATCGTACTGCCAGACGCAGATCTGGATGCGGCTGCGCAGAGTATTGCGATGGGCATCTTCTTCAATTCGGGCCAGACCTGTTCAGCGGGCTCACGGCTTCTTGTCCATGCTTCGGTCGCGGACAGGTTGGTGGAGCGGATCGCGAAAATCACGTCGCGCATGGCAACAGGCGACCCGGCCGACCCCGCCACCCTGCTCGGCCCGGTCATTTCAGACGTACAGCGCGATCGCATAATGGGGTTTGTCGAACGCGCAACAGCTTCTGGCGGTCGCTGCTACACGGGTGGCGTACGGCCTGAAGGTCCAGGCTTTTTCGTGCCCCCTACGATCATAACCGACGTGCGTGCGGACATGGAAATCGTGCGCGAGGAAGTATTCGGGCCGGTACTCGCGGTCCTGCCATTCGAAACCACCGACCTTGACGAAATCGCTGGCCTGGCCAACGACAATGATTACGGGCTGAGCGCCTATATCTGGACGCGCAATATCAGCCACGCGCTGGGCCTTGTGAAACGCATCCGTTCGGGCACGGTGCGCATCAACACCAGTGGCGGCAATGATTTCGCCATGCCGGCAGGCGGGGTGCGCCTTTCCGGCAACGGGCGCGAAAATGGCCGAATGGGCGTCGAAGCCTATACCGAGGTCAAAGCCGTGACGATCGCGCTCTGAGGAGCAGGGATAATGATGATGGATTTTTCAACACAAGACATGCCCTCGCCCGACCTTGAGGAAGCGTTTCGGGTAACGCTCGTCTTTGGCGCGACGGCTGATGTCGGTCGACTGGCGACCGGCGGCGCGCGTACCGTCCGGCCCGTGACTGGCGGTCGCATCGACGGTGCGCGGCTTCAGGGTGTGATCGTTAGCGGCAGCGAAACCAGCCTGACGCGGCTGGATGGCGTCACCACCGCCGAACTCTCCTACTTGATCCAGACTGAAGACGGCGCGATCGTCCGCATGGCGGGCATGGGCGTGACGAGCGATTGTCGGGGGGCTGACGATCAAAGCTTCGATGGCATGCGGATGACGATCATGTTCGAAGTTGACGAACAGTCGTCCCATGCTTGGCTGGCGACGCGGGCGTTCATCGCCGAACGGCCACGCGACAGCGACACCAGCATCATCATGCAGATCGTTTGAAAGAAGAGCGCCATGAAACTCGAATTCGCGCTGGAGATGCAGATTTCCCTGGGCCAGCGGATCCATATCCAAGTGGCCGACGATTATAAACGCGGCGCGGTTCTCATCGAAAGCGGCCACTTCGTCGGGCCTGGGCTGTCGGGCAAGATCGTGCCGTCAAGCGGTGGCGATTTCCCGATGGTGCGCGCGGATGGCGGCGGCCGCTTTGAATCGCAATATCTGTTACAGACGGACGATGGCGCAGTGATCCTCAAGCGCAGCACCGGCGTTCGCCATGCGCCGCCCGAAGTGGTGAAACAGCTGCTGGCAGGCGAACCCGTTGATCCGCACAGCTATTATATGCGCATGACCCCGCGGTTCGAAGCGCCATCTGGCCCTTATGACTGGATGAACCGGACCATCTTCGTGGGTGTTGGCCGACGCAACCCGACGGGGTCTGTCTTTCGATTCTGGAAGGTCGTGTGATGCAGGACGAATTGCAGTTCGACTATGTGATCGTCGGCGCAGGCTCTGCAGGCTGCACCCTCGCCAACCGTCTGACGGAAGATGGGCGGACCCGCGTCCTCCTCCTGGAAGCGGGCGGCACCGGCAAGCGGCTGGATGTGTCATTGCCGCTGGCCGTGTCGAAGCTTTGGCCCAATCCCGACATTACCTGGGGATTTCTTTCGGAACCAGAGGCGGAACTTAATGGTCGCCGCCTGCCAGTGGCGCGCGGCAGGATGCTGGGTGGCACTTCTTCGCTGAACGGAATGATGGCAGTGCGTGGCCACCCGGCCGATTATGATGGTTGGCGCGACATGGGCCTGCCGGGCTGGGGCTTTGACGACGTTCTACCTTATTTCCGCAAGCTGGAAAATCACTGGCGCGGCGATACACCGTTGCACGGTGGCGCTGGTCCGGTGTCGGTGCAGCCGCACCCTTCGCCAAGTCCACTCTATCCGTTGGCGCAACAGGCCGCGGTGTCGCTGGGATACAATCTTACAAACGATTTTAACGGCGAGCGGACCGACGGCTTCGGCATGCCGGATTTCACCATTACGCGACGGGGTCGCCGCGCCAGCACGGCACAGGCTTATCTGGACCCTGCCCGGCGCCGTCCCAACCTCACGGTGATGACCGATGCGCCAGTGCACCGGATATTGATCGAGAACGGGCGGGCAAGCGGTGTCCTGTTCTGCGTCGGCGATCAAGAACGCATCGCGCGGGCCAACGCTGAGGTATTGCTGTGCGGTGGAGCAATCAATTCGCCGCAATTGCTGATGTTGTCGGGCATCGGTCCCGCAGCTGACCTTCGCGCGCTCGGGATTACTCCACTTGTCGACAGCGCTGAAGTCGGCGGCAATCTTCAGGACCACCCCGGCGCGGCGATGGAATTCGAACTAGATCGCCGCTGGGCGTTCGAGGAAGAAGTGCGCTTCGACAGGCTGGCGACATCCTTGGTGCGCTGGTTCACAACCGGGAAAGGCGTCATGGGCGCTCCGCCCCTCGCCATTTCCGCCAATGTCGCGACTCAGCCAGGCAACCCGGAAATTGACCTCCATTTCCTGCTGGTCCCGCTGGCGATGGAAACGCGAGTCTGGTTCCCCGGCATCGCGCCGCGCCACGGGTCCAGGCTTGGCGCCATGTGGTCGCTCAACTATCCGCACAGCAGGGGACGGCTGACAATCGCCAGTGCCGATCCAAAAGCCCACCCGTTAATCCATTTCAACCTGCTGTCCGACCCGCGCGATCAGGCGGCGATGATCCATGGTTATCGCACATTGCGTGATCTGGTGGCGCAGCCCGCACTGGCGGCCGCTACGGGAGCCATGACCCGGCCCTTGCGCGAACCGCAAAGTGATGCCGAGATCCTGGCCCATGTCCGGGACACTGCGATGACCGCCTATCATCCTTCGGGCACGTGCCGCATGGGTGGTGACGCGAAGTCAGTGGTCGATGGCGCCCTCAAGGTGCGCGGCGTTAGTGGTCTGCGGGTGGTCGACGCGTCCATTTTCCCGCGCCTTCCGGGCGGCAACACCAACCTGCCCGTGATCATGACGGCGGAAAAAGCCGCCGACATGATCCGCAGGGGAGATGGGCCGGGTTGACCGCCAATATCCTGCTATAGGGTCAGAACCAGAAACGCGCGCCCAGCACCAGACTGGTAACAGAAGCCCCCTCCCCCGCGGCGCGCGCGTACCGCGCCGTGTCGCCCAGTTTTCGTTCCCAATGGACGCCGACATAAGGCGCAAATTCGCGGGCAAATTCGTAGCGCAGGCGCAGGCCCAGTTCGATGTCGGATATACCAGAGCCAATGCCCAATTCCGGCACGTCCTGGGCGGCGACGTTCATTTCAGCGGCTGGTTGCAGGATCAGGCGCTGGGTGATGCGCTGGTCATAGCTTCCTTCCAGGCGCAGATGGGCGTCGCCCTTGTTCGACAGGAAAGCCTGCGCGCCGACTTCGAACCAATAGGGGGCAAGTCCTTCGATACCGACTACGGCGTAAGTGCGCTGGGGTTGCGGACGAAAATCCTGCCGCACGCCCGCTTCGACATTGAACCACGGATTGAGGGCGCGGCTATAGAGCCCCTGTACTTCGGCGCTTTCCAGCGGGCCGCCCACTTCGCCTTCCCCTTCCGTCTTGAACGCGAAGCGGTTGATGTCGCCCCCGATCCAGCCTTCGCCTTCCCAGGCATAACCGTTCGCGCCCTTGTGCGCGCGATATTCCAGGCGGTCGAGCATCAGCTGCGAGAAGGTCATGCCGCCGCTTTCCCGGATCATGGCGGCGCGGGCGCGGGCCATGGTGGCGGCGGGGTAGAAAGCTTCGGCCGCGTAATCGGTCGGGATTGGCGGGGCAACGCCCTGCGGCACGCTGTCGTCTGTCGTGGGTATGATGTGACCGGCATGGGGGTCGGCTGGAACTTCGCCCACAGACGGCATAGGCTTCTCATTTTGTTCTTTATTATCAATAATTTGATGGACGTGAATCTCTTGTCCTACGGCGGGCGCGGCGAGTAGCAGGGTCGCGGCGGCGATCAGTTGCTTCATGCCGCGCCCTCCCCGTGGCGAACGGTCACGACCCGCATCATCCCCGCATGCATGTGCATCAGCATATGGCAGTGAAATGCCCAGTCGCCCAGCGCGTCGGCGGTCAGGTCGAAACTGACCTTGCCGCCCGGCAGCACGTTGACTGTATGTTTGCGCGGGTTGTGGGCCGCATCCTCACCCGTGATGAGCTGAAAGAAATGGCCGTGAATATGGATGGGATGCGGCATCATCGTGTCGTTGATGAGCGTAACGCGCACCCGTTCCATATGGCGGAAGGCAATGGGGTCCGCGCCGTCGGACAGCTTCACCCCGTCGAATGACCACATATAGCGTTCCATGTTCGCGGTCAGGTGGATGTCGAGCGCGCGAGTGGGCGCCCGAGCGTCCTCGTTCGGCTCCAACGCGCGCAGGTCCGCATAGGTCAGGACGCGATGGTCGACATCCTCAAGGCCCGTTGGCCGGTCCGCCGTGCGATCGGCCGGCATGGAGGACAGCGTCGCCACCCCCGGTCCCATCGGCACGTCTGGCGCCACGGACGGGTCGAGCATCTTCATGCTGTGGCCAGCCATGCTGTTATTGGCGGGCTGGCTAAGGTCGATCACGCCCCCTTGCCCGATGTCCATGCCGGACATGTCCATCCCCATATCCTTCATGGTCAGCAACGGACGGGCGCGCAGCGGCGGGATGGCCGCGACCATGCCGATCTGCGGCGCCAGGGTCGCACGGACCAGACCGGAGCGGTCGATGGCTTCGGCGATCAGGGCATAGGCCCGTGCGTCGGTCGGCTGGACGATCACGTCATAGGTTTCGGCGATGCTGATCTGAAATTCGTCGGTTTCGACCGGCTGGACATGCTGGCCATCGCACTGCACCACGGTCATCGCCAGACCCGGCAGGCGCAGATTGAAATTGGTCATGGCCGACGCATTGATGATGCGCAGGCGGACCCGTTCGCCCGGCGTGAACAGGCCGGTCCAGTTTTCCGCCGTGCCATGGCCATTGACCAGATAGCTGTAGGTGGAGCCGGTCACGTCCGAAATATCGGTCGGGTCCATCCGCATCTTGCCCCAGTCGATCCGTTCGCGGAGCGGCTGGTCCTTGCCCTTGAGCAACCCTGCGAGCGTCTGCCGCTGCATGTTATAATAGCCGCCCGATTGTTTGAGCCGCTTCAATTGAACATGGGGATGGACGGGCGACCAGTCGGACAGGACGATCACATGCTCGCGGGTCGCCTGCACCGGATCAACGCCCGCGGGGTCGATGACGATGGGGCCGTAATGACCCATCGCTTCCTGCATTCCCGAATGGCTGTGATACCAGTAGGTGCCCGACTGGCGGATCGGAAATTCATAATGGAAGGTTTCGGCCGGCGCGATGCCGGGGAAGCTTATGCCCGGCACGCCGTCCATCTGAAAGGGGACGATCAGGCCATGCCAGTGGATCGACGTATCTTCCTTCAACTGATTGGTGACGGACAGGCGGACATTCTGTCCTTCGCGCAGGCGGATCAGCGGCGCGGGGACAGTACCGTTAATCGTGATGGCATGGGCAGAACGTCCCCCGGTCGCAAAATGGCTGTTGGCGACGGTTAGCGCGATACTGTCACCCGACAGGACGCCGGGCGCCGGATCCAGCCCGTGGGTGCCGCTTTGCGCCCAGGCTGGAAAGGCGTTGCTGAGGCTGAAGGCAGCCGCGCCCTTTAACAAGGCGCGGCGGTCGAGGGTCAGATGGGTCATGCCCCTTCATACGCGGGGGGCAGCGTCATCCCTCAAACTTTCCGACAATTTTGCACGCGCGCGGTAAAGGCGGGTTTCGACCGCCTTTTCGCTGAGACCCAGCGTGGCGGCGGTGTCAGCCTGGCTCATCGCCTCTATCGTGCGCAGCAGCAGCACATCCTTGAGCGGAGCGGGCAGCGCGGCGATGGCGGCGTTGATGCGAGCGAGTTCGCGCTGCGATTGCAGCGCGGCTTCAGGATCGGGCGCAACATCGGCGATGTCCCCCGCTTCATCGATGGGGCGGGCAAAGGCGAAGAAGCGCCGCACGGCACGGCGGCGGCCCCAGTCGCGGCATTTGTTGAGCGTGATCCGCGCGATCCAGGCGCGGAAAGGACGCGCGCCGTCATAGCGGGCCAGCGCGGCAAAGGCGGCGATGAACACCTCCTGCGTGATGTCGAGCGCTTCGTCACTATCGCCCACATGGCCGCGCGCCAGTCGCCACACGGCATCCCGATGTCGGCGCATCAGTGCGGCATAGGCGTCCTGATGCCCGGCCATCGCATGCGCCGCCAGCGTCCTGTCATCGGGTTCGCCGGGCGTCACCGGCCTGCGGGCTGGGTCAGTGCCTTGACGACCGCGCTGTCAAATTGCGCTGCCTGATCGGGACGCAGCACAGCGCGCATGGCGAAAATATGTTGCAGCGTTTCCTTTTGCAGGGCGCCCATGACATGATGGGTGCGATCCACCGCCTGCGCGACCTGCGGCCCATAGCCATGTTCTGCGGCAATCGCCTGCGCCAGGCGCGCATTGTCGGCGCGCATTTCCGCTTCCAGGGCTTCGCGCCGGATGGCGAAGGCAGCTTCAAGCGTGTGGATGCGCTGTTCCTGCGCCGCATCGAGCATCAGCTTTTCATGCAGCAGCGCGTGGATTTCGCTTTCGACGCGGGGCTGCGGCGCGATCCACACGCGCGCAAACAGCACCGCCGCCAGCGCCGCGGCGAAGGCGACAAGCGCAACGAGCAGATAGCGCCGGGTCGTCATTGGCCCAGCAGGCGCGATGGCGCGTAATCGGACATGCCGATCGGCGCGGGCGCCGCCTGCGCTGGGGCCGACGGCACGATACTGCCCGCCCAGCCGATGCCGACCGCCAGCAACCCGGCGAGCATCAGACTGCGCCGCGCCACGCCCTGTTCGCGGCGGCGGGTAAGCCCCTGCATCACCGCACCGTCCATCTGCTCCAGCCGGTTATCGACCGGCATGGCCCGTATTTGCGCCAGCATCTGATCGAGATCACTCATCTCTACATACTCCATCCTCACCACGGCATACGCGCATCAGGCGCCGATCCCTCATTGGGTGAGGACAAAAATCATGCACCTGTGATGAGGGATCGGGCAAGTCCATGCGTAATGTTGCGTAATACCCATCATGGAGAAGCCAGCATGTCCCGTTTCCTGACCGCCGCCCTTGCCCTGTCGATCGCGATCCTGCCGGGCGCGGCGATCGCCCATTCCAAGCTGCTGTCGTCCAGTCCCGCTGCAAATGCGACGGTCGCCAAGCCGACCAAGCTGACGCTGACCTTTTCCGAGACGTTCCTGGGCCCGCTTTCGGGCGTCGATCTGGTGATGACCGGGATGCCGGGCATGAGCGATCACCCGCCGATGCCGATCAAGGGCTTCAAGACGGCGGTTGCGCCTGACGGCAAGACGATGGTCGTCACCCTGCCCCGCGCGCTGCCCGCCGGCAGCTATGACCTGAAATGGCATATTGTCGGCGCCGACCAACATAAGATGGAAGGCGGCTACAGCTTCAAGGTCAAATAAGCCGTCATGGATGGCGGGATACAGGCGCCCATGCTGTTACTGGCGCGCTTTGGCCTGATGGCCGACCTTGCCCTGCTCATGGGCCTGCCGCTCTTCTGGTGGGCCATGGGCATGGCGGGGCAGCGCGTGCTGCTGGCAGGGCTGGCATTGGGGGGCATGCTATTGTCTGCGCTCTGGTTGCTGGCGAGCGCGGCCAGCATGGCGGGGACCCCGATGCTGCCGCCCGACTGGGCGACGGCGAAGATAGTGCTGACTATGTCCCCGATCGGCCCGGTGCTGGCGGTGCGGGGCGGCGCCCTTCTTGCCGCGCTGGGCCTGGCTATGGCGGGGCGGGATCGCTGGGTACTGGTCCCGGCGGCCATCGCCGCTGCAACCATGGCCTGGACCGGCCATGCCGGCGCGAGCGAGCATGGCGCAGGCGCGATCCACCGCATCGCCGATGTCGCACATATCTGGGCTGCGTCCGGCTGGATCGGTGCGCTCGCCGCACTGCTATATGCCGTGACTAGGCGGCATCCCCCGGTCGACCGGATCGCCGGGATGCTGGCGAAGTTTTCGCTGCTGGGCACCATGTTCGTCGCCACGTTGATCGTGACCGGCGCGGTCAACGCCGCCATGATCGTGGGCGTGGCTGACATGGGCATGCTGACGGGCAGCCGCTATGGCTGGCTGCTGGGCGCTAAGCTCGTCCTGTTCTGCGGGATGCTGGCGCTGGCGGGGATTAATCGCTGGCGGCTGACCCCGGCGCTGGAACGGGGCGAAAATGCAATTGCCGCGCTGCGTCTCTCACTCTGTGTGGAGACGAGCGCGGCAATCGGCATTTTGGCACTGGTGGCCTGGCTGGGGACGCTCGATCCCCTGGCCTGAGCCATCAGGCCGGACGGTAGATCGCATATATTTTCTTGACGTGCACCTGGCTGTCCCAGCTGCACGAAGCGCCCTGTTCGACCAGGAAAATGTCGCCCTTGCCAAATGTCGCAGTTGCATCTGCCCCATCGACAAAGGTGACGCTGCCTTCCAGCAGATACATCAGTTCATAATGGCGATAGAACATGGAGCGGCGGTGATAGGGGGTGGAATCCCAGGTGCCGCAGACAAATTCGCCATCGGCCGAGCGGTAGTCGGTAAAGTTGCGGCAGGACGGGGTCGGCCCGACCAGCAATTCGGCCAGCGGCGCACCTGACGGTTCGAGCGTCGCATTGGTGTCGATCGGGATGATCGCACCGTCAGCGGCAGACCCGCCAGTGCGGCGCACGAACAGCATGCGCGCATCGGCGGCGACAGTCCAGCCAAAGGTTGCGCCTTCACACAGGACGATGCTGTCGCCTTCGTTGAGCGTGCGATCATCGATCTGCACGCTGCCCGATTCAACGATCACGAATTCATCGGCAGGCATTGCCGCGACCGTGCCGCTCCCTTGCGGCAGGGCGATCAGCCCGATCGAAACGGGGCCTTCAGGCTGGGGCAGTTCGGCGCGGGCAGACAGGAAGGTCTCGCCCTCCCCTGGCTGGGCGGTTACCCCCGCCGCCCAGGCGCGCAGGTCGACAAAGGAGCGGGTTGCGGTCTGGCTGGTCGTCATTTTGGCTTCCCTCAAGAAATTTGCGGCAAGCTAGCGTGATGCTGACGGCAGGTTGCACCAAGCGCGCATCAGCGACGGGCAAATGGTGCCGTTTGCATCTGCCGGGACGTTCAAAGCTGCCGCAGCGCGCTGGCCGGACGCACCGACAGCAGCGGGATTGACCCGGCCAGGCCGATGCCCAGCGTCAGCAGCGCGCCACCGCCCAGCGTCGCCAGAACCACCAGCCAGTCGGGCGACCAGCTGAATTCGAAGATCCGGACGATCACGAACCAGGCGGCCATGGACCCCAGCGCCAGCGCGACCAGCGCGAGCATGATGGCGAGCAGGCCATATTCGAGCGCCTGTCCGCCCAGCAGCTGCGCACGGGTCGCGCCCAGCGTCTTCAATATCACGCTATCATAGCTGCGCGCCTGTCGCGACGCAGCGATGGCGCCGACCAGCACGGCTATGCCCGCCAGAATCGCGACCGACGCTGCTGAAACGATCGCCGCGGACATCTGCGTCATGATCTCGCCCACCTGCGCAATGATCTGTCCCACGGCAATCACCGATATGCCGGGAAAGGCCGCCAGCAGGTCGCGCGTGACGGCGCCATCCTTGCGCGTGTCCATGGTGATGGTCGCAGCCAGGCTATGCGGTGCGGCGGAGACGATGCCGGGGGAAAAGACGAGGATATAGTTGAGACCCATCGTGTCCCAGTTGATCTTGCGCAGCGAGGCAATGCGGGCGGTGATTTCGCGCCCCAGCACGCTGACAGTCAGCGTATCGCCAAGGCCAACACCCAATATCCTGGCCGCTTCAGCGTCAAAGGAAACGAGCGGCGGCCCGTCATAGTCGCGCGGCCACCATTGGCCCGCGACCAGTTCGCTGCCCGTCGGCAGGGCCGCGCTATAGGTCACGCCACGTTCGCCACGCAGGAACCAGGCACCTTCGGGCAGCTCTTTCAGGTCAGTGACACGCTGATCGCCATAGGCGACAATCGTGCCGCGCAGCGCGGGGACGATGTTGAACTGGGCGTCGGGGGCTTGTTTGCGCACGATGGATCGGAACCGGTCCGCCTGATCCGAGGGGATGTCGAGCACGAACTGGGCCGGGGCTGTTTTGGGCACGACATTGCGGATTTCGCTGTCAAGGCTGGTCTGGATACCAGCTAGCGTCACGAACAGGGTGAGCGCGAGGCCAAGCGCGACGATCAGCGCGGCAGTCTGCGCGCCGGGCCGGTGAAGATTGGCCAGCGCCAGCCGGAACAACGGCCGACGCGGCCGCGGCGCACGCTGGGCGATCTGGCGCACGCCCCAGCCGATACCAAGCAAGAGCAGCAGGACCGCCGCCGTCGCGCCAAGGACAGCCGCGGAAAAGAGCGGCTCGCGCGCCGTGCCGAGCGCCAGTGCAACAAGCAGCAGGTCTGCCGCCGCCATGGCAAGGATAGTGCGCCGATCAATGCCGTGGCGCGGATCTACGACGCCGCGAAAGATCAATGCGGCAGGCTGGGTCCGCGCGCGCGCCAGCGGCGGCAGGGTGAAGAGGAAGGCGATCAGCAAGCCATAGGCAGCACTGGTGACGAGCGGCAGAGGATGAAGCCGAAAGCCAGGACTGACGGGCAGCACATCGCCGGCCAGTAGGACGATGACGGAAGGCAGAAGAGCGCCCACGACAAGCCCGCAGCCGATACCGATCAGCGCGACGCAGCCGATCTGCAGCAGGTAGATGCGCGCAATATCGCGCGACGTTGCGCCCAGCACCTTGAACGTCGCGATGCCGGGCCGTTTGAGGGCGAGATAGGAGGCAACGCCATTGCTGACGCCGATGCCCGCGATCACCAGTGCGGCAAGGCCGATCAGCGAGAGAAATTGGCCCATGCGGATGATGAAGCGGCTGGCGCCGGGCGCCGCCCGATCGCGGTCCTTGAACTCCCAGCCAGCCGAGGGATATTGCTGTTCGAGGCGCTCCCGCACGGCCTGCGCATCCACGCCGGCGGGCAGGCGCAGACGATATTTGCTTTCATAAAGACTGCCCGGCTGGATCAGCCCGGTACGGCGCAATCCATCAAGCGAGACGATCGCGACCGGGCCAAGCGTGAAGCCTTCGCCCAGCCGGTCAGGCTCATCGGCAATGATCGCGGCGATTGTGAAAGTGGCTGTGCCATAGACCAGCCGGTCGCCCGGACCGACATTCAGCCGATCGGCAAGGGCGGGGCCGATCAATATGCGGTCGGGCGCAAGCGGCGCGCGATAATCGCCCTGCCGCAACGCCAGCGTGCCGTAGAGCGGATAGGCATTATCGACGCCCTTGAGTTCGGTCAGAACGGCGAGCGCGTCCGGCCGGTCGCCCCGCGCCATGGCGCGCAGGCGGATCGTTTCGCTCACTGTGCCCAAGCGACGGAATACCGCCTTGTCGCCATCGCCTGCTTCGCGCTGTGTCATGGCGATTTCCACGTCGCCGCCAAGCAACCCCTGCCCGCGCAGGCTCAATTCCTGCGTGATCGCGGAGGTCAGGCTGCCGATTGCGGCCAGCGTGGCGACGCCCAGGAACAGGCAAAGAAAGAGCAGCCGCAATCCCCGGAAACGACCCACAAGATCACGCCGGGCAATGCGCCAACTTGTCGCCCAATCCAGCGCGTTCATGCGGTGCGATCCGAGACGATCTGGCCATCACGCATTTCGACGATCCGGCCGCACCGTTCAGCCAGTGAAGGATCGTGCGTGATGATAACAAGGGTTGCACCAGCCGCGCGCTGCCGATCGAACAGCAAATCCATGATGGTGATGCCTGTCGTGGCGTCGAGATTGCCGGTCGGTTCGTCGGCAAACAGGATGGTCGGCCGTGGCGCGACGGCGCGGGCGATGGCGACGCGCTGCTGTTCACCACCCGACAATTGGGCGGGATAATGGTCGAGGCGGTGGCCAAGGCCGACTGCGCGCAATTCATCCGCGGCCCGGGCGAAGGCATCGGCATCGCCCGCCAGCTCCAGCGGCACGGCGACATTTTCAAGAGCGGTCATGGTCGGGAGCAGGTGGAAACTTTGCAGGACGATGCCGATGCGACCGCGCCGGGCGCGGGCCAGCGCATCTTCATCCAGAGCGCCAAAATCGACCCCGCCGATATGCACATCGCCGCTGCTGGCCCGCTCCAGCCCGCACAGCACGGCCATCAGCGAACTTTTGCCCGATCCCGATGCACCCAGGATCGCGATGCTTTCGCCACGCAGCATAACAAGGTCGACCCCCTTCAGGATCTCGACCGGCGCATCGCGAGTGCCAAGCGAGAGGGTGACATTATGCGCGCGGATCGCGATAGTGGCCGGATCGATGGGCATGTGCATGAAGAAGGAGCGCTCCTTGGCGGGCAGATATTGGCAATATGGGGCGCTGGCGCTCATTATCCAACTGGGCTCGGCCTGTTCAGACAAGGCCCCTCCTCCACCATCGGCCGCCAATAGCGCGCAGGCAACGCCATCGGCGGCGCCAACCGCCGATGGCAAGCTGATCGTGGCATTTGGCGACAGTCTTTATGCCGGTTATAATCTGGACCAGGGCAAGGGGCTTGCCCCGGTGCTGGAGCGGGCCCTGGCCGCGCGTGGCGTCAAAGCGCAGGTCGTCAATGCCGGCGTGTCCGGCGATACCAGCGCAGCGGGACTGGCGCGGCTGGCCTTCACGCTGGACGGCCTCGCGCGCAAGCCCGACCTGATGCTGGTCGGACTGGGCGGAAATGACATGCTGCGCGGCTTGAGCCCGAAGTCGACGCGCGACAATCTCGACGCGATCCTGGCTGAACTGAAAAAGCGGGATATTCCCGTGCTGCTGACAGGCATGTTAGCCTCACCCAATATGGGGCCAGACTATGCCGCTTCATTCAATCCTATCTTCCCGGCACTGGCGAAGAAATATGGTGCAACGCTCTACCCCTTCATGCTGGACGGGGTCATCGGCAATCGCGCGCTGCAACTGCCCGACGGCATTCATCCCAATGACAAGGGCGTTGGGATCATCGTGGGGAGGCTGGAACCGATGGTCGAGAATGCGTTGCGTGGCTGATGGTATCCATGCCGGATTGGTCGGCTATGCCCCCACCGGACGGATATGCCTTTGCCATTGCTGCGCGCCGTTCCGGCTTTGGCGTTGACGAGCATCCGCACCAGCCATGCCGATGACGTCGCAGCCCCCGGTCGATACCGAAAATCCGACGTGTTATCAGTGACCATCCAACGTGATTTCAGAATCCTGGCATCGTGTTTTCAAACCGGATCGGACGTGCGATCGAATTTGGCAGAGCCTATCCAACTGACGGAAATTAAAGCGAAAATCATCAGAACCCTGGACCCTAACCCTGCTAATCCCAGAATAAATCTCTAAGCGGATGGTTTGGCACGGCAGGAGAGGATGAGTCGAGGTTCGCTACCCAACGCAACTCTCGGCATAGGATTGAAGTTCACGGGCTATCAGGTGACACCAAGCCCATCCGGCATCTGGCAGGATCATGGTTATGGTTTGGCGTTGACGCAGCGCGGCAAGTTGGGATCACCGGCACCCTTCTCCGCCGGTTTGACTTTCAGGGCAAAATAGGAGCATTAAACACAAACTATTTTACGGCCCATGATTCGGCCATGCGAGGCACCATGTCGTTTACAGTCAACACACTGCGTAACGTCACCACAGCCTGCCAACAGATGCGCGATCATATCAAGACGATCGTGTTCAGGCCGGAAAATCATAAGACGCTCGACATCACTTTTGGCCCCACGGTCGCAGCCGAGCTGATCGGTCGCACGCCCGAAGCGCTGGCCAAGGCCGAAGCGAAAGGCCGCCTGCCCCAGCCCAAGCAATTGCCTAATGGCCGGCGCTATTACACGCTGGAGGATCTCACCCAGATTCGCGCCGCACTTGGCATACAGGTCGGCAAGCAGCCGGACGAAGATGCGGTCGTGCTGGCGGTGCAGAATTTCAAGGGCGGCGTTGGCAAGAGCACCATCACCAAGCATCTCGCCGACTATCTCGCCCTGCATGGCTACAGCGTGCTGGTGATCGACTGCGATCCGCAGGCTTCAACCACGACGATGTTCGACATCCAGCCCGAAACGCTGATCGACGACGAACAGACACTTGGCGCCTTCCTCTCGCCGCGCAGCACCTTCAGTGATTTTTCGCAAACGATCCGCGACACGCCCTGGCCCACGATCAAGATCGTGCCATCCAGCCTTGGCCTGCAGGACGCCGAATGGGATCTGACCTCAACCTTGCGCGAAGGCGGGCAGGCCGTGCGTGAAGGGTTGCAGGCGCTGCGCATCGGCATTGCCAGTGTGACCAAGGATTTCGACGTCATCCTGCTCGATCCGCCTCCAGCCATGGGCTTCCTGGGCCTCAACGTCATGGCCGCGGCGACGGGCATGCTGATCCCCGTGCCGGCGCGGCAGCTCGATTATCTTTCGACCATCCATTTCATGGAGACGATCGCAGATAATATCGAGATACTCGAAGAAAATGGCACGCCAGTGGATTATGGCTTCATTCGCGTGGTCTGTTCCGCCTTCTCGCCGAGCAAGCCGGGCGAAAATGATATGTGGCGGATCATGCAGGCGACCTATGCCGGCCTGCTGCTGGGCCAGCCGATCCTGGCGTCCGAGGAGATCAAGAACGCGACCCAGGCATTCCGCTCAATCTATGAGTCCAAGCCGTCCGCCTCGCACCAGACATATACGCGGTGCCGCGACAATCTGGACGCCGTCTTTGCCGAGGTCGAGCAGCAGATCCGTCAGCAATGGCCGTCGACAAGCCTGACCGCCAACGCCAGTGTGGGTGTCGCGGCATGAGCCGCCGTTCCCTGATCAGCGAAGCTCTTGCCGCCTCGCTTAACGATCCCGCACCTGCGCCGGTCGTCGCAAGCGATGCAGGCGCTCCGGCTCAGCGGTCGAACTTCACCAACAAGCGGCTCGAAGCCTTTGGCGAGGCGGCGCGGATCGTCAAGCGACCGACGATCCGGTTGAAGCCTTGTGAATGTTCGATCTGGCCGGGCAACGCGCGTGATTATTCGCTGCTCGACGAACATCGGCTGCGCAGCCTGATCGATTCCATCCTGGCCGAGGGGGGCAATCGCATCCCTGCCGTGGTGCGACGCACGCCGCAGGGTGACCATCCCTATGAACTGGTCACGGGAACACGGCGGCACTGGGCCATCGCCTGGCTCAACGCCAATCATTATCCCGACATCGAACTGATCGCGATCATCGAGGATCTGGACGATGAGGCGGCCTTTCGTCTGGCCGACATTGAAAATCGCGAGCGGGAGGATATTTCCGATCTCGAACGTGGTGCCAACTATAAGGCGGCGGTTGATCGCTTTTATGGCGGCGTTCAGCTGCGCATGGCGGAACGGCTCAAAATCTCCAAATCGCAATTGTCCCGCTATATTGCCCTTACCGAAATTCCACCCTTGCTGGTCAGCGCCTTTCATTCGCCGATGGACCTGCAGGCCAAATATGCCGAGAAGCTTCTGCCCTTGCTGCGTGATCCCACCACACGTAGCAAGCTTGAGGCAGCGGCCGACCAGATTGCATCGGAGCAAAGCTTTCGTCGGTCGGGTGACGAACAGCCGATCGCAGGATCGGAAGTGCTGGCCCGGCTGCTCAAGTCGGTAACGACCAAGGGCCGAGTGCAAAAAGCCGCGATTGCGAGTGCCGACGGGGCGACGGTGGGACAGGTGGAGAAGGACCAGCAGAAGCTTTTGACGCTGACGCTCACGCCATCGGACCTGTCCACCGATGCGATATTGGAAGCGTTGCGGCCAGTGATTGATCAGGCGAAGATCATGCGCGCGCGTCGGCGCTGAGCAAGTGAGATTAAAAAGCTGAAATATCAGCTTTTATCGTTATATTTCAAAGTGTTATATTGATTTTCCCGCTGGGGGGAATGCAGGGCGAGGCAGATAGGGTGGAGACTGAGGGCGAACTAAAGACGGCGCTTAAGGAGCGCAAGGTCCAGTTCGAAATGTTCTTCACCCTGCCCGATTTCAGCGATATTTCGTTGCGTGATTATCAGGAGACGATGCAACGGCCCTTCTTCAGCCTGTCGAAGCGCAAACGCATCAAGCCGATAGAGTATACCAGTCCCGATAAATCGGTCAGCGTCCATGTCTCCCCCAACCCTGTTTATGGCATGGCGACGATTTGGGACGCAGACATCATGATCTATCTGGCGTCCCACCTCAACGAGTTGCGCGAACGTGGGGCTAACGATCTGTCTCCCGTTATCCGGTTGCAGCCAGGCGACCTTCTCAAGCGCATTTGCTGGGGGACGAGCGGCCGCGCCTATGAGCGGCTGGTCAATGCGCTCGACAGGCTTCAGGCGACGACGATCAAGACAAATATTCGGGCCAGTGCCAAGAGCCGCGAGACGACTTTCTCCTGGATCGATAGCTATACCCATTTGGTGGACGAGCGCACCCAGCGCTCGCTCGGTATGGAGATTACCCTGTCCAAATGGTTCTTCGATGGGGTGATGGACAAGCGCAACGTGCTATCGATTTCGCCGCTCTATTTCGAGATTACTAGCGGCCTTGGCAAATGGCTCTATCGCGCCTCACGCAAGCATGCCGGGGGGAATGGCGCGGAAGGCTTTACGATCGGCTTTGAGACGCTCCATCAGAAGAGTGGGAGCGAAAGTCTATACCCCGTGTTCAAGCGCAAGCTGCTTGATCTGGCACGGGTGAATGATCTGCCCGATATCAGCCTGGAGGTCATCGATGGCGATGGCCCGCGGCCCAAAATGAAGATGGTGATGCGGCGGCATCTGAGCGAACGGGCGGGAAGTCGGGTGCGCAACGCCCTCCCCTCCCCTCCTCCCTCATTCGAAAATGATGAGGATATGGTCGATCCCCGTCTGGCGCTGGGCATGATTTCGAGTCTGTCCAAGGGGATGCGTGTCAGTGGAGACGATGCGCCGCGACGTGTGATCGGATCATCTACGCCCCGCCGATCCACTGCGACCGGCCGCGCTATAGCCAGTCGAATGATCGATGCTGAAATCTACAGCGCCATCCGCGCCGATTTCCCAGGTTGGGACTATGATGAATTGCTGGGCCGCTTTGATGCCTTTCTCGGTGCAAATCCGTCGGAACTCCCGCGCAATTACTCGAAGCGCTTCTATGGCTTCGTGAAGGAACATCATCGGCGCAACAAATATCGTCTGTGATGGCAGGCAGGCTGTCACCGCAACGACGGCCTCGACGTGTTTTCAGAATCACGCATTGAGGCCATAACTGGGCTGCGTTCACAGCCTCCATCCTGGTCGGTGGCATTCATCGGTACCGACGATGTTCCATAAAGTCCTGTAGATACTGGCTTTGGCGCGTGTGATCGCGGCGGAGAACCATCGTCAGATGCAATGTTGGTCTGCTGGCATGAATGATTCTGAAAACACGTTGAGCAGATGGGTTTGTCGATATGGCCGTTCGCGTGGCCAACATGACAAGCATATCACTCAGTCGAATAGGGCGGAGATACGAGTCTTGCGCCTTGCCCTCTTGGCCCATCATCACCAGCGCGCTGATCCCTACGTGTTTTCAGAATCATCCTCGGACACGCGTCGTTGCGACCAGCGACGCAGGAAAATGCCACGCGAGAATGTGAACAAAAGACGAAAGTCGCGATATGGCTCTTTAGAGGCCCGTAGAGCGCCTCTGTCGCGCCGACATATATTGGGTCATCGAGCGCTCCAAATCGCTCTTAGAAAGGCTCTGGCGAGGTCTTATTTTCTGGCTCGTCGGACCAAAAATCGTCGATGAGCCAATCCTGAGGAGGACGACGGGCGGCAATCGGCGTCATGTTGATCGGCAGGGCGTAGCTGCGGTAGCTCGCCTGACCTGATTGTTCGATCAGCAAGCCTTCAGATTCCGCAATCGCCAGCAACTTGATTGCGCCAGCAGATGTCAGACCCAAGGCCTTGGCGACAGAGCCGCTCGATATACGCGGGTGGGTCATGGCCAGCCGCAGGACATCCTTCAGGCGTCCCGGCCGCCGTCTCTGTTCGATGTGCTGGGCCGCCCGCCACGCATAGGCGCGAAGACGTGTTTCCAGGTCAAGATGGGCGTGCGCGCCGGTAGCGATCGCCTCAAGCCAGATCAGGTCCAGGCGTTCGCCCGATGCTTGCCGCCATGCCCCACTGCTGTTGTCCAGTCCCAGCGCGATCAATCCTCCGGCAGACCCTGCCCACCGCCCCGGCCCCCAGCGATCGCCGACCAGCAGGCTGGCGACGAGATCGCCGTGTCCGATCGGCGCGTGGCGCTGCCAAAGGTGGAATAGTTGCGCGCTTTGAAGCAGGGGAGGGGAGGGGGGCAGCGCGGCCGCCGCCTGCTGCCATAAGGCGATGGCTGGCAGTATGTCCTCTGGACTCCGTCCGGACCGTAGGGCGGGAGTTGCATCCATCCCGCTCGCTGCCACTATGCCGAGCCAGCGCATCACGCCCAAACCGTCATTGAGCAACATGTCTAGCGTAATGGGCGCGCCGACTGCCTGCCGCCAATGGCTAAGGTCGAACGCCGAGGGGAGAACTGCGCCGCGCCCGTCGATTGTGAAGGCCTGATCATCGATCGGGCTATTGTCGATCCGGGCAAGCGCTTGCCGCTCAGCGATAAGTGTGCGAATTCTCCAGGGGCGACGAACCGGGCTAAGCCTGCGGCGTTCCTCCAGCCGTTCCAGCGCGCCTTGTGCGTCAGCGTAGGCCAAAATGAGCCGGGATCCATGGTCCAAGGAGGGAAAGGCGGGCTGCATCGTGCGTATTTGTTCAATATATGAGTATGATAAAAATCGTTAAATAACAGCAGTATGATGACATATATTAAACGATATATGCCACATAGCAAGTATGCTCCTACATCCCCTCTCTGCACTCGTCGGCGCATCGCGGAAGCGATCCTTGATGGCCTGCGTTGACGCGATGATGGGCCCTGGCCAAATCATTCAATCCTATTGGCATTCGCCAGAAAGCTGACAGCATGACCATCGCTCTTGCCGATCCGTCCCTATTGCGTGACCAATGCCTGATCGGCGGCATGTGGACCGGGGTGCCGACTATCCCTGTGACCGACCCGGCGACCGGTGCGGCTATCGGCTCCATCCCCGATCTGGACGCAAGCGACACCCGATCCGCCGTCTGCGCAGCGGATGCGGCGCTGCCCGCATGGCGCGCAAAGACGGCAGCGGAACGCGCCCGCATTCTGCGCCGCTGGTTCGACCTGCTGACGGCACATCAGGATGATCTGGCGATGATCCTGACCCGTGAACAGGGCAAGGCGCTGGCGGAGGCCAAGGGCGAGATTGGGTATGCCGCCAGTTTCGTCGAATGGTTTGCGGAGGAGGGGCGGCGTATCTATGGCGAGATCATCCCGACGCATCGGGCCGACAGTCGCATCGTCGTTATCAAGCAACCCGTCGGCGTCGTCGCTGCGATTACGCCGTGGAATTTCCCGGCGGCCATGATCACCCGCAAGGCCGCCCCGGCATTGGCGGCAGGCTGTACCATGGTTCTGAAGCCAGCGACCCAGACTCCGCTGACCGCGCTGGCGCTTGCCGTTCTGGCCGAACGGGCAGGGGTGCCACCTGGCGTTTTCAATGTCGTTACGCGTTCGTCACGAGTTATTGGTGGTGAACTGACGGCCAATCCGCTGGTGCGTAAATTGAGCTTTACCGGATCGACCGAGGTTGGCCGGACATTGATGGGACAATGTGCGCCGACGATGAAGAAATTGTCGATGGAGCTGGGCGGCAACGCGCCATTCATCGTCTTTGATGACGCGGATTTGGACGCCGCGGTCGAAGGGGCAATTGCGTCCAAATATCGCAATAGCGGGCAGACTTGCGTGTGCGTCAACCGCTTCTTCGTGCAGCGCGATGTGGCCACTACCTTCGAACAGAAGCTGGCGGATGCCGTTGCCAAGCTCAAGGTTGGACCAGGCACCGAGGCGGGCGTTACTCAGGGTCCGCTGATCGACGACAAGGCGGTCGACAAGGTGGAGGAGCATGTCGCCGATGCTCTGGCCAAGGGCGCCCGGCTGGTACATGGCGGGCATCGTCATCCGCTGGGCCACAGTTTCTATGAACCCACCATCATTGCCGGTTGTACGCCAGCCATGGCGCTGGCCAGCGAGGAGACATTCGGACCGCTGGCCGCGCTTTTCACCTTCGATACCGAAGAGGAGGCGATAGCGATGGCCAATGACACCGATGTTGGCCTGGCGGGCTATTTCTACACGCGCGATCTGGCGCGTGCCTGGCGGGTAGGGGAGGCGCTGGAGGTCGGTATGGTCGGCATCAATACGGGTCTGATCTCTACCGAAGTCGCGCCATTTGGCGGTATCAAGCAATCAGGCATGGGCCGCGAAGGATCGCGTCATGGTATCGAGGATTATGTCGAGATCAAATATATGTGCATGGCAGGCATCTAGGCAAAATCAGGGCGGGACCAAGCGATGACAGGCATAGTGGCGGTTACGGGCGCAGCGGGCGCGCTGGGCAGCAAGACAGTCGAAATATTGGCCGCGGGCGGTTGGACGGTTGTCGGCATCGACCTAGGCGAGGTGGCATCGGATGGCGTTGCGCTCGCTTTGGGCGGCGTCGATCTTTCCGATGAAGCGGCGGTCGGCGTCGCTGCCGCTCGGATAGAAAAGGAGCTTGGGCGGCTTGACGGCCTGGTCAATATCGCAGGCGGTTTCAGTTGGGAAACCGTGGCAGACGGCAGCGTCGCGACATGGGACCGGCTCTATGCCATGAATGTCCGCACCGCACTGATCGCAAGTCGCGCACTTTTGCCAATGCTGCGCGCCAGCCACGGGGCCATCGTCAATATCGGCGCAGCCGCTTCGGTGAAGGCCGGGGTTGGCATGGGCGCCTATGCCGCCTCCAAGTCCGGCGTTGCGCGCCTGACCGAGGCATTGGCCGAGGAATTGAAGGAAGAGGGCGTGCGGGTAAACGCCATATTGCCCAGTATCATCGACACGCCCACGAACCGCGCCGATATGCCAGACGCTGATGTCGCAAAATGGGTATCCCCGGCACAGCTTGCAGGCGTGGTGGCCTTCCTGTTGTCCAGTGACGCCATGCCGATCACTGGCGCAATGATCCCGGTGACGGGGCGGGTCTGACGCCGCGTCCCGACCGAAAGAGTGGTCGAAACGATCAAGGCACCGACCGCGCCAGTCTCCGTTCAGCCAATCGTCTGCCGGAGCAGCGCCAAAGTCCGCGCCCAGGCAAGATCGGCCGCCGCCTTGTCGAAACGCGGGGTCGTATCATTGTTGAACCCGTGCTCCGCGCCCTCGTAGATATAGGCTTTGTAGTGCCTCCCGGCCTGCTTCAACGCCGCCTCATATTCGGGCCATGCTGCGTTGGTCCGCGCGTCATTGCCGGCATAATGGATGAGTAGTTGCGCCTTGATCTTCGGCACATCGGCCAGCGCAGGCGGGCTGCCGTAAAAGGGCACGGCCGCGCGCAGGTCAGGCAGGCGTGTTGCCAGCAGATTGGCGATCCAACCGCCAAAGCAGAAGCCGACTGCCGCGATCTTGGAGTTGCTGCCCGCCATGGTGCGCGCGTGGGTTGCCGCGGCGACAAAATCCTCGCCAATCTTGGTCCGGTCCAGCGTGGCAAAGGCAGCGCGCGCCTTGTCCTCGTCGCCCGGATAGCCGCCGATCGTTGTCAGGGCGTCGGGCGCAACCGCCATATAGCCATCGACCGCCAGCCGCCGGGCAATATCCTCGATATGCGGGTTAAGGCCGCGATTTTCATGGGCAACGATGACGACGGGCAGCTTTGCGGTGGTCTTTCCCGCTGGCCGCGCCACATAGGCGCGCACCGTCCCGTTGCCAGCGGGTGAAGCTATATCCACATGGCTGATGACGATCCGCTTGTCGTCGGGTTTGATCACCTGTCCGCGCGCGAAATCGGGGCTGAGCGCGGCCAGCATCGTCGTGGCCGCCGCCGCGCTGCCGACATGGACGGCGCATTGGGTTACAAAGCCGCGCCGGTCGATCGCGCCATGCACATAGGCGTCAAACAAATCGAGCACCGCGCGGGGGTAGGCGGCGGCGCCCTTCCTGTCAGCGTCCTGCGTCATGTCACTGTCCTTCCATTCTGCCCGATACCACGAGTTTATCGCCGTCTTTTGCGGTCAAGCCAAGAAAAACCCATAGCCTCGGGCCGCTAAGCCTCGCTATGGGAAGCCACCCCCCAAGAGACACAGGACATTGCCCCGATATGAGCGCCCCGCTGTCGCCCCGCACCATTGGTCCATTCACGGTCAAGGCTATCGGCCTTGGCTGCATGAATTTGAGCCATGCCTACCTGCCCCGGCCCGAACCTGCCCAGGCGGAACGGCTGTTGGGCCACGCGCTCGACATCGGCGTCGACTTTTTCGACACCGCGGCGCTGTACGGCTTTGGCGCCAATGAGGAACTGTTGGGCCGTACCCTGATGCACCGGCGCGACGACTTTGTCCTCGCCAGCAAATGCGTGCTGGGTGGGAAGGATGGCAAGCGCGGTATTGACGGATCGCCCCAAGCCATCACCGCCACGCTGGAAGATTCGCTCCGGCGGTTGAATGTCGATCATATCGATCTCTATTATCTCCACCGGCTCGATCCCAATGTTCCGATCGAGGAGTCGGTCGGTGCGCTGGTGCGTGCTGTCGAGGCTGGCAAGATCGGTGCCATCGGCCTGTCGGAAATGTCCGCCAAGACGCTGCGCCGCGCTCATGCGGTTCACCCCATAGCGGCGATGCAGACCGAATATTCGCCCTGGAGCCGCAACGCTGAAGTTGCCGTGCTGGCCGCCTGCGGCGACCTGGGCGTCGGCTTTGTCGCCTTTTCACCTGTCGCGCGCGGTGTGCTGGCGGGCGCGGTGGGGCCAGATGGGGTGCAGGAGGGCGATGTCCGCGCCTCCATGCCGCGCTTCCACCCGCCGCACCTGCCCCATAATCTTCAACTTGCTGCCGCCTTCGGCCGGATCGCTGCGAATGCTGGCTGCACGATGGCGCAACTCTCGCTTGGCTGGGTGCTGTCGCGCCGCCCTTATGTCGTGGCAATCCCAGGCACCACCAGCATCGCCCATCTGGACGAGGATATGGCGACGCTGGCGATAGACCTATCTGCCGAGACGCTCGCAGCGGTCGATGCGTTGTTCACCTTCGAGGCTGTATCCGGCCCGCGCTATCCCCGTGCGGCGCAGGCGCAGATCGACACTGAAACCTGGGACGGCGAACCGCTTGAATAACGGTCTGAGCCGCCATGGCCCGGCCCGCCTGCCCGACAGTCAGGCTGTGTCAAAAGGGCGAGGGGGCTTCGAACCGAACCATCAAGCTGCTTGATCCGTCCTCGATATCCATTATATTGAGGACAGGAAGGGGTCGCCATGTCCAGACCGATCACACTTAATGTACGTGTAAGCGGCGCGCTGAGTGACTTCGTTGCTGCCAATGTCAGTGACACCGGAGCCTATGACAATGTCAGTGAATATGTCCGTGATCTGATCCGCCGCGACAAGGAACGGGTAGAGGCCGATCGCTTCGCCCGGCTGAAAGCCGAGCTGGCGCGCGCCTTCGCCGCTCCGGAGGCAAGTTATGAGATATTGGATGCAGACGCGGTAATCGCCCGCAATCGTCGCGCCTGACACCGATGGCGGCATTCCGGGTACAGGACGCGGCGGGCCGCAGGTTGGACGAAATCTATGTCTATACGCGCGACACATCGGGTGAAGCGCAGGCCGATCGCTATATTCGCGCCTTGTTCGCTCAGTTCGAGGCCATTGCGACACGAGACGCGGCCTGGCGGGTGATCCCGGCAGAGTTTGGCGTGGACGGCTATTACTGCCGGTTCGAGCATCATTATATCTATTGGCGTGTGTTGAACGATGGTGCCGTCGGGATCGTCACGATCCTCCATGAGCGGATGCACCAGATGGATCGCTTCCGCGAGGATCAGCCCTGATCCGGGTGACGCAATAGCTGCGGCTTTGGCATATTCGCCTGGCCAGAAATCAGCGCGTCATCCAAGCGTTAGTGAGGAAAAAGGGCTGTCGCACCAATCCTGAAATCCCGCAGATCGTCCAGCTTAGGATGATCCTATAATTTCATCCATTATTAACGGCATGGCCCTAATGTGAGCGTTTAACATGAGCGATCTCAGCGCCGATTAGAGAGGGTGGTTCCAGTGTCAGCGCTTGCCGGTCTTTTCAAGCTGGACACCGATGACGGAGACTTGTTGCGCGCGCAGTTTCAGTCTTTTTCCAAGCAGATGCCGCTTCTCTATATCATATTGATATTCAATGCGGTCGCGATCTGGGTCGATTTCTTTCGACCCGACATGATTTTCAAGACGGCCATTACGCCGCTTTTCATATGTACCCTCGCTTTGACCAGGGCAATCTGGTGGATGCGCCAATCGCGCGGCGATAATTTCACCGACGAGCAGATAGCCGGATATATCAAACGCACCTGCACGCTGGCCGTGGTGATGACGTTGGCCTTCGAATTATGGTGCATATGGATATATGATGGCGGGAGCGCCTATGCTCGTGGTCATCTGACCTTCTTTCTGGCCCTGACGCAGGTCAGCTGCGTCTTTTGCCTGATGTCGCTGCGTGCTGCGGCCATGCGTGTCGCCGTCGTAAGCACTTTGTCCTTCGTGATGTTCTTCAGTTGGGCAGACGAGGGTCGCATGCTCGTGGAGGCAGTCGTCCTGGGCTTTGTCGGTGCGGGGATGATGGTCGTTACGCATCGCTATAATCTGGATTTCTCCCAGCTTGTTCGTTCGGAGCGCGACCTGCGGGGCCGTCAGGCGGAAACCGAACAGTTGAGCGAGGAAAATCGCCGGATTGCGTTGACCGATGCCCTGAGCGAACTGCCCAACCGACGTCAATTGCTGGCGCAACTGGATGTGGTGGAAGGGCGCCAACGTCAGGTGGCCGATGGACTGGCAGTCATCTTCATCGACCTGGATGGCTTCAAGGACATTAATGATATGCATGGGCATCAGGCCGGCGATTGCCTGATCCGTAGCCTTAGCGAGCGCCTTCGCGCCCTGTGCCCGCCATTTGCCATGCTGGCGCGCGTCGGTGGCGATGAGTTTGTCATCCTCATCGAGACGCCCGGCGCTCTTGGAGTCGCTGCCGAGATCGCGCAGCGGGTGAACGAAGAGGTTTCGCTACCGATCCTGGTGGACCGTCATATATTGCAGGTCGGCGCCAGCATTGGCCTGGCCGGAAACGGCGATCTGGTCAGCGCGCATGAATTGCTGCGTCGCGCCGACACCGCGATGTATCATGTCAAAATGTCCGGCAAGGGCGAGATCGCCGTCTATGATGCGGCTTTCGAACAGGGTCGGCTGCGCCGGCTGGAGATTGAACAGCAAATCGGCGAAGGACTGGCGAAAAGCCAATTCGATGTTTTCTATCAACCGGTGGTCGATGCCAATACGCGCGCGATCGTCGCTGTCGAGGCATTGATCCGCTGGCCACGACGCCCTGCCGGACCGATCGATACGCAACAGGTCATCGAGATTGCGGAGCTTACGGGGCAAATTCATCCCCTTGGCCTGTTCGTGCTGGATCGCGCCTGTCGCGATATTTTGTCATGGGACAACGTCAAGCTGAGCGTGAATGTATCGCCAGCGCAGTTTCGCGATCCCGGATTTGAACGGCAGATTCTTCACGTTCTGGAACAGACGAAATTCCCGCCCCATCGGCTGCAACTGGAGATAACCGAAGGCTATCTCCTGACCCATCCGGAAAACGCCATTCGTGCGATCAAGGCGTTCAAGGCGATGGGTATTTCGATCGCGCTCGACGACTTCGGCACGGGTTTTACGAGCATACATTATCTGCGATCCTATGGGTTCAGCCATGTGAAGATCGACAAATCCCTGCTTGCTGGTCTTCCCCATGACAAAAGGGCGACCCTGCTGGTGACGGGCGCGATCAACCTGGCCCGCGGACTTGACATGCGTGTCGTCGCGGAAGGGGTCGAACATGAAGAACAGGCCGCCATTCTGTCTGCTTCTGGGTGCGACGAGTTGCAGGGCTATCTTTTCGGAAGACCCATGCCAGTCTCCGATATACTGACGATGTATGATGCGAGTGCGGATCGGGACGCGCGGCAGGCGCCACGCCTGCGTTCTGCCTGACCGGGATCAGGCTGTGCGCCTGACCCCGGTGCGCAGTCAGGCGCGCATCTCTTCGGGCCAGTAGAGACGCATGGGATTGTCGATCAGCAGCTTGCGTTGCAGATCGGCGGTGGGCGCGATGCGCGGGATTATGTCGACCAGATGGCCGTCATCGGGAATGGCATCCTGCATATTGGGATGCGGCCAATCGGTGCCCCACAGCACCCGGTCCTGATAGTCGGCGACCAGCGGCGCGACCGCGTCGGCAAAGCTGTTCCATGGGGCGCCCGTCGGGTCGAGCCGGTCGGGGCAGGTTGCCTTGAACCAGATGTCGTCGCGGCTGTCGAGGAAGGCGCGAAATGCCTTCATGTCCGGGCCATCGGACCCCTGGGTCACGTCCGGGCGGCCCATATGGTCGATGACCAGTGGCATGGGGATGGCGTCCATGAAGGGGCGCAATTCTTCCAGAATATCCGCCTCGAAATAGATGACGACATGCCAGCCCGCGGGCAGTCGCCGGGCAACCTCCAGAAACTTGTCCTTGGGCGCGTCATCGACCAGGCGTTTGAGGAAATTGAAGCGGATGCCGCGTATCCCGCCTTCATGCAGGGCGGCAAGGTCCGCGTCGGATATCGCCGGATCCACCACCGCGACGCCGCGCGCTTTGCCGTTTGACTTGGCGATAGCGTCCAGCGTCGCTGCATTGTCGGTACCGTGGCAACTCGCCTGGACGATCACATTGCGGGCAAAACCCAGATGGTCGCGCAGGGCGAACAGCATGTCCGGCCCGGCATCCTGTGGCAGATATTTCGCCTTCGCGCTGAACGGGAAGTCCGCCATCGGCCCGAACACATGGCAATGGGCATCGATCGCGCCGGGCGGCGGGGTGTAGAGCGGCCTGGACGGGCTGCCGTGCCAGCTGGTGATGCGATCGGTCATGCGAAAATATCTCCATCCATCAGCTTGCGGGCGGTACGCAGCATGGCGGCGCTGGTGACGGCCCCGTTTTCGTCCAGTTCCATGACGCAGGTGGTTTCGCCGGTCGGATGTTCGACCGACAGCGTCTTGCGATTGCCTTCCGGGATGCTGGCGACCTCGGCCGCGGGTGATCCTTCGATCAGGCAGGCGGTGGCGACGCTGACTGCGCCCAGAACGCCAATGGAGGCATGGGCGCGGTGGGGGATGAAGCTGCGCACCGTCACCGCGCCGCCATTACGGGGCGGGGCCACGAGCATCATTTTCGGTACCGATTTTTCCCTGACGTCGCCCAGGTTCATGCGTTCGCCCACAGCCAGGCGGATCGCCTCTATCCGGGCTTTGAGCGCAGCATCCTTGTCCAGCGTGTCGCGGTCTTCATAGCCGGTGATGCCAACATCGCTCGCCTTCATGATGACGCAGGGCATCCCGTTGTCGATCAGGGTGACCGGCACGCCTTCTACTGTATCGAAGGCGTTGCCGGTGGGCAGCAGCGCGCCGCAGGAGGAGCCGGCGGTGTCGCGAAATTCCAGCGGGACGGGGGCGGCGCTGCCCGGCACGCCGTCAATTCTTGCGTCGCCATCATAGCGGACGACGCCACCGGGCGTCTGGACCGTGGCGATGGCGATCTGACCGGTATTTTCCATGAAAATGGCGACGCGGGTTTCGTCCTGCTGCGCGGGGACCAGCCCGCGTTCAATGGCAAACGGGCCAATGCCCGCCAGAATATTCCCGCAATTTTGCGCGTCGCTGACGATCGCCTGATCGACAAAGACCTGCAGGAAGAGATAGTCGATATCGACCCCTTCACGCTGCGACTTTTTGACGAGCGCGACCTTGCTGGTCAGTGGATCGGCCCCGCCCATGCCGTCGATCTGGCGCGGGTCGGGCGATCCCATGGCGCGCAGCAGAAAGGCGTCGCGGGCAGCGGCGTCGGCGGGCAGGTCGTCCGCGAGGAAATAGCCGCCCTTCGACGTGCCGCCCCGCATCCACATGACGCGGGCGCGCTCAAACATATTTGAGGCCCATTTCTTCAAGCCGCGGACGCATGTTATAAATGTCGAGGCCGAGTTCACCCGCCGCGAGGCGGACCCGCTTGGCTTCTTCGGCCGCTTCGCGCGCCTGCGCCTTTTCCAGCACCGATGCGGCATCGGCGCGGGGGACGATGCAGACGCCGTCATCGTCGGCGATCACGACGTCGCCCGCATTGACCAGAGCATTGGCGCAGACGATCGGAACATTGACCGATCCCAGCGTAGCCTTGATCGTGCCCTGCGCATGGACAGCCTTGGACCAGACCGGAAAATTCATCTGCTTCAGGTCACGCAGGTCGCGGACGCCTGCGTCGATGATGAGGCCGCGGCAACCGCGCGCCTGGGCGGAGGTGGCGAGCAGGTCGCCGAAATAGCCGTCAGTGCAGGGGCTGGTCGGCGCGAGGACGAGAATATCGCCTTCCTTCAATTGCTCGATCGCGACGTGGACCATCCAGTTGTCGCCGGGAGGGGCGGAGATGGTGACGGCGCTGCCAGCGATACGCGCACCGTGATAGATGGGGCGCATATGGGGAGCGAGCAGGCCAGTGCGGCCCTGGGCTTCATGCACGGTGGCGACGCCGCAGTGGGCGAGGCCGTCAATGACGGAAAGCTCCGCCCGTTCGATATTCTGGACGACGATGCCGGACATGGCGCTGATCCTTTTCCTAAAACCGACAGTGACATGGACATATGCAGCGCAATGCTCAAATCGGTTATGGCGCGGGCACATAAAATTTTGCTAATTATCAAAAATGGAGGCTGATCAGTTCAATATCCGGCATCTGGCCGCGATGGCCGCCGTGGTCGATCAGGGCAGTGTCAGCCTGGCGGCGCGGGCGGTCAACCTGACGCAGCCTGCGGTGACGCAGGGGATCGCCAAGCTGGAAGCGCAATTGGGCGTACCGCTGTTCGAGCGACGGCCGGGCGGGATGGTGCCGACCGACGTGGCGTTGCGGTTCAGGCCGCGTGTCGAGGTTGCGTTGCGGCTGATCGGCAGCAGCCGGGTGACGGCGGCGCAAATCCGGGCATTTGTCGCGCTGGCGCGCGCTGGCAGCTATGCGGCGGCGGCGGCCATTGTCGGGGTAGCGGAGCCGTCGCTGCACCGCGCGGTCGGCGATCTGGGGCTGGCGCTGGGGGTGCGGCTGGCCGAGCGGCGGGGGCGGGGGCTGATGCTGACCCGCGCCGGCGTGGCCCTGGCGCGGCGGTTGCGCCTCGCGCTGGCCGAACTGCGGCAGGGGCTGGAGGAGATCGCCGAACTGCGGGGGCAGGAAAGCGGACGGATATTGGTAGGGGCGATGCCGCTCAGCCGAGCGCGGCTGCTGCCGCTGGCGATCACCAATTTCAGGCGCGAATTCCCGCAGGTCGATATTTCGGTCGTGGAAGGGTCGCATGCCGAACTGGTCGGGCCGCTGCGCGATGGCGAGATCGACATGATGGTCGGCGCCTTGCGCGATGCGACGATCGGACAGGATCTGGTGCAGCAGCCCCTGTTCGAGGATCGACCGACCATCTTTGCGCGCGCGGGGCATAGGCTTGAGCAGGGATGGGACGGCGACGACCTGCGCCGCTTTCCGTGGATATTGCCGCCGGAAGGGACGCCGCTGCGCCAGTTGTGGCGGGCGATGTTCGCAGCGCTGGGCGGCGATTTGCCTGCGGTTCCGATTGAGTGCGGATCGGTGATGACGGTGCGGCAATTGCTGGTGAGCGGCGACTATCTGACCCTTTTGTCGGTCGATCAGTTGCGGGTCGAACTGGATAGCGGAATGGTGGCGGATATAGGCCCGGCGCCCGGCGAGATCAGCCGCACCATCGGCCTGACCAGCCGGGCAGATTGGCGACCGACGCGCCTGCAGCAGCAATTCATGGCAGCGATCGAGCAGGCAGCCGGAGAAGTAAATTCGTAAATTCTTATAACCTGTCCCCGGATGTGATTGGCCGTTCGGCATACAATCCGGCATCCCCCTTTTCATGGAGCAGGAAGTCGGTCTGATCGGGTTTGGCGAAGCAGGGTCCACCTTTGCATTGGCGGGGGACTGGGCTGCCGCGGCGCATGTCTATGACATCAAAACCGAATCCGCGGCCACGCGCGAAGCGATGTTGGCTGCCTATGCGCAGGCGGGCGTGCTGCCTGCGCACTTTATCGAGGATGCGCTGGATGGCGTGAATCTGATCCTGTCGCTGGTGACGGCGGACCAGGCGCTTGTCGTGGCGGAAGCGGCGGCGGCGCTGATCGCGCCCGGCGCGATTTTCTGCGACTTGAACAGCGTGGCGCCGCAGACCAAGCAGGCGGCGGCGCAGGCGATCGAAGCGGCGGGCGCCCATT
This sequence comes from Sphingobium sp. JAI105, assembly GCF_015752145.1. Classification (NCBI taxonomy): domain Bacteria; kingdom Pseudomonadati; phylum Pseudomonadota; class Alphaproteobacteria; order Sphingomonadales; family Sphingobiaceae; genus Sphingobium; species Sphingobium sp. JAI105. The sequence continues at coordinate 607,935 of NZ_JADOUC010000002.1, read as the reverse complement.
ATGTCGATGTCGCGGTGATGGCCCCGGTCGATCCGGTGCGGCTGAACGTGCCATTGCTGCTGAGCGGCGACAAGGCACCGATGGCCGAGGCCGGGCTTCAGGCCCTGGGTTTTGCGAGGACTCGCGTCGTGGGCGCCGACGTCGGACGGGCATCGTCGATCAAGATGATCCGGTCGGTCATGGTCAAGGGCATCGAAGCGCTGACCGCCGAGTGCGTGCTGGCGGCGGACGCGGCCGATGTGCTGGACGAGGTGCTGGCCTCGCTCGACGCGAGCGAAAAGGCGAAGCCGTGGGACGCGCGGGCCGATTATAATCTCGACCGGATGCTGGTGCATGGCCTGCGCCGCGCGGCCGAGATGGAGGAAGTCGTCAAGACGCTCGACGGGCTTGGCACGGGCGCGGCGATGACACGCGGGACGGTCGAGCGGCAGCGGGCGATCGGTGCTCTGCGGGCGTCGACGGTCCCGGAGGGTCTGGGGGCGAAGATTGGGATGATTTCTGCTTCGGCGTCGGTGGCGCGGGAGGCGGCGGAATAGACTTATGTGCTCCCGCCAGGGCGGGAGTCCAGCCCCGCCACCCGAACCGGGCTGCCGCCTTCGCGGGAGCGCGGGAGCGCGGGAAAAAGGGGAGGGGCGTTGGATAGGATAGTTGGAGACAAGCGCGGATGAGCCTGATTATCGATTGCCACGGCCATTATACGGTGTTGCCCAAAGGGCATGACGCCTGGCGCGAAGAGCAGAAGGCCGCGTTCAAGGCCGGGACGCCCTGTCCGCCCTATCCGGAGATTAGCGACGCGGAAATTCGCGAGACGATCGAGGCGAACCAGTTGCGTCTGATCAAGGAGCGCGGCGCGGACCTGACGATCTTTTCGCCGCGCGCGTCGGCCATGGCCCCGCATGTGGGCGATGAGGCGATGGCGAAGGAATGGGCGATCCGCTGCAACGACCTGATCGCGCGGGTGGTGGCGATGTTCCCCGAAACCTTCGTCGGCGTATGCATGTTGCCCCAGTCGCCCAAGGCGGACATGAGCAACAGCATCGCGGAACTGGAGCGGTGCGTCACGCAGCTGGGCTTTATCGGCTGCAACCTCAATCCCGATCCGGGCGGCGGACATTTCACCCATCCGCCGCTCACCGACAAATATTGGTATCCCTTTTACGAGAAGATGGTCGAGCTGGACGTCCCGGCGATGATCCATGTGTCGGGCAGCTGCAACCCGGCGATGCATGCGACTGGCGGCTATTATATCGCGGCGGACACGATTGCCTTCATGCAGTTGCTGGAGGGCGATCTGTTCAAGGATTTCCCGACGCTGCGCTTCATCATCCCGCATGGCGGCGGCGCGGTGCCCTATCATTGGGGGCGGTATCGCGGACTGGCCGACATGCTGAAAAAGCCCGATCTGTCGACCCATCTGATGAACAACATCTTTTTCGACACCTGCGTCTATCATCAGCCAGGCATCGACCTGCTGGCCGACGTGATCGACAACAAGAATATCCTGTTCGGGTCCGAAATGGTGGGCGCCGTGCGCGGGATCGATCCGACCACCGGCCACTATTTCGACGACACCAAACGCTATGTCGACGCGCTGGACATCAGCGATGCCGAGCGCGCCGCCATTTTCGAGGGCAATGCCCGTCGCGTCTTTCCCCGGCTTGACGCCAAATTGAAGGAGAGGGGACTATGATCACCGAAGATCCCAAGCATCAGGATATTCACGAATATCTTGCCGAGTTCGAGGATATTCCGGGCACGCGCGTCTATACGGCGGCGCGCGCTCGCAAGGGATATCATATGAACCAGTTCGCGATGAGCCTGATGAAGGATGAGAATCGCGCAAGGTTCAAGGCAGACGAGCGTGCCTATCTGGACGAATGGCCGCTGAACGAGGAACAGAAGGAAGCCCTGCTGGCGCGTGACTATAATCGCTGCCTGGACCTGGGTGGCAATGTCTATTTCCTGGCCAAGCTGTTTTCGACCGACGGCATTCCGTTCGCCGAAGCGGTCAGCACCATGACCGACATGAGCTTTCCCGAATATCGCGAAATGATGATGAACGGTGGCCGGTCGCCAGAGGGCGTGCGGTCGATCAGGGCCAACGCCGCGTCGAGCGGCGAAACCAACGAAGGAGCCAGATAATGGCGCGGATAACTGCTGGTGTGGCGTCGAGCCACGTGCCGCTGCTGGGCGTGGCGTCCGATTTCGACAAGGATCGCGACGATTATTTCGGGCCGATCTTTGCCGGCTATGACTGGACGCGGGAATGGGAGAAGGCGGAAAAGCCCGATGTCATCATCCTGGTCTATAACGATCATGCGTCCGCCTTTGACATGAAGATCATCCCGACCTTCGCCATTGGTTGCGGCGAACGCTATAAATCGGCGGACGAGGGCTGGGGTCCGCGCCCGGTGCCCGACGTCGAGGGGCATCCTGACCTGGCCTGGCATATTGCGCAGAGCCTGGTGCTGGACGAATTCGACATGACCATCATCAACGAGATGGATGTCGACCATGGCCTGACCGTGCCGTTGTCCATGATGTTCGGCAAGCCCGACGCCTGGCCGTGCAAGGTCGTGCCGCTGGCGGTCAATGTCGTCACCTATCCGCCGCCGTCGGGCAATCGCTGCTGGGCGCTGGGCGAGGCGATCGCCAAGGCGGTCGACAGCTTCCCGGAAGATCTGAACGTGCAGATATGGGGCACGGGCGGCATGAGCCACCAGTTGCAGGGGCCGCGCGCCGGGCTGATCAACAAGGAATGGGACAATATGTTCCTGGACGGCCTGATCGGTGACAGCGACCATCTGCGCCGGATCCCGCACATCGAATATCTGCGCGAGACCGGCAGCGAAGGCATCGAGATGGTGATGTGGCTGGTGATGCGCGGCGCACTGGGAAAGAAAACCCGCGCGTTGCACCGCCATTATCATGTGCCCTGCTCCAACACCGCGATCGGCCATATGGTGTTGCGCCCCGACAATGGCGAGGGGCTGGACATGACCGGAAGCGATACGGTGAGCGCGATCGCGGCTGAGTAGTAATGATGTGAGGCAGGGCGCCCGATCTACTTTGCGCTTGCCTCACGCCCCCACCCCGACCCCTCCCCCGAAGGGGAGGGGCGTACATTTACGGAGTTTCTCATGCGTATTGCCCTGGCTGGTGCCGGCGCCTTTGGCGAAAAGCATCTGGATGGCCTGAAGAATATCGACGGCGTGAGCGTGACGTCGCTGGTCGGGCGCCGTCTGGACGCGACCCAGGCGATTGCCGACAAATATGGCATCGGTCATGCGACCACCGACCTTGCGGACACATTGGCCCGCGATGATGTCGACGCCGTGATCCTGTGCACGCCGACGCAAATGCATGCGGCGCAGGCCATTGCCTGCATGGATGCAGGCAAGCATGTCCAGGTCGAAATTCCGCTGGCCGACAGCTGGGCCGATGCGCAGGCGGTGCTGGCCAAGCAAAAGGAAACCGGGCTGACCTGCATGGTCGGCCATACGCGGCGGTTCAATCCCAGCCACCAATATGTCCATAACCTCATCACGGCAGGTGAGCTGAACATCCAGCAGATGGATGTGCAGACCTATTTCTTCCGCCGCAAGAATATCAATGCCAAGGGTGAGGCGCGGTCCTGGACCGACCATCTGTTGTGGCACCATGCCGCGCACACGGTCGATCTGTTTGCCTATCAGGCGGGCAAGATCGTGTCCGCCCATGCGATGCAGGGACCGATCCACCCGGAACTGGGCATTGCGATGGACATGTCGATCCAGTTGAAGAGCGAGAGCGGGGCCATCTGCACCCTGTCATTGTCGTTCAACAATGACGGGCCGCTCGGCACCTTCTTCCGCTATATCGGCGACACTGGCACCTATATCGCGCGCTACGACGATCTGGTGAACGGCAAGGAAGAGCCGATCGACGTCAGCAACGTCGCTGTGTCGATGAACGGCATCGAATTGCAGGACCGCGAATTCATCAGCGCGATCCGTGAAGGCCGCGAACCCAATTCGAGCGTTGCAAAGGTGTTCGATTGCTATCGCGTGCTGGGCGAGCTGGAGCAGCAACTGGTATAGTGGAGATCCCTTCGGGGTCGCAAGAAAGGCGCGGCGGGAAACCGACCGCGCCTTTTCCGTGTGTCAGGCGGTGACGAAAGGATGCGCCAGCCTGAGTTCGTCGAGCAGGGTTTCGAGCCGGGCGACATCGGCAAAGGGGCCGGTGGGCGTGACCGACCAGTTGCAATGGGGGTGGGTGGCGCGGCTGTAAAGGCGGATCGGGCCGATCAGCGTGCGCCAATGATGTTTGCTCTTGCCATGGTCGCGCAGCAATTTCGCCACGAGCAGGTCAGTCAGCTTATCCACGGTCATGCGCCACGCATAGGGCCGTGGGCGGGCGGGTTCAACCGTCTCTGGCAGCGCGCCAGACACGGGGCGGCTGGCCGATATGGCGGGCGAAGAAGCGAGAGAAATAGGCGGGGTCTTCAAAGCCTGTGGCATAGGCTATCTCTGCCACCGACATTTGCGAATAAAGCAGCAGGCGGCGTGCCTCCAGCAAGGCGCGATCATCGAGCATCTGGGCAGGCGATGTGCCCGCGACGCGCGCGCAGGCGTGCCGCAAGGCGGTAAGGCTGACGCCCAGCGCGCGGGCATGCTCCGATACCGGCTCGCGCAGGCGGAAGCGCCGTTCGATCCGTTCGCGCAACCGCGCGACGAGTGCTGCCTGACGCGCGGTGCCGGGCTGCGCCTGTTGCGTGAGGGCAGCGTGGCGCAGCGCCAGGACCATGAGGTGCAGCAGCGCGGATTCGACCGCAGCGCGCTGGCCGGGGCCGGACCAGCCCAGTTCCTGCGCCATCCGCGCGATCGCCGCTTCGGCAGCGTCGCCCTCCGCATGTGGCAGCATGACCGCATGGGGATGGGCAAAGAGCGGCGCGAGATCGGCGTCGCGGGCGACAAGATGGCGCAGATAGGCCGCCGCGATGGTGGTGACATGGCCGCTCGATTCGCGATGCCAGGTGAAACCGTGGACGATCCCCGCCGGGACCAGCAACAGGCAGGGCGCCTCGAACCGGAATTCGTGGGCTTCGGCCTGCATCGCGCCACCGCCCCGCGCGATCAGGATGATATGGTGGAGATCACGATGGACGTGCGGGCGGATCGTCCATTCGCTGGGGCGGGATCGGTCGTCCAGACTTTCGACATGGACGAACCCTTCCGCCACGCTGCGCTGCGGTTCGCCATAAAGGTAGAAGCTGGGGACCGGGTCGACCGACATGCGCGGGCGCGTCAGGCGGGGCGGGGACGCAGCGGGATGAGCAGGCCTGCGCCGATCAGCGATCCAAGCGCCATGGCGAATGCAACCCAGGGCAGGCTGACATCGAGGCTGAACAGCAAGCCTGCCAATATGGGGCCCAGCGCCGCGCCGCCTCTGCCGACGCCGATGACAATGCCGGTTCCCCCGGCGCGCACGGCGGTCGGGAAGGATTGGGCAACCAGCGCGTAAAGGCCGACGACCGCGCCATTGGTGCAGAAACCGGCGGCGGCGGCAATCAGGCTGAGCCCCGGCAGCGTCGTCTGCTCCTGACCGAACAGGGTAACGAGGCAGGTCGAGGCGACCATGGCGATGATGACGAGCGGCCGGATCGCGATCCGCCAGCTGAGCGCGCTCAGCAGCAAGGCGCCAAGCAGGCCGCCGACATTGGCCCATACCAGCACACCGCCCGCGGCCGAAGGCGCATAGCCCATGTCGACGACAATCTTGGGCACCCATTTCAGGATGAAATAGAAGGTCATGATATGGCAGAAATAGGCCAGCGTCAGCAGGATGGTGGTGCGCGCCAGGCCCGGTGCGAACAGTGCGGCGAAAGAGGCTTTGGGCGCGCCGGCATCAACCGGGGGCAGGGCGTCGATCAGCGGCTGGCCCAGTCGGCCAAGCGCATCATTGATCCGCGACAAGGCGTTGGCGGGGCGCTTTTGCAGCAGGAAGCCAATCGATTCAGGCAGCAGGAACCAGATGAACGGCAGGAAGAGGGCCGTGGCGATGCCGCCCAGCAGGAAGATGTCGCGCCAATTGCCCGCGACCAGTAATTGGGAGGCGACCGATCCACCCAGGATCGCCCCCGCCGGATAGCCCGCCGCCATGATGGCGACAGCCAGGCTGCGCGCGCGGGCATTGGCGAGTTCGGCGACCATCGCGTTGGTGCAGGCGAGCATCCCGCCAATGCCAAGGCCTGTGGCCAGGCGGATGATCGAGAGCGAAATGACGTCCCACGCCTGCGTCGCCGCGCCCATGCCGAGCGCCATGACGATGAGGCAGAAGATAATGGTCGGGCGTCGTCCGATCCGGTCGGCAACATTGCCGAGCAGGACCGATCCGACCGCCATGCCGATCAGTTCCATCGAAAGGACGAGGCCAAGCGCGGCGCGATCGACACCCCATTCCTTCGCGATGCCGGGCGACGCGAAGCTGATGGCCAGCACATCGAACCCGTCCAGCGCATTGAGCAGAACACATAATATGATCGCAATGATCTGAAGCCGCCCCATCGGCGCTTCGTCCAGTTGCCGCCGGAGGTCCGTTGCCTGTTCCGCCATCCTCAATCCTTTATTTTTAGCCAACCGCGAAAATATCGAGCCGCACATGGTCTCTATAGCGCGCAGCGGTGCAGAGAAAGACCGTGCGGCCAAGCCATGCGTGCGGACCATCGCTCGCCACCTCGAACCGGGGGATGGTGCGGAAATAATAGAGGGCAGGGTCGATTATCTCGCCCGCTGCGATCCGGGCCAGCACCGGGGCGGGCCCATGGCGATAGCCCGGATTGACGATGGACAGGATAGCGCCGTCGCTGGCCTCGATCGAATAGCGGGCGAGAATGTCGGCGGTCCCATCCGGGCGGATGGACTGCCAGTCTGCGCCGCCGGCCAGGATTTTGCCGGTCAGGCGCGGGCCATCCACGCTGCCGCCGGTAATGGGAATGACGCGCTTTCGCACACCATCGACCGTTCCAAGTTCCTGCGGCGTGCCGATCAGCACGCGCAGCCGCATGGCAAGGGTGAGCGGCGGCGTAGCCAGTGCGTCGGAAGGTGCCGCCATGGCCGGGGCGGCTGCACCGGCAAGCGCGAAACCCGGCATGGCCTTGAGCAACGTGCGGCGGGGCAGGGTATCGGGCATGTCTCTCCTCTCCACTCTATGGCGGATCGTCCATTATCGATCCTGGCGAAATCTCATGCGGTAATGCAACATGTCGGTCAAGTCGCTGCATTGTTCGCTGCAAAAGCTGTTGCATCGTCCATATATATGGTTGCTCCGCCCCTGTGCTGGTGGCTGCCAAATGGGCATGATGGACGCAAATCCGTATCGGTTGGAGAGGCTTTTCATGAAAACCCAGGTTGCGATCATCGGTGCAGGCCCGGCGGGACTGTTGCTGGGCCATTTGTTGAGGGCTGAAGGGATCGAAACCGTCATCGTCGAGCGGGCCGCGCCCGACTATGTGCTGGGCCGCATCAGGGCTGGCGTGCTGGAGCGCACGATGACCGACCTGATGGACCAGTTGGGGCTGGGCGGGCGGATGCATGCCGAAGGCCTGCCGCATGACGGCTTTCACCTGGCTGATGGTGAACGGTTGATCCGCATCGACGTCGCGGCGCTGACCGGCAAGCAGGTGATGGTCTATGGTCAGACCGAAATCACCCGCGACCTGATGGAGGCCGCGCCTGAGCGCGGGCTGGAGATCATCTATGATGCAGGCGATGTCGCCCTGCATGATGTGGATAGCGATGCACCCTATCTGACCTATAGCAAAGATGGCGCAACCCATCGGATCGACGCGCAATTTCTGTGCGGATGCGACGGTTTCCATGGCCCCTCGCGAAAGGCGATCCCGGCGTCGGTCGCGACTGCTTATGAAAAGGTCTATCCGTTCGGTTGGTTGGGCAT
>NZ_JADOUC010000002.1:0-595000 GCF_015752145.1 Sphingobium sp. JAI105 | reverse complement strand
CCTTCGGAAGAAGGAGGCCCCACATATGCGCAAGCACTTGTGGGGGGCACAGGCCAGGGGGTAGCGACTGTTTAGCAAAAACACAGGGCTCTGCTAAGTCGGCTTCAAGACGACGTATAGGGCCTGACGCCTGCCCGGTGCCTGAAGGTTAAGAGGAGGAGTGCAAGCTCTGAATTGAAGCCCAGGTAAACGGCGGCCGTAACTATAACGGTCCTAAGGTAGCGAAATTCCTTGTCGGGTAAGTTCCGACCTGCACGAATGGCGTAACGACTTCCCCACTGTCTCCAGGATATGCTCAGCGAAATTGAATTCTCCGTGAAGATGCGGAGTACCCGCGGTTAGACGGAAAGACCCCGTGCACCTTTACTGCAACTTCAGAGTGGCATTAGGAAAGAGCTGTGTAGCATAGGTGGGAGGCTTTGAAACTTGGGCGCCAGCCTGAGTGGAGCCATAGGTGAAATACCACCCTGCTGTTTTCTGATGTCTAACCTCGCACCGTTATCCGGTGCAGGGACCCTCTGTGGTGGGTAGTTTGACTGGGGCGGTCGCCTCCTAAAGAGTAACGGAGGCGCGCGATGGTGGGCTCAGGACGGTTGGAAACCGTCTGTTAGAGTGCAATGGCATAAGCCCGCCTGACTGCGAGACTGACAAGTCGAGCAGAGACGAAAGTCGGTCATAGTGATCCGGTGGTCCCTCGTGGAAGGGCCATCGCTCAACGGATAAAAGGTACGCCGGGGATAACAGGCTGATGATTCCCAAGAGCTCATATCGACGGAATCGTTTGGCACCTCGATGTCGGCTCATCACATCCTGGGGCTGGAGCAGGTCCCAAGGGTTTGGCTGTTCGCCAATTAAAGTGGTACGTGAGCTGGGTTCAGAACGTCGCGAGACAGTTTGGTCCCTATCTGCCGTGGGCGTCGAAATTTGAGAGGAGTTGACCCTAGTACGAGAGGACCGGGTTGAACATACCTCTGGTGTACCTGTCGTCACGCCAGTGGCGCAGCAGGGTAGCTATGTATGGACGGGATAACCGCTGAAAGCATCTAAGCGGGAAGCCTCCCTCAAGATAAGATTTCACAGGACCGTGGAAGACCACCACGTTGATAGATCGGATGTGGAAGTGCGGTAACGCATGAAGCTAACCGATACTAATTGTCCTATTCGCGCTTAAACGGTTCATCACGAACCGCAGAGTCCCACCATCAATGACAGCTCTGGACAACAGATGCCTGACAGACATGGTCGGTTATCAAGCCAGCCAGATACAAATCTCACAAACACACGTGCACGGTATCGATTATAACCCCTTATATGCGCCTGCTTCATTGCTTGGTGACCATAGCGTCTGTGACCCACCCGATCCCATCCCGAACTCGGCCGTGAAACCAGTCTGCGCCGATGGTACTATTGCTCAAGCACTGGAAGAGTAGGGCGTCGCCAGGCATTGAAGCACGCGCATATCAGGACACAAAAACCCATTCACAGTTCATCAAAGGGCGGACCCAAAAGGTCCGCCCTTTGTCCTTTGGTGACGCGGGATGGAGCAGCCCGGTAGCTCGTCAGGCTCATAACCTGAAGGTCGTAGGTTCAAATCCTACTCCCGCAACCACAGGTCGCTGTATCAAACCGTTGCGGATCATCCCGGGGCGGTTTTTTTATGCCCTTTTTGGCGGATTTGCGCCGTTTCCTGAGATCGCAATGTCGCTCATCGGATCGCGGCAAATCCCAGGACGTCGATTTGCATTTGGGGGTATTTTCTGGGGTAATCGCCTGCGTCCAGCAGGAGATACCCCCATGCCCCTCAAGGAACTCGAGGTCCGTTACGCTACCAAGCGATCTAGAGATTATAAGCTGGCCGATGGCCAAGGCCTTTATCTGCTGGTCCGTCCTACCGGCTCGCGCCTTTGGCGCATGAAATATCGGTTCGACGGTAAAGAGAAGCTGCTTTCGTTCGGACGCTATCCTGAGGTTACTCTCGCACAGGCACGTCTGCGTCGCGCTGAGGCCAAGCTCGCCATTGCCAGGGGCGAAGATCCTGGACCCAGGGCGGCAGTGCCGATCGTCAGCTTTGAGGTTGCCGCACGGGCCTGGCATGCCAATCGGGTGAGCGCGCTGGAGCCTGGCCATGCAGCACGCATCCTTTCGCGTCTGGAGCGGGACGTATGGCGCGGCGATCTGGATGAGAAGTTTCCGTCAATCAGGATGAGAACTGATCGTCGCGGTTTTCAAGTGGTGCCTGCTTTGATTGACGCTGGCAAGCGCTACTCGCAGGTTTGATTGTCGCTGCGCGACATTTCCTCGTTGGACTTGATTGTCGCGAAGGTCGGTGGCCGACCAGCGCGTGATTGTCGCTGGATCGCCGAGCGGCGGCGGTAGCTCTCGACATTCATCTCGAAGATTGTCGCATGGTGAACGAGGCGATCCACCGCGGCGAGTGTCATGGCGGGATCGGGGAAGACCCGGTTCCATTCACCAAAAGGCTGATTGGCGGTGATGAGCGTAGAACGCCGTTCGTACCGTGCGCTGATCAACTCGAACAGGACGGACGTTTCGGCCTGATCCTTGGTTACATATGCGAGGTCATCGAGGATCAGCAGATGATATTTGTCGAGTTTGGCTATCGCGGCTTCGAGCGCCAGCTCACGGCGGGCAACCTGAAGTTTCTGGACCAGATCGGAGGTGCGGGTAAACAGGACGCGCCAGCCATTTTCGATCAACGCAAGGCCGATTGCGGCGGCCAGATGGGTTTTACCCCCACCTGGTGGACCAAAGAAGATGAGGTTAGCGCCTTTTTCGAGCCAGCCATCACCAGAACACAGCGCCGTCACCCGGGCGCGGGAGATCATTGGCACTGCATCGAAGGCGAAGCTGTCGAGAGTCTTGCCGGGTGGCAGGCGGGCTTCGCCCAGATGCCTTTCGATCCGGCGTCGGTCCCGTTCTGCGATCTCATGCTCAGCGAGCGCCGCAAGCAAACGGGCACCAGGCCAGCCTTCCTTGTCGGCCCGCGTGGTAAAGTCGGGCCAGATCAGTTTGATTGCCGGCAGGCGCAGGTCGTTGAGGATGAGGCTCAGGCGCTGGGCGTCGATAGCCGGAGCGTTCCGGCTCATGCGGCTTCTGATCTGCCCCCACCGAGTGGACCGATTGGTTTGTTAGTGCATTAAGCTCATCGCCGCCATATCCGGGTGGAGGTGGAGCGAAGCGGAACCGGAGGCCGGATATGGCGGTGTCGCCGTTTCCGGGGCCGGTGGTCGATAGCCCAGGCTGCTATGCGGGCGGACGGTGTTGTAATGCCGCCGCCAGGCTTCGATCAGCACTTTGGCCTCGGCAAGGCTGTAGAAGATCTCGCCGTTGAGCAGTTCGTCGCGAAGCGACCCGTTGAAGCTTTCGTTATAGCCATTCTCCCATGGTGAACCCGGCGTGATGTAGAGCGTCTTCACGCCGATCTGCCCCAACCATTTCTGGACGGCAGTCGCGATAAATTCGCTGCCATTATCGGACCGTATATGCGCCGGTGGCCCGCGCGAGATGAACAGGTCGGCGAGCGCTGCCAGAACATCCTCATGCTTGAGCTGCCGCGCGACGATGAGCGCCAGGCACTCCCTGCTGGCCTCGTCGATGATCGTCAAAATGCGGAACTTGCGCCCGTTGAGAACGGCGGTGGAATACTCGGCCACGGTAGCGGCGGGATAGGTCCGCTGCGGGCGGCGTAAAAGTCGTCCACCTTGAAGCCTTTCTGCTTGGCAGGGAGGACTGGGGATTTTCAGCGTGGAACTCTATCTGAAGGTACGTCTGGCTTGTGCGGAAGGGCTGAGCCAGCGGAGCGCTGCAAAGCGTTTCAATGTGTCGCGCGACACGGTGCGCAAGATGTTGTCTTACTCGTCGCCCCCGGGTTACCGGCGCCAGACGACGCCTGCCCGTCCAAAGCTGGACGGGTTCATCGCGACCATCGATGGCTGGCTTGATGGGGACCGTGGCGTTCCGCGCAAGCAGCACCATACGGCGAAGCGGGTTTTCGACCGCCTGCGCCAAGAGCATGGGTTCACCGGCGGCTATACGATCATCAAGGATTACATCCGGGAGCGAGAGCAGCGCAGCCGGGAGATGTTCGTGCCGCTGGCCCACCCGGCGGGCGATGCGCAGGCCGATTTCGGGGAAGCGTTGGTGGAGATTGGCGGGGTTACGCAGAAGGCGCACTTCTTCGTGCTGGATCTGCCGCACAGTGACGGGTGCTACGTCCGGGCGTATCCGGCTGCCGTGGCCGAAGCCTGGGTCGACGGTCACGTCCATGCTTTCGCCTTTTTCGGCGCGGTACCCCGCTCAATCGTCTACGATAACGACCGCTGCCTGGTGGCGAAGATCCTGCCCGACGGTACGCGCAAGCGCGCATCGCTGTTCAGCGGGTTCCTGTCTCATTACCTGATCCGCGATCGCTACGCGCGCCCAGGCAAGGGGAACGAGAAAGGCAATGTGGAAGGGCTGGTCGGCTATTGCCGGCGCAACTTCATGGTGCCGATCCCGAAGTTTGAGACCTGGGAGGCGTTCAACCTGTGGCTCGAGGAGCAGTGCCGCAAACGCCAGAGCGACAAGCTGCGCGGGGAGAGCGTGTCATCGGTCGTGCAATTCTCCGCAAAAGTGGGCTTTGAAAATTCCCTAGTTGGTGGCCCCTTCATCTCATTCTGCCGGGGCTAGCCCCGGCAGAATGAGATGAGCCGACATTGTCCTCATCTCCTTTGCAGACGCGGAGACGGGGCCGATGATCCGACTTGGAGAATTGATGATGATCCTCGAACTACATCGGCAGGGCGTATCGATATCCGCCATTGCCCGACGCACTGGTCGCGACCCCAAGACCATCCGAAAATATATCGAACGGGGCATCGAGGCCCCGGTTTACGGCCCGCGCATGCTTGGCCGACCGAACAAACTGGCACCCTATCTAGAATTTTTGCGCGAACGAGTGGCGGCCTTTCCCGATCTGACGGCGGCGCGTCTGACGCGGGAAATCCGTGAGCTGGGGTATATGGGCGCCTATACCGCAGTAAAGCGGTTCCTGGCAGCGATCCGACCGGAAAACGGCCCCAAGCCCTTCGAGGTTCGCTTCGAGACGCCGCCTGGCGTGCAGGCACAGGTCGACTTTGCCCGGTTCGTCGTCGAATTTACCGATGAGCCCGGCGTCAGCCGGATCGTCTGGCTATTCAGCCTGGTGCTGGGACATTCGCGCTTCCTGTTTGCGCGCTATGTCATGCACCAGGATCTCCAAACTCTGTTGCGCTGTCATATGCAGGCCTTTGAAGCGCTCGGCGGCGTCCCGATCGAGATTCTCTACGATCGCATGAAAACCGCCGTAACCGGGGAAGATGATCAGGGTCACATCATCTACAATCGATCATTGCTGACCCTGGCGGGGCATTATCGCTTCGTGCCACGCGCCTGTCGCCCCTATCGGGCCAAGACCAAGGGAAAGGTCGAGCGGCCGTTCAGCTACATCCGCAAGGACTTCTTCCTGGGGCGGAGCTTCCGCAATCTGGAAGATCTCAATGTCCAGCTGATCGACTGGCTCGATACCGTCGCCAACGTCCGTGTCCACGGCACGACGCAGCGGATCATCGCCGATGCCTTTGCCGCCGAGCAGCCTGAGTTGCAGTTGCTCCCGGCGGGGCGCTTCGACGCGGTTCTGAAGCTGGAGCGCCGGGTCAGCCACGATGGAATGGTCTCTGTCGGCGGCAACTATTACAGCGTCCCCGACCGCTCCCGGCGCGTCGTCGAAATCCAGCAGTTGCCTGACAAGATCCGGATCATCGACCTGGGCAATGTCATTGCCGAGCATCCTGTCCTGGAGGGGCGCCGGCAGTACAGGATCGATCCTGCGCATCGGACAGGTGGCAGCGGCGCTAAGCGTCGTCACCACGCAAAGGATGCAATCACCATTGGCCGTATCGGCGAGCATGTCGCTGTGCGCTCCCTGGCGATCTATCAGGCGATCGGCAGCCAACTGGCCCGAGGAGAACGGCCATGAGCCATGGGGGTGCTGCGTCTCGCGTTGATAATATCCGCCGCAGTCTGGTCCATCTCAAAATGCCGCGCGCCCTGGAAATGCTCGACGCCACCCTGCGCGGGATCGAGCAGGGCAAGATCGATGGCGTTGAGGCGATCGACATATTGCTGAACGAAGAACTGTCGCTGCGGGAGAACCGCAGGATCAAGGCGGCCCTGCGCATGGCCAGGCTGCCGATCATCAAGACGCTGGACGGATATGACTTCTCCTTCCAGCCATCGCTCGACCGCAACCGCATCCTGGCGCTCGCTGGCCTGGACTTCATCAACCGGGCCGAGGTGGTGCATCTGCTGGGGCCACCCGGCACCGGGAAAAGCCATATCGCCACGGCCCTTGCCGTCGAGGCCGTGAAGGCGGGCAAGAGCGTCTACTTCATTCCGCTCGCCGATCTGATCGCTTCACTGACCAAGGCTGAACGCGAGGGCACGTTGCGCGAGAAGATCCGCTTCCTATGCCGATCCTCCCTGCTCGTCGTCGACGAGATCGGGTATCTTCCCGTCACGCCCGGCGGCGGCAACCTGTTCTTCCAGCTCGTCAACGCCCGATACGAAAAGGGTGCCATGATCCTGACATCCAACCGCGGCTTTGCCGAATGGGGTGATGTCTTTGGCGATCCGGTGGTGGCCACCGCGCTGCTCGACCGCCTTCTTCACCACGCTGTGGTCGTCCAGATCGAGGGCTCCAGCTATCGCATGCGACAGCACGCCGATCTGCTGCCCGAGCATGCGCGCATGGCATCGTCCATCAACCCACCGCCCTTGCCGAAACGGCGCGGCCGCCCGCCAGCAAAGGAAAAGCCCGATCTCCATCACGGCTGATCACCGACACAAACCCTCCCGCCAAACTAGGGAATTTTAGATGCCCACTTTTGCGGAATCTTCGGTGCCCGTTGACAGCGCGAGACGATCGGCGAACGCCTGGTGCGTGATCTGGCCGCGATGCAGCCCCTTCCAGCTTCGCCCTTCGAGGCTTGCGACCAGACCAGCGGACGTGTCTCGTCACAGTCCCTGGTGCGTTACAAGACCAACGACTACTCGGTGCCGGTGGCTTGGGGGCATCAGGAAGTCTGGGTCCGGGGTTATGTCGATGAGGTGGTGATCGGCTGCCGCAGCGAGGTCATCGCCCGGCATCCTCGTTGCTGGCAGCGCGAGGAGGTCATCTTCCAAGCACTCCATTATCTCCCGCTGATCGAGCAAAAGATCAATGCGCTGGATCAGGCGGCGCCGCTACAGGGATGGCAATTACCCGAGGTGTTCGAGACGCTGCGCCGATTGATGGAAGCGCGCATGCACAAGCACGGCAAGCGCGAGTATGTGCAGGTGCTGCGCCTGCTGGAGAGCTTCGATATCGCCGATCTCCAGGCGGCCGTTGAGCACGCCGTCGATCTGGGCGCCATCAGCTTCGATGCCGTCAAGCACCTGGTCCTGTGCCGGGTGGAGCGTATACCGCCCAGGCTGGACCTGGACATCTATCCCTTCCTCCCCAGGGCAAAGGTCGAGAAGACTATTGCCAGAGCCTATCTGACCCTGCTGTCTGACGGGCAGAAGGCAGCATGAGCGGCCAGCCTCCCGAGATCCTGCTCGCCCACCATCTCAAGGCGCTCAAGCTGCCCACCTGCCTTCGTGAGCATGAGAAGCTGGCCCGGCAATGCGCCGCCGAAGGCGTCGACCATATCCGCTTCCTCGCCCGGCTCATCGAGATGGAGATGATCGACAGGGAGCGTCGCATGGTGGAGCGGCGCATCAAGGCGGCGCGCTTCCCCGCCGTCAAAAGCCTCGACAGCTTCGACTTCACCGCCATCCCCAGGCTCAACAAAATGCAGGTGCTCGAGATGGCGCGATGCGAATGGATCGAGCGCCGTGAGAACGGCATCGCTCTGGGTCCATCGGGCACGGGCAAAACGCATATCGCTATTGGGCTCGGATTGGCAGCATGCCAGAAGGGGCTGTCCGTCGGCTTCACCACTGCGGCCGCCCTGGTCAGCGAGATGATGGAGGCCCGTGACGAGCGACGCCTCCTGCGCTTCCAGAAACAGATGGCGGGATACAAGCTGCTCATCATCGACGAACTCGGCTTCGTGCCACTCTCCAAAACCGGCGCTGAATTGCTGTTCGAGCTGATCTCACAGCGCTACGAACGCGGCTCGACTTTCATCACCAGCAACCTGCCCTTTGACGAATGGACCGAGACCTTCGGATCCGAGCGTCTTACCGGCGCGCTGCTGGACCGGCTAACCCATCACGTCAGCATTCTGGAGATGAATGGCGAGAGCTACCGTCTCGCCCATAGCCGCGCCCGCAAGGCCAAAAGCAACCCCTGAAAATCAGGCCAACGCCCGGGGGAGTGGCCCTCGGGCTACGCCCTCACGCCACTCCCCCGGGCGCGCGCCACAATGGCCTGGTTTTACTCCGCCCCGTGGCCGACTTTTGCGCCGCCGTTGACACATATCGACGACAATCAGCTCATCAGGTTGGCGAATGCTTCGTCGCAGTCCCTCGACGAGCTGCGCCAGATGGGCGCTCCGGTTACGGACAATGGTGAGGACCGAGACCCCCATCAGCGGCGCTTCCACAAATCGAGACGATATTTGTCTCGGCGTTCGGCGAGCTCAACGTCAAAGTCTGCAGCAAGTTCGGACCATAAGGCTTCGACAGCCTCATCGCCGCTTTGCGGATAGTCGGTCTCAGCTGTATAATGGACAAGGATAATCCGACCACCAGGAGAGACGTGACCGCGAAGCCATTCGCTTGCACGATCGTGATCAACCAGACCCCAATAATAGGCCACTTCGGACAGCACCACGAGGTCAAAATCTTCGATCTCAGGAGTCTCGCGCGGAAACGCCATTTGGGCCAGCGACACGCCAGGACGATCGCCGACCCGTTTCCGCGCTTTTGCCAATGCCTTTGTGCTGATGTCGACGGCAAGCAGGCTGTCGCACATGGGAGCGAGATACCCAGTCAGCACCCCATGGGCGCAGCCTATCTCCAGTGCGCGGGCATATCGTCGGTCGGCCAGAACATCATGCGTGTGGGCAAATTTGGCCGATTCATACTCGCTCGACGCAAGGTTCCATGGATCATCGTCCGATTCGAAAATGTCATCGAAATATTGTGCCGTCAGGCTGGAGCCGGTCATCGACAATCCCCTCTCAATGCCAGAACGTCTTGTGCGACCATGCGTAGTTTTTCCTGTGGAAGCCGGAAACCCTGGCCTATTACCGGCGATAGCTGGCTGCGATGCGCCAGAAGGGCGTGACGCCGCTGCCCAACGGGCATGACCGGCGTCGCGATACGCCGCGCACGGCGCGGTGCCTCGCTCCAGACATGATAGGCGAACAGCGCGACCGGCCGCCTTGCTTTTCGTCGAGCTGCTTCGGCCAGCTTGTACGCCGCGACATGGTCACAATGCGCCTCGCTCTTATCGGAGACGGCAATGGCATCGATCCGGTGCCAGCGCAGGAGGGCCGCAAGCCGACCCGTATCCCGTGCGAAAGCTTTGCTATCGCTGGAGTGGGGGTGAGCGTCGCGCCATCCCATCCAGATCGTGGGGATCGCTTTGGCGCCTAACCGGC
Organism: Sphingobium sp. JAI105; assembly: GCF_015752145.1. NCBI lineage: Bacteria > Pseudomonadati > Pseudomonadota > Alphaproteobacteria > Sphingomonadales > Sphingobiaceae > Sphingobium > Sphingobium sp. JAI105. The sequence continues at coordinate 585,371 of NZ_JADOUC010000002.1, read as the reverse complement.
CGAGCGCATTGCGGGCTTCCCTGCGCCGGGTCGCGGCAACGCGCGGCGTACCTTCAGGGTGGGAGCCAGTCCCATCGGTCAGGAAAACGATGCCCCCTAGTCGGCCATTAGCGGCGCAGTGCGTGATCAAGGCACCCGCGCCAAGCGTCTCGTCATCGGGATGCGGAGCGAGCACTAGCCAGCGCGCCTGCGCCCAGCGGCTTTGGGCCAAGGGCTCTGCTTTCACCACAGCCGGTCGTTCTCAGGCCAGATGTCGTGATCGAGAAGTTTCCTGGCGGCCTCGTCACGAGCATGATCCGGTCCAGCCTGGCGCAGATAAAGGGAAAGGTCGCGGATGATCTTGTCCGCTCGTTCACCGTCAAAGGCGCTGCGCGTGCCGAGGATGCGCGCTGCTGCCTCCATCACAGTGAACCCGGCATTTTCAACGACACCGCGTGCCAACCGCGCGACACCAACGGCATCCGCATCACCCAAAGCGAAGCGCTGCGCTGATTCCTGCACCCAGAAGCCTGCGGTTCGCACCGCTACGACGGCATCGGCAAACCGTGCCCGCCGCAATGGATCGTCGCGGGCGCTGTCGCGCATGGCCGAGCGGATTTCAGAGACAAGCGCCTCGATGCCGCCAAGCTGCGCCGCGCAGAAGCGCCAGGCTCCTGCCGTAAAGCGGGGATCCCGGTCATAGTCGCCCGGCTTTCCTAGCAGCATGAGCGGTTCGACGACCATGTCGTCGACCGAATAGCGACCGCTGACGCTCGCACGCATTCCGCGAACACGCCAACCTGACAGGTCCGTCCGCGCCTTTTCATTGGCGGGTACGATGACCAAGCGCCGTGCTGTGTCCTCGCAGGTAGCCGTAACGAGGGCATAATCGAGACCGCCGGCTCCGCTTGCGAACATCTTCTCGCCGATCAGCGACAGGGTCGCTCCGCCGGCGAGCCGGACACCGGGCGGCGGCTCCGTCGCCCACACACCGAACCAGGCACCGCGATCCAGTGCCTGGGTCAGCCACTCAAGCTGGTCAGGTGATCCGTACCAGTCGAACAGCGACATCGCGTTGACGTGGCCCTCATACAAGCGACCGATACTGAGATCGCCGCGTCCAACTTGGCGCAAGGCCGTTGCCATCGCGCGCGCGCGGGCCATCTCGTTTTCAAAGGCATGCCCTCCACATATTTGCGGTACAAACCGGCGATGATGACCACTCTGGATCAGCGCTGCCAGGCTATCACTGGGGAAATGGGGTGCGGCGTCATAGCGCGCGCCAAGCATTGCAAGGCGATCGACGATGTCGGTCGGGTCAATGGCCTGGTCCTGCGGATCGGGTATCACGCGATATGACTCCTGTTTGAGACTGCCGGGGCACAAAGGTCATTAAGCCAGCGTGCGACTCGTTCCGGCCCGCTCTCACCCTCAAGGCAAGTGGGCCATTGCTGGTTTTGCTCGATCGCCAGACCGATCAGGCGAAGCCATTCCTCGGGCTGCGGCCATTCGAGGCGCACGATTGCTCCACCCACTGCCGCCAGCCTGTTGGCCTTCGATGCCTGTTCGTGGAACGGACGGGATTCGGGCAGGCAAATGAAAGGGCGCCGCGCCGCCAGGACGGCGCTGACGACGCCATCGCCTGCAGCGCCAATCACAACCCCGGCCGCAGCAATCTGTGTGTTCGCATCATCGACCCATCCCTTCAGTTGTAGATTGGCTGGCATGTCGGCGGGCACGGTGCAGGGACCGATAATATGCCATCGCCATGCGGGCGCTGCGCGGGCTACCACTGCCCACTGCTCTCCGTTGGATATACCGCCCCCGCGCCCAAGAACGACCAGAACAACGTCATCATTCACGCTGATATTTTGGCTGGCAGATCGGACGATGCCGGGCGCGTAGAAGGTCTTCTCGCGCACCCAGCCTGGGGTTTCGTCATCGTCAAGCGCATCGTGGAAAGGAGCGAGCAGAGCGGCAGCTCCGCGAAAGGCATCCAGATGGGCAGCATCGAGCCGGCGCCCACTCAATCGGACATAAACGGTCGGCACCGATGCGAGCCGCGCCAGCATCGCCACCTCGGCCGAGACATCCACCACCATCAGGCGGGGACGCGCTTTCGCGATCCAGCCTGCCATTTGCGCAGTGCGCTGGCGGAGGCCTTCATGATCGAGCGGCGCATAGTGCAGGGAAGACGGACGGTCGACATGATCGATGCCGGCGAAGCTGTCGTCGAGACGGTCGTCAGGCAAATCGAGGAAGGGGAGGTTTCCGGTTCTGTCGACAAGCCCGCTCCCCATGAGCATGACATTGTCCAGCGATTGACCGATCGCGATCGCGCGCTGGCGATGGCCGTCGCCGTGATGATGGACATAATATCCAATCGGGCGGTTCATTGGACGCCTGCCATTTCCGCTTCCGCCATGTCGGGAAGCGGTATGTCGCAGGCCATGGGGGGAAGGGCGCGCTCTGCTTCGAGACACGCTGCTACGCCCATCTTAGCCCGCGTGCGAAGCCGCCAGCGTGCGCGCTCTGCCCATTGGGAGAAAGCAGGGACCATCGGAATGTCACCGCTTGCGGCGCAGTCGATCCACCGCTGCATGTCGGCCGCCATCCCGCCATTGGCACGCCCTGCAGTCCGGGAGGATGCCCGGGTCCACACTGCATTCGGGTGGACGAGCTTGCCCCCCGCCTTGATCGCCGCTTCGACCAAGGCACGATCCTCGCCGGTTGGCAGCAACGGAACGCCTCCCGCACGGCGATAAAGGTCGACGGACAGCGCAAGGCTGGCCCCCGTATGATCGCCGTGCCGGGGCGGCATATCCCATGCGACCGGATCGATTGTATCCTCGATCGCCCGCACGGCCTGCCAATAGGCATCGAACCGGCGGCGCAGCATGAAGATTGCCGGGGCGATGTCGGCTTCTAACTCGTCCAATTCGATGCGACCGCCAATGATCCGCTCAGCCGAAAAATGTGCCAGATTGGTCTCGATCCAATCGGCGGGTGGTCGGCAATCCGCATCCGTGGAAAGCAATAAGCCATCGGGCGGCAGCAGATCAGCGCCCATGTCCATCGCCGCGCGGCGGGCAGATCCGGCGTGGGCAAATTCCGGCTCGAACACGCGCTGAACGATGTGAAGCGCAAACCTTGTATTGGAGCGAAGCGTGGCCTTCACTGCTTTTGCATGGGTAGCATCGCTACTGTTGTTAACGCATATCGCGACAGCGAAGGTCTGAACGGTTTGCTGTGCCAGAGCTTCGATCAGGCGCCCGATATGCTCCGCCTCGTTACGAGCGGGTATGCAGATGCAGACTGGTGGCCTCACGCGACACTAGCAATAAGCGGCGCTGTCCGCGGCTCATAGGCTACAATCGACGCAAGCACGAGCTGGCGGTACACAGCTTCATACTCATCGACCATGCGCTGCGCGTCGCAATATCGCTCCGCATGTGCCCTGCAGGCACTGCGGCTCAGCACTGAAGCGGCCAGTGCCGCCGATGCCAGCGAGGCGACATCGTCCGGGTGCGCAAGAACGCCGCAATCTTCATTCAAGAGCGCAGGCACCCCGCCGCGCCGGAACGCGGCGACGGGGGTGCCGCAAGCCAGCGCCTCTGCCACGACCAGGCCATAAGGTTCTTCCCATCGCGGAGTACAAAGCGCGGCGATGGCCCCCCCCACCAGGCGGGCGAGTTCGCGGTGGGACAGATGCCCGACATACTCGACATTCGCGCCAAGACGCGGCGCAATCTCATCATCGAAATAACCTTGGTTCGAAACAGGGCCGGCGATACGCAGCGGCAATCCTGCAAGCCGCGCCGCATCGATCGCATGGTCCAATCCCTTTTCGGGGACGATCCGGCCATACCAGACAAGATACGGTGTTTCGCTTGCGACAGGCTGGTACGGGAAGTGTGTGAGATCGATGCCGTTGGGAATGACATGATCGGTCCTGGCCACGTGGCTCCACATGTCGGCCGTCGCCTGCGAAACGGCGACATAGGTCATCGGTCCGCGGTTGAGCCGGACTCCGCTTTCCAACCAGCAAAAGGGCGGGGTGTGAAGCGTGGTAAGGACGGGGGTAGCAAGTGTCTCGGCCATGCTGACGGGGAGATAGTGCAGCGAATTGTTGTGGATCACGTCAAACGATCGCGACCGTAATTCGGTCATCAGTCCGAGATACGCATGGTGCTCGCGGAAGAAGGCAACATCATTGGCTTCGGCAATGCCCGTTTCGAGAAGCGAGGTCTCATCGCAGATCGCTTCCACCCCCAGTGCGGGATCGGAGCGCGTCGAAGCAAAGAGCGTGACGTCGTGCTCGCGTTCGCGCAGTGACCGCGCGAGCATGTGCGTGTGCATCTCCAGCCCGCCTGCAAACGGCTCACTGATGGGAAACTTCAGATGGGCTATGATGGCGATGCGCATTCAATAGGCTCCCGGCAACGATCCATATGTGTTGCAATCGCCAAGACGCTAACGCTTATGTCAGGGATTATTTCCCGGACGTGGCAGGCATTTTTCTGTAGCGAACGTAGGCCAGCTTCGACCAATATAGTGGTCGCAAAATCTACCTGGTAATAGATAAAACTCAGATCGCCTAATAATGATATTTTACATGCAGATAATAGCAAAATATTGCAATTTTGACTATATGAAAACTATAGATCTTCGAATGCTAAGATTACATATATTGCTATTTATGCATTTCGATTTTTGGCTTGGCTACCCACCAGTGGGCTATCACGGACAATTTCTCGGACTTTGATTTTGAGGTGCCGACCTTTTTCCCTCCTGATGCGTTGCAACTGAACCATATCACCATTCAGCGCGAAAGGGACCGACATGGCCAGTAAGAACGCGAGCGAAAATACCACGGGAGACGGCGGGGAAACGCATCAGCAGGCGCGCGCGGCCCGGTCTTGCTGGAGGATTTCGTTCTCCGCGAAAAGATCTTCCATTTCGACCATGAACGCATCCCCGAACGCATCGTCCATGCCCGGGGCTCGGCGGCCCATGGCTATTTCGAGGCGACCGACGACATCTCCGACATCTGCAAGGCAGCGGTCTTTGCCAAGGGTACCAAGACTCCGGTCTTCACGCGCTTCTCAACGGTCGCAGGCGGCGCTGGCTCAGTCGATACCCCGCGCGACGTGCGGGGCTTCGCGGTCAAATTCTATACTACCGAAGGCAACTGGGATCTGGTCGGCAACAACATCCCGGTGTTCTTCATCCAGGATGCGATTAAGTTTCCCGATCTGATCCATGCCGCCAAGATGGAAGCCCAGACCGGCTATCCCCAGGCGGCAACCGCGCACGACACCTTCTGGGACTTCATCAGCTTGATGCCCGAATCCACCCACATGATCATGTGGGCGATGAGCGATCGTACGCTGCCAGCTTCGTTCGCTACGATGGAGGGCTTTGGCATCCATACGTTCCAGATGGAAAACGAAGCGGGGGACGTGACCTTCGTGAAATTTCACTGGAAGCCCAAGGCCGGCCTCCAATCGACGATCTGGGACGAGACGGTGAAAATCGCTGGCGCCGATCCCGATCATCAGCGTCGCGATCTGTTCGAGCGGATCGACCGGGGCGACTTCCCGGAATGGGAGCTGGGCATCCAGGCTTTCGACAAAGCGTTTGCCGACAGCCTCGATTTCGACGTGTTGGATTCCACCAAGATCATCCCGGAAGAAATGCTGCCGGTTCGCGTGATCGGCCGCATGGTTCTTGACCGTTATCCTGACAATTTCTTCGCGGAGACCGAGCAGGTCGCCTATTGTCCGGGCAACATCGTGCCCGGCATCGGCTTTACGAATGACCCGCTGCTGCAGGGCCGGCTGTTTTCCTATCTCGACACCCAGAAGTCGCGGCTTGGCACGGCCAATTTCCACCAGCTCCCGGTGAACGCTCCCAAATGCCCGGTCATGAACTTCCAGCGCGACGGCCAATTTCAAATGGCGGTGCCGAAAGGGCGCACGAACTACGAGCCCAACGGCCTGTCTGAGGGGGCCGAAACGCGCCCCGGAGATGAGCCCGGGCCGCGCGAGTGCCCCATCACCGGCTATCGCAGCATCGCTGCTGCAACGGGGCCGGACGAGGAAGGCGGCAAGCTTCGTATTCGCGCCGAGAGCTTTGCCGATCATTATAGCCAGGCGAGGCTGTTTTTCCGTTCCCTCGCCGAGCCGGAGCAGGCGCATCTGGCCTCGGCCCTGGTCTTCGAACTCAGCAAGGTCGGCTTGGCCCATGTTCGCACGCGTATGATGGCCAACCTTGTAAATGTCGACCCCACGCTCGCCAAGCGCGTTGCGGACGGGCTCAACATGGAAGTTCCCAAGGCTTCGCGGACGGCTGCGCCGGTCAAGGACATGGATCTTTCCCCGGCGCTGCGAATAATCGAGGGTCCACTGGCGCCAAAGTCGATTGAGGGGCGCACCATCGCCATTCTCATCGCCGATGGCTCTGATGCGGGCGTTGTCGATGAGCTGACCAGTCAGATCGGTGATGCCGGGGGCCGTCCGGTGATCGTCGCACCCAAAATCGGTGGCGCATTGATGTCTGATGGTTCGGTGATGGAAGCGGATTTCCAGCTCGCCGGCGGTCCCTCCGTGCTGTTCGATGCCGTTGCCGTCATCCTGTCGGACGAAGGTTGCGCGCAGCTTCTCAAAGAAGCGGCTGCCGTCCAGTTCGTGATGGATGCTTTCGGGCATCTGAAGGCCATCGGCCATACGGCAGAAGCACAGCCGTTGCTCGACAAGGCTGGCGTTGAGCCAGACGAAGGCGTCACCGACCTTGGTGGGACCTTCATTAAGGTTGCCGCGACCCGGATTTGGGCGCGCGAACCGAAGGTCCGCATGCTGGCGTAGGCATTGATCGGGAACGCGCCACCCCAGTACGTGTTTACAGATATTCCATTTGAAGGAGAGCATCATGAGCATTGAAGGCAAAGCCAAGGAAGCCGCCGGTTTCGTCAAGGAAGAGATGAACGAACATGGCGACACCCCTGAAGCGAAGAGGAAGGCCCAGGAAGGTCGCGATCTGCGCAACGAAGGTCGGGTCGAAGACGGCAAGGCTCCCAAGACGACCGAGCCGGGCACCGGCGCCAAGGAATAAGGCTCTACCAAGCTTCAGGACGCCGCCCCTCGCGGGGCGGCGTTTTTGTATCTACCATCGTGGATCAGATTGTCAGGGCATCATCCAGCCCATCCGCATTTCCGGCTATTTCTGGGGCTTCCTCTAACTGACGCTGAACGGTGAAAATTCCCGACCGGCGATCTTCGCCGCTGAGCTCTTTGACGGAGGTAATCTTTTAAAACTGGCGGTTTCACGCTGGTGGAACGACAGGTTTCGGCTCAAGCTGTCGTCGAACGCGTTATCGGCGATTGGCGCGTTTTGTGAAGGGTTTCGGGCGCCCTGCGTACGAAAGCCTCCAGTGCAGGAACCCGCGGGCCCCACGCGCTGCTCTATGGGTAAATAGGCTTTGGGATGGTTCTGGCGGGTAGACGTTGCCGGGCCGGAAGTGCGACTATCGGGCGGAACGGCATGATTTCGGGCCGCGTTAGGCCGCTAGCAGCGGTGGTTTTACGGATCAGCGTGTCCTGCGCCCGCTCTAATTCCGGGATGGGCATGCGCCCGGTCGTCGGCCAGGACGCTATGAGCGTGACCATCATGTAGAGCGAGCCATGCCGGATCATGGCGCGTGTCTCCGGGCGTGTGAGGCTGGCGTTGGTGGTGCGCGCGGTTGGCACCAGCGGGCGAAGGTTTCGACGATAGTCATATGCCCGCCGCAACATGGGCATGGCGGGCGATGATCGGGCGGCTCGTCGGGTTCGGATTCCTCGATCGGCGCAGCAACGCCCAGCAGCCTGCGGGCGAGCGCCATAGCTTCCTTGTGCGTCGAACTGGCGAGCAGGCCATAATGCCGGATGCGATGGAAGCCGCGCGGCAGGACATGGATCAGGAAGCGGCGGATGAACTCGTCTGTCGCCAACGTCATGACCTGCTGGCGTTCAGCACTATCGCGGCGATAATCCTTGTACCGGAATGTCACTCCGGCCTCGTCGAAGCCAATGAGCCGCCGGTTCGAGATGGCAACGCGGTGCGTGTAGCGCGAGAGATAGGCCAGCACCGCCTGCGGCCCCGCAAAGGGCGGTTTGGCATAGACCACCCAGCGCTTCTTCCGGATCGGCGACAGATGCCGCAGGAAGGGCTTACGTGAGGCCAGGCCCGCCAAGGCGTTGAAGAAGGCCAGCTTCCCAGCGTCGAACAACGCCAGCAGGCGTGTGAGGAACAGCCGGCGGAACAACGCACCCAGCACGCGTACCGGTAGCAGGAAGGCGGGGCGCGAGGAGATCCACCGCGTGCCGTCCGGCGTGATGCCGCCGCCGGGCACGATCATGTGCACATGCGGGTGGTGCGTGAGCGCTGATCCCCATGTGTGCAGCACGGCAGTGATGCCGATGCGAGCGCCGAGGTGTTTCGGATCGGCCGCGATGGTCAGCATGGTGTCCGCAGCCGCGCGGAACAGCAGATCATAGACCACCGCCTTGTTCTGGAAGGCGATGTCCGCGATCTCGGCAGGCAGGGTGAACACGACGTGGAAGTAACCGACCGGCAACAGATCGGCCTCGCGCGCGGCCAGCCAAGTGCGCGCGGCCGCGCCCTGACACTTGGGGCAGTGCCGGTTGCGGCAGGAGTTGTAGGCGATCCGCCAATGCCCGCAGTCATCGCAGGCCTCGACGTGACCGCCCAGTGCGGCTGTGCGGCAGTTCTCGATCGCTGTCATAACCTTGAGCTGGCCAAGGCTCAGATGCCCGGCATGGGCTGCGCGATAGGCGGGCCCGGCGCTACGGAAGATGTCGGCGACCTCGAGTGAGGTGCGCACCGGTTCAACCGGGAGGGCCCCTGCCTTCCATCACGGCCACGATCTGGTCGAGCGGACTGGCCACCGCCCGCATAGTCTTGCTCGAAACCTGAGTATAGATGCCGGTCGTGTTGATGTTCACGTGTCCCAGCAGGACCTGAATGACGCGGATATCGACACCCTGCTCGAGCAGGTGAGTGGCAAACGAATGCCGCAATGTGTGCGGGCTTACCCGCTTATGGATCTCGGCGCGCTCGGCCGCTTCCTGCACGACGCGATGCAACTGGCGCGCTGAGACCGGATCCGTGCCGTTGCGGCCGGGGAACAGCCAGCCATGTGGCAACATCACTCCCCGCCGCTTGCCTTCGCGCCACCATTGACGAAGCAAATCCAGCAGGTGCGGTGAAAGTATGGCGTTGCGATCCTTGCGTCCCTTGCCCTGCTCGACGCGGATCACCATCCGGGTGCTGTCGATGTCATCGACCTTGAGGTGGGCAACTTCCGAAACGCGCAGGCCCGCGCCATAGGCGACGCTGAGCGCTGCTTTGTATTTGATACCTGGCGCAGCCTCGAGCAGTCGCGCTGTCTCCTCGACGCTCAAAACCACCCGCAACTTGGGCGCGTAGTGCATGACGACAAGCCCCAGCGCCATCTCCGGTCGCTTGAGAGTTATACTGAACAGGAAACGCAGTGCCGATACGGCCCCATTGATGGTTGCTGGACCAACAGCCCGCTCATGCTGATCGATCTGAAAGCGCCGGAGGTCTTCGATCGTAGCCGTATCGGGAGGCCGACCGAGAAACGCGGCAAATGATCGGACGTGCCGGATATAGTCCTTCTGCGTGTGCTCCCCAAAGCCACGCATCGTCATGTCCTGCAACATACGCTCGCGCAGAGAATTCTTCGGGTTCGGGGAAGTGATGGCATCCATGGTGAGTTCCTTTCCGTTGAAGGAACTCCACGGTCGCAAGGCGACATCGCCGCTCGCAAAGCCTGAACAATACTACGCTACGTCACCCCAAGCGACCCTCCCGCGGAGCGGGTTCGTGCTTTGGTCGACAGCTGCCGCACGCCAGATCGGCGACAAATGGGACAGGCCGTGTAAAAACGGCTTCACAGTAGCTGGTCGGTAGTTTCGGCGCGGCGCGTTGAAGGTTGAGCGTTGGCGCTCAGCGCTGGATCGCTGCGATCAGTGGCTGGACGCCGAGGATGGCGATCAGCCGCTTGAAGTTATAGGCCAAGATATGGAGGCTGGCCTCCGTTCTGACATTCTTGAGCGTTTTCGTTTGGAAGTGCGTCGAGCCCATCCAGGCTTTCAGCGTGCCGAACGGATGCTCGACAGTCTGCCGGCGAATCCGCATGGCGTCTGGCGCACGATCAAGGCGCCGCTCCATCGCCTCGACGACCGCCTCATGTTCCCATCGTTTGACCCGGCGTTCCTTGCCGGTCGTGCATTGGTCATGAAGTGCGCATGTCTGGCAGTTCGAGCTCCAATAGCTATGGAGCGTCATGCCGGCCCCCGCTGGGCGCAATCGTTTTCTCGAAAGATGGACATGCTGATAAACCATATATCAAATAAGCGGAATTGGCGGCAGCTGTGACGCGATCACACGCGAATGCGCAAACGCGCGGTCTGGCTCCTGGGGTAGGCGACGAGCTGCGTGCGAACTCCTCTGGCGGGAGCTCCAGCCCGCTGAATGGGCAGGTACAACTCAAGACTGGCAAACGGCTGGATGGACAGCGGCACCTGTTGCGCTTTTCTCTACCCGGCGCATCCTGTAGCTAAGTCACGGTGGCAGGGAGGCGGTCGTGCGTGAATAAGCCCAAAAATCAGGACGTTTTTCACTCCGAGCAACGTTTCAGGCTGCTCGTCGAGTCGGTCAGCGACTACGCGATCTATATGCTCGATCCGGACGGTCAGATCGCTACCTGGAATGCCGGAGCGAAGCGCTTCAAAGGGTATGAAGCCGACGAGATCATCGGCCAGAATTTCTCTCGCTTCTTCACCCAGGAGGACCGCGACGCCGGGCTGCCGGGCCATATCCTCGCGACGGCTGCTAAGGAAGGACGATATGAGAACGAAGGCAGACGCGTTCGCAAGGACGGCAGTGAAATCTGGGTCCATGTCGTTGTCGATCCGATCCGCGATCCGGACGGCGTGCTGCTCGGCTTCGCCAAGATCACCCGCGACATCACCGAGCGCCGCCGCGCAGCCCACGCACTGTTTCGCAGCGAGCAGCAGTTTCGCATGCTTGTCCAGGGCGTCCATGACTATGCCATCTGCATGCTTGATCTGGACGGGCGAATTACCAATTGGAATGCTGGCGCGCAGTTGATCAAGGGCTACAGTGCCGATGAGATTATCGGCGAGCATTTTTCGCGTTTCTACACCGACGAGGACCGAGCGAATGGCGAACCTGCCCGCGCGCTGGAAACGGCGCTAGCCGCAGGACGCTATGAGCGCGAAGCTCAGCGCATTCGCAAAGACGGCACCCTGTTCTGGGCACATGTCGTCATCGATCCGATCCGCGACGAAACCGGAGAGGTCGTGGGTTTCGCTAAGATTACTCGCGATATTACCGAGAAGCGGCACGCTCAGGAAGAGTTGGAGCAGGCCCAACTCGCGCTGTTTCAGAGCCAGAAGCTGCAGGCTTTGGGCGAACTGACCGGCGGCATCGCCCATGATTTCAATAACCTGATGACCGTCGTCCGCGGGTCGGCGGAGCTCCTGAAAAAGCGAGACCTGCTGCCCGAAAGACATGACCGCTATGTCGACGCGATCCTTGAGACAGCGGACCGCGCTGCTGCGCTGACCTCCAAGCTCCTTGCTTTTGCGCGTCGACAGACCCTCAAGCCTGAGCCGATCAATGTCGCGGTTCGGCTGGATGCCTGGGGCGAGGTTCTGGCGCGCACGCTTGGCATCCAAATTGAGGTTGTGATCGAAGTAGCGCCCGACGTGTGGCCGATTGAAGCGGATGTCACGGAGCTTGAAAATGCCCTGCTGAACGCGGCGTTCAACGCGAGGGATGCCATGCCCGAGGGCGGCAGGCTGACGATCGGGGCTGCGAATGTCGATAATGAAGATTGCGTCGCTCTGACGATTTCCGATACGGGCCAGGGTATCCCGCAGGATTTGCTCGACCGCATATTTGAGCCGTTCTTTACAACCAAGCCCGAGGGTAAGGGGACGGGTCTTGGTCTCAGCCAGATTCATGGGTTCGCGGCGCAAACGGGTGGACGGACGACGATTGCGTCCCAGGTGGGCGTCGGAACAACGATTACGCTCATCCTGCCACGCGCGAGGGCAATGCCGGCGGATCGGATGAAAAGCGCTGCGACGCAGGTCCGCCGTGACCAACTCGATGTCCTGTTGGTTGAGGACAACGACCAGGTGCGCGAGTTCGCGCGTTCGCTCCTGGAAGATATCGGCGCGCGGGTGACGGAGGCGGATTGCGCCGAGGCGGCCGCTGTCGTTGCCGCGGACCATGATTTCGATCTGGTCTTTTCCGATATCGTCATGCCCGGCAAAAGCGGCCTTGATCTGGCTCAGGAACTGCGCGAGCGGCGGCCGGGCCAGCGTGTGCTGCTGGCGACAGGATTCAGCAGTGAGGTTGCACAGGGCGTTCCTTCCGGCATTCCGGTGATTCAGAAGCCCTATGGAGCAACGGCGCTGGCGGCGGCGATCGACGAGACCCTGACGGGCTCGATCTAGCCACAATGGAATCTCGACCGTTCTTGCGTATCCTTCCTATTCGCTTACCGGCGCGAAATCCGCGCATAGGCTTTGCCTAGCCCCCGAGGAGTGCTTCAGCTTGGCCGACGACAAGCGCCCGGTCGTGCTCCATAGCAAGCGATCGCCGGGCCTGCTCGGCAACAAACCCTGCATGACGCGATGCCGCCGCCCCAAACAGGGTCGGACTTCGGCCCGCGAGCGCTTCCAGAACTGCCAGTACACGCAGTTGCACCTCCGCCAAGGCCGCGCCGTCACGCGTGATCGGGTTGAAGAAGCTAAGGAACAGGTCGTGGACGTCCAGATCGGGCGCATGCACATGGCCGAACGGACAATAATCCGGCTCCTCGTCTGCGTCGGCGAAGGCAAGGAACACGCGCAGCCCTGCGCCGAGCACCTCGATCGCTGTCCCTGGATCGTTCACCGCCGGCGAGAGCGCGCGAGAGGCGATCTCGGAGAGGACGATGACGCCAAAGCATGGATCCTGCTCGAATTCGCGGTCATCCTCGACCGTCACGCAGGAGCGCAGATGTTCCGGCACGCCGTCCGCGGCCATCGGGTGCACGTGCATGATAGGGCGACTCGGATGCACCAGAGATCCGGGCATCGCACTTAGATGAATGGCGAGGTTGTTCTCCTTGGCGATCTCGTCCAGCCTGGCCACATCGATGTGTACAATGATGCCGCATCGCTCGGCATAGATCGGTCCCGCCTCAATGGATTTCGCGACCAGAGGTCGGGCACCGAGCCGGGGCAGCTTTCCAGCCTGCCGAAAGGCCGGCAGGGTCGCCTGCTCGACCCGGCGGATCGTATCACCGACCCGTCCGAATTTTCCCAGCTGCTCTATCCAGCGTAGCAAGGTCGCAACGATAACGAACAAGACGACCAGCGTTGCGAAGAACAGGATGATGCGGCCCTTGCCGCCATAGATACCCGCCGCGAGACCAATCACGCCGACAATGCTGAACAGGAAGCGCCGACGAAGGTTGCCAGCGTGTTCTGCGCTGCCGAATCGGTGAGCAACAACTTGGTCGAGCGCGGCGTCACGTTCGAGGTCGCGGCGGAATAGGCCGCGACCATGATGGAAAGCGAAAAGGTGGTCACAGCCAGCATGCTGGAAGCGAGGATGTTGAGGATATGATCGACCGATCCGGCGGCGAGCGTGAGGTTCGGATCGTAAGGAAGATAGGGCCCGATAAGGGCCGCTAGCAATGCGACTATGACCGCCGCGCCGCTGAACAGCGAAGCACGTACCCAAATCTGCTTCCTGAACTGGCGCAGCAGCCATGCCGTTCCACCCAGCAACGATGCACGCTCATACTTTCCCATGCTCAGCCTCGGTGTTTGCTACGGCCCTTGGAGCCAGAGGATTATCGCCCGCCGGCCAGCCCTCGCGCTGATGCCGTCGGTTGCCATCGGTCGCTTCGGACTGATCGGGGAACAGCAGAACCTGCGTTGGGAACGGCAGGTCGATACCTACGGGCAACTCGTCCCGGCGCGTCTCATACGCCGTGATGACCACGTCCGGCGAAGTACAGATGTCGCAGTTGAAGAGGACCACCCGGCGCCCGCCATAAAATTGATCAGCCTTACTCCTCTCCGGGCGCGGACATTACGTGGCACGCGATGACGAGCAGATCGCGCCTCAATAAACGACAGCGTCTATTGGAATGCTTCTCCGCTAGCCAATGGTGAATGGACCCTCACTGACCAGATCGCATCGACCAATAATCATTCCTCTGCTGTATCATGTGACGGCGCGCATTTGCCGGCGAGCGTGCCGATACCTTCCAGCAGCATCGTCGATGAGAAGGGCTTTCCAAGAATTCTGGTGCAGTCGTCGCTTGCAAAGAGTGCGTCAAGTCGTTCGACATCACTCGTGGACGCGAGCAAGATAGGCAGATCAAGGTGCAGCGCGCGAATTTCGGATGCCACGGCCTGCCCCGTCCGATCCGGAAGATTGTTGTCGAGTACGACCAAATCGTAACGGCCTTGAGCCGAGCGGATTTTCCCCAGTGCCTCGCTACCCGTTGCGGCCTCCTCGCAGGCATAGCCAGCTCCGGAAAGCGCGTCCATCGTCAGCATCCGGATCGTGGGATCAGGGTCGACGACCAGGATGCGCCCTGTGCTCCCGGCATCGAGAACATCCCGGATCTTCTGGGCCAGCGCCGCATAGGTAAACGGCTTGGCGATCATTTCGACCCCAGAGTCGAGCCGGCCGCCATGAACAATCGCATTGCGCGTATATCCCGATGTGTAGAGGATCTTCAATCTGGGTTGGCGTTCGCGCGCCAGATCAGCCAGTTCTGCGCCAGACATACCCGGCATCACCACGTCCGTGAATAGAAGTGCAATAGGATCATCCTGGCGCTCAAGCAGACGCAGCGCGGACGGTCCGTCATGGGCTTCAAGGACGCGGTAGCCCAGCTCACGCAGGCAGTCGACGGTATAGGCGCGCACATCGTCGTCATCCTCGACAACCAATATTGTCTCCCGCTTTTGGCTGATCTCGACGCCCGGAGTGACTGCAGCCGCTTCATTGTCGGCGTATGCTGCTTCGTTCATCAATCTGGGTAGATAGATCTTGATCGTCGTACCCTGGCCTTCTTCGGAATAGACATTTACATGCCCGCCCGATTGCTTGACGAACCCATAAACCATGGAAAGCCCAAGTCCCGTTCCCTTGCCGACTTCCTTGGTGGTGAAGAAGGGCTCGAACACGCGCGCAACGGTATCGCGCGGCATGCCATGGCCTGTATCGGTGACCGAAATCACCACATATTGTCCCGGAGCCACTTCGGCATGGGCGGCAGCATATTGTTCATCGAGGCGGGCGTTAGCGGTTTCGATCACGAGGCGGCCGCCCTGCGGCATCGCATCGCGGGCGTTGACCGCCAGGTTCACCACCGCGGACTCTAGCTGATTGGGATCGGCTTCCACCCGCCACAGACCAGGCGACGTGACAACCTCCAGGCTGATCGTCTCGCCGAGCGACCGGTGCAGGAGATCGGACATGCCCTGCACGAGTTTGTCCACGTCCAGCGGCTTGGGCGTTAGTGGTTGCCGTCTGGAGAAGGCGAGCAAGCGCTGGGTGAGCGCAGCGGCCCGCTCCGCGCCCTTCATGGCATTTTCCAGAGCGCGCCGGGATCGAGCGTCGGCGACACCGGCGGCGTCGAGTGCGCGGGTCGCCATGTCGATGTTGCCGGTGACCACCGTCAGCAAATTGTTGAAGTCGTGTGCCACGCCACCGGTCAACTGGCCGACGGCTTCCATCTTCTGAGCCTGGCGCAGCGCCTCGTGCGCAGTTTCGACTTCGGCGGTCCGCTGCCGTACGCGCTCCTCGAGCTGGTCCTTCGCTCGCTCGGCCGCCTGGAACAGCCGCGCATTGTCGATCGCCACTGCCGCCTGCGCGGCCAACCCAGCCATGAGCCGCTCGGCACGCTCCCCAAATATTCCCGTCTCAGGGTGACCGAAGAACAATCCTCCGATCACTTCACCGGATCGGGACACTACGGGAACCGCGAGATAGCTTCGAACAGGAAGGTGCCCCTTAGCTCGACTTTGTACGTTTTTGGTCAGGTCCAGGTCCAGAAGATGCTGTTTTCAGCGATGTGGTCGAGGGCTTGATCGAGTGGCAAGACGCATCCGCCCATATCGTCGATATCTTCCCATTTCCGCCGGTGTGACCAGTAGCCGAGCCTGACTTCGTCGCGCGAGCCGACAGGCTTGAGGCGGGCGACCGGTGCCTCGGTTTCCAGCAGATAGAGATGGTAAGCGCCCTTGTCCTCATACCATCCGACGCCGCCGCCGTTGGCCGCGTCGAACGTCTCGATGCGCAGAATGATTTCCTCGTCTTTCATGGTGCATCCATAGCTGCCGTCGGGTCACAGCATATTCGAGTCACCTCGCCGCATGGCAACAGCCTAAGCGTTGCAACGTGCTTCAGTCAGGATTCGAAGCATGGAATGCTGGACCAGAACAAGGCCGTTATCGGCGATCCCGTCCCCCAGATCCTGCGCCAATGGCTGCAGGCATGGCGTCCCTGCTTTACGGCTCCCAGCTGGGAGCATGTCCTTGTTCTTGTGATGGGCGGCCTGCTGGCCACGGGCAAACGGACCGTTACGACTTGCCTGCGTGTGACCGGCCGAGCCGATGCTGCCAACTTTGCAACCTATCACCAGATCCTCAATCGCGCCCGCTGGAGTTCGCGTGCCGTTGCCAGGCGTTTATTGGGCATTGTGGTCGAACGGCTCGTGCCCGATGGTCCTGTGGTCATTGGTATGGACGACACCATTGAGCGGCGATGGGGGCGCCGGATCACCGCACGGGGTATCTACCGCGACCCGGTCCGCTCCAGTCACGGCCATTTCGTCAAAGCCAGCGGACTGCGCTGGCTCAGCTTCATGGTGCTCACCCCGGTGTCATGGACCCGCCTGATCAAGGCACTGCCAGTCTTGACGTTGCTCGCTCCTTCGGAACGATCGAACCGTCAACGCGGCTGTCGTCACAAATTGCTGACGGACTGGGCCCGGCAGGGCGCGCTGCAGCTGTCTCGCTGGCTGCCGGGTCGGCGGATCATTTTCATTGGCGACAGCAGCTTTGCTGTCCACGAACTGGCGCATGCGATCGTCCGCCGGGCCACACTCATCAGCCGACTGCGGCTCGACGCCAACTTGTTTGCTCAGCCTGCGGGGCGAACGGCACGCACGATGGGGCGACCGGCGCAGAAAGGGCGAGCATTATCAAAACTCAAGACCCTGCTCGCCAACCCGGCGACACGCTGGACCAGTATTCTCGTCTCTGCCTGGTATGGCCATCTCAACGGCAAGACGCTCGAGATCACATCTGACATCGCCTTATGGTACAGGCCCGGCACTCCGGTCTTGCCGGTCCGCTGGGTCCTGGTTCGCGATCCTGACGGAAAGCGCGGCCCGCAGGCCTTCTTCAGTACCGACATCAGCCTCGAGCCCGCCGAGATAATCGCCCTCTACGTCCGCCGATGGCAGATCGAGGTCACCTTTGCCGAAACCCGCGCGCACCTGGGTGTCGAGACACAGCGCCAATGGACCGACAAAGCCATAGCGCGAACCACGCCGGCTCTGCTCGGATTATACAGCCTCATCTCGCTCTGGGCCTGTGATCTTCTCAACAGTACCAGTACACCCTATGCGGCCGCGTGGTATCGGAAAACCAGCCTGACATTTAGCGACGCCATCGGCGCAATCCGACTCCAACTTTGGGTCGGCGACATTAACTCACACTCCCCGCCCCGCCGGAAACCGCAATATATTCCAACAACCCGCATCGTACGTATGGCCCAAGCGCTATGCTTCACTACCTAATCGTACAAAGTCGAGCTGAGCTCGGCTTTGTACGTTTAGGTGGCGAAGCACAGCGCGTTTGCCATGCGGACCAGGCGAGCGGGAGGAATTATCCGCGGTTCCCGGTGCGGCGGGGAATGCGAATTAATGTCACCGACCCAGAGCTGAAGCCGGACGGCGCCGATGGCGTCGGTGAATGTCAGGCTGGTTTTTCGATACCACGCGGCTGCGTAAGGCGTGCTTGAGGAAGTGAGAAGATCACCAGCCCACAGCGAGATAAGGCTGTAGAATCCGAGAAGTGCCGGCGTGGTTCGAGCGATAGCTTTGTCGGTCCATTGACGCTGTGTCTCGACGCCCAGGTGAGCGCGCGTTTCGGCGAATGTGACTTCGATTTGCCATCGGCGGACGTACAGGGCGATGATATCGGCGGGCTCGATGGCGATGTCTGTGCTGAAGAAGGCTTGCGGATCGCGCTTTTCGTCGGGGTCGCGAACCAGCACCCATCGGACCGGCAACACCGGGGTGCCCGGCCTGTACCACAAGGCGATCCCGGATGTGATATCGAGTGCTTTGCCGCTGACATGGCCATACCAGGCGGACACGAAGATCCTCGTCCAGCGTGTCGCTGGGTTGGACAGCAGGGTCTTGAGTTTCGGCAGCGCCAAGCCTTTCTGCGCGGGTCGTCCCATCGTGCGCGACGTTCGCTCTGCGGGCGGTGCAAACAGGTTCGCATCCAGCCGTAGGCGGCTGATGAGCGTTGCCCGCCGTACGATGGCATGGGCCAGTTCATGGACAGCGAAGCTGCTGTCGCCGATGAAGATGATCTGACGACCTGGCAGCCAGCGCGACAGTTGCAGTGCGCCTTGCCGGGCCCAGTCCGTCAGCACTTTGTGACGACAGCCGCGAGCTCGATTCGATCGCTCCGAAGGGGCGAGCAGCGTCAGGACCGGCAACGCCTTGATCAGGCTGGTCCATGAAACCGGAGTGAGCACCATGAAGCTCAGCCAGCGCAGCCCGCTGGCTTTGACGAAATGGCCGTGGCTAGAGCGCACCGGGTCCCGGTATATTCCCCGCGCGCTGATCCGGCGTCCCCATCGGCGTTCAATGGTGTCGTCCATACCGATGACCACAGGGCCGTCGGGCACAAGGCGATCGACGACAATGCCCAGCAGCCGTCTGGCAACAGCGCGGGAGCTCCAGCGGGCACGGTTGAGGATCTGGTGATAGCTGGCAAAGTTGGAGGCTTGGGCCCTGCCGGTCACACGCAGGCACGAGGTAACGGTTCGCTTGCCTGTTGCCAGCACGGCACCCATCACCAGAACGAGCACGTGCTCCCAACTGGGCGCGGTGAAACAGGGCCGCAACGGCTGCAGCCAACGGCGCAGTATCAGGGGAACGGGGTCGCCGATAACGGCCTTGTCTGGATCCAGCATCCCATGCTTCGAATCCCGACTGGCACGGGTTGCAATGCTATGATTGTTGCCATGCGGCGAGCTGAATCGGATACGCTCTGACCCGAAGGCAGCTATGGTTGCGCCATGAAAGACGACGAAATCGCACGGCAGATCGAAGCGTTCGACGCAGCCAATGGCGGCGGCGTCGGCTGGTACGAGGACAAAGGCGCCTACCACCTTTACCTGCTGACAACCGAGGCGCCGATCGCGCGCCTGAAGCCGGTCGGTATGGGTGACGACGTTAGGCTCGGCTACTGGTCACATCGACGGCGTTGGGAAGATATCGACGACATGGGCGGATGCGTCTTGCCACTCGATCAGGCACTCGACCACATCGCTAACAACAGCATTTTCTGGACCTGGACCTGACGAAAAACGTACAAAGTCGAGCTGAGAGCCTGATTCAAAATTATCGGGCGTGATTTGATGGCCTTGCGATGCGGCGTGCGAAGAGCTGGATCGAGGCGATGAAGAGCCATGCGGTAGCCGATGCGATGGTCTGTTCAAAGTCCTTGGCGAGGCGGCGATTGCGGTTCAGCCAGGCGAGGGTTCGCTCGACGACCCAGCGTCGCGGGAGAATGACAAACCCCTTTGCGGCATCCGACCGTTTGACGATCTCGATGGTCCATTTGCCGATCCGGCGCAGCGCGTCCCTGAGTTTGTCACCGGCATAGCCACCATCGGCGAAGACATGGCGCAGCCACGGGAAGCGCCTGATGATCTCGGCCAGCACCAGCGGAGCGCCGTCACGGTCTTGGATGTCGGCGGTGTGGACTACGGCATGGACGAGATTGCCGTCGGTATCCGTCAGGATATGGCGCTTGCGCCCCTTTGTCTTCTTGCCCGCGTCATAACCCCGTGGCCCGCCGCTTTCCGTGGTTTTGACGCTCTGGCTGTCGATCACGCCGGCGCTGGGCGAGCCCTGGCGGCCTGCAGCTTCGCGCCCGATCAGCAGCAGGGTATGGTTTAACGACAACCACAGCCTGCTGTCCCGCCACAGATAGAACCAACGCCGCACCGTCGAGACCGGCGGAAAACACGGCGGAAGCATCCGCCACGGGAGGCCGCCACGCAACAGATACAGGATCGCCTCGACAATCCGCCTGAGCGGCCACTTGCGCGGACGCCCTACATGCGAGGGCGGCGGAAAGAACGGCTCGAGCAGCGCCCATTCGGCATCGGTCAAATCGCTTGGCAAAGCCAAGTCCGCACGGGCATACTGCGCCCGAGTGGTGTCGGTCCACATCGTTGATTTCCTTTGGTTTGTCGCAAAACCGCTGAATCAACGACAGGGCACGCCGTCAAGCTAACCCGCTGATACCACTCAACTTAATTTCGGATCAGGCTCTTAGGCATCCCCGCATTGGGGCTGTTGCGTCCGTATCGCGCATCCCGCGTGATATCGTCCGATCTGACGACGCCCTCGCCCTGGAATGTGGGCGCGAACACCGCGGTTGCTCGCGGCATGCCGAACTTTTCGAAATCGCCGATATCCGCACCCGCAAGGGAATAGAGCATCAGCCGCTCGCCCTGGTCGTCCTCGACATTGTAGAAGAAGGCCCCAAATTCGGCTCCGGACAGCTCGACGCCGGCATCGACCACCAGCTGCACCAGATTGCCGAGATCAAGTTCTGCGGCTAGTTCCGCACCAGTGCTGTTCAGCACTTCCAGCGCACGGCTTTCGCTGGCGAGACGATCAAGGCTTTCGCGCAGCGCGGCTTCCGCAGCCTTGCGTTCGGAAATGTCCTGGACCTCTATAATCGTACCGATAGTGTTCGAAGTCTCGTCCTGAATCGGACTTGCGGTGAAGGCAACTGGATAAAAGTGCCCGTCCTTGTGGACGAACACCTCCTCGCCTTGGCTGTTCTTGCGCTCCGGAAACGCCCGGTCGATCGGGCATTCCGCAAGCGGAAAAGGGCTGCCGTCCGGGCGGGTATGATGGATGACGTCATGGAGCGGACGGCCCTGCGTCTCCGCGAACGTGAAGCCGGTCAGGCGCTCGGCGGCAGCGTTCATGTAGGAACATTGCTGCCGGTCATCCATCAGCATGACGGCGACGGAAGCGTTGTCGAGAACCGCAGCCAGCTTGCGTTCGGTGTCCCTTAAAAGCTGGGCCTGGGCATCGCGCTCCGCTGCGATCCGCGTCATCTCGGCGACGACCTCGCGAGCCTCTCGGCGCAATTCCATCTGGTCCATCACCAGAGCGCCCAATTCGGTCAGCTGGCGTATCTCCTCATCGTTGACGGGACGAGGCTCCCGATCGATCACGCAGAGGGTGCCGAGGTTGAAGCCGTCATGGGTCCGCAGGGGAACGCCAGCGTAGAAACGGAGCCCGAACTCACCGGCCACCAAAGGATTGGCGAGCGCCCGGGGATCGGTACTGGCATCGGTCAAGACCCAGGCATCATCCTGCAGGATAGCAGAGGCGCACAGGCCCGGCTCGCGATCGATCTGGGTTACATCAAGACCGTGGTGCGCCTTGAACCAGATCCGATCGTGATCGACCAGACTGATGATCGCGATCGGAACATCAAACAGCCTCGCTGCCATCGCGGCAATGCGGTCGAAGGCTCCATCTGGCGGCGTATCAAGAATGTCGTATCTGCGAACTGCGGCGAGGCGGCTATCTTCGCGCGCCTCCAATTGGATATTCGGGGAGTCAGCTGTCATTGTCGTATGTACTGGCCTTGAAGGACGCCACGCGCCTGGAGATTGAGAGAGGAGCGAAGGCCGGGCTAGCGAACGACGGCGAGGGATACCGCGTCGGCTAGTTGCTGGAGCTGAAATGGCTTGCCGATGAACGGCTTGTCTTCGAACCCCTCCGGCAACCCGTCACCGCCGTAACCTGTGGCAAATGCGAACGGTACATTCCGTTCGGCGAGCGCCGCCGCAACTGGAAGGACCCGCTCACCGGCGAGATTCACGTCGAGCAGTGCGAAGTCCGGACGTATGTCGGGAAGCAGACGAAGTGCATCCGCCACGCTTCCCGCAGAGGCCAGGATCTCGCACCCCAGATCCTCGAACATATCCTCGATGAGCATCGCGACCATGCTTTCGTCCTCGACGATGAGGACCTTAAGTCCAGCAAGTTCCGTCATACGGTCTCCGGCACAGGAATAGAAATCGAGCAGGTGATCCCGGCGGCGGCGAAGGTGAGGTCAAACTCGCCTCCGAGGTCTCGCTCGATGCACCGTTCCATCAATCGGGAGCCGAGGCCGCGCCGCGTCGGTGGTGATACGGGCGGTCCTCCCGACTCCCGCCAGTTCAGAATGAGCCTTGGTGCATCCGCTTGCGAGCGAATGTTCCAACAAAGCGCGACACTGCCCGCATCGTTCGAAAGAGCGCCATATTTCGTTGCATTCGTGGCAAGTTCGTTCAGCACCATCGTCAGATTTAGCGCAACCCTGGTGCTGACGTTCACCGGCACTCCATCAAATGTAATCCGGTCGGACGCCCCGCCGGCAAGCGGAAGCAACACTTCACGAACGAGGGAATCGAGAGGAGCATCCTCCCAATGGCGCTGCGTAAGCAGGTCGTGCGCCCGCGACAGCGCCATCAATCGCGCCTCGAGGCGACGATGGAGATCGTCGGCGTTCTTCGCATGCCGGGCTGTTTGAGCAGCGAGTGACTGCACGGTGGCAAGCGTGTTTTTCACTCGGTGGTTGAGCTCGTCGATCAGCGTCTTCTGCCGGTTCTCCGCCTGCTTGCGCTCCGTGATGTCCACGAGCATGTTGATCGCGCCGATGAGATTGCCCTCGGCATCGTGCAGCGGCGTGGGATAGGGAATGAACGGTACGCGGGTTCCATCCGGCCGCTCGGCTATAGCTTCCGCGCCCCGGACTGGACGGTTCTCCTTCAATGCGATCGCCATGGGACATTGATCATGGGGTAGCGGAGTTCCGTCCGGATTGAACAGTCGCCAGGTAACGCACCACAGGTCCCCCTGTTGCGGCGTCCGTCCCGCCATCTCGACCGCGGCGCGGTTGAAGAAGGTGACGTGCCCTTCTGCGTCGGTCGTGTAGACGGCGGCCGGCATCGCTTCGAGCAGGTTTCGCAGATGCCGCTCGCCCTCGCGGAGGCGGTCCTCGAGAAGCTTTGCCGTCGTAACGTCCTGGATTACGCGCACGCCGTACCGGAACCCGGAAGCGTCGTTCACAGACGAACTGTGGATGTCGAGATAGATCGTCGTGCCATCCCCCTTGATGGCGCGCTTGCGCAATATGTAGCTATCAAGCTCGCCGGCGACTTGCCGGGCATATAGGGCCGCATCCTCATTGGCGTCCTCGGGGTGCGTATAATCGAAGAAGGTCATATCCAGGAGTTGGTCGCGCGACCGTCCCAGCATCTCACAGATCGCATCGTTCACGCGGAGCAGGCGTCCATCGGCGCCAGCTTCGGCAATCCCGATCGTCGCCGCCTCATAGGTCGCCGAAAGCCGCTCGTCGCTTTCCCGCTTGGCCGCCTCAGCTTCACGAAGGCTGGTGAGGTCGACAGTGAAACACCGCGTGTTGACCAGCCTATCCTCGTTGAAGCGTCCATTCGACGTGATCACTACATGCTTGATGGAATCGTCTTTTGCGCGCAGGCGAGCCGGGTAGCTTTCGAGCTTCTCTCCTGAGGACAGCCGGTGGAGGATGTCCCCGATAACAGGCGCGTCGACGTGGAACTCCGCGATGTGCCGCCCAATATATTCATCGGCTCCGTAGCCGAGCAGCGACAGCTCTGCCTCATTAGCCCGGACGATGATGCCCTCGCCGTTGACGATGTGGAGCCCAACGGCGCTGTTGTTGAAAAAATCGTCAAGATCCTCGTTCCTGCGCTGAAGTTCCTCAGCCGTCGCGTGGTAGGCTGAAATATCCTGGAAACAGTTGATTGCCCCTTCGATGGCGCCATTCCTGTCTTTGAGCGCACGGATGTTAACCAGGGCAACGAAGCGCGATCCATCCTGACGCTCCATGATCACTTCGGCGTTGCGGGTCGCTTCTCCGGTTCGCAAGGCCGTAGCCATTGGGCAGTCTTCAAAGGCGAGAGGTGTACCGTCGGTGAGGAACAGGCGGTGCGATCCGCATATCCGGATCCCGTTCTTGCCGACCGGTGGTGTTCTGGCCCAAAGTTCTGCGGCCTCGCTGTTGTAGCGGACGAGGCAGCCTTCGTGATCGCAGAGGTATACCGCGCCCGGAATCGCGTCGAGCGCCGTGGGTGACGCGGCGACCAAACTTTCGAACTCGCTCGACGCGCGCGCTGATCTAGGAAAGTCCTCGACATTTGACATCGGCAGCCCCCAAGCCCCTTGCACGAAGCGCAACGTCGGAGAACGTCGTGAACGGGCGATTAGTTCCCGCGCCAAGAGGACTCATTTTCCGATGCCCGTGCGGCATATGGTGCTCGGCGCCGGAGGTGACGGTGGCACTTGATTACGTGATCTGTGCTTCGCTGGGCCCACTTGATTACGACGTGTGGACGTCGTCCTTTGAGCGAACGGTAGCGGTATCCTGCAACGGTCCGGTTGCGAGTGCGTTTCCAGAGTAGAAAATCAGACGCGAGGACATGATGCGATGAAGATGAGCTGGAGCCGATTCGTTGCGATGATCGCCGTTTCGACGACCGTGATGTTCCCGCTCATGTACCAGCTCATCTATGTTCCCGATCACGCAACCTTCAGCCCGACCCGATTGGTCTCGTCGATCGTCATGGGCAGCGCCATGACGGTTATCATGCTCAGCTTCATGTGGAAGATGTATGAGGGCCAAAAGACAAAGATCGCGGTGCTGGTCGGCGCGGTCGTGGTTGGAGCCGTCGCCCTGGGGATCAATAGAGAGCAAGCGCTCATTGGAGACGTGGATTTCATGAAGTCGATGATCCCGCACCATTCTATCGCTATCAACAACGCCCGGAAAGCTGCTATCCGCGATCCACGCGTGCGCAAGCTGGCGGATGGCATCATCAGAGCCCAGGTGAAGGAAATCGCCGAGATGAAGCTTTTGATCGCCAATATTGAGGAAAATGGCGCACGCGGTAACATCCCCTTGCCGCCCCGCACCACCGAGATAACGCAGGACATGC
This sequence comes from Sphingobium sp. JAI105, assembly GCF_015752145.1. Classification (NCBI taxonomy): domain Bacteria; kingdom Pseudomonadati; phylum Pseudomonadota; class Alphaproteobacteria; order Sphingomonadales; family Sphingobiaceae; genus Sphingobium; species Sphingobium sp. JAI105. The sequence continues at coordinate 559,961 of NZ_JADOUC010000002.1, read as the reverse complement.
ACCCGGAAATCGAGGCTGCGCTCAAGTGAGCCTGCGAAGAGCCTGTTGCTAGGTCCTGCTAGCGCTGGTTTGATGGACATTTTGGATGAAGCTGGGCATTGGGATCGACCGCTTCGTAAAAAGCGGCGAAACTTTTTTTGCAAATCCACGACGGCGCGGAGAGCGACACGCGCGAAACCGCGCGATCGTCTCCGGCGTGTGGTCGGATATGGGCGCCCCTCCCGACGAAGGAGGAGCGCGATGTAAGGTTATTGCGGCGAATTGCCCGCTCCTGCCGCTCCTCGGCCGGAAGCGGAGCCGCTGCCCGAAGCGTTTCCGTTAAGCGAAGGCGACGGCATGCGGCCTGTCGAATTACCGGCCAGCGATCCCGCGCCCGAAAGAGCGCCCTGGCCGGAGCCCTGGGTCTCGCGGCTGGTCTGTCCCGCTGCCGTCGCGGCGCCATTCGCGCTACCCTGAGCCATTCCCGAAGCTTGTCCCGCAAGAGCGCCGACCGCATCGGTTCCCACGCCTTGAGCGCCGACGCTGGCGCTCTTGTTCACCGACTGACTGCCGGAAGCCGAACCGCTGCCCGCAAGCGAATTACCCAGAACGTTCCCCGACGTCGCGCCATTCACCGCGCCGGTCACCGTACCGGCGAGGCCAGCGTCGGCTTTGGCTGAGCCGGACTTGGTATCGACCGACTTGCTCGCCGTGGCGCTGCCGGAGCCGGTCACCGAGCCGGTGACGCTCTGCGTGGCAGATCCGACGGATCCCAAAGTGCCACCGAGCGAACCGGCTCCGCCCAACGTGCCGTTAAGCGTTCCGCCCACGGTTCCGCCGAGACCACCTCCTCCCAGGAGCTGGGCCTGGGCAGGGGATGCCGCGGCCAAGGCGGCCAGGATTAGCGTGTTGGCAATGATCAGCTTCTTCATGTCGTCGCTCCTCAGAATCGGAAGCTTCCGATGCTTCCTTCATTGAAGCAAACGATGCCTTTGGATGCTTTCATCCAGACGCCCGAAAATTTTTGATATCGCGCGGGCAGGCGCAAATTTCTCTATTGCTTGGCCCCAACCTCGCGGGGCGCAACACGGCACGTTCCACACACCACGCCTCTGCCGACTCTGCCGCGACCGCTCACCGCCTCACGCGAAACCGTTTCGATCGCGGATCCGCCGCCACCGGCGATAACAAGTCGCGCCGTGACCAACGGCGCCGCGAACGAAGTGCCGCGAACCGTGGCGTAGCCGCTTCCCGGCAGGGCGGCCGCCATGTCCGCGCCGGGGGCGGCAAAATCGAGATGAAGCGCCTTGCCGGCCTCAGGGAGCGCGCGGTTGCGGGCATCGACGCCTGTAACCGCTATCACACCTGGATAGGATGCCGGAAAGGATGGCGGCGCTGCCGGGCCGTCATTGCCGACCGGGGCGACGACCAATATGCCGCGCGCCCGTGCCGCCGTGACGGCACGCTCGAGCAGGGGATTGGCGGGCCCTATCAGGCTTATGTTGATCACGCGAACGCCGCGCGCCGACAGCCACCCTAGCGCGCGAGCGATGGTAAGGGCAGAACCCTCAGTGGGGTCGCCCCCATAGACATCGGCCACCAGCAGGGAAACGCCCCGGGCCGCGCCCTGGAAACGACCATCGGAACCGACGATCAGCGATGCGACGGCAGTGCCGTGACCGCTCGGTCTGGGACCCTGCGCGGCAAACCCGCGCTGCTCAATCGATGCATTTCTTAGCGAAGGATGGGCCGAAACCCCGCCGTCGATCATGCCAACTGCCGCTTGACTTCGGGGAGGCGTCGCCGCCGCGGCAGACCCGCCCAGCGCAAGCGGTGCCATACCGGCCGGTTCAAAGACGTGGTCGTAGTCGGACACAGTCTGGGGCGCAATCCGGCGCAGTCGCGCCAGGCCTTCACGCGTGTCATCACCGGCGGGAGGAGCAAGGGTTACCACGTGCAGCTCGAGACCCTCGATGCGTTCGTCGCGCAGAATGCGGAAGCCGGCGCCGCGTGCGCGCGTCATTGCCTCTGGCGAGGGGGCGATGGCGATAATTTCGCCCCTGCGGACGGGATTGCCGTCGCGATCCGCATCGAGAACGCGGCGGTGATCGCGGATCAGTCCGCGAAGGCGCGCGCGGCGCAGATCGAGCAGGCCTGCGGTGTCCGCGGTCGCCGTGCCGGCAATATCGTCGAGACGGTCGATCACTGGCGCGACAATTGGAGTATTGCCCGGCGAACCGAGAACGCCTCCGACCACCTGACCCGGAACGCCGCCCAGAGAGGGGAGCAATTGCGCGTTGGCTGAGGACGCTGCAAGAAGGGCCGCACTGCAGGTTATGATGGTGCGCAGGCTGAGGCGGATCACGGCTATTCCTTCTTTATTGTGTCTCGGGGGATTAAACGTGCGGACTATGTCGTTTCATCCGCATGAACACGGGAAAACCATTTGAGCGAATTCGAGAAGGGGTTGGAGGCTCTCCTGCCGCGCCTGCGGCGGTTCGCGCATGGCCTGACGGCCAACCGCGCCGATGCCGACGATCTGACCCAGGTGACGGTCGAGCGCGCGCTGCGCGCCAGGATGCAATGGCAGGAAGGCACCCGGCTCGACGCATGGCTCTACCGTATCATGCGCAATTGCTGGATCGACACGGTCCGAGCGCGATCGCGGACCGGCAAGGTTCTGGCCCCCGAGGAAGCAGGCGAGCATGTCGGGCACGACCCGACCGCGCAGATGGATGCCAGGATCGACCTCGAGCGGCTGATGCAGGCCATGGAAAAGCTGCCGGCCGAGCAGCGCGAGGTTGTCGCGCTGGTGCTGGTCGAAGGATTTGGCTATCGCGAGACGGCCGAACTGCTCGATCTGCCGATAGGAACCGTATCCAGTCGTCTGGTCCGTGGTCGCACGGCGCTTCTCGCTCTGGTCAGGGAGGTTTGAACCAATGACCGATGAAGAGGCCATCTTCGCTTATATCGATGGAGAGCTCGATGGCGAGGAGTGCGTCCGGATCGAAGGCATGATCGAGGCGGATCCAGCGCTGCAGGCGATGGTTGCCGAGCATCGCGCCTTGGCGGGCCGACTGCAGAGCGGGTTTTCGACTATCCTGGAAGCGCCGATCCCCGCCGCCCTTCTGGCGCCACCGTCGGGGGGAGCGGAGGTCAGTTCGCTAGCGGCAGCGCGTACCCGCCGCGAACAACGCCGGGCTGCCTGGAATATGTCCCACTGGGGAGCGATGGCCGCCACCCTCGTCGCGGGTGTGATCGGCGGCGCCATTTTCACGGGCGGCCGCGAAGGGCCGGTAGTCGAACAAGGCCGGAAGCTGGTCGCTTCGGGCCGACTGGAGCACGCGCTGGATACGCAACTGGCCAGCACGCAAGGCGCCAACGCGCCGGTGCGGATTGCGCTGACCTTCAAGAATCACGGCGGTGCGATCTGCCGGTCCTTTACCGGCGAAGCCGCTCAAGGCGTGGCCTGTCGTGAGGGAAAGGCTTGGCAACTGCAAGGCCGGCTGGCGCCAGAGAATGGCCGCACCGGTGACTATCGCATGGCGGCGAGCTCCGGAACCGCAGAGCTCGTTGACAGGCTCATCGCTGGAGACGCGTTCGATCAGGCACAAGAACGGGCCGCACTGGCTGCAAAATGGGCACCGCCGAAGGCGCGCTGAGCTTTTTTGCCATGGGCTGCGACCGAGTGCTCCAGTCGCATGTGCCGAGGGGAATAGATAGCGAGATCAGTGGTGATCGCGGAGCAATCCGACCGAGAGGACGCCCGTCGCTATCCGCACTGGCGAAGGAGCGTTTTGCTCTATAGTCTTGTGGGCGGAGGCCTATGTCCGTTCTGACGCGAAACAATGTCAAGCTGGGTGGCGCCGGGAGCCGCGCGATGATTTTCGCGCACGGGTTCGGCTGCGATCAGCACATGTGGCGCCATGTCGCTTCCGCATTCGAGCAGGGCTTTCGCACGATATTGTTCGACCATGTCGGCGCCGGTGGCTCCGATCTGGCGGCCTATGATCGTCGCAAATATGATACGCTTGCAGGTTATGCCGACGATGTGATCGAGATTGGCCAGGCGCTCGGCCTGAATCAAGCCGTGTTCGTCGGTCATTCTGTCAGCGCGATGATTGGCGTCCTCGCCTCCCTGAAAGCGCCCGACCTGTTCGAGAGTTTGGTCATGGTCGGTCCCTCACCGCGCTATATTGACGACGATGGCTATGTCGGCGGGTTCGCTGCGGATCAGATCGAGGAAATGCTCGGCTTCCTCGTCGAGAATCATCTTGGCTGGTCGGCCCAGATGGCGCCCGTCATCATGGGCAATGCGGACCGGCCCGAACTGGGGGACGAACTGACCAACAGCTTCTGCAGAACCGATCCCGATATCGCCAAGCATTTTGCGCGCGTAACATTCATGTCCGACAACCGGTCGGACCTGCCGCACGTGGCGGTCCGCACGCTGATACTCCAGTGCAGTGAGGATATCATAGCGCCACCTGAGGTCGGACAATATGTGCGGGATCGAATTCCCGGTAGTGAGCTAGTGATGCTCGATGCCACGGGCCATTGTCCTAACCTCAGCGCGCCTGAAGAGGTCGTTGCCGCGATCAAAGCATTTGTCTGATCCGGGCAAAGATGTTCCGAGCGACCTGCCGATCGAGGATCTGGAGGATTTGTACGAGAACGCGCCGTGCGGCTACCTGTCGGTCGCTCCCAATGGCCGGATCGTGAAGGCCAATCGGACGCTGGGGGCCTGGACCGGCTTTGATGGCGCGGAGTTGGTCGGCAAACACTTCTACGACCTTTTGAACATCGCCGGGCGAATTTTCTACGAGACCCATCTCGCACCGCTGCTGCGAATGCAGGGGTTCGTCAACGAGGTCGCCCTGGACGTCACGGCCAAGGATGGCCGCAAGATCCCAGTATTGGCTAACGCCGCGGAAAAGCGCCGTAATGATGGCCGGCTGCTGTTCACTCGTCTGACCGTATTCCCTGCGAATGATCGTCGCCGATATGAGCGCGATCTGCTTTCGGCACGCGATACCGCTAACGAAACGATACGAACCGAACGAGAAACCTCCGAATTGCGGGAGCAGTTCATCGCGGTGCTGGGCCATGATCTCCGCAATCCGCTGGCGTCCATCGCCAGTGGGGTGAGGATGCTGGAACCGGAGACGCTCAGCGAGCGGGGTCGCCGCATACTCGGGCTGATGCAGGGCAGTGTGGTTCGCGCCTCTTCACTTATCGACGATGTCCTCGATTTCGCGCGCGGCCGACTCGGGAACGGTATCGCTCTTTCTCTCCAACGTGATGACGCACTGCAGTCGCTTCTTGAACAGGTAGTCGCCGAACTGCGGTCGGTAACGCCCCATCGAGCTATCGAGGCCGATATAGCAATCGAGCAGACGGTGACGTGCGATTCGGTTCGCATCGGACAGCTGCTTTCGAACCTGCTGGGCAATGCAATCACCCATGGATCCGCGGATCAGCCTGTTCGTGTCGAAGCGCATTCCGATAGTGACAGGCTCGCAATCGCGGTGAGCAATGGCGGCGCTGCCATTCCGCCGCATACTATGGAGCGCCTTTTTCAGCCATTCTTCCGTGGCGAAGTCCGCGGCAGCCAGAATGGGCTCGGTCTAGGTCTGTTCATCGCTTCACAAATCGCCAAGGCCCATGGCGGCGATTTGTCAGTGACTTCGACAATTAAGGAAACCCGGTTTACCTTTTCCATGCCAGCATCCGCAGCGGTGTGAGACTGCTTCCGTTCAACGAATGATTGAGCTTTTGAAGGTGGTCTCACTAAGGGCAACAGAGGAGTACGAGCAGCCTCGGAAGCGTCACCACCATGATCGCCACGAGCGACACTCCGGTGCGGGTGTAATCTGCAAACCGGTAATTACCGGCAGACATGATCAGCATGTTGGTCTGCTGAGCGACCAGCGTCGCACAAAGGTACCAGCCGAACAGGACGGCCAGGACCAGAGGTCGACCTGGATAGCCAGCTGGCGGCCAAGGCTTAGCGCGATTGGCGTACCAACAGCGGCGGCCGTTGTGTTCTACGCAAGATTGGTGAGCACCGTTACGAACAGCATCACGGCGGCCAGCACGCAAGCAAGCGGCAGGAACTGCAGTCCCGGCGTAATGAGCTCGCTCAGCCACGTTGCCTCGAGCTCTCCGGAACTATGAGGCCGATCGCGATGCTGGCTGCAACCGACATGACGAACTTCGCCGAATGCGGACGGCCAATCCGATCGAAGTGGAGGTAACCGGTGACCACCGATTGCGATCGCCCCACCGAGCGCGGAGATCGCGATCGGTACGAGCCCGGTGTTCGAGGGTACCACCGCGCCCGTCATGATCGCCAGCAAGCGACGCCTTGGACGTACGGGGCAGTTCCGTGGGCGCCTTCAAGGGCCAGGATAATCTCGGCCAACGACATGCGTTCAATGCTGCCCAGAGCGCCTGCAAGGAGCAAGATGTCGAGCGCCGCTTGTCTAAGCGGCGCTAATTCGTTCCCTAGGCGGCGGCCTGCAACACGCGACCGATCAAGACAGTAGCGTCATGGACCGCACTCCGATGGTCGCCGCGATGCCTGCTACCAATCTGGGACCTCGCATCTCCGCGCGGCATTCCGGACAACCTAGAGAGGCGCATGCTTGCGCGATTTTGCGCGGACGATCGGCAGTGTCTGGTCGATGCTGTTGAAAAAGTCGGTCTTGCACTCGCGGCGAGCGTCTGATTCAGCATCTGGATGCTGAAGGATGCCAAGCGATGAGGCGAATACGGCGGTGCGCCAGGCGGAGGTCACCGCAGCCCAGCGGATGATCGAGCAGGCGGCAGACCGCCATGGCCTATGGCCGCGCAAGCTGATCGGCGACACCGGCTACGGCTCTGCCGGCGTGCTCGCCTGGCTCGTGCACGAGCGTGGCATTGAGCCGCACGTGCCCGTCTTCGACAAGTCTGCCAGGAGCGATGGCGCTTTCGAGCGCAGCGACTTCACGCTCGATTACGAGGATGACAGCTACACCTGCCCGGCCGGCAAGCGCCTGCGTCCACGCAACCGCAACTTTGCCTCGCCACGAAGAGGCCGACAAGGACGGCTTCATCCGCTACCGAGCCCGCAGCAGGACTGCAGCGGTTGCGCTCGCAAGCCGCGATGCACACCCATCCAGCCGTCTCGCAAGTTGACCCGGTCGATCCACGAAGGCGCACGCGATCTGGCTCGGACCCTATCGCAAGAAGACGCATGGGTCGCCTCGCGCCGCGAGCGCTAGAAGGTCGAGATGCTGTTTGCTCACCTGAAGCGGATTATGCGGCTCGACCGGCTGCGATTACGCGGACCAAACGGTGCCCGGGATGGATTCCACCTCGCTGCCGCCACCAAAACCTGCGCAAGCTCGTCAAGATCAGCCTCGCCGGGCAGCCGGCGATGACATGAGGTCCGGCATCTGCGCTGGTCCGCTTCAATCAGCAACAATCGCATCGACCAAAAAGCGACTTTTCAACGGCATCGGTCGTAAGCTGATGCACGGTCGTGGTCTAAAAGTCGCCCGCGAATTCACAGACGCATATCGAGATAATACAGTTATCACATGTCCGTATTTGACCTTTCTTTATAAGGTGAGGTACAGCTGTGCCCATGGAGCACGCCGCCCCGATCGATAAAGACGCCCTGACAGCGGGGGAAACGGCGCTAGCGCCGATGGCGTCGGCCGACGATCTGTCGTGGGCGGTTGTCAAGATGCGCGCCGGTGAGCGCATCGTCGTCAACGAGGCGCTGATCGCGGCATACCAGGCTGCCTCGTCACCGCACAGCATCCGCGCGCTCAAGTCTGACCTCGAGGCGTTCGACCTCTGGTGCCGTCGCCACAATCGGATATCGCTGCCGGCAACTCCGGAGACCGTGGCAGACTATCTCGATGCGCGCGCTGCGAAAGGAAGCAGGCCGGCCTCGCTCGGCCGCTACAAAGCATCGATCGCCAAGATCCACCTGCTGCTGGATCTGAAGGATCCGACGTCGGCCTCTCTGGTGAAGTTGCGGTTGCAGGTGATCCGTCGGCGGCTTGGCACAGCGCAGAAGCAGGCGCGGCCGCTGCGGTTCAAGGGGCCGGTAAGGAATGTCGAGCGCGACAAACCCCGCGGGCTGAATGTTCGGGCGTTGCTGGAAAGCTGCGCGGAGGATTTGCCTGGCCTGCGCGATCGAGCATTGCTCTCGGCCGGCTATGACACCGGGCTGCGTGCCTCGGAGCTGGTGGCGATTGAGGTCGAGCATATCATCGAGGCGATTGATCCCGATGCGCGGCTGCTCAGCATCCCACGCAGCAAGGGTGATCAGGAAGGGGAGGGGGCGACTGCTTATCTCAGCCCCCGAACCGTTCGGGCCATCGCGGCTTGGCTCGACGCCGCTGGTATCGAAACGGGGGCGGTGTTTCGGCGCGTGAACGTGCGACGATACAAGGCGAAGCCAGCAGTGCGCGGGCGGTCGATCGATAGCATCTCCGGGCGCGAAACATGGGACCTGCGTAAGACGTTGCCGAAGCGGGCCGTGCCGGCGCGGATCGAATTTGATGTGGGGCAGGGGGCGCTCCATCCCGCGTCGGTCGGGCCGATCTATCGCTCCATGATCCAGCGGGCATTCGATTGCGGCGCGCTGGCGGATTTGACGACGGACGACTTTGCCCGGCTGCTCAAGGGGATCAGCGCGCATTCGACGCGAGTAGGGCTCAATCAGGACCTTTTCACAAGCGGCGAAGACCTGGCCGGCATTATGGACGCGCTACGCTGGAAGTCGCCACGGATGCCGCTTGCCTATAATCGCAACTTAGCGGCGGAGCAGGGTGCGGCAGGGCGTCTGATGGCAAAACTACGTTGATACCTCTGAAAACGGTGAACAGCGTGATTGAGTGTGGATAAGCGTCAAAGCGGTACGGGAACCTCAAGCGGCCTGTTCCGCGGTCTTCCCGCCACGCGAACATTTCTTGAAGTTGGCAGGATCCTCAATGGCACTGCTGAACGCTGTAGCCGTTACGTCACCGACGCCTGGGATCGACATGAGAAGTCGGCATGCGTGGCTCTGCCTCGCATCAGTAAGGATCTTAAGTCCAAGCTTTGCAGCTCAAACTCGGACGCCGCGCCACGCCTCAGCCCCATCGACTTCAAACGGGAAGCTGGTGTAGCTTGAATGCGCTTATCTTGGTTTCCGCCAGACCGGCTGCAGTTCAGTATGCTATCTCGCCGGCGCAGACGGGCGGCATAGGGCAGGCCATAATGAAAGGGACGGTTAACCGCGCGGACGATTATAGAAAGGCGCGCAGCGCCGCGATAAACCGGTCGAACTGGTCGTGGTGTAACCAGTGACCGGCATTGTCGAACGTCTGGACAGACGCGTTATGAAATCGCGTGGCAAAGCCGGTTTCCAGGGGGTTTTCTGCCCAGCTGTCTTGGCCCCAGCACAGCAGGATCGGACAGGTGATGTTCCCCCACAGGGCGTGGAGTTCCGCCGGGCTGATATCGACTGGCGGGCCGGGCCGCATGTAATCGTCGAACTTCCAGCTAAAGCTGCCGTCCTCGTTGCGGGCGACGCCATGGATGGTCAGGTGCCGCGCCTGTGCCTCGGTCAAATGCGGATTTTCTCCTTGCATGCGGGCCAGTGCCTCTTCGACCGAGGCGTAGCGGCGTGGTTGCCGGGTAGCGAGGCTGCGCCGCTCTTCGATCCAGTCGCGCCACAGCGTACCGAAAGATTTTTCGACGCCCATGCCGCTCGTGGCTGAGGGCAGTCCAACGCCTTCGATCGCCACCAGCTTGCGCACCCGTTCTGGGTACAGCCCTGCATAGCGCAGCGATATCGCGCCACCCAGCGAATGGGCGACGATCGTAACCGGTGCCTCATCCTGCTGGTGGATCAGTTGCGCCAGGTCGCAGATGAAATAGGGGATGGTATAGGCCCCGTCGGGGGACCAGGCGCTGTCGCCATGACCGCGCAGGTCCGGACAGATGACGTGCCAGTCTTCGCGCAATGCAAGTGCCACCTGATCCCAGCTTCGCGCGTGGTCCCGACCGCCGTGGATCAGGATCAGCGTCGGCGCCTGCGCATTGCCCCAATCCAGATAGTTCAGGCGCAGCCGTTGTGATACGAAGCTGCGCGACGTGGGACCAAGAGGTTCCGGGAAGGGCATGGCGGTGTTCCTGAAAATTCAGTGGTGCAGAATGACGGTTTCGGAAAGCGGTGCCCGCCCGGTGACAGCGGCGGTCGATGGATGATCGTCGTCGGGGTATCCGAAGCTGAGACCAAAAAGGCATATTAGATCGTCCGGCACGCCCAGCACCTGTTTGACTACGCCGGCATAGTGGCTGATCGCCCCTTGCGCGCATGACCCTAACCCATGCGCTGTCAGGGCAAGCATCAGCGTCTGAGCATACATGCCGACATCGGCGGCCTCGCGCAGACCGAAATAGCGCGGCATGAAGAAAAAGGCGGCATGCGGCGCATCGAACAACTGGAAGTTGCGCAGGAAAGAGGCCTGCCGCGCCGCGCTATCATCGCGGCCGATGCCGGTCGCTTCGAACAGCGCCACGGCGGCCCCGATCCGTCGCGCCTTATACTGGTCGACATAGTGGGACGTCAGCGGCACGTCGGGATCGAGCTGTCCGGCCTGCGCTTGCGTGATGAGCGTCGCGCTGATGCGCTTGAGCGTTTCGCCGGATACGACATGCGTTATCCAGGGCTGCGCATTGCAGTTGGACGGCGCCTGACCGGCCACCGTGAACAGTCGCTCGATCAAGGCCGGGTCGAGCGGGGTCGGCAGGAAGGCCCGGACAGACCGGCGGTCCGCGACGATCCCGTCATAGATGTCGGCACGGCTAACGGCCGCGAGCGTGTCAACGACGTCGTTCATAACATCTCCGGAATTTTCCAACCAATCGCATTCGCACATTTCTGCGCCAACGCCCGGTGCCGGGCAAGACAGTGGGGATCGCGCGGGAGGGTTACGATCCGTTCGCGCCCAGCGGACGTAAAACTATCTTTTGTGTGGACCCCGGCTTGCCGCCGAGGCCGTCCCCGCACGATCAGGAATCAGGAGAAGCGGTGCTTCAAGTATAAGGTCCTCGGTGAACATCTAGCAAATCAGCCCGCTGCCATTTGCCTTGCTCTCTCTAATCATGTGTTTGGCAGCGCATGGCGGCGTAGGCGATCCACCGCAAACACGCACGCTGCGCAAAGCAGCAGCGGAACGCAGTAGGCACCGAACAGAAGCGGCAGTGACGCGTTCGCGGCGATCAGATAGCCGCCGAGCATTGGCCCGATAATGGCCCCGCTGCGGCCGACACCGATCGCCCATCCCAGGCCCGTAGCCCGACGATCGGCAGGATAGACCGATGCAGCCAATGGCCATATGCCGTTATATCCGCCCTGCAGAAACACCCCGATCAGAAACGCCACCAGCAAGGTCGTCGGCGCACTCATCGTCATCGAACCGAACACCAGCATAGCAACGCCTGCTATGACCAACATCGTCGGGACGAGCCGCCCCAGCGGCACCCGGACCGCCAAAACGCTCATTGCCATCGTGCCGACGAACGCGCCGAAATTATAGAGCGCGCCGGCATAGATGCCGTTCGTTTCGGACAGCCCGGCCTGTATGGCCAGCTTGGGAATCCAGCTGACGATGAAGTAGAGTACCATCAGCCCGAAGAAAGCTGCGCCCCATAGCGTAATTGTCCGGGCACGGTAATTTGGCGACAAGAGCGCGCCAATGCGAATAGCATCTACGCGGCCCGTCAGAGCCGCAGGAGCCGAAGAGCGGGGCAGGATCAGCAACGCGATCGGGATCAGGATCAGGGTCACCAGCCCGGCGCCGAACAGCATCGCCGCCCATCCGTAAACCGGCAATAGTTGCGCTACGATCAGCCCCGTGAATACCGCCGCAAAGGGATAGCCAGCCTGCACTACGCCCACCGCGAGGTTGCGGTGTTGTTCAGGCGCACTTTCGGCGGCCAGGGCGGCCATTGTTGCTAACACCGTACCGATGCCGGCACCGACCACCACACGCAGGGCAAACAACTGCGACACGCTTTGAGCAAGGCCGCTTGCGAGCATGCCGACGCTCATCAGGACCAGAGCGGCGAGGATGAGCTTGCGCCGCCCCAGGCGGTCTGCGGTCGGGGCGATCAACATCCCGCCAATCGCCATGCCGAGCAGGCCCGCGCTGAACAGATTGCCCATTACATTGGCGCCGATCCCCCAATCCTGCTGAAGTCGGGGAGCGATGAACGACAGGATCGTCACATCTACCCCATCGGCCATGTTGATCGCGAAGCACAACGCAACTGTTGCCAACCCCTGCCGCGTCCAAGACTTGGGTGTCGATCCCGCAGGTGCTTCGGTTAACTTGGCAATGGCCATAGATTAGGTCGCTTTCGTAACGGGCCTGCAAGGAAAGGCAGGATTGGCGAACAGGGGACATCTTCAAAAAGCCTCTTTCGCCATTCTGCGGCTAGTGGTAGCAACATATCAGGGCTCCTTCAATATGTCGGGGCTGAAAGGGTTGTGCAAGCGGTCATGAAAACATCGATTGCGACGGTTTCGATAAGCGGCGCGCTTGATGCCAAGCTGCATGCGATTGCAGCAGCTGGCTTTGGCGGCGTTGAAATTTTTGAGAACGATTTGCTATCAAGTCACCTGTCATCTCGCCAGATCGGTGCGTTGATGGGCAATCTTGGCCTTGCCTGCACAATGTTCCAACCGTTTCGCGATTTGGAGGGCCTGCCAGATCCGCTCCGCCAGCGCGCATTCGACCGGCTTGAACGCAAGTTTGATGTCATGGCCGAACTGGACACTGACCTGCTGCTTGCGTGCTCAAGTTGCTCGCCCGAGGCTGGCGGCGATCGCCAACGCCTGATCGCCGACTTGCACGAAGCGGGCGAGCGTGCCGCCCGGCGTGGTCTCCGTATCGGTTATGAGGCGCTCGCCTGGGGCCGACATGTCAACGACCATCGCGACGCATGGGGTCTGGTTCGCGATGCCGATCATCCCGGGCTGGGTCTGGTCCTCGACAGCTTCCATTCGCTCGCGCGGGCTATCCCTTCGTCGAGCATCCGAGACATTCGCCCCGAGAAATTGTTCCTTGTTCAGGTCGCCGACGCACCTTTGCTCGACATGGACCCCCTTCAATGGAGCCGTCACTTCCGCTGCATGCCCGGTCAGGGCGACTTGCCGCTTGACGACTGGGCAGATGCCATTCGCCATATCGGCTACGATGGCTGGTGGAGCCTTGAGATTTTTAACGACCGTTTCCGCGCCGGGTCAGCGAGCAGTGTTGCGCTCGACGGCTATCGGTCGCTTCAGTTGATCGAAAGCGGAGTGGCGCGGCCTGCAGTCCCTGCCACGCACACATCGCCACGGGTCCGACCGTCGACCGTAGAGTTCGTGGAGTTCGCTGTCAGCCACGAAGAAGCTGAGGCTTTGGGCACCATGCTGCGCCCATTGGGCTTCCGCCCGACTGCACGCCACCGCTGCAAGGACGTAACCCGTTGGAGCCAAGGCAGCATCAATCTGGTGGTCAATTGCGAACCCGAAGGCCTCGGCCATAGCTTTGCCATCGTCCATGGTGCCTCGGTCTGCGCGATCGGGCTGGCGGTTGTTGATTCGGCTGCGGCACTCGCTCGGGCAGATACGCTCCGGATCCCGCGCTTCGCGCATGCGGCTGCCCCTGATGAATGGCCGATGCCCAGTGTGCGCGGGATGGGCGGCAGTCTAATCTACTTCGTCGATGAAGGCAGCCGTGACGCGATGTGGACGCACGAGTTTCCGCATCCTCTGGAACCGTCTTTGACAGCGCCATTGCTGACCGGGATCGACCACATCGCCCATACCATGCAGTATGAGGAGTTTCTCAGCTGGCTCCTGTTCTACGTCGCGTTGCTCGACGTACGGAAGACCCCGCAGCTGGAGATTGCCGATCCGATGGGGCTGGTCCAGAGCCAGGCGGTCGAAACCGCCGACGCCAACGTGTGCTTCACCCTCAATGGGTCGCTTGCCGCGCAATCGCTGTCGTCACGGTTCGTCCAGAATTACTTCGGGGCAGGGGTCCAGCACCTCGCCTTTGCAACGTCCGACATTTTTGCAGCGGCTGAGGCCGCCACCGCAGCAGGCCTGTCTCGGCTTGAGATACCGGCAAACTATTATGAAGACGTCGCGGCGCGTTTCGGGCTGGATCAAGAGCTGATTGATCGGCTCTCGCGCGGCAATATCCTTTATGACCGAGCTAGGGACGCGGACGGCGTCGAGACGGAGTATTTCCAGTTCTACAGCCGTGCGTTCGCCAGCCGCGTGTTCTTCGAAGTCGTCGAACGTCGTGGCTATCATGGCTACGGTGCGGCGAATGCGCCGATCCGGCTCGCGGCCCAGGCGCGCCATAAAGACAAATATGTTGATTGAGAGGAATGTCATGAAGCTCGCATCCGCGCTTGCCGCCGTTATCGCCGCGCTGTCCGTTTCAGCGAGCGCGGCGCCATCGCGAGACTTTGCAGTTGCCGCCGCGCCGGTGCCCGAAGACAATTTTCCGGCACAGCCAGTGATGTTTCCGGGCGGGGTCAAGGCATGGCACGATGTCGTCTATCAACAGGTGGAGGGGTTTACCCCGCAGATTGTCGATATCTACGTCCCGGAGGGCAAAGGACCGCACCCGCTGGTTCTTTATATACACGGCGGACGATGGGCGGTGGGGCATACCCGCCATCTGGCGGCGTTCCAGAATTTTCCCGCGGTGTTGGCGTCGCTTGCCGCCGAGGGATTCACCGTGGCTAGCCTAGAATATCGCTTGTCGGGCGAAGCCAGATTCCCCGCCCAGCTTCAGGATGCGAAGGCGGCCCTGCGCTTTCTCGGCAAGCATGCGGTGGAATACAAGATCGATCCCAAGCGGGTCGGCGTCCTGGGCGCTTCGGCGGGTGGACAACTGGCTGCGCTGACTGCCTTGACATGCCACGATACGGGGCTTGATCCTGCTGCTGCCGACGACGTGTGTCCAACCGCTGCGGCGATCTGGTACGGGGCGTTCGACTACGCCGGGGTGACCGTTTCTCCAGCGGGCAAAGCTGGTGCGACCCTGTTGCTCGGCTGCGACGGCGTCTGTTCCGCCGAGCGCATTCGAACGGCGAGCCCGATCACATATATGGATGCGAAGGATCCTCCATTCCTGCTCATCCACGGTGAAAGCGACAAGCTGATATCGGTCCAGCAGTCGCGCGAAGGCGAAGCTGCGCTGCGCAAGGCCGGGGTGCCGGTCGAAGCGATCTATGTTCCCGGGGTCGATCACAGCTTTATTGGAGCCAATCCAGCGGCAACCCGCGAGGCAAACCTCAAGGCGATCAACGCGACTTTTGATTTCTTCCACGCCAAGCTTGGCGTGCCGGGGAAATAGGGTTGATTTTACTATTGATTTGGAAGGTAGAGCGATGCTCGCTGGTTTGATTGGCCATGGAATAGGCGCGTCTCTGAGTCCGAAGATCCATGAAGCCGAAGCCAAGAATTGCGGGTTCGATCTTGAGTACCGGCTCTACGACCTTCCGGTCGACGCCTCCAAACAAGACCTTAGTCGGCTTCTCGCGGAGATCGAGGGCTATGGTACTCTCGGCGTCAACGTCACGCATCCCTTTAAGCGGACCATCATGGAGTTCCTTGATGAGGTATCGCAAGATGCTCAGGCGATCGGGGCCGTTAACACCATTGCGTTCCGCAACGGGCGACGCATCGGTTACAACACCGATTGGTCGGGTTTCCTCGATAGTCTGCGCCGCGATCTACCGGGGGTCGACACCACGTGCGTATCGCAGGTTGGGGCAGGGGGTGCCGGTTCGGCAACGGCTTTCGGTCTGCTGCAAGGAGGGGTGCGTACCCTCTACATCAACGATGTGAACGCCAAACTGGCTGGGCAACTCGTCGCTCAACTGCAACGGCTTTTTCCGGATCGGATTATCGAACCGGTCTCGGATGCCAACACCATGCTGGCGAATGTGAGCGGCATTGTTCAGGCGACGCCGGTCGGGATGACCGGGCATGAGGGGATGCCTATTTCTCCCGACTTCCTCAAGCCCGAGCATTGGCTGATCGACATTATCTATCACCCCCGGGAAACGCTCCTTCTGCGGGAGGCCAGGGAACGAGGCTGCCAGACCATGAACGGGCTTGGCATGGTGGTTGCGCAAGCCGCTTTGGCCTTTGAGATCATTACCGGCCACGTGCCCGACGTCGATCGTATGAGGTCCCATCTTCGCTCCATCGCTTAGCACTGCCGCTCAGAACAGGTCCTTGGATTGCGGATGGATGGGTCACTCTGGTCCCGTTCGACAGAAGGTCCGAATGGCAATGACAGGAAACAGATATGAAACCCGCCAAAGCGATCTTGGCTTTACCCATTCTCGGCTGCGTCGGCCTTATGACCGTCGCGCTGACGGCGTCATCTGGCCAGGCACAACCTGATGAAGTGGCTCCCACAGTCGTCCATGCCATGCAGCCGATCGGAACGGACCCGGTGTCCACCCGCTCCGGCAGGATTGCTGGCACAAGCCTGCCGAGCGGCATCCGTACTTACCTCGGTATTCCTTTCGCTGCGCCGCCAGTGGGCGCGCGGCGATGGGCCGCGCCTCAGCCGGCCTCATGGACAGGCATCGTCAATGCCGACCGCCCCGGCCCTGAGTGCATTCAGGTGCTTCGGCGTCATGACATCAATCATTATTTCGGCGAGGAGCCGACCTCGGAAGACTGCCTGTACATGAACATCTGGGCGCCAAAGGCCAAGCCCAGCGCCAAATTGCCCGTCGTCGTGTTCATTTATGGCGGGGCCTTCACCATCGGCTCCTCCGGCATGCCCAATTACGGTGGTGAAGCGATGGCGCAACGCGGTGCGGTGTTCGTCAATTTCAACTATCGCGTAGGCGCTTTCGGCTTCCTTGCGCATCCGGAGCTTAGCCGCGAGCAGGGCGGGCATTCTGGAAATTATGCTTTGATGGATCAGATCGCCGCGCTGCGATGGGTTCGCGATAATATCGCCGCTTTCGGTGGCGATCCCGATCAGGTCACGATCATCGGCCAGTCAGCGGGTGGCATGTCCGTCGCATCCCTCATTTTCTCGCCGGAGGCCAAGGGGCTGTTTCGCAGCGCCGCGATATCAAGCTGGTGCATCTATCGTGACCCAATGCCCACGCTGAGCGACGCAGAGGCGATCGGCCTTGCGGCCCAAAGGCGCCTTAAGGCGCCATCGCTGGCCGCCATGCGCGATCTGCCTGCCGACCAGATACTTGCCATCCAGAGTGAAAATCAGGTCGGGGCTCAAGCGGATGGCATCCGCATCGGCGGTCCAATCGCCGATGGTTACATCCTGCCGGACCAGAAACCTGCTCTGCTCGCGGCGGGGAAGATCAATCGCGTTCCGATCATCACCAGCTCGAACACGGATGATCTCGATATTGTGATGAGCCCGTTCGGGAAGGTGAAGACACTCGACCAATATCGGGCGGCAGCGACGGCTGTTTATGGAGACAAGGCAGCGGAATTTCTCAAGCGATTTCCCGCATCAACCGATGCGCAGGCCCGCGAAAAGGCGCGGCATGTCGCGCATTTGGCGGGGTTCGAGCTTGCATCGCGGCAATGCGCGGTCGATCAGGCGAAGGTCGGTCAGAAAACATATATTGCGCAGTTTTCCCGCAAGCATCCTTACACAGCGGGCGTTCGGTTTGCGGATCATGATCCGATGACGATCGGAGCCTACCACACGGGTGATGTGCCTTACTGGTTCGGCACGTTCGATGTCTATAATGCGCGCCGCCAGACGCGTGATTGGACGCCCTATGACCGTAAGCTTTCCGAGACGATGATGGATCATCTGATCGCCTTTGCCCGAGACGGAGCGCCGGGCGGCGGCTGGCAGGCATGGACAGCACGCAACCAGACCGAGCGCAGCTTCGGCGACAGAATCGCGCAACAACGCCTGGAAAGCGAAAATCTGGACTGGCTCGAAGCCAATCGCGTGCCGGCGGCAGCCCGTCGGCCCCGTGCGACGTCACCCCGCGACTGAGAACATCTGTATCATGGTGGCCAGGGCAAATAGATCGAAAGCATAGCCGACCTGACAAACGGCTATGCCCCCGCCATCGCGCTACGCCATCGCGCTATGCAGCGACATGCCCCCCGTCGACTGCCAGAGCATGACCGGTCACATAAGACGCCGCATCGGAGCAGAGCCATATTGCGGCCTCGGCGATTTCCTCAGGGGCGGCTCTACGGCCCATGGGTATTCCAGCCATCGCCTTGTCGTCCCCGCCACGCCGCTCTCTCGCCATGGCTGTCATGGCCGTATCGGTGGCGCCTGGACAGACTGCGTTTATCCTGATGCCCTGCTTGGCATATTGAAGCGCCGCGGCTTTCGTCATTCCAACCACGGCATGCTTGCTCGCCACATAGGCAACAGCGCCAGGTATCCCCACCAGGCCCGCACTTGATGCCGTGTTTACAATGGCGCCGTATCCCGCCGCCTGCATCACGCGCAGCTCATGCTTCATACACCGCATGACACCAGCCGCGTTAATGTCCATTAAAGTGCTGAAGTGCTCGACATCCCATTCCGCCTCACGCGTAGGGAGCACGATTCCGGCATTGTTGAACCCATAGTCCAGCTTGCCCTGTTCGCGTACAATTCTGTCGATCAGGTCGGCGACGTCCTGTTCGGAACGGACATCAAGCGTGACCGGAATTATCAGTGGAGAAGGCTCGTCCGTCTCCAATTCGGCAAGTATGTCCGCTGCATAGACGATAGCGCCCCGTGCAGCAAAAGCACTGGCGGTCGCAAGGCCGATCCCCCGGGCGGCGCCTGTGCATAAAACAACTTTTCCGGCCATGGATGAATTTACAGTCATATTCACTCTCCAAGATGATCCGCAATCGCACGAATGCAGGCCCATCGCCATATATCAGGACACCTGATACCATTTTGCTTTTTGCCGTCAACATCGTATGAATTTATCCCTTGTTTTCAGTAACTATAAACACCCGCATGAAGGTTCTTAGGTCATTCAATCTGCCTGTTACGGATTGACTGACGCTCTTCACTGAGTTATCAAGGCCCCTGACATATATCATGGGGATAGCAAAGCATGGCTGATTCAGATCCAAAGACGAGCGATTACGTGTACGAGAACGTGAAAATCGAGTTTGATGACGGGATCGCCTGGGTCAGCCTTAATCGCCCCGAAAAGCGTAACGCGATGAGCCCTGCGCTCAATGCCGAGATGGTCGAGGTCTTGCGACGCCTGGAAGTGGATGACCGGTGTGGCGTTCTCGTCCTCACTGGCGCGGGCGAAGCGTTTTCTGCCGGCATGGACCTGAAGGAATATTTTCGGAACTTGGAAGGTGCATCGCGGCCTGAAGTGTTGGCTACCAAGCGGGACGCCTATCAGTGGCAGTGGCGCCACTTGAAGACTTTCTTCAAGCCGACAATCGCCATGGTGAACGGCTGGTGCTTCGGTGGCGCCTTTACGCCGCTGGTGTCCTGCGATCTCTCGCTGGCTGCTGAAGAAGCCACCTTCGGCCTGTCTGAAATCAATTGGGGCATTGTCCCTGGGGGCAACGTGATGAAAGCTGTTGCGTCCAAGATGCGGCAGAGTGACGGGCTTTATTATGTGCTGACGGGCGAAGTCTTTGATGGTCGCAAAGCTGCAGAGATGGGACTTGTGAACGAAGCTGTGCCTCTTGCAAATCTCCGGGCCAGAACAGAAGAGCTCGCTCGGAAGCTGCTCAAGATCAATCCTATTCTCCTGCACGGCGCGAAGGAATGTTACCACGGCGTGACCAACATGGATTGGGCCATGGCGGAGGACTACAACAACGCGAAGGTTGAGCAGGCCATCCTGCATGACAAAGAACGCGGCATGAAAAAGGGTCTCGATCAGTTTCTGGAAGCAAAGACCTTCCGCCCAGGCCTTGGGTCATATGACCGCACCGAAGGCTGACCCGCGTTAAGGCACGTCTGCTGCTCAATCGCGAGCGAGTGTGCGTGCCTTGACCCCAAAAGGCCTGTGATCAGCGGTCGTGACCGCATTTCTACCGGACCCAAAGCGCGCGACGTGCCGCTGGAGAGAAGTATGACTGAGTTGGACCCGAACGTCGTAAAGGCTGCTGGTCTTGAGACGGCGACGATAAGCGATGCCCTGGATCGCCTCGGCATTGTCGGCCAATGCTATCGCATCGAGGGGCGGGATCCGCGCTTTAAGCTGTGCGGGCGCGCGTTTACTTTGTTGTTCGGCCCGGCCGGCAGGCCTGCGGGAACGGTCGGTGATTTTATCGACGATGTTCCTCCCGGCCACATCGTTGTCATCGACAATGGTGGTCGAGACGATGCCACGATCTGGGGCGATATCCTGACCGAAGTCGCCTCCCGCCGCGGGGTCGGCGGGACCGTGATCGACGGCATCTGTCGCGACGTTCAATGTTGCCGCGACTTTCAATATCCGATCTTTTCCAAAGGGCACTGGATGCGCACGGGTAAGGATCGCGTGCAATTGGAGGCGACCAATGTGCCCGTGACAATCGGCGGCGCGCGCGTGGCGCCTGGAGACATCATCGTCGGCGATGCAGATGGCGTGATCGTTATTCCGCATGAACATGAGAATGCCGTTCTTGCCGCAGCAACCGAGATTTTCGAGACGGAAGCCGCCATTCGCAAAGCGTGCAGTCAGGGATCGAGCCTCCGCGATGCCAGAGCCCAGCTTGGTTACCATAAGCTGCAGACGCGCCGGACCGATGATTGACGATCGCAAGAACTTGCCGAGAGGGAGCGACGTGCCTGAAGTTCAAAAGACCCTCTATCTCGTCTTCTCCAACTGGGCGCCGGGGAGGGAGGCGGAATTTCATGCATGGTATGCAGAGCATGTTGCGCAAATCCTCGCCGTTGAGGGATTTGAATCTGCTCGGCGCATGACGCGTAGGGAGATCGAAGGTCGACCGTCGCCGGAATATGCGCATGTCGTCGCCTATGAAATTTCGGGCGATGCCGACGAGGCCTTTCGGAGATTGCAGGCCGCCCGAAGCGCAGGGCTCCTCTCCCCATTGGATCCCGAAGTGGTGACGGCGTTCAAAGGCGTGGTTTATGGCCTGCCTGAATGACGACCGGTCGCGCGCCACATTCCAAATACCCGCGCCATAGCTTTAGGGAACGGTTCGATGCGGTTTGATCCAGGCTTGACCGATATCACGGAAGCCGATGTTCGGTATGTTATCAGCGAAATTGGTCTTTCGGACTTCGATCTCCCGGCGAGCGTAACGATAAACGGAACGCCGCCGAATTTGAATAGCCCCCTCAGGGTAATGGATGCCGGCGCAATTGCCCTTGCGGCGCAAGCGATTGCTGTCGCGTCGCTGGCTCAGGCGCGCTCCGGCCCGGCCGAAGATATGACCATAGATGCGCGGCAGATTGTCTTTAACTTCCGGCCATTCTTCCACACGCTGCTTGATGGTAGCCCCACTGGTGACTGGACGGGCCTCGCGGATGCCGCCCCATGTATGGGCCATTTCAAGTGCGCGGATGGGCGTGTAGTTTACATGTGCAATCTCGTCCCCAAACTGCGCGACGATACGCTGCGCTTCCTCAATTGCGCCGGAAATCGGGAAGCGGTGGCGGCGGAAATTGCCAAATGGAATGCCGACCCGCTTGAAACGGCGATGACCGCGCAAGGTATACCGGTCGCTGTCGTGCGCGAGAATGAGGAATGGCTGGGCACCGAACAGGGAATCGCGCTTGGCTCCAGTCCCCTGATCCATATCGACCGGGTAGGGGATGCGCCGCCGATCGCGCTGGAGAAAGCCAGCAGGCCGTTCGCCGGGATCAAGGTGGTCGATATGACCCACGTTCTCGCCGGGCCCATGATCACGCGCGGCCTTGCCGAATATGGCGCCGATGTTCTGCATCTCCGCTCTGCAAATCCCGATCTCGACGATCCCAAGGCGGTCAGCACGGAGTTTCGGCTTGGCAAGAGTACGGCTACGCTTGAACTTTCGGATCCCGCCCACCGGGACAGGCTGACGCAACTGCTGAAAGACGCCGATGTCTTCGTACACTCGTGGCGACCCGGCGTGTTTGAACGATACGGCTTTGGCCCTGAACACATCGCGGCACTCAAACCGGGCATCATCCAGATCGCCGTGAGTTGTTACGGGCCTGTTGGACCGTGGTCCAAACGGGGCGGGTTCGACGGCCTCGCTTTGGCATCAACTGGAGCCACGGCGATCGAGGCCCGTTATGATCGCCCGAAGGTGTCGCCGCCGGGGGTCGTCACCGATGCGCTGGTCGGTTTCCTGGGCACTGCAGTTGTCGCGTCGCTGATGCAGCGCCGCGCGAACGAAGGTGGCAGCTACCGGGCTGAGCTGTCGCTGGCTCGGATTGCCATGTGGCTGCTCGGCTTGGGTCTGGATGCGGTCGACCCGACCACGTCTTCAGATATTGGCGAGCCGCGCATGCGGCAATTGTCGACTCCGCTGGGGCAAATCGATCTCGTCGCGCCGGCGATTTCCTTTTCCACCACCCAGAGCCAACTGCCTTTTGCGGGCGCGATGCCCAAGCCGGGTTGGCCACAGTAAATGATTGAAAACGCAATATGTCCGTTCAGCGGAGGAGAAGCTGGTGATTATTGATTGTCATGGCCATGTCAGTGCGCCCGCCGAGCTATGGGTCTACAAAACGCTGTTACTGTCGCATCGCGGCGAACACGGACGGAAGTTTCCCGAACTGACCGATGAAGAGATTCTCGCCTACACCAACAAGCGCGAGATGGCCCCATGCGGCCATCTCGACATGCTCGACCGTGTCGGCACCGATCTCCAACTGCTCTCGCCACGACCATTCCAGCAGATGCATTCCGAAAAACCCGGCAAGCTCGTTCACTGGTTCACCGAAGAGACGAACAATATCATCGCCCGTCAGGTGCAGCTTCTGCCGAACAAGTTCGTCGGCATAGCCGGGCTACCGCAGGTTGCAGGCGATCCGGTCGAAGTGGTGCTGCCAGAACTCGAACGCGCGATCACCCGGTTGGGCTTCAAGGGTTGCCTGCTCAACCCCGATCCCTACGAGAACAGCGGGATCGAGCCGCCGCCGCTGGGCGATCGCTACTGGTACCCGCTCTATGAGAAATTGTGCGAACTAGACGTACCGGCGCACATTCATGCGGGCAGTTCGCGGTCAACGCGCGCGCCCTACACGCTCAATTTCCTGCTTGAGGAGACGATGGCGGTCTATGGGCTGCTCGAATCCGACGTGTTCAAGGATTTCCCGAACCTCAAGATCGTCATCAGCCACGGCGGCGGCGCAATTCCCTATCATATCGGTCGGTTCCGTTCGTCGGCGGCCCGGCGGGGATTCGAATTCCTCGATTCCATGCGCAACCTCTATTACGACACGGTGCTCTATTCGGAGGAAGCGCTGCGGCTGCTGATCAAAACGGTCGGCCCTGATCGCTGCCTGTTCGGCGCTGAATGTCCGGGCGTGGGTTCGTCGATCAATCCCGACACGGGGACCACGTTCGACGATATCGCGCCCTTCATCAAAGGGTTCGAGTGGCTGTCGGATGCCGACAAGACCGCGATCTTTGAAGGCAATTCACGCAGCCTGTTCAAGCTCGACAAGGCGGAGATTTAACTATGGCAGAGATCGTACTCGGTATCGGCACCAGCCATGGGCCGATGCTCGTCACCGAAACCGAACTGTGGGGCGCGCGGCTGCCTGCGGATCGGGCGGCCATGCATGCCTGGCGTGGTGGACGTTGGAGCTTCGATGACCTCGTGGCCGCGCGTAGCGGTGAGGGGCTGGCGGAGCAGATTACCGAGGCGGCATGGGACGAGCGTCAGCAACGCTGCCAGGCCGCGATCGAGCAGCTGGCCGATGTGTTCGCGGCGGCAAAGCCCGACGTTGCGGTGATTATCGGCAACGACCAGATGGAGATATTCGACGAGCGGTTGATCCCCGCCTTCAGCGTCTTCTACGGTGACGCGATCACCAACTTCGAATTTTCGGCGGAACGGATGGCCAAGCTGCCGGTAGGCATCGCCGAATCCATTCCAGGATATATCCCCCCCGGCGGCGAGACATCGGCGGGCCACCCGGAACTGGCGCTGAAGATCATCGAGGGCGCCATGGAAGACGAATTCGACGTTGCGGCAATGAAGATGTTGCCCAAGCCGGAGACGCCCCATGCCTTCGGGTTCGTATTCCGCC
This sequence comes from Sphingobium sp. JAI105, assembly GCF_015752145.1. Classification (NCBI taxonomy): domain Bacteria; kingdom Pseudomonadati; phylum Pseudomonadota; class Alphaproteobacteria; order Sphingomonadales; family Sphingobiaceae; genus Sphingobium; species Sphingobium sp. JAI105. Next base: position 535,737 of record NZ_JADOUC010000002.1, on the reverse strand, counting down.
GGATCATGCGTGACAGGCCGATCCCCACCGTGCCGGTGCTCATCAACACATTCTATCCGCCCAACCAGCCGACTGTGGGGCGCTGTCATGCGTTCGGCAAATCGATCTTGCGCGCTATCCAGGCATGGCCCAGCGACCTGCGGGTCGCGATCATAGCATCGGGCGGCTTGACGCATTTCGTCATCGACGAGGCGTTGGATGCGATGTTCCTTGATTCCCTGCGTTCTGGCGACATGGCACGTGTCACTGAACTGGGTGAGGGGGTATTCCAGGACGGTACATCGGAAATTAAAAACTGGGTGCCCGTCGCGGGCGCGATGGCGGAATTGGGACTGACGCCGCATGTCGTCGACTATGTGCCGTGCTATCGCAGCGAAGCGGGCACAGGTAACGCCATGGGCTTTGTGTATTGGCAGGCGTGATCGGCTGCCACATCGCTTTCGCGTACGTAGTGGGGTGAAATCAACTCAGGATTGAGGGGGCTTCATCGCCGCGATCCGGTAGCCGCGCACCGATGACACCTGCAAAACGCCCGCAGAAACATATGGATCACTGGCCGCCAGCCGCCCAGCTGCGGCGCGGTCGTCAGCTTCCAGGATCACAAGGCTTCCAACAGCGATGCCGGCGTCATCGAGGATCGGCCCCGCCAGCCGCATCGTATCGCCCAAGCCTTTGCGATAAGCGATATGCTCGCCGCGATGTTTCTCACGCGCTTCGGCGCTACCAATGTCGCTATATTCGACTAGAAAATGCGCCATGCGGTCTCTCCTGCACTTGCGTATTCGTTAAATTGTACCGCGTCTGCACGGTGCCTGCCCCGTCAATCGCGCTCCAGCATGTGCTCGTAGTTTCCGCCAAGCACCTCGCTCATCCGCACATCCTTGTCGATTTCCAAGATCATCAGTGCCTCACGCGCCACGATAGCCTCTGCGGCTTCGAGCACCGCGTCCACTTGGTCCGGCGCGATCACGATGACGGCGCTACCGTCGGCAATTACATAGTCGCCCGGCGAGACCGTGATGTCGCCAATCTGCACCGGGACATTGGTCGCTTTCTCGACCACGCGCCCGCGCGCAGTCAGGCAAGTCAGTCGATTGGTAAATATGGGAAAGTCGAGTTCACGGGCTTCATCGATGTCGCGCACGGGCCCGTCGGCGACGACCGCGCGCACATTGGCATGGATCGCACCGCGGGTCAGCATCCCGCCCCAGCATCCCGCCTCGACACCGGTACGCTGTTCGACGACGATGATCGTGCTGTCGTCTGCTGCCTCAATGGCTTTAGTGCCAAGATGCGTAGCCTTGCCCGCTGGCGGTGCACCTGTTCCCAGCTTCACCGTCACAGCAACCCCGGCCACCCGCCCTTGGCCGGATTCGCGACGCAGACTAGTGACTTGTCCGGCAAGTCCCAATTTGTCGAGCGCATCGGACAAGGCACAGGTGTCAATGGCGCCCAAGCGAGCGAGTAGTGTGTTTACGGCTGTCATTGAAAAATCCCATGGCGCTGACGGTCTTCGTGCCGTGGACGCTGGCTGTAGGCGAGCCGTCACGAACACGATGCACTTTAACATCAGGCTCCTTGATAAATAGCGGCAAGTTGCGTGTCAACGCACTCTCGTAATTCAGGGCGCTTCCGACGGCTGTTGCCCTAAGCCGTTTTACCAGAAATATTTCCAGCATTTTCTACGCTTTTCGGCATCTATGGTCTCCAAAGTTTCATACAAGCTGGGACGATTTACGTATTGAGACATTTGCGGATTGACGCTTTCAGGGTCACGTTGTATCAGGGTCCTTGATATATGATACGTCGGTGTCAATACAAGTTGGGGAGGAAGTCATGCGCTTGAATTCAGGTCCGAAAATTCGCGAGCAAAACGCGCGTCAGAAGTTCGTCCGTCGCGGCCTGATGGGCGCCACCGCGCTGAGCATGCTGTCGATGGGCGCACCAGCAATGGCGCAGGACGCGCCCGGCCCAGACGCCTCTGCTCAAGGTGCTCCCGTTCAGGATACCCCCGCTGAAGGTGCGCCTGCTCAAGATATTATCGTGACGGCCTCGCGCGTCAATCGCACGGGCTTCACCGCACCTACGCCCACGACGGTGTTGAATGCCACTGAGTTGCAGCGTCGCGCGCCTAACAACGTGTCTGAAGTTCTCAACGAACTGCCGTCGTTTCGCGGAGGCAGCTCGCCCAATAACCAGTCGCTTAGCCTTTCCCTGAGCGGCCAGACCTACCTGGACCTGCGCGGGATAGGGAACCAGCGCACTCTGGTTCTGGTCAACGGTCGCCGTGTAACGCCCTCGTCACTGGCGGGTCAGGTGGATGTCAATGTCATTCCCTCAAGTCTCGTCGAGAACATCGAAATCGTCACCGGGGGCGCCTCTGCTTCCTGGGGTTCTGACGCGGTAGCCGGCGTCGCCAACATCATCCTGAAAAAGAAGGTTCAGGGCGTCGAAGCATCGGCCCAGTATGGCATCTCCGAAAGGGGCGATAGCGAGAATTACACGTTCAGCGGCGCTGCCGGCACGGGATTTATGGGCGGTCGCGGCCACATCACTATCGGCGGCGAATATAGCAGGGATAAAGGCATTGGTTACGAAGGCGTTCTGAAGCGCCAGGACTGGATCAAGAACCGCGGCGCCGTTGCCAATGGCGCTTGTGCGACAAATGGTCTGCCCTGCACGATCTATACCGAAGATCTCCAATATGCCGACCAGGCACCAGGCGGCCTGATTAATCGTCCTGTTTTGCTTGGTGGAGCCGCGAACGCGGCCGCGGACGCGGCTACCACTTTGGCCTTCAACAACTCTGGTCTGCGGGGAACCACCTTCAACGCCGACGGGAGCACCGGGCGTCTGCAATATGGCCAGGTTTTCGGCGGCTTCATGATCGGCGGCGGCCAGCCCGGAAATAACCCCGTAGCGTACCAGCCGTACCGGGCGCCAGTCGAGCGCTGGAACGTGCTGGCTCGCCTGGACTTTGAGGTCACCGACGGGTTGAACTTCAATATCGAGGCTTCCGATGCCCACTCCACAGCCGAATATGTGGCTGTGCCGCCCCGAGATACGTCGCTGGTCGCCCGGGTCGACAATCCGTTCCTGCCGGCGTCCGTTCGGGCCACCATGCTGAGTTTCGGCCTGAACGCCGTGATCATGGGCCGCGATGGTTATGACCTCGACGGCAACATCGAAAACATTGAACGCGTCCGTTCCGCTAACCACAATCAACGCATAACAGTAGGATTGGATGGTGAGCTTGGCATCGGCAACTGGAAATGGGACGCCTATTATCAATACGGTCGTAATACAGTCGATGAGACGCGGTCCGGCAATAACCGGATCATGGCGAAGTACCGGCAAGCGATCGATGTCGTCGCTGGCCCGAACGGTCCGATCTGCCGATCGACCCTGACGAATCCTGCCGATGGGTGTGTGCCATTCAATATGTTCGGCGTTGGCGCACCTTCGGCTGCGGCGCTCGCCTACACCACAGGTGTTGGCAAACTCGACAGCAAATATATTCAGCAGGTGGCTTCGGCGAGCGTCACGGGCGATTTGTTCAACCTGCCCGCCGGTCCGATTTCTGCGGCCCTGGGCGCGGAGTATCGCAAGGAACGCGCTAACCAAGTGGTTGATGCGGTCAGTCAGGCCTTTGGCTTTGAATTCGCCAATCAGCAGCCTTTGAAGGGTGGTTTCTCCGTCAAGGAAGCCTTTGGCGAACTCGTCTTGCCGATCCTGAAGGATTCGCGCTTCGGGCGTGCAATGGATCTTCAGCTTGCCGGTCGATACACAGACTATTCGACATCAGGCTCGGTGGCGACTTGGAAGGCAGGTCTCACCTGGGACGTGAACGACCAGTTCAAGCTGCGCGGTGCGGTTTCGCGGGATATTCGGGCTGGCAACATCAACGAACTGTTCACGCTCCAGGCCGCGTCGCCCTTCCAGCCGGTCGATCGGGTCCTGAATATCCCGACGGGGCCGATCTCGTCTATCGCCGGTGGCAATCCCAATCTCGATCCGGAACGCGCGACGACCTTTACGGTGGGGATGGTGCTGAGGCCTGAATGGCTGCCCGGCTTCCGGTTCTCGGTGGACTATTTCAACATCAGCATCGACGACGTGATCGCGCGGGTCGATGGTCAGACGATCATCAACCGGTGTGCGGAAGGTTTGACGGAATATTGCAATCAGATCGACCGCAACCCGGACAGGAGTCTTCGCCAAGTCCGCAGCCCATTCCTTAACCTGAATAGTTTTCAGACGAACGGACTGGACTTCGAAATGGTCTATGCCCGGCCCGCCGCGTTTCTGCCCTGGGGCGGCGACTTCGTCCTGCGGGCACTGGCCACCTACACGAATGAACTTTCGACGACCGATCCCGTCACTACCATCGACCGGGCAGGCCAGCTTGGCAGCGCCTTTGGCGGCGCCAACGTGCCCCATTGGTTGGGCAGTGCCACACTCACGTACAACCTGAAGAACTTTTCGACCTCTCTTCAGGGCCGGTATATCGATGGTGGCAATATCGATAATCTCGCCATTCCGGGAACCCGTACGAGTGCCAACATCTATACCGTACCGGCCAAAACGATCTGGAGCCTCGCAGTGTCCTATGACATCGTGAATTCCGGGGGGCGGAAAGTTCAGATTTTCGGCAATATCAACAATCTGTTTGACTCAAATCCGCCGTTCCCACTCCAGCCTTCTTCGGCTCTTACCGGGCCCTATTATGACGGGATCGGTCGGGCATTTCGCTTCGGCATTCGCGTGAAGGGGTAATCCGACGGGCAAGTTTTGGTGATCGTAGAAAATGGTCACCAAGTTTGCCTGCCGAAGGGTTGCATATGACAGGAACGTTGCGTGCCGCCCGGATCCTTTCGGAAATCCGCCGTCGCCTTGCTAAGAAGGGACGGCGGATTTGTTTGGATCAACGGCGAACGATCCGCGCTTGGCCGTCGCCTCCAAACGATGTGGGATTGGGAACATGGCGTTTGCATCTATGAGAAGGTCGACTGCTTTGGGCGTCACTGCCGTGGCGTTCGCTTTCTCAACGACCTTTTGTCAGGCGAGCCAAGCTCAGACCCCGACGCTGCCTGCCAGCGCAACGCCCACCGAGGGGCCACGTCAACAACCCGGCCCAGAGTTGAAGATAAGCCTGGACCTCGTCTATTCGCGCGACGGCGACAAGGCTCTCGGCCTTGACCTCTACCGGATCGAGCCTGCCCCTGCGAAGCCACCTGTCGTCATCTGGATCCACGGGGAAGGGGCACCCGGTGGCAAGATCGCCTCGCCTGCGGTGGGCATGATGCGGCCCGGCGGCATCGCGGTGGCGAGCATCGATTATCGCAGCGGCCCCGGCGTCACGCTTGCAATGCAACTGGACGACGTGAAGGCGGCGGTTCGCTGGCTGCGCGCCAACGCCGCCGACTATGATCTCGATCCAGCCCAAATTGCTGTAATGGGCTTTGGTGTGGGCGGGCAACTCGCCGCCCTTGCCGGAACCACTGGCGATCGGGCTTCCCTGAACCGCGAATTTGACTCGGCTGTTTCAAGCCGTGTGCAAGCCGTGGTCGACCTCGCCGGACCGGTGGCGAGCGGAGGACTGGATGCGATCCGCTATGTCACTGCCGACGATGCGCCTTTTCTCATCGTGCATGGCACGGCGGATCGTGACGTTTCGACCCGTCAGAGCCAGATGCTGATTTCGGCGCTCAAAGTCGCGAATGTCGATTCAACGCTGACGTTGCCGATGGCGGCTTCTCATGATCTGGCCGACCTGCTCTCGCCGATAGTTGTTCAGTCGATCTCCCGCTTTTTCGATCAGTATCTGCTGCAGCAGCCTGCTCCGGCAAGCCTCTCCGCCTTTGTGACGACCCCGCGCGACAACTTCGTCGATCCGGTGGCCCTGTCTCTTGGCGGAACAGAATATCAGCTGTATCCGACCCCCGCGCGTGGGGAAGGGAGCTTCGGCAGCTACCGTATTTACCTGCCGCCGGGTTACAGCGCGGAACCCAGGCGCCGCTATCCGGTGATTTACTTCCTGCACGGCATGAACGTCGATTCAAAGCGCGCGATTACCAGCGAATATATCTCCCGCGCGGACGCAGCGATCCGCAGCGGCGTCATGCCGCCTGCGATTATCGTTTTGGCAGAGAGCCCTAACACCGGATGGTATCTGGACCGGGAGGACGGGGGGCGGCCAGTTGAAACTGTCCTGATCGAAAATTTGATCCCCTATGTGGACGGCCATTACCGCACGATCGCGTCCGCAAAAGGTCGCGCCATCGAGGGGCATTCGATGGGTGGGTATGGCGCTCTTCGGCTGGGCTTCAAATATGCTGACATGTTCGCCGCCGTGACCGGTAACGCTCCCGCTATCTTCGATAAGCCTGCAAAGGGTATCTCGCAGACCTATTGGGACGCCCAGTCCATCGCGCACTTTGCCATGACCAATTTTGCTGCGCTGAAGCATAAGAAGCTCCGAATTATCGTCGGAGACCGGGACAGTCTGTTTTCAGCGGCGACCAAAACCCATGAATTCCTGAACGGCCTCGGCTTGCCGCATGCGTTCATTACCGTGCCCGGTGCCCCGCACAATTTCGATCAAATACTTCAGTACGAACCCTTCGACACAATGGCGTTCTACGGAAGAGTATTCAGCGGAACTAAGGCAAAAACCCAATAAAAACAGAATTATAACCGTATAGAGCAGGGGGTTCGCTCATTATGTTTGGTAGCAAGGAACGTCTCTTGGCAAATCGAAAACTGCGCGTCCTGACCTTTGCGCTGATGATCGGCTGTGCCGAGCCGTCCTTAGGCCAGAATGCGGTCTTCCCTTGGTCAGATCCTGCCCTGTCGCCGGATAAGCGTGCCGAGCTTGTGCTTTCGCAGATGACGCCTGATGAGAAGATCGCGTTGGTGCACGGCCATAGTCCGAGCAAGGTGGACAAGGTGCCGACCGGGGTGATCTCCTCAGCAGGCTATGTCGCCGGAATACCGCGCCTTGGCATTCTAATGCTCAAGGAAACCGATGCGTCTCTCGGCGTTTCCAATGCGCGGCGTACAGGTGACGACGCGATTGCCTTACCCTCGGGCATGGCGCTGGCCGCAACCTGGAACCCGGATACTGCTTTCGCCGGTGGGGCCATGATTGCAAAGGAGGCGCGGCATAAGGGCTTCAACGTCCTGCTGGCCGGCGGCGTAAATCTGGCGCGCGATCCGTTCAACGGTCGCAATTTCGAGTATCTGGGCGAAGACCCGCTGCTAACGGGCGCTATGGGAGGGTCTTCAATCCGCGGTGTCCAGTCGCAACATATCGTCTCCACCGTCAAACATCTCGTGCTCAACGCGCAGGAAACGGGCCGTAAAATTCTTGATGCCCGAATTTCGAATACCGCCCTTCATGAATCGGATCTGCTCGCCTTTGAGCTTGCCATAGAAAAGGGTGATCCGGGCGCGTTAATGTGCGCCTACAACAAGCTTAATGGCAGCTACGCGTGTGAAAATCAGCATTTGCTGACGGACGTGCTGAAGAAGGATTGGGGCTTTAAGGGCTGGGTCATGTCCGACTGGGGCGCGGTGCATAGCGTGGACACCGCCACTGCCGGCCTTGATCAGCAGTCAGGCGCAGAGCATGACACGGAAATCTTTTTCGATCGACCCCTGCGTCAGGCGCTGGCTGACGGACGGGTGAGCGAAAGCCGCGTCGACGACATGGTTCGCCGCATCCTTAGGAGCATGTTCGCCAACGGGCTGATGGACCCTCAACACGCGCCCGGCCCTTGGGACCCGCAGGCTGAGGCTGCAGTCGCGCAGCAGGTGGCCGAATCCGGTATCGTTCTTCTGAAGAACGAGGGCAATGTTTTGCCACTGGCCGCGACCGCAAAGCGCATCGCCGTCATCGGTGGGCACGCCGATATTGGGGTTTTGTCAGGCGGTGGCTCGTCTCAGGTCGTTCCAAAAGGCTCGTTAGTGCTTCCGTCGCCGGCGGGCGTGCCCAGCTGGATTGAAGGTGTGGTCTATCACCCTTCCCCGCCGTTGCAGGCCATCCGCGTCCGCGCACCAAAAGCCGACGTCACTTTTGACAAAGGCGATGACATTGCGGCCGCAGTGGCCCGCGCTAAAGCGGCTGATGTCGCCATATTGTTCGTAGAGCAATGGACGACAGAGGCCGTCGATGCATCGCTTCGTCTGTCCGAACATCAAGAAAATCTCATTCGCGCCGTGGGTGCGGCCAATCCGCAGACCATCGTAGTGCTGGAAACGGGAGGCCCGGTGCTCATGCCTTGGATCGATTCGGTGAAAGGCGTCGTGGAAGCCTGGTATGCCGGCAGCCGCGGGGGCGTAGCGATCGCAAGGATACTGTTTGGAGAGGTCAATCCTTCCGGTCGCCTTCCGGTCACTTTCGCGCGGAGCGCCGATCAGTTGGTCAGATCATCGCCAGCTTGCTTGATCACTCCGGGACAGGAAGAGCTCAAGGCAGGGTCAGAAAAGGTCTGCACGGTGGACTATATCGAAGGCTCGTCCATCGGTTACCGCTGGTTCGCCGCAAAACGAACAAAGCCGCTTTTCCCGTTTGGCTATGGGCTGTCCTATGCTCGGTTTCGCTATGGCACCATGAAACTGACCGGCGAAGCAGGGCTGACCGCGACAATCACAATTACCAATACCGGCTCGCGAGCCGGTCTGGAAACCGCGCAACTCTATCTGCGCAAGGGGCCGACGCGGAACGAGCAGCGTTTGCTTGGCTGGGTGCAGGTCGCCTTGCAGCCGGGGGAAAGCAAGACTGTCGCTATTTCGGCCGAGCCAAGGCTGTTGGCCAACTGGGACGAAAACGGTCGCGTCTGGCGCATCGATGCCGGGACCTATGAAGTCGTTGTCGGTTCGGACGCTTCAACGGTCGCTGCCCAAGGGCATACAATGATACAAGCTGCCGAGTTCAAGCCCACAACATCGCCCGTTAACTGAATGCAATAATGTGGTGTGAGAAACGCAGGTCGTCGGCGCGATAGCAGATAGGCGCTCAACGGTGGGGTTCAGTACCTTGCCGATGTTGTACGGAATGTTACTGTGATCGCCGGAAAGGCTCGGCAGCGGTTTCGGTCAGATCCAGCCGCGCCTTTAGCGGGTCTGCAATGGCCTGCGGGCCGCTTGGACTGAAATTGAGGATCAGATCGCGCGCGACGTCGTAGCGCGGCCATTTGGGTAAGTCGGGCCTGTTCGGATCACCATTTTTCGCAAAATTGGCCCAGTACGTGTTTGTCGCCCGTGCAGTCGCGGCGTCTCGCTCCGTGAGTGCCTCGCCATATTTGGCTTTCAAAGTGTCGAAAACATACGGCAGTTCGCTCGCATGGGGTGCGCCAAGCGGCCATGCTTCGCGCTTGGACTCTGCGACGTAGGAGAAGCGAAACTCATAGGCTGGCATGCTGCGACCGGCGAAAGTCTTTGCCGTGAAGCGGGCCGGTTCGATCATCGTCGCATCCATGGCAGCCCTGGATGCGACGGTTCGGAAATTCCCTGCGCCATCCGGATCATACACTTTCCGGGCTTCGGTCGCACGCGGGCCAAAGGGCGCGAATACGTCATCCATCGTACGGGCGGTGACAAAGCCGATGTCAGCGCTGGTAGCGCCGGTCATGACTGGCACCTTGGCGACACGGCCTGCCAGGTAAGCCGCATAGGGTGACTCGACGACGATCGCGCCGTCCTGCAGTGGACCGCCGACATAGGTTGCGGCAGCGGCGGAGCCCAGGCTCGCCATGTTCAGGCCATCGACCAGCTTCTCCGCAGGCAAGGCGCGCAACGCCGCCAGCGCGTCTGGCCCATCCCCTTCGATGCCGTTCGCCTTCGCAAAGGCGAAGCCGATGCTATGGCCTGTCGGCACCCCCGGTTCACCTTCCGCAATCTTGCGCATCGGGTTTTGCGGACTTGGACCATAGCCGGATTGGACAATGGCCTTCTGAAACAGCCCCCGGGCGGCGGGGGACGTCAGCAAACTGAGTACCGAAGCGCCACCAGCTGACTCGCCGAAGACGGTGACATTGCGCGGATTGCCGCCGAAAGCAGCGATGTTTCGTTGCACCCACTTCAGCGCGGCGATCTGGTCCATGTACGCATAGTTGCCAAGCGGCTCGCCGGCCGGTTTGGCTTTGGTCAACGCCGGATGCGCGAAGAAGCCGAAGCGGCCCAGCCTGTAATTGAAGCTGACGAGGATCACATCCTTGCGCGCAAACTGGCTGCCGTCGTAAATGGCCGACGAGGAACCGCCGTTGACGAAACCGCCGCCGTAGATCCAGACCATGACAGGCAGATTCCTGGCCTTGGTGTTGGCAGGGTGCCAGACATTGAGCACCAGACAATCCTCGGCTGGGCCAGTTCCCAAAGGCGCTGCGTCACTCGGGAAAGGCTTTTGCATGCAGTCGTGACCGAAGGTGGTCGAGGCCCGAATACCCGACCATTTCGGCGCGGGCTGAGGCGCACGCCAGCGCAGGGGGCCCAATGGTGGGGCGGCGTAAGGAATGCCTTTGAACGAAAGGATGCCGTCCTCCACCGCGCCGGCGACCGTACCGCTCTCAATCCGCACTTCAGTGGCCGGTTTCGCGAAGACTGGCGTGACAAAGACTGCTCCAGTGGCTGCCGCGATGGCCATTCTTCCGATCATTTTATGTCTCCATTGCCATCGCCTGGATCGTCAGGACCTCTAGCGGGCTGCTTTAAGAGCGCGCAGCATAGGTGCTCGGCCCAGATTGAGCAGCGTGAATGCCAAAACCCCTCCGATGCCAATAAGCGTGGCGACTGACCACCCGACTTTGGCGCGGTCATAGAAAATAAAATCCGTGATAGCCCCGACCGCTACCGGACCGACCGACAACCCAACCAGCGAAACAACGAATAGATAGATTGCCGAGACCTGGCCGCGAAATTCATTCGGCGTGATGAGCTGAAGCGCACCGACGCCTGGCCCGGTAAAGAACATCAGGAAAAAGTTCATGATGCACAAGAACGCCACCGAATACATCGGTGAGTGCGACAGAAACGCCGCGATCCCAAATGGCGTGGCGCAGGCAATCGACCAGGCGACGACATGCAGATGCGCGTTCTCTACACCGCGACGCACGAACATATCTACGAGCCGGCCGCCGACAAGCGCGCCCAACGTACCGAAAACGCCCGTGTAGGTCGCCAGTGCAATGCCGATCTGAAAAGGAGTCCATCCGAATTGCCGACCATAGAAAGCCGGTGCCCAGCTGCTAACGGAAAATGCCATCAGACCGATCGCTGAAAAGCCTCCGAAGTGGCAAATCAGGAAACTGCGGCGCTCGACCATGAATTTCAGCACTGCTCCACGTTCCGGACCCGCCTTGTCCTTTTGTGATAGCCCCATCCGGCGGGGTTCGGGGATGGTGAAAACCAGAAGTGACAACAGCAGCCCTGGCAGACCGACGATGACAAAGGCAATTTGCCATGCGTGAAAAGAGCCGAACCACCCCAGGTTGATTGCGTCGGCCGCCGCAACGAGCGTGATGATTGATCCGCCCATGAGGAAAGCAAAACTGCTGCCGATGGAGACGCCCAGCCCGTAAACAGACAGGGCCGTCGACAATTTTCCCTTGGGGAACAAATCACTTATCATCGAATAGGATGCGGGGCTGAGCGTTGCTTCACCAACACCAATGCTCATTCTCGCGACAAAAAGCGCCGCGAAGTTCTGGGCAAAACCGGACAGTGCGGTTGCAAGAGACCAGAAAGTGACGCCGATATACATGATCAACCGACGCGGATAGCGATCTATAAGTCGCCCGATCGGAATGCCGGCAAGGGCGTAAAGCAGCGAAAAGGCAAAACCCTGCAACAACCCAAACTGGAAGTCGGATATTTTCAGATCATTCTGAATTGGAATGATCATTAACGACAGTATTTTTCGGTCGGCATAGGAAAGAATGTAAAGGATAGTAAATATCGTAACAGCGCGCCACCCCACCGAGGAAGGCGGATAAACGGATGCATCTTCTGCCTTCTCGATAGTCATCTGAAATATCCTATTACTTCGCAGTTCGCGTGGTCAATGCCAGATAAATCGTATATCAAGACAAATCGGAGGCGCTGTTCGTAAGGTTTTCGCGGTCGATAATCTTCTTCAGTAAGATACGCGACCTGACCCCGCCAGAATCGACGCTGAAAGCGCGCAGCTTTCTATCGGCTAACAGCTCGATGTTCCGCTGCTGGGCTTCCAGAATCTCCACGTCTTCCATGAAGACTGCGCGTTGCTGAGCCGTCGCGGAGCGAATTTGCTCTTCGTTGGAAAGGTCCCCGATCCGGGCAGCCCCCCAGAAGTAATGGCAAGTGTTCTCGGTCTCGGGCGTAATGAAGTCGAGCACGAAGCCCCGAATGCCTCCCTGATCGTGTTTTTCCAACGTAGCGCCAAGCGCGACAGGGGTGACACCAACATCGATCACGATGCCGCTGGGCGGTATGAAGCGACATATCTGCCATCGGTCGACGAGCCCCGAAGTTCCCTCAAGCGTGTTGCCCAAAGCCGCCCGGTACATCGGAGCGGGCTCGATTGCGGGCATCCAGCGTTGGGTGATAACCTCACCGTCCACTACCGTCGTCTCGATGGGGAAATCGTGGATCTCCTTTTGACCGATGGAGCTGGCGTGCACGTAGGTCTCATGCGAAAGATCCATCAGATTATCGATCACCAGACGATAGTCGCATTTGACATGCAGGACACCGCCGTCCGCGCGCCAATCGGGGTGCTCGTTCATCCACAGGTTCGGCAAGGAGGCTTCATCGCTCAGCGCGGGGTCGCCCATCCAGACCCATACAAAACGGTATCGTTCCACCACGGGGTAAGCGCGCGCTTTGACGTTTGCGTTGATCGGATCGCCTCCTGGCATTTCACGGCACCGCCCACCGCCGTCCACAAGAAGACCATGATAGCGGCAACGGATCGCGTCGCCTTCTAGGGTGCCCAGCGAAAGCGGCACTAATCGGTGTGGGCACACGTCCTCAAGCGCGGCAACGCGGCCTTCGGTATCGCGAAACACGACCACGGGTTCACCACAGATCATGCGGGCGAGTGGCTTTTGCTCCACTTCGAAATCCCAGGCCACGACATACCATTGGTTTTTTGCAAACATATCAAGCTCCCTGACATTCATTACAACTGCGGTTGGATCTATGCAACCGTCCATGACGTCCGATCTTCAGGGGATGCGCAATTTCGTGGCTCCAGACCGAATAAGCCTTTGTCGCAATGACCTAACTGGTTGATGCGAAATATTGTTAAGGGTCGTCGCAAGCGCATCATTGAACCGTTCGTCTTTTTGACGCCGACAATGTCCGCATCGCCCGAATCTCGGCATTGACGTGTCGACAGGATTTGTTATCAAGACCCCTGATATATGTCTATACGGTCTATGCCAAGAGGTGCTGTGCAGTACCGGCTATTGGGAGGCCGCATAGGCGCGCCCTGCTCGCGCGGTTGCGAGATGCGGTGTTCCAATTTTGATGGCCGGGAGACCATGATGACCGATCAAGCTACAAATGTCGAACTCCTGCTTCGCCCAACATCGGTGGCTGTCGTCGGCATTAGTTCGGCGGGAGGGTCGATGGCGGAACGCACGCTCATGAACCTTATCAGATTTGGTTTCCCGGGTACTCTTTATGGGGTCTCGAAAAGCCGCACCGATGTCGCTGGCGTGCCCTGCGTTCCGACCATTTCCGACTTGCCTCTCGGTATCGAAACCGCTGTTCTTTCGGTCCCGCGGGAGGGAGTGGAAGCAGCCATCGCGGCGTGCGTCGATCGTGGCATAAAAGCGGCGGTCATCTATTCCGCAGGATTTGCCGAGGAGGGCGACGAGGGCAAGGCAGATCAGGAACGTATCGCGGAATTCGCGCGGCGCAACGATATTACACTCGCGGGGCCAAACTGCCTTGGGCTGATCAACTATGTCGATAACGTCCCGCTCTCATTCGGGCCGTTGAAGCCTGAGCCATTGGAAGGACGACCGGCCGTCGCCATCATATCGCAGAGTGGCGCGATGATGGCGAATGCCATGATTTCGCTCCATGCGCGTGGAGTGGCCGTCAGCTACGCCGTTTCTACCGGGAACGAGGGGAGTGTTTCCATTGTCGATTACATGGACGCCCTCGCGCGCGATCCCCATACGAAAGTGTTCTGCATCTGCGCGGAGCTTATTCGACAATCCCAACAGTTCATCGCCGCGATCCGCGCGATTTCAGACGCCGGCAAGACGATCGTCTTGCTGCATCCGGGCCGGGGGGTGGCCGCGCGTGAAGCCGCGATGTCGCACACCGGCGCGCTTGCGGGCGATTATGACGTGATGTCTGCGATATTGGCGCATGAGCCACTCCACCATGTAGAGACGATGGAGGAGTTTATTGACGTTGCTGAACTCCTGGTGCGTAACGAACCACTTTCGACCGGTGGCCTCGCTATTCTGACAGACTCAGGCGCGGCTAAGGCGCTCATGCTTGATTATTGCGAAAAGCTGGGCCTGCCCCTCACCAAATGCACGTCCGAAACGGATGCCCGCCTGCATAAGTTGCTTCCTCCCTTTGCATCGATCAGCAATCCGCTTGACGTCACGGCGATAATTCTTCGCGACGATGCCCTCCTTGGTGAAATTGCCTCCGTCATGATTGCTGATCCGGGCGTGGCTGCATCGCTGATTTCAGTGATGCCGGATCCGGTGGGCTATCCACTCTTCAAGACCGAGGGCGCTGCTGCCGCCGCAACGAAAGAGGGTAAGACATTAGCCTACGCTGTCGTGGGGGGTGAAGCGGCATTGAGTGACGGGTTCGAGGAGGCGGTCCGATCGGCGAAAGGGTCCTTCAACCGGTCTCCTGAGCGGGCGCTGCGTGCCTTATCCATATTGTTCCAACGGCGTGATCAGGCGCAGCAGGCTGGCGCGCGGGGCGTGCCGGTGGGCGGCGTGCTTACCGCCGACGACCTGGCCTACGAGGCGTCTCTCAAGGCAGCGTTAAGCCGCCTCGGCATCGTTGTGCCGGAGGGCAGTTTTGTGCGCACGGTTGAAGAGGCGCGCCAGACTGCAGAGCGGATTGGGTATCCTGTGGTCCTGAAAGTGCAATCGTCCGCCATTCAGCACAAAACCGAGGTCGGCGGCGTGAAGGTCGGCATTGCTGACTCCGATGCCCTTGCGGTGGCTTGGACGACGATGGGCGAAAGCCTTGCGGCGCGGGCTGCGGGGCTGCCGATCGACGGTTATCTGGTCGAAAAGATGGGACGCTCAGGCATCGAACTCGTTGTTGGTGCGAAGCGTGACCCCGATTGGGGGGTGACGATGATGGTGGGGCTGGGCGGCGTCTGGCTCGAAGTTATGCGCGACCGGCGATTGTTTCCTTCGGACCTTGGGCGTGCTAGCATCCGGGCTGAACTTGAGAAGCTCAAGGCGGCGCCGATGCTGCACGGAACGAGGGGCCAGCCCGGGTGTGACATCGACAGCCTGATTGATGTCGTCATGGCACTCGCTGGGCTCATGGAGGCCAACACGCAAATCCGCGAATTTGAAATCAATCCGCTGGTTCTCTACCCCGAAGGGCTTGGACACGCAGCCCTTGACGCATTGGCTATTGTCGAAGCTGACGAAGGATAAGTTCCCAACCCCCCGCTGCAAACTGCGTCCTCGATGACTCAGTCGTTCAAAGGCGCGTGCGGTATCTGGCCAGCAGGTCGTCGATGAAGTCGATGACGGCGCGGGTGCGGGGAGACTTCTGGTGCTCAGGGCGCAGGACGAGCCAGTAGCTGCGGGTGATTTCCACTTGCTCGGGCAGGATGCGGACAAGGCCCGGTTCGCTGTCGGCGGAAAAGCGGTGGAGCAAACCCAGGCCTACGCCGGATGCCACCGCCTTTTGCTGGGCGACGATCGAACTGGAGCGGAACACAGGGCGTGTCTCATCCGCCACTTCGGACAGGTAGCGCAGGCCATGCATGTCGATCATCTGGTCGATATAGCCTACAAAGGGCTGCGCAGCGACGTCCCGCGCGTCGCGAATAGGCGGGTGAGAGGCGAGATAATCAGCCGAAGCGTAAAGGCTGAGCCGATAATCGCATAATTTGCGCACCACCAGCTTGCCCCGTGGCGGTCGATCGACCGTGATGGCGATGTCGGCTTCGCGGTTAGCGAGGCTGACGGCGCGGGATTCCGGCATCAGTTCCAGTAGCAAATCGGGATAGCGGGTGCGGAAATCGGCGATGTTGGGCGCGACGATATAGGTGCCGAAGGCTTCGGGCGTAGCGAGGCGGACTTCGCCCGCGATCGCTTCGGCCCGGCCCGACAGGGCGGCGGCGGCGGCATCGAACTCGCGTTCGGCGCGCTCGGCATGGTCGAGCAGCAGCGCGCCCGCCGCGGTCATCGCGACCCCGCGCGAGGTCCGGTCGAACAGGCGCGCGCCAAGCGCCTCCTCCAGCGCGGTCAGGCGTCGGGCGACGGTGGTGTGGTTGACGCCGAGCGCCTGCCCGGCGCTGGTCAAGCGTCCGGCGCGGGAGACGGCGAGGAACAGGCGAAGATCATCCCAGTGAAGCATATGCACCCATGCACAACAGATACGCAGATATGATCATTTTTGCGCTCGACGCCATAGGCTAATGGCCGCGTCAGGCATTTATCGCGAGGGCATCATGCGCATCATCGACAATTTCATCGGCGGCCAACATCAGGCATCGGCATCCACCCGGCTGGGCGACGTGTTCGATCCCGCAACCGGCAAGGTGCAGGCGCAGGTCCGCCTGTCCGATCCCGCCGAGCTGGACGCCGCCGTCGCCAATGCACAGGCGGCGCAGCCTGCCTGGGCAGCGATGAACCCGCAGCGCCGCGCGCGGGTGATGTTCAATCTCAAGGCCCTGATCGAAACGCATATGGATGAACTGGCCGAAATGCTGTCGGCCGAACATGGCAAGGTGCATTCGGATTCCAAGGGCGATATTCAGCGCGGCCTCGATGTGGTCGAATTTGCCTGTGGCATCCCCCATCTTTTGAAAGGCGAATATACGGAAGGGGCAGGGCCGGGGATCGATGTGTATTCGATGCGTCAGCCGATCGGGATTGCGGCCGGTATTACCCCGTTCAACTTTCCGGCCATGATCCCGCTTTGGATGTTCGCACCCGCGATCGCGTGCGGCAATGCGTTCATCCTGAAGCCGTCCGAGCGCAATCCTTCCGTGCCCGTGCGGCTGGCTGAACTCGCCATGAAGGCGGGGCTGCCGGCGGGTATCCTCAACGTCGTCCATGGCGATAAGCAGGTCGTGGACGCTATCCTCGACAATCCTGCGATCCGCGCGGTCAGCTTTGTCGGATCGTCCGATATCGCCCAATATGTCTATGGACGGGGCGCATCGAACGGCAAGCGGATGCAGTGCATGGGCGGGGCCAAGAATCATGGCATCGTCATGCCCGACGCCGATCTCGATCAGGCGGTCGCCGACATTCTGGGCGCTGCCTATGGCTCGGCGGGCGAACGGTGCATGGCGTTGCCGGTGGTCGTACCGGTTGGCGAGGCGACCGCGGTGGCGCTGCGGGCAAAGCTGGAGACCGGCATCGCGGGCTTGCGTGTCGGCGTGCCGAGCGATCCTGACGCCCATTACGGCCCGGTGGTCAGTTCGGCGCACAAGGCGCGGATCGAAAACTATATCCAGCTGGCGGTCGATGAAGGGTCCGAATTGGTTGTCGACGGACGCGGTTTCGCACTCCAAGGCTATGAGGATGGCTTCTTTCTGGCGCCCACGCTGCTCGACCATGTGAAGCCGGACATGCACAGCTATAATGAAGAGATTTTCGGCCCGGTGTTGCAGATGGTGCGGGCGCAGACGTTCGAAGAAGCCCTGAGCTATCCGACGAAGCATCAATATGGCAACGGCGTGGCGATCTTCACTCGCAACGGTGATTATGCGCGGAAATTCTGCGCCAATGTCGAAGTCGGCATGGTCGGCATCAACGTGCCGATCCCGGTGCCGGTAAGCTATCACAGCTTTGGCGGATGGAAGCGGTCGGGCTTTGGCGACATGAACCAATATGGCATGGACGGCGTGCGTTTCTACACCCGGGTCAAGACGATCACGCAGCGTTGGCCCAGCGGTGGCGCGGTGATGGACCAAAGCTTTGTCATTCCGACCATGGGTTGAACACCGAATATATAAAGGGCGTTCGCGCCTTTTTGGGGTGCATATGGTCGATACCGTTGGCCGCGCGCTAATGCGCGGGGCCAACGAATGGCCGGACATAGAGACAACAAGATCAAATCAGCGCGATCTACAGCGGGCCTTCAGATAGACGATTGAGAAGTGCGATCATCGATGACCGGATGATGTTCACCTCGGTGGGGGTGATAACAGAGAGCAGCGAATCTTCGAGGCGGTCTATCTCTGCCTCTATTGTTGCAAGTGTTTCAATGCCTTGCACCGTCAGCGCGATCCGCTTCACGCGCGGATTTTTGTCCACTGCCTCACGGACTATCATGCCCTTTTTCTCGATCGCCAACACCAGCTCGTTCATGGACTGGGCACTCACGCCTGTTTTGCGGGCGAGTTCCGCAGCAGAATACTGATGCTTGCTGCGCAGATGGCTGAGGGCGATGTATTGGCCCGGCGTCATGTTGAACGCAGAAAGAGCATTCTCCATGTCCCGTTGAAGGCGGACGTTCATTTGCCAAAACAGATAGATCGTTCGCGTTCTTCGGTACATATCCATCATTCTTATCCCTGGGGCGAACCCAAAACAGGCGCCAAGTGCCGTGATAGCGCCTCGGTCGTACTCCGCAACGCCCCTTTCTCATATATCAAGGGACATGTCAGGGTGGTTGACATATAAGCACGCGCTTCTTAATGATAGAATGATCGGCAGCGTAACTGCGTCCTCGTCTGGCGACGAGTCTGGAAGATGGCCAATGCGCGGCACGTTGCACTATCGCCCGATGGGTTGGCTCCGCGTGAGAATGAAGAGGATTCATCATGGTCGCTGAAGGAATTAAGCTGGAAGGCGGATGCCTGTGCGGCACGATCCGGTACGTGTTGACCGGTCCCAGCCTGCTCGTCTGCCAGTGCTGCTGCAGGGATTGCCAGAAGGCGACCGGGACTGGCCACACGACAATTATTGGCATCCACAAGAGGCAACTTGAGGTGCAGGGAGAGACAACTTCGTTCACAAACAGCGGTGATACTGGCGGCAAGGTAACGCGGCATTTCTGCAGCACGTGCGGGGGCAGGATCTATACATCCGGTGATCTGCCCGGCGATGTGGTCATGGTGCAGGCGGGATCGCTCGACGATCCGAATGCGATCCGGCCGGAGCGTGTGATATACTTCAAGGACGCGCCGGACTGGGATCGTTTTGACGAAACCCTGCCAAAGTTCGACGCAGGACGCGAGCGAGCGCCCCTCGCTTAAAAACGCGCTTCTTGAAGGGAGATTGCACGCTATGGCCAGGGTGGTCACGCAATTTGAACGCGCCGATGCGGCGCTGATCGACGGCCTCGGCGCAGCGGGTGTCGCCACCGTTCACGAGGCGCAGGGGCGCATCGGACTGCTCGCCAGCCGGATGCGGCCGATCTACGCCGGTGTGCGGATTGCCGGGTCCGCCGTTACGATCTCCGCTCCGCCAGGCGACAATTGGATGATACATGTCGCGATCGAACAGCTTCAGGCCGGGGACATTCTTGTCCTCGCGCCATCCTCGCCGTGTGAAGATGGCTATTTCGGCGATCTGCTGGCGACCGCAGCCATGGCGCGCGGTTGCCGCGGCCTTGTCATCGACGCCGGCGTGCGAGACGTGCGGGACCTGACAAAAATGGGCTTTCCCGTCTGGTCAAGGGCGGTCTTTGCGCAGGGGACTGTCAAGGCAACGCTGGGCTCGGTCAACGTGCCGATCGTCTGCGCAGGCGCAGCGATCGATCCAGGCGACGTGATCATCGCAGACGACGATGGCGTATGCGTGGTTAAACGCGACGATGCTGCCGATGTGTTGCAGAAAGCGCAGGCGCGAGAGGCGTTTGAGGAAGCAAAGCGTCAGCGGCTCGCTGCGGGTGAACACAGCCTCGACATCTTCGACTTGCGCGGCAGGTTGGTAGAAATGGGTCTGCGTTATGAATAAACGTTTCACGCCGCGAATGTGGTGCATTGTAACGCATCAAATCTAGCAATTGCGCTCCTTCTACTTACGAAGGCGACCAAAATATCGAGGTCAACATCGCAGTATCCTGAGCGCTGGATTGTCAATTTCAGGATCGTTTGGCCAGCATAAGAGGATAATATGGCACATAACTTCAACATGCTGATTAACGGGCGGTTCGAAAGTGGTCCTGCGTCGTTCGATGTCATCAATCCCGCCACCGGCGAGGCCTTTGCAAGTTGCCCCCGGGCTGACCTGTCACTCCTCAATGAGGCAGTCGCTGCTGCCAAAATGGCTTTTCCGGCGTGGGCAGCGACGCCCATCAACGAGCGCGCGGCGCTGGTTGCAAAGCTTGCCGACGCGCTTGAAGCGCGGGTCGATGAGTTTGCCCGGATCTTGACCGCAGAGCAAGGCAAGCCGATTCATCAGGCCGCTTATGAGGTCATGGGCAGCGTCTTCACTCTTCGCGCGTTTGTCGGCATGCGGCCTGAGCAGCGAATTTTGCGCGAGGACGGCGAAAGCCGGGTCATTGAGCATCGCACGCCACTTGGCGTGGTCGCAGCTATCACGCCCTGGAATTTCCCACTCATTCTGCTGATGAACAAGCTTGGGCCTGCGCTCGTCGCTGGCAACACGATGGTGGCCAAGCCAGCGCCGACGACACCGCTGACGACACTTTTGTTCGGCGAAATCTGTCGCGAGATTCTGCCTGCTGGCGTCGTCAACATAATCTGCGATCAGAATGATCTGGGGCCTGCGCTCACCGGCCACCCGGACGTTGCGAAGGTAACGTTTACCGGGTCCACCGCGACGGGTAAGAAAGTCATGCAATCGGCGGCCGGGACGGTCAAGCGCGTGACGCTGGAGCTGGGCGGCAACGACGCGGCGATCGTACTGGACGATGTCGATCCCAAGGCAATTGCCAAACGCGTATACGAAGGCGCGATGTTGAACGCGGGCCAGATCTGCGTGGCAGTCAAGCGCGCCTATGTCCCGGCGACGATGTACGATGAATTCTGCGACGAACTCGCGACGCTGGCTAAGGCAGCGGTCGTTGACGAAGGAACCAAGCAGGGCGCGCAGATCGGTCCCGTCCAGAACCTCGCTCAATTCGAAAAGGTGAAGGAATTCCTGGCCGATGCGCGGGAGAATGGCACGATCTTGGCTGGCGGCGATCCACTCGACCGTCCGGGTTATTTTATTCCGCCAACGATCGTGCGCGATCTGCTCGACGATGCGCGGCTGGTGCGCGAGGAACAATTCGGGCCTGTCCTGCCCGTGTTGAAGTATACCAACATTGAAGACGTGATAACGCGCGCGAATGATTCAGAGTTCGGGCTGGCGGGGAGTGTATGGGGTCGCGACCTGGTGCGTGCGACGGATGTCGCCATGCGGATTGATTCCGGCACAATTTGGGTGAACCAACATCTTGCGATTGATGCGACCATTCCGTTTCGAGGCGCCAAGCAGTCGGGCTTCGGCGGCGAACTCGGCCTCGACGGGCTTCATGAGTATACGCAAGCACATATCGTCAACGTTGTGCCGCTATCCAATTAATGTAGCTTTTGAAATCTAGATTCCTGCGTGAGATTCGGCGCCGCAACGGACCCTTGCCTTGGTGTAACGCAACTATCTGAAAAGACATGGTGAAGGGGATATTGGCGGGGTCCTTATCCGCGCCTATCAGGACCCCGGCTCCGGATATTTTCTTATTGAAATACAATGGTATGGAAATAATTCGAAGGGGGTTCGCTTCGGCGCCTATCCACAGCCCCAAGGCATCGTCTTGACATCGTGCACCACGTCCACCCTGTCCTTCAGTCGCTCGAATTCAGCGTCAATGTCTTCAACCTGGAATTCCAGAAAGGCGGTGCGGTTTGCCCCTGCTTCTCCGCTTCCCTCTTTCCAAAGGGCGACGGTTTCAGATGCGCCGATTGCCAGCGTTGCGCCGGGCGTAACGATTTCGGCAAACACCGGGGCGAGCCATTCGGCCTTGAGGTCGAGAATCATCTCATAAAAAGTGACCATTTGGCTGATATCGGCAGCGATAAGGCGGACTGATGCGAGTTTCATTTCATTCCCGTTTTATAAGAGCTGTTTTCCTGTAGTCTTGATAATGGGCTTGTCGCACAACGCTGTTGCCACCGTTATGGCAGCAGGAGTCAGTGGCGATGCGTCGAGCGGACCGTTTGTTTCAGATCATCCAGATATTGCGTCGTTCACAGCAGTCGGTGACAGCCGCCGCGATCGCTGAGGAACTGGAGGTCTCGAAGCGTACGGTCTACCGCGATATCAACGACCTTGTCGGTCAGCAGGTGCCGATCGATGGTGAAGCAGGTTTCGGTTACGTGCTTGATCGAAGCTATGACATGCCACCGCTCATGCTGACCGCTGATGAAATCGAGGCGGCGGTATTGGGCGCGCAATGGGTGTCCGCCCATTCCGAGCGCCCGCTTGCCAATGCCGCGCGCGACTTGGTCGCGAAAATTGCCGCGTCGATCCCTGAAGATCTGCGGCCCTTCATTGTCGAACCAAGCGTCACCGCGAGACAGCCATTGCGAACCGAACCTTCGGACACGCTTGCCACCACTCTTCGACAATCCATTCGCGATGGGCACAAGCTGCGGCTCATCTACTGTTCTGCGGAAAAACAGACGACGGAACGAGTGGTTTGGCCGGTCACCCTGGGTTATGCAGAGACCAGCCGGCTGCTCATTGGCTGGTGCGAACTTCGCCAGGCATTTCGTCATTTTCGCAGTGACAGAATCCAGTTCGCAGAGATTGTTGATGAGCCGATCGGGCTGCGTCCAGGTGAACTTCGGCGGCGCTGGCAGCGTTGGCGCGAGGAGGAGTTGGCATCGCTCCAAGCTGAACCGTCCTTCAAGCCTTGGAATGAACTCTGAAGCTCGAGCCATTTGAGCAGGCTCGCACCAGCATCGTCCATCAGTTCAAATTGAACAGGTCTGCCTGTCCTTTACGACAGCGGCTCGGGTCCAAATTTTTGATCGGAAACGATATCGCTAATCTTGATCTTCAACAAGTCACAGCCACGCAGCTTGCTATCGATTGCGAGATCGAAAAGCGCACGATTCCGGAGCCGTGATTTTGATCTCGATCGTGAGGGTCGAGATTCTGCCGCATTGGCGGCGAAGTGAAACAAACCTGTCTCCAAACCTACGTTTCTCGATACCACCAAATCCATGACGGCATGCCATATATCCATTATCTCTCAATAATCTTGTAAAAATACGAGTTGAATCTTAATATGGCATGCCATATTGTTGACGAGTCGAAACGTTGGCCGGCAATCAGATCACCGGACACAACAAGATTTCTTGCATAAGCAAGATATGGAGGGGAAATGATCAGCTATTCTCGCGCCCGAACGCTCGCGATATTTTTAGCCAGTGCCAGCATCTATGCAAGCGGCGCCTCTGCGCAAATCGCCCCGGTGGCGAATGTATCCGCTGCGGATCAAAACGTATCGGGTGGCGCGGAAATTTCTGACATCATCGTCACAGCTCAGCGGCGTGAGCAGAACCTTCAAAAAGCATCGCTGACGATCCAGGTGCTTGGTGGTGGTGACCTGGAAAAAGCTGGCGTAACGGATGTGGCTGCCCTGCAAAAGCTTGCGCCGGGCGTTAGCATCAGTAATGGGGGAGGCAATGGGCAGATCTACATTCGCGGCGTTGGTGACTACTCGGTAAGCCCGCTTTCGAGTCCTGGCGTAGCCTTTAACGTCGATGGCGTTTATGTAGGGCGACCCGACGGGTTGAACGGCAATTTCTATGACCTTGCCCGCATCGAGGTCTTAAAGGGTCCGCAAGGTACGCTCTATGGCCGCAATGCGAACGGCGGTTCGGTAAACGTCATCACTAACGACGCCAAGTTGGGCGCGCGCACATTCGACCTTAACCTTCAAGTCGGCAATTATGACATGCGCCAGGCGAGCGGCGCGGTGAATCTGCCGATCGGCCGGACGGCGGCGCTGAGAGGTGCATTCAACGTCGTTCACCGGAACGGTTATATTTCCGATGGATCCAACGACGATATTCAGCAATCCGGTCGTTTGCGCTTTTACTGGGAGCCATCTCCCGATGTTTCGCTCCGGCTTAATGGTGACTACTCCCACCTTGGCGGCAAGGGAAACAATGCCGTGTACCTGCCAAGGCGTCCTGGCTCCAGCCCGTACGAGGCGCAATCTTCAGCTGCGGCGAATGCATATCTTGATTCATTTGGTCCTCTTGGCCCCCTTCTGAAGGACATAGCCCCAGACACATACCGAGATACAACATTATATAATGTAAGCGCACAGCTCGACTGGAACTTGCCGTTCGCGACTCTGACCGTCCTGCCGGCCTATCGCTATCTCGACTCCAATTATGCCAACCATTTCGCGGAACGTTATGAATCGCAGGTTGTTACTCGGCAGCGCTCGCTTGAAGCGCGTTTTGGGAATTCGTCCAGCGCTCTGACGTGGGTGGTTGGCGGATACTATTTCAACGAAAGTTCATCGGACGGCCTTATTCTTGTAGATGGGGGAAACATACTCCAAAACTACCGGATCATTTATTCGCCCAAGAGCATTTCTTATGCGGCATTCGGGCAGACTACTATTTCTGTTACTGACGCATTGCGCATCATTGGCGGGATTCGCTACACGCATGAAAAACGATCGCTCAGCGGATCGATAACGGATCAAGCGCAGCAGCCACCGGCACTATTGGAAAATTTCGGCGGCCGGAAATCCTTCAGCGGCGCGACCTACAAATTGGGTGCTGAGTTCGATCTCAGCCCGCAAAACATGCTGTATGTCACCTATAGCACCGGGTTCAAATCGGGCGGATTTTCACAAACTATAGAGCCGCTCAACGTGTACAAGCCCGAGAAGCTTGGCGCGTTCGAGATCGGGTCGCGCAACCGCTTTCTCGACAACCGCCTGCAGGTCAATGTCAGCGCATTTCACTGGACATATAAGGCCATTCAGGATTCCCGTGTCAATTTCGACGCGCTGAACAACGTAAACTTCATTACCTTTAATTCCGGCGACGCGACGCTGTACGGGGGCACATTCGATATCGTGGCGCGCCCGACCGAAGCCGATACGATCAGCCTGACCGGCGAATATGTCCACAGTCGTTACGACAGCTTCTTCTTCAGGACCCCAGTCCCGTTTCTTCAGCCTGGGAGCACGGGATGTCCACTAAGTGGGCCCTATGCGCCCGGCGCAACCCTTCCCTACGCAGATCCCAGTGGAAGCACGACCAACAACGGCCCACTTCCCGTTATCGTCGGCGATTGCAAAGGGTTCCAGGTTGCGCGCGTCCCGAAATTCACGGGCGCAGCTTCCTATCAGCATGCTTTCACGATGCCTAACGATGCAAGCCTGACTGTCGGTGGCACGCTCACCTATTCCACTGGAAAATGGCTGAGCATCGATTTCATTAAGGCGGCTCGGCAGAGTAGCTACGCAGTCGTCGATGCAGACCTCACCTATCGGGCTGCAGGCGATCGCTGGTCTATCGGCGTCTTCGCTCGCAACCTCACCAAGACAGTCTATTATAATGGTGGAATACAAGCGAGCTTTGTCGGCGGCCTCTTCACAGCCGATATCGCCGCACCCCGCACATATGGCGTCCGGGCGAACTTCCGGTTCGGATCCTGAATGGCCATGCGTGACCGTCCAGACGCCAATAGCATGCCGTCTGATCGATCCGGGGCAGCAAAGCAGTCGAGAAAGGCGAAGGCGGCTCTGATCATTTTGATGATATGGGTGTCGGCCTGCGGGAGCGATGGAGGCGATAGTGATTGGGCGGAACATGGACGCACGGCCGACGAGCAGCGCTATAGCCCATTGAGTGACATTAATGCCCATACTGTCGGGCATCTGGGGCTGGACTGGTATGCCGACCTCGACAGTGATCGGGGGCAGGAAGCGACGCCAGTTGTGGTGAGCGGCAAGCTCTATGTCTCGACCGCATGGAGCATGGTCAAAGCCTATGACGGCGCGTCGGGTAAGCTGCTTTGGAGTTACGATCCCAAAGTCCCGCGCGAATGGGCGGTCAACGCCTGTTGCGATGTCGTGAACCGGGGCGTGGCCGTCGCAGATGGGCGTGTGTTCGTCGGCACGCTCGATGGACGACTTGTCGCCCTCGATGCCGCGACGGGTCGTCCGCTCTGGTCCGTGCTGACCATCGACCCGACCAAACCATACACTATTACCGGAGCGCCCCGCGTCATAAAGGGCAGGGTCATCATTGGCAATGGCGGCGCGGAATATGGCGTGCGCGGCTATGTATCAGCCTACGACGCCAAGACCGGCGAACGCGCTTGGCGCTTCTACACCGTACCTGGCGATCCATCCAAGCCATTTGAAGCGCCGATACTGGCGAAGGCCGCGAAAAGCTGGTTCGGTCAGTGGTGGAAGCTGGGCGGGGGCGGCACCGTCTGGGATTCCATGGCCTATGATCCCGTTCTCGACCTGCTGTATATCGGCACGGGCAATGGATCGCCGTGGAACCGTAAGCTGCGCAGCGCAGGTAAGGGCGACAATCTGTTCCTGTCGTCGATCGTGGCTCTGCGGCCGAGCACGGGGGCCTATGTTTGGCATTATCAGGTAACACCGGGCGATGAATGGGATTTCACCGCGACCCAGCCCATTATCCTGGCCGACATCAAGATCGACGGCAAAGACCGAAAAGTCCTGATGCAGGCGCCCAAGAACGGGTTCTTCTATGTGCTCGATCGGGCGACGGGAAAGCTGCTTTCCGCCAAGGCCTTTGCGCCGACCAGTTGGGCGAGCGGCATCGACCTGAAATCGGGGCGTCCAATCGAAAATCCTGCGGCCCGGTACAGCGAAACTGGCAAGCCATTCCTGCAGGTGCCCGGTCCGCTCGGCGCACATAGCTGGTATCCGATGTCATACAGCCCCAAGACGGGGCTCGTGTATCTGCCCACGCAGAACTTTCCGTTTTTGTACGCTCCCGACGGTGCGTTCCGTTATCATCGCCGCGGCTGGAATGTGGGCGTATCGATGGGCAGCCCGCCCCTACCCGACGATCCTGAGAGCCTGGCCGCCATCCGATCCTCGATCAAGGGCTCGCTGGTAGCCTGGGATCCAGTGCGACAAAAGGCGGTATGGCGCGTCAATTTCGGTGAAGCGTTCAATGGCGGCACGCTGGCCACGGCTGGTGATCTGGTCTTTCAGGGCAATGCATCCGGTCATATCGTTGCCTATCGTGCCGACAATGGAGCGAAGCTGTGGGCGTTTGACGCACAAAGTCCGATCATGGCCGCACCGATCAGCTATGCAATCAAGGGGAGGCAATATGTAGCGGTGATGGTCGGCTATGGCGGGGTGGCGGCCTTTGGTCCGGGCGCGTTGACGAATGCCGATCGCAAGAAGCGCAATATCAGCCGGTTGATGGTGTTTAGCCTCAATGGAAAGGCTGCATTGCCTCCGGTCTCCCCCCTTCCCGCGCTTTCCCTGCCAAATCCGCCTACCGATGCGCCGATCGGACCCGGCATAGAGCAAGGCCGCCAACTTTATGAGCGCAGTTGTGCGACCTGCCACGGGACAGGTGCGGTGACGGCCGGCATCGCGCCTGATCTGCGGCACAGCCAGGCGCTTTCCAGGGATGTGTTTTGGGCGATCGTGCTGGATGGGGCTCTGAAAGGCGCGGGGATGGCCGGGTTCGCCGGAACGCTCTCACCCGACGAGGTGGAGGATATTCGCGGTTATCTGGGCCAGCGAGCGCGACAGGCCCTCGCCGCTGGGAGTTGAGGATCAGCGACAAACTGAAGGATTGTGCGAGGTCATTCAAACTGCATATCAATGGCGATCTGATCGATGGCGTGGGGACGATCCCGACGCTCGATCTGGCGACGGGCAACGTCTTCGCATATGGCCCGACGGCTCACGGCGCAGCGGAACCCGGCCGTGGCCGGCGCCAAAGCCATCTTTCTCAATTGGGCGGAGAGCGGCGTCGAGGTCAACATGACCTGCTCTTGGGGGATCGCCCGCGCGATTGGGGCAGAAATCGGGTCATTGCCACGCTGCTGACCCACGGGCAGGG
Organism: Sphingobium sp. JAI105; assembly: GCF_015752145.1. Lineage (NCBI taxonomy): Bacteria > Pseudomonadati > Pseudomonadota > Alphaproteobacteria > Sphingomonadales > Sphingobiaceae > Sphingobium > Sphingobium sp. JAI105. Next base: position 507,518 of record NZ_JADOUC010000002.1, on the reverse strand, counting down.
GCCGCATCGCTAGGGGAACGCGATGTCGAACGCGTCTGCGAAGTCGCACCTCTACTTGCGTGCGGCACCGTCTGGGTCAACCAGCACATTGCGATGGTTCTGTCGATCCTGTTCCGCAGGGCGAAACAATCGGGGCTGGAAGGCGCGTTGGGAATATATGCGGGCCTGGTCGCCAATCCGCTGCGTGCGCCCTCGACGGAGGCCACCATCTGACGCCCTTGTTATGGCATGCCATTCATAAATATATTGCATTTATCCGCAGAAATATCTTGATATAATCGCATATGGCATGCCATCTATCTTGCAACAGGTCGTGCGGCGGGGACCGTAGCGACGTTGGCAACGTTAAGGAATAGACATGTCTATGGAGAGCCTGGATCTTCTCATCGTTGGTGCTGGTCCGGCCGGGCTGCTTGCTTCCTCCATTGCATCGACCATCGGACTGAAGCATCTGGTTATCGAGCAAAGGCCGGGATTGCACACCGAGCCATCTGCGCATGTCCTCAAGACACATACGATGGAAGTCTATGGACGCATCGGCGCGGCCGAGGAAATTTTCAAGCTTTGTACGCCGCCCGAACTCCAGACCAGCATCTCCTGGTGCGAGAGCATAGGCGGGCTGACCTATGGCCGGCTCGATCTGACCGGCAGGCGGGGTAAGACGCCGCGTTTCATGAATATCAGCACCGTCCATTCGGCCAACCTGCCGCAGAATATCGTCGAGCCTATCCTGCATGAACGGGCGACGATTTTGGCGGGGCATGATCCAATATCGTTCGACACATCCTTTGTCGATTTCGATCAGGACGATGATGGCGTCACCGTCACGATCGGCGCAGGCGCCGCACAGCGACAGGTGCGCACGCGATACCTGATCGGCGCCGACGGCGCGGCTAGCCTAGTACGACGAAGCGCAGGCTTGCGAATGGAAGGGCCGCAGGCGCTGGCCCATTTCCTGGCCATTCATATCAAATCGGACATGATGCCGTTTCTGGCGCGCAACCCCGCGCTGATCTTCTTCATCCGGTCCACGTCCTTCGAAGGCTTCTTCATCGTCCACCAGCCGTCTGGGTCGCAGGTATTCATGATGCGATACGACCCCGAAGCGACGCCCTATGAAAGCTTCGACGAAGCAACCTGCCGCGGCATCATGGAGCAGGTGTTCGGACGCCCTCACGATTTTTCCCTCGCGGCGATCGATCGATGGGCCATGTCGGCCCAAGTCGCGTCCGGCTATCGTAACGAACGGGTCTTTTTGGTGGGGGATGCCGGTCATCGTTTTCCGCCGACGGGGGGACTGGGTCTCAATACCGGGGTTGAGGATGTCGAGAATCTAATCTGGAAATTGGGCGCGGTCTTACGCGGCGAGGCGAGTGACGCCTTGCTCGACAGTTACGAACTGGAATGCCGCCCGACCGCCGTGCGCAATACCAATCAGTCCGTATCGAACCATTCCCGGATGAGCGAAGTCGACAAGGCGATAGGCTGCGATGGGGACAGGGCGCAATTTCAGGCAACCATCGACGCGCTGAAGGCAGACCCCGATCATCCCCGCTTTGCGCAGATCCAGAGGGCCATCAACAACCAGATGCCGCATTTCTCATTCCTGAAGCTGGAAGTGGCCGCGTCGCCGGAGGCGGGCGCGTTCCTGCCGCCCGCGCGCATGATCGCCTGCCCCGTTCCACCGAACGAAGGCTATATGCCCAGCCTGCAACCGGGAGGGCATATTCCCCATGTCTGGATCGATGCGGATCTTGCCTCGATCGATATGTTGCGGTTCGATGGCATGACATTGTTCGCGCCGCGCGAAGACCTCGCGTCGTGGCAGGCGGCGGTGGATGCGCTGCCGTGCAATCGCATAGCGGTACATATCGTTCCGGTCGATCCGCAGATGCGCAGCCCGGTTGCCAGCATGGGCGATTTCTGGGGTGGCACGCCCTTCGCCGTCCTTGTACGGCCCGACGGGCGGATCGCGTGGGTCGAGCCTGAGCATGTCTGTGACCGGATTTCCGCGTTGGCGGAGGCGATCGATCAGGTGATGGGCTGGCGGGTCGGCGAGACGATGGCGTCATGAGCTTGGACGCGGAAACATTTGGCCTGCTGCTCGACACGGTCCAGCGCTTTGTTGACGAACGACTGCGCCCGCTGGAGGCGGAGGTGGAGGAGCGGGACTCCGTTCCCGAGGCGATCGTTGCCGAGATGCAGGCCATGGGCCTGTTTGGCCTGTCGATCGGACAAGAATATGGCGGGCTGGGCCTCACCATGGTCGAGGAGGCACATCTTGCCATTGCGTTCGGGCATACGACGCCCGCCTTCCGATCGGTGTTCGGTACTAATGTCGGTATCGGCAGTCAGGGTCTGGTTATGGCCGGGTCCGACGCGCAGAAGGCGCTATGGCTACCTCAAATTGCCAGCGGCGAGATCATCACCAGCTTTGCGCTGACCGAACCGGATGTGGGATCGGATTCCGGTTCCGTCAAAACCGTCGCGCGGCGGGAGGGCGACCTATATCGCCTGACCGGTACGAAGCGATTTATCACCAATGCTGACAAGGCATCGCTGTTCACCGTAATGGCCCGGACGAGCGAAACCCCCGGAGGACGTGGGGTTTCGGCCTTTCTGGTGCCGCGAGACATGCCAGGCGTGTCAGTGGGCGAGCCGGAACGGAAAATGGGCCAGCGTGGTGCGAAGGTCGCCGATGTCATATTCGATGACGTGCTCGTGCCTGTCGCGAACCGGCTGGGCGAGGAAGGGGAGGGCTTCAAGATCGCGATGCGGGTGCTTGATCGCGGGCGATTACACATTGCCGCACTCTCGGTCGGCATCGCCCAGCGATTGATCAAAGACAGCGTCACTTATGCGACCCATCGCCAACAGTTCGGCAAGTCCATTGCGGAGCACCAGCTGGTCCAGGCCATGATTGCCGACTCCAAGACGGAGGCATTGGCTGCACGGGCATTGGTGCTGGAGACTGCTGCGTTGAAGGATGCAGGGTGTGAGCTGACATTGGAAAGCGCCGCCGCCAAGCTGTTCGCCACGGAAATGGTCGGGCGTGTCGCCGACCGCGCCATGCAGATATTCGGCGGAGCCGGTTATATCGCCGATTATGGCATCGAAAGACTGTATCGAGACGTCCGCCTGTTGCGCCTGTATGAAGGAACGAGCCAGATCCAGCAGCTGATCATCGCGCGCGAGACGGTGCGTCGTGGCGGCTGATATGACGCACCGCCCCGCTGCTGCCCCAGCCATGATGTCGCCTGTGCTGTACGCATGCGATGGTGCCGTGGCGATTGTGTCGATCGACAATCCGCCCGTGAACGCCCTTTCGCTGCCTGTCCGCAGAGGCCTGCGCGAGGCCCTGGGAAGAGCGGTGGCAGACCCCGCCGTCAAGGCGATCCTGATCGTTGGGACCGGCAGGATATTTTGCGGCGGCGCGGATATCCGCGAGTTCGATCGTGCCGCAGCTGCGCCATCGCTGACCGATGTGCTTGATGCGATCGAAGCATCGCGCAAGCCTGTGGTCGCCGCAGTTCATGGTGCTGCGCTGGGCGGCGGGCTGGAACTGGCGATGGCGTGCCATGGCCGCCTGTGCGCGACTGGCACCAGATTGGCGCTGCCCGAGGTGACGCTGGGGCTGATACCCGGTGCAGGCGGCACGCAACGCCTGCCGCGCCTGATCCCGCTTCGCGATGCGTTGCCGATGATCGTCATGGGTAAGCCGATCGATGCTGCGCAGGCCGACCGGTTGGAACTGGTCGATCAGGTGGTCGCACCGGATGCCCTGATAGACAGCGCGCGCGATTATGCGCTGGGTCTGGCGGACCGGGAGGTGCATCCGGTGCGGTCGCGTCCTGTGAACGCCGATGGCGACGCATTGGCGATCATCGACGGATTCGCGCAGGAGCATCGAGCCCGCATCCTGGGGCAGGAAGCGCCTGCCGCAGCGCTGGACGCGCTGCGCAACGCTATACGGATCGGGTTCGATGAGGCGGTCGCGAACGAACGGACCGTGTCCCTCAAATTGCGCACTGGTCCCCAGTCCGTGGCCTTGCGCCATCTGCATTTTGCCGAACGAGAGGTGTTCAAGCTTCCCGGACTGGACGGCGTCGCGGCGCGGCGGATGGAACGGGTAGGCATCGTTGGTGCTGGAACGATGGGGACGGGGATTGCCCTTGCGATGCTGTCGGCCGGGCTATCAGTTATGCTTGTCGAGCAGCAGCCCGCCGTCCTGTGCAGAGCGCGCGATGCGATCGAAGCCCGGCTGGTGCGCGATGTTGCCAAGGGGAGCATGGCCCGGGCCCAGGCGGACACCGCATTGCGGCAGCTTGAACTATCCGATGCCTATCAAGATTTGGGCGAGGCGGATCTGATCATCGAGGCCGCCTATGAATCGATGGGAGTGAAGCAGGATATTTTCGCCATGCTGGATCAGGTCGCACGGACAGGCGCGATCCTTGCATCCAACACATCCTATCTGGACATCGACGCGATCGCCGCTGCTACGCGACGCCCACAGGACGTAATGGGGCTGCATTTCTTTTCGCCAGCCAATATCATGAGATTGCTGGAGGTCGTGCGGGGCAGGGAATCGGCACCCGACATCATCGCTAGCGGGCTTTCGCTGGCGCGCAAGATCGGGAAGGTGCCAGTAGTAGCGGGCAATTGCCATGGGTTTATCGGCAATCGCATGCTGGCCGTTCGCCGGATTGAGGCCGAAGCGATGCTGGCCGAAGGCGCGACCCCACAGGCGATTGACAGGATCATCGAAGCTTTCGGTTTTCCCATGGGGCCATTTCGCATGGCTGATCTTGCGGGATTGGATCTCGGGTGGAGCGCGACGACGTCGAGTGGCGCAACAATTCGGGAACGGTTGAACGAAGCAGGCCGTCATGGGCAGAAGGCGGGTGCGGGCTTTTACGATTACGACATAGCAGGCAAAGCCGTACCCTCCCTCGCTGCGGACGCCATCGTCCGGCGCTACGCACAGGATCATGGTATCGCCCAGCGGCTGATCGACAGCGAAGAGATGCATGACCGGCTGTTCCTGCCGATGATCGACGAGGGCATACGCATTCTGGCGGAGGGCGTGGCGCTCCGGCCGGGTGACATCGATGTCGTGTGGGTCAACGGTTATGGCTGGCCGCGTCACACCGGCGGCCCGATGCATTTCGCGCGGGCTATGGGGCTGGGCAACCTGGCCGACGGCCTGCGCTCCATCGGGGTGGCGCCGTCCCCGGCCCTGCAGAAGCTGGTTGCGAGCGGGGCATCACTGGACACGCTGGCACAGAGTATCGGCTGACAGCATCGAAAAACCGCGGAGACACAGCATGACGATCACCCTCTATCATTTTCCCGCGGCTTGTTCGCGCGTCACCATGAATGCGCTCGAAGAGATCGGCCTCTCCTACGATGATGTCAGCGTGAACATGCGCGCGCTGGGCCAGAAGGCGCCCGAATATCTGGTCGTTAATCCCAAGGGCAAGGTGCCCGCGATCGACTTCAAGGGCCATATCATGACCGAAAATGCCGCGATCCTCTGGTTCCTGCATAGCCAATATCCCGCTGCATCCTTGTTGCCAGCGCAGGACGATCCTTTGCAGGCGTACCAGGGTTTGTCGGATCTAGTCTGGTGTTCGGGCACGATCCATCCGATCGTGCGCCAGATCCGCATGCCAGCGAAATGGACCAGCGGCGATCCCGAGGGCGTGCGGGCCGACGGAATCGACAAAATGTTGCAGGAGTGTATCACATTATCCGAGCGGATCGCGCAGGGCTGGTGGTACGGCCCCTCCTGGTCCATCATCGACACCTATCTCTACTGGGCGTTCAGCACGGCGGAAAAGGGCGGATTTCCGCTCGACCAATTCCCTGTCTTGGTCGCTCATGCGGAGCGGGTCCGCGCCCGGCCGTCCTTCGCGCGCGTCCTGGCGCGAGAGCAGGCAGCGCTCGATGCCATGGGCATCGCGGATATTGTTCTTTAAGCGCCCACCCTGCCGGTGACGATCAGCTTGCGATCATCACCGGTGCGTCGGTCATCGCGCAGAGACGGTCCGCGGTGACGCCCGGGGCGAGTTCGATCAGGCGGAAACGATCGCCCGCTGTGTCGAGCACGGCCAGATCGGTGTAGATCCTGTCGATGACACCACGCCCGGTCGCCGGGAGCGTCAGTTGCGCCAGCAGTTTCGGTTCGCCCTTGCGCGTGACATGCGAGGTGATGACACGCAGACTTTTTGCGCCCGCCGCAAGATCCATGGCCCCGCCGACCGCAGGCACGCCCCCCGAACCGCTAGACCAGTTGGCGATGTCGCCATTGCACGCGACTTCGAACGCGCCAAGAATGCAGACGTCCACATGGCCGCCCCGTATCATGGCGAAACTGTCCGCATGATGAAAATATGCGCCGCCAGCTACAAGCGTTACTGGCTTCTTTCCGGCATTGATGAGGTCCATGTCCTCCTCCTCTTCCGAGGGCCTGGCACCCATCCCCAATATGCCGTTTTCGCTATGCAGGATCACTTCCCGGTCGGCCGGAATATGATCGGCCACCCGTTCGGGCTGGCCGATGCCGAGATTGACGAACGCGCCATCTTCAATGTCCTGTGCAGCGCGCGCGGCGATCTGGTCCAGCGTCCATCCGATCATGCCCGTTCCCTTTCCAATTGTCGCAGATAGTCACGCTCGCTGATGGGGTTGGGCACGCAGACAATCCTTTTGACAAAGATTGACGGCGTCACGACCGTTTCCGGGTCGATTTCCCCGAGTGCCCGGAAATGACGGACCTGCGCGATCGTGCGATCGGCGGCCATGGCCATGACCGGCCCGAAATTGCGTGCGGCCTTGCGATAGACCAGATTGCCCCAGCGGTCGCCTGCCTCCGCCTTGATCAGGGCGATGTCGCCGCGAATGGCGCGCTCCATCAGGAAGGCGCGGCCGTCAAATTCGCGCACTTCCTTGCCCTGCGCCAGGTCGGTGCCGACTGCGGTCGGTGTGTAAAAGGCCGGGATGCCCGCGCCGCCTGCCCGGATTCGTTCGGCCAGTGTGCCCTGCGGGACGACCTCCAACTCGATTTGCCTCGCGCGGTACAGATCGTCAAAGACATAACCAAGCGGGCTGCGCGGGTAGCTGCATATCAGTTTGCGCACCCTCCTCTGCTGGATCAGGCGCGCCAAGCCGACATCGCCATTACCTGCATTGTTGTTGACGACCGTCAGGTCGCGCGCGCCCTGATCGATGAGCGCGTGAATGAGTTCGGTAGGATTGCCCGCTTCGCCGAAGCCGCTTATCAATATCGTCGCGCCATCGGCTATGCCTGCCAGCGCAGCCTGCACGTCGTCGCAGCGTTTGTCGATCATATCACCCCTCGTCCGCGCGACGCATGATGGAGTCGAAGGCTTCGCCCGATTCCAGACGCCGTCGGATGTCGACCGGGTCGATTTCCATGCCAATGGGATTGTTGGAGAAGGCCTCCCCCATCATCCATTGCTGCGCGTCGAGCGCGTCGGCAAAGCGATCCACCTGAAGTTCCACATCGTTGCCGTCCGGGTCGGCATAATAGAAGGACATTGTCGGGCCGTGATTGATGGTGCGCCAGGGCTTGATGTCCTTCGCGAGCAACCGGTCATAGGTATCAAGCAGTTCCTGCAATCCCGCATAAGTGAAGGCAGCATGGTAAAAGCCGACAGTCTTGACCAGCGGGGGCGGCGCGAAGGGTTCAGTCGCGATCAGGGCGATGCGATGATGTTCCTCATCATAGGTGATGAAGGCGATATGCGCGTTGCCGAATACGACATGGGCATCGAGCACATCGCAATACCATTTCTGCATGGCGGGCAGATCGTTGGTGCGAAATACGATGTGCGCCAGTCTTATGGGAGAGGTCATGCCGCATCCTCCTCCTGGGCGATCGGGTTGGACAGGGTGCCAAGCCTGTCGATGGCGACTTCCACCCGGTCGCCCGGCTTCATCCACAATGGCGGTTCGCGCCGGGCGCCGACGCCGCCGGTGGTCCCCGTCGCGATGACATCGCCGGGCTGGAGTTCCCAAATCTGGGACATGTAAGCGATCAGCGCTTCTACGCCAAACAACAGGTCATTGAGGCCGGTTTGCTGGACGATTTCGCCGTTGAGGGTCGTCCTTAACTGCAGCGCGTTAACATCACCCGCTTCATCCGGCGTCACGAGCCAGGGGCCAAAGCTGCCCGAGCGATCGAAATTCTTGCCCGCCATGAATTGCGAGGTATGTTTCTGAAAGTCGCGGATCGATCCGTCATTGAAGCAGGCATAGCCAGCGACATGATCAAGCGCGCTCTCTGCCGCGATATGGCGGCCAGGACGCCCGATCACGACCGCCAGTTCACCTTCGAAATCAAACCGTTCCGACAGCTTGGGCCTGATCAGCGGCGCGCCGTCGGCCACCAGCGAGGAAGGATAGCGGGGAAACAATATGGGATATTGCGGCGTATCGCTTCCGGTTTCCGCGATGTGCGACTTGTAGTTGAGGCCGATGCAGACGATCCGGCCCGAGTTGGGAATGGGGGGAAGCAGCGTCACGTCCGCCAGCGCCATGTCGGCGGGCAGGTCAGCCAAGTGCCTCAGCGGTGTGACATCGGCGAGCAGCGAGGCCAGATCGGGATAGTCTGGCAGGCGCTTCGCCGCATCGACGATCCCGTCGTCTTTCAGGATGCCGTAACCAGCTTTACGATGCTGTGTGTAACTGACGAGTTTCATGACCGCTATTCTCCCTCACAAGGCTTGTTCGATAGATGGATCGCCGCGTAGCGGCGCGCATAGGCGGGACGACCCGCGAGAAAGAGGATGATCGACAGGATCGCGACGACGCATATCGTGAGCATCAGCGCCTCCCCGATGCGCGTGGGCGAATGGAGGATATGATCGCTGATCAGCGGGGGGGCGACGGGTCCGATGGTCAATCCCGCTAGCGAGATGGAGACGAGATAAAAAGCCGATACCTGGCCACGATAGCGGTTGGGGACGACCAGTTGCAGGGCAGCAGACGCCGGCCCGATCGGCAAGGCGACGAAGACCATCGTCACGCCAAACGCCCATGCGGCCGCCTGCGGACTGCCAGCCGAAAGGGTGAAGGCGGCGCCGATGGCGATGCCGACTGCGCTCACGATAGCGACGATGAGCGGCGCGTCGCAGCGGCCAGACTGAAACAGCCGATCGCTCAGCAGGCCTCCCAGAACCAGGCCGACCCCTCCGCCTGTCATGGTGGAAAGGCCCAGCATCAACCCGACGTCTGCTGGCGCAAGGTAATAATGCCGGCCCAAAAAGGCCGGTATCCAGCTCAGCAGCGCGTAAAGGGACGTGTTGTGACAGGCGAAACCGAGAATGAGCCCAGCGAATAACTTGCGTTCCGATGCGATGAATCGCACTGTTTCCATGACGGTGGGCATGGCCTTATCGGCCCTGGCGTCGAAATGCGTCCGCGCTGGTTCGCTCAAGAGTGACATCAGCAACGCCATGATGAGACCCGGCGCTCCGACGCACAGGAAAACCATGCGCCAGGGGTGCGGTGAAGCAAGAGGCAGGCCTGACAAATTCATCGTGGAGAGCCATTTGAGCAAAGCGCCGCCGGCCAGCAACGCCGCGCCTGATCCGAGGTAAACGCCCATATTGTAAACGCCGAGCGCCAGTGAGAGTCGGCGCTTGGGCACGGCGTCGGTAATCATTGAATAGGCCGCCGGCGATAAGGCAGCCTCGCCGATGCCGACGCCTGCGCGCCAGGCAAAAAGCGAGACAAAAGAGGTGGCCGTGCCGCAGGCGATCGTCATCACGCTCCACATGATGATGCCGAATATGATGAGATTGCGCCGGTTGCCCCGATCCGCCTGCCGCCCGAGCGGGATGCCGAAGCCAATATAGAAAAGGGCAAACGCCACGCCCTGCAAAACGCCAAAGCGAGTGTCGCTCAGGCCCAGTTCGCACTTTATCGGGTCGATCAGCAGGGCCAATATCTGCCGATCAACAAACGAAAGCGCGAGCGCGAGCATGAGCGTGATGACCAGCAGGCTGGCGCGCAGGGCCGTAATTGCAGACGGCGTAGGGGCTGTTGGTACAGGAATATGGTTGGCCATGTCAGTTGTCGCTGACGAGCAGAGCGACTTTGCCGACATGATGGCGTTGTTCCAGACATGCGATCGCAGCGGCTGCGTCCGCCAATGGAAAGGTGCGATCCAGCATGGGCTGGATCTGACCGGATGCTACGAGCGGCCAGATCCGTTCTTCCAGCGCAGCAGCGACCTGCGCCTTGAAAGCGTCGCTCCGGGGCCGCAGCAGGCTGCCCCCGATGCGCAGGCGTTTGCGCATCAGCTGGCGCAGATCGATTTCCGATCGAAAGCCCCGCGCGCCGCCGATAAAGACCAGCCGTCCGCCTTCGGCAAGAGCAGCGATGTCCTTCTCCAGATAGTCGCCCGCCACGATGTCCAGGATGACGTCCACCCCCCGGCCGCCCGTCTGCGCCATGATCACATCGGCGAAATTCTCGCTCTCATAATCGATGCCACGCACGGCACCCAGCGCTTCGCAGATGGCGGCCTTTTTCGCGCCCCGCGCGGTCGCGAAAACCTTGTGACCCAGAGTGGACGCTATCTGGATTGCCGCGACACCGATGCCGCTCGTGCCGCCATTCATCAGGAAGCTTTCGCCGGATGCAAGACCGGCATCGACGAAAATATTGCTCCAGACGGTGAAAAAGGTTTCCGGGAGGACCGCCGCCTGTGCCCAATCGAGATTGGCGGGGATCGGCAGGCAATTGCCTTGGGGCGCTACCGCATATTCGGCATAACCCCCGCCGCGCAGCAAAGCGGTGACGCGATCGCCGATGGTCCACCGGACCACATCCTTGCCCAAGGCGATGATCGTACCGGCGACCTCGAGCCCGGGCAGGTCGGTTTCACCCGGTTTGATGGGATGCCCGCCATTGTGGATTTGATGCAGGTCATGGCCGTTGACCCCGGCGGCGCGCACTGCGATCAGCACTTCATTGGGCTGGGGCTGGGGGACTGGCCTGCGTGTCGGCGACAGACCGAAATGGCCCTCCTTCTCAACGATCTCGACGGCATGCATATCTGTATCGATCTGGTCGGTCATACCGCCTCCACGATGTTGGTGACGGTGCCCGACAAGAGCGATGTCAGCGCCTGAGCGAGTTCAGTTTGAGCGCTCTTCATATTGTCCGGCTCTACCCAGCCTATCCGGCCATCGGGCCGGACGAGAAAGGCGAAAGGGGTATCGCCCCAATAGTCCTGAGCGCTCGCACGCGGCGAGCAGGCACGTTCGTCCAACGGCACGACTGTGGTGCGCATGGTGCCGGGCGGCAAGGCTGCGATGGCCCGGTCCCATATATCAACGGCATTTTTGGGCACGAATAGCGTGAATCCATCGAATGACAGGCAGTCGAGCGTGGACCGGCCCGGCTCCAGCCAAAGATGTGGGACGTGATGACCAGGGCGAAGACAGGGTTGGTAGCCTTCCTCGCTGGGCACCGGCAATGGGATGCTTCGTTCAGCCTCGATGAACACACCGCTTGTGGCTACGGCAGCCATCTCCAGTTCCAAAAAGGCGAAATGCCGAATTTGGGCATTGATCGCTGACTGCACTTCTGCGTGACGCATGTGCGTTGGCGAAGAGGCCAACTGGTCGATCGTCGCCTGAAAGGCGTCATTGCCGTCCTCAACTCCCAGCGCCCGTTCGACTTCTTTGGTGCGGCTGTGGTTCCTGACCGATTGTTCGCTGTTGCGGATCGCAATGGGTCGGCATTCCAGTTCGTAGCTGTCTAGAAGGGCGTCAGCGGCCTGCCCACGCAGAACCGCACCCAGCTTCCATATGAGATTTTCGACATCCTCGACGCCGGTATTGAGGCCAAGTCCGCCGGTCGGCGGAAAGCGGTGCCCGGCGTCGCCGATCAGAAATACGCGCCCCTCGCGATAGCGCGCCGCAATCTGCGCCGACATTGCCCATGTGTCGATGGCGGCCAGTTCGTAGCGGTGCGGTGCGCCCATGACTTCGTCCATGATGGCCGTGCAGCTTGCTTCATCAAAGCTGTCGAAGGGCGTCACGGCGGGATCGTGGCGCATCATGAACACCTGCGATCCGACCGGCTGGTGCATGATGAAGAAGCCTTCGCGCTTGACCGAGCGAATGAAGAAGACCACGCCGGGATTGCGCGCGAGAAAGGGGCGCATGTCGGATTTGATGTGGATTGCCAGAAACTGGGCAATAAGTTGTGGCCCCTCCATCGCGATCCCTGCTGCCCGACGAACGCCACTTGAAGCGCCATCAGCACCAATCAGATAGCGCGCACGAATGTGGGCTTCCTTGCCATGGGACGAGACGGTTGCGGTAACCTTGGTCCCATCGTCGCAATAGGATTGAAATGTGGTGTCGAAGGACACTGGATCGACACCCCCTGCCAGTTCCTTCGCCCGCGCGTGCAGCAGCGGCTCGAGTAGGCTTTGCGGCAGATTTTCCGAATGGACGGGACTGATGTCAGTGAAACGGGCGACCCGTCCTTTTTTGCCCGTCAGGTCAAGGCGGCCATAAGTAAGCCCCCCGATCGTTTCGCACCAGGCGATGCAGCGTTGCAGTTCGACCGGCGTGCCCAATGGGGAAATCCTGTCCGCCGCGCCGATGCGGCGGTAGACTTCCATCGCATGCGTTTTAAGGACATGTGCAGATGGTTCGGTGTGAAGCCCGGGCCGCTGCTCTATGACCCTGTGGGTGAGCCCGAGCTGGGACGCGATACAGGACGCAAGAAGGCCGGCAGGGCCAGCTCCGGTAATGAGCAGATCCAGCGTTTCATTCGACATCGTTCTTGTGTTTCCTCAATCGTCTCCGCTTGGGGGCGGGGGCTTCTGGCGTAGCGGCAGATTTCAGCAATCGAGCCAGGTGATCGCGCGACCTGTGCGCATGTTCGCGCATCAGATATTCAGCCCGGCTGGCTTCACGCGCCTTGATAGCGGTCAGTATGTGGACATGATCGCTATGGGCGTCGACCATGCGGGCATACGCATCATCATGCTTGTCACTGGTGAACAGGATCGCAATTGGCGCCACGAGCGGCATTCGGCCCATGAACGCATGAACGCTTTCGAGCGCGCGAAGACCTGCTGCCTCGATGATGGCGCGGTGAAATTCCCCGTTGGCGACGGACCATCTGCGCATGTCCTCGACATTGCAAAGGCCGGTAGCGACCAATTGATCGCCCTCGTCGACGCAACGCTGCAACGTCGCCAGCGTATCTTCACTGATCCCGCCTTCCACGGCGGTGCGCACCGCCAATCCTTCCAACGCCCCGCGCACATCGAACCCCGACAGAACATCCTCGACGCTGAATTCATTGACGACGAACCCCTTGTTCGGTTCACCCCGGACGAGCCCTTCGGCTTCCAATATGCCAAGTGCAACACGAACCGGGGTCCGCGACACGCCCAGCGCGGCGGCGATATCTCGTTCCGGGACGCGCGACCCAGATGGCAATTGGCGATTGACGATCATTTCCCGCAACTGCAACGTAACTGCCTCGACGCGCGTAGACATAACTTCACTCCTGTCATGATCATCCAATATGGATGACCATGACGTCTCTAGCGGAGGAAAGTGCAGGCTCAAAACTTCCCCGACAGTTGCACGCCGACCCGCCGTTGCGCTTCGTAGGCTGGCAGTTGGTAGAAGCTGTTGAAGTTCTGTCGAACGCGCGACACGAATTGTTCCTTGAACAGATTTCGAGCGTACAGGCTTACTGTCCAACCTTCGTCCAGCGCACCTGCGCCGACTGACAGGTTGAAGAAGCCATATCCATCCTGCACTTCGCCGGGATTGCGATTGGCCTCGTAAACGGTCCGGCTCCTGTACGAATAATTGCCACCGATGAAGGCTTTCAAATCTTCCCCGATCGGCGCTTCATACCGGGCTGAGATATTAAAGCTCCACTTGGGCGACTGGGCGAGCGGGAATCCGTTCATGGTCTGTACGCCACCCACGCAGAAGCCGGGTTGCAGCGGACTACCTACCGGCAGCGTCGGTTGCGTAGGGTAACAGGCCGCATTGTTGAAGTCGGTATAACGCGCGTCTACATAGGCGCCGTTGATGCCAAAGCTGAGACCCGTCACCGGACGCGCAGTGATTTCAAATTCCACACCGGTCGATTTCAATTCTCCCGCATTCTGGATGACGAAGACCTGCGGCGTTACCGGCAGCCCCACCGTTGTCTGGAAGTTACTGAAGATGGAATTGAAGGCCGTGACATTCACGGTCAGGCGACGATCGAAAAATTGCGACTTGATGCCGATTTCGTAGGACTTGGCGATTTCCGCATTGACGCGGGTGTCGTTGACGACGGTTCCTGCTGCGAGCGTCTGAGTGAGATTGAAGCCGGGCGCCTTATAGCCGCGCGATGCCGTCGCATAGAGCATCACATCGCGCGCCAGATCCATCTGTGCGCCGAAGCGGTAGGACAGAGCGTCATATTTGATGCGCTTGGGCGTGTAGGCGAAGACCGCATTGCTGGCTGGCACCACGCCATTGTCGATCCCGGCCAGGGCACGATCGAAAGACCCCGAGGTGCGGTCATTCGACACCCGGATGCCGCCGATGACCCGGATGGCAGGGGTGATGCGGTAGGTGGCTTCACCGAAAGCTGCGATATTGCGCAGTGTGTTGGTGACAGTGTTGCGGCGCGCGTATCGCGAACTTCCAGGCACCGGAACCCCGAAGAATTCCTGCACCTGTACGTCCTTCACGTTGAAATCATAGTAGAACAATCCCGCGACGAAACTCAGCGGCTGGTCAATGGGCGACGCCACGCGCAATTCCTGCGTGAACTGGTCATATCTCTCCTCGTCGGAAAGCTGAAGCAGGCGGACCAGCGGCGAAGTCGAAAGAAATGGGTCCATCTGCCCTGACGTATGGACCTTGCGATAGGAGGTCACGGACGAGAGCGTATACCCTCCACCCAGCTCAAGGTCAGCCAAGCCGGTCAGATAATGATTGGATGCGAAAGCGCGCGGCCTGGGGCCGGGATCCGCAACCAGATTATCCTTCGAGGGCACAATTCCCCGCGAGGTTTCCCATGCCTCAACGATCGATCCAAAGGGCGGCGTGCCGTTAAACTTGCGATAAGTGAAAGCGGTGCCGTTTTCGTCACGGCCGTCGAATTGGCCCATCACGGTTATCCGCAAAGCCTCGGTCGGCTCCACAGTTAGCCCGATACGCCCGCCATAACTGTTCTTGTCGACATAATCGCGCCCGTCCAGTCCCTTGACAAATCCGTCGTGGCCAAAGCGCCAGCCCGTTATGCGCAGTGCAGCCGTCTCGCCCAAGGCGATATTGACCGCTGCATCGACATTGATTTCGTTGAAGGAACCATAAGACAGGTTCACCTGCCCACCATTGACCCCCAGTTCAGCCCGACGCGATACGACGTTGATAAGACCGGCCGTAGCATTCTTACCAAACAACATGCCCTGCGGCCCTTTGAGAACCTCTACGCGCTCGAGGTCTACGAGATCGGAAATGCTGCCGCCGACCCGCGCCAGTGGCACGCCATCGACGGCGACGCCCACGGACGATTCCAGCGTCGACGCGAGCGCATAGGTGCCTACTCCGCGCACATAGAAACTGTTGAGTTTGGCTTCGCCCGACGGAGAAAAGGAGATGCCCGGCACCGTTTGCTGAAGCTGGATCGTGCTGACCACGCCGGTTTGCCGGAGCAGTTCCGGCGCAACGGCGACGACCGAAATCGGTACCTTCTGTATGCTTTCCGAGCGCTTATTGGCGGTTACGACAATATCTGCTGTCGACGCGCCCGGCGCCGGTTCGGCGTCACTATTTGCCCAGGCAATCCCCTGGCAGCTTCCTATCCAGGCCGATCCGGCCATCAGCAAGCAGAGCGCGCGCGCAACCGACCGTTTCGTTGCCATTGTCCCATCCCTCCAAATATTGCCTCGCCTCTACGGGCGATGGACCTATATGGCATGCCATTTGACGATTAAGCAATAAAAATCTTGCATTAATTCGGAATATATCAAAATATGGCATGCCGAACGAGGCGCCTGGTGGTTTGGGAGAGCAGGAATGTACATAATGAATGCTTGGTATTGCGCAGCATTTGCCAGTGAACTTATCAGGCCAATCGCCCGTCGGATCCTCGACCAACCCATCATGCTGTTGCGGGACGCTAATGGCATGCCCCATGCGATGGGCGATCGTTGCCCGCACCGCTTCGCACCGCTGCATAAAGGTAGACTAGCCGACGACCGGATCGAATGCCCCTATCATGGCCTGCAATTCGGCATGGACGGGCGATGTGTGCACAATCCTCATGGGGACGGACATATTCCCGCCGCCGCCCATGTTCGGACCTATGGCGTAGCAGAGCGCGGCGCGCTGATCTGGATCTGGATGGGCAATCGCGCCGACGCCGATCCGTCTCTCATACCTGACCTGCTTTTGCTGGATCAGGCGGGGGGCTCTCTGGTCGCCGGGCATATCATGATGGATGTCGATTATCGTCTGGTACTCGATAACCTGATGGACCTTAGTCATGCCGCCTATATCCACGCTGGCACGCTTTCGCCCTCCCGCGCAAAACGCGATTCCACTTATGAAGCACGCGACCGCTCGGTGGCCGTGCATACCGTTATGCGGAATGTACCGACGCCATCCAGTCAGGCATTGTATTTCGACGGAATGACGGGGGATTATCATTCCGATATCGAGTGGATGGCACCAGGAACAGTCCGCCAACGATTGGCCATGACGGAACATGGCACAGACCCTGATTCAGGAGCAGTCACCCGGAACGCGCATCTAATCACGCCGGCCACAGCGACATCGACCCATTATTTCTGGATTCATACACGCAACCGACGGATGGATGATCACGCGATCGACGAACAGACCAAGGCGATCCTCACCAATGCGTTCCTGACCGAGGATGAGCCGATGATGGCGGCCTGTCAGGATCATATGGAGGGTCGGGAGTTTTTCTCGTTGAAGCCGCTTTATCTTCAGACCGATTTTGCTGGCACGCGATGCCGTCGTATCGTCGAAAGGCTGATCGCGGATGAAACCGGCCATGGCCAGGAGCACGCGGTCCTGGATGGTGAAAATATGAGCGCCAAAGCAGTGTTTTCACAGGTCTGAGGTCGCGCGCATCTGGCGGCCTTTACATGTTTGCGGTGTTTGCCGCCATTTCCTCCTTGTTAAAGGAACGATATTCACGTGTTTGACTTTGACCATGACGACGCTCTTTTGCTCGATGATCAGTTGAGCGACGTTGAAAAGATGATCCGTGACACGGCGCGCGCTTACGCGTCCGAAAAGCTGGCGCCGCGCATTGTCGACGCCTTTCAGGCGGAACAGACCGACCCTGCGATATTTCGGGAAATGGGTGCTTTGGGACTGTTGGGTCCGACACTGCCCGCAGAATATGGAGGTGTAGGCGCGAACTATATATCATACGGACTGATCGCGCGCGAGGTGGAGCGGATCGATAGCGGTTATCGTTCGATGATGAGTGTGCAGTCGAGCCTCGTCATGCACCCCATCTACGCTTATGGCTCGGAAGCGCAGCGGCTCGCCTATCTGCCGAAACTGGCGTCCGGAGAATGGATCGGCTGCTTTGGCCTGACCGAACCCGAGGCTGGTTCCGATCCCGGAGGCATGACTGCCCGCGCCGGGAAAATCGATGGCGGCTACATCTTGTCGGGCAGCAAGACCTGGATTTCCAACGCGCCGATCGCCGATATCTTCGTCGTGTGGGCGAGGTCCGACGCGCATGGCGGCGCGATCCGCGGATTCCTGCTGGAAAAGGGGACGAAGGGCCTGTCAGCTCCGAAGATCGAAGGCAAATTGTCCTTGCGCGCGTCAATTACCGGAATGATCGTTCTGGACGATGTGGAGGTCGGGGAAGACGCGCTTCTGCCTAATGTTCAGGGTCTTAAAGGTCCTTTCGGCTGCTTGAACCGGGCGCGCTACGGCATAAGCTGGGGCGCTATGGGAGCCGCCGAATTTTGCTATGGGGCTGCACGCCAATATGGACTGGATCGCCACCAGTTTGGCCGGCCGCTGGCAGCAACCCAGTTGTATCAGAAAAAGCTGGCCGACATGGCCACCGAAATTGCCCTTGGCCTGCAGGCCTGCCTGCGCGTGGGCCGACTGATGGACGAAGATTGCGCCGCGCCAGCGATGATTTCGCTCATCAAGCGCAACAATGTGGGCAAGGCGCTCGACATCGCGCGGATGAGCCGCGACATGCATGGCGGCAATGGCATTTCGGCCGGATATCAGGTGATGCGTCACCTGATGAACCTGGAAACAGTCAATACCTATGAAGGGGCGCATGACGTGCATGCGCTTATCCTGGGCCGCGCGATCACAGGCATCGCAGCTTTCTGAGGCCATAACCGGAATTGGAGTTGTTTCATGCGGGAAGCCGTTATCGTTTCCACCGCCCGTACCGGAATCGGAAAGGCCAATCGAGGATATTTCAAAAACACCGAGGCTCCTGTTCTAGGCGGACACGTCATGAAGGCGGCCATAGAAAGAGCCGGGATAGACCCCGAGCGCATTGATGACATATTCTATGGTGCTGGCAATCAATGGGGCACACAAGGCACGAATATTGCCCGCATGTGTGTGTTCGCAGCCGGCCTGCCAATCCAGTTGCCCGCGTTCAGCCTGGATCGCAAATGTGGTTCGGGCCTTACTGCCCTCGCAATGGCAGCGCGCGGAATCATGGCCGACGACATCGATGTCGCGTTGGCAGGAGGCATGGAATCGATCACGCTCACCGCTTTGCAGGGACCCAAGGCCTATCAGAACAGGTCCGTGACCGAGCAGAAACCCTATGCCTATATGCCGATGATCGAAACGGCCGAAGTCGTTGCTCGCCGCTATGGCATCAGCCGGGCGGCACAGGACGAATTTGCCGCGATGAGCCAGCAGCGCGCCTATGCTGGTCTGCAAAAGGGAGCCTTTACAGAGGAGATCGTGCCGATAACGGTTGAAAAGATAATCCATGACAAAGAGGGCAACCAGGCGGGCACAGAGCAGGTTACGGTAACACAGGACGAGGGTATCAGAGGGGGCACGACAGCCGAAATCCTCTCGACCCTGCGCCCCGTTTTTAAGGACGGGATGGTCGTGAAGGAGGGCCAATATGTCACCGCAGGCAATGCCAGCCAGCTTTCCGACGGCGCATCGGCCCAGATCGTGATGGAACGCCGCACAGCGGAGGCTGAGGGCAAGGAGATATTGGGCATCTATCGCGGCTTTCAGGCGGCAGGCTGCGAGCCGGATGAAATGGGGATCGGCCCGGTGTTCGCGATCCCCAAGCTTCTCAAGCGCGCAGGCTTGAGGATCGAGGACATCGGGCTATGGGAACTGAACGAAGCCTTTGCCAGCCAATGCCTCTACTGCCGCGACCATCTCGGCATTGATCCTGAAAAATACAATGTGAATGGCGGCGCGATCGCTGTCGGGCATCCTTTTGGCATGACCGGCAGCAGGCTGGTGGGTCATGCGCTGATCGAGGGTCGCAGACGCGGGGTCCGATATGTCGTCATTTCGATGTGTACGGCGGGCGGCATGGGGGCTGCGGGGCTGTTCGAAATTCCCTGAAGCCAGAGGGACAACAGGAACAATTTTGGAGAGATTTCATGCCGAAAGCCGTCGTTTCCGGTCCTGAGCAGGACATTGTTCACGCGCTGGAGAAACTGGACAGGCAGTTGCGGTGGCTTTCGTCCTGGACGGTGCACAATGCCAATCATGTGCGCGAGAAGCGCGACGGTATGAAGGTCGGCGGGCATCAGGCCAGTTGCGCATCGATGACGACCATCATGGCCGCGCTCTATGGCCACGCGCTACGCCCGCAGGACAAGGTGGCGGTCAAGCCTCATGCAGGCCCGGTGCTGCACGCGATCCATTACATGCTTGGTAATCAGAGCCTAGACCAGTTGCAGCGCTTTCGCGGGCTGGGCGGCATGCAAAGCTATCCTTCGCGCACGAAGGACCAGATCCCGGTCGATTTCTCGACGGGGTCTGTGGGCCTTGGCGTCGCGATCACGGCCTTCGCCAGTCTGGTGCAGGACTATCTGATCGCGCACGGGCAACTTGCAGAGGCCGATAGGGGCCGCATGATCGCGCTGATGGGCGACGCGGAACTGGATGAAGGCAATGTCTACGAATGCCTGATCGAAGGCTATAAGCACGACATCCGCAATTGCTGGTGGATCGTTGACTATAACCGCCAGTCCCTCGACCACACCACCGCCGATCGCATGTTCCGCCGGTTTGACGATATTTTCGAGACCTGCGGATGGCGCGTCCTGACGCTGAAATATGGCAAGCTGCAACGCGCCGCTTTCAAACGGCCCGGCGGCAAGAGCTTGGAGGAATGGATTGACAATTGCCCCAACGCTGACTTCGCCGCGTTGACCTATCAGGGTGGTGCAGCGTGGCGCAAGCGGCTGATGGCCGACATCGGTGACAAGCCACACACCGCCAAATTGCTCGAAAGCCTGGACGATGAAGCTCTGGCCGCGTTGATGACCAATCTGGGCGGGCATTGTGTCGAGACGCTCACGCAGGCATTCGACAGCGCATCGGGCGACGATGTTCCCACCTTGTTCATCGCCTATACGATCAAGGGCTACGGCCTGCCGCTGGCGGGGCATAAGGACAATCATTCGGGCATGATGAACGCCCCGCAGATCGCGGAACTACGCAACAGCCTGGGCATATCGCCAGGCGATGAATGGAATCCCTATGCCGGGCTTGGCGATAACGTCGCCGCCGAACTGGACGCTTTCCTAAAACAAAGCGCCTTCGCCGCGACGCCGCCCGAACGGTTGGGCGAAGCGGTCCCGATCCCATCCCGTCTCCCCGTGCTCGATGGTGCGGAGCAATCGACCCAGTCCGCGTTCGGTCGCATCCTGATGGATCTGGCCCAGTCCGGTAACCCGATCGGCGACCGGATCGTCACGACCGCGCCGGACGTAACGCAAACCACCAACCTTGGCGGCTTCGTCAACCGGCGGGGGCTGTTCCGCCGACAGGAACTGGCCGACATATTCCATGCCGCCAAAATCCCCTCCGCCCAGAAATGGTCCGGCCATGCGGCAGGCCAGCATGTCGAACTGGGGATAGCGGAAAACAATTTTTTCTTGATGCTGGCGGCGCTGGGGCTGGCGGCGTCGCAATTTGGCACGCGATTATTGCCGATCGGCACCGTCTATGATCCGTTCATCGCGCGCGGCCTCGATGCGCTAAACTATGGCTGCTATCAGGATGCGCGCTTCCTGCTGGTGGGTACGCCATCGGGCCTGACCCTCGCGCCTGAGGGCGGAGCCCACCAGTCAATCAACACGCCCCTGATCGGCATGGGCCAGCCCAACCTCACCTATTTCGAGCCGGCCTTTGCGGACGAAGTGGCGCTGACCATGGCCTATGCTTTAGATCATATGCAAAAGCCCGACGGCAGCTCGGTCTATCTGCGGCTATCGACCCGCACGATCGCGCAGGTTGAGCGCGCCGATGACGATTGGGAAGAAGATGCTCTGAAAGGGGGTTACTGGCTGCGCAAGCCCGATCCCAATGCCGAGATCGCGATCATATTTACAGGCGCAATCGCGCCTGAAGCGATGGCTGCGTGGGAGCAACTGGCCGAGGACGTGCCAGGTCTTGGCCTGCTCAACGTCACTTCACCTGACCTGTTGCATCGCGGCTGGTCGGCCCAAAGGTCAGCGCGCTGGACTGGAGGCATAGCAGTGCCATGTCATGCCGAGCAGCTCCTTTCGGCGCTTGCGCCAGGTACGTCGTTGGTCACGGTCATCGATGGAGCGCCCGGTGCGTTGTCCTGGCTGGGCGGGGTAATGGGCATGCGGGTCAGCCCTCTGGGCATCGACCGTTTCGGCCAGACCGGCGACCTGCCAGACCTCTATCGTACATATAGGCTCGACGCTGACGCCATCGTCGAAGCTGCCGCCGAACTCTTCGTTGGGATCTGAACATGGCAATCGAACTGAAAATGCCCGCTCTGTCGCCCGCAATGGAGAAGGGCACGCTGGCGAAATGGCTGGTGAGGGAAGGGGATGCGGTAAAGCCTGGAGACCTGATCGCCGAGATTGAGACCGACAAGGCGACGCTGGATTTCGAAGTCACCGACGAGGGCGTGATCGCGTCGATCACTGTGCCCGCAGGGACAGAGGATGTCACGGTCGGCACGGTCATCGCAATAATTGCCGCGCCCGGCGAGGCGAACGCGCTCCCCTTGGTGGAAATGGCGGATGCCGCACCTCTCGCAGCGCCCGCGACGCCTATGACGTTTTGTGAATTTACCGTCTCAGCACCCGATGCAGTGGCCAAGGCTGAGGAAGGCGACATCACGGCAACCCCCTTGGTGCGCCGTATAGCGACGGCCAAGGGGCTGTCGCTGCTGGGGATTTATGGCACTGGTGTGCGTGGCAGGATCGTCAAGGCGGACCTTGGACTCCCGCCGCCAACGGCCGCCCCGGTGGTGGAACGGGGCGTGGCCGGCATACCGGCGGTCGCGACCGTGCATGCGCCGCCTGTCGGCCTGCCAATGGAAAAGGTAAAGCTCGGCAGCATGCGCAAGACGATTGCTCGCCGAATGAGCGAAGCCAAGCAGACGGTGCCGCATTTCTATCTGACTGCCCATTGCCGCATCGACGCGCTGCTCGCGCTCCGCCACGATTTAAACGCCAATCTTTTCGCGCGTGACGTTAAACTGTCGGTCAATGATTTGGTGATCAAAGCCATGGCGATCGCAATGACGCGCGAGCCGGACGTCAATGTGCAGTTTGCAGACGAGTACATGTATCGCTTCAGCCAGGTCGACATCGCGATGGCGGTGGCGATCGATGGCGGTCTGATCACGCCGATCATTCGCGACGTAGCGACCCTGTCGCTATCGGCGGTGGCGCAGCAGAGCCGGCAGCTTGCCGCCAGGGCGCGCGCGGGCAAACTATCACCCGAGGAATATCAGGGCGGCACGGCGTCCATATCCAACCTTGGCATGTATGGGATCGATGAAATGATACCGGTCATCAACCTACCACAGGCTCTGGTCCTGGGCATCGGGACGGGGATCGAGAAGCCTTGGAAAGTCGATGGACAACTGGGCCTGGCAACGATCATGACCGCCACGGCCAGCTTCGATCATCGCGCCATCGATGGCGCTGCCGCGGCGCGCTTCATGGCGGCATTTCGAAATGCTCTGGAAGAACCTCTCCAGATCATTTGTTAAGGTGCGAAACCCGATGAAAAGAAAGTTTGGGCTGGTGATCTGCCCCCTGCTGAGTGGCCCAGAGACTATGATAGTCTGGACCACGAAGGGGAAAATGAATGCCGAGCAAGAAGCACAAGCCGGAAGAGATTATCGGCAAGCTGCGTGAAGTTGAGATTGTGCTGGCGCAGGGGGCCTCGACAGCGGAGGCCTGCCGGCGGATCGCGGTCAGCGAGCAGACCTATTATCGCTGGCGGAAGGAATATGGCGGGCTGAAGACCGACCAGGCGCGGCGGATGAAGGATTTGGAGAAAGAGAACCAGCGTCTTCGCCGGGCGATTTCGGACCTGACGCTGGACAAGTTGATCCTGCAGGAGGCTGCCAAGGGAAACTTCTGAGCCCTGCGCGGCGGCGGCGCTGCATCGATCATTTGCGACAAGAGCTTCCGGTGTCCGAGCGACGGATATGCCGGGTGCTGGGTCAGCATCGATCGACACAGCGCAAGGTGCCGCGCGGGGCGGATGACGAACAGGCACTGACAGAGGATATCATCGCTTTGGCGAAGCAATATGGTCGCTATGGCTACCGCCGGGTGACGGCATTGCTGTGCCATGCGGGATGGACGGTGAACCATAAACGCGTTGAGCGGATCTGGCGGCGTGAGGGGCTGAAGGTTCCGCTGCGCCAGCCAAAGCGCGGACGCCTATGGCTCAACGACGGATCCTGTATCCGCCTGCGGCCCGAATATCCAGGTCATGTATGGGCCTACGACTTCGTCGAAGGGCGCACGCATGACGGGCGCAAGTTCCGCATTTTGACGATCATCGACGAGGCCAGCAGGGAGTGCCTGGCGCTCATCGTCGCGCGGCAGCTCAAGCATGAGGATGTTCTGGCAGCGCTCGCCGACCTGTTCATCTCGCGCGGGCCACCGGCGCATATACGGTCCGATAATGGCAGCGAATTTATCGCGACTGCCGTCCAGAAATGGTTGGGGCAGATCGGCGTGAAGACGCTCTACATCACGCCGGGTTCACCATGGGAGAATGGCTATAACGAAAGCTTCAACGGGTCGCTTCGCGACGAACTGCTCAACGGCGAGATCTTCTACAGCCTTGCCGAGGCCAAAGTGCTGATCGAAGCCTGGCGGCGGCATTACAACACCGTCCGCCCGCATAGCAGCCTGGGCTATCGACCACCGGCCCCGGAAACGGCGACACCGCCATATCCGGCCTCCGGTTCCGCTTCGCTCCACCTCCACCCGGATATGGCGGCGATGAGCTTAATGCACTAACAAACCAATCGGTCCACTCGGTGGGGGCAGATCAATACCTTGGCCCTGTTGCCCGACCATCCACCGGTTCACTTTGTGTGGCGCGGCATACGTCGGAAGGTGAAGCGCGCGGACGGGCCCGAGCGTATTTATGGCGAATGGCATGTGAGCGAGGAGGAGTGGCTGAGCGTCCGCGATTATTTCCTCCTCGAGGATGAGACCGGGACGCGATACTGGGTGTTCCGTCAGGGCGATGGCATGGACAGCGCGACCGGTAGCCAGGGCTGGTTCCTGCACGGGTTGTTCGCCTGACAACCAACGGCGTTTATAGCCGGAGCTGGGCGCTGCAGCTCGATTGCGCTGCCAGGCCCAGGCAGTCATAGACTGCACGCATGGACGAAAACATGAATTTGACCATTCTGCGTGTCATCGAACGTGCGCCGCAATGGCTTCGGCACGATCTGGAGGCCAAGGAGGCGGTCGTACGGGCACGGGCAGAAGAGACGCTGGCCGCGATGATAGTCGATGCTTTGGCGTCAAACGCCCCATCGTCAGACTGAGCCTGGGAGGCCGCTGAGCAAGCTGCGATGCTACGCTGCTGATCTCGCACGATTTTGGGTGAAGCAGGTGAGAACGGCGGTGGAATACTCGGCCACGGTAGCGGCGGGATAGGTCCGCTGCGGGCGGCGTAAAAGTCGTCCACCTTGAAGCCTTTCTGCTTGGCAGGGAGGACTGGGGATTTTCAGCGTGGAACTCTATCTGAAGGTACGTCTGGCTTGTGCGGAAGGGCTGAGCCAGCGGAGCGCTGCAAAGCGTTTCAATGTGTCGCGCGACACGGTGCGCAAGATGTTGTCTTACTCGTCGCCCCCGGGTTACCGGCGCCAGACGACGCCTGCCCGTCCAAAGCTGGACGGGTTCATCGCGACCATCGATGGCTGGCTTGATGGGGACCGTGGCGTTCCGCGCAAGCAGCACCATACGGCGAAGCGGGTTTTCGACCGCCTGCGCCAAGAGCATGGGTTCACCGGCGGCTATACGATCATCAAGGATTACATCCGGGAGCGAGAGCAGCGCAGCCGGGAGATGTTCGTGCCGCTGGCCCACCCGGCGGGCGATGCGCAGGCCGATTTCGGGGAAGCGTTGGTGGAGATTGGCGGGGTTACGCAGAAGGCGCACTTCTTCGTGCTGGATCTGCCGCACAGTGACGGGTGCTACGTCCGGGCGTATCCGGCTGCCGTGGCCGAAGCCTGGGTCGACGGTCACGTCCATGCTTTCGCCTTTTTCGGCGCGGTACCCCGCTCAATCGTCTACGATAACGACCGCTGCCTGGTGGCGAAGATCCTGCCCGACGGTACGCGCAAGCGCGCATCGCTGTTCAGCGGGTTCCTGTCTCATTACCTGATCCGCGATCGCTACGCGCGCCCAGGCAAGGGGAACGAGAAAGGCAATGTGGAAGGGCTGGTCGGCTATTGCCGGCGCAACTTCATGGTGCCGATCCCGAAGTTTGAGACCTGGGAGGCGTTCAACCTGTGGCTCGAGGAGCAGTGCCGCAAACGCCAGAGCGACAAGCTGCGCGGGGAGAGCGAGACGATCGGCGAACGCCTGGTGCGTGATCTGGCCGCGATGCAGCCCCTTCCAGCTTCGCCCTTCGAGGCTTGCGACCAGACCAGCGGACGTGTCTCGTCACAGTCCCTGGTGCGTTACAAGACCAACGACTACTCGGTGCCGGTGGCTTGGGGGCATCAGGAAGTCTGGGTCCGGGGTTATGTCGATGAGGTGGTGATCGGCTGCCGCAGCGAGGTCATCGCCCGGCATCCTCGTTGCTGGCAGCGCGAGGAGGTCATCTTCCAAGCACTCCATTATCTCCCGCTGATCGAGCAAAAGATCAATGCGCTGGATCAGGCGGCGCCGCTACAGGGATGGCAATTACCCGAGGTGTTCGAGACGCTGCGCCGATTGATGGAAGCGCGCATGCACAAGCACGGCAAGCGCGAGTATGTGCAGGTGCTGCGCCTGCTGGAGAGCTTCGATATCGCCGATCTCCAGGCGGCCGTTGAGCACGCCGTCGATCTGGGCGCCATCAGCTTCGATGCCGTCAAGCACCTGGTCCTGTGCCGGGTGGAGCGTATACCGCCCAGGCTGGACCTGGACATCTATCCCTTCCTCCCCAGGGCAAAGGTCGAGAAGACTATTGCCAGAGCCTATCTGACCCTGCTGTCTGACGGGCAGAAGGCAGCATGAGCGGCCAGCCTCCCGAGATCCTGCTCGCCCACCATCTCAAGGCGCTCAAGCTGCCCACCTGCCTTCGTGAGCATGAGAAGCTGGCCCGGCAATGCGCCGCCGAAGGCGTCGACCATATCCGCTTCCTCGCCCGGCTCATCGAGATGGAGATGATCGACAGGGAGCGTCGCATGGTGGAGCGGCGCATCAAGGCGGCGCGCTTCCCCGCCGTCAAAAGCCTCGACAGCTTCGACTTCACCGCCATCCCCAGGCTCAACAAAATGCAGGTGCTCGAGATGGCGCGATGCGAATGGATCGAGCGCCGTGAGAACGGCATCGCTCTGGGTCCATCGGGCACGGGCAAAACGCATATCGCTATTGGGCTCGGATTGGCAGCATGCCAGAAGGGGCTGTCCGTCGGCTTCACCACTGCGGCCGCCCTGGTCAGCGAGATGATGGAGGCCCGTGACGAGCGACGCCTCCTGCGCTTCCAGAAACAGATGGCGGGATACAAGCTGCTCATCATCGACGAACTCGGCTTCGTGCCACTCTCCAAAACCGGCGCTGAATTGCTGTTCGAGCTGATCTCACAGCGCTACGAACGCGGCTCGACTTTCATCACCAGCAACCTGCCCTTTGACGAATGGACCGAGACCTTCGGATCCGAGCGTCTTACCGGCGCGCTGCTGGACCGGCTAACCCATCACGTCAGCATTCTGGAGATGAATGGCGAGAGCTACCGTCTCGCCCATAGCCGCGCCCGCAAGGCCAAAAGCAACCCCTGAAAATCAGGCCAACGCCCGGGGGAGTGGCCCTCGGGCTACGCCCTCACGCCACTCCCCCGGGCGCGCGCCACAATGGCCTGGTTTTACTCCGCCCCGTGGCCGACTTTTGCGCCGCCGTTGACAGCTGACCAAAGGTCATTTCTATAACGGACATGATTGACGGCCGATCGCGAACCGCCCGAGTAGATTTCAGCGATGATATGGCTGTCGCTGACGGCGCGTGTGGCCCTTGCTTCAACTTGCCATCCACCCGGGAGCTTGAACTCTATCGTGGGGCTGATGGAATAGGCTTCAATATCAGGACGGCTGATCGTCCCGAGCTGCGTCACATCGCCCGTCGCGGTGAAGGGCAGGGCGGCAACTGACTTATGACGGTTGTAATGCGCGTCAATTCCAAATTCGACGACATCTCCCAGCGCTTGATCTGCGGCAAGGACCGCGCTGGCCTGACGCTGTGAGGGCAGAAGCGTCATGCTGCCCTGACGCGAACGCATATAGGAACGCTGCGAAGCCGTAATGTCCGTCGCTCTGTTATAGTCGCCCGCGATCATGAATCCGCCGTCCGACCAGCGCCTGCCGGTCACGGCGCTGAACTGATGTTGAACATCGCCTCCATCTGTGGCGGCGCCCAAGCGTGCGGTCGCCAGGAGGCCATCATAGTCGCGCCGGAGCAGGATGTTGGCGACGCCGCCCACAGCGTCCGAGCCGTACAGTGCAGACGATCCGTCAGCGACGACCTCGACACGTTCGATGGCAGCAAGCGGGATGGCCGAGATGTCGATCCCCTGGCTCACTGCATCATAGGCGACCCTATGCCCGTTCAGCAGGGTCATGGTGGCATCAGCGCCGAGGCCGCGGAGGTTGAGGGCCGACGATGAGGTCGTGTTTTCGGATCCGGTCTGAAGGCTGGAGATGACACCAGGATTTTGGCCGCCGCTGAAATTCTGCGGGATATTGCGGACGTAGGATCCCAGGTCGCTATGTCCCAGTTCACGAATTTTTTCGCGCGAGGCGGCGATTACTGGCGAGGTGGGTTGCGCCCCGCGTATGCGTGAGCCTGTTACGAACAGTTGATTGTCCGCCGCGCTGTCTACCTCTTCCGAGCGCGACGGTGCAACTCGCCCCCGCAAGATGATGGTTTGCCCCCTGACCTCAGCCTCAAGGCCGGATCGCGCTAGAAGCGCAGTGATCGCCTCTTCCGGCGTAAACTCCCCATTGATGGCTGGCGAGCGGCGGCCTTCCAGGGCTCTGGGGTCTGCGACCAGCTGATAGTCGTTGGCCTGGGCGATTGCGCGCAACCCTTCGCCCAACGACTGCGCAGGCAATTCATAGTGGCGTCTTGTATTCTGCGCCGCCACCGGCATTGCAGCCGCGCACATGCATAGTGCGGCGCTGCCGAGAAATACGTTCCTAGCCAAACCCATGTCTGCCCCCATCTTTCAAACCGCCCCTTTTCGAGGTTCGGTCGGGAAAGACAGGGCAGGAGCGATTTGAAGCTAACGGCCCGAGATTATTTTTTAGAGGTGAGGATTAGCCTGTGCTTTTGCGAACGATCGATGGAGAGGTCGAGATAGAAGCTGATCGCGTCGGCGACCCGTTCAATATCCCTGATGTCGATCTCGCCGAAAATCTCTCGCTCGCCAAGGCTGATCGGCACGAGTTCGATCTTGGTATCGCTATAGCCGTTCGCCTCGGCGATCACTTCCCTGATCGGCACATTGTCAAAGCTCTTCACGCCGCTCACCCACTGCTGGTCTGACCGTCGTGCAGGAATGACAACAGATTGCGGCCCTTGTCCATGGCGCAGCGCCAGAATCTGACCGGGCTTGAGGGCGATAGTCTTTGGCGGCTGTGCGGCGTTCGCCGAAACCTGGACCACTACGCTACCTTCTATCAGATGCACCGCGACATTGTCGCGAAACAGAACGTCAAAGACGGTGCCGGTTGCATGCACCTGAATGCCGCCCGCTCGAACATAGAAGGGGCGTCCGTTGTCATGGGCCACGATGAAGCGTGCCCGGCCGCGTTTGAGGCTGATAGTCCTGCTGTCGGCTGCCATGGACACTCCGATGACCGTGTCGGTATCAAGGATCGCGCGGCTTCCGTCGGCCAAGTGGACTGTACGCACTTCGCCCAGCTTTGTGACAAAGGTGGGGGTAGGGCCGGCTTCTTGCACCTGTGGGGCGACTTGAGGTGGGGTCCGCCATACCATTGAGGCCGAAGCCAGCAGGCCCAGGATGGATGCTGCAGCCAGTACTGGAATAGGCTTGGTCCACCAAGGGCGTTGCCGCTGGCGAGAGGGCTGGGCTTGGGTTTGAAACGAGGCGGCCGCATGTCCAGCGGCCTGAACATCATCCATAAAGTCGGCATAAAGGGCTCGCCGGGTCGGTTTTTGCGCGATCCAGTCGGCGAGGGCCTCGGCATGGAGGTCGGGTTCATCCAGCATGCGCAGCACCCAGATCTGGGCGTCCTGCTTGTCCTGCGCCGTGATTTGTTCATGGACGTCAGTCATTGTCCGCCTCCTTATGGGCGGTGATCAGGCGAATGGCCTTCAACATATGTTTCTGAATGACCCAAAGGGGCTCCTCAAGATCGGTCGCGATCTGGCGATAGCTAAAGCCCTCGACGCGATTGAGAAGAAAAATTTCCAGCGTTCGGGGCGGGAGTTGCTGGAGGATCGCCGTCCAATGGGCAAGTTCTTGGCGAGCCTGCAGTTCGCGATGCGGGTCGATCCGGGAAACGCCGTGCACGCCGTCGTCCAGTTCAGTTGATCGGCGCGACATGCGTGTCGAGCCGCGCGCGGCGTGATTGCGTAAGAGATTGGTGGCTATTCGTGTGAGATAGGCGCGGGGGCTGACTAGGTCTGGGTGAGGGGCTGCTCTCACGAAGCGTGTCAGCGTTTCCTGGCTGAGGTCGTCGGCATCCGCCGTGTTGCCGAGCTGGCGATTGAAGAAGCGCAACAGGCGCGGCTTCTCTCGTCGGTAGAAATCGGAGAAGCTGAACCGCTCGCCGCTGTCTTTACTCGTGATCTGAAGATCGATCCTTCGACCTTCGCGCTCGCCTTGGCCCATTCGTCGCACCTATGTCCACTCGGGGCGACGGCCAAAGCCGGATGTTGAGAACCTGTTCACCACAGGCGCATGCGCCTTTACCGTTGCCGGCTGGACATGCGCGCATGCCACCCGGCCCCAGTGAAACTGCGACCGAGCTAATGGTGAAGGGGTTCTCACGCCCCACTTCCGGGCTTTTTCCGGAAGCGGTTCCATTGTGCCGGAATGTCGGGGGAGCGCAACCCTAAAGAACGGATTTGTGACATATTTGGGCATGCGCTCTGGGAGATTTGGAAAGAAGCAGAAGGGGTGGGTGGGCTGCCCGCTGTGGCGGCATCGCGCTCTGGCTTGCTTGGTGTGCCGCTGCACAGGCCAGGCTCGGCTTCGCCGGTCTCGGCCCTTCGGGCTGTGATCGCTGCCGCGAAACGACATGCTGCGAAGGGTTGGAGATGTGATGGCGTCAGTCGTGCAAACACATGCTGCTGCATCGCAGATCACGGGTGCGACATCTCTCTCAACTGCGCCATTCGGACGAAGCGAAAGGGAGGGGAGGATTGGAGAGGGAAAGAAATCCCTTTCAAGGAGTGTCCGTCATGTCCATCTTCCAGCATGCCAGCCGGTTTGCCGCTTATGTGGTTATTGAGTTACGAAACCTGGCTGGCGACGAGCGCTGTGCAGCGCGGATCGACCGATATCTTGCACGCTGCGTTCCGAGGGAGATAGCCGAGCCGATCGGGCTGGGAGGCGGCAAGGCAGGCGCGCGGGTAAGGCAAGCCTTGGCGAAGATGCCGCCGTTGACCCGGGCTGTCCTGGCAGTAGTGGTCGGCCGCAAAATGACCGTGAAGCAGGTCTCGCGCAGGTTTGGTATAAGTGAGGAGCGGGTCTGCTGGCATTTTCGTCGTGCGGTCTCGATGGTGGCAGAACATCGAGATATGAGCTGAGCTGCTCTTGGAGGGGCCGGTACGGATCGACGGCACATAAACGAGCGCGGCCCACGCCTCTCTTTTATTTTCAATTGGGGGCTAGGTGGGCTTGTCTAAATTCGGCAAAGACTGGGACATTTGAGACGGTCAGCTTCGGAGCAACAATGTTAGGATATTTGCCATCCCGGGCTTCCGGCGCGGGCGTCGGTGGTCGCCAAAATTGCCGACGGTCACCGTTCCGAAGCTTGTCGTTCAGACCTGCGGTCATTCATCAAACTAATAATGACAGGCTAGGCAATCGGATACTCCTGCGCCCATTCACGGCTGCCAGTCCGTCATTTTCAGCACATTCCCGCCGAGGGCCTGAAACGCACGCTGGCGACAGGAGAAAACGATGATCTGCTGATCGCGCGCCTGCTGGTGCAGGGCGTCGAACATGCGTTCAATCCGGTCGTCGTCCGAGTAGACAAGTGCGTCGTCCAGGATCACGGGAGCAGGTCGCCCATCCCGCGCCAGCAGACGTGCAAAGGCTAATCGCGTAAGGACCGACAGCTGTTCGCGCATGCCACCGCTCAGCCGATCGACATCCTCCTGCAGCCCGGCGCGTACGATGGTCTGCGGTAGCAGTGTCTTGTCGTCGAAGGTGATAGTGACATCGGAAAAAAGCATGCCGAGCAGTGGGCGCAGCTCGTTCATAACTGGCTTCAGGTACAGGTCGCGCGCGCCCGAACGCGCCGCTTCTAACGCCTGCTTTAACCGCGTAAGTACCGCGACCTCCCGTTCGAATGCCTTGATGCGATCCTCGGCCGCAGAAAGCGCATCGACGGTCTCGCGCCATTCCTCCTCGACCGCCTCGTCCGATCGAGCGGTGATGCCGGCGTTCAATCCGGCGATCATCTCCCGAAGCTGCTGTATCTCAGTTGCGGCTGCCTCCTCGACCGAACGCACACGGCGTAGCTTCGCATCCGCAGCGTCCATGTCTAGCGATTCGGCGCGCCGTGCCTCAAGCGTCAGCTGAGCGTCCTTCAGCACGGCTTCGCGTTCAGCGAGGTGGGCGGCCAACCGTTCACCCTTTGTCTGCCGCTCTTGGACCGGACCAAGTATCGCTACGATCTGCTCCTCGCGTGTCTGTAGTCTCGCCAGGGCGGTTTCGGCCTTGATGAAGGCCTCGTTGGCCAAGTCGCGAGTAGGTTCGACCGCGCGGACCGCCAGTGCAGCCTCGCGCCGCGTCTGCTCGGCAGTATCGCGGCCGGCGCGTGCTTCGTCCAGATCTATCGTAGGCTCTGTCGCGGATGGGCCCGCCCCCGCCAGTGCGGCCACGGCTCGGCGCAGCGCGTCCAGGCCATCCGGCGCGATTACCTTGAGTTGAGCACGCGCCTCGTTGGCCTGAGCTTCGATTGCCTGCGTCTGGACCTGCTGGGCCCGGGCCGCCGCCAGATCGGGCACTCCCATAGAAGCAAGCAAGGCCTCCCGCTGCGCCTCCGCAGCTGCGAGCCGACCGTCCTCGACGCCAGCGGTATTCGATCGAAGCGTGATCGTGCCGATGCCGGGCGCGACGAGTTGCACATGTCCGATATAGCCGCGCTCCTCGCCATCACCGAGCATAGAGCCGCCCATCGTTATACGTGCGGCAGCGTAGGCATCATAGGCGACTTGCACAGAAGGACGTGCAGCGTCCTGTACAGCGCGAATGCGGGCGATCTCCACGTCCAGCTCACCAAGCTCGTCGATGGCGCCACCGGGCAACCTCAAACCGGCAAGCTGCGCTTCACAGGTTTCGATCGTGCTGCGAACTGCCTCGGCGTCATCGAGCCGACCCTCCCACTCAGCGCGTCGCTCCGCCGCCTCGCGAGCCTTGGTCGACGCCTCAATGAGGACAAGCAGCCCGCGAGCCTTCGTCTCATCGCCTTCGGCAGTCTCAAGCTCGACCTGCGCTCGAGCTATCGCCTCGCCAGCACCGCGACGCCGCTCCACCGCTTCATCGCGGCGGCGACTTGCATCGCGGGTGTCATCAGCCAACTGTCGCGCCTCGGCCAGCGTCTCAACGAACTTTTCATGTTCGCGCAAGGCTGTCTCGCGCTGTTCACGCGCAAGACCGAGTTCGGCCTGAATCGCCTTCAACTGCTCGGCCTGCGCGCGCGCTGCATCGAAGGATAACTGCGCCGCTTCAACCGCCTGCCTGCGGGCATCACGAGCATCTGCGTCCTCCAGCTCGGCAAGCCGACGGAGGGACTCGCCGCGCTGATCAAGCGCAATGCGCAGGGTGGACACCTCCCCCGCCAACCGCTGCTCTTCAGCCGCCAGCCGATCACGAGTATCTATGGCAATGGCATACCGACCGCCTGTCTTGGGTCGTCCGCTCGCGGTGACAAGCTCTCCGGCCGCCTGCACGATAGCGTCCATGATCTCGGCCATGCGCCTGCCACCGGTCATCGCCTCGACCTCGCCCTGCACCGATTCCAACAGACTGGTGCGGACCTGCCGATCGCTGTCCTCCTCGGACTTGCTGCGCTGCTCGATGCCCGTGATGCCCTGCCGAACCCAAAGAAGCCCCGCCGGGCCGCCGGCGCCGCCATGTATCAGCTTGGCGATGAAGTTCTCCGCTTCATCCGCCTGCGCGATGAGACGTCCGGACCCTGTATCCAGCACCTTGGCGAACTTCCCCGAATAGAATTGCTTGGTGATCCGGTAGCGAGCGTCGCCGACCTGGATATCCGCCTCGATTAAAGGATTGCCACCACTATAGGGGCGCAAAGCCCGTACGCCCCCCGCCGTGCTGGAATGCGATTGGAAGAAGAGCCCGTGCAACGCCTCGAAACTAGTCGACTTTCCGAATTCGTTTGCGGCGCAAAGCACGTTCACGCCGTCACCTATGCCTTCGATCGCGACACCGCGCCCAGCGAACCGCTTGACGTTGTGGAAGCGGAGCGCTGCTACCTTCATTGTGATACCCTCTCCGCATAGCCATAGAGCCGCGCCAGGGCGGACATGGCAATCTCCCTTTCTAGGGATGAACGACCTGCATCCTCGCCTTCGGCGAGGAGGACGTCGGCCGCGTCCCGGAGGGCGCCGGCACGATCGATCCGATCGAGATCCCCGATCTCGCACTCCGTTGCCAACGCTTCATCGTTAAGGTGAAGCCAGGCGAAATCGGGAGCTGACCGCTCAATGCCGGCAATGAGCGCCGTACGGGCAGCGAGCCCGGCACGACCAGTGGCCACCACCCGGGCGAGCGTGTGCCTGCGATCCCTCAGGTCCGGCAGCAGCGTCTCCAGCCCCACGTCCGGATCATCTTCCGCCAGTAGATGAAGATCAAGCGTGCGCCAGGCAAAGGTTCCCGTGGGGACGGACGTCACCGACGGCACCGCGCCGGCTCCCGAGATGTCGACCAGCAATGCCGTGCCGGATCGATCATGCTTGAACCGATCCTGCTCGGGAGAGCCACTGTAGTGCGTGCGGGAATCTACCTCTATCGCGCCATGCCAGTCGCCCAGCGCGAGATAGTCCAGGCCGGCGCGGCGCGCCCGATCAGGGGCGATCACCTCAGCGCCGACCGAATCCTCTGAGAAGCTCTGGATTGCACCATGGGCGAGGCCGATGCGGATAGCGCCGTCGGTGGTCGTCGCACCGTCCATCCATTCGCTGAGATCTCGACCTGGTCGCCTCGAGGTGCACGGCGCAGGGAGCAGGACTGCACTGCCCGTCAACTCGATCGGTTCCGTCCGGGTCGCGAGCACTACATTGTCAGGTGATTCGCTGCCCAACAGATTCCATAGCTCTGTAGCCTGCAGAGAATCGTGGTTGCCTGGCAGGATTACCCAACGGAGTGGTGCGTGATGGGCCATCTCGGTGAGCGCCTGTCGGCGGACATCGGCTGCGGGCGTCTCGGTGTCGAACGTGTCACCGGCTAGCAGGATCGTGTCCACGCCATTCAGTCGCGCCTGTTCGGCCAACTTGCCGAGCACCGCGTGGCGCGCTTCGCGCAGCCGGCCCGGAAGGTCACCGGAGAAGTTCCCAAAGCGCTTGCCGAGATGTAGGTCGCTGGAATGGATGAAACGCACCATGCTTACTGCACTCCCGGCATTGCGGCATCGTTCGGCACTGATGCGCCCTCTCCCCGACCGCGAGCGATCGCCTCATCGAGCCGGGCTCGTGATCCGGCCGCCAACCTTTCGACGCCGAGCATCCGCGCAAGCTCGCGGGCTGGATCAGGCTCGTCGAGCAGACCTGGATGGTCCCCGACAACTGCGGATAGTTCCGCAAGCGGGATGTCCGGGATCGCCCGCCGCCCTTCATCTCCGTGTGGGGGGCGATAGGGATGCAAATCCGCAATGGCTCCTGCCTTCCAGATAAATTCGCCGCTCGACTCCTGCGTACGGCCATAGTCACGCAGGTGCATGTCGATGCGATCTCGGATCTTGCCGCCCGTGCGCAGCCAGCCATGCGCGCGAGCGACACGCTGGCATAAAATATCGGTGCGCAGCGGGCTCTCGGTTTCGATGACGGCAGCCACCATTGAACGCAGAGTATCCCGATACGCGAAGTCGTAGAACTGGTCCGGATCTGCCGCGAACCCTGTCAGATCCGTGATGCAATACCGGCCCTGGCTTTCGCCCGGCACTGCAGACGCGGAAACAGGAGCTTGGATCGCGTCGGCTGCCCGAACGGGCATAAGGGGGGCAGAGACGTCCGCAGAGACCAACTCGATGTCCATTGGCACAGGTGCTGGAGCTACCTCGTCCGTGTGTGCTGCCGCCTGATCGTCGCGGATGCCTTCGATCCCTTCGACCTCGTGTCCCATGTCCCAATGTGCGGTCCCGCCAACGGCCGGTTGGGCCGCGCGGCTCGCCTCCAAGAGGGTTTCCAGCGCTCCATGAAGCCGATCGGCGCAACCAGCGGCATCGTACCACCAGTCGGTGGACCAGACGCGCAGCATGTTCCAGCCGAGCCCCCTCAGCACCTGCTCGCGCACCTTGTCGCGGTCCCGCGCGGTCGCTGCGCTGTGATAGGATGCGCCGTCGCACTCGACACCTGCGAGATACGCTCCCGGCAGATCAGGATGACGGACGCCCAGATCAATCCTGAAACCGGAGATGCCGACCTGCGGCACAATCTGCCACCCCCGATGCTCGAGCTGCGCAGCCACCGCCTCCTCGAATGGAGACTCGAAGCCACCGACCGAGCCCGCCGTCTGAGCCGGTAATGCGATCGCGCCCCGCTCCGCATAATCGAGGAAGGTCTTGAGATGATGCACCGCCAGCGCCTTGGTGCGCGTCGGATCGATCTGATCGGCGGTGAAGCCAGAGAAGACGATGAGCTCCTGACGTGCGCGGGTTACCGCGACATTCAGCCGTCGCTCGCCGCCGTCACGGTTGAGGGCGCCGAAGTCCATTGTCAGCTTGCCCGCCGCATCCTTCCAGAAGGTGATCGAGAACAAGATGACGTCACGCTCGTCGCCCTGCACATTCTCCAGGTTCTTCACGATGGTCGCTTCGACCCGTTCGTCTGCAAAGAACCATTCGAGGGCAGGCTCGTCACGCCGCGCAACGTCCAGCAGATCCAGGATCAGCGACTGCTGCTGCGCATTGAAGGTAATGATGCCCAGGGTTGGTCGACTCTTCTCGGGCAGGTCTAGCCAAGCCTGCATGCGAGCAACCGCCTCGTCAGCGACGGCCTGCGCTTCGATCCGATTGGTCCGGCTCTTGCCACGGTCATAGACGCCGCTCGGTACCTTACGCAGCCTCACCGCCCTGTCGTCCACCTGGGGCGAAGGGAAGGTCACGAGCCGGTTCTGATAGTAATGGCTGTTCGAGAAGGCGATCAGCGACTCGCTGCGGCTGCGGTAATGCCAGCGCAGGTCGCGCACGGGGATGCCGGAAGCTTTCGCCTCGTCGAGGATGCTTTCCATGTCCCGCTCGTGGTCGGCTACATCCTCGTCATCGTCGTTGCTGCCGAAGAAGTTTGTCGGCGGCAGCTGCTTGGGATCGCCGACGATGATCGTCTGCCGCCCGCGGGCGATTGCGCCGACTGCATCCCAGGTAGTGATCTGGGACGCTTCGTCGAAGATCACGACATCGAACAAGGCCTGATTGGGCGGAAGATACTGCGCAATCGACAGCGGAGACATCAGCATGCAGGGAGCGAGCTTCGAGAACGTCTCGGGCATCTTGCCGATCATGTCGCGGATCGACTGGCTGGGGCGCTGCAGCTCCATCTGGTACCGAAGCAGACCAAGTTCGGAATTCCGCGGC
Organism: Sphingobium sp. JAI105; assembly: GCF_015752145.1. Lineage (NCBI taxonomy): Bacteria > Pseudomonadati > Pseudomonadota > Alphaproteobacteria > Sphingomonadales > Sphingobiaceae > Sphingobium > Sphingobium sp. JAI105. The sequence goes on along the minus strand of NZ_JADOUC010000002.1, from coordinate 469,751 downwards.
ACGCTCTGAACGGGAGGCAGATTGTGGGCGAGCGCACCGATGACGTGGGCCGTCGCATGGGTGCGGACAAGATCGTCGATCTCCCGGAACTCGGCGATAGAATTCTCATGCTGGAAGCGTCGGAATTCGCGCAGCACCGGATCGCCATCCAGCACCATGGGCAGCCACCAGCGTGCATAACCCACTCGGAACGCTTTTCGCGCCTGATCCGGAGAGACGTCCCCCACCTCGATCCGCTCGACAAGCGCACCAAGCCCGGAGGCAATCGCCCGCTTGCGCACGCGGCACCAGGCCGACCAGTCCCGCAATAAGTGACGCGCGTCCACGAGCTCCGTCAGGGATGCCGAGAGTGTGCCCAGCGCATCTGGCGCGGCTTCGAGCACGACTTCCCGGTCTGCCGCCTTGGCGAAGCGGCTACGGGCGTCTTCGTAGCCCTGACGCGCCGCCAGCAGCTTGGCAGCAGCCTGCCAGATACGATCACCTTGATCACGTTCTTGGATTGTTGAGGCGACACGCCGGGTGGCGGTCTCCACCGCATCCGCGTCGCGGCCACCTAGACGCAGCGCCGAACGCAACCGCTCTGCACGTGCCAGGATGTCGGAAATGGCATGCACATCGGTGTCGAGGCCAGCGAGCGGGAGTTGCCGCCCTGCCAACGGTGTCTGATCGATCTTCGCCAAGTGCTCCTTCATCCTACGGAGCTGAGGCAGGTCGCTTTCGGGGTCTGCCGTGCCGCCGCTGGCATAGGTCTGTAGTAGACGCGACACCTTGCGCTTGCCGATCGCCGAGAGCGGCCAGAGCGATGAGGCCGCCTCACGCCATTGCCGATCGAGCGTATCGGTGTCGATCGCGCGCGCGTTCTCGATAGGATACGAAGCCGAAAGCTGCCCTTCGGCATTCCGGTAGCTGCCTATCGCGGCGGTGAAGGCGGCCAGGTCGCTTGCAGCCCGGACGAACCCCGGATCGAAGGCGATCGAGATGTCGCGGTCGCGTCCGGCCTCCATCGCCTCAGCCAGGGCGGTGAACGTCTCAATCTCGACACTCACCGGCTGCTCGTCGGCGCTCAGCCCGATGGGGGTCCGAAACCCATCTAGCGCGGCGATCAGGAGGTCGGCGGCGTTGCGAAGAGACTGGGCAGCAGAAATTAGCTCGTCCTGCCGTGCCGTCCCAGGTTCCTCGATGTCGACAAGATCCAGTGCTGGCCGCCTCTCGACCGACGCGAAGACCACACCAACCTCGCCGGACAGTTCCTCGAGCGAGGCCAATGTCTGCATGTCGTGCATCTGGTTGCGGGGCCAGTCGAAGTCGGGTGCCGGGGCGTCGGCTTCTCGCAGGGCAACGCCCAAGGCAAGATAGGGCGTCCAGCCGCTGGGCGATGGCCTGTGGAGCGCCTCCACATAGGCGTTGAGGGTATCTCGGCGCAGCCTCAGCCGTTCGTTGACGGTGATCCATTCGGCAGGGTCGACCCGCTCGCTATGCTCCCATGCAGCCTTGAGCTGCGCCAGGAAATGACGGCGATCGGCCTTGCTGGAATGCAGCTCGATGCACTGGTCGCCAAGCCCATGTTCACGCAACCGGCGATAGACGACATCTAGCGCGGCCGTCTTCTCCGCCACGAACAGCACCGTCTTCCCGACACCCAGGCAGTTGGCGATCATGTTCGCGATGGTCTGGCTCTTGCCCGTCCCGGGGGGGCCCACGATCACGAAATCCCGGCCCTCCGCCGCGGCCAGGCTTGCGGCGGTCTGGGATGAGTCGGATGGTAGAAGGCTTATGATGTCCGCCGGCGCGTAGACGCGATCAAGTTCACGCTCGTCATGGATCGGCGGCTCGCCACCATCCGAACCGAACGGCCTGTCGGGCGTATCGATGAGATGGCGGACCACCCGGTTCTCGCGCAGTGCCTCCGTCCGCTCCACCAGATCCTTCCACATCAGGAACTTGGCGAAGTTGAAAGTCGAAAGGGCGGTGTCGTCCACGACCTCCATGCCGGGTACGTCCCGCACCGCCTGCCGCATCATCGCCAGAACCCGCGGCACGTCGACGCCGCTGTCGTCAAGCGGCAGATCACCGGCGAATTGAGGTAGCTTCAGATCGAAATCGCGTTCGAGAAACTGAAGGAGCGTCGCGTTGAAGCGCGGCTCATCTTCGTGGAAGCGCAGGCGGAAGGGAGCGCTCGCGCTACGCCGCTCCAGCTTCACGGGCACCAGCAGCAACGGTGCGCGATAGCTGCGTTCGTCCTCCGGCTTCTTCTTCCAACGCAGGAAACCCACGGCAAGGAACAGGGTATTGGCCCCGCCTTCGGCAAAATCGTTGCGCACCTGGCGATGGAGGTCGATCAGGCGAGCCTCGAGCTGGGGGCCGTCCAGCGGCGATGGCAGCTCATCCCGCTGCAGGGCCTCAGCGGCGAAGCCGCGCTGGAGATCACGGCCATGCACCTCGCGATACAAGGCCGCGTCACGCTCACCGAGTGGGTTCTGCTGGGGCAATGAAACGATCTGGATGGCGGCACCGTCCGCCAACCTGTCCTCCACATATGCGACATCGGTGCATAGGAACGGTATCGTTTTCTTCGATTCCGGGAAGTTGAGCAGCCGGTTGCGGAGCGTCAGGTCCAGCAGCTTCTTCTGCCACCGATCTATGCGGCCTGCCGCGGTCGTGGGCTTCTCATCGACTTTAAGGTCTGGAAGCTCGTTGAACGAAGGGGCTGCAGGCAATGAAAGCGCCGTTGCCTCAACGCCGCTGTCATCTTCCGGAGCTTCATGTCGGGAGGCGGCGTGCGACGCTAGCGGGGTAATGCCGCCGCTGCGGGCTCGGCGCACGTCTATCGCCGCCACAAAGGCGTGTGCCTCCTCCTCGCTCATGCGATGATCCAGAGCGCGCTGAGCGGCGTCCAATGCCATCGGCGGCCGATGTGTGACGCCGGTCGTCTCGAACACGATCAGTTCGCGCGATGCTAGCGCCTTGCGGACCTCCATTTGGTCGGTCTCGATCGTGTTCCCCAGCGTTCTCTTCGTCAGCCAGACTCCGACTGCAGCATGTCCATGGAACATCAGGATGACGGGATAGAGCCCGGCCCCTTCAAGGGCGGCAGCGATTAGAAGGGTCGTGTCGAGGCAAGTGCCGAGCCGCTCCTCCGCGATCGTGGCAGGCCGCCGCACCTTCTGGCCGCGATCTTCGAAGCTGGCGGGCGGTTCTGCGTAATGGATCGCCATCGAAGCCACAGCGGAATAAATCGCCGCAGCGAGCATGTAGCTGCGCTGGGGATCTCCCGACTGATAGCCATCAAGCCCGCTGGAGTGCCCATGCTCAGCCAGCGTATCCGCCGCGCTACGAAGGATGCGGGCGACCGCCGGGTCGTTCGGCATGACGAACGCCGGCAGCAGTTGTGCCATGTCGGCGACACCGCCCCATTCATCGCGTGCAAGCAAGCGGACCGGAAAGCGTTGCTCATTGAGGATCGCGTCACCAGTCGACAGCCTCAGCGTGATCTCTCCACGCTCGGCCTCGTTCAGCCCAGACAGATAGTCAGCATCGAGATCGACCTTGCGATCGCCCAGTGGGAGGTTGTCACCGGGCGCAAGGCGATCGATGGTCCAGGACTTGGCGCGAAGAAACGCAGGCGACGAGGTAAGATCGACGCGGATGCTCTCATGATGCCGTCCGTCGGCATTCTCTATCAGGATGGAGCGTATTACGGGTATCGCGTTCTGGTAAGAAGCGTAGGTAAAGCTTGCCGCGATGTCCGCAACAATCTTGGGATAGCTCATACTCGCGTGATTGAGTTGAACGTCATTGGCATTTTGGTCATCGGAATCGTGCATGAAGCCCCCAGTCGAAAGGCAGGCTAGCGAAGCACGCACGCTAAAAATAGATAGAATTATAGCCTATACGATTCAATCATTTCTTGAGGCAAGGGGCAGCGCCTGCTTAGCAGGCCGTTGGCGCGGTGCATTCAGTACGGGATAGCTTTTGCATCGTGACGACCGGACAGCGGACGGTCTGCACCTGGGGAGCGAAGTGCGAGTGCTGAACGTCTGCGTTGGGTCGATTTTGCTCCGGCTGCATTCTCATCCTACCCTAAAAGACCTGGGCTCAAGGCTGACGGTCGGCCGACGACGGGCTTCAGTTCATACCTCTGCCAAGCTCACTAATAGCACCTAATTCATTGACGGACAGGATATCAATCAACTCCAGTCCAGCAAAGTCGTCTTTTGCCCATCGCACCACACCTCGGCACTCGCGTCCATTTGGCAGCTGGACCCAGACGCGCAGCCCTTCCTGGAACGACCCGTTATGTCGAACCATCATGCCGCGCTGCGAAATGTTGCCAAGTTCAAGTTGGTGAAGGCCGTTCGTGCTGCGTCCCACCGCCGGCGTGGCTGGGGTCGTTAGACGCAAGGGCCGCGCCCGAGCGGAACGCGCTTCCGCGACCAATTCCCGCAGCAACTCGGCGCAGTCGATCTGATGCTGAAACAGCAGTGTATGTCGACCGTTATCGCTTGCGACGACGGTCGCGCGCTTTGAAATTGTTTCCGAGAGATCGACCTGGATTATGTGCCCGATCTGCAAAATCATGATCGACGAGAGTTCTACTGCGGCATTTGATAGTCTGTGCAGTCTGGCGAGGCCTGTCTCCCCATCTACGACCAGGCGCGCAACGCGGTTCACGGTGGCAAGTCTGGCATCGCAAACCTGATCAACGCGCCGCACGTCCGTCCGTCCCAGCCCGGTATTCATGTTCGTTGCCATGCGCCGCTCCCTTGGTTGTTTGACCCAAGGTGCGCATGGAGCAGCTCGACGTGCAATTCGTAGCGGTTACGGGCGCCAACGTAAGAAGCTGTTTACGCTAACGCGGTCGATAGCCCACGCAGGGTTGGTTGCATCGGCCTTTGCCGGGCCGTACCGGGTAACTACGGTATGTCCATTAATCGAACATCAGACGAAGACCGGCTAAAGGCCGTCTGTTCCAGTTAGGTGATCATGTTGCCCCTAGTCCATATTGTCGACGACGACGTCCATGTGCGCGCTGCCACCAGCTACCTCCTTGCAAGTCATGGATTTCCGACCGAAGTCTACGCAAGCGCCGAGGAGTTTCTGGATCAAGCCAATCTGGAGCGCGGCTGCGTCCTGTTGGACCTGCGCATGCCAGGGCTTGACGGTCTTGGCACCATGGTACGGCTTGCGGCTCGGCGCGTCACGATCCCGACGATCATGATGACCGGGCATGGGGACCTCGGTACGGCCGTGCAGGCCATGAAGCTTGGTGCCATCGATTTCATCGAGAAACCCTATCAGGAAGAGCAACTGCTCGCCGCCATCACCCGAGCGCTTGATCTGCGAGCCCAGGAACGCCGCCGTACGGAAGGCCGTTCGGACGCGCTGGCTCGGACTGCAAAGCTCTCTCCGCGCGAACTTCAGGTCCTGCAAGGGCTGGTGGGCGGCCTCAGCAACAAGGGGATTGCGCGTCGCCTGGAGCTCAGTCCCAGGACAGTGGAAATGCACAGAGCGCGCATGATGGAGGATTTGGGCTGCGGAAGCCTGTCCGAGGCGGTCCGCATTGCCATTGACGCCGGCCTCTCGCCACTCGGCGCAAAATGTTCAGAGCCCGCCGGCATCAGGGCCGCTATGCTTCCACCGCCAGGAGACCCTTGCCCTAAGCTCAGCACGATCGAACCCGTGCCCCCGGCCGAAGAATTGCTTGAAGGAGCGATCGACTGCATCTTCCTGCTCGATGACGCGTGGCGCTTCACCTATCTGAACAGGAACGCGGTGGAGAAAATCGGCCGCGGTCGGGATTTGCGCGGCACCATCATTTGGGACAGTTTTCCGCTCGCGATCGACACGCTCGGCTGGGCGGAACTTCATCGCAGCGCCGCCGAACGTACGCTCGGACGCTTCGAGTTCTTCGAGCCCGACGTCGACTGCTGGTTCGACGTGAATGTCCGTCCGGTTGCGAGCGGGCTCCAGGTCGCGTTTCGCGATATCACGGCCGAGCGGCAGACCAACGTGGCGTTGCAGATGAGCGAGGAAACGCTCCGCATGGCGCTGGAGGCGACCGGTGATGGTGCATGGGATTGGAATATCGAAACCGGCAAGATCACGATGTCAGGCCGGTTCGTCCAGCATCTGGGCTATGCGCCAGGGGAATTGCGGGACGATATCGATGCGGTTCGTGAACTGGTGCATGCCGATGACTGGCGGGTTCTCGATGAGCGGTTGAGGGATCATCTCAGCGGCAAAAGCGATACTTTCGCCTGCGAGTATCGTTTTCGGCGTCGCGATGGCAGCTGGTGCTGGAACTTCGACCGGGGGCGCGTCGTCGCCCGCGACGCACTCTCGGGAGCGCCGTTGCGGATGGTCGGCACGGCTTGCGACGTGAGCGACCGCAAAGCTGCGGAAGCGCGCGCTAGGGAGGCACTGGAGCGACTGGCGCTCGCCCAAGGCAATTCCGGCGCCGGCACATGGGACCTGGACCTTGAGACCTACCGCCTCCAGCTTTGCCCTCGAAGCCTCGAAATGCATGGATTGTCGCCAGACGGTCCGACGGAGTTGAGCGACGAGCAATGGCGCGCCTGTTTGCATCCAGACGATGTGGCAAGCACGCGTGAAGCGCTCGACACGGCAGTGCGAACGAAGACAGGGCTCAGTATCCGCTATCGGACCGTGGTGGGGCAAAAGTGCAAATGGGTGCACGGCTTGGGCAGCCTCGTTCCCGGGTCGCGTGACCAAGCGGCCCGCTTCGTCGGCTTGAACCTCGATGTCACGGACAGCATGGAGGCGGAATGCGCGCTTCAGCGTATGCAGTCTGAAATTGTTCACCTGTCCCGCGTCAGTGCGATGGGTGCGCTGGCAACCACGCTGGCCCACGAACTCAACCAGCCCTTGACGGCGATTACCGGATTTGTCGGCGGGGTCCGGCGTTATGTCGAAGCAGGCGAACCCAATGACCGTCCATCTGCGCTGGAAGCGATCGAAGGCGCCGAGCGCGGTGTGCATTATGCGGCCGAGATCGTCCGCCGCCTCCGCGAGCAGACGAGCGACGCCGTGCCCGAGCGAAAGCCTGACAGTCTCAGCGCTACGATTAGTGAAGCGGTTCAGCTATGCGGCCCGCGCGGCAAAGGGCGGCACGGGATCGATCTCGAGATCGATGAGGCGGCAGACCGTGTCGTCATCGACCGGATCCAGATCGAACAGGTTCTGCTGAACCTCCTTCGAAATGCCATCGACGTGTGTGAGACGTCGGGCTCGACCAAGCAGATTGTCGTCTCAGCGGTGCCGTTCACCGAGAGCATGGCTTTGGTCCGGGTAAGCGATAATGGCGGCGGCGTCCCGGACCTGCTGAAAGACGAAATCTTCAAGGTAAGCTTCACGACAAAGCCTCAAGGTATGGGACTTGGTCTCTCGATCTGCAGGACCATTGTCGAAAATCACGGCGGAGAAATGTGGGTGGAAAACAACCAAAGCGGAGGCGCTGACTTCTGCTTCACCGTTCCTTGTCAGTGATGCCGTTTCATGGATGGTTGTGGCCTGCGCCTAGAGAAGAAATATCCGCTGCGAGATAGGAATTAGTGCCTGGGCATCTGCAGCCGCCGGCCTCGTCTACGCTTTGCAACTCGACCCAAGAACCGGGCGGCAGATCTGGCAAGCTAACTCGAATGCTGACCGTCCGCTCTTGAGGAGCGAACGGCGAGCGCTCAACGGCCGATAAGGGTCGTTTTCACCGGGGGGCGAACGCCGAGTCGTGGGACGAAGCCGACGCTCGCGAGCCGGGCCGGGAATGACAGCTCCCTATCCAAAACCGGCCATTTCTGAAGCCCCGGAAGGTCGCTCCAGGAATGCACCGGGACTGGCCGTTAGGCGAATGCCCGGATCGGAGTTGGGTCGCGGGGATAGCTGACGCTCTCGCGGCGGCGGCGGCCGACCAAAACTGATAGATAGTCTTCATTCCGGTGGACATCTGCTCCCGACAATAGCTGTCAGTCGCTTTAGTCAAAGCCAACCAATGGAACTCGCTGCATGGGAGGCTCCAGAGGCATGTGCGGCCGGGACTCGGCCCCCCGGGCTTACGGCCTTGCTCGAAACGGTCGCTACGTGGGCCGCGCTTTTCGCGGCGCGCTCATTCCGACGCCATCAAGAGACTACTTTGTCATACGTTCTAAAGACTTCTCGCGTATAGGCGGCATAAAACTTTAAAAAACGCAGGAACAGGCCGACCGCAAGGATCGCCGCACCGATCGTCAGCGTGATTGTCATGCGATCGTGGGTCTGCCACGATGCGTAAGCCAACATAGCGGCCGCTATGATCGCAGCCATCGAGACGTTGCGGCACATGCCATATTGGTTCATGAAGTTGTCGAGGCGTGACGCCGTATCCGCAACTCCGCGCGCATGAGGAAACGCGGCGATGAACGCGGCTTCGCCATCCATCGCGGTAGATGCGACGTTCAGCCCTGTCGCGAGCTTCCCTATGATCCGCGCCTGGTTGAGAACGGGAAACGGTTGATACTCCCGTGCGCCCGACAACGCCGCAAGCCAGCGTTCTCGGCGACGCGGTGGATGGATGCCAAGCACGATCTCTGAAGGCGGCCGCAATATGCGCCGGGCCACCACGTGCTCCAGCAACGCTGCCGATGGCATGGCAATAATCTGCCCCACAAGGTACGCTACAACGACCCAAAAAACCCCGGACACGATCGTCCAATGCTGCTCGTGTGCGAGAGCGGACCCCATGAACACACGATCATATGCCGCAAGCGCGACCATACCGGTCGTCAGGAAAGCATAAAACTCATAGCTGGCGAGTGGAAACCAGTCCTTCATGGCTCTTCGCCCCCTCCAACTTCAATCGCATGTTGCGAGTATACCCGCTCCGCAATCAGCTTAGCATAGCCCCCTGGAGTACGGATGAGAAGCAAAGCGGGGCCAAATTGGCGCATGGCAAGAATACTGCCAGCGATGGCGTCGGTCATCGAGGGACCGCTGTCCGTTAGATGATTGTGCCATGTCCCAATCACTTGCAGCGCACCGCCGGTACGTCGCGCAATGCCGAGAACTGCGGCTTTCAAACCCTGCGTGCCAAGGACGAACTCGGCAGCGCTGCGGGTGCTGTCAGGCGGGGCAGCGATCAGATCGACCACCTGGAAGAGATTGCCGATCTGAGAGAAACGACCCACCAGAACTCCGCCGGTTTCGACGCCTGGGTAGAGCGCGATATCCGCTTCGATCGCCGCGTGGACACGGGGATGTATCCGTATGCCCGGCTCGTCAGGGGCCGATCGGTCGACATCGATCCACGCATCTTCCTTCTCCACCGACCAGGCCAAGCCGCCGTCGGCGTCGGTTCGGCCGATACGTACCTCCCCCCTTGCCGGCAGGCCATCGCGCGCCCACCCCGTAATCGGTCGCGCCATTGATGCTGCTAGCATCGACAGATCGCTATCTGGCATCGGGAAGGTAACGGCCGAACAGCCCTGCCCGATAATCACTTCCTCCGCTTGGGCGCCGAACGCGATCACCGCATCATCGGCATCGACTGCCAGCGTTCGATATGCTTCCGCAGCTAGGTCGCTAATGCTCGGGTTTGCGTCCGGTCCCTCACACGCGACATACGCCATGCGGCCGGCGCCCAGCAGGCACGCCTCGACGATACGCGGGCGATCGGGCCAAGGGGCGTGCGCCAACGCCTCCCGCGTGACGAGGCTCGCCGTGGTATCGACCAACATCGCACACCCCTCCTGGGCGAGCTGTGCTCGCCCTTCGGCAGAGCCGATCAGCGAGACGGCATCATCCGACACGGCCGCAGCTTTCTGGTCGAGCTTAGCGACCTGATCGACGACGAGATCGGCCTTGGCGCGCAGGAAGAGCCTTTCCGCGATGCCGATCGGCATTGCAGTGTGACGCGCATAGTTGTGGGCGCTCATGTGGCCACGATCGACGACGATCGACGGTGCCCGACCGGCACGGGCCGCGTGCAGCGCTATTTTTGAACCGACGCTACCAGCGCCAAGCATGGTCCAAGGCAACGTCGCCGTACTGGAACCGTCACCGGACGTCCTTCGGAGCAATCCCGCGTTGATCGTCTCCCGGTGCGCAGCCAGCCGTACCGGCGTCGCGGTATCGAGAAAGTCCTGCCCCGGCGCTACCTCGATCAGATATGGGCAAATCTCGATCGTGCTGTCCGACCCCACCAACGGATAGGGCCGACGGGGGAGCAACAGTATCGCGAGCGGGATGGCCTGCGGTGGGGGGTGGCGATCAGACCATCCCGAACGGCAACCAACCTAGCCAGCAGATCATCCCGGCAACCGTAAAGGTTCGCGCGGTCGATGAGATCGCCGACAGTGGCAACCGTCTCAGGCAGGTAGAAGTCGGCAACGATCGGCCCCTGTGGTCCCGAGCCGGGCCAAGCCAACAACGTCAGTCCGCTACCGATATCGTCATCGCGCGTCAGGATCGGGCCTATCAGGGCAGGCGGCAAGATACAGTTCGAGCCGAGCAACAACTTGAACATGTCGGATTTAGGATAGTGGATATAGCTTGTAGTGAAGAGCGCCGTACCGCCGGCCAGGGTAACGTGGCTTCGTACCCGATCAGGATCACACGCGATGATGTCGGAGATCGTGTCGCGCCGCACTGGCTCCCAACCGTGAGCAGGATCGTTGAGATCAAGTTCTGCGGCCCGATCCAGCCACTCGACGAGTTGCTCTACCAAGCCAACAAACCCGCGCGCCTGAACAACCTCACGGGGGCTGCCCAAGACCAGACATGGTTCAACAAATGAGCCAGCCTTACCGGGCTGGATATGCGGGTGGATGCGCGGGAAATCGTCCCGTAGCCTAATCCACGGCGACACCAACGGAAAACGATCATGCAGTGCGATCGTGACCACTTCATCCATCTGGACGCCGAACGGGCTTTGCCCCGCTGCGCGCCAGACCGCTGGCAGTTCAGTATGAATGACCATCCGACATAGCGTCCAATCGCCCGTTCTGCCGGTCACAGAGACGCTGCGAACTGACGGGTGCGCTTCAGCCTGTCGAAGCGCCCGTGCGACGGCTATCGGCAGGTCGGACCGTACTAAGGATATTTCGCTCACCCGTGCGCCAATGCTTCGCTGCCGACCCCCGTCGCCGCTGCCGTAGTAGCAGCCAGCGCAACACGCTTCAGCTTCGGACCGTTCCGTCCGATCTCGAACATAACCGGATCGTCGCCCTCTACCTCACCGACGCATTTGAACTCGCCGCTAAAATCGCCGGCCATATCCTCATATTCGCGCTTGGCGCGGATGCACGGCGGGTCTTTATCATCGTCACTGATCGGGCAAGAGCTGGCGACGATCATGGCACCGGGGCGACCTTGCGCGAGCGCGCTCCGTGCATTCGGCGAAACCTTGGCATCTTCGCCCTTTTTTGACCAACTATCGCACGATAGGCTATGCCAGGAGCAATGATGCGGAGCGACCAAAAGATCATACGCCAAATTGGCGGGTTCGTCCTGCCATCGATCCCATAGCTTCTCCCAGATCACAACTTCGGCATCGCCTCCAAATAGAAGATAAGCTGCATCCTCTTTACCGCCGGCTCCAATCCGCATCTGAATGATGACGCTCGAATTGTTCTTGGTGAGAATATTAGCCTCGTCTTCAGTTTCGGCGAGCCGCGGCGCCAGCAACAGCGCATCGAAGAGTTCATCTTGAATGCCGTCTACGTTGGCGAACCGCTCACCGGCACGGACAAGGATGCCCTCCAGATCATCGGTTTTGGCATTAACGTCCTCGCCCAACACGAGGATGCGATCCCCTTCGCCGAGCGTCTTGTTCTTACGAAACAACGCGACGCGCCGACGAGCTTCATCCTGCCACGCCTCGGCATCGGGCGACAAAAGATCGTCTTTGCGGCGACGGCGGAAAACCAGCGGTGAGGACCACATCGTGCGGATCACGATCTTATCGTCCGCAGCCTTATGTGACGAGAGGGGGCCGAGATGGAAGTGGTTCTGCAATCCGCGAACATGGTCCGCATCGGGATGTGTCAGCAAGAACGCATCGACGAACAACCGGTCGTCATCGTCGCGATCAAGGATTTCGCGCAACTGCGCCGCCACATCTGGTGTATCGTCATCTGGATTGTTCGCGGCGCTGCGAATGTTAATGTCGATGAGAATACGTTGACCGTTTTCGAGTTCGACCAACGCCATGTCGCCGTTGCCCACCTTGAAATGATAGGTCTTTGCCATATCTGTGCCCCGCCCACTTGGTTAGAAATTGGAAATAGGTGAAATGCTGCGGCTTTCAAGGACGCAACTTTATTTCTCGCGCGGGTATGCTTAGAGTTTAATGCTATAGCGCGCGCATACATCATGGAAATGCCAACATTTTGGCAATACATAGGTGGCAAGCGAGCAAATGTTGGCTTCCGTTAAAGCCGTCATTCATCATGCGGATTGGTCGTGTCCCTGGTGGTGGTGTAGGTTTTGAGGGTTAGCGAAGCTGACCGGACGCGCGCTCATCGATAAAGCGCTGTAGCGGCCGGTCAGTTTCGCGGGTGGTCATCGGTGAACTTCGGATAAGTTGGAGTTGCGAAGCTCAACTTACGGAGACCACCGATGACCAATGACAAGATGGACCTGCACGCCCTGGTTGGGAAGACAGCCGATGGCGATTTTCTACGCGACATGATCGGCTTTGCCGCGCAGCGGCTGATGGAACTGGAAGTGGGCAGTGTGACCGGCGCTGCCTATGGTGAGAAAGATCGTGAGCGCCTGGCACAGCGCAACGGCTATCGGGATCGGGACTGGGAGACGCGAGCAGGCACGGTCGAGCTGCGGATCCCCAAGCTGCGCAAGGGAACATATTTTCCCGGGTTCCTGGAGCCCCGTCGCTTGGCGGAGAAAGCGCTGACGGCCGTCATTCAGGAAGCCTATATCCAAGGCATTTCAACCCGCTCGGTCGACGATTTGGTGAAGGCCATGGGGATGAGCGGTATCTCAAAGAGCCAGGTTAGCCGTCTGTGCGTGGAGATCGATGAACGCGTGAAGGCTTTTCTCGATCGTCCGATTGAAGGCGACTGGCCCTACCTGTGGATGGACGCGACCTACATCAAAGTGCGGCGGGCCGGTCGCATTGTCTCGGTCGCCGTCATCATCGCCGTTGGCGTCAACAGCGATGGCCGGCGCGAAGTGCTCGGCATGGCGATCGGTCATTCCGAAGCGGAGGTCTTCTGGACCGACTTTCTACGCAGCCTTGCTCGTCGCGGTCTGCGCGGCGTGAAGCTGGTGATCTCCGATTCCCACGAAGGCATAAAGGCTTCCGTCGCCAAAGTGTTCAGCGCCACCTGGCAGCGATGCCGGGTTCATTTTATGCGCAATGCGCTGGCCCATGCCGGCAAGAGCGGACGCCGGGTCGTATCAGCTTTTATCGCCACCGCCTTCGCTCAGGAAACTCCGGAGGCTGCAAAGGCCCAATGGCGCAGTGTAGCTGATCAGCTCAGGCCAACCGTGCCAAAGCTGGCTGCTCTCATGGATAGTGCTCAAGAAGATGTGCTGGCCTATATTGCGTGTTTCGGAAAATTCCGGACAGTTATTTCACTAAATCGCGGACAGGCATTTCAGTAAATACGGGACAGTGATTCCGCTAAATCCCGGACAGGGTTTGGGACAGGATCAAGGTTAGGTTTTGTGATGCGCCGCTCTGGCATTGTTGCTCCTCATCGTTGCGATGGGAGGGGTGATGCCAAGGCGGAAGCAGACGAGACGAACCGACGTGAAGGACATGCGATCGATCCTCCGGCTGACCTACGATCAGGGTTTGTCGGTACGGGCCGTGTCAGAGCGGCTGAAGCTTAGCAAGACGACGGTGTCGACCTATTTACTGCGGGCGCGCGAGGCTGGGCTGACAGGCTGGCCGTTGCCGGCCGGCTACGACGACGACGCAGCGATCGAACGGCTGGTGTTCCGCCGTGTCGGCCGCCCTCCTCAGGATCTGGGCGAGCCGGACTGGCCAGTGGTTGCGCGGGAGATCAAGCGCAAGGGCGTGACGCTGGTTTTGCTGTGGCAAGAATATCGGGCTGCCCATCCCAATGGCTATGGCTATACCTGGTTTTGCGATCGGTTCCTGTCCTTCCAGCGGCGGACCCATGTCAGCTTTCGCAATCGGTATGAGGCGGGCGCCGTCCTGCAAACCGATTATGCCGGGCAGACTGTGCCGCTGATCGATCCTGTGACGGGCGTCATCACCCAGGCACAGATCTTCGTAGCGGTGCTGGGTGCTTCATCCTTCACCTTCGCAATGGCCAGCTTGAGCCAGCAGTTGCCGGACTGGATCGACGCGCAGTGCCGGGCATTGGCCTTTGTTGGCGGCGTTCCGCGCGCGATCGTGTGCGACAATCTGAAAGCGGGCGTTGCCAAAGCGCTATGGTTCGAGCCCACGCTCAGCGCGACCTTTGCGGCGATGGCCGAGCATTACGATACGACGATCCTGCCTACCCGGAGCCGGCGGCCGCGCGACAAAGGAAAGGTCGAGGGCGCAGTGTTGATCGTGGAGCGCTGGATCCTGGCGCGGCTGCGCAATCGGCGCTTCTTCAGTCTGGCGGATCTCAATGCCGCGATCGCGGACTTGCTGGTTGATCTCAATGATCGGCCCATGCGCCATGTCGGCAAATCCCGTCGCGCAATCTTTGACGAGATCGAACGGACGGCATTGGCGGCGTTACCTACGTCGGTGTTCGAATATGCCGAGTGGAAACGCGCCAAGGTCCATCCTGATTATCATGTCGAGGTCGACAAGACCTTTTACTCCGTGCCGCACGGACTGATCGGCCGGCAGGTCGATATCCGCCTGACGCATCGAGTGGTCGAGATCTTCTACGATCATGCGCGGGTCGCCAGCCATATGCGGACATCGCAGCGCCGTGGGCACGTTACCGTGAATGAGCACATGCCCAAGGCGCATCAGCGCTATGCGAATATATCGCCAGCGAGCCTGATCGAGCGCGCCAGGAAAACCGGTCCTAACACAGCGACGTTCGTGGAAAGGCTGATGATCGACAAGCCACATCCCGAGCAGGGCTATCGCTCCGCCATGGGCGTCCTCTCGCTGGCCCGGCGCTACGAGCGCGATCGGCTTGAAGCCGCCTGCGATCGAGCGCTGGTGATCGGCGCCGTTACCTACTCATCCCTCAACGCCATCCTCAAGGCCGGGCTCGACAAGATCCAGCCGACAGCGGGGCCGCTCAAACCAACACCGGCGCACGACAACATCCGTGGCGGGTCCTATTATCAATAATGAAAGGACGATCTTGTGCTGACGCATCCTACCCTTGATCAAATGCATAGCCTGGGGCTAGCGGGCATGGCGGCCGCGTGGCGCGACATTGCCGAGCAAGACACCGCTGGCGATCTGACCCGAGACGAATGGCTCGGGCTCATGCTGGACCGCGAGATCGCCACTCGCGCCGATCGACGGCTGACTAATCGTCTTGCCAGCGCGAAACTGCGCTTTGTCGACGCCTGTGTCGAAAATATCGACTTCGGGGCGCATCGCGGACTGGATCGCCGCAATATCCTCTCGCTCGCACAGGGTGCCTGGCTCAAGGCAAATGAGAATCTCATTATCACCGGCCAAACCGGCACGGGAAAAACGTGGCTGGGATGTGCGTTCGGGCGACAGGCGGCGCGCCAGGATCACTCCGTCTTATATCTGCGCATGCCGCGCCTGTTCGAGGATCTTGCACTCGCGCGCCTCGACGGTCGCTTCCCACGCGTCGTCGACAAGCTTGCCCGCGTTCAGCTGCTCATTCTGGACGACTGGGGTACCCATAGTCTCAACGATCAGCAACGCCTTGATCTGCTCGAAATCTTCGAGGAACGGTATCGCCGCAGATCCACGCTCATCACCGCCCAGCTCCCCGTGGCGGCCTGGCACGAAATGATCGGCGAGCCCACGATCGCCGATGCTATCCTCGACCGCATCGTCCACAATGCCCATCGCATCACGCTGAAAGGAGACAGCATGCGGCGACAAAAAGCTCCGCATGGCTTGACCCAGGAAGCAAATATCGAAATCACTCAACCCTGACAGCAACCAGGCATCCACTGCCTACACCAGCTGTCCCGGATTTACTGAAGCGCTTGTCCGGGATTTAGCGAAGCAGCTGTCCGACTTTTGCGAAATACGCACCTATATGACGTTCCCGGCCCAGCATCGCACAAAGCTCCACAGCAACAATCCGATCGAGCGGCTCAATGGCGAGATCAAGCGGCGCACCGATGTCGTCGGCATCTTCCCCAACGAAGAGGCAATCACACGACTTGTCGGGGCTATCCTATTGGAACAAAATGATGTGTATGGACCACCCCCACCTTGCAAGGCTTTTCAACAGATTTCGACGATTTCGGATCTTGCGGTCGTGTATCCGGCCTTGTTGTGCGGCATTACACACCGCAGGCCCCTATGGTTTCCGCGGATCGACGGCCGGACAAATGGACGAACTCAAATTGGTTCGCATCATTTCAGTGACCTTTGTCGATCCCCGGTGATACCGGTTCGCCATACTCTGTCGTTGCCCTCGCAAGTCGGCACCATCACATCGGCGCCGAACTGGTTAGGCCGCCATCGGCAAAGGCGATGGACGGCGGTATACCTCATTCCTGGTCAACATGGCCCAGATCGAGCGAGCCGTCTTGTGAGCGACGGCTGTTGAGGCCACATTCACGGGCCTCCTGTCGACCAAAGCTTTAAGCCAGGGCCGAGGTGTCACGTCCTTGCGGAACGTTGTTCCTACAACGGCCCGAGCTCCATGGATCAAGAGCGTTCGGAGATATCGATCGCCGCCTTTGCTGATCCGACCAATCTTCTCTTTTCCCCCGCTCGCTCGAATCCGCGGCGTCAGGCCAAGCCAAGCTGCAAAATGACGGGAAGACTTGAACTGACTGCCATCGCCGACGGCTGCCACAATCGCTGTCGCCGTAATTGGGCCCACGCCCGGAGCAGTAGCCAGACGCTGGCTGTCCGGGTTTGATTTGTGCCAGGCGACGATCCGCTTCTCCATCTCGCCAAGCTTATCGGTTAATGTGTCGATGTGCCGGAAAAGACATCGCAACGCTTCTCGCGCTTCGTCCGGGACGACGGTCTTGTCCGAGGTTGCAAGACGCTCGCTCAATATCGCGAGCTGTCGCACGCCCTTGCCCGCGATAAGCCCGTATTCGCCCAGCAGTCCGCGCAGTGCATTGATCGTCGCCGTTCGCTGTCGGACCAACAGGCTGCGGACACGATGCAAAGCCAGAACCGCCTGTTGCTGCTTCGTCTTGATAGGAACAAACCGCATGTTCGGCTTGGCGACGGCCTCGCATATGGCCTCCGCGTCGGCGGCGTCCGTCTTGTTCCGCTTCACGTACGGCTTAACGTACTGAGGTGGAATGAGCTTGACCGTGTGGCCGATCTCCACAAGCAAGCGCGCCCAGTGATGCGCGCTAGAACACGCTTCCATTCCGACTAGGCACGGCGGCTGCTTTTTGAAGAAGGCCGCCATATCGGCCCGAGAGAGCTTTCGGCGAAGCACGGTTAAGCCGGCCTCATCTACACCGTGAACTTGGAAAACCGTTTTGGCCAGATCAAGGCCAATCGTAACAACTGACATCGCGCTTCCTCCACTTTAATGGCACCACATAATATGATCGTTTGCATGGGGGTGGTCCATGCCATCAAATGGGCCGTCCTGCCGCGCGACAATCAGGATGAGAGAGCGCATTGCCTCGCCTGAATTGCTCCTGAGTGTTGTCCAGTTGCCTCATCTAAAATGCTCCCGGCGGTGGCAGGGAGGAAACGATGAGGAAGGTGAGCATGGCAACGCGGAGAGAATTGGTTGAAGCGGTTGGCGAGCGGTATCGGGCGGCCGATCGCACGAGCAAGGGTAAGATTCTCGACGAGTTCGTCGCGGTCACGGGATTGCACCGCAAGCATGCGATGCGGATTTTGCGAGAGAAGGCGCCGTCGCGACAGACGGCGCGTCCCGAGCGCAGGATTTATACCGAGGCGGTGCGAACCGCGCTGATCCTATTGTGGGAGGCGAGCGATCGCCTCTGCGGTAAGCGGTTGCGGCCACTCATACCAATCCTGATCGAGGCCATGGAAGGCCATGGCCATCTTGACCTGGATCCGGAGATCAAGGCCAAGTTGTTGCAGGTGAGCGCAGCAACGATCGACCGGGCGTTGAAGACCGTGAGGGAAAGCAGTCCGAGGCTGCGGCGGCGGGGTGTGGCAGGATCAGAATTGAGGCGCAGCGTTCCGATCCGAACGTTCAGCGACTGGGGGGACCCGGCTCCGGGACATATGGAAGCAGACCTTGTGTCACACAGCGGGCCGATTGCGAAGGGGAGCTGGGCCTGGACGCTTACGCTGACCGATATCGCGACAGGTTGGACCGAGTGCGCACCGCTACTGGTTCGCGAACAAACGCTGTTGGTTGCCGTACTTTCCGAACTACGCAAGTTGATGCCGTTCCCGTTGCTGGGGTTCGATTCTGACAATGACAGTGTGTTCATCAATGAGACCGTACGCGACTACTGTGCCGCGACTGGGGTCACCTTTACCCGTTGCCGGCCCTATCGGAAGAACGATCAGGCCTGGGTTGAGCAAAAAAATGGCTCCGTTGTGCGTCGCCTGGTGGGATATCGTCGGTTCGAGGGACTGGAAGCGGCCAGGTCGCTGGCGGAGTTGTACGCCGCATCCCGTCTTTTTGTGAACTTCTTCCAACCTTCGTTCAAACTGGCCGAGAAGCAGCGGAACGGAGCCAGAGTGTATAAACGCTATCATGCCCCGGCGACGCCGTTCCAGCGCCTGATGGATGAGCCCCGGACCAGCGAGCAGACACGTCAGCAGCTTCGGCACATCGCTGCCGGGCTGGATCCGGTTCGGCTGCTGCGCGACATCCGCATGGCGCAGCAAAAACTGGTGATCCTCGCTGATGCGGTGGCCTCGGCGACACCGGCGGGGACAGCGTCGCCCCCGCCGCTGGATGCGTTCCTGTTGAGCCTGAGAACGTTATGGAAAAACGGCGAGGCGCGGCCTACGGCGACAGCGAGACCGCCGCAGAAACGGGGGCGTCGCCGAC
Source organism: Sphingobium sp. JAI105 (assembly GCF_015752145.1). NCBI lineage: Bacteria > Pseudomonadati > Pseudomonadota > Alphaproteobacteria > Sphingomonadales > Sphingobiaceae > Sphingobium > Sphingobium sp. JAI105. The sequence continues at coordinate 450,642 of NZ_JADOUC010000002.1, read as the reverse complement.
CAGATCCGCTGGTCCAGGTTGCCGACCAGTTGGAAACCTGGTTCGAGGAAGAACCCTGGCGCACCGGACGGGAGTTGTTGGAAAGGCTCCAGGCCGAGCAACCGGGAAATTACCCCAATGGTCTCCTTCGGACGGTCCAACGTCGGCTGAAAGGCTGGCGCACTGAAAAGGCACGTGCCCTCGTGTTCAGTCATATGCCTGCGGTAACCAGCGAAGGCACAGCAGGCACGATGGCCATGATAAGCGCTGCGTGACGGGTGGCCGCTCCGCCTCGCCTACGGCTCGGCTGCACGGCCACCCGTCACGCAAGTATCGCCATGACTGGCTATGTCCTGTAGGGAACATTTACGTGAGGCAACGATCACTCCATTCGGGAGCATTCCTCCGTGAGGCAATACGGACCTTCGCGACAATCAAGTCCAACGAGGAAATGTCGCGCAGCGACAATCAAACCTGCGAGTAGCGCTTGCCAGCGTCAATCAAAGCAGGCACCACTTGAAAACCGCGACGATCAGTTCTCATCCTGATTGACGGAAACTTCTCATCCAGATCGCCGCGCCATAGAGAAGTTCACGAGCGATCAGATTTGGTCCGCCATTCAAGTTCATCGCAATGGCGGTGGCGATGTCGAGCAGCGTGACCTGAAAGAGCCCGAATGGCAGATTCTGACAGCTCCGGAACCCCCCACCGATTATCCCCACTTCCTGAGCAAGAAGGTCGAAGTACCCAAGGGCTTCGAAGCCGTTGTCACCCGCGTCCTGCTGCTGGAACGGTTACGCGAAGTGAATGCGCTATTGGGCTTCACACGCGTCGAATCCCCCGACGAAGGATCGGGCGATGAGGCCGCTCCACGCGCGCCTCTGGGGCGGTCGGTTCCCGACTGGATCCCTGCGACGCAGGTCCATGGCGAGGGCATTTTCATCCAATTCGATGTCGATGCACTGAAGGAATGGGCCGAGCGAGACGCGGTCAAGGAAGTCGATGCCCGCATGCACACGGGCCATCGTGGGTGGCGCCAGAAGCGCAACCTCGATCCGGCCCAGGGACATCCCGGCCCCCGTTACGCCTTCCTCCACACGCTCGCTCATATGCTGATTAGGGAATTGGCGCTCGAGTGTGGGTACAATGCCGCCAGTATCCGCGAGCGAATCTACGGTGATGTGGAGGACGGGAAGGATCAAGCCGGCTTCCTCATCTATACCGCCGCTGCAGACTCCGATGGCACTCTCGGCGGTCTGGTCGAACTGGGAAAACCGGAAAATCTCGGGCGTCTGCTTCGCCAAGCTTTGGATCGAGGGCACGTCTGCGCTTCCGATCCGCTATGCTCCGAGCATGATCCCAGCAAAGATCAGTCGTTGCACGGTGCCGCGTGTCACGCCTGCTCTTTCGTATCCGAGACATCTTGCGAGAAAGGCAACCGGAATCTCGACCGTGCGCTCGTCGTGCCCACTCTCGAAAACGCGGAAGCCGCGTTCTTCCAGGCCAAGTGACGACCATCCTTTTGGACGCGGTCGCGGAACTCGTGGCGCTATTGTCACCGTCGAAAGTCGAAGCGATCGCATCGCGGCTCCGCGGGACCTGTCCCGCCGATCGAGTGAAAGAGTTCATTGGCATCGTCGGAACGCCGCCAGCGCGTGCCGCTTTGTGGTCACTTTTGGCGGTGTGGCGAAAAACGACTTTGTCCGGTGATGTCGTCGCCGGAATGCTGATGGGCGCCGCTCATGGCCGCCTCAGATCTCAACAGGAACAGAGCGTCGAATTTGTATGGACCGGCCCCACGACCCCTTTCGTCGCGACGCGCCGTACTGAGCAGGTGCTTTTAGATGTCATAGATCGCGCCGAGCGCGAACTGTTCATCGTGAGCTTCGTGGCCTACGACATTCCATCGGTGATCGCAGCGATCACTAATGCCATCGCTCGTGGCGTTGATACCCGCATTCTCGTCGAAGCTTCCGTGAGCCAAGGTGGAAGCCTTCTCGTAGATCCGGTTGCAACGATGAAAAAGGCAGTCCCGGATGCAAGTTTGTACGCCTGGATCAATCGCGTCCCTCCGTTCACGAATGGCCGCGTTCATGCCAAAGTTGCTGTCGCCGATGCCGCAAGGGTTTTCCTGACTAGTGCGAACCTGACCGGGCACGCGTTGGAGAAAAACATGGAAGCGGGCTTCCTCCTGACTGGAGGCGATCTTCCGCACTTGCTGCGCGATCATCTCCACGCGTTGATACGAACGAAAATCATACAGGCGGTCTGATCTCAGAACCAGCTCGCATACGGAACTCATCTCGTGCCGGGTTTGGTTTCAAAATGGGGCATGCGGTCTTGGCCAGCGTGCACGCGACTGTAACCGTGTCACCAGTGTCACTTTACCGGCCGGGTAAAGTGACACTGGTGACTTTTCCGGCAACGAGATGATTTTGGGGGATTCGCAGCCGCATTGCTTGTGCTAGATTCTTGCTATGTTCCACCAAGCCGATCTCTTTGATTACATCGAACCAGCTACGCCGATTGCGGCGCCGCCGTCTGTCGCACTTCCAGATCTCGTCGGCCGAGTATCGCAGGTATCCAAACGTCCTAGATACGTGCTGCTCGTTCTCAATCTGATCGCGAAGGCCGCTGGAGAGAATGGCAGTCTCGGGCCGTATGTTCGATGCGGAGCCGGCCAGGTTCCGGTACGCGATTGGCTATGCCAGGCTCTAGCGCCGCTGGCCAATCGCGACTGCCGCCGCACGGCCATGATTGCAGCTGTTCGATCAGAGCTGACGGCGAAGGCTGACGCTTCCGAAAACGCTGGAGATCTAGCTCAGCAGGAGAACGAAGAGATCGAGGCGCGCATACTGCGATCCGGGCGCACGAACGTCAGCCGAGCCGTCTCGGATCTTGTGCGTGCTGGATTGTTGCATCGCCACTATCAGGGATACCGTGTCGATCATCCGAACCGAGGAGCACAGCGTGAAGCGGTCTACACGATCGCTCCGGATGTACGGCTCGCGTTAGCTGGCGGTTATTGAGACGCCTGCATATTTGCTGCGCAGTGACGAACAAAGCCGAGAAATGCATTCTGGTAATTGACCGGGGTGCGGGCGGCATCTGCGCCGATCCACTCGCGAAATCCCTGATGCAGCACCTGATAGTCCCAGCCAGGGCATTCTGCGCGCAGGAGGGCAAGAGTCGCATCGGTAATCTCCCCCGCGGTCGCACGGGTCGAAAGACTGGTGATGCTGCGACGGACCAGAGCGCGAGCGTCGATCAGCGGCGCGTCAGGCAAAGGGGCAGAGGGGGACGCGGAGGGTGACGACGAAGCCAGTGTCTTTGCTACCGTCGAGGACACGCTCTTATCGCCGATCGGTGCAGCGTTGCTCGTCAGAGCGGCGACAGGGCCCCTCCCCTGGCCTTCGGCGTCGGGACGACGGCGCATCCGCAATGAGGGTTCACGCTTACCCGTCTGTTCGACGCTGAGCGCATAACCCGGCAGCGCATCGCGCTCGGCAATTTTGAGCAATTCAAACTTAAATCGGCGATATTGCCCCTCAGCACCCGATTTTTCAAACAGGGTCGGCATCGATATCGCGAAACCGCCCTCCCCTGCCCCACCGGCATGTTTGCGCGCGACGCGGTATAGCCAGCGCTCGCGCCCGCCGCAGGTCGAAATAGGCGCGGTCGATGCTGAGCACCCCGCCCTGCATCAGCACCCCCTCATAGAACCAGTTGCTGAGTTCGATCGTCATGCCGCGCGACCTTTCAGTCCTTTCGTCGACGAGCTGCGTCCAGCCATCGAGCCAGCTGAAGGTCGCTTCTCGCCGGTTTTCGGCCCGGATATTGGTCTTGATCGTGGTCGAAACCAACCGGTCGAGCGACTGGCCTAGCAATTCATAGGCACGGCCGGTGGTCGGCCGATGAATGGCGCGCAGTAGGTCATAGGGCATAAGGTGCAGCTTGCGTGGAATGTCGTTCACGCCGCGCCGGGCCATGTCGGCGAGGGTGGAGGCGCAATAGATGAGGATATCGGCGTCCCAGATCGTTGCCATGCCATAATCGGGATTGGCCGAGACATGGACCCGCGCCTTGCCGTCGGGGGAACGATAATCGATTGGTTTGACGCGCTTGGGTTTGGCGAGGCTGAAAAACGGCCGTTCCATCATCTCGCGTTGGTCGCGGACCGGCAGGTCCGCCAGATAGGGCAGGAACAGATTGAACTGGTCGTTGATCACCTGCTGCGAGGCGTTGGTCATGGATGCTGTGTCCGGAATAGGGTGAATCGGTGCATGGGCGTCGGGACTTGCCGGACTGGGCTGCGCTTCGCCTCGTGGCGTTTCCCCGGGGAAACGGCGTGGATCGGTGCGGCGAAATCCCGCAGAGGGAACGACGGTCGCGGACCTGCATCTCCTATGGCGCGGGGAAGGGAAGGGGGGCATAATCGGCGAACCGCGCGCCCAGACACGTTGCGCTTCGCTGCGTTTCCCTGGGGAAACAGGGGAAACCGACGGCGTTCCGGCGCAAAGGCTGCGCCTGTCATTTCTGCAATCCCAAGCCCTGCCGCTCCAGATGTTCCAGCGCTTCACGAAGCGCATTGGTCAAGAGGCCGATATCTGCGCCCGACCCGGCATGGATGCGAACAGTGACGCCCTGACGGTTAACCGACTGTATGCTGAGGCCGGGGCGCCCATTGGGCATGGACCAGATGAACGGGGCAGGGGCGATGTCGCGCGCGTTTGCGCGGGGCGCATTGAGCAGCCGGCGCAATACCTCTGCCGCGGGAAGGGCAAGGGTCTCTCCCGCGCGCGCCGCCCTCTGCTCGGCAGCGATACGCTTTGCTTCGGCGGCGATGGCGGGGGCTGAGCGGTCATCATCCAGCGCCTGCGCCAGCGCATAAGCCGGCTTGAGCTGAACATCGGCGGGCGAAGCGAAGGCGGCGAAGATCGTGTCGGAAATACCCGCGACCTTGATCATCTTGCTTAGCCAGCCTTTGGACAATTTCAGCCGCTCGGCCATGCGTGTCAGGTGATTGCCATAATGGTCGGTCAGCGCGGCAGCATAATTGCGCGCGCGTTCTAGGTCCGACACATCCTTGCGTGCGCGATTTTCGAGGTCGGCCAGACGAAAGGCAGCCTCGTCATCCAGCACCGCGACCTGGGCGATGAACATCATTTCTGGATAGCTGTGGCTACGCAGCCAACTGATCGACCAGTGACGACGGGTGCCGGCAATCACTTCATAATCATGCGCCGCATCACCTTCGACCCGGCGGATCACGGCTGGAACTTTCTGTCCGCCCTCAGCGATGATCGAATCGATTAGTTCGCGGCAATTTTCTTCGCTCAGATGTGCATAGGCCCGCGCATTGCCGGGCCAGATGCGGACGCGCGCGGGATCCAGCAGCAATTGCGTGACTTGCCGCACTTCGCCGCTGGCCACACGGGCAAGTGCGGATTCGCGGCCCAGCAGGGTAGACGCGCGGGGCCGCTCGGTCGGCGGCGCATCGCTGGCGGACGCTGCCGGCGCGCGCGGCGGGGCAGGGGAGGCCGATATCGAGTTAGAGGGGGTGGACGCAGCTATGGTAGCTGCGGGCGCGTCCGCCGGCTCGTCGGCGAGCAGCGACGCCAGATAATCAGATTGCTTACGCGCCATAGAAAACTTCCTCGATCCGCGACCGCACGCGAACATATAGAGAACATGAAGTGTAGGAAAGGCATCGGCGCGAGTCAGGCGGCGGCATGGATCACATCCTCTTCGCGCGCTGGCGCGACGCGGCCCCAGCCTTGTCGCACTAGCTGCTCGACCTGGCCCATCGCCTCGTCGAGATTGGCCTTGCAGCGCTTGTGCGTCTTGGGGGTGCCGACCGGGCGCTCCAGTTCGTAGACTGTCATCATGCGGAGCGCCGCATGGCTGATTTCCGCGCTTTCGAGGATGGGGACGGGGAGCAGGGCAGGGCCGAAACTCTGTTCCATGATTGCGCGCACCATCGCATGGCTGGGGTCGTTGGCGTCGAATTTGGAACAGATCAGGCGGACGAAGCTATAGTCCACGGTTATGCCGGCATCCTGTAACTGGGCGATCACCTGATCCATCATCGAGAGGAACTGGACGGTCGAGCAGAAGTCCGGCGTGGTCGCCGCCATCGGCACCAGTAGCGCATTGGCCGCCTGCATCACCGCCAGGCTGATCGTGCCGAGCGCCGGCGGGGGATCGAGCAGGACGATGTCATAATTGCGCGCAAGGTCGATAAGCCCTTGTTTCAGCTTGCGAAACCGCGCGGCCAGCACACTGCCGCCGTCGCTGCCCGCTGCCGCAAGCTCATATTCGACGTCGAACAGTTCGAGGTTGGACGGGATCAGATCGACATTGGGCCAGGGCGTGCGCTTGACCGCGTAAAGCAGGTCGGCCTGGGTCGGGTCGATCGACAGATAGGGATAGAGCGTCTCCTCCCGCTTGATGTTGAAATGCGGGTTGAAGCCGAACAGGGTGGTGGTGGTCGCCTGACTGTCGCAATCGACCACCAGCACGCGATAGCCCTGTACCGCGAAATAATGGGCGAGATGCGTGGTAACGGTCGATTTGCCCACCCCACCCTTGAAATTCTGCACGGCAATGATCGCAGGAATGTCGAGCGGGGCGCGTTCCGGGCTGGCGCCGAGCACATGGCGCATGTTCAGCATTTCCTCAACCGTGTAGCCGGGCCGGCGGCCATTTTCGGTGGGCGGGGCAGGGGGCAGGCGGCCATCCCCCTCCGCCATGCGGATGCGGTTGGTTGAACAGCCCAGAAGCTGCGCCGCCTCGGCGATTCCAAAGCGGACCTTGAGGCCCTTGCGGCTCTCTGGCAGAAATGCCTTGCGTCGCAGCCGTTCGATCATACGCTCGCCCGATTGCGCAAGATCGCCGATCTGACTGACGATTGAATCCATGTCATGGCCCCGATATGCAATTGAAGTAGAATTGGGCGGTTTATGACATGTTTCATTCAAGCGGGGAAGGGCTTCATACTTATCGCAATGTGCGAGCTGTCTAAGTTGCGGAGGAGTGCGGGAAAGCGGGCGCGTTTACCCGGAACTGAGGCTTCCGCGTGTCACAGGAATGAGCGCGCCGGTCACCGCGCGCGCGGCGGGGGAGGCGAGCCAGATTATGACATCGGCCAGCGCAACCGGTTGAACCCAAGTAGCGAAGTCGGCATAGGGCATGTCGGCACGATTGGCGGGGGTGTCGATAATGCTTGGGAGCACGGCGTTGACAGTGATCTGCTTTCCCGCCAGTTCCGCGGCCAGACTTTCGGTCAGCCGGTGCACGCCAGCCTTTGAGGCGGCATAGGCGCCCATGCCCGCATCGGCCCGGATAGCCGCGCCGGCGCCGATATTGATTATCCGTGCGTCGGGCGAGGCAAGCAGGTAGGGCAGCGCCGCCTGCGTCATGGCGACTGTGGTCCCAAGGTTCATCCGGTACAGCCGATCCCAGCTGTCGATGCTGCCGGTCGCCACGCTTTCCCATGCAAAGCCTCCTGCGACATTGACCAGTATGTCGATGCCGCCGAACCTCGACCTGACGGACTCGGTGATATGGGCGACCGCTTGCGGATCGGTGAGGTCGGTGCCCCCCAGATCCAGCGCGCCGGGCAGTTCGGCCGCGCGCGCCGGTGCGGGAGCGAGATCGACCCGCGCGACCCGGGCGCCCTGCGTCAGAAAGGCGGAGGCGACGGCGGTGCCCAGCACGCCGAAGCCGCCAGTGACGAGGATCGAACGGGACATGGAGGCCGCGCCTTTCGCGAGAGGGATGGACGGGATGTTGTAATTGGAGCCGGATCAGGCGTCGCGCGCGGCGCCGGCGATCATTTGCGCCCAGCTGTTGAGGCGCGCCCACAGCTTGGCCCGACTCGATGCGAAATTGTGCATATGCGCCATAGTGGGTGCGATGAAGAGCGATATGTCGGGCGACGCGGTGAAGGCGGCAGGCTCCCTGTGCGGCTCCGGGCACACGTCGCGTTCGCCCATCGCCAGCAGCACCGGCACGTCGATCTGCGACACTTCGGCGGCGAAGAAATGCGGTGAATTGGAGCCAATCACGCAGGGCGGCAGCGTCAGGCTGCCCCAGGCCGGCGCGGTTTTCCGCGCCGGATAGCCGGCTTCCATGTCGGCCTTCAATATATCGGCGGGAACATCCTCCCAGTGGAAAGGATAGACCCAATCGGGATTGGCTTTCTGGCCACGCTGTTGTACCAGTTCCGCATTGGGGGTGCCGCGCGTGAAGACATAAGTTGAGCGCGTCAGCCGGGCGAGTTCCGCATTGGGCTGGGGCAGGACGGTATGGGTGCCGCTGACGCCGAGCGGGGCGATGGCGTCGAATGTGTGGTGGCGGCCCTGCATGATCATCGTCAATCCACCGCCCAGTGACTGGCCGCTGCCCACCACGAACGGCTTTTCCACCGGCGGGAAACCCGGTGCGAGCGTTCCTTCGGCAAGCTGCGCCAGGATCTGGCGGACGGCGGCGTCATTGGCCGCCGCGATCGTTTCCATGCGGATGTCGGCATTATAGCGCGTCGTACTGTCGCCGACGCCCAGATGATCATAGGCGATGTAGATGAAACCGCGCGCCACATGATATTCGGCTTCGCTATAGCCTACATGACCCTCGACATGAATGTCGAAATAGCCGCGCGCGTATCCGCCGCCCGGACTGGCGAACAGGACGATCGGCGTATCGGGAAGGCGCTGCGGATCGGGCAGGAAGACGCTCATCGCGATTTGCGCGTCGGCAAGGCCGATCGCGTCGGACACATCGATGCGCATGTCGAGCGGCGCCGTCATGATATTCTCCTCTCCTGTTCCCGCATCGCGCGCGGCAGCACCCCGGAGAACATCGCCCCTCTCGTGTGACAAGAGTGATGCCGACCTCATCACATATGCATTGGCCGCTAGGGCCGGAGCGTCATTTTGCGATATTGACGACATGTACCTGCGTGAATTCGTGCAGCCCCTCGACCCCATATTCCACGCCGAGCCCGGAACTTTTCGCGCCGGCGAACGGAATGGTCGGACCAAGGTCCAGCGTCTTGTTGACCCATGCCGTGCCGGTGTCCATGCGCGCGGCCAGCGCGGCGGCGCGGCCGGTATCCGACGACCAGACCGATCCGCCCAGGCCATAGGGCGAAGCATTGGCGCGGCGCAGCGCATCTTCCGCATCCTTGACCTTGATCACCGGCAGGATCGGGCCGAATTGCTCTTCATCCACCAGTCGGGTTCCGTCTTCGATATCCCTGACGATCGTCGGGGTAATGAAATAGCCCTTGCCGTCCGACGCTTCGCCGCCGGCGACGATCGTGCCGTGTGAGCGGGCATCCTCGATCAGCGACTTGATGCGCTCATATTGCGCCTTGTTCTGCAACGGGCCGAACTGCGTTCCCTGCTCCAGCCCGTCGCCGACCACCGCCGCGTTGGCGAGAGTCGCCAGTTCCTCCACCAGCGAATCATAGACGCGCTCGTCGGCATAGACGCGCTTGATCGCGAGGCAAACCTGGCCGCTATTGGCGAACGCGCCCTGGAACAGCCCTTGCGCCACTTTCTTGGGATCGGCGTCGTCCAGCACGATCGCCGCGTCGTTGCCGCCCAGTTCAAGCGTCACGCGCTTGAGGTCGCTCGCGGCGCTTGCCATCACTTTCTTGCCGGTTTCGGTGGATCCGGTGAAAGTGATCTTGCGCACGTCGGGATGGTCGGTCAGCACCGCGCCCAGATCATTGGCGTCGGACACGATATTGAGGACGCCTGCGGGCACGACGTCGCGGATCAGCGCCCCGATCCGCAGCGTGCCCAGCGGCGTCGTCGCGGCAGGCTTCACGACGACCGTATTGCCCGAAATCAGCGCATTGGCGATCTTCGTAGCGAACAGGGCGAGCGGGAAATTCCACGGGATGATCGCCGCGACCACGCCCAGTGGCCGGCGATGCAGTTCTACCCGGCGGTGCGCGCTGTCCTCCAGCAGTTCGACCGGAAGATCGACGCTAGCATAATATCGCAACATTCCCGAAACGCCGCGCACCTCGAACTGTGCGTGGGGGAATGGCTTGCCCTGTTCCAGCGTGGTCAGCCGCGCCAGTTCGTCCAGATTGGCCTCGACAATGTCGGCGATGGCGCTGAGGACCGCCGCGCGCTCGGCGATCGGGCGGGCCGACCATGCGGGGAAAGCGGCCTTGGCCGCTGCAACCGCCTCGCCGATCTGCGCGGCGCTGGCGTGCGGAGCCTTGGCGACGACGCCTTCGGTCGCGGGGTTGATCACATCCTGCTCAGCCGCGCCTTCCACCATTGCGCCGCCGATCAGCATCGGAAACTCGCTCATATTCCTCTCCCTCATCTTTCGCCGCGCTCAGGACGCCGTGACTGTCTACAGGCAATAACCTATTATGGGACGCATGATAACATAATTATGCGGACGAAGAAGGGAAGGTCGGTCAGCGCCGCTCGATCGCGACGGTCGCCGAGCGGGTGATGCCGAAACTGTGGATCGCCATCGAATGTTTGCCCGCGCCGCCCGCCACGATCACGACGACATCTTCGGGGCTGTTGACCAGCGGCACCATCTCGTCGGGATCGTCGATATTGATCTGCCTGGGATCGATGTGGCGCAGCTTGTCGACCGCGCGCAGCTTGGCCGCGGGATTGCGCGCCTTGGCGAACAGATATTCCTGCACCTTGCGCACGTCCCAGCCCGACCGCGCAATCGTCTGCGCATGTTCGGGGCCGAGCACGAGCACGATCTCGCCGCCCGACAAATAGGCGTTATTATTGCCGATCGTCGCGAAAGTGTCCGCGCAGGTGGTGAGCACCGAGGCGGCATGGGTGCTGCGATGGTCGTTAATCTCATGCGGAGCCTCTGCGCCGAAGATTGTGACCGTGCTTTCCTCCGCCATGTACCCCCGCCGGACGTGCAGCGGGGCGAAGGGACTGGCCGCCTCATTCTCCGCGATGCAAAAGCTGATCTTGCCCGGATGGCCGTGGGTCGCGCGGTCGCCATGGCCGGGCGTGCCGCCGCCGATATTGACCATGCACAGCCGCACCGCGCGGCCGATGGTCTGGTTCGCGCGCCACCCCTGGCCAAAGACATTATAGCCCGAATTGAGCTTCAGTTCCTGCACGATCGGGCCGTTGACGACGAGCATGGCGGTAACGGGATGCGTGGTCGTGTTGATCGCGTAGCAATTGACCTGCGGGTCCAGCAGTGCCTGAATGGAGGCAAGGATCACTGGGAAATATTCGGGCAGAGCACCCGCCATCACCGCATTGACCGCGATCGACGCGACGGTGGCGTCGCAATAAGCGGGCGGGAACGCGCCCAAATTGGTGTCGGGGGCAAGATGAGTGGCGGCCAGCATCCGCTCGACGCGCGCGCGGGTGGGCGGCACCACCGGCAAGCCGTCGGTCAGCCCCTCGCCATAGAGGCGATCGTTGCAGGCTTCGAAATCGGCGGAAATGTCGAGGACATCGAGGGGCAGGGTCATAGCGCGCACACCAGCCCTTCCTTGCGATCGGCGGCGTCGCGGGTGATGTAACGGTTGGTGAAGCTCTGTTCGACGTCGCGGGCGTCGCCGGTCAGCGCGGCGACGATGCCGCCGGCGGCGTCGCGCGCCTTAGCCCGTGCTTCGGGTTCGAGATTGTCCCCGATCGGATGCGGCACGGTGACGATCGGCAGGCCGGGCAGGCCCTTGGCGATTGCGTCGAACTGGCCGAGCGAGGCGAATTCGTCGGTGTTGATGGTCGCGACCGGGATTCCGCGTTTCTCCAGGTCCACGCTGTCGTGAATGCACCAGGAGGTGCAGGATCCGCAGTCGCCATAGGCGTTGATCACCGCGTCGACGCCGTCCACCAGCCGGTCGATATAGCCATAGCCGCTGGCGGGCCGCGCCGTGTCGGGCTTTTGCAACCGCAGCACCACGGTCGCGCCATATTCGGCCTCCAGCACCCGGCCCAGTTCATCGAGCACGATGTCGGCGTTCGCCTTCTTGTTGTCGAGCAAGCCAATGCGCTTGCCGCGCAGGTCGGTCAGACGGGGCGCAATAGGGGAAATACTATAGTTGGCGCGTCCCTTTGGGCTTAGAATATCGTTAGCGGCGCTGTCAGCCATATCCTGCTCCTTGGCCTTTTCGGCGTTATTCAGAGGGTCGGGTACCGAAGCTAAAATCGATCCGATAATTTGTCAAACGATCGATTGGATAATTCGGCGTGCGTAACATATGCGTGATGACTGATGCGTCATGCTGGTTCCGCCGATGGCGCTCCGCCTATCACGCAGAGATGCGGATCATCGACAGCCAAATCCACATCTGGGGCGAAGACCGGCCCGATCGCCCCTGGCCCGCCGAGCGGGCCGGGCATCCGCAGCGCGACCAGCCTTTCTCCGCGGCCGACGCGCTGGCGGAAATGGATGCGGCGGGCGTCGATGCGGCGATTCTGGTCCCGCCATCCTGGGAAGGGGATCGCAACGATCTCGCCCTTGCGGCGGCGGCGGCGCACCCGACGCGCTTCGCGGTCATGGGCCGCTTGCCGCTTGAAAGCCCGGACTGGCGCGACAGCCTGTATGCGGCGAGCGCGATCCCGGCCATGCTGGGCTTTCGCCTGACCTTCCACACGCCGGCGCTGGCGGCGCGACTCGCCGATCCCGACGATCCGCTCTGGTCCGCCCTGATCGCGGCGGGCAAGCCGGTGATGCTTTCGCTGCCGGGTATCGGCGAAAAGGCGGCGGCGATCGCCGCGCGCCACCCCGAGCTGCGCATCGCGATCGATCATTGCGCACTGCCGTCGGGCAGCAAGGGCGCGCAGGCGATCGCCGCGCTGGACCGACTGACGGCGCTGGCCGGCTTCCCCAATATCGTCGTGAAATTATCGGCGCTGCCTTGCTATGCGGATGACGGTCCCCCGTTCCGATCGCTGGTCGATCCGGTGCTGCGGCTGATCGATGCGTTCGGACCGCACAGGCTGATGTGGGGGTCCGACCTGACCCGGCTGCCCTGCGCTTATGCCGCATGTCAGCGCTTCTTCGCGCAGACGCTGCCGATCGACCGTCAGACGCGGCGGCTGATCCTGGGCGGTGCGCTGCTCGACTGGTCGGGATGGCGGCTGCCATGAGTCCGACGCCGGTCGCCTGGCTGGCGCCGGCATCGGCGGCGATGGCAGAGTTCGTCGCTGCCCGCTGTCCACCGGAGCTGAGCCTGCTAACCGCCGCCCCCGGCGATGACGTGGCGCGGCGGGCGATGCTGGCGCAGGCGCAGGGTGCGATCACCGGGGGGCATTTGTTCACCGCCGTCGAATTGATCGAAGCGTCGGCGATGCGCGCGGTGCAACTGGTGGGGGTGGGCTGGCAGGACCGGGTTCCCGTGGCCGCGATGCGCGACCGGGGTGTTCGCCTGGCCATTTGCCCGCTCGGCAGCGCGCAGGCGGTGGCTGAACATGCGGTGATGCTGATGCTGGCGGTGCGACGCGGGCTGGTGCAGGTAGATCGCGCGATGCGGGCAGGCCGGTTCGATTCCGCTGGGCAGCGACTGACCGCGCACCGGCTGGCGGGAAGTATGATCGGCCTGGTGGGCATGGGCGCGATCGCGCGGCGTCTCGCGGCGTTGCTCGCGCCGTTCGATGTGACCTTGCTTTATTGGAGCCGCACCCGGCTTGCGGCGGAGCAAGAGGCGGCATTGCGCCTGCACTTCGTTGCGCTGACCGACCTGCTGGGTGCGGCCGATATTGTCAGCCTGCATCTTCCCGGCGGTGCGGAAACACGCCATCGGATCGGCGCGCGGGAAATCGCGGCGATGAAGCCGGGGGCGGCAATCATCAATACCGCGCGCGGCGCATTGATCGATCAAGACGCGCTGGTCGCCGCACTGCGGGCAGGGCGGCTAGGTGGCGCCGGGCTGGACGTGTTCGATCCCGAACCACCTGCGCCGGACGACCCGCTGCTCGCGCTCGATAACGTCATTGTCACGCCGCATTGCGCCTCGGCCCAAGTCGAAACCTTTGCCGACAAGCTCGACTTCTGCTTTGCAAATCTCGCGCGGCTGTTCGCGTCCGGGGACTGGAACGCCGAAATCACATTATAGGCGAGGGATTCAGCCGGGCAGGGTGCCGGTGCGCGCCGTTTCGGTAATACCATAGCCCGCCTCGGCCGGGATGCAGACGAAGGCGCCATCTTCGCGTTGAACAAATTGCGGCAGGACGGTGAAGCGCGGGCGGGCGCTGGCGGCTTCGAGCGCGTGGGCGAGACTGTCGCTTTCGGCGAGGCGCGTGAGGTTCAGCCGGGTGGCGAAAGGCAGCGCCGGCTCGGCATCGAGGACATCGCGCGGGCCGCGCCATTCCAGCGCGACGGTTTCCGCGCCGTCGCTACAGGCATGATCGCAATCCGGCGCGGCCAACAAGTAAAAATGCGTGTCGAACCGCTTGGGCGCCTTCTCCGGCGTGATCCAGTGGGCGAAATGCACTAGCCGGTCGAGCGGCAGCACGCCGCCGGAGGCGCGCACCACGTTGATGAACGGCGCATTTGCGGTGTCGGGCTGGAACGTCGTTACTGCACCGTCAGCGTCGAGGATCGCCAATATGCCGGTCTCCTCGAACGTCTCGCGCAGCGCCGCGATGCGCAGGTCGCGCTCCGCGCCGTCCGCGCCGGACCAGTCGATCAGGCCGCGCCACGCATCCGCGCCATCTTCGTCGGACAGGACGCCGCCGGGGAATACCAGTGCGGAGGCGAAAGTGCCCCGGCTGTTGCGGCGGACCATCAGCACTTCGAGCGGCGCTTCGCGCAACAGCAGCAAGGTCGCGGCGGGGCGCGGTGTGGCGGGTATGTGGGCTTCGGTCATGGCGCGAGCATAGGGACCGTATCCGGGCCTTGCCACTCCACGCCCCATATCATCCGATGCATGATGACAGGCCCCGCAGCATCACGCGGGTGAGGCCATCGGCAATGCTCGCATAATCGCGCGGCGGCCCCTCGACATAGAATTGGGTGAGCGCGCGCAAGGTCGCGACGAAGGTCAGCGTTGCCTGGCGCGGCGTGAGGTCAGGATGCAGTTCGCCCGCCGCCGCGCCCTGCTCGAACAATGCGACCAGCTCGCTGCGTACACGGCGCGACACCGCATCGATCAGCGCGAGCTGCTCTGGCGACAAATTGCTGCGCTGCTCGAAATAGACGTGGCGATAATCGCTATAGACTTCCAGATCCTGGACATGGCCTTCAAGGATCGCCGACAGCCGCGTCGGCATCGCGCCATGCGTCGCCATCACCCGCTCGATGCGGATGGCCGATTGTTCCGCGCCGGCCAGGCAGACTTCAAACAGCGCGGCCTGTTTGGAAGGAAAATAATGATAGAGGCTGGCCGCGTTGATGCCGGCGCGTTCAGCGAGGCCGCGGATGCTGGTGCCGTGATAGCCATCCTTCGCAAACATCGCCGCCGCCAGATCGAGCATTTCGCCACGCCGTGTCGGCGAGACCGGACGCCCCCTGCCGCGCGGTGGTGCGGCGGCATCGGACAGGGGTTCACCGGACTTTTGCATAATTACCCAATCGATCGTTTGACAAAATAGCCACTCCTTCTATCATCGGGGCACGACATGGCAAAATTGCGAGGATTCGACGATGGCAACGATGCTCAAGCAGGATAGCAATATCCAGCCAGCCTATACTGGTCCGATTTTCGACTGCGACACGCATCTCTATGAAGTCGAGGATAGCTGGAGCCGCTATCTGCCCGCCGAATATCGCGATCGCTGGTCGGTCCGCTTCCGCACCGGCGAGGATGGGCAATATGCCCTCTATGTCGGCGACAAGAAGGTTCATGTCTCTTCCGAAATCTACACCGAGGATGGCCGCGTGCCCCCGCCTGGCAAGTTGCACGAATGGCTGCGCGCCATGAAGGAGGGGAATGAGAATGTCGATATGCGCATTCCCCGCACGCCCGACATGTACGAGCGCGACGCGCGGATCGCGAAGATGGATGAGTTCGGCGTCGAGGGTGCGATCCTGTTCGTCGGGTCGATGATCGCCTCGATTAGCTATCTGGACGAGTCCATCCCCGCTTATGAAGTGACCCAGGCCTATAATCGCTGGTTCCTTGAGGATTGGGGGTTCGCCTACAAGAATCGCATCTTCGCGACACCTTTGCTATTGCTCGAAGATCTGGACCGCGCCGTCGAACAGGCGAAATGGGCGGTGGAAAATGGCGCGCGCGCGGTGTTGATCCCGATGGGTCCGATCAACGGGCGCTCACCCGCAGACACTTATTTCGATCCGGTGTGGTCGATCCTGAACGAGGCGGGTGTGGGCATCGTTTTCCATGTGTCCGAAGCGATCTATATGAAACATCATATGAATGTGTGGGGCGAGAAGGTGCAGCAGTCGCGCGTGCGACAGACTGCGTTCGTGTGGATGCACGGTTATTCCGAACGGCCGGTGGTGGAGACCATCTCAAGCTTCATTTTCTGGAATTTCTTCGCGCGCTTTCCGAAGATCAAGCTGATGTCGGCGGAAAATGGTGCCGAGTGGGTGCCATCGATGCTGATCAAGATGGATAAATGTCGCGGCATGGCGAAGAACGGCTTCTGGCCGGCGGGGCAGCTCAAGGACCGGCCATCGCGCATCTTCAAGCAGCATGTGTCGGTCGTCGCCTATCCGGAAGATGATTTGAAATCGATCATCGAGCAGACCGGTTCGAGCGAATATCTGGTCATGGGGTCCGACTACCCGCATCAGGAAGGGGTGGAGCGGCCGGCGCTGTTCGCGGAGGAAGCGTGCGGCGGACTCGATGGCGATACCGTTCGACAAATCATGTATGAGAACGGCAAGCGCTTCATCTTCGGCTGAACCCTCACTAGAACCCAAAGCGATCCGGCGCTCCGCGATATGCAGGGCTGACGGCGCATTCCCATAAGCTGGCGAAGAGGGGCTTTCTGATGACGCAAACGCGCAAATGGCTGAAATCCACCGAGACCATTACCTTCGACGTGCGCGATCATGTCGCATGGATCACGCTCAACCGGCCGGACAAGCGCAATACGCTCAGCAAGCAGTTGCTGACCGAAGTGCATCAGGCGCTGCTGGAAGCCGACGACCTGGCCGATGCGCATGTCATCGTGTTGCAGGGCGAGGGCCGGGATTTCTGCGCGGGCTACGATCTGGGCGGCAGCTATGGCGGGGGCAAGGATGAGGAGCCGGAATATGATGCCGCCCTCTATCGCAGTCGCAACGGCACGATCGACGATGATTGCTGGCATCTGGAGCGGCAGCAGGCGCTGACCGCGATCCTGCTGGACCTGCACAAGCCGATGATCTGCAAGGTGCAGGGCTATTGCCTGGCGGGCGGTACAGACCTTGCTTTGTCCTGCGACATCATCGTCGCGGCGGACGACGCCAAGATCGGCTTCCCGGCGGCGCGCGCCAACGGCACCCCGCCGACGAACCTGTGGCTCTATCATGTCGGGCCGCAATGGGCGAAGCGGATGCTGTTCACCGGTGACACGCTGAAGGGCGCGGACGCCGCGCGCATCGGCCTGGTGCTCGACGCCTATCCGGCGGAGGAACTGGACGCCGTGGTGGCGGAAATGGCGCGCCGGATCGCGTGCGTCGATGCGGAAATTCTCTCGACTCACAAGCGTGTCGTGAACATGCAGCTTGAGTTGATGGGCGCCAAGACCAGCCTGCGCTTCGCTGCGGAAGCCGATGCGCGCGCGCATCTGGCGCAGGGGCCGCTGCGCACGCAGTTCCGCAAGGATGTCGGCGAGGTCGGCCTGAAGCAGGCGCTCAAGAATCGCGATGCGCTGTTCGGCGACAGCGTGGTAAAGCTCAGCACATTGGGCTGAGGCGGTGGTGTCCATCACAAGAGTGATAAGCATGACCGAAGCGGGCGTGAGCATATTGCGCCCGCTTCCGGTCGGCTAAGGGTCTGGCATGGAAACCATCGGCGATCTGATCGAACATAATGCCCGTTATTTCGGGCCTCTCGAAGCCTTTCTCTACGAGGGGCGGCGTCTGACCCATGCGCAGTTCGCGGACCGGTCGCGCCGGCTAGCGGCGCAGCTTTACGCCGCCGGTATGCGGCGTGGCGACCGCATCGCGATTCTGGCGATGAACTGCCAGGAGACGTGGGATATTTTCGGCGCGGCCGAGATTGCCGGCTTCGTCGCGGTGCCGGTCAATTTTCGACTCGCCGCCGCCGAAGTCGATTATATGCTGCGCGACATCCAGCCCAAGGTGGTGGCGGTGGAGCCAGACCTGGCCGGGCTTGCCGAAGGGTTTCGCGCGGCGCATCCCGGCCTGACCTGGCTCGAACTGGCCGGCGGTAGCAAGATCGAATGGGCCAAGCCATTCGAGGCGTTCGTCGCGGCGGGCGACCCGGCCGGGCCGCCGATCCGGTCGCGGCCGGAGGACATCGTCTATCTTTATTATACCAGCGGCACGACCGGCCGGCCTAAGGGCGCGATGGTTACCCAGCGCGCGGCGCTGGCGGGGGCGGAACTGACCGCGACCGAGACCGAGATCATCAAGGGCGGCAGCTGGCTGGTGCATTCGCCGCAATTCCACAACGGCGCAAACGGCCCGCGCCTGGCCCAGCAATTGCGCGGCGGGCGCACGGTCCTGCATCGCAGCTTCACGCCGGAGCGCGCGCTCAAGGATATTCAGGACGAGAAGATCAACGGCACGATGACGGTCGGCACGATGTTGCAGGCCGTGCTCGACGTGGCGGGCAATTACGACCTGTCGTCGATGCAGGCGTGGATGGTCGCTGGTGCGCCGGCCTCGCCCGAACTGATGCGACGGGCGATCGCACAGCTCGGCAAGATTTTCGTGATCCAGTACGGCATGACCGAGGGCCGGGTGGCGGGCATGTATCGCTATGAGGTCGATCCCGACGCCGGGCCGAAGGCGGCCACGCGCCTGCGTTCGGTGGGGCGTCCCTCGCCGCATGTCACGGTGCGGATCTGCGACGATGACGGCAACGATTGCCCGACCGGCGTGTCGGGCGAGGTGGTTTTCCGATCGCCCAATCTGTTCTCCGGCTATTGGAACAACAGCGCCGCCACGATCGAGGCGCTGCGGGACGGCTGGATGCATTCGGGCGATGTCGGCTATTTCGACGAGGATAATTTCCTCTATCTGGTCGACCGCAAGAAGGACATGATCATATCGGGCGGCGAGAATATCTACAGCCGCGAGGTCGAGGACGCGCTGCACAAGCATCCCGACGTGATCGAGGCGGCGGTCATCGGCATTCCTGACGAAAAATGGGGCGAGGCGGTCAAGGCCTATGTCATTCTGGCAGCGGGCGTATCCGCCACCGAAGAGGCGATGATCGAACATAGTCGGTCGCTGATCGCGCGCTACAAATGTCCAAAATATGTCGAGTTCGTCACTGTGCTGCCGCGCGTGGCGAACGGCAAGATCGACAAGAAGGTGCTGCGCGCGCAGGTCGCGGGCTGATGGCCGGGCGGCTGGAGGGCAAGGTCGCCATCGTCTTGGGCGCGTCGCGTCGCGACAATATGGGACAGGCGATCGCCGCGCGCTTCATCGCCGAGGGCGCGAAGCTGGTGGCGGCGGGGCGGACCGCTGGGCAGGAGTCCGAACTTGCCGCCTTCGCCGCGCGCCACGGATGCGAGGCGATGGCGTGCGACGTGACGCGCAAGGCGGATCTGCGCGCGCTGGCGGGCTTCGCGCGCGAGCGATTTGGACGGCTCGACATTGCGGTGAATGCGGCGGCAACCGGACAGTCCGCGCCATTCCTCGAAACCACCGAGCGCGAGATTGACGAGATGAACGCCATCATCGTCAAGGGCGGCATATTCTTCTATCAGGCGATGATCGAGGCGATGCCGGAGGGCGGCGCTCTGCTCGTCATTTCGTCCGCTGTGGCCGATATCATGTTCGCCAACCATGCGCCCTATATGGGTGCGAAAGCAGCGCTGAACCAGATTACCCGCGCAGTCGCCAACGAGTTTGGTGCGCAGGGCATCCGCGCGAATATCGTGTCGCCCGGCTTCACCGTGACGCCGATGTCAGCGAAGATGCTGCGTCCCGGCACGATCGAGGCGTTCGCGCGCGAATATCCGCTGGGCCGCATCACCACGATCGACGACATCGCTAATGCCGCATTGTTCGCGGTGAGCGACGAATGTTTCATGACCGGCGAGACCTTCCATGTGACCGGCGGGCTGCGTTTGCGGCGCAATCCTACGCTGCCGGAGATTGCGGCGTCTGTCGCAGCGGCGGCCGGGTCTTCCGCCGACTGATTTTCCCTGTTTGTCGTGATTTCCGAGCCGCCAGATGAGTCCATCTGGCTCGAAATCATTTTAGCGATCACGCATGTGATGATGGCGCGCGTTGCGCCGCAGCCAATGATCTGCCATTCATCCTTTTAAGACATCTGTCTCAAAAATAAGATGAATGATCGGAGAGGCTGTGATGAAGTTCGCGTCCGACGAGGATGAGCGTTTCCGCGATCGGCACCGCCGTTCGCTGTCACGGCCGTAAGTTCTGATTATGGCGGCAAATCCTGATATGCTGAACGGCGCCGTGCCGGCAGGTTCCCGGCCCAAGGACTCAGCAATGCGCGCCGAATGGCGCGCGCATTGGCCTGCGGCGCTGACCGCGTCGATCGGTGTCGCGACCGGCTATTCGATGTTCCAATATAATGCGAGCCAGTTCATCCAGCCCTGGCAGCAGGCGTTCGGGTGGAGCCGGGGCGAGATCGCGATCGCCCAGAATGGCTTGATCGTGGCGGCTTTGCTCTCGCCCGTGGCGGGTATGCTGCTCGATCGCTATGGCGTGCGCCGCCCTTTGCTCGCAGCGATCGTGGCGACGGTGCTGGCTTATGGCGCAATGGCGCTCAATAATGGCAGCCTGGCGCTGTTCTACGGCACATATTTCATTCTCCAGATCGTTGGCCTGCTGACGACGGGCCTGGCGTTCACCCGCGTGGTCGCGGAGCGTTTCGACGCATCCTGCGGGCTGGCGCTGGCGAGCACGCGCATCGGCCTGTCGCTGTTCGGCATTTTCCTGCCCAGCCTGCTGCATTCGGTCATTGCCGGCTATGGCTGGCGCAGCGGCTTCCTGCTGCTCGCGGCCATCTTGCTGCTGGTGGGATTGCCGGTCAGCTTCTTCGGGGTCAGGCCGGTCAAGCGCGCGGCGGGTGGTGTTCCGGCCGCCGATCATAGCCGGCCGACCCGCGTGATTGGCGGAGCAATCGGCTGGCGCACGATCATGATCTGTCTGGCGGCGGGTTTCGGCTATGCGCCGATCACCGCGATCCTCAGCCAGCTTCAACCGCTGCTGACGGGCAAAGGGCTTGCCGGAAGCGAGGCGGCGATGCTGACCGGTCTGCTGGCCGGATCGGTGATTCTGGGCGTGGTCATCACCGGGCTGCTCGTCGATCGTATCTGGGCGCCACTGGTCGCAGCGGTCGTGACGCTGGCGCCCGTGGGTGGCCTGCTGATCCTGCTGCTGGATGACCCGTCGCTGACTCTGCTGGCGGCGGCGGTGACGTTGATCGGCATGGCGCAGGGGGCGGAGATCGACCTCGTGGCTTTTCTGGTGCGCCGCTATCATCCCCTCAATCATTATTCGCGCATTTATGGCCTGACGATCCTGTGCAACATCCTGTTCGGCATCGTCGGACATGTCGGCATGGCCTTCGTCTACGATGCCACCGGTGACTATCGCATCGGCCTGCTCGCCTGCATCGGTTCGCTGATCCTGTCGGTCGCCGCCTTCCTGGCGCTCGGACGCTATCCCCAACTCCAGACGCAAAGGACGCCATGATGACAGAGCAGATAGCCTATGGCGATGCCGGCCCGAACTTCGGCAGCGTGCCCAAGCCCGATCATGTGCCGGACGCGCATGTCGTGGATTTCGACTATCGCAATCCCGAAGGGATAGAGGAGGGGGTCTATAACGCTCTCGCGCGGCTCAAATCGGGGCCGGACATCGTCTGGACGCCGCGCAATGGCGGCCATTGGGTGGTGACCCGCGCCGACGACATTCGCTGGGTGCAGGAAAATTTCGCGACCTTCAGCCATGAGGTCTTCAATATTCCGCGCGGCCTGACGCCGATGATCATGCCGCCGCTGACGGTCGATCCGCCGAACCATGCGCGGTATCGCGCTATCCTCAATCCTGCCTTCACGCCCAGCAAAGTCGCCGGACTGCACGACAAAATACGCGCGCTGACCGTCGAACTGATCGAACAGATCAAGCCACACGGCGGCTGCGAATTTGTGAGCGAATTCGCGCGGGTGATGCCCGTCAGCATCTTCCTTGGCATCGTCGATCTGCCGATCGAGCGCCGCGCCGAATTCGTCGAATGGGCGGTTCGCTGGATGCAGGCGGAGAATATGGAAACCCGCTTTCGCTATCTCGGCAAGATTTCCGCCTATCTGCGCTCGGTGCTGGATGAGCGCGCCGCCGCGCCGGGCGGCGACCTGCTCAGCCGGATCGTCAAGTGGCGGGAAAATCCCCGCTTCGCCAAGGAGGAAGAGGTTATGGGCATGGCCCTGCTCGTCTTCTTCGGCGGACTGGACACGGTGGCGAGCATGATGTCGTTCATCACCATGCATCTGGCGCAGCATCCGGAAGATCGGCGGAGATTGATCGCGGAACCGGACCTTATCGAACGCGCGGCCGAGGAATTTCTCCGCCGTCACGGCCTGTCGAACACTGGCCGACTGATCCTCCACGATGTCGAGCGCAAGGGAGTGACGATGAAGAAGGATGAGATGATACTGGTGCCGATCGGCCTGTCGGCCATCGATGAGCGTAAGCATCCCAATCCCTTCACAGTCGATTTCGACCGCGCGGAACTGTTCGACGATGCCGGGCAGCCTGCGCACAACACGTTCGGCAACGGGCCGCACAAATGCGTGGGCGCCCCGCTCGCGCGCGCGGAGGTTCGCATCTTCCTGGAGGAATGGCTGGCCCGCATCCCCGATTTCCGGCTCGACCCGGACAAGCCGGCGGCAACCCATGCTGGCAGCGTCAATGGCGTGACGACGCTCAATCTGCTGTGGGACGTCGCATGACTGCGCCGGCGCATTTGCCGCTGGACGGCCTCTATCAGCTTGGCTTCACCACCCGCGACCTGGAACGCGCGCAGCAGTTGCTCGGCGAACGCTATGGCATCAGCCGCTGGCGCGTGCGGCAGCCCAATCCCCGGATGCGCACGGCGCACGCTTATGCCGGGGAAAGTATGATCGAACTGATCGAACCGAGCCCGGAAGGCGACCGCCTGTATCTGGACCATATGCCGCAAGGCGATGGTGTGGCGCGATTGCACCATCTGGGGCGGCGGATCGCCGATGCGCAGGCATGGGAACGGCTGGAACAGGGCATTGCCGCGCTGGGCCTCGCCGTGCCGATGGGCGGGTCGGTGATGGAGGGCGACCTCCATTATGCCTATGTCGATACCCGCGCGGATCTTGGCATTTATTCCGAATATGTCTGGCTGCAGGGCAAGGCGCTGTCGCTTTACGATGACATTCCGCGCGACTGAGGGATCATCATGACCAAAAATATCGAAGGCAGCGCTCAGGTCGCGGCCATGTTCAACCTTGCGGGAAAAGTCGCGCTTATCACCGGGGGCTGCGTGGGGATGGGGCGGGCGATTGGCGCGGTGCTGTCGGCGGCCGGCGCGATGGTGGTGCTGGCGGATGATGCCGACCGGGTCGCCGCGTTCGTACCGCGCGAAGAGGAAGGCGATACCGCCCGCGTCGCGCTGGATGTGACGGATGAGGCGTCGATCCGGCGCGCGATCGCCGAGGTCGCAAGCGGGCACGGTGGCATCGACATTCTGGTCAATGCTGCCGTCATCAACCATAATCGCCCGACGCTCGACATCGATGTCGCCGAATGGGACCATGTCCAGGCCGTCAACCTGCGCGGCGCCTTCCTGACCACCAAGGCGTGCGTGCCGCTGATGCAGGCACGTGGCGGGGGCCGGATCATCAATGTGACGACGATCGGCAGCCGTCATCCGGTGCTGCATGGCAATGGCGCCTATTCCGCTTCGCGCGCGGGCCTTAATCAGTTCACGCGCAATTGCGCGCTCGATTTCGCGTCGGACGGCATCACCGCCAATGCCGTGCTGCCCGGCGCGATCATCACCGAAACCGTCGACGCCAGCGCGCCGCGTTCCGGACCCGGCAAGGATCCGAAGCGGCAGATCGGCGGTTATGGCAAGCCTGCCGACATTGCCGGGCTGGTCCTGCTGCTGGCCAGTCCCGCCGGACGCTACATCAGCGGCCAGCTGATCGCCGTCGATGGCGGCTTCCTCGTTTCCTAAAAAGGATTATCCATGCCCGTTTCCGATCCGACGCTCCGTTCGCTGTTCGCGATTCCCGACAAGGTGGCGATCGTCACTGGCGCGGCGTCCGGCATCGGCAAGGCGACCGCCCGCCTGATGGCGGATGCCGGCGCGAAGCTGGTTGTCGCCGACCTGGACGGCGAAGGCGCGGATGCCGTCGCGCAAGCGATTGTCGCCGAAGGTGGCGAAGCGATTGGCGTGCAGGTCGATGTGTCGGACGAGGCCGGGGTCAAAGCAATGGCTATAGCCGCCGTCCAAGCTTTCGGCGGAATCGACGTTTTGGTGAACAACGCCGCCTACCGCCCGAAGGCCGAGTTCATGACGATGGCGGTCGAGGATTGGGACCGGATGCACGCGATCAACACGCGCGGCACATTTCTATGTATGCGCGAAGCCATCCGCGTGATGGCGGCGCAAGGCAAAGAACGGGGCGGCGCGATCGTCAACATATCGACGATCGGCACGGCGCATCCGACCATTTTCAATAACACCCATTATGACTCGTCCAAGGCCGGCGTGAACAGCATCACGAGAACGGCGGCGGCGGAGTTCGCCCCGCTCAGCATCCGCGTCAATGCGGTCATGCCCGGCGGCGTCGATACGGAGGGGTCGCGCAAGATGCGTTCGGGCGCGACGCCGTTCGTCGCCAAAGGCCCGATCATGATGCCGGGGCGGATGGTGCTGGGAACCGCGCAGCCGATCCAGCTCGCCAGCGCGATCCTGTTTCTCGCCAGCCCCGCCGCCAGCTATATGACCGGGCATATCATGGCCGTCGACGGCGGTTATCTCGTGGGGTGACCATGCCGGGGGTCGGGGCGCTTTTGACCTTTGCACGCCACGCCGGTTCGGGCATGAGCGTCGCCAGACCGTCGCGCCGCAATGCATCGGCGCAGGATCCCCGCAGCCGGGAAACTACCGACCGCATCATGGATGCAGCCGAGCGATTATTCGGCCTCTACGGCATCGACGGCGTGTCGATGCGGCAGATCACGGCGGCAGCCGGGGTCTCGAACAATTCGGCGATCGCGTATCATTTCGGCGATCGCGATGGCTTGATCCGGCACATATTGCGGCAGCGCCTGCCGACGCTGGAGCCGCGACGGCGCGAACTGCTCGATCGCGTGCTGGCGGACGGCGGCGGCGAGGCCGATGCGCTCGCCGCCACGCTGGTGCTTCCAGTCTATGAGCTGGTCGATCAGACGGGGCGGCGCAATTATGCCGCGTTCCTGCGCCAGATCCTGCGCTCGCCGATCGGGCGCGATCTGCGGTCGGAATATATGGAGCTATCGCCCGCCAGCGCTACGGCGTTCGCGGCATTCTATGAGCTTTTCCCCGATGTGCCGCGCGCCCTGTTCCGGTGGCGGCTGCGCGCGGCGACCGGGCTGTTCTTCGATCTCGTCTTCGATCGCGATTGCGAAATCGCCGCAGGGCGGGCGTCGATGGATGAAGCGGCGTTTCTGGACGAGGCGATCGCGATGATGGTCGCCTGCTGCGCTGCGCCGCTTGGCCGCTCGGTCAGCTGCCGCTAAACACCGGCTTGCGCTTTTCCGCCCAGGCGGTGCGCGCTTCCTTATGATCTTGGGTCATCGCGCAACGGCTCTGGCTCAGCGCCTCGATCTCCAGCACTTCGGCGAGCGAGCGGGTTTCGGCGGCGAACAGGTTGCGCTTCATATAGCCCCAAGTGACGCGCGGCCCGTCGGCGATGGTGCGGGCGAAGGCGGTCGCTTCGTCGAGAAAGCCTTCATCCTCGACGATCTTGGTCACCAGTCCCAGCTTGTCCGCTTCCTCCGCGGTCAAGCGCGGATTGAGGATCATCAGTTCGCGCGCCTTGGCCGGGCCGACCAATTGGGTGAGGAAATAGCTGCACCCGAAATCGCCCGAATAAGCGACAGCGGCGAACGCCGTGCCGAGCTTTGCCGAACGGGCGACGACGCGGAAATCGGCGGCGAGCGCGAGGCTGAGGCCTGCGCCCATCGCCGCGCCATTGACCCCGGCCACCACGACCTTGGGACAGGAACGGATGGCGAGCGCGATCCGCTGTTTCCACAGCAGATCCTGCACCCGTTCCTCATAATTGCGGTCCTTGCGGTTCGCCATGCCCTTGACGTCGCCGCCCGCGCAGAATCCGCGCCCCGCGCCAGTCAGCAGAATCGCGCCGACATCGCCGTCCTGGCCCAGCCGCTCGAACGCCTCCAGCAAGGCGCGGATCATGGCGTCCGACACCGCGTTCATCGCGTCGGGCCGATTGAGCGTCAGGGTGACCAAGCTGCCGTCGCGGCTTTCGAGTAGTTCGGACATCGTCGCTCCGCCATCTATTTGGATATGCGCGGATGTTTAGCATGTCGGGGCCGGCTGTGTAGCGGCACAGCGCCTTATCCAATATGTGCTGATTGTCCGGCAGCCTCTGGCAAGCGCGCCGGTTGCGGGATTAGATGGCGGCCATGAGCATCAAGAGCCAGGCCTATATCGCAGGCATTTTCGAACATCCCACGCGCAAGGCGACGGATCGCACCGTCGCCCAGCTTCACGCCGAATGCGCCGCGGGCGCGCTGGCCGATGCCGGCCTGTCGCTGAAGGATGTGGACGGCTATTTCTGCGCCGAGGACGCACCGGGGCAGGGCGCCTTGTCGATGCTCGATTATATGGGGCTGAATGTCCGGCATATCGATGCGACCGAATTCGGCGGCTCATCTTATCTGATGCATGTCGCCCATGCGGCCGAAGCGATCGCGGCTGGGCGTTGCAATGTCGCCTTGATCACGCTCGCCGGACGGCCGCGCACCGAAAAGGAAGCGATCGCCCGCGGCGCGATGCCGGAACTGACTTGGGAAGCGCCGTTCGGCGCGCAAACGGTCGCCAATTACGCGCTATGCGCGCGGCGGCATATGTATGATCATGGCACGACGTCCGAACAGCTCGCCTGGATCAAGGTCGCGGCCAGCCATCATGCCCAGCATAATCCCCACGCCATGCTGCGCGACGTCGTGACCGTCGAGGATGTGCTGGCATCGCCGATGGTCGCCGATCCGCTGCATCGCATGGACTGCTGCGTCGTGTCGGACGGCGGCGGCGCGCTGGTCGTCGTGCGGCCCGAAATCGCCAGGGCGCTGAACCGGCCACAAGTGCGGATGATCGGCGCGGGCGAAGCGGCGAAGGGGACGGCGGGGGGGCGCGTCGACCTTAGCCATACCGCCATCGCCAAGGCCGCGCCGCCCGCCTTCGAGATGGCGGAGATCACGCCCGCCGACATTCAATATGCCTCCATCTACGACAGCTTCACGATCACCGTGCTGATGCAGCTGGAGGATATGGGTTTTTGCGCGCGGGGCGAGGCGGGGCGCTTCGTGTCCGATGGCGGGCTGATCTCCGGGGTCGGCCGCCTGCCGTTCAACACCGACGGTGGCGGGCTGTGCAACAATCATCCCAATAATCGCGGGGGCATGACCAAGGTGCTGGAAGCGGTGCGGCAGCTGCGCGGCGAGGCGCATCCTGCGGTGCAGGTGCCCGGCTGCGCGCTTGCGAGCGCCAGCGCGATCGGTGGTCAGCTTGCCGGCCGGCATGGCGGCGCTGTGCTCATCATGGAAAGAGTGTGACGATGACGATGCCCGAACCGCGCGCCGACCTGGAATCGGATGCCTTTTATGCGGCGGCCGAAGAGGGGCGTTTCCTGATCCGCCGCTGCGTGGCGTGCCATGAAGCGCATTGGCATCCGCGCGCTTTATGCCCTTTCTGCTTTGGCGAAACACAGTGGGAAGAGGCGAGCGGCAAGGGTACGCTCTACAGCTATACGATGATGGGCAAAGGCGATGCGCCGCAGATCATTGCCTATGTGACGCTGGCGGAGGGGCCGACCATGCTGACCAACATCGTCGGCAGTGCGCCGGACAGGCTACGGATCGGGCAGGCGGTGACTTTGCGCTGGGAGGAAGCGGGCAGCCGCAAGCTGCCTTGCTTCACGGTCGCGGCATAGTCGTGGCCGGGCCGGTCGGGAGCGTGGTGGCGTGAACATCGGCCCCTTTTCCCAGACCTATACCTCGCAGCGATTACAGCTGCATTATGTCGAATGGGGAAGCCGCGACCGTCCGCCCTTGCTGCTGCATGGATCGCGCGACCATTGCCGGTCCTGGGACTGGGCCGCACGCGCGCTGGCGTCACGATGGAATGTCATCGCGCCCGACCTGCGCGGGCATGGCGACAGTCAGTGGTCGGCGGAGGGCAGCTATTCGGTTAGCGCCTATCTCTATGATCTGTGCGAGCTGGTCCGTATCCGCGAACTCGACCGCATCCCGATCGTCGCACATTCGCTGGGCGGCACGATTGCCGCCCGTTATGTCGCGCTGTTTCCGGAGCGGGTCAGCCGCCTGCTGCTGGTCGATGGCGCGGGTATTCCGCGCAGCCCCGAAAGCGACAGCGCGCCGGTGGCCGATCGCCTGCGGCAATGGCTGGAGGATCGTCGCAGTTTCGCCATGCGGCCATCGCACCGGTATGAGAGCTTTGCGGCGGCGGAAGCACGGATGCGCGCGGAGAATGCCCATCTGTCGGATGAGCTGCTGCGCCACCTGACGCTGCACGCGGTCCGCCGCAACGAAGATGACAGCTATAGCTGGAAATTCGACAATCTGATCCGGCTGCGGCCGCCACAGGATGGCAGCGAGGCCGAACTGATCACGCTGTTTAACAGCATCACGGTGCCGACGATGATGATATGGGGCACGCAAAGTTACACTCCGCCGCCGCGTGAGAGCAGCCGCGTACAGGCGATCCCCGGCATCGACATCCGCGAAATCGAAGGGGCGAGCCATTGGCCGCACCATGATGCACCCGAGCTTTTCCTTAAATTGCTTGACGAATTTCTCGATCCCGCCATTGATCGCCCGCTTTCCGACTCGGTGGAGGCTTAGCGTGCCAAAGGATCTGGCCTTGCCGGATAATGTTTCAGCCACGGCGGCCAAGGATTCGCCACGCAGCATCGGGCGGGTGCTGAACGTGCTGGATGCGCTGACCGATTCGCCGCGCGGCGCGTCGCTGACCGAATTGTCGCAAGTGTTGCAGATTCCCAAGAGCAGCCTGCTGGTCATGCTGAAAGGTATGCAGCTTTCGGGGCATGTAAAGGAACTGGACAAGCGCTATCGGCTTGCGGGTGGGGCTTTCGACCTGGCGTTCAAAATCCTGGCGACGCGGCCTGATGCCAGCACCCTCAAGGAAGCGACTCAGGAACTCTGGGCGCGAAGCCAGGAAACTGCGGTCCTCACGACGATCGATCGGGAACGCCAGATGGTGACCTATATCGACGCGATCGAAAGCCCGGAAAGCGTGCGCTACACGGTCCGGCTGGGGATTACGCGCGGCCTGCATTGCACCGCCGCCGGTCTTGTCAGCCTGGCTTTTCAGGACGACGCCTATATCGATTATTTCCTGAGCACCGCACATCTGCAACGCTTTACGCCCAACACGATGACCGACCCGGACGCGCTGCGCGATCGGCTGGAGAAGATCCGGCGCGATGGGGTGGTGATCAGCCGGTCGGAAGCGGTGCTCAATTCGATCGGCATAGCGGCGCCGGTAATCAACGCCGCCGGCCGGGTCGATCATGCCCTGCTGATCGCGGGTCCGGTCGAGCGCATGGATCGCCGCGCGAATGAATTGGTGGCGGTGGTGCGCGACGTCGCCGCCAAGGCTTCGGCCGTGCTGAAGAACAGCGGCTGAGAGGCCAGGGTCTCTCCGTCGTACATGGAGGGATAGTTATGGAATATCGCAGGCTCGCACCGGGGCTTCCGCCGATCGCCCCGCTGATTTTCGGCGGCAATGTCTTTGGCTGGACCGTCAGCGAGGCGGATGCCTTTCCCTTGCTCGACGCCTTCGTCGATCTTGGCTTCAGCGCGATCGATACGGCGGACATTTATGTCCGCTTCCTCGGACAGCCGCATGTCGGCGGCGAATCCGAAGCGATCATCGGCCAGTGGATCGCCCGGCGCGGGCGCAGCGACGACCTTGTCATCACCACGAAGGTGGGGATGGACATGGGATCGGGCGCGACATTGCGGCGCGACCATATCCTGACGTCCATCGACCAGTCGCTGGCGCGACTGCGCCGCGATCATGTCGATCTGTATCTGGCCCATTGGGACGACCCCAAAACGCCGGTCGAGGAAGTGCTCGAAACACTTGGCGGGTTGATCGACGCCGGCAAGGTGCGGGCGATCGGCTGCTCCAACTATTCTGCCGAGCGGCTGGAAACGGCGCTTGCTGTGGCGCGCAAGGCCGGGCTGCCCTGCTACGCGGTGTTGCAGACACCCTATAATCTTTACGCCCGCGAAAGTTACGAGGCGGCGCTGGAGCCGCTCTGCCTGCGGGAGGGCATAGCGGTCACGCCTTATTACGGGCTGGCGAGCGGATTTCTGACCGGCAAATATCGCAGCGCCGCCGACGCGGGCAAGAGCAGCCGGGGGCGGGGGATCGCCAAATCCTATCTCAACGATCGCGGCTTTGCGATATTGGCGGCGCTGGACGCGGTCGCTGCCGGGCATGGCGCGACGCCGGCGCAGATCGCGCTCGCTTGGCTGATCGCGCAGCCGGGTGTGGTCGCGCCGCTGGCGAGCGCCACCAGCCTGCCGCAATTGCGCGAAATCGCGGGCGCGCCGTCGATCGCTTTGACGCCCGGCGACATCGCCCGACTGGACGCGGCGTCTGCGCCCGCCTGAGCGGCGAGGCTTCAGTCGTGGAACGTTACGGCCTCGGCGACCGACGCCCGGTCGGTGCGCGCCTTGTTGGCGGGATGGCTGACATCCGCGTAGCCGAAACTGATGCCGAACAGGCAGACGAGGTTGGGATCGACGCGCAATATGTCGCGCAGAATCGGGCCATCATGGCTGAGCGCCCCTTGGGCGCATGATGCCAGGCCGTGGGCGGTCAACGCGAGCATGAAGGTTTGCGCATAAGCGCCGCAGTCGGCGGCCTCACGTAAGCCGAAGCCGCGCGGCAGAAACAGGAACAAGGCGTGCGGCGCGCCGAACATGCTATAATTGCGCAGCGCGGACGCCTGGCGCGCCGCCAGATCGTCGCGCGCCACGCCGGTCGCCGCGAACAATGCCCTGGCCGCGCCGATCCGGCGTTCGCGATGGACGCCTTCATAAATCTCTGTGCGCGGAACATCGGGCGACATGCGTCCAGCCCGGCCGGCGGCGAGCAGCGCGTCGCGCAAACGGTCGAGCGTCGCGCCCGAGGCGATATGAAGCGCCCAGGGCTGGACATTGCAGTTGGAGGGGGCCTGCTGCGCCATGTCCAGCAACCGCGCGATCAGCGCCGGCGGCACCGGATCGGGCAGGAAAGCGCGCACCGAACGGCGCGCACGTACCACTATGTCGAACATCTCTGCCCGGTCATCCATCTCCATGATCTAGCCCCTGATCCGGCAGGGGGGAAGCCATGCAAAATTTCTGTTATTCAGAGTCACATTAAATGCTATCGAGAAGTGTAGGCTTTGACGGCCGCCGCAAGCAGCTTCGCAAAAGAAGGCGCGGCGACAGTCCATCAGGAGAGACTTGCATGGCATCCCATCATACCGATTCCGTTGCCGACTATATCATCGTCGGAGGCGGCTCCACCGGTTGCGTCCTGGCGAACCGGCTGAGCGCCGACCCGGCGAACCGGGTGATCCTGATCGAAGCGGGCGGCGATGACCGGCCATTGCACAATCTCCGCAATTTTTCCGCCAATCTGAACATCTATATCCCGGCCGGCTATTTCAACCTGCTGAAGGATGCGCGCGTCAACTGGAACTATATGACGCAGGTCGATCCTGGCACCGGGCGACCGCATAGCTGGCCGCGCGGCAAGGTGCTGGGCGGCTGCTCCTCGATCAACGGCCTCATGTATGTGCGGGGCTTTCCGACCGATTATGACCGCTGGCGCCAGATGGGGTGCACCGGCTGGGGCTGGGACGATGTGTTGCCCTATTTCCGGCGGGCCGAGGATGCCGAGCGCGGCGGCGATGAATGGCAGGGCAGCGGCGGCCCTCAGCGCGTCTCCAACTATCCGGGGCGGTGGGAAGCGATCGATGCGTTCATCGAGGCCTGCGTCGAATATGGTATGCCGCGCCCGGACCATATCAACGGCGCGATCCAGGAAGGCGTCTGCTACACCCAGCAGATCACGCGCGACGGCAAGCGCGCCTCGACTGCGGCGTCCTATCTCCATCCTGTGGAACGGCGGCAGAACCTCACCGTCATCACCAATGCGATCGCCACGCGCATCCTGTTCGAGGGCAAGCGCTCGGTCGGCGTGCAATATGAGCAGGGCGGCAAAATCCGGCAAGTCGCTGCGGCACGGGAGGTCATCGTGTCGGGCGGCGCTGTCAACTCTCCGCAATTGCTGGAACTGTCGGGCATCGGCGATGGCGAGCGGCTGCGCGCTTTGGGGATCGACACGATCGTGCACAGCCCCGGCGTTGGCGAGAATCTGCGCGATCACCTTAATGTCGCGATCCAGGCGCGGCTGAAGGATGGCGTCGCCAGCGTCAACGGCGTGGCGCGGGGGCTTCCGCTGCTAGGTCAGGTCGCCCGCTATGCGTTGACGCGCGAAGGGCTGCTGTCGGGCGCGGCGGGCGTCGCGACCGGCTATATGCGCTCGCGCCCCGAACTCGATATGCCCGATCTTCAACTGTTCGCGACCGCCGGGTCGGTCGATATGGAAGCGACGATGAAGGAGGGGCGGACCGTTCTGGAAAAAAAGCCCGGTTTCACCGTTGGCAGCTACACGATGGACCCGCAGTCGCGGGGCTCGGTCCATGCCATAACGCCCGATCCGCGCGCGCATCCCGCGATCACGCCCAATTATCTGAGCGATGTGCGCGACCAGATCGGCATGGTCGCTCAGGTGCGCGCCTTGCGCCAGTTGCTGAAACAGCCCTCGCTGGCGGCGATCGTCCTGCATGAACTACCGCCGATCGCTGGCGTGCCGGACACGGACGAGGCGTTGCTGGAGTGGAGCCGGCAGACCAGCTTCACCGCCTATCATCCCGTCGGGACGTGCCGGATGGGCGGCGAGGACGGCAGCGTGGTCGATCCGCAGTTGCGCGTTCGCGGTGTGGAAGGGCTGCGCGTCGCCGATGCGTCGATCATGCCGACGCTGGTGTCGGCCAACACCAATGCGGGCTGCATCATGATCGGCGAGAAATTGTCCGACATGCTGTTGAAGGAAGCGGGTCGCGGATCGGCCGTGGCGGCGTAGCGCAATCACATATGCGAACATCCCGCGCGCCGGTGGTGCGGTCGCCCGGTCCAGCTAGGATGGCGGCATATAGGAGAAAAATATGGAAGTCGATTTTACCGGACGCACGATAGTCGTGACTGGGGCGGGCGGCGGCCTTGGCCGTCAATATGCGCTGGATATCGCGGCCCGCGGCGGCAATGTCGTCGTCAACGACCTGGGCGGCAATGTCGATGGCGACAATGGCTCGTCCAGCATGGCTGATGCGGTCGTGCAGGAAATCCAGGCGGCCGGCGGCAAGGCCGTCGCCAATTATGACAGCGTGGCTTCTTCGGACGGCGCGGCCGCGATCGCCGATGCGGCGCTTTCCGCCTTCGGCCGGATCGACGGCCTGATCAACAATGCCGGCAATCTGCGCAATTTCTGGTTCGAGGAATTTTCCGATGCCGACCGCGATTCGGTGATCGGTATTCACCTGATCGGCACCTGGAACGTTACGAAAGCGGTCTGGCCTCACATGAAGAAGGACGGTTATGGCCGCATATTGTTCGTGTCGTCGGGCGCGGGCATGTTCGGCAACCAGACCCAGTCGGCCTATGGCGCGGCCAAGGGCGGCGTCGTCGGCCTGATGAACGTGCTGACGCAGGAAGGCGCGAAGCACGGCATATTGTGCAATGCCCTGCTGCCCAATGCGGCGAGCCGCATGGGAGAAAAGATGAAGCCGGAAGAGCTGGCGCCGATGGCTGCCTATACGCCCAAATATCGCTCGGCGATGCTGCCCGAATTTGTCGGGCCGCTCGGCGTCTATCTGGCGAGCGAAGCGTGCATCACCGGGCATGACATGTATTCGGTGCTGGGCGGGCGTATCGCACGCGCGTTCGTTGGCGTGACCGAGGGCTGGCTGGGACCGCGCGACGCGCCGCCGTCGGTGGAGGACATCGCCGCGCATATCGACGAGATTCGCGACGAGACGCGCGGCATCCACATCCCCTCTTGCCTGATCGACGAATTCCGCATCGTGGCCGAACAGGTCGACGCGCAAAAAGGCTAAGGATTACAGGGCCAAGGGGGAGAAAGGCCCGCCGTCCGGTTCCGGATGGCGGGCCTTTTTTGATCAGCGCAAAAGCGCCGTTTCAGGGCCGCTCGATCTTGCCGCCCAGTTCGTCCAGCACGTCATAGGCTTCGTTGACGATGCGCTCGATCACTTCCTTGATGGTCGGCAGGTCGTGGACGAGGCCGACCGACTGGCCGGCGCCGACCTGCCCCTTGCTGAAGTCGCCGCTCTTGCGCGAGGCTTCGACCATCGTGAGCATCCGCGCCATGCGGATCATGTCGTATGTGCCGCGCGGACCACGCTTGATCACGTCCATGAACACCTTGGAATAGGGTTGGCCCATTTCCTTGGCGATTTCGAACGAGTTCAGGAAAACCTTGAAGATATTGAGCTTTTCCGCGCCCGACGCGATGCCCGCCGGTCCGGGGGTATTGCCCACGCGCAGCCAGTAGCCGTCGAACTTGGTCGAAAACAGCGTCCCGTCCACATCCGCCTTGACCGCCCAGTCCTTGAAATTCTGGTGCATGACGCCTTCCTGGGTCGTCCACATGCGCGTGCCCATCGACACGCCGTCCGCGCCCAGCGCGAGCGCCGCGGCCAAGCCCCGGCCATTGGCGACGCCGCCCGCCGCGATCAGGGGAATGTCGATGACTTCCTTCAGGCGCTGCAACAGGATGAAGGTGGTGATCTGGCCAGCATGGCCGGCGGCTTCATGGCCGGCGACGATGACCGCATCCGCGCCATGCTTCTGCGCGCTTTGCGCCAGCTTCACGCTGTTGACCGATGCCATCACCTTGCCGCCATATTTCCTGGCGCGCTCGACGATCCAGTCACCCTTCCCCATCGAATAGTTGATCACCGGCACTTCCATGTCGAGAGCCAGCTTCACATTGTCCATCGCGTTGGGCAAAGCGAGAGGGGCATTGAGCGCGAAGGGGCGATCCGTCAGCTTGCGGATTTCCTCGATATGCTTGCGCGTTTCCTTCGGGTCGTTCGATCCGGCGCCAAGGTTGCCCAGCCCGCCCGCATTGGTGACCGCGACCACCATTTCCGGAAAGGCCACGCGGCCCATGCCGGCATTGAGAATGGGGTATTTGACCCCGAACAAGTCTGTGATTCTGGTCTTCATGCTCGTTTCCCGCTCTATCTAATGTCTGATCCCGATGGCGCTCACTTGTAGGTCGGCTCTTCCCACCACGGGAAATAGTCGGGCATGTCGGTCGAAACCTTGCCCGGAAATTCCGGCGGGCGCTTTTCCAGGAACGACCGCACGCCTTCCTTCGCGTCGGGCGACCGTCCGCGTGAACAGATGCCGCGGCTTTCCACCTCATGCGCTTCCATCGGGTGCGACATGCCAAGGCCGCGCCACAGCATCTGCCGCATCAGCGCGATCGAGACGGGCGATGTGTTGTCGATGATCTCGCGCGCGATCTCGCGGGCGCGGGGCAGCAATTCCTCGGGCGCGACCACTTCGCTCAGCAGGCCGGCGGCGAGCAGTTCCTGCGCGGGCACGACACGCCCGCTAAAGCTCCATTGCAGCGCGCGCGAAATGCCGACGACGCGCGGCAGGAACCAGGACGAGCAGCATTCGTGCACGATGCCGCGCCGCGCATAGACAAAGCCCATCCGCGCCTTGTCGCTGCCAATGCAAATGTCCATCGGCAGCGTCATCGATGCGCCGACGCCTGCCGCCGCGCCATTGATCGCGCCGATCACCGGTTTGAGGCAATTATAGATGCGCAGCGCCATGATGCCGCCGCCGTCGCGCGCGGCCGGGTGCGAATAATCGAACGTGCCGTCGTCGCGCATCGCGGTGCCGCCGGGCTTATTGTCCTTGTCGAAGATCGACGCGCCCTTCGACACGTCGGCGCCGCCGCAAAAGGCCTTGCCGGCCCCGGTGATGATCACCGCGCCGACATTGTCGTCCTGATCGACCAGATCGAGCGCGGCGGTGACTTCCAGTCGCAGGACGCCGTTGAAAGCGTTGAATACCTCCGGCCGATTGAGAGTGATGGTCGCGATGCCGTCGGTGACGTCATAAAGGATGTGCTGAAATTCCACGTGCGCTGTCCCGTCCTGACGACAGGCCATATGCCCGTCGATGGTGATTGCTGACTGATTGCGCACATCATGAAGGGGGACGCGCCCCCCTATTGTCAAACGATAACCCCTGTCCGAACCCTCACGACCCGCTGCCGTCATATATATGATGGAATCGGCCTCCGGTTGATCGCCGGCATCGCGCCTGCGAAGAGAATTCGACCCTTTCCGTTCATTTTCGGTGGCAGCGCATGACAGAGTTTAATTCGGCGATCGACTATGTGATCGAGGACGATATCGGCATCGTCACGATCGATTCCCCGCCGGTCAACGCGCTCTCCGTCGCGGTGGTCGAAGGCATTTATGACATAGTGCCGATCGCGATGGCGGACCCGGCGGTCAAGGCGGTGGTGCTGATCTGCGCTGGGCGCACGTTCATCGCTGGCGCGGACATCAAGAATATCAATAATGCCGACGCACAGGCGCGGATCGATTTCCCCGAATTGCAACGCCGCATCACCGGCGCGACCAAGCCACTGATCGCCGCGATCCACGGCACCGCGCTGGGCGGCGGGCTGGAGCTGGCGATGAACCTGCATTACCGGATCGCGGTGCCGTCGGCCCGCTTTGGCCTGCCCGAAGTGAAGATCGGCCTGTTGCCCGGTGGCGGCGGCACCCAGTTGCTGACCCGGCTGGTCGGCGCGCAGGCGGCGCTCGATATGATGACCACCGGCGACATGATCGGGACGGACGAAGCGCTGAAGATCGGCCTGATCGACGCGCTGGCGCCAGAGGGCGAGCTGCGTGCGGCGGCGCTCGATTTCGCGAAGGGCATCATCGCCGATGGCGCGCCGCTGAAGCGGATCGGCGACAAGGATGACAAGATCGCCATCGATCGCGCCAATCCTGGCCTGTACGACGCTTATCGCAAGGCGAATGCGAAGCGGCTGCGCAATCTGGACGCGCCTGAACGCATTATCCGCTGTGTCGAAGTCGCGGTCAACGCCCCATCCTGCGCGGAAGGGTTGCTGGAGGAGCGCGAAATCTTCCTGCCGCTGCGGGGCAGCGCGCAGAACAAGGCGCTGCTGCACAATTTCTTCGCCGAGCGTGAGGCCGCGAAAGTCGCGGACTTGCCCAAGGACACGCCCGTCCTGCCGGTTGAATCCGTCGGTGTCATCGGCGCGGGCACGATGGGGCGCGGCATCGCGCTCGCCTTCCTCAATGCCGGTCTCTCCGTGACTTTGGTCGAGGCGGATGCGGGCGCGCTCGACAAGGCGGTCGGCATGATGCGGTCTAGCTATGACGGCCAGCTGAAACGCGGCAAGATTACGCAGGACGCCGTCGATGCGGCGATGGGCAAGCTGTCGCCGACCGCCGACATCGGCGCGGTCGCCGAGGTCGATCTGGTGATCGAAGCCATTTACGAAGATATGGCGGTCAAAAAGGAACTCATGGCCAAGCTCGACGCGATCGCCAAACCGGACGCCATCCTTGCGACCAACACCTCCTATCTTGACGTCAACGAGATCGCGGCTGCCACGGCGCGGCCGGACAAGGTGCTGGGGATGCACTTCTTCTCGCCCGCCAACATCATGCGGCTGCTGGAAGTGGTGCGCGGCGACAAGACGTCGAAAGAGGTCATCGCCACGGTGATGAAGCTGGCCGTGCGGCTGAAGAAAGTGCCGGTGCTGGCGGGCGTATGCTTCGGTTTCATCGGCAACCGCATGTTGCGCGTGCGCCGCGATTGCGCGGAAAATCTGGCGCTGGAAGGGGCCGATCCCGCGCGCGTGGACAAGATACTGTATAATTTCGGCTTTCCGATGGGGCCGTTCGCGATGCAGGACATGGCGGGCCTCGACGTCGGCTGGTCGCGCGACACATCGACCGGATCGACCACCAAGGAATTGATGTGCGAGGCGGGCCGCCGGGGTCAGAAGGACCAGGCGGGCTATTATGACTATGATGACAAGCGCAACGCCACGCCGTCGCCGGTCGCGCTCGGGATCATTCGCGGCCTTGCCGAGCGCAAGGGCGTGGCGCGCCGGGAATTCAGCGACGAGGAGATATTGGAAATCCTGCTGTTCCCGATGATCAACGAGGGCGCGAAGATATTAGAGGAGGGCATTGCCCAGCGCAGCTCCGACATCGACGCCACCTGGATCAACGGCTATGGTTTCCCCGCCTATCGCGGCGGTCCGATGTACTGGGCGGACCAGATCGGCCTTGACCGCGTGCTGCGCCGGATGGAGGAACTGGAGGGGCGCTATGGCGCATGGCTGGCGCCCGCTGCGGCGTTGCGGCGATTGGTTGCCGAAGGCCGGACCTTCGGGCAGGCTTATCCCTGAAATCCGCTCCATCCCTGAAACCTGTCAACAAGGCTGGCCGCGTTCATGAGACCGCAGATATTCGATACGCGGATCACGCGCCTGCTGGGGATCAGGCATCCGATCCTGTTCGGCGGGCTCGGCCCCGGCGTGTCCGACGGCCGCTATGTCGCGGCGGCGGTCAATGCCGGCTGCATGGGCTTCGTGGTCGCCGCCGGCTATGACGAACCGGACGCTTTTCTTGACGAATTGCGCCTGTGCCGCGAACTGACCGGCGGCAAGCCGTTCGGCGCGAACCTTTATATCTCCCGCCTGACGGGGTCGATCGAGAAGATATTGGCGCTGATCCCCGCGCTGGTGGAAAATGGCGTGAAGGTCGTGGAGACTGCGGGACAAAGCCCGGAACCGCTGATCCCCGCGCTGCACGCAGCCGGCATCCTCGTCCTGCACAAGTCGCCCGGCGTCCGCTATGCGCGCACGGCGTTGCGGCTGGGGGCGGACGGCGTGATCGTCGTCGGTGCGGAATGTGGCGGGCATCCCGGCACGATCATGATCGGGACGATGGTGCAGGCGGCCCATGCGCCGCTTGAGCTGGACGTGCCGATCGTCATCGCCGGCGGGATCGGCAATGGCGGGCAACTGGCGTCAGTGCTAGCGATGGGCGGCGATGCGGTGCTGATGGGCACGCGCGGGCTGGTCGCCAGCGAATTATGGATTCATGAGGATCACAAGCGCCGGGTGGCGCGCGGCAACGGCAGCGAAGGCGTAGTCATCAAGCAGGCGCTGCGCGACAATCATCGCGTTCTGCGCAACAAGACCGCCGAAGCCGTGCTGGCGCTCGACGCGCAGGGCGTCACCGATTTTGAAGCCTATCGCCCGTTCGTGAACGGGCGCGTGACGCGGCAGGGCTATAAAAGCGGCGACAGCAGCGAGGGGACGTTCGACTGGGGGCAGTCGGCGATCTTCGCCGACCGGATCGAGCCGATGGAGGCGATCGTGGACCGTATTCTCGACGATGCGGTCGCGGCGCGGGCGCGCCTGCTCGGGGTCAGCCGCGACTGACCCCGGCCGGCGTCTTTTAGCAGACGTCCTTGGGATAATCGGGCTCGCGCTTCTCCTTGAGCGCGGCCAGGCCCTCGGCGACTTCGGGGCCGGCGAACTGAAAGAATTCCATAGCCAGCGACGCATCGAAGGCCGGTCCCATCTGGCGCAGCCAGTTGTTCAGCGTATATTTGGTAAAGCGGATCGCCTGCTGCGAACCGTTGGCGAGGCGTGAGGCGATCTCCACCGCCTTGTCGTCCAGCTCGGCATCCTCGACCGCCAGGCTGATCAGCCCTGCATCGGCGGCTTCCGCGCCATAGACGGTGTCGCACAACAGCAGCCAATATTTGGACTTGGCCATGCCGCACAGCAAAGGCCAGATGATCGCGGCATGATCGCCGGCAGCGACGCCCAAGCGCGTGTGGCCGTCGAGGATGCGGCATTCCTTGGTCGCGATCGAGATGTCGGCAAGGATGCCGCAGACCAGGCCCGCGCCGACCGCGACGCCGCGCATCGCGCTGATCACCGGCTTCGAGCAGTTGATGATGTTGTAAACCAGGTCGCGCGCTTCCTTCATGCCCAGCGAACGCTTGCGATAATCGGCCATCAGGTCGTCGATCATGCCGAAGTCGCCACCGGCCGAAAACACCTTGCCCTCGCCGGTGATGATCGCGGCGCGCACGGTCGGATCGGCGTCGATGTCCTGCCAGATGCGTCCCAGTTCGGCGTGCATCGTGTGATCGGCCGAATTCATCTTGCCGTTCGACATGGTGATGCGCAACACATGGGGGTGCGGTCGGTCGAATTTCAGGCGGGTATAGGCGGCATAGCGGTCGGCTGAGACTGGTTCTGACATGGGATACGCTCCTTGGCGGGCCGCACGCGGGCGCACGGCAATCTGCTGCGTCCCGATGGCCACGGCGCTCCCCGCCTGTCAATCGCGGCCGGGGCGGGCGTGGGCAAGCCAGCACATCCTTGATGGCGCGCGCCTTCCTTCACGCCTGTGAAACGCCTAAATCGACGCGCAACGGCGGCGCTGCCGCGCCCCTATCGCCAATTGGCAAAACGAAGGAACTCTTTCATGCGCGCTGCTTATATCGTCTCCCCCGTGCGGACGGGCGTCGGCCGTTTCCTCGGCAGCCTGACCGGCTTCGCTGCCGAGGATCTGGCCGCCACTGTAATCAGGGCGGTGGTCGAGCGCAGCGGCATCGACCCGGAGCGTATTGACGAAGTCGTCTTCGCGCAAAGCTATGCCAATAGCGAAGCGCCGTGTATCGGCCGCTATGCGGGGCTTCAGGCGGGCCTGCCGATCTCCGTGCCCGGCCTTCAGATCGATCGCCGCTGCGGCGGCGGGCTCCAGTCAGTCGCGACTGCGGCGATGATGGTCCAGACCGGCGCGTGCGACGTGGTGCTGGCCGGCGGCGCGGAAAGCATGAGCAATGTCGAATATTACACCACCGCGATGCGTGGCGGAAAGCGCGCGGGCAACGCGATGCTGTATGACCGGCTGGAGCGCGGGCGCGAGCGTTCGCAGCCGGTCGAGCGCTTCGGCGTGATCAGCGGTATGATCGAGACCGCCGAGAATCTGGCCACGCAATATGGCGTCACCCGCGAGGAATCGGATGCCTATGCCGCACGCAGCCATCAGCTGGCGGCCAAGGCATGGGCGGAAGGCAAGTTCACCGAAGAGCTGGTCGAGCTGTCGATCCCGCAGAAAAAGGGCGATCCCAAGATTTTCGCCGCCGACGAGGGCATTCGCGGCGAAGCGACGGCGGAGACGCTCGCGCCGCTCAAGCCGTTGATGAAGGGCGGCACGGTCACCGCCGGCAACAGCAGCCAGCAGAGCGACGCCGGCGCGGCGTGCCTGGTGGTGGGCGAGGACAAGCTGGCCGAGCTGGGCCTGACGCCGATGGGCCGCTTCGTGGGCTGGGCGGCGGCGGGCTGCGAGCCGGGCGTTATGGGCATCGGCCCGGTGCCGGCGGTGGCCAAGCTGTTCGCGCGCACCGGCCTCGGCTTTGCCGACATGGATCTGGTCGAACTGAACGAAGCCTTCGCCTGTCAGGTATTGGCCGTGCTCAAGGGCTGGGATTGGGCCGATTATGACAAGCTCAACGTCAATGGCTCGGGCATTTCGCTCGGCCATCCGATCGCCGCAACCGGCGTGCGCATCATGACCAGCCTGTTACACGAGATGCAGCGGCGGGGCTCGCGCTATGCGCTGGAGACGATGTGTGTCGGCGGCGGGCAGGGCGCGGCGGCGATCTTCGAGCGGGTCTGATGGTCGCCGGGCGCAATGGCATGTTCCGGCGGCGGCTGATCGCCGTCGACGACGCGCGCCGTTGCGAGGCGGAGATCGAGGATGATTTTCATCATATGCGCGTCTGGCTGGAGCATGACGGCGCGCATGTGCTTGCGATCGGCGGCGACCTGCCGCGCCACCCTTGGAACACATGTCCCGGCGCGGTGGCGGTGCTGGAGCGGGAACTGACCGGGATCGCGCTTTCGACGCGCATCTGGGACTTGCCGGATACGCTCCATAGCAAGCTGCACTGCACGCACATGCTCGACGCCGCCTTGTTCGCTATCGCGCAGGCGGAGCGCGGAGGCGAGCGGCGCTATGAGTTGCGCGTGCCCGACGCGGTCGCCGAGCGTAGCAATCCTGAAGCACTGCGCGATGGCCGCCCGATGCTGCGCATCGACCTCGACGGCGACCGGATCGTCGCACCGGCGGTCATGGCCGGGCAGGATATACGTGCGATCATGCCGTGGGCGCGGGGCGCGCTGGACGACGACATGCTCGAAGCCCTGTCGATCATGCGCCGGGTGATCAGCGTGGCGCAGCGGCGCAAGCGGAACGATGGCCCGGTGGTGGCGGATCGCGTCTTTGCCCGCATGGTCGGCGCCTGCCATACGTTCCAGTCCGTCA
Organism: Sphingobium sp. JAI105; assembly: GCF_015752145.1. Lineage (NCBI taxonomy): Bacteria > Pseudomonadati > Pseudomonadota > Alphaproteobacteria > Sphingomonadales > Sphingobiaceae > Sphingobium > Sphingobium sp. JAI105. The sequence goes on along the minus strand of NZ_JADOUC010000002.1, from coordinate 407,752 downwards.
ACGAAGGCAATTTGATCCTGACCAGCGATCATCGCGCGGTCAGCGACCATCCGGAGCTGTTCTCCCTGCCTCTGTAAAGCGGGCGGGCCTATCACAAGCATGAAGAATTGCCGGCCGCGTCAATTGCCGTTCGACGCGCCCTATCCGCCTGTGCCATCCGGTGAGTGAAGACAAGGAAAGATGTGAATATGGCCGATCTGCCGCTGTCCAATATCCGGGTGCTGGACCTGACCCGCGTGCTCGCGGGGCCACTCGCCGCACAGATGCTCGGCGATCTGGGGGCGGAAGTGCTGAAGATCGAGCGGCCCAATGTCGGCGACGATGCCCGCATTTACGGCGGCCCTTATTTCCTCGACGAAAATGGCGCGGAAACGCGCGAGAATGCGTTTTTCCTGTCGGCCAATCGCAACAAGAAATCGATCACGCTCAACCTGTCCAAGCCGGAGGGGCAGGAGATTATCCGCGAGCTGGCGGCGCAGTGCGATGTGTTCATGGAGAATTACAAGGTCGGCGATCTCAAGCGCTATGGCCTCGATTATGAATCGCTGCGCGCGATCAATCCGCGCCTGATCTATTGTTCGATCACCGGCTATGGGCAGGAAGGCCCCTATGCCAAGCGGCCGGGTTATGACGCGATCTTTCAGGGGATGAGCGGGCTGATGAGCGTCACCGGCCTGCCCGATGGCGCGCCCGGTGCGGGGCCGATGAAGGTCGGCCCGTCGATCGCCGACGTGCTGACGTCGCTCAACGTCACCTCGGCGATCATGGGGGCGCTGTATCACCGCGACATCAATGGCGGCACGGGCCAATATCTCGACATGGCGCTGCTCGATTCGACGATCGCCGCGCTCTCGCATTATGCGCAAATCTATCTGGTTTCCGGTGAAGCGCCGATCCGGCGGGGCACGCAGGGCAATGGCGGGATGCCCGCCGCCATGTTCCCGACCAGCGACGGGGCGATCATGGTCACGGCGGGCAATGACGTGCAATATGCGCGGCTGTGTGACGCCATCGGTCGGCCCGACCTGCTCACCGATCCGCGCTTCCACACCAACAGCGCGCGGGTGGCCAATCGCGACGAACTGACTGTGGTATTCAACGCGATCTTTGGCGAGAAGCCCAAGGCTTACTGGCTCGATCTGCTGGACAAGGCGGACATACCGAGCGGGCCGATCAATAATCTGGACGAGGTGTTTGCCGACGCGCAGGTGAAGCATCGCGGCGTCGAGGTGAAGGTCGCGCATCCGCTGGGATCGGACGTGTCGCTGATCCGCAGCCCGATCCGCTATTCGGAAACACCGTTGGATCGCTATCAGTCGCCCCCGCTGCTGGGCCAGCATACCGACGAAGTGCTGGAATCGTTGCTGGGTTATGACGACACCCGGCGGCAGGCGCTGCGTAGCGGCGGCATCATCTGATGCCGCGCGCGTCGCGATAAGACGAAAAGGGGGGAGACGGCGAATGTTTCATGGCATCCGGATCGTCGAACTGGCGCAATATATCTTCGTGCCCGCCGCGACTGCCCTGCTGGCGGATCAGGGCGCGGAAGTGATCAAGGTCGAAGCGCCGGGCGGCGATCCCTATCGCACGCTCAAGGTAGGGGACGGACGGGAAACCGCATCCGCCAATCTCGCGCTGGAGCAGAATAATCGCGGCAAGAAGAGCATCGTCCTCGATCTTAAGCGCCCGGAGGGGCGCGACGCCCTGTTGCGCATACTCGATAGCGCGGACGTGTTCGTCACCAGCCTCCGGCCGGCGGCGTTGGAGCGTCTGGGGCTCGACGCCGCCGCGCTCCGCGCCCGCAATCCGCGCCTGATTTACGCGCGTGCCAACGGCGTAGGCTTTCGTGGGCCGGATGCGGGCAAGGCCGGATTCGACGCCTCATCCTTCTGGGCGCGCGGCGGCTTTGCCGACCTGCTGATGCCCGACGGCGCGCCCGCGCCCGCGCGCACCCGGCCGGCGCTGGGTGACCATGCCAGCGCCATGTCCTTCGCCTTCGGCATCGTCGCCGCCTTGTTCTACCGCGAACGGACCGGCGTGGCGCGGCTGGTCGAAACCTCGCTGCTGGCCAATGCCGCTTGGATATTGTCCGCCGATCTCGCCGTGGCCTGCGCCAAGGGCGGCGCGCCCGGTGCGCCGGCGGCGGGGAAAATGACGCCCTTGCCTCTGCAGCGCGCCTATCGGACCGCCGACGATCGCTGGGTACAGGTGATGATCCTTGCGCCCGATCGGCATTGGCCGAGCTTCTGCCACATGATCGGGTTGGAGGCGGTACTCGACGATCCGCTGTTCATGACGATGGAGGGACGGATCGAGAATGGCGCGGCGCTGGTTGCGCGGATCGCCGAGCGCATCGCCATGCGGCCGTGGAGCGAGTGGCACCCCTTGTTCCTCGCCTGGGACGGCGCGTGGGAATTGGTGCAGGGGATCGCGGAGCTGAGCGCTGACCCGCAACTGCGCTCCAACGACATGCTGTTCGACGTTAAGGCGGATGACGGCACGCCGGTGACGCTCGTGTCCGGGCCGGTCGCCTATGACGGCCATGCCGCGCCGCCGTCACCGCGGCGCGCGCCGCGGCTGGACGAGCATGGCGCGCAACTGCTGGCCGATGCCGGCTATGCCGAAAGTGAGATAGTCCGGATGCGTTCGGCCGGGGTCATGCGATAAATCTGCCTCTTGCCGGGGCTTGCGGTTCGGGAGGAGCGGGGAATGACGCGAAAGATACTGATCGTTGGCGGAAATGGCCTGATCGGCGGCGCGGCGGCGCTGCATCTTGCCGATCTGGGTCATGCGGTGACGATCTGTGGACGCACGCCCCCGCGCACCGGACCACTGGCTGGCCTGCCGCTGCTGCGGGGCAGTTTCCTCGACGACAGTATCGGCATGACGGATTTGCGGCAGTTCGATACGCTGGTCTTCGCGGCGGGGAATGATCTTCGCCAATTGCCCGCGGGCGCGGACGAACGTGCTTATTTCCATGCGGCCAACAGCATCGGCATCCCCGCTTTCTTTCGCCGCGCGCGGGATGCGGGGATCGATCGCGCCGTCTATGTCGGCAGCTATTATTCGATCGTCGTTCCGCAGGAACAAGTGGACGCGGGCGGCTATATGACCTCTCGCCGCGCCGCCGATGAAGGGGTGCGGGCGCTGGCGGCGCCGGGCTTTTCCGTCTGCACGCTGCAATCGCCCTTCACGATCGGGCATATTGAAGGGATCGGCGCGCGCCAGCTGGAGGCCATCACAGCCTATTGCCTGCGCAAGATCGATCCGGAAGGACCGCGTTACGCGCCGCCGGGCGCGTCCAATTTCATGTCGACCCGTTCCTTTGCGCAAGCTATTGCCGGCGCGATCGCGCGCGGAGAGTCCGGGGCCTCCTATCTGATGGGCGACCGGAGCTGGTCCTATGCGCAATATTTCGATGAATTTCTGAAAGCGTTGGGATCGGACGAGCGCGCAGTGCCGCGCGATGCGCCCCATCCGGCCATGCCCGACATCAGCCTGTTCGCGGGCCGGGCGACAAGTATCCGCTATGAACCCGATCCGGCGATGGTCGCGCTACTCGATTATGACCTGGACGACGCCGGGCGGGCCATCCAGGACATGGTGCCTTATTATGCCAGCCTGATCCGCTGAGCAGGCCGGCCTTTGCGCTGCGCCGTCAGCGCCAGCCCATCCGCATCGGTGCGGGCTTGTGCGGAACCAGGGTGGGGCGTGGCATACGCTCGACGCCAGGCATCTCGACGGAGCAACGTTCGGTGACCCGCGAGATGGTTTCGCGCACGATCGCGATGATCTGGTTCATCTGGCCGGCGATCTCCCGGGTTTCGGCGAACAAAGTGATGACCACCTGTTCCTGCGACTGAACGAAGGGCAGCGGCACCGACACCGTCGTGCATTCGCCGGTCTCCATGCAGGCATAGCCGTCGCGGCGGGCTTCATCGACGCGCGCGACGACTTCGCTAGGGCGAGTGACCAGCGTCAGGCTATCGACTTCTGAATTGATGCGCCGCACCAGCCCCTGAATGTCGCGTTCACCTAGGCCCGCGAGCAGCATATAGCCGGTCGAGGAGCGTAGCAGGTCGGTTTGCTCGCCCAAGCTCGGATCGGATGCCGCGTCATCGGCGGCGATGGTGTGGAGCCATTGCACGCGAGTATGATTGCGCCGGAAGATGCCGACCGGAAGGCCTGCTTCCTCTGAAATCTGCCGGGCGATCTCCAGCACCGGGCCTTCGTTGAAGAAGGGGTTGGACTGCCAGCCGCCCATGAAAGCGACGCGCTGCGTGGGCACGAATGTACGCTTGTGGATGTCGTAGGTCAGATAGCCGATCTTCACCAGGCTGCGCAGCAGCGCCGAGGTACTGGACTGCGGATATTGCAGCGCGGCGGCGATTTCTCCGACCATCAGCGCACGGCGATGGCGATCGAACAGCTCGAGAATTTCCAGGACGCGGACCGCCGACTTCACCAGTTCGGGGGGACGCTTGCGCGGGGACGTCTGACAAACTTCGGCCATTGGATCCTGCTCCTGATTTCGCGCCCTGTCGCGCCTTTATCCCGTTTTCGGAACAAGATTTATGTATCTGAACTTTCTCTACGCTGTCAATGGGTCAGGCACGACACGCGCATCTTTTCGGACGACTTATTGTATCGCCTGAGAAATGGGCCTTTTGGCCGAACAGAGTGTGGAATGCCCGCGTCTGACGGTGCGGGTCTTTGCCCTAATAATCGAGCGTCGTTGCCGATTCGGTGCTATCTGTGCCGGATGCTGCCGCGCGAGCGCGCCGATGCGCCCTGATCGTGATATAGATTGCGGCGAGGATGATGATCGCCGAGCCGACCACCGTCGGCCAGCCCGGCACTTCGTTGAAGAGGAAGAAGCCAAAGCCGGTGGTGAAGATGATTCGCGTGTAATCGATCGGTGCCAGCACGGTGGCGTCGCCCAAGGTCATGCCCCGAATATAGAGCGCCTGCGTGATGGTGCTGAAGACGCCGAGTACGACCAGCAGCGCCAGTTCCGTCCAGCCCGGCGTCCGCCACACCATCAACGCGGAAGGGAGGCTGAACAGTGCGCCGAGCACGACCGACCAGGCAAGCAGAGTCATCTGGCTATGGTCGCGCGCCATTGCCTTGACGCCGATCACCGACCAGGCGGTCAGGAACGCCGCGAGCAGGCCATAGAAGGCGTTGACGCTGATGAGATCGCCGCCGCGTCCGGGTTGCAGGATGACGACGACGCCGGCAAAGCCCATGATAGTTGCGATCATGCGCTGCCATTCCACCTGTTCGCGGATGATCATGATCGCCAGCGGCACCATGAAGAGCTGGCGGGTGAAGGACAGCGCGTTGGCCTCCGCCAACGCGAGATGCTGGTAGGACGTGTAGGCCAGGATGATGCCCGCGCTCGTCGCCGCGGTGCGCGAAAGCATGTACCAGGGGCGGGACGTCCGCAATATCTGGACGGGATTCTTCAGGATCAGCGGGGCCAGGATCAGCAGCGAGAAAAGCTGCCGGAAAAATGCCTGGACCGATGGCGGCACATCCTTGCCGAGATATTTGATCAGCGACACCGACAAGGTGAAAGTCAGTGCCGATGCGAGCACGAAAAGCGCGCCTTTCCCGTTGCGGGTCATCATGACGTCCTTATCACTCCGGCTTAGGCCGCCATGTTGTCCTCGGCTGCGAGCACGGCGCGGCGCATCGGTTCGCGCCCCGTCAGGAACAGCAGGACTGCGGCGGAACCCGCGACGAACATGGTGATGGCCAGGCTCCAGGTCGTGAGCGCCGGATCCTTGAACAGTTTGTCGGTCAGAAGGGCGGGAATGAGCGGCCCGATCGCCGTGCCGAGCAAGTTGCCGACCATCAGATAGATGGCCGACACCTGGCCGCGCAGATGCGGCGGGGTGGTCAGGGGGATGGCGGCCGCCAGCGACGGAAAGCCCGAAGAGACGAACATGCCGAAGACCGCGACGATCGCCAGTTCATATGTGTGCGCCATTGCCAGCAGCAGTCCGAAACCGATCTGGCCAAGGGCGACCACAGCGAAGATGCGCATCTGGGCGTCCTGAACGCCCTTTGCGACGAAGCGATCGGAGAGCCAGCCCACCAGCAGCGCGCCGGTGGGAACGCCGATCGCGGCGGAAATGGCGAAGGCGACGCTCAGTTGCGACATCGATACGTCGAACCGGCGGACCAGCGCCGTCGCGCCCCATACGCTGAAGGAATAAGCGCAGGTGAGCAGCAGCCCATATCCCAGGAACAGCCGCAGGAAGAAGGACAGGCGGCTGCGAATGAAGTGCAGCGCGGCGGCGGGATGCATCGCGACGCCTTCCTTCCGCGTGCGCCGGGGCTCGCGGAAGGTGAAGACCAGCGGCGCGCAGATCAGTGCGGGAAGCGCCACAATGACGAAAGTGGCCTGCCAGGGCGCCAACAGGCCGAACGGACTGGAGACGCCCTGCGCCGGCAGCGCGTCCAGCAAGTGACCGCCAAGCCCGTAAGCGAGCGCGGTGCCAAAAGTCGAGCCGATCCCGAATATCGCCATCGCGCGGCCCAGCTTATGTTTGGCGAAGGTGTCGCCCATCAACGAATAAGCCGCCGGGGACAGGGCGGCCTCGCCCGTGCCCACCAGGAAGCGCGCGATGATGAGATGCTGGTAGCTGCCGGCTATGCCGCAGCCAATCGTTGCCAGCCCCCAGACGATCACGCCGAAGAAAATGATCACGCGGCGCGAATAGCGGTCGACCAGATAGCCGATCGGCAGCCCGGCGAAACAATAGAACAGGCCGAATGCGGCCCCCGTCAGCACGCTCATCTGCACGTCTGTGATTTGCAGATCGGCCTTGATTGCCGGGATCAGCATACCGATGACCTGACGGTCGATCATCGAGACGAGGTAGAGCGCCGTCAGCACCGCCAGCAGCCAATAGGCCGCGGCTGGCTTTGTGCCATGATCCCGCTTGTTCACATCCGTCTCCTGTCCGATCAACGCCATTCTATTGAGCAATGCGCCGCAAAAAGCTCCGCAAATCCGCCATGTGTGGCGCGTATCATGTCCATGATTAGTCCCGGCATCGGCATCGTGGGATCGCCCGATGCCGCTTTCGTCGCTACACCGGCACGACGAAGCAGAGGGAGCAGGGCATGAACGAGATTTTGGTCGACACTCCGGTGGAAGGCGTCCGGCGGCTGACATTCAATCGGCCCGATGCGCTGAATTCCCTCACCTTCACCATGTATGAACGGTTGCTGGAACTGCTGGCGGAGATCGAGGTCGATCCCACCGTGCGGGTGGTGGTGCTGACCGGCGCGGGCCGGGGATTCTGCGCGGGGCATGATCTGCGCGCCGGCGGCAAGCCCGAATGGGTCTCGGACGATCTGGGCCGGGCGCAGCGCAATCGCGCGGTGATGTTGCGGCTGGGTCAGATACCGCTGCGGATGCGCGCCTTGCCCCAGCCGATCATCGTGGCGATCAATGGCACGGTGGCGGGAGCGGGCTATTCGATCGCGCTGGCGGGCGACATGTGCCTCGCCGCACAGTCGGCCAAATTCGTGAACGCCTTTCATAATGCGGGAACGGGGCATGAACTGGGCCTCAGCTACATGCTGCCGCGCGCCGTCGGGGCGCAGCGGGCAGCCGAACTGCTGCTGACCGGCCGCGCGGTCAAGGCCGACGAAGCGGCGCAGATCGGCCTGGTGCTACGGACCGTGGCGGACGACCAGCTGGAGGCCGAGGCGCTTGCCCTTGCCGAATCCATCATGGTCAACAGCCCGATCGGCGTCCAGCTTACCAAATCCTCGATGTGGCTCAATGCCGATGCCGGCAGCCTTGCGGCAGCAATCGAGCTGGAAAATCGCGGGATTTTCATCAGCCAGACAACCGAGGATACGGCGGAAAAGCGCAAATCCTTCATCGAGAAGCGGCGCCCGGCCTTTACCGGCCGCTGATTGCCCGCCCCTCCGCCGGTCCCTTCATGCATCATCAGTGCGGTGGCGGCGGCGCTTCGCCGCGCTGGATCGCCTGGAACCGGCGGTCGACCTGTTTCATCGCGGCGGGATGCGTAAGGATGTGGAACCGCCCGGCGCGAATGGCGTCGAGCGTGATCCGCGCGGCTTCGTCGGCATCCATGCCGCTCGCCAGCCCCGCATCGACCTTGTCGCAATAGCTGCGTTCGCGCGCGTCGAGCGTCGTCGGCCCATCCCCTTGATGGCCGTCGCCGATCGCGGTCGAGACGAGGCCGGGGCACAGTACCGATACGCCGACCGCGCTGCCATGACTGGCAAGGTCGAGCGCAAGCGCCTCGCTTAAGCCGACAATGCCGAATTTGGCGGCGCAATAGGGTCCGTTCATCGGCGTCGGGATCAGTCCGGCCATCGAAGCGGTGTTCAGGACATGCCCTTCGGGCTGATCGATCATGGCCGGCAGGAACGCCTGGAGCCCGTTGATCACGCCGCGCAGATTTACGTCGATCATGCGTTGCCATTCCTCGGGACGGAAATTCCAGAACCAGCGATGGACGCCCGCAATCCCGGCATTGTTGCACAGTAGCTGCACCGCCCCGAACTCAGTGCGCACATGCGTCCCCAGCAGAAGCATGGCGTCGGTGTCGGCGACATCGACGCCATAGGCCACGATCCGGCCAATCTCGCCCAACCGGCGGGCGGCATCGTCAAGCCGTTCGCCGGGCAGATCAACCAGCGCGACCGCGCCGCCGCCCAGCAGGATCGCGCGGGCGAGCGCGAAGCCGATGCCGCTAGCCCCGCCGGTGACGACTGCGTTCCGTCCGTCTAACCCTTTCAGCATCAGCCCGCTCCCTTCCTGGTTCTCTCATCCTGTCGCTACCGTCTTATGGAACGGTTCCGCACGCGGCAAATCGCCTGTGTGATGCGGGGAAATAGCCCGCATCCATAAAATGCTGGCGCTTCGTCAAATTATGATATTATACGTATCATAACTAAACGGCGGCCGTGCGCGCCGTATATGAGGAGAGAATGGATGCATGAGGCTCTGGAGCTGCGGGTTCCCTCGCATGTCCCCCGCGAACTTGTGGTCGAAGACTTCGATATCTACAATCTTCCGCTCCCCGACGGGATGGACCCGCAGGCATCCTATGCGATGTTTCGGGATCGCGGTGACATATTCTGGTCGCCTAATCATGGCGGGCACTGGGTGCTTACGCGCGGCGACGACATCAAGCAGGTCCAGAATGACTGGCAAAACTTCATTCGCAGTCCTCAGGTTAGCATTCCGCCGGTGGAAGGCGTTGGTATTGCCTATCCCATCCAGCTTGACCCACCCCAGCACGCCGATTTTCGGCGTCCGCTGACCAAGGCGCTGCTTCCCAAAGTCGTCGATACGATGGCGAACAAGGTCGCGGACGTGTGCGCGGAGCTGATCGACGCATTCAAGGACAAGGGCGAATGTGACTTCGTCGCGCAGTTCAGCCAGATCTTTCCGATCATCATCTTCCTGGATCTCGTAAATCTGCCGCGTTCGGATCGCGAATATCTGCTTCCCTTCGCCGAAACATCTTGTCGTGGCGCGACGATCGAGGACCGTTACGCGGCGTTTGTCGGAATCAGCCAATATCTGACGCCTATCATCGTCGAGCGTCAGGCCAATCCGGGCGACGATCTGTTCAGCGCGATGGTCAATGTGGAAATCGACGGCGCTAAAATCCCGTTCGAGGCCGCGCTGCAATTCTGTTCCACCGTGATCGTCGCGGGATTGGATACGGTCGCGGCGATGCTGGGCTTTGTGACTCGCCACTTCGCGCTTCATCCCGATCAGCGCCGCGAAATGGCGGAGCGTTATCAGGACGACGCCTTCATCGATCGCGTGGTGGAGGAATTGCTGCGCCGTTACGCAATCGCGAATTCCAGCCGTGTTTCGGCTCATGATCAGGAATATCGGGGCGTGAAATTCGCCAAGGGGGATATGATATTGACGGCGAATGTCTATGTCGCTCTGGACGACCGACAGATCGATCGGCCGATGGAGGTCGATTTCAATCGATCTCAGAAGATGCAACATGCTTCCTTCGATGTCGGTCCCCATACATGCCCCGGGGCGACGCTGGCGCGGCGGGAACTGCGCGTATTCCTTCAGGAATGGTTCCGGCGCATCCCCGATTTCGGGATCAAGCCCGGCACCACGCCGCGCATGGCGACCGGCATGGTGTCGAGCGTGTTGGAACTGGAACTGGTTTTCCCGGCGCAGGACTGACGCTGGTCAGTTCTGTGGCCCGCTCCGCCGTTCGATGAACAGGGTCTGGCGCGCCATCGCGTAAAGTCCCTGCTCGTCGTACAGATCGCTCATGGCAAGGGCGGTTCCCTGCCCCATGCTTGTGGCGCGGGCATCGACATAGTGCCAGCCGGGGCGGGGCGGGCGCAGGAAATTTATGTCGAGGTCGAGATTGGCGAAGGACCATATGGTCTTTGGCGCCTGCGCCGCCAGGCCGCTGCCGAAATCCGCGATGATCGCGGCCTGGACCAGCGGGGAGGGGGGCACCCCCTCTATCAGACGTCCGCGCATCCTGGCCCAGGTGGCACCCGGCCCCGGAACTTCCGGGCCGCCATGAACGAGGCGGGTTTCGACCACGTCGCGGATCGCGACTTTGGTCATCGCCGGCAGCGTTTCCCGTCCGTCGATCGCCGGTAGGGCTGGGCGCACGCCATAGGCGGGGCTGTCCTGTCTGCGCACGTACAGTGCCGTTGCTCTGGCATAAGGTCGATCCTGACGCAGTTCGGCGGTGACGATCGCCATTTTGCGCCCGGCGCGCACGACATGGCGGTCGGTCGTGACCGGCCGCATCAATCCGGGGCCGAGGATAGTGCAGGACAAGCGCGCGATCTGCTGATCCTCGCGCCCCTGGTCTTCCAGCAGATGGGCGAGCAGGCCGCAAAAGGCCGCGCCATTCTGATGATCGGGATGCCAAGGGCCGATGGCGGACGGCAAAGGAATATAGCGCTCGCCCGCGCGCGCGTAGAAGGCATGATCGGTCATGCGCTTTCCTGCGCCGCGCGCGTGACGATTGTCCAGAAGAGCGCGGGAGCGTGCGCGGCAGGCCGACAATCAACGCATCCATGATGACTGCCGACAGGCGGCGATCCGCTATGTGATGAGCGGGAGCGCCGGCTTGCGCGCCGCAGCCGGTCGAATAGGAGGACTGGGTGCGACGGAGGCAAGTGCCATGAAGATATTGGTGCCCGTGAAGCGGGTGATAGATTATAATGTGAAGCCGCGAGTGAAGGCGGATGGTTCGGGCGTCGATCTTGCGAACGTCAAGATGAGCATGAACCCGTTTGACGAGATTGCAGTCGAAGAAGCCATTCGCCTCAAGGAAAAAGGCGCGGCCACGGAGATCGTTGTGGTGTCGGTGGGTCCGGCCAAGGCGCAGGAGACGCTACGCACGGCGTTGGCGATGGGCGCGGATCGCGCGATCCTGGTACAGACCGATGAGACTGTAGAGCCGCTGGGCGTCGCCAAGCTACTGGTGAAGATCCAGGAGGAGGAAAGTGCCGGCCTTATCATCCTTGGCAAGCAGGCGATCGACGATGACAGCAACCAGACCGGCCAGATGCTCGCCGCCTTGCTGAACCTGCCGCAAGGAACTTTCGCGTCCAAAATTGAACTCGCGGGAAACACGGCCAATGTGACCCGCGAAGTCGATGGCGGGCTGGAGACAGTGCAGCTCTCCATGCCCGCCATCGTCACCACCGACCTGCGGTTGAACGAGCCGCGCTATGCGTCGTTGCCCAATATCATGAAGGCCAAGTCCAAGCCGCTGGCGACCAAAACGCCGGATGATTATGGTGTCGATATCGCGCCCCGTCTGGAGACGCTCAAAGTTGTCGAGCCTGCGCAGCGCAGCGCCGGCATCAAGGTCGCCGATGTCGATGAACTGGTCGCGAAACTGAAAGCTTTGGGAGTGGCGGCATGAAGACGCTCGTCTGGGTCGAACATGAAGGCGGCGCGGTCAAGGACGCGACGCTGTCGGCCGTCACCGCCGCCGCCAAGCTGGGCGACGTGCATCTGCTGGTCGCGGGCAAGGATGTCGGTGGCGTCGCTGCCGAAGCCGCGAAGATCGCCGGCGTGGGCAAGGTCCATGTCGCCGACGACGCTGCCCTCGAACATGCGCTGGCGGAGAATGTCGCGCCGCTGATCGTGGCGCTGATGGGCCATCATGACGCCTTCGTCGCGCCCGCCACCAGCCACGGAAAGAATATCGCCCCGCGTGTCGCGGCCTTGCTCGACGTGATGCAGCTGAGCGACATCCTCTCGGTCGAGAGCGAAGACATGTTCACGCGCCCGACCTATGCCGGCAATGCGATCGCGACCGTGCGCAGCAGGGACGCGAAGAAGGTCATCACCGTGCGCGGCACCGCGTTCGAGAAGGCCGCCCGCGAAGGCGGTAGCGGCACGGTCGAAGCCGTGTCGGGCGCGGGCGACAAGGGCATTTCGTCCTTCGTCGGCGCCGAGATCGCCAAGCAGGAGCGCCCCGAACTGACCAGCGCGAAAGTGATCGTGTCGGGCGGCCGCGCGCTGAAGGACGGGCCGACCTTCGAGGAAGTCATCTACCCGCTCGCCGACAAGCTGGGCGCGGCGGTGGGCGCAAGCCGCGCGGCGGTGGATGCGGGCTATGTCCCCAACGACTATCAGGTCGGCCAGACCGGCAAGATCGTCGCGCCGCAAGTCTATGTCGCGATCGGCATCTCCGGGGCGATCCAGCACCTTGCCGGCATGAAGGACTCAAAGACCATCATCGCCATCAACAAGGACGAGGACGCCCCGATCTTCCAGGTCGCCGACATCGGCCTGGTCGGCGACTTGTTCAAGATCGTGCCCGAACTCACCGACAAGCTCTGAGCGATCGCGCTATTGCCGGCTCGATGCAGGACAGATATGGAATTAATCGATGACTGAACTGCTGGCCAATCTCGCGCCCTGGCCGAATATGGACTTTGCCGAATTTGGTGAAGTTGAACGCCGGCCGATCAGTCGCATCCAGAAGTTCGTAGCTTCGTTTCTCGGGCGCAACTGGGTCGCCATCCCGCATGTCACCCATAATGACGATGCCGACGTCACGGCGCTGGAAAGCCGACGCAAGGCGCTCGCCGCACAGGGCGGCGCAAGCTGACCCCGGTGCCGCTGCTGGTCAAGGCGCTTGCCGATGCGCTGGACGCCATGCCGCAGTTCAACGCCTCGCTCGATCCGGCGAGCAGCGAACTGGTCATGAAAAAATATGTCCATGTTGGTGTTGCCGTCGATACACCGGGCGGCCTGCTGGTGCCGGTCATCCGCGATTGCGACCGCAAGTCGGCGGGCGAGATTGCCGATGAGATTGCCGCCCTGTCTGAAAAGGCGCGAACCAAGGGCCTCTCGATGGCCGAAATGTCCGGGGGATGCATCACGCTCACGTCGCTCGGTCATATTGGCGGCACCAGCTTCACGCCGATCGTCAACGCGCCCGAGGTCGCCATATTGGGCGTCACCCGGGCGCGTCCGGTAGCCGTGCCGGACACCGATGGCGGCGTGATGTGGCGGCAGATGCTTCCGCTTTCACTCAGCTACGACCATCGCGTCATCAATGGCGCGGATGCTGCGCGCTTCTGCCGGTTCATCGCGGATCGGTTAGCGAGCGAAGAGCTGTTCGCCTGATCGACGCTTATATCGCAGGCAGCGGCGGTTTGCGATCGGCGAGATAGATAGTCCCTCCCTGCTGGGTCACTTCTACGTCGAGCAGCGTGGCGGCAGCGCGTGCGAACGCCGCGGCATCCTCGACCGCGAAGTTTCCACTGACCGCCTGTGCTGCCAGATCATGGCCGATCACTTCGATGCGCGGCCCGCCATAGGGTAGGAACGCCGCCGCTGCCTGCTGGAGCGGAGTGTGGTCGAAGATGATCTGCCCCTCCTGCCATGCCGTGACAATGTCGGCAGGCGGGCGGTCGCGTATCCCCTGCGGCGCATTGGTCGTGAAGCGCACGCGGTCGCCGGGCGCGAGGTAGAGCGGGCCGCTTTCCTTCGACCGCACGAGCAGCTTTCCTTCGATCAGGAAGATATTTACCCGCGCCGCCTCATGCGCGACGTCGAACGCCGTTCCCAGCGCGACGGCCTCGCGCGCTCCGGCTGAAACGACGAAGGGGCGCTGCCGATCATGCGCGACCGCGATGTTGACGCGGCCTGACAGGAGTTCGACCTTGCGCAGATCGGCGCGCATCTGCACGCGGACATGCGACCGGCTGTCCAGGATCAGCCGGGAGCCGTCATACAATGTGATGCGCCGTTGCTCCCCGGTCGTCGACACATAATCGATATGGTCTTCGTGATAGAACCAGGCGAGGCCACCGCCCGCCGCGACGATGCTGGCGAGCGATGCGGCGATGGCAAGCAGGCGCCGCCGATCAGGCGCGTGCGCAGGTTCGGGCGCGGACATGTCGCCCACGCCGCCGGCCAATTCCCATGTCTGGCTCAAATGGCTGAAGGCGCGCCGATGGTCCGGATCGGCGGCGAGCCAGCGTCTGAAACCCGCCTCATCCTCTGCCGTGCGGTCGTCATTGCGCAGTCGCGCGATCCAGGCGGCGGCATCGGCAAGTGCTGTAAGACGATCGCGCAACTTACCAGCCCTCCGACCATTGCGCCAGGAACAGGCTGGCGCGCGCGATATGCTTTTCCACGGCGCTGATGCTGATGTGGAAATCCTGCGCGATCTCGCGATATTTGCGATGCTCCAGCCGGTGGGCCACGAAAATCGCGCGCGTGCGGTCGGGCAACCGGTCGATGCCGGCGCGCAGCCGTTCCAGCCGCTGCCGCGCGATCAATTGCTCGTCGGCCAGCGGCGTCGCATCGGCTTCCTCGATGAAACCGCGCAGGCCTGGTGCTGCCTCATAGAAACGATTGCGGCGGAATTCATCGATCGCGCTGTTGCGGGCGGCGTGGATGACGAAGCCCACCGGATCATGGACCGGCTTGTCGCGCTGATACAGCTGCAGGCGGATGAAGGCATTGTGCAGATGATCCTCACCCCGGCCATCGCCCGCGAAGCGATGCAGGCGCGCGACCAACCGCCGCCATATCGCCTGATCTTCGATCGATGCGCCGGAACCCGCATCCGCGCGGCGCTTCCGACCCACCATCATCAATTGGTCGGCATGTCGGGCGCGCCCCGAACGCCTTCCCGCATCGGTCTGGCCGCGAACAGCAGGCAAAGGGCGGCGGCGATCGAAAAGATGATGAAGGTCGCCATGATCGATTTGTTGATCGCCTTGTCGTCGGCGAACACGAAATCGGTGAAGATCGCCACCATCGATGGACCAAGACCGATCCCCAGCAGGTTGAAGACCAGCAGATAAATGGACGAAATCCGGCCGCGCACCGGCGGCGGCGTGAAGATCTGGAGGCTGGCGGCCGAGACGCCGGTGAAGGGGATCAAAATCTGTTGCAGGCCGATACACAGGATGGCGACGCGGACGTCCGCCGTCGACATGGCGATGCAGATCAGCACCGCCTCGACCAGCATATTGGCGGCAAAGAACAACAGATGCGCGTCGCGACGGCCGCGCGCATACCATGTGTCGACCAGCCACCCCATCAGCACACTGCCGAACAGGCTGGTGACAAGCGTGATCGACCCCGCCGTATAGGCTGCTTCCGACAGGCTATAGTCGAAGCGGCGAATGAAGAAGGTCGGCATCCAGGCGAGCAGCGCATAGCCGCAGAGCGAAACGAAGCCAAAGCCGACGAAATGCCCGGCATAGAAGCGGGCATTGGCCCGCAGAATGTGTAGCGCCGAACCTTGTCCATGCACCACCGCCGGCTGATCGGGAACAGCCCGCAGCGCGCGCGGATCGCGGATGGTGAACACCAGGGGCGCGATCAGCAGGCCGGGTATGCCGGTCAGCAGCAGCGCCACCTGCCATTGCGCATAATGGCCGATCAACGGCAACTCCATGCCCTCGCGCGGCAGGGTCGCGATCAGAAAGCCGCCGATCAGCGTCGCCAGCGCGCTGCCCAATTTGGTGCCCGCACCCATCACCGACATGGGCAGCGTCAGCTTCGATTTGGGGAACAGGTCCGACAGGATCGAATAAGCGGCGGGCGCGAGCGCGGCTTCCCCCGCGCCCACCCCGACGCGGCTCAGCGCCAATTGCCAGTAACGCTGGGCAAGGCCGCTGACCGACGCGGCGGTCGCCCAGATCAGCAGCCCGAAGAATATGACGTGCCGCCGCGAGAAGCGATCGACCAGCCAGCCGACGGGCAGGCCGAACAGGGCGTAAAAGACCGCGAAACTGAACCCCTGGATCAGGCTGACCTGAAAGTCGGAGATCAGGAAATGGTCGCGGATCGGCTGCACCAGCAGGCTGATGATCTGCCGGTCGAGAAAGGATACGATGTAGAGCAGCAGGAAGACCAATACGGCCCACCAGCCCACCGCCGACGAGGGTGGCGGCGCAGGCTCGCCGCCGCTTTCCGCCACCCGTTCGCTCATCGCGCCGCGCGCCCGAAATTATAGCGTAGCTCCATGCCGTAGGTGCGCGGCTGGCCGATCTGCACCGTCTGCGTGCCGGACGAGCTGTAAATCACCACGCCGGAAGTGACATAGCGCCGGTTGGTCAGGTTCTTCGCAAACAGCGACAGGTCGAAGGGCGATCCGCCGATATGGTTCCAGTTCGCCCCGGCTTCGAGCGTGCCATAGCCGGGCTCGGCAAAGCCGTTAATGTCGGCCAGCTGGATTTTAGACTGATGATAATAAGACAGGCGCACCCCCGCCTCCCCCATGTCCGGCGAAATCGGCAGCGAGACGCGAGCGCTCGCATTCACCGTGCGCGCCGGCGCTTGCGAGAAGCGATTGGCCGACAGGTCGCCCAGGCTCAGGCCATTGAAGCTGCGATAGCGGGGATGGACATAAGCGAAGGCACCGCGCAGCTCCAGCCAGTCGGTGGGATGCGCGGTCGCCTCGACCTCTCCGCCCCAGATGCGCGCCCTGGCGGCGTTGAGGATGACGGTCTGCACCGGCGTGCCGAAATTCACGTTGCGCTGAATGTCGTTATACCATTGATTGTACAGCGCCGCGTTGATGCGCAACTTACGGTCCAGCAGGTCGGCCTTGAACCCCAGTTCAACGTCATAGACCGTCTCGGGCCGGAAAGGCACTTGCTCGCCCGGCAGATTGGCGCGTAAATTCCATCCACCCGAACGATAACCACGGCGATGCGACAGATAGAAGAGCAGATCGCGGCTGGGCTTGTAGTCGAGGCTGACCAGCCAGCTTGGCGAGGAGAAGTGGGTGGAATAATCCTTGACGCACGGCACGGGCGTCGTGCCGTCGCTGTTGCGCAGGCGGCAATTGCCGTTCAGCAGATTGCGCGATTGATTGTCACGCTCGTCGCGGGTGTAGCGCAGGCCGGCGGTCAGCTTGAGCGTATCGGTCAGCCGATAGCCGAGCTGGCTATAGGCGGAATAGCTGATGTTGCGGCCAAGCCCGTCATTGACGCGCGTGCCTCCCAGCACCGAATATTGGATATCCCGGCCCTTCTCGCGGAAATAGAAAAGGCCGACGATATAATCGATCCGATCGTCGAACAATTTTCCATAGAGCTGGAGTTCGTTGCTGAACTGCGTGGTTTGCAGCGTATTGCGGGTGTGGAAGAAGACTTGCGTCGTGCCGTCATAATCGAGCGCGATATCGGAATCGACCTTGCGATAACCGATAATATTCTTGAGCGTATGCTCGCCGAGTTCCAGCGCGCTGGTGTTGGACAGCGTATAGACCTTGACCTTGGCATAGGGTTGCAGGTCGTTATTGACGAAATCAAGGCCGTTCGCCTGCTGGAGCGCCAGCGCCGCGCGCAGGGCCGGCGTGTCGGCGGAGCTTCCCGGTCGGATATATTGCAGGCGGAACGACGATCCGGGACTATTTTCGTGATAATAGCTGCCGACGGTGTTGGAGGTGAAGCGGTCGCTCGGCTCCCACAGCAGCGACAGCCGCGCATTTTCGGTGCGCTCGCCATCGGTGCGCAGGCCATTGAAGGCGTTGCGATAAAAGCCGTCGCGGCGCGTGATCTTGCCCGCCGCGCGGACCGCGAGCGTCTCGCCCAGCGGCACGTTGAGCATCCCTGTGAAGGAACGCAGATCATAATTGCCCAGCGTGACGCTGGCAAAGCCCTCGGTCTCGAAAATCGGTCGTGCAGGATTGATCAGGATCGCGCCGCCGGTCGTGCTGCGGCCGAACAAGGTGCCCTGCGGCCCTTTGAGCACTTCGACCGAACCCAGGTCGTACAGCGCCTGATTGGTGCCGTGCGGACGCATTTGCGCGACTTCCGCGAAATAGACGACGACCGAAGGATCCTGCGTAATCAGCGATTCCTGAAGCCGTTGCGCGCGGATCGTATAGCCCGGCACGCTGTTGCCGAAGGAAGAAGGCGTCACTTGCAGCGCGGGCGCGACGAAGCGCAATTGGGTGACGTCCTGAATCGCGCTTTGGCGCAGCTCCACGCCATTGATCGCGGTGACGGCGAGGGGGACGTCCTGCAACCGCTCTTCACGGCGTGTGGCGGTAACGACGATGTCGTCAATCGACTCGGCCGCCTGCGGCGGAAGCGGGACGGCGGGCCGTGCATCGCTGACCGCTTGGGGCAGCGCGGCATATTTGATCGGCCGTGCATTGGGGCGGGCTTGCGCGGTTTCCGTCCTGCGGCGGATGACGAGCGTTCCCGAAGCGTCGGCGAAGACGTCCAGCTTCGCCTTGCCGATCATCGCGCGCGCGGCATCCCGCGCCGAGCGCGCATCGCGGACCGGGCGCGATTGCAGGCCCGCCACCGCGTCGGGCGCGAACAGGATATTCACGCCGGTCCCGTCGGCCAGCGAGCGCAACGCCTGCGCCAGCGGCTGGGACGGCATGTCGATGCGCCCCTCCCGCGCCGCGACCGGGCTGGCCGTCACAAGCGCCAGAGCGGATGCCGCCAGACCGACGGATCGGGGCATATGCGTGATCGGATGCAGGAAATCGCCTTTCATTTCTTCTCTCCCTCAGCGCGCCTGATGGTGGCGCTTGGGAAGAGGACGCCCGAACCATGCTTTTCCTCATCGCAGGCGAACAGCCTTTCCGCCCAGCCATCACATGGGTGATGATGCAAAGTCGAAGCCGGGTGATGACCGGCGAGCACTTCAGCTATCGGGCAGAGCGATGCGGTACCGCCGCGCCGCGTTGCCGGCAAAGATCGCCCGCTGGTCGGTGCCCGGAAGACAGGCGAGCGTCTGCACATGGGCCGCGATCAATGTCGCAGCGTCGCAATAAGCACGATCAACCGGGAAATTGCTTTCGAACAGGCAGCGCTCAGGCCCGAACGCCGCGATCAGCGCGCGGAGATAGGGATCGAGCGCCTCGGCCAGTGCTTCGACCGTCCAGGCATCGAGACCTAATGCTCGCCGGCGCTGATCCACCGCTGTCCAGGGGCCCGCGAGGCCGCCGATCTTCACCAGCATATAGGGCCGTTCGCTCGCCCGCCCGATCGCGGCCAGCCAGTCGCGCCAAGTCCGGTCGGGATCGCGATGGCGACCGATGCCCAACGGAGTGCCGGCGTGATTGAGAATGATGATGGCGTGCGGTACGCGCGTCGCGAGCGCGGTCAGTTCATCCAGTTGCGGGTGGAACAGCCAGGTTTCGAAATGCAGGTCGTGCGCAGCCAGAATATCGAGCGCCGCGTCGAACCGTGGATCGGCCAGCATCGACGGGGCCGTGCGGAGCACCGGGATCTGAAGGGCGGGGTCGGCATCCCAAGCGACCACGCGCCGGATGCCCCGCAAGCGGCCCTGTCCGGCGGCGACATGCGCGGCGAGCAGGCCGGCGAAGTCGTCTTCGATCATATCCAGGCGCGCGACGATCGCGGCGACGGCCATTAGTGGCTCTTGTGCTTGGCCACCGATCGCCGCGGCGAAGCGGGTCTCGCCCAGCGCCTGCGCCGCGGCAGGCAGGCTGCGATCATAATGGGTGTGACATTCCATGAAGACGCTGGCGCGCAGCCCCAGCGGCGCGAATTCGGCCAGATAATCCTCGAGGAGGTAGGGCGACCGCTCCGGCTCGGCCGCTCCGCCCCACAAATGGTGGTGACTGTCGATGAACTGAAAAGGCGCGAAGGGCGTGGGCATATCGTCGGTCATGCGCTTCTTTCAGGTGAGAGCCGAGGCTTTGAGGTCCGGAAGATATCCGGTTTGATCGGTCGCCGTCGCTATGCCCCCCGCTTTTCGACCCAGCCGGCGCGCCAATCTTCACATATATGTTGTCTCTCGCCGGTCGCCCTTATCGCGCGACTTCGCTTTGATTGTGCCGCAGTCTTGTCGCGAGCCGCAAAAAGCGGAGTGAACGGGGGGAGCGCTATGCCCAAATTGGGCCCCGACTTGCCAGAAATCGCCGCCATGCGCGAACGGGCGCCTGCCGGGCGGATCGCGGTCGTCAATCTGTTGAAGTTCAAGCCGGGAGCCGAAGCGCGGCAAGCCTATGCGCGCTACATGCGGCACGCGCATCCCGCAGCGCATCCCGACTGCACGATTCTCCATGCCGGCCCCGCTTTCCACGAATTCGGAACCGGCGAGGAATGGGATTATATCATCATCGCGGGCTATCCCTGCTTCGAGGATTTCGCCGCCACCGTCAGCCATGACGCCTGGCAGACCGACGGTGCGCGCCATCGCCCCGATGCGCTGGAGCGGACGCTGATGATCGTCAGCCCCGCCAGTGACCTTAGCAGAGATTTTCCGGCATGACCCCGATCCGACACCATCGCGCGCGGCTGAGCGGAGTGACGATGCATTATGTCACGGCTGGCGATCCCGACGCGCCGCCGCTCCTGCTGGTGCATGGCTTTCCCAAAAGCTGGTTCGAGTGGCGACGGATGATCCCCTTGCTGGCGCCGCATTATCGGGTGATCGCCCCCGACCTCCGCGGCGCGGGCGACAGCTCCAAGCCGGCAGGCGGTTTCGACAAAAAGACCATGTCGGGTGATCTGGTGGAACTGCTCGATCTGCTGGGGTGAAGGACGCTCCGCATGTCGTGGGCCGCGATTGGGGTGCGCCGACCGCGCTGGCGCTGGCGCTGCACTGGAAGCGCGCCAGGACGCTTACCTATATCGACAATCTGGTGCCCGGCTTCGGGCTGGAAGAAGCGATCGCCCCCATTCCGCCGCGCGAGGGTGAAGATCCCTTTTTTCAGGGCGGGGGCGTCAATCACTTCACGTTCCACCTGATGCCCGATGTCGCCGAGTTTCTGATCGCGGGGCGCGAACAGGTTTACTTCGACTGGTTTCTGCGCCGGCTGGCCTATAACGTTGGGGCGATCGACCGTGAGACGGTCGACGAATGCGTGCGCTGCATGGCGCAGCCGGGCGCATTGCGCGCGACGCTCGGATGGTCGCGGGCCATGTGGCAGGACGGCCGGGACAATCGGCAGGCCGTGGCTGCCGCGCGGCTCGCCATTCCCGTCCTCGCCCTGGGCGGCGCGCAAAGCGTGGGCGCGCGCACCGCGGAATCGCTCCGGCGCATGGCGGATAATGTCGAAGGTGATGTCATCCCCTATTGTGGCCATTGGGCCAGCGAGGAACAGCCCGAATGGATCGCGGAACGGCTCCTGCGTTTCCTTCAGCCGCATGGCCGGACCTGAAAATCGCGGGTAAATCAGCATGTATGTGGAGATTGGCGCATGGAAATTGACAAGCGGACATTGCTGGCATCTGCAGGAGCCATAACAGTTGCGAGCGTCGCGCGTGCGTCCTCGGGAAAGACGGCGAGGGAGAGAAGATCGATGCAGCGACTGATGGACGACAGCGGTTATTTCCTGTCGCGAACAAATCCGATCGCCAATATCGACCAGCGCGACATCGAAGCCACGGCCATTCGCATTTTCGCCCGCTCAGATGTTCAGGTCGCGGTAAAGCGAGCCGAGCGCATGTATCAACTGGTCACCGACCGGCGGCTGAGCGCCGAGCAAATGGCGATGTGCGGGCCGGCGGCGCGCGACTTCAGTTTCAAATCCGTGATTATGGCGGTGAATAGCGACCCTGCGCGCCCGCGCGTGGTGCGGAAAAATTGCCCTGCCGGGAAATGGCTGGGCAATGATGTTCCACCGTCGAAATGGGGCGGCGACAATCCGGACAATGCCTATCGCATCATTCCGCTGGCGCATTGGATGCGCTATGAACTACGGGGGCAGCGGCAGCCCAATCCGTCGACCTATGTCACATTCCAGCAGGTGGGCGACAGCAACACGACGGTGACACTCGGTTCTCTGGAGCAGCAGGACGTGAAAATCGCTGCCGACGGAAGCTATGTCATCACGCTGGATGGGGATCCGGCCAATGGACGCACCAACCATTTCACACTGCATCGGGACGTCAAATATCTGTTCATCCGGGATTCGCTGGGGGACTGGCGGCAGGAACCGGATGCGTTGCGCATCCACAAGCTCGATGGGCCAACGCACCCGGCGCTCGATGATGAGGAACTGGCGCGGCGCGCCATCCACAATATCATCTACGATGTCTATCAGGCTTGGTATTACAGCCAGATTTTCACCAACGTAGATCCCGACGAAATGGACGAGCCGCGTGGCGCCGGTCCTTCGGGCGGGCTGGTGTCGCAACTGGGCAGCCACGGCCATTTCAAGCTGAACGACGATGACGCGATCCTGATCACGGCCGAGGGCGGTGGGGCGAATTATCGCAATGTCGTGTTGCACGACATGTGGTTACGCAGCCTGGATTTTCGCAATTACCAGTCGCACCTTAACAATGTGCAGACCGCCCCCGATGCCGACGGTCGCTTCACCTATGTCATCTCGATCAAGGATCCGGGTATCCAGAACTGGCTCGACCCGGCCGGCACACATGAAGTGCTCGTCTTATATCGGTGGCAGGGTCTGCCCAACGGGAGTGCGACCAAGCCCCCGGCGATCAGCACGCGCCGGGTCAAATTGAGCGAACTGGCCGCCGCCTTGCCGCCCGGCGTGAAAAAAGTGACCCCCGAAGAACGTCGGGCTTTGCAGGCGCGCCGGGTGGCCGAATTCGACCGGCGCTTTGCGGTCTAGGCCGGCTGCCGTGAGCGCGCGCCATCAGGATCGTATTGGCGGCGCTGTCGAGGCGCGGGTGGCGCGGTGACGAATATTCCCGATACCCGCTCGCTCGTCACCTTGCGTACAGTGGTGGACAGCGGCAGCTTCTCGGCCGCGGCGCATGTGTTGCGTGTCACCCCCGCCGCCGTCAGCAAGCTGATCGCGCGGCTGGAGCTGGAACTGGGTATCCGGATTTTCAACCGCTCGACCCGCCAGATCAGTCTAACCCCCGAAGGCGACGCCTTCTATCGCGCGGTGGTCGCGCACTTGGGGGGATTGCAGGATGCGATTGACAATGCCCGCGAACAGCTCCGCGCTCCGGCGGGTGTCGTCCGCGCGTCGATCGCGAACTCCTTCGGCAAGATGTTCCTGATCCCCAAGCTGGGGAAATTTCTGGAAGCCTATCCTGGCATCAGCCTCGACCTGTGTTTCGACGATGTGCCGCGCGATCTGATCAGCCGGGGATATGACGTCGAAATCCGGTACGGGGCGCCGTCGGATTCGCGTTATATCTGCCGTCGGCTTTGCGGCTTGCCGCTCGCGTTGGTCGCCAGCCCCGCTTATCTGGCGCGGCGGGGAACGCCGCGCACCCCGCATGATCTGGCCGCGCATGATTGCATCACCACGTCGATCGGCACGCGGCGCGCGGCGTGGCGTTTCACCCCCGGCAGCGGCGGCAAAAGCGTGATCATCCATCCGACCGGGCATTTCAACGTCGCCGACCAGCTTGACGGTGTCATCGACGGGGCGTTGGCCGGCCTTGGCATAACGCTGGCGCATCGCGGCGCGGTGCGGCACTTTGTCGAGCGCGGCGATCTGGCGACGGTGCTGGACGACCATGTCATCACCAGCAGCGCGCGGGGTGGGTCGGCGGTCTATCTCCTTTATCCGCACCGGGAATTTCTGTCGAACCGGGTGCGGCTGTTCATCGATTTCCTGTCGGACTGTTTTAGTGACAGCGAATATCAGGAGGTTGCGCCGGACGAACTGGAGGATGGCGAGGTCGATCTGGACGCACTGACCTGACGGGCTCGTTACAGCCCGGCACGCGCCCGCGCCGCGATCACCGTGTCTATCTCATCGAGGCCGCTGAGCGGCACGTCATAAGCCGCCTGATCGTCAATCTCGTCCAGATGGGCGGCGATATCCTCGCAACGCGGTGCGTCCGGCCCGGTCGCCAGCCATCCGTGCGTGAGTCCAACGAAGATGCGCGAATATTTGCCGCCCGCGACCGAATACATATTCTGCGACGTTCTGCACGCATTGCTGGCGAGGTAACAGGCGAGGGCGGAGACATGTTCGGGTGTCATCGCTTCGGCAAAGCGCGCCGTCCGTTCGCCCGCCGCCTTCAGAAATTCCTTGTCAGGACGCTCGGCCAGCGGCGTTCCGCCCAACCGCCCACCCCGCGCATTGGGAAAGAGGCAGTTGACGAGGACGCCGTCCGGCGCTTCCTGCGCGATGACGTTCATCAGCCCGATCATCGCCGTCTTGGCCGCGCCGTAATTGGCGCGGATCGGATTGCCGAAAATGCCCGATTGCGATCCGACCAGCAGGATGCGGCCATAACCCTGGCGCGTCATCACGCGATAAGCCGGCTGGCAGAGGAAAAACGCGCCCTTCACATGCACGTCTAGGACAGCGTCGATGTCGTCCGCGGATAATTCACCGAAGCGGCCGTTGCGCTGGTTGCCGGCATTGCTGATGACGGCATCGACCCGCCCGAAATGACGGAGCGCGGTGTCGATGATCGCCTCTCCGCCGACTTCGCTCGCCACGCTGTCATAATTGGCGACCGCCCGCCCGCCTTCCGCGACGATCGCGTGGACGACCCGGTCGGCATAGTCTGTGGTGCCGCCCTGGCCAGTGGTATCGCCACCCAGGTCGTTCACGACCACGGCCGCGCCCCGACGCGCCATGTCCCGGCAATACGCCGCGCCTAAAGCGCCGCCACCGCCGGTCACCACGGCGACCTGACCGCTGAAATCGATTCCTGCCATGCAGCCGCTCCTCAAAGCCGTATTCTTGCGCCGTCAACCGGCGATGAGGCTCGTATTCTACAACGGTTTGCCTGCGTTGGGATGCGGCTGTGCATCACGCTTATGATCGATGAGGTCGTTCGTCATTGTAACCCCGGCCCTTCAGGAAACGGTCGGTAATGGCAGTCGCACGGCCCGGCGTCGCCAGATAGGCGGGATCGTCGATCATCATGCGGAAGCCGTGATTCACCATCGCCACAAGCTCGAACGCGGCCTCCATCGGATCGGCTGGTTCGATCAGCCTTGCGCGCATCATCAGGTCGATATGATCGGCGATCGGCTGAAAAGTCACCCGCGTATGAGCGATCGCCAGATCCGCCAGTTGCGGGAAGCGGACGCGCTCGCTGATCGCCAGCCGCAGCAGCGCCTGCCCCAGTTCGACTGTCGCAAAACGGGCGGTCGTCTCGACGAAGCGCTCGACGGTCGCACGGGCGTCATCGCCGCGGGCACAGGATTGCAGCGCGTCACGAATATCCATCCCGCTATAGTCGAGCAGGCTGAGAAATAGCCCCTCCTTGTTGCCGAACCGGCGCATGATCGTCGTCTTGCTGACACCGGACAAGTCGACAAGGCGATTGAGGCTGGTCCCGCCAAAGCCGCAGGCGGCAAATTCCTGCAAGGCGAGCGTCATCAACTGGTTGACGCGCTGATCCGCCTCTTCGCGGGGTAATCTGCCGCGCCGCACTTCCGTGCTTGCTTCACGGGTCATATCGCTCACCTGGCCTTGACATATCGATACCGAATGGAACACATAAAATATAGTCGCATAAGGATCGCGCAGAGAAGCGATTTTTATCTGGGGAGAAAAAGGATGACGATTGCGCCGCTGGCAGAGCGCCCCGCGCATGTGCCCGAAGATCTGATGTTCGATTTCGACATGTTCGCGCCGCCTGGACTGGAAGAAGATCCGCACATCGCCTGGAAGCATGTGCAGGACAGTCATCCCGACATTTTCTGGACTCCGCGCTATGGTGGACATTGGGTCATGACACGCGCTGACGATATCGGCCATGTCCAGAAGACCTATTCGGAATTTTCCAGTCGCGAACCTTTTCTGCCGCGCAATGTCGTGCCCTGGTCGATTCCCGTCCAGTTCGATCCACCGGAACACACGCCCTTCCGCCGCCTGCTGATGCCGGCCTTCCTGCCCAAGTCCGTCAAGCGGATCGAGGAAAAGGCGCGGGAGGTCGCGATCGCGCTCATCGAGCAAGTCGCGCCGCGTGGACATTGCGAATTTGTGAGCGAATTCGCCGGTGTGATGCCGATCGTCGCGTTTCTGACGATGATGGGTCTGCCGATCGAGGATGCGGCCATGCTGCGCGAAACGGTCGTCCCGGCAAACTCGCCTGAAAGCAAGGCCGCCTGGGCCAAGCGCGATGCCTATATCCGCGAAAAGATCGCGAAGCGCAGGGAAAAGCCGCGCGACGACCTGATGAGTCAGGTCATTCATGGCGAGGTCGAGGGACGGCCGCTGACCGAGGATGAGGCATTCCGAACCTGCCTGCTGCTGCTGGGGGGAGGGCTGGACACAGTCGCGTCGATGACGTCCTTCATAGGGCGTTTCCTGGCGGAAAGCCCCGCGCATCGCCACCAGTTGCGGGACGATCCCAAGCTGATGACGAAGGCGATCGAGGAACTGGCCCGGCGTTTTGGCACATCCAACCTCGCGCGGATCGTGGTCGAGGATATGGACTATAAGGGCATCGCCCTGCGCCGGGACGATATGGTCCTGCTCCCCTTTCCGCTTTTCGGTCTGGACGAGCGCATGAATCCCGATCCGCTAACCGTGGATTTTACCCGCACCGCGCGTCATGCCGCCTTCGGCACCGGACCGCATACCTGCATCGGCGCGGTGCTCGCGCGTGCGGAGATCCGCATCTTCCTTGAGGAATGGCTGAAGCGGATTCCCGATTTCCGGATCAAGCCGGGAAGTCATCCCGTCAACACGACCGGTATCGTCAACAACGCTGTCGAGCTGGAGCTGGAATGGGATCCGATGCCCGTCGCGGCATGACATCACTGTACGAACATGTGACAGGAGAGAGCGGATGGGACGGCTAAGCGGGAAAGCGGCGATCGTAACAGGCGGCGCGCAGGGCATGGGTCTGGCGACCGTGCGGCTGTTCGCGCGGGAAGGGGCGCAGGTCGTGCTGGCCGACGTTCAGGAAGACAAGGGGCGGGCGGCCGCCGAAGCGAGCGAAGGCGACGTCCTGTTCGTCAAGCTGGATGTTACTTCGGAAGAAGACTGGGCGCGGGGGGTGGCGGAGGCCTCGGCCCGCTTTGGTGGCGTGGATGTGCTGGTCAACAATGCCGCAATCGCCCGGTCGGTGGCAATCGCGCAGGAGAATAAGGCCGGTCTGGAACACTGCCTTGCGGTCAATGCCGTAGGGCCGTTCCTGGGCATTCAGGCCGTGATGGCGACGATGGCGGCACGGGGCCGGGGATCAATCGTCAATATCTCTTCGACCGAAGGTCTGTGGGGTACGGCGGGCATGGCCTCTTATTGCGCGAGCAAATGGGCGATCCGGGGCCTGACAAAGGCGTGCGCGATCGAATTGGGCGCGATGGGCATCCGCGTCAATTCGGTGCATCCGGGCCTGACCAACACGCCGATGGCCAATCCCGGCGGCCTGTCGATCGAGGCGCTGGGCCGCAGCGAACGCTTTGCCCATCGCGTGAACCGCCAGCCGATTGCCCGCGCGAGCGATCCGTCCGAAGTCGCTTATGTCAGCCTCTTCCTGGCCAGCGACGAATCCTCATATGTGACGGGCGCGGAGATCGCGGTCGATGGCGGCATGACCGTCGGTGCGGACGTCGACGCGATGATTCCTCGTCCGGTTGCGGCCTGAAGATCGCAGCCGCGATCTTCGGGGTTTCACGGGTGGTACAGGCCGCCCAGATTTTCGTCGTGACGATCCGGGGTATCGGCGCGCCAGCGTACCGATCCGGTAGGGCGCTCCAGACGCCGTCTCACGCGATTGTCGAGGCTGCCGATGTGGAAGGCATCGGCGGCCCCCTGCAATTCGCGATCGGCCTGAGTCATGCGGTCGCGCTGGCGCAGATAATCGCCCCAGGTGGGACAGCTATAATGTTCGGTCCATAGCTGCGGATCGGCAATGTCGCGCGACAGGGTCCAGCCAAAGGCGCCGCTGCGCAGCCGGGCGCTGCGCAGCCGCTGCATCGCGACATAATAGTCGCGCGCTTGTTCCACTGCCACGCGATATTCCAGCTCGATGATGATCGGGCCGCTCCGGGGCGTCAGCGCCAGGTTGACCAGCGGCTGATGCGCAAGCTCGCTTTCTTCAAGGCCCGTCGGAACATCGATAGGCAAGCGCAGGAAAAGGCCTAGGAGCGGCGTCGCCGCCAGCACGGCGCCCGACAGCATCATGGTGGGTCCGACGCCCCATTGCCCTGCCGCCGCCCCCCACAACCATGCACCGATCGCGATACCGCCAGTTATTGCGGAACCATAGCAGGCGAGCGCCCGCGCGGTCACCCAGCGCGGCGCGGCGAGCTGTACCGCGACGTTGAATTGCGCGATCAGCACCATCCACGCCGCGCCCGCGATCAGCAACGCCGCAAAACTCAGCACGATATTGTCGCTGCTGCCAGTGATCACGATCATCGCGCCGGTGATGATGGCGAGCATTCGCGCTGCCTGTTCGGGGGCAAGGCGCGTGCGCACCGCGTCGAGCATCATCGCCCCGATCACGGCGCCCACGCCATAAGCGCCGAGCAGCAGGCCGTAGGTGCTCGCGGTGCCGTGGAGCAGCTGCTTGGCGACCAACGGCGTCAGCGCCGCGACCGATGCGCCCGCCAGCCCGGTCACCAAAGTGCGGATCAGCACAGTGCGGATTGGCGGCGAATGAAAGGCATAGCGCACGCCCGACACGATCGCCCGGTCGATCCGTTCGGGCGGCAGGCGGGATGGCGCATGTTTACGATCCCAGCGCAAAAATGCGATGATGAGAGGGAGGTAGAAAAGCGCATTGGCGGCGAAGGCTGCGACCGCGCCCAGCGCGGCGACCACGACGCCGCCGACCGCCGGCCCGAAGCTGCGCGCGACATTATAACTGATGGTGCCAAGCGCGACCGCGGCGGGCAGATGCTCCCGGCGCACCTGTTCGCCCACCGATGCCTGCCAGGCGGGGCTGTACAACGCGACACCGCTGCCGATCAGGAAGCAGAAAGCGAGCAATATCCACGGGCTAACCAGGTCGGCCCAGGCGAGCGCGGTCAGGCAAGCCGCCATCACGCAGGCGAAGAAGAGTCCGGTCAGCGCGATCTTGCGGCGATCGAACATGTCGGCGATCGCCCCGGCGGGAAGCGCCACCAGCATCAGCGGCAGCATCAGCGCGGTCTGTACCAGCGCGACCATTTGGGCGGAGGACGACAATTTCGTCATCAGCCAGGCCGCGCCGACCCCCTGGATCAGCTGGCCAAAATTGGAAATGACGCTGGTGATCCAGATTGTGCGATAGGTCCGCTCACGCAAGGGTTCGAGCAGGGTGAAGCGTGCCGCGCTCCCGGCCTGGTCTTCGTCCTGTCGCATCCTGCTGCTTCCCCGTTGCCCCATTCTTCTGTCGCTGCCCATGAGGGAAAAGGCAACGGCGTCATGCGGCGACAAGCTGTCGGATAGATGTTCCGCTGCCGTCTGGGATGCGCAAATACACGGATGTGATAATGTTCGGCGGAAGCCGCTTTGGATTGGCACGCGAGCCGCCGGCCTTATCATCAAAGATCACGACGCAGTGCGTCGGTGACGTGCGGGCAGGACAACTGGACGCGCGCGCCTGCAAAACGGATGACTTTTCTCTGTGCTTTGCGACGGCAGCCCCCGAACGCGCGCGTTGCGCCACCCGATGACGCCGCACTTATGAGAGGAATATGTTAATGACCCAATTGCTCAAATCGTGGGACCATTATGTCGATCTGCTGAAGCCCGCCGCCGAACTGGTCGCCAAGACCTTCGATCCGGACAGCGAACAGGTGCGTGCCGAACTTTACCGGCAATTTGTGATGAATATCGCGCAGGCCTATATCTGGTACTTCCAATCGACGCCCGAACATCCCGACTGGATGCCGTTCGAAAATTCGATCTTCATTCTCCAGCCCAATCCCGATGCGGTCTATCACATCGCACCCGTCGAAGGGTCGGGCATCTATCGCATTACCGGCAAGCGCGGCGGCAACAAGGTGATCGGCCTTGCCACCGGCCGAGGGATGTTCGGCACGCACGAACCCAAGGGCAGCCTGCATAATTACGATGTCGATGGACTGACGCTGGGCGAGGATGGTGCGTTCGAGGTGATTTTCAGCGGTGAACGGCCCAAGAACTGGACCGGGGACTGGTGCTATCTCGACCCGCAGGCCGGCAATATCCTGATCCGCCAGTTCGCCTATGACTGGGGCGTGGAGGAAGAGGCCCGCTTCGCGATCGAACGGCTCGACCGGCCGGCGGCCAAGCCCCGCCTCAGCATCGCGCAGATCGAGGAGAAATTGGATGCCGTGCTGGGCGGGTTCGTCAAGCGCTTCAGCCGCATCTGCCTCGATCATCAGAACAAGGTGCTGGATGCCATCGGCTGGAACGTGATGGAACTGACCGGCTTCGAGGATCTTGGCAACAGCCCGCAATGGCCGCAAAAATATTATCGCTGCCTTTATGATATCGCGCCCGGCGAAGCGCTGGTGATCGAGACCGACCTGCCGGAAACCTGCAAATATTGGAACGTGCAGCTTAACGATACACTGTGGCAGCAGATCGAGTTCGGCTACCGGCAGAGCAGCCTCAACGCGCATCAGGCGCGTCTGGATGCCGATGGCCGCTTCCGCATGGTCGTGGCGCTGGAAGATCCGGGCGTACCGAACTGGCTCGACACCAACGGCTATCGGCGCGGGATGCTGGTGGGTCGCTGGCATGGCGCCAGCGATTATCCCCTGCCAACCATCAAGAAGGTGAAGCTGGATGAGGTAAGACAGCATCTGCCCGCCGATACGCCCCATGTGTCGGCGGCCGAACGCGAAGCGGCGCTCCGCAAGCGAAATATCGGCCTCCAAATGCGCCGCCGCTGGTAGCATGGGGCCGGCGCGCGCAATGCGCATATCAGGCATATGTTCATTGCGCACGCTACGCTTGCCGCGCCAGACCGCTCAGTCTTAGTGCATTCATAACTGTCTGGTGCCCATCATTCTCGCGCCGGATGCTGACAAAGGGATGTGCACCGGATGCGTGACTGGAACGCGATGTCGGACGATGAATTTCGCCGCGCTGCCATCGACTTCATCGAAACTCATTGCCCGGCCAGTCTGCGCCATCGCGAGGATCAGCCGCGCTGGTCGGAAGCCGGCATCTGGTATCATAAGATGGCCGAGCATGGCTGGCTCGCGCCCAGTTGGCCGGTCGAACATGGCGGCATGGCGCTCAAGCCGTCCAAGCACATGATCTATCTTGAGGAATGGAACGCGCGCGGCGTGCCGACGGTGATGCAGCAGGGGCCGCTGAACGTCGGGCCGGCGCTGCTGGCCAATGGCACGCCGGAACAGATTGCAGAATATCTGCCCAAGATCCTGTCGGGCGAGCATTTATGGTGTCAGGGCTTCTCCGAACCCGGCGCAGGTTCCGACCTTGCCGGCGTGCGGACTGAGGCGGTGATCGAGGGCGATGAGTTCGTGATCAACGGACAGAAGATCTGGACGTCGGGCGCGCTCGATGCGAACCAGATTTACGTGCTCGCGCGGACTGACAAGACTGTGTCGAAGCAGAAAGGACTGAGCTTCATCCTGGTCGATATGGCGCAGCACGGCGTGACAGTGAAGCCGATCCACACCATCAAGCATGATGCGGAATTCGGCGAAGTGTTCCTCGACGATGTCCGCGCGCCGGTGGCCAATCTCGTAGGCGGCATGAACCGCGGCTGGACCGTCGCCAAGTCGCTGCTGGGCTTTGAGCGCATCTTCGCCGGATCGCCCCATTTCGGGCGCAGCGCGCTGCGTCAGCTGGTCGAGATGCTGCGCCTGACCGGAAAGGATAATGATCCCGTCATTCTCGACCGGGTCGCCGAGGTGAAGCTGGACATTGAGGATATCGCGGCCGCTTTCGAGGCGCTGGCGCAGGAAGTGAAGCAGGGTCACAGCTTTGGCTTCGAGGTGTCGACGCTCAAGGTCATCAATTCCGAAAGCTATGCCCGCGTCACCGACCTGATGATGGAAATTGCCGGCGAGCGCGGCGCGACGTTCGGCCCGGCGGCGCTGGGCGAAGGTTCGCCGGACCTGTTCAAGAGCTTCCTTTCGGCGCGCGCGCCGATGATCTACGGCGGCACCGCGCAGATTCACCGCAACATCCTGGCCAAGAATGTCCTTGGCCTGCCCGACACGCCCGATGCCGCGCCCCGTCCCAGCACAGCGACGCCTGCGCCCAGCGGGGACAGCATGGCGGCCGAACTTCAGAACGCGGCCGACCGCATCGTGGCCGACATGGGCGACATGGCGCGGACGCGCGGATTGCGGCGCAGCCTGCCGGGCCATGATGCCGGGCTGCTGCAAACCATCGCCGAACTCGGCTGGTTTGCGATATTGGTGCCCGAAGCGGATGGTGGCATCGGCCTTGGCCTGGAAGAGATGGGCGCGGTGATCCGTGCCCTTGAAAAAGGCTTCATGAGCGAACCTCTGCTGCCGATCGCGGTGCTGGGCGCGCGGGCGCTGGTCCAGGCCGACGGAGAAGCGCGCGATGCTTTGCTGGCTGGCATGGTCGACGGCGAGGTCCGGCCCGCGCTGGCGCTGGGTTTCGACGGGGCGTTGCCCGATGTCCGGATGGTCGATG
The DNA here is from genome assembly GCF_015752145.1 of Sphingobium sp. JAI105. Classification (NCBI taxonomy): domain Bacteria; kingdom Pseudomonadati; phylum Pseudomonadota; class Alphaproteobacteria; order Sphingomonadales; family Sphingobiaceae; genus Sphingobium; species Sphingobium sp. JAI105. The sequence goes on along the minus strand of NZ_JADOUC010000002.1, from coordinate 374,804 downwards.
GCCGCCTGACGGGGACATGCGACATGGTCGCTGGCGGTATGGCCGCGACGCATTTCCTTGTCCCGGCGCGCGGCGATTGCGGCCTTGGCCTCTATGTCATTCCCGCCGGTGCCACAGGGGTCACGCTGACGGCCCGCTGGCGCGCCGATGAAAGCCCGGTAGGCGTTCTCGCATTGGACGGTGTTCCTCCCGAAAGCTCCGTGGCGCATGGGGATGTCGCGGCGCGGGCGATCGAGACCGCGATCGATGAGACCCGACTGGTCGTATCGGCCGGACTGATCGGCCTCAGCGAGCAGCTGGTCGATATGACGGTCGACTATATGAAGGTGCGCAAGCAGTTCGACACGCCGATCGGCGCGTTCCAGGCGCTCCAGCACAAGATCGTCGATCTCTATATTCAAAAGGAAATCACACTGGGGACGTATGGCTACGGCCTGCGCCTCGCGTCCGAAGGCGAGCTTGAGATGGGTGCGCTCAGGGCCAAGGGGCGCGCAAGCGGCGCGGCCAGCCGGATCGCGCGCGAGGCGATCCAGCTTCATGGCGCGATCGGCTTCACCGACGAGCATGATGTCGGCCTGTATCTCAAGCGCGTGATGACGCTGGCCGCATGGCTGGGCGACGCCAGCGCACATCGCCGCCGCTTCGTGGAAACGGGCGCCGTCGTCGCCAGCGAAGGATAAGCTGGTCTCTGGGTTTTAGTAGGAGGGTTGCATGACTTTCGCCGGCTTCGCATTGCCCGATGATCTTGCGATGCTGAGCGACGCGGTGGCACGCTTCGTGGCGGAGGAGATACGTCCGGTCGAAACGGCGCTACCGCCCGACGCGCGCGCCATTCCGCACGATGTTTTGCAGCCCTTGCAGCGCAAGGCGCGGGAGGCGGGCTATTGGTGCTTCGACGCGCCCGAGGAATATGGCGGCGGCGGCCTGTCCAGCTTCGCTTTCGTGGTAGCGATGGAGCAGGCGAGCAAACATCGCTTCTGCTTCCCGCAGCCGGGCGGCGGCGTGTTCGGCCATCCGCCGCCAATCGTGATGTATTCCGCCTCGCCTGAACAGATCGAGCGCTATGTTCGCCCGTCGATCGAACAGGGCCATTATGGTTTCACCGCCATAGCCGAGGCGACCGGCGGCAGCGACCCGGCCAACGCGATCCGCACCACGGCGTTGCGCGATGGCGACAACTGGGTGCTGAACGGCACCAAGATGTGGATCACGCATGGCCAGTACGCCCGATATGGCGTGGTCTATGCGCGGACGGACAACGGCATCAGCGCGTTTATCGTCGATGCCGGGACGCCGGGCATGGAGGTGACGCGCGAATTGCCAGTGCTGCGCGATCACTGGCCGACCGAAATCCGGTTTGATGACTGCCGTATCCCGGCGGAGAATCTGATCGGCGCAGAAGGCGGGGGCCTCGCCTTTGCCGGCAAATGGGTGCTGCGCGCGCGGCTGCTCTATGCCGCTCGCGCGGTTGGCGTCGCCGAAGAAGCGCTGCGGATCGGCACCGAATGGGCAAGGGAGCGGCAGATTGGCGGATCGGTGCTCGCCACTCGGCAAGCGACGCAGTTCGCCATCGCCGAGAGCCGGGCCGAGATCAACGCCGCGCGCTGGCTGACATGGGACGCCGCCTGGCAGCATGATGAGGGCCGCGACGCGCGCACCGCCGCGAACATCGCCAAGCTGAAAGCAGTGGCGGCGGCAGCCAATACGGTCGATCGCATGATGCAGATCATGGGCGCGATGGGCATGTCGCGCGAAGTCCCGCTGGAAGGCTGGTATCGCGACTTGCGCGTCGCGCGCATATTGGAGGGGGCGGACGAGATGCTGCGCATTTTTATCGCCCGTGCGGAAATCGGTCCGCTGTCCAAGACGGTCCGGCAAGGGAGTGCAGCATGAGCATCCATTATAACGTTGCCGATGGCATAGCGCGGATGGTGATCGACCGGCCGGAGCGGAAGGGCGCGCTGGACGCCGATATGCGCGTCGCGATGGTCGAGTATGTCGAGGCGGCTGCGGTCGATGACGCCGTGCGCGTGCTGGTGATCGAGGGGACGCAGGGCAATTTCTGCTCTGGCGCCGATCTCGGACAATTTTCCGGCGAAACCATAGCGTCCTCGCGGCAGCGGATGCGGCGCGGCGGCCTGCGGCTGGCGCGCGCGATCTGGGAAATGGAAAAGCCGGTCGTCGCCTCGGTCGGCGGTCCCGCCATCGGCCTTGGCTGGGCGATCGCGCTGGTCTGCGATCAGATCGTGGTCGCCCGCTCGGCGCGCTTCGCCTTCACGCAGGCGAATATCAGCCTCGTCCCCGATTGCGGCGCGGCCTATATGCTGGTGCGGCATCTGGGGCTGTTGCGGGCGAAGTCGCTGCTTTTCTCCGGTCGGATGGTAGGGGCGCAGGAAGCCTTCGATCTTGGGCTCGCTAGCGATCTGGTCGATGATGACGCGCTAGCCGATCATGTCGCGGCGCTGGCGCAGAGACTGGCTGCCGGCCCGACCTTTGCGCTCGGCATGACCAAGCATCTGCTGCATCAGGCGCTCGGCCCCTCGCTCGCCGATTTTCTGGAGCTGGAGACGATGATCGCGCCGCAATTGCGTTTCACTGAGGATTTCAAGGAGGGCACGAGCGCCTTCCGCGAAAAGCGCAAGCCGCAATTCAAGGGATATTGATCATGGGTGTACGGACGGAACGGCATGGAGCGGCGGCGGTCGCGATCCTCGACTGGCCCGAACAGCGCAACGCGATGGGGCCGGATGAATGCCGGGAACTGAGCGCCGCGCTTGCTGGCATCGCCGATGATCCGTCAGTGCTGGGAGTCGTGATCACCGGCGAAGGCGCATTTTGCGCGGGCGGCAATATTCGCGGCGCCAAGTCGCGCATCGACATGTCGCCCGAAGAACGGCGCACGGTCGTCTATAGCGCGTATCAGGGCATGATCCGCTCGATCATCGACATCCCGGTGCCGACCGTCGCAGCGATCGACGGCGCGGCGGTGGGGATGGGCCTGGACATCGCGCTGGCATGTGATAGCCGGTTCTTCGGACCCAGGGGCTGGTGTATGCAGGGCTGGGGCCGCGTCGGCCTGATCCCCGGCACGGGCGGCGAATGGCTGTTGCGGCTGACCGCGCCGGGCCTGTTGTGGCGGCTGCTGGAAGAGCAGGAGCGCATTTATGGCGAGGCGGCGGCGCGGCTCGGGCTGGGCGAAGTGGCGGGCGAGGAAGGCGCGCGGGCGCGGGCGCTCGCCCGCATCGAAAAGCTGAGCGCGATGGGGCGACCCGCGCTGGAGGGCTATGCCGCGCTGTATCGCGGCGACCTGCGCGCGGGGATAGAGAGCCATTTGACCGCGGCGGTCGATCGACAGATCGCGCTGCTGCAAAGCGCGCGCTTTGGCGAGAAAGTGGATGCGGCGCTCGGCAAAAGCTGAGCGCCGCTGCCTTCAGAGTGTAGCGGACGTCCCCAGCACGACCGTAGCCTGGCTGGACAAAACTCCGCCATTGCCATGCGCCAGCGCGATCTGTGCGTCCGCGATCTGGCGGTCGCCAGCCTCGCCGCGCAACTGCCGCGTCGCTTCGACCAGCAGGAACAGGCCGTACATGCCGGGATGGACGCAGGACAGGCCGCCGCCATTGGTGTTGACCGCGAGCCGCCCGCCGGGCGCGATCGCGCCGTCCTCGACAAAGCGCCCGCCTTCACCCTTGGGGCTGAAGCCCAGATCCTCGAGGAACAGGATCGGCGTGATCGTGAACGCATCGTAGAGCATCGCGACATCCACGTCTGCGACGCTTATGCCCGCCTGCGCGAAGGCTTGCGGGCCGCTGATCGCTGCACCGGTCACGGTCAGGTCGGGCATTGCATTGATTTCGCGATGCGTCGCGACCGATGCCGCGCCCAGCACGGCGATCGGCGCTTTGGCGCAATCGCGCGCACGATCGGCGCGCACCATCACCACGGCGGCGGCGCCGTCATTGAACAGACAGCAATCGCGCACGCTGAGCGGATCGGACAGCATCCGCGCCGACAACACATCCTCGATCGTCAGCGGATCGCGCATGGCGGCTTCGGGATTGAGCTGCGCCCAGCGCCGGGCCGCCACCGCGACTTCCGCCAGCTGGCGGCGGGTGGTGCCGTAGAGATGCATGTGACGGCTCGCCGCCAGCGCATAAGACGATGCCGGGACGATCGGCCGATAAGCCGCCTCCCAGGGACTGAGGCGTGACATGCCGACCGCGCCCGGCGGATTGCTGGCCGGATTGGCGCCATAAGCGATCAGCGCGCAGTCGATCAGCCCCGCCTCCAGCGCCAGCGCGGCCTGCTGAACATAAATTTCAAAGGCCGATCCGCCGGTACGGTTGCAATCGGTCACCTTGGGTTGAAGGCCAAGATATTCGGCCAGTTCCAGTCCGCCCAGCGCTTCATAGGGTGCCGAGGTGTAGATAGCATCGACGTCGCTAAGCGAAAGCCCGGCATCGGCGAGAGCCATCAGCGACGCGCGCGCCGCCATGTCCACCGCCGACACGCCGGGGCAACGTCCGAGGCCATAAGTGCTGGCGCCGACGATCGCGGCCTTGCCGCGCGGAAAGCCGTGCCCGCTCATGCCGCGACGAAGACGAGCCGCGGCTCGCTTCCCTGCCGGTCGATACGCGCCTTGACGGCCATGCCGATACCTACCTTTTCCGGTGCCATATCCACGATTTCGCTCATCATCCGCGGACCTTCGACCAGCTCGACCAGCACGACGCTGTAGCTGGGATCGGGCGCTTTCTTGCGCACGACGGTGGTCGCATAGACGATGGCCTCGCCGCTTGCTTCCACCCATTCCAGATCGGTCGCGCCCGTGCCCGGTGCGGCCACGCGCGGGTAGAAGACATACGCGCCGGTCGAGCGGCTGCGCTGGATCATGAACCGGCCTTCATCAAGATAGGCCCGCCATTCTTCCAAGGGGCGTAGTCCGGCGTCGGCCATGTCAGTTCTTCTCGATGTAGTGCGTCAGCGTGCATATAACCTTCCGAGGCGGAGCGGCAGCCCGCCGGCCCAATCCTTCACGCATATGATCAAGTCGCTGCGGGGGAATGGCACGGGATGTGATGCCTTGAGACTGATGGTAGGTCTGCTGCGCAGATTTGAAGAGGACATCATGCCCGAAGCCGCAATCGTCTCCACCGCCCGCACGCCGATGGGAAAGGCGTTTCGCGGCGCGCTGAACAATGTTCATGGCGCGACACTGGGCGGGCATGTCATCCGCGCGGCGATCGACCGCGCCGGGATCGATCCGCACGAAGTGAGCGACGTGCTGATCGGCGCGGCGCGGCTGGAGGGCGCGACCGGCAATAATATCGCGCGTCAGGCGCTGCTGCGCGCCGGCCTGCCCGATAGCGTGCCGGGCGTGTCGCTGGACCGCAAATGTGCGTCCGGATTGCAGACAATTGCCTTCGCCGCCCAGCGCATCCGTGGCGGCGAAGGCGGCATCATGGTCGCCGGCGGTCTGGAGTCGATCTCACTGGTCGAACGCACGCGCAACATGCTGCATTATGAGGATGAATGGCTCGCAGCCCACCGGCCTGACATTTACATGCAGATGATCGACACGGCGGACAATGTTGCGCGCCGTTATGGCATCAGCCGCGAGGAGCAGGACGCCTATTCGGCCGAAAGCCAGCGGCGCACCGCCGCCGCGCAGGCAGAAGGCCGGTTCGATGCCGAAATCGTGCCGATCACGGCAGTCAAGGCGATCGTCGACAAGGCTGGCGAAGTGACCGGGCATGAGGAAGTGACCCTGTCGCGGGACGAGGGCAATCGCCCCGGCACCACTTATGACGATCTGGCGAAGCTCAAGCCGATCCGTCCCGACGGCTTCGTGACCGCCGGCAATGCCAGCCAGTTTTCTGACGGCGCGAGCGTATGCGTCGTCATGGATGCGGATGAAGCAAGCCGGCGCGGCCTGCCGATCCTGGGGCTATATCGTGGCATTGAGATCGTGGGCTGCCCGCCCGACGAGATGGGCATCGGCCCTGTGCTCGCCGTGCCACGTCTGCTCCATCGGCTGGGGCTGGGGGTCGGCGACGTCGATCTGTGGGAACTGAATGAGGCGTTCGCGAGCCAGGTGCTCTATTGCCGAGACGCGCTGGGGCTGCCGCATGATCGCCTCAATGTCGATGGCGGGGCGATTTCGGTCGGGCATCCCTATGGCATGTCGGGGGCGCGGCTGACCGGCCATGCGCTGATCGAAGGTGCGCGGCGCGGCGCCAAGCGCGTGGTCGTGACGATGTGCATCGGCGGCGGCCTGGGCGCGGCCGCATTGTTCGAACTGCCCTGAAGGAAGACGGCATGGATCTGGGTTTCACGCACGACGAATTGGCGTTTCGCGCCGAGGTGCGCGGCTTTTTTGCCAAGGCTCTGCCCGCCGACCTGCGCGCGAAGATGATCGATCGCGGGCGCCTGACCCGCGATGATTATATTCGCTGGCAGCGCATCTTGAACGCGCAGGGGTGGGCGACGATCAACTGGCCGGTCGAATATGGCGGCACCGGCTGGAGCCCGGCGCAGCGTTATATATTCCAGGAGGAGATGGCGCTGGCCCATGCGCCGGAATGGCTGCCCTTCAACGTCAACATGATCGGGCCGATCCTCTGCCGCTTCGGGTCGGACGCGCAGAAGGAGACGTTCCTCAGGCCCACCGCCAATCTCGACATCTGGTGGTGCCAGGGCTTTTCGGAGCCCGGATCGGGATCGGACCTCGCCGGCCTGCGCACGGCGGCGGTGCGCGACGGCGACGACTATGTGATCAACGGGCAGAAGATCTGGACCACACTGGCGCAATATGCCGACTGGATGTTCCTGCTCGCGCGCACCGATCCGACTGTCAAGAAACAGCATGGCATCAGCTTCCTGCTGCTGGACATGACGACGCCGGGGATCACCATCCGCCCGATCCGCTCGATCGACGGCGTGCACGATCTGAACGAAGTGTTTTTCGACGATGTGCGCGTGCCGGTCGCGAACCGCATCGGCGAGGAAGGCAAGGGCTGGACCTATGCCAAATATCTGCTGGGCAATGAGCGGACCGGCATCGCGCGGGTCGGGCTTTCCAAGGAAAGACTGCTGCAATTGCGGGCGGTCGCGGCAGACCTGACCGCGAAGGAAATGCTGACCCCGGCGGAAAGCGCGCGTCTGTCGCGCAAGCTCGCCGAGTTGGAGGTCGACTTGCGCGCGCTTGAACTGACGCAGATGCGCGTGGTGGCCAATGCGCTGGACGGTGACGGCGCGGCATCGCTGCTGAAGATACGCGGGAGCGAAATCCAGCAGCGCGCCACCGAATTGCTGCTCGAACTGGCTGGCCCCGCCGGTCTCGCAGTGCCGCCCGATTATGGCAAGGGCGATCATTGGGACGGGCGCGAGGATGGCTGGCGCGCGTCGGCCGCGCCCTTTTATTTCTCGAAGCGGGCCGTCTCCATTTATGGCGGCGCGAACGAGATCCAGAAGAATATCATCGCCAAGACCGTGCTGGGGCTATGACACATGGATTTTGACTTTAGCGAGGAACAGCGCCTGCTGGGCGAAACCGTCGACCGGTTCGTCGCCGATCGTTACGACTTTGCGCAGCGCGAAGCGATATTGGCGCAAGGCGAGGGGTGGAGCGCGGACGTGTGGTGCGCGCTGGCCGAACTCGGATTGCTGGGCGTGGGTTTTGCCGAAGCGGATGGCGGCTTTGGCGGCGGCGGTATCGAGCGGATGATCATTGCCGAGGCGTTCGGGCGCGGCCTGCTGCTCGAACCCTGGCTGGCGACCGTGGTACTGGCGGGCGGAGCCTTGCGCCGTGCCGGCACGGCGGAGCAGAAGGAAGCGCGGATCGGCGCGATCATCGCCGGCGAACGGATCATGGTGCTGGCCCATGTCGAGCCGCAGGGCCTGCGCCATACGCGCGATGCGCGCGCGCTCGCGGTGGCGCACGGCGAGGGCTATCGCATCACCGGCGAAAAAATCGCCGTGCTGCATGGCGGATCGGCGCATGAGCTGGTCGTCAGCGCGCGCGTGGGGGACGAAACCGGCCTGTTTCTGGTCGATGTCGACAGTCCGGGCGTCAGTCGCGAAACCGTGCGCGGCTATGACGGCGTTCCCGTCTCGACGATCCGGTTCGAGGATGCGCCTGCCGAGGCGCTAGGCGCGGCGGATGAGGGGCGGCGCGTCCTAGCGGCGGTGCTGGACGATGCGATCGCAGTCCTGACGGCCGAGGCGGTCGGCGCCATGACCGAAACACTCCGGCTGACCGGCGACTATCTGAAGACGCGCGAGCAGTTCGGCGTCGCGCTGGCAAGTTTCCAGGCGCTTCAGCATCGCATGGTCGACATGTACGTGCAGGTCGAATTGTCGCGATCGGCTGCGATCCATGCCGCGCTTGCCTGCGATGACCCGTCGGGCGGCGGTACGCTCCATATAGCGGCGGCCAAGGCGCAGGCAGGGCGGGCGGGGCGTCTGGTGGGCCAGAATGCGATCCAGTTACACGGCGCGATCGGCTTTACCGCCGAGCATAAGGTCGGCCATTTGTTCAAGCGGCTCGCGGCGATCGACGCGCTGTTCGGCGATGCCGACCATCATATCGACCGTATCGCCGAGGCAGGCGGTCTTCCGCCCTTGTCGTGACGCCCGTGAAGTCCTGAACCGGAGGAAAAGCGATGGCCCGTTTCGTTCTCGTGGTCCTGTCCAATGCCGTCGAAGGGCACGAGGCGGAATATAATCGCTGGTATGATGCCGTGCATCTGCCGGAAGTGCTGACGGTGCCGGGCTATCAGGCGGCGCAGCGCTTCGAGATAATGGACGAAGGGCCGCATAAATATCTCGCTCTTTATGAGATCGAGGCGGAATCGGCCGCGCAAGCGCGTGCCAGTCTGGCCGCGCGGGTGCCCGGCATGGACATGTCGCCGGCGATCGATCGGGCGGGTGTAAAAGTCTTGATGGCACGCGCGATCAGTGAGCGCGTGGCACAATATAAAGGCTGAACCACAAGGGCCGCGCCAATTGCGGTTCTGTGTCGTGCCGACTATGCTCTTCCCGAAGCGGCCGTAACGAAAGCAAAATTGCCCAGTTCCGCCGTCAGTGCGGAGAAACTTTTGGAAACGCCGACGACACGCCCGGTAAAGCGGCGCTCCAATTCGAAGCGGACCGGAGAGCAGTTGCTGGAGGCCGCAGTTTCGCTCTGGTCGGAAAACGGACTGGCTGCTGTCACGGTCACCTCCGTAGCGGAACGCGCAAAGCGGACCCGGCGCACCGTCTATCAGCATTTTCCGACCCGTGAGCTGTTGATCAAGGCGGCGGAGGAGCATCTAGACGAGCAACTCGCCAAGCTCGCCGACGGCCATGCGGGCATGTTCCAGGATCCTTATGGCTTGGTCGCGGGGCTGGCCGTCGACAGCCCGGACCTGGTGCGCACCCGTGTGCTCGCGCTGCTGGGCGATGAAAACGGCGACAATCCGCTGATCACGGAAGCGCGGGAATGGTTCAAGATATTGGCGCGGCGCGGCGCGTTGAAGGACGGAATCGACCCTGATCATGCTGCGGTCATGACCTTGTCGATGTGGTTTGCCTCGATCCTGGCGGTATCGCTGGGCAAGAGTCCCGCGGAAAGGCGGGAGCAGGCGAAGCGGTTCAGTCAAAGTTTCGTGGACATTTTGTCGCGCGGCGCCTTCGTCGAAGGCTATCGGCCCGGGTCGCACGAACCGCCCGCGCCCGCCGCACCGCCATCAGGGCGAGGCCGGGGGGCCAAATCGTCCGCCTGATCGCTCATCAGCGCGTCTCCACGTTATCCGGCTGTCATCATCAGACATGTAATGTCCTTGGTTCCGGTCTATCGTCGAATTGACCGCCGATAGTTTCGTCGCGATGTTCGCCGCCTTCCAGACGGTTCAGAAGGATGCGACATGAGGGAAAAGACGCGGCGTGGGCATGATCGCACGCGCGCCTTGCGGCAATCCTGTCCGGTGTCGATCGGCAGGGCACGTCGTTCGTGACCGTCGCGCCATCCGCCGTGGATCGGTCGCCCGCCGTAGTGTCACCGGTATCACCCGGCAAGGCTAACTGGACACTGATCGTCCTGACCTTGCTCTATCTCGTGTCGATGCTCGACCGGGGCATTATCTCGCTGTTGATCCCTTCGTTGAAGCGCGATCTGCATCTGTCCGATTTCGAGATCGGACTGCTCCATGGGCCTGCCTTCGCGCTCTTCTTCTGCCTGATGGGGCTCCCGCTCGGCTATATCGTGGATCGCTTTCCGCGCCGGCCCTTCATCGTGGGCTGCGTCCTGCTATGGGGGACGGCGACTTTATTCTGTGGCTTTGCCCAGCGCTTCATCCACCTGATCGTCGCCCGCGCGATGCTGGGTGCAGGCGAAGCGATCCTGTCGCCGGCGGCCTATGCGATCCTACCCAGTGTCTTTCCGCCCCGCCGCACTGGTCTTGTCCTCGCTGTTTTCGGGACAGGCGCGACGTTCGGCAATGCGGTCGCCTTTGGCCTGGGGGGCCTGATCCTCGCGAACATTCCAGGTGGCGGCATGACCCTGATGGGGATGCATTTCGCTGCATGGCAACTGGTGTTCATCTGCGTCGCGATTCCGGCTTTGCTGGCCGCGCCGCTGGCCCTGACCATCGCCGATCCGGCGCCCGTCCGTGCATCCTCCGACACCGCATCGGCGCACGGCATCGGCTTTCGTCAGTTTGTGAAGACGAGAGCGCTGTTCCTCACCTGCCTGTTCTTGGGCTACGGCTTCCTGTGCATGGGCGCCTATGCCTGGCTGAGTTGGCTGCCGACCTATCTCAACCGGCTGCACGACATGCCGATGCAGATAGTCGGTCCCCGCATCGCCCTGTTTGCGCTGATCGCCGTGCCGCTGGGCCAGATCGGAACGGGCATGGCGACCGATCGTCTGTTCAGCAAAGGCTGGACCGATGCCCCTTTCATCGTGTTCGGCGGAGTCGCGCTCGGCATGTTGGGCGGCGCTTATCTGGCGCTCTTCGGCGATAGCAGTCTAACCTTATGGATCGGCGCCACCATCGTCTTCCTCTGTTTCGGGTTCAGCCCGCTGGCCACCGCTATCTCGCTCGCGACCCCGCCTCATCTGCGCGGCCGCATCTCGGCGATTTTCCTGCTGGTGAGCAATCTGATCGGCGTTGCGCTGGGGCCGATGCTGGTCGGCCTGATCAACAATTTCTACTTCGCCGACGAAAGCCGGCTGGGGGCGTCTATGGCGATCACGATCGGCCTTGGCACGATCCTGTCGGCCGTGGCGCTGCTGGGCGGCCGGGGGGCGCTGCGCCGCACGGCGCAGATGAACACGCCGTCCATGCAATAAGGGAAGCTTGACGATGGCGCTCGACGATTATGTCACGATGGGGCGATCGGGGTTGAAGTAAGCCCGTTGACGCTGGGTGCGATGACGTTCGGCGAAGACTGGGGCTGGGGCGCAAGCGTCGCAGAATCGCGCGAGATGCTCGACTGCTATATCGATCGTGGCGGCAATATCGTCGACACCGCCGATGGATACACGCTGGGCCATTCCGAAGCGATCATCGGCGATTATCTGCGCGAACGGCCCGGTCGGCGCGATCGTCTCGTCCTGTCGACCAAGGGCGGCATGTGCATGGCGGCGGGCGATCCCAATGCCGGCGGGGCGAGCGCCAAGACGCTGGTCCGCGCTTGCGAGCAATCGCTGCGGCGGCTGGGGACCGACTATATCGATCTCTACTGGATGCATCAGCCCGATCCGTTCACGCCGATCGAGGAAACGCTTCGCGCGCTGGACGACCTCGTGCGGGCAGGCAAGATACGCTATGTCGGCTTTTCGGACGCGCCCGCCTGGCGCACCGCGCGGGCGCAGACGCTGGCGGAATTGCGCGGCTGGGCGCCGGTCGTCGCGCTGCAATTTGAATATTCGCTGCTGGAGCGCAGCGTGGAGCATGAATTGCTGCCGATGGCGCGCGAACTGGGCATTGGTGTGATGCCGTGGAGCACGTTGAAGGCGGGCATATTGTCGGGCAAATATGCCGATCCCGCCGCGTCCGCCCAAGGCCGTGCGCGCAAGTTCGGCATGGCGATCGGTGAGCGGGAAAGTAGCGTCGCCGCGCTGGTCGGGGAGGTCGCGGCGGATCTGGGCACGACCAGCGCCGCCATCGCCATCGCTTGGGTGATGGCGCGTCAGGGCGTCACCTCCGTTCTGATGGGCGCGTCGTCGCGCGCGCAACTGGAGTCCAATTTCGTTGCGCTCGACGTGACGATCCCGCAGGAGCATCTGGCGCGGCTGGACGCGCTGTCGGCGCCGGCCGATATCTTCGTGTCAAGCTATGCCAGAACGGCGCTCGTCGCCCGGCAGAACGGCTGTACCGTCAACGGGGTGACGGCGCCTGCTTCACCCTACGCGCCCGCGCGAGCCGGATCGCCTTACTAGAAGCTATCCAGTTAAAATCGAACCGAACGCCTCCAGCTTCCCTTATTGGCCGTCATTTCCGAACCGCCAGATGATAACATCTGGCTCGAAATCACACCAATGGTCAGCGGCCCTTGAAGGCGGGCTTGCGCTTTTCGAGGAACGCAGTGACGCCTTCCAGATGATCGGCGCTGCCGACGCATTCGGAGATATATTCCGCCTCGCGATTGAGCTGCGCGTCCCAGCCGGTGTCAAACGCCTCGCCGACCAGCTTCTTGCCCCGCGCCAGCGCCATCGTCGGCCCGCGCGCCAGCCGGGCCGCGATCGCCAGGGCGCGCTCCTGCAATTCGGCCTTGGGCACGACCCAGTTGGCGATACCCCAGTCGAGCGCCTTCTGCGCGTCGATGGTTTCCCCGAACATCACGATTTCCTTGGCGCGCCGTTCGCCCACCAATCGGGGCAGCGCCCAGGTGATGCCGGCGTCAGGCGACAATGCGATGTGCCGATAGGCGAGCATGAATTTGACGTCGTCGGCGGCGATCACGAAATCGACTACCGACGCCATGCAGAAGCCGACTCCGACCGTATGCCCCTGCGCGGCGAGGATCACGGGTTTGGGCATACGGTGCAACAGGTTGAAATAATGATTGAACTTGACCACGCGCTGCTCGAACAGCAGCGCATGTTCGGCCTGGTCATGGTCAAGCTCGGCCTTGAAGCGCTTGAGATCGGCGCCCACCATGAAGTCGTCGCCGACGGCGCTGATCAGCACCGCGCGCACTTGCGGGTCGCGCTCAAATTCCAGCGTGGTGCGGGTCAGCAAATCCTTCATCTCGGGCGAGAGCGCGTTGCGCGCGTCGGGCCGGTTTAGGCGGATATGACCGATCCCGTCGACAATCTCGACGATGACATGATCGCTGCGCGCCTGACTCATGATATGACTCCCTGATTCTCAAGTCCGCCGAATAGGGGCTTTCCCGGCCCGTTGCATGGCGCGTCGCCGATCCTTCACAAGCGTGATGAGGTGCGCCGCAGGATTGTCTGGCAGGCTGGAGATGATAGGCGCTTCCTTCGAACCTCGCCATCGTCAAGGTATGCGCTACATGAAAAACCTCCTCGATCTGACCGGCCGCACCATCGTTATCACCGGCGCGAGCCAGGGCATCGGCCGGGCCGTATCCGATCTCTGCCTGGACCTCGGCGCGCAGGTCGCGCTGCTCGATCTTCAAGAAGAGCCGCTGCGCGAGTATGTCGACCAGATCGGCGCCGATCGCGCTGTGGGCGTGGCGGGCAGCGTGACCGACCGCGCCAAGGTGGACGAGCTGGTCGCGGCTGCGGTGGCGAAGTTTGGCCGCATCGACGGCCTCGTCAACAATGCCGGCATCACCCGCACCGCGATGGCGCTCAAGATGACGATCGAACAATGGCAGCAGGTCATCGACGTGCATCTGACCGGCTCGTTCCACTGCATCCAGGCGGTCGGCGCGCAGATGGTCGCGCAATATGAAAAGGACCAGATCGGCGGCGCGATCGTGAACATCTCGTCCGACGCCGGACGGCGCGGTACGATCGGCCAGATCAATTACGGCACGGCCAAGGCGGGCACGCTGGGCATGACGATGTCGGCGGCGCAGGAATGGGCGCGCTATGGCATCCGCGTCAACACCGTCGCGTTCGGCGTCGTCGAAACGCCGATGACGGAGGTGATCCGCTCTGACAAGTTCCGTGACAAGTCGCTGGCGAAAATCCCGCTGGGCCGTTTCGGTTCGGCCGAAGAAGTCGCCCCCCCGATCGCCTTCCTGCTGTCCGACGCTGCCTCCTATATTTCGGGCCAGCATCTGTCGGTCAGCGGCGGCGCGTTCATGGCGAGCTGATCGATGACCGACGATCGCGCCGATATCCGCCAGGCAGTGGTGGACACCGCCAACGGCCTTTTCGCCGAACGGGTGACCCAGAAGATGCTGGAGGAAGCCGAGGCCGCCGGTTTCCCCCGTGATTTCTGGGAAGAGGTCGTGTCACTGGGCCTGACCGCCGCCGCTTTGCCGGAGGAAGCGGGCGGCCTTGGTTCGCTGCGCGATGCCGGCGCGCTGTTGCGGCCGCTTGGCTTTCATGGCGTGCCCTTGCCGCTGGCGGAATGTCTGCTCGCGGGCTGGCTGCTGTCTACCGCCGGGCTTGCCATGCCGGAAGGCGTGCTTACCTTCGTGCCCCAGTCGATCGGTCTGTCCGCGAAAGGCGCTGACCTGGCGGCGACCGGGCTTTTGAAAAATGTGCCCTGGGGCCGCTACGCCGATGCCGTGCTGGCGATCGCAGAAGAGGAGGGAGAGGCGCGCCTCGTCCTGCTGCCGGCAAGCAAGTCAGTCGAAGCCGGACAGAATCTGGCCGGTGAGCCGCGCGATCAACTGCGCTTCGATGCTGTCTCCATCCTCGCCTCCGCGCCGCTTCCGTTGCCCGTCGCCCGCATCCGCGCGATGGCGGCCGGGCTGCGCGCGGCGATGATGGCGGGCGCGCTGGAGCGCATCCTCGAACTGACCGTCACTTATGCCAAGGACCGGGTGCAGTTCGGCAAGCCGATCGGCAAATTCCAGGCGATCCAGCAGCAGATCGCGATCCTCGCCAATCATACCGCCGCGTCGGTCATGGCCGTGGAGCGCGCCATCGCGCTTGTCGAGGATGAAGACGGCGGCAAGCTGGCTGCCATCGCAAAGGTGCGCGTCGGCGAAGGCAGCAATGACGGGGTGCGCATCGCGCATCAGGTGCATGGCGCGATGGGCTTCACCCATGAGCATATCCTGCATCATTTCACGCGGCGCTTATGGGCGTGGCGCGACGAGCAGGGATCGGAGGCGCATTGGGCCTACCGGCTTGGCGAGGATGCAATCGCGGGCGGCGCGGACGCGCTTTGGACCTTCGTAGGCGAGACTATATGACCCACCCACTGCATTCCCTCATCTGGCCGCAGAGCGTCGCGGTAATCGGTGCGTCGGAGGATCTGTCGAAGATCAACGGCCGTCTGCTCGCCTTCCTGCGTAACTCGGGCTATACCGGCCGCATCATTCCCATCAACCCCAAGCGCGCCGAAGTGTCCGGACTGCCGGCTTTTCCGTCAATCGACGCGGTGGGTGAGCCGGTCGATATCGCGCTGATCGCGATCGGCGCGGACATGGTGCTGTCGGAACTGGAGCGCTGCGCCGCTGCTGGCGTGCGTAACGCCATCGTCATCACCTCCGGTTTCGCCGAAGAGGCCGGCGGCGAGGGCGCGAAGGCACAGGCGCGCATGGGTGAAATCGCGCGCGAAACCGGAATGCGCATCGTCGGCCCCAATACGGTCGGCATCTATAACGCGATCGCGCCCTGCGCCGCGACCTTCAGCCCGACCGTCGAAAAAGCGAGCGAAAAAGTTGCGGAATTCAACAGCGGTCGCGTAGGCATCATCGCCAATTCGGGCGGCGTCGGTTTCGCGCTCTACAGCCACGGTCGGCGGCTGGGCATTCCGTTCAGCCATGTGATCGCCAGCGGGAATGAGGCGGACCTGTCGATCGCCGACTATCTCGATTACCTCGTCGAAGACGACGATACTTCGGTGATCCTGCTGTTCTGCGAAGCGATCCGCGACGCGCAAGGCTTCCGCAAGGCGGCGGCCAAGGCTGCCGACAAGGGTAAACCGATTATCGCGATCAAGGTCGGCCAGTCCGACGCCGGGGGCCGCGCGACCGCGTCGCATACCGCGTCGGTCGCGGGCAATCATGCCGCCTATCGCGCGCTGTTCGCCGAATATGGCATCATCGAAGCGCTGTACCTGAGCGAAGCGATGATGATGGCCAGTCTGCTCGTCACCGGCGGACGGCCCAAAGGCAATCGTGTGGGTGTGGTCACCGTGTCCGGCGGCGCGGGCGCATGGGCGGCCGATGCGCTGGAACGCGCGGGCCTTGACCTTCCGATGCCGAGCGAGGGCACGCGCGCGGAACTAGGCAAGCTGTTGCCCTCATATGGATCTGCGATCAACCCGATCGACGTCACCGCATCCGGCGCGCGCAATGGCGGGGTCCAGGCCGCGCTCGAAACGCTTGCGGCGTCGGGGGAAGTCGATTCCATCGTTCTTGTCCTGTCGGCAGCGGCAAGTTTCGTGACGCTCGATCAGGACAGTCTGGCTAAGGTGGTGGCGAAGATCGGGGTGCCGGTGTTCGTCTATTCCTACACCGTGATTTCCGAAGCCTGGCGCGAGGGCATGATCGCGTGCAATCTGCCGCTGACCAATGACGTGAACTCAGGTGCGATCGCGCTTGGCTTGCTGGCGCAGCCGGTGCCCGAACGGAGCATGACGCCGCCTGTCGCGGTGCCGCCCGGCGTTGCAGCGGCAGTTACCGGAGCGCGCGAGAGCCTGTGCGAATATGAGGTGAAGGCGATCCTGAAGGCTGCCGGCATCGACACCGCGCCCGAAATGCTGGTGAACAGCGCTGACGAAGCCGAAAAGGCGGCGGAGTCGCTGGGCTATCCGGTCGTCATGAAGATCCAGAGCCCGCGCATCCAGCACAAGACCGAAGTCGGTGGACTCCGCCTCAACCTCAAGGATGCGGCGGCGGTGCGCGAGGCGTATGACGCGCTGGCCGCCGTGGGCGAACGCCATGCGCCCGGAGCGGTCGATGGCGTGCTGGTGCAAACGATGGCACCGTCCGGCACCGAGATCATCGTCGGCATGGTGCGCGACGACAGCTTCGGCCCGGTCATGATGGTGGGCTTCGGCGGGGTTGCGATCGAGCTTTATAAGGATGTCGCCTACGGCCTTGGCCCGGTATCGCCGGAAAAGGCACGGGCGATGCTGGACGAGCTGAAGTCCGCGCCGCTGTTGCACGGCTATCGCGGTCGTCCCGCGCTGGCGGTTGATGCGCTGGCGAAGCTGGTGTCGGACGTATCGCGGCTCGCGGTCGCGGTGCCGGAGATTGGCGAGATGGAAATCAACCCGGTGATCCTGCACGCCGACGGCAGCGGGCTCACCATCGCCGACGCGCTGCTGATCCGCGCTGAGGCGACCACCGATCACGCGCTGGAGGCAGCGGAATGAGCTATCGCTTCGCATTGCAGGATCGTTCGCCCGCGCTCGATGCGCTGCGGCTTGAGGTTCGCGAATTCCTCGCCAGGGAAATGCCCGCAATCTCGGTCGCCGAGCAGGCGCGCAGCTGGCACAGTTTCGACCGCGATTTCAGCCGCAAGATCGGTGCGCAGGGCTGGATCGGCATGACTTGGCCCAAGGAATATGGCGGCCATAACCGTTCCCTGCTGGAACGCTATACCGTGATCGAGGAATTGCTGGCGGCTGGCGCGCCGATCGGTGCGCACTGGACCGGCGATCGCCAATCCGGCCCGATGTTGATGCGTTACGGCACCGAGGAACAGAAGCGCACGCTGATCCCGCGTATGGTGGCGGGCGAAATCTTCTTCTGCATTGGCATGTCCGAACCCAATGCCGGTTCCGACCTTGCCGGCATCAAGACCCGCGCCGAACGGGTGGAGAATGGCTGGAAGGTCAATGGTCAGAAGATCTGGACCACCTACGCCCACAAGCGCGACTATATGATCATGCTGGCGCGCACCAGCGAGGAGGAAAGCCGCCACGCGGGGATGAGCCAGTTTCTGGTCGACCTGAAGGGGCCGGGCATCACGGTTCGCCCGATCATGAACATGGCCGGCGAGGAGAATTTCAACGAAGTCTTTTTCGAGGACGCCATCCTGCCGGCCGACGCGCTGCTGGGCGAGCAGGGCGATGGCTGGCATCAGGTCACCAGCGAACTGGGTTATGAACGGTCGGGGCCGGAGCGCTTCCTGACCGCTTATATTCTGCTGCGCGAACTGGTCCGCGTGCTGGGCGACAATCCGTCCGACCGGGCCAAGATCGTGATCGGCCGTCTCGCCGCGACGCTGTCCACGCTGCGCGCCATGTCCTTTTCGCTCGCGGCGATGCTGGCGAGCGGCGACGACGTCACGGCCGAGGCGTCCGTGGTGAAGGACATGGGTTCGGTGTTCGAGCAATCGATCCCCTATCTCGCGCGCGACCTGATCGAGGTGGAAGCGGTGCGCGGCGAGACGGGCGATAACGCGGATCTGATGTCACGCTATATCGACGCGCTGTCGGTCGTCATGCTGCATTCGCCATCTTTCTCCATCTATGGCGGCACGCGCGAGATATTGCGCGGCATCACGGCAAGGACATTGGGACTGCGATGAGCGACGAGGCGATCGATCCGAGGGAGCTGCAGCTTTCGATCCGTGAGGTGATGGACGCCGAAGCGCCATCGGATCATGTGCACAAGCTGTATGATAGCGGCGCTGCCCTCGACGTGGCGCTTGTGCGGACCGCCGCCAGTTTGGGCTGGTATGCTCTAGGCGTGGGAGAAGAGCAGGGCGGCCTGGGTCTCGGCCTGGCTGGACTCTGCGTGCTTTATGAGGAACTGGGCCGAGCGCCCGCCACGCTGCCCATGTTGCCGACCATGGTCGTCGCCGAAGCGATTGCCGCATCGGGCGATGCGAAGGTCCAGGAGGCATGGCTCGGCCGCCTGCTGGCGGGCGAAGTGCACGCCGCTTGGGCGCACGGCTTCAACGTCATGCTGGACGAAGGAAAGTTGTCCGGGACGCTGCATGTGGTGCCTGACGGGGTGCAGGCCGGACTTTTCCTGATTTCGATGCCGGGCGGTGCGGCATTGGTTGTGGCCGATGCGCCTGGGCTGACCGTGACGCAGGTGGGCGCGGTCGATCGGACGCGGACGCTTGCGACGTTGGCGTTCGCGGGCGTCGCTGCGACGCCCATTGCCGTGAACCCCGACATGCTGGACCGCCATGCCTGGCTCGGCATCGCCAGCGACAGCATCGGTGGGGCGGCATCGATCCTGGAACGGACGGTCGAATATATGAAGGTCCGCACCCAGTTCGGCCAGCCGATCGGCTCTTTCCAGGCGCTCAAGCATCGCGTCGCCAATCATAAATTGCGGCTGGAGCAGGCCGCAGGCATTGTGCGCGAGGCGGTCCATGTCGGGCAGGATGATCCCAAGGCGCCGGGCCTTGCCGCACTGGCCAAGGTCATGGCGGCGGACGCCTATGCCGCTATCGCCGACGATGCGGTGCAGCTGCATGGCGGCATCGGCTACACCTGGGAACAGGATTGCCACATCTTCCTGAAACGCGCGCGATTGAACCAGATGCTGTTCGGCAGTGCGGAGCAATTGCTCGATATGTCGGCCATGTGCCTGACGGAGGCCGTGTGATGGACGAGGTGAAGAACCAGGCGTTCGCGCCGCTCGCCAAGCTGGACGATCCCGACGCTTTCCGCGCCGAAGTGCGCGCCTGGCTGGCGGCTACTTTGCCGGCCGACTGGCTGACCAAGCTGACCGGCGCCAGCGAGGACGAGTATGTCGCGTTCCAGCGCTGGTGGTTCGAGGAACTGATGAAAGTCGGCCTCGCCACCGCGCACTGGCCAAAGGCGTGGGGCGGCGAAGAATTGCCGATGCGCTATGCGGTGATCCTGAACGAGGAACTGGCGCGTGCCGACGCGCCACGCCCGACCCTGTTCACCATCTCGCTGTTCCATCTGCCCGCGACGCTCTTTTCCTACGGCACGCAGGAACAGCGCGACCGCTATCTGACTGGCGTGCGCGAGCGTGGCGAAATCTGGTGCCAGGGCTTTTCCGAGCCGGGCGCGGGGTCCGATCTCGCCTCGCTCCGCGCCCGCGCGGAAAAGAAGGTGAAGCCCGACGGCTCCACCGTCTATGTCGTCAACGGGCAAAAAGTCTGGTCCTCTTTCGGCCTGCACGCCAATCACTATCTGCTACTTGCCCGCACTGATCCCAATGCGCCCAAGAAGCAGGCGGGGATCAGCTTTTTCCTGATGGATCTGAATTCGCCCGGCGTGACACGCCGTCCGATCAAGCAGATCAATGGCGAAGCGGAATTTTGCGAAGTCTTCCTGGACGATGTCGAAATTCCCGCCGAAAATCTGATCGGTCAGGAGAATGAAGGCTGGAAGATTGCGCAGTCGACACTGTCGGCCGAGCGCGGCTTGATCATCATTGATCTCGCCGAGCGGATGGGCTATGAAGTCGACTCCAAGCTGCGCGAAGCCAAAGCAGGCGCGCTCGACTGGTGGAACGACAGCGCATTGCGCCGCGACTTCATGCGGCTTTATGCCCGCACTGTGTCGGTCCGCGCGATCGTGCGCGGCATGGCCCAGGAGCTGATCGACAATCCGTACGTCGCCGGATCGCCGACGCCGACCTATGTGAAGCTGCTCTATTCCGAACTGCTCCACGATTATTCATCCTTCATGCTCGCGCGTGAAGGGATGGCGGGACAAGTCTGGCAGCCCAAGGTGATGGGGGCTGGCAAGCATACGACCAACAAGTTCGACGATTATCTGTCGAGCTATAGCTGGACGATTTCGGGCGGCACCAATGAAGTGCTCAAGAACATGCTGGCCGAACGGATATTGGGCCTGCCGCGCTGACGGCTTCGATTCATTGACAATACAAATGTGGATATCTTAGCTTCTCCGTCGAGAACATGATGGAGAGGATATATGCCACGCATCGATTTGCCGCCCAGCGAGGATTACAGCCTGTCGCGCGTCGCGTTCACCACCTATGCGCCGGAGATCGGAGCCACCGCTTCGGCTTTCTCGCTCAAGGTCTATGAAAAATCCCTCCTGTCGCTCCGCGAGATGGAGGGCGCACGCTATCGAACGGCGCTGATCAACGGGTGCAACGTCTGCACCAATACGCGCGCGGGCCGCGACATGGCGGGGCATATTGGCCGCAATGGCGGCAGCATCACCGAAGGGCCGCTCAGCCGCGGACCGGCGCCGGACGAGGCGTTTTACGAAGCGGTCGCGCAATGGCAGACATCGCCTTTGTTCAGTGAACGCGAACGTATCGCTATCGAGCTGGCGGAGCGGATGGGCGAGCGACCTCATTCGATGGCGGATGACGAGACCTTTTGGGAACGCATCCATGCGCATTATAGCGACGCGGAAATCGTCGACATGACGCTGTCGATCGCCAGCTGGATCGGCTTGGGGCGGGTCGTCCATACGCTCGAGCTGGACGCGGTCTGTATGCCGACCTTCGCCGACGCCGCCTGATCGCGCCTTTGGGGATAGCGCCGACCGGGTCCGGTCGGCGCTATATCTTATTTCGCCGGCTGAGCCATGATCGTGCGCGCGATGATGTTGCGCTGGATCTGGTTGGTGCCTTCGATGATCTGAAGCAGCTTCGCATCGCGGAAATAGCGCGCGATCGGGAATTCGCCCGAAATGCCGGATGCGCCAAAGAGCTGCACCGCATCCGTGGCGACCTTCATCGCATTGTCGCTGGAAAAGCATTTTGCGACCGCTGCCGCGCGCGCCATCGGATCGCCGGTGATGCCTGAATCCACCATTGCCGCCGCGCGATAGGTAAGGTTGCGCGCGGCTTCCGTGCCGATCTCCATGTCCGCGACCATCCAGCGCAAGCCCTGGAAATCGGTGAGCGTCTGGCCGAACGCCCTGCGGCCCGCCAGAAACTCGACCGAATGGTCGATCGCGCCCTGCGCCAGCCCGACGCCACGCGCCGCCACGATCGGCCGCGACTCATTGAGCGCGCCCATAACTTTCTTGAACCCGCCCTCTTCGGTTCCGCCCAACAGGTTGGCACGGGGGATGCGGACATTGTCGAAATAGATGGCGCTGGACGGCACGCCGCGTCCGCCCATCTTGTCTTCCTTGCGACCGACCTCGAAGCCCTTCATGCCCTTTTCGACGATGAAGAAAGAGATCCTGCCCTTTTCATCATCCTCGCCGACACGCGCGGCGACCAGTATATAGTCGGCGAGCGCAGCGTTCGTGCACCAGATCTTACCGCCATTCAGAATATAATCGTCGCCGTCGCGCCTGGCGCGGGTCTTGATGCCCGACACATCCGAACCGCTCTGCGGCTCGGTCAGCGAGAAAGCGCCGCGCAGCGCGCCCGACGCCGTGCCGGGCAGGAAGCGCTGCTTCTGTTCCTCGGTGCCGCTCGCCATCAGCGAGCCGATCGGCAGCCACTGGATGAACAGCACATAAGCCGTGTTATAGCAGACCCGTCCCAGCTCCTCGATCGCGAGGCAGGAGGAGAGCAGGCTGTTGGTGCCGCCAAACTCTTCCGGAAAGGGCAAAGTGAAGAGGCCGAGGTCGCGCAACAGCTCGAACATGTCCTCGGGGAATTCAGCCTTTTCGTCGATCTCGTTGGCGCGCGGTGCGACGCGTTCGATCGCGACGCGGCGCACCATGTCCTGAATCTGGCGATGCTCGTCGGTGAGCTGGAAAAAATGTTCGGTCATGTCATTCGCCCCTTAGGACATCGTCAAACCGCCGGAGATGCTGATCGTCTGCCCGGTCATGAACGCGGCGTCGTCCGACAGCAGGAAAGCGATCAGGCCTGGATAATCATCCGGCTGGCCCAGCCGGCGCAGCGGAATGGCCTTGGCCAGCCCCTCGCGGATGCGGTCGCCGCCTGCCATATCCTTGGTGAAGTCGGCGAACAGCGGCGTGTCGGTCGGGCCGGGGCACAGCACGTTGAGCGTCACATTCTTGCGCGCCAATTCGCGCGCCATCGTCTTTGTAAAGGCGATGATGCCGCCCTTGCACGCCGAATAGACGCCTTCGCCCGAAGACCCCACCCGCCCGGCGTCCGACGAGACGTTGACGACACGGCCCGCGCCGCGCTCCGCCATGCCGCGCACCACGACATGATGCATGTTGAAGCTGCCGAACAGGTTGATGCGGACGATCTTTTCCCACAGCGCCGGATCGGTATCGAGGAAGTTGGCTCCCTGGTCCCAGCCCGCGACATTGGCAAGGCCGTCGGCGGGGCCGTTCGCCCCCTCGAATGCCGCCACGGCCTGCTGCACATTGGCATAATCGCTGATGTCGACCTTATAGGCCGATGCCGCGCCGCCGATCCCGTCGGCGACGGCTTGTGCAGCGTTGATATTCAGGTCGAACAAGCCGACCGTGCAGCCTTCCTCGGCCAGGCGAATAGCGGTCGCCTTGCCGATGCCGCTGCCGGCCCCCGTGACGATGATCTTACGTCCTTCCAATCCGCGCACCGCGAAATTCCCCCAAAGCAAATCACACTCTCAAGCTTGGCATTGGGGCCAGCAGGCATTCAACTCAACCGGACATGGGAGCACGCGCGGCCTTATCACATATGAGAAGGTCGGCGCGCGACCAGTCGCGACCTTGACGCACCGGCCGCGCGGCTTCACCCGCAGAGTCCTGGAATCTTCTTGAGAACCCGGCACGCGCCGGGCTTTGACAGGTGGCGGACATGGATGAAAATGACGATCTGCTGCGCATGATCCGCGACAGCGCGAATGCGGTAGGGACGCGCGGCGATCTGACCCGTGTGCGATCCTTGCGCTTTGCCGCGCCCGGTTTCGATCGCGCGATGTGGCGGCAGATGGCGGAGCTGGGCTGGGTCGGCCTGTTGGTGCCCGAGGAGAAGGGCGGCCTTGGACTGGGCGTAGAAGCGCTGGCGGCGATCGCCGAGGAACTGGGCGCGCGTCTGGTGGCCGAGCCGCTGATCGAGACGGCGGTGGTCGCCGGCCTGCTGGACGGCGACGATCTTGCCGCGCTGCTGGCGGGTGAGCGCCTGATCCTGCCCGCATGGCAGGACCGTGCCAATATCCTCGTCCCCGACGACGCCATGACGATCGCGGAGGGAGCGGCCACCGGCAGCCGCCGCTTCATTCTTGGCGGGGAGGGTGCCGATGGCTTCCTGCTGCTGACCGGGTCTCAGGGCGCGCTCATCCGCGCCGATGCACCGGGCGTCGAAATCGAAACGGAGGCGACGCAGGACGGCGGCCGGTTCGCGACGCTGCGCCTTGATCGCGCCGCCGCCACGGCAGTAGCGCTGACCGAAGCGCGCATCGGCGAGGCGCTGGATGTCGGCGCGCTTGCAACCGCGGCCTATCTGACCGGACTGAGCGAACAGGCGTTTGAAATGACGCTAGATTATCTGCGCACGCGCGAGCAATTCGGCAAGGTGATCGGTACGTTCCAGGCGCTGCAACATCGCGCCGCCGACCTGTCGGTCCAGATCGCGCTGAGTCGTGCGAGCGTTGCCGACGCCGTGCGCATCCTGGCCGGTGGGGCAAACGCCGATGACTGCGCGCGCGCAGTCAGCCGGGCCAAGGCACGCGCGGCGGAGACAGCGATGCTTGTCACGCGCCAGGCGATCCAGCTGCACGGCGGCATCGGCTTTACCGATGAGCATGACATCGGGCTGTTCCTGCGCCGGGCGATGGTGCTGGCCAACGCCTATGGCTCGGCGACCGTGCATCGGCAGCGCTATGGCGCGCTGTTGGGGGCGGCGCTGTCCGATGCGGCCTGAGGCAAGTGATTGAAGCGCCTATAGCGTGGCGGAGAGGCCTGACGGATTGCGCGGAACCGCCGCGAACATCTGCCGGCCCTGTTCGCCCAGCCGGATGAATTCCGAATAATGACCAAGATCGGCGCGCGTATCGGCATAGCTATAGTCGAGCACATCGCCGAACGATCCCGCAGCCGGCACGGCATAGCCCAACGCGGCCATGCGATCGACCGTCGCCTGATGATCATCGACCAGAAAGCCCAGATGATGCAGCGCGATCGCGCCCGGCGCTTCGGGCACGGCATCGTCATAAATGGTCGCCATGCTGCTTTCCGGCTCGATCAGCTCAATCATCACATCGTCGATATAGGCAAGGCCTATGCGCCGGGTGGCCGAAAGGCTGCCGTCAGCGCGCGGCGGTGGCGCATTGATCATGAACTCGGTCGCGCCAAAACGCTCGCGATAGGCGGCGATGGCCGTATCCAGATCGCGCGTCACATAGCCAAGCTGGAAAAACCGGCCGTAAAGATGCGGTATGAAAGTCATATTCTCTCCCATTTTTCTGGAACTTTGCGGAACTGGCGCGACAAGCGCGCAATCCCGAGGCGGCAAATAAGTGTTCCATCGGGTATCGAAATGTCAAGTCGGCAGCCCGATCGCCACCGGGCAGGTGCAATTCCGGACCCTTGACACCCTGATTAAGTGACCTAATCGGTACACATAATGATGAGGAGACAGGATATGATGAAGGAAAGCATCGCCGGATCGCTGGGGGACGTGCCCGCATGGGCTGCTGGTCTGCCGGACGCGGCGCGGGCGCGGATCGGCTATGCCGACCTCGGCACCGGCTGGGAGGAAGGCTTCGTCCGGCTTACGCAGGCGATCGACCGCCTCGACCTGCCGAACGATCGCATCGCCGTCAGCGCCGGTCGCCTGCAGGCGATGCTGGAGGCACGCCTTCATGCCCGCAAGGGCTGGAACGCCCATCCTGAGAGCCTGTCACGCAAGATCGAAAAGCCGATCGTTATCGCGGGCCTGGTTCGGTCGGGGACGACCGCTCTCCACAAGCTGATGTCGATGGACCCGCAGTTTCAGGGTCCGGAAAACTGGCTGTCAATGGCTCCCAAGCCCCGTCCGCCGCGCGATCAATGGAGCCAAGATGCGGACTATCGGGAAACGAAGGCCCGTGTGGATGCCGTCATCGCGCGAGCGCCGGAACTGTTCAAGGACCATATGATGTCGGCCGACGAGGTCGATGAATCCATCTATTTCCTCGCCCAGAATTTCCATTATAATTATTTCTCGTCGATCTGGGGCGTGCCCGAATATGATGCTTGGCAGCGGCAGCAGAGTGAACGGCCCAATTATGAATGGATGCGCGACTGCCTGAAGCTGATCGGTCTCCACGACGACCGCACCTGGCTGCTCAAGAATCCGGGCGATCTCTACGGTATGGGGGCGTTGCTCGAAGTCTTCCCCGATGCGCGCGTCATCCAGACGCACCGCGACCCGGTCGATGCCATACCGTCGATAACGCGCCTTCTCGTCTCTTCGCAGCGCGGTACGCTCGGCTATAGCGACCCGGCGGCGGTGGGCGCGCGCGAGACGAATTTCTGGCGCGATGCGCTGGCGGAGGCGGAGCGGGCGAAGCAAAGCGCCCCCGACCAGTTCATTGATATCGAGTTCCGCGCCTTCGTGGCCGATCGAATGGGGACGGTCCGTCGCATCTACGATCATTTCGGCATCACCCTGTCGAGCGAAGCCGAAGCGGCGATGCAGGATTGGCTGGATGCGCATCCGCATGACGGCGGCGGCGGATCGCGGCGAGCGGATGGGGAGCCGCCGCGCGAGAAGCTGGCGGAAGCCTTCGCAGATTATCGCGTGGGCCGCGGTTACTGATAGACCCGCCACGAATATCTGTTGTTCCGTCCAGGGGCGCGCGCGTCTTGCGATAATGTCCTACTCTTCTTGACGCCGCCCGACACAGGACGGCGACAAGGAGGAGGGATGATGCGCGTGGCGCAAGAGGCACGGCCGTGAAGCTGGAGCTTGAGGGCAAGCTGGCGCTGGTGACCGGCGCCAGCCGGGGCATCGGCTTCGCCTGCGTGGAGGCATTGCTGGCCGAGGGCGCGCGCGTCGCGATGGTGTCGCGCGATCCCGCCCGGCTCGAAGCCGCCGCCGCCGGGCTGGGGGGCGGCGACGCGGTTCTCTACGCTGCGGCCGATACGTCTGACCCCGCCAGCGCACGACGCGGCTATGACAGCATCGTTGCGCGGGCAGGCGTGCCCGATGTGCTGATCTGTTCGGCGGGCGCGGCGGCTTTCCATGACCCGCTGACGATCGCGTCGGACGACTGGCGCAAGGCGTGGGACGCCAAGTTCCTGGCCGTCATGACGATGATCGATTGCGCAAAGCCCGACATGATCGCGCGCGGCAGCGGCGTGATCGTGCCGATCATCGGCACCGGCGGCAAAGTCGCGCAGACCGCGCATCTGTGCGGCGGGGCGGCCAATGCCGCGCTGATGCTGGCGACGGTGGGGCTGGGTGTCGCGCTCGCGCCCAAGGGCGTGCGCGTGGTCGGCCTCAATCCGGCAGCGACCGCGACCGATCGCGCGGTTTCGGCGCGACAGGATTATGCCCGCATATTGGGCGTCACCGTGGACGAACTGACCCGGCAATATGCCCGAACCTTTCCGATGGGACGATCGGCATCGCCGCGCGAAATTGCCGAAGTTGCTATTTTCCTCGCGTCCGCGCGCGCGGCCTATCTCGCCGGCACCATCGTCAATGTCGACGGCGGCCAGACCCCGGCCTTGTGACCATCACCATCATGGGAGACGCGAAGTGAGCATCACGCCTACGGAAAGCCTGTTCCAGCTTGTGGGCAAGGTCGCGCTGGTGACCGGCGCGGCGCGGGGCATTGGCGAGGGTATTGCGCGCCGTCTGGCCGACGCCGGCGCGCGGATTGTGGCGACCGACATCAACGCCGACGGCATAAATGCACTGGCGCGGGAACTGGGGGAGGGCGTCCTGCCGATCGCCGCCGACCTCACGCAATCGGAGGACCGCGCGCGGCTGGTGCGCGATGCGCGCGCGCATTTTGGCGGCATCGACATATTGATCAATAATGCGGGCCTGCGCGACTGGTATACGTGGGAGACGCTGGACGAAGCCCATTGGGACAAGTTCATGGACGTCAATCTGCGCGCGCCGTTCTTCCTGTCGCAGGCGGTGGCCAAGGACATGATCGATCGGAACGTGCCGGGTAGCATCGTCAATATTGTATCGACCGCCGCGGCGCAGCCGGTGCGCTGGAAAGTCGATTATAATGCAGCCAAGGCCGGGCTGGCGCAAATGACGCGCTCGCTTGCCAAGGAACTGGGGCCGCATATGATCCGCGTCAATGCGGTGGGGCCGGGCGGCACCCGGACGCCGGGCGGATCGGGATCGATCCCCGACAGCTTCGCGCCCGATGAACTGCGCAAGATGGGAGCCGACTGGCGCGAGCGCATGGCGCTGCCGATCGACCTGATGGAGCCGGACGACATCGCCCGTGCCGTGCGGTTCATGGCGTCCGACGCCGCGCGGTCGATCACCGGCCAGATACTTTATGTCGATGGCGGCTTCCTGGTGGGATGAACGTCAAGCACGTCACAATTCATATATGGGAGACGATAGATGAGCGCGACCGCCGTTGCTGAACCCCGACCTGCCGTCAAAAGCGGCTTCACCGTTCGCCGTCTCGGCGGATCGCTGGGCGCCGCGATCGAGAGCATCGATCTTGCCGCGCCGATCAGCGACACGACGATGGCGGGGCTGCGCGCCGCCTTTATCGACCATCTCGTGCTGGTTTTCCCAAGCCAAGGACATTTGAGCCCTGCGCAGCATCTCGCCTTCGCCGAGCGCTGGGGGCCGCTGCTCGACATGCCGGGTGGCTGGATTGGGGACAGCAAGGCGCTGATCGAGATCGCCTCACGCGGCGGCAAGGGGCGGGGCGGCGGGCAGTCCGAGGATGAGCATGAAACGCTGAGCGTCGCGCGCACCGACATCTGGCATTCCGACCTGTCTTTCTACGCCGAACCGCCGATGGGATCGCTGCTACTGGCGCGCGAAATACCCGATGCCGGCGGCGACACGATATTTGCGAACCAGTATCTGGCCTATGAAACGCTGTCGCCCGCGATGCGAAAGATGCTGGAGCCGTTGCGGGCCGTGCATTCGGGTGAGGGGCTGTGGCGGATCAACGGCATGGACCCCAGACTGGCGACGCGTTCGGCCCATCCGATCGTGCGGACCCATCCGGAAACCGGGCGGAAGGCGCTGTACGTGAACAAGGTGTGGACCAAGCAGATCGAAGGCATGACCCTGGCCGAGAGCGCGCCGCTGCTTGACTTTCTCTACGCCCATGCGTGCGAACCCAATTTCACTTTCCGTCATCGCTGGACTGCTGGCGATCTGCTGATGTGGGACAATCGCAGCGTCCAGCATTATGCCGTCCGCGATTATGGCGCGGCAACGCGGGTGATGAACCGGGTGACGGTGAGCGGCGACGTGCCGGCCTGAAAGTTCGCTCAGGCCCGACCCGCAGCGCGCTCCACCCGCACCGGAAAGCCGGTCATCACCGGCATGGCGTTGATCGGGTCCGCGCCCTTTACCGCGTCGATCAGCAGGTTGACGTTCACGCCGGGCGCGTCGCCACCCGACGGCAATGGACCCCAACCGTGCGCCATCGAAAGGACACCTGGCCTTACGGCATCGTCACCCTGCGCGACGGCCTCGATCCGCCCATGCGCCGAACGGATCAGGACGGCGTCGCCATCCGCCACGCCAATTGCCGCCATGTCGTCGGGGTGAAGATAGGCATGGTTGGCGGGAACGCGGCAGCTGATCGCCGGAATGCGATGCATGGTCGTGTTCAGCACTTCGCGCAGCCGCCGCACGGCAAAGCGATGCGTGAATCCCGCATCGGCTGGTGATTCCGCCATAAGTTCTGCCAGTTCGGCAACGATGTCTGGCGGTGCTATGGCGAAACGCGCGTTGCCCTCGCCTTCCTCCACCGACATCGGTGCAACATCGAATATATGCCCGCCAGGCGCATTTTTAAGCACATCGAATGGCACGTTGCTCCGCCGCAGCAGAAACGCCATCAGCGCTTCGTCCTCTGGCGGGCGGTTCATGTCCATCTCCACGCCGTCCAGCATGATGCGCCGGTCCATGCGGCGGGCCAGTTCCCAGAAGAACAGCCAGTCATCGATCACGTCCGAATCCGCCGGCGGCTCGATCACCTTGGCGTTATAGTGGGAATAGGGGACGAACAGCGTGAACGGTTCATAATCGCGGCTGTTGGCGTCGAGCCGCTCCAGCATCATGCGGGGCGGAATAACATAATCGGCGAGCTGCGCGGTGGTCGACAGAAAGGGATCAATCACCACCAGCAGGTCGAGCGCGGAGAGCCCCTTTTCCACCCGCGCCGTGTCGGGAATGGCGTTGGCGGGATTACCGCCGTCGACGATCAGGGCGCGCACGCGATCGGGGGCGTCGGACAATATCTGATCGGCGAGTACCGCGGTCATGCGTTCGCCATAGATCATGCCATGCCCGCGGGCATCGCGCGGCCCGCTTTCCCACGGTCGGGTCGGCGCGATCACTTCCGCCCGGCGCGGACGCGGGGCACCGAGCACGCCGGGATTGGGCACTGGGTCGCCCGCGCGCGCGAAGCGGCCGCACACCACGTTCAGACATTCCAGAAGATGCTCGGCAAGGTTCGAGTGCGGTCCCATATCCGGCCCGGTGCCCGATCCTGCAACGCCGCGCCGACGGCGAACGATGCCGTCTTCGACGATCGGCTCCGCGAACATCTGTGCTGCTTCGACGAGCAGGTCGGGATCGATACCCGCGCGGGCATCGACGACGTCGAGCGTGAAGGGGGCGACCGCCGCGCGAAGGCCGTCAAGTCCATCGACATGCGCCGCGCAAAAAGCCGCGTCGTGCCAGCCCTGCTTCAGAATCTCGCGCAATATGCCGGCCAGCAGCACGCTATCCTCGCCGGGAAGTGGTTGCAGGAACAGGTCGGCATGACGCGCCGTTTCACTATATCGCGGGTCTATGACGATCAGTTTCAGGCCGCGCGCCTTGGCATCGCGCATCGCCTTTACCGGATTGTGCGATTCCACCGAAAAAGAGCTGAGCGACACGAACGGGTTGTTGCCGACCAGCATGGAGACATCGGCGTGCGCGAAACTATCCTTGTCGGCTGCCCAGCTTCCCAGTCGACCCGCCGTGACCCATTTCGCCGACTGGTCGATCGTCATCGTTGAATAAAAGGCCCGCGAGCCGATCGCCTGCATGAATGCGGGCATCAGCGCGTTGGCGAGGAAATTTCCATAGCTCAGCGTGCCCTTGAAGCAGGCGACGCTGTCAGGCCCGCTTTCGTCGATCAGTCCGTTCAGTCGCTCCGCAATGCGATCGAGTGCGGTATCGAGCGACACTTGTCGAAAGCTGCCGTCAGGCTGGCGTTCCAGCGGATGGAGCAGCCGGTCCGGGCTATAATGCATCGCGGGCAGATTGAGGCCCTTGATGCAGGTATAGCCGCGCGTCAGCGGATCGTCCTTGTGCCCGCGCACGGCTTCGATCCGGTCGTTCTCATCCAACGTTAGTTCGATCGCGCAGCGACCGGCGCACAGGCGACAGGCGCTGATCGCCGTGCGCGTCACCCGCTAGTTCCCGCCGGGTTCCAGCGCAAATGCAGTTCCTGCACCCCGTTCACCGGGCCACTGGCGATGCGGGGCGTGCCGACAATCTCGAAATCGGGGATACGCGGCAGCCATTCCTCAAGGAATATCTGGATTTCACGGCGCGCGAGCACGGCGCCCGGACAGGTATGCGCGCCAAAGCCGAAGCCGGTATGGGGAATGGGAAAACGGCGAGAGAAGTCGACCCGCAACGGATCATCGACGAAGCGATCGTCCAGACCACCCATCAGAATCGGAAACAGCACCATCTCGCGCGCGCGGAAAGGCACGCCCTTATAGGTCCAGTCCTCGCGTACCACGCGCCCCACATTGGGCACGCCGTGACGGCGGATCAACTCCTCTACCGCATTGCGCACGAAGGCGGGATCATCGATCCGCTCGACCAGTTCGCGGCGATGTTCCGGATGGGTCGCCAGGAAACGGGCGATGAAGCCCAGCGTCGAAGCGACCGTGTCTAGCCCGCCGAACAACAGCAACATGCATACGCTCATGACATCTTCGGGCGTGATCGGCGCGCCATTGATGTCCGCGGTCACGATTCGCTCGGTAAGTCCGCCCGGTGCATAACCCCCGCCGCCGATCCGCTCGTGGAAATAAGCGGCCATCTGCACATGCGCCTCGTCATGCTCCTCTTTCGATCCGCGCACCGCCGCCTCGACATAGGGCAGCAGGCGGAAACGATCTTCCTGCGGCAGCCCCATGATCTTCATGAACACGACGATCGGCAGAACCTGACCGAAATCGGCCATGAATTCGCATTCGCCCCTGGGAGCGATCTCCTCGATGATCTCGCGCGCCAGCTTGCGCACGTCGCCGCCGACGCGCTCGATCTCCTTGGGGACGAAGCGCGGCATGATCAGCCGGCGATAGGGCGCCTGATCGGGCGGATCGAGGTTGATCGGTCTTTGGTTCGCCGGGAAATAAGGGATGGCGATGCTTTCGCTCGACATATGGTCGCTGTCCTGAATCAGCGCCTTGATGTCCTCGCCGCGTGTCAGGATCCAGTGACCGCCATTATGCGGCGTCCACACGATATCCGGCCCGTCCAGCAGCCTGCGCCAGCCCAGATGGACGTCGCCGGTGTTTCCCTGGGGAAAACGAAAGTCGAAATCGACTTCCAGCTCCGGCGGGACATGGGCCGGTCGTTCAACGGTTCCGCTCGCGATCGTCGCTTGCGCTCCCATACTTCTCTTCCTTTTTCGTGTCAGTTCGCGGCCAGCCGGTCGCGGCAATATTCAGCGCCAAAGAAGGCGCGCAATTCGTTCACCACCAAGTCTGGCGCTTCGGCCGGTCCGAAATGACCGCCGCGCGGCATGACCGTCCAACGGCGCAGATCGGTGTTTTCCGCCGCGACCGCGCGGGGGACCATCGCCACGTCCTTCGGGAAGATAGCATAACCGGTCGGAACCGGGATCACCGGCTTGCGGTCATGCGACAAGGGCGAGACCAGCCCATCCTTGAACTGCTCCCAATATAGCCGCATCGACGAAGCGATCGAGCCGTTCAGCCAGTATATGGATGCGAGCGTGCACAGCGCGTCACGGTCCATCACGCGCAGCAGGTCGCCGCCGCAATCGCTCCATGCCCGCCGCCGTTCCCATATCCAGGCGGCGGTCCCGACCGGCGAGTCGACCAGGGCATAGGCCAGCGTCTGCGGGTCCAGCCGATGCGTGGTCCAGTGGCTGAGGATCAGCGGCGCCGCCTCGCCCAGCCGCGCCAGCATCCATTGCTCGTATGGCGCGAAGTTGCCGGGATCTATATGCGCGCGATCCATGCCGGGAAAAGTCACCAGCGTGGCATAGACGCCGATCAGATGTTCCTCATGCGCATGACCGAGCTGGGTCGTGACGATCGCCCCCCAGTCACCGCCCGCCGCGCCGAAGCGGGGATAGCCGAGCGCCCCCATCAGCTTGACCCACAATTGTGCGATCGCAGCCGCGTCCACGCCTGTCTTCGTGAGCGGCGTTGAGAAGCCAAAGCCGGGCAGCGAGGGGATGACTAGATCGAACGACATGGCGGGATCGCCGCCATGCGCCGCCGGGTCGGTCAGCGGCCCGATCAGGTCGCGATAGTCCCAGAAGGTCCAGGGCCAGCCATGCGTGAGGATGAGGGGCGTGGGCGAAGGACCTTTCCCCTTCACATGCAGGAAGTGGATCGGCACGCCGTCAATCTCGGTATGGAAATTGGGCAGGGCGTTGATCGCGGCCTGTTGCGCGCCCCAGTCATATTCGTCGCGCCAATATGCGACCATCTCCGCCAGCCAGCTGCGCTCGACGCCATAGCGCCAGTCGGCATTGCCGAAATCATCGGCGATGCGTGCGCGTGACAGCCGGTCGTGCAGGTCATCGAGCGTCGAGAGCGGCACATCCACGCGATAGGGTTCGATGCGGATCACGAATCAGCTTTCTGTCTGGAAACGCACCGCCGCGTCATAAGCGGCCTGGATACGGCCCAGATATTCGTCGGTCAGCGGCTTCATCCCGGCATGAGTGACGATGATCGGATCGTTCGCCTTGATCCCGGCGATCGCGCGCGCCGCGACTTCCTCCGCGTCGAGATAGCCGGGATAACCCGCCAGCGGCTTGGGCGCGTCGGCGCGCATTGCCATCGTGCCCCGCGATCCAGACGGGCCGTAGCGTTCAGGCCGGCTGCGTGCGCCTTCCCGCACATCGGTGCGCGTGGCTGCGGGTACCAGCAGCGACACCCCGACGCCATGCTCGGCTGCTTCAGGCCGCAACGCCACGGCGAGCGCATGGACGGCCGCCTTGGCCGCGACATAGGGGCCGTGGTTCAACACCCAGTCGGGCGCATAAGCGGTTTGCGACCCCGTGATCAGGATATGGCCCGAACCCCGCGCCGCCATCGCGGGATAAAATGCCTGAACGCAATGGGTGACGCCACGCAGCACCAGGTCGATCATCCAGTCCCAATCGGCATCGTCATGATCGAGATAGGAACCTGCGGTCGTCGTTCCCGCATTGGCGCACAGCAGATCGACCGGGCCGAACGCGGCTTGCGCGTCAGCGGCGAGCCGGCGCACCGCCTCCCGGTCGGTCACGTCGCACAGCAGAGCGCGAACCTCGCCGCCGGCCGTGGCGATCTCGGCGGCGGCTAGGTCAAGACGCTCGCGGCTGGTGGAAGCGATCACAACTTTCATGCCCTCGGCCGCCAGAGCGAGCGCCAGCGCTTTGCCTATGCCGGTCGCCCCGCCGGTGATCACCGCCACCTTGTCCTTCAGCCCGTCCATCCCGCTCTCCTCTTGTTTTTTCCCTGCTCTTCAGACCAGCAGCGCGTCGCAAAGCCGCGCGCGCCGCTCCCGGTCCCAGCCCGCCGCCGTGAAATAGGCGTCGGTGGAGCCATATTCTGCTTCGATCGCGGCAAAGCTCGCATCGAGATAGGCGGGATCGACGCCGGTCAGCGCCGCAAGCACGCTGTCGGCAGGCGCCCGCCCCAATCGCTTTGCCAGCAAGTCCCGTGTCATGGCGTTGACCGCCGGATTGGGTCGCGCGCCGCTTTCCAGATAATCGTCGCGCACCGCCTCAGGGGTTATGCCGATCGCCGTCAGCACCGCCGCGACCATGAAGCCGGTGCGGTCCTTGCCTGCCGCGCAGTGGATCAATATCGGTGCGCCGCCATCGACGAGGGCCGAAAACAGCGATCCGACATGCGCCAGCGCGCCGCGGGGCAACGCGCGATAGGTCGCTATCATCAGATCCGTACCGCCCTTACCGTCGGGATCGGTGAAGAAGGATTCCCAGTGCGATCCGGCGTTGCGCGCATCGGCGACCAGATCGATGTCGCGTATATCGGCGCCTTCTGCGCGCCACCATATATTGGGCGCGTCGGCACGCTCGCCCGGCCCACGCAGGTCGAATATCGTGCGGATGCCGAGCGTGCGCAGGATGCGCGCCTCTTCCTCACTGGGCGACAGCACGGCTTCCGATCGGAAGATCATGCCGCCTCGCAGGGCGCGCCCGTCCTGCGCATGAAGCCCGCGCACCTCGCGAAAATTCGGCAGCGCCGGCAGGATAGGATCGATCCGGGCGGTCATCGCGCGCGCCGGATGGGGAGCGCATCGTTCCCCCGCCGTGATGGCGGCGTCGCGGTGCGATCATCGCTATTTTCGCGCTTCACCATGCTCACCATGAATATCTCCCGCCGTCTTGCGCGCGCCTAAAGATCGTCGAACAGGCCATGATCGACCGCCGCCATGCCGAAACGGGGGGCGACAGACGCATTATTCGCCTCCACCTGGAAGGCGACCGGATTGGTCAGCCAGAAAAATAGGCCGTAGACGATGTGGATGCGGAACACCTCCATCGCGTCGGCATGGGCCGGGACATCGGGGACGCCGTGCGCGCCAAGGCGCTCCAGATAATATCCCATCAATTCCTCGACCCATTTGCGCCGGTCGACGACATCCAGCGCCGAGATCAGGAAATAGGTGACATCATGTGCCCAATGGCCACGGGACCAGGTTTGCCAGTCGAGCGCGCCGGGCTTGCCGTCGGAGGTCAGATAGAGATTGCCGATGTGGAAGTCGGCATGGACGATGCACCAGGGCTGGCGGTGGCCGAACAAGGTCACCCGTTCCAGTGCGGCGGTCATGCGGCCATGATCGTGCAGCATCTGGGGCAAGGCACGGCCGCGCGGCAGGTCCAGATAATGGCGGAAGGTCGCTTCTTTGAGCTGCCCGCGCTGATAGGCGCCACGCGGTCCGGCCGGCAGTGCTTCCCAGTGGTTGATCGTCTCGAACCGACCGCCCGCCGCAAAGGCGTCCGAGTTCCAGAAGGCGGCGTGCAGCCGGGCCAGCATGTCGAGAAAGGCTTGCGTGGCGGCGCGGTCGAAGGGCCGCTCGACGCGGCAGATCTGCGCACCGGCGAGATTGAGGTCTTCCAGCAGCACGATATATTGCCGCGCTTCGGGGTCTTCCCCCGTGCCGAAACAGGCGGGAACGCGAATGTCGATCAGCGGCGCAATCTCGCGGAAGAAGCGGGCTTCGTGCGCGTAGATATAGCTCATGCGTTCGCGGTGCGCGGAAAAGCCGCCCTTGACGATGATGCTGGCGGGTCCAGTAAATCCGGGCTTCCAGCTGAGCGCCATGCGCGCCTTCGTCGCGGTGCCCTCCATCGGTTCGGACAGGGCCGCGTGCGCCAGGCCCGGCAGACCATTTTCCGCGAGCGCGCTCGCGAGCCAATGATTGGCGATACCCTCGATATTGGTCGGGACTGGCTGCGGGCCGACGGGAAGCAGCCCCTCGCCGGCGAGCCGGAACGGCGGCGGGGTGGCTTCAGTTGACGGGGATGCGGGCATTCATCACCTCCCAATATTCGGGCGGAAACCAGACATATTCGAGATAATGGCCCAACGTCTCGCGGGTATCGACGTAGAAATAATGGACGCCGTTGGGCGAATGATAGTTGATCGGCAAGGCTAGGCCATTTGCACGCGCACGCTCGCGCAGCGCGTCGAGGTCGTCTAGCGTCGCCATACGCTGCGCAATATGGTGATGGACGATCTGCAATCCCTCGCAATCGGGGGACAGCGCGCCGCGATAGATCGCGTCGTCGCCCCCCGATGGTGCGATCAGTTCGATCTGCACGCCGCCGGCCATCGCGAAGCCGACATCCATGCGCAGCCGCCGGTCGGCGTCCAGTCCCATGTCCATGTCGCGCACTTCCAGCCAGCGCGTGACGCCATAATCGTTCGCGAACCGCGCGATCGCTTCGTCGAAGCGGTTCGTGACATAAGCGACTTGGGAAAAGCTATTGGTGAAAAATCCAATCATCGCAGAACCCTTTTTTGATTCAGTCGGTCCGAACGAAACGGTTCTTGATATCGCCCAGCAGATATTCGGTGACCCCCGGATCATCTAGGCTCTCCAAGTCAAAGCCCTGCGCGTCGAACACGGTGCGGATCATCTCCACTTCGGGGAGCAGGCCGATTTCATCGCCCTGAACAAAGAAATCGCGTCCGGACACATGCGCCGCCGTGTCGGAACATAGCCAGACGGCAAGCGCCGCGACCTGATCTGGGGTCGGCGACAAACGGCGCAGGGCCATTGGTCGGTTCCAGTTGAGTGGCTGCCCCAGTTCGGCGGTGCGTTTTACCGTTTCGGTGACACCTGGCGTGCGCGTGCCGGTGATCGCGGAGATTGGGCGCAGCGTATTGCAGCGGACGCCGAATTCTCCCAGATCGCGCGCCACCGAGCGGCTGAAGCCGGACACGCCTTCCTTGGCGGCTGAATAATTGCTCATGCCGTAATGGCCAAGGCCCGATGTCGAGCCGGTGTTGAGGATCACCCCGCTTTTCTGCCGGATGAAGTGCGGCGCGGCCGCACGCACCGTGGCAAACGTCCCTTTGAGGCTGACATTGACGACGAGGTCGAAATCCTTTTCCTCAAGCTGGTCGATCCGCCCCGCGCGAACGATGCCGGCATTGTTGATCAGGATGTCGATCCGACCCCAGGTATCGATCGCCTTCTGCACGATCGCCGCGCCGCCTTCCATCGATGCGACGCTCGATACCTCGGCGACCGCCTCGCCGCCCGCAGCGACGATCTCATCGACCACCTGCTGCGCGAAGGAGGCGTTGCCCGGCTCGTCGCCATTGGGTCCGCCGCCCAGATCGTTGACGACGACGCGCGCGCCCTCGCTGGCGAGCAGCAGCGCTTCCGCCCGCCCGATATTGCGGCCCGCGCCGGTGACGACCGCTACCTTGCCCTCGAAACGCCGTGCCATATCCTCTCCCGCTTTTATGTCGCGGCAGATGATGGGGATCGCGGTCGTATGCCAGACTAAAAAGCGTGGTGGATCATGTTCATCATGGATGTGCTGGCGTCATATATGTGATGGATCGCGGTCAGCGGGCAATGCGCGGGCTTATCCCGCCCAGGAACAGGGCGAGCACGTCATCTTCCCAGGACTGGCTGTTGGGTTCCTCGCTGCCGATCAGTTTCAGGAAGCCGCCAACGGACATGGATTGCAGAATAAGCCCGCGCCGCGTCGCTTCCTCCTTCGTCGCCGCCGCGCCGATCTGGAGAAGATAATCGGCCACTGGTTCGTTGATTTCGATCGTGTCTTGCAGCGTGGCTTCGATCATTTCGGGGAAATTATAGAATTGGGAAATGGTCAGGCGCAGGATCGCATAGCTGCTGGGATTGCTGCGCTCCTTGCTCAAACGGATGATCGCGCGCAGAACCTTCTCAGGCGGGCCGCCTTCGTCGATCGCCGCCTGATAGTCGGCACGCAGGCTTCCGACCGCATCCATCGATACTTTTCTGAACAAGGCGACCTTGCTGCCGACCTGACGATAGACCGTCATCTTGCTGATGCCGCTTCGTTGCGCGATCCGGTCGAGGTTCGCGCCTTCAAAACCCTTGGTGAGAAACTCTTCGCGGGCCGCGTTTAGCAAACGGCGTTCCCGCACCTCTGCATCTTCCATTGGCGGCCGGCCCCGCCGGAGCGGCGTCTTTCGCTGCGAGGTCATGCCCGTCATTATACCCCTGATCGGCCCCTGAAATATCCAGACGCAATCATGGCGGGGAAAAGACGGGCGCTCAAGTCAAACCATGACCGGCGCATGTCGGCGGCTTGCCCGGCGGTCGTAAGCTAACTCGAGGCGAGCGAGAGGCCCGCAATCTCCGCCGGATCGAGCCATGCAGCGAGCGCACGCAGATTGTCGGGCGTGACCGGGCCATGCGGCGCGGCGGGCGGCGTGCGGCTGAAACGCGGAGCAGGCGCGGGCTGTATCACGCCGTCAATCTCGACATAGGTATGGCGCGCGGCCAGATGCGGCTCTTCCACCGCCTCGACCAGCGTAAGGACGGGCGAGGCGCAGGCGTCCGTGCCGTCGAACGCGCGCTCCCAATATGCGCGGTCCTGCGTCAGAAAGGCGGCGGCGACGATCGCCTTGCCCCTCGGCCATTGCGCGCGATCGTCGCGGGGTGGCATGGTGGCGGGATCAATCCCCAATATGCGCAGCATGTCCGCTTCAAAGCGGCTTTCGATCGGACCGACGGCCATATAGCCGCCATCGGCGCACATATAGACGCCATAATAAGGCGCGCCGCCGTCAAGGATATTCTCACCGCGTTGCGTCAGATGGATGCCCGCGGCGTTCATGCCGTGGAAATTGGTCATGAGCGAAGCGACCCCGTCGCAGATCGCGGCATCGACCACCTGGCCTTTGCCAGATGTCCGCGCCTCGATCACGGCCGCCAATATGCCCATAGCGAGGTATAACGCGCCGCCGGCATAATCGCCGACCAGATTGAGCGGTGCGATCGGCGGGCCGGCTTGCGGTCCGATCGCATCGAGCGCGCCGGTGATCGAGATATAATTAATGTCGTGACCGGCGGTGAGCGCGCGGGGTCCGTCCTGCCCCCAACCGGTGATACGGCCATAGACAAGCCGCTGATTGCGCGCGAGGCAGTCGTCAGGGCCAAGCCCCAGCCGCTCCATCGTGCCCGGCCGAAACCCCTCGATCAACGCATCGGCGCGTTCGACCAGGGTCAGAACCAGCGCCTTTTCCGCCGGGTCTTTCAGATCGACTTCCAATATCTCGCGATTGCGATTGAGCAGATTGAACCGCGCCGGCCGCTTTATGCCCAGCTCGACCTTTTCCCGGCGATCGACGCGAATGATCGTCGCGCCCAGATCAGCGAGCAGCATCGCCGCCATCGGGCCGGGGCCGATGCCCGCCATCTCCACGATGCGCACGCCCGCCAGCGGCCCTTTACGTTTAACCTGTTCGCCCATCACATGTCTCCGATTCCCGTCCCTGCTGTGCGGCGCGCGCGCCGCTGGCAAGAGCGCAGGAGCATCGATCAGGTCCGTGCTGAAGATGAAAAGACACAGTGCGCCGGAGCACCGACCTTTTTCTGCGCCATGCCATCACATATATGGAGGGTTGCGCCGCCGCTGGCATCCTTCATGGATTCAGGGCTTAACGGATAGTCGAGACAGACATGCGCATGACGCCGGAGAGAGTGGCTCGAAATGACCGAACATAAGCTTGTTACCAAGGGCGTACGGGACGATTTCATCCCCGGCGAGGACTATGTGTCGCCGCAATTCGCCGCACTGGAGAAAGCCCGGCTGTGGCCGCGCGCCTGGCTGATGGCCGGCCGCGTCGAAGAGGTCGAGAATTCGGGTCAGTTTTTGACATTCGACATTTCCGACGAATCCATAACGGTGGTGCGCACGTCGAAGGGCGAGCTGAAAGCCTTCTACAATGTCTGCCCGCATCGCGGCCGGCGGCTGACCAGCGGCTGCGGCAAGATGGGCCGCTTCTTCTGCAAATATCACGGGTGGAACTGGACGCTGGAAGGCAAGCCGGTGGGTGTCGTCGACCGGGACGACTGGGACGGCCAGTTGCCCGACGACGAAATTTCGCTCGTGCCCGTTCGCGTGGATAGCTGGAACGGCTGGGTGTTCGTGTGCATGGACGATGCCGCGCCCGAATTGCGCTACTGGCTGTCGCCGGCGCCGGACTATCTTGACGTGTTCGATGTCGGCTCGATGCGCTATAAATGGCGCCGCCAGACCATCCTGCCCGCCAACTGGAAAGTCGCGCTCGAAGCCTTTACCGAGGGCTATCATGTGCAGACGACGCACCGGCAGGTGCTCGACTGGTCTTCGGATTACACGATCAGCGCCAAGCATGGGCTGCACGGCAATTTCGGCTATGCCGCCGGTCGTCCGCTGGGCCTGCCGTCGCCGCGCCTGGGCGAAATGGGCGACATCGACGTGCGCGAGGGCATCATCCGCTTCTATGAAGAGATGCGCGACACGCTCGACACGACGATGACCGACCATACGATGCGCGCCGCCCGGCGGCTGCGCGAGGAAACCACGGCTGAGGATAAGCCGATGGATGTCATGATGAAATTCATGCAGCTCAATCGCGAGGAGCATGAAGCGGGCGGCGTGCCGTGGCCCGCCGAGCTGACGTTGCCAACGATGTCGAAGGCGGGGACGTCCTGGCACATTTTCCCCAACATGGTTTTCCTGCAAGGGCCGGGTCATCTATTGGGCTATCGCGCGCGTCCCAACGGCGATGATCCCGATACGTGCATTTTCGACGTCTATGCGCTGGAACGCTACCCGCAAGGGCAGGAGCCCAAGCCCGAGGTCAAATTCCTGCCGGACATTCACAGCGTGGAGGATTGGGGGCTGATCCTGACTCAGGATTTCCAGAATATGGCCGATATTCAGCAGGGCATGAAGAGCCGGGGATTCAAGGGTGCTCGCCCCAATCCCAAACAGGAACTGGCAGTATCGAACTTCCACGCCGCCATTCATCAGTTCATCGCATGAGCGGTTTCGACAGGACGGTCGATTTCGTCATCGTCGGCAGCGGCGGCGGATCGATGGCCGCGGCGCTGGCGGTGAAGGAAGTGGGCCAGGAGCCGCTGGTGCTGGAAAAGACCGATATGGTCGGCGGATCGACCGCCATGTCGGGCGGCGTATTGTGGATACCGGCCAATCCGCTGCTGGCGCGCGAAGGGATCAAGGACAGCCTCGACAAGGGCTGGGAATATATGATGAACACCGTCGGCGACGGCGGCAAGGGTTCCACGCCCGAGCGCAAGCGCGCGTATCTGGAAACAGGCCCGAAACTGGTGACCTGGCTCGAGGGCAAGGGCGTCAAGTTCCGCCGCTTCGATGGCTGGTCCGATTATTATGACGACCGGCCCGGCGGCCTGCCGCAAGGGCGCTCGGTCGGCATGACGCTGTTCGACACGCGCAAGCTGGGCGAATGGGAGTCCAAGCTGCGCAAGGGGCCGTTCCCCTACCCGTTCAAGCGCAAGGAGATGCACCGCATCGGCCTCGCCAAGCGCACTTGGGAGGGGCGGCTCGCAATGATGGCGCTGATGTTCCGCATGACGCGCGCGCGCTTTACCGGCAAGCATTGGGCAAGCGCGGGCGCGGCCATTCAGGCGCAGATGCTTCATGCCGCGCTCAAGAATGACGTGGAAGTCCATGTCGATGCGCCGGTGACGCAATTGCTGGTCGAGGACGGCAAGGTCGTCGGCGTCGAGACGCGGATCGACGGCCGCGTGCAGCGTATCGGCGCGCGGCATGGCGTATTGCTGAACATCGGCGGATTCGCGCGAAACCAGGCGATGCGCGACCGCTATCACCGCACGCCGACGCAGATCGAATGGACCAATGCCAATCCCGGCGACACCGGCGAACTTCTGGAGCAGGCGATCGACCTCGGCGCGGACACCGACAATCTGGACAAGGCCGTCTGGATTCCCGGATCGCTGGCGCCCGGCGCGGCCGCGCCCTTTATGCACCCGCAATGCATCGCCAAGCCGTTCGTGATGGTCGTGGACAGCGACGGCAAGCGCTTCATGAACGA
Source organism: Sphingobium sp. JAI105 (assembly GCF_015752145.1). NCBI lineage: Bacteria > Pseudomonadati > Pseudomonadota > Alphaproteobacteria > Sphingomonadales > Sphingobiaceae > Sphingobium > Sphingobium sp. JAI105. Next base: position 331,911 of record NZ_JADOUC010000002.1, on the reverse strand, counting down.
GGCCGGCAGCTACATGGAAGCCGGCGAGCGAATGCATGATGTGATCCAGAAGACGGGCAAGCCGGTCTGGGCGATCCTGGATGCGCGCCATCGCAGCCATTATGCCTGGGGCAAGCAGCCGCCGATGATGACGCCGCAAAAATGGTTCGACGAGGGCTATTTCTTCAAGGCCAACACGCTGGCGGAACTGGCCGCGAAGATCGGGGTCAATCCGGTCGGGCTGGAGGAGAGTGCCGCGCGGATGGGCCGCTTTGCGCGATCCGGCGTGGATGGGGAGTTTAACAAAGGCGGCCGTTTTTATGACCGGTTCGCTGGCGACGCCTCGGTCAAGCCCAATCCCAATCTGGGACCGATCGATCAGGCGCCCTTTTATGCCGTGCGCATGTTCCCCGGCGACGTGGGCACTTATGGCGGTCTGGTCACCGATATCGACGGGCGCGTGCTGAAGCCCGACGGATCGCCGATCGAGGGGCTTTTCGCGACCGGCAATTGCACCGCATCGGCGACCGGAGGCGTCTATCCGGGCGCTGGCGCATCGATCGCCGCTTCGTTCATTTTCGGCTGGCGCGCGGCGCAATACGCGACCGCGCATTGACGCTCCATAAGCAAGCGGGGAGGCGAGGATGGCGTTCGGGATCGATCATCTGACATTGGGGCATTTTTCGCCGCCCGATTTTGCGCGCATGGCGGGGGAGGCGGGCGCCGCGACGATCAGCCTGTTCCTGCATCCCAATCCCAGCGTCGGCGGCGATCCCGCCAATTCGCCGCTGGAGCATCTGTCCGTCCGGCGCGCGGCGATCGACGCCGTGCGGGCAGCGGGAGTGAAGGTGGCGGTGGCGGAGGGATGCCGAATCGCGCCCGACTTCTCGCTCGATGAACAAAAGCGGCGCATGGAAACGGCGGTCGATCTGGGCGCGCCGCGCCTGAACGTGCTGATCACCGATCCGGAGCAGGCGCGCGCGGACGAAAATTTCGCATTGTTCGCGGCGGAAGCGGCCAAGGCCGGGCTGGAACTGCTGATCGAGTTCACACCGCTGACCGAGGTGCATGATCTGGTGGCGGCGGATGGCTGGGCGCGGCGGCATGGCTGCGGCATCATGTTCGACACGCTCCATTATGAGCGAACCGGCGGTACGCTCGACCAGCTTGCCGCCTATGTCCGCGATCGCCCCGGCATGATTGGCTATGTTCAGGTCTGCGACGGACCGGCGGGGCGCTACGGCGATTTCAAGGCCTATGCGCGCGAAGCGGTGCGGCATCGCTTTCTCCCTGGCGCGGGCGCGATCCCGCTGCGGGAAATATTGTCGATCCTTCCCGCCGACCTGATCACCAGTGCGGAAACGCCAAATGCGGGCGTCTACAAGGGTGAGGTCGCGCCGGACGCGCATCTCGCCGCGACGGCGATAGCGATGCGCGCGCTGCTGGAGGCGTCCGGCCGCTGATCGGCGGGCAGAGTGATTTCGAGCCAGATGGAATCATCTGGCTCGAAATCAGGACAAACAGGGAAAATCAGAGTCTGTCCGGTTCGATTTGAACAGGACAGACTCTAGGGGAATTCGGCGAGATTGGCGTTGGAATAGGGACGAATCCGGTCGGTCGCGCCGCTGCGGATCAGCTGCGGCCAGTCCGGATTGGGGATCAGCATCCGGCCAAGGCCGACCAGATCATATTCGCCGCGCTCCAGCCGTTCGATGACCGGATCGAGGCTGGCCGCATCAGCGGAGCTGACCGAATGCGCGTTCGCGGTATCCCAACTCGCCTTGTCCAGCCCGACCGATCCCACCGCCATCGTCGGCCGCCCGCTCAGCTTGCGGGTCCAGCCCGCAACCGACAGATCGCTCCCGGCAAAGGCGGGTTCCCAGAAGCGTCGCGTCGAGCAGTCGAACAGGTCGACGCCGGCATCGACCAGCGGGGCAAGAAATTGTTCGAGTTCGGCAGGTGTTGCGGCGGGCCGCGCGCCATAATCCTGCTGCTTCCATTGCGAATAGCGGAAGAAGATCGGGAAGTTCGATGGCACGGCGGCGCGACATGCCGAGACGATCTCCGCCGCGAACCGTACCCGGTTGGCGATCGACCCGCCATAGCCATCGGTCCGCCGGTTCATGCGCGGCCACAGGAACTGATCGATCAGATAACCATGCGCCGCGTGAATCTCTATGCCATCCGCACCGATCGCAACCGCATCCGCGGCCGCGCGCGCGAAAGAGGCGACGACATCGGCGATATCCCGCTCCGTCATGGCAATGCCAAGCGGACCTTCCGCCTCGATCGGTGACCCGATCGGCTGGGGATGGACCAGCGGAACCGCCCAGCCGGACGGCCCCATCGATTCCAGATGTTCATTGGGAAAAGCACCCGGACGATTGGGGCCGCGCAGCAGTCCGCCATGCCAGAGCTGCGGCATGAACGCCCCGCCCGCGCCATGCACCGCATCCACCACGTCCTTCCACGCCTGCAACGCCGGGTCGCCGTGGAAGAAGGCATGTTTGTCCGAACTGCACGCCACGGCATGATCGACGGCCACCGCTTCGCCGATCAACAGGCCGACGCCGCCGGCGGCGCGCTTACGGAAATATTCGGGATAGGTCGGCCGCGGCAGATTATTGTCAGTCTGCAACCGTCCCATCGGCGCCATCACAAGCCGGTTGGGCAGCGACAGCGATCCGATGCGAAACGGTGCAAACAATGCGTCAACGGGTCGTGTCATGAGATGCGTCCTTCTGATCACAAGGTCTTGCGCGCCGGTGGCGGATACGCGCGCATAGGCCGACTGCCGTTCCATGCGGCGTGAGTCTGCCGAAACTCCTCGACCAGATCGGTGATCGCAGTGGGATAAGCGCCGAATTCGAGATAGTAGCCAAGCTGGTCCAGCGTATCGACGAAGAGCGAGCATCCGAAGTCGGCGCTCTCGCTGCGTGAGACCGTGCCGCAGCCCGCCGCCGCATAGCGCGCGGCAGCCGCGTCCGGATCGGCGGTATGGAGTTGCAGGTGATGCAGCCCTTCACCGCGTGCATCGAGATATTCGGCGTAGATGTTGCGATCGCCGCTGCGCGGCTGCACCAGTTCGATCATCATGTCGCCATGATAGCCCACGGCGAGCGATACATCAGACGTCGCCGGTCGCCCCCGAAAAATCGAGCGGACGCAAAGGTCGGCGCGGAAAAAGGGACCGGCGCCGACCGTCGCGCTCCAGTGTTGTACCGCTTTGGCAAGATCGCGCACGACGAAAGCGGTCTGGACGATCACGCCCTCCGCCTGCCTGGGGTCGCCGAACGAAAGCCCTGCCATCGCGTCAGAATATTCCGCCCGGTTCGAACACCGGGGCGGCGACATGCTGCCCGCCATCCGCCAGCACCTTATGCCCGACGATGAAGCAGGCTTCGTCCGAAGCCAGGAACAGCGCCGCGCCGCCGACATCCTCGACCGGATCGGCCATCCGGCCCATAGGCAGCATGTCGATCAGGTCATCGACGCCCGTCCCCTTATCCTTACGGAATTGCTGGAAAGCCGGAATATCGGGGGCAGCGGTCTGGAGATAATTGACGTTGATCTGATCGCGGCCCCATTCCAGGCCAACGCCGCGCGTCAGGGCGATCAGCGCGCCGTCGATTGTCGCGGCGTCGGTCACGTCGCGATGCGATGCGATGCCGTACATCGAGCCGAGATTGATGACCCGGCCTTGCCCGCGCGCCTTGAGATGGGGGTAGGCCGCCTTCATCATGTACACTGCGCGCATCACCACGGCGTCAAAGGCGCTACGGAAATCCTCCTCCGCTTTTTCCGCGAAGGGCGACCAGACCGGCGGCGGCTGGGTCGCGTTGACCAATATGTCGATTCCGCCCTCGGTTTCGGCGATGTCGTTCACTAGCGCCGTGACGGCAGCCGCGTCGTCGAGATCGGCAGCGACAAAGCGCCCCGTTTGGCCCTGTGCCGGCGCTCCGCTGCCGACCAGCACGACCTGCGCGCCCTCGGCCGCGAATTTGGTCGCGATACCCAGCGACAGGTCGTTGACGTCCGCGACGATCGCGACCTTGCCTTCCAATATGCCCATTTTCTGTCCTCCCGCCGGTTCAGGCTGCTGTCTGCGTTCGACCGGCGTGAATTTCGGTCCCCGCCTTATGCTTTTGCCGCGAAGTCGAGAGCCATGCGCCGCCATCCACGCCGAACACCTGCCCCGTGATGAAGCGGGCATGATCCGAGCACAGACCCAGAACTGCGGCGGCGACGTCGCGCTCGCAATCGCCCATCCGGCCCATCGGCCGCGCGGCGTCGCTCTTGGCGGCGAGCGCAATATTTTCAGCGCTCTGATTCTTGTAGGTCTTGTAGGCGCGGCTGTCGCCGGCGGGCAGGATGCAGTTGGCGGTGATGCCCCAGCCCCCCCATTCCTTCGCGGCCGAGCGGGTCAGCGACTCGATCGACGCCTTCGTCGTGTTGTAATCCGACGAAAGGAACTGGCCGAACAGGTTCCAGTGCGACGAGAAAGTGACGATCCGGCCATTGCCCGACTGCTTGAGATAGGGCAGCGCCTCCTTCATGCACCAGAGCGTCTGATAGAAGCCGGTGCGATGGACCATTTCATAGTCGCTATCGGGCTTGTCCTCGATCGATCGCAGCTGTGCTATGCCTTGCGCATTGCAGACCAAAATGTCGAGCTTGCCGAAGCGCGTAACTGCTTCGCGCACCACGCCGCGCACTTGATCCTCGACGCCGACATCCGCGACGATGAAATGCGCGCGCTCCGCCGCGCCGGGAATGTCGGCGACGATGATCGCTTTGTTTTCGGCGTCCGCGCCCGGTGTGCGCGAGCAATAGACGACCTTCGCGCCTTCGCGCAGGAAGCGCAGGACGATGCCCTGGCCGATGCCGGCGGTCCCGCCGGTGACGACCGCGACTTTTCCCGCCAGTCGGTTATGCGTTTTCATCATGATCCTTTCGGGCTGGGAACGACATCGTCGCGATGGGCGGCGGCATCCGTCGCCCGGCCTGCAAGGTCCGCGAAAATGCCCAGATGCGTAGTCTGGCCGCCATCGACGGTGATGAGCTGACCAGTGATGTAGCGGGCCTTGTCGGACGCCAGAAAGGCGACGGCATGGCCGATATCCTCGGGCGCGCCGATGAAGGGCAGCGCGTTGTGCTTGAGCGTGAGCGCGAAGAATTCCTCGCTCATCCGGCTGGTCGTCGGCGTTTTGATGAAGCCCGGCGCGACCGTGTTGCAGCGGATGCGGCGGGCGCCAAATTCAGTGGCGATTGACCGGCTAAGTGCGTGCAGCCCCGCCTTGGACGAGGCATAAGCGGGCAATGCGCCGAGCGACAGGATCGCGGCGGTGGACGATATGTTGACGATCGACCCGCCGCCGCGCGCGATCATGGACGGGATGGCGTATTTCGCCGCCAGCATTGGCGCGCGCAGATTGATGGCAAAGGTCCGGTCCCAGGCGTCCGCCGTCATTTCCGCGATCGATCCAGCATTGGCATGGCCGTCCCCGGTCATGGCGAGGATGTTGGCGAGGATGTCGATGCCGCCGAAGCGCGCGACCGTGCGATCGATGAGAGCGCGGATCTGCGCTTCGTCATTACCGTCGCAGGCAAAGAAGTCGGCTTGTCCACCAGCGGCGATGATCGCGTCGGCCACGGCCCGCGCGCCATCGCCATCACGGTCAGCGACCATGATCGCGGCGCCGTCCGCCGCGATCAGCCGCGCACTCGCCGCGCCGATGCCGCCAGCGCCTCCGAAGACAATTCCCACCCGCTGCATGACGGGATCTGCACTCACAGCGAGAACCGCTGGCGATAAACAGCGAAAATCTCGTCAATTTCCTCCTTCGTGATGCCGAAGGGGGCAAGATCATAGCTGTGCCGGCCATAGCGGTCGGCGCGATTGCCCGGATCGGCAAGCCAGCCCTGCATTGCCTCCTGGAACGCCGGGCGGACGGGCATGTCCCACGCCTGATAGGCTTTCGCTACCAGCGCGGCGGGATCTGCGCTCAATTCCTTGAACGAAACGTGCAGCACGCGCGGATCATCGACCATCGGACTCGCGATCGCGCGCTCCAGTCCGGCGGCGGCGCGTTCCAGCACGGTGCGGCCGACGCTCGTGAAATCCTGCGTCCAATTGGTCATGGACCCGTAATAGGATGCCACCATGTTCAGCATCGAGGGATAGACTTGCGAGGGCGCGCGGTGCGGCCAGATGCAGAGCGCGTCGGGATATTCGGCCAGCAGAGCCTCAAGTGCCCATTGATGATAGACGCCCTTGCACACCCAATGACCCGTCGGCTGCCGCCATTGCATATGTTGCAGGAACTGGCGGTGGAAGCGGTAGGCCCCGGCGGCGTCCTTCGCGCCGACCCCGGCCGTCACGCCCGGCACGCGGTAGAGCAGCGTCGGGTAGCAATTCTGAAAATCCAGCGCGAAGACTTCCTCATCCTCGATCAGTGTGTCTTCATATTTGTCCCAATAGGGGTGAAGTTTCAGCAGACCGGGCGACACCTCCAGCATCTGGATAAGGTCTTGGCGCACACGATCGATCCGCATCTGCGTGACCGGGCCGGCGCCGGGAGGCGGGGAGGGCGAGCGGGTGTGCAGCGCCAGCGGTGTGCGTGCGCCCTCGTCCAGCGCGAGCAGCGCTTGCAGGATCGTGGTGCCGGTGCGTGGTGCGCCGACCACGAAGATCGGTCGCTCGATCCGCTCCGCCTCGATTTCGGGATACGCGATGCGGTCCGCTGCCATTTCGATGCGGCTGGCGATGAGCTGGCGCACCTGGCGCATCCCTTCGATCGTCGCGTCGGCGCGGGTAGGGATGATCGCGCGGACCAGTGTCGCGATCCGCTGTTTCAGTACATCATCGACCAGACCGAAATAGCCCGCGGTCATTTCCGCCGTTTCGATCAGCCGGACAATCGCGCTGTCGGGCCATTCCTTGCCGGGATGGCGGTCACGCGCCGCAACTGCACTGGCAGACATCGATACCTCTTCCGAATGCGGACCGGTATTCGCACTGCGCGTCCGATCTGTGGAACCGGCTTACACCCTGATACCAATACAGGACAAATGTACTCTATGGATCAGTACATATGTGATGATGCTGCGAGACGCTATTCCGAAGACGATTCCAGCCTGTGCCGGACATGCCCAATCACGCGCAGCAGGCTCAATCGGTCACGAACGCCCAGCGAGTGTAACACATCCAAAGCCGGGGAGGGCGACGACGCGCGCGCCTCGGCAAGCGCGCGGCCCTTTTCCGTGAGCGTCAATGCGGGCGCATCCATGTTTGCGTCGATCAGGCCCGCCCGCACCAGCGTTGCCACGACCTTCTGGAACATGTCGGGCGAAAATCCGCCCAGGCGACGCAGCGCCTCATGTTCTCGCGATTCCGGCCGATCCAGACCGGCAAGCATGTCCAGCAGCATCAGCTCCGCAAAGCTAGGCGTTTCCGACCGGCGATCGCCCTCCTCGGCCGCACTCAGGACCGCGCCGGTGCCGGCGATCATCAATGCCAGCGCGCGCACCTCCACTGCGGTCGGCAGTGGATCGCGGGCGGTTGCGTCGTTTCCCTCGACGTCCGCAGGCTTAATGTCGAAGCAAGGGCCTGGCGCCAGCCGTCCATTGGCCCGCCTGACCAGAAATTCTGTCTCCACCAGGCGCTTGGCAACGCGATCGGCCCAGGCGCGCGACCTGTATCCCCACAGCTCGGCGAGACCTGCCCGGCTGGGGATTTCGCCAGTGTCGGAATAATAGCGCAGCAGCGCCGACATGGCGGGACGCAGGTTCAGCGAGTGCATGGCGGCACGCTATGACATGGCGATGACTGGGGCAATCGCCGGGTATTTTCTTGATCACAAGCCCGCACGTCAGGTCGCGGGCCGCGTCATTGACCAGAAATGCGGGCCGCCGTCCGCCACATCCCACTCCTCAGATACGTGAAAACCCATCGCGCGATAAAAGGGGAGGTTGGCAATATTGGCGGTTTCGAGATAAATGGACTTCCTGGCGGTGCGGGCCAAACCCGCACGGATAACGGCAGCCCCCCACCCGGCACCCTGATGGGCTGGCTCACATGCCGTTACATGCAGATACCAGAATTCTCCGAGTGGTTTATGCATGGCCAGCGCGTGAGTCAGCGCAGCGGTGCGTGAGATGTCGGCCGGTGTCTTTTCGGTTTGCGCCGGGCGATCGCCATGAGCGAAAAACTGCCAAAGACTTGTGGCTTCACAGCCCGTCGTCGTCAGTCTTATGCCTGTGACGTTCTGATCGAACAAAAAGCGGAAGCTGTTCACTGCGCTCACGCTCCGCGCGTTTCGCTCGGGGTAGAGCCACGTCATGCAGGGATCGTCGGCGAATGCTCTGCTGAACATACCCGCCAGCATGTCCCGATCAGCGTCTTCAGCGTCCCGAACATCGCGCATGGCGATCAGCTCCTATAAAGCGTGCGGGCCAAATCGTAGCGCTTCATCACGTTATCAGATGTTCCGCCCGGCCAGGATCAGATTGGCCGCGTGCCAGGCCGACGCCATGACCGGCCCATTGGTGTTGCACGACACCATCGCGGGCATGATCGACGTATCCATCACGCGCAGGCCATCGACCCCCTTCACCCGCAGGTCGGAATCGACCACCGCGTCAGGGAAATCGCCCATGCGGCAGGTGCCGCAGGCATGATAACCGGCATTGCCCTTCGCCCTGAACGCATGGATGATGTCTTCATCCGACTGCAACTGCTCGCCGGGGTCGATTTCCTTTTCGATCAACGCTGCGATCGCCGGCTGGCGCATCCATTCGCGCACATAGCGGAACATGGCGACCGTCACCTTCTGGTCGTAGGGGTCGGTCAGATAGCCCGGCCTGATCAGCGTCGGGCCGTTCGGCGCAGAAGGATCCAGTGCGATCGAACCTTCGCTCTTGGAGCGCAGCGGATAGCCGAAGACGTGAAAGCTTTCATTATCGTCCGGGACCATCGTGCCGCGCGCATCGCGCACGACCACATAGGGCGCCATCAGCACCTCTATGTCAGGGGTTTCCGCATCTGGCAGCGCTTTGGCGAATCCGCCCGCTTCATAGGCGCCCGCCGCCATCGGTCCGGTGCCGAACAGACCATAGCGCAGCACGTTGCGGATCAGGCGCGGCCCGCGGAACTGGCGGTTTTGGCTCAGGGGCCGGGTCAGGCAGTAGCGCATCATCAGCAGCCGATGCTCCAGCATGTGCCGGCCCACGCCGGGGCTGTCGGCGATGACATCAATACCCGCCGCGCGCAGATCGGCGGCCGGCCCGACGCCCGACAGCATCAGCAGGCGCGGAGACAGCAGCGCGCCCGCGCTCAGGATCGTCTCGCGCGCGTGGAAACTCTTTCTCTCTCCTTGGACGGTCGCTTCGACGCCCACGGCCCGCCGGCCCTCGAACAGGATACGCTCGACCGGGGCGTCGGTAATGACGGTCAGGTTGGCGCGCCGGCGCGCCGGCTTCAGGAACGCGCGCGCCGCGCTCATCCGCCGGCCCTTGCGGATAGTGCGGGTCGCATAGCCGACGCCAAGCTGTTCCGGCCGGTTGAGGTCGGCGACGCGGGGCAGGCCGAGTTGCTCGCCGGCGTGAATGAAAGCTTCGCTCAAGTCACTGCGGTCTGGCGCGACCTGTACGCCCAGCGGACCGCTGCCGCCGCGCACCTCGTCCTCGCCCAGTTCATGGCCTTCGATCGCCTTGAACGCCGCGCCTATCGCGTTCCAGCCCCATCCCTTGGCACCCATCGCTTCCCAGCCGTCATAATCCTGGGGCTGGCCGCGGAAATACATCATCCCGTTGACCGAGGAGGACCCGCCCAGCATCTTGCCGCGCAACCATGTTTCCTCCGGCGTGTCCCCATCGGGCTGGGTCTTGAAATACCAGACATGGCGCGGGTCGGTGAAAAGCTTCGCCGCGCCCTTGGGCATGTGGATGAAGGGTGATTTGTCCTCTGGCCCCGCTTCGATCAGCAGCACTTGGTTCGCCGGATTTTCGGACAGCCGATAGGCAAGCACGCAGCCCGCCGACCCCGCCCCGACGATGATATAATCCCATGTCTTCACTGCGCGGCGGCTTCTGGGACTTGCGCGGCCTGACCCAGCGCGGCGCGGATCGTATCGCCCACCAGCGTGCGATGGTCCTGGGCCACTTCGCGCGTGTCGAACATGCGGTTGTGGCAGAAAGCGACGGCGAGGCCGCTGTCCAGATCGGCCCAGCCGATATTGCCGCCCATGCCCGGATGGGACAGCGCGCGCGGATTGCGCGGCGCTGACACTGGGGGATTGTCGCCGCCCAGCCAATAGCCCGACCAGGCGATCGGCACCTTCATGCCGAAAAAGACGGGATCGGCATCGTCGAAATGCGGGCGCGGCTGCGTGAAGCTTTCGACGCGGTCCGCCGAGAGTAGGCGCACGCCCCCCAATGTGCCGCAATTGGCGAGCATCGCCCACAGCCGCGCGCAGGAGCGGGCATTGAAGATGCCGCCGACCGCGCCGATGGTCGCGCGGCGCACGAAGGGAAGCTCGAACACATGCGGCATCAGGTCGACCTGAAGCGGAGTTGCCTCGCGCATCGCATTGCCGTCGGGCGCGACATAGACAGATTCGGGATCAAGCGTGGCGACGCGCGGCTCGACCGCATCGTCGATGCCGACCCACAAGTCGTCGGCGCCGAGCGGCAGGGCGATCTCATCACGGATGAACTGGCCGAACGGGCGGCGCTTGGGATCGGTGCGGCGCACGATTTCGCCGGTCAGCCAGCCGAAGGTCATCGCCTGATAGGAGGACCGGCTGCCTGCCGGGTAGCTCGCCGGCATCTCGGCGATTCGCCGGCACATCCAGTCCCAGTTCGTCATCAGTTCGGGCGTGACGTCCGGCGGCATCCGATAGACGCCCGAAACATGCGACAGCACCTGGCGGACGGTGATGTCGCCCTTGCCGGCGGCGGCGAATTCTGGCCAGTAGGTCGCAACCGGCGCGTCATAGTCGACCAGCCCGCGCTCTACCTGCATGTGCACCGCGGTGGAGCACACCGCCTTGGTCACGGAAAAGACGTTGAAGAGCGTGTCCGGCGTCACGGCGACATTCCCGCCCTTTTCCGTCACGCCCGACCAAGCGTCCACAACGCAGGTTTCACCCTGATAAGCGCAAACCTGAATGCCGATTTCGCTGCCTTCGGCCACCAGCCGGTCGAGCAGGGCCTGCACCGCGTCTTGCGCGGGTCCGGTCGCGAGCGCTTCCATTCACACCTCTCCATATATAGTAGCGCTATATAGCCATGCCTGCCGGTTCCGGGCAAGGCGTGCGATCGAACAGATAGTGGGGGAATATCCCGCGAAGCGGCAGGCCCCGAAGCCAATTCGGCAGCGGATCATATATATGATCGGGCACGGCCGGACTAGCCACGCCCCCGCGCGCGCCGATAACGCCGGACATCGCAACAGGCGGCTTATTCAGGAGGCATTATGATCGAAGTAGAAGATCCAAACGCTCTGGCGGCGCATATCGGCCAATGCCTGGGCAAGAGCGAGTGGCTGACCGTCGATCAGGCGATGATTACGGGCTTTGCCGAGAATACCGGCGATGACCAGTGGATTCATGTCGATGTAGAGCGCGCCGCGCGCGAATTGCCGAGCGGCAAGACCATCGCGCACGGCTATCTATTGGTGTCGCTATTGCCGCGCCTGAACCGGCAGGTGTTCCGCGTCAAGAATCGCAAGCGCAGTCTGAATTACGGCCTCAACAAGGTCCGCTTTCTCGGCCAGGTGCAGAGCGGCGACCGGGTTCGCCTCAGCCAGGAAGTGAAATCGGTCGAGGCCACCAAAGGCGGGCAGTTGGTCACCTTTTCCGCCACCATCGAGATTGAGGGCAAGGAAAAGCCTGCGCTGATCGCCGAGACCATGACGCTGATGTTTGACAGCTGATCGCCGCCTGGGTGGGACCGGGGCAGCGATCAGGCCCCGGTCGCCAGGAAGCTGTCGATCCGGGCGTTCAGCCGCTCCACCATCGGCCGTTCCGCCAGTTCGACGAAATAGCCCAGCTGATCGACGGTATCGAGATGCACGACCGCGACTTTGCCGTCGGTCGTGGTCGATTCGAAGCAGACTTCCACGCCGGCAGGACGCTGGCCGATATCGTCGGTCACAAAGCCCAGGTGAAAAATGCCTTCGCCTCTTGTTTCAAGCCATTCGCGGGCATTGGCAAGGCCCTCACCCGGTTCGATCATCTCCAGATAAAGGTCGCCCCAGCGCGTGAAGGCGTTGCGGTTGGCGATGGTGCCGGTCCAGTCGCGATAGCGGCCCTGATAATGGGTATCGAGCCGCCAGAATGGGCCAAGGCCGAGCAGCGAACGATAATGCGCCATGCCCTGTTCGAGGTTCCGCACGACGACGCCGATCTGATAGAGTTCGGCCTTGAGGCCACAGGGTGCGGGGCTGGTCATGCTGATCTCCGTCAATCCGTGCCGAACAGCCGGGGCAGTGACCCGGCGAGCGGGGTCGGCACATGGCCATCGCCATGCGGCCAGTCGATAAAGCCCGATGCCGCGCTGGTCCCGCCATCGACATGCAGGTCGATGCCGGTCACCGCCGAAGCAAGGCCGGACGCCAGGAAGAGGACGCCGTTCGCCAGCTCCTCAGGCAGCGGCGAGCGGCGCATCGGCACGTACATGTCGCGGCCCGCCGGCTGTATTTCAGCGGGCAGATCGCGCAGGCGCGCCACCATTTCCGGACCGAGCGCCGTCATATTGCCCCGTGAAGGCGTGGTATCGGGAACGACGCAGTTGCACCTGATGCCTTCCGCGCCCAGTTCCACCGCCATCGCCTTCGTAAAATTGGTCGTGGCGGCCTTTGCGCCGGCATAGACCGAAAAGGTCGCCGCGCCGCGGTGCGCCTCGATCGTGGTGAAGCTGATGATGCTGCCACCGCGCCCGCCACGCCGGATCAAGGGGATCGCGCGTCGATAGGACTGGACGACATAGCCATAGTTACGGCGAATATCGCGGGCGTCCTCTTCCACCGGGCGATCGAGCAGCTTGCCGCGCCGGGTGCCGCCCGCCAGATTGACGACGATGTCGAGGGTGCCGCTCTGCGCCTCTACCAGCGTATAAAAGGCATCGACGTCGGCTTCGCTCAATACGTCGCAACGCTGGCCGGTGACGGTCCGACCCAGTGCGGTTGCGGCCGCGCAGGTCTCGGCGAGTGATTCCTCGTCGACATCGGCGATGAACAGATCGACGCCCGCTTCCGCCAGCGTCAGCGACACGGCGCGACCGATGCCGAACGCGCCGCCAATGACCGCTGCCGTGCGACCGCGCAGCGCCATGCGGTCTTCGAGCGATGCCATCATGCGCCGCCCTCGCGCCGGGCGAGCAACGGGCGTTCGTAAGAGGTGTCGTCAGTGTCGCGCGTGCCGGGGCCTGAGGCGTAGAAGACCTTGCTGTAATTTTCGGTCATTTCCCGCCCGGTAAAATATCCGCTGATTTCGTTGATGCAGACGCGATAGGCGATCGCCCAGCGCCCGTTGCGGCGCTCGAATTGGTCGATATAGCGGCCGAAGGCGAGGGTCGGCGGCCCTTCGATATTCTCGCCCCAGAAGCAATAATAGGATTCGACATGCGCACTGTCCCCATCCAGCTCGATCGTCTCGTTGCTGATGCGGTGCTGGTGGCGCAATTGCACGCGCTGATGATAGCTGCGCGCCCAGTCGACGAAGGTTTCGCGGTCGCCCTGGGTGACGCCATGATCGTCATACCCGTCGGGATGATAGGCCGAAAGCATCAGGTCGCGATCCATGCGGTCGATGCCCCGGCTGTAACGGAGCAGGCAATCGCGAATCGCTTCCTTGTCGAGCAACTGGCGCAATTCCGCATCACTGGGCCGTGTCGTCATATCCTGCTCCCTTAACGCTTGCGCGGCGTTCGATGCCGCGTCGTCGCATTGATATTTATCCGTGCCGGTCTGCCGCTCCGCCAGACAAACTTCGCCTGATGCGGCAAATGTTCACGTACCTGATATGCGGGGCGGGGGGCGATCCGCCATTTGAACCGGTGCATGGTCGTGAGATAGGTGATGGATATGAGCAACAGACCGATACCGGATGCCGCGACGCAGCTCGCCATCTATCGCAAAATGGCCCTTATCAAGGCGAATGACGAGCGGAGCCGCAAGGTGATCCGCGCCGGCAAGCTGGTCATGCCTTATTATAGTCCGCGCGGGCAGGAAGTGATTCCGAGCGCAGTGTCGTCCTGCCTGACCGACGACGATTATATCTGCACTATCTATCGCGGCACGCATGACATGCTGGCCAAGGGCGTTCCGCTGAAGGAACTGTGGGCCGAACTGGCGGGGCGCGTCACCGGCACCTGCAAGGGCAAGGGCGGGCCGATGCACATCACCCATCCCAAGTCGGGCGTGATGGTCACCACCGGAATCGTCGGCAGTTCGATGCCGATCGCCAACGGCCTTGCCTGGGGATCGCAGCTGCGCGGCGACGGGCGGGTGACGATCGCTTATTTCGGCGATGGCGCAGCCAATATCGGCGCGTTCCACGAGGCGCTGAACCTGGCCTCCGTCTGGAAGCTGCCGGTCATTTTCGTGTGCCAGAATAATGAATGGGGCGAGCATACCGCTTACGAGAAGACCAGCAATGTCCGGGTCGCCGATCGCGCCGCGTCATATGGCATTCCGGGTCACCGGGTCGATGGCAATGATGTGTTTGAAATGTATGCCGCGGCGCGCACCGCGTTGGATCGCGCGCGCGCCGGGGAAGGGCCGACGCTGATCGAGGCGATGACCTATCGTTTCTTCGGCCATGTGTTCGGCGATGCCGATGGCTATATGGACAAGGATCGCAAGGCGCAGGCGATGGCGAACGACCCGGTGCCGCGCTTCCGCCAGATATTGATCGAGACGGGGGTCGCGACCGAGGCGCAGCTGGCCGAGATCGAGGCCGGTTTCGAGGCCGATCTGGACGAGGCGGTCGAATATGCGATCGCCAGCGATTTCCCCGACATCAGTGAATTGCAACGCGATGTGTTCGCGCAAGGAGTGACGGTATGAGCCGCGGAGCAGCGATACCCGAGGGTAAGTCGAACATCCTCAAGTCGGTGAATGCCGCGCTGGCGGACGCGATGCGCGAGGATGAGTCGGTCCTGGTCCTGGGCGAGGATATCGGCGACACCGAAGAGGGCGGCGTGGTCGGCGTGACGCGCGGACTTTCGACCGAATTTGGTGATCATCGCGTGCGCACGACGCCGATTTCGGAGCAGGCGATCATCGGCGCGGCGATCGGCGCGTCACTGGTCGGTTTTAAGCCGGTGGCGGAGATCATGCTGATGAACTTCACCACCGTCGCGATGGACATGATCGTCAATCACGCCGCCAAGCTGCGCTTCATGTCGGGCGGGCAGACAAATGTGCCGATCGTCATCCGCACGATGACCGGCGCGGGTTTTGGTTCGGGTGGCCAGCATTGCGATTATCTGGAAGCCTGGTTCGCGCATACTGCTGGCATCAAGGTCGTCGCGCCGTCCAGTCCCGCCGATGCCTATGGCCTGATGCGCTCGGCGATCGACGATCCCGATCCGGTGCTGTTCATCGAAAATCTGCCGACCTACTGGAACCAGGACGACGCGGCCGATGCGGGCCATCGTGTGCCGATCGGCACGGCGAATGTGCTGGCTCAGGGGTCGGACGTCACGATCATCGCTTATGCCCGCATGATTCAGGAAGCACGGCCCGCGATCGCCAGGCTGGCCGAGAACGGTATCAGCGCGGAACTGATCGACCTGCGCACGATCGCGCCTTGGGATCGCGAGACCGTCATCGCCTCAGCGCGCAGCACCGGGCGCGTGCTGATCGTGCACGAAGCGGTCACGCCCTTCGGTGTGGGCGCGGAAATCGCCGCAGTGCTGAGCGAGGAACTGTTCGGTAGGCTTAAGGCGCCGGTGAAACGACTTGGGGGCGCATTTTGTCCCGTGCCGTTTTCCAAGCCGCTGGAAACCGCGTTCGCGCCGCGTACCGACACGATCGTCGAGGCCGCAACGGCGCTGATGCAAAATAGTAAGGGGTAGAATCAGATGGCCACCGAAATATTGCTGCCGAAGATCGGCTTTTCGATGAATGAAGGCGTGCTTGCCGAGTGGCTGGTTGCCGATGGCGGGCAGGCGACCGAGGGCGAGCCGCTCTATGCGTTGGAGAGCGACAAATCGACGCAGGAAGTCGAAAGCCCCGCGACCGGTACGCTGCGCATTTCAGCGGTGCCGGGCGAAACCTATCAGGTCGGCGATATTCTCGGCACGATCGAATAATAAACAGGGCATAAAATAGAGGAGAGCGGGATGCTCTATCATCTGCATGTATTTTCGTCGGCCAAGGACGGTCAGGACGAAGCGTATAACCAGTGGTATGACAGCACGCATTTGCCTGACGTCACCGGATTGGACTGGGTGAACAGCGGCAAGCGCTATCGCTTGGGTGCGGGAGACGCCGCGCGCTACCTGGCGATTTATGAGGTCGAGGCCGATGCGCCGGGCGACGTCGTGCCGAAATTGCGTGGCGCAGCTTCAAGCATGAGGATGAGCGACACGCTCGATCCGTCGACCGTGTCCTTCCGCGTGTATGAGGCGCATATGCCAGTCGCGTGAATGCGACGGGCATGAGTGGAGGGCGGGCCATGCCAGCATCGGGGACTTATGAATCGGTCGTGCTCGACCGGATCGGGGACGGCGTCGTCGTGCTGCGTATGCACACACGCGGCGGACCCGCGCTCTGGTCGTTCGTCGATGGCCTGCATCTGGAACTGGGCGACGCTTTTGCGGAGCTGGCGGCCGATCCCGATTTGCGCTGCTTGATCGTCACCGGCACGGGCGAAAGCTTTTGCGCCGGTTTCGACATGACCGGCTATCCGCCGCCGGCGCTCACGCAGGGCGCGTGGAACGAGACGGTGCGTCAGGGCCGCGCCTTGCTCGACAATCTGTTGCGTATCGAAGTGCCGGTTATCGGCGCGATCAATGGCCCTGCGACGATCCATGCCGAGATCGGCCTGCTGTCCGACATCGTGATCGCGGCCGATGACACACTTTTTCAGGACAAGCCGCATTTCCCGTCGGGCGTGGTGCCGGGCGATGGCGTGCATATCGTCTGGCCGCTGTTGCTGGGGCCGAACCGGGGGCGCTATTTCCTGCTCACCGGGGAGACGATCGACGCGGCCGAGGCGCATCGGCTGGGAATCGTCGGCGAAGTGATGGCGCGCGACGCGCTGATGCCGCGGGCGATCGAACTGGCGCGGCAGATCGCGCAGCGGCCGGCAGCGACGGCGCGCTTTGCCCGGCTGGCACTGACCCGCGACCTCAAGCGCCGCCTGTTCGAAGATCTGGAATATGGCCTGATGCTGGAGGGCATGGCGCTGCTCAGCCGCTGAACGGCGGACGAAGCGGGCGCGATACGCGAAGCATCACAGCATGTTTCGCTTTTCCCTTTGTCGCGGGCCGAGCGACCTTCACAAAGACGCTAGGGAGAGTGTCCATGCGTGCAGCGGTATTTAACGGCGTCGGTCGTCCTTTCGACATCGAGGATCGGCCCGATCCGACGCCCAATGCGGGCGAAATCATCGTGAAAGTCGAGCGCTGCGGCGTGTGCGGCAGCGACCTGCACATGACGTCGGGTCATGGTGGAATGACGTATCAGCCCGGCAGCGTGATCGGCCATGAATATGCGGGCGAAATCGTCGCGCTGGGCGCGGAGGTCGAAGGCTTCAAGGTCGGCCAGCGAGTCACATCTATCCCGCTCGCCGGATGCGGCCGGTGCGAGGCCTGCGTCGCCGGTCACCCGGCGCTCTGCCCGCAGATGAAGGGCTATTCGGGCGGCTATGCCGAATATGTGCGTTG
This sequence comes from Sphingobium sp. JAI105, assembly GCF_015752145.1. Lineage (NCBI taxonomy): Bacteria > Pseudomonadati > Pseudomonadota > Alphaproteobacteria > Sphingomonadales > Sphingobiaceae > Sphingobium > Sphingobium sp. JAI105. Next base: position 314,034 of record NZ_JADOUC010000002.1, on the reverse strand, counting down.
CGCCGCGTCGGGCACGATCCTGCTGCCGCAGACGCTGTCGATGGAGGACGGCGCGCTGTGCGAGCCGCTGGCGGTCGGCCTGCATGGCGTTGCTATGGCGCAGATGCCGCCGGGCAGCCGGGTTGCGGTACTGGGCGCGGGATCGGTGGCGCTCGCAGCCATTTTCTGGGCGCGGAAACTGGGTGCCGGGCGGATCGTGGCGGTTTCGCGCTCCGATCGCCGCGCCGCGATGGCGCTGGAAATGGGCGCGAGCGCATTCGTGCAATCCGGCGAGGGTGAGATCGAACGGGTGACCGAGGCATTGGGCGGCCAGCCTGATATCGTGCTGGAATGTGTGGGCGTACCGGGGATGCTTGATCTGGGCGTGAAGATGGCGCGGCGCAACGGAAAGGTAGTGTCGCTTGGTTTCTGCACCGCGCCCGATCCGATCAATCCGGCAATGGCGACGTTCAAGCAGGTGAGCCTGCATTTTTCGATGCATTTCACGCTTCGCGAGTTCCAGCATGTGGCCGACACGCTGGATGCCGGCCATGTCGAACCGCGGTCGATGATCACGACGCGCGTCGGTCTGGACGAACTGCCGGCAGCGATCGAGCGGCTGCGCGGGGCAAATGAGGACACGAAGGTTCACGTCGCGCCCGGCCAGTAATTGACAGGAGCGTAGATGCGTTCCTAATTATGATATTTGCATTAACATTATTCGGAAGGTCCGACCGTGGTAGACATGACGATCATCAATCGCGCAGGCGACGAGACCGCGATTTCGGTGAATGAAGGCATCACCCTGATGGAAGCCATTCGCGATAATGGCTTTGACGAACTGATGGCGCTGTGCGGCGGCTGCTGTTCTTGCGCGACCTGTCATGTGCACGTCGATCCCGCCTTTGCCGACCGGTTGCCGGCGATGAGCGAGGATGAGAATGACCTCCTGGACAGTTCGGACCATCGCGACGCCAATTCCCGCCTGAGCTGCCAGTTGCCGGTGACAGAGGAAATCGACGGCATCCGCGTCACGATCGCGCAGGAAGACTGACAACTCCCGCCGGAAAGTCTCGGCAAACCCGGTTAGCGCCCGCTGAAGCGGGCCGGACGGCGCTCCTGAAAACTCGCCAGTCCTTCCTTCGCGTCGTCAGAGGCGCGAAGGAAGCTGCGCACTTCGTCGAGCCGGGCCACGGCGGCCTCGAAGCCCTCCATCTGCGCGAGACGGGCGTTGGCGCGAGTTTCGATGACCGCGAGCGGGGCCGCCGCGGCGATGCGTGCCGCGATTGTCATTGCGCGTTCACCCTGCGCGCCAGGCGCCACGACTTCCTGCACCAGTCCCATCCGATATGCTTCCTCGGCGCCGAACTCGTCACCGGTCAGCAGCCAGCGCATCGCATTGCTCCAGCCGGCTGCCGCCGGCAGGCGGAAGGTCGCACCCGCCGACGCCATGATCCCGCGCGTCGTTTCGAGCACGGCAAAACGGCAGTCGCTCGCTGCAATCACCACATCGGCCGCAAGCATCATTTCGACGCCGAAGGTGAAGCTGATCCCCTGAACCGCCATGACCAGCGGCTTGCGCCGATAAGGCGGGCGAATGTCGCAAATATGCGGCAGATGCGCGGGATAAAGCGTACCGCCCGCGTCCCACAGCGCCGCCGCCTTTGCGAGGTCGAGACCGGCGGTGAAATGGTCGCCCTCCGCCACGACCAGCGCGCAGCACGCTTCGTCGTCGGCGTCATAATCCGCCAGCGCCTGGCTGTAATCGGCGATCATCGCGGGGGTGAGCGCATTGCGTTTCGCCGCGCGCGCGATGCGGATGACCATGACGCCCGCGTCGCGCTCGATCAATATCCGGCCGTCGTCCATCGCGATCCCCTTCAGACACTATGCGCCGACGAACTAGCACATCCTGCACCGGACCGGGGCTTACGACCAACGATTTCATATTCCTGATGATGTCGGTGCGGCTGTTCGGTTTGCCGCCCAACCCATCTAAGGCAGGGGCAGGAGATTGAAGTAGATGCGTGACTGGAATGCGATGAGCGATGAGGCGTTTCGCCAGGCGGCGATCGACTTCATCGAAGCGGAATGTCCTCCCTCGATCCGGTATCGGGAAGAGCGGCCGCCGTGGACCGAGCTGGATCCGTGGTATCAGGCGATGTCGCGGCATGGTTGGCTCGCGCCGGGCTGGCCGGTCGAGCATGGCGGCATGGGCCTGTCGCCATCCAAGCGTATCATCCATATGGAAGAATGGCTCAAACAGGGCGTGCCGCGCGCAATGGAGCAGGGCGTGCTGCTAGCTGGGCCGGCGCTGATCGCGCGCGGAACGCAGGAGCAGCGCGACTATTTCCTGCCGCGAATCCTGTCCGGCGAACATCTGTGGTGCCAGGGCTATTCGGAGCCGGGCGCGGGGTCAGACCTTGCCGGGCTGCGTACCGAAGCGCGGATCGAGGGCGACGAGTTCGTAATCAGCGGTCACAAGGTGTGGACGTCCGGCGCGCTCGACGCCAATTATATCTATGTGCTGGCGCGCACTGACAAATCGGTGCCCAAGCAAAAGGGCATCAGCTTCATTCTGGTCGATATGAAGCAGCCCGGCTTCACCGTGCGGCCGATCCCGACGATCGACGGTGGCGCGGAATTCGGCGAAGTCTTCATGGACGAAGTGCGTGCGCCGCTCAAAAATCTCGTCGGCGAACTCAACAAGGGCTGGGGCGTCGCCAAGGGGCTGCTGGGGTTCGAGCGCATGTGGGCGGGATCGCCGCATATGGGGCGAACCGCTTACGCCTATCTGCTCAAGATCGTGCGGGCGCGCGGGCTTGAGGATGATCCCGTGGTGCTGGACCGCGTGGCCGAACTGAAGCTGGAGCTGGAAGATAATAGCGCCATGTATGAAGCGCTGTCGAAGGAGGTGGGCGGCGGCGCGGCGATCGGCCTGGAAGCGTCGGTGCTGAAGATTGCGTCGACCGAAACCTATGCCCGCATCGCCGAACTGACGGTTGAGCTGGCGGAGGAATATGGCGGCATGGACGGCGAACCGATCGGCGGGGTTCGCCTGTTGCACAATTATCTGAATTCGCGTCCACCCACCATTTATGGCGGCACCGTGCAGATTCAGCGGAACATCCTCGCCAAGGGCGCGCTCGGCTTGCCCAGCTGATCACATTGACGAAAGCGGAAGATTTCGATGTCCAATGCCGATAATTCACTGGCCAACGAACTGCGCGCAAGCGCGGAACGTTTCGTCGCCGACAAGTCCGATCATGCCCGCAACCGCGCTCTGCGCAAGTCACTGCCGGGCCATGACGCCGCCCTGTGGGACGAGATCGTCGCGATGGGATGGCTGGGCATCGTCGTGCCCGAAGCGGATGGCGGCATCGGTCTGGGGCTGCCGGAAATGGCCGCGATCGTCGGCAGCCTGGAAAAGGGGCTGTTGTCCGGCCCGTTGATCGAACTGGCGGTTCTTGGTCCCCGCGCGTTGGTCCATGCGCCGACCGGCGACATGCGATCCACTTTGCTGTCCGGCGTCGGCGACGGTTCGGTGCGCATCGCACTGGCGATGGGAAGCAATGGCGCGCTTCCCGTCGTTACGGGCGACGAGGGCACGCATATTTCGGGACAATGCGCAGAAGTCGCCGGTGGCGCGGCGGCGACCCATTTCCTGATCCCGGCGAAAATCGGCGACGTGCTGCGCCTGGTCGCCGTGTCGGCGGATGCGCCCGGCCTGTCGCTGGCACCGCACTGGCGCGCGGACGGCACGCCTTTGGCGGCGCTCAGCCTGGATGGCGTAGTGATCGACGATGCCATGCTGATCGCGCGCGGGGCGGATGCGCACGCGGCGATTGCGCGCGCGCTGGACGAGACACGGATCGTCGCGGCGGCGGGCCTCACCGGCCTCAGTGAACATATGCTCGCCATGACCATCGATTATATCAAGGTCCGCCAGCAGTTCGACGCGGTGATCGGCAGTTTTCAGGCGATCCAGCATAAATCGGTCGATCTCTATATCCAGAAGGAACTGGCGATCGCGACGCTGGGCCAGGCGCTGGGAGCGGACGCCGGCGATGCTGCCGCGCTGTCGCTCGCCGCGATCCGCGCCAAGGGCAGGGCGAGCGCCGCAGCCATGCGGATTGGCCGTGAAGCGATCCAGTTGCATGGCGCGATCGGCTTTACCGAGGAGCATGATCTCGGACTCTTTGTGAAGCGGGCAATGGTCTTGTCCGCATGGCTGGGCAATGCGACGGTCCAACGTCGCCGCTATATCGAAAAAGGGCAGGTCTTCGCATGAACATAGAGAACCCCATCCTCGTCGAACGGGACGGCCATATCGCGATCGTCACGCTCAATCGGCCCGACCGCCTGAACGCGGTCGATCACGAGTTGCACATCAAGCTTGCCGACGAGCTGCTGGCATTGTCCGACGACCTGTCGGTGCGCGCGATCATCCTGACCGGCGCGGGCAAGGCCTTTTCCGCCGGCGGCGACATCAAGGCGATGGCCGCGCGCGCGGGGACGGAGCAGGGCATCCGGCACGCGCTGGGCGTCCCGGCGCTGGGGCGGCGGTTGATCCACGCGATTTTCGACGTGGAGACGCCGATCATCGCGGCGGTCAATGGCGACGCGATGGGTCTGGGCGCGACGATCGCGGTGTGCTGCGACGTCAGCGTGATCGCCGAGGACGCCAAGTTCGGCGATACCCATGTCCGCGTCGGGCTGGTCGCGGGCGATGGCGGTGCGGCGATCTGGCCGCTGCTGATCGGGGCGAACAAGGCGAAGGATTTCCTGATGCGCGGGCGCGTGATCGACGGCACGGAAGCCGAGCGGCAGGGCATCATCAATTATGTCGCACCGCGCGACGGCGTGATGGACAAGGCGATGGAGATCGCCCGCGACATCGCCAAACTGCCGCCGCTCGCCGTGCGCTGGAGCAAGGCGTCGGTCAACAAGAGCGTGCGCGCGCAGATCAATCAGGTGTTCGACCTCTCGATCGCTTATGAAGCGCTCACGATGGTCAGCGCCGACCATTGTGAGGCCGCCAACGCCTTTGCCGAAAAGCGCAAGCCCAGTTTCGAGGGGCGCTGATTATGGGCGAAGCGATGGGCGCCGCCGCGATCGGTCAGGTGCTGGTCGAGGATCATGGCGATGGCGTGCGCGCGATCGTCCTCAACCGACCGGAAAGGCGCAACGCCTTTACCAGCGGCATGACCAACCGGCTCCACGACCTGCTGGTCGAGGCGGTCAATGACGACGACGTGCGGGTGATCGTGCTGCGCGCCAATGGCGATCATTTCTGCGCCGGCGGCGACCTTGACGAGATGCTGGCGCGCGGCGCGAAGGACGGGCTGGGCCGCAAGAATAATGTGTGGAAGGAAATCGAGCGCATTCCGCTGCTGCTTGAACGATCTGACAAGCCGATGATCGCCGCCATGCAGGGCGCCTGCCGGGGCGCGGGCGTCGACCTGGGGCTGATGTGCGACATTCGCATCGCCGGCAAGTCGGTTGAATTTGCCGAAACCTACGTCAATCTGGGCATGTTGTCGGGGGCTGGCGGCGGCTGGTTCCTGCCGCGTATCATCGGCGCGGCGCGGGCGCTCGAAATGTTCTGGACCGGCGCCTCTGTTCACGCCGAGGAGGCCGAGAAAATCGGTCTGGTCAGCCATGTCGTAGACGACGCGGAACTGGCCGATCGCGCGATAAAATTGGCGCGCAAGATCGCGCGGCAACCGGTTGAATCGGTGCGTTTCTTCCGCCGATCGGTCTATCAGGCGCTCACCATGCCGCTCTATGGTTATCTCGATATGGTATCGTCGCATATGTCGGTGTTGCGCGACACCGACGATCATCGCGCCTGCATAGAGGCGCTGATGAAGAAGATTGGCCGCTGAAGGACAAGGAAGCAACATGACGGGGATAGTCGGCAGACGATAGGCCGACAGGGGGGCTGGCAGTTGACGCGCAGAGGCTGCTGGGCGCATAACGTGACCGATGCGATGGTCACCGCGCTTTCGCCGCCGTCGGCTGTGCCTGACGGGCGTTATGTTTACTCACCTTTGAATTGCGGTTTGCGCTTTTCGCCGCGCGCCGCCAGCGCTTCCTTATAGTCGAAAGTGGCGTGGGTAGCATTGTTCATCTCAACTTCCGCCTGAAGCTGGCGATCATAGCCATTTTCAAGACCTTCCCACAGGAATCTGCGAACGCCTGACAAGGCGACGGTCGGGCCGGTGGCGAGATCGCGGGCGATCGCTTCGGACTTTGCCCGCAACTCGTCATCCTCGAACATGTCGTAGAGCATACCCCATTGCAGCGCGGTTTCCGCTGTGACGCGGGTGCCGAACAGCAGCATATGCTTGGCCCGCGCCCATCCGATGATGCGCGGCAAAATCCAGGAAATGCCGCCATCGCCCAGCGCCGCGAGATTCTTGGTGAAAGGCAGGACGAAGAAAGCCGAGCGCGCGGCAATCGTGACGTCGCACATCAGCGCCAGCGTCACGCCGATCCCGGCCGCCGGGCCGTTGACTGCGCAGACGGTGGGGAAGGGGGCTTCCTTCAAATGCCGCAGCATCGGGAAGAAATGGCTGTTCATCAACGACACGGCGGGCCGCTTTTTCGTCACCATGTCGGCGCGCTGCTTGAGATTGAGGCCGCCGCAGAAGCCGCGTCCTTCGGCGCGGATCAGCAGCGCCCGGATATGCCGGCTGCGCAATGCATCGATCGCTTCGCTGATGCCGAGCACCATCGGCAGGCTGAGCGAATTGAGATTGTCCGGATCATCGAGGGTCAGCGTGGCGAAACCGCCGTCGTCGATGTCCACCATGATGCGGTCGAATTCGAGATGTTCCATCGCTGCCGCTCCCGCCGTGATTGCCGGGGAACTTTCGCCCGCCTTCGCCATGAAATCCAGCATGACAGGGCGCAGTCAGACACCCATCATCCCTATGATATCGCCGCATTCAGCCCTCGGCAGCCTTGCGCAGCATGACCGCCCGATCGCCATCGCGCACCACGACCAGCCGCATTCCGGCCTTGGTGTAATCGGCAAAGCTGTCGAACGGCTCACGGCGGCCGGGATGAAGCACGCGGATGAAGGTATCGGCATCGACGCTGAACGTCCGCTCGCCCTGACCCTCCACGTCCACAGTAACCGATGCGGGCGTCACTGCCTTCACCGTCGCAGCGATCGCGCTGGGGTTGCGGGCCGACTGCACGCGGGAATCGAAGGTCACGCGCAGGCGATCGGAGCGGTTGGCAAGGCCGCAATGCGGGGTGTGGGGATGCACGATCAGCACGTCGCCGGGCATGTAATCGGTGGTCGCCCAGCTATCGTCGGGCACAGCATCGCGTGGAAAGGGATAAGGCGCGGGCTTTCCGAGATTATGGAAATAGCCGCGATGATTCTGACCGACGGCGACCGCCAAGCCGCCCATCTCGCGCGCGCAGGGGGTCAGCGCCACCCAGACCGGCTTGTAATCCTGGATGCCCGGGCTGTAGAAACCGTCCTGATGCACCGCGCCGACCGCGCCGCCGGGGGGATAAGTGCGATATTGCACGAGCGGCACGGCGCAGGCGGGTTCGCCCAGCACCTTTTCCAGCAGCGCCTGATTGGCGGAATGCTCAAGCAGGCGGCGCGCTATACCTTCATATAGCGGGCTTTCCTCAAGACCGCCCTGCGACGGCTTGCCCGTCCATTTACCGGTGATGTCGCCGGCTTCGACAAGCCCTAGCGTCGCGGCGGCGGACAGCATCGCGTCTCGCGCTTCGGCCACCGATGCGGGATCGAGTACGCCCCGAAGCAGGATATAGCCATTCGCCTTATAGAATTTCTCGAGCGCGGCATGGTCGTCGAGCAGATGATTGCACGCCTGCAACTCGCCGGCGGGATTTACGTCCGTAGGGGACAGATCCTGCGCGTCGGGGCGATTAATGACCTGGCTTATCATATGTTCTCTCCATCGGCCGCAAAAAGCGCGGCGTCTTGGTGAATATGATAATCCCGGCCGCGCACCGAGTCAGGGATGAAATCGATCGAACAGCGGATGGAAATACGCGATCAGGCCGGGTTGCCGTTGTCCGGGGTCGCGCGCGCGGCGGGACCATCCTCGCGGGCCTGCCTGCGCCACTGCATGGGCGACATGCCAGTCTGCCGTCGGAACATCGCGCGAAAGAGCCGGCTGTCGGAATAGCCGACCAGTTCGGCGATCCGATCGACCGATCGCGGCGTCCGCTCCAGCATCCGGGTCGCGGTTTCAAGGCGTAACTTTTGCTGGAAAGCCTTGGGCGACATGCCCAGCGCAGCGCGGAAGCGGCGGTTCACCGTCGCGGTGCTGCACGCCATGATCGCCGCCAGCCGGTCCATACGCACCGGCTCGGTAAAATGCTGTTCCAGCCAGAGCTGGGCCTGCGCGACCGAAGGCTCGGCGGCCTCCAGCCGCTGTTCTTCCTTGTCGATACCGACAACCGAGCGCAGCCAACGGGCGATTTCCGGCGAGAGCGCGCGCTCCATGACGCGAATGATCAATTGAAGATCGTTGCCCAAGCCATTGGCGATCAATATGTCGCCGCTGTCGCCCAGACCCAGCCGGTCATCGAACGCCTGCCGTGGAAATAGCGAGCGGAGCAGCGGATGCAGCGCGCGTGCGATCGGCACGGTCAGCCCACGGGTCAGGCCGGCGGCCATCAGCAGGGTGGACGCCGCGCCGCTGGCCCCGATCACCGCGCCAGCCTGTTGCTGCCGCTTCAGCCAGTCGACCAGTGGCTGATTGTCGGCAAGCCGTTGCTTGAGCTGGCGAAGGCCGCCAACCCGGAAGGCGGGCAGCCAGATGAAGCCGAAAAGCACTTCACCATCGGTCGCGCCATCGGCCTTCAGGCTGGTGCCGTCGCTGAGCATGACCGGTCCGCCATCGATTGACAGGATGCGCAGCCGCGTCTCCATGCCGCCCTTCACCTGGTCGCGATAGATATGGTCCACCCTGTCGCGCGCGAGCAAATAGCTGTCGGAAAAGGCGCCGACGCTGCTGAGATAGGCGCCGGGAAGCGCGATAAGGGCAAAATCGGGCATCGGACGAGCTGGATGAGAAAAAACAACCGATAATGGCGCGTAAATATCCTGTCAACGTGCCGGGAGCGGGGCCAAGATGGCGGCCAACAGGTGCCTGGCTTCCTGACGAAATGGAGAGCGGGATGAGCGCGATCGCTGAGCCACTGCTGCCGGTCATGGGCGAATATCATTGTTCCAACCATCTGATCGGCGATCACGATGCGCTGCGGGCGGCCTGGGCGCGGGACGGCTATTGGTTTTTCCGCGACGTGTTGGACCGGCACGCGATAGCGGACGTGCGGCAGGTCTATATGGATTTCCTGGGCGAAGCGGGAGTGGCCGATCCCGCCGATCCGGAAGGGCGCTATAATGGCGCGGATGTTGAGGGACGCGCCATCCATCATCTGGAGACGCCCCTGAGCGAACGGCGGATCGACCGGATGATCCACGATCATCCGCGCATCAACGCCTTCTTCGACACGCTGTTCGGCTGCGCACCTTGCTGGATTCCCTTCACCTCCCACCGCCATGTCGCCCCAGAACCGGACCGGACGAAGCGCCGTCTGGAATTCATCCATCAGGACGCGACCTATAATGACGGCTTGGACTTCATGGTCTGCTGGATTCCGCTTGCCGAGATTGACGAGGATATCGGCGGTCTCGCCTTGATTGAAGGCGTGCATTGCAACGGCGATCTGCATCGGCATGAAGGCATGAAGATCCTGCCGATTCCTGAAGCCGAAGTCGCGATGGCATCCTGGAAACGCACCCATTACCGCCCCGGCGACGTCCTGCTGATGGACCCGGGTACGCCCCATTCGGGCGTGCGCAACCATTCGGATCGCTTTCGCCTGTCGATGGATACGCGCGTAATTCCATCGAATGGCAATATTCCTGTCATGGGGACAGTCGAAGCGGCCGATGTGGACGGCATATTGTTGAACATCGGTGCCGAACAACGCCGCTTCCGCTTTGACGATCGAAGCTTCGTTCGGGGGCAGAAGGGCGATCAGATGCCGCTGTCCGACGTGCCCGCACGCTATGGTCGCGGGATCGAAGTGATCGCTACCACCGATGGCGACACCATCCGCAACTTGCGCCCGTTGCGCTGACCCAAGGATCAATGCCTGTGACTGAACCGACCCTTCACTGGAACCGCCTGGCCGACAAGGTTGCGATTGTAACCGGCGCGGGGGCCGAAGCCAGCGACATCGGCATCGGCAGGGCGATCGCTTACATCATGGGACGCGAAGGCGCGTCGGTGGTGTGCGCGGACTTGGACCTCAGCCGCGCGCAGGCGACCGCCGCGATGATCGAAGAAGCGGGCGGGACGGCGATTGCGCTCGCCGGGGACGTGAGCAGGCCCGGCGACTGCGAAGCCCTGGTCAAGGCGGCGATCGAGCGGTTCGGTAACCTCGACATCTTGATCAATAATGTCGGCGTGTCGGTCAGCGTCAAGCTCGCCGAGGTGACACTGGAGCAGTGGAACCGGACGCTGGAGATCAACCTGACCAGCGTCATGCTGATGAGCAAATTCGCGATTCCGCAAATGGCGCGTCACGGCGGCGGCGCGATCGTCAATATCTCGTCGATCGCGGGGATGCGCGCGATGGGATCGCTGGTCTATGGCCCGTCCAAGGCGGCAATGGCGCAATTGTCGCGCGAACTGGGCGTGCTGCACGGGCGTCAGGGTATCAGGGTGAACACGGTCGCCCCCGGCCATGTCATGACGCCCCATGCGATGGCGAAAGTGCCCGCGCCGATGCGCGAGGCGCGGCGCAAGGTCGGTCCGCTCGGCATCGAAGGCGACGCCTGGGACATTGCGCAGGCGGTGCTGTTCCTCGCGAGTGACGAAGCGCGGTTCATCAACGGCGTCCATCTGGCCGTCGACGGCGGGGTGGAGGGGATCGGACCGCTCACCGGCCACGCTTTCGTCACCGAAGCCTGACCCCCCGCGCTGGCGCCGGCCCTTCTATCCTGAACCGAGCGCGGCGAAGGCCACGGCCTTGGCCGCGACGGACGCACGCACATCATCGCCCACGACCAGGCGCAACGGCGGATCATCGCTCTCGATCGCGGCAATGATCGCCTGCGCGACCGTTTCGGGGGGTGCGCCGGCCGTGGCATAATAAGCGTCCAGCGCGTCCTTCCCCGCGCCAGAGAGAAAATCATATTCGGGCAGGCGGCGCGTGGTGGCGCGCGTGCCATGACTGATGAAGCGGGTGTTGATCGCACCCGGTTCTACCAGCATGGCCTTGATGCCGAAGCGCGCGACTTCGCGCACCAGCGCCTCGGTAAAGCCTTCGATCGCGAACTTGCTGGCGCTGTACGCGCTCAATCCCGGCGTGCCGTTGATGCCGCAGCCCGACGAGACATGCACCAATATGCCGCCGCCCTGCGCGCGCAGCCGGGGCAGCACCGCTTCCGCCACGGCCCATGTGCCAAAGACGTTGACGTCGAACAGCGCCTTCACTTCGTCCAGCGCGGTTTCCTCGAATGCACCAAACAGGCTTCGGCCGGCATTGCTGACCACGATGTCGATCGGCCCGCCGTCGAAGGCGCGAGCGATCGCGCCGGGAATGTCGGCATGGATGGCAATGTCGAGCCGCAACGCGATCGCCCGCCCCGGTGCGATCGCCTCGAAAGCGGCGCAGGCCGCCTCGTCGCGCGCGGTGCCGATGACCGCATCGCCCCGATCGAGCGCCGCGCGCGCCAGCGCCGCGCCGATGCCGCTGGAAATGCCCGTGATCAGCCAGCGCTTCATAATCGTCTCCTCAGTTCCCGAAGAAGCGGTCGCCTGTTCCACCGACGCCCCCGAACGAATTGTGACGAATTCCGGCGACGCTGGCGACATTGGGACAAATTGGGACAATGAGCGATCACATGGATGATGGCATGGCCGTTTCCGCCGCGCCGGGGCGGTGCTATGCAAGGGCCATGTCTATTCAGCCGCACACATTGGACGATGACGCATTTCGCGCCCTTGTCCGCGACTTTCTCGCCCGCAATTATCCCATTGATCTGCACTTTCCGAAATATCGGCTGCACTGGGACGAAGTGAAGCCGTGGTACATGATCCTGTCGCGCGAAGGCTGGCTCGCGCCGAACTGGCCGCGCGAGCATGGGGGCCTCGGCCTCTCGCCTTCGCAACAGCTGATCCTGATCGACGAATATGAGAATTATGGCGTCGCGCGCGCGCCCGACCACGGCATAACCCTGCTTGGCCCGCTGCTGATCCGCTATGGATCGGAAGCGCAGAAGGCGGAATTTCTGCCGAAGATCCTGTCGGGCGAACATATCTGGTGCCAGGGCTATAGCGAACCCAATGCAGGGTCGGATCTGGCCAATGTGCGTACCGAAGCCGTGCGCGACGGCGACGAATGGGTGATCAACGGCCAGAAGACGTGGACGACGCTCGCCACCGACGCCAACTGGATGTTCGTCCTGTGCCGTACCGACAAGAGCGTGAAGAAACAGCTCGGCATGTCCTTCCTGCTGGTGCCGATGGACCTGCCCGGCGTCACCGTGCGGCCGATCATCAACCTGGAAATGCATGACGAGTTTTGCGAGGTATTTCTCGACAATGTCCGGGTGCCCGCGGAAAATCTGGTCGGCGAGGTCAATCAGGGTTGGTCGATGGCCAAGGCGCTGCTAGGGTTCGAGCGCATCTTCTTTGGATCGCCGCGCCAGTCGGCGAGCGCGCTGGTCAAGCTGCGCGAGATGATCAAGACGCTGGGACTGGGCGACGATCCGCTGGTGCGCGACCGTTATGTCCGGTTCGAGCTGGACCTGGAGGATCACAAGGCGTTGTTTGAAAGCTTCGCCGACCGCGTCCGGCGCGGCGAGACGCTGGGTGCGGACGTGTCGATGCTCAAGCTGAACCAGACCGATCTTTACCAGCGGATCACCGATTTCATGCTGGAGCTGGCCGGCGAGCAGGCGGCGCTGACCGGATCGATCGCGGGCAATGCCGACATCGCGCCGGGGCATAGTTTCCTCCAGTCGCGGCCCACCACCATTTATGGCGGCACGAGCGAAATTCAGCGCGGCATCATCGCGCGCGAGGTTCTGCGCCTGCCCAGTTGAAAGCCGGTTCGGATAGGACGGCACAGATTGCAGGAGAGAGTAACCATCATGTCGTCAGCAAGTGTCGGACTCGCGGAAAAGCCCGCCCATGTACCCACCGAACGGGTGGTCGATTTCGATTTCGGCGCGCCGGCTGGCGCCGGGGACGGCCCGATCGCGGCGTTCAACCGCCTGCATGACGGTCCCGACCTGTTCTGGACGCCGCGCAATGGTGGCCACTGGATCGCGACCCGCGCCTCCGACATCGAGTTCGTGCAGAAACATAGCGATCCGTTTTCGATGCGTCGGGTAACATTGCCAGAGGAGGGGCGTCCGCCGGTGCTTCCGCTCGAACTCGATCCGCCAGTGCACAGTCGCTATCGCACCATCATCAACAGCTTCTTCACGCCGCGCGCGGTCAAGGGGTTGCAGGATGAAGCGCGGATATTGGCGATCGACCTGATTGAAGGCTTCAAGCATAGCGGCCAATGCGAATTCATCGGTGAATTCGCGCAGCGGCTGCCGATCACTATCTTCATGAAGATGGTCGACCAGCCTGCGGACGACACGGCGGAATTGCTCGGCTGGGCCGAGGCCGCCGTCCGCCCCAAGGCACCGGGCGACCGGGTGGCGGCGCATCAGAAAATGCAGGCCTATCTTCGCAACGTCATCCAGGAGCGGCGGAGCAATCCGCGCGACGACCTGCTGAGCGCGGTGATCGCGGCGGAAGTGAACGGCGAGCCGATCGCCGAGAATGAACTGATGGGAATGCTCACGACCATCATGTTCGGCGGCCTGGATACCGTCGCATCGTCGCTGGGGGTCGCCGCGCAATATCTGGCCGAACATCCCGACCAGCGCCGGCAGTTGATCGCGCGGCCCGAATTGATCGCCAATGCCGCCGACGAACTGATCCGGCTTGCCTCCCCGTCTTCGACCGCGCGAACGCTCACCAGCGACATCGAGTTGAGCGGCGTGCTGTTAAAAGCCGGCGACAAACTGTGGGTGAAGCCGCTGCTGCACGCACTGGACAAGCGCAAGTTCGATAATCCGCTCGAGGCGGATTGGGAACGGCCCGCGCTGGAGCGCAATTATGCCGCCTTTGGCAACGGCCCGCATCGCTGCCCCGGCGCGACGCTGGCGCGAAGCGAAATACGCATCTTCCTGGAAGAATGGCTGACGCGCATCCCCGACTTCCGCGTCGATCCCGATCAGTCCTGCACTTATGGCTTTGGCATGGTCACGGCGTTGCTGAAGCTGCCGTTGATCTGGGATCCCGCTTCGGTTCGCTGATCCGGGCGGGCGCAGGGCCCCGCACGCCGATCATCGGGCTTCGCGGAAATTCAGTTCGAACAGGACGCCATCGACCTGCGCGACGAAGATTTGCCGCAGGCTGATTTGCGGCACCTCGGCTTCGCGAAACTCCAGCCCCGCCTGTGCCAGGCGATCGCGCACTTGCGCATAATCCTCACAGGTGAGCGCGATGTGATGAATGGCGCCGCTGCCCGTCATCGTGGGGGCCGGCAATGTCTCGCCGGGTTCGTAACGCGCGAAGGTGCCGGCTACATGGATGACCGCCACCCGGTTCCGGTCGAGCACCCAACCGCTTTGCTCGGTCGAGGTCCGGCCCGGCGGTGGCACGACTTGCATTTGCAGGATGTCGCGGAAGAATGCGAGCGACGCGGATGGGTCGGGCACGCGCAGATTGACATGTTCAAGCCCCACGACAGCCATTAGTCCCCCTCCCATACGCCATGATCAACGCGCAGGCGCACCAGCTTCAAACTCTGGATGCGCCAGCCGCCGTCCTGCTTGACATAGGTTTCGTGATAATGGCCGTAGCCGTGGAGCGTGCGGTTCGGTCGCGCCGATTGCGCATCCCAGCGCAGCATGTCCTCCATCGCCCAGATGCCGGTCGCCGTCGTTTCGGATATGACCTCGATCTCAGGGCAATGGCCATGATGGATGCTGATGCAGCCCGTGAGCGGGGTGCTGGCGGCTTCGGCGATGCTGTCCGGCCCGATCAGGATGCAGCCGGGCCGGTCATTGCTGATGTCAAACGCGGCATCGGCCGCGAAGACGGCCCGGAATCCATCCCAATCCTTGCCGTCCACGCACCGGAAATAGCGCGCCTTGAGCTGCTTGATCTCCTCGATCGCGACCAGCCTGTCGATCGGCGTCACCGTCGGCGCGTCCTAGTTGATCGAGCGGACGAAGCCGCCATCGACGCGATAATTGGCGCCGGTCATGTAGGAAGAAAGCGGCGAGGCGAGAAGGGCGACCATGCGACCGATATCCTCCGGCCGACCGAAATGATCGACGGCGAGGCCGTGGATTTCGCGCGCGAATTTCGTCTCGATGGCGTCCCAATCATCCGGGTCCATACCCATTTTCCCGGCCATGTCGGTGAAGGTGCGCTTTACCGCGGGCGTCAGGATGGTGCCGGGCGTTACCGTATTCACGGTAATGCCGGTAAAGCTCAATGTGCGCGCCAGCGACGTCGTCATATTGACCATCGCGGCTTTCACCGCCTGATATTCCGCAAGGTCCGGACCGGTCTGGGTCGCCGAACTGCTGCCGATATTGATGATGCGTCCCCAGCCGCGCGCCTTCATGGCCGGCGTCAGATGCTGGATCAGGCGGACGGCTGCGCCGATATTCTGTTCAAAGGTCCAGAGCCAGTCGGACCAGGGCGTTTCCAGCCAGGGCGGGTTGAGTTTCGCGCCGCCGCGCTGCGAGCTGGCCCGCCCGCCGGTATTATTGACCAGGATGTCGATCCCGCCAAGCCACGCGGCAACCGCCTCTGCGACAGCGGTCGTGCCATCTTCGAGGGCAAGATCGCCCAGGATGAAATCGGCTGTCCCGCCTGCTGCGCGTATCTCGGCGGCGACCGCCTCGCAGCGTTCGCGATTGCGTCCCTGCACCATGACGTTCGCGCCTTCTGCGGCCAGGATGCGCGCGATGCCCGCGCCAATGCCCGAACTGCTGCCGGTTACGAGTGCGCGCTTGCCGCTGAGCTGCAAATCCATCGCTTATCCTTTCTCGTCGCTTGTCGTGCGGCTCTATTCGGAAAGACGGACGTGCCGGCCTTCGCGCGCCGAGACGAACAGCGCCTCGACCGCGCGATGCACGGCAGCGGCTTCGGCAAAGCTTGGCGAGGCTTGTTCAGCGCCCTTGACCGCCTGGAGCATGTGGTAGAACATCCAGTCCATCGCGACGTAGGGCTGATCGGCGCCGGCCTGGCTGTCCGGCACCGCCTGATAGTGCGTATCGAGCGGCACGGGCGCGCAGATGCGCTGTCCATAAGGCATCAGGCGGCTGTCGCCGGCATAGAGGGTCTGGCCGATGCCGTTGCCGAAGCTTGGGTCAGTCAGCAACAGACGCCCCTTGTCACCCCAGATCTCGATGCGCATCCCTTCGGTGTCGGGCACGCACCATCCCGCCTGCACGCTGCCGATCGCGCCGTTGGCGAGACGGATGGTCGCCGATCCCAGATCTTCATTTTGCGGGTTCAGCGTCTTGCCGTTGGGCAAATCCCAGACGTCCACGCCCTTCGCCACCATGCCGCTGACGGTATCGATCGGTCCGAGAAGATGAGTGAGATAGAGCAGCGAATGGGTCGCGAAATTGCGCCATCCGCCCGCGCCTGTACCCGCGTCGGCCAGCCAGTAATAGGGATCGACCGAAGGCGAAAAGGCACTGAAAGCATAGGTTTTGCCTTCCTGGCTCACAAGCGGCAAGAACAGCTGGACATTGAAGCCGAGCGGCTTGCCGATGAAGCCATCGTCGATCATCGCCTTCATCTGCTGCGCGGCGGGCACCCAGCGGAACTGCGCATCGACGACACCGACCACGCCTTTTTCCTGCCGCAGCGCGTTCAGCTCGTCCGCCTGTTCGGTGCTGCACGCAAAGGGCAGGGCTGAATAGACATGTTTGCCGGCCGCCAGCGCATCGCGCACGATCGGTACGCGGATCGAGGGGCGGGTGCCGACGTCGACGATGTCGATGTCGGGATCGGCGCAGAGTTCGCGATGATCCCAATAGGCCTTGGCGATGCCATGCGCTTGCGCCGCCGCGCACGCGGTTTCCTCATGCGCGGTGCAGATCGCCACGACTTCGACATCCGGACGGCGACGCCACGCGCCGCCATGCACCTTGAGGCTCCAGTTGGCGCTAACGATGCCTACGCGCAGGGGCTTTGCCATATTGTCTCCGATGCTGTGACTGACTGCCCTGCTTCAAAGGGCGGTGTAGTTTCCGCCGTCCAGACAGACTGTCTGGCCGCTCATATATTGAAACTGGTCGCCCGCGATCGCGAGCACGCCGGGCGCGATGTCGACATAGGGGTCGCCCATGCGGCGCAGCGGAATGGTCGGCCGGAACCCCTCCCACGCTTCGGGATGGATCTCGAAATAGGTCTTCGTGCTCTCGCTCATGCTGGCCGGCGAGAAGAGATTGACGGTGATGCCGTCATCGCCCCATTCCTTGGCGAGCGACTTGGCGAAACCGCGCAACGCGCCCTTTACCGCCGCATAGATCGGGTTGCTGCCGTCGCCCGACAGGCCGTAATTGGAGGTGATTGCGATGTAGCGGCCATGACCGCTGCGCGCGAGCAGCGGATGGCAGGCCCGCGCCAGATTATAGCAGCCGCGTAGCGTTACCGCCGATTGCGCATCCCATTCGGCAAGGTCGAGGGTCGCAAGGTCGATTGGCCGGTTGGAACGGCCGTGCGCCGCGACCTGGATGGCGATGCCGACGCCCCCGAAAGCGTCGTCCGCCGCCGCGACCGCCGCCTGCACGTCGACCATGCTGGTCACGTCGCCCTGCACCGTCACGGCCTTGCCGCCGGCGCTGCGAATGGCTTCAGCCGTCGCCTCCTGCACGTCCCTGCTGCGTGCCATCGTGACGATATTGGCGCCCTCGCGCGCGAATATGGTGGCGAGCGCGCTGCCGATTCCGGTTCCCGCGCCGGTGATGAGCGCGGTGCGCCCGGCAAGCAATCCAGTCATGGCGTCATCCAATCTCCGCCATCGGCGACCAATGTCTGACCCGCGAGCGCCTGACCCGCCGGTCCGGCAAGCGCCATCACGAGCGGGGCGATGCTGTCGGCGGTGATAAGGTTGCGGCCAAAGCCGCCCACCTCGAAGCGGGTGAGGTAAGGCACCTCCGCCAGCTGCGGCGTCAGAAAGGCGGGATGGACCGCGATCCAGTTGACCGCGATGCCCTGGCGCAGCGACTGGCGCGCCGCTGCCTTGACGAAGCTGCGCTGCCCTTCGACCGCCGTGGCCAGCGCCGCCACTTGCGCGCCGCCGACCAGCGACAGCGCCGGGCCGAGGCCGATGATCGCGCCGCCCTTGCCGGTCGCGATCATCGCCTTGCGCGCGGCGAGCAACGTGGCGACGGTGCGGCGCAGCGGCGCTTCGCACTGCGCCTGCCAGAGATCGTCGTTGACGTGCGCGAACAGGCGTGGCGCGATCGCCGGGGTCGGCATATGCGCATGGACCAGAGCGCAATGGCCCTTGTCTGCGATCAGCCGGGAAAGCGCTTCGCCTTCGTCGTCATGAGGGACATAAGCGATCTCCGCCCCTGCCGCCGCGAGCGCATCGCCAAGCGGACCAAGGTCGCATCCGGTGGCGACCAATAAAATATGTGTAGCACGCCCTGTCATGGCGGTTGGCTTCCTCCCCGATCGGGACAGGATAACGAGGGAAGGATGGTACGCAATCGCCCGGCGGCCTCATCCGCGCCAAGTCACATATGCGATGGATGACCCGTCCTGTCGCCAGACCACGAGAGAGCGCTTAAGCCCTAAGCCATGCCCGACATTCTCTATCAGCCGCTCGCGCTCCGCGCCGTCACCCTCGCCAACCGCGCGGTGATGTCGCCCATGTCCCGCTATTTCGCGAAGGAAGGCGTGCCGGGCGCGGACGTCGCGGGCTATTATGCGCGACGGGCTGAGGCGGGCGTGGGCCTGATCATGACCGAGGGCGTCAGCATCGCGCATCCGGTCGCCACCGACAATCCCGGCGTGCCACACCTGCACGGCGATGCCGCACTGGCTGGCTGGAAAGCGGTCGTGGATCAGGTCCATGCACATGGCTGCCCGATCTTTCCGCAGCTCTGGCATCAGGGGCCGATGTGGAATGTCGAGCATACCGCCGGCGGCGACGATGTCGCGGCACTGTCGGCGCTGCGCCCGTCGGGTATCTGGGGACCAGCCGATGGCACCATCTCGCTGCGGCCCAACGCGCGGGAAAAGTCGCTGGAGCCGACCAGGGCGATGAGCGAGGAGGAGATTGCCGACGTAATCGCCGCTTATGCGACATCGGCGGCGAATGCGAAGGCGGTCGGTTTCGACGGTATCGCCATTCATGGCGCGCACGGCTATCTGATCGACAGCTTCCTGTGGAGCTACACCAATCGCCGCACTGACCGCTGGGGTGGCGATCATCGCCAGCGGGCGAGCTTCGGCGCGGAAGTGGTGCGCGCCATCCGCCGCGCGATCGGCGACGACATGCCGATCATGCTGCGCATTTCCCAGTTCAAGATGCAGGATTACAAAGCGCGGCTGGCCGACACGCCCGACGAGCTGGCGATGCTGCTGCAACCGCTGGTCGAAGCCGGGGTCGATGCCTTCGATTGCAGCCAGCGCTTTTTCGACACGCCGCTGTTCGCAGGCAGCACGCTGAATCTCGCCGGATGGGTCAGAAAGTTGGGCGGGGTGCCGAGCATGGCGGTGGGGGGGGTCGGCCTGGACAAAGGCGCTGGCACCGCGCTGCATATCGACCAGTCGCAGCACGCCGCGAACAATATCGGTCCCGCACTCGCCCGGATGGAGCGGGGCGAGTTCGACCTGCTCGCCATCGGCCGGTCGCTGCTGAACGATCCGCGCTGGTTCGCGCGGCTGCGATCGGGAGAGGGCTTTCTGCCGTTCGACCCGGAAAATCTGAAGAGGCTGACCTGATGACCGAGGAACTGCTGCGCCGGATCGACCGGCTGGAATCGCATCAGGCGATCCAGCAACTGCCGATCCGCTATGCGCTCGCCGTCGATTCCCGCAATATCGACGCATGGGTGTCGCTGTTCGTCGAGGATGTGAATTGCGGCAAGGCCGGCACCGGGCGGGAAGCACTGCGCGGGATCATCACGCCGGGTCTCAAGACTTTCTATCGATCGGTCCACCAGATTTGCGGGCATGAGGTCACGTTCATCGACGATGACCATGCGACCGGCCATGTCTATTGCCGGGCCGAGCATGAGGATCGCGGCCAGTGGATCGTGATGGCGATCTGCTATTTCGATCAGTATGAGCGCCGTGACGGAGCGTGGTATTTCACCCGGCGGCGCGAGCGGCACTGGTATTCCAACGATGTCACGGAACGGCCCGGCGTCCCGTTCCAGCGCTGGCCGGGTCATGAGACGCAGCCAAGCTTGCCCGCTGCTTTCCCGAGCTGGGCGGGCTTCTGGCAGGACAGCGATCCTGCCTATATCGCCGAGCTTACCGCGCAGCCCTAGACCTACGCCTTCAAGGCTGCACGCTTGCGTGATGGTCGGATCGTGATCACGCCCGACGCGGCATAGGCTTCGACCTGTTCGGCGAGGCCGATGTCCGCCATGATGTCAGGCGCATCCATCGTCGCGCGCAGCGGGCGACCGGGTTGCAAGGGCGTGCGCGAGAGGCGCGGCACCGGGCCGATCGTCGCAACCGTCCCGCCGTCGGGATGATCCCGATTGAGGAACAGGCCCCGTTCGCGCGCATAGGGATGCGCCATCACCTGATCGATCGCCGATACCGGGTGGACGCCGATGTCGGCCGCGCGCAGCCGGTCGATCTACTCCGCGACGGTCGCTTGCGCGAACGCCTGTTCCAGCGCGATTGCCCGCCGCCCCGGCGGGTGGCTGGCGATGCCGCCCAGCCCCGCGATCTGATCCAGCGCCTGCCAATCGCCGTCGCGCGCGCCCAGGAACAGCCAGCCGTCCACCGCCTGATAGGCACGATGCAGCGCGCTGGTGCCCAGCGCCTTCTGCCCGCGCGGCTGGCGGACCTGCCCGTCAGGTGAAGCGATCAGCATGGCGCTCTGCATCATCGTCGCGGAGAAAGTGAGGGCGGCTTCTACATGCTGGCCGCTGGCCGCGCCGCCCTTGCCGCGCTCATACAGCGCCAGCGCGATGCCGAACGTGCCGAGCAGCGCCGTGCCATAGTCATTGATCGGCAGCGCTTCCTTGGCCGGGCCATAGCCGCCGCCGAACCGCTCCTGAATGCCCGACGCGGCCTGCGCCTGATTCTCGAAGCCCGGCCGCGCCGCCCAGGGGCCGTTACGTCCATAGAGGTTCAACGACATGTAGATGAGCGCCGGGTTGCGCGCGCGCAGCGCCGCATCGCCAAAGCCCAGCCCCTCCGCCACGCCGAAGCGGAAATTCTGGATAAATATGTCCGCCTGGTCGGACAGGCGCAGCAGCATGTCCAGACCCGCAGGATTGGTGAGATCGGCCACCATGCTGCGCTTGCCGCGGTTGAGGTCGGGGTCCGGCCGCTGGCCGAAGGGATTTTCGATCTTCACGACCTTCGCCCCGAATTCGGCCAGCGTGCGGCCGCAGGTCGGACCGACCAGCACCGTGCCGAGATCGACCACCTTGAGGCCGGCGAGCGGCGGGCGATTGTCTTCGGGCGGAAGGGCGCGCGGCTCGCGCGGGGGCAGCGCGGCCAGTTCCGCCAATATCTCCGCGCGATGCTGATCGGGCAGCGGGGCACGCCGGCCCGGCGCGCCCGGCGTGTTGCCGAGCGTCACCAGCAAGCCGGGCTGGACCGTGCGGCCAAAACGCGGATCGTCGCGCTCTATGACCGCTCCGGCCTGCCGCGCCGCCGGAAGCGCGCACCATTCGGTGGTCGTGCGGCACATCGCCACCGGCACCCCGGCGGCGTTGAGGCTGCTTTCCCATTCCAGCGCCGTGCGCGTGCGGAACAACGCCTCCATCTCTTCTAGCAGCGCGGTCGCCTGCTCCGGCGTGGTCAGGAAGGGCTTGCGGATATCGCCAGCGAACGGCGCGTCGAGCCAATGGTCGACGTCGGCCTCATGCACGAACGCGCGCACGAATTTCTCGTGGAAGCAGATCAGATCGACGAAGCGTCCGTCCGCACATTCATAGCTGCGGGTCCAGGGGGTGCCGGGCTTGCCAACCCAGTGTGGCATCCCGATCGCGGTGAAGGTCGCGTCGAACAGCGGCGCCTCGATCCGCTGGCCGCGCCCGTCGCGCTGGCGCGCGATCAGTGCCATCGCGATGCTCATCGCGCCGGTGCAAGCGGCGAACATCGAGGAGACGGGAATCGCGCTGTAGATCGGCCTATCCTCATCGACCTTGGGCAGGGACCGCCCGGCATCGTCGCGCTCCGCCTGAACCTTGAGCAGATAATAGCCAGTCGCTGCGCCCAGCACGCCTTCCCAGGCGGGCATCGCGGCGCGCGGATCGGCGGCGGCGAAGCCGGGGAGCGCGCACCAGATGAGGCCGGGATGGTCTTGGCACAGCTTCTCGGCGTCCAACCCGAGCCGGGTCATCACACCGGGCCGGAAATTTTCGATAACCACATCGGCCGAGGCGATCAGCGCCCGCGCGACCGCCAGATCGTCCGGGTTCTTGAGGTCGAGCGAAATCGCGCGCTTACCGCGATTCCAGATCGCATTGGCGGGCATATCCCAGCGCGGCCCGCCGGGCGGATCGATGCGGATCACATCCGCGCCCTGATCGGCGAGCAGCATCGCAGCGAGCGGCCCGGCAATATATTGCCCAAAGTCGATGACCCGCAGGCCGTCAAGCACACCCGTCATCGCGCGTCCTGCTCCATTCCGATGCGATCCCGCAGCATCCGTGCAATCTCCGCACGATGCGCGCGCACCGTCCCGCCGCTCGCGGCGAGGCGCAGGATGCGGCGCATATAGAGCTGGAGGTCATAGTCCCAGGTAAAGCCGATCGCGCCATGACATTGCAGCGCATCCTCGGCGACGCGCCGCGCATGGTCGGACGCATAGGATTTGGCGATCGATGCCGACATCGCCGCGTCCGCATCATCCTGATCATGCGCCCAGGCGGCATAGTCGATCGCCGCCTTCATGCTCTCTATGCCGAGCGCGCCATTGGCGGCGATATGCTTGAGCGCCTGAAACTTGCCAATCTCATGCCCGAACTGTCGCCGCACCTTCATATAATCGACCGCCAGGTTCAGGCAGACCTGCGCCGCGGCCATCAGCTCGCCCGCCATCAGGATCACACGCAGCCTGTCCCACCGGGGATCGACCGGGCCGACCTCATCCTCCGCGCCGGTTTCCACGCCCTCCAGCAGCAGGTCACCCAGCGGAAAGCTCGGGTCGATGCCCGTCTGGCGGGTGCAGGTCACCCCCGGCCGTGCAAGATCGATCAGCCGGTGACCAGTACCGTCGGGTCCATCCGTCGCGATCACGACCGCATCAGCGGCAAGCGCATAGGGGAGGGCGGCGATCCAGCCAGAAACGCGCCCGGCCGCATCGACAGGCAACGGTTCTCCCGGTGCGATGACGATCAGACGCCTGCCCGCGATCACATCGCGCGCCGCATCGGTATGCGACTGCGCCAGCATGGCAGCCGCCACGATCGCGTCCGCGACGGGGAAGGGGGCGAGGTGCGTGGCGGCGGCGGTCACGACCTGAAGCGCCGCGGCCGCGCCAAGCGCCGCTCCATCCGCATCGGCGGTTGCGACCACGCCGAGCAGGCCGCTCTGGCCCAGCGCCTCTGCGCCGAGCGGCGATTGCGCGCCGGACTCGATGAAGTCGCGTATGGCGGTCATCGGACAATGTTGGTCGAACAGCGCCTGCGCCGCTTCGCCGATCATCCGTTCGTCTTCGGTATATGTGTGATCCATGCTCATCTCGGCAGGCCGAGAATACGCTCGGCGACAATATTGCGTTGAATCTGGGCGGTGCCAGCGACGATCGTATCGGCCCGCGACGAGAAATAGACGTCCTGAAAGCGTCCCTCCCCACAGGTTTCGCCATCGTTCAGCACGGCGTCCTCGCCCAGTACGTCAAGACCAAGCTGGCCGATCTTCTGCCGCGCCTCGGTCCATAGCAGCCGCAGGAAGCTGGCTTCCGCGCCCACCGTCTCACCCGCTTCCAGACGGCTGAGCAGGCGCAGATTCTGGATGCGAAAGATGCGCAGCATCGCGAAGATTTCCGCCGCCTGCTGTTGGAAATCGGCGTCATCCGCGACAACGCCCGCGCCGCGCCGCCGCGTCATGGCCGCGCGAAAGACATGCTCGAACTCGTTTTGAAAGCGCGCCTGACGATAAAGCCGGATCAATGTGCGTTCCCGCGCGACCGACTGGTTGGCGACACGCCACCCGTCATTGACCGCGCCGATCGGGCTGTCGGCGGGGATACGGGCGTTGTCGAACAAAATCTCGTTGAAATCAGCGCGGCCGGTGATCTGCCGAAGCGGCCGGACCTCGATGCCCGGCGTGTGCATCGGCACGGCGAAGACCGTCAGCGCGCCGCTGGTGCGCGCGTCGGGATCGGTGCGGGCGAGCAGGACGCACCAGTCCGCTTCCCGCGCATGGCTGGTCCATATCTTGCGCCCTTCGATCACCCACGCATCACCGTCACGCACCGCGCGCGTCTTGAGCGAGGACAGGTCCGAACCTGCCTCCGGCTCGGTAAAGCCCTGGCACCAGATATCCTCCACCGCCGCGATCCGGGGCAGAAAGCGCGCTTTCTGCGCGTCGGTGCCCGCGCCCATCAGCAGCGGCCCCGCCGTTTCGGTGCCGGCGGTGTTGAACGGTTCAGGCGCGGCGACGCGGCCCAGTTCCTCGCTGACGATCAGCGTGTGAAATATCGATAGTTCCCGACCGCCATATTCCTTGGGCCAATGCACCGCATTATAGCCGGCTTCATAGATTTTGCGGTCCCAGGCGCGGCGGAACTCGGCATTTTCATGCGGGTCTTCCGGCCCCTGAAACGTGCCGCCCCAGCCGGCGGGCAGATTGTCCCGCAGCCACGCGCGCAATTCCATGCGGAACGCGGTCTGCTCGGGTGTGAATGCGAAATCCATGCCTGCTCCCATGACGGATGCGTCCGCCTGTCACGTAGCTTTAGGATCATTGGACCCGGCCCTCACCCTCCAAACGGGGGGTCGCCGGTAGGGGATCAGGCGATCGTGCCGATGCTACGCAGAATGAGCCGAACAAGCTCCGCCTGCCGGTGGACGCCGGTTTTCGCGAACAGCGACTTGAGGTAGCCGCGCGTCGTGTTCTGGGTGATGCCCAGCCGTTCGGCGACCGCGCGCACCGATTGCCCCTGCGCGAGCAGCGCGGCGATCTCGCTCTCCAGCGGGGTCAGGTCGAACAATTCGCGCAGCCGCGCCGGCAAGGCCGCGATGCTGGTAGGATGGTCCGCCGCGCGGTGGATATAAAGGATCACCGCGGGCGCGACCGCCGTATAGACGCGAAAGGAGGGGGCGGGCACTACCAGCAGTTCCGACGGCGGATCCTGTGACAAAGCGAAGGCGCGCGGCGGCGCTTGCGGATAAGCGATGCAGCGCTGAATCGCCATCTCCAGCGCCCGACCCGACACACGGTCGGTCAGGCGAAGCTTGCCATGATGAATGTCGATCCCGGCGATCGAGGCGATGATCCGCTGCGCCTGCGGACCGAAGCCGAGCACGCGCCCGTCTCCACCTAGCGTCAGGATGCCGATGTCCAGCCGCTCGATGACCCGTCGGTTGGCGATGAGCGCGATGCGTCGTTCTTCAAGACGGGTCAGCGTGCGCAGCGCAATCGCGAAATGCGGGACTAGGGTGCGGATGAGCTCGTTCATTGCGCCGGATGCGTCCTGACCGGCGGTGATCAACCACGCGCCCTTGCCCATTTCGACCCAGGGGAGGATGCGCACGCCCTCCAACCTCGCATCCGCGCGCGCCGGTTCCTGCGTCGCGACGTGGCGGCGAAGCCGGTCGGCATCCCATTGAGTGATGGCGTCGAATGGGAAGGGCAGCCCCGGGTCGGCCTTCAGCCAGGCCAGCGAACCATCGGAAGCCTCGACAGCGATCGTAGACGGACAAGCGAGCGCACGATCCATGCGCGTCAGAAATTCCTTCCAGGGCGGCGATTCATGGACGCCTCGATGGATCGCCAGAATATAGTCCATCGGGTTCACAGCAGCTCATCTCTCTCCATGCATCGGCTCGGCGCTCAAAGACGACCCATAAGCCTCTCTGCGCGGTACGCCAGTGGCGCGTTTGCGGGGCTCATGCCAGCGCCAGCACGCTCGTCAGCACGTTGCGCACCAGCTCGACTGGCCCCGCGATCCGGTCTTCGCGTAGATTTTCTTTGAATAGTTGCGCGCGGTTTCGATGGTCAGTCCCAGTTCGACCGCCGCCTCGGCGATCGAGCGACCCTGCGCGATCGACCAGGCGAGTCTCGCTTCGCTGGGCAGCAAACCGAACATGTCCACCAACTGATCGCAGCGGTCGGCCTGCGACCAGCGATCCCCGCTGACATAGGCAATGGCGACCGGCGGCGACGGGGAAACGACCGACCCGTCGCGCAGGGGCCGCAACAGCATGTCCATCAACGGATCGCGCGCCAGGTTGATCGCGCGCGGCGGCAGGTCGGGATCCTGCGCGAATTGCTTGACCAATGCCGTCACCTGACGATCCACCGTCGGCGATTCCGGCGTGAGCCGACCATAGCGGCCGCGCCGCAGGACGGTCGATCGCCGGAACATCTGCTCCATATGCTCGGTCATGTCGATGATCCGGCAACGCGCATCAAGTGTCAGCCATCCGAAATCCAGCCGCCTGAACGCCTCCGATGTCAGAGTTGATCGGGCGCGCTCGCGCTCCAGCGTTGCAAAGGTGCGCAAAGCAATCCGCAGATGCGGCGCCAGAGCGGACATCAGCGCGCTGACCGACGAGCCGATATCCGCTCTACCCAGACAGCCGAGCCACGCTTCGGACCCGCCGGGTTCCGCAACGCGGATGCTCTGGCTATGGATCATGCCCCAAGGCAATATCAGTTCGTCCAGAAAAGCCCGGTGAAGCGGCTCGGCCGGGTCGATCAGCTCCTCGAAGCGATAGACGCGACCCTCGCGCATATTGCGATAGGGAAGCGGGTCGCGGACGAATTTTTCATGGAACAGCGCGCGCAGATGCAGGGGTGGGGATTCGCCGGTGGACAGCTCGAAAATGGGCTGGTCATCGATAGGACGGAAAATCAGCGAGACATAGCCGGCGTTGGTCCGCTCGCGGATGCGGAGCAGGAAGCTATGCCACAAAGGTTGTTCGAAAGCGCCTTCGTGTAAGGCGGTCAGCAGATTGCTGTCATCCAACCGCATAGAATTTTCACCTCATCTTGGCATCGTGGCCCGTCATGAACGCAACCGGTCTGCGCCCATAGTTGTTCACTCAGATGGCAGGATCAATATCGTCAGGCCGGGTAGAAAGGAAAGCAATGGGCAAATGCGGCACGCCTCCAGTCGTATCCGTCACGGCGCTCCTTGATGAAGCGCAGACGGCACGGCCGAACCGCCGCATCGACATTCGCGTGAATATCAAGGTGTGAATAATGTGAACACGATCTGACAGATATGCGATCAATCCGTTGACCATCGGGTTAGGATTGCCGGAACAGCGATATCCTATATCTTTTCGCTATAAATATGTCCGGCGGTGAATGCCCGGATAGGCAGGAGATGGACGATGGGATGCATTTCCACGATCGATTTGCAGGTCCGAATGGACTTGCACGAAGTGCTCAGCCGTTTTTGTATCGCCCTCGACCGGGGCCAAACAAATGCCTGGTCAAACCTTTTCACAGCTGATGCGACATTCGTCTGGCAAAATGACGAGGCTCTGCAAGGGCGGGATGCGCTAGCGCTAATCCCTGACAAATGTGCAGCTTTGGGGCTGCGGCATCACTTCTCATCCATCGTCCTGGATCGTCTCGAGTCTCCCAAATCCATGCGCTGCCAGGCAACCTGCATCGTTACGGATTGGCAGGACCGTGCCAAAATTTCAGACGTTCTCGATTGCGATATCGTTTTCCGCAAAACATCCAACTGGCAGATCGTCGAAGTCAATGCGCGGAGCGCCCATCATGCGCGGCCCGCCTGTCCGAAAAGGGAAGACCAGCCTGCGGCAGGTGAGGCGAAATCCAGCATCAATTCTCCGAGTTTCCACTAACGAGAAGGCGCGTCTCGCTATTGCATTTTCTCGCGTCGCTGGGGAATTGTCGCGTAAAACAGCGGGACAATCGACAAGTATGCGTTTCCTTCCGATACCGGCGGCATGATTCCATCTCAAGGGCGTACCGACCTGGAAGCATGGCTGAGAAGGGTGGAAATATGCGCCATTACAACTGGCACGATATCATGGATGGACTGATCTTTCCCGAAGGTCCACGCTGGCATGGTGATCGTCTTTGGTTTTCCGATATTCTCAATTTCAAGGTTCATGCGCTGGAGCCGGTGAGTGGGCGCACGACCTGCGTTGCCGAGATGGAGGATCGGCCATCGGGCCTCGGATTTCTTCCCGACGGCAGGCTGCTGATCGCGACGATGGGACGGCGTCACCTCCTGCGCTGCGATCCTGCCGGGACGACTTTGGTCGCTGATCTGTCCGCTCTGTGCGAATCGACGAACGACATGACAGTCGATCCATCAGGTCGCGCGTACATCAACGCCTATTTCGCGGATGGTACGGGTGGGCTTATTCTTGTTGAACCCGGTGGCGTAAGCAGGATCGTGGCCACCGGCATGAAACTTCCCAACGGCATGGCAGTCACAGCCGATGGAAGCACTCTGATCGTCGCCGATTTCTACGGTAACGCAATCCATGCATTCGCTATCTCAAACGATGGATCGCTCGGCCCTCGGCAGCTTTATGCCGATCTCGGCGACCGCTCACCCGATGGTCTGTGCCTCGACGCGGAGGGAGCAGTCTGGGTAGGGTTGCCGTTGCAAAATCGGTTCGAACGCATATTGCCCGGCGGAGAGGTCACGTCCGTGATCGAGTGTGGCCCGCGAAAAGCTGTCGCTTGCGTCTTGGGGGGCGAGGATCGGCGCAGCCTGTTTCTATGTATGGCCGAATTTCCTGTAGAACGGATCAAGGCGTTGATGCGCAATCCGCGCGATGCGGCCCGCCACTGCCGTGGCTGGATCGGTCGAGCAGACGATATCGCTATCCCCGGGCCGCCATAGACCTATTCCGCTTCTGTTCCCGCAATTTGGAGAAGTTCCAATCTTCGCCATCCCTGCTGAAAACGCACCGTGGAAGGTAAGGACCTGTTCCCGCTGCGAAGAGTGGGCCGGTCACCGGCTTTCGAGCAGCCGCTGCGCCGCTCGATTAGGGTGAGCCAACGAAGGGGAGAGCGTCCATGCTTGCGTATCACCGGCGAGTTCTCATTATCCCTCAGGCACCGTAAACAGGGAACGGCCTGTGAACGCCGACACGGCTCGTTGTTATTGCGTTTACGCGACGGCAGCACTGCCTTGGCCATCGCCAGCGCCGCTCCCGGTTGCTCCGCCGTCCGCGCTTCCAGAAAACCAGTGCCTTGGGACCGTCAGCAGACCCTCAGACGTCCCGCAGGTGTGACATCTCTAAGTTGCGAGGGGTGTCATTTCTATTCGGGCTGGCGGTTTCGATTTGAAGCGCGAGACCCGAGGTAATGCGTAGCATTTCATCCGGGGTGGGGCGAGCCCCACCCCGGATGGCAAAATTTATCCGGCCTTGAGCAGGGTGATCTGCTCTCCCAGGACTTCGTGCTGAGTGCGGTAGCCAAGGCACTTGCGGGGTGTGGTGTTGAGGCGATCGGCAACGGCCTGGATCTCTTTGTCCGACAGGAGCGCAATGTCGGTATCGGAGGGCAGGAAACGCCGTATTCGGCCATTGCAATTTTCCACGCCGCCTTTCTGCCAAGGTGCTGACGGCAGGCAGAAATAGCTGGTGATGCCGAGCCTGTTTCGCAGTGTCGCAAAGGCGGCAAATTCCGTGCCGCGATCGAAGGTGATGCTGCGCCGGAGGGGAGGAGGCATGCCGCGCAAATGCCGATCGATGCCAGCCATGACGCCGGCCGAATGCCGGGTCGGATTACGCGCGAGGAAAGTGAACCGGCTGCAGCGTTCGACCAGCGAGGTGAGGTTGGTTTTGCCATACTCTCTCCTGAAGATCAGGAGATCGCCTTCCCAATGGCCAAAGCTGCTGCGATCCGCGATTTCCTGCGGCCGTGCGCCGATCGTATTGGCCACAGGGATATGGAGACCGCGGGGCTTTCGACCATAACGTTGCCGGCGCGAACGGCGGGCAACAGGCAGGCGGCGCCACAGCTTCTGGTGCCGTCCATCAGGGCCATAGACATACTGGTAAATGGTTTCGTGGCACACCGCCTCGCGAACACCCCGATGGCGCCGTAGGTAACCTGCAATCTGCTCTGGCGACCAGGCTGCCGACAAGCGGTCCGCGATATAGGCGGCGAGTTCCGGCTGGCGGGCGATCTTCCCGCCACGGACACGACGCCCACGCGCCATGGTCTGCGCGACCGTTGGAAAATAGCCGCGAAACAGCGGATGCTCATCCAGATGCCGGTTACGCTTGAGTTTGCGATAGATCGTCGATGGATGACGCCGCAGCGCGTCCGCGATTTGGCGCACAGAACGTCCGGTTGCCACCAATCGATAGATATCGCGCCGCTCGTCCAAACCCAGATGCTGATAGCCGTTCATCATGTGCCTTCCTGGAAAAGGGATCAAACCCCTATAAATCCTAGGATTTCGCACTTCGAAATAGAATCCACCTGATCTCTCGTTCCGAGCCGATAATATATCTTATGTTAAATTTATCAATGGCTTAGCTGGACTGACTATTTCTCGGCAGCGCAAATTCGATGATACGGCTATATTCACTTTCATGAGAAGAATCGCCACACGCTGTAATGCGGTCTTTCCAGTGCAGGAGTTCGTTCCCGATGTGTCGGGTTCTATTCCGGACTTCCTCGAACTAATATACCCATCGGCATCCCGCGCCGAATTTTTGAACGATGATCGCGGGTCGACGCACCTAACTGATTCAATCCTCAGCACAAGATGGCTTCGACTTCCCGATCATCGACACATAAGGAACGACCTTCGCGCCTTCGGGAACGCAGCGCCGACATATCAGGAACGTTATGACGACATTTCGGGAACGGATGGCCTTCACGACTCGCCGTATTCCGGCCATCTTCACGACTAAATCGGCCGCTTAACCGTCTAACAACTTTATAAACCGTCTAACAGCAACGAGATATGCATTTTTGGGGGAGAAGGATGAAGGCTAGGCCCGGTCACCTCTGCACAGACAATCCGACATCTCAGCGGCCTTTCCATACGCCCGGCCGCTTTTCCACGAATGCAGCCATGCCTTCGCTCTTATCCTCCGTAGCCGTGAGGATCTGAAAGATGGGGCAGCTCCACCGCCAGCAGACGGGACATCAGAACAGGCTGTTGCCATATCCACCATCGATCCGGATCGTTTCGCCCGAAATATAGGCTGCGCGGGTCGAGCACAGGAAAGCGACGAGAGCGCCCATTTCGTCGGGTGTGCCCCAGCGGCCCATCGCGGTCTGCGCCATCATCTCCTCCTGTGTCAGCGCGCCCGTGTCGGCCATATAGGCGCGCGATAGCTCGGTCAGGAAGGGGCCGGTGGCAATGGTGTTTGCGGTGATGCCCAGCTTGCCATATTCATGGGCGAATGTCTTGATGAAGGCATTCACCGCTACGCGGATATTGCCGATATACATGGGATCGGCCAAATGCGGCGTTTTCATCGCGACGGACCCGATCGCGATCACGCGGCCCCATTGTGCCGCTTTCATAGCCGGGAGCAGGGCGCGCGCCAGCAGGGTGAGGGGATGCAGCCACGCATTCAGGCCCGCGCTGAAATCGGCCTCGCTGGTGTTTTCAAAGCCGCGCGGTCGTCCTGCCGCCGCCGGATTGACGACCATGATCAGTGGGTCGCCATAGCGATCGCGCACAGCCTCCACGACTTGCGCGACCTGGTCTGGATGCTTCATGTCCGCGCCCAGCCCGATCGCGTCATAGCCCTGCTCGCAAAGCGCGCGCGCCGACTCCTCTGCCAGCACGCCCTCGCGGCTGGTCAGCGCCACGCGCACGCCCTCTCGGGCGAGTTCGGTTGCTATCCCGAACCCGCATCCCCGCGCGCCACCGGTGACGATCGCCACCTTGCCCTTCAAGCCCAGATCCATGTCTTTACTCCGGTTGATGGACGCATCGTCGTTCAGACAGGCAGGGGTCGCCAGCCATCGCCCGCCGGCACCGCTTCTCATCGCATATGCGATTGTCCACGCGGCCCATGCGCGCTTTGGGCAGGTCGGCGGTATGCAGAGCGGACGCCGCTTGGCCGCGGAGCCAAAAGAGGGTGAAATGGGCAGCGTTTCTTCAACCGAGGCCGACACATCGGACCAGCTCGTTCGGCGCCGCGATGAACGCCAGTGCGAGCGGATGCGCGACGCCGACGCGCTGATTCCCGAATTGCAGGCTGCCGCCGCCGAAGCGGACGCGCAATGCGACCTTCCCGCGCCGCTTATCGCGCGGATGAATCGGCTTGGCATGTTGCGCATGTTGCAACCCGCACACTGGGGCGGGGACGCGGCGAGCCTGCGGGACTTTCTGGCGGTACAGCGCCGCATTGCCGAAGGATCGGTGTCGGCCGCCTGGGTGCAGGGGGTGTTCAGCGTCCAGGGCTTTGTTCTCGCCCAATATGACGCCCGCGCGCAGGAGGACATCTGGGCGGACGATCCCGCAACGCTGGTCTGTTCGTCTTTTCAGCCTGTCGGCCGGGTGATAATGACGGATGGCGGCTTTCGCCTGAGCGGGCGATGGTCCTTTTCCAGCGGTTGCGTCCATGCCGACTGGTCGCTGCTGGGCGCAATTGCGCCGGGGGAAGGGGAGGGGGATCGGCACATGCGCACCTTCCTGCTGCCCAAGGCCGATTATCGGATCGACCGCATCTGGAATCCCTCCGGGCTGCGTGCGACGGGAAGCCACGACATCATCGCCGACGACGTCTTCGTGCCTGATTACCGGACATGGCGGGTGACTGCGGGGTTGGTGCCGGAATCACCGGACGCGATATCGGGCGCTGCGGTACATCGTCTGCCCTGACGCTATGTTTTCTCTGCTTCCGTATCCAATCTGGGCATCGGCGCGGCGCGGCGGGCACTGGCGGATTTTCTGGCGATCGCGCGGGAGAGGCGCTCGCTGATGAGTGCGGAGGCCACGCGCGACAATCCGGCCGTCCACGCCATGATCGCGCGCGCGGAGATCGCCATTCGCGACGCAGAAGCGCGGTTTGATCGCCATTGCGACGATCTGGACGCCGCTGCCGCCGGCAGCCATGCCATGACCGAGCGGGAAGGGCTGATCATGCGCGCCGAATTGACGGAAATCATGCGCAAGATGGCCGAAATCGTGGACGGGCTTCAACTCCATCTGGGCGCGCGAGGGCTTTCGATGGCGTCACCGCTGACCCGTCCCTGGCTCGACCTGCAAGCCGCGCGGGTGCATCCGGGTAATGAGCCGGGTCCGAGCGCGCTACTCGCGGGCCGCGCGCTTCTGGACGCATAGTCCACCCCCGCGCGGAGGTGGACCAGCAACCAGCTCAACCGGTCGTGCGCGCCTTTACCATGCGGAGCGGGGTATAAGTCAGCACGAGGCTGCCATCCTGCTTGTAGACCCGGTTACGGGTACGAACGAGGCCGCGATTGGGCCGCTTGGCGCTACGGCGGCTTTCGATCACTTCACATTCGGCATGGATGGTGTCGCCGACGAAGGTCGGTCCCTCGATCTTGAATTCCATGCCCAGAAACGCAAAGCCGGTATGCTGCATCGTCGATTGGACCAGCAGGCCCTCGATGAAAGTGAAGACCATCGCGCCGGGGATCACCTGCTGCTTGATGTCGCTTTCTTCCTTCAGAAATTCAAGGTTGGTGAACAAGACTTCGGTCATGCCGGTTGTGGTCGTGAAATTAACCAGGTCGGCCTCGAACAGGGTTCGGCCGATAGTCTGGAACTTCTTACCGAGCGGCAGGTCTTCGTAAAAGCAGCCCAGTCCAATAACCGGATATTCTTGCGTCTGGTCGGTCGTCATAAATCTTCCTTGGTTCTATTAATCGAGCAGCACGGGCCGCGCTGAAAGTGGCTGGAGAAAATCGCGGATGAACGGCGCGGCGTTGCCTCCCTTATCGCGGCAGGCGTCGCGCGAGCATCTCCTCGAAAAAGGCGAGCGCGCGCAGATGATAGGCCCGCCCGACATGGTGAAGGCTGATATTATGGCCGCTGTCGGGTTGCAGGACGACGCGGGCATGGCGGTTGGCAGACAGCCATTCCGTCACGCAGGCAAGGATATCCGCGTCGAACAGCGAGGATCGCTCCTGTGCGGCAAACGTCCATTGCACCGGCAGGTCGAGAGCACGAACCAGCGCTTCCGCCTGTTCGACAATCTCACGCGCCGCCTCGGTTTCTACCACAGGGGTCGCGTGGATCACTGGATCACGCTCAACGACGTTCGGGTCGAAGCTGCCCTCGTCGCCGAAGAACATCAATCGCATGGCGGACGGGGTGAGGGGAGCGAGACACGCATGACCGGCCCGCCGCGCTTCGGCGGCGCGTTGACCCATCATTTCGAGCTGCATGGGGACGAACCGGATCGGCATACCGGCCACGTCGATACCGGCGAAGATGCCCCCGCGCGGATCGATCGCGGCGTGCGCCGCCAAACCGGCCCCCAGCGAATGCCCGATCAGAAAAATTGGCAGGCCGCGAGCGCGATAATGGGCATCAACCAACGAGAAGAGCAGGTCGATCTGGCGGTCGAATGCCAAACCTTCCGGAAAGGCGGCCTGGCTCTCGCCATTGCCGGGCCGATCAAGCGCCACGACCTCGAACCCCAGCGTCGCGCCCAATGTGAGCAGCGAACAGCCGCGCGCTAGCGGATGATGCCAATATTGCGCATCGTGGCCGCCGCCATGCAGGGCGATGACGATCGCGCGCGGCGCTTCAGCGGCAGCGACCAGCGCAGAGAGCGCCTGCCCATCAACGTCGTATGTGATGCGCCGTACCGAAGGCATGTTCCCTGCGACCACGCCAATCTCCTTTTCTGCCATCGCGACTATCAGTGTGAGGGGCGGATGAAGACCGCCGTGCCGTGGTCGGCCGCGACGTAGACCGGTGCGCCGACATGAACCAGTTGTGGAATCTCGTCGCGAGTCAGCGGCATTCCGCTCTGGCGGCCGCGATAGATGCGGCAGAATGTGTCGTCATCGATCCGAAACACATGATGCTGCCCGTCATCCGCATCGACGGCGATCGCGTTATGATCGATCGCCGCGACATGGCCGACGACCGGGATATTCGCCGATTTGGGCATACCCCGGACGTCCATCGACAGGCGGAAATATTTGTCCGACCGATTGGCAAGCCCGCTATGCGGCGTTTCCAGGCTGAACATCAGGACATCGCCCGGCGCATAGATTGCGCGCCGCCAGGCATCGACCGGAACATCGCTTTCTCTGATGCCTTGGGCGGGGCGAGGAAAATCGTTCATGCGCGGCTTGTGCATTCCTTCGGCCAAGGCGAGCCCGCCGGTCTCTTCATCGATGTCGCTGAGCGGGATCCAGCAGATCCGCAGCGCCAGACCCTTATTGTTGGCGCCATCGCAATGCACGAAGTTGAAACGTGACCCCTGATGCGCGGGATTGGGTGGGACCGCGTGGAATTCGGAATTGGGCACCCACATGACCTCGTCGCCGAACACCTGCTCGAAGAAGTGACGGATCGGCGGTTCGGCCAGAAAAGCGCCGCTGGGATAGCGGGCGAGCAGCGGATCGATCGTCGGATCGCCGCCCATCTTGATCGGATAATCGTCGAGCGCCGCGCCGTTGTACAGCGTCTGGTCCGGATCGCCGGCCTCGACCACATCGAGCGCTTCGAGCACCTCGCGATACGTCGCGCGCACCCGCGCGACCGCATCCTTGTCCAGCACGTCCCGGAAAAACCAGTAGCCGTCGCGCTCCCATGCCGCTTCGAGCGCAGCGCGGTCGCCAAGCAGGTGGTTGGAGACGTTGAATTCGCGTATCGTGGGCGTGTCGGCGAAGCGCGATACGATCCCGTCGCTGTGCTGCGATGCCATCATCATTCTCCTTGATCGGCGTTCTTCGACGCCCGGGTCATGCTTCGACCTTGGCCTGGCTCTTCCAGAAGCTGGCACCGACGACGCCATCAATCGGCAATTCGGCCACTTCGCTGATCCGCGCGAGCATCATGTAGTTGCCGATGACATAAGTGGTCTCGACGATCTGGCGATCGTCGTAGAAAGCAGCAAGCGCGGCATAGACATATTCATCGACGCGGACCGATTTCACCACCTGGCGCGTGAAGGCGAGTAAGGCACGTTCGCGCGCGTCGAACATCGGATCGCCATAGCGCTGCTCCTCGATCGCCCTGACCTTTTCGTCGGAAAAGCCCATCATGCGCGCGACTTCGCGATGCTGGGCGATCTCATATTCGCCGCGTTCCAGGAACAGGGTCGCGAGCGCCACGACTTCACGCTCGGCATGGGGCAGGGTGATGGTCGTGGCCATTGCGAGGTTCAGCGCCCTCAAATGCGGATACATGGTGTCGGCGACCGCGAACAAGCGCGACAAATTGGTCCGAGATGTCGGCTTCTCGTCATAATCGGCCTGCTGATCGGGCGTCATATCCTCTCGCGTGCGCAGCCGGATGCGGCCTTCCGTGTTCGTCATGGTCAGAGCCTTTTCCTGTTCGCGAAAACTTGTCAGGCACGGCCGCCCGATCGACAAGCGGGGACCGGCAGAAGGACAGATTCATCAGGCTTGTGTCGCGCAAAGACCGGCACACATAAGAACGGAGCCGGTTGCACCGGCTCCGTAAGCGTATCTTCCGATGATGGATCAGAAGGAAGCGGTGAGTTGTCCGCCAAAGGTACGCGGCGGCATGAAGAACACATCACCAAAGCCTGACCCGCCCTGACGAGCGTTGTTATTGGTGATGTTGTTCATGAAGAACGACAGGTTCAGCTTCGTTGCACCGACATCGATGTCGCGGACACCGATGCGGCCGTTCGCGGTCTGCAAGCGTCGCGGCACCAGATAGTTGCCGGCCGACTGGCGGTTGGTGGTCCGGAACATGCTGCTGTAGGAGCCATCGAGGTGGACATAGAAGGTGCCGAAGTCGGCAAACTCGGTGTCATAGTCGATGTTGCCGCTGATGGTGTGCGGCGGGCTGTTGCTCGGGAAGTACATCGCTGGCGAGATCTGCGTTGCGCCGGCTGGGATGAAGTTCGGCGCGAGCTGCGGATCGAGGGCGACCGGGATCAC
Organism: Sphingobium sp. JAI105; assembly: GCF_015752145.1. NCBI lineage: Bacteria > Pseudomonadati > Pseudomonadota > Alphaproteobacteria > Sphingomonadales > Sphingobiaceae > Sphingobium > Sphingobium sp. JAI105. The sequence continues at coordinate 276,541 of NZ_JADOUC010000002.1, read as the reverse complement.
CGGAAGCTTCTGGTGCAGATAGGCATAGTTGAGGCCGATCGACAGCCCGCGCGTCGGGAACAAAGTCGCTTCCACTTCCGCACCATAGGTCTTGGTCTTGCCCGGAGCGTTGATCGTCGATGCGATCGGCGTGATGCCGCCCGGCGGAATAGCGAACACGTTGAGCTGCTGGCCCAGGATCTCGCTGTAGAAGCCCACGATGTTCAGTCGCAGGCGGCGATCGAAGAACTCGTTCTTCAGGCCGATTTCATGCGCGGTGTTCACTTCCGTGGTGAAGTTGATCACCCGCGGCACGCCGTTCAGCACGACCGACGACGACACCAGATTATAGCCGCCCGCCTTGTAGGCACGTGAGAAGCGGTAATAGATGTTGTTGTTCGGCGTTATGTCATAGGCGATCGTCGCGGCTGGATCGAACCGCTTGGCGGTAAGCACCGGGAGCGAAATATTGGTCAGGATGGTGCCGGCGACAGCCTGACCGTCCGTTGTACGCAGGCCCGACTTCTGGTCATCCGTATAGCGGATGCCGACCGTCAGGTGCAGCTTGCTATCCAAAGCCTCGGGGCTCCAGGTTTCCTGGCCGAAGATCGCGAACGATCGGGAATCGACCGTCGTGTAGAGGCCAGCCTTTTGCGCCGCATTGGTGTAGAAAGGGTTCGTGAACAGGAAGGTTCCAAAGTTGCGAACCACGGCCGCCCCGGTGTTCACGGGATCATAGAACACGCCAGCATTGGCGTTCGACGCCTGCTGACGGATCTTTTCGTTCGAGTAATAGAGTCCCGCGACCCACTGATGCTCGCCCATGTCGCCGACAACCTGAAGTTCCTGGCTGAAGAAGCGAGACTTCAGATAGGACTGCGAGTTGCCCGGAATGATGCCGTAGATGCGCGAACCCGTGGGAACGCCGGCGACGGCCTCCTTCCACGGCACCAACTGACTGACGTCGAACGTGATGCCGGGCAGATTGGTAGGCGCTACAATGGGGCCGCCATTGGCGGTCATGCTGTCCATGCGAAGATAGCCGAGACCGGTGATCGAGCGGATCGTGATGTCGTCATTCGCATTATATTCCATCCGCAACGACTGTTGACGCGACTGCGTGTCAAAGCCGTACAGGTATAGCGGCGTCCACGACTGGTCGGGGCGCGTTGCCCGCAACGGCACCGGACCGCGCCAGATCGGAATCGCGGTCGCGCCATAAAATGCCTGGGCCGCCGGCGTCGGCAGCGCGATCGCCGGAAGGAAGGACGGGCGCGGAATAGCCTGGTTCCATTCGGTCGTCGTGAAGGAGTCGATATAGTTGAAGGCGTAGACGGCCTTGAAATCGGGCGACGGCTGCCATTTTACGGAAACGCGGAAACCCTTGTCATCCTTGAGCGCAAAGTCGTTCGCGCGCGCGATGTTGGGCGACTTGATGTTCTTGGTGAAACCGTCGCGCTTGTCGATGACGCCATCGAACTTGAACGAGAAACCGCCAATGGACGGCAGGTTGATGTGCGCTTCATATTTCTGCGCATCATAATTGCCATAGCTGGCAGTGACGCGGCCGCCGAGTTCGCCGGTGGGCTCGCCCGAGACGATGCGCATCGCGCCGCCCGTGGCGCCGCGCCCAAACAGCTGGCCCTGCGGACCGCGCAGAATTTCGATGCGTGCCGGATCGACAAGGCTGAGCGCGCCGCTCTGGGCGCGCGGCTGATAGACGTCGTCCAGATAGATGGCGGTGCTGGATTCGCGGCCGGCATCGCTTGAGCTGGACGTGGTCGCACCGCGGATCTGAACTTCGATCACGCTCTGCTGGCCGCCAAAGGGTTGGATCTGCACACCGGGAAGGCCTGCGGTCTGTAGCCCTGCTATGTTGTTGATGCCACGATTCTCAAGTGCCTGGCTGCCCAGAGCCGTGATCGACAGCGGCACATCCTGCAGATTTTCCTGCCGCTTCTGCGCGGTCACGATGATGTCGGTCGATTCAAATGCCTGATCCGCCTGCGGCGACTGAATTTCCTGGGCATGAACCGAAGGCGCAAAGGCGCACAGACTGCCCGACAGCAGCAGTCCCAGCCGCATGAAGCGACGACGGGTTTGATGATATGTCATGAACTTGATCCTCCCTCTCGTTGCCGGCTGTTTTAACCGGCTCCCTGTAATATAGCGGTGCTCTATAGGCCCGTTGGGCCTGCATAATCCGGCGGCTTTGCGTCCACAAGCGAGATTGCCTGCGTTCCAAGCCGTTTATCCGTGGGTTTTCGTCAACACAGTTATTCCCGCGCGAACTCTTGCAATTGCGGCGAATTGGTCATGGCTCCAGCACCACCTTTCCCCGTTGCCGGCCGGTTTCGGTCAGCTGCTGGGCTTGGGCGGCGTCGGACAGCGGCAGTCGCATCGCGACCGGCACCGACATATGACCGGCCGCGACGTCACTGGCGAGCTGCGCGAGGCGCGGTGCGTCGGCATGGACCGGAAAGAAGACCGGCGTCGCGGGCAGGCCGTCGACGGGGATGGGGGTGGTGGACACGGTGCGGATCAATCCGCCCGCCCGAAGATGCCGGCAAAGCGGTGCGACGATCGCACCGCCGACCGTATCGGCCACGGCATCGAACGTCTCGCCGGCCCATGCCTCGCCCAGCACTGCAACGGCATCGGCCCCCATCGCCAGCGCTTCGGCGCGATACTCCTCGCGCACCCCCGCCACGACCTTGGCGCCGCGCGCCTTGGCGGCGTGGAGCGCGAAGCGCCCGACCGCTCCCGTCGCGCCGGTGATCAGGATGGTCTGGCCAGGCTGCACGTCCAGCTGCTCCTCGATCATCTGCACGCCGGTCAGTCCCGCCGTGGGCAGGGCGGCAGCGACCGCCAGGTCCAGATCGGGCGGAAGGATCGCGCAGTTGGCTTCGGGGGCCACCACCCATTCGGCATAAGCGCCCTGACGGTGCGAAGGGAGCATGGCCGCGACCCTGTCACCGCTGCGCACATCGCCCGCGTCCGAACTTTCGACGATGCCAGCGACATCATAGCCCGGCACATGCGGCAGGCTGAGCGGCACACGCTCCGCAAACATGCCCTGACGCCATTTGCAGTCGGCGGGATTGACGCCGATCGCCGCCACCCTGATCAATATTTCACCGGGACCAGCGACTGGCGTCTCGCGTTCGGCGAGTTGCAGGACGTCGGGACCGCCATATTGATTGAATTGAACGGCCCGCATTCGTCTTTTCCTCATCGCGCGTTGTTCGCGAACATGATTGTGGAACAAGGGCGGATTTTGACCCCGACCGCGCGCAATGACAATGGCGTCGCCCCGCCGAAGCGCTGCGATCACATATCTGCATTTTGCAGGACAAATGACCTTGATCAGGCGGGGGATCAGGCGGCAGGCGTCATCAGCCTCAGCAAGCCTTCCTGCGCGGCGCTGGCGATCAGGCGTCCGTCGCGGGCGAACAGATGGCCGCGCGTGAGGCCCCGCTGCTGGCCGGTCCAGGGCGATTCCGAGACATAGAGCATCCAGTCGTCGGCTGCGGGATCGTCATGAATCCACAGCGCATGATCCAGGCTCGCCCCGCGTATCTCGTCGCGATAGGAAATCAGCCCGTGACGCAGCGTTGCCGCCAGCAACAGCGCGGAATCGCTGGCATAAGCGAGCATGGCGCGGCGGGTGCGGACGTCATCGACCGCCAGCACGGAGGGCCGCACCCATGCGCGGAACGGCTGAATATTCTCGGCCTTATGGTCCAGCATCGCATGATCGACCGGCACCATCTCGACCAAACGCGGGATGCTCAGATAGCGGCGTAACGCGAATGGCAGCGCGTCGGCGCTGCGGGCAAAATCCGCCCGCAGACTTTCGGGCGACGGAACATTCGGCATGTCGGGCTGGTGGGACACGCCTTCGCCGCGACGATGCAGCATCGCGGAGAAAGTGAGGATCGTCACCCCGTCCTGCTCGGCTGTAACCCGGCGATGCGACACGCTGCCGCCGTCCATGTCGCGCGTCACCTGATAACGTATGCGTCGTGCTTCGTCGCCCTCCCGAAGAAACCGGCAATGCAGCGATGCGGCGGGTCGATCATGCGGCGCGGTCGCTTCCGCCGCAGCAAGCGCCTGCGCTACGACCAGACCCCCATAGACGCGGCCGCGGCCCAGCGAATTTTCCTGCGGGGTCATCGCGCCGAGAAACTCATTCTCGCCGACCTGCTCCAGCGTCATCAGCTTGATCAGTTTTTCCGAAAGAACCGCTCGATCCTCCGACATCATATCGCCCCGCATCACTCTGTCCACGCCACGCACTGCGCGGCACCGATCCATAGCGATTCATCGGCAGCCCTTGTCAAACCGATGGGGACATTCGCCCGCGCATTCAGCAGGGTTGTGATAAGCGCCCGCGCCTCTCGACTGGCACGCCTTCGCGCGCGAGACCATCTCGCCCCAGCTAAGGAAATTCTCGATGATGGTCGTCGATCAGCCATGAGCCAGCACGCACCCTCGCAACTATCCGTCGTCATCGGTGAATGGCGACAATCGTGGCGGCCCGGCGTCGCTGCCCTGGTCGGCGGCGCGGTCAGCTATTCGCTCTGGTCGGCGGTATCGAGCCTGTTCATCGAGCCGCTTCAGGCGGCGTTCGGCTGGAGCAGGGGAGAGATTGCCCTCGTCCACGCTTTCGGCATCGCCACCGCCTTTGCCGCACCGGTCATCGGGGCTCTGGTCGACCGGCGCGGCGCGCGGACGGTGCTGACGATCGGGCTGTGCATGACGGCCGCCCTGTATCTCGCCTTCGCGACAATGACCGGATCGCTCACCCAATATTATATCACCTATTTCCTGTTCTCGGCGACCGGCTACACATCGACCGGCATCACCTTCACGCGGATCATCAGCGGCTCTTTTGAAAAGAGCCGGGGATCGGCGCTCGCCATCGCGCGCGCGGGGCTGGCGATTTCGGGCGCGATCATGCCGCTGCTGCTTCATCCCGTGCTGGACCGTTTCGGCCTGCCGGGCGGATATATTTTGCTCGCCGCTTTCTTGCTGTTCGTGGCGCTGCCGCTGACTTTGCTATGGGTTCCGGGCAGGACGCCGCCGGCGGCGACCGGCACAGCGCCCGATCAACGAACGGGTCGATGGCGGCTGCTGGTGCGCGAACCCAAGATCCGCGTCCTCACGCTCGCCGCGTTGCTCAACTATATGCCGGTGGTCACCTTGCTCTCGCAGATGAAGCCGCTGGCGGTGGACAAGGGGCTGAGCGCCGGTCTGGCGGTCGGCGCGGTGTCGATGATGGGTCTGGCCGCAGCGGCGGGCGCACTTTTGAGCGGTGTGCTGGTGGATCGTTTCTGGGCGCCGGCGGTCGCGTTCGTGCTGAACGCCTTGCCGGCGATCGGCTGCCTGTTCCTGCTTCAGTCCGACGTGCCGCCGATCCTATTCTATGGCGCGGTGTTGCTGATCGGCGTGGGGCAGGGGGCAGAGATCGATATCGTCGCCTTCATGATCGCGCGTTATTTCGGATTGCGCGACTATGGAGCGATCTATGGTCTCACCACGCTGGGCATCGCACTCGCGGTCGCGCTCGGCGCGAGCCTGATCGGTCATGTCTATGATCTTTACCACAGCTATGATCCGGCGCTGATCGGCTGCTCGCTTTCCTTCGCTCTGGCGGCCTTCATGTATCTCGCGATGGGCCGCTATCCAAAGGAAACTGCGGCCTGAGCGGGGGCGGGGAAGCAATTTTCAAGAAGGAGAGAGACGCGATGGACTATCGGGAAAAGGGGTTTGAAACCTTTACCAAAATGATGGGCGAAGAAGCGGCGGGTCGCTTGCGCGATGCCGCAGAGCGCGAGGATTTCATGTCGGCGTCCGCCGCACTGTCGCTGGACTTCCCGTTCGGCGCGGTCTGGTCACGGCCAGGTCTGGGGATGCGTGAGCGCAGCATCGTGGTTATCTCCACGCTGATCGCCCAGAAATGCTATCCCGAACTCAAGAATCATATCCGCATCGGCATCCGCAACGGCCTGACCACGCAGGAGATCGAGGAGATATTGATCCAGGCGATTCCCTATTGCGGCTTTCCGGCGGTGGCGTCGGCGACCGGGCCGGTGCTTGAAGCGCTGCGGGAATTCGGCCTCGGCGGCGATGCCCAGACGCCGGAAGAGCGCAAGATGCTCTGACGCTCTTCCGGCCGGCCGCGTGAGAGAGGGGTCAGGCGGCCGCTATCTTGCCCAGCCGGCTTCGGATGATCTGGGATGCGTCGGCGATCATGCGGTCCAGCAAGGTCCGGCAATCGGGAATATCGTGGATCAGCCCCTGAATCTGTCCGCCCCAGATCAGGCCGGCATCGACATCGCCTGTTTCCAGCGCTTCGCGATTTTTCAGCCCTTTGACCAGATCGGCGACATGTTCATATTTCGCGTCCGGGTCTTTCAATATCTCCGCCACCTTGTTCGATACGGCGTTGCGCGCGACCCGGCCGGTGTTGCGGAACTGGCGATAGATGAGGTGCGTGTCGCGCTCGCTATTTTCCACCAGCAGCTGCTTCACATTGGGATGGATCGGCGCTTCCTGCGTCGCGCAGAAGCGTGTGCCCATGTTGACGCCCTCGGCGCCCAGCGCCATCGCCGCAACCAGACCGCGCCCGTCGCCGATGCCGCCGCTGGCGATCACGGGAATCTTCACCTTGTCGACCGTCGCGGGGATCAGGACGAGGCCGGGAACATCGTCTTCGCCGGGATGGCCGGCGCATTCAAAACCGTCGATCGAGATGATGTCCGCGCCCAAACGCTCCGCCGTCACGGCGTGGCGCGCGCTGGTGCATTTGTGGATGATGGTGATGCCGGCCGCCTTGAAAGCCGCGAAATGCTCCCTGGGGTCGCTGCTGACCGTTTCGACAACCTTCACGCCGCTTTCGATGATCGCCTGACGATATTCCGCATAGGGACGCGGCACGACGCTGGGCAGCACGGTCAGGTTCACACCAAAAGGCTTGTCGGTCATGCTTTTGCAGCGCGCGATCTCTTCGCGCAGCGCGTCGGGCGTCGGTTGCGCGAGCGCGGTCAGCATTCCCAGACCCCCGGCATTGGAGATGGCCGAGGCGAGTTCGGCGCGGCCGACCCACATCATCCCGCCACACACGATCGGGTGGCGAATTCCCAGCATCTCCGTAACCCTGGTCGACAGCATATCCTAAATTCCCCGTCTGCACGCGCCATGCGGCCAATTGGCGGTGTCACATCCCATACTGCGTCACAAGCGCCGGAGCGGGCGATGGCGACTCATCACATGGATGCTTTTGCACGCGGGCGGCTTTTGCTCTTAGCCCCGGCTCGCCATGCTGTTCGCCATCAATGGAACAATGGGATGGATGCGCATGAAACTGGCGGGAAAATCAGCGATCGTGACCGGTGCCGGATCGGGGCAGGGCCGGGCGGTCTCGGTCGAATTTGCGCGCGAAGGGGCCAGCATCCTGCTGTGCGACATCAACCTTGCCGGGGCCGAGGAAACGGCGGCGATGATCGCCGATGGGGGCGGCAAGGCGCTCCCGGCGCGCTGCGACATATCGAGCGGCGAGGATGTGCGCGCCGCGATTGCACTGGCGGTCGCGCAATTTGGCGGGATCGACATCCTCTATAATAATGCGGCGCGGAACCGGCCGACCGATCCCATTCCCGAGCGCGTCGGCGACATGCCGGAGGATCATTGGCTGGGCACGGTGGCGATCAACCTGACCGGCTATTATCTCTTTTCCAAATATGCGCTGCCGCACATCATCGAGCGGCGCGGGGTGATCATCAATGTCGCCTCCACGCTGGGGCTTGGCGGCGCGGAAAATCAGGGCGCCTATATGGCGACCAAGGCGGGCGAAATCGCGCTCACCAAGTCGATGGCGCTCGATTATGGGCCGCAGGGGGTGCGCGTGAACGCCATCGCGCCCGGCGCTATCGACACGCCCCGGCTGACGCGCGTTTCGACCACCTATGCCGCGACGAGCGCGATGGATACTCTGGTCGAGCGGGTGCCGCTCCAGCGGATCGGCACGCCCGATGAGATTGCCAAGGTGGCGCTCTTCCTCGCCAGCGATGATTCCGCTTATGTTTCGGGCGCCTGTATCCCGGTCGATGGCGGGCTGGCGGCGCGGAGGTAAGACGGATGAGCATGATCGGCTTCATCGGCCTGGGCAACCAGGGCGCGCCCATCGCCCGCCGGATCGCGGCGCGATTTCCCACGATGGTATGGGCGCGGCGCGCTGAGGCGTGCGCACAGGTGCCGCAAGCCGCCGTGGCGGCCACCGTCGCGGAAATGGGGCGGCAATGCACGACTGTCGCGCTCTGTGTCCGCAACGATGACGATGTGAAGGGTGTTGCCGCGAAGCTTGCCGAAACCATGCCGCCCGGCGGCATCCTGATCGTCCACAGCACCGTCTTGCCCGAAACGGTGATAGAACTGGCTGAAACAATGGCGAAGCGCGGCATTGCGGTCGTGGACGCACCGGTCAGCGGCGGACCCGATCGCGCCGAGCTGGGGGAGATGGTCGTTCTGGCCGGCGCGCGGCGCGCCGATTTCGATGCCGTGCGGCCGATCCTTGAAAGCTTCGCCAAGCTCGTTGAGCATCTGGGCGATGTGGGCGCGGGTCAGCGCATGAAGCTGATCAATAACGGCTTGTTCTTCGCCAATGCGGCGGGCGGCGCGGCGGCGATCGCTCTAGCAGGCGAACTGGGGATCGATGTCGCGGCGGCCTCGCGCATCTTGTCGGCAGGCACTGGCCAGAGCACCGCGTTCGACATGCTCAACATCGCGGGAGGGGGCTTGGAGCGGCTGGCTGACTCGGCGCTCGTTAGAAAGGATATCGATCATCTCGCCGACATCGCGGCCGGAGCCAGTCCAGCCGCGACGATGCTGGTCGAATTCGCCCGCCGATTGGGGGACCATCTGCACGAGCATAAAAAGCTCGCGCAAGCCTGAAGCATCGGGCCTTTTCGTCACGTGCGAAAAGGCCCTCATCGCTTATGTGGGGTCAGGCGGGTGTGAAGCGCACATGGATATGATCCGGCACACGCATGAAGCCGCCCTTCAATTGGGGTGGCGGCATGTCCGGGTCCAGTCGGATGTCGGCCATCGTGTCGAGCACGGCGTTGAGCGCGCGGGTCATTTCCACCCGGGCAAGATGCTGGCCCACGCACATGTGCGGCCCGCGTGCGAACGCGAAATGGGGTTTGCGATCGCGGAAGATATCGAAACGGTCGGGATCGGGCCAGACCGCCGGGTCACGGTTCGCCGCCGCGCCCAGCAGGTTGATCAACGATCCGGCCGGGATGTTGACGCCACCCAGTTCGACGTCCCGCGTCGCCATCCGAAGCATCACGCCGACCGGGCCGTCCCAACGCAAGGCTTCCTCGATCGCCTGCGGAATGAGCGCGCGATCGGCGCGCACCGCCTCGAGCTGGTCGGGATGGGCCAAAAGCGCGGTCAGCAACACGCTGGTGCCGCGATAGGTTGTGTCTCCCGCCGCATTCATCAGCTGGCGGAGGAAGGACACCAGCACATCTTCGGGCAAATGCTCGCTCTCGACTTCCGTCAGCGCGAGCAGCGACACCAGATCGTCGCCAGGGTTGGCCCGGCGCATCGCCACCAGTTCACGAAAATATTCGCCCAGCTTCTCTCCGGCCTCGACGGCCTTTTCGGGGCGCACATAGTCCGACTGGCCGATCGCGAGCCGCTGAAACGTGTCGCGGACAGCCGCGGGCAGGTCGAGTTGGCGATAAATGACGTGGAAGGGGAATAGGTGCGTGAATTGCTTGACCAGATCGGCGCGTCCGCTCGGCAGGAACGCCGCCATCAATTCGCGCACCGCCGGCTCGACGATCGTGTCCCCCCATTTCGAGACATATTGGGGCAGGAAGATTTTCTGGAAGATGCGTCGCCACGGCACATGTTCGGGCGGATCCATCGCAGTGATGGTCTTGCCAAACGATGTGCCCAGATTTTCCTCATAGGCTTTGTTGGAAAAAGTCTCGGAATCGACCAGCGCCTTGGCGACTTCCGCATGGCCGACCACGGTGAAGGTCCGGCGCGTTCCGAAAATCTTGTCGCCTAGACCCATCAGGGTGCGGAAACTGCCCTCATGCACCGCGCCTTGGCTGCGCATCTCTGCATAGAAGGGATAGGGATCATCGTGCGTGCCAAAGCTCAGCGCATCCATCAAGAACGGATCATAGCCCGCTTCGTCAAAATCGCGGATGCGTAACTGCGCGTTCATGTTCACCTCTCCAATTCTTATATAGTGGCACTATATAAGAATTGGAGAGGATGCAAGTCATGGGACGACTGACCGATCGAGATAATGGACCAGCGCCTTGTTGAGCGCCTGCGGATCGGGTTCCTCCTCAAACAGCCAGTCGGAGAAGAGCACGGACGCAACGACCATGCCGAAACCCACCCGCACGGTAAGGTCGATATCGGCGTCACCGCCACGCTTGAATAAAGGTTGCAGGCGTGAAACAAATCCCACCGACTGAACGAAATAATCGTGCAATACGGTCGCACCGGCAGAGGCCTTGCCGCGCACGTCGGGTTGCAGCGCGCGCGCTATGAGCATCCGGTTTTCACGCAGATAATGGGTTAGTTCTTCCACGAACAGCCGGGTATTGCGTCGATGGTCTTCCAGGCTGCCCGATGAGCCGTACCGGTCGTAGAAACTCTGGATGAGCGCGGTGAAGGGTGACAATGTCACCGCCTCCAAAAGGTCCGCCTTCGGCCCGAAATAGCGGAATAGCAGCGACTCGCTCACTGCCGCGCGGTCGGCGATTGCTTTGGTGCGTGCGCCTTCATAGCCGTGAAGCCGGAATTCCTCCTTCGCGGCATTAAGGATCAGCTTCCGCAGATCCGCTTCATTCCGGCGCGGCCTCCGCCGCCGTTTCACGGTCGGAGCCGTGCTGCTGTCCGTCATATCATCCTCATGTTCGCGCCGCTCGCGGCTGCGCCTTGCGATAAGCGGTAAATGCACGTCGCGCCACCGTCACAAGAGATGTTCCGTGCGACAGGCTCGTTCCGCCCGGGCCGCAAGCGTATAAATTACGAACGAAGATCGGGGCCGATCCGCACATGGCCCTGTGCATGGGGAAGGTGTGAACGATGTCGACTGTGGCCGATCGCCCGGGCCAGATAATCAGCAAGACCGGGACGCCAGCGGACCAGGTGCGGGAGGATTATGTCCCCAAGGAGAGTTTCATCTCGCCCCGCTTCGTCGCGCTGGAGCGTGAAAAGCTGTGGCCGCGTCTGTGGCAGATCGCGTGCCGTGTCGAGGAGTTGAAAAAGCCGGGCGATTTCGTCGTCTATGAGGTCGCCGGGCAATCGATCCTGGTCGTGCGCCAGCGCGACGAGAGCATCCGCGCCTTCCATAATGTCTGCCAGCATCGCGGCCGGATATTGGAGGATCGCCCGCACGGCAACGCGCCGGCTTTCCGGTGCGGCTATCATGGCTGGACATGGAAGATCGACGGCGCGACCCGCCATATCCAGGATGAGGGCGACTGGGCGGGCTGCCCCGCCTTCGGCAAGCAGGAATTGCGGCTGAAGCGGGTACAGGTCGATTGCTGGGGTGGGTTCGTGTTCATTTGCATGGACGAGACGGCCGAGCCGCTCGCCGCTTATCTGGGCGAGGCGAAGACCATCATCGACCCGCTGGAAATGCACCACTGGCGCTATCGCTGGTACAAGACCACCATTCTTCCCTGCAATTGGAAGACCGCGCTGGAAGGCTTTAACGAAGCCTATCATGTCGCGGCGACCCACCCGCAAATTCTGGAAACGTCGGGCGACGACCAGACGCGCAGCCGCGCCTATGGCCGTCACGGCACCTATCGCTACACCGTCGACCGCCGCCCGGTCGGCGCGCCATCCAGCCGGACCGGAAAGCCGATGCCCAATGATCTGCGGCCCGGCATCATCAAGCATTTCGACAATATGGAGGAAACGCTGCGCGCCATGTTCACGCCGCGCTCGACCGAGGCGACGCGGCGGCTGCTCGACGAGGTGCCGGGCGAAGCGCCGACGCAGCATATCCTGGCCGAAATGGGCCGCTTCCATCGCGAAGCGGCGGAGGCGGAAGGGGCAGGGTGGCCGGCGCTGACGGCCGAGCAGGGCTATGAGCTGGGCACCAACTGGCATATCTTTCCCAATCACGTCTTCCTGCCGACGCGGGACGGATCGATCGCCTATCGTGCGCGGCCCAATGGCGAGGATCCGCATAGCTGCATCTTCGATATCTGGTCCCTCGCGCGCTATGCGCCGGACAAGGAGCCGCCGCTGGAGCGGGAATATTATCCCGACTGGACGATCGACACGGTCGAGCGGTTCGGCCTGATCCTCTCGCAGGATTTCGCCAATTTCGGACAGGTGCAAAAGGGGATGCAGTCGATGGGATTCGAGGCCGCGCGGCCCAACCCGTTGCAGGAATCCGAAATTCCCAATTTCCATCGCCATTATCTCGAACTGCTGTTCGACTGAGCGGGATTTTCATGAGCAAAAGGAGAGAAATATGCGATGGAAGACCGGCTGCATTGCAGCGCTGATGGTGGTTTGCGGCTCCGGCGCGAATGCTGCGCCGGCCGCACCTCCGGTTCCTGTCACGGCGCAGCCCAGCTGGCAGGATTTCAACGCTGTCACCACGGTCGCCTATCGCTTCGCCGAATATCTCGACATGCGTAAATGGAGAGAGATGCGGACGATTTTCTACGATACGGTCGACACCGACACCACTGCCATCGGTCGCAAGACGCGCGGACCTGTGTCGGCCGATGAGCATGTGTGGCACGTCAAGATTCAGGAAACCGGCTTTGAAGGCACGCTCCTGATGCTCAGCAATCCCCAGGTCACCATAGAGGGTGATCGCGCCAAACTGGTCGCCACCTTTTATGGCGAACATGTCGCGGCAGTGGCGTCAGGCGACAATTTCTACACCGTCGGCGGCTACCAGACATTCGGTATGCGGCGCGTCGGCGGCCGTTGGCTGATCGATTCCTTCATTCTTTCGCCGACGTGGCAAAAGGGTAATCGGGAGATTATGAGCATCGGCATCAAGCGGGGCATCGAACGGCTGACCGCAGCGGGCGATCCGCCGCCTCCGGAATATCTGACCGGGCGCGATTGACGGTTCAGAGTATCGCGCCGCCGCTTATATGCAGGGTCTGTGCCGTGATCTGTCGGCCGGAGGGCAGGCACAGGAACAGGACCGAGGCGGCAATATCCTCCGGTTCCGACAGCCGGCGCAACAGGTTGGAGGTTGGCCCTTCGGTCAACAGCGCCGCTACTTCCTCCTCCGTAAAGCGGGTCGTGACCATGTTCGTCCGGGTCAGTCCTGGCGCGACCGCATTGACCGTGATGCCGTGGGGGCCAAGCTCGCCCGCCGCGACGCGCGACAATTGCATCAGCGCCGATTTTGAGCTGGCATAGGCCGCACGCGCGCCCCGCGCGCGATGCGCGGAGCTGGACGTCACATTGACGATCCGACCGGACTTGCGCGCGATCATGCCCGGTGCGACCTGTTGCATCAGCAGGAAAGGCGCGCGCACATTGACCGCATAGACGCGGTCCCAGTCGGCGATGTCGGTGTCCACCAGTTCGGTCGATGCGCCTGTGATCCCCGCGCAATTGACCAATATGTCGCAGCTGGCGTTGAGCTGCTGCATCCGTGCGACAATCAGGTCGGGGGCTTGCACGGCGGTGATGTCGATCCCCAATCCGTCATGGCGCCCGCCATGCCGCGCTTCCAGCATCGCGCAGGTTTCGGCCGCCGCGCCGGTGCCGGCGTCCACCGCAAGCACATGCGCGCCTGCCCCGGCGAGAGTTCTGGCGATCGCCCGCCCGATCGCGCCGCCGCCGCCGGTCACGATCGCGCCTTGCCCCGACAGGGCGGCGGCGACGCTCATCGTACCGCCTCCATATCGCGACTGGACGCGCGACCGGCGGCATGGATCGCGGCCAGATCGCCAAACACCATAGCCGGGCCGATCGTACCGCCGGGACCGGGATAGCTTGTGGCCATCACCGACCGGGTCATGTTGCCGGCAGCGTAAAGACCTTCGATCACGTCGCCGCCTTCCTTCAGCACGCGGCCATGCTCGTCGGAGATCAGGCCGCCATTGGTGCCCAGATCGCCGGGGAACATCGTCACCCCGTAAAATGGGCCTTGTTCAATCGCGCCGAGACAGGGATTGGGCCGACAGGTCGGATCGCCATGATAGCGGTCGAACGCCCGCGCGCCCCGCCGAAAATCCTCGTCCACGCCGGTTTGCGCGAAACGATTGAAGCGTTCGACCGTGGCGGCCAGCCCATCCGGGTCGATGCCGAGCATGATGGCTAACTCGGCCAGCGTGTCGGCCCTTTTCATATAGCCGCTTTCCAGCCAGGCGGCGGGCGTGATGCCGGGCATCGCGAAACCCCAGGGATATCGGCTGCGATGGCGCGCATCCATAATCCCGAAGCAAGGCACCGCCCCGGCGCGATACATCGCCTTGCCATTTTCGTGATAGGAACCGGACTCGTTGGAAAAGCGCCGGCCCGTGCGATCGACCATGATGATATGCGGCTTCGCCAGGTCGATATGGTGCATGAAGGGCAATTGCGCGCCCGGCGGCAGGCTGCCGTCCGGCATCGTCGAAGTCGGCGCGTACCAGGACAGGTCCATCCCGCAGGTCGCCGCGCCGATAGCGATCGCCGCGTTCAGCGCGTCGCCGGTGTCGGCCGGATTGGCATTGGTCCAGCGCGGCGTCGGCTTTGGCTGGTGACGCGCGCGCATTTCCGGATTGCGGGCGAAGCCACCGGCGTTGAGCAGGACACCATGCCGGGACGCGATACGGATCGTTCGTCCACCTTGCTCGGCAACTATGCCGGCCACTTGCCCGTCCTGAATATCGAGTGCGGTCAGGCGGGTTTCCATCATGATCGGGATGCCCGCCTTGAGCGCGAGGTCCAGCAGCCGCCCCTGAAGCGCGGCGCCCAGCCCGCGGCGACGGCTGCCGGTCAGCTTTTCATGCAACATGCGCGCGCCGACCCGCATTGCCGTCATCCGGCCGCGCCAAGTGCGCTTGGCCAGCACAAGTTTGGCAAGATCTGTCGAATTGGTAGGGAGCTTGTATTTTTCATGCACCGAAAGTCGCTCGCCCCATTCGCCGAGGCGAGTGAGGTCGAAGAGGGGCGCATATAGCCCCCGGCTGCGCTGTGATCCGCCCGGCAGATCGTCATGATAATCGGACCAGCCCGCCGCCTGGCGCAGCTCCATCCCCTGTGAGAGCAGGAAGGACACCATTTCCGGGCCATGATCGAGAAAGGCGGCCCGCTTTGCGAGCGTCGAACCCGGCCCCGGTGGATCGAGCAGCGCATCGAGATAGCGCGCCGCTTTCTCCCGCGAATCCGCAATGCCCGCCTCGCGCATCACCGGATTATTAGGCACCCACAGGACGCCGCCGGAATAACCTGTGGTGCCGCCGACCTTGTCGCGCTTTTCCACGATCAGCGGCTTTAATCCCATCGATCGGGCGCGCAGCGCCGCGACGAACGACGCCGCTCCGCTGCCGACGATCAGAAAGTCGTGACCGGATATGATTGGTTCCTCCACCGCGCGTCGGTCCTCAACCATGAACGGCGGGTTGAGGATTGCGATGGAAGATGCCGCGGCACATCACACCGGTGATCGCTTCGCGCCTTTGCAGCACAGCGACGTCGCGGGTCGGATCGCCATCGACCAGGATCAGGTCCGCGCGCGCGCCGACCCGGATCAGCCCGTCGGGCGTATCGTCCTGCCCGTGCGCGGCGCGCATCGCCAAGGCCCCGTTGCGCGTCGCGCAAGCCAGCGCCCCGGTCGGCGTATAGCCATAATGTTCGACGAACAGGGCGATGTCGCGCGCCTGCGTTCCCGCGGGCATCCATTTGACGCCATAATCGCCGCCGATGACATGCCTTATGCCTCTGCGGCGAAGCGCCTGATGCACGCGGATATTATGCGCCATGCAATCGTCGAGCCGCATCCGGTCGACCATCTTCTGCCCCAGGAAGCGCGGCCCTTCCTCCTGGGTCAGGCGCAGGAAGCCGATCGTCGGTGCGACGAACAGGCGATCGCGCGCAGCTTCCAGTAGGTTGAGCGCTTCCTCGTCGGCGAAGTCGGCATGGTTGATGATATGCGCGCCATGACGGACGGCATATTTGACCGCCTCCGCCGAGCGCGTGTGGCAGGTGATCAGCAGGCCCAGTGCATGGGCGGTTTCGGCGATGGCGGCGACTTCCGCTTCGGACATGGTGGTGGTGCGGCCCGCCGGACGCGGGAAGAAATCGTCGCCCGAAATATTGATCTTCACCACATCGACGCCTTCGCGAAAGCCCATACGGACCGCGCGGCGACATGCGTCCACGCCATCGACGATGATCGCGGGCGGCGCGATGTCCTGATGCATTTCGCGATTATCGTTGAGGCCGCCGGTCACGGTCAGCGTCGGCGTGGACGCCAATATGCGGGGACCGGGGAAATTGCCGGCCTCGATCTCGTTGCGAACGACGAGTTCCGCCCGCATCTTGGGCGAGCCCGCGCCGATCACGCCAGTGAAGCCCGCGTCCAGCATCGCGCGGGCGTTGAGGACGGTGGCGAGCACGGTTTCCTCGGGCGGCTGATTGTCGGACCCGCGCGGCGAACCGGGGACGGGAAAGCTCAGATGGCCGTGCGCATCGACGAGCCCCGGCATCAGCGTCGCCCCGCCGCCATCGACCTGCGCCGCGCCGTCGTCCGGCTGACCGCTTCCTCCATCGCCCACTGCAACGATATGGCCTTCATAGATGACGACGTTGCCTTGGGTCGGCACGGCCCGCTCCGCGTCCCACAGACGGACGTTGAAAATCCTTGTGCGCATCACTCTCTCCTCCGCTCGCGCCCCGGCTTGCCGCGGGCGGTGGGATGCGCCGGGTCACAGGTATGCGATGAGTGGCGATCATGCGCTTTTTGCTTGCGGCGATGAAGCGATGCGCCGGAATAACAGATGTAATCGATAAACAGATTTGAGAGGAAGCGGATCAGTGCACGCAAATTCGCGACTATCGGCCGACCCGTCGCCGGCTTTTCCGCTGCCGGTGGTGCCTCAGGACATCACGGCGGAATGGCTGACACGGGCGCTGGGCAGCACGCATCCCGGCCTGGTCGTCGAGCGCGCCGAAATTCGCGACGTCCTGCTCGGAACCTCGACCAAGATCCGCGTCGCAATCGACTATCGCGCCGGGACCAACCCGGAAGGCGTGCCGTCGAGCCTGATCGTCAAGGGCGGCTTTGAAGAGCATAGTCCGATGCTGGCGCCGATGTATCTCAATGAGATACGCTATTATCGCGACGTGCAGCCATTGGCCGATTTGCGCACGCCCGCCGCTTATTTTGCGGCGAGCGATCCCTCAAGCCACCAGTCGATCGTGATAATGGAGGATCTGGTCGCGCGCGACGTGATCTTCTGCAACCCGCTGCGGCCGCAAAGCTATGACGCCTGCGCCTGGCGGCTGCGCGACCTGGCGCGCTATCATGCGCAAAGCTGGAACTCGCCCGAATTCGCGCCCGGCGGTCGCTGGGACTGGGTGCGCAATCGTTTCAGCACGCATAGCTCGGTCTATAATGCACGCTATCTGAAGCCCGATGTGTGGGATCATTATATGGCCTCGCCGCGCGGCGCGGCGGTGTCGGTGACGCTGCACGATCGCGACTGGATGGAACATGCGCTGGGGCGCCTGGGCGAGATTGACGCGGTGAGCGACACCTGCCTGATCCACGGCGACACGCATCTGGGCAATCTCTATGTCGAACAGGACGGCGCACCCGGCTTTCTGGACATGCAGGTCACCCGGTCGAACTGGGCGCTGGAAATCGCCTATCATATCGGCTGTTCGATCGATGTCGCCGACCGGCGGCGCTGGGAATCGGGCCTGTTGGAAACCTATCTCGGCGCGCTGCGGCAGGAAGGCGTCGCCGCGCCCGGCTTCGACGAGGCCTGGCTCGCTTATGTCCGCGCGCTCGCCTACGGCTATTTCATATTCGTGATCAACGAAGTCCGTTTCCAGACGGAATCGGTCAATACCGCCAACGGATCGCGCATCGCCGCGGCGATGATCGATCATGGAACCAAGGCTTTGCTGTCATGACGATCCGCTATGAAAGGACAGGGCCGTGAACGACTTGAAGGACAGCCGCATATTGGTCATCGGCGGAAGCTCCGGCATCGGTCTGGAGGTCGCCCGCCTGTCGGCGGCGGCGGGGGCAGAGGTGGTTATCGCATCCCGCAATGCAGATCGTCTTGCGGCAGCACAGGCAGAACTGCCGGGGCTGGCAACACTGGTGCTCGACATCGCCGACGAGGATGCCTGCCGCACCGTCCTTGCGACGACGCAACCCTGGGATCATGTCGTTGTCAGTGCCGGTGGCGCTGCCCCCGGCATGATCCGTGGCCGTTCGCAGACGAAGGCGCGCCGGGGGTTCGACGGCAAATTCTGGGGCGCCTGGTCTGTAGCCGCCAACGCTCGACTGACAGACAAAGCGAGCCTGACCTTCATTTCCGGCATTTTCGCGGCGCGGCCTCAAGCCGGCAATCTGGCAGCGTCTTGCGTCAACGCCGCGGTCGAGGCGCTGGCGAAGGGGTTGGCGGTCGAACTCGCGCCGATCCGCGCGAACGCGGTATCGCCGGGCTATGTCGATACGCCGCTCTGGGCCGCGATGCCCGCCGAACAGCGCGACGCCATGTTCGCGCAGGCCGCCGCTCGGCTGCCCTCCGGTCGGATCACCACCAGCCGCGAGATTGCCGAGACGGTGCTGCTCTGTATGCGCAATCCCACGCTGACCGGCACGGTGCTGACCGTTGATGGCGGATATTCGCTGGCCTGAACATCATATAGGGAGCGATGGATGCTCGACAAGGACAGCGACCGCGTGGCCGATTATATCGTGGTGGGTGCGGGATCGGCTGGTTGCGTCGTCGCCAACCGCCTGAGCGCCGCGACGGGCGTGCGCGTGCTGCTGCTGGAGGCGGGCGGGGACGATCGTCCGCTGCACAATCCCCGGCAATTCTTCTCGAACATCAACATCCATATTCCCGCCGGCTTCGCCAACCTGGCGCGCGATCCCGCCGTTAACTGGAATTATGTGACGGAACCCGATCCGGGGACTGCCGGACGACGCCATAATTTCTCGCGCGGCAAGGTTCTTGGCGGTTCGTCGGCGATCAACGGGTTGATGTATGTCCGGGGGTTGCCAAGCGACTATGACGGTTGGCGGCAGCTCGGTTGCGTGGGATGGGGCTGGTCCGATGTCCTGCCGCTCTTCCGGCGCAACGAGCGTGCCCAGCGCGGCGAAACGGCGTGGCAGGGCGGCGGCGGTCCGCTGTCCATCGCCGATTTTCCCGAACGCTATTCGACGATCGACGCTTTTATCGATGCCTGCGGGGAAGCCGGCATGGCGCCGACCGACAATATCAACGGAGCGGATCAGGAGGGGGTCTGCTACACGCAGCAGACCACGTCACGCGGATTGCGCCATTCGACAGCCACCGCTTTCCTGAACCCGGCACGCAATCGCGCCAATCTGGAAATCGAGACCGGCGCGCTCGCCACGCGGATCCTGTTCGAAGGACGCCGTGCCGTCGGGGTGGAATATATGCGGAACGGTGAGCGCCGTCGGGCGCGGGCGCGGCGCGAAGTGATATTGTGTGGCGGCGCGATCAATTCGCCGCAGCTTCTGGAGCTGTCGGGGATCGGTGATCCGACGCTGCTGGCCGCTCATGGCATCGATGTGGTGGCCGCTCTGCCCGCTGTGGGCGAGAATCTGCAGGATCATCTCAACATCGCCATCACCAGCCGACTGAAACCCGGTGCCGCCAGCGTGAACCGGCTTTCGCACGGCCTTCCGCTTGCCGGCCAGATGTTGCGCTTCGCCCTGTCGCGACGCGGGCTGTTGGCGAGCTCTGCCGGGGTCGCCACCGGCTATATGCGGTCGCGGCCGGAACTTGATCTGCCGGACGTGCAGCTCTTCTGCACGGCGGCAAGCGTGGATATGGCCGCCACCTTGGCGCGTGGACGCACGGTATTGGAAACCAAGCCCGGCCTCACCATCGGCGGCTACATCATGCGGCCGCAGTCGCGCGGGTCGATCCATATTCGCAGCGGCGAAGCGCGTGAACATCCGCGCATCGCGCCCAATTATCTGGATGCCGAGGCCGACCGGCTTTCGATGATCAGCCAGATCCGCGCGATCCGGCACCTGCTGAAGCAGCCCAGTCTCGCGGCCATCGTACAGAATGAGCTGGGGCCGCTGCGCCGCATCGCCGATGAAGATGGCGAAGCCCTGCTGGATTGGGCGCGCGGCACGGGTTTCACCGCTTATCATCCGGTCGGCACCTGCCGCATGGGCGCCGACGCCGACAGCGTCGTTGATCCGGAGCTGCGCGTGCGGGGCGTGGAGGGGCTGCGCGTCGCCGATGCGTCGATCATGCCGCGTCTGGTGTCGGCGAACACGAATGCCGCCTGTATCATGATCGGCGAAAAGCTCGCGGACATGGTGCGCGTCACGCCCGGCGGATGAAGCCAGCGGCG
Organism: Sphingobium sp. JAI105; assembly: GCF_015752145.1. NCBI lineage: Bacteria > Pseudomonadati > Pseudomonadota > Alphaproteobacteria > Sphingomonadales > Sphingobiaceae > Sphingobium > Sphingobium sp. JAI105. Next base: position 255,967 of record NZ_JADOUC010000002.1, on the reverse strand, counting down.
CATGTGAGATTCATGCTGAACCGCGCGCCGCCACCGCGTCATACATGGTGCGATAAGCCGTCCGGAAAGGCTGGCGGCATGGCCCGGTCAGCGACAGGCGCAGGCTGTTGTCCGAAACATTGCCGGGCGGGTAGCCGGGCAGGGGGAGGACGTCGAGCTTCGCCGCGACCCCGGCCCATTGCGCGGCGAGCCGGGCATAATCCTGATAATCGACGACTTCATCGCCGCACCAGTTGACGGTCGTGGCATCGACCGACGCCGCGGCGAGCAGCGGTGCGACATGCGCGCACATGTCGTCGATATGGACGGGTGTGTGCGGGCAGGGATCATTGGGGAAAATGATGGTCTGGCCGGCCAGCACTTCCTTGATATAGCGCGCCGGGAACATGTCGGCGGTGCCATAGACGCTGTTCAGGCGCGCGATGGTCAGCGGCACGTCGAGCGATCGTGCGGCAAAGCGCGCCACGGCTTCGGTCGCGATCTTGGCTGCTGAGCTGGTTGGGTTATACAGCCGCACTGTCGCATTAGCGGCGAGAAATTCGTCGGTGCAACCGCGCCCCAGATAATGATCCTCGCGATAGCGGAAATATGGATCGGGATGGGGGCTGTAGACGCCCGTCGAGGAGGTGATCAATATGCCGCAGGCGCTGCGGCAATGCTGGATCACCCGGCCCGCGGCCTGCGAATTGACGCGCGCGGCCATTGCGAAGTCACCGGGGGTGCAGCGTATCCAGGCGAGATGCAGGACATGGGTGAAGTCGGTGGGCAGCGTCGACAGATCATCACCCGCCAGATCGATCGCCACCGCGCGGATGCCCGCAGCCTCGACCTTTTCGCGGCGGGACGGATCGCCGAAGCGGGCCGCGCCCCAGACTTCATTATTCCTTGCGAGGAAGGCGGCGAGCGGGGTCGCCACCGCGCCGCCCACACCAGTCACCAATATCTTCTGTCCGTTCAGCATGGCCGGTTCAGCCTTCGATCGGAACGCGGCACTGCGCGATATAATCGGCGAAGGCCGATCGCACCGTGGCGGCGTCGATGCCATAATCTTCCGCTTCATAGCGATGCGCGCCGAATTGGCCCTTGGGTCGTTCGTCGATATGCGCCTTCAGCCGTTCCGCGAAAGCCGGCGTGAAATCCAGGCCGACGCGCGCATAGGTCTCGGCGACGGTGCCAATCGGATCGCGCACCAGATCGACATTATAAACGTCGACGATCCGGCCGGGCGCCAACGCCGCCCGTGCCGCCAGAACCGGCGGCATATGCCGTCGGCGACGCTCCAGTTCGGCGACCCCGATCGCGGCGCGGTCCACGGACGGCACGAACTTCTTGCGCTCGGTCTCAATGAAGCTGGCGACCGACGGGATCGTCTTGCCCGGATCGCGATGCGTCCACACCAGCCGTGCATCGGGCCAGACCCGCAGGATCGCGGGTATAGCGAGGATGTCGGAGGGGTGCTTCAAATTCCAGTGCTGCGCGGGGCACTTCCATGATAGCAGCTTGAGCACGCGGTTGAGGTACGCATAAGCCGGCGTCAGATCCTGCTGCGAAAGCCAGGCATCGTAGGACGGAATATTATAATAGCCCCAATAGCGGTAGGACAGGAATGTATATTGCATCAACTGGCTATGTTCGCTGGGATCGCTTGCATCATAATTGATCTTCGTCTTGCGATCCGGTGCCTCGGCGTCGCGCCGGGCAAGATAGCGCTCCATTGCCGCGATGCGCGGATCGGTTTCATCCTCGCTCGCCACCGGCGGCGGCGCGGGCCATTCGACTTCCCAACGCCGGATCGACCGCATTGCCGGGTCGCGCGCGATATATTGCGATAGCGCGGTGGTGCCGCTGCGCGGTAGACCCATGACGATCAGCGGGGCATCGACCCGCACCAAATCGATTTCCGGATGGCGTCGATACCAGTCCTCGATATGCAGGCGCTGGGAGAGGATCTGGATCAGCCAGTCTGCGGTCCTGGTCAGCCCCTCGGCTTGCAGCCCGGCCTCTTCGCGCATCGAGCGGCAAAGGACCGTCAATCCCTCCAGCAGCGGCGCGTCGCCGAAATCGACGAGGCCGGTCAGGCGGATCGCGCGGTCGATCAGGGCTTCGGGCGTCAAGTCGATCGTCGCGTTCGTCATGCCTGTGGCCTCCACCTGCCCGGTGCCCGCGATGGTCGTGCGGGTCACTCTATCGGCCCTTGATGAACCGGGGAGGGTAGGGCGTCACCCTCCATATGAGGGGTGGCGGCAGCGGAGAGTGCCTGTGGCTTCAGGCGCGGTCGGTCGCGGGCCAGACCAGATGCAGTTCGGTCATGCCGTTCACCATGCCGGTCGCCATCCGCGGCGCGGTGCCGGGCGTAATGCCGAAATCGGGTATGCGGCTGAACCATTCGCGCAGGAATATGCGCAGTTCGCGTCGGGCGAGCGTGGCGCCCGGACAGGTGTGGATGCCCACGTCGAACGCCGCATGGGGATTGGGACGCGGCCGGTCCAGATCGACGTCCATCGCATATGGGACGACCCTGTCATCAAGCCCGATGAAGAGATTGGGCACCAGCACGACCTCGCCCTTCTTCCACGCGATCCCCTTGTAGATCATATCCTCTCGAACGACGCGGGTGCTGTTCGCGACGGCATAGCGGCGCAACAGTTCCTCGACGACGCGCCGACAATAAGCATCGTCGGTATAGCGCGCCGGCATCTCGCGGCGATGCTGCGGATGCAGCGCGAAGTGGCGCGCGACGAAGCTCAATGTCGCGGCGACGGTGTCCAGTCCGGCGACAGTTACCGTCATCATATAGCCCATCGCGTCCTCGAACGAGATTTTCTGCCCGCCGATCGAAATATTGACCAGCTTGCTCATCAGGTCGGTTCCGGGTTGCTCACGACGCCGTTCGACGAACGGGATCAGATATTTGAACAGCGCCTTCGACGCGGCAAGCCTGCGCTCGACCGAGGGCGCGCGTGCCGCCGTGTCGGCCAGCGGCAGCAGATAGGCGCGGTCCTCCGGGGGAAGATCGACCAGCGCCATGAATATGCGAATGGGAAAGACCTGAGCGAAAGCACCGACAAATTCGCACTCGCCCTGGTCGACAAAGCCCTCGATCAGTTCGGCAACGGTCCCGGTCACCGTATCGGACATGGCATCGACGATGGCGGGCTGGAGCGCCTGCACCAGCGGCCTCCGGAAGGCGCCATGCTCTGGCGGATCGGACTGGATCGGGAAATGACGATAGCGTCCGGTCGGCACCGGTGGGATGGCGAGTTGGGGCACGCGCGTGAAATTCTCATCGTCCTGCTGGACCGCCTGGACATCCTCCGACCGGGTGAGCACCCAATGCCCGCCATTGCGGGGCGTCCAGAAGATGTCGGGGCCATTGTCGCGAAAGGCGAGATAGGCGCTTTGCGGATCGACGATATTGGTCAGCGGCATATCGTATAGGTCGAAATCCACCACCCGATCGGACGGCACATGGTCCGGTCGCGGCAAATCCAATAGTCCTTCTCCCATGTCGTCATCTCCCATTTCGCGCAGATAGCTACAAAAGGGGAGCGAGCCTGATAAAGTGAATATGGCTCAATCAGCGCCAAGCCCGGCTCAGTTTTTGCGGCGCAACAGGGCAGGCAGGCTCTCAGCTTGCCTGATAGGCGGCGGTTCTGATCTTTTCCTGCGCGGAAATGTCCGAAATCATGTCCCGCAACCAGCACAGGCCCGGATCGTCGCGAAGCTTGCGGTTCCAGACCATGCTGATGGGAAAAGGCTGGGCCTCGAACGGGGGCTCGAAAAGCGCGATGGGATTGGTTTGCGAAAAATCGATTGCCGCCTGCCGGATTGACAGCGTTACCAGATCAGACCGCGCCACTACGCCCAGCGCACACATATTGTCACTGACCATCATCGCGACCCGGCGGCGCAAGCCATGCGCGTCCAGCAGCCTGGTGAGCGTACGCCGGTCGTCGGGTATCAGGAATTCAAGGCCGTCGACCGCGACATTGCCGCCCGCATCGATCGGACCGAAATCGCCGATCCGCACGTCGACATGCGACAATTGCCCCAACGTGTGAAGGTCGATGCCGTCTCTGCCGCGTTCGTGGCCCTTACGCAGCACCACGACCAGCCGCTCGCTCGATAGCGGAAAGGCTTCCATCCAGTCCGGCATCGTGCCGAAATTACCGATGACCAGATCGATCCTGCCGGTTTCCAGATCATGGACAACCGACCGATCCAGCGGATGCACCTGGATGAATATGCCCGGCGCATCGTCGCGCAGTCGCGCGGCCAGATTGGGAAGCAGGTTTGCGGCGCGGAACGGCAGACAGGCGATGTGGAACCGCCGATCGGATGTCGCGGGATCATATTGCGCGGGCTGGAAAACCTCCCCCAGCGATCGCATCGCATCGGCCAGCTTGGGTTCGAGTTCGCGCGCCCGCACCGTCGGGTGCATCCCCTCGGACGTGCGCAGGAAAAGCTCGTCGCCCAGCGTATCCCAAAGCCGTTTGAGCGCATGGCTGACAGCCGACGGCGTCAGGCACAATGTCTCTGCGGTCTGGCGCACGCTGCGTTCGCGGAACAACGTATGGAGAACGCGCAAATGGGTCAGTTCCAGGCCGCTCAGTTCGACAAGGCGCACGCTCCGGGCCACCTAAACCCGATCCGATCCGTGATATGTCAGGATCATCCTCTCCCCTCCCGTCGATCCAGCTTTCATAGCGCCTGTGCCGGGGCCTGAAGCTGTTGCAGCGCCGCAATGAAGCACTTTCATTCGCCTTTGCAGAGTCCCTGCATGTAGCCAGTCGACGGTATCACACATGAGGAGAGTGACCGGGTGCCAGTGGAAGACATCCAACGGCAGGAAGCGAGCGCCCTTTCGGGTGTGCGCGTGCTTGATCTCAGCAGGCTGATCGCCGGTCCCTATGCCGCGCAGCTTCTGGGCGACCTGGGAGCCGAGGTCATCAAGGTGGAAAAGCCGGGGTCGGGCGACGACACGCGGGCCTCGACCGTGCAGGGACGGGGCCATTATGACGGGCAGGCGCCGTCCCCCTTCTTCGAATCCGTCAACCGCAACAAGCGCTCGATCGCGGTCGACCTGCGCGCGGCGGATGGGCAGCAGCTGGTGCGCGACCTCGCCGCCCGCGCCGACGTGCTGATTGAAAATTTCCGCGCCGGGACGCTCGCCCGATACGGGCTGGATGAAGCGACTCTCCGCTCGTTCAATCCGCGCCTGATATATTGTTCGGTCACCGGCTATGGCCAAAGCGGCCCAAAAGCGAACGCGCCCGGCGTCGATCCGGTATTTCAGGCGCAAGGCGGCCTGATGAGCGCCTTTGTCGGCAAGGACGGAAGCGCCTTGTCCGGTCGCCTCGCGCTGACCGTCACCGACCTGGTGACCGGGCAGAATGCGGCTTCTTCGATCCTCGCCGCATTGTACGAGCGCGAACGATCGGGGGTCGGTCAATATATCGACGTGGCGCTGCTCGATTCCACGCTCGCATTGATGTCGCATGTCGCGCAGCATTTCCTGATCACTGGAGATGCCCCGCGCGGAACACAGCTGCTGGGGGGCGATTCGGGCTTTTCGGGCATCATCACCTGCGCGGACGGCGCCCTGATGGTGGTGGCGGTGCGCCAGCATCATTTCGAGGCGCTGGTGGGCGCGCTCGGAAAGCCCGAACTCGCTTTGGATAAGCGCTTCGCCACGCGCCGCGACCGCGGACGCAACGCTGCTACGCTTCAGCCGCTGCTCGATGCCCTTGTCGTGAACCGGCAAGTCGCGGACGTCGCCGCGACGCTCGAGGAGAAATTGCCGGTCGGCATCGTCAACGACATAGCAGCGGCGTTCGACGATCCCCAGGCGGTCCATCGCGGACTGAAGGTGGATGTCGGGAGCGACGATCGACTGGCGCCGGGCGTTGCCAGCCCTTTGCGTCTGACGCGGACGCCGCCCGCCTATCATCGGCGACCCCCGGCTCTTGGAGAGCATAGCATGGAAATCCTGCGCGACGAGCTTCGGCTGAGCGCGGCGCGGAGCGCCCAACTGGTCCGGTCCGGTGTCGTCGCCTGAGCCCAACGCGTCATCGCTGCGCGCCGCCTGGGCCGCGCTCGCGATCCTATGCGCGGCCTATCTCCTGTCCGTGTTCGACCGGCAGATCATCTCGCTAGTGATCGGCGAGATCAAGCGCGACCTATCACTCGACGACTTCCAGTCCAGCTTGGTGCTCGGCTCCGCTTTCGCGGTTACCTATATATTGTTCGGCCTGCCCTCGGGATATCTGGTCGATCGCTTCGGATCGCGCCGGGTGATCATGACCGGCGTCGCGATCTGGAGTTTTTCTTCCGCCGCGACCGCCTTTGTCGACAGCTTCTGGGGGGTCATGCTGTGTCGCGCCGGCGTGGGCATGGGCGAAGCGGCGTTGATGCCCGCCGCTTATTCGCTGATCGCCGGCACATTTCCGCGGCATCGCGTCGGGCTGGCGATGTCGATCTTCGTTTTCGGCGCGCCGGTCGGCGCGGGCCTGTCGCTGCTGATCGGCGGGCCGGCGCTCGACTTCGCGCTTCGGGTCGGGCCGGTCCACGTGGCGCTGGCTGGTACAATCCACCCGTGGCAGATGGTGATGATCTCCACCGCCGTCCCCGGTGTGCTGTTGATCGCACTGGCTAGCCGGCTTCCGGGCCGCGTGGCGCTCGCCGCCGCGACGTCGCCCGCCACCGTCGCCGCCATAACCCCCGATGCCGCGCCGCAGCCCGACGCCGGTCATTTCCGCACGCATCTCTGGCTCTATCTGCGGATTTTCCTGGGATATGGTCTGGGTGGCCTTGTCGGCGCGACCACCAGCCTGTGGGCGCCGCAATATATGATTCGCTCGCTCCACTGGAGCGCCACCGATGTCGGGCTTGTCTATGGCACGATCAATCTGGTTGGTGCGTCGGGTATCCATCTCGTCACGGGTGTCGTTCTGGACATGCTGGCGAAGCGGGGTTCGACCAACGCTCCGGTGTCAGTCTATCTCGCGATGGTCGTACTGGGCTTGCCTTTCTCGTTCCTGCTTTTCTCCACCGCTTCCTCCGTGCTGTTCGTGGTTGCCCTGATCGCTGTATCGATGCTGGTAAAGCCCAGCATGGCCTTCGGCTCGCTGGCCGTGCAATCGATCACGCCTTCGTCACTGCGCGGGCGGGCTGCGGGTGGCTATTCCACCGCAGTCGCCTTGCTCGCTTATGGCACCGGGCCGGCGCTCGTCGGCTATCTGACCGAACATGTGTTTCGCGATGGAGCCAAGCTGGGCGCCGCGCTGACGATTGTCCTGACATCGGCGAACCTTCTGGTCCTGGTGCTGCTGCTGTCGCTGTTGCGACCGATCGCCCGGCACGCCCTGTCAGTTCCCAGGCATGAAGGCTGAGCCTGAACCGAATTTCAAAACGAGCGATAATCGAAGAAAATGGAGGGGAAGAAAATGCGTATCAGAAAGACAAGCCTGTTACTGCTCGGTTCGGCCTTGTCCGCCGGCATGGCCCCCGCCAGCCTCGCGCAGACGAGCGGGCCGGTCGAAGCCGCTCCGGCGGAGGATGCGGCAACGCGCGGCGTCGGCATTCCGGACATCATCGTCACCGCGCAGCGTCGCGCGCAATCTTTGCAGGAAGTGCCGCTGTCGGTCACCGTCGCCAGCGGCGAGATGCTGGAAAAGGCCGGCATCGCGGACGTCAAGGCGCTCGGGCTGGTGACGCCGGGGCTTCAGGTCGTGCAGACGAGCAAGAACGTCACAGCTTTCATCCGCGGCGTTGGATCGCAGCAGGCCGCGCCCGGCGGGGAATCGGCGGTCGCGATCTATGTCGATGGCGTCTATTATCCTGCGCAAAGCGCCGCCATCAGCAGCTTCAACAATATTCGCGATATTCAGGTGCTGAAAGGCCCGCAGGGCACGCTGTTCGGACGCAATGCGTCGGGCGGCCTGATACAGATCAGCACCCTCGATCCGCAGCAGGATCCAGAGGTCGAGGCGATCATGGGCTATGGCAATTACAAGACCGCGAGCGGCAGCCTCTATGCCACGAGCGGGCTGGCGCAAGACTTGGCGGCGGACTTCGCCGGGCGCTTTGTACATCAGGGCGACGGGTGGGGCCGCAACCTGTTCCGTGGCAATGAAGTGAACCGCCAGCGCGAATATAATCTGCGATCGAAGCTGCGATGGACGCCGGGGGAGTGGGCGGTCACACTGGCGGGCGATTATTCGCGCAACACGACCGACATCGGCATCACGCGCGGCATTTTCCCGGGCTCCGTCGCTGTCGGCGGCGTCGTGCAGCGCGGCTCCATCTATAACAGCCAGGTCACGACTGCGCCCGAAGCCCTGACCCGCACGGGTGGCGCATCGCTGCGCATCCAGGGGCCGATCGGCGGCATTAATTTCAGCAGCACGACTGCCTATCGCAAAGGCAAGGATTATGCGCTGTTCGACAATGATTCGACGCCCGCCGACATCCAGACCGGCCCGCAATATGGCACGTCCCGTTCGATCCAGCAGGAGTTGCTGGGCAGCGGCAAGCTGGGTCGGCTCGATTATACGATCGGAGGTTTTTTCCTGAACAGCCGGCAGGGCGTCGAACCGCTGCTCGCGCGCAGTACGCTGACGCCGGCGGCCACCAACATGGACCAGTATAATGTCAGCTATGCGCGGTCATTTGCGGTCTTCGGGCAAGTGGACTTTCGCATCACCGACAATACTACATTGACCGCGGGCGTGCGGCACACCTGGGACCGGCAGAAGATAGCCGCCGACCGGTTCGGGGCGTCAGCCGCCAATGCGGGCGTGTTGCTATTCACGCGGCGCGAGAGCAAGTCGTTCCAGAAAACCACGTTCCGCTTCGCGATCGACCAGCAGATCGGCGCGGACGCCCACGCTTATGTCAGCTTCAATTGTGGCTATAAAAGCGGCTTGTACAGCCTGACCATCGCCACCAACCCGATCGTGAACCCCGAATCGATCGACGCCTATGAAGCGGGACTGAAAAGCTTCCTGTTCGATCGCCGCTTGCGGCTCAACGCGGCGATATTCCATTATAATTATAGCAATGTGCAATTGAGCGCGCGAATCGGCTTGGCTTCGCTGCTCTACAATGCGGCGGCGGCGAAGATTACCGGCCTTGAAGTGCAGGCGGACTTTTCGGAGCAGGTGGGGCCGGGGACGTTCAACCTTTCGACCGGCCTGTCCTATATTCCGAGGGCCGAATATACCGATTTCCCCGGCGCGGTGGTCAATGTGCCGCGTGCGGGCGGCGGCAACACCACTGTCACGCGCCCGGGCACCGGGCAAAGGATGATCAATGCCGCGAAGGCGACGGTGAATGTCGTGACGAATTACAGCTTCGACATAGGCGGCGGACAGGCGACGTTATTCGCGGCTTATTATCATAATAGCGGCTTCTTCACCGATCCGGAAAACCGGCTTCGCCAGCGCGCTTATGATCTTGTGAACGCGCGCATCGGTTATCAATTGCCCAATTCGCCGATCGAGCTACGGCTGCACGCGGAAAATCTGCTCAATACGAAATATTTCACCAGCTTCTATGCCAACACGTCGGCGGATTCCTTCATCCCGGGGGCGCCACGGACCTATGGCGCCGAAATGATCGTGAGATTCTGAGCATGACGCGCGTAAGGAGCTTGTCGAATGGCTAAGGCGATGATGTGCGAGGCATTCGGCCCGCTGGAATCCCTGACGTTGAAGGCGGTCGAGGTCGATGTGCCGAAGGCGGGCCAAGTGCGGATTGCCGTCCATGCTGCCGGCGTCAACCTGAACGACGCGCTGAAAGTGGAAGGGCGGCACCATGAAAAGCCGCAGCCGCCATTCGCGCCCGGTTCGGGCATTGCGGGCATCATCCTCGACGTGGGGGAGGGCGTGCAGGGCCTCGCTGCTGGCGACCGCGTAGTGGCATCGATGGACGGCGCGATCGGCGGTTTCGCGACCGAGGCGGTGACCTCGGCCGGCACTGTCGCGCGCATCCCCGATACATTCGACTTCGCCACGGCGTGCGGCTTCAGCGCAAGCTATGCCAGCGCCTATGAAGCGGTCGCCTCGGTCGGCAAGGTGGCGGCGGGAGAAACGGTGGTCGTCACCGGCGCGGCAGGCGGTCTTGGCGTACCGGCGATCGAGATCGCGCGGGCCCGGGGCGCGCGCGTGATCGCGATCGTCAGCACCCCGGAAAAGGCCCAGGCCGCGCGCCAGGCGGGCGCCGACGAAGTGATCGATCGGGTACAGGAGGATGTGCGCGCACGGATGCTGGCGCTCACCGGCGGGCGCGGGGCGGATGTGGTGATCGAACTGGTTGGCGGCGACGCCCTCCGGCTGGCGCTGCGCTATATCGCCTTTGGCGGACGCATCGTGATTACTGGCTTTACGTCTGGCGACGTACCGGAAATCCGCGCCATCCTCATGCTGCTGAAGGGTTTCGAGCTGCGCGGTTCCAACCTCTCGCTTGCCTCGCGCAAGATCCCCGGCCATTATGCCGCGACCTGCGCGGCCCTGTTCGAGCTGATGGCGCAGGGCCACATCAAGCCGCGCGCGCCGACCTGCTATCCGCTCGAAAAGGCCGTCGATGCGATCCGCGAACTCCAGGCGGGCAATGTGATCGGCAAGATCGCGCTGACGATGGATCATCTTCGCGCATAGTCCTGCCCGTCAATCTTTGCTGGACTTATTGTTTGCGGACGCCCTCGCGGGAGTGCGATGTCTGAATGGCCAGCTGGACATTAAACGCGCGCCGCCAGTAATAGGCGATCTCCTTGTCATGACCATAGGGCAGTTCGTGACAGGTCAGGGTCAGAATATTCCCGGATAAGTGGTCCAGACAGGGGCGGTAGTCTCTCGCGCCGATTCCGGAGAAATGTGCTGAACTGGATGCCGAGGCACCACTTCTCCTCGATCGTTTGGGTAAGGGTAAGGAGACGGTCTGGCGATGGCTAAGAGATGATGCCTGGATGTTTCTGCCGCTCCGGATCGACGCTGCGATAGTCAACGGATTGTCGTGAGGTGATTGATCGCATTTGCGATATTGAATGTGCCGACTGCTGCCAGTTGCCTGCCATCTTGGCATCCAGTCGCTGATTTCAGCCCATTCGGGCAGGATTTGGATTAGATTATACAGCTATATCCGACATCGCGATCATCCGTCACAACCTGCGTGACTGGTGAATGTAGGCGCGCTGATCGGAGGAGGGGATTGCTTATAACCCTGTCCACGTCGATATGGCCGTTCGGCATTGGTATGACTCGCGATGTAGCAAGGCACGCCATGTCTCAAGGGGTTCTCATCGGACAAAGGCATTGCTGAAAGATGCTGACCCTTCGTTAGCCGGGGGCGATGGCTGGCATCGACGTTATGGCGCGTTTGCGGCCGATGCTGGTCACTTCGCCTGTCTCAATGGCAGTCGCACCGCATTTTTTGAGGACCAAAGATGACCGATATATTCCTCGTTTCCGCCGCCCGCACGGCGATCGGCAGCTTTGGCGGCGCGCTCAAGGATCAGAAGCCGGGCGAACTGGCCGCGCATGTGGCGCGGGCGGCGATCGACCGCGCTGGAATCGACGCGGCGCTGGTCGGCAATGTCGTGCTGGGCAATGTCGTCCATACCGAGCCGCGCGACGCCTATGCCGCGCGCATCGCCGCGATCGGCGCGGGCATTCCGCAGGAGGTTCCCGCTCACACCGTCAATCGCCTGTGCGGATCGGGCTTGCAGGCGATCATCACCGCCGCGCAGTCGATCATGCTCGGCGATTGCGACATCGCGCTCGGCGCGGGCGTCGAGGTGATGAGCCGCGCGCCATACTTCCTCCCCGCCGCGCGCTGGGGTCAGAAGATGGGCGATGCCGTGGTGCAGGACGGGCTGACCGGCGCGCTGACCGATCCGTTCCAGTCGATCCATATGGGCGTGACGGCGGAAAATGTCGCCGCACGCCACGGCATCTCGCGCGAGGATCAGGACGCGCTGGCGCTCGAAAGCCAGCGCCGTGCCGCTCATGCGATCGCACAAGGCTATTTCCGCGACCAGATCGTGCCAGTCGAGATCATGGTGAAGCGCAAGCCCGTCGCGTTCGACACCGACGAGTTCGTGCGCGGTGAGACGAGCGCCGAGGAACTGGCGAAACTGCGCCCGGTGTTCAAGCGCGAGGATGGCACCGTCACTGCCGGCAATGCGTCGGGCATCAATGATGGTGCGGCTGCGGTGGTGTTGGCGAGCGCGAAGGCGGTGCAGGCGCATGGCCTGACCCCGCTCGCACGCCTTGTCAGCTATGGTCATGCCGGCGTCGATCCGGCCTATATGGGCATCGGCCCGGTGCCGGCGACGCGCAATGCGCTGGCGCGGGCTGGCCTCAGCGTGGCCGACCTCGACGTGATCGAATCCAACGAAGCCTTCGCCGCGCAGGCCTGCACCGTGTCCAGGGAACTGGGTTTCGATCCCGCGAAGGTCAATCCCAATGGCAGCGGCATCTCGCTGGGTCATCCGATCGGCGGAACCGGCGCGATTATCGTGACCAAGCTGGTCCACGAACTGCAACGGACCGGCGGACGCTATGGCCTGACGACCATGTGCATTGGGGGCGGTCAGGGGATTGCCGCGATCTGGGAACGTGCGTGATATTCGGGAGAGTCCGCGCCGTTCAGATGGTGCGACTTGCTGGAAGGATAGAATGATGAGTGAACGGGAATCGATGCCCTATGACGTTGTCGTCGTGGGTGGCGGGCCTGCGGATTTGTCGGCGGCGATCCGGCTGAAGCAGTTGGCGGATACGGCGGGTCGCGAGATCAGCGTGTGCGTGCTGGAAAAAGGCTCGGAAATCGGCGCGCATATCCTGTCGGGCGCGGTGATCGATCCCAAGGCGCTCGACGAGTTGCTGCCCGCCTGGCGCGAGCAGGGCTGTCCGCTCGCCGCCGTGCCGGTGACCGACAACCGGCATTGGGTGCTGACGAAGACCGGGCAATATTCCATGCCCCACATCGCGCTGCCGCCGCTGATGAGCAATGACGGCACCTATACCGGATCGCTCGGCAATCTGTGTCGCTGGCTGGCCGAGCAGGCCGAAGCGCTGGGGGTCGAGATCTTCCCCGGCTTTGCCGCCGCCGAGATTCTCTATCATGAGGATGGCTCGGTGAAGGGCGTCGCGACCGGCGACATGGGCATTGCCCGCGACGGCGAGCGGAAGGCTGATTATCAGCCGGGCCTTGAACTCCACGCCAAATATACCTTCTTCGCGGAAGGCGCGCGCGGGCATCTGACCAAAATCCTCAAGCGCCAGTTCGCGCTCGACGCCGACAGCGAGCCGCAGGTCTATGGCCTGGGCATGAAGGAATTGTGGGAGATCGATCCGGAGAAGCATCAACCGGGCCTCGTCATCCACACCCAGGGCTGGCCGCTGACCGACGCCTATGGCGGCGGCTTCCTTTATCATCAGGCCGATGGTCAGGTGGCGTTGGGCTTCGTCGTGGGACTGGGCTATCGCAACCCACATCTCTATCCGTTCGAGGAATTTCAGCGCTGGAAGCAGCATCCGGCGATCCGCGAATATCTCGAGGGCGGCCGCCGCGTCTCCTATGGCGCGCGCGCGATCAACGAAGGCGGCTGGCAGTCGATCCCCAAGCTAGCTTTCCCCGGCGGCGCGCTGATCGGCTGTACGGCGGGCTTCGTCAATGTGCCACGGATCAAGGGCACGCATACCGCCATGAAGTCGGGTATGCTGGCGGCGGAAACCGCGTTCGAGGCTTTGCTGAACGAGCGCGCCCGCGATGTGCTGAGCGACTATGAGGATCGCCTGCGGTCGAGCTGGATCGCCAAGGAATTGCAACTCGTCAAAAATGCCGAGCCGCTGGTGTCCAAGTTCGGCAATACGATCGGCACGGTGCTGGCCGGCATCGACATGTGGATGCGGACACTGAAGATCGGCCTGCCCATCACGATGAAGCACAAGCCCGACAACGAGAAGATTTGGCGCAAGGACGCCTGTGCGGAAATCCGGTACCCCAAGCCCGACGGCAAGATCAGCTTCGATCGGCTGTCGTCGGTCTTCATCAGCAACACCAATCATGAGGAGGACCAGCCGGTCCACCTCCAGCTCAAAGATCCGGCGGTGCCGATCGCCTATAATCTCCCGCTCTATGACGAGCCGGCGCAGCGTTACTGCCCGGCCGGCGTCTATGAAGTCGTAGGGGAAGAGGAAGGCGATCCGCGCTTCCAGATCAACGCGCAGAATTGCGTCCACTGCAAAACGTGCGATATCAAGGATCCGACCCAGAACATCAACTGGGTGGTGCCTGAAGGCGGTGGAGGTCCGAACTATCCCAATATGTAGGGTCGATCCGTCCGCAACGCTGCGTTACGATTTCATGCCAATCTGTGCCGGCATATCGATAGACAGATAATGCCGCTTCAAACCTCGCTGTCGTTCAGCAATTGGCTGCCCACATCTGTCGGGTCGCGGCGCCCGCCAGTGAAAAGATCAGGCGTAATAGCCCGCGCGCCTTTCGGCAGGGCGCCGTCAGGCTGGTTCTGTACCCAGTCTACCACGAGAGTGCGGTCGGCAATTCGCCATTCGCCACCTCGCCGCTCGAAGCGATCGACATAGCGGCCGGCGATGAGATTCAGCGCCCCGGCGGAAGGCGTTCCCAGACGGTGGAACGCCAGGACATAGGTTTCAACCGCCGCGACTTCTCCGCGCAGCACGATCGAAGACTGGCCTAGCATGTGCGTGGTGGCACTGTAAGCGCCGGTGACGAGCGGCAGGACGAAATCGATAAAGCCCTTCGCCGATCCGTCATAAGTGCCGTGATTGTCGCGGGCATCGTCCCAATAACAGCTTTCGAGCAACGACCGGTCGCATCTGTCGATGCCGCGACAATAGCGTTGGATCACATGGATGATCGCGCGCTCATCCATGAATTGGCGCACTCCCTGATCGTTCATGCCCTCTCCCGTCATGCTTGTTTAAGGTTACATATATGTCTACTTAAGTGCCACTGCGAACCGGTCAAGGCCGGGGTTGCAGATAGATCATATCAGCGGGAGACGATGCCGGTGCAGCAGGATGGGAAGGCGCGATCGGCAAAGGGTACAGAGCCGGATAGCGCCGTGAGCGCCTTGTCCGCGTGGAGTACGGTCTTCATCTTCTTCCTGCTTTACTCGCTGGCTTATGTCGATCGACAGATACTGAATTTTCTGGTCGATCCGATTTCCCGGACGCTCGGCATCAGTGATTTCCAGTTCAGCCTGGTGCAGGGCGTCGGCTTTGCCCTGCTCTTCACGCTGGCGGGCATTCCGATCGGCTGGCTGGTCGATCACAAGCCGCGGCGGCTGATCATGGGCGCGGGATTGACGATATGGTCGATCGCGGCAGGAATATGCGGGCTCGCCAGCCAATATTGGCAATTATTGCTGGGCCGCATCGGCCTGTCGGTCGGCGAAGCGACACTGGCGCCAGCCTCTTTCTCGATCCTCAGCGATATTTTTCCACCGCGCAAGCTGACGCTGCCGATGACGGTCATGACCTTGGGCGCGAACGCCGGGTCGATCCTGGCGGCGGCGGTAGCGGGCTGGGCAATGGCGGTGGTGCCGGCGGCGGGGGTGGAGGTTCCACTGCTCGGCCGACTGCACAACTGGCAGGTGGCGATGCTGGTGATCGCCGTGCCGGGACTGCTGATGGTACCGACTTTGTTCGCGATCAAGGAGCCGGTGCGACAGCGCGCGGTGGCCGCAGCGCGTCCGGGCAGCAGCGCGATGCTGGCCGCGCTTGGCCATAATCGCCGCTTTTACGGGGGATATTTCACCGGCCTCGGCTTTTATTCGATGGGCAATTATGCCGCGCTGTCCTGGCTGCCGACCTTCTTCATCCGCCAGCATGGCTGGGAAGTGAAGGAGGTCGCGCTCGCGATCGGATCGCTGCATATCGTCGCCGGGCTGACGGGGACGGTGGTCATGGGCTATCTGGTCGACCGATGGTATGCGGCCGGCCGCAAGGATGCGCATTGCCTTTTCCTCGGTATCACATCGATCGTCCAGCTGGTCGCCTTTTCCGCCGCCATGCTGCTCGACAACCCGATGCTGGCGCTGGCCGCGCTGGTGCCTTTCAAGGCGGTTTCCAATTTCAGCGGGATTGGCGCGGCGGGATTGCAGATCTGCACGCCGCGCGAGACGCGGGTTCAGGTCTCGGCGGTCTATCTGCTCGTCTACAGCCTGCTTGGCGCGGGGATCGGACCGACGCTGGTGGCGGTCTTCACCGATTTCATCTTTGCCGATCCGCAGCGGATCGGCAGCGCGATGCTGCTCAGCGTCGCCGGCTGCGCGATCCTGGCGACGGGCTTCCTGCTTTATGCTGCCCCGGCAATGCGGCGCGTGGAATAGGGATTCAGGTCCGGTCCGGCATCGCGGCATGACGCCCGGCGCGACGGCCCGAAAAGACGCCGTCGGCCAGCGACATGCCGCTGATATAGCCAACCGAGCACAGGCCGACCGCCGATCGTCCGGCGGCGAACAGGCCAGTCACAGGCCGACCGTCATCCCCCAGCACAGCGCCGCTCTCCTCGTCCACGCGCAGCCCGCTCAGTGTGAACATTTTCGAGAAGGACAGGCGGTTGGTGACCGACAGATTGACCGCGAAATAGGGACCACCCTGGATCGGCTGAAGATGCTCGGCGAGCTTGCCAAGCGGATCATGTCCTGCGCGCGCCGCGTCATTATAGGCTGCCACGCTCGCCGCCAGCGCTTCGGGCGCGACATGGATCCTGCGCGCCAGCCCCTTGATGCTGGCGCCCACGCGCGTGCCGCCGCCTGCGATATTGAGCAGGGTCGGCGCATAGATGGTCTTGAATTCGGCGCGGCGCGCGGACAGGCATTGCCAGATAGCGTGACGCATGTGCTTGCGATCCATGATCAGCCATGCGCGTCCCTCGGGCTGCCGGGCAATGGCGAGGCCCAGATTGCCGGTATAGGCGTCTTCGTTCAGAAAGCGTTCGCCATGCGCGTTGACGGCGATTCCCTTGATCAGCGCATCGGGCGGGGCGATCGAGCGGTTGAGAAAGACATTGTCGAGCATACCGACCGCGCCGGCGGCGGACTGGCCGAGTTCGATCCCGCTTCCATCGTCGCCAATCGATCCCAGCCGGACGACCGCATGATGATGCGCCGCCAGAAAAGGCTGAGCTTCGCGCAGCTTTTCGAGGTTGAATACATAGCCTCCCGCCGCGATGACCACGCCGCGCCGCGCGCGGATGCGGATGCGCGGGGCTTCGTTGGATTGCTCCAGCGCGCGGCAGGCAGAAATCGCCCGATCCTGTTCGGCCGGCCGCAGCGGCTTGTGCGGAGTGACCGATTGATAAAGGCGGCGATGCTCGTCAGCGGCGGACGGCGCGACAGGCGCAATCTCCACGCCCACCACCGCGCCGTCTGCGTCGAGGATCAGCCTCTTGGCGGGGCTGTGCGTCAACACAGGAATAGCGGCACGCTCGACTGCCTTGCGGAGCACGTCGAAAAAGACATAGCCGGTAAAGCCGGTGCCGATGGCGCGATGCCCGCGCGGGGCGGCAGGCGTGCCGGTCGCCTGCTTATATTGTTTCTCGTTGCCCGAATAATAAAGCGAGCTGGAATAAGGCGGATAATGGGCTTTGTCGGTAAAGACTTGACCGGTGAAAGGCATACCAAGACCGGCAAGCCAGTCGATGTCGCCACGGCTGCCCTGGCAGAAGCGGCGAAGCGCTTCCGGGCTGATCGCGTCACCCAGTTCGGATTCCAGATAGCGCTGCATGGTGTCCGCATCGTCGCGCACGCCCTCGCGCGCCTGCACGCTGGTGCCGCCGGCGTAGATGATGCCGCCGCTATAGGCGGTCGCCCCGCCGCCGTCGAACCGGTCGAGGATCAGCACCTCCGCGCCCTGCGCTTGCGCTTCGAGCGCGGCGCAAGCCCCCGCGCCGCCAAAGCCGATCACAACCACATCGGCTTCCCGGTCCCATTCGATCTGTTCCCCGGCCGCGAGCCGGATCGCCGGTTCGGCGACCGAGATGGCGGGCGCGCTCACGGTTTCACCATTGTCCTTGCGACATCGACGATGCGCGCGCGCGACGGCGCGAAGGCCGATTCCAGCGGCTTGGAGAAGGGGACCGGGCAATAAGCCGAGCCCACCCGCTCGATCGGCGCTGCGAGTGCCCCGAACAGGGCGTGTCCGACCGTCGCGGCGATTTCCGCGCCGACGCCGAACGGCGTGACCGCTTCATGCACAATCATTAGCCGCCCCGTGCGCCCCACCGACGCCAGCACGGCCTCCTGGTCCCAGGGCGAGATGGTGCGCAGGTCGATGACTTCGGCATCGATGCCCGCCGCCGCTAGTTCTTCGGCAGCAGTCAGCGCCTCGACCACCATGCGGGAATAAGCGACGATGGTGAGGTCGCTTCCCTCGCGCATCGTCAGCGCCTTGCCCAGTGGCACGCGCTCGCCGCGCACCAGTTCGCGGCCCCAGGCGGGTGCCCAGTAGCTCGGCATATTCTCGATCACCATCACCGGGTCGGGATCGTCGATCGCCGCGCGCATCAGGCTATAAGCGTCGGCGGGATTGGAAGCGGCGACCACTTTCATGCCGGCGGTATGGGCGAACCATGCCTCCAGATAATCGCAATGCTGGCCGCCACTCGAACGGCCCGATCCGGTCATGGTGCGGATCGCAATCGGTACGCTGGTCTGCCCGCCGGACATGAAGCGCAGCTTGGCGGCGTGATTGACGATCATGTCCATCGCGACGGTGGTGAAGTTCATCAGCATGATCTCCGCCACCGGTCGCCAGCCGCGCAGCGACGCACCGATCGCCGCGCCCATGATCGCCTGTTCGGCGATAGGGGTCGAGCGGACGCGGTGCGACCCGAAACGATTTTCGAGCCCACGGGTGATGCCGACGATGCCGCCGCCTTCGCGGTCGCCGACATCCTCGCCGAGGATCAGCACGCGATCATTGTCGGCCATCGCATCCGCCAGCGCGAGATTGATCGCTTGCAGGATGTTGGGCGCTTTTTGCGCTGCGGCGTCGGTGGTGACAGGTGCGGTTGCGGCCTTCATGCCAGCTCCTCCTCATAGACGTCGCGCTTCAGTTCGGCCTCGTCGGGCCATGCGCTGGCAAGCGCGAAGTCGATCGCCGCGTCGATCTCCGCTTCGATTTCGGCTTCGATCGCGGCGAGCGCCGCGTCGTCGGCGATGCCATCGGCGATCATTTGCGCGCGATAGCGGGGATAAGGATCGGCAGCCATCGCGGCGGCTTTCTCGTCCTTGTCCATATAGCTGTCATCGTCGCCGAAGATATGGCCAAAGAAGCGGAAGGTCATCGCTTCGATCAGCGTCGGTCCTTCGCCGGCGCGGGCGCGGTCCACAGCTTCGCGCGCGGCTGCGTGCATCGCCTTGGGATCATTGCCATCGACGCGCACGGCCGGCATCCCATAGCCGATGCCGCGATCCGCGATGCGCGCGGCCGATGTGCCGGCCGCATAAGCGGTATGTTCGGCAAAGCCGTTATTCTGGCACACGAACACGACCGGCAGCTTCCACAGCGACGCCAGATTGAGGCTTTCGTGAAAAGCGCCGATATTCGATGCGCCGTCGCCAAAATAGGCGACGGTGACGCGACCGTCCTTGTCGAGCTGCGATGACCAGGCAAGGCCGTTGGCGATCGGCAATGAGGAGCCGACGATGCCGGTCGTCACCATCAGCCCCTTGGCCGGGTAAGTGAGGTGCATCGGCCCGCCCTTGCCCTTGCAGGTGCCATCGACGCGCCCCGCCAGTTCAGCCCACAGATCCTTAAGCGGCAATCCCTTCGCCAGCATGTCGTGGATGCCGCGATAGATGGTGCAGATGAAATCCTCATCCGTCAGGCACGCCGACATCGCCGAGGGGATCACTTCCTGCCCGCGATAGCTATAATAGGGCATGACCAGCCGGCCGGCGCGGATGACCTTGCGCGCGCGTTCGTCGTTGAACTTAAGCAGCGCCATGCGGCGGAAGATGTCACGTTGCACCGACGCCGGGAATATATTGGGTCTTTCCGTCATGATTGCCTGCTCTCTCCCGCTCGTGCCGATCGTCGGTCGGCCAACGGCTTTGTATCAATCGACAGATAAATATACAAGTTCGTATATGTAATTACGGATTGGAAGTGGCTGCCAGCGCGGCGTCGAGGCCGCGCATCAGTGCCGTCACGGTGGCGAGGGTGGGGGCGGCTATGCCCAGATCGGCGGCGAAGCGGACCATCTGCCCCAATATCGCCTCGACTTCGGTAGGTCGGGCCTGTTCCACATCCTGAAGCATCGAGGGCCTGATCGCCGAGCGGTCCTTACTGGCGGGAAAAGCGGCGGGATCGAAATCATCGCGCAAATTCCAGCCCATTGCCGCCATGATTTCCAGCAACTCCTCGCGCAGAATGACGATCATGCGCCGCAGATCAGGCCGAAGGGCAAATTCATTCGGGACAAGGCGGGTAAGGGCGCTGATCGGATTGCTGGAGGCATTGTACAACAGCTTGAGCAGGATGATGCGCCAGATCCGGGGAGGGGCGGGCATTGAGGCCAGCGGCGACGAACAGATCGACCGTGCAGCTGAGGCGCGCCGTGGTCTGCCCGTCGGGCTCACCCAATATCCAGTCATTGTGACTGTCATGGACGATCAGGCCGGGCCGAATGATGCGGTTCGCGGAATAAGCGACGCCGCCAATCACGCGCGCGGGGTTGATCTCCTGCGCGATGCGATCCTCGAGGCTGGCGAGCGGAGGACTGTCCGGACAGGCGGCGCCAAGGCCGTGGTTCCACCACCAGGGGAGGCCGTTGGTGATGAAGAGCGCATGGCCATCGGGCGTGAGCAGGCGGCCGACCCGCTCCGCGACCCCGGCAAGCGCGTGCGCCTTCAGCGTGATGATCACCAGATCCTGCGGCTCCAGCGCGTCGGGACGATCGGTGGCGATGTGCGGGTGGAAGCAGGTATCGCCGTCGCCGTCGCCGTCCCGCAGCGTCAGCCCGTCACGCCGTATCGCATCGAGATGCGCGCCGCGCGCCACCAGCGAGATCTGATGTCCTCCGACTGCACCAAGCCGGACCGCAAGATGTCCGCCGATCGCGCCGGCGCCGAAGATGCAGAGCTTCATCGATTCTCACCCGTCCAGCCGGTCCGTCGGGACTCGATCTCCAGACTATATCCGCCACTGTATATGAATGTGCGTCGTGTGCGGACGACAGCCAATCCGCACACATATATGATGACTGCCGCCGGCATGTCGTGCGTTCTCCGCCCTGCGCTAGAATGACGAAGCAGGGCTGACGGGAGAGGCCGGAATGACGGATATGCAAGGCAAGGTCGCGCTGGTGACAGGTGGCGGGTCGGGGATCGGTCGCGCATCTGCGTTGGCGCTCGCGGCAAGTGGCGCTGCTGTGGCGATCGCGGATCTGGATGCGGAGGCGGCGGGATCGGTGGCGGCGGAAATCATCGCGGGGGGAGGGCATGCGCTCGCCCTCGCTGGCGATGCTTCACTCGAACCTGACGTCGCCCGGATGATCGCGGAGGTTGTCGAAGCGCTCGGCGGGCTGGATTATGCGCATAATAATGTCGGCATCGGCTCGTCCGGCCCGACCGTGATCGACCAGAGCGTGGAAGATTGGGATCGGACCATGAACCTGTCGCTCAAATCGGCCTGGCTGGGCATGAAGTATGAAATCCCGGCCATGCTCGCGCGCGGCGGCGGGGCGATCGTCAATACCGCCTCGATGGCGGGAGTGCGTTATTCCCCCGCCGCGTCGCCGGCCTACTCGGCGGCGAAGGCGGGCGTCGTCTTCCTAACGCGCTATACCGCCAATGCCTATGCCGCGCAGAATATCCGCGTCAACAGCGTGTCGCCGGGCCTGACCGCTACGCCGCATATCCAGCAGCATTTCACGCTTGAGCAGCAAGCGGACATGACGCGCGGCGGCCAGTTGATCACGCGCGCGGTGCTGCCGGAGGAAATTGCCGAAGCGGTGCTGTTCCTGCTGTCCGACCGGTCGGCGATGATCACCGGCACCAATCAGGAAGTGTGCGGAGGCGCGCGTTGAGGGCGGTCGCGCGCATTGTCTGAAGCGACCTTTATGAAGCCAGCGACGTATAGGAATGGGGGTGACATGACTTCTGTCTTGCCGGAGCACATGATCGGCATGGTGCGACACTATGCCGCACTGTTCAGCGCTGGGGATCGCGAAGGCTGGCTCGCCCTTTTTGTGGAAGCGCCGCTGATTACCGAGCCGGCTCACGCTGCACCCTGTGAGGGTCGCGCGCCGCTGGAGCAGGCATTCGACCGGACCCGGGCGAGCGGAACCTGCGTCGCGCTGGAAAGCCGCCATCCGGCCATCCGTAATGTATACGGACGTGTATAATTAATGGCGCGCGGGTAATCATGTCCGGGCCGGACATCGAATCCGACGGGAGAGGAGCAATGATGGTCAGCCAGAGCGTGTTCGACGTTCGTCCGATGAAGGTTGGAGCGGAAATCGTGAATTTGAGCCTGTCGGATATCGACAGGGCGGACGTTCGCGATGCGCTGTATCGGGCATGGATGGATCACGGCCTGTTGCTGTTCCGCTTTCCCGGCATCACCAATGCGCAGCATCTGGAGCTGAGCCGCGTCTTTGGCGAACTGGAGCGGCATCCGGTGCCGGAAATCTGGGCCAAGGACGAACCATTGCTGATCGAGCTGGGCGGCGACAAGCGCGGACCGGCCTATATGTTCGACGACGAACCCGAAGTGAGCATCGGCCGGCTGCCGTGGCATCGCGACACCGCCTACACCAAGGATATCTGCAAGGGCGCGATGTTGCGGATGGTCGATGTTGCGGAATCGGGAGGACAGACATTATTCGCCGACTCCGCGAAGGCTTACGACCTGCTGTCGCCCGAGATGCAGCGTAGGCTGGAGGGCTTGGAATATAAGGCGACGCTGCGGGTCGGACCGTTCGAGCAGACCCGGCCCGGCGCGCTCTGGAAGGCCGTGCGCGCGGCCACCGCAGAGGAAAATCCCGGCGGCAAGCTGAGCGAGAATGTGACGCCCGAAATCAAGGCGCGTTACCCGTCGGTCGTTCATCCTGTCATTGTCACCCATCCCGAATCCGGCCGCAATTGCCTGTCCCCCAGCCCGACCTATGTCGATCATTTCCTGGGCTTGTCGCAGGCCGATAGCGACGCGCTGCTGGGCGAACTGGCGGCAGCGGTGACGCGGCCCGAAGTGACCTACGCCCATGACTGGCAGGTGGACGACCTGCTGCTCTGGGACAATCGCCGCATGTTGCACGCCGCCGCCGGCTATCCGCCGCGCTGTTCGCGCAAAGGGCTGCGCACGACGCTGGCCGGTTCGATGCGCACGGGCCGCATGTTCGACGAGACGGCGGCCGAGGACTGGCCGGTCATGGCCGACTGACCTTCCAAAAGACGGAGTATCGCTTTGCGCACTACCATCATTACCGGGGCCGGGGCGGGCATCGGACGCGCGCTTGCCGATCTGTTGCGATCGCGTGGCGAGCAGGTCGTCGGGATCGACCTGAAGGACGCGGATTGCACAGCGGACCTGTCGAAAGAGGAGGAGCGCAGCCGGGTCGTCGCGCATATTCTGGCAACGCAGGCGCGGATCGATGCGGTGGTGACCTGTGCCGGCATTTCGCCGCCCGCTACGGGCGACCAGATCATATCAGTCAATTATTTCGGCTCGGTGCGCCTGCTTGAGGGGCTGCTGCCGCGCCTGCAAGAGGCGGATGCGCCGCGCGCAGTCGTCATTTCCTCGGTGGCGTCGCTCTATACGCCCGGAGACGAACTGGTGAACGCTTGCCTCGCGGACGACGAGGCGGGCGGGCGCGCCATCGCGGCCAATGACGCCAGCCTTGCCTATCGCTCGTCGAAGCGCGCGATGACGCAATGGGTGCGGCGGACGGCCGCGACGCCGCAATGGGGGGGGCGGGGCGTGCTGCTCAACGGCATCTCCCCCGGCATGGTGCTCAGCCGCATGGGGCAAGCCGCGCTTGCGACGCCGGAGGGGCGCGAGAATATCGCGCGCAACGTGCCCACCGCGGTAAGGGATTATGCAGATCCCGCCGATATCGCACCGACGCTGGCTTTCCTGGCGAGCGCGGACAATCGCTTCATGGTCGGGCAGGTGCCCTTCGTGGACGGGGGCGCCGACGTCCTGCTGCGCGGCGACCAGCCGCTTTGAAACGGTGCGGGTTATGACCGGAGAAGGGCTGAACGCTGACATGAACAGTGATGTCGGGCCGCGTTGGGCGGACTATGATCATTTGCAGATGGCCGCGATGGAAGATCCCGTGCCGATGCTCCAGACGCTGCGTGCGACATGCCCGGTCGGGCATAGCGAACGGTTCGGCGGCTTTTACGTGCTTACCCGCTATGCCGATTGCGTGGCGGCCGCGCTCGACCCGCGCCTCAGCAATTCGCCCGACAAAGGGCCGGGAGCCGGCTTCCCGTCATCGGGCAAGCGCGCTGCGGCGCTGCGAGTGCCGATGCATTCCGACGATGGCGAGCGGCATCGCCAGTTTCGGATGCAGATGCAGCGCATCTTTTCGCCCAAATTCGCCAGGTCGCTGCTTGGCGAAGTGCGGGAGATTTGCGACCAGCTGATCGACGGCTTCATCGAGACGGGGACATGCGACCTGGCGGACGGGTACAGCATCGAACTTCCCGCCATCCTGATCGCGCGCCTGCTCGACCTTCCGAACGACCGGCGGCGGGAGTTTCAGGGATGGGCGTCTGATCTGGTCGCGACCGCCAATCCTGAATCGCTCCAGAAGATGGTCGATTATACCGCCGAGCTTTACGAGGAACGCAGGCGCAATCCGGGTGCGGATGTGCCGAGCCAGCTACTGTCGCTCGAAGTAGAGGGGCGCGGCATCACCGCCGACGAGTGGCGCGGCATGGTCATGCTGCTGGTGCTAGGCGGGCTGGACACGACCGCCAATGCCGGCGGTTATATTTTTCACATGCTGGCGATGGACCCGGCGCTGCGCGCCTGGCTGGTCGAGGACAAGAGCCGCATTGCGCCGGCCATTCCCGAATTCCTCCGCCTTATCAGCCCTGTGCCGCAACATTCGCGCGGCGTGACCGAGGATGTCGAGATTGGCGGGCATATGTTCCGCAAGGGCGATGTGGTGCAGTTGAACTGGCTTGCGGCAAATCACGACCCGGAAAAATATGGCGATCCCGACAGCTTTCAGGCCGAGCGCAAGACGAGCGATCATCTGGGCTTCGGCTATGGGCCGCATCTGTGCCTAGGGCGGCATCTGGCGCTGGTCGAGCTGGAAATCATGATCGAGCGGGTGCTGGAGCGCCTTCCCGATTATGCATTGGTCGAAGGGGGCACCGAGCGCTTTCCGAGCCTGAACCGGGGCATGAGCCATTTGCGCGTGACCTTCACGCCAGGACTGAAGCTGGGGCAGGAATAGGCGCTGCGGCGTCGCGGAAAGGAAGCGGGATGTTGCTCGTTCGCTATGATCATGCCGGATCGGTGCAGGCCGGTTTTCTGGAAGGCGCGGAGATCCACCCCTGTGAAGGCAGCATCGCGGCGGGTTTCGCACCAATGGCGGAGGCAGCGGCGATTCCCCTTGCGCAGGTCCGCCTGCTCGCGCCGGTCGTGCCCGGCAAGATCGTGGCGGTCGGCCCCAATTATCGCGCGCATCTGGCGGGCCGGCCCTTGCCGTCGCGCCCGTTCCTGTGGATCAAGCCGCCGTCCACCCTGGCCAATCCGGGCGATCCCATCATGCTACCCGACGAGGATGCCGACGCGGTCTATAATCATGAAAGCGAACTGGCGATCGTCATCGGCCGGCGCGGACGGCACATCCCGGTCGAACGGGCGGCGTCCTATATATTCGGCTATAGCTGCATCAACGATGTGACGGCCGGCGACATGACCGACAAAGCGGCATTCCGCGCGTCCGCAGCCTTTGTCGATGGCAAGATTCACGATAGCTTCGCCCCGATCGGCCCGGCGATCGCGACCGGCTTCGACCCCGACGACGTCCGCATCCTGTGCCGGGTTAACGGTGAGGTCCGCCAGGATCATCGTTCGTCGGACATGATCTGGTCCTGCGCGGAACTGGTCGCCCGCATTTCCCGCGTGATGACGCTGGAGCCGGGGGATGTGATCGCCACCGGCTCGCCGCCCGGCTCCGCCCCTATGCGGCAAGGCGACAGGGTGGAAGTGGAGATTGCCGGGATCGGCATACTTGCCAATCCGGTCGTTGGGGGCGCGGCCTGAGCCGGAGCGTGCGCCCGGTCATCGCAGCGGCTGGACAAATGGCCGCTTTAAGTATACGTATATGTATATATTCTGACGATCCGCGCGAGGAGCCTTCCGCTGCGGAAATATGGCTTCGAGGGAAGCGCGGGAGAGGTGACTCATATGGTTGACGACGCTGGCCATCACGTAAATCGTCCTGACGATGGGCCGGTCCTGCCTTCCCAATGGAAGACCGGAGAATATGGCGTACCCGTCGCCCGCTACACCGCGCGCGAATTTGCCGCGCTCGAAGCGGAACGGTTGTGGCCCAAAGTCTGGCAGATGGCAGGACGCGAGGACGAGATCGCCAATCCCGGCGATTATCTGGTATATGAGATACTCAATCATTCGGTCGTCGTGGTGCGGGTCGACGCGCATACCGTCAAAGCCTATCATAATGTCTGCCCGCATCGCGCCACTGCGCTCGCGACGGGGACCGGGCGCTTCCAGCTTGAGCAGATCATCTGCCCTTTCCACGGCTGGAAATGGAACCTCAAGGGCGAGAATATCGACATTCTCAATCCCGAGGAATTCAAGGGCGGCTGTCTGAAAGCGGAGGACGTCGCCTTGCGCGTAGTGCATGTGCGGCTCTGGGCCGGGTTCATTTTCATCAACCTCGATCCGAACCCGCCGTCATTCGACGAGATATTCGCGCCCGTGAACGATCTGGTGAAGGGCGTCGGCCTCGCCGACATGAAATATCATTATCATTTTCAGGCACGTGTGAACGCGAACTGGAAAGTGGCGCAGGAGGCCTTCATGGAGGCCTATCACGTTCCGGCGACCCATCCCCAGCTTGTACGCGGGATGACCGCCGAAGTCGCGGTGTCGATCTTCGCTTATGAGCCGCAAGCCAATGGGCATGGCGTCTTCCATTCCGCCGGCGCGACGATGCAGGGACGGATGCCCAAGGACCGGCTGGCGGCCATGTCGCAGGATGAGCAGACCGACGCCCTGCTGCGCAACCTGGTCAACATGCATCAAGGGCACGACGCGCAAATCCACCTGGAGGATGTCGAGATCGCGCGATCGATGCGGCATCGCCCGCTGCCGGAAGGGCAGTCGGTCGGCCAGGCTTTCATGCAGGCGATGCGCGACCATTATGAAGGGCAGGGGCGTCCACTGGGCGACTTTGAAAGCCTGTCAAAATGCGTCGATATGTTCCTGTTTCCCCATGTCACTTTCCTGCCGACATTCGGCAATGCAGTAATGTATCGTGCGCGCCCGGCCCCTGACAATGATCCCGACTGGTGCATTTTCGATATGTATGCGATCCGCACCTACGCCGAAGGTGCGAAGCCGCCGCGGTGGAACACGGTCTATGCGCAAGGCGACCTTGCCGATCCGAAGACCTGGTATCTGATACCCAGCCAGGATTTCAATTCGATCACCCGGCAGCAGCAGGGGATGAAGTCGTCAGGCATTTCCCATACTTTGATGGCGAGCCATCAAGAGAGCGTCATTTTCAACATGCACCGCGAACTTGACTGTTATCTGCAAGGACGGCCAGCGACGGTTGCGCCGGATGCGGCTGCATCGCTCGAACCGGCTGCGGGTTAGCGGCAGACGGAGAACATAAAAAAGGGCGCCTCGCAAAAGGCGCCCTTTTTTTGGCTCGAAGGCAGGGGGAGGGCGGTTCCCGGTGCGATCAGCGCCGGAAACCGCCATGCCGTATCAGAAGGCCGCGCCGATTTCGATGCCGTAGGTCCGGGGCGAGTTGGGAATGAAATTGTCGCTCGCCGAGGAATAGGCCGGATAAATCTCGTTGGCGAAGTTGTTCACGAAGCCGGCGATCTTGAACTTGGCACCGCCGACATCGATGTCCTGAAGCGTCAGGCGGGCATTGCCCTCATGCTGCTCGACCGGGAAGACATAGGCTGAGGCTGCAATGCGGCCCTGACCGATCACGTCCGACGCGAAGCTATAGTCGATATGCGCGACCAGCTGCCCGCCGAAACTGAAGCGCGGGAAAGAATAATCGAGCTGCGCACTGCCCGTCCAGCGGGGCGTGTTCTGCACGAAATAGACCGAACGCGCCGCTGGATTGGCGATCAGATTGTTCAGCGCCAGCAGTTCGGGTGGCAATTTATAGCTTGTGTGCGACATCGACAGCGACAGAGTCAGGTCGCGGGTCGGAGCGAGGATGGTTTCGATTTCGACACCGCGCACTCGCGTTTTTCCGGGCGTGTTAATGACGTCGGTCAGCTGTGGATTATTCTGCGGATCGGGCTGGATGGTCAGCTGGCGATTGCGGATCTGATTCTCGAACGCCGCGACGTTGATACGCAGATGCCCGTTCAGCAGATCGCTCTTGAGGCCGGCTTCATAGGCTTTGTTGACCTCGACGCCGAAAGGCACGAAGCCCGGCGAGCGCACGCCGATACCGCCCGACTTATACGCCTGGGCATAGCGGAAATAGGCGTTGACCGTTCGGCTGATATCATAAGCGATCGTCGCCGCCGGATCCCAGCGCGAGGTGGAGAAGGGCTGACCCTGCAAGGTCGGGACCGTCGTTACGCCCAGCAGGACCGTCGGCGTCGAGCCGGTCAGCCCGTTCAGCTTGCTGCGGAAAAAGGTCTTGCGGTCGTCGGTGTAGCGCAGGCCGCCGGTCAAATGCAGGCGTCCGTCCGCGAAATCGGGCGACCAAGTTAGCTGCGCGAAGCCCGCATAAGTACGGGTGTTTGCGGAGATGGTCGTCCGCCCGTCGCCCGCCACGCCGGCGGACAGGAACGGATTGACCGCCAGGAACTGCGTATAGTCCGCGCTGGTGAACAGGATGGAACTGGACGTTCCGACGCGCTGATCGACGACCTTTTCATGATAATAATAAGCGCCCAGCACATATTGTAGCGTGTCGGTCGATCCGACGAGTTGGAGTTCCTCGCTGAACGTCTTGCTGTTCACTGCATCGATCGTCTGGTTGTTGCCGCCGATCGCATAAACACGGGTCGTGGGATCAATGCCGAGCGGCTGGTCTGCATAGACGGGCTTGAAGTCCGCAGCCGTGCGGATGCCCGTCTGCGGCGTGAAGGCGAGCGATGCGCCGGCCTGGTAAGAGCCGCCATAGATCAGCTTGCGATAACCCGTGATCGACTTCAGCGTGATGTCGTCGTTCAGCTCATACGCCATGTTGAGCGTATGCGCGCGAGTATTGGTCTTGAAACCGTCCGAATAAAGTTCGGTGAACGATTTTTTGGGAAAGATATTCACGCTCGGTTCGCGGGTAATCGCTGGCTGCAGGAGCAGCGACGGCCGGACGTAGAGAGGATTGGGCACGGCGCCGGGATCGACCAGCCCGTTATAGGCGTTGGTCGCCTGCGCGTCGATATGGTCATAGGCATAATCGATGGTGACTGCATCGATCGGCTGCCAGCGCACCGACCCGCGATAGCCGGTAATATTGCGCCGGCCGAAAGCATTCTGCCGGGCGAGACGCGCCAGGCGGGTGACGCCGTTCCGGGTAAAGCCGTTCAGTTCATCCTGGAGGAAGTCGAGCTTCACGGAAAAACCTGCGATCTCCGGGAGGTTGAGGTGCGCAACATAAGTGCGCGCGCCATAATTGCCGACCGTCACCTTGCCGTCGCCGCCGAATTCGCCGGTCGGCTTCTTGGTCACGATGCGAATGGCGCCGCCCTCGGCATTGCGGCCGAACAGCGTCCCCTGCGGACCTTTGAGCACTTCGATACGCTCGGGGTCGGACAGTTGCTGGCCCGCGCCCTGCGCGCGGCTGACATAGACATCGTCCACATAGATGGCGACGCCGGGTTCCACCGTGCCCTGGCTGGTATCGGACGTGGTGATACCACGCAGATCGAGGATCATGGAGAGCGGGCTACCGCCCTGGCCCTGCGCACGCAGGCCGGGTACGGGCACGCGCTGGAAATCCGCCACTGAGCGGACGCCCTTGGTTTCGAGCGCGTTGGCGCTCAGCGCCGAAATGGAAATCGGCACCTTTTGCAGGCTTTCCTCGCGCTTTTGCGCGGTCACCACGATTTCCTCGATCGCGCCGTCGGACTCGGCGGCAGCAGGTGTCACCGCCGGCGCGGCCTGTTGCGCCCAGCATGGGCTGGCGAGCATCGACGCGCTCAGCAGCGCGAGCCTACGAATGGATGGCACGATATAATCCTCCCCTTATGCACTTCAGGCGACCGCCGGACCTCCGGCTGTCGTGTTCCAAAGCATTTAGTATACATTCATGTATATATAGTAGAAGCATCTAGGAAAGATGTTTCGCCGGCGCGCTGCGGGCGCCGGCCCAGCTAATGCGGTGGGAACGCCCTAAATTCAGCGGCTGAATGCCAAAATCGCGGGCAAATGCCTAGAGCCATGTTGCTGATGGACGGGCGCCAGATTTCGGAAAATCCCCGATTTCCGCGCTGATCGCGGGTGTTGGTCCCGGCCCGCAGTGGCAGCCATCATATATGTGTTGGACCGCCGGCGCGGTCCGATCACACATCGGATGAGCATGTCTCGGCATAACGGCCGTGCAGGTGAACCGGTTGCTGCCGAGCGCGCATATACTCAATAATCCAGCGCCGTGCGATAAAAGGGTTTGTCGCCAGCCGCGCGGCGATAGGCGCCCGGCGACATGCCGGTCTGAAGTTTGAACAGGTCGTGGAAAAAGCGCAGATTGCGATAGCCGACCAGATTGGCGATCCGGATGATGCTGCGTTCGGTGCGGATCAGCATCGTGCGCGCCGTGTCGATCCGCAGGGTCTGAAGATAGCCGAGCGGCGTCTGTCCGGTTGCGTTGAGAAAATGCCGCCGCAGCGTCCGTTCGCTGACCGCGAGATAAGAGGATAATTCGCCCATGCTGACCGGATGAGCCAACTTCTCGTTCAGCCACGCTTTCGCGACGCGGACGATCCGGTCGGCCTCGGCCGTCTCATCCTCATTGTTGGGCGCGTCCAGGCCACCGACGGTGGCAAGCCAATCGGCCGTATAGGGCGTGAACATCTGCCGGATCAGGTGATGGACGAATTTGGGTTCCATCCCCACGCTGCGGCTGGTCATCACACGCTTGCCGATGATGATATCCTCCTTTTCGATGCTCAGCCCAGGATAGCGCGCGCGCAGCGAGGGCCAGGCCCACGAGGGGGCAGCGATTGCTTCTGAGGCGAGGCCGGCTTCGGCGAGAATGGCGACGCTGGGACCGCTGGCCGCCATCAGCGCGCCTTCCGCGCCCCGCGCCGCCAGCCAGGTCAGTAGTTCGGGTGGCCAGAACCGGCCCGCGAACAGCGCCTCGGGATCGACTACCCCGACCCCTGCCAGATAGACGAGATCGGCACTGGCAATCTGTCCCAGCGGTTCGACGTTCGATAGCGTCTGGCCGTTCGCCAACGTTAGCGCGCCACCCCTGAGCGATGCTAGCGTGACCTTCAGGGGCGGCGGCACATGTTCCACCAGCGCCGAGCGACGCTGTATGTGAAGGTTGGTGAGATAGGCAGCGTCGCAGATCGCGGAAGCGCTGATGCCGAGCGTTTCGGGGAAGCAGATGACCGCGATATGCTTTGTCATCGGATCAGGCCTGTCCGTTTTGCCATATAATATTGTCCGAATAGGATATTGCGGAGGGTCGGGCAACGCCATAATCTTTTGCAAACACGCGAAGGCCAGAAGCGCTATATTCGCGTATCAAATAATAACGACATGTATAAATGGGGGAGACCGTTGATGAGCACCCATTGCTCGCGGCTAGCGCGCCTGAAACTTTTTGCCTTTTATCTTTCAACGTCCTTGTTTTCTGCAAATATATCTTTTGCGCAGGACGTTATGACTGGTCAAAAAGCGGTCGCAGATCCTGATGAAATCGTAATCACGGCGACACGGCGCGCCGAAAGTCTTCAGGATGTCCCCATCGCCGTCACGGCGCTCAGCGGGATGCAGCTTCAGTCCGCCGGCGTCACCAACACGCAGGGCATCGAGCAGCTTACGCCCGGACTCGTCATGGCGCAGACGGCATCCGCGGTACAGCCGACCATTCGCGGCGTCGGGTCGCGATCGGCGTCGCCGGGTGAGGAATCGAACGTCGCGCTGTATCTCGACGGTGTCTATCAGCCCGCGATGAGCTCCAACCAGTTCGACCTGCTCAATGTCGAACGGGTCGAAGTGCTCAAGGGGCCGCAGGGCACGCTTTTCGGGCGCAATGCGACCGGCGGCGCGATCAATATCGTCACGCAAAAGCCCTCGCAAAATCCCGAACTGCGCATGTTGGCCAGCTATGGGCGTTTCGATGAAGTGCGGCTGGCGACCTATGCAACGCTCGGCTTGACCGAAACGCTCGCGGCCGATCTCGCCATGCAATATCGCGATACCGACGGCTTTGTCGACGACCTCGTGCGCGGCGGGAAGCTGGGCTATCGCACCGATTATAATGTGCGCGGCCGGCTGCGCTGGCAGCCGTCGGACCGTATCGATATGGTGGCGGCGCTCAATTATATCGATCATGAGGATACGATCTCGCTGGCGACCCAGCCGATTGGTCGCAACACCAACGGCCGGCGCGCCCCGAATGTCGTGGTGCTTCCGACCAAGCCTTGGCAGTTTGCCGGCAACCTCCTCCCGCTGACGACCGCCGACCAATTCAGCGCCACGCTGACGACGTCGATCGATCTGGGCTTTGCTTCGCTGGAGGGCGCGTCGGACTATCAGAAAAATGGTGCGACCTTCGTCAGCGACAGCGACGGCGTCGCCGCCCAGACGCAGAATCCCAATTCGATTTCCAACGTCCAGACCAGCAGCGCGTCCAACGAATTGCGGCTGGTATCGCAGGGTTCGGGACGCCTGAAATGGGTGGTCGGCGCAACCCATTTCTATCTGACATCCAAATATGACCCGCTGCTCGTCAATGGAACGTCCGTTGTCCGTGGTCGGCAGCAATCCAGTTCCTACGCCGTATTCGGCGAGGCGACGTGGCAGTTGCTCGACCCGCTCTATGTCACGCTGGGCGGCCGGTATAGTCATGAACGGCGCGAGGTATTCCCCTTCGTCAATGTCGCTTTCCCCAGCGAGGCAGCAACCTATCAGAATTTCGATCCGCGCATTTCGTTGCGCTATGAGTTCGCGCCCGACAACAGCCTCTACGCGACTTACAGCACCGGCTTCAAAAGTGGCACCTTCCAGCCGTCAAGCGCCAATCCCGACCCGGTCCGGCCGGAAAAGATCAAGGCGATCGAAGTCGGCATCAAGACGCGCCCACTACGCTGGATACGCTTCAATGCGAGCGGTTATTATTATGATTATTCCGACTTGCAGGTGAATGCGCGCGCGCCCGGCGGAAATACCGTCATCCTCAGCAATGCGGCCAAGGCGCGGATCAAGGGCATCGAAGGCGATCTCAGCCTGACCCCCGCGCGAGGCGTTTCGCTGCGGCTGTCGGGCTCTTACACCAACGCCATTTATAATGACTTCCCCGATGCGCAGATCACCGTGCCACTGGCGTCGGCGGCAGGCGTGCTGCTGGGCGGCAATTCCCAGATTGTCTCGAGCGTCAGCGGAAGGGATATGATCCGCGCGCCCCGTTTCACCGGCGTCGCGAGCGGCAGCTACACGTTCGACACCGCCATCGGCGGCATCAACGTCGCGGCCAATGCGAATTATAGCGACTCCTATGCGCTCGATTTCAGCAACCGGCTGAAACAGCCCTCTTTCGTCCTTATGAACCTGGCGCTGTCCTGGACCTCGACCGATCAGCGCCGCAGCGTCCGCTTCTGGGGGCGCAATGTGCTGAACGAAGCGGTGTCGTCCTACGCCTTCACCTCGACCAACGGCGATTTCACCAGCTTCCGCGATCCGGCGAGCTATGGCGTCACGCTGGAGTTGAACTGGTGAAGATTGCGCCGGGCCACGAGCCTGCGGAGAGCGAGGAGATCCCGACCTGGCGGGCCTGGTATATGATCGCCATATTGGTGATCATATACACGTTTTCGACGCTCGACCGGTCGATCCTGGCCATCATGGTCACCGATGTGAAGGCCGACCTGAATTTCAGCGATACCGAGATGGCGCTGCTCAGCGGAACCGCCTTTGCCATCTTCTACACGACCATCGGCCTGCCGATGGGCGCGCTGGCCGACAGCAAGCCGCGCCGGGCGGTGATTTTCTGGGCCGCGAGCTTTTGGGCGGCCTGTTCCAGCCTGATCGCCTTCTCCACCCATTTCACGCAATTCTTCCTCAGTCGCATGGGCGTCGGCGCTGCTGAATCGGCATTGGGACCGGCCGCTTATTCGATGATCAGCGATCGCTTCCCGCGGAAGCGCCTGTCGGGCGCGATCGGCGTGTATAGCGTGGGCGGCATCATGGGGGCGGGGCTCAGCTATGCGCTGGGTGGCTATCTGTTGTCGAAATTTCCCGAATGGAAGCATGTCCTGCCTGGCCCGCTGTCGGGCTGGCCCGCATGGCGGCTGGTGCTGCTGGTCACGGGCTTGCCCGGCGTGCTGCTGGCGCTGCTGATCTTCACTTTCCCAGAGCCGGCACGCCGGCGCAGCAGGCATCATTCCGATGCTGACTGGCGCAGTTTCTTCCGCTTGATCGGTGGTGACAAAAGGCTGTTCGCGCAACTGCTGATCGCCTGGGGCCTGATCGGCATGATCGCCATCGGCATTTCGGCCTGGGCGCCCACATATTTGCGGCGCGCTTATGGTCTGTCGCCGGTTCAGGCGGGCGCGGCGATCGGCGGCATCATCGCCTTTTCCGGCGTCACCGCGCATCTGGTGAACGGGTTCATCGTCGACTGGATCGCCAGCAAGGGCTATCGCGACGCGCCGATCCGCTTCTTCGTCGTATCCGCGCTGATCGCGACCCCGTTCGTCGTCATGGGATTCCTGGTGCATAGCCTGCCGCTCTTCCTGTTCGGCTTCGCGATGAAGAATCTGCTTCTTACCCCGATCACCGGCTATGCCTCGGCATCGGTTCAGATGATCACGCCGCCATCGCTTCGCGGGCGGGCGGGCGCACTTTTCCTGATGGTCTTCAACATATTGGGCGTCGGCTTCGGACCGTTGACGGTGGGCTGGCTGACCGATCATGCGTGGGGCGATCCGTCCCGCATCGGCTGGTCTCTCGCCTTGCTGACCGGCGTATGCGCGACGCTTGCGATCATACTCCTCGTCACGATCCGTCGGCGTTTCATCGCCCGCATCGCCCTGGAAGAAACGGCGGCGGCAGGGGATTTAGCGGCATGACGGCGGGTATTCTTCAGGGCATCAAAGTGCTCGACATGGGGCGCTATCTCGCGGCCCCCTGGGCGGCGCAGATGCTGGCCGACCTCGGTGCCGACGTCGTCAAGATCGAGCGCGTCGGCCAGGGCGATCAGTTCCGGCAATATGGCTCTTCCTATCTGCGCGACGACAAAGGCGAGTTGACGGGCGA
This sequence comes from Sphingobium sp. JAI105, assembly GCF_015752145.1. Lineage (NCBI taxonomy): Bacteria > Pseudomonadati > Pseudomonadota > Alphaproteobacteria > Sphingomonadales > Sphingobiaceae > Sphingobium > Sphingobium sp. JAI105. Next base: position 220,295 of record NZ_JADOUC010000002.1, on the reverse strand, counting down.
GACGGCCTATTATCTCTGCACTAATCGGAACAAGCGCTCGATCACCCTCGATATTGCCGATCCTAGGGGACAGGAGATCGTGCGCAAGCTCGCGCGCCGGAGCGACGTGTTGATCGAAAATTTCCGGACCGGATCGCTTGCGCGCTTCGGCCTCGACTATCCGGCGATGAAAGCGCTCAACCCGGCCTTGATCTATTTATCAGTTACGGGGTTCGGGCAGGACGGGCCATATGCCAAGGTGGGCGGTCTGGACAGCGTGTTTCAGGCGATGTCGGGCCTGATGAGCGTCACCGGCGAGCCCGATGGCCCGCCACAGAAAATCGGCGTCACCATCATCGACGAGATGACGGGCCTTTATGGCGCGAACGCTGTGCTGGCCGCACTTTTCCACCGCGAGCGGACAGGGCAGGGGCAGCATATCGATCTTGCGCTGTTCGACACCGCGCTTGCCGCCATGTCGCACCGGGCACAGGATTATTTCCTGACCGGTGAACGACCCGCGCGGATGGGCAGCCGGACGATCGGGTCCACGCCCGCGCAAATCTTCGGCACCAGCGACGGCGCGATCAATGTGCAGGCAGGCGACGATCACGCTTATCGCGCCTTTTGCGAGGCGATCGACCGGCTCGACCTGCGCGACGATCCGCGCTTTGCCGAGCGCGCCCAAAGATGGGCGCTAAGGGACGAGCTGCTGCCGCAGATCGAGGACCGCTGCCGCGAACTGACGTCCGCCGATCTGCTGGCACGCCTGCAGGCACATCGCGTGATCTGCGCCAGGATCAACAATGTGGACGAAGCCTTTGCCGAGCCGCAGGCGATCCACCGCAACATGCGCCGGACCATTCGTCATCCGCTGAATGATGCGCTATCGATCGTCGCCAATCCGATCCGCTTTTCCGAAACGCCGATCACCGATTATGCCCCCCCCCCGCTGCTCGGAGCAGACACCGATGACGTGCTTCGGCAATGGCTGGGCATGGAGGATGGCGAAATCCATGCGTTGCGCGAAGCCGGAATGATTTGACGCAGGATCAATCTCGCCACAGCCGTCCATTGGGCAGATAAACGGTCATTTTCGCCACCTTCCCCTGACTGTCGATGACGAACAGATCGACGGCTGCCGGCACGAATTGGCCTTTCGGATCGGGATGCCAGACGCCATCATCGCCTTTGCTGCGGCGGGCTTCCAATTCGATCACGCAGCTTCGCCGCGCGCGGTCTTCCGCAAGGCTGGCGATGCGGATTTCGGGCGTGATCGTGCGCAGAAACGCCGAATAGAGCATCACGCTTGAAATAGGAATCGAGGGATTCCCAGAAGGTCTGGAATGTGATTCACCGTTGTTGGAGGTGGATCATGGGAAAGTCCTATTCAACCGATCTTCGGGATCGGATCGCCAGTCACATTGCATCGGGGCAATCGCGCCGCTCAGCGTCCCGACATTTTGGGGTAAGCCCCAGTTGCGCGGTGAAACTGGCGCAGCGCGTGGCGACGACGGGATCGGCAGCGCCTGCTCGGCAAGGACGCCCGCCCGGTGACGGCAAACTGGCGCCCCACATGGCGACTTTGGTCAGATGGGTCGATGCCGAGCCGGATATAACCATGCCCGAACTGTCGACCCGGCTTGCTGCGGCCACCGGTGTTCGGGCGCACCCTGCCTCGCTGTCGCGTGCCTTGCTCAAGGCCGGCTACAGCTTCAAAAAAACGCTGATGGCATCGGAATGCGGACGCGATGATGTCGCCCGGGCGCGCCGGGCCTGGCGCGTCTATCGGCAGCCTGCCTTGCGAAGAGAGCCGCATCGACTGGTGTTTATCGACGAGACAGCAACCACCACGAAGATGACGCGGTTACGGGGACGGGCGCGCCGTGGCCAGCGCCTCAAAGCGCGTGCGCCCTTTGGCCATTGGAAAACCCAGACCTTCATTGCAGCCCTGCGCTGCGACGGACTGACCGCGCCATGGGTCATCGACTGTCCCATGAACCGCACGACTTTCGAGACCTATGTCGAAACGCAACTCGCCCCGACGCTGCAACCCGGCGACGTGGTCATCCTCGACAATCTCTCCAGCCATAAAAGCGAGAAAGCCAAGGCGATCCTGAAAGCGCGCGGCGCGTGGTTCCTCTTCACACCGCCCTACAGTCCCGACCTCAATCCGATCGAAATGGCCTTCTCCAAACTCAAGGCACATCTTCGCCGAACAGGAGCCAGAACCATCGATGCCCTCTGGAAGGCTATCGGAAATATCTGCGACATCTACACCCCTGACGAATGCCGAAACTTCCTCAAAGCCGCTGGATATGCGTCCGATTAAAGGCTCGATGCTCTAGAAATCCCCGATCGCCGCCTTGCCCTTTAGGACGGTCCCCATCGGTGTGCGGAACTGCGCGTCATCAGCCCATAAGTCGCCGACATCGTCATAGCGTCCCGCGCCGATCAACCGCGTATATTCCTGCGCCACGGCACAGGGCGATGCCTCGGCGGCCGATGGCGCCGCCGCCTGCGCGGCCAAGGGTAGCGCGATGCCAATAGTCGTAAGGGCGGTCAGGGCGAACATGGTTGGCCTTTCTGTCATTCAGAAACACGGGCGTCACGCGCCTGCGACCTCGGATTCCGCAATCAGGGCGCGCATCACCGGCGCGGCCGCGGCGAAGATCGCCGGGTCGCCTACCGACCCCGGCGTCGTTTCCGATCGTCGCCGCATCAGCCAGCGGCCGTCCCGACGCACGAATTCATCCTCGTAAATGCCCAGCGCTTCGAAGATGACGTCGCCATTCTTGCCTCCGGCGTGCCAAGCGCGAATATTGTGGCGGACGCTGGCGGTATCGCCGTCGATCACCGCGTGGATATTGGTGTTCGCGTGATGTGTGAGGCGGCAACATTCGATGCAGGCGCGGATCGCCGCGATACCCCGCGCGCGACCGGCGAAACGCTTGCCGTTGAGGATGATCTCCGCCTCTTCGACAAAGACGGCTTCCATCAAGTCCCAGCGCCGTTCGTCCATTGCCCGGCTATATTGCACGATGGCGGCGGTAATGGCGGCCAGGTCTTCTTCGAAACGCGGCATGGCGGTTCCTTCTTGTAGGGCGGCGTCAATATAAGGTTTCAAGATCGGCGGTGCTGTAGGGCTTGTGCGCGTCAATGCGCCCCTGCCGGACTTTCTGCGCCCATAAAGGATCGCTGATCAGTGCGCGGCCGACCGCGACCAGATCGAACTCGCCGCGCTCGAACAGGGTGACCAGCCCATCCAGGCTGGCCGGTCGGGAGCGATAGCCATCGCCCGTACCGCGATCCTGCGCGCCGAACGCGGTATCCAGCCCGACCGATCCGACGGTGCAGACGGGGAGCCCCGAAATCCTGCTCGTCCACCCCGCGAGCGTCAGCGGATCGCCCGCGAAAGCAGCTTCCCAATAGCGCCGCAGCGAACAATGGAACAGCGTCACGCCGGCATCGACCAGCGGCCGCAGCAGCGCCTCCAGCGCGGCAGGGCCGGACGCCAGGGTGGCTGCATAATCCTGCTGCTTCCACTGCGAAAAGCGAAAGAATAATGGAAAATCCGGCGTTGTGCGCCGCCGGCACTCGGCGACGATCTCGGCAGCGAAGCGGGTGGCGCTTTCCGCGCCGTTCGCGCCGTAGTGGTCCGCGCGCAGGTTCATCGCCGGCCACAGGAACTGGTCGATCAGATAGCCGTGCGCGCCGTGAATTTCCACGCCGTCGAAACCGAGCGCGCAGGCATCGGCCGCCGCCTGGCCAAAGGCGGCGACCACGTCAGCGATCGCGCTGTCGCTCATCGGTCGCGTCGCCATGACGGCATCGCCGCCCTGGCCGTCGATCGGCATGAACAGGCCCGATGGCGAAGCGGGATCGACCTGCGGATTGGGTTCGGATCCCGCTATCTTGGTGGCGCCGGCGTGCCAGATTTGCGGCATCATGCGCCCGCCGGCTTCATGCACGGCGTCGATGACCTCGCGCCAGCGCGACAGTGCCTCGGCGCCGTGAAAACTGGGATAGCTTGGCAAGCGACGGGCCGACGCATGATCGACCCCGGCGCATTCGGACAGGATCAGCCCGACATCCGCCGCCGCGCGCCGCCGGTAATAATCAACATAAGCCGGCGGCATGACGCCGTCCTGCGAGAAGCGGCGGCTCATCGGCGCCATGACGATCCGGTTGGGCAGGTCGAGCGTTCCGATCCGCACGGGTTCGAACAATATTTGAGCAAGCGTTTCGCGCATGTCCGCCGCCCGTGTCATCGCTCGCCGCTCTCAATGAACCGCGAAACCGCCGTCGAGCGCCAGCGCCTGTCCGCTGATGAAGCCGCCCGATGGACCGGCAAGGAACACCACCGCTGCGCCAATGCCCTCCGGCGCGCCAAATCCCAGCGGCTGGCGCGTCTTGCCCGCGCCGTCCGGCCAGACACCGGCATGGAAACGCTCCATCGTCAGCGGGTGATTGCGAACCTTGCCGACGAAAGCGCCGGGCAACAGGCAGTTCGCTCTGATGCCGTCCTTGGCGTAATCATAAGCGATAGTCTTCGCCATGCTGAGCGCGCCCGACCGTGCCGCGCCATAAGCGACATTGCCGTGCAGCACCGGATGAAGCGCGCCGACAGTGCTGATGATCACGATCCGACCGCCATTGCCGGCCGCCGCCATGCGCTTCACGACTTCGCGCGCGCACAGGAAGACGCAGCGCAGATTGGTCGATTGCGCCTCGTCCCAGAACTCTGCCGTCATCGTTTCGAGCGGCGCGTTGGTGGTAAGGCCGCAGCAGCTGACGAAAATGTCGATCGCCGTCCCGCCCTTGTCCAGCGTCGCGAAGAGATCGACGACGTCCTGCTCCTGTTCGACATCGGCGCGCAGGCCGCTCACCCGTCCGCCGCGATCCTTCGCCGCTGCAACGACCGCGTCGATCAGGCCCTGGTCGCGATCGACGAAAGTGACTGTAGCGCCTGCCTCAGCCAGTGCGACGGCCACATCGATGCCGGCATTGCCGCCATTATCGACGACCAGCGCGGACTTGCCCGCCAGGCCGAACATGCCCTCCAGTCCCGCCGGTCGCTTCGCCTCTGCCATCCTCTGCCCTTCTCTTTTGTTCTGGCAGACAGGATGGCAAGATCGACGATGTCGAGGAACCGGTAATCACGGAACAAGTGAAATGCCGATCCGACGGCCATGCCGGATTGCCGCCGCCCGCCAAAGCGATCACGCTATGTGCGTCACAGGAGTATATGCCGCGTGAAGACAGGAGAAGGTGCTGCCGAGGAATGGCGTCGCGGCTGGCCGCTCGTCCTGTCCGCTACTGCCGGCTATACGGTGGGGCCGCTGGGCGTTTATACGATGAGCCTCTACATCCGGCCGCTTCAGGAGGAGTTCGGCTGGAGCAAGGCCTTCGTGACGTCGGGCCTGATGGTCAACGCGCTGGTCGCGGTCACGCTGTCGACGATCGCCGGCATGGCGATCGACCGGTTCGGACCCCGACGCATCGGGATAGCAGGCGTCATATGTTTCTGTACGTCGCTGGCATTATTCGCGACGAACAGCGGCGCGGCGCTGCATTGGTGGGCATTGTGGATGCTGCTCGCGCTCTCGATGCTGGCGGCGAAGCCGACGGTATGGGTCGCGGCTATCACCAGCCGCTTTGACCGCTCGGTCGGGCTGGCGCTTGCGACGGTGATGTGCGGATCGACCGTCACGACGACGCTGGGACCGCTGATCGCGGGCTGGGCGATCGCCGAATATGGGTGGCGCATATCCTATATATTGACGGCCGGAATATGGGGCGCAGCCGCTCTGCCGCTGCTCTTCCTCTTCTTCTTCGGGCAAAGCGACCTCAATCGGACGCGCCGATCCGGTGCGCAAGTTGTGCGCACTATGCGACAGGGAAGCCTCGCGGGCGGGCCGGCGATGTTGAAATCGCCAATCTATCTGCGCATCGTGCTAGCCTGTGCGCTAAGCCAGTTCATCATTGCGGGCACGATCGTGAACCTGGAGCCGATCCTCACGAGCGATGGCCTCGACCGGCCAAGCGCGATCTACCTGATCAGCATGATCGGCGTATCGATGTTCATGGGTCGGTTAATTGCCGGCTATTGGCTCGACCGGCATAATCCAGCGCTGTTCGGCGCGCTATGCTTCGGTATTCCGGCGGTCGCCTTTGCCGTGCTTCTGCTGTCTGCCGAATTGAATATCGCCACCGGCCTGTGCGTCGTCATGGCGATCGGGTTCGCGACAGGCGCGGAATTCGAGCAGGCTGCCTTCATGATCAATCGCATCTTCGGGCAAAGCAGTTTCGGGATGCTGGTGGGCACGATCCTGGCTGTTCTCGCCGTGGGGCAAGGGACGGGGCCGATGCTGTTCGGCTATATCTTCGACCAGAGCGGCTCGTATCGCGCAGCTTTCGCTTTCGCTCTTCCCATCAGCCTGCTGGCCAGCCTGCTGATCTATTCAGTGGGCTCGGCTGTTCGCCGCGCACCGATGGCCGCCGCCACTTTCTAAACGCGGGTCTGCTCCAACTGAGCCGACAGCACTTATGCCGGCTGTCAAGCCCCCGCTCGCCACTGCCTCCATCCTGCACGCCGCCCGACCACTTGTGATCAGCCTCCTTATGCAATAATGAGACGCTGCATACCATAAAGATGGTCACGATTCCAAAGTGGGTCGGGCATAGGGAGAGGTGAAATGCGTAAATCCGTCATCACGAATCTGCTCGTTACGTCTGCATGTCTGGCCATCGCAGAGCCGGCGCTGGCGCAACAGGCGGCGGTTGCTCCTGCACAGGCTGCGGACGAGGCTCTGCCGGGGAATGAAGACATTATCGTCATGGCCCGGCGTCGCGCTGAAAGCATTCAGACCGTGCCGGTCGCGGTGACCGCAGTTTCCGGCATCGCGCTCGAAAAACAGAATGTGACGTCTATGCTCGACCTGCCGCGCGTGGCCCCCGGTCTCAGCGCTTCGCCGTCAGGCGGGGCCAGCCGAAACTTGCCTCTCTACAATATTCGCGGCCAGCAGCAGGGCGAGTTTCAGCCCTCATCTGACCCGTCGGTCGGCATCTATTGGGGCGATGTCGTGGTGCAGCGCGCTTATGGTTCGGACTTCAATATCTTCGATCTGGGTCAGATCGAGGTCGTCAAGGGGCCGCAGGGCACGTTGTTCGGGCGAAACACCACAGGTGGCAATATCGTGTTCCGGCCGAACCTTCCGACCGACCGTTTCGAGGCAGGCGCGACCATCCAGACTGGCAGCTATAGTCTTGCCTCCGCGCAAGCCTATGTGAACGTCCCATTGGCCGATGGCATCGCCCTGCGCGTCGCCGGAAATTATCGTTATCAACAGGGCTATATCCGCAACACATTCGCCACGCCCAGCGACTATAAGTACAGCTTTCCCGGCCCGCTCAACCAGATCAGCATCGTCGATCCGCCGCTGCCCGGCATCCCGGGCGCGCGCTATCAGGGGACGAAGGGCGGGGCGATCCGCGCATCGCTCCGCATCGACAGCGGCCCGTTTGAAAGCGTGACGACAGCCACGCATATCGAAGCCAATATGGGCGGTTCGGGCTATCGCCTGTTCGCGATCCAGCCGGGCAGTGCTGCGGCCACCCTGATTTCTTTGACCAATCCGACCGAATTGGCGCAGATCCAGGCCCTGCCGACCTACCAGACCCGCGACAATGACATGGACTATACCAAGGTCGATTATTCCGACCAGCTTGCCAACACGACCTCGTTCGAAGTCAGCGACGAGATTACGGTGAAAAACATCATCGGATATCATAAATATAAAGGCAGCAATTTCGAAAATATCGACGGAAGTTCGATTCCGATCCTCGAATATGGCCAAGCGGTAAAGGGCTGGGAATTCAGCGACGAATTCCAGATTCTCGGCGACATGCCCGGCCTGAACTGGATCGCCGGCGCTTATTATTACAAAGAGAAGGGCAATAATCAGTCCTACACGCCGAACCTTCTCGGTTTCTTCGTGCGGGGATTGCAGACGCCTTTCTATGGTTATCAGGAGGCCCGGAACGAGAGCAAGTCGCTATTCGCTTCGGCGACGAAGACGCTGGACTTCCTTGCGCCAGGCCTATCGCTGACGATGGGCGGACGTTATACTTGGGACGACCGTGCCATCATCTTTGGCACCAAGCATAATCTCGGCCTGCCGACCCAGCGTTGCGCTCTCGAACCGAGTTCCGCCACCTACACCAAGTTCAACGCCAAATTCGACGCCGCCGCCTGTACGATGTCCGAAAGCACCAATTTCGGCCAATTCACCTATACGGCGTCGCTGGATTGGAAAATCGCGCGGGACAAGCTGCTATATGCGGTAACGCGCAAGGGGTATCGATCGGGCGGGTTCGGATCGCGCGGCACGGCGCCCGCACCCGATCCGTCGGGCCGGACGGCCTATGATCCGTTCCAGCCGGAAAATGTCCGGGACGTCGAAGTCGGTTTCAAGGCCGACTGGGATCTGGGCGGTGGCGCGCGGCTCCAGACCAATCTCTCAGCATATTATCAGTGGTATAAGAATATCCAGCGGCTGATCACCTTCTCGCCCTGCGCGACATGCGTGCAACAGACGGTCGTTTTCAACGCGGCGACCGCGCACATTTATGGCGGTGAATTCGAAGCGTCGTTGCATGTCGGCAAATGGCTTGAACTGAACGGATCGGTCGCCTTGGTGCGCCCGGTCTATGACCGGTTTGAATTCCCGCTTGGCAGCGGCGTGGACTGGGCCAGCCAGGCGACGTTCGGCGGCGCGATCAGGAACCAGTATAATGCGAATGCCGTGGTAACTTTACCGGTGCCCGAAGAGATTGCCGACACGAAGGTGAGTGTCTACTGGCACAAACGTTCCAGCTTCTACAATCAGGATAATCTGACGAGCGAAGTGCAGGCCAAGGTTCCGGGTTACAGCCTGACCAATGCCCGTATCGATTTCAACAGCATCGGTGGAAGCAATTTCGACTTGGCGTTTGCGGTCAACAATCTCTTCGACAAGAAATATTTGATCAACAAATATTCGCTCTACACCCAGATGGGGTTCGTGTCAGGTGCCGCAGGCGCGCCGCGTCAGTGGACCGGCACAATGCGCTTTCGCTTCTAACCCTGCCAATCGCCGGATGATCCGGTACGGGCTAAAATTAAGAGGCGGGCCATCACGTTGGCCCGCCTTTTTTGTCGCCGCGCGCTTCGGTAAGCAGTCGGACAGTCAGTTGACCGTCAGCACATGCCCGCCATCGACGCGGATGTTCGCGCCGTTGATGAAATCGCCCAGCGGACTGGCCAGCATCAGCACGGCATGGGCCACATCGGCCGGCCGACCCAGCCGCACGATATCGATTCCGAAAATCTCCCGTGCGACCCGGCGTTCCCGATCGGCGGGCGCCAAGTCCGACCAGCCCTTTTCCTGCGCGATATGCTGGACCCAGGCCGCGACGCTCGCCGTCGCGATCACGCCGGGGCTGATGACATTGGAGGTGATCGCCACGCCGCTCAGCGAGCGGGCGATCGACACCGACAGATTGACGATCGCCCCCTTGCAGGCGGCATAGTCGGACCCAAGTTCGGTCGGCTGCATCGCGGTGGCGCTGGCGATGTGGATCAGGCGGCCCCAGTTCCGCTCTCGCATAGCCCCCAGAAGCTTGCGGGATAGTTCGGCGGCGGCCACGGTGTTGCTGGCATAGGTCGCCAGCCAGTCCTCGCGCGGGATCGCTTCAAAGCGCCGGCTGAAATCACCGGCGGGGCCGCCAGCATTATTGACCAATATATCGACACCGCCCGCCGCCGCCACGACCCCGATCACAGCCTCCAGCCCCGCCGCCTCGCCCAGATCTCCGGTCACCGCTTCCGCTTTCCCTCCTGCGGCCGTAATCGCGGCTGCGACCGCGCTGGTCCGGCCGGGGTCGCGACCATGAACGAAGATGTGCGCGCCCTGTTCGGCAAGCGCATGAGCAATGCACGTGCCAATGCCCGAACTCGCGCCGGTCACCAGCGCGCTACGGCCTGTCAGTTGCAGATCCAGCATATCTTCCTCACCTCCATCCTCTCCACGTCATCGCATATATGATGCGATGATCAGGCGTTGCCCTGGCGCAACGGCACGCCCGGCATCAGCAGGTCGATGGCAAGAACGCTGTCCACCGTCGTGATGAACAGGGTTTTCCAATCCTCGCCGCCCCAGCCCATATTTGTGGATCGGCGTGCAAAAAGGGCTCTGACTCACATTTGCTGATGGGCCGGCTCATGGCGCGCCCACCAGTCGGGCCTGAAGAAGATCGAGTTTTGCGCGGCCATACATCTGTCGCTTGATGAGTTTGAGGCGTGTAATCTGCCCTTCGGTCTGACCGTTCGACCATGGCGAGACGATTGCGTTTCGTACGGCCGGAAGGTCCTTTTCGACGCCATTGACGAATGACCCGATAAGGCTGCCCTTTGCCGTCTCGATCCACTCATCGAGCTTTGCCGCCGACTTTGATCGGATCATGGATTGAAAGTCGCCGATCGCCTTGCGCGCTACTACCAATTCAGGGACGTTTTCCTCGATTACCGCCACCAGGATCGCTTCGGATTTGGCAAGCCCATCCCACGCCGAAGTCATTAGGCGCGCAAGAACGCGCGCCGAGGGTGTGCGGGCGAGGCCACTTTGATTGGCCTTTTCGGCGAGACGCCGGCGTTGAGCCCATTGTGAGACGACACCGCTTTGACCCACAAAACCTTCCGCGCGCATCTCGCGCCAGAGCGCCAGGGCATTGCGGGTGCCGTTATCCCATCGGTCATTCAGCCATGGCAGCCAACTGTCCAGGAAGCTGGGGCGGGAGCGGAATACGTCCATTCGCTGCCCGCGCAGAACATCGCGAACGAGCTTTCGGCTATGGCCGGTCTGCCGAACAATCTGCCGGATGGACGTACCATTTTTTGCCAGTTCCCGGACCGCGTCGTTGGTCTCCTGCCGGCGTAGATAGCCTTCATATTGCAGCTTTTCGGCATAAGTGAGCAGCTTGGGATCGACGACAGTGCTTCCGACCGCCTGCCTTATCTGCCGCATGGACTTGTTGACGGCATCCAGAAACGCTCGGCTCGAGTTCTCCATGAGATGCCAACGATCGGCAACTTGCTCGGCATCAGGCAGCCCTCTGGCGATCGCTTCACCATAGCCACCGCCCCGGTCGCGGGCGACAATCGATATCGATGGGCGCTTGGCAAGCCAGGCACGGGACGTCTCCAGAGCGCGGTCCGGCAATAGTGTGACCGGCGTCCGGCGCTCCAGATCGCAGACGATCGTCCCGTAGGTTTGGCCCCGCCGGAAGGCAAAATCATCAATGCCGATGACATGCAGTTCATCATTCTGTTCACTGACGCGCCGACGGACCACTCGCAACAAGGTGTCCTTGCTTACCGGCATCATGAGGCGGTGGGCAAAAGCGGCCCCAGGCCTGCCACCGAGCGCCAGCCCAAGGTGGTGGACTATTGTTTCAAGCCGCTGAGTGCGCCGAGCATAGCGAGCCAAAACGCCGTCATCAAACTGTTCACAAAAAATGCGTCGCCCGCAAACGACAGTGTCGCACCAAAAGCGACGCGTCAGGATCTTCAGAACGACGCGGCGGCCACCAAGGGGAAGATCCGACGGTCGACGCACATATCGGCTTTGAACCCTTCGACCTGGTCGCCCACAGTCAGGGCAAACCCCAAAAATACATCGTGAGCGTAGCAGGATTTGGACATCTTCCCCGACACTCTGCACTGAGACAACTACAAAGCCTTCGGGTGCAAGGCTCGCGCGCTGAAATCGACCGTGCATGGCAGATACTCCCGATAGAAGCAGCGGGAGCATACTCTCAACAGCAGCAAAAGTGAGTCAGAGCCAACTCTCAGTGGAAATTTGTGCTCTTCCCGGGTCACTTCTCACCGGCAATCAACAAGGTCACCGAGGATTCCGCCAAAAAAGCACTCGCTGAGCAAGAAATGAAACATCGCGCCGACGACTGGGCGAAGGAAGCGAATGTCGGCGGGCGCACGCTCGTCTATCAGAAGTTCGGCGCTGGCCCTACGGCATATCCACTGCTCGAAACCCCCGGCGTCAAGCCTTGGACCGACTGGACCGTTCCGATGTCGATGCGTGAGGTCGAACCCGGCGTGAGGCTGGTGATGGAGGACTCCCGTTCGCTCAGTGACCCGGACTGGCGTCCCCGCATCACTCCGACCGGCGGAGACGATGCATGACGAGAACACCCGTCGGAGAAATCCGTCCCAGCCAGCTACTATGGACCTATGGTCCGGAAGCGCTGATCGACCTGCCCAACCTTTCGGTGGTGACGATGGGGATCGATCGATGGGAACGGGACCGCTGCCAGCCCATCCAGGAAGCCCGCCTGTTGGCGAACGTGCGAAGCGTTCTCGGCCCCCAGGTGGAGTCGCTCCGGATGCCTCCGCTCGGTGATCGCGACGTCGTCGACCCATTCTCCGCAGCAGCACTGGTCGGCGTCCCCGTAAAGCCGTTTCCGCGATGGCTGCGCTGCGTCAAATGTGGCTTGCTCTCCCCGTTCGACGCCGGTCTGTTCAAGCTCAAGGAGAACCGATACCGCCCCGAACTGACCCGTTTCGTCCACGAAGGCTGCAGAGGGTCGAGCAACGATCAGCGGCCCAAAGATGCTGACGCCGTACCAGCACGTTTTCTGATGGCTTGCCGTGCAGGGCATCTGGATGATTTCCCGTGGCACTGGTTCGTGCATGGCGGCCCATCAGGCTGCCGCGGAACTCTTCGTTTCTTCGAGAGCGGAGCGTCGCTGCAAACCGAAAACCTCTGGGTGAAATGCGACAGCTGCGGCGCAGCGAAGAACATGGCCCAAGGCTTCGGCCAAGCCGGGCGGGACAACCTGCCTGCCTGCCGTGGAAGACATCCCCACATCGATCGTTTCGTCGATGACTGCGTCGAAGATCCGCGCGCCATTCTACTCGGTGCGACCAATGGCTGGTTCCCAGTGACCTTGTCGGTGCTCGCAATCCCGCAGACCGGCAGTCCGTTGGCACAGCTGATCGGAGATGGCTGGACGTTCTTCGAAGACGTGGATTCGGCCGATGAGGTCGGTTTTGTCGTAAAGACCCTCAAAAAGACCGCGCAGCTTCCCGGAATCGAGAATGCCGCGCGACAATCAGGATGAGAGAGCGTATTGCCTCACGGAGGAATGCTCCCGAATGGAGTGATCGTTGCCTCACGTAAATGTTCCCTACAGGACATAGCCAGTCATGGCGATACTTGCGTGACGGGTGGCCGTGCAGCCGAGCCGTAGGCGAGGCGGAGCGGCCACCCGTCACGCAGCGCTTATCATGGCCATCGTGCCTGCTGTGCCTTCGCTGGTTACCGCAGGCATATGACTGAACACGAGGGCACGTGCCTTTTCAGTGCGCCAGCCTTTCAGCCGACGTTGGACCGTCCGAAGGAGACCATTGGGGTAATTTCCCGGTTGCTCGGCCTGGAGCCTTTCCAACAACTCCCGTCCGGTGCGCCAGGGTTCTTCCTCGAACCAGGTTTCCAACTGGTCGGCAACCTGGACCAGCGGATCTGGTCGGCGACGCCCCCGTTTCTGCGGCGGTCTCGCTGTCGCCGTAGGCCGCGCCTCGCCGTTTTTCCATAACGTTCTCAGGCTCAACAGGAACGCATCCAGCGGCGGGGGCGACGCTGTCCCCGCCGGTGTCGCCGAGGCCACCGCATCAGCGAGGATCACCAGTTTTTGCTGCGCCATGCGGATGTCGCGCAGCAGCCGAACCGGATCCAGCCCGGCAGCGATGTGCCGAAGCTGCTGACGTGTCTGCTCGCTGGTCCGGGGCTCATCCATCAGGCGCTGGAACGGCGTCGCCGGGGCATGATAGCGTTTATACACTCTGGCTCCGTTCCGCTGCTTCTCGGCCAGTTTGAACGAAGGTTGGAAGAAGTTCACAAAAAGACGGGATGCGGCGTACAACTCCGCCAGCGACCTGGCCGCTTCCAGTCCCTCGAACCGACGATATCCCACCAGGCGACGCACAACGGAGCCATTTTTTTGCTCAACCCAGGCCTGATCGTTCTTCCGATAGGGCCGGCAACGGGTAAAGGTGACCCCAGTCGCGGCACAGTAGTCGCGTACGGTCTCATTGATGAACACACTGTCATTGTCAGAATCGAACCCCAGCAACGGGAACGGCATCAACTTGCGTAGTTCGGAAAGTACGGCAACCAACAGCGTTTGTTCGCGAACCAGTAGCGGTGCGCACTCGGTCCAACCTGTCGCGATATCGGTCAGCGTAAGCGTCCAGGCCCAGCTCCCCTTCGCAATCGGCCCGCTGTGTGACACAAGGTCTGCTTCCATATGTCCCGGAGCCGGGTCCCCCCAGTCGCTGAACGTTCGGATCGGAACGCTGCGCCTCAATTCTGATCCTGCCACACCCCGCCGCCGCAGCCTCGGACTGCTTTCCCTCACGGTCTTCAACGCCCGGTCGATCGTTGCTGCGCTCACCTGCAACAACTTGGCCTTGATCTCCGGATCCAGGTCAAGATGGCCATGGCCTTCCATGGCCTCGATCAGGATTGGTATGAGTGGCCGCAACCGCTTACCGCAGAGGCGATCGCTCGCCTCCCACAATAGGATCAGCGCGGTTCGCACCGCCTCGGTATAAATCCTGCGCTCGGGACGCGCCGTCTGTCGCGACGGCGCCTTCTCTCGCAAAATCCGCATCGCATGCTTGCGGTGCAATCCCGTGACCGCGACGAACTCGTCGAGAATCTTACCCTTGCTCGTGCGATCGGCCGCCCGATACCGCTCGCCAACCGCTTCAACCAATTCTCTCCGCGTTGCCATGCTCACCTTCCTCATCGTTTCCTCCCTGCCACCGCCGGGAGCATTTTAGATGAGGCAACTGGACAACACTCAGGAGCAATTCAGGCGAGGCAATGCGCTTGCCAGCGTCAATCAAAGCAGGCACCACTTGAAAACCGCGACGATCAGTTCTCATCCTGATTGACGGAAACTTCTCATCCAGATCGCCGCGCCATACCGTCCAACGCTGCCGCTATATGACACTTGAGAGCGTCTTAGGTTTAAGCGATAATCCCATCATCACGTTGCCTGCCATGGCAGCTTGATCATCCCGGCTTAGCCGGAGGTCGCTGTGACTACCGCCAGCGAACCTACACCACGCCTTGGGGCACGATCTGCGGATTCGGATTAACGGCTTTTCCCCAGCCCCGGCCATAAGCGGGATCTCCGCTTATTAGTTTGCCATCATCTAGGCCGATAGGCTTGAATTGGCGCGTAGCCGACCGGCAGCCATTCAACGGGCGAAGGACCGGTTCGTAGTGTCACCGGACGTTCCGGCGGCTGCAGCGGAACGGCCTAGGTTGGTCGGCACAAGAAGTGCCAGTGGAGTGGGGATCTCTGCGGATTGGCTGCATGCGCTGACCCCGCCACGGCTAGCCATCGTAATTCGAGGATATCCAATCTTCGCGACCATGCCGGACACGCAGAATGATCACTTCGTCCTTATCTCCCACATCGTAAATCACCAGATGGGCCTTGAAAGGATGCACGCGGACAGGCGGTGAGATCTCCTCTCGCAAGCGCGCGGCGTGAGGATAGTCTGCGAGAAACGCGAAAATCGCGCTCAGCCCTTCGTGATAGGCGTCAGCCTGAGACAGACCGAACCGTTCCATGCCCTCGAGAAAAATGGCTGTCAGATCATCGACTGCGGCACGTGTTAAACGGAAGCGGCGCACAGTCAGGCTTGCAGACCTGACTGGCCGATCGCCCGCGCACGGATATCCGCCATCGTCTCGTCGCTCAGGCCACTGGCGCGGGCTTCATCGACCAGGCGCTGCATGGCGGCAACCTTGTCGGCGCGTTCTTGGTCACGGCGGATAAGATCGCGCACATAGTCACTGGCATTGCTATACCGGCCGGTGTCAGCCTGCGCTTCCACCCATTGCTTCATAGGGTCGGGCAGTGAGATGTTCATCGTAGCCATAGCAACCTCCAAGGCCAAGCACATGGCAAGAATTGGCAAAGCTTGTCAATTGATATTTGCCCATGGCCCGCTCCCGTGAACAGGGGCCATTGTGCAGCTGACGTCTCCATGATCTCCCAAGCACTGCTTGCCTCGCGCCTCACGGCATGTCCTCCTTTGGGCTGTAGCCGTTCTTAAGATGGCCAATTCTGGCTATCGGAGAATGATCATGGAAATGTCTGAGCTCGACTTTGTACGTTTTTCGTCAGGTCCAGGTCCAGAAAATGCTGTTGTTAGCGATGTGGTCGAGTGCCTGATCGAGTGGCAAGACGCATCCGCCCATGTCGTCGATATCTTCCCAACGCCGTCGATGTGACCAGTAGCCGAGCCTAACGTCGTCACCCATACCGACCGGCTTCAGGCGCGCGATCGGCGCCTCGGTTGTCAGCAGGTAAAGGTGGTAGGCGCCTTTGTCCTCGTACCAGCCGACGCCGCCGCCATTGGCTGCGTCGAACGCTTCGATCTGCCGTGCGATTTCGTCGTCTTTCATGGCGCAACCATAGCTGCCTTCGGGTCAGAGCGTATCCGATTCAGCTCGCCGCATGGCAACAATCATAGCATTGCAACCCGTGCCAGTCGGGATTCGAAGCATGGGATGCTGGATCCAGACAAGGCCGTTATCGGCGACCCCGTTCCCCTGATACTGCGCCGTTGGCTGCAGCCGTTGCGGCCCTGTTTCACCGCGCCCAGTTGGGAGCACGTGCTCGTTCTGGTGATGGGTGCCGTGCTGGCAACAGGCAAGCGAACCGTTACCTCGTGCCTGCGTGTGACCGGCAGGGCCCAAGCCTCCAACTTTGCCAGCTATCACCAGATCCTCAACCGTGCCCGCTGGAGCTCCCGCGCTGTTGCCAGACGGCTGCTGGGCATTGTCGTCGATCGCCTTGTGCCCGACGGCCCTGTGGTCATCGGTATGGACGACACCATTGAACGCCGATGGGGACGCCGGATCAGCGCGCGGGGAATATACCGGGACCCGGTGCGCTCTAGCCACGGCCATTTCGTCAAAGCCAGCGGGCTGCGCTGGCTGAGCTTCATGGTGCTCACTCCGGTTTCATGGACCAGCCTGATCAAGGCGTTGCCGGTCCTGACGCTGCTCGCCCCTTCGGAGCGATCGAATCGAGCTCGCGGCTGTCGTCACAAAGTGCTGACGGACTGGGCCCGGCAAGGCGCACTGCAACTGTCGCGCTGGCTGCCAGGTCGTCAGATCATCTTCATCGGCGACAGCAGCTTCGCTGTCCATGAACTGGCCCATGCCATCGTACGGCGGGCAACGCTCATCAGCCGCCTACGGCTGGATGCGAACCTGTTTGCACCGCCCGCAGAGCGAACGTCGCGCACGATGGGACGACCCGCGCAGAAAGGCTTGGCGCTGCCGAAACTCAAGACCCTGCTGTCCAACCCAGCGACACGCTGGACGAGGATCTTCGTGTCCGCCTGGTATGGCCATGTCAGCGGCAAAGCACTCGATATCACATCCGGGATCGCCTTGTGGTACAGGCCGGGCACCCCGGTGTTGCCGGTCCGATGGGTGCTGGTTCGCGACCCCGACGAAAAGCGCGATCCGCAAGCCTTCTTCAGCACAGACATCGCCATCGAGCCCGCCGATATCATCGCCCTGTACGTCCGCCGATGGCAAATCGAAGTCACATTCGCCGAAACGCGCGCTCACCTGGGCGTCGAGACACAGCGTCAATGGACCGACAAAGCTATCGCTCGAACCACGCCGGCACTTCTCGGATTCTACAGCCTTATCTCGCTGTGGGCTGGTGATCTTCTCACTTCCTCAAGCACGCCTTACGCAGCCGCGTGGTATCGAAAAACCAGCCTGACATTCACCGACGCCATCGGCGCCGTCCGGCTTCAGCTCTGGGTCGGTGACATTAATTCGCATTCCCCGCCGCACCGGGAACCGCGGATAATTCCTCCCGCTCGCCTGGTCCGCATGGCAAACGCGCTGTGCTTCGCCACCTAAACGTACAAAGCCGAGCTGAGAGCCCGATTCAGAAGTTCGTGAAATTTGACAGTATCTTGCGGTTCTGCGCGTGAGCATGCGGATTGAAGCGATGAGAGCCTAGGCCGTCGATGAGGCGATGGACCTTTCCCAATCTTTGGCGAGCCGTCGGCAACGCCCGAGCCATGCGAAGGTTCGCTCGACAACCCATCGGCGGGGTAGCACCTCGAAACCCTTGGCTTTGTCGGAACGCTTGATGATTTCGATCGTCCACTTTCCCATGCCGACGAGTGCCGACCATAACTTTTCACCCGCATAGCCGCCATCCGCGAACACATGGCGCAGCCAGGGGAAACGGGTCCGGATTGCGGCCAGCACATCGACAGCTCCATCGCGATCCTGAATGTCGGCAGCGTGGACGAGGATGAAGATCAGAAAACCGCAGGTGTCTGTCAGAATGTGCCGTTTGCGGCCTTTGACCTTCTTGCCAGCGTCAAAGCCCGAAACTCCGCCACTTTCCGTGGTCTTCACCGACTGGCTATCGATCACTCCAGCGCTGGGCGAGGCTTCCCGTCCTTCGATTTCCCGCAAGTTCATAACCAACACGGTGTTGATGGCTTCGAACAGACTGGCATTGCGCCAGGCGTAGAAGTAGCGTCGGACAGTCGACACCGGAGGAAAGCATTTTGGTAGAAGTCGCCACGCGCACCCGCTCGCAGCTACATACAACATCGCGTTGAGGACTTCGCGCATGTCTGCCGTTCGAGGTCGGCCTCCACGCCTTGCCGGAGGCACGAACGGCGCTGCCAACGCCCATTCACCATCGGTCATATCCGATGGATATCGCAGTCCCTCCCGGCTATGCTCGCGCCGGGCAATACCAGTCCATGTCACCATTCAATCCATCTCTTCGCAAAGAGGCGTGAATCACAACATGCTGGTATTGCTCAACAACTTTCGGATCGGGCTCTGAAGCCGTGAATACGTCCACTAAGCGCCCGGTCTGGAATGCAGGGCGCACTGTTGGCGCGAAGCGGGCCCTGAAACCCAAGCAAATTTGGGAGATCCGTTTCAACCTCAATCAGCGCCGCCGCTTGCGGGACCGTGCCTTGTTAGACCTTGCGATTGACAGCAAGCTGCGCGGTTGCGACCTTGTTCGCATGAAAATTGGCGATGTCGTCAGCGGAGGGCAGATCCGAGCACGCGCAATAGTCATGCAGCAGAAAACGGGTCGACCTGTTCAATTCGAACTTCTCTCCGATGCCCGGGCCAGCCTGCTGGCGTGGCTTGAGCGGCGAGGCGGCGCGATCGATGATTATGTGTTTCCAAGCCGGGTTGACGATGACGGTCACCTCAGCACACGGCAATATGCCCGCACGATCCCACAGCAGCAGATCGCCCACGGTCGAATACAGCCCGCCCGCGGCATAGCCGACCATGCGGCTGATGATCGGCGCGTTGATGAAGGTCGTGCCAAGCGAGTAATAGGCAGAGGCGCGGTGAGCGATCAGCGTGCGGGTGTTATCGTCGCCGCTGTGCGTCATGCCGAGCGGCGAGAGGATGCGCTGCTAAATATACCCGTCCCAGCCCAGCCCGGATGAGTGCCCCACCAGCTTCAATTGACCCTCGACCTTTTCATCAGGACCGATGATATCGCCTTATGGCGTCCGATCGTAAAACCGTTGAATTCCTTGTTGAGCAGATGGCAGGCGCCGGCACCGTCTCAGCCAAGGCGATGTTTGGCGAATTCGGCATTTACTGCGATGGGAAAATGATCGCTTTGGTCTGCGACGACCAGCTATTCGTCAAGCCCACGGTTGGCGGGCGGTTATTGGCTTCAGGTGCGGCAGAAGCCTCTCCCTATCCCGGTGCAAAGCCCTGCCTCCTGATCGACGCGGAAAAATGGGAAGACCGTTAATGGCTTGCCCAGATGGTCCGTATCACATCAGAGGAATTGCCGGCTTCCAGGGTCAGGGCCAAGCGCAAATCCGGTTGATGCAACGCCTGGCAAAGGCCCGTGTTCGCTAAACGAATATTCGTCCTGGAGACGTGCAGGTGGAACGTTGAATGTCCAGAAAGGATAGGATTTAAAAATTCACCCATTCACGATTGTCCCGCCATTTGGATGCAACACCTGGCCTGACATGTAACTGGCATCCTCGCAGGCGAGGAACAGGAAGGCCGGTGCGACCTCATTGGGCTGGCCGGGGCGGCCCATCGGTGTTCCTTCGCCAAAATTCTCCAGTTTTTCAGGGCTGGCGCCACCGCAAGGGTTGAGCGGAGTCCAAATTGGCCCGGGCGCGACGGCATTTACCCGTATCCCGTCGCTCACCAGATTTTCGGACAGAGACCGGGTGAAGGCGGTTATGGCGCCCTTGGTCGCACTATAGTCCAATAATTCCGAGCTGCCCTGGTACGTGGTCACGCTGGTACAGTTCACGATGGCCGCGCCAGCCTTCAGATGGGGACGTACGGCCTGCACCAGGAAGAACATGCCAAAAATGTTGGTCTGGAAGGTGCGGCGAAGCTGATCTTCGCTGATGTCTGTGATGTCCTTGTCAGGATGTTGCTCGCCGGCATTGTTCACAACGACGTCGATCTTGCCGAACGCCTCGATTGTGCGGGCGACAATCTCGTCTGCAAAGGCGCGCTCGCCGATATCACCTCGGATCGTGATAGCCTTGCGCCCCTCGGCTTCAACGATGCGCTTTGTTTCCTGTGCGTCATCCTCTTCGAGCAGATAGACTATGGCGATGTCAGCGCCTTCGCGGGCGTAGAGCGCAGCGACCGCCCGTCCTATCCCGCTGTCGGCACCCGTGATGATGGCGACTTTCCCCGCGAGGCGGTCCGAGCCCTTGTACCGAGGTTGCCATTGCGGCTCTGGGGTCAGCTTGCTCTCATGGCCGGGCAGGGCATCCTCGTGGATCATTGGGACGGTGTCGCTCATCGCATTATCTCCTTTGCTTCAAGAACCCATTGGGGCCCCGGGAGTTCTCTGCGTGACAAACGGGTGGTCGCATTTGGCGCGCACCCGGACATTGTTCCTGACCCTATGGAGGTGATCAATGACCCTTAAAGCTCTCGCGCTCAACTGCACGCTCAAAGCGGATGTCCAGGAAGAGAGCTCGACCGATGCGATGATCGCGGTGCTTGCAAAAGCCTTCAAGCGGCATGATGTCAGCGTGAGCGAAACTGTTCGGGTTGCAGCGTTCGATATCAAGCCCGGCGTCACCTCCGATGAAGGCGATGGCGACGCCTGGCCAGCCCTTCGCAAGAAAATTCTCGCCCATGACATATTGATCTTGGGGGGACCGATCTGGATGGGCCAGATCAGCAGCACGGCCAAGCGGGTATTGGAGAGGATGGATGCCTTTCTTTCCGAAACCGACGACAAAGGGCGGATGCCGAGCTATGGAAAAGTCGCGGTCGCAGCGATCGTGGGCAATGAGGATGGGGCACATTTCTCCTCCGCTCAGCTATTTCAGGCTTTGAACGATGTCGGCTGGACGATCCCTGCCGTTGGCAGCTGCTATTGGGTTGGCGAAGCGATGGGGTCTGTCGACTTCAAGGATCTGGACAAGACACCGGCCGTGGTGACGAAGACCGCCGACATGGTCGCTGCAAATGCTGCGCATCTGGCGGGATTGCTCGCGACCAGCCCTTATCCTGGCTGAGGAGCATGGCTGACCTGTCGGGCACGCTCCGTAAGAATATCGTTCTGTATGGGGCGCTCTTTGCCAATGTCGGGATCGCCATCGCCAAATTCGTGGCGGCCGCCATCAGTGGCTCTTCCTCCATGCTCACCGAAGGCGTCCACTCGCTCGTTGACAGCGGCAATCAAATCCTGCTCCTCTATGGTCAGGCAAAGGCCAAACGCCCTGCCGACGCTACGCATCCCTTTGGCTATGGCCGCGAACTCTATTTCTGGGCTTTTGTCGTCGCGATCCTGATATTTGCGGTCGGCGCCTGTGTGTCGATCTACGAAGGCTGGCGGCACATCGCCGAACCCGAACCGCTGCGCGACGCCAGGATCAATTATGTTGTGCTGGCGGTCGCCATGCTGCTGGAGGGAACAAGCTGGGCCATTGCGGTACGCGAGTTCAACGCAAAGCGCGGCGCAAGCAGCTGGTGGCAATCGATCCGCCGATCCAAAGACCCGGCAGGTTTCATCGTCCTTTTCGAGGACAGCGCGGCGTTGATCGGCCTTGCCATCGCAGGTCTGGGCGTGTGGTCCAGCCATTACTATGGAGACCCGCGGATTGATGGCATCGCTTCGATCGCGATAGGGGTTATTCTGGCCGGGGTGGCTATTCTTCTCGCGCGCGAAGCCAAGGAACTTTTGATCGGGGAAAGTGCCGACCCAGCGCTGATATCGGCGATATGGACGATCCTCGACAAGCGGTCGCAGATTAGCGCGGTCAATCATGTCCGCACGATTCACACGGCTCCCAATGCCGTGTTCGTTGCGATCAGCGCGGATTTTGACGATGATCTGCCAATGGGAAGGGCTGAAGCCCTGATTTCAGACATCGAGCGCGAAATGAAAGCCAGCATCCCGCAACTCACCTCCATCTACATCAGACCCGAGAAGCAAAGGGATGCAGTGCGACAGCCACGGCCATCCTAAAATTTGCCATTCTCTCCCATAGGGGGGATGAAACTGACCTGCGCCAGTCGCCAGGCTCTGTCCTCATCGTCAGGCCAGTAATATCGCGGGTGACGGGGTTGCGGGGGAGGGCACGCATGATGGACTTCGGCCCTGATCAGCCGACCGGTTTCCCGCAGTCGAATGGTGGCATCGGGAAACTCCGCCTTAAGGCGGTCACAGAGATTTTGCGCCTCTTGCGACAGTTCAGCGCTCGAAAGTGCCCGCGGGGCGCCGTCAACCAGTTCAGCAGTCGAGGACCGCAGGGCCTTGATGCCATCATTGAGTATATCGAGGGAAATGATGGCAGCCGCCACCGCATCAGCCCACCACCAGCCAAGACCAAGGCCAACAATGCCGGCAAGCCCTGCCGCGCCGGTGAGCCAGTTGGCCTTGTTCATGAGCGCGTCGGTATGGAGCAGCTTGTCGTTGAGCGCCCGCGCCAGCGGGAGTTCCTTGCGCCCGATAAGGAGCGGCGGGATAAGCGAGTAAATCTGCGCAGCGATCATCAGCCACCCGAGCCAGATGTCGTGGCCCAGAATGACGATCGATCCGACAGTCGCATGTTCCGCCGTGGCGAGCGCCATCAACGCATTGTAGAGCAGCAGCGCGCCGACAGCCGTCAGGGCAACGGCCGCGACAAAGAAGCCTAGACCATTTACCCGCTCGAAGCCGAAGGGGAAGCGCCGGGATCGTTGGACGTTGCACTCCATATGCGGGGCGACCAGGAACATGATGGGAGGCACAAGGCCCAGGGAGTCCTCGATCCAGGCGGTCTTCATCGTCTGGCTCTGCCCCAGCACAAGTCCCATCGTCCCGATGACCGTGAGCGTCCAGAAAATATTCCAATATTCGAGACGTATTGCGCGAGCCATTGTTTCGCGCAGCTCTTCAGGCAGGCTCGTTTCGCTCATTCTTCCCGCGCCTCCCGCGATACTGCGCGGCTCGCGCGCTCTACGGTCATGATCCATCGATTCTCGCCATTGCGCATGGCTGCCCTGAGCTTGAGCGGTGCGTCCGTGGTCCCGCTTGTCGCAAGTTCCGGGCCAAAGGCCACGTCGCTCGCCCAGGGACTCTCGGCCGTGAACCGGCCGATGACGAGATCGATCGTGCCCTCATCAAGTTGCCGCAATATCGCTTCCTCCGATCCTGGTAGCCATCGAGCCTGTGCACCGGTTCTCCGCTCGATCTCACGGACAAGCTTGGTGACTTCCGGCGCCCTGCCGACGGCGGGCTCTGCCAGTGCGACCGTGAATCGCTGCTCTTGCGCGACCCGCAGCAACGTGCCGTCGGGATCGCGCGGCAATGCATCGCATGCCCCCAGCAGCAGGAAAGTAGTAAGGATCCCGAACTTCACCAGACACATTCCTTCTGCCAGATGGTTCCGTCGCGGTCATAGGGATCGATGGCGTGTCGATGCCCGGCGGCCTCTCCCGCTCGGTCATAGCTGAAGGCTCGTCTTGCCGAAGATGGGAAGGCGATACGATGTGCGCCAAGGTCATTGACGGACCTTGCCATAGCATCGTTCCGGACGGTTGCTGGCACATAATGCCTCACAGTGCAAAAGTGTCTTTGCGTCACTGTCGATGAGGTCGTGG
Organism: Sphingobium sp. JAI105; assembly: GCF_015752145.1. NCBI lineage: Bacteria > Pseudomonadati > Pseudomonadota > Alphaproteobacteria > Sphingomonadales > Sphingobiaceae > Sphingobium > Sphingobium sp. JAI105. The sequence goes on along the minus strand of NZ_JADOUC010000002.1, from coordinate 196,068 downwards.
AGATGATGTCCATAACCGCGATCATTGCGCTTGCCGCGGTTCAGCATGTCTTTGGATAGCGCTTTTGCGGTTGGCATTCACAAAATTCTCAAATTGCTTTCCACGCATCGCCTCCTCCTGCTGTTTTGACCCATCGCGCAGCTTCGATTTGGGCTACCCGCCGCATCTGGCGGCGAGCGCCGCGCGCGCGACCTCCTGCTGCGCCTTGGATGTTGCAGGCAAAATCATTCTTCCCGGCATCGCACCGATGTCTTGAACTCGCGAGCTTTATAAGCGCTCCTCGAGCCATGTAGTTTTGAGGGGGCAGCTAGAGCCCGGGTATGCGGCCGAGAAGACGCCTGGCGTTAAAAACCAGGGGCCAGGCGGTCGATGAGGATCCGCCTCGCTGAACATGAGCGCAGACATGAAACATCGTTGCTGTTTCCGGTCGATCGCCTTGCCACCGACCGCTGCGCTACGACAAAGCTGTGGGGCGGGGGCGCGTGTCACCCTATCGCCGCCGCCCTTCACCAGTTGGAGCGCCCGCTTAGCTTGCGTCAAAATCCAGCGACATCAGCTGTCCACTGGGTAAGACGGGATCATCTATGCGCTCACCAGATTGACAGCGATCGGCTTAGCTGCAGCTAGTCCTGACGTCTTGGCGAGGGTAAGGAGCTCCGCCTTCCGGTGGGCCATCTGATCGCGCAGTGCGACCAGATCGACATCGGTTTTGCGACATTGGGCAAACATGCCCTCCGATGGCATTTCCTCTTCATGGACGTGATGTTTGATTTCTTCAGAAAGAACCTTGACCTTAGCGTCATAGAAATCGTCATTGGGCGAACCAGCCTCGATATCGTTGATCAGGACCTTCGCGCCATCATGCTCGACATAGGCCTCGTCGAGCGTATCATCCTCGATCAGACCGCGGAAAGCGGGATAAAAGATTTCCTCCTCGATCAATGTGTGGACCTTGAGTTCAACGCAGATTTCCTGAGCCAAGGCCTGCTTCCGGCTGGTGGTGCTGGCTTTCTCGAACTTTTCGAACAGCTCTTCGACCTTTCGGTGGTCTGCTTTCAGCAAAGCGATCGCATCGGTAAACTGTGGCTCTACCATCTTCCTACTCCATTGGATGTGAAGTAGCCTTAAAATTCCGCACTTTCGCGTTGGTTCCCCCTCAAGGGCCTATCCCAATGCACTTGCGAGCAATAATTCCCAGTGTCGCTCGCTATTGGGTCGATACCACCATTTGAGGCAGACCTTTCCCTGCGCCTTCCACGGACTATCGATCTGGAATCGGGAAGATCAGGCGCGGACTTACCAGGGATTTGGCGCTTATTGGGAGACGAGTTCGCCCGGACGCTGTCATGCAGCGTCCATCTGCTATTGACCGGGGATATCATGGCTGTGCTGTTCACGATGTGCAATGCGCATTTTCAAATGCGCGGGCTGTCCGTCAGGCTCCTGTTCAGATCGCAATGCCCTTGCCTCTCCAGACTATTGACCGGTAAGGCTACAAGCAGCTGGCATTTTCGTGAAAGCACCGGATGAAGACGTCCACTGATCAGACAGGCAATCCAGCGAAATCCGCTGTGCAGGGGCAGCGCTTGCGAGCCGAGTTGATACGGTCAAGCCGATACTCCCCCCTTGCTACTATCGTAACGGACGCGAGAGCTGGACACCCGCAAAAACTCTGGCGGATTTGGTGCATTGATGATTCATTGAGCGGGTAGCCATTGGAGGCGATCTGTGATGGATCCGAAGTCCCTTTTCAGTCTGAACGACCACCTTGAGATGCTGAGCCGTCACGGTGATCCGCTTGAGATGCTGGAACGGACGGTAGATTTTGAGTATTTTCGGGACTGGCTGGTCGAGGGGCTGGGTTATGGCGATGGGGGCAAGGGTGGCCGTCCGCCGTTTGATCCTGTCGCCATGTTCAAGATCCTGATTTTGCAGGCCCAGCACAATCTGTCGGATGCGCGGATGGAGTATATGATCCGCGACCGGCTGAGTTGGATGCGGTTTCTGGGTTTTGCACTCGGCGATCGCACCCCCGACGAAAGCACCATCCGACATTTTCGCAACCGGATGACGGAAACCGGAACGCTCAAACGGGTGATGAAGGCCTTCGACTGGCAACTGCACAAGAAGGGCTACATCCCCATGTCCGGCCAGATCATTGATGCCAGCCTGGTGCCCGCGCCCAAGCAGCGCAATACCGATGATGAGCGGCAGGCCATCAAGGATGGCAAATCGGCACAGGATATCTGGCCCGACGACCCGGCCAAGGCGGCACAGAAGGACACAGATGCGCGCTGGACACTCAAGATCGGCGGGAAGGTCCGCTACAAGGATGGTAAGCCGCTACCGATGATCGCCTTGCCGGTATTCGGCTATAAAAGCCATATCAGCATAGATCGCCGCTATGGGTTCATTCGTGCCGGTGAGGTCACTTCGGCGGCCCATGCCGATGGGCGCATGTTGCGCCATGTGATCGCGGAAAATAGCAGCAGCGAGGTCTGGGCCGACACAGCATACCGCTCCAAGGCCAACGAAACATGGCTGGCTGATCGCATGCTGACCAGTCGCATCCACCGTCGCAAGCCAAAGGGAAAGCCGATGCCCAAGGCCACCGCTCGCGCCAATGCGGCAAAGTCTGCGATCCGGGCCAGGGTCGAGCATGTGTTTGCGCATCAGAAAAACCGGTTCGGGCTGTTCATCCGTACCATCGGCATCAAGCGCGCTGAGGCGAAACTCACTTTGGCCAATCTCGCCTACAACTTCGACCGCCTGATCTTCCACGAACGACGTGCCGTCACAGCATGAGTCTGCCCTGAAACCCGTAGACGCCCGTAAAATGGCCCATCCGATGACCAAAAGGGCCAAGTAAAGCACGCTGCACCTTGGTCATTGCGCCATCAGCGCAACCCTCCCTTCATTTAGCCGGTTTTTGCGGGTGTCCAGCTGCCTACCGTTCGTCGATCAGACGTGGCAGATCTATATTCTGATCTTCGTCCTGCAATCGGCATCGGCGGCTTTCACCCCGACCTTCCAGGCGACCATTCCCGATGTCCTGCCCGAGGAACGCGACTATACTCGTGCGCTGTCCCTGTCGCGGCTCGCCTACGACATGGAAAGCCTGACCAGTCCGATCCTTGCCGCTGCGCTGCTCTCGGTGATCAATTTCCACTGGCTGTTCTCGGGAACGGCGATCGGTTTCCTTGGATCGGCGATACTTGTCGCCACGACCGTCCTACCCAAGGTGGCAATCGCCGGGCCAGGACAGCGCGATATCTACGCCAGGACCACGCGCGGCACACGCATCTATCTCAAGACCCCGCGTTTGCGCGGGTTGCTTGCCCTCACGCTGGCATCGGCGGCGGCCAGTTCCATGGTCATTGTCAACACGATCGTCATCGTGCGTGACAGGCTGGGTCTTACCCAAAGCGATGTGGCGCTGACCCTCGCCGCCTATGGCGCGGGGTCTATTCTGGCGGCACTGACATTACCCCGACTGCTCGATCGGATCGAGGATCGCACCATCATGTTGAGCGCAGGGACGGCGATGGCGTCGCTGCTCGCATTGCTGGCCGTTGCGACTGTCTGGTATGGTGCTGCGCCGGGCTTCCGGTGGGTCATCCTGGGCGGATGGTTCATGCTTGGCATTGCCTATGCGATGAGCATCACCCCATCGGGTCGACTGCTCAAGCGATCGGCCACGGCCAGCGACCGCCCTGCATTGTTCGCCGCGCAATTTGCCCTGAGCCATTGCTGCTGGCTATTATGCTATCCCCTGGTCGGGCAGCTTGGCGCCAATGTGGGACAGGGTGTCGCCTTCCTCATGATGGCGGTGATCGCCAGTGTCGGAACAGGATTAGCCGTTTTCCTGTGGCCTGCCACCGATCCGGACATTGTCGCGCACGATCATCCCGAACTTGAGCGGGATCATCCCCATGTCCGAGAGCAGCATGGCGATGATCGCCACCATATGTTCATTATCGACGACTTGCATCAGGATTGGCCCCGCCAATGAAGGGAAAATATCGTCTGACCGCCGCAGCATCTTGTGAACTGCCTGCGCTGCCTATACTCCTTGCCGCATGACGGTCGTGCCAATCCGGCAGCGTGCTTTTGCAACGCCCCACAACCCAAGGCGCAGCTTCGCGCTTCTGGGAGTGCTGGCGCTGCTTGGCATGATCATATTGTCGACCTGGCACGATGCCTTGCCGCATGTTCATGCCTCTGCGCAGACGGTAAGCGTCGGTATCGACCATCATGACCATGACGACGTGGATGACCACGCACCTTCGGATCAGGACGATTTCTCCGACCTTGTCCATGTCGCCGCCCATGTGGTTGCTCAAACCATTGCCGTGCCTGCGACGCCTGTCGTCGCGCAGGCCATGATTTCGTCGGCGATGTCCTGGGGCGTGGTCCCGGTCGATGACATCGGGTCGGTCAGGCCGCAATCCTTGCTTCGCCCCCCACGAATCTAATCGCGAGCGCGTTTCGTCGCGCCCGTTTTTACGCATTCGTTCAGGGGAATATTTGATGAAAGCCTTTAGAGGCCGGCTGCCGCATTGCGCGGTGTCCGGCGTGGTCGTGGCGACCTGCCTTCTGGCGGTTGCCGGGACGGCGTGCGCGCAGGTCGCGCCGCCCTATGCAACGCTATTGCGGCAGAGCGGTGACGCGCCGCGCCTTGCGCTCAGCGAGGCCGAAATCCGGCGCGCCGAAGGCTGGTCGGAACAAGCGAGGGCGCGGCCCAATCCCAGCGTCAGTCTGATGACGGAGAATGTCACCGGGTCCTCGCCCTATCGTGGCTTCGATCGCGCCGAAACGACGCTGCAATATAATCACACGCTGGAACTGGGGGGCAAACGTGGCGCCCGGATCGAGGCTGGCGAGGCGGGCGTGACTGCGTCGAAGGCGCGCGATCAGGACGCCCGCGCGGCCTATGCCTATGATCTGGCCCTGGCCTACGCGGCGGCCGAAGCCGCAGACAGCCGGATCGCACTTGCCCAGGATGAGGTCGAAGAGGGCGAGGCCGATCTGGGCGCCGCAAGGGCGCTCGTCGATGCCGGCAAGGAAGCCAGGCTTCGGGCGCTCCAGGCAGAAACCTCACTCAACGAAGCCAAGGCCGCGCTGGACCTTGCGAACGCCAATCGCATCGCGGCCTTTGCCCGCCTATCCGCGCTGACGGGCTCGCAAACCCCGTTTGCGAGCCTGGCCCAGTCCGTGCTGGACTTGGGAGCAAAGACACCGGCCGTCGGACCGGTCGATCCTCTTGCCAGCCCTTATTATCTGGCCGCGCAGGCGGAGCGCGAAGCCGCTGATCGTCGCCTGAAAGCCGAGCAACGGCAGGCCGTGCCGGACGTCACCGCCAGCATCGGCGTTCGTCGCCTCGAATATGATAATGCCACGGCGCTGCTGGGCAGCCTGTCCTTGCCGCTCCCGATCTTCGATCGCAATCGCGGCAACATAGCGGCCTCCCGCGCGGAAGCCGACGCCGCACAGGCGAAGCTTGCCATGGCGCAGAATGATGCGCGGGCGGAAGCGCAGGCGTCGGCTGCCCAACTCCATGCCGCCACGGCGCGTGTGACCGCCGCGCTGGGCGCGCAGGCGACCGCCGACGAGACCTATCGACTGGCCCGCATCGCCTATGAAGCGGGCAAGTCGTCGATCATTGAACTGCTCGCCGCGCGCCATGGCCTTGCGATCACGCGTGGCGGCGTCCTCGACGCGCGCCTTGCCGCCTTCGAAGCGCGCGCGCGCCTTGCCCGTCTCACGGGCAGCACCATTACCGGAGATCCGATCCAATGACGCCTGACAACAGACTTTATGCCGGCGCCGCGGTCGGACTTATCCTTGCCGCTCTTGCAGGCTTCGGGCTGGCGCGCATGACCGCGCCCGACGCCCCGGTCGTGCAGACCCAGTCGGCAGCGCCTGAGGCTTCAGCCGATACCGTCGATATCGATGCGGCAGGGATCAGGATGTCTGCCATCACTGTCGCGCCCACAGCGGGTACGGCGCTGTCTGGCATCATAATGTCCAGCGCGAGGGTAGAGGCGACCCCCGATGCGGAAGCCGTGCTGACCGCAAGGGCGCCCGGCACCATAACGCGCATCTTCAAGCGGATCGGCGATAGCGTCCAGGCGGGGGAGACGATTACCCTGGTCGAAAGCCGGGACGCATCGACCATTGCGGCGGACAGGGGAACCGCTTCCGCACGGGTGACGCTGGCGTCCCGTCAACTCGCCCGCGAACGAACCCTGCTCAACCAGGGCGTTTCACCGCGTGCGGACTTCGAAACCGCACAGGCCAATCTTGCTGTTGCCCAAGCCGAGGCGCGCCAGGCAGAGGCCGCAGCGCGTGCGGCGCGCGTCACCGGCGACGGGCGATCCGTCGCCGTGGTCAGCGCCGTGTCCGGCACGATCACGTCGGCCCCTGCCAGCCTTGGGGCCTATGTGCAGGCAGAGACGGAATTGTTCAGGGTTGCCGATCCGCGGCGCATCCAGATCGAAGCAAGCGTCCCGCCCAGCGATGCTGGCCGCGTAAAGGCAGGCGATCGGGTTGAACTGGCGACCAATGATGGCCGCACGCTTGAAGGTCGGGTCCGATCGGCCACCGGGGTCGTCGATGCCCAGACGCGGCAAGCCACCATCATCATCACGCCCGGTAGTGGTGCAAGCATGGTCGCGCCGGGTCAGTTGGTGCAGGCGCGCATCTTCGCCACGGGCGACGTCGGCGTCCTTGGCGGCGGGGTCACCGTGCCGCAGGACGCCGTGCAGACGGTCGGCGACCATGATGTTGTCTTCGTCCGCACCCGATCCGGGTTCAGAGCGCAGACGATCCAGATCGGCAGTCGCAGCGGCGGCATCGTGTCGATCACCGCGGGCCTGAAGGCGGGGACGCCGATCGCCACGACTAATGCCTTCCTGCTCAAGGCCGAACTTGAGAAGGAAACCGCAGAATGATCGGGCGCATCCTCAGCCTGTCCGTCAGGATGCGATGGCTGGTGGCGTTTCTCACGCTGCTTGTCGTGGCCTTTGGCGGATGGCAGATCACCAAGCTGCCGATCGATGCCGTGCCAGACGTCACAAATCGACAGGTGCAGATCAGTACATTCGTGCCCTCGCTGGGGCCGGTCGACGTCGAGAAGCAGGTCACTTTTCCTGTCGAAACGGCCTTGGCCGGCATTCCCGGCCTTGAGATGACGCGGTCCTTCTCGCGCAACGGTTTCAGTCAGGTCACGGCGGTGTTCACCGACAGCACCGACGTCTATTTCGCCCGTCAGCAGGTCACAGAGCGCCTGGCCCAGGCCAAGGATAGCCTGCCCGACGGCGTCCAGCCCAACCTCGCGCCCCTCAGTACCGGTCTTGGCGAAATCTTCTTCTACTCGGTCGCCTTCCGCCATCCCGACGGCAAAGGCGTAAAGACCATAGATGGAAAAGCGGGCTGGCAATCGGACGGCAGCTATCTCACGCCCGAAGGCGAGCGGCTGACGACCGAACTGGCCAAGGCGGCCTATCTGCGCACGGTGCAGGACTGGATCATTCGCCCGCAAATGCGCAATGTCCTGGGCGTTGCCGGCGTCGATTCCAACGGCGGTTATGTGAAGCAATATCTGGTCGAGCCCAAGCTGAACGCGCTTGCCACCTATGGCCTGTCGATTACCGAACTGGCAGACGCCTTGGAGCGGGCGAATGTGTCCGCTGGCTCCAACTATGTGCGCCGCGCCGGGGAAAGTTTCCTCGTCCGCGCCGACGCGCGGCTGAAGTCGATCGAGGATATTCAGGACGCGGTCGTCGCCACCCGGGCAGGCGTTCCGGTGCGGGTGCGCGATGTCGGCGATGTCGTGATCGGCGGCGCAGTGCGCACCGGGTCGGGCAGTCGCATGGGGTCCGAAGCGGTCATTTCCACCATCTTGATGCTGGTCGGCGAAAATAGCCGGGTCGTGGCTACTCGCGTCGCCGACAAGCTGGTCGACATCAACAAATCGCTGCCGCCGGATGTCTTTGCCGAGCCGGTCTATAACCGGTCCAAGCTGGTCAACGCCACCATCGCCACCGTCGAAAAGAATCTGATCGAAGGCGCGCTTCTGGTCATCGTCATACTGTTTCTGCTGCTCGGCAATATCCGCGCGGCGCTGATCACGGCTGCAGTGATCCCGATCACCATGTTGATGACGGCATCCGGCATGAACGCCTTGGGCGTATCGGGCAATCTGATGAGCCTCGGCGCTCTCGACTTTGGGCTGATCGTCGATGGCGCGGTCATCATCGTGGAAAATGCGCTGCGTCGTCTGGCCGAGCGACAGGAGCATGAAGGTCGCCTGCTGACGCTGGACGAGAGGATGAGCGAAACGATCGATGCGGCCAAGGAAATGGTCCGGCCTACCGTCTTTGGTCAGCTCATCATCTTCCTCGTCTTCGTGCCGTTGCTGACCTTCCAGGGGGTGGAGGGCAAGACCTTCGCGCCCATGGCGACAACCTTGATGCTGGCGCTTGCATCGGCCTTCGTCCTGTCGATCACTTTCGTGCCTGCGATGATCGCGATCGTCGTCAGCGGCAAGGTCAGTGAAACCGAAGTCAGGCCGATCCGCTGGTTCAAGGAGAAATATGCGCCGCTCCTCGAAAAGGCAGTGACGAGGCCGGTGCCGTTCGTCGCGGCCGGTGCGGGCATCTTCTTCGTTGCCGTTCTGACATTCGGCCTGCTGGGAGAGGAGTTCATGCCCCAGCTCGACGAGAAGGACATCACGGTCACCAATTTCCGGGTGCCATCGGCCTCGATCGACCAATCGACGCAAATGCAGCTTCAGATCGAGAATGCGCTCAAGACGCTGCCCGAAGTGGAACTGGTATTTTCCAAGAACGGCAATGCCGACCTTGGCACTGATCCGATGCCACCAAACTCGTCGGACACCTATGTCATTCCCAAGCCGGAAAGCGAATGGCCGGCCGAGGTGACGTCGAAGGAAGATATCCTGCGACGTATCGAAGAGCGCATGAAGCCGCTCATCGGCAACCGGACGGAGATCCAGCAACCCATCCAGATGCGGTTCAACGAACTGATCGCCGGCGTGCGCGCCGACGTCGCGGTCAAACTCTATGGTGACGATCTGGAGGCGATGAGCCAGCAGGCTCGCCGCATCGCTGGCGTACTACGCAATATTCCGGGCGCAGGCGATGTCAGCGCCGAACAGACCGACGGCGCGCCGACGTTCGACGTCAAGATAGATCGGCAGGCTGCGGCACGTTACGGCCTCTCGGTGGAGGAAGTGGCCAACACTGTCTCCGCCGCGCTGGGCGGCCGGGAAGCGGGGCTGTTGTTCGAGGGGGATCGCCGCTTCGCAGTGGTGGTGCGCTTGCCCGATGCGCAGCGGGACGATGTCGAAACGCTGGGATCGATCCCGGTCATGCTGCCTGCGGCCGATGGTCAGGTGGCAGGCTCCATTCCGCTAAGGGAGGTGGCCCGGTTCAGCTACACACAAGGCCTGAACCAGATCAGCCGGGAAAACGGCAAACGCATGGTGGTCGTTCAGGTCAATGTCCGGGGTCGCGATCTTGGCGGTTTTGTCGAGGAAGCCCAAAGTGCGATCGGGCAGATGCAACTTTCGTCGGGCATGTATACCGAATGGGGCGGGACGTTCGAAAGCCTTCAGTCGGCGCGTTTGCGATTGATGCTGGTCGTGCCGATCTGCTTCCTCGCCATCTATGCGCTGCTCTATATCGCGCTGGACGGCTTCATTCCGGCGGCGATCGTGTTCAGCGCGGTGCCGATGGCGCTGGCGGGCGGGGTGTTCGCACTTCTGCTGCGCGGCATCCCCTTCTCCATCACGGCAGCGGTCGGCTTCATCGCGCTGTCCGGCGTTGCGGTGCTGAATGGCCTGGTCATGATGAGCGCCATCGGCAAGCATCGCGAAGATGGCGCAAGCGAGGATGACGCCATTATCGGGGGGGCAATGGAGCGTGTCCGGCCGGTCCTGATGACGGCGTTGGTCGCCAGTCTAGGCTTTTTGCCGATGGCGCTCGCCACCGGCACGGGGGCGGAGGTTCAGCGGCCCTTGGCGACAGTGGTCATCGGCGGACTTATCACCTCGACCGCGCTCACATTGCTGGTGCTTCCCGCAATAACGGCGCTCGCGGCAAGGTGGCGAAGTTCTCGGAAAAAGGCCCGTTCGCAGCCGCTTGAGCCGTGAACATGATCTGGAATCGGACGCCTGTAACGCCCGATTCCATGTCTTTTACAAAGCCTGTGAGCGAACGCCGAAAACATTCGATTTGATACGGAATATTCGAGGAATTCGGAGGATTATTCCGCGAAATGCCATTCAAACCACATCCTACGCCTCTCAATGTCGATACGAATTTGGGGAGCCAAGACAATGGTTGCACGCGAGATGGAAACGCAACGTGACCAGCGGCGCAATGGCCCCGGTTTGCAAGCCGCAGGACTATTGATCGCTGGGCTCATGGTCAGCGGTTGCGGCGGGATACAGGAGAAAGCTGCTCCCGTTGTTGGATCGACAACGCATGCTCGGCGCGTCTTTGCGGCATGCTGGAAGACGGCCGGCGAAGGTCATGCGCGCGAGCGACGAGGCCCGCAGCATAGCCTTCGCTATTATTACGGCCTGCACCGGGACGCAGTCAGGGGGCAATGTGGTGCATATGCAGACCGAACAAATGCGAGACTATGGGAGAAGATCAATAAGAAATATCCGGGGCGTTCTGCTTCTGAGGCATTTGAAAAATCGTGCGGAGACGCCCTCAAAGTCGCGCATCATTACCAATATGACCTAACGCATTTTAGTGGTCACTTGGCCTTGTGCCGCATGATGGCTGAAGAATTGGAAAATTGAACAGGTTGGAGACTCGTATGAGACTGGTTCGAACATTATCCGTTGCACTGGGCGTAAGCACGTTGCTGGCCGCAACCGCGCCGGTCGGCGCGCACGGCATCTGGTTCGCGCAGCGGGCGCGCCAACTGGCGCTGGTCTATGGCGTTGGCGCCGACGATCTGGACGCCGTCAAGCGCTTGCCATTGGTCAAGACGGTCACCGGCTATGACAGCGATTGGGCACCCGTCACCACCTCTCTTCGCGCCGCCGGTGCGATCCCGGTCGTCGATAGCGACGAACCGGTCGCGGCCGTCGCGGCCATCATGGACTATGGCTATTGGAGCAAGACCCCGGACGGCGAGTGGCATAACAAGGGTCGCGACGAAGTCCCCAACGCGACGCTTGCCGAGCATAATTTCAAATATGCGGTCCATCTGACGCAAATGCCGACCAAGCCGGTGCCGCTGTTCGAAAGGCACATGCTCCAGCTCGTTCCCGCCGACCTTGCCATCCCCCAGAAGATGGGCGAGCCGATGAAGGTGCGCGTCTATTACAAGGGCAAGCCTGCCGCTGGCGCCACCGTCATGCAGGATTATGTCAACGATCCCGACGAAGTCGCCCCGGCCAAGACCGGCGCTGATGGCACCGCCACGATCAAGCTGCGCAATCAGGGTATCAACGTGCTGATGGCGATCTACGTCGGCCAGACGACTGACAAGAAGGTGGATCATGAGGAATATCGCGCCTCGCTGTCCTTCGTCCTTCCACACCTGCCCGAATAAGTCTTTCGGCCAATCCATTGGAGACATGTATTATGAAGATCGATCTTTTCCGCGCGGGGCTTGCTGCCCTGGCGCTTGCCGCGCTTCCCTCTTCCGCCTTCGCGCATGGCAGCATGAAGCCGCAACATGGCGGCCTCGTACAGATGTCGGGTGAAACCCTGATCGAACTGGTGACCGGCCCCAAGGGTGTCGATGTCTATCTGAGCGAAGAAGATGAGCCGGTGCCTGCCGCCGGTTACACCGCCAAGCTAACCCAGACGGTAGGGAGCGCCAAGACCGAAGCGGCGCTCAAGGCTGCCGGGGGCAACAAGCTGACTGCTGCCGGCTTCAAGGCGGCCAAGGGCGCGAAACTCGTTGTGGCCCTGGTCGACAAGAGCGGCGCAAAAATCTTCGCGACGTTCCAGACCAAGTAAAGGCGCCGACATGCACAGCGCGATCCGGTTTCCGCGCCAACCCCAGATATTGCGGCGGATCGTGCTGCTGCTTGTGGGCTTGGCTTTCGCGTTCCTGAGCTCAACGCTCTGGGCGCATGGCGTCAACGAGAATGACAAGGCCTTCATCGAAGGTGCGTCAGGCGTCAACATCATCCCCTATATGTATCTGGGGGCCAAGCACATGGTCACCGGCTACGACCATCTGCTATTCCTGGCCGGGGTCATCTTCTTCCTCTATCGGCTCAAAGATGTGGGCGCTTATGTGACGCTGTTCGCGATCGGGCACAGCAGTACGCTGTTGCTGGGCGTCATCTTCGATATCCGCGCCAACCCCTACATCATCGACGCGATCATCGGCCTGTCAGTGGTCTACAAGGCGATCGACAATCTGGACGGGTTCAAGACCTGGTTCGGCGTATCCCCTAATCCCAAGGCGGCGGTGCTGATCTTTGGTTTCTTCCATGGCTTTGGCCTAGCCACCAAGATCCAGGAACTGACGCTGGCCGAGGACGGGCTGATCCCCAACCTCATCAGCTTCAACGTGGGCGTTGAGATGGGTCAGTTCATGGCGCTGACCGTGATCCTCCTGCTGATGAACCTGTGGCGCATGTCGTCCAGTTTCAACCGAACGGCCATCGTCGCCAACGCCGCGCTCATGACCGCCGGCTTCGTCCTCATCGGCTTCCAGTTGGCCGGCTACTTTACCCAGGATGCCTGACATGACCATGCAAACTGCTTCCGCACTTCCGACCTCGATCAAGCCCTCGCCTTCCACGCTTGCCAAGGCGACCGGCGGCGCGGCCATCGCGGCCGTTGCTATTCTCACTTTGTTCGTGCTGCCGGCCGAATATGGCATCGATCCCACCGGCGTCGGCACGGCGCTTGGCCTGAACGGCATGGTCGCCGGTGAAGCGGCCGAAACAGCCCCCGCGCCGGCGTCGGAAGCTGCTGCCCCAAGCGACATCGCGATCCCGACTAAGGCGACCATCGCCAAGTCGGCCGCATGGCGACAGGACGAGATGACCATCACGCTAGCGCCCCATAGCGTGCAAGAGGTGAAGGCGCACATGGTCAAGGGTGACAGCTTCATCTTCCAGTGGAAGTCGACAGGTGGTCCGGTGAAGGCCGAAATGCACGGCGAAAAAACCGGCGTCACCGACGGCTCCTTCACTGACTATTGGAAGGAACTCGAACTCATCGGCGGTCAGGGCGACTTCACTGCGCCCTTCGATGGCACGCACGGCTGGTATTTCCGCAACAAGGGCGAAACGCCGATCACCGTCACCGTCAAGACGGTCGGCTTCTACAAGGATCTCTTCCTGCCCAAGGGTGAGTGAAGAGCCAGGCGAGGGATAATCAGATGAACAGCATTGCGGGCCAGGCGCCCCTTACAGCCCTAAACCCCGGCATAACATCGCCGGTCGTCGCTGCAAAGGCGCGCACGCGGTTGATCGCCATCGACGCGCTGCGCGGTTTGGTGATGCTGTTCATGCTGGTCGATCATGTCCGCGAAACATGGTTCCTGCATTTGCAGGTCACGGATCCCGTTGACGCGAATATAACCGATCCGGGCCTGTTCTTCACCCGCCTGCTCTCCACCTTCTGCGCGCCGACTTTCGTCGCGCTGACCGGCCTTTCGGCATGGCTCTATGGCCAGTCGCATAGTCGGGCCCAGGTGTCTGAGTTCCTGCTGAAGCGCGGGCTTTTCCTGATCTTCCTGGAATTCACGATCGTCTGCTACGCTTGGCCGACACAGGCCAACACATTCCCGCCGCCCACTATCTGGTTCCAGGTGATCTATACGATCGGCATCAGCATGATTGCGCTGGCGGCGCTGCTCCATCTGCCGCGCCCTGCGCAGTTCGCTCTGGGGTTGGCGATCGTCTGCCTTCACAATCTGCTCGATCCGATTCGTCTGAGCCCGGATTCGCCCTTCTTCATTCCATGGGCGATGCTCCACCAGCGCGACAAGTTCGAGATCGCCGGGATCCTGTTCAAGACAACATATCCGGTGCTGCCCTGGATCGGCATCATCCTGTTAGGCTATGCCTGCGGTCCGTGGTTCGCGCGGGGCACCGATCCCAAGCCAAGGATCAAGCGGCTGGCTATGCTGGGCCTGGGCCTGCTTGTCGGCTTCCTGCTCATCCGCACGCTTAATTTCTATGGCGACAAGCCCTGGTTCATTGCGGACACGCCGTTGCGAACCGTCATGAGCTTCCTCGCGCTCACCAAATATCCGCCATCGCTGCTCTTCCTGATGCTGACCGTGGGCACCGGATGCTTGTTGCTGGCGCTGTGCGAGAAGTTCGTGGATAGCAAGGTGATGCCAACGCTCGCCATGCTGGGCGGCGCACCGATGTTCTACTACATCCTCCATCTCTACACGCTCAAGCTGCTCTACAATATCGCGATGCTGCTTTACGGCCCGACGAAGGGCGCCGTGTTCGGTGTGGATAATCTGAGGTGGGTATGGATCTGGGTGTTTATATTGATCCCGGTTCTCTATTTTCCGACGAGATGGTTCGCCCGGCTCAAGCAGCGCCGCAAGGATATCTGGTGGCTGAAATATCTTTGATTGCGAGATACCGCTGGTTCAATGTGATCCAGGAGGCAGCATCGTTGCAGCGTGAAACGGAGCAGCTGCCAGTCCGTCTTCGCAGCAGTTTGCCCGTTTACAAATGGAATTGCGGACGGTCTGCTACCGAGATGAGAAATTTGGCCGCCAAGCGTCTTATTTGGGTCGGTTTTGCCAAGCGCCGGACGATGCATAGTGGCTAAGTCGGCGTTCATCGGCGCTGCTGCGCACGACAACTCTCGACAAAAACAGATGTCAAAAAGCCTCGGAGATTCAGCGCTGACAAGGAAATCGCAAAAAGGCTCATTCTCCGTCGGCCCCAAGGTCTAGCGGTGTTCTCGATTGGCGGTGGTCCACGGTATGTAGGACAACTACGTCACCGGCGGCGAGATGATATTTGATGTGCCGTGCTCTGAGATGGCACCACTCCGGCATCTACGCATTCATAGCCGAATGACCGCCTCCATTGCCTTTGTCGGTGCCGGACCGACCACCCTCTATACGCTCAAGGCGTTTGTTGAGCATGCAACCCGCCCCGGGAGGATCACCATCTTCGAGCAACAGGCGCGGGCCGGTCTTGGTACGCCATATCGTCCGGGATGGAACGATCCGGCCATGCTCTCGAACATTGCGAGCGTCGAAATCCCGCCGCTGTGCGAGACGCTTCTTTCCTGGCTCAACCGTCAAAGCCGCAAGCGCCTCATCAGCGTGGGAATTGACCCCAATGACGTTGATGACCGCGCTTTCTATCCGCGCGTTGCACTGGGGCGATACTTCCTTGACCAGTTCGACATGCTGGTGGACGAGGCGCGTGGTAAGGGGTTCATCGTCGATATTCGAACTGGCCGCCGCGTTCTGGATATGTCGGTCCAGGGCAACGGCGTTCAATTGGAGATTGAAGGGGAGGACGAGCACATAGCCGACAATCGTTTCGACTTCGTCGTCATGGCGACTGGCCATCAGTGGCCGGAGGAGCCTGAGGCGCGGCCTGGCTATTTTCTCAGCCCTTGGCCAGCTTCGGCCCTTAAGCGCATCAACGCCGTCAATGTTGGCATTCGCGGCAGCTCTCTCACGGCGATCGACGCCGTCGTCGCCCTGGCCACTGCGCATGGCGCATTCATAGATGGTGCGGATGGTAGCGTTGAATATCGGATCGGGGCAGGTTCGGAAGGACTTGCGATGACGATGATGTCGCGCAAGGGGCTGTTGCCTGAAGCGGATTTCTACCATCCGATACCCTATGAGCCGCTGGCCTTTTGTACGCATGAAGCGATCGCAACGTTGATCGAGGCTCAGCCCGAGGATCTTCTTGAGCAGGCCTATGCGCTTTTCAAGCAGGAACTGGCGCACACCGATCCTGCATATGCCGATCATGTCGGGCTGGCCGATCTGGCCTTGGAAGATTTCGCGGAGCGCTTCTTCGCCGACCGTGCGGACGCTGATCCGTTTGAATGGGCCGCCACGAATCTGCGGGAGGCGCAGGCAAATTTCGACCAAGAAATCACCGTGCCTTGGCGCTACGCGATCCTACGGATGCACGAGGTCCTGGCGCTGATCATCCCGCATCTTGACGAAGAGGCACTGGAATCGTTCGGCAAGCATTTGAAGCCTGCCTTCGTCGATGAATATGCGAGCGTTCCCCATCTCTCCATCCAGCGACTCCTCGCTCTGCATCGCGCAGGCCATCTTGATGTGCTGGCGCTTGGAAACGACTATCGCGTGGAGACGCATGGGGTAGATCCCGGCGTCAACGTCGTCATTAACGGAAAGCGGCGCCACTATAACGTGTTCATCGATGCGACTGGCCAACGCCCGCTCGAAGCCGACGATTTCCCATTTCCTGCGCTTCTTGAACAACGAATCGTTCTGGACGCGCAAAATGCAGACGCGGGCGCCACCAAGGGCATCTCTGTGGATGAGACATTCCACCCAACATCTCCCGATCCGCGCGCGCAACGGCTATTCTGTCTCAGCCTTCCCTTCATCCTGGGTCGCCATCCCTTTGTTCAGGGGATCACCAGTTCGCACGAGATGGGCGGTATAGTGGGTGAAGAACTGGCTCGCATGGTTGCTGCCCCTGTTCGGGCTGACGCGGCATGAAACTGTTCGCAATCTACATCGGCGGCGAACATCCTGCCGCTCACATAGAAATTCATGATGTACGGTTCATAGTGGCACCATCCTTGAAAGCGACGCATGATGCGCTTCGTCGCCAATGGTGGGGCACGCCCGGCACGCTGCATATCGATTGTTGGGCCGAGATCGACCATGCGGACGGTTATGACGTTGAACTGCGGCCTGACCCATATAAGGGGCGCGAACGGCTCTTTTTCGTCAATCTAGGTGGTTACGACCCGGTTGACTTTGCAGAACAGCATCGAAACATGTTCGTTGTGGCCGAAAATGTGACCCAGGCCAAGGCGCGAGCGATGGCAACGATCCCAGCGTGGAAAGAAGGCCATCGCGATGATCTATATGTGGCTGAGAAGGCGTTCGCTCTCAATGAAGTTATTGGCGAAAAACTTCACATCCACCTGATCGCCACGCAAACGGCGCGCCCCCCGAAATTTGCCTGCCGTTACACTCCGATAAAGTAAGTGAACACGAAAACGCCGCCCTGAGGAGGGCGGCGTATCGTTCAGCAGAAATGAGAGACTACTTCGCTTCTGTGCCTGGTTCAGAAGTCTTTGGCGCTTTGCCATCTTCTATCCGGCCCTCATTACGCAGATCGCGCCCTTCCTGTGCCTTCTTTTGGCTTTCGGCTGATTTGCCGTGCTCGAACGCCTCTTCCTTGATGTAGCCAGCTGCTTCTTTTGCTTTTCCTTCGATGCTCATCAGTCTCTCCTATGTGACACTGCTTTGATAACGAGCCGAGTTAGTCAGTGTTCCCTTGATTGATTGGAACGTGACACGCAGGAATTTTACATTAAATTTTCGCCGATGATTTGAAGAAAAACCGCTGTTTTGAGCAGGCCTGTCCTTACCGCCCTGTGTCGCAGCGCGAACGCTGCGACGGAACCCAGGGCTATTAAAATCATTACGGCTTCGGCGTAAGTCTGGCCAAACAGTTTTAAGGGGGGAATGTGACAAACGACTGGCGTGACATTTTCCCTGGCGATTCCAAAATGAGTGCAATCATGCGAGCGCATGATTGGAACGCATCCAACTTAGGTCCGCCTGATCGATGGTCCGAAGAACTCAAGGCGTCGCTACGGCTCATGCTCCTGTCTCGGTTTGAGATGTGGCTTGGCTGGGGAGAAGACCTCACCTTCTTCTACAATGACGCCTATATTCCCACCTTGGGCTCCAAACATCCCAGAGCGCTGGGTCGGCCCATGGCGCAGGTATGGAAGGAGGTCTTTGAGGACGTCAAGGATCGCATCGTCTCAGTCATGCAAGATGGGGTTGCGACCTGGGACGAACAGTTGCTTCTGCTCCTTGAGCGCAACGGCTATCCCGAAGAGACGTATCATACATTCTCTTACAGTCCTCTGATGGGTCGCGGGGGTGCTGTCGAAGGCCTGATGTGCGTCGTTCGCGAGGAGACGGACAGGGTTATAAGTGAACGGCGCATCAAACAATTGAATGATCTGGCCGCCGCGTTGCTCCGATCAAAAAGTCGGTCTGACGTGATCGAAGCAGTGCAAGGCCATTTTGGCAGCGAGAGCCGGGACTTTCCGTTCGCGAACCTACAGCTGTTCGACTTGCCTGAAAGCCTTGATCCCGGCACTGGAGACGATGCGGATTGGCCAGTCGTCGCGATTCAAAGAGGCGGAAAACAGGCCGTAGAAACGCTGGGTGGCGCTTTGTCGAAGTTGCCGACCGGACCGTGGGAGATACCGCCGCGCGATGCGTTGATCGTAGCTATCGAGCAGCCTGGCGAAGCGCAAGCCGTCGGTGCACTTGTTCTGGGATTGAATCCCTACCGCCTGCTCGACGAAGCAACTCGTGATTTCGCCAACCTTATTGCCGCGCAGATAGCGGGGTCGCTTGCCACCATCGATGCCGTGTCTGCCCAGCGACGGGACCGCGATCGTCTGTGGTCGCTTAGCCAGGACCTGATGCTGGTTTGCGACTTTGATGGCGTCATTCGCTTGGTGAACCCATCCGCGACCCGGCTCCTGGGGTGGCAAGAGGATGAAATGGTTGGACAGGTCCTGGCCGATTTCGTCCATCCCGACGATTTATCTGCCACAGCCAAGGAAGTCGAAAAGCTGGCTCAGGGCGTTACGACCCTTTTGTTCGAGAACCGCTATCGCTGCCAGGACGGCAGCTATCGATTGCTCGACTGGAACGCTGTGCCGGACGCGGGCCGCATCCACGCCGTGGCGCGCGATATAACCCGGGAGCGCCAACTCGCCCGCGACCGGGAGCGGATCTGGGCGCTCTCGCCGATCGTCAAGGTGGTGGCGACGACCCAAGGCATTATCAATGCCGTCAATCCATCTTGGACGAACACGCTGGGGTGGAGCGAAGCTGATACAGTCGGCCGCAATATCTTGGAGTTTGTAGCGCAGGAGCAAGAAGCCGCGCAGCAGCGGTTGGCGAAACTCTCCGAATCCAACGCTGCTGTAGTCGAGTCACAAAGCGTTTTTCGCGCAAAGGATGGCAGTCACCGACGCTTCGCTTGGACTACCGTTCCAGAAGCCGGGATGCTCTATCTGTTCGGCCGCGATATCACCGCCGAAACCGAAGCGGCCAATGCCCTTGCAGCGACCGAGGAGGCGTTGCGCCAAAGCCAGAAGATGGAGGCGGTGGGGCAGTTAACCGGTGGCATCGCGCATGATTTCAACAATCTGCTGGCCGGGGTTCTCGGAAATCTGGAATTGCTGGAACTGCGTATTTCCCAGGGTCGTCTGGAGGCTATCGGTCGCCATCTCGAAACCGCGCAGGGCGCGGCAAAGCGGGCTGCCGCGTTGACGCAGCGACTGCTCGCCTTTTCCCGCCGACAGACGCTGGATCCCACAGCCGTCAATATAAACCGGCTAATTTCTGGTTTGGAAGACCTCATACGCCGTACTGTCGGGCCCTCCATAGAGATCGAAGTGGTTGGATCGGGCGGTTTGTGGATGACGTTGGTCGATCGCTACCAGCTTGAAAATGCGCTTTTGAACCTTTGCATCAATGCGCGAGACGCGATGCCGGATGGCGGACGATTGACGATCGAAACAGCCAATAAGTGGCTAGACAACCGCATGGCCCGCGAACGCGAGCTACCCCCTGGTCAATATGTGTCGCTATGCGTGAGTGACACCGGAACAGGCATGACGCCCGACGTGATCGCCCGCGCCTTTGATCCGTTCTTCACGACCAAGCCTCTGGGCGAAGGCACCGGTCTTGGTCTCTCAATGATCTATGGCTTCGTGCGGCAATCGGGAGGGCAGGTGAGGATTTATTCGGAGGTCGGCGCAGGCACGACCATGTGCCTCTACCTTCCAAGGCATATGGGACCGGCAATTGAGATCGAACAGGAGTTGCGGCCGACGCAGCGTGACGCTGGGGGGCACGGGGAGACCGTGCTGGTCATCGATGACGAGGCTTCCGTTCGCTCGCTGATCGTCGATGTCCTTACCGACGGGGGATATCACGTCATTGAAGCCGCAGATGGTCCCAGCGGCCTAAAGGTGCTTCAGTCGGATCTGCGCATCGACCTTCTCATCACGGATGTGGGCTTGCCCGGCGGAATGAATGGCCGTCAGGTAGCAGATGCCGGCCGAGTGGGACGTCCCAAACTCAAGATTTTGTTCATCACTGGCTATGCGGAAAATGCCGTCATCGGCAACGGATTGCTGGAGCATGATATGCACGTGATCACCAAACCCTTCGGAATCGAGACCATCGTCAGCAAGGTTCGTGAGATGATTGACGAAGGTGACAAACTAGGCAGCCGATCAGCGACCGGCCACTCTGATCCTTAAGCGGCCACCTTAGCGCGTCTTCCGGCTTTTCATTTTTGAACCGGACTTTTTGCCGTTGGCGGAACCAGCGACATCGTCCCGCCGTTAGCTCGCCACTTGTAGGAGAGCGCATGGTGGAAGAGAAGAGGATGGGCCAGAATCAGGAAGCGGATCAACGGCCAGCAGCGACGGGCAGCCTCTATGAGCAGGCCGCTCCGAAATCCAACGCTTCCCCATCGCAGAAAGAACGAACGATGACTGCGACTGCGCGGGCGCGCGCAGATCGCGACAGGGCGGCGTTGCGTGCAACGGGCCATGGCGATCATCAGGGCGAAGAAGGCTTTTGAGTCGTCTTACCCTCGGACCTGATATGGTCGATGTTAGCGCCGCGGTGGAGGAATGAGCACGTCACAGGGAATTGGCGAGACCATATTGATGCTGCTCGACGCGCTGGACGCGGGCGATCTGCTCTATCTGGCCGATGACGAGCAGGAGGCCGAAGCGGCAGCCAGTGCGCTCATGTCCTTGGTGCCTGACAATCATGTCGTCTTTCTGCCGTCGAGTGACACCTTGCCCGGTGACGGAGCGCCAGCGTCCCCTTCCAACATCGGGAAACGTGTCGCCGCCTTGCGACACCTTCGGCGGCTTGGGGAGGAGTCCAAGCGCCTTCCTCTTGCAACCATCATGAGCGGCGAAGGGGCCGCGCGGCTTTATGCGGACCCCGCTGCCTTCGACGCCGCGCCCCCCAGCTTGCAAGTTGGCGAACCGATCGATCCCATCCAGTTCGCCGCTGAAATGGAAAGGCTTGGTTATATCGCCGACGATCGCGTCGACGAACCAGGTGAGGTGGCGGTCCGCGGCGAGGTCATAGACATTTTTCCGGCAGATGCCGGGCTGCCGGCCCGGATCGATGTCGCCGATGGGCGCGTCGTCGGGATCCGGCGTTATGATCCGATCACGCAGCGCACGCAGGCGCCGTGCGAGGTGCTGGAGATCGGCCGCGCGGCCGAACCGGAGCCTGAGCGGGAGGTCACCATTCTCGCCCATCTGCGGCCGGGGCGGCTTTATGTTTCGGCAAAGGCCGAGCAGCGTCGCGCGCGTTTCATTCGCCTGGCCACCCAAGCAGCCGGTAATTCGGGTTCTGCGATCGATGCCGCATCCCAGTCACTATGGGCGAAGGATCTTGCGGCTTGGCGTTCAGGCGATCCGGCGGATTTCGCCATATCGCCCATCCCTCGCTTTGCGGAGCAGCGCTCACCCCTATCGGCGCTGAAGCGCTTTGCGGCACCGCTTGTGCAGGAAGGTAAGTGTCTACTGCTGGTCGGCAGCGAGCGGGATGTCCGTTTCCTCCGGCCCAAAATCGCCAAGACGTTCAAGGCTACGGTCGAGGCTATCGACGTGATCGCGGCCGTCGATACGCTTGAGCCGGGCGCGATAGCTGCGCTGGTTGCGCCGATCGACCGGGGCGCTGTTGGCACGAAGCTCGTGATGATCGCTGCCGCTGATCTTCTGGGTAGCCGGGCTTTGATTGGCGCGACGCAGGACAATGTTGCCGCCGGGCTTGCCCAGGCGGGCGGCGACATTCGTGCGGGCGATCTGGTCGTGCATGAGGATCATGGCGTCGCGCGCGTGCTGGGCCTGGAGCCAGCTCCCGGCGATGGCGATGCAGAACTGATCGCTCTTGAATATGCCAATGGCGCCCGGCGGCTCGTTCCCTGCCAGGAGGCCGGTTTGCTATGGCGTTATGGCGCCGATGGCGATGCGGTGCGGCTCGACAAGCTGGACGGATCGACCTGGGAAAAGCGGCGCGGGGCGATTGACGAGGCGGTGGCCCAAAGCGCGCGAGATCTTCTTCGACTGGCGCGGGAGAGGGCCGATGTCAAAGCCGCGATCATCGAACCCGATAGCGCCGCTTATGAACGATTTGTCGCCAGCTTCCCGTTCAACGAAACGGCCGATCAGGCGCGGGCGATCCAGGCGGTACGGGACGACCTGACCAGCGGACAGCCGATGGATCGCCTGGCTATCGGTGATGTGGGCTATGGCAAAACGGAGGTCGCCTTGCGGGCCGCCGCGCTTGCCGCCCTTGCAGGCTATCAAGTCATACTGGCCGCGCCCACGACGGTTCTCGTTCGGCAACATATCGATACGTTCCAGCGCCGCTTTGCCGATACGGGCGTGGTCGTCGCTGGCCTGTCGCGCCTTTCGAGTGCGGCGGAGAAGAAGGCGGCGAAGGCCGGGCTGGCCGACGGGTCCATCGGCATCGTCATCGGCACGGCTGCGGTGATGGCGAAGGATATACGCTATGCCCAATTGGGGCTTGTCATCATCGACGAAGAACAGCGCTTCGGCGCGGCCGACAAGGCAAGGCTGCGGGGACGCACCGACCTTCATCTGCTGGCGATGAGCGCGACGCCGATCCCCCGGACGTTGCACCGCGCGATGATTGGCCTGCAACAGATGTCGGTGATCGCGACGCCGCCCGCCCGTCGCCAGCCGATCCGGACGAGCCTTGCCAGCCCCGACGATGCGATGATCAGGACGGCGCTTCTGCGTGAACGGTCGCGTGGGGGACAGAGCTTTGTCGTCGTGCCCCGTATCGAGGATCTCGCGCCCCTGGCCGAACGGCTGGCGCGGATCGTGCCGGACCTCGCGCTGATCGAAGCGCATGGCAAGATGCCGGTGGCCGCCATCGACGATGCCATGGTCCGCTTTGGCGGTGGCGAAGGCGATGTCCTGCTCGCGACCAATATCATCGAGGCGGGGCTGGACGTGCCGCGCGCCAACACGATGATCGTCTGGCGCGCCGACCGCTTCGGCCTCGCCCAGCTTCATCAGTTGCGCGGGCGGGTGGGCCGCGGCAATCGCCGGGGCCAGGTCATTTTGCTGACCGAAGCGGGAGAGATTGCCGAACGCACGATGAAGCGGCTGCGCACGCTGGCGACCTACGACCGGCTGGGTGGGGGCTTTGCGATCAGTGCAGCCGATCTCGATCAACGGGGCGCTGGCGATCCTCTGGCCTACACGCAGGCCGGGCATATGAAGCTGATCGGCATCGACCTCTACCAACATCTGTTCGAAGCGGCGTTGAAAGAGGCGCGGGGGGAGGACGCCGGACTGTGGACACCTGAACTCAATCTGGGCAGCACGGGCGGCTTGCCATCGGACTGGATACCCGACCCCGACATCCGCCTGGGCCTCTATGTCAGGCTTTCGCGGCTTGTCGATGAGGCTGGGCTCAGCGCTCTGGAGGAGGAACTGGCGGATAGATTTGGTCCGCTGCCCCCCGCTGCCGAACGTCTGATCGAGGCCAACAGGATTGCTATCCTCGCACGCGCGGCCGGAATTGCACGCGTCGATGCAGGCCCGGCCGCGATAGCGCTGACGCCGCGCGAAACCGATAGCAATATGAGCCAATGTGCAGGGCTGTCCGAAAAAAACGGCCGCTGGCTTTTGAAGGCGCACACGGACGAGGCTGATAGGCTCGCACGGGTGACCGACCTGCTCGAAAGCATTGGCGCTTAGCGGAACTAACGCTCCGACATTGCGTCGATCAATCTTATCTGCGGCACTGGGATTGTCGTGCCATCAAGAGAGCTTGCTCCACATGAAGATAGCGATCGTTACAGGCGGTGCTCAGGGCATTGGCAAAGGCATCACACAGGCCCTGCTGACGCAGGGCTGGAGAGTGGCGGTGTTGGACCTGGATGCCGAAGCGGTTCGTGACCTTTCTGACGAAATGCCGACCGACAAGCTTATGGCGATCCGGGCTGATGTCGCCAGCGAGCGTGACGTCGAAAAAGCGTTCGACAAGATTACAGCCTGGACCAAGGCGGCGGAAGAGGCCGAGGGCATCGATCTGCTCGTATCCAATGCGGGCCTCGCCAATCCGGTCAGCGGTCCGATCGAAAAACTGGCGCTCAAGAAATGGCAGGCGTGGCAGGACAGCCATGTGACCGGCGCTTTTCTGATGGTGCGCGCCGCTGTGCCGCTCCTGCGCCAGCGTAACGGAGCGATCGTCATCATGGCGTCGACCCGCGCGATCCAGTCGGAACCCGATACGGAGGCCTATGCTGCGGCCAAGGGCGCGCTCTGCGCCCTGACCCATGCGCTGGCGATCAGCCTTGGCCCCGCCATCCGCGTCAACGCCGTTTTGCCCGGCTGGATTGAAACCCGTCCCTGGGCAAAAGCACAGGTGCGCGAAGCGGTGGAACATCGCGCTATTGATCGGGAGCAGCATCCGTTGGGCCGGGTCGGCGAACCGTCCGACATCGCGGCCACCGTCCTGTTTCTGGCGTCCGAAGGTGCGGGCTTCATCACGGGCCAGCAGATCACCGTCGATGGCGGCATGACCAGAAAAATGATCTACGCGCATTGACGGGTCGCTATATCCGGCGGCTTCGATCTCGTGCGTCGGCGCGCTGGATGTCAGTCATGCGGGCGGCATCCTCAGGCGTCCCAAGGATCAATGGACGACGCCATTGCGCGATCTGCGCCAATTGGTCGCCAAAGCTGGCGAATGGCGACCAATTTCCATCTTCCTTCTGAAACACCGAAGCGCCAGATGCGTGCGCAAGGGCTATTCCCCCGGCGACATCCCAGATGTTGGGTGTCGCGAACCTGGCGACTTGTAGCAGGCCTGCGGCCACGAACGCACATTCGATCGCAGCCGATCCTGTCTTGCGCCCATCCCATGGCCCGACGCCAGACTGGCCATGCGGGTCGCCCGCGAGCCGTTTGCGAACGGCGGGGTTGGGCATGCGTGAGACCTGTTCGCCTTCGAACCGCAAACCCGCGCCGCCGCCGCTATGATAGACGCCAGGCGTCAGCAAATGACTGGTGCTGCACCATAAGGCGCCCACGACCGGAACCCCCCGGTACAGGACGCCGACGGATGATGCGAATAAGGGGAAGCCGTTGATGAAGTTGCTTGTTCCATCGATCGGATCGACCGCCCAGACGAAATCACTGTCCAGCCCCGGCTGGACGGCCATTTCTTCACCGATGATGCCATGGTCGGGAAAATGATTTACCAGATGACTACGGATCATCGCTTCGACCCGGCTGTCGACTTCGCTCACCGGATCGCGCATCAAGGCGATGGCGTCGTCATCCCCCTTATATTGCACGGCCATAAGGCTGCCCAGCGTAGCCAGGATTTCTCGGCCGCCGATCGTGGCCAGTTCCACCGCAACAGCTTCCATGCGGGCAAGTAAATCCGGTGTTGGCATCGGCTTAGCAGGTGTCATCGTCATGTCCCGTCATGCTGCTCGGCACCAATATCGTCACCGGCTCGTCGTCCAGCCGTACTTCTACCGTCCATGCGTCGTCGGGCATGTCGATGGGGCGGTCGTCGATCCGGGGGCAAAGCCCGCTGGCTTGAAGTGTGACGACGCAGCCGGTTTCCAATCGGGCCGGTGGCGGGCCGGAGAAATGTTCGGCCCACCCGACCATGGCGTCGCGATCAACCTCGCCAACGAGCAGGATGTCGAGCAGCTTATCCTGTGTGTCCGCCCTTGGCGCGAAGGGGAGCCGTGGGCCGATTGCGCCGATGTTGAGTATTTCTACAAGCAGCCATGGCCCGTCGAAACGGCGTCCATCGATATCAACGACGCACGCGATCGGCTTGGCCGTGCGCAACGTCTCCCGAAATGCCGCGCGGCCGTTTTCGCGCTTCTCCTCCGGGGTGTCGGGCGATTCATCGACAAGTTCGATGGATTGATTGAGCGCGCCAATACCTACCGCTTCCAGAAAGCCTTTCCGCCCGAACGGCCCCGTGACGCTGCCTACGGTCAGCTTCTTTTCGCGCGCACTGTCGAGACCAGCAATGACCGCTTCGGTCGATTGACGAATGCCCAGCGCCCTTGCGACATTATTGGACCCGCCTATCGGCAGGATCGCAATGGGTACAGATCGGTCGGGTATCTCGGTGGCGACCGAAGCTACGGTCCCATCACCGCCAGCGGCGATCGCCATTTCCATGCCGTTCATCCCGGATCGAATATCGTCCTGGCCATGTTCGCAATAGTGGATGGCAAAGCCAGCCTCTTCCAATTGACCCATGAGCGACCGGATCGGCCCGGGCTTTGTTCCCGCATTGGGGCTATAGACCAAGAGCGCCTTCACGCGAAATATCTGCCATTCAGCCCATATCGCGTCTCCGACATACCAATCATAGCTGCGCCCCAAACTCTTCCAAAGCAGTTGTCACGACTTCGATCTTTGCATCATCCTGCAAATCGATCGAAACCATGATGCCGCCAGCAAGAGGGACATCGTCCCTTTCCTCCTGATCGACCATTTCGCTATCTGCGCCTCCGGTTCGGTTGCCTGCGCTGTTGTCTGGTCCGGATGCCGCCACGAAAATATCGGTGCGTTCGATGCCGATTTCCTGGACCAGCCGTTCCACGGCCATGTCCGCCTGGTCCCGGCTATCGAATGTGCCTGTCAATGTGGTGCTCATGGTGATCCTTTCGTCAGGGCTTGGAATCGGCGCGATCGGCCTCTGGATAATCTTCCGGTTTTACCGTGCCGACGGAGGGACGATCCTCGACATCCTCCTGCGACTTGCCGCCGCTTGTGCGGGGATCGGGATCATCCTCATTGGGTTGCACGTCACCGACAGACCCACGACGGGGCAGCTCGTCCGATTGACCCTGTTCAGGGTTGAGACCATTCTCGTTTCCAGGCATCAGCTTGATCCTTCCTTTCCATACCCCATAGCCGGAGGCTATCCACGGCTTTGGTATGAAGCGCCGATCGAGCGATCGGTTGCATTCCTTCTCCAACCTTATTGCAGGAACCACATGCTGCGTGGACGGTTGTATCTGAACATATCAAGAACAATAAAGCTGTCATGACCGACCATTCCCGTAATCCCAAACTCGACGAGCACCCGGCTTCGAACGCTGAGAATGATCCAGCAGATTGGGTGTCGGGCAATGAACCCATCACCGGCGCGCAGGCGTCCTATCTAGCGACCTTATGCGAAGAAGCGGGTGTGGAACTGCCAACCGGAGATCTGAAGAAAGCAGATGCATCGCGTCAGATCGATGAGATGAAAGCAAAGCTTGGGCGCGTCTGACGGACTTGTAGTTCGAACCATTTGTGATGGTTCATGCCGGGAATCGCACCACATGATCTAATTTTGATGGAGGGGGCCGGGCCTGCCACAGCGTCACGTCCAATCCTCAAACTGATGTCGATCAGATAGATTTTCCAACCGACCGTGGGACCCATCCGACATCCAGGCGTTGTCCGCTCATA
Organism: Sphingobium sp. JAI105; assembly: GCF_015752145.1. Lineage (NCBI taxonomy): Bacteria > Pseudomonadati > Pseudomonadota > Alphaproteobacteria > Sphingomonadales > Sphingobiaceae > Sphingobium > Sphingobium sp. JAI105. Next base: position 168,298 of record NZ_JADOUC010000002.1, on the reverse strand, counting down.
CCGAAACGCAGCCCCCGAACGATCGGACTGCTCCGTGCGGACATTATAAGAATAGCTGGAGAAAATCCATGACGATGGCGACAGACGACGCTCCACCGACGACATCGAAATTGAACGAAGAGCGTGCGAGCGCCATCGAGGCCGTGACGCGACCCAAGGGTGACGACCCGATCGGGCGCGCGGTCACGATCAACCGACCTCGCGACGAACTCTTCGCCTATTGGCGCGATTTTGCCAATCTGCCGTCGTTCATGGACAATGTCGAACGCATCGACATCCTGTCCGCCACGACCTCGCATTGGGTGGTGAAGGCGCCGGCTGGACGCATCGTGGAATGGGACGCGACCATTACGGAGGAGAAGGCTGGCGAATTGATTGCCTGGACCTCTGCCGAAGGCGCCGATGTCCCCAATAGCGGCCGCATCGAATTTCGCGATGCCGGCGATCGCGGGACGATCGTTACGGCAACCATCGCCTATGATCCGCCCGCAGGCGTGGTGGGCAAGGTGATCGCCAAGCTCTTCCAACGGGAACCCGCCATCCAAGCGCGACGCGATCTGCGCCGGTTCAAGCAATTGATGGAAACGGGCGAGATCGCAACCGCAGCCTGGACCCAAAAGCAACGTGACGAGGAGAAAGCCTGATGCGCGCGCTCACATGGCACGGCAAGCATGACGTCCGCGTCGATACCGTCGACGATCCCGAAATCCTCAACCCGCGCGATGCGATCATCAAAATCACGTCGACAGCGATCTGTGGGTCCGACCTCCATCTGTATGACGGCTATATTCCGACCATGCAGGCGGGCGACATATTGGGCCATGAGTTCATGGGCGAAGTGGTCGAAACCGGTCCCAAATCCACATTGCAAAAGGGACAGCGCGTCGTGGTGCCCTTCACCATTGCCTGCGGCAGTTGCTATCATTGCGGCAAGCATCAATATTCCGCCTGCGACAATGGCAACCCGGCCGACAATCAGGACATCGGGCAGGAGATGTACGGCCAGCCGATGTCCGGGCTGTTTGGCTACAGCCATCTGACCGGCGGCTATGCAGGCGGCCAAGCTGAATATGTCCGCGTGCCGTTCAGCGATGTGGGACCGATCGTGGTGCCGGATGGGCTCGAAGATGACGAAGTGCTGTTCCTATCCGACATCCTGCCGACCGGCTGGCAGGCGGCAGAGAATGCGGATATCGAACCGGGCGACACGGTGGCGGTGTGGGGTTGCGGGCCGGTCGGACTGTTTGCAGTCCAATCCGCTTTCCTGATGGGCGCGCATCGCGTCATCGCGATCGACCATTTTCCGCATCGGCTGGAACTGGCGAAAAAATTCGGCGCGGAGACGATCAATTTCGAGGAATCCAAAACCTACGAAGCGTTGATGGAGATGACCGGCGGCATCGGGCCTGATGCGGTGATCGACGCGGTGGGCCTAGAAGCCCATGGTTTCTTCGTCGACAATGTGGTGGATCAGATCAAGGCGTCACTGTTCCTGGGGACCGATCGCACCCATTCGATCCGGCAGGCGATCCATGCCTGTCGTAAGGGTGGGCGTGTGTCGATGCCGGCCGTCTATGGCGGCTTCGTGGACAAGTTTCCCTTGGGTGCTTTCATGGAGAAGGGGCTGACACTCAAGACTGGCCAGACAAGTGTGCAGCATTATATGCCCGCCCTGCTCAATGCCATTCTGGAGGGCAAGATCGATACGACCTTCCTGATCTCCCATCGCATGGGGCTGGAAGACGCGCCCAAGGGCTACAAGATGTTCCACGACAATCAGAATGAAGTGACCAAGATCGTGCTGAAGCCCGGTCTTGCCGCCGCCGCGCAATAGGAGAGACAGACATGGCCAATAAATTCGCGATCGTCACCGGCGCCTCCACCGGCATCGGCTTTGAACTCGCCTCCATCGCCGCGGAAAATGGGTATGACTTGCTAGTCGTGGCCGACGAACCGCTGATCGACGCCGCAGCGCAGGATTTCAAGCAGCATGGCGTCGAAGTTATCTCGGTCGAGGCCGATCTTTCGACATTACAAGGCGTGGACACGCTCCTCGCCGCGGCCAATGGTCGACAGGTCGATCTGCTATGCGCCAATGCCGGGCGCGGGCTTGGCCACGCTTTTCTCGATCAGGACGTGAGCGACTGGCGGCGCGTCGTAGACACGAACATTACTGGCACCCTGTATCTGCTGCAACAGGTCCTGAAGGCCATGGTGGCGCGTAACGACGGCAAGGTGTTGATCACCGGATCAATCGCAGGCTTCATTCCAGGCAGCTTCCAGGCTGTCTATAATGGCAGCAAGGCGTTCGTGGACAGCTTTGCCGATGCGATCCGTAACGAGATCAAAGACAGCCAGGGCGTCACCGTCACGACCCTGATGCCAGGTCCGGTCGAGACGGAATTTTTCGATCGCGCCGACATGCTCGACACTAGCGTGGGATCATCCGACAGCAAGAGCGATCCTACCGACGTGGCGCGCGATGGCTGGGATGCGCTTATGAAGGGCGAAGCGCATATCGTATCCGGGTGGAAGAACAAGGTGCAAGTGGCCGTCGCGCATGTCACCCCGGCCTCGGTGCTGGCGGAGCAGCATCGTAAGATGGCGGAACCGGGGTCGGCCCACAAAGGCTAGAGCCCTGTGCAAACCTATCACTTTTGCTCGGTAGACGACCGGGATTGGAAGCTGCGCTCCCTTTTTCGCTGAAGAAAATCGATCTACCAAATTATCGAATTTGCCAAGATGGGTAGGCGGGCTTGGAGGGAGGCTGGCCATCCTCATCTTTGCTCACATACTGTTTTAGAAGAGATTCGTTGGTACAGCTCAAATCGATGGAGCCTGCAAACGTCGAATTACGGTAACCAGCCTTCGCACCACCGCATCGAAACAAGGTATTTCGGTGGATTGCCACCAGAACCGGACGTTCCGCAGCCGGGATACAAAAATCCGCTCCTGAATGTCGGATTTGGGTCGATTTCACCCGGGGCTAACGCTGCGTCGTGGGACAATTCTGCCGTTCCCGCGCGGAATGTGCAGCGGCAGGTTCAGTGCCAAAACCCGACAGTCGATCGTCGGCTCGCTTCGCCTGACGGGCTACCGAAAAGGGGGTAGCAGCGCACTGGCGCCGCGTAGATGCGCTAATGAAAACGGCTGGCATTCGTTTAGCAAGTTCTGCTACAAAACGTAAACAAGTCAAACGCTCAAGTCCTCGCTACGATACTGTGTGTGAACCGTGCCGGTTGTCGTTCTCGACGTACGGCGCGCTGCGGCCAGTGAATTTTATTCCACAATGATTTGGTGACACTGCAGCTAAAAGCCATGATACGCCTCGTTCATGGACGAATCCAAAACAGAGCTTGCGAAGGATCGCACTGATCTGGCCGAAGATCGTACTCTTCTCGCAAACGAGCGGACCTTCGGCGGCTGGGCGCGGACTGCAATGGCCTCGATCGGCATCGGCATCGGCTTTAATGCACTGTTTAAGCCCGTCGAGCCAACATGGGTCGCCAAGGCGATCGCTACCTTGTTCATCGTCCTCGCCGTGTTTCTTGTCGTATCCGCCGAGCGGCGCGCATGCCGCGTGCAGGCTCGTCTCAGCGCCCACAGTGTCACAGACGTGGCCACGACCAATTTCAAAGTCATGGCGATTGCAATCTCAGTTGGCGCCGCCAGTTTGATCGTGGCGATCTGGTGGCTCAGCTAATATTTGTCTTCGCCGAGCTCAACAGCTGACGCCTTATGCTTATCCTGTTCTGACGCCAGCTTCCGCTCTAACGCAATCGGCAGGGCTTCCTTGAAGGTCAACGTTCGATATGGATAAGGGATCTCCATCCCCGCATCGTCTAAGGCCCGCTTGATGCTACGAAGAACTGCATCACGGCTGGCGTGCGCCTCGTAAGGTTTCGAGCCCGCCCACCATCGTACAAGAAAATTAACTGAACTGTCGCCAAACTCCTTGGCGAATATGTCGATGCGTTGCTCACTATCGACTCCATCAGCACGACGCACCGCTGCCTCGATCACACCGTGCGCTTCGTCCAGATCGACGTCGTAGCCGACGCCCACCTCGACTTGATGCCGGCGCGTCGACGAGTCAGTCAGGATCTTCACGGGGTTTTTGAACAGGTATGCGTTGGGCACGAGCACTAGCTCGTTGCTGAGATGCCGCAGATAGGTGTCGCGCAGCGTTATGTGTTCGACCTTGCCCGAGACATCCTCGCACTCGATCATGTCACCAATGCGCATCTTTCGCCTCAGCATTATGAGTATGCCGGCGAGGAAATTCTCAAAAATGTCCTTAAACGCAAATCCGACCGCGACCGAACCTAGTCCGACCAGTGCAAGCAGGTTGGCGGGCGTCACCCCCGGTAGGACAATTGAGCTGGCGATCATCAGACCAATCAGCCAGATGATCACGCCCGTGACCGTCTCGAACAGGTTGATCAACGTTCCCCGGATATCGGTGTGGCGAAGTAGCCGCTCAGCAATGCGGCGCGCGAACTTGGCGGCCAGCCAGGTCAGCATCAGCACGACCAGCGCGATGCCGAGTTGCGGCAGCACGCGAATGAAATCGGCTAACATCTGCTGCAGGCGATTTACCAGAATTTCGACGAGGTCCATGCTGATATCTTTCGGATATTCTCAATTGGCCGTCAGTAGAGGCCGTATCGATACACTAGCAGCGCAGAGAGGGTAACAATCATCAAGCCAACTAGTGGCAAGCCGGTTCGGGTATAATCGCCAAACTTATAGTCGCCTGCCGACATGATCAGCATATTGGTTTGATAGGCGACCGGAGTGGCGTAGCACAGATTGCAGCCGAACAGGACCGCGAGCACGAGCGGCTCAACGGGGATATTCAGTTGCTGCCCCAGACTGAAGGCGATTGGCGTACCGACCGCTGCAGCGGTGGTGTTCGACGCAAAATTCGTCAGCAAGGTGACGAAGAGCATCACAGCTGCCAAAACTCCTGCTGGCGGTAGAAACTGTAATCCCAACGCGAGCAATTCGCTCAGCCAAGTAGCCGCGCCGGTTTCTAGCACGACGCGGCCGATCGCGATGCTCGCGGCGACCAGCACGATCACCTTGGCCGACAGTGCGCGTCCAATTCGATCAAATCTCACGCAGCCAGTCACCAACATTGCGATGGCGCCCCCCAGCGCCGAGATCGCAATCGGTACGATCCCCATGCTGGCCGGTATCACCGCACACGCCATGATCGCCAGCGCCAGCGTGGCCTTTGCGGTGCGGGGCATCTCCTTTGCACCGTCGAGTATTAGCACGTTCTCAGCTAATGACATTTTACGGATGTTGGCGCGCGTTCCGGTGACCAGCAGGATATCACCTTCATCGAAAGCAGTTTCGGATATAACGTCAGTCGATGGCTCCGCCAACCACGACCGGTGGGCGCGATGTACACCCAGAATGGCGGTATTATAGCGTTCCGCGACGTTGGCCGATGCGACGCCTCTGCCGATGAGTCCCGAATCCTTCGGTATCGACAATTCGACGACAGTGAGATCTTCGCCGGTCCGGGCGTAACCACCGCGTAGCCGCTCCATCAACCATGCTGGGGCCGCAGTGGCGCCGAGCACGCGCATCGTTTCCTCTAGTGCCACATGCGTTGCTCGCACCAGCATCCGGCCATCGCCGCCTGGCTCGCTCAGAATCTCAACTCCCGTCGGCAGCAGTGCGTCCAGTCGGCTGCGCGGCACATCCCAGGCAACAGAACTGCCCCCGAGACGCAGCAGCGCGGTAAACTGGCGCGGCGCGTGCCCGGCCACGACCGAGTTGTCGGGTAGCAATCGTGGCATCACCAGCCAGATGAACGGCAATGCCACCACTGCCGCCATCATTACGATCGGCGTGAAATGGAACACCGTCATCGCCGGCAATCCCATATCGCCAGCGATCGACACCACCAGCAGGTTAGTTGAAGTGCCGATAGTGGTCGACATGCCGCCGATCAAAACTGCGCTATTGATCGGAATCAGCGTGCGCGATGCAGGCATTCCACCGTTGGCTGCGATCGCCGCCATGATAGGCAGCATCAACACGAGCACCGGTGTGTCATTGACCATCATGCTCATACCGAGCGCCAAAACCAAAGTAACAAGCAGGCCGATTTGTTGGTTAAACCGCCAAACCCGTGTCAACAGACGAGAGACAGGCTCTAGCGCTCCAGTCGTCACCAGCCCGCGCCCCAGCACCATCAGTGCGCAGATTGTGACGAGGGCATAATGGCCGAACCCCTCAAACGCGAGCTTTAGCCCTTCCGTGGGCGCCCGACCGGGTAGTGGGAACGAATAGAGGCCGAGGGCGATAGCGCTGATCGTGAGCAGCGAGATGATCTCGACGCGAGCACGGCCCGATATAAAGCCGTAGAACATGGCGCCGGTCAGCAGCATTGCTCCAACGGCATGGAAGGAAGGCGCGTTTATCATCACTCTGCATAACCGGTGCCGTTTGGATTGGCGATATTAAATGGAAGGCAGCATTCGGGATTTCGATCCGGCGTCTCGAATGGCAGCGAAAGGACGCTTTGCTGACTGTTGGCATTGCCCGGGATTGACCTCTGTGGATGGCTCCCGCGTTGCAAGCACAAAATCGATAATCTGGCGGTTGGTCGGGTGCAGACTTCTGTCTGGCCTGTTGGTGCAGTCGTCAGAAAGACTGCTGGCCCTGATGGTATCCGCGAACTGGGTCCCACACTGCTTTGCAGGCTATAGCGCCTTCGTCATTCGCTGGGTTGTCCCGGTTCCCGGTCTGACCGGTTCGCCATCATCTCGCTTTGCTCTCACAACTCCTTGAGCTGTCTCCTCAGCTAACTCATCGTTCTATGCCGTTAGCGCTGGCACGTGATGCTCTTTGTAGACCTCACCCCGCACCATGACCGCCCAGACGATCCGGGCGGTCTTGTTCGCCATTGCGACGGTCGCCACTCGCATCGGCTTTCGTGCCAGCAGAGTGACGAGACGTGGATCTACCGCCCGGGGCTGATTTTTAGCTCGCCGCACCAGCGACGTCATGCCCACGACGAGCAACTTGCGAAGATATTTGTCGCCCATTTTGGTGATGCGTCCAAGCCGTTCCTTACCGCCGCTCGAGCTCTGCAGAGGCGTCAGGCCCAGCCAAGCGGCGAACTGTTGCGCAGAGCGGAACTGGTGCGGATCAGTGACTGACGCCGCCAGCGCTGTCGCTCCGATAGGGCCGATGCCCGGTATCGTCAGGAGACGAGTTGCGAGGTCGCTTTTGCGTTGCCAGGCGAGCAGGTCGCGCTCGATTTCTCGAAGCTGGGCATGAGCGTCCAGCGCTTGTTGCGATAGCCGAGCAACGACCTTTACGGCGTCGGGCGGCACGTCTGGAGCCTCTCCCTCGACGATCGCGCGTGCCATCTCCAATGCGCGGTGAAGACCTTGTGGAATATCGATGCCGAACTCGGCTAGAACTCCGCGCATCATGTTGACCAGTTGCGTGCGCTGCTTGACGAGCAAATCTCGACTCCGGTGCATCGACAACGCTGCCTGCTGCTCCGGTGATTTGACTGGCACGAACCGCATTGTTGGACGGGTGACCGCCTCGCATATCGCTTCTGCATCCGCCGCGTCAGTCTTGCCGCGCTTCACATACGGTTTGACATAAGCCGGCGGCATTAGGCGAACGTCATGCCCGAGCTTGATTAGCTCACGCGCCCAGTGATGCGACGTGCCGCACGCCTCGATGCCGACGAGACAGGGCGACAGCTTCTCGAAAAACGGTAGCACCTGCGCTCGACGCAATGCCTTGCGGACGACGGCCTTGCCCGCCGCATCAACACCGTGAACTTGGAAAACGGTCTTGGCCAAATCAAGGCCGATCGTCATAATCTCCATCGGGTGGCTCCCATATGCTCGTGAATGCCTGATAGCCTTCACACCTTGGCACTTAGATGCCGTGAGCGGGAGCCATCCAACCCATCTGCTTTCGGCTAAAGACGACTTCCGACTGCGGATGTGAGCGACCGGGTCTGGTGGGCAGTCGCTCCGAGACCATCCTGCTTATCCCACGCCAAAGCGTTCTCCGGACGGCCACCCTGGCCATCGGAGAATGATCATGGAGATGCCTGAAACTGAACCCGCCACCACCAAACGCCCCGTTTGGAATGCGGGAAGAACCGTCGGCGCGAAACGCGCGCTGAAACCGAAGCAAATCTGGGAGATCCGATTCTACCTCAATCAGCGCCGCCGCTTGCGAGATCGGGCACTATTTGACCTGGCGATCGACAGCAAACTTCGGGGCTGCGATTTGGTGCAGATGAAGATCGGCGACATCGTCAGCGGCGGGCAGATCCGAACGCGTGCGATCGTCATGCAGCAGAAAACAGGTCGACCCGTTCAGTTCGAACTGCTGCCAGACGCACGGGCTAGCCTGCTGGCTTGGCTCGATCGGCGGGGCGGCACGGTCAATGACTATGTCTTTCCAAGCCGGGTTGACCAAAACGGGCATCTTAGCACCCGCCAGTACGCCCGGCTCGTTGATGAGTGGGTGACAGGCGTCGGCCTGATGCGAAGCGAATATGGCACGCACTCGCTTCGCCGGACGAAGGCATCGATTATCTACAGGGCGACCGGCAACCTTCGTGCCGTCCAAATCCTTCTCGGTCATAGCAAGATCGAGAACACGGTACGCTATCTCGGGATCGACGTAGAAGACGCGCTTGCCCTTGCCGAGAATACGGAAATCTGACCCGTCGGCTCCTCGCCTCCGGCGAGGGGCCGCTTAACCGCGCTTGGGACAAAGGGGCCATTCGCTGCGCCTCCCGCGAACGGCAGCTCAACAACCAAAACCTGATTTTCAAACGGCGCGGGAAGCATGGGCTCGGCTATGCCATGACTGGTCAGAAGTTGAGCGCCCGGTTTTGAATGAGCGCACCGGCAAACCGCCATTTTACTCTTTACGATTGCGGTCGGACGGCATCACTGCGACGAGCACTACCAGCATCACGTCGTGCAAGCTCGATGCCTCGATCACCGCAGAGAGATCGTCGGCAAGCGCGTCATAGTCGTAACCGCCCCCATCGGTCGGCCGACCATGACCCCTGCGATCATAGGCGATGGCCCGCAGGCTCGCAGCGTTCAGCCGCAGCATCGTCTCGCCCCAGATGCGCGAGTCCATCGCCCAACCGGCTAGGAGAAGCACCGGCGGACCGCAGCCCCAGTCGCGCACGAACAGGCCGTGGCCATCGCCGCGTGCAACGAACGCCGAGCTCATGCCGCGCCTCCGTCGAGAAAGCCGATGACCTCCCCGATGCGGCCGTCCGCATCCAGCCGCACGACATCGGTGCCCGCTGCGACGGTCGCGCCGCCGTCAGGGGCGAGCGTCCAGGAAAAGCGCACGAAATCGCCGTGACCGTCGGGCGTGCCAGCCAAAGTGAAGCTGTGCCCGGGAAACTGCACGCGCGCGCCGTCGATCATCGCGGCAATGCCGTCGTGGCCGGTGCCCTGCATCATCGGATCGGCATAGCGGGCATTCGCACTCCAGCCCTTTGACAGGCGGTCGCGGCGCGACGCATCATCGGCGTCGTTCCACAAGGCGATATACGCGCGGGCGATGGAATGTGGGTCGGTCATGGTTGGTCTCCTCTGCTGTCCATCGGCTATGTGGCGCGCCACGTGGAGCGATGCGATTACCTGTCGGGTAATGGCATCGACACAGCCGGATGATAGGAGACGGCCCCATGGCAACGCGGCTTGAAAATGTTGGGGACATATTGCGCGACTGGCGGGGGCGGCGTCAGCTGAGCCAGCTCGACCTCGCCGGGGAGGCGCAGGTCTCCACCCGGCACCTCAGTTTCGTCGAGAGCGGCCGCGCCGCGCCGAGCCGCGACCTGTTGCTCCGCCTTGCCGAGCCGCGGGCGCTACCGCTGCGCGAGCGGAACAGACTGCTGCTGGCGGGCGGATACGCGCCGATCTATTCGGAGCGTTCGATCAACGAGCCCGACATGGCGGTGGCACGGCAGGCCGTCGATGCCGTGCTGCGCGGGCACATGCCGTATCCGGCACTGGCAGTCGACCGGCACTGGAACCTCGTACTGGCGAACGAAGCCGCCGGCTCGTTGCTGACGGATGTAGCGCCCACCCTTCTCGATCCGCCGGTGAACGTGCTGCGCGCCAGCCTTCATCCCGGGGGACTGGCCCCCCGCATCGTCAACCTGCCGGAGTGGCGGCATCATGTACTGACCCGGCTGCGCGACGAGGCTGAGCGCGCCGGCGATCCGGTGCTGGCCGCGCTCCACGCCGAACTTCGCGCCTTGCCCACCCCGGCAAGCCGCCATCCTCCCGGGCCTGGCGGACGCATCGCGGTGCCTCTGATTCTGCGTGGTGCCGATAGTAACCAGAACCTCAGCTTTATCTCCACGACGACTGTCTTCGGGAGCGCCACCGACGTAACGCTCGCCGAATTGACGCTCGAATGCTTCTATCCTGCGGACAACGCGACCCGACTGGCGTTGTCGCCGACAGGTGAGCGGGCATGACCGCTTTGATCCGATGCGGTTGGTCTGCGATCGTGCCTTGCACGGCTTAAATTGGTCGCGTGCTGTCGAAAGGGGAAGCAAGGGCATGCTCCCCCTCTTACGATCCTATGGCTTCGCGGCGACCGGCAGGCGAAATGGCGCGCCGAGGCGATTGAACGCGTTCATTGCTGCGATCACTAGCGTGAGATCGACCAAGTCCTTTTCAGCAAAAACGGCCGCGGCGGCGGCATAGGCTTCGTCCGAAGTATGGGTCGTGCTAACATTCGTCACTTCCTCCGCCCAGGCCAACGCTGCTCGATACTGGTCAGAAAACAGGTGCGGCACCTCCGCCCAGACGGGGACGAGGGTAACCTTGTCGATCGCCATGGTCTTGAGCAGGTCGCGCGTATGCATATCGATGCAATGGGCGCAGCCGTTGATTTGCGACACTCGTAGAAACACCAGATGGATCAGCTCTTCAGGAAGGGCTGTCTTCCTGGTCACATAATGATGGATACCGAACAGAGCCTTGGCGCCCTCGGGCGCGATTTCCGACCAGTTCAAACGCTTCATCTCGGTCATGCTGCTTTCCTCGTAATCGGCGCCGAGCATCGGCGCTCGCTGACTTGACGAGGTACGCCGGTGCATCGTGACATTATGGCGCAGATATTTTTCGTTCCCGCCGTCGTTTCATGTCACACCGGAGGCGGCCATCTCGTCATGCAGGCAGACACTTGCATCGGAGACAGTGACATGAAGATCGTTATTATCGGCGGCACCGGACTGATCGGTCGACCCCTCGTCGGACTGCTGCGGGCCGAGGGTCATGAGGTAGTCGCCGCTTCACCGAGCACCGGCATCGACGTGCTGACCGGCGCCGGCCTGGCACAAGCGCTGAATGATGCCGCCGTCGTGGTCGATGTCAGTAATGCCCCGTCCTTCGAGGACGAGGCTGCTCTCGCCTTCTTTCGTGGCACGACAACCAACTTGCTGAAAGCAGCGCGCGACACGGGAGTGCGTCACGTCATCGCACTTTCGGTCGTGGGGACCGATCGCCTTCAGGCATCGGGTTATTTTCGCGCCAAGCTGGCACAGGAGCACCTGATTGCCGGCAGCGGCATGCCGTACACGATCGTGCGCGCCACGCAGTTCTTCGAGTTCCTATCCACCATCGCGGATGGCTACACACGGGACAATATAGTGTACCTGCCGGGCATCGCGCTCCAGCCGGTCGCCGCAGCGGATGTCTCGGCCCTTCTTGCCGAGATCGCCACAGCCGCCCCGGTCGGCGGCATCATCGAAGTGGCAGGACCGGAGCGCGCGCCGCTGGCCGAGTTTACCGCCAGCTGGCTCGGGGCACGCGACGATCCGCGCCGGATCAGCGTCACCGCCGATCATGACTATTTCGGCGTGGCCGCCGACGACCGCTCGCTGGTTCCGGACGAAAATCCAAGGATCGCGCCAACGCACTTCGATCAGTGGCTTGCCGCTCAAGCGCAGGAGAGCCTCGTATGAGCCGGCACCTTCCGCTGACACTTGCCACAGTCCTTGGTCTCGCATCCGCTGTAAACGGCGCGTTTATGCTGATCTCACCAGCAAACCGGTATTTCGCCGTGCCCGGGGTCACCACCACCGGTCCGTTCAACCAGCATTTTGTGCGCGACATAGGCCTGATCTTCTTGCTCGTCGCAATCGCGATGCTCGCGGGTGTCTTCCGGCCCGTGGCACGCGTTTCTCTGTGGTCCGCCGCCGCGCTCTGGCTTGCGGGACATGCGCTGTTCCATTTCTGGGAAGTGGCGGTCGGCATCTGCGGTCCTAATGCATTGGCCCAGGATTTTCCTGCGGTGACATTACCGGCTATATTGACGACCGTTCTTGCCCTCTGGGCGTGGCGCGACGCCAAGCGCAGTCGCCGAACACATTCGGCGGGGAACAGTCTTGCTGCACAGTGACGAACGTCTCGCCGATTTTGAAACTGAGCGACCAAGGCTGTTGCGTCTTGGCTATCGAATGCTTGGTTCACTCAGCGAGGCGGAAGATATCTTGCAGGACGCGTGGCTGCGTTGGGCGACAACGACGCAGAGCGTTGACACGCCGGCAGCCTATCTGACTCGCATCGTCACTCGGCTTTGCCTCGATCAGCTCAAGTCCGCCCGCGTGCGTCGGGAGACTTATGTCGGTGCCTGGCTGCCTGAACCGTTGATGGGGACGACTGAGGAAGGGGAGACGATCGCCGACGACGTGACGCTCACACTGATGCTCGCGATGGAGCGCCTGTCTCCCCTGGAGCGTGCCGCTTTCCTGCTTCACGATGTGTTCGACATGGCGCTCACCGACGTCGCGACGACATTGGGCCGCGAGCCTGCCGCCGTCCGGCAGCTTGCCTCGCGCGCACGCAGGCACGTCCAGCATGCGCGACCGCGTTTCACGGTTGAGGCAACTGAGGCCGATAGGATCGCGCGCGCCTTCTTCGCTGCTGCCCGCGACGGTGACATAGTCGCATTGTCTGCACTGCTGACACGGGATGTCGAAATTCATTCCGATGGCGGCGGTAAGGTGATTGCCTTCCGCAATGTGGTGCGTGGCATCGAGCGAGCGCTTCGCCTGTTCGCCGGGCTGCATCGGAAATACAGTTCAGCGCCCACGCTCCTGCGGACAGCCACGATCAACGGCCTGCCCGGCTACATCAGTATCGATCGTGGCGACGTGCTGCAGACCACCGCGCTCGACGTGCGCGATGGCCGCATCGCAGCGATCTATATAGTTCGTAATCCCGACAAGCTCCGTCATCTGGTGGGAGCTTTCGGCACAGACGGTCCTCCACAGCACGGCCACTAAAGGTCGTGAACTGGTCGCGACCTGCCGAAAACGGGCTGTCGGCACCCAGGAAGCAAAGTCGACTTTTGGATAGCTTCTAAGGGTCGAAATTTCCGGATGCCGCTGAAGCATCTGCAAATTAGCGAAGCGCGGCGCGCACGGCGCCGCGCTCTATTCGTTCACGCCTTCCCAGCTACGGCTTGCCTCAATTCGCCACTTTCCGTGACGGGCGCAGTGCTTGCTTGCACGGCCGGCACCGCCGGTTTCGGTTTTGCCGCTTTCGTGGCCACCTTCTGTGAGCTTGGAGCTTTCCTGGTCCTCTTTGGCTTGATCGTTTCAGCCTCTTCCCCTGGTGAAACCGTTTCAGCTTTCCTGCCAGCTTTGGGCGCTGGCGCTTGCTTATCGTCCGTTGGTGTAGCCATCGACAAACGGTTTCGCGATGTTTTCTTGACTGCCGATGGTTCCATTTTTCCCGGCTTGGCCGAGGCAGTCTCCGGAGCAGCCATCTTCGTCGTCTTTGATGCCGTCTTTGCCCCAGCTGACTTACCTGCCTTTGCGCCTACACCGACCGTTTCAGCAGCGTCCTTCATGCCAGAGGGAACTGAGTTGATCTTCGAAGCCGCGTCCTTCGGCAAAGCGCCATCGGCGCCGTTCTTGGCAATCTTCGCGGGCTTTCTACCCAGACCAAGCTTTTCTGCGACGGCTCGCCGAGCATCAGAATAGGCCGGGGCGACCATAGGATAGGACCTGGGCAGATTGAACCGATCGCGATACTGGTCAGGCGTCAAACCATGATGAGCCAGATGCCGCTTCAATGTCTTATAGGGCTTTCCGTCGATCAGGCTCAGAATGAAATCGCGCGAAGCAATGCTTCTACGGATCGACACGGCGGGCACAGAGACTATTGCTTCCGGCTCGGCCTCGCTCGCGACTAAATTGGCGGCCAATGCCGCACGGGTCGACTTGATCAAATCAGCCAGACCGTCGGCGGGAACCGTATTGTTGGAGACAAAGGCACTCAGTAGCTGGACGGTGAGTGTTGTAAATTCATTGGGTGTTTCATCGACCATTTATGCGAACCTGTGATCTGTAAGAACGAAAACAGATACTGCGCGTGCAGGAAGAAATTGTAAATGCCCTGTCCTCACCGACGGGCTTGGCGTCTTATCAAGGTTGGCCGGGCATCGCCACATTCCCCGCCCGTTGGGTCAGTGGACACCCAGGCGGTGGACGATGGCCTTGCCCGCAAGATCAAGGTCAATTGTCATGTCTCCGCCTGTTCCGCGCCGCCGCAACGGTGGAAATGGCGACGCGAAGAGTATTGTGCACTCGGCTGCGGGTTATCCCGAATCGACGGGCGATCTTGCCGGGCGGAACATGGTGATGCGCTCAGAGGATCAAAACGCCCCCGGGGAGAGTATCCATTTTACCTATCGCGCGAAAGGCAGCGGGTAAACCAGGCGTTGGTTCCCCAAGGTCCGGCGCGCGAGACCTGACCCTATAGCTGGAAGCGGGATGCTGGGCCGGGTCGCTACAACTGAAAACAAGTCTGCTCAGAGCTACGATCGGAAGAATCGCAGGATGGCTCGGGGAGATTCGCCATATATAAGCCTGCATCTTCTTTGCCAAAACCACTTCCCGATTATGGAAGAGACGGCACACTGGGATACTGGCAATCTGCCAGAGCAAACGGCGTGGATTCGGCCATGGTTATGATCCATTCCGAAAGGAGGGAAAAATTGCGTCAGAAAAGCGCCACCTATGCTTCCCCCTCCTCTCCTATCGCTCCAGCTTGGCAGGACAGACAGGAGGCCTCGTCGTTAGCCGCCTGAGCAAGCATGATCCCTCAACTCGTTGCCGAAATGTCACTCTCCGCCGCAGACACTTGGGCAGCAGTTGCTTTCACATTTCAATTTGAAGACACTAGTTTCTCATCGCAACGGGTTGACCGTCCCACCTGTAAGTATGCCTCGACGGTCCGCCATGGTGAAGGGTCGCATCACCGTGCCAGAGCAAAACATCCCCGCTGAACTGGAGCCCTATCGCGCCGCCGTCGCACAACTGACTGATCGGCAGCGTGAATGCATGGCCCTCGTCGCTGAAAACCTCACTTCCAAGAAGATCGGTAAGGAGCTGGGAATCGCGCCCAATACAGTGGACAAACATGTGAAGACGGTTCGGGCCATGTTCGGGGACATGGACAGGTTCGATGTCGCCAGGATCATTCGCTCGGTTGATGAGGCCGTAGCGGCTGCCGGATTACCCCCCCAAAATTTGGGTAGTCAATCAATCGGACTGTCTCCACGTTCCGTAATTGCGCCATCTGGGCCTAGCGACAACGATGCGGACGCACAGTCTGAAATGGATCGGAGCACCACTCTGGGAAAGCGGGTTCAACTGCTCACCAGCGAGATGCCAACCCTGCTCAACCTGCTGCCTCTCCGCACTTCCAGGAGGCAGAGCAATGACCTGAACCGATATTATCTTTTGATCGCCTTTGCGGTTCTGAGCGCCTGGTCCTTGGTTTCCGTTGGCTCGGCCGCTTCGCTTCTGTCGTCGCTGGGCAGCTTAGCCCGCGACTAGAGAGCATTCCACATTCCGGATCATTCGACCATGCGGCCCCTCAGGGGACGCAGGAAAGGAACACTCATGCCCAAACACCGTCTCGCCATAGCCCATTCCATCGCACAGCGCCTCTACGCTGCCGAGGAAGCACTGGATCTGGCCGCCGCGCGGATTGCAGAACTGAACGCCGCCTTGCCCCTGGCTCGGCTCGATGGCCGGCTCGCGGCTTCGATCGGCCAGGATGCCTTTCGAACATCGGCAGATGCGATCGTCCTGGTCGCAAAGACGCGCAACAAGATCGTCATCACGCACGACATGCTCAAGCAGGTCAGCGACGATATCGGCCTTGGCCAGCAGGCCTATGGCGACGTGTTCAAAGTCGCCGAGAACCGCCAGAGCGTCGCCGACGTTCACCGTCTCGCGGCCTGATCGTCGTCGCTAATTTATTGACGAAACGAAACATGTTCTGTTTCAGTGGGTGATGACCAGGCAAATGATCTTCGTGTGTCTTTTGATCCTGAGCACGCTCTATGCCGTTACACGGGGTGGCCGGCCTGAACAGATCGCGGCGGCCACCCTTGTTCTCGGCGTCATGGCGAGCGTCGCCAGTGCCCATCATGCACCGCTGCGCTTTCACGAATTCGAAGCCGGTATATTGGCGGTGGATCTGGTCATGGTCGGCATTTTTCTGGCTTTGTCGTTTCGCAGCACCCGATTCTGGCCGATTTGGATTGCAGGCATTCTTGGGGCGGAGACGATCGTTCACATCACGCGAGCGATGGTTCCCCATGTCGTACCGCAAGCCTATGTCGATGCTGCTGGTCTGTGGAGTTGGGCAATCCAGACGATTTTGATTGCGGCGACGTGGCGACATCGGAACCGCCTGCGGCGAAATGGTACCGATGCGGCTTGGCGAGTAGATTGACCATCGCTTGTCGATGGCCAGATTAGCCGTCGCCGAGTAATTGAGCCGCGACCGGGCCAGCAGATTTTATGACCCAAGGCGCGAAAGGGCGCGCACATCTGTCGAGGCGTCTTGCATCCATCGGTTTTGGTCCAAGGCCTCCATGACTCGATGCGAGGGTGACATTGCCACGCCCTGGAGCAAACGCGTCAGGATCGCCGGAGCCAGGATGCGTCTTCGAACTTTGACGATAGGAGTAAGATCGATGCCGCAACTGACGCGCACTCGTTTGGAGATGTGCCACAGACTGATCGCGTGCCGCAAAATCGTGGGCGATCGGCTGGGCTATGGCATGTGTCCCAGCCCTATCCTTGACATGCTGCTGGAGCTGTTCGTCACCACGCATGAACGGCGACCTGTCTATTCATGGTCGCTCTGCATGTTCGCGCACGTCCCGATTTCCACAGCTCTTCGCAAGATGGAAACGATGGAACAGGAAGGAATGGTAATCCGCGAAAAAACCGGCCGGGACCGGCGCCGAATTCAGGTGTGCCTAACGCCTGAAGGCCGCGCGGCAGTCGAAGGGCTGCTCGATCGACTGGCGCAGATTTACGCCGGTGAACCGCTTTCAGCGTCGGTCCCGCCGGGACCCCGGCATCTTCCTGCGAGCGGCGCTCTGTCTTCCCAAGATTAGCTGTTGCGCTCCGTGCACCTTGGCCTGAACAGCTCCGATTGGGCACACCACACAGAGTGTGCTGTTGTGTTTATGGAAAAAATCTTGCAATGGGTGCTCGATTAGCACTTGTGTCTCGCGGCTACCATTGCCCTGAGCCGATTTTTGGCGGGCAAGCGCTCTCATGCGGATGCCTACCCACTGGCTCAGCCCGCATGTGCACCCGCGTTGTTGAGTACAAAGGCAAAGACGTCGGCGAACTGGGCATCGACTTGCTGACGTGTAGAGCCGACACCATGGCCCGCATCGAAGTCGACGCGCAGAAGGACGGGACCGCCTGTCGACGCCTTTTGCAATCGTGCAGCGAATTTGGCGACATGCCAAGGGGCCACGCGCGGATCCGTAATACCCGTCATCGCCAGCACGGCCGGGTAGCGGACCCCGTCCTTGATCTTCGACATCGCATCCATGGCAACGAGGCCACGATACTCAACTTCGTCGGAGGGATCGCCAAATTCCGGGAAATTCGGCGCGGAGTTTTGCTCCACGCCCGCTCGCGCGGTATTGGTCCAGCCGACATTGTCAATCGCACCTGCAAACAGGTCAGGCCGCTCGGCCATGGCATTGCCGACAGCGATGCCGCCTGCGGACGTGCCCATGATCGTCAGTTTGGCAGAAGACGTCCAACCGTTGCGAATCACCGCTTCGCAGCCGTCAATGAAGTCTCGCCATGTGTTGGGCTTATTGGCCTTCTGTCCAGCTCGCCACCACGGCGCGCCGAACTCGCCGCCGCCGCGCGCGTGCACCTCGAACATCACGCCTCCCTTTTCGAGAAACGCGAGGTAGCGCGGCGAAAATACTGGCGCTGCTGATATACCATAGCTGGAATAGCATTGGCCAAGCGCCGGTGCCGACCCGTCCCGGCGCAAACCTTTCTTAGCGATGATGGACACTGGCACCTGGGTGCCGTCGCGTGAGGTCGCCATGATCTGCGTCGATTCATAGTCGGCCGTGGAGAAGGCAGGCCTTGGGCTTAATCCGGTGTCGACAAGTGCGCGACCGGCGTTTGACCTATAGATGCCGAACGGCTGCACCCAACCCGCCATGCGCACATCCACGCCGTCTGCTTCGGTAGAACCGAACAATCCGTAGATGCCCGCGCCGAACGGCATTGTGATATTCGTGACATTGCCTTGCGGATCCAGCCGGTGAAGCGTCATAGGGCCGCCATTCTGCCGTGCGAAATACACGCCGTCTTTCGTGGCGACGAGCCCAGTATCGGCCGTCTCGATAGGAGTCTTGCCTTCGGGCACCACTATCTGCGGTAGGATCAAGTCCGGATTTGTGGCATTCACCTTCACGATCTGGCCAAGCGGCGCACCCTTCTCCTGCACCAGGTAGACGTCTTTCCCGCGCAATGCGAAGCTGGTGACCTGATCCTCCATGCGCGCCACCGTCTGCCACTTGGCGTTCCCAGTCATGACCTGCGCCAGTGGCGCTGCGAACAGAGCATTTTCGCGGCGCACGCCGCCGTAGGGAAGGAGCAGCGCGATATCCGACCCCGGCGTGGTGACGATGAACGGAAAATCGATCGGCAATATGGTGTAGCCGTCCACTACGTCACCACCCGCCGCGATGCGTACATCTTGCTTGAGATCGGTGCCCAGCTTGTGAAGCCATGCGACGGCGTTGGCGAAATAGTCCGCAGAGCCCTTCACCGCACCTTCGCGCAAGCGCACGTAGAAGAAGCCGGAACCATCGGGCAGCCAATTGGGATTGCCGAACCGGGCGCGATCGATCGTTTCAGGAAAATGCGACGTATCGGAAACGCGCATAATCCGCATCACCGATTCTTCGGAGCCAGCTGGCGAGATGCCATAAGCGATCAGCGACCCATCATCAGAGACGCTCCACCAGTCGAGGCTGGTATGGGCGCCGCTGGCATCCTTGATCGCTTCGGGATCGATCAACAGGCGTTGCTCCCCTCCCGGTCTTTCGAGCAAATAGAGCTTTGCAACGTTCGCCCCGCTGGGGCGGAACTCTAAAAATGTTCGTTCTCCTGAGCGCTTGACGCGGCTGGCGACCGGGAGGTCCCCGGTAAGCTCGCCTATGCGACGGGCAAGCGCGTCCCGTCCTGGCATGGCGTCGAGCATCCGCCGCGCGTAAGCGGCATGCGCCTTCATCCAAGGCAGCCAGTCAGGATCGGTGGGATTTTCCATCCAGCGATACGGATCGGGAATGATCGTGCCGAAGCGACCGTCAGCAATGTTGACGATTTTGGCGAGCGGCGGCCGGTCGGCTTGGGCCCATGCCATCTTTGAAGTTCCAGCAGCAAGAAGTGCAGCGGTTGCGCCCAAAAAATGACGACGGTCCATCCATACCTCCTTGCGTGGTTGAGCCATAGAGCGACTCAGCTATTGAGGATGCGACCATCTTGTTCGCAACGTGATGACACGCGGTGATGACGCTGTCGAGTACGCCTACGAAAAAGCATCGTTGTGAATCGGCAAGTGCCAGGGTTCTGTTGATTGGCGCTGAGCAGTGATGGAGTGGCTGCCCCCTCCCGACGGCATCGACTGTGCCAAAATGATGTTTCCAAACATCATAGCAGAAGAGAAGGCGTCCATGGGCGAAGTTAGTATCATCGGTCTAGCGGCAGGCCAGGCTCCAACACATGGGCGTCAAATATCGCGACAGTCAGCCATTCAATGGGCCACTCGACCTGGGCAACATTGCTCTTGCAGCGGACAATGCCGGTGCCGTCGTGCGCCACCTTCCAGCGACACTGCATGGCTTGATCATAATAGCCCATGAGCAAGCTGCTGTCGCTTTAGACCCCCTAAAAACCGCTCATCGTCATAGGGTGCCGTCAGCATGGTCTCGACATCGTCAGCAACCTGAAGGCGTACGCTATCTGGAAAAGGAGTGAGGGAACCGGACATCACAAAAATTTCTCTTTCCTACATGGGAACATATAGCGAACATATAGGTCAGGAAAGGAGTCGGCAGTGATGATAATCGACGGATCATTTCTTCTTGGGATCGCAGCGGTGCTGACGAGCATCGCGACTTTGTGGCGCAGCCTGAAGGGGCGGAGATAAGGATCAGGGGCGGTACGATTTTGCCGCTCGACGACGAGACCGGACCGTCGCCGGTGCAGGCTGTCTTATTTGGCGTGCCTGTCGCCGGACGATCTGGGTTCGAGCGCAACCGCCCCGTCACCGGCGCGTTAAATCCATTCGAGGAGAGAATATATGACATATCGGCTTTCCGTGCCCCCAGGTAGCAGGGCACCCTATCCCGCACACCCGGCGCCGCATGCCGAAGGCATACAGGCAGATCATCCAACAACCGGTTCGAGCGAAGGCGAACAGGATGTGCACCTATCTGGCCCGGCGAAGTTTTTGGGTGCCGCAGTCGGGATAGGGTCAGCCGCTATTGTCGCAGCGCTTCTTTACGCGCGGCAACGACGCATCTGAATATGAACATGACGGCTGGCTGCGCTATGGCGCGAGTCAGGCCGTTTGATCGGGCTTCTTGTCGAGCAGCAGTCGCTCGCCCTGTTGTTGAGTGATCGCCTTGATCGGTGCTGACATGAGGCTGAGCAAGGCCGGCAATTGCACGGTGACGTGCAGGGAAGTTTCGTGCGCATGAACCGTGCAGGGCACTTCGACGCCCATTGTCGCGACGGTCAGCGATAATTGATCCTGGCTGGGCCAGCTATGGGTGACGGTCGCCGCGCCGCCGGGAATGTGGGAGGCGAGCTTGCCTATCCCTGTCGCCATGCGGCGCCTTGCTTCTTCACGGCCGAGATCATGCGGAATTTCAATGATCGTTAGTCCTGCCATTTTTGGTCGACGCGCCGCCCGCTTGGTGGTTCCGCTTTGCCTTCCGAAATCGTCAGTGATGACCCAAGCTCAATAGGCAAATTTTGGTCGATAGGCGAACGTCGGGTTCTGGTGCTGGCTCGTTCGCGCGGCGTCAGACCGCAACTAACGTCGGTCATTCACTTTGTCTTTGGCAGTCGACGGCCCGCCTTGTTGAGCAACCTCTAATCGGACCGTTCAAAGCGCACGATCAGCAGATTTTGTTTTTCTGGTCGTTCAGCCCAACCCGGCCCAGCCCTCAAAACCCTTGATCGTTTATCTGACCCACTGCGACGAAGGGCTGCTTTAAATGCCAAAGCTCTGAACAAGCCACTATTAGGCTCAGGACCCATTGATTGGCTGAGAGCGATGTGATTCAGGCTCCGCGAGGAGATTGAGCATGAGCGACCTGTATTGGCTGACGGACGAGCAGATGGCGCGCCTTTTGCCATATTTTCCCAAGAGCCACGGCAAGCCCCGGGTCGACGACAAACCGGTACTGAGCGGGATCATCTTCGTCAACCGGAACGGGCTGCGCTGGCGGGATGCGCCCAGGGAATATGGGCCACACAAGACATTGTATAACCGCTGGAAACGGTGGGGCGAAATGGGCATGTTCACGCGGATGATGGAAGGCCTGTCCGCCCAGAGGGCCGAGCCGCAGACCGTCATGATCGACGCAACCTATCTCAAGGCCCACCGCACGGCTTCCAGCCTTGGGGTAAAAAAGGGGATCTCGGGCGTCTGATCGGACGGACCAAAGGCGGCATGAATACGAAATTGCACGCCGTCACCGATTCCAACGGCCGACCTTTGAGCTTCTTCATCACGGCCGGCCAAGTCAGCGATTACACCGGTGCAGCGGCCTTGCTCGACGATTTGCCCAAGGCCAAGTGGATGCTGGCCGACCGTGGCTATGACGCTGACTGGTTCAGGGATGCGCTGGAGCAAAAGGGCATCAAACCGTGCATTCCGGGCCGCAAATCTCGCTCTTTGCCCGTCAAATACGACAAGCGGCGGTACAAACGGCGGAACCGCATCGAGATCATGTTCGGCCGTCTGAAGGACTGGCGCCGCGTGGCAACGCGATATGACCGTTGCCCAACCGTCTACTTCTCCGCACTCGCACTGGCCGCCACCGTGCTCTTCTGGCTGTGATCAGTGAGTCCTGAGCCTAATCTGGAACCTTCACAAGTCCCGCCCGTTCCCTTTCATCGTCGGAAGGATTAGAACCGCGTTCGCGCCAACATCTCCAGCACGGGCCCTCGGGCCATGCCTGGCCCTTCGCGCCAAAAATGACTTTCGTCGACAGGAATGTATAGCAGTGCTGCTGACACTTAGTTGATGGGATCGGGCTTTCGCTCCGGACAGCGCTGCTGACCACGCCTCTAACGCGTAAGAAGGGCAGCACATGACTAGACCACGCTCCTGGCCAGCGTCGATCCTAGGATCACTGATTGGTCTGATCGGATTAGTTCTCGCTGTCGGTGGCATCTGGCTCGCTGTTCTGGGCGGTTCACTCTATTATTTTCTAACCGGCGTGGCGATGCTCGTGGCCGGTGTTCTTCTTTTCAGAGGGCGAGTGACAGGCGCATGGCTGTATATCGCCATATTCGCTGTCACCTTGCTTTGGGCATTCTGGGAAGTCGGAGGGAATGCCTGGGCACTCGTGCCGCGGGTTGTGGCACCGCTAGTGCTGCTGATCGCAACGATCCTCATCATTCCGACGTTGACGCAGACGCGATATCGCTGGCGCTTTGCAGGGGTTGGCGCGTTTGGTGCCGTGGTTCTCGCGGCTATATTGTTTACATTTCTGGGCACGCGGCCGCGATCGGTCGCCATGCTTCCAGCGGCCAGCAGCAATGCGATGGCCGATCCATCGGGGCAGGCAACTGGTGCCGACTGGCCATCCTATGGCGGTACGGGCGCAGCGCGGCGCTATTCGGCGCTCAGCCAGATCAACCCCGCCAATGTCGGCAAACTCGAACGCGCCTGGCTTTTCCATACCGGCGATTTGCCTTCGGCGCGCGCAGAGGGAACCTATGGCGCAGAGACGACGCCGCTCAAGGTCGGCAACACCCTGTATCTGTGCACCCCCAAAAATATCATGATAGCACTGGACCCTGTAACCGGCAAGGAACGCTGGAGGTTCGATCCTCAAGTTCCCGACGAAGCCATCCCCTATACTGCAGCATGCCGCGGTGTGGTTTACGCCACCACGACGGGCGCGTCATCCAACGCCGCATGCGCAGCGCGCGTTATCGAAGGTACGCTGGACGCCCGCTTGATCGCCGTCGACGCACGGACCGGAAAACCCTGTAGCGATTTCGGAACGAACGGCCAGACCGACACCAAGATCGGCATGGGTAAAACGCCTCCGGGTTATGTCTCGATCACTTCGCCTCCGACGCTCGTCAAGGGCGTTCTCGTTGTCGGGCATCAGATTCTGGATGGGCAGAACCGTTGGGCACCCTCTGGCGTAATCCAGGGATTCGACGTTGTTACGGGCAAGCTGCGCTGGGCGTGGGACATGATGCATCCCGAGTGGGACGGCTATCCGCCCGCCGGCCAGGAATGGGCACGTGGCACACCCAATATGTGGACGATGGCGAGTGGGGACGAGCAGCTTGGACTGGTCTATCTGCCCATGGGCAATGCGTCTGCCGACTATTTCTCCGGCTCGCGTAGGCCTCAGGAAAATCAGTTCGCTACTTCACTGGTTGCGCTTGACGTCACCACGGGCAAGCCCCGCTGGCGCTTCCAAGCGGTGCGGAAGGACGTGTGGGACTATGACTTCGGGGCGCAGGCCACGCTGGTTGATTATAAGGGCGTGCCCGCCCTTGTTTTGCCTTCCAAACAGGGCGACATCTATATCCTCAATCGGGCAACCGGCCGACCACTGACTCCCGTGGGGACCATCAAGGCGCCAGGAGGCGGCGTCGAGCCCGCTGAGCGTGCGAAGACACAGTCCGTGTCGCTATGGCATACATTGCGGCAACCCGACCTGACGGAGCGGGATATGTGGGGCATGTCCCCGATCGATCAGATGATATGCCGCATCCAGTTCCGCAGTGCCAGTTACAAGGGATTCTTCACGCCCCCAACCAGCGAGAGGCATTCGATCGAATATCCCGGTTATAATGGCGGCACCGATTGGGGTGGCGTTGCGGTAGACCCCGCGCGCGGCGTCATTGTCGCCAATTATAACGACATGCCGAACTATGTCCGGCTCGTTCCCCGCGCCGAAGCCAACAAGCGTGGATGGGCGCCGCGTGATCAGGCGCGTGGCAAGATCGGCGGCGCCGAAGGGGCCGGTGATCCGCAAGCCAACACACCCTATGCGATCAACGTCAATGCCGGGTGGCGGCTGCCATTCACCGGCATGCTGTGCAAGCAACCTCCTTACGGTGGGATTCGCGCAATCGACATGGCAACGGGCAAAACCATCTGGGACCGACCGCTAGGTACCGCGCGCACCAATGGGCCGTTCGGCATACCTTCCATGCTACCACTGACGATCGGCACGCCCAACAATGGTGGATCGGTCGTGACGGCAGGTGGCGTTATCTTCATCGCGGCCGCGACCGATAATCTCATCCGCGCGATCGACATGCGCACGGGCAAGACCTTGTGGCAGGACGTGTTGCCGGGTGGCGGTCAGGCTACGCCGATGGTCTATCAGGGGGCTGATGGGCGCGAATATCTGGTCATCATGGCTGGCGGTCATCATTTCATGGAGACGCCGGTTAGCGATGCCCTTGTCGCCTACGCGCTTCCGCGATGATCAATTTGCGATGCTATAGTCCGAGGAAAGGAGCGGCATGATGTCATACACGCGCTTCGCCGCGATGATCGCGGTCTCGACGCTCGTGATGTTCGGTTTGATGTACTTGAACACCTATGTGTTCGGGCACGTCCTGTTCAGTCAGACCCGCATGTGGATGGCTCTGCTGATGGGGTCCGTGATGGCCGTCCTGATGATCGCATTCATGTGGGGGATGTATCCCAATCGACGCTTCAACATCGGGATCGTCATTGGCAGCGTGATCGTGGCCCTAGCATCGCTCTGGCTGGTTCGCAGCCAGGAGACCGTGTCTGACGTCGCCTATATGAAGGCGATGATCCCGCATCATTCCATTGCGATCATGACCAGCGAACGGGCTCACATCAAGGATCCGCAAGTGCGACGTCTCGCCGATGGCATCATCGATGCACAGATCCGCGAAATCGCCGAAATGAAACAGATGATCGCGAGATTGGAGGCACAACCGGCCGGAGCTGGAGCAAACGACCTGCCGTCCTACCGGGATCGTGATGTCCCACCCCCTCCGCCACAAACGGACGCCAGCACGGGGATCGACACGCTAGCACCGATCCAGTGATGCCTAAATGACCGAAAGGGCAAGCGAAACAGGCGTGCGCAGCAGCATTCGGGCCAACATCGTGCTGATTTGCGCGCTTGTTGCAAATGTCGGCATCGCGATCGCGAAGTTCCTCGCTGCGGGAATTACCGGATCCTCGTCAATGCTCTCCGAAGGTGTTCACTCTCTCGTCGACAGCGGCAATCAGATACTCCTGCTCTACGGCCAGCATCGCGCCAAGCGGCCGTCGGACATGCGGCATCCGTTCGGCTATGGGCGGGAGCTTTATTTCTGGGCGTTCGTGGTCGCGATCCTCATTTTCGCGCTTGGCGCGGGCATTTCGGTCTATGAAGGCTGGCAGCATATTCGCGCGCCCGAGCCGCTTAGCGATCCCACCGTCAACTATGTCGTTTTGGCCATCGCGATGCTGCTCGAGGGCACATCGTGGACCGTTGCAGTCAAGGAATTTGCCAGCGTCAAGGGCGATTTAGGTTGTGGGAGGCGGTGAAGCAATTGAAGGACCCGGCAGCGTTCATCGTCCTGTTCGAAGATTCGGCGGCTCTCGCTGGCTTGTTAGTGGCGGCTGCCGGTGTGTGGGCGAGCCATGCCTGGCGCGATCCGCGGATCGATGGCGTTGCATCCATTGTGATAGGGGTCATTCTCGCTGCTGTTGCCGTGCTGTTGGCGCGAGAAGCCAAGGGTCTTCTTATGGGGGAACGCGCGGACCCGCAGGTCGTTGAACGGGTGCGAACGCTCGTTGCAGGTAGCGCCGGGTTGACAGCAGTGAACCATGTCCGCACGATCCACACAGCCCCGGATTCCGTGTTCGTCGCGATTAGCGCTGATTTCGACGATGCGCTTACAATGGGTGAGGGCGAAGCGCTGATTGAGCGGATCGAGGCGCGCCTTCGCGAAGAATTCACGGAATTATCTTCGATATACATAAGGCCGGAAAGATCGGAGGATGCGCTGGCTGCAAGGGCGAACAGGAAAGCCAGCGCACAGGAGTCGACCCGGTACACTGTGGGTTCATCCGAATCCGACAAGAATCGCGGAGCCGGACGATGATGACGTTGGCGCGCAGAATTGCGGCATCTGGCCCGCTTCTCGCCCTTGGTGGTTGCGCCGCGTTTAAGCTCGGCGCGATGAATGCGGCAGGACCCATCGCCGAAGCAGAATGGAATCTCTATACGGTGGTCGCCATCGTGCTGATATTCGTCGGCGGGCCGGTGCTGCTACTCGCCCCGATCATCGCATGGCATTATCGCCGTTCCAACACAGAAAGCGCGTTCAGGCCCGAGTGGAATTTTGCCTGGCCGCTCGAATTTTTGATCTGGATTCCGCCCACCGCAATCGTGGCCGGACTTGGGATGTTGCTGTGGCGATCGACCCACCGGCTGGATCCCTATCGGGCCATTTCATCCTCCCAATCGCCCATGATTATCCAGGCAGTCGCGCTCGACTGGAAATGGCTATTCATCTACCCCGACGCGCATATCGCGACAATCAACCGCATGCCGATACCGGCAGGGCGGCCGATCCGCATTGAGCTGACCAGCGGCACCGTCATGCAATCGCTGTTCGTTCCAAGGCTCGCCGGCCAAGTGTATGCGATGGCGGGGATGCGGACCGAACTCAACCTCGCGGCGAGCAAGCCCGGCGTCTACCGGGGTGAGAACTCGCAATATAATGGCCAAGGCTTTGCGCGACAGAAGTTCGACGTCGTGGCTTTGCCGCCAGCAGACTATCAGCATTGGGTAGAGCGCATGCAAACGCAGGCCAGCGCATTTGATGGAGCAGTCTATGACCACTTGTTCAAGCCGTCGATGCTTCCCAAGTCAGCCTATTATTCCGCAGTCCCAGATGGCGTGTTCGGTCGCATCCTTGACCGCAGCCGGATGTCGATAGCGGCGGCGCGGAGATGACAGGCGGAATCCGGCCCGCTCTGCTCGGCGGTCTCGACTGGCAGTCGCTGGCGTTTGTGCGCGCCTGGCAGAATCCGTCGCTCAGCGAATTCATTGGTGCGGGTGCGGCGGCGTTGGTGGTGGTCGGCGCGGTGGCGGTCGTGGCGATGATCACCGTGCTCGAAAAGTGGCGATATCTGTGGCGCGAGTGGTTCACCAGCCTCGATCACAAGAAGATCGGAATTATGTATGTGCTACTATCCTTTGTGATGCTGTCACGTGCGCTTGCCGAAGCCGTGCTTATGCGCGTTCAGCAGGCGACGGCCATACAAGCTCCCGGCGTCGTTGATCCTGAGCACTTCGCCCAATTGTTCAGCACGCACGGCACCATCATGATCTTTTTCATGGCGATGCCGTTCCTGACCGGCATCATCAATTATGTTCTTCCGCTCCAGATCGGCGCGCGCGACGTATCCTTTCCGCTGCTCAATTCAATCAGCCTGTGGCTGACTGGCGGTGCTGCTGCACTGATGATGGCGTCACTAGTCGTTGGCCGTTTCTCGACCGGCGGGTGGAGCGGCTATCCGCCCTTCACCGAGCTCGCCTTCAATCCAGGCGTTGGTCCCGATTACTGGATTTGGGCAATCACGCTCGGCTCGATAGGATCGACGCTGACCGGGCTCAACTCCGTCACGACCATCTACAAAAAACGCTGTCCGGGTATGACCGCGATGCGGATGCCGTTGTTCGTGTGGACGTCGCTGTGCACCAGCATCCTGATGATCTTCTCGATGCCGGCACTGACCGTGGCGACTGCGCTGCTCGCGCTCGACCGCTATCTGGGGTTTCATTTCTTCACAAATGACCTTGGTGGCAACATGATGAATTACGCCAACCTGTTCTGGCTGTTCGGGCACCCCGAGGTCTATGTCCTGATCCTGCCGGCATTCGGCATTTATTCGGAAGTGGTCTCGACCTTTTCGTCCAAAGAGCTGTACGGCTACACGTCCCTCGCGATCGCCACGATCGCAATTTCAGTGCTGTCGTTCACGGTCTGGGTCCATCATTTCTTCACCATGGGGCAGAGTGCGAACGTCAACGCTGTCTTCGGCATCGCGACCATGGCCATCGGCGTGCCGACGGGCGTCAAAATCTACAACTGGATATGGACGATGTTCCGGGGCGAGGTGCGCTTTACCGTGCCGATGCTCTATGCGCTGGCGTTCATGATGACCTTCGTACTCGGCGGATTGACCGGCATCATCCTGGCGTTCCCACCACTCGACTATCTCGTCCACAACACACTGTTTCTGGTCGCACACTTTCACAACATGCTGATCCCGGGACTGCTGTATGGCCTGCTCGCGGGCTACCACTACTGGTTCCCCAAAGCATTCGGCTTCCGGCTCGACGAACGCTGGGGCCGGGTGTCGTTCGGATGCTGGGTGGCAGGTTTTTATCTGGCGTTCATGCCGCTTTACGTGCTCGGGGCAGCTGGCATGACGCGGCGCGCAAGCGAAGTGCTGGAGCCCGCATTCCGGCCGTGGCTCTATGTCGCTGGAGTCGGCGCGCTGATGTTGCTTGCCGCTTTGGTCACGTTGTTTGTGCAGCTTTGGGTGAGCGTGCGGCAGCGGGACGCGAACAGCGTGCCGGTGGGTGATCCGTGGGACGGGCGCGGGCTCGAATGGTCGGTATCAGCGCCGCCGCCGGAGTATAATTTTGCGGTGATACCCCATGTCGCCGGGCGCGATCCGTTCTTCGACGGAAAGCGCAAGGATCACCCCTATTTCGCGCCAGGGCCTTATAAATCCATCGAGATGCCCCGAAACAGCGCCGTGGGTCCGATATTGGGCGGCCTCGGCGCTGCGACAGCCTTTGCCCTCGTCTGGCATATCTGGTGGCTTGCCGTGGTGGGGTCGATCGCGGTGGTCGCGACGGTAATCGCGCGCAGCTTCATCCGCGACGTAAACCGCATAATCCCAGCCGAAGCAGTCGCGCGGATCGAGACGGATTGGCACGACACATTGGCAGGGGTTGCGTCATGCCCGCGCGAGCTCGAAACGATGTCGGTCAACCGCGGCCTGGCGCACATTCCGGCATGAGCGCGCGGCGGGCCGGCCATCCCGGACTTAATCTCGGCGAGACCGACGCATCGACGCACGCGCAGGCCGGGCATGACGTTTTCGGCTTCTGGATATTCCTGATGAGTGACGCAGTGATCTTTGCGTTGCTGTTTGCGACATATGGCGTGATGCTAGCTGGAACCTCCTGGGGCCCGGAACCTGCCGACGTCTATAAGATCGTTCCAGCCTTTATCGAAACGGTCATCCTGCTCACCAGCAGCCTCACCTTCGGCATGGCGTCGATTACGCTGAAACATTCGCGCGGGGTCCGTCCGCTCATGGCGTTGCTTGCAGTAACGCTGGCCCTCGGCCTCGTTTTTCTCGCAATGGAGCTCCATGATTTTGCGACCATGATTGCCAACGGCGCAGTGCCAAGCCGGAGTGGGTTTCTATCGTCCTTCTTTGCGCTGGTATCGCTGCACGGCGTGCACGTCCTGGCCGGGTGCCTTTGGATCGTGGTGATGATGGTGCAAATTCCTGCCTTCGGTCGCGATCCACGGATAAAGATCAACATGCTGCGCCTGGGTCTGTTTTGGCACTTCCTCGACATTGTCTGGATCGCGATATTCTCGCTGGTCTATCTTCAGGGGCTGGCACGATGAGCGATCCCAACAGCGGCCCGGCTGCCGAGATTGTCACTTATGGCATCGGTTACGTCACCGCGCTCGTGCTGACAGTGTGCTCCTTCGCTCTTGTACACTGGGCACCGTTCAATGCCGCCACGACGCTCGGCACCATCCTTGGTCTCGCACTGCTGCAAGTCGTGGTCCATTTCCGCTGCTTCCTGCATGTCAGCCTGCGGAAATCTGCACGCGAAGACCTTCAGCTGATTATGTTCTCAACGCTGATCATCGCGCTGATGGTCGCGGGTACTTCGGTCGTGCTGCTTAATCTACGCCACCGGATGATGTGATTCACATCTCGCCATCGCGCCGTGGTGAAACCTGATCGACTGTGAAGCGCCGTTCGCCGGTGCCAAAAAAACGGGAAAGACCATGACACGCCAGCTGCCCGAAATCGCTGTTATCACCGAACGCATACGCCCCTGGGATGCAGTGAGGCCATCGCGCCATGAGTGAGGTCGCGACGCACGTCACGGGGATGGCCTTGCGCTGGCGCTGGGTAGCACGACTGCTGCTCCGCCGGATATGGTTTCGCGCAGCCCTGTTCTCTCTATCCTCGGTCGCGTTGGCATTGTTGGCGGCATTCGTTGCGCCTTTTATTCCTTATGACATCAGCACCAAGATCGGCTCCGACGCAGTCGACAACATCCTGGGCATTCTTGCTTCGTCGATGCTGGCGGTAATGACCTTTTCGCTTACAGCTATGGTTTCCGCCTACTCTGCCGCCCGTGGCGCCATTACTCCGCGCGCGACCCAGCTCTTGGTCGAGGATTCGACTGCGCAAAATGCCCTGTCGACATTCATCGGGGCGTTTCTGTTCTCCATCGTTGGCATCTGCGCGCTATCGACAGGTATTCATGGGAAATCGGGCCGGGTCATCTTGTTCATCGGCACGATCCTGGTCATCGTCATCATCACGCTACTGCGCTGGATTGGGCACCTTTCCAGCTTTGGTCAGGTTGGCAACACGATAGACCGCGTCGAAAAGGTGGCAAAGGCTTCGATAGAGCGATCCGGTTTTGGAGTCGCCGCTGTACCGCGAACAGCAATCCGTACCGCTCGCACGCGGGCGGTTTTCGCCAATGAAACCGGCTATGTCACCCATATCGACATGAAGGCACTCGACGAAATTGCCTGCCGTCTCGATTGCGCGATCGAGATGCGCTTAATGCCAGGAGCATTCGTATCCGCCAGCCGGGAGATCGTCCGGCTGGATCACGAGGATTCGGATTGCGATCATGACATCCGTGCAGCATTTACCCTGTATCATCGTCGCCAGTTCGATCACGATCCACAACTGGGCCTCGTCGTGCTATCGGAGATTGCGTCACGGGCATTGTCGCCTGCTGTGAACGACCCGGGAACAGGTATCGCCGTTCTGGGGTCGGGCGTCGGGGTAATGACTGCATTGCTGAGCGGCGGCACGGCGGAAGTGTTGGGCCGTGATCTCGTGCGGCTGCCGGACCTCAGCATTGCCGACCTTCTCGATGACCTATTCCGCCCCATTGCTCGCGATGGCGCAGGAGTCGTAGAGGTAGCCATCAGGCTTCAAAAGTCCCTGGCCGAAATCGCTGCCGCAGCGCCGGCGGCGTTCGGCTTGCTGGCAGTCCGCGCGGCAGATGCGCTGAGCCGCTGCGAGGCCGCGATGACGTCAAGCGCTGATCTGGAAAGCGTGCGAGCATCGTATCTTGCGCACTGGGTTGATCGAAGATCGTCGGCAGGGAAACCTGATCGCGCCCCAGAGGTTATCGGCTGATGGAGGCAGGCACTTTCTCGCCCATCCATATCTCCTGGGCCGAAGCGCTGCTTCGTATCGGCGCGTCGGTTCTCTTGCCATTGCTGATCGGTCTTGACCGCTTCCTTCGACGAAAGCCGATTGATTTTCGTCCATTCATGATCGTTGCTCTAGCTGCTTGTTCGCTTTCGTTGTCCATCATGGAACTTGCTGCGCGAACCTCCGGGCCGGATGTCGACCTGGGGCTGAGCCGTGTGTTCTCGGGCGTGATCACAGGCATCGGCTTCCTCGGTGCCGGCGCGATGTTCCGTGAAGACAGCTATGTGAAGGGTGCGGGCTCGGCTGCTTCGATATGGGCCGCGGGCGCGATCGGCCTCATATGCGGTGTCGGCTTGCTGTGGCTGGCAGCTGTGTTGGCCGCCGGAGTGCTGATGGTACTGATCGTGAGCGCTCCCTTCACCGGCAAGTATGACGCGGAGTAAAGGGAAACCGAAGGCGTCCGGCGACGTTCACCTATCATGTTTTTCGAGGATCTTTATGGGCTGCTCCGCGTAGCGACGGTCTCGCTTCTGGCTTATCCCGCTCTTATCATCATCTTGCGAGTTGCGGGCAAAAGATCGCTTGCCAAGCTCAACGCGTTCGATCTGGTCGTAACCGTCGCGCTCGGGTCTACTTTAGCGACCGTGCTTCTCAGCAAGGACGTCAAACTGGCAGAGGGGGTTTTGGCTTTCAGCATGCTTGCTGGACTGCAATGGATGGTCGCGCGTGTTTCAATATCGAGCCGCTGGTTCCGGGGACTGATCCGCGCCGAACCCCGCTTATTATTTAGAAACGGCGAATATTTGCACAGCGCCATGGCACAGGAGCGCGTGACTGCCGATGAGGTCGATGCGGCGGTGCGCAATGCGGGACACGGGCGTCTCGATGCCGTGGCAGCAGTCGTCCTTGAGACGGATGGCAGCATGAGTGTGATCACCGGCAATGACGATAAGCTAACCGCCCTTCACTCCGTACAAAGCTAAGTTCGTTCGAACGGCGGGTTCTGGCGAAGCACGTCGTTCATCGTAACTTTCGCGAAAGGTTGAAAAGTCCCAGACTTTGCCCATAAAAAACGACCCTTCTTTGCCGTTCAGCGTCGAAATGAGCGATCCCGCGTGCGGAAGGTC
The DNA here is from genome assembly GCF_015752145.1 of Sphingobium sp. JAI105. Lineage (NCBI taxonomy): Bacteria > Pseudomonadati > Pseudomonadota > Alphaproteobacteria > Sphingomonadales > Sphingobiaceae > Sphingobium > Sphingobium sp. JAI105. The sequence goes on along the minus strand of NZ_JADOUC010000002.1, from coordinate 135,069 downwards.
CGCTCATTAACGGGCCGACAGCTTAGCGCCGTGTCTGTCTCTCGCTATCGTGAACAGCGAGAATAGAGTTTGGCGACTTGCCCTGACCATTCAAACTCTCTATCGCGAATCACTATCATTAGCGAAGCCGATAAGGGGGTTATCTTGTCCATATTCCGCGCGGCGCTGTTTGTGTCTGTTTCCTTCTGCGCGTCGGTGGCTTCTGCGCAGGACGCCCCCGCGTCGGCGCCGGATGTGGGCACGGCCGAGAGCGATCAGATCATCGTAACCGGCCGCGCCCAGCGCCTCTACCGCACAGAAACCACCACCGTCGGAAAAAGCGCCGAAGATCCGCTCGACATTCCGCAGGCCTTGCAGGTGATCAACAAGGATCTGTTTGCCGATCAGGGCGCGCGCGACGCGACCGACATCTATCGCAATATTTCTGGCGTCAGTTTCTTCAGCTATGCAGGGGTCACCTTTCGCGGATTTCGCCAGGACCAGTCCTTCTACGACGGGATGCGTGGCAATCCGTTCATCGGCTTTTCCGTGCCGCAGCTGTTCAATATCGAACGGGTAGAGGTGCTGAAGGGACCGGCTGGGCTTTTCTTTGGTCCCGGTTCGCCCGGCGGCATCATCAATTATGTGTCGAAGGTGCCCGGCGACACTAGCGCCATGCGTCTGGTGGCGACGGCGGGCAATTATGATCGTCGCGGTATATCGGCTGAAGCGACCGGCCCGATCGACAAAGACGGAATCGTCACTTACCGCCTCGGCGGCTTTTACGAGGCGATGAATCCCTATCGGCGCAATACGAAGAATGTATCGCTGATCGGCGATGGCGGCCTTGCCATCAAGACCAACGACGGCGGCAAGCTGACGCTTCAGGCCACGGTCTATGACAATGATCTTCAGGCCAACCGTCTGCGCGGCATATTGACCGATAATGACGGCAATTTTCTGACCGATATTCGCTGGAATGCCAACGAACCCACCGACTTTCTCCACCTCAAGTCGCAGGCCTATCAGGCGCGGTATGCGACCGCGATCAGCGACCGGGTCACGTTCGACGCAGGTGTCCGCTATTTCAAAGCGACCGAGACGCAGCAATATCATGAGCCGCGCGGACTGGTGGCGGGTAGCGACGATCTGGTCGCGCGCGAGTTTCGCGACCAGATCCGCAATGTCGATGGCCTGTCCTTTTCCGCCAATCTGACGGCGCGGGTCGATCTGCTCGGGATGGAGCATAAATTCCAGACCGGGGCGGACTGGTATGACGAAACGAGCGTGCTTAATTCGCGTATCCTGCGGGCGGGCGTGACGCCGCTCAGCCTCAGCAATCCTGTCTACACCAACAGCGCGCGCGATGTCGCGAGGGCCGCTTTGCTGCCCTTCACCGTCACGGATACGCGCACGAAGCGCCAGGGCGCTTATCTGCAGGACCAGATCAGCCTGAGCGAAGCCTTCATGCTGGTCGGTGGCGTGCGCTACGACAAGTTCGAGGACGCGGTTGTCAACGCTGCTTCTTATGAGGATGAGGATATCACCTTCCGCGCCGGCGCGATCTACAAGCCGCGCAAGGATGTGTCCGTCTATCTGAGCTGGTCGCAAAGTTTCGAGCCACAGACGGCCGCTAGCCAGAATGGCGATGTCGGTGGTCCCTTCGCGCCTGTTACCGGCGACCAGTTCGAAGGCGGCATCAAGACCGACCTGTTAGACGGCAGGCTCCAGGCCAATCTGGCGGCCTACCGCATCGTGCGCAAGAATATCCTCCAGGCCGATACCAGCCTGCCGCCCGTCAACGGCCAGGACCAGTTGCGCCCGATCGGCGAGGTGACGAGCAAGGGGTTCGAGATCGACCTGTCGACCGACATAACCGCCAATTGGGTGGCGCTGGTCAATTATGGCTATAACGACACGAAGATCACCGGCACGATTGCGGGCCAGGCGATCACCAATGCCGTCGGCAATCGCTTCGCCAATGCGCCCAAGCATAAAGTGGGCTTCTGGACCCGCTACCAGGTGCCGGCGATCGACGCCGCCTTTGCGGTGGGCGGTGAACATGTGTCGAAGCGGATCAGCCTGTCGGGGCAGACCGTCAAGCCCTACACGATCTTTGACGCATCGATCATCAAGGGGCTTGGCTTTGCCGAACTGATGCTGCGCGTCGATAATATATTCGACAAAGTCTATGCGGCATCGGGCTTTTCTGCGCAGAGCGGGCACTTTCCCGGCGAGCCGCGGACATTCCTGGCCGAACTGCGCTTTCAGTTCTGACCATGGATCAGCTGCGCGTGAAAAAGGGCCGATCGCTGTGGTGGGTGGTGCATAGCTGGATTGGCCTCAAACTGTCGATCTTGCTGACCTTCATTCTGGCGACGGGCACCTTCGCCGTGTTCGCGCATGAAATCGACTGGCTGGCGACGCCCGCCATGCGGGTATCGCCCCGGTCTGAACCCGTCGCGTCCTGGGGGGCGTTGGCGCAGGCGGCGGCCCGCGCCGCGCCCGACGCCCGGCTACAGACGCTCTATGCGCCGATCGACCCCTGGTTCGCGGTCGAGGCCTGGGTCAGTCGTGGCAAGGGCGCGCCGGAGCGGGTCTATGTCGATCCGTGGACAGCAAAGGTTACAGGCCGGCATGGCTGGGCCAATGTCCATCGCTTCCTGCGGCAGGCCCATCGCCACCTGATGCTGCCGACGAAGATCGGCATACCGATCGTCTGTTCGCTGGCCCTCCTGCTGGCGGTATCTTTGGTGTCGGGCATGGTCACCTACAAGAAATGGTGGCGCGGCTTCTTCCGAGCGCCGCGCGGCGGCGATGGGCGGCGGATGACGGGCGACCTGCATCGCCTGATGGGTTTGTGGAGCCTGTGGTTCGTGGCGCTGATCACGCTGACGGGCCTATGGTATCTGGTGGAGACATTGGGCGGGAACGCCAGAGTGCCCAAAGTGCCGGACGTCGAGGCAAGTCCCATGCCGACCGGCGTTGCGCTGGACCGGCTGGTTGCCATAGCGCGCAGAGCTGATCCTGCGCTCGACGTTCGGGAAGTCTGCTTCACGCCCGACAATGGCGTAAACTTCCTGGGCCAGTCATCCGCCTGGCTGGTGCGCGATCGCGCCAATGCAGTGGTCGTCGATCCCGCGACGTCGCGCGTCGTTGCGCAGCTGGACGGACGCACGCTAAGCGCGCATCAGCGCATTTCCGAAATGGCCGATCCGCTGCATTTCGGCACCTTCGGTGGCCTGTGGACCAAAGTCATCTGGTTCCTGTTCGGCGCGTTGCTGACGGCGATGGCCGTCACCGGCACGATGATCTACGCAATGCGGCTGGCCAGATCGTCGCGATCCGACGTCGGCAGCCTGAAGATTGCCTGGCATGGCATGGGTGCCTGGGGATATGTCGGCGTTGCCCTCATTCTCCTCACCCTGATCCTGACGCCGGGGGCGATTGGGGGAGCGAGTTGAAGGAAGCGACCCTTCCCTGACCTTTAAGGAAAGGTTTTGCTCATCCAGGAGCGGACCAACAGCTTTCCCTTAAATCACTGCTGATGCCGATCCACTCCGTTTACTTGTTAATGCTGGCTACCGGTTTGCAAAGAGCCAGCCAGTGCTAAATTTCCGTACCTTCCGCCAAGGTCAGAGCATCCTCCACATCCACGCCAAGATATCGGACCATGCTTTCGATCTTCGTATGCCCGAGCAGTATCTGAACAGCACGAAGGTTCCCGGTCGCTTTGTAGATGATTGATGCCTTCGTGCGCCTTAGCGAATGGGTGCCGTAGTCCTCGCTAGGCAAGCCAATTCCCGCGACCCATTCATCGACTAGGCGGGCGTATTGGCGTGTGCTTATATGGGCGGCATGGTCGGTGCGGCTAGGAAAGGCATAGTCCTCAAGCGAGCCACCTCGCAATTCAAGCCATTTGAGGAGGCTGGCGCGAGCATCGTCCATCAGCTCAAACTGGACAGGCCTACCGGCCTTTTGCTGGACGACAGTGGCCCTCGTCCGGATTTTTCGATCGCAAACAATGTCGCTGATCCGGATTTTCACCAGGTCGCAACCGCGCAGTTTGCTATCGATAGCCAGTTCAAAAAGCGCTCGATCTCGAAGCCGCCGGTGTTGATCAAGAAAGAAACGTACTGCCCAAATCTGACGAGGTTTGAGCGCTCGCTTTGCGCCAACCTTGCGTCCAGCATTCCACGAAACTCGCTCGCGAGCCGCAGGATCAAATTCCGATAATCCCATGACACTTCTCCTATGGCCAGGATGGCCGACGGACGAACGTTTGAGAGCCATGTTGATTGCGCATCAGATGCGATTCTCGGCAGATGCATGGCGTCGATACGTTCAGCGGCGCAAAGCAAGCCTTCATCGTTCTGTAAAATAGAAAAGTAGGGACAGATTTATCCTACTGTTTCGATGCAATGCCGGGCCTTAAAGCTTCTTCCACGGCCGGAGCAACCCGGTGCTGCCCTTCAAAACGGAGACATGTCATGACCCTCACCGCCACACCGACCCCCGGCAAGTCGCTGATTTCCGGCAATGATCATACGCTGATCATGATCGACTTCCAGTCGCAAATGGCTTTTGCCACCAAGTCCATCTCCACCGAACTGCTGCGCAACAACGCCGCGCTGGTCGCCAACGCCGCTGCGGGCTTCAAGGTCTCCACCATCCTGACCACCGTCGCTGTCGACAGCTTTTCCGGCCCGATGTTCAGCGAGATTACTGACGCCTTCTCCGGCCAGACGCTGCTCGATCGCACGTCGATGAATACGTGGGAGGACGCTGCCGTCATCGACGAGGTCAACCGCATCGGCAAAGAGCGCTTGATCTTCGCAGGCCTGTGGACATCGGTCTGCATCGTCGGCCCTGTCGCTTCGGCCATTGACCAGGGCTTCGACGTCTATTTCATCGCCGACGCCTGTGGCGATATCTCTGAAGAAGCGCATGAGCGCGCGGTCGAGCGGATGATCCAGCTGGGCGCCAAGCCAATGACCTCGCTCCAGTATCTGCTCGAACTGCAACGCGACTGGGCGCGGACCGAAACCTATGACATGACCACCGGTATCGCGAAGAAGTGGGGCGGCGCCTACGGGCTGGGGATCACCTATGCCAAGACGATGTTCAACGCATCCGAAGCATACTGATCCAGTCTGGACGGCCGGGACCAATCCGGGCCGTCCCTTTCCCAATGTCTGCAAAGGAATTTTCCATGAGCAACTTCGTGACCACCGCCGACGGCGTCGACATCTTCTACAAGGACTGGGGCAGAAAGGACGCCCAGCCCATCATGTTCCACCATGGCTGGCCGCTCTCGTCGGACGACTGGGACGCGCAAATGTTGTTCTTCCTGTCGAAAGGCTATCGCGTCGTTGCGCATGATCGCCGCGGGCATGGCCGCTCAGCCCAAGTCGATTTCGGCCATGACATGGCCCATTATGCAGCCGACGCCGATGTAGTTGCGCAGCATCTGAACCTGCGCAACGCCATCCATATCGGCCATTCGACCGGTGGCGGCGAAGTAGCCGCCTATGTCGCCCGTCACGGCTTGCCGCAGGGCCGCGTCGCCAGGGCAGTGCTGGTAAGCGCGGTGCCCCCGATCATGCTGAAGACCGAGCGCTATCCCGGCGGCCTGCCGATGGATGTGTTCGACGGCCTGCGCGCCGGCCTCGCCGCCAATCGCGCTCAATTCTTCCGCGATGTCGCCGCCGGTCCCTTCTACGGCTTCAACCGCGAAGGCGCAGACGTGAAGCCTGCTATCATCGACAATTGGTGGCGTCAGGGGATGATGGGCAGCGCGCTTGCCCATTATGAAGGGATCAAGGCCTTCTCCGAGACCGACCAGACCGATGATCTGAAGGCGATCACCGTGCCGACGCTGGTCCTGCATGGCGATGACGATCAGGTCGTGCCTTATCGGAACGCCGGAGTGCTGCAGGCCGAAATCCTGCCGAACGCAACGCTCAAAATCTACCAGGGCTATTCGCATGGCATGTTGACCGTGAATGCAGACGTGCTGAACGCTGACATCCTCGCCTTCATCCAGTCCTGAGCCAAGACCAGGGAGAAAGGACATGAAAGCCTATTGTCTTGCGCTGGGCGCCGGGCTGATCGTCGGCATCGTCTATAGCCTGATGGGGGTCCGTTCTCCCGCTCCGCCGGTTATCGCGCTGGTCGGACTGGCAGGGATATTGCTGGGCGAACAGCTGATCCCGATCGGAAAGCGCCTCGCCAGCCTGCCCGAACTGACCCGCTTTGTGGCGACCGACTGCGCCCGTCATGTGCTGGGCGATCTGCCCGACAATCGGAGCCGCGATGCATGATGACCCGCAGACAAGCGCTTGCCAGCGCCGCCAGCCTCCCCGTCCTCACTGTCACCGAAAGTTTTGCTATGACCCCGACCGACCTCATCCTCATCAACGCCAAGGTCACGACCCTCGACCGCGAAAATCCGATGGCCGAGGCTGTCGCCATCAGGGGCGGCAAGTTCCTGGCGGTGGGGAGCGAGCAAGAGGTTCGCGCCGCTGCGGCCGCCGGAGCGACCGTCATCGATGCGAAGGGCCGCCGCCTCATCCCTGGCCTGATCGACAGCCACATCCACGTCATCCGCGGCGGTTTGAATTACAATATGGAGCTGCGCTGGGAAGGCGTGCCGAGCCTGTCCGAGGCGATGGCGATGCTCAAGCGCCAGGCGGAAAATACCCCACCGCCCCAGTGGGTCCGCGTCGTCGGCGGTTTTACCGAACATCAGTTCGCCGAAAAGCGCCTGCCCACCATCGCCGAGATCAACGCCGCCGCGCCCGACACGCCGGTGTTCATTCTCCACCTCTATGATCGCGCGCTGCTGAACGCCGCTGCGTTGCGCGCCGTCGGCTATACCAAGGACACACCCAACCCGCCGGGCGGCGAGATCGTCCGCGACGCGCAGGGCAATCCTACCGCGCTGCTGCTGGCCCAGCCCAATGCGACGATCCTCTATTCCACGCTCGCCAAAGGTCCGAAGCTGCCGCAGGATTATCAGCTCAACAGCACCAGGCATTTCATGCGCGAGTTGAATTCACTTGGCGTGACCAGCGTCATCGATGCGGGCGGCGGGTCGCAAAATTATCCCGACGATTATGAAGTCATCGACAAGCTGCACAAGGATGGCGAACTTACCCTGCGCATCGCCTACAACCTCTTCACCCAGAAGCCCAAGGAAGAGCTGAAGGATTTTGCCAGCTGGTCGACGCAGATCAAGCCGGGTGACGGCGACGACAGCTATCGTCACAATGGCGCGGGCGAGATGCTGGTCTATTCCGCTGCCGATTTCGAGGATTTCCGCGTCGCCCGGCCGGACATGGCCCCGGAGATGGAGGGCGATCTGGAGCCGGTCATCCGACTGCTGGCCGAGCGCCGCTGGCCATGGCGGCTGCACGCCACCTATGACCAGACGATATCCCGCGCGCTCGACGTGTTCGAGAAGGTGAACAAGGATATTCCGCTCGCAGGTCTCAACTGGTTCTTCGATCATGCCGAAACGATCAGCGATCGCAATATCGACCGGATCGCAGTCTTGGGCGGCGGCATCGCGGTGCAGCACCGCATGGCGTTCCAGGGCGAATATTTCGTCGAACGCTATGGCGCGAAAGCGGCCGAGGCCACCCCGCCGATCAGGAAGATGATGGCAGCGGGCGTACTCGTGGGCGCCGGCACCGACGCAACCCGCGTTGCGAGCTATAATCCATGGGTCTCTCTGTCCTGGCTGGTAACGTCGAAAACGGTCGGCGGCCTTACCCTCTATCCTGTCCGCAACCGGCTAGACCGCGAAACGGCCCTGCGGCTGTGGACGGAACGCAACACATGGTTCTCCAACGAGGTGGGCAAGAAGGGGCAGATCAAGACCGGGCAACTGGCCGACCTCGCGCTGCTGTCCGACGATTATTTCAGCGTGGCGGAGGACGAAATTGCGCATCTGCGTTCAGTCCTGACCGTGCTGGGTGGCAAGATCGTCTATGGCGAAGGCGATTTTGGCCCGTTGGCCCCGGTTGCGCCCAAGGCGATGCCCGACTGGTCGCCGGTCGCGACCTTTCGCGGCCATTATCGCCGCGACGAAACGGCGCAGAAGCTGGCATCGGCTTGCGGTTGCGCCTCGTCGTGCCATGTCCATGGCCACGACCATGCCGCCGCATTGGGTGCGAACCTCCCAGCCGCCGACGTCCAGAGCTTCTGGGGATCGCTCGGCTGCGGTTGCTGGGCCGTATGAACGCCTGAACGCGCCCCTCCCCGGAATGGGAGGGGCCAGGAAGCCAACCCATTCCAGTCAACGCGCGGTGATCGACACCGCGCGAATGGAGGAGAATTGCCATGTCCCTCGACAATCCCCGCTTCGTCGCCTTCATGCTCGACTGGCCCGGCACGGCCTTCCTCGCCCGCCTTGCGCTGACTGGCCCTTATCTGCTCGGCGGCATCATGAAGGTCACCGACTGGCAGGGCGCGGTTGCGGAGCAGGCGCATTTCGGGATGCAACCCGCAGCACTCTTCGCCGCCGCAACGATCGCCGTGGAACTGGTCGGCCCAGTCCTCATCCTCGCCGATCGGCTAGCGTGGCTGGGTGCCGGGATGCTGGGCGTGTTCACACTGCTGGCGGCGATGGTCGCCAACGCCTTCTGGGGGATGGACGGGCAGGATCGCTTCATGGCGACCAATGCCTTTTTCGAACATCTGGGGCTGATCGGCGGGTTCGTGCTGGTCGCCATCCTCTCGCCCCGGCGGCGGCGTGCGCGTGCGTAGTCTGCTGTTCCTGCTGGCCTGCGTCGCGATGCCCGCGATCGCGCAAAGCGGAGAACCGTGGCAGCCGCCCACGCTCACCAATACCCGCTATGAGGAGGATTGGGGCAGACTGGCCGATCCCGCCAACCGCGACGGACGCTGGACCGAGGCTTTCAAATATATCCCGCTGGGCGGCGATGCCTGGCTCTCCACTGGCATCGAACTGCGCGCCCGCAGCGAAAGCTATCGCGACAATTTATGGGGTGGGGCAGATGCGCCGAACAACAGCTATCTCTGGCTGCGCGCCATGCCCTATGCCGACCTGCATGTCGGCAAACTCCGGGCCTTCGTTCAGCCGATCGCAGCTTATGCCGTCGGCGTGGACCCTCCGCCGGCCCGATCGACCAGAGCCGCGTCGATTTGCTACAGGGATTTGCGGAGGCGCAGATCGGCCCGGTCACGTTGCGGGCCGGACGGCAGATGCTTTCGCTCGGCACGGAAAGGATCGTGGGCACACGTTACGGTCCCAACGTCCCGCTCGCCTTCGATGGTGCGCGCGCCGATGTGCGGATCGGCCGGGTGATTATCAGCCTGATGACGGTGAGGCCGGTTCAGCCCGGCCTCGCCAGTTTCGATGATGCCACCTCCAGAAAGAAGGCCTTGAGGGGCGCTTATGCCGCGCTCCCTGGATTGGACGTTTACTATCTGGACTATCGCAATCGGGTAGCCGGTTTTGGTGGGACAAGCGGGCACGAGCGTCGGCACAGCATCGGCCTGCGTTCTCACGGCAAGCGCGGCAACTGGCGCTGGAATGTCGAGGGTGTCTATCAGTTCGGTGCATATGACGGGCAGCCTATTGCCGCCTGGACGGTTGGCACCGAGATCGGTCGTGACTTCCCGACACTTCCGCTCTCGCCGGCCGCCACCCTGCGCTTCAACATTGTCAGCGGCGACCGCGATCCGGCGGATGGTCATCTCGGCACCTTCAACGCGCTGTTCCCCAAGGGCAAATATTTCGGCGAACTATCGCCGGTCGGTCCGACCAACATCGTCAGCGTCAATCCGCGTGTCGGCTTCGATCTGGGCGGCGGCGTGTGCGCTAGCGTCGCGGCCATGGCCTATTGGCGCTACAGCCGGGGCGATGGCGTTTACGATATACCCGGCAACCTGATCCGTGCGGCAGGGGACAGGGACGCGCGCTTCATCGGCAAGGAGGCCGAAGCAACACTGGCCTGGCAAGCCAGCCCGGAATGGGAATTGTCCACGTCGGTTTCCGCCTTCGCGCCGGGTGCCTTCATCGGGCAGACCGGCCCAGCGCGCACGATCCTGATGCTGGGGCTGGAAAGCAATTTCCGCTTCTGATCTTTTCCGATTTATCGAACATATCGAGCGACCTTATCCGACTGACACAGCAGCTTCCGGTCCGTTACGCCCCTCTCAACCGAATATCTGTTGCAGGAGACCGCCATGACCCCGTCCAAGCCCACCGTCTCCCCCTTGCCCTGGCTGCTGCTTTTGCTCTCCGTCACCACCGGCCTTGTCGATGCCATTTCGGTGCTTGGCCTTGGCAAGGTGTTCACCGCCAATATGACCGGCAATATCGTGTTCCTGGGCTTCGCTGCGGCGGGCACGGCAGGCTTCCGCGTTGCTCCCTATCTGGCCGCGATCGCTTCCTTCATGATCGGCGCGCTGGTGGCCGGGCGCGTGGGCAAGCATCATGCCGGACTGCCGCTGCGCCGCTGGCTGATGGTCGCCGCGCTGGTGGAAGCGGCGCTACTGTGGATCGCAGCCGGTGTCGCTGTCGGCTTTGATGTCGCCAGCCAGTCGCCGGGCTACAAGGTCTTTGCGATTATTGCCCTGACCGGCCTAGCCATGGGCTTTCGCAACGCGACCATCCGGCAGTTGAAGGTCCCAGACCTGACGACCACAGTCCTGACGCTGACGATCACCGGCCTTGCCGCCGATTCCAGTCTGGCGGGCGGCGCGAACCCCAATTGGGCGCGGCGCGTCGGCAGCATCACGGCGATCTTCCTGGGCGCGGCCATCGGCGCGTGGCTTGTCACCCATGGCGGCCTCGTCCTGCCGCTGCTGCTGGCTGGCTTCCTTGTCCTCGCGGGAACGCTGGCCTGCATGATGCATCCCGCCGCGAGCGAAAGCGCTGCCACCTAATCGCCCAAAGCGCGCTCGATCCGCCGGTCGGGCGCAAGCCAGGGTAGCAGGACGATGATGTAGAGCGCAATCGCCACCGGCCGCGCGAAAAAGGCGGCCGGTACGGCAACGGCGTAAAGGGCGAGCGTGATCTTGCCTTTGCGATCCGACCCCACCGCGCGCGCCAGCGCCGATTGCGCGCCGTTGCAAGCGATGATCGCCCGCTCGGTCATTTCGTATCCGATCGCCGCCATTGCCAGCACTACGCCATAGGAGGCCGTGGCCATCGCGGAAAAGCCGCTCGCATCGAGCCAGCGAATGACGAAGGGAACGAGGCTGAGCCAGAACAGCAGGAACAGATTTGCCCACAGCACCTTGCCATCGATCCGGTCGGCCGCGTGCAGCAGATGGTGATGGTTGTTCCAGTAAAGTCCGACATTGATGAAGGAGAGGATATAGGCGAGCAGGATCGGCAGACTGTCTGACAGCGCGGCCAGACTGCCATCGCGCGGCACCTTCAGTTCCAGCACCATGATCGTGATGATGATGGCGACGACGCCGTCGGTGAAGGCCTCCAGCCGACCGGACGACATACCGCCACCGCTGCGCGGCTCAGACATCGCCCATACCCTCCAGCGCTTTGTCATTCTCTCCCAGCGCAACGAACTGGTCGAGCAGCCAGGAAGCGGCTGGCCCCGGCGGCGTATCCCGACGCCACACGCCTGCAAACCGATACATGCCGCCCGTGTGATCGGGCATGGCGAGCCTTGTCAGCGATCCGTCGATCAGGTCCGGTTCGATCATCGGCAGCGGCATGTTGCCCCAACCAATCCCCTCGCGCAGCAGTGCGTGCTTGGCACCCAAATCCGCCAGACGCCACGTTTTGGGGCTCATCACTGAATAATCCTGTCCCTCGGTAAAGCGGGAACGGTCGGTCAGCACCAGTTGCGTGTATTCGCGTCCCGCGCCGGGGGGTATCCGCTCGATCCGGCCTAGCGGATGATCGGGTGCTGCGACCGGCACCATCGGCACGGACCCAGCCGCGACGCATTCCACACCTTCGACACCGGCCGCCAAAGGCCCCGATATGCCGACGACCGCCTGCCGGTCCAGCACCATCGCCGTAATCGCGCCCAGCGCCTCGACATGCAGGCGCAACTGCACAGTCGGGAATTCGGCGGCGAAGGCGCGCAGCACCTTGCCAAGCCGCTCGGACGGCAGCATCACGTCGACGGCAAGATCGACCTCCGCCTCCAGCCCATCGAGCAAGCCTTTCACCTTCGCCCGCAGCCCGTCCATGCCGTGCGATATGCTGCGTGCTTCCGCCAGCAACGCCCGGCCAGCGACCGTCAGTACGGGCTTGCGCGTGCCCTCCCGCTCGAACAGCATCAGGCCAAGCTGCGCCTCCAGATTGGCGATGCCATAGCTGATGACCGACACGGCGCGGTTAAGCCGCCGCCCGGCAGCGGCAAAACTACCCGTATCCACGATCGTCAGAAATATGCGCAGTTGGTCGAAGGTTGGCGTGCCTGGCCTGTTCACTTTTCGATTTCCTCGAACGTTTCGTCGGCTTTTATCCCTCTGAGCAGGCAGGCACGCAAGCGATAAAAGCATCTCCAAGAGGGCGGCCGTTGCCACCCATATTGGAGATATCGACATGATCGAACTACGCCCCTTTGACAGCCTTGGCGGTGCCAATCATGGCTGGCTCGACGCCAAGCATCATTTCTCGTTCGCGGGTTATCACGACCCTGCCCGGATGCACTGGGGCAATCTGCGCGTGTGGAACGACGACACGATTGCGCCCCAGACCGGCTTTCCCCCGCACCCCCATCGTGACATGGAAATCATCACCTATGTCCGCGAAGGCGCGATCACTCATGAGGATAGCCTGGGCAATAAGGGCCGGACCGAAGCCGGTGACGTGCAGGTCATGAGCACGGGCACCGGTGTGCGCCATAGTGAATATAATCTGGAGGACGTGACCACCAGGATCTTCCAGATCTGGATTGTCCCCACCCGCGCTGGTGAAGCACCCAGCTGGGGTGCCAAACCCTTCCCCAAAGACGAACGATCTGGCCATTTCGTGACGCTTGCGTCAGGCTATGAGAAGGATAACGACGCCCTGCCGATCCGCACCGATGCCCGCATCGTCGCGGCGACATTGAAGGCCGGTGAAAGCGCCGAATATCCGCTGGGCCGGGACCGCAAAGCCTATCTGGTGCCCGCCACCGGCGCGATCATGATCGATGACGTCCGCGTCAACGCCCGCGATGGCGCTGCGATCAGCGACCTCGACATGCTCTGCGTGACAGCGATCGAAGACAGCGAAATCATACTAGTCGACGCTGCGTAATGAAAGGACGGCGTCAGCGTGCCTTGCCTGCGCGCTGACGCCAGACGCGCATTTCACTGCAACCCTTAAGCGTGCAAGGTCAAGATCGATGAAACTCTGCCGCCCGGGGGGCGCGTTACCGCGCCTTACCGGGCGCAGGTCATGGCTCTGACATTTGATCCTGACGCGACAAGGGATGCGGTGACAAGCTCACTTATCGCTGCGCTCAATGTCGCAGCGCCATAGGGTTTTGACAAAACACGCAGATGCGCTTGTCCTTCGCCAACAAGCTGTTCACTATGTCCTGTGGCGAGGAGGACCGGCAGCCCGGGCATCCGAATGTGCAATTGTCGCGCAAGATCGATGCCGCTCAGTCCCGGCATGACGATATCGGTAAAGACAAGATCGAACGATTGTTCCTGAAGAAGCGCAAGTGCTTCCGTCGCGCCACGCGCGCACACCGTCTGGCAACCCAGATCGTCCAGCAACTGTTCTGCGAAGTGGAGGACCTGGATATTGTCTTCGACCAGAAGGACCCTGATGCCTGGAGGTATGGAGGCCGGCTCGCCTTTCTGCTGGATCGCCGCTGGCGTCTTGTCGACCTTGGGAAGTATGATCGTAAGGGTGGTGCCCGATCCCAATCGTGAATCAATCCGGGCAACGCCGCCGGCCTGGGCCGCAAAGCCATGGATCTGGGATAATCCCAGCCCCGTTCCTGCCCCGACAGGTTTGGTCGTGAAGAAGGGTTCAAAGACGCGGGCGAGCGTTTCCCTCGTCATACCAGTGCCGCTATCTGTGACGTCTATGGCTACCGCGACATGCCCTTCGTATACAGTGTCCCGGGTTTCGATGAGGAGATCCCCACCCTCCGGCATCGCGTCGCGGGCATTCACCGCAGCGTTCAGGACCGCTGTTTCCAATTCGGTAGGGTCCACTTCCACTCGGGCGTCTTTCGCCGATGTCTTCACCGCCAGGACGATACCGCTGCCAAGAGACCGGGATAGAATATCAGCCCAGGCATCGAGATGGACGTTGAGGTCGATAACCTCCGGACGGATGGCACGGCGCCGGCTGAATGCAAGAAGGTGGGCGGTGAGGGTAGACGCCCGCTCAACCGTTGTAGCAATATTATCGATATAGCGCGCTCGTTTCTCCTCTGGCAGATCGACTTTTCGGAGCATCTCGGCCGCACCGCCGATGACCGTCAAAAGATTATTGAAATCATGGGCAACCCCGCCAGTCAGTTCACCAATCGCCTGGAGCTTTTGTGCCTGAAGCAGCGCGCTGCGGGTTTCTTCCAGCTCCTCCTGTGCCTGGCGTTTGTCGGTCGCGTCACGGGTGATCTTGGCGAAGCCGACATGGTTTCCCTCTTCGTCATAAATCGGATCGACCAGCACATTTGCCCAAAACAGCGTGCCGTCCTTGCGAACGCGCCAGGCCTCTGTCTCATATTTTCCCTCCGCGAGGGCCGTCGCCAACGCTCGTTCGGGTGCGCCCGCGTCCCGGTCATCCTGGGTGTAGAAAATGGAGAAATGCTTGCCCACTACCTCGTGGGAAACGTAGCCCTTGATCGCTGCGGCGCCGGTGTTCCAGTTGGTGATGATACCGTCGGTATCCAGCATGTAGATCGCGCAATCCTTGACCCCCTGAAGAAGAAGTCGAAAGCGCTGTTCCGCCTGAAACAGAGCAAGTTCTCTCTCGCGGCGTTCGGTGATGTCGCGACTGATTTTGGCAAAGCCGATCAATTCGCCGGCATCATTCCTGATAGGATCGATTACTGAATTGGCAAAGAAGCGGCTGCCGTCCTTCCTGACCCTCCAGCCCTCAGCTTCGAAACGCCCCTCTTGCGCTGCTACGCGCAACGCCTGCTCTGGCAGACCGGAATTGCGATCCTCCTGAGTGAAGAAGCAGGAAAAATGCTGCCCTATGATTTCGTCAGCACTGTAGCCCTTGGCTTTTTGCGCACCGCTGTTCCATGTCGTAATCCGACCTTCCGGATCCAGCATGTAGAGGGCGTAGTCCATAACTGCGTCGACGAGCAATTTGAATTTTGCGTCGGCTTCGCCCGGCATATAAGAATTCGTCAAGCGACATCCTCACCAAGCCCCCCGGCTGGTACCCCGGACTTAAGTCCATATCGGATAATCGCAGGGTTTGGCAAGGCAATTCAAAGCCGCTTGCTCCAGGTTAAAGGCCTGCCTCTATGGCTATCCTGATCGCCTCTGTGGACGTCTGAACACCCAGGCGCTGCACCAGGGCACCACGGTGCATCTTGACGGTCTTGATGGAAAGACAAAGGCTTTTTGCGATCTCGGCATGACGCATGCCGCGCGCCATTTGTTCAAGGACCTTCAGCTGCTGGGGGGTTAAGTCGGCTGACCTGGCCCTGGCGATGCCTGAATCTTGGACTTCGCCATCTACCTTCAATTGGGTTCCAATGAAAAAGGCGAGGCACCCGCTCTCGTCATAAACAGGCGCAATCATCACGGCATTGTGGAATGCTTGACCATCTTTACGGTAGTTGATCAGAGTGACAAGTGCCGGACGTCCCGCTTCGATAGCCTGGCGCAACAAGGCCCGGGATGTAGGGCAGGTCCCCGCCCCGGAGAGCAAACGGCAGTTCTGTCCGATTATGTCGGACTCTGCATAGCCGCTCAACCGCTCGAAGGCATCATTGACCGCAATGATGGCGTTTCCAGCTGGACACCCGCAAAAACCGGCTAAATGAAGGGAGGGTTGCGCTGATGGCGCAATGACCAAGGTGCAGCGTGCTTTACTTGGCCCTTTTGGTCATCGGATGGGCCATTTTACGGGCGTCTACGGGTTTCAGGGCAGACTCATGCTGTGACGGCACGTCGTTCGTGGAAGATCAGGCGGTCGAAGTTGTAGGCGAGATTGGCCAAAGTGAGTTTCGCCTCAGCGCGCTTGATGCCGATGGTACGGATGAACAGCCCGAACCGGTTTTTCTGATGCGCAAACACATGCTCGACCCTGGCCCGGATCGCAGACTTTGCCGCATTGGCGCGAGCGGTGGCCTTGGGCATCGGCTTTCCCTTTGGCTTGCGACGGTGGATGCGACTGGTCAGCATGCGATCAGCCAGCCATGTTTCGTTGGCCTTGGAGCGGTATGCTGTGTCGGCCCAGACCTCGCTGCTGCTATTTTCCGCGATCACATGGCGCAACATGCGCCCATCGGCATGGGCCGCCGAAGTGACCTCACCGGCACGAATGAACCCATAGCGGCGATCTATGCTGATATGGCTTTTATAGCCGAATACCGGCAAGGCGATCATCGGTAGCGGCTTACCATCCTTGTAGCGGACCTTCCCGCCGATCTTGAGTGTCCAGCGCGCATCTGTGTCCTTCTGTGCCGCCTTGGCCGGGTCGTCGGGCCAGATATCCTGTGCCGATTTGCCATCCTTGATGGCCTGCCGCTCATCATCGGTATTGCGCTGCTTGGGCGCGGGCACCAGGCTGGCATCAATGATCTGGCCGGACATGGGGATGTAGCCCTTCTTGTGCAGTTGCCAGTCGAAGGCCTTCATCACCCGTTTGAGCGTTCCGGTTTCCGTCATCCGGTTGCGAAAATGTCGGATGGTGCTTTCGTCGGGGGTGCGATCGCCGAGTGCAAAACCCAGAAACCGCATCCAACTCAGCCGGTCGCGGATCATATACTCCATCCGCGCATCCGACAGATTGTGCTGGGCCTGCAAAATCAGGATCTTGAACATGGCGACAGGATCAAACGGCGGACGGCCACCCTTGCCCCCATCGCCATAACCCAGCCCCTCGACCAGCCAGTCCCGAAAATACTCAAAATCTACCGTCCGTTCCAGCATCTCAAGCGGATCACCGTGACGGCTCAGCATCTCAAGGTGGTCGTTCAGACTGAAAAGGGACTTCGGATCCATCACAGATCGCCTCCAATGGCTACCCGCTCAATGAATCATCAATGCACCAAATCCGCCAGAGTTTTTGCGGGTGTCCAGATGGCAACCGCGGCGCGCACGATATCCATCGCCACCAGAAAGGCGCGGCGCGGCAGGCGATCGGCAAAAGCGCCGACAATGGGCGCTACGCCGATATAGGCGATCATCTTGATCGCGAGCGCCGTCCCCAACACCGCCCCGGCATTGCCGCCGGCTATGTCATAGGCCAGCAGACCGAGCGCCACGGTCGCAAGGCCGGTTCCCACCAATGCGATGACCTGCGCACAGAAAAGATGGCGATAGGTGCGATTGGCGAGCACGGAAAGCAAGGGCGACTCCAGCGAATCCATATCCTCCAGGGGGGATATGCAGATCGTTGCAATATCCTCCCCAGGGGGATAGGTAAAGGCTGTGACGCTGAGGAATTTTCACGAGTGACCATCGAGCATCGGCATGACAGCCATCCCGCGATCGTAAAGCGGCTGAACCGTGCGGGTGGCCATCTGCGCAGCATCGACGAGATGATCGAAAGCGGACGCCCCTGTGCAGACATTGCCCAGCAACTCCAGGCAGTCGAAAAGGCGATCGTCAGCGCCAAGAAGGCACTGATCCACGATCATCTCGACCATTGCCTCAGCCACACTCAGGCGACGGAAGGCATGGGTTCGGCCGTCGAAGAATTTCGCACGATCTCGAAATATCTTTAAACGCTGCCGACCTCAGCTGGCCCCGACCGCTATCGCCTGCGCATAGCGCCGGTCGGCCGCCTGCCAGTCGAGATTACGGAACCAGGCGTCGAGATATTTGGCGGCTTGCGTGCCATAATCCATGTGAAAACTATGCTCGTACATGTCGAGGGCAAGGATCGGGACGCCGGCGGCCGCACCATGCATATGGTCCCAGGCCCAATGATTGTGCAGCGAGCGGGTATGCAGATTATAGGCGAGGATCACCCAGCCTGAGCCACCGGCCAGCGACAGGCCCGTGCGCCGGAAATCCTTCTCCCATATCTCGAACGACCCCCAGGCTTTGGCGAGCGCGGCGCGAATGGAGCCAGCGGCCTGGCCGTTGCCGCCAAGCCCATCGAAATATATCTCATGGAGAATGACCGATCCGGTCCGATGCAACTCCTCGCGCTTGAGGCCACCATAGAGGACCGGCGGCATGTCGGCATCGGTCAGCGCGGCGGCGATCCGGGTTTCCACCATGTTGAGGGTCTTTACCGACCCGATATAATTATTCTCCCAATGCGACCGGATGAGGCGCTCCGACAGCCCGTCCAGCTTCGCCGGATCGAAGCGCAGCGGCTTGGGCTGGTGCGTGCCGGCAAAGGCTGGCGGCAAGGCGGCGGGCGGCGCGGCGACTTGCCCGCTTGCCGTATCGGTGGTGGCCATGGCCAAAGCGCCTGCTCCCAGGGTTTGAAAGGCGGTACGACGAGAGACATCAACCATGTTTGCAGATCCTTTCAGAAAGTGAGGGTGTAGATCGCACCAAGCGTCGCGCAGCCCGCGAGAACCGGCAACACGCCCAACTTGAACCTGAAGATGGCCACCGCCGCGGCGAGCGCCAGCACCACGGCGGCAACATTGATCGAGGCTGGAACAGGCACATCGAAGCTGCCAGTCGGCGAGCGGACCGCCATCGTCTGGCCAAACAAGGTGTGGATCGCGAACCAGATGGCGAGGTTGAAGATGACCCCCACGACCGCCGCGGTGATGGCGGTCAGGGCTGCCGACAGCGCCTTGTTGCCCCGCAGCCGCTCGATGAAGGGCGCACCTGCGAAGATCCACAGAAAGCAGGGCACGAACGTCACCCAGGTCGTGAGGATCGCGCCCAGCGTCGCCGCCAGCAGGGGCGCCATCGTGCCCGCATCGCGAAAGGCGGCCAGAAATCCGACGAACTGCGTCACCATGATGAGCGGTCCTGGCGTCGTTTCCGCCATGCCCAGGCCATCGAGCATTTCGCCGGGGCGCAGCCAGCCGAAAGTGCCGACCGCTTCCTGCGCGACATAGGCAAGAACGGCATAGGCGCCGCCAAACGTCACGACCGCCATCTGGCTGAAGAAAGTGGCGATGTGGGTGAACACATGGTCCGGCCCCAGGATTAGGA
This sequence comes from Sphingobium sp. JAI105, assembly GCF_015752145.1. Lineage (NCBI taxonomy): Bacteria > Pseudomonadati > Pseudomonadota > Alphaproteobacteria > Sphingomonadales > Sphingobiaceae > Sphingobium > Sphingobium sp. JAI105. Next base: position 115,818 of record NZ_JADOUC010000002.1, on the reverse strand, counting down.
ACAACCCGGCCACGGGCGCCAGCCAGAGGAACGACAGGATGGCGCATATCCGCACCGACCACCCCAGATTGGGTCGCGCATGGTCGGGCAAGGCTTCACCCAGCGCGGTGTCCCGGTCATGGACGATATCGCCCCCGGCAGGACCATGACCGCCGCCGCCCTTGAATTGGGGCAGGCCACTTCGTCCGCCGATATAGCCGCCCACGCCCGCCGCCAGAACAATCAAGGGAAAGGGTGCATCGAGAAAGAAGATCGCGACAAAGGCCGCGACGGCAATACCTCGCATGACATTGTTCTTGAGTGCGCGTGATCCCACGCGCACCACCGCCTGAACCACAACGGCCAGCACAGCGGCCTTCAACCCGAAGAATATGCCCTCGATCAGCGGCAACTGGCCCAGCAGCACATAGAGGTAGCTCAAGGCCAATATGGCGAGAAAACCGGGCAGGACGAAGAGCGCTCCGGCGATCAGCCCACCGCGCGTCTTGTGCAACAGCCAGCCGATATAGATGGCAAGCTGCTGCGCCTCCGGGCCGGGCAGCAACATGCAATAGTTGAGCGCATGGAGAAACCGTTCCTCGCCGATCCAGCGCTTCTCCTCGACCAATATTCGGTGCATCACCGCGATCTGGCCAGCCGGTCCGCCAAAACTCAACGCGGCGATGCGCGCCCAGATGCGGGTCGCCTCCCCAAGCGGGATGCCATGATCGCTCGCTTTCGGCCCAGATGGATTGGCGAGCATGGAGCCGGTTGCGGTCATCGGTCTGCCTTTCGGTTCGAGAAATAGGCGTGGAACTGGTTCAGCGCGTCGCTGGCCGTCGCGATGCGTTGCAGGTCATCGTCGGTTGAGGCGCAGACGCCCGACAGCATCGCGCCAAGGCCCGCCGTCTCTGGCCGCGCGAACTTGCCGTCGGCAATATCCAGGTCGTGAATGATTTCCGCGATGGCGACGAGCGCCGGATCATCGGTCAGGCAGCCGCGCGCGACGAGGGTCTCGAAGCTGCAATTTTCGCCCTCATGGGTGAACTCTGCATCCGCCATGTCGAAGCGCAGCTCATCCTTTTGCGGCGCGTAGCTGCGGCCGTCGACGAAACGGAAGGTCGCATCCGGGTCGATGAAGCGGCGGATCAACCAGGCGCAGGCGATACGATCGACATGGACGCCGCTGCGCGTCACCCATGTCCTGCCCTTCAGATCGCGCGGCAGGTCGGCGGCCGGTTCGTCGCGACTGACGTCGGGATGCTGATAGCGTTGCCGATCGAGATCCGCCAACGCCGCCTGCGCCTGCTGCCGCCCATGCGCGCCGAAAAAGTCGAGTTGGACGACATCCGCCATCCGCTTCTGGAGCTTGGCGATATCGGCGCCGCTGGCAGGGCCTGTATCGATCAACAGCCGCGCCGCCTGGGCTATGTCATCATAGTCGGAGTTGCGTGCGGCGTCGAACATGGCGCGGATATCACCGTCGCTCTGGCCGCCCAGCATCCGCGCCTCGATGAGGGTCGCCTCGCCGCCGCCATCGATGATCTCGGCCATCAGACCGCGAAACGCCGCGTCATGTTCGTCCCGAAGAGGCAGGACATGCACCGCATTTTTGAGCGGCACCGCACCGATCGCCTGCAAGCGACGCCAGATTTTCACCCGCAGATAGGGCGGCTTGACGGGAAGCTGGTGCAGCAGGGCGAGCCAGATGGAGGGTTCTCTTGCCGTCATGATAGAACATATATATCATCTGATTTGCATTAAAGGAATATATATATCTTATGCCGATTGCTCCTGCCCGGTTGCCTGTTTTGTTGACGTCCTGCCTTGCGCTTAGCCTGCCGTCCGCCGCAATGGCCGATGAAGCGCCCGACGGCATCACCGTCAGCGGGGCGATCCGCGTCCGCTACGAAGTGATCGAAGGACAGGCGCGCGCGGGCTTTAACGCAAGCGACGACCTACTCAACGTCCGCACGAATATTCTCGCCGAATACAGGACGGGCGATGTGCGCTTCGGCGTCGAGCTGTACGATAGCCGCGTGTTCGGCCACGATGCCGGCACGCCGGTCACGGTTGGAGAAGTGAATGCGCTGGAGCCGGTCCAGGCCTATGTGGCCGCCGACATCCTGGTGCCCTTCGGCAAGGGGTCGAAACTGACTCTGACGGCGAGGCGTATGATGCTGAACCTGGGATCTCGGCGTCTCGTCGCAGCCGATGACTATCGCAACACTACCAACGGCTATACGGGCGGGCGCGCCGATCTGGTCATGCCGCAGGGGATCAAGGCGACGATGATATACACCCTGCCGCAGGTCCGGCTGCCGGACAGTCCGCAAGATCTCCGCGACGCCAGGGTCAAGCTCGACAGGGAAAGTTTCGATCTGGTCCTGTGGGGGGGCCTGATGACGAAGAGCAACATCCTAGGATCGGCGATGGGCGAGATCAGCTATTATCATCTTGGCGAACGCGATGCGCCGTGGCGTCCGACGCGCGATCGTTCGCTCGATACGTTCGGGGTTCGCATCACCGCGGAGCCGCGTGTTGGGGAATTCGATTATGAAATCGAAGCCCTTTTCCAGACCGGGGCCATCAGTGCGTCGCTTGCGTCCGTGGCATCGCGCCAGTCGGTCAGCGCCGACTTCCTTCACGCCGACATCGGCTATAGTTTTGCAGGAGTATGGAAGCCCCGACTCTCTGTGGAATTCGACCGCGCCAGCGGCGACCGGCGTGGCGGGAGCTATGGGCGTTTCGACACGCTGTTCGGCATGCGCCGGGCGGACCTGGCTCCAGCGGGTCTATACAATGCGATCGCCCGCACGAACATCATGACGCCTGGCATCAGGCTGGAGGCCACGCCCAGCAAGCGCCTCGATGCCTTTGCGGTGTATCGGGCGATGTGGTTGGCCGTCAGCGAGGACAGCTTTGCAGGGACTGGGGTGCGCGATGCATCGGGACGGTCCGGGGATTTTGCCGGCCATCAACTGGAAGCACGGCTGCGTTACTGGCTCATTCCAGTGCGGTTGCGCTTCGAATTTGAGGGACTGCTGTTGGCCAAGGGCCACTTCTTGCGCGACGCGCCTAACGCGCCATCGGGGCGCTGGACGAAATATGGATCGTTCAACCTGACCGCCAGCTTCTGATAGGTTGGATCTGTCAGATGATGTCGCGAAGATCGGCTGACGAGGGTCGACCCATCGCGGAGGCAAAGGCTGACTTTCTGTTCCCATTGCGGACGGATTGTTATCTAAGGTGCCGTGCCGTGCCGTGCCGTGCCGTGTCGCGGCTTCGAGCCAGAGCCAACTTGCGAATTAGTGCCATCTTGTTAGGACAAGCCGGGATAAGGGAGTGGCGTTTGAGCAGCATCAACATCAAGCGGGCGGTGGAAAACATCCGCTCTGGTACCACGGTGTACACGCCCGTGATCGAGTTGATCGTCAACGCCATCCAAGCGATCCGTGTCGCGAAGCCAGTAGGCGGCCAGATCAAGATCACGATCCTTCGTGATGGCCAGGTCGATCTCATTGAGCGGATTGCCTCTGTAGATGGCTTCATCGTGGAGGACGACGGCGTCGGCTTCGACCAAGACCACAGAGATTCGTTCGACACGCTCTACAGCGGCCTGAAGGCCGGACAGGGCGGCAAAGGCTTCGGCCGCTTCACCTGCCTGAAGTATTTCGAACGCTTCGATGTGGAAAGTGTGTTCCGCGATGGCGATGTACTGCGTGCGCGTTTCTTCGAGATGGGAATGCTGACCGACATCATCATCAACGAGCGGGTCTCTGACACGACGGCGACATCGACCGGCTCGAAGATCACCATCAGCGGTTCGAAGACGGTGAAGTTCTCTGACAAGTCCCTCGATGTCATCGCGCGCGTGCTGGTCGAGCGTCTGCTGCCCTATTTTATTGATCCTAAGGCAGAATGCCCGCGGATCGTGATCGTCGATGAGAAGGACGGCGTTCCGATCGTACTCAACGACTATCTGACGCAGGAGAATCGGCAGATCGTCGAGCTTGGCGTTGGCGAACCTGAAATCGTCATCGCCGCTAACGACGAGACCGAGACCTTCAGCGTGCGGGTCTTCAAATTCTATGCCCCCCGCATGAGCAAGAGCAAAATCGCACTTGTCGCACACCGGCGAGAGGTGACCGATGTCGCGATTCAAACGCACATCCCGGAATTCGCGGATGAGTTCTACGATAGCAGTGAAAGCGATGGAACGCGGCGCGACCGCAACTATGTTATCAAAGCGTACGTGTTCGGCGAATATCTCGACCGGAACGTGTCACTCGAGCGCGGCGCCTTCAACTTCCAGCGCGAAACCGACATGTTCTACGGAATCTCGCAGACTCAGATCGAGGCGCGGGCGGCCGAGGTTGCAAGCGACGCGATGGGACCAGAGATTCTGATCCGTAAAGAGCGCAAGGCCGCTAGGATCGAGGACTACATAGCCACCCAAGCACCTTGGCATCGCGCGCTCAGCCGCGAAACCGACTTCTCCTCATTGCCGATGAAACCCACGCCGCAAGACATCGAGCTGCACCTTCAGACGGTCAAGTTCGCGCGCGAAATGGAGACGCGGGCGCAGGTCCAGCAGATACTTTCCAGCGAAGACCCGAACACGCTTCACCAGCAGGTGGCCGATGTCGTGGCTAGCATTTCCCAGACAAGCAAAAATGACCTGATCCATTACGTCTCCATGCGGAAGTGCGTGCTCGACCTGTTTGGGAAGGCGCTGGAGACGGACAACGAAGGCAGCTACCAGTCCGAAGGTGATGTCCACGACATCATCATGCCCAGGCGCAAGGACTCAGATGTGCTCGACTATGAACATCACAACCTGTGGATCCTAGACGAGCGCCTCAACTTCGCCGACTATGTGGCTTCAGACATCCCGATCAACGGCGCGCGGACGGACCGCACTGACATCTCCATCTTCAACCGGCGGATCGCCTTCCGTGGCGATAACGAGCTGAGCAACCCCATCACGATCTTCGAATTCAAGAAGCCGCAGCGCCACGACTTCGCCAACACCTCGTCTGACGACGATCCGGTCCAGCAGATCATCCGCTACGTCAATCAATTCAGGGACGGGAAGTTCAGAACGCCGAAAGGTCGTGACATCCTCGTCTCCGACAACACGACTTTCTATGGCTATGTGGTCTGCGATCTGCCCCGCAAGGTGTCTAATTGGCTTCACAACGAGAAGCAGTTCACGGTCATGCCCGACGGCCTAGGCTATTTTCAGTGGTTTCCGAACATCCGTTTGTACATGGAGGTATTGAGCTGGACGAAGGTGCTCGCCGACGCAGAGATGCGGAACAAGGTCTTTTTCCACAAGCTGGGGATTTGAGCCTACGCACAACTCCGCCCAAGGGCAATTTAGCTGAACTATTGTGACGACACGAATGTCGGCTTTGAGCACAGAGCACGAACCCGCTCCGCGGGAGGGTCGCTTGGGGTGACGTAGCGTAGTATTGTTCAGGCTTTGCGAGCGGCGATGTCGCCTTGCGACCGGGGAGTTCCTTCAACGGAAAGGAACTCACCATGGATGCCATCACTTCCCCGAACCCGAAGAATTCTCTGCGCGAGCGTATGTTGCAGGACATGACGATGCGTGGCTTTGGGGAGCACACGCAGAAGGACTATATCCGGCACGTCCGATCATTTGCCGCGTTTCTCGGTCGGCCTCCCGATACGGCTACGATCGAAGACCTCCGGCGCTTTCAGATCGATCAGCATGAGCGGGCTGTTGGTCCAGCAACCATCAATGGGGCCGTATCGGCACTGCGTTTCCTGTTCAGTATAACTCTCAAGCGACCGGAGATGGGTAAGCGCCGACGGAAGGCGGCCTTGTTGCCGGCATCGGAATAGGAAAGCTCGCGGCCTTTGAGGAGGTGTGAGCATGGACATCGAGCAGTCAAACGAGCCTCGTATGAGCGGTCGCGGTGATGGCGGAGCGCTTGTACGGGTGGAGCGGCGTCGGAACTGGAGCGACGAGGAGAAGCTGGCGATCCTGAAGGAGACGACGGTGCCGGGGGCGATCGTCTCGGCCGTGGCTCGGCGGCACAGCGTTGGAACAGGCCAGCTTTATACCTGGCGCAAGCAGCTGCTTCGCGGGGCGATGGCGGGCTTCGTGCCTGTCGAACTGGCATCGTCTTCTCCGTCGGCCAAAGCTCGGCAGCCAGGGCGGATTGAGGTTCGAGGGCGGTGCGGCCTGACGGTGTTGGTTGATGGCGAGGTCGATCGGGCCGCCCTGAAACAGGTGCTCGATGTCTTGCGGGAGCTGGATCATTGAGCCTGGCTTTCCCGCCTTCGACGAAAATCTATCTGTCGCTGGCGCCGTGCGACATGCGCAAGGGGTTTGATGGGCTGTCGGCGCAGGTGCGCAATATTCTTCAGCTTGATCCCTTCTCGGGGGCGGTTTTCCTGTTCCGCGGGAAAAGGGGCGACAGGTTGAAGGCTCTGGTCTGGGACGGCTCAGGGCTATGCGTGTATGCGAAGCGTCTCGAGCGCGGAAAGTTTGTTTGGCCACGTGCCCATGAGGGTGCGCTGCGGCTGTCGGCAGCCCAGCTTGCGATGTTGCTCGAAGGCATGAACTGGAAGCAGGCGATCGTCCACGACGAGGTCATCACGCCGAGGCTCGCATAGCCAAAAAGATCAGGAAAGCCGCCATTTTATGTAGGATTTACCGTGGGCTTGGGCTATTATCGGTGGCATGCGGTTCGCCCTTGATCGCCTTCCCACAGACCCAGTCCTCCTGCAGAAAATGCTGCTGGAGATGGCCGATGCCATGGAGCAGGAACGGGCCGAACGGAGGGCCGCGGAAGCCACGGTCAAAGCCCAGACCTTGCGGATCGAAAAGCTCGAGCATCGCGTCGCGCGGCTGCTGCGCGTCCAGTTCGGTCGTAGCTCAGAGAAAATGGATATCGCCCAGCTGCGGCTGATGTTCGAGGAGGTCGAGGCACCGCAACCCGCCAACGATGAGGTGGCGGCACCGTCTGTGGCGAAATCGGCCCGCAAATCCGGCGGCCGTGTTCCGCTTCCTGCGCACTTCCCGCGTCATACAGTCGATCATCAGCCCAGCCCGTGCAGTACCGGTTGTAACGGGCCGTCAGTACAGATTAACGAGGCTGTCACTGAGGTTCTCGACTATGTCCCGGCGCGCTTCCGGGTCATTCGCCACGTGCGACCAAGACTGGTGTGCCGGTCCTGCGAACAGATCCGCCAGGCCCCCGCTGTCGATCTGCCACTCCCCAAGGTGATGGCGAGCAGCAGCTTGCTGGCCCATCTCGTCGTCAATCGCTTTGTCGATCATCAGCCCTGGCATCGGCAGTCGGTGATCTTCCGCCGCGTGGGACTCCACATCGATCGGGACGTGATGAGCCGCTGGGCCCGAAAACTGGCATGGCTGCTGGCGCCGCTGGGTGAGCGGCTGTTCGCCTATATCCGGGAAGCCGCCAAGATCCACGGTGACGACACGCCGGTCACGCTGCTGGGCAATGGCGATGGCAGCCGGACTGGGCACTTCTGGGTATATCTGCGTGATGACCGCTCCAGCGGCGATATGAGCCCGCCTGCCGTGGTCTTCCGCTTCAGCGCCGATCGTGGCGGAGCGCATCCGGCAGAACATCTCGCCGACTATCGGGGGTATCTACAGGCAGACGGCTTTGCCGGGTACAACGCACTTTACCGTGACCCCAAGACCAAGGCGCCCAGGGATATCGTCGAAGTGGGATGCTGGAGCCATTATCCAGAGCATGGTTTTATCTGGGATATTTTGGGATATAGTCCGTGCTTGCCGGAGATTTCGGCGCGCTGGGCTCCAGATAAAAGCCGCGACCTTGCTGTTGGCGGCCGCCGCGTGCGGGGGCGAAGTTGCAGATACCATTGCGTACCAGGTCGACGATCGAGGACTATGTCGCCACACAGGAGTGGCGGCGCGCGCGACTGTCGCGCTGCCCGCTCCACCCGAACGGTGGCTGTGCATTTCGGCGTCACGGCAGTTATGCGCGCCTGACCAGCCCGGGTGTACGGATCGCTCGCTGCTATTGCCCACAAGGGCGCATAACATTCAGCTTGCTCCCGGATTTTCTCGCCGCTCGCCTGCCCGGTTCGCTTGCCGCGATTGATCGCAGCGCTGGGATCGCCGCGTCGGCGCGGAGCATGGAAGCCGCCGCAGACGCAGCACGCGGGCCCGATATTTGCCTTCCAGGCGCGGTGCGCTGGCTTCGCCGCCGTGTGGTCGCGGTGCGCAGATCCGTTGCCGCCGTTGAAGTGATGGCGCCCCAGCTGGCAAGGCCGGGCTTGCCGGTGGGTGACGTTCCGGCCCTTGCAATGCTTCGCCGAGCTCTTTCCCCGCAGCTGTTGCACTGCATTCCGGCGCCCCTGGGATTCCGGCCTATCCAGAGGATTGGCAGTGGCGACGCCGCCGGTGGCTCTTGCCAACACGATGCGGGGCGTGATCACGCGTTCATCGCGAGCTACGCTTTGCCGATCGAGGTAAAGCCATGCCCATACATGTCGATCATATCGCCGCAGCCGACCCTGCCGCGCCCACCCCCGACGATATCCGCCGCATCTGGAGCGCGGAGCGGCGGCTTGGGGCAGGAACAACGATTGTCTATCTGAACCGCATCCAGCAGTTTCGTACCTATTGCGCCTTGCACGGCTTGGTCGAGCGAGAAGAGTTGACCCTCGAACGAGTTGGCCGGTTCATAGACTGGTATGCGAAGCGACGGGGTCTCGACCCGCTTTCTCTCCGCCTTTCCAGCACCGCCCTGCTGTCGCTCAGCCGTGTCTATCATCGCTTGGGGCTTGCCCCACCTGACTGGCGACCGCCTCGTCCGGTGAAGGCTCTGCTGACGCCGTTGCTCGCGCAATATGCCGCCTATCTGACCCAGCACCGCGGTAATCCAGAGGTGACGGTTCACAAGAAGCTGGGCCACATCGGCAGACTTCAGGATCATTTGATCCAGGCCGGCAAGGACTGGCACTCGATGCAGCTAACCGATGTCGACGCATTTCTGGTTGGCTGCGCCGCGCGATATTCCCGATCGCATGTGAGCGATCTCGCTTGCACGGTACGCTGCTTTTCCCGTTTCCTGCACTGGAGTGGCCAGAGCCCGGTCGATATCAGCGAGGCCGTGATCGCGCCCGTGCAACGACGGCACGAGCGACCGAGACGGTCCCTTTCCTGGGACGATGTGAAGCGGCTCCTGATGGCCGTGGACAGATCGAGTCCGTCGGGCCTTCGCGACTACGCGATCCTGCTGATGATGAGCACCTATGGCTTTGGCGCCGGCGAGATCATCCGCTTGCAGTTTCAGGATATTGACTGGGATAGCGGCACGCTGTCAGTCCTTCGCCCAAAGACGGGCGTCGCATTCACGCTGCCGCTGTTGCCACCCGTCGCCAAGGCGCTGGCAGAGTATCTACGCCACGGCCGGCCCGCTGATACACCCACCCGCCATCTTTTCGTGCAGATGAAGATGCCGCTGGAGCCATTCGTCGCTTCGAGCGCGATACGCCACATCTTGATGAAGCATGCGAAGATCGCGGGGATCGATGCGCCATTTCTGGGCAGCCATGTCTTGCGACACTCTCACGCGGCGCGCCAGATCGACCTTGGTGCGCGGCCCCAGGTGGTATCGGATCTCCTTGGTCACCGGGATCCAGAGTCGGTCTCGGCCTATGTGCGGATCGCCACCGCATCCCTGCGCGAGATCGCATTGCCGGTGCCAACATGACCACCGTCGTCGTCCTGGAAGAGTTGAGGAACGACGCCGCGAGCTTTCTGGCATTCAAGCGCGCCATGGGCCATCCCTATCGACGCGGCGAGTTTGAGATCGAACGCTTCCTTCGCTTCGTCGAAGACCAGTGGGGCGACGATGTCGATATTCCGCTGGCCGAAGCGATTAGCCGCTGGTGTGGCCGCTTGCCCGACCGCAAGGCCGTCACGCTCGGCAATGAGTTCGGGGTCATTCGTCAACTTTGCCTGCATCGCCGTCGTCGCGATCCCACCAGCTATGTGCCCGAGCACGCCTTTGCGCCGGTGAAGGAGTCGACGTTCTTTCCTTATATTTTCAGCCGCGACGAGATCCGCTGCATTCTCGCCGCCGCGTCAGCGCACCAAGGCCGCTTCATATGGGCATCGATGCTGCGAAGGCTGATTCTCGTGCTTTACTGCACCGGCCTCAGGCTCGGCGAGGCGGTGCGTCTGACCATGGATGATGTCGATCTCGACCGTGGGACCTTGCTCATCCGCAACAGCAAACGGCGTACGCGGATCGTCCCCATGCGCGACGATCTTGTCGCAGAGCTTCGCCTCTATGTCGATGATCGATGCCGGTTACTTCACGATCGTGGTCAAGTGGATTCCGAAGCGCTGTTCGTTCGCCTCAACGGCGCGCCACTCCATACCCACGCTGCGTCCGAAGCTATTCGCAAGCTCCTGCGCCGCCTCGATATCAAGCCTGCGCAAGGGCGCGTCGGAGCGCGTCCATATGAGTTTCGGCATGCATTCGCGGTTCACCGCCTGACGGCATGGGCGGAGGAAGGTGCTGACATTCACGCCAAGCTCCCTTGGCTTTCGGCCTATCTCGGGCACCAGAACGTCATTGGGACCGAGGTCTATCTGAAGGCGACGCCGCAACTCCTGGAACTCGCGAGCACGCGCTTCGAACAACATATGCGACACGCCCGGCAGCCACGATGAGTAAGGCCGGACCTCAGATGCTGTTCGCTCTGGTGGAGTCGTTCTTCTCCAACTATCTGCCGCGTCAGCGCGGCGCGAGCCCACATACGACGCGCGCCTATCGCGACACGCTCAAGCTGCTGTTTCAATTCATTGCCCAGCATCGCAGCCGCGAGGTCGCCGCGCTTGTGCTGGAGGATCTCGATGCCGACACCGTCGCTGGGTTCCTCGATCATCTCGAGGGCGGAAGATCGAACTCCACCGCGACGCGCAACTGCCGCCGTGCCGCGCTTCGCAGCTTCTTCAAGCACCTCTTGCGCAACGATCTCGACAATGCCCTCCGTTACACGCAGGTGCTGGCGCTGCCGTCGAAGCGGGCGAGGCAAAAGCCCGCAACTTACCTCGAAGCAACCGACGTGCGGGCCATCATCGCCCATCCCGATCGGCGGACCCGCAGTGGCTGGCGCGACTACACGCTGCTGCTTTTCCTCTATAATTGCGGCGCCAGAGTGAGCGAAGCAACCGGCCTGCTGTGGCAGGACCTTCAACTGACGCCGCCACACCAGGCCCGACTACATGGGAAGGGCCGCAAGGAGCGGTTCGTTCCGCTATGGCGCGAGACGGCCGACGCGTTGCGGCGCCTGCAAAACCTGTCGGGTGCCGCGGGTCAGCAGCATGTTTTTATGAACCGACACGGCCAGCCGCTGACCCGCGATGGAGCGGCGTACATCCTTACCAAGCATGCCTCGCCAGTCGTCCAGGATCGGCCAAGGTTGGCGCGTGACCGCATCACTCCTCACGTTTTCCGCCACAGCTGCGCCGTCGCGCTCCTGCAGTCAGGCACCGACGTGACCGTGATCCGCGATTATCTCGGTCATTCCAGCATCGCGACCACGAACCGGTATATCTTAACGAACCTGAAGATGAAGCGCGATGCGCTACAGAACTTTTGGAAGCACGCTGGCATCGAACCCGCAAAGGCCACGCCTTGGAAGCCAAAGCCGGATCTGCTTTTGTACCTCCGGTCCCTATGATTTTATCACGAGGTCCACGCAGAGCTTTTTCGCCGATCCCGGACATCAGCATCGCGTGGCCCCAGATAAAACCATGCTCTGGATAATGGCTCTTATGTCGATCTCGACATAAGAGCCACGCGCGCCGGAAATTTACCGACATCTTGGACAAGAGCCCGTCACCGATCGCGGCGGAGGCGGTTGTGCGGATCGCCGAGCTCTTCGCCATCGAGCGCGACATCAAGAGCGCGCCACCCGATGAGCGACGACGCATCCGCCAGATCAAGGCGGTGCCGAAGCTGGAGGCGCTGCGCGTCTGGCTCGAAACCCAGAACCGAGGCTTGTCGTCTGACAGCAATCTGGCGCGTGCGTGTCGCTATCCGCTTAACCGCTGGCAGGCCATGATCCGTTACTGCGATGACGGTCGGCTTGAGATCAGCAACAATCTGGTGGAAAATGCCCTGCGCGGTGTCGCGCTCGGGCGCCGGAACTGGATGTTCGTCGGCTCCATGAAGGGGGGAGAGGCGGCCGCGTTATTTTACTCCCTGGCCGGCACATGCCGGCTCAACGGCGTCGAGCCTGAAGCGTGGTTCACAGACGTCATTGAGCGCATCGGCAACCATCCGATCAATCGGATCGATGACTTCCTGCCGTGGAAATGGCAGGCATCAAAGCTGAGCAACGATCTGGAGAAGGCTGCGTGAGCAACGGCACTGTGGTGCGGATGAAGATTGCGCTGGACGATGTCACACCGGCCGTCAGCCGAACGCTGGAGGTGCCGCTCAATATCCGCCTGGACCGCTTGCACACCGTCATCCAGACCGCCTTCTCGTGGACGGACTCTCACCTGTGGGAAATGAGCTTCGGGCAGACTGGCTTTGGCATCCCTGATCCTGAATATGGCTTCGACGGGCCGCTCGATGCCCGTAAGGCCACTCTCGCCCAGGTCCTGGCGGATACGAGGCGCAAGACCTTCCGATATCTCTATGACTTTGGCGACGCCTGGGAGCATAGCGTCAAGATCGAGCGCGTCAGCCCGGCCAGCCCGCACCTGACATATCCACTCATCCTCGACGCAGTAGGCATGCGGCCTCCAGAGGACTGTGGCGGCCCATGGGGTTACGCCGAAAAGCTCGAAGCGCTCGGCGACCCCCAGCATGAGTATCATGAAGAAGCGCTCGATACCCTCGGCGAAGACCATGATCCCAACGCCCAGCCCGATATCCCCCTGATCGAGGCAAGGCTGGAAGCGCTCGCGAAAAAATGGGCGCCGCGAACACGCCGGAAAGCCTGACAGGCCGCGTCAACGCCACCTTCCGTCGGCGCTTACGGAGATGGCGCTGGGGCTTGTCGTCATGCACTACGCGCCCAAGTTGCGGGTGGTTTTGAGCGTCGAGGAGACAGCGCGACTGCTCGAGGCTGCGCCAGGTATCAAATACAAAGCAGCGCTCAGCGTCGCCTATGGCGCGGGCCTGCGCGTTTCGGAAGTTGCCCACCTCAAGGTCGATGACATCGACAGCACCCGGATGGTGATCCGCGTCGAGCAGGGCAAGGGACGCAAGGATCGCAACGCCATACTTTCACCGCACCTGCTGGATTTGCTTCGTCAATGGTGGCGCGAAGGCAAGCGGCGGGGAGTGATGTTGCCACATGGCTGGCTGTTCCCCGGCCGCAACGGCACGGATCCGGTCTCAGCGCGCCAGTTGCATCGCGTCGTGCAGGAAGCGGCCGAGCGCGCCGAGATCCATAAGCGGGTAAGCCCGCACACATTGCGGCATTCGTTTGCCACTCACCTGCTCGAGCAGGGTGTCGATATCCGCGTCATTCAGGTCCTGCTGGGACACGTGAACATCAACACGACCGGCATCTATACTCAGGTTTCGAGCAAGACTATGCGGGCGGTGGCCAGTCCGCTCGACCAGATCGTGGCCGTGATGGAAGGCAGGGGCCCTCCCGGTTGAACCGGTGCGCACCTCACTCGAGGTCGCCGACATCTTCCGTAGCGCCGGGCCCGCCTATCGCGCAGCCCATGCCGGGCATCTGAGCCTTGGCCAGCTCAAGGTTATGACAGCGATCGAGAACTGCCGCACAGCCGCACTGGGCGGTCACGTCGAGGCCTGCGATGACTGCGGGCATTGGCGGATCGCCTACAACTCCTGCCGCAACCGGCACTGCCCCAAGTGTCAGGGCGCGGCCGCGCGCACTTGGCTGGCCGCGCGCGAGGCCGATCTGTTGCCGGTCGGTTACTTCCACGTCGTGTTCACCCTGCCTGCCGAGATCGCGGACATCGCCTTCCAGAACAAGGCGGTGGTCTATGATCTGCTGTTCCGCGCGGCTGCGGACACCATGCTGACCATCGCGGCCGATCCGAAACACCTCGGCGCTCGCATCGGCATCACTGCCGTGCTGCACACATGGGGATCAGCGCTCACGCACCACCCGCATGTGCACATGATCGTGCCCGGCGGCGGCATCACGCCGGACGGCACGCGGTGGATCTCCTCGCGCCCCGCCTTCCTGCTACCGGTACGCGTGCTGGGTGCGTTGTTCCGCCGGCTGTTCCTCACACGCCTGCTGGCGTTGTTCGACGCTGGGAAGCTGGCCTTCTTCAACGCCTTGGCGGGCCTGGCCTCACGTAAGCCCTTCCTGCGGCATCTGTCGCCGATCCGGAAGAAGCGCTGGGTGGTCTATGCCAAACCGCCCTTTGCGGGGCCGCAGGCGGTGCTGGCCTATCTCTCGCGCTACACGCACCGCGTTGCCATCTCGAACCGGCGGCTCATTGGCTTCGACGAGGCCGGAGTGACATTCCGGTACAAGGATTATCGCCGCGATAGTGCTGAACGCCAGCAGGTCATGACGTTGGCGACAGACGAGTTCATCCGCCGCTTCCTGATCCATGTCCTGCCGCGCGGCTTCCATCGCATCCGGCATTATGGCCTGCTCGCCAGTTCGACGCACAAGGAAGCTATGGCGCTCGCCCGCAGGCTGCTGGGCGTTGCTGCGCCGATCGAGGAATCCGAACCCGACGAGCCGCCCGATCATCGCCCGCCATGCCCATGTTGCGGCGGGCATATGACTATCGTCGAAACCTTCGCCCGCTGGTGCCAACCGCGCGCACCACCAACGCCAGCCTCACACGCCCGGAGACACGCGCCATGATCCGGCATGGCTCGCTCTACATGATGGTCACGCTCATAGCGTCCTGGCCGACGACCGGGCGCATGCCCATCCCGGAATTAGAGCGGGCGCAGGACACGCTGATCCGTAAAACCACCGCTGCTAGCGGCCTAACGCGGCCCGAAATCATGCCGTTCCGCCCGATAGTCGCACTTCCGGCCCGGCAACGTCTACCCGCCAGAACCATCCCAAAGCCTATTTACCCATAGAGCAGCGCGTGGGGCCCGCGGGTTCCTGCACTGGAGGCTTTCGTACGCAGGGCGCCCGAAACCCTTCACATAGGCGGCCATCAACGCAAACGCCTTCGAATGTCTAGTTTCCCAACGCCTGCCCTCCGAAGCGGACAGTCTCGAAAGTCCCAGTCCTTGCCGTTGTAGGGCCTCTGGGTTTGACGTTGGAAAAGGTGCCGGAGCCACTGCCAACGCACAATTTACGATGCAGTAGCCCTATATTCCATCGCCTCAATGGGCAGCATTCCTTCGCAGATTCGCAATATGGGCGGTGCAGATTTCATGCGTCATCTGCCCCAGAATTTTGATCCGCTCGGCGAGCCAGTTCAATTCTTCAGGTGTGATCCGGTAGTGCTTTGAATAGCGCGCCTTCACATAGGCGTCCTTGAGCTTCTGGAACATCGCCCGTTCCTTCCGGGTACCGCGCGGCCAAACGTCGAACAGCGATTGGTTGCGGCCTTCTGCCTGAAGCCTCAGGAACGCGACATTGTGATCGTAAGGCGTATAGAACGTCAACGTAAGCAGGATGGCCTGATACAGTGCCTCTGTAGTTCGATGGAACAGGAACGCCGCCTGTTTGTGGAAATTTCGCTCAACCGCAACCTTTGCGAGTTCGAAATTGCTCATCGCGTCCGGGAAATATTCGTCAAAATATTCCTGCGCAGCCTCCAGCGCCTGGTTTGGCGTCTTGGGCTTGGGCTTGGCGAGTTCGCGACTGTCTCCGTCATAGAGGGCGATGCCTTGCTCCGCGATCTCCATGAAGAAGACCCGGCCATGGGCAAGGCCCTGATTAACCTGCTGGAGCGAATGGACGATGAAATGCACCGGCGTGTTGATCCGCTTCTCGATGATATAGGCGTCGATCAGCCTTTGCTCCGCCGCCGACCAGTATGCGGCAACATCGGCCATCTCCTTCTGGTTGACGATCACCAGTATATCCATGTCTGACTTGTACTGGTTGGCGTCGAACGGCGCATCGACCCAGTCGCCCCGTGCATAGGAGCCGAACAGAATGATCTTGAGGATGCGCGCCGATTTCCGCCGGCCCGTCGCATTTTCGGTTGCCTCGCGAAATTCCGCGAACAGAATGCGAACGACCTCCTCAAGCTCGCGCTGCTTGGCCGCCGGAAGATGGTCGAGGTCCGTGCGCATCACTGATGTCCGATAAGGTGGAGGGCGGCTTTGCCGCCGCTGACGGCCCGGGGCGAGAGCCGCCGGTCGAACGTGGCAAGCTTGCCATCATGCGCTACGGCAAGGGCAAGGAGATAGGTGTCGGTAACCTGCGCAGAGGTGAGAAGCTGGCTCTCGTCGACCCGCTCGTCCGACAGCAGGCTGATATCGTCAGCCCAGAAGCTGTGCCCTGGCAACTGCCGCATCTGCCCGATGATGCGCGCCACCTCGGCTGGCGAACCGGGGGTCGAGGGATATCTGACGTTCCCCACGATGCGGATGACACCATTCTCGGTGATAGGGCAGGTCGCCCAGGCCCTGGCACCGATGGACTCGAACCATTGATGCGCGGCATCATGGCCGACATGATTGGGATCGATCTGCGTATTTCGCAAAAGTCGGACAGCTGCTTCGCTAAATCCCGGACAAGCGCTTCAGTAAATCCGGGACAGCTGGTGTAGGCAGTGGATGCCTGGTTGCTGTCAGGGTTGAGTGATTTCGATATTTGCTTCCTGGGTCAAGCCATGCGGAGCTTTTTGTCGCCGCATGCTGTCTCCTTTCAGCGTGATGCGATGGGCATTGTGGACGATGCGGTCGAGGATAGCATCGGCGATCGTGGGCTCGCCGATCATTTCGTGCCAGGCCGCCACGGGGAGCTGGGCGGTGATGAGCGTGGATCTGCGGCGATACCGTTCCTCGAAGATTTCGAGCAGATCAAGGCGTTGCTGATCGTTGAGACTATGGGTACCCCAGTCGTCCAGAATGAGCAGCTGAACGCGGGCAAGCTTGTCGACGACGCGTGGGAAGCGACCGTCGAGGCGCGCGAGTGCAAGATCCTCGAACAGGCGCGGCATGCGCAGATATAAGACGGAGTGATCCTGGCGCGCCGCCTGTCGCCCGAACGCACATCCCAGCCACGTTTTTCCCGTGCCGGTTTGGCCGGTGATAATGAGATTCTCATTTGCCTTGAGCCAGGCACCCTGTGCGAGCGAGAGGATATTGCGGCGATCCAGTCCGCGATGCGCCCCGAAGTCGATATTTTCGACACAGGCGTCGACAAAGCGCAGTTTCGCGCTGGCAAGACGATTAGTCAGCCGTCGATCGGCGCGAGTGGCGATCTCGCGGTCCAGCATGAGCCCGAGCCATTCGTCTCGGGTCAGATCGCCAGCGGTGTCTTGCTCGGCAATGTCGCGCCACGCGGCCGCCATGCCCGCTAGCCCCAGGCTATGCATTTGATCAAGGGTAGGATGCGTCAGCACAAGATCGTCCTTTCATTATTGATAATAGGACCCGCCACGGATGTTGTCGTGCGCCGGTGTTGGTTTGAGCGGCCCCGCTGTCGGCTGGATCTTGTCGAGCCCGGCCTTGAGGATGGCGTTGAGGGATGAGTAGGTAACGGCGCCGATCACCAGCGCTCGATCGCAGGCGGCTTCAAGCCGATCGCGCTCGTAGCGCCGGGCCAGCGAGAGGACGCCCATGGCGGAGCGATAGCCCTGCTCGGGATGTGGCTTGTCGATCATCAGCCTTTCCACGAACGTCGCTGTGTTAGGACCGGTTTTCCTGGCGCGCTCGATCAGGCTCGCTGGCGATATATTCGCATAGCGCTGATGCGCCTTGGGCATGTGCTCATTCACGGTAACGTGCCCACGGCGCTGCGATGTCCGCATATGGCTGGCGACCCGCGCATGATCGTAGAAGATCTCGACCACTCGATGCGTCAGGCGGATATCGACCTGCCGGCCGATCAGTCCGTGCGGCACGGAGTAAAAGGTCTTGTCGACCTCGACATGATAATCAGGATGGACCTTGGCGCGTTTCCACTCGGCATATTCGAACACCGACGTAGGTAACGCCGCCAATGCCGTCCGTTCGATCTCGTCAAAGATTGCGCGACGGGATTTGCCGACATGGCGCATGGGCCGATCATTGAGATCAACCAGCAAGTCCGCGATCGCGGCATTGAGATCCGCCAGACTGAAGAAGCGCCGATTGCGCAGCCGCGCCAGGATCCAGCGCTCCACGATCAACACTGCGCCCTCGACCTTTCCTTTGTCGCGCGGCCGCCGGCTCCGGGTAGGCAGGATCGTCGTATCGTAATGCTCGGCCATCGCCGCAAAGGTCGCGCTGAGCGTGGGCTCGAACCATAGCGCTTTGGCAACGCCCGCTTTCAGATTGTCGCACACGATCGCGCGCGGAACGCCGCCAACAAAGGCCAATGCCCGGCACTGCGCGTCGATCCAGTCCGGCAACTGCTGGCTCAAGCTGGCCATTGCGAAGGTGAAGGATGAAGCACCCAGCACCGCTACGAAGATCTGTGCCTGGGTGATGACGCCCGTCACAGGATCGATCAGCGGCACAGTCTGCCCGGCATAATCGGTTTGCAGGACGGCGCCCGCCTCATACCGATTGCGAAAGCTGACATGGGTCCGCCGCTGGAAGGACAGGAACCGATCGCAAAACCAGGTATAGCCATAGCCATTGGGATGGGCAGCCCGATATTCTTGCCACAGCAAAACCAGCGTCACGCCCTTGCGCTTGATCTCCCGCGCAACCACTGGCCAGTCCGGCTCGCCCAGATCCTGAGGAGGGCGGCCGACACGGCGGAACACCAGCCGTTCGATCGCTGCGTCGTCGTCGTAGCCGGCCGGCAACGGCCAGCCTGTCAGCCCAGCCTCGCGCGCCCGCAGTAAATAGGTCGACACCGTCGTCTTGCTAAGCTTCAGCCGCTCTGACACGGCCCGTACCGACAAACCCTGATCGTAGGTCAGCCGGAGGATCGATCGCATGTCCTTCACGTCGGTTCGTCTCGTCTGCTTCCGCCTTGGCATCACCCCTCCCATCGCAACGATGAGGAGCAACAATGCCAGAGCGGCGCATCACAAAACCTAACCTTGATCCTGTCCCAAACCCTGTCCGGGATTTAGCGGAATCACTGTCCCGTATTTACTGAAATGCCTGTCCGCGATTTAGTGAAATAACTGTCCGGAATTTTCCGAAACACGCATCGATCAGAGCAACGAGCACATTGACGTCGAGAAGATAGGTCACGGCGCCTCGTCTCGCAGCGCGTTGACGATCTCTGGCGTCACCACGACGCCGGGTTTCGGAGCGAGGAGGGCGATGCCGTTGCGGCTGCGTGCGGCTTCGGGGGCGCGAAGCGAGCGACGGGCCAGATCGGAAACGACCTGGCCGATCGAACGGTTCTGATGCTCCGCGATGGCGCGCGCGGCTTCCATCACATCATCATCTATGACCAGCGTCGTACGCATCAGCTCATCCTTGTCGCATCTGTCATCACGCATCATATTAGATGCGCGGCGGCGACGCAACTCCCGGCTCACGGGGCCCATCGTGCAAGCCGGTCCATGATACGGTCCAGAGCGTGCCGGGTGTCGTCCGTCATGGTGACGATAATCCGCCGCTTGTCCATATCGTCGTGGCGTCGCGCGAACACCCCCCGGGCGGCAAGCTTTGCTGCCCAACGGTGCGCACTGGAATCCGGTATGCCGGCCGAGAGGCAAAGCGCCGACTGATAAACGTCCCGTCCTTCGCTCTCCGCTTCATAGAGTTCAAGCAGCATATCCCAGTTGAAATTGGCGCATAGTTTCTGCCCGAAGGCCGCCTGCACCAGTCGCCGTTCCTCTATGAGGACCCGGCAGATCCGGGCACGGTCCTGGCGGCGGGCCTTCTCCGATTCCTGCGGACCGATGGGCTCGCCTTTCCTTGTCATGTCCATGTGTGTCCGCCTTTTTTCAGGACGGGGCGACGGAGGGCAACAGTCCTTCGCGGCGATAGGCCTCGATCAGCGCATGCTGCTCATCGCCCAGTGCGTCGACGGCGCCGATATTGGCATCGGTACTGCGCAGCATCTTCGAAGGACAGTGGCCCTCATAATTGCCGAGGTTCGGACGATGGATACGATAACCGATGAGATCCGAAAGGTCCGGGTCGAATTGCCTCGCCAAGTCCGGCGGGTAGGCAAGCCATTGCAGCTCATAGGGCTTGAGCCAGCCCAGCGCATAGCTGACAATCATGCCGCGACGGGGGTGATCGGTCTTGTTGGGGCCGCCTGCGTGAAGCGTCGATCCGAGAAACAGAAGGGCCGAACCCGGGTCCATCTCGGCGACAATTGCGTCTTCGGGATCGAGGATCGTCTCATCCTGCCGCCGGTGGCTGCCCGGCCAGACCCGCGTGGCGCCATTGTCCCTGGTAAAGGATGTGAAGGGCCACATCACATTGACCAGGAATTCGACATGGAGGTCAGGATCAACCAGGCGGCTGCACGGCCACATGTCCTGATCGCGGTGCGGCACCTGCTCGATCGAGCCGGGCATGAGTTCGATCGCCTGGGTGAGGTTGAGCGCGACATGGTCGCACCAGGGGCCAAGTATCTGGCGGACCACCGCCAGTATGAGGTCATGCTGAACGAAGGCCTGGGCATGGGGCGAACGCCGCAGCAGGCTGCCGAACCTCTTCGTGTCATTGCCGTAGAATGGACCGGTCGAAGCCGCCGTCCTCTCGAAATCCGCGGAGAGATCCTCGGCAAGGTCTCGGGCGGAGGCGGCGGAGAGGGCTGCAGGAATGATGCAATAGCCCTGGTCGAGCAGGGCGCTCGTGTGATGATCGGCAAGCGGGGCAATGTCGGGTAAATTTGCCATGGTCGCTTCTCCTCAGGCCGCCGCAGCAGCCGCGAAATGAACGGGTGTGTCCTGCTAGACGCCCGCTTCGGCCATGCGCGCTGGGGTGTCCCTGTCGATGCTGATCTCCATGGCGCCTGTCATGCCGAAGGGAAGCATCTGCGGAAGACCGAGCGGGCGACATTCCCAGCCGAAGGACAGGATCTGGCTGAACCAGGGCATGTCGGCGACGCAGCAATAGCGCTCGATGCCATTGTCTAGCGCGAAGCGGGCCGCCATTGTCACCAGCCGGTTGCGGACTTGCCGTCGCTGGGCGGCCCTGAGTTCGCGCGACAGGCAGAAACGCCTGCCTCTATCGTGTCGAGCCCAGCCTTGCTGAAGGCGAAGACGAGAAGCTGTCGAATATGGGGATCGTCATCGACGATGAGGATCGTGCGCGGCATAGGACACATGAGCATTGTTCCTTCGCCTGTGTCAATGTGGGAGTGGTGCTCGCAGGTGCTGGGGTTGCTTCTGCGGCAGGCGGGGCGTGCTGCACGAGAATGCCGTGACAGTCCCGCTCTCCGGCGGGCAGTGGAATGGATTTGATGGTCTTGAGCCGTTTCCTCGCCATGTCGAGGCGGTATTCATTCCGCAATGTCCACCCTCCTTGATGGTCGATGTAGATCATTGTCTCCTGAATGTCGGACCGGACCGATTGGACGCGCTCCTTGAAAGGGCGCGTCAGGGGGCGACCTTCCAGTTCGATGAGTGGCAGCAGGGCCGAGGGTCCCAATTGACGGAGATGGCATAGGTCGAGGGCCGGACCCCGGCCCGTCACTTCGCGCGCATGTCGGACATTCCACCACGCTGCCGCTTCGCCCGCGTCGAAGAAGGAGAAGAAGCTGAGCGTCAGGGCCGCGAGCAACATATTCATGTTGATCAGCCATGCTGCGTCCTTCTCCCGCAGCATACGCCAGTAAATGAGCAGCAACCCAGCCGCGACCAGCGCCATCCAAGCCAGTGCATGGATTCGCAGCGCCGTGAACATGCTGGCATCGACATAGTCCAGCGTGTGCTGAATGCTGGACGCCACCAGGATCATATTCTGGACAATCCACAGCATGACCAGCCGCCGGATCGCCGGTACAGCCGCCGTCGAAGAGCCGGGGCGCAACGTGACGAGTACGAACAATCCCGCCAGCAAGGCCGTGACGATAAGCGGGTAGGCGCCGCGATGAACATAGGCGGCGATCGTCATCCCGCGGGGTAGCGGCAGGGCGCGGGACAGATAGGCGATATCGAGCATATTCTCGATCGCGAACAGGATGTTGAAGAGGATCAGCGACAATTTAACCGACGCGACTGACACGCCCGCCAATGGCAGGTCGCCGCGACCATCGAACGTCGGGATGAGCGATCGCGCGGCGCGGGCCCGCAGCAGGCTCCAACTGAACGCAAAGATTGCAAGCCACAATGCGAGCCGGGCGGGCGTGACGGCGGACAGGTCGGGCAGTCGAATCATCCCCAGCGCGTCGGCAATGATCGGGTTGGCGGTCGCGAAAAGGATCAGAATGATCGCACTGCCGCCTAGCGGCAGGGCCAGGATCGGAACGAAGGCTCTCAGCCTGAAGCGCCTGTCGCGTGGCTTTCGCCAGACGCGTGCGAATTTCCTAGCATCGATAAAAGGCGCGATTGGCGAGCGCAGGCCGTGCAGGACCATGCGCTGGAGCCACAACCAGCCATCGTCATAGGGCGTCGTCGTACCAAACAGCGCAGCCATGCTGATCGCCACCCAGAAGAGAAGCCAGGCCAGTGGTCCGGGATCAAGGATCAACGCACCACAGAAGGCCAAAGCGCACAGCGCGGCGACGCTTCCCTGCCATCGCTGCCAGATGCTCCTCCGGCAAAGGACGAGACACAGCAGCACACCAAAGGCAAAGATGCCGATATATCCGCCCGAGAGGCCGTTTTTATAAAATAGGTTATCGGCAAAGATAATGGCTGCCGATGCGAGAAATAGCTTCCATTTGAAGCTTTTGAAAAGAGATAGGCGGCGCATGCGAACACTCCCAGATTGTCGGGAAAGTCAGTCTCATGCGGCGATGGAGTGGTGAGCGGCGGGATTGTGTTCTTGCCGAGGATTTGTCGTGCAGATCCGGTGCAGGGGCGCCCGCCACTCGGATCTAAGATATTATAATATATAGATTTATCTATTATAAGGGCCATTTGCAGGATCGTTCTTTCGCTTTCATGCGGACAGTGCTGGTCTTGGCAATTTCAACTGCAGAGATAGATTTGTCCTCATTCGATCTGGTGAGGGGAATATCATGCAGCCGCCCTATTCGATCCAGTCATCTCTCTGCACTGTGCTCGCCCTGTCCATGTTAGCCGCCGGATGCTCGATGCCGACGGGGGAGACAGGCAGAGAACGGACCACGGTCACTACCCGCGAACTGGATGTGGGCGGTCTTGTGAAAATGCGGGAGGAACGGCGGACTGCCGAAATGAAGGAGGAGACTGCGGACGAATTTGATCGACTGCAGGCCGGCAACCTCACGGCGGGCGATCATGACGATATCCTCAACGCCGATCTTTATGCCCGCTATGCCAGCGGGCTTGTGCAGCAGGATGTCACTCTGCCCTTTGTTGATACGCGCAACCGTGTCGCAGTGAGGGTGGTGGATTCAGCTGGGCGTCCGATGCCACAAACCCGGATCGCGGTCGATCGTCCGGGCGGCGCATTGCATCTCGTAACGGGCGCGGACGGGGTCGCATCCTTCTATCCCCGTTATGACCATGTTGCTTCCCGGTCACGGATCAGCATTGCCTCGGTAGGGCAATCAGTCAGCCGTGTCGTGCAGCTGCGAGACTATGGCGAGCAGACGGTGACGCTCGCCGTGCCGGGCCGGAGTCGTCCTGTCGGTGCGCTCGACCTCGTGCTGGTGATGGATACGACCGGCAGCATGAGGGACGAGATATCCTATTTGCAGGCGGAACTGAATGGCATCATCACTCGGCTAAAGCGGGACGCGGGCAATCTCGACATCCGGGTTGGTCTGGTTTTCTACCGCGATCAGGGTGACGACTATGTCACGCGATCCTTCCCTTTGTCGCGAGATATGGGAGGCGTGCAATCCACACTGGACCGGCAGGATGCCGATGGCGGCGGTGACATGCCCGAAGCCGTCGACCGTGCCCTGATCGCAGCCGACGATATGCAATAGCGCCCGGAGGCCGCCAAGGCGGTACTGCTGATCTCGGACGCCCCACCCCATCGCGACGCGTTCGGCGCGACGCTCGATGCGGTGGCGCATTTGCGCGAGCAGGGCGTCAGAATTGTCCCGATCGCGGCGAGCGGCGTCGAGGATAGCGCCCAATTTGTCATGCGGGCGATGGCAGCGCTCACCGGAGGGCGCTATATTTTCCTTACCGACGATAGTGGTATCGGCAACGGACATGCCGAGCCGAATATCGACTGCTATGTCGTGACCCGGCTCGACCAACTGATTGTGCGGGTGCTCGCGGGAATCGTGGGAGGCCATCGCGTCGAACCGAAGCAGGGCGAGATTATCCGGACAGTCGGCAGCTATGATCGGGGTCGATGTAAGACAACGCAATTACAGCGCGCTGATGCACAGGGCGAGCATGAGGGCTAATATTCTGTCGCTTGGGCGCTAGCAGACCGTCTGATCCCGATGAAAGGAATTTGCCGCTAGAGCATCGAGCCTTTAATCGGACGCATATCCAGCGGCTTTGAGGAAGTTTCGGCATTCGTCAGGGGTGTAGATGTCGCAGATATTTCCGATAGCCTTCCAGAGGGCATCGATGGTTCTGGCTCCTGTTCGGCGAAGATGTGCCTTGAGTTTGGAGAAGGCCATTTCGATCGGATTGAGGTCGGGACTGTAGGGCGGTGTGAAGAGGAACCACGCGCCGCGCGCTTTCAGGATCGCCTTGGCTTTCTCGCTTTTATGGCTGGAGAGATTGTCGAGGATGACCACGTCGCCGGGTTGCAGCGTCGGGGCGAGTTGCGTTTCGACATAGGTCTCGAAAGTCGTGCGGTTCATGGGACAGTCGATGACCCATGGCGCGGTCAGTCCGTCGCAGCGCAGGGCTGCAATGAAGGTCTGGGTTTTCCAATGGCCAAAGGGCGCACGCGCTTTGAGGCGCTGGCCACGGCGCGCCCGTCCCCGTAACCGCGTCATCTTCGTGGTGGTTGCTGTCTCGTCGATAAACACCAGTCGATGCGGCTCTCTTCGCAAGGCAGGCTGCCGATAGACGCGCCAGGCCCGGCGCGCCCGGGCGACATCATCGCGTCCGCATTCCGATGCCATCAGCGTTTTTTTGAAGCTGTAGCCGGCCTTGAGCAAGGCACGCGACAGCGAGGCAGGGTGCGCCCGAACACCGGTGGCCGCAGCAAGCCGGGTCGACAGTTCGGGCATGGTTATATCCGGCTCGGCATCGACCCATCTGACCAAAGTCGCCATGTGGGGCGCCAGTTTGCCGTCACCGGGCGGGCGTCCTTGCCGAGCAGGCGCTGCCGATCCCGTCGTCGCCACGCGCTGCGCCAGTTTCACCGCGCAACTGGGGCTTACCCCAAAATGTCGGGACGCTGAGCGGCGCGATTGCCCCGATGCAATGTGACTGGCGATCCGATCCCGAAGATCGGTTGAATAGGACTTTCCCATGATCCACCTCCAACAACGGTGAATCACATTCCAGACCTTCTGGGAATCCCTCGATTCCTATTTCAAGCGTGATGCTCTAAACGCCTCCAGAGGGTCGGGTCCGCCCGCCCGCAGCCGCTGCTGACCCAACGCCGCTTTCACCGATCCGGGCCAGATGCCAGGCAGGGCACATTGTCACCAGTCCAATCGATCTCGGTGGTTGTAGGCACTCTACTGCGTGCCTGAGCATCCGTGTTTTTGCCGCTCGGATTGTAGGTTATCCATGCCATGCTGTTATCAAACGCAGCGATGCGGCCATTTCGGTGAAGGACAGGGCGTTACCGGTGTGGCCTGCTCGTCGAATCACATATGTCGATCCGCGCATGGCCCGAACATGGCTATGCTGCCATCGACATTTTCCTGTGCGGCGCGCGCCATGATCCGGCAGCGGCACTTCATGTGCTATGTCGATATTTGTCGCCCGCCCGCATAAGTCAGAATCTAGCTCGCCGGGGCGATATTTCCGAGCTGACGCGAGAGGCGGATGGTCAGAAGCTGGAACGCTGAAATTGATTTTTGAGCGGCCACTGTGGGTCGACATGCGAGATACGGGGATAACTCTGTGCCGTAATACTATTAAGTTGGTGCTGGTTCAAGCCATCCGCGATAATGGACCAGTTGTCCAATCAGCGGCAAGGCGATCGGCACATCGAAGTGGAAGCGTCCGCCTTCCGCCCATTCTCGTGCGTTGGAGCGTGGGGCCAGCCATTTCGGCAAGGGCAATGGTCCAAGCCACCACCGCCGCATCACCATGCTCAACCCTTTATCATCGCTGGGCAGGTCGAAGGCAAAGCGCAGCGGGCCGAACCGTTCGACAAGCCATCTATTGCGCTGGCTGAGTTCGCTTTGGAAGCACCGTCCGCTGAAATCGCGTGTCCAGGTCTCTCGGCCGTCGGCTTCCTGAAAATGGACATGCAGGCGGTGATGACCAGGCCTGGGAAAGCCTACCACGCGCGCAACACAGGCCGCCAACGGGTTGGCCGCGCCTGTTACCAGCGCTTCGCCCATTGCGCCGCCATCTCGCAATATATCGTGGATCGCGCGCACCTCTGGCGGCAGTCGCGCGAAGCGGTCACCCATCACGCGTTCATATAGCGGCAGTGGAGCGGGCCGTTCCTCCATCGCGTGACAGACGGCCAGCCGTCCGAACGCATCGGCATAATCGCCCAGCGCCAACGCCTCTCCGGCATCGCGGGCACCGGCGGCTTCCTGTCCCGAAAGGATATGGGCGATGATAGGTTCTACTGACAATGTCGGTATCTCCGGGCCATCGCCCTGGTCGGCGATCAGCGTCCATAGACGCTCGATCCGCCGGCTGCCGACATCGCCGAACAGGCGCACGATCATGGCGGAGCGATCGCTGCCCAGAGAACGGGTCAGGGACTGGAGGGGACGCAGCAGGCGAGCGAACGGCGCGAAAGAAGTCACGATCCGCGCCCGCACCAGCCAGCTTGCGAGCCAAAGCATGCGGTTCTGGAAACCGAGTTCGGTGCCCGCGCGAAAACTAACGGCTGGATGTCCGACCAGCCTTTCCGGCAGAAGCTCCAGGTCGGGCACATCGACAAGCGCGACCTGCCGACCCGCAATTGTAACCCCGCCTGCGCATTGGAAATGGACCAAGTGCCGCTCCTGCCATCCATAGGCCGTCGTCCAGCGCTGGCCGCGCCAGATACGCATGGGCTGGCCGATCTGCCCCAATATGGCGGCGGAAACGGCCGGACCCGCCGTCGCTTGGTTGGAGGCACTGATCGCTATCTCTACCGCGCGCACCGTGTCCATGCCGCGCGCCAGATGCCGCACCACCGCGCCCGAT
Source organism: Sphingobium sp. JAI105 (assembly GCF_015752145.1). NCBI lineage: Bacteria > Pseudomonadati > Pseudomonadota > Alphaproteobacteria > Sphingomonadales > Sphingobiaceae > Sphingobium > Sphingobium sp. JAI105. The sequence goes on along the minus strand of NZ_JADOUC010000002.1, from coordinate 88,397 downwards.
AGCGCCGGAACGCTGGAGGCACCGGAAAGGAGGACGACGCCTGCTGCCTTGGCGGCCTCATCCAATGTGCCGATGCCGCAGACAAAATCGCGGCTGTCGGCGATGTCGACATAATGCACTCCGGCCGCGATGCACGCCTTGGGGATACCGTAGTCCATCGCTTGAAAAGGCCCGGAAGCATCCACGACTATATCTGGTTCATGCTCGTCCAGTGCGTTTGCGATCTGGCTGCGATCCAGGGCCAGCGGCGTGAGGCCGGGCGTGTCGCCGCAAAAGGCGCGCGCCTTGTCGATGGATCTGCCTGCGACGATCACTCTATGCCCTGCAGCGACCAGACGCCGCGCGATGCGTCCGCCAAAGCCGCCATATCCGCCAAGGAGCAATATACAGATCACAGGATTCGGCGCGCCTGCTGCGCCGTGGGTATCCAGCAGGTGGAGCGCTGTCCGAACAGCCGGTAACGGTGACGCGCCACCCAGCGATAGGCCGGATCGCGCAGCCAGCGCGGGACGATCCTGAACAATGCGAGCGCGTTCCACGGGCGATCCAGTCCTGCCCATATGGCCAGCACCGCATCGCTGTCCTGCAAGGCCCGGTCCCCATTCACCACGATCAGGCTTTCCGGATTGGCCTGATCGATGCCGAACCGGCGGTAAAGCGCAGCGCCGATGTCACCCTGCATGGACGCCAGCCGGAACCGTCCGGCCCGGTCGTGCCGCATCACGAAGGCGGCATTGGCGGAGCATAGCACGCACATGGCGTCGAAGACGATGATCGGGCCGTGCTCGCTGGCAGGATTGGTGCTCACGCGGCCACCGATTCTGGCGCGGGCATATGAAGCGCACTTTCCAGCCCCAGCGGCCCAAGCGGATCGGCGACCAGTCCACTCACCATCGCCGCCTGTATGCTGGTAGCGGGCCAAAATTTGGACAGCGGGCCGACAAAACGATCGCGGATCAAGGGCAGCAAACGACTGTCCGATTGATAGACGGGCGTGAACAAGGCGGTGAGCCACTGGTAGGTCAGGACATGGCGTCGCCGCAGCTTGATGCCGAGACGAACCCCCTCATCCACCCCGTTCGCGTCCGCCAGACCTTTGGCCAGCGCCCAGGCATCGAGCAGGGCCATGTTGGCGCCTTGACCCAGCTGGGGACTGGCGGAATGCCAGGCGTCGCCGATATGGACCAATGCCCGCTCAGCCGGTGACCGCAGGGTACGGTGCGCGTAGCGGGCGAAGGTCAACTGGTCGGGATCATCAATCTGGTCGAGCAACGGCGCACAAGCGGGCCAGAGCGCGGTAACGCGAGCCTTCCACGGCCCCAGTCCGGCCTGATGCCAGTCGCCCAGCCGATCGGCGCGCAACGACCAGAAGAAGGCGGCCTTTGGCGTCGCCGCGCCCGGCGGCGTGCCGATCGGCAAGACACCCGCCATGATGCTGGCGCGGTCATAACGCTGCGCAAGGGCATGAGGATCGAAGCGCGCGTCCTGCGGCAGGTCGAGGCTGGCCCAGAGTGCGCCATAGGCGAGTTCCCGGCCGGTCGGCGGCGCCAGTGGTGTGCGCGTGCCCAGCGCATCGACCACAAGATCATAGGGGATGCTGGTTTCGCCATCGGCAAAGCGCAACGCACGTTGCGCACCGACCGGTTCGCTGTCCACGAGCGTGCGCCCGGTATGGACGGTGATCCCCGCTCGCTGGACCGCCTCATGCAATATCGCAAACAGGCTGGCGCGATGGATGCCGATGCCAAACATAGCGCGGTGGCGCAGCGCGGCATAATGGACGTCAAGGACGACCCGGTCCTCCGCCTTGCCGAACAGCCGGTCGATGCGTGATCCGCGCCGCAACACGTCGTCCAGCATCCCCAACTGGTCAAGAACCGCCATGCCTGTGGGCTGGATCATCAGGCCCGACCCGATCGGGCGAGGCGTGTCGAAACGCTCGAAAAGGGTGACCTGATGGCCCGCCCGATGCAGCAGCAGCGCCGCCGCCAGTCCGCACGGCCCGCAGCCTGCGATCGCGATGTTCAGACCCCGCATGACCACCGTCTAGACGAGCAGGCAGGCCGTTCCAAGAGGATGGACCGGAATTGCCTATATTGGGGAGTAAAGAAACGCGCCCGGAATATTCGGCGAAACTGAACCGGCATCCAGCGATACATGCCGAATTTCACCACCTGCCAGCGAGCGAGATGACGCGCGTCATGCCGCTGCCAATCCCCCCATCGTCACATAATCCAGCTTGCCTGTGCCGAGCACCGGGAGCGCGTCCACTTCGCGAATGTCACGGGGAATGGCCAGTTCGGTGATGCCATTTGAGCGCCCCCATAACTGGAGATCGCTTACCTTCGCGCCTTTGCGCGTGGTGAACAGCACCAGCTGTTCGCCCGTAAATCTTGCTCGCTCGTTAGCGCGTTCGACTTTGCTCCAAGGCACCATAGCCATTTATGGTAGAATAGCGGGCAGTTTACCGTAAGGAATAAGGGATATGGATAGTCCCACAAGCATGTCTGCGCCGTTTGGCGAACCGCAACGATTGATTGCCGGAGGCGAGAGTGCGCAACTGTTCGACCTTGGAAGTGGCCATGTACTCAAATTGTTTCGTGAAGGCGTATCGGATGAGATGATTGCGCGGGAATCCGATGCATCCTCTTATGCAGAGGATTGCGGCGTGCCTACTGCGGCAGCGATCGGGCAGTGGGTTTGGGACGGGCGGCGCGGCATCGTTTACCCACGGCTTGAAGGCGGGACATTGATGGACTGGATTCGCCGCAAGCCATTGCGGGCAGGGTGGGCGCTGGATCAGATGGGGGCCATGCATGCCGCCATGCATCAGAAGAGTGGAGGGGCGTTGCGCCCACTCAAACAAGTATTGGCTACAGACATCTCGCATGGCCCTGCGCCCGTCGCGCTGCAACGGGCTGCCATTGCCTATCTGGATGCTCTGCCTGAAGGGGACGCGCTAATCCATGGCGACTTTCACCTTAGTAATGTCATGATGACGCCACAGGGCATGAGGGTGATTGACTGGTCGAAGGCAGCGTCAGGCCATCCTGCGGCCGATGCGGTGCGATCCGAGATGCTGATGCGCTTCGGCATCGGACCTACCGATTGGGTGACTAATCTGTGGCGCGACTGGGCAGCGAGGCGATTGCGCAAAAGTTACATGGCACTGGGGGCTATTACACCCCCTGAGTTGGCGCTTTGGCGACCCGTCGTGGCGCTGGCGTGGTTGCGCTCTCGCGACGCGGGAAGAACGCTAGCATTTCATCACTATCTGGATGTCGCGCTGCGAAATAATGGAATTGGCCGTCTGCACCAATTGTGACTATGAAATCAAATGCCGTGCTTTGGGCTCAATCCGAACGGAACGGTCAGAAATATCCTGTGCGGCCAGGCACAATGGGCAACAAGGGGAGGCCGGTATGTCACGACGCAAAGTGCCTTCGATACCGAGCGACATTCTCGATCACGAGGCCCTTACCGTCACTGGCGGTCTATCCTACGATATGCCGCGATCGGGAGGCTTGAAGATCGAAGCGCCCGGTGATCCCTCTATGCCAGACGGATCAGCGGCGCGTGTAGGCGGCAATCTGAGCCAGCACATTGTTGGCCTGCTTGAGATGGGGGATGTCGAGCATCTTGCCATCCAGGCCGACCGTCCCCGCGCCATCGGCCGCCTCAAAGGCCGCGACGACCCGGTAGGCATGCTCAACCTCCGCATCCGTTGGCATGAAGCTTTCGTTGATCGGCGCGACCTGTGCGGGATGAATGGCGATACGGCCGCTCCATCCTTCCGCGCGGGCTGCGCGGCATGACGTGCGCAAGCCTTCCTGGTCGCGGAAATCGACGAACAAGGTATCGATCGCCGCCACGCCTGCTGCATGTGCGCCGAGCAATGTCAGCGAACGGACCAGCTTATATGTCAGTGCCCATTCGCCGCTGGCGTCCAGATTGGTGCTTGCACCCACGGCGGCGCTCAAATCTTCAGCCCCCCAGGTGAGACCAGCCAGCCGCACCAGATTGGCCGCAGCATAGTCGCCAAGACGGAACGGTGCGATCGCGGTCTCGGTGGCGACCGGCAGAATCCTGATGCTGGTCGCGTCGATGCCCGCCTGGACTTCCAGCGCATCAAGGAAAAGCGAAACCGTGCGCACATCGTCCGGCCCATTGGCCTTTGGCAGCATGATCCCGTCCGGCGCGCCAGCGACGACTGCCGCCAGATCACCCAGCAGCAGGTCGGTGTCGAGCGGGTTGACCCGGACCCACAATTGCGACGTTCGCTGCTCGCGCGGGCGTGCCATGAGAAAGGCAGTCACCATCTCTCTCGCGCGCGCTTTGTTGGGCGGTGCAACAGAATCCTCCAGATCAAGGATCAGCGCATCGGCGCCTGTGCCATCGGCCTTTCCCAGCTTCTTTTCGCTGTCGCCGGGAATGAACAGAAAGGAACGGATCGGTGCGGTCATCCCTGTGGCCTCTTCAACTGGAGGCCGGAGCGCTTGCAACTCGCGACCAACTCACCAAGCTGATTTAAGGCTTGATGCAGGAAGGTGACGATGCCGGCATTGGGCCTCGACTTGCTTTCGCGCAGTTCGATGACTTCGCTGACGACATGGATGGTGTCGCCGTGAAACAGCGGTTTGGGAAAGCGGACCTCGTCCCAGCCCAGATTGGCAACCGCCGTGCCCAGCGTCGTATCGCCGACCGAAATGCCGACCATCAGGCCCAATGTGAAGGCGCTATTGACGATGCGCTGACCAAAATCGGTCCCGCGCATATATTCCTCGTCCAGATGCAGCAGGGCAGGATTGTGCGTCATCGCGGTGAACAGCACATTGTCCATTTCCGTCACGGTGCGCCGGATGGGATGCTCAAATATTTGCCCAACCGTCATTTCGTCAAACCACACGCCAGCCATCAGCTACACTCTCCGCTATCTCAGTCAGAACTACCCGCCCAACGCCTGGCTGTCATGCCCCGATGACCGGAGTTCGCGACATTTTGCCCCCCGCCCGGCGTTGATTGGCCACAAGGGGGCGCATTGTTGACTATGAGTGAGCGGGTCCAGTCGGCTACCGTCGGCAGCGACCTTTGGCTCGGTGGACATTTGCGATCGTCAGATTCGGAAATACAAATCGAAGCAAGTTGACGCTGAAGCGCACAAATCCGAGTCCCCTCGCTGTCATGTTGCGCCGATAGACTGGCGCGGCAACATGATCCGCGCCACACCTGCGGCACATGTTGCTGTCCCTTTCTGTCAGGGCGAAACAGGCAGCAACATTCGCGCATGCTCAACTTCGATGGCGCTTGGTTGACGAAGCACATGAATCCCGCGCCCGGACCGTAAGATCAAACCGGCTGTCTCGAAGGCGTCGAGCCATCCTTCCATCGGCCATATATTCCAGCGCTTCCGAAAGAGGTTGGCGTTGCGGACAATGTCATTCAGGTGCTGAAGCGGTGGGTCGAAAACGTCGTGATATTGGTGAAAGGCACCAGCACCGCCCATGAACAGCAGCGGTAAGCCTGCCTCCCGCGCGCGGAAGCCGAAGTCGGTATCCTCGCCGCCATAGCCGGTAAACGCTTCATCAAACCCGCCCAGATCAAAAAATCTCTGGCGATGCAGGCCGAATGCCAACGACCAGAAAAGACCGGCATTGTCCTCCTGACGCAGACCGTTTGCAGGAAAGTGTCGAACAGGATGTCCATGCGCCCGCGAAAGAAGATCCGCTTCTTCCCATTCGCCACGGGCATCGTCAGGGCCAAGATAGCGTATGTCAGCGCAGATCAGCACGTCATGATCGTGCAGGCATTGCGTGATGGCCCCTGTTAGTGCGCGCATCGGGATGCAGTCGACGTCCAGGAACAACAGCTTGTCCCCTTTGGCCGCCCGCGCGGCTGCGTTCCGCGCTGCCGCGAGCGGCAGTCCCGGGCCATCAAGACGTAGGACATGAATTGGAAATCGCGCCTGTTCGGCATGGATCGGCGGATTGCTGGCCATGTCGACGATGATGAGTTCGTCGGGGCAATGCGTGCTGCGGCGCAGACCTTCGATGAGTTGCGCCAGATGCGCCGATCGGTTCTTGACGATGGTGAGTACGCTCAAGGTCATGCGCAGACACGCCATAGATCAAGACGGTACTTGGCCGTCCGCTGCGCCGTGATCTCGGTGATGGCTGGGGCAAGTGCAGTCTGCATTTTATGCACCGCATCATCCCCGCTCTGGGGATAGTCGGTGTCTCCAGTCCAGTGGACCAGCAATATGTCGCCGCCGGGCGCCACATGGCCGGTGATCCACCGCGCGGCACGGCCGATGTCGTCATCATCCCAATAATAGGCGACTTCGGACAGGGTGATGAGGTCGAAGACCCCGCCCACCGGTGCCTGTCCCGGAAAAGCCATTTGGCCAAAGGAGACGTGATCAAACGCGGCACAGCGCTCGCGCGCGGCCTTGAGCGCGGTTTCGCTGATGTCGATCGCCAACAATGCGTGGCAATGGGGCGCCAATGACTGCGTCAGTACGCCCTTTGCGCAGCCAATCTCGAAACCCAGTCCATAGGTGCGCCCACCCAGCGAGCGGATGCTATGGGCATATTTGTCCCGCTCATAGGCGCTGCTTTCCAGATCCCAGGGATCGTCGGTCGAACGAAACATCGTCTCGAAATAATCCTGATCCAGGCTGGCCTTGCGCCGCGTCATGAGGCTCTCCGCAGGTAAAGGATGTCGCTAGCGGGCATCGCACGACGCGTGGCAGGCAGCCGAAAGCCGGGGCCGTGGGACGCGGTAAGCTGGCTGCGGTGCGCGGCCAGGGCATGGCGGCGCTGTCCGCGTAGCATGGGCGCGGTGCGCAATTCGCGATAGCTGGAGGAGGCCGGCGGCAGCGCCCAGACGACATATTCGGCAATTACCAGCCTGCCCTTGATCCGCTTTCCCACTGCATAGGCCAGTTGTGCGGCGGCTTCATGGTCGCAATGGGGTTCGTGACGGGCAGTAACGGCCAGAGCATCGACCTGCCAGCGTCGGCACAGTGCGGTCAGCCGTCGCGCGGCGCGGTCGAAAGCAGGGTGTCCTGGCGGGACGGGGGAGGCGTCCTGCCAGTCAAGATGCACCGGCGGTTGATTGCGGTTGCCCGTCAGGCGGTGAAAGGCGGTGGCGGCTTCGCGCTTGCGGCTGCCTACCAATGTCCCCGACCTGCCCGGCATTGTCTCATGCGAACCAGACCCGTCGGTGAGATAGACAAGGCCCGCCAGTCGCCCCGCCTTCGCCGTCTGAGCAATAAGCGCGCCAGCCCCCAGCGTCTCGTCATCGGGATGTGGCGCAAGAACCAGCCAACGCAGCGTTCGCCACGGCTTCGCAGATAGAGAGAGACCTACCACAAGGCGTCCTCCGCGCCCCATGCGTCATGGTCCAGCCAGGTGAGCGCGGCCTGATCGCGGGCATAGTCAGGTCCGCCCTGTCGCAGATAGAGGCTGAGGTCGCGGATGACTTTATCGATCCTTTCGCCGTCCATCGCGCTGCGCGTGCCGATGATGCGCGTCGCCAACTCCATCACGTCCAGACCTGCACGCTCAACAATGCCGCGCGTCATGCGGGCGAAAGCGGGACCATCGGGATCTTCGTGCGCAGCGCGGAGTGCGCATTCGCGGATCCAAAGATAGGCGGTGCGGGCCGCAGCAACAGCGTCGGCGAATTTGGCGCGTTGCAGCGGATCGGCGCGCGCTGCATCAGACATGGCGAGCCGCGTTTGCGTCAGCAGCGCCTCGATCCCACCCAGTTGCACGGCAGTAAAGCGCCAAGCACCCGAGGTGAAGCGCGGTTCGCGGTCATAGTCGCCGGGCCGGCCCAGCAGGTGAGATGGATCGATCGCCATGCCCGTCAGGTCATAGAGGCCGCTACCCGTTGCCCGCATACCCCTGGCCCGCCATTGCGACAGGTCTGTCCGGGCGGGTTCGTCGGCGCGAACGACGACCAGTTGCCGTTCGCGCTGTTCAGGCTGCGCGGTGATGATGGCATAGGCAAGTCCCCCTGCGCCCGTCGCGAAAGACTTGCCGCCCCGCAGCATGGATTGGGATAGCTGCACACCCGGCGGCGGCTCGGTGGCCCACACACCGTAAAAGGCGCCCTGATCAAGTTTTCGGCCCAATTCGGCCTTTTGAGTGGCAGAGCCAAACCAGTCGAACAATGCGAGTGCGTTGACATGGCCTTCATAGAGCCGTCCGACGCTAAGGTCTGCGCGACCGACGATCCGCAGGATGCGCATCAGACACTGGTTGCGGGTGGCGGCGTCCTCAAAGGCTTCGCCGCCGCTTTCGATGGGAGCGAACGTGCGATGGATATCAGCTGCGACCAGCGCCTTCAGGCTCTCGACCGGAAAGACTGGCGCGGCATCATAGCGGCTGCCAAGCGCGACAAGGGTGGGGGTGATCGCCTCCGCGCGCGCGATCGGGCTGTCGATGCTGGAACGGGTATGGTGGGATAGGGTCATGCGACGGGGTCCAGTTCTTGAACAGCAGCCGCGGCCATTCCCGCAAGCCAGCGAGCGGCCGTATCTACGCCATCGCGATCGTGCAGACGCTTGCGGCATTGCGACGGGAGCATTTTTGCCTGGCGGATCAAGCCTGGCCACTGGTCGGGAGACGGCCATGTTTCCAGAACGACCGCGGCGTTTAGCCGACCCAGCCCGTGCGCTGTAGCCAACTGCTCGTTAAAAGGGCGGTCCTCCGGGATACAGAGAAAAGGACGGTTGGCAGCAAGAACCGCACTCACCAAACCGTCTCCTGCAGCGCCAATTATCAGCCCAGCGCGGGCGATTTCCTGTGCCGGATCGTTGACCCATCCAGCCAGATCGAGATTTGCGGGTCGATCGGCCGTTGCGGTTACAGGCCCGATCACCCGCCATTGCATATTCGGGCAGGCACGGGCCGCTTGCGCGATCGCTGGGCCATCGCCCGGCGGGCCGCCCCGACCGATCACCACGAGTATGCTGTTATCCTCGGCAAGATGATCCGGTGTGGCTGGCGTAATGCCGGGAAGATAACGGCTCTTGTTCCTGATCCACGGGGGCGTCGATGCCATTTCCAAGTCGCGATGAAACGGCGCAAGTAGCGCTGTCGCGCCCCTGAAAGCGTCAAGATGGGCTACGTCGCTGCGATCGCCGTTAAGCCGCACATAGATGCTGGTGACCGATGCGAGGCGGGCCAGCATCGCCACTTCAACCGAAACATCGACCACCAGCAATGCAGGGCGCGCGGTCGCGATCCAATGGGCGATCTGGGCCACGCGGGACCGTACGCCTTCATGGTCCAGAGGCGCGTAGTGCAAGGCAGAGGGGCGTGAAGCCGTCTCATCCACACCGTCGAAGCTGCCAGAAAGGGGGCGGTCATCGCACAGGTCAATCCCTGCCGTGCCCAGCCCCGTGCCCAGCAGGACAACAGGCCAGTCGATGGCGGCGGCGATCGCCTCCGCCCGCGCGCGATGGCCGGCGCCATGATGATGAACATAGTAGCCGATAGGGCGACGGTTCATGGCTGGAGTTCCAGCACCATGTCGTGCGGCATCGGGGGCAGCAGGGGTTCTTGCAACGCGATCAAAGCAGCGCCATCGGGCTGCATACGCAATTGCCTGCGCCAGTGCGCGCGTTCGTGCCAATGGGTAAAGGCTGGCGTCATGGGTGAGATGTTTTTTCGGGCGCTCGCGAACAATGTCCGCATACCGGCCGCCATGCCGCCGTCGGCGCGTCCATCCAGCCGTGGCGAGACCCGTGTGGAGACCGTGACGGGATGGACAAGCCGTCCGCCCTGGGCGAGCGCTGCCATTACGAGCGCGCGGTCCTCTCCGCTCGCGATTGCGGGAACACCGCCGCAGGCGAGATAAAGCGCAGCGCGAATGGCGAGCGAAGCGCCGGTATGATCACCATGGCGGGGCGCGGGGTCCCAGGGCAGAGGATCGATCATATCCTCGATGGTACGGACGCTCACCCAATACCGGTCCCATGCCATGCGCAAGCGCTGCACTTGCGGTGGCAGGGGTTCTGCGCCATCTATTTCAATCCGGCCGCCCACCATATCGGCGCCACGCGAAAAGGCAGCGGCGATATTGCGCAGCCAGTCGGTCGGAGGGCGGCTGTCAGCGTCTGTACTGACGAGAGCCGTATTGTCCAGTGCAGGTAGAAGCTCGAGGCCTTTGTCCATTGCCAGCCGCCGGGCTGATCCGGCGTGCGCAAGGTTCGGCGCGAAAATATGTTCGGTTATGCCTATGTTGAGCCGCCCGGCGTAACGCTGGCGGGCGGCCTCGACAACAGCGCGGCTATTGTCGCTACTGTTGTTGATGGCTATCGAAACCGGGATCAGATCGGGCCAGTCCTGCATCGCAAGCGCATCGAGCAATATCGGCAGGCGTGCCGACTCATTCCGCGCAGGCACGCAGACGCACAGCGTCATGGCGCTCTCGTCAGCCAAGGGAGGCCGAGCTAGCGCTTGGTGCCGAATGGGGCAGACGCGTCGAGGGCATCAGATGGATGGATGCTGTTTTTTCGCTGCGGACAGTTGAAGCCGCCGTGGCAATCTGACGCAGATATAGCGCCTCATAATTATCGACCATGCGATCGGCATCGCACATCTGTTCCGCTCTGGTCCGACACGCGCTGCGGTCCAGCGCCAGCGCGGCCAGCACAGCGTTGGCGAGCGAGGTCACGTCATCCGGAACTGCAAGGACCCCGCATTTGGAATCCAATATTTCAGGGATCGCCCCGCGCGCAAAGGCCGCGACCGGCACGCCGCAGGCGAGCGCTTCGGCAACGACCAAGCCATAAGGTTCATCCCACATGGGTGTACAGAGGAAGGCGCGCGCGCCGCCAACGAGGTGGGCGAGTTGCTCGTGAGTCAGATGTCCGACATGAGCGACATCCTGACTCAGCGCCGGTGCGATCTGTGTCCGGTAATAATCATCGTCGAGGATTGGCCCTGCAATCTTTAGCGGAAGGCCAACGCGCCGGGCAGCTTCGATCGCCAGATGCAATCCCTTCTCCGGGACGATGCGGCCATACCAGACCAGATAGGGATCGACGGCGGGCTGAGGATGGAATGCAAATTTTTGCAGGTCGATGCCGTTCCATATCACTGCATCGCTATGTGTGACGTGGTTCCAGAGAGCGGCAACCGAGCGCGACACGGCGACGAAACTATGGCTGCGCGCTGTACATAGGCGGATACCACTTTCCAGCCAGCAGAAGGGCGGCGTGTGCAACGTCGTCACCATCGGCATGGGCAGGCTGTCGGCCATAGCTACAGGCAGATAATGAAGCGAATTATTATGGATGATGTCGAAGTCGCGATGGCGTAAATCGGTCATAAGACTGAGATAGGCATGATGTTCGCGAAAGAAGGGCACGTCGCTGGCTTCGGTCGTACCCACCGTTTGTATCGCGGTTTCGGCGCAGATCGCTTCCAGATTGATCCCCGGCTGCGATCGAGATGAAGCAAACAGCGTCACTGCATGGCCTCGATCCCTCAGCGACCTTGCCAGCAGATGCGTGTGCATTTCCAATCCACCGGCAAAGGGCTCGGCTATCGGATGTTTGAGATGGGCGATGATGCCGATCCGCATAGAGTGTCATCCTCTCGCGCGCGTGATTGGGGATGGCGTGAAGCCATCTCCCCGTTGATTTTCGTAAAGATCCGCGATCAGGCGTCGGGCTGGGCGTCCAGATCGACCGTCAGTTCGCGCGACCAGTAGCGCAACGCCCGGCAAGCGGTCAGGAATGACCGGGCATCCTTTGCTGTCGCCAGCGGCAGGCAGGCTTCGTCCAGATCATCGGCTATCCCTGCCTTTTCAAACAAATTCTGCGCCTCGGCTGTCAGACCGATATATTTGCAATGCGCAAATGCATCCGTGACGAAATCCTTGGCGGCCGCGTCCATGGCTAGCAGCGCAGCGCCTTCCTCCGACGCCACCACGGCAATGGCGTCGAACAGAACGGAGGGACCCCCGTCTATCTTCTGTTTGGCCGGAACCGCTGTGCCATCCGACAGGGTCACGCCGCCGATCTTGGGCGCGACAACCTCGTAAACCGCACCCTCCTTGTCGACCGCCTTTACCAGCGCATTAAAGACGACAGCATCAGCGCCGTCGGTCAGGAGGATGCCCAGCTTACGCCCCTTGAAACTGTCCGGCCCGTTTTTGAGGATGCTCAGTGCATCAGACGTCGGCAGGTCCATCATGGTGGGTCGCGCAGCCTTCGCCGGGTCGGGCAAGGCAAGACCAAGCCCGTCAGCAACAGTTTGCGCCAGAGTAGCGTCGATGTTGATCAGGTGCGAGACGGTTCGTGAGCGAATGTCGGGACGTTCGACCTTGCTCAGTTCAAACACGATCGCGTCGCCGATATGCTTCTGCTCGGTAGGCGTTTGGCTGATAAAGAATTGCCGCGCCTGGCTGTAATGATCGGCGAAGCTTTCCGAACGGACCCGTTGTTTGGGGCCATCGGCCTCCTGCGTGAAGCTGTTAAAGCCACGCACCGGGTCTTCGCGCGGACCGCCCTGCGCCGCCCCCCAGCTATTTGGCTCATAATTGGCGCGCCCCTTGGGATTGCGCATCGCCATATGCCCATCCTGCTGAAAATGGGCCATCGGACATTTGGGCGCGTTGATCGGCAAATGGGTGAAGTTGGTGCTGCCCAGACGCTTGATCTGAGTATCGAGATAGGAAAAATTGCGGCCCTGGAGCAGCGGGTCGTTACTGAAATCGATGCCCGGCGGTACATTCTGGGTCATGAAGGCGACCTGTTCCGTTTCGGCAAAGAAATTGTCGACGACCCGGTCCAGAACCAAACGCCCAACGATGCGGACAGGCACCAATTCCTCCGGAATCAGCTTGGTCGCGTCCAGCACGTCGAAGTCGAAGCTGTCGGCAAACGCATCGTCAAACAGTTGGACGCCTAGCTCCCATTCGGGAAAGTCCCCGGCGTTGATCGCGTCCCACAGGTCGCGACGATGGAAGTCAGGATCAGCGCCGTTAATCTTGACCGCCTCGTTCCACATGACCGATTGCAGGCCCTGCTTGGGCTTCCAGTGGAATTTGACGAAGGTCGATTTGCCATCCGCATTGACGAGGCGGAAGGTGTGGACGCCAAAGCCCTCCATTGTGCGCAGCGAACGCGGAATGGCGCGGTCCGACATCGTCCACATCACCATATGGAAGCTTTCGGGCGTCAGGCTGATAAAGTCCCAGAAATTGTCATGTGCGGTCTGGGCCTGCGGAAAGTCCCGGTCCGGCTCCGGCTTGGCGGCGTGGATCAAATCGGGGAATTTGATCGCGTCCTGTATGAAGAAGACAGGGATATTATTGCCGACAATGTCCCAATTGCCTTCCTGCGTGTAGAGCTTCACGGCAAAGCCGCGCACGTCGCGGGCGAGATCGGCGGAGCCTTTGGACCCTGCGACCGTGGAGAAGCGCACGAAAGCGGGAACGCGCTCGCCGACCCGCTGGAGGACATCCGCGCGGGTGACGTCGCTTAAGGATTCCGTCAGTTCGAAATAGCCGTGCGCACCGTAGCCGCGAGCATGGACAACGCGTTCCGGGATTCTTTCATGGTCGAAATGAAACAGTTTTTCGCGGAAATGCGCGTCCTCCAATAAGGTTGGGCTACGCACGCCCTGTTTCAGGCTGTTCTGATCATCGGCAACCGGGATGCCATGTGCCGTCGTCAAGACCGCGACGTCGCCTCCGGCAACCTGATGCGTTTCGCCCCCTTCTGCCTGCGGTTCTGCAAAGTTCATTGAGAGAGTTTCGGCAGGTGCAGGTCGGGAAGCCTTTCTGGGCGTATCGCCGGGGACTTTACCGGCGGCGGGAGGGGGCTTGGGCATGGGGCATCCTTATGCACGAGAGAGGCGCCGGACGCGTTTCCAGCACTTTTTAGGGTCATCCGAGATAAATGCGAATTCCCGCATGGTCGGGAACCCGTACAACTTGCGGAGAGATAACCCGGCGCTCTTCAGCAAGTTGCGCAGACGGATCCAAAACTAATGTACGTTATAGCGATTTATTTCCGGCGGCTGGATACGGCGTCGCCACGGACCGTTGCTATTGTCCAAACCCAGGTTTTTTCACCGTGAAGGACCAATCTTGTTTACCGACAAATTTCTAAGGGATCGTCGCGGCGTCGAACTGGATGTTCATGAACGCGCCATTCTGGAAAAAGCGGTTTTCGAAATACGAACGATCGATGCGCGCAAGACTGTGGTGCAGGCTGGTGACACGCTGTCCGTGAGCATGTTGCTGCTGGAGGGCTTCATGTGCCGTTACCTGGACGATCGCGAAGGGATGCGCCAACTCGTCGCTGTCCAAGTGCCAGGGGATTTTCTGGACCTGCACGGCTATCCGCTCAAGATATTGGATCATGATGTCGCAAGCCTGACAGCGGCGACGATTGCAGTCATTCCGCACCAGGCTTTGGACGACATCAACGCGACAATGCCCGAGCTCACACGCAAGCTATGGTTTTCCACCCTGCTCGATGCTGCCATGCACCGGGCGTGGCTCTTCCGTCTGGGACGGCTGGACGCAGTTGGGCGCGTGGCGCATTTTCTGTCTGAAACCAACGCCCGCCTGGTGCCGGTCGGCTTGAGCGACGGAAAGCGCTTTGCCTTGGGGCTAACCCAGGCGGATATTTCGGAAATCTGCGGCATAACCAGTGTCCACACCAATCGCGTGCTGCGACAGTTGCGGGAAGAACGATTGTGTATCTTTCGCTCGTCGCTCGTGGAAATTCTCGACGTCGAAGGTCTGGCCCGCAGAGGTCAGTTTAATCCTGCCTATCTCTACATTGAGACTATATCGGATCGCTCAGGCATCGAAAGGCTAACATCATGATACCGCCAGAAGATTCCAGTGTTCAGTCGCTACCAGGAAAAGCGAGCGTGGAAGAAGGGCTTGTCCTGCTCGATGGGCCTAATGGCGTCGCGGTGACCATGACTGCCTATGCTGCATCAGAAACCGGCAAAAGTTTGATTGAAGCCGCCAGGATGATCAAGGAAGAGACGGAAAGTGAAAAACTGTAAAACAGATTTTCGTCCAACAATTTGAAGTGTTACTTAATTCAATATAAGTTTACCTGGCCTATATTGTCCTTTTTATTCTGTCTTTTCGTTAAATGATTCTCCAGCATTTCGCGCTCATGATCAATGGCGCACCAGATCGACATCTCTCTGTTGATCTTGACGTACATTTCGTTGAGGTGTCAGCTACAGCGCCGCCGGACGGTGCTTGACCGACTGCGCAGGCTTCAGCGTTCAAGCGCCCTATCAAGAACATCGACGAACAGATCGACATTTTCGCGACTGAAGATCAACGGTGGGCGGATTTTGAGAATGTTGTGGTCGGTGCCGCAGGCACTGATCAGGACGCCGTTTTCGCGCATGTCGTTGACGATCTGCGCGGTACGAATGCGGTCCCCTGCCTGTGTCTCACGATCCGACACAATATCGGCGGCGACGAACAGGCCCGCTCCCCGAACATGGCCCAGGCACTCGTGACGCGCCCGAAGCGCATCGACCTTCTCCAGCAGATAGGCGCCGACGTCCCGCGCATTGTCTTTGATCTGGTCGCGCTGAATGACCTTGAGAACGGCCACCGCTGCTGCGCAGGAAACGGTGTTACCGGCGAAGGTATTGAAATAACGCGCGCTGTTGCCGAACTTTTCCACAATATCATGGCGCGCAAGAAGCCCCGCGATTGGCTGGCCATTGCCCATCGGCTTGCCCAGGGTAACGATATCGGGGGTTACGTCATGACGCTGAAAGCCCCACATATGGCTTCCAGTGCGACCAAAACCCGGCTGCACTTCATCAGCAACGAAGATGCCACCTGCTTCGCGGATCGCATCGACGGCACCCTTCAGAAAGCCAGGCTCCTCCGGCAGAATGCCATCGCTCGTAAAGATTGAGTCCACGATCAGCATAGCAGGCCGGATGCCATGCCGCATCAGATCCGCAATTGCCGTTTCGACGTCGCGCTGGAAGCGCTCCGCAACATTTGGTCCACTTCTGTAGGCGGCTGGCGCTGGAACGGTGCGAACATGCGCACCCAGATTGACAGCCGGCCCAAGCGTGGGTGAGAATTGCGATACGGTGTCGGTTATGCCGTGATAGGCCGTTTCGGTGATGATGATGCCGGTCCCGCCGGTCCGCACCTTGGCGATGCGGTAGGCAAGGTCGTTCGCTTCGCTGCCGGAGCATGTCAGCATCATGTGCGACAATTCGCTGCTGACCGTCGACAGCAGGCCGTCCGCAAGTTCAAGAATGGTTTCATGCAGATAGCGGGTGTTGGTGCACAGCGTCGCAACCTGCCTGGTGATCGCTTCCACCACATCGGGATGGCAGTGTCCCAGAGAAACGACATTATTATAGGTATCGAGAAATGGCCGGCCGGATGCGTCGTAGAGCCACACACCCTCGCCCCGGACGAAGTGGAGCGGCTTTTGATACATCAGGCGATAGGCTGGTCCGAGCAAACGGTCGCGCATCGCGACCATGTTCGCCTCATGCGCGTCCAGTTGCACCTGGCCGGGAATGAAGGCGTTGACCGATGAATTGTCTTGGATCGTCATCATTTGTCTCCCGACGAACAGAATTGCAGTAATTGCGCGCTGGCCTCATCGCGCGAAAGCCGCTGAAATTGATCAAGACCCTTCCAGGCAAGACCATTGTTGCGCATGATATATTGGTAATTGTCGGGGTAGCGGGCTGCGCGCCATTCGGTGATCAACACGGTGATCACCAAGCGTGCGGTCACGAGATCAAGCAGAACGGCCTTTTCCGTATGCTGCAGGGGTAAAACTGCGTCATAAGCGCCAATCATTTCCGCTGCGCCACGCAGCGGATCCGGGTCATCGCCCAGCTGATACGCGGCGGCGGTCGCGATTTCCCCGACCAATGGCCCATGGACGATGTCGCCAAAGTCGATGACGGCCGCCACTGCTTCGCTATCATCCGGATCGACCAGCACGTTGCCGAGATTGAAGTCGTTGTGGATGAGTTGCGCCCGCAACCCCTTCAATTGCGGCAGGACGCTGGCTTCATAGTCGGCCATGAAATTCTGCAGGAGTTGGCGTCGCGCGGGATCGGCCACGCCTTCGATCATGCCCTTCAGCCTGTGCGCGGCGGCAACGTTCCACAACAGATCATGGTTGGCGGCGGGATGGGTGAAGCCTTCCAGTGCCCGGTCCAGACGGGCCAGACAGTGGCCCAATGCGCGCCGTTGCTGGCTGGTCCGTTCTGATTGATGCAAGGGTGTGCCCGGCAGGAAGGTCAACATCCGCAGGATGGACAATCGACCATCGTCCAGTTCGATAGCCGTTTCGAACGCGCCGTCGTTCGCGGCCACCATATGCGGTATAGGAAGCGTCGGATCCTTCTGACGGATATGATTGAGAACGCAGGTCTGAAGATTGACGATCTCGACCGCTTCGGCGGGATTGGAGAATTTCAGCAGGAACTTGCGTCCATCCTGGCCATCCATTCTGAAATTACGGTCGCGTTCGCCAGACAGCGGGTGCGCATTCAATTCCAGCCCGTAGAAGCGCCGCGCGCAAGTTTCGGCATCCTGCGGCGTGACCTGTGGCGGCTTGGTGGTGAGCGTCGGATCGAGTAACATCTATCTGCCTATGATTGTCGGCGTCAGATGGTTTGCATCCATCATCCTGACACCCGTCCTTTTTCAGCTTTGCTGTTCGAGGCTGTTGTCGCTCGGGCGGCGCCATAATTTGTGCTGAATATTGCTTATCTGCGGATGCTATCGGCTGATGATCTGCGGCAGTTGGCAGTTTTTCTGCCAGAAGCGATCGTCGGCCAACTCATTTCCGATTCCGGCAAAAGTAAAGGGAAACAGGAAATTATGCCGATTGCGCTGTGGGTATGACCATGAGTTTGCCGCCTTGGCCTTCATGATGTCATCGCCGGTCAGGCAGGCTGTTCCAATTCGTCCAGATATCCCCTGTCGCCCAGATTGAAGCTGCGCACGACGAAATAGCTGAAATAGCGATCCACCAGCGATCCTTCGTCGACGATCTTCATGATCGTTTCGCAATAATGGGCGACAGATCGCGTCACGAATTTGAGGATATAATCGCAATCGCCGGTGACGCGCGCGCATTCGCACAATTCATCGATTGTCTTGAGCTTCTGTTCGAAGCGCGACACGGTCGCCATGCGTCGATCCTGAAGGGTGATCTCCGTGAAAACCGTGACCAGTTCACCAATCGCCGAAAGATTGAGCTTCGCCCGATAGCCGGTAATATATCCCGCCTTTTCAAGGCGCGTCACGCGGGTCAGGCAGGGACTGGGCGTCAGGCCGACCTTTTCCGCCAGCAGCGAATTGGTCATGCGGCCCTGTTTTTCCAACTCCGCCATGATCCGAAGATCGATCGCATCAAATTTTATCATGGCCTCTGCGATCGCACGATCTCCGTCTTGAAAATTGCAGGCAGTATGATTGGCGATCGATACATCATATACCGATCGCCTGATATATCTTAAAGCCCGACCAGGGCGGGAAGTTCGCTGAAGTCCTTGATCCGCACGACGCCATAATGGTCTGTCGGCGCTTCATGGCCGCGATCGACGAAAACCTTGGCGCCAAAGCCCAGGTCATGCGCGCTCATCAGATCATAGCGCGGGCTGGATGAGACATGCATCATGTCTTCCGGCGCGCAGCCCAGTTGATCGACCATATATTCAAAGGGCCGCAACAGCGGCTTGTAGGCGCCGGCCTCCTCCGCTGTGTAAATTGCGTGGAACGGTACGCCGATGTTGCGCGCGCTGTGGGGGATAAGGTCGGTCATGCTGTTGGAGAGGATGACGAGCGGATAATGTTCCGCTACCCGGCCCAATGGTCCCGGCACATCCGCATGGGGCTGCCAGGTCGGAATAGCATCGTATAGCGCCTGGACGTCGCTGGCGTCACAGACCACGCCATATCGCTCGCACGCGCGCGCGATCGCATTGTCAATGACGTCGTAGAACGGCTTCCATGCGCCCAGCACTTCATCCAGCCGATAGATGCGAAAGGCATCGAGGAATCCGGGCATCGCCGCGGGATCGACCCGATCAGCGAAAATCTGACCCGCTGTCGGCCCCATGATGAAATTGATCATCGTGCCATAGCAGTCGAAACTAATATATCTGGGCCTGAACATGGTCGCTCGCACCTTGATTGTGATGTCTGACGCGCTTGATGCTAGGCAAAGCGTTGCGGGAAATGCTGCTGTGCTTCCAGCCTTTCGAAGAATCTTGCCCTGTGAACCGGCATATTGGCCAGCATCAATATGCAGTGTCGCTATCGTCGGACAGGCTTGGCCTAGACGCCAATAGGCAGCGGCCGGTTGCGGATGGGCATTCCGGAAACGATGAAGACAGAATAGCTCTGAATTCCCAGATCCGCCTGCCAAATATCCTCCATGACGCGCGCGGGGCCATCATATCCCGGCGCGACGATTTTCATGAGATAATCATATTTGCCGTTGACCATGTGGAATTCCACCACTTCCCGGATGCGGATGATCGCCTTTTCAAATCTCTGCGCTTCCGCACGCCGGTGGTTTTTGAGAATGACCTGAACATAGGCGGTTATGAAGTTTCCCAACTTCTCCAGATCAAATTGCGCTTCATACCCGACGATGATCCCTGCTTTCTGGAGGCGCTTGATCCGCGCCAGGCAGGGGCTGGGGGACAGGCCGACGGCATCTGCCAAATCGACGTTGCTGATGCGACCATCGGTCTGAAGCTGCCGAAGGATTTTAAGGTCGATCCGATCAAGTTTCATGGCAATTCCCAATCCCGCACGGATGGCGACTAGCGATCGCTGACAACATGTGAGCCAACCTATGTCGAGACCCTGCTTCTTCCAATCCGAATTCAGTCGGTCGGGACATAGTGGGAGATCGCTGCCGGTTCGAACGGTCTGGCAAACTTGGAGCCGACGGCGATTGCCCCGATGCATGACCCAGCCGTCCTGTCGCCGGAGCAACTTAAATCGGGATGGCTCGCCATATCAGGTCATGTATCTCTCTGTTGTCGAATCATTGTTTCCGCTTCTTCATTGAAAGCCCTTTCCACGCGAAAATCTGCGCTTTGACGGGCGCTGGTCATGCATTTGTTGACGTTTTTATCAGCTTCCGCGGTAGAATTTGCGGCGGCATATGCCCTAGGCTATCTGCGCCCCGATGATCGACTGGGTTCGGCGGTGGGCATGAGGAAAAAAGGTGGAAAAGCTCGACCGGCTGGACTTCAGGATATTGGCTTATCTACAGGATAACGGACGTGTGACGAACGTCGCGCTCGCCAAGGCGATCGGCCTGTCAGCCAGCCCTTGCTTGTCCCGGCTGAAACGGCTGGAGGATTGCGGCTATATCAAATCCTACGGAGCCCGCATCGCGCTTCAAAAACTCGGCGATTCGCTCATGGTCTTCACCGAAGTGACGCTTGCAGACCATAGAATTGCCGATTTTCAACGCTTTCTAACACAAGCAAGAAAAATCCCACAAGTCATGGAATGTCACCATGTCAGTGGTGGCTATGACTATTTCCTCAAAATCATCGCGCGTAGCGTGAGCCACTACCAATCCATCATCGAAGAACTTCTGGAAAGCGACGCAGGGATCGAAAAATATTTCAGCTATATTGTTCTGGAATCCCCCATAGTCCGCGACTCATATCCTATCGCCGAAATGTTCCTATTGGAATGATATTGATCATCTATACAACAATAGAAATTATATACAGAAATTTCATCAATAATTACCATGAACGAATAGTATCGCCATCATACTCTGCTGCCTTGCAGGCATGCGGATTACGGACAATATGAAACAGGCGGACGATGATCTCACCCTATTCTTGACCGACGGGACGCAATGAGCTCAGCGTGTCAGACCGTCCTTGACCCACGCGGCGCCGACCGTGCGCGCTTGCAATCAGCCAAGGGCATGCATTATTTGCCAACAAGCCGACGGCGCTTGTCGCCTATCTCTTTCTTTGCTTTTTCGATCAATTCGAGTTCGGTGACAACGAGCAAATCTTCAGACACACGGCGAAGGTGATCGCGCATCGCGCTGCGTGATGCAGCAGGGTCGCGAGTTGACAGTGCATCCAAAATCCTCCTGTGTTCCGAAGGGCGAGGATTAATGCCACTGCTTCGTGCCTGGTGAAACATATGCTTGCAAAGGGGCGAAGTTTCTCGAACGTCCCACAATGTTTCGATTGTCTGTTCGATAAGACTGTTCTTGGTTCCTCTTGCAATCGCCAGATGGAACTTGCGGTCGAAGGATAGTTCTTCTGCCGACGCAGGGTCAACGTCCTCCATCTTTACCAGAATATCGCCCAATTCGTGCAATTCGTCGTCCGTCATGGCTAGCGCGGCTAGTGCCGCTGCCTCCCCCTCGAACATCATACGGGCTTCGATCAGCTCAAACGCGCCGACGTCCAACTCGGCAAGATTTTCCTCCATCGCCGGCAGGTGGACAACATATACGCCAGACCCATGTTTGACCTCCACGAGATTGCGTATCTCGAGGGCAATGATTGCTTCCCTCACCGTCGGTCGGCTGACACCAAATTTGTCAGCCAGATCTCGTTCAGGCGGGAGACGTGCGCCCAAGGGATAGGCGCCATCCTTGATGCCCTGCTCAATCTTCCGGGCGACATTTTGATACAGCTTCAGCTTGGGTTGCATGGGTTTGACCATGTCACAGCTTTTTTGCTGCCGCAAGTTACCTTACCAATCTCAAGCGTCATCAGCGGTTGAATCGCCCGCCATCCTATGGCCCAAGGCTTGGACAAGGTGTTCCATGGTAAGGGCATTCGCGACGCAATGAGGAGCGAAAATGCCGTCTGGGCCGAGAATGGCATGGGCGAAGCCTTCGTCGTCGCGGCGCGCGAAGGGGCTCAATATATCGGCCATCGGATCTTCGATCTGCCCCCACCGGTCGATATTGTCACCGCGTAAGTGGCGGCGCCAAGCGGCGATGGCGGCCAGGATCGCTGGGCTTTGCTGTCCCGCACATTGGCGCTCGGCCAAGGTCTCAAGCCAGCGTTGCGGGACTTTCTGGCTACCGTCCATCGCAATCTGGATCAGTTTGTGGTCGACAGTCGGATTGGCAAACCGATCAAGCAATTGGTCGGCATAAGCGAAAAGATCTTGCTCAGGCGCCGGCCTTATGGTGGGCAGTGCTTCGTCCCGCATAAGCGCGGTCACGATGGGGCGAACGATTGGATCCATCACCGCTTCGCGCACGAAGCTGTGACCACGCAACAGTCCAAGATATGCAAGTGCGGAATGTGCGCCATTCAACATGCGCAGCTTCGCGGTTTCATAGGGGGCAACGTCGGTGACGATACTGGCGCCGACGAGATCCCAGGCTGGCCGGGAGCCGGCAAAATCATCCTCGATGACCCATTGACTGAAAGGCTCGGTGACGATTGCGCCGCGATCGTCGGCGCCTATGGCGGTGCTTGCGAAGTCGCGATCCTCACTGGATGGCGCAGGCACGATGCGGTCCACCATGGAGCAAGGGAAGCGACATTCTGCCTCGATCCAGGCACCGACGTCCGTATCCAGATCTCTTGCATAAGCAAGGAGCAATGTCTTGAGCTGTCGGCCATTGTTGGCAAGATTGTCGCAAGACAGAAGAGTGACGCCCGGCAAGCCTTCGACCATGCGCTTTCGCAGCCCTTTAAGCAGCAGAGGGTAAATGCTGCCGTCATCAGCCGCTGCCCTGTCGATGCCACCGTCCGGTGCGCGGCAATAGCCTTTTTCCGTGACAGTGAAGCTGATCACATGCACGTCCGCGCTGGCAATTGTCGCCACGATAGCCGGTGCATCTTGCGATGCGACCAGAACCTGGCGCACTGATGCGATGATTTCCGTTGCGCGACCCTGGGCGGAGGAGGTGGTCAGGGTATAGAGTCCATCCTGCGGATTAAGCTGATCGCGGATAGTAGGCGAGCGCATGGAAACGCCAATGATCATCCAGTCCCGGTCGCCGGCTATCATCGCCCTATGGGTGTACCATGCCTGATGTGCCCGATGGAAAGCGCCAATGCCGAAATGCACAATGCCTGTCTTCTGCGCATCTCGGTCATAGGAGAATGGTGCCTGTCCATCAGCAATGGCACGCAGCCTTTCGGCATTTAGGCGCGTTCCCGACATTTCGTCACCCATCACAGCCGATACGCCGTCTTAACAAGATTATAGGTCAGATCGCGCGCGAGTTCCGCCGCCTCCCAGTCGGCCAGACGATGTTCAACAACCAGTTGGGCCAGAAAACCGCAGTCGATCCGGCGCGCGACATCATGGCGTGCTGGAATGGACAGAAAGGCGCGCGTGTCGTCGTTGAAACCGACCGTGTTGTAAAAGCCTGCTGTCTCGGTCGTCATATGCCTGAAGCGTCGCATGCCTTCGGGGCTGTCATGAAACCACCAGGCCGGCCCGAGCTTCAGGCAGGGGTAATGGCCGGCCAACGGCGCAAGCTCGCGCGCATAGACGCTCTCGTCCAAGGTGAACAAGATGATCGACAGGCGCGGGTCGTTACCAAACCGGTCGAGCAGGGGCTTCAAGTTGGCGACGAATTCCGTACGCATTGGTATGTCGGCACCCTTGTCGCGCCCGAAGCGCGCGAACAGGCTGGCATTATGATTGCGGAAGGAGCCGGGATGGATTTGCATGACCAGGCCGTCATCCACGCTCATCCCAGCCATTTCGGTCAACATCTGCGCGCGGAACAGTTCGGCGTCGTGCATATCAAACATTCCGCTGACAATCTTGGCGAAAAGGGAGGCAGCCTCATCGGGCGGCAGGTTCGCCGTCCGGGGGGTTGCGTGTCCATGGTCGCTTGACGTCGCCCCCATCTCGGCGAAGAAGGCGCGGCGCTGCCGATGCGCGGCGAGATAGCCGCTCCAGGTGAAGCAATCCTTCCCTGTTAAATCCGATAGCCTGCCGAGATTTGCGGTAAAGCCTTCAAACTCAGGGTCGATGACGGCGTCGGGACGATATGCCGTGATCACTTTGCCCTGCCAGCCGTCCGCTTTCCGATTCTCCGCGCGGATGGCGGCATGATGATCCAGAGTATCGAGCGGACCTTCCGTCGTCGCGATGACTTCGATCCCGAAACGATCGAACAAGGCCCGTGGGCGAAAGGCTTCGGACGCAAGACTTTCCGTGATGCTGTCATAATAAAGGTCGCTGGTGGCTGCCCCGAACTGGACCTTCATGCCGAACACCGCCGCGAAGACCCAGTCCAGCCACATACGCGACGGTGTGCCTCTAAAAAGGTGATAATGGCTGGCAAATAGCCGCCAAGCTTCGCGCGGATCGGCGAGAGAGTCGCCGATCCCCAATGCTTCCAGCGGGATACCCTGCGAATAAAGCATCCGGAAAATATAGTGATCGGGCTTCAGCAGCAGATCGGTCGCGTCCCCGAACGCCTCATTCTTCGCGAACCAGGCCGGATCGGTATGGCCATGCGGGCTGACAATCGGCAGCGACGCGACACTGTCGTAAAGCTGCCGAGCGATCAGACGGGTGGCCGGTTCCGCCGGAAGAAGGCGGTCGGGATGTAGATCGAGAATGTTTGCCATCTGTGTCCGGTCCCATGCTGATGAACTATCCCAATCTCATAATGGATCATGAGCTGCCTGCAAGACATATGATCTCTTGTGAAAAAAAGGTAAAACCAATATCAGGCTGGGGTGAGCGGCGTTTACGCCGATTTTAAGGAGGGCTCGCATGAAGATCGTATCGGCCAAGGTCATCGTGACCTGCCCAGGGCGCAATTTTGTCACGCTGAAAATCATGACCGACCAAGGCGTCTATGGCATTGGCGACGCGACAATGAACGGTCGGGAAAAGGCGGTTGTCGCCTATTTGGAGGACCATGTCGTGCCGTGCCTGATCGGTATGGACCCACGGCGGATCGAAGATATCTGGCAATATCTGTATCGTGGTGCCTATTGGCGGCGCGGGCCTGTTACAATGCGGGCTATCGCAGCCGTTGATGTCGCCCTGTGGGATATCAAGGCGAAGATGGCAAACATGCCGCTCTACCAGATCCTTGGTGGCCGCAGCCGGGATGGTGTGATGGTCTATGGTCATGCCAATGGCAGCGACATCGCTGAAACAGTGGATGCAGTTGGTCAATATATCGATCTGGGATATAAGGCGATCCGCGCGCAGACGGGCGTTCCGGGCATTAAGGACGCCTATGGCGTAGGTCGTGGAAAACTCTATTACGAACCGGCCGATGCATCCTTGCCGTCGGTGACGGGATGGGACACGCGCAAGGCGCTCAACTATGTGCCCAAGCTGTTCGAGACGCTGCGCGCGACCTATGGCTTCGATCACCATCTCCTGCACGATGGACATCATCGCTATACGCCACAGGAAGCAGCCAATCTGGGCAAGATGCTGGAACCCTATCAACTGTTCTGGCTGGAGGATGTGACGCCCGCCGAAAATCAGGAGGCGTTCAAGCTTGTCCGCCAGCATACAGTCACGCCACTTGCAGTCGGAGAAATCTTCAACACCATTTGGGACGCCAAGGATCTGATCCAGAATCAGTTGATCGACTATATCCGCTGTACGATCGTCAGTGCGGGGGGCGTCACGCATCTGCGCCGGATCGCCGATCTGGCAAGCCTTTATCAGGTGCGCACCGGCAGCCATGGCGCGACGGATCTGTCGCCGGTCACCATGGGGACCGCGCTGCATTTCGATACCTGGGTACCCAATTTCGGCATTCAGGAATATATGCGGCATACCGAGGAAACCGACGCCGTGTTCCCTCATGACTATCATTTTGCCGATGGCGCGTTGTTCTGTGGTGAAACGCCCGGTCATGGCGTCGACATCGATGAGGAACTGGCGGCCAAATATCCTTACAAGCCCGCTTATCTGCCGATAGCCCGGTTGGAAGATGGCACAATGTGGAGCTGGTGAGTTGCCTGACGCAATCTTCCTGGGTGAAGCGATGCTGGAGCTTTCGCAAAACGGGGAAAGCTGGACGCTTGGATATGGAGGCGACACGCTGAACACGGCTGTCCACCTGGCGCGTGCGGGGATAGATATAGGCTATTTCACGGCGATGGGGGTTGACGAGTTCAGCAAGCAAGCAACCCGGAAATGGCAGGCGGAAGGGCTGGACACTAGTCTGGTCCTGACGCACTCTGCGCGAATAGGCGGCCTTTATGCCATTTCTTGCGATGCAGGTGGCGAGCGTAGCTTCACCTATTGGCGGGGCGAGAGCGCGGCGCGGGAGATGTTTGACTGTCCCGGAACTGCCGCCGCTTGCGAGGCGGTTGGCAAGGCGCGCTTGTTTGGGTTCTCCCTGATTAGCCTTGCCATCCTGAACGATCGGGGCCGCAACAAGGTGTTGGAGATGGCGCGGGGCGTCCGCGACGCGGGTGGCATGGTGGCCTTCGATGGCAATTATCGTCCACAACTATGGACGGACCGGGAAACGGCGCAACTTTGGCGGACCAGGGCGATAGAAGTGGCGTCGGTCGGGTTGCCAACGCAGGAGGATGAAGAGGCCTTGTCTGGTCTAGCCAGCGCATCTGCCATCGCCGAACATTGGCGAGGGCTGGGATGTGTGGAAGTGATCGTCAAGATGGGCGTTCAGGGCGCGTGCCTCGGCGGGGGACCTGTCATCGCTCCACCTCAACGATTGGAGGCGGTTGATACTTCTGGCGCGGGTGATGCGTTCAACGCGGGCTATCTTGCCGCCCGACTAAGCGGTGCGTCCGTGGAAGTGGCCACGTTGCGGGGACACCAGCTTGCAGGTTGGTGCGTGATGCAACGCGGCGCGATCCCACCTCGACCCCGATCCCCGTTAGCCAATCCCTATGCAGCTTTACGTCACTGAGGTGGCCTTGTCACATTGACCCGATTTCGAATATTCAGGACATTGAGCCAGCGCTGGTTGGTGGGTCATGAATATCGCAGCACCCTTATTTGCAGCTACCTACGCCTGCGCAGTTAATATTGACCTGACTGCGGCGAAACTACCGACGCGCTCGCGCAGCATGCTCTTGCATGCCGCCACCCTGCCAAACCCAAGCGCTCCCAATTTCAAGGCGCTGCGGCAGGAATGGGCCAGGATGTTGCCCTGATCAGGAGATCGGGGCGCTATATATTATTGAGAGTGCGGGGCGACGCATTGATCGATTTCACCGAATAATGCACCGCCATCCCCTGCCGTCATTCTGACGCGGTCGCCGAAGCGAAGGAAAGATGTCTTCGGCTGACCGTCCTGTATCATTTCGATTGCACGACGTTCCGAAATGCAGGTCGATCCTACCGATGCATAATCGGTGTTGGAAACAGTGCCCGATCCGATGATAGTGCCCGCGCACAAGGAACGGGTTCTCGCGGCATGCGCGATAAGGTCGTGGAAGCCGTAAGCCATTGCTTCGCCCGACGGATGGCCAAACCATTGCCCATTCACCTCCACCCGAAGCGGCAAGCAGACGCGCCCGTTAATCCATCTATCTCCAAGTGCGTCTGGGGTTACGGCAAACGGCGCGACGCTGCATGCCGGCTTTGCTTGAATCCAGCCAAATCCGGTCTTCATTTCGGCCGGAGCGACGGCACGCAGTGACCAGTCGTTGAGGAGCAGGATGAGCCGTATATGCTGCATGGCTTCATTCGCTGGGCAACCCATCGGAACATCATCCGTGACAACCGCAAATTCGCCCTCGAAATCAATGAAATCCTCTTCGCTGGGCAAGATCACATCTTCCAGCCCCGACAGGAATTGGTGGCTTAGCCCCTGGTACATGAGTGGCTTGTCAGTTTCGATCGGTGGGTGTTTGAACGCCGTTTCCATTAACGTGCCGTGGTTGGGAAAGGCGGAACCATCAAGCCACTGCCAAGTGCGGGGCAACGGGGCGATAAGGGAGGCTGGATCTATCGCGAAACCGTTGCCACGCGCGATGCTCGCCGCGACAGTCGACGCGTGTTGCTTTAGAGCATCCCAATTGGCTATCGAATGCAGCAGGTTAGGGAAGCCGCTGCCCATCGGCAGCCCATATAGTCCATCGTCAGCGACGAGCAGCAGTTCGCCATCCGCGGTTCCATTGTCGCGCGTCGCAAAACGCATGGTCAATCCTTTCGACTTGTCGTTTACGGCTGGTGTCGGAGCTATCGGGGGAAATCATCGTCCCAGGCGTGACGAATTTCTACCTGAGTGATGGCGCCGTTTGGCCTTTCAGCGCTTCAGATCAGGTTCGAATGTCCCATCGATCAGAATGAAAGCGATGCGACAGTTGCGATCGGAGCGGTTTGACCAGCCGTGGTTCGTGCCGCGTTGTATGACGATGTCGCCGGCACGGACCGTGGTTTCGCCTTCATCCATGATGAGCACCAGTTC
Organism: Sphingobium sp. JAI105; assembly: GCF_015752145.1. Classification (NCBI taxonomy): domain Bacteria; kingdom Pseudomonadati; phylum Pseudomonadota; class Alphaproteobacteria; order Sphingomonadales; family Sphingobiaceae; genus Sphingobium; species Sphingobium sp. JAI105. The sequence continues at coordinate 59,992 of NZ_JADOUC010000002.1, read as the reverse complement.
GCCGTCCAGCACGATGCCATAGTCGATCGTTTCGGTACGGTGCATCAGGGCATGGCGTGAGTTCTGTCCCCCATGTGCTGAAGCGCTGCCTGCACCGACTTCGGCAAAATGAGCCTTGGCTTCTTCTGCTGTCATCTCGCGGATGCCGTCCCCCTCTGGCGGAATGTCGAGGATCCGGATGCGCGTGCCGCCTTTTGGGGGTGCCAGGGTGATGCCACCTTCGTCAGGCTCATCCGATGCTGCATCGATGGGGGCAGGGGTCTGTGTCGTGTTCCAGACTTCGTGGAAGATCGGACCGATTTCACCACCAACGCGCTGCACGCGGGAGACCGGACCATCCTCCTGAATGATCGCGCGGCCATCTGCATCATGGCCGGTGACCACGCGGCGAACGGGTGAATATTCCATTGCTTCAATCCTTTGTGACAATCGGGTGGAACAGGCGATGCTGCATCCATAGGGTGACGTTCCCCGTCCATGCGCGGATTGCGCACCAGCGCCTTTTTCATGCGCGAACACAGGGCGCGCTCGTCGGGCCTGGCCGTCAGCTTATCCGCTATTGCCCCCTAGCGTTTGGGCGAACCAGTCGGCGAGAAGATCTCGGCCATAGGACATATTATCCGCGCCGACATGTTCGACCCCACCCTCACGCGCGGTGAAGATCATTTTCTCTCGCCGGGGAGAATTTACGAGTTGATCGTACAGATCGTCGGCGTAGGCGACGCTGATCTGACGATCGTTGGCGCCGTGGGTGACGAGGAAAGGTACCTTGATCCGGTCCATGTGGCCGTTCAGGTTCATCGTTTCGGACTTGGCAAGGAAGTCATCCTGATCCTTCGCGCCGAAGGCCCAGTGAACATGCGCCCAATAATGCGGAACCGGATTCTCGCCCTCGCGCGCCATCCGCTTGTCCTGCACCTCCCGCCAGTTGTGGTTCGCGCCCCAGACGGCGCCACTGGCGAAGCGCGGTTCATAAGCGACCGCTCTGGGCGCAAAATGCCCCCCAAGCGATATGCCGGTCATCCCGATGGCCTTAGGATCGACGTCTCTTTGTTGTTCCAGCCAATCCACTGCCTTGCTTGCCCAGCTTTCGCTGTGCGGATCGACGGGCAAGCCCTGGAGCCGCAACGTCTCCCCCGATCCTGGCTGATCGACGCAGAGGGTAGATATGCCCCGTCGCGCCAGTTCGACTGGCAAATTGGTCCAGTAAAGCAATTCCTTGCAGCTATCGAGCCCGTTGCAGAATACGACTACCGGCTTCTTGCCTGCGCCGGGCGCGCGGGTGAAGAGTGCGGGCATAGTGCCGGTTTCAAGTGGGATTTCGACCCGTTCACGGTTGAGTTTGCCAAGCGCTGTGGATCGGTCAAAAGCCTCTCGTGCCTTTGCGTAGGTCTCCTTACGACCCGGCGCTCCATGACCCTGCATCCGTTCGGCAACGAACAGATAAAGCGACGCGCGCTCCAGCTTGTTCGAGGCGGAAAAAGCGCGCCCCTTCGCCTCGTCTTCGGCCGCGAGTTCCAGCAGGCTGTCGCCCATGCGCGACCATGCCTGCATGAACTGCGGCGTACCTGCGTCTCCGCCATTGGCGGCCGCATCCCGTATCGGTTGGCACATATCGACGATCTCGCCAATGCGCCCACCACTTTCGAGGGCGATCGCAACGGAGAGGTTCCAGATATAGTTTGGGAAATATTCGAACAGCGCCATGGATCAGACCTCCACCGCCACGAACAGGCCCTTGTCCGCCTCCGGATGCGGCATGGTCTGAGGGCCGCCAACGCCTATGCCCCATTGGTCCATAACCTTCGGCCCCGGAATATGGACCTTCGCCTCATGGGCTTCAAAGTCGACATCTTCCAGTTCAGACGTATACTCGACGGCAAAGCCCGCAGGCGTCGTGAAATAGCTGAAAGTGTTGTTGCCCGCAGTATGACGTCCAGGCCCCCAACGGATGTCCGTGCCTTTCTGTCGCAGGCGATTAATGCCCACCATCATGTCATCGACCGAAAGCATGTCGTAGGCGACATGGTTGAGGCAGGGCGGTCCGGGAAGGATGGCAATGCGATGATGGGCTGAATTACAGCGCAAAAAGGCCATGAAATCGCCCAGCCAGTCCGACAGCTTGAAGCCCAATACGTCGCAGAACCATTCAACCAGCTTTTTGTGATCGGGCGAATGGAGTACGATGTGGCTGATTTTCTGGGGGATGCCCTCCCACCGGTCAAGCGTGCGGGGAGTGCGGACATGGACGTCGCTCGAAACCTCGAAAGGGAGGCCGTCGGGCGAGAAGAAACGGAAGCCGTAACCGCCGCCCAACGTGTCGAGATCCTTTGGCGCAAAGATGATCCGACAACCGGACGCCACAACCTTGGCATGCAGCGCATCGACATCGGCGCGCGCGTCTGCCGCCAACGCGATCACGTCGATCCGCTGATCTTCTGCCTGTCGCAGGCGAACGACATAGCCTTCCGCGCCGCCATCGGCCGTAAAATAGACCATTCCGTCCTGCTCGCCGACTTCCACCAGCTTCCACTGGTCGGCGTAAAAGGACCGTTCATTTTCAAGATCGGGCAGCGCGTAGCCCACATAGCGAATTTCCGTAACACGACTCATAGCTATCGCTTCCTTCAGATCGGTTGGGACACCATCGCGAACATGTCCGCGGTAGCTTTGTGATTGTCGACGGCCGGCCCTTTACCAAGCTGGCCCATGCAGATGGCGAGCGATTGCTCGACGATATAACGGCAGCGGTCGTAACGGCGCTCACGGTAAGCAAGAAAGGCGGCTTCGGGCGTGTCAGCCCTTGCCAGTTCCTCGGCCAGCACGATGCTGTCCTCGATAGCCATGCCCGCACCCTGTCCCAGGTGCGGCGTGGTCGCGTGGATCGCGTCACCCAACAGAACCACCCTGCCATTGTGCCAAGGGCCATGCATCATGAGGGTTTCGAGCGGACGATAAACCACGCCAGCATCATCGGTGATGTGTTCGGCAAGGGCGCGAATGGCCGGCGAACAATCCGCCATTTTCCCCCGCATCCGCGCGGCCATGCCTTCTTTCGGGTACCAAGGATTGTCCGGCTCTGGCGTGGTTACGAAAATATACATGAGATCCCCGGAAATCGGGACCAGGCCGACGCCCGTTGCGCCATTATATGCCTGAAGGGAATCGAGCCCCTCTGGACGCGGCAGGTTGTAGCGCCACACTGCTTGCCCGGTGAATTCAGGCTTCGGCGCATCGCGGAAAAACTCTGCCCGTATTTGTGAATAAACACCGTCCGCGCCGATCACGATGTCATAATCCCCGCTCGAACCATCAGAAAATGCGACGTGCACGCAATCGTCCTGATCGTCGATCGATACAGCGGTGATCCCAAGGCGCACCTGTGCGCCCGATGCGATGGTGCGATCGCCCAGCATCTTGTGCAATGCGGGTCGCCCGACACCCATATTGGCAGGATAGCCGTCCACCAGCTTGGGAGAGGGAATGCGGGCCACCTTGACACCCTCCGGCGTGAACACTTCGACCGTATCGAACCCTGCGCCCGCCGCGACATATTCATCCAACAGTTGAAGATGATGCATGGCGCGCAGGACATTCGACTGTTGGATGATCCCGACGCCATAGACCGACCAGCTTGGGTCGCGTTCAATGACGGTCACGTCAAACTCATGGCGACGTAGGGCAATGGCGGAGGTTAGACCGCCAATACCACCGCCGATGATCAGGATATTTGCTTTTTTCATGAGTTCTTCGGCTTTCCTGAATGGGGACGGAAACAGTCTTGACCCTGATTGACTGCAATCGTTGCAGGGCTGTCGAAAGCGGAGCGGATGTCTGGCTTGCGCATCTGCATTTTTACGTCCTTGGCACGCGGGGCGTTGGCCAGGCGGGATGCAAACATCGCGTCCAAGCCCGTTTGCGAGCTCGAACAATGAGCCATCTGCGCTATGACCAATCGGGTCGTTGGTTGCCGAGAGACAATCGCATCGGCAGAGAGACGGCCTTCCGCCTTGGCCCGATTGGGAAGGCGAGACCTGGCGAGCACATTTGCGAACGGCACCTTGAAAGGCATGGGCATGCCCCCCGGCATCGTCACGCAGCAGAGGAATTGGTTCATATGGGCCCCTCCCAAAGCCGATCTGCGTCGGACGAAAGGGGAGTGACACATCAATAAGATAACGTAAAATGGATGATATATCTCATTATTGATCAATGAAAGTGATGGTACATGCGGCTCGACCGGTTCGACCTCAATTTGCTCGTGGCTTTCGACATTCTGGTGGAAGAGCGAAATGTCACTCGCGCTGCGAAGCGCCTCAACCTCACGCAATCAGCCATGAGCGCGGCATTAAGGCGACTGCGAGAGGCTTTTGCAGACGACATATTGGTGCAGCATGGAAAGAAGATGATCCCCACTGCGGCAGCCTTGTCGCTTGCACCGGAAATTTCCGCGCTCGTCGCGGATTTGCGGGGTCTCATATCGCGCGGACTGGCGTTCAACCCGGCTGACAGCCAACGCCTGTTCCGTATCGTCGCATCGGATTATGTCACGACCGTACTGATAGGTCCGCTCGTCGAGCGACTACAGCTTATCGCCCCGCAGGTGCGCCTGGAAATCACTCTGCCCCGCAACAATATCAGCGAGAGGCTCGAGGATGGTGACATCGACCTCATCATATCGCCCGAACGCTTTCTGGAAGGCCAGCATCCCAAGGAGCTGCTCTTTGAAGAAAATCATGTCGTCGTTGGGTGGACCGGCAATCCGCATATCCAGCAGGAGTTGACGGAAGAGATTTATTATCAGGCAGGGCATGTGACAGTAAGCGTGTCGCGGGATGGCACATTTATAGACAATCATCTGCGAGACCGCGGCGATCGTCGGCGAATTGAAATCTGGTGCGCCGCGTTTAGTCAGGTGGCCTGGATGCTGCCGGGGACAACTCGACTTGCGTTGATGCACGAAAGGCTGGCCAAGGTTATGGCCAATGCGCTGCCGCTTCGCATCATGCAGCCACCGACGCCTTTACCCGTCATGCAGGAGATGATGCAATATCATCAGGCGCGCGCAGCCGACCCCGGCCTCAACTGGCTACGGGCGCAGCTTGGCCAGGCGGCAAACGCGTTCAACACCGAATTGGATTGTCAATAAGGTCTATGATGGTATTGCCACTTTAGCGATTTTTTGCAGTTCTCATGTAGCCAATTCGCAACACGCGGAACTGTGGCGCGTGTGTGGAGATGGCAAATCTCTGTTACGTCGCGCCAGAAGCCACTTTCTTACCTGTGATCATTCATCAATCCTGTTGATGGATAACGAGAAATAAAAATCACTGGTTTAATCATGCGCCGATCCGTAAAAATTGGACAAACCAAATGTCTAGCCGATCACGGGCGTAAAAGAGGGGATAGAAAATGAAAATCAGCCGGTTCAAGTCATCGACGACGGATATCAACCGTTCGATCAAGCTGTGCCTTCTCGCCGGTGCTGGTTTGTGCCTGCCCGCCGGCGTCGCATTCGCGCAGGACTCGACAACCGGCTCTGCGCCGCAGGATGAGGCATCTTCGTCCGGCCAAGACATCGTCGTGACAGCGTCCCGCCTGTCGCGCAGCGGTTATACGGCGCCTACTCCGACAACTGTGATCGGGCAGGAATTTCTGGAGGCGCGAGCCATCACCAATGTTGGCGACGCGATAAATCGTGTTCCTGCGTTTCGCGCGGCTGTTTCGCCAAATGCCGGCGGGTTGGGCAATTCAGGCGCGTTTCTTGCGGACCTTCGCGGTCTGGGGCCAACGCGGACCCTCGTGCTGCTGGATCGTGCCCGCCTTCCCCAGACAATCACGCCCGGCCTGACCACGTCCGCCGGTTCCACAGATCTCAACGTCATTCCGACCGTATTGATCAAGAACTCCGACGTCGTCACCGGCGGCGCATCGGCGGCTTATGGGTCTGATGCTGTAGCGGGTGTCATCAACTTTCAGCTTGATGATCGTTTCGTGGGGATAAAGGGTTCTGCCCAGTATAGCGAAACGCGCTACAACGACGCGAAAAGCAAGTTTGCAACATTGGCCGCCGGGGCGAACTTCGCGGATGGCCGCGGTCATTTCGTGGCCGGCTTTGAATATAATGATGATGGCGGTACGGGGGCTTATAACACCCGGCGCGGCTGGGGCCGGGAAGCTTGGAACTCGGCGGTTATTGCCAATCGGCCCGCGGGCACGGCGGCAAATGTGCTGGGCCCGAACGGCAACTATTATGGAACGGGTAGCAGCGGCGGCGTGATCCTCTCCGCCGGCGCGCTGCAGGGGTTGGCATTCGTGCGCAATTCCGCCGGTGCCGTCACGACGACGACGTTCAATCGAGGATTGAGCAACCTTACGTCCAGCCTTGACTTCTTCTCGCCCACCGCACTTGCCGCCAACATCGCGGCAGGAATCAACAATCTCAATCCGCAGCAGCTTCGACCCAAACAGTCGCGCTTCAACGCGATTTCCAAACTGTCTTTTGATTTTAACGACAGCCTCAGCCTGTTTGTCACGCCGATGTATTCCAGCGTGCGGACCGAAGGCATCGTTATCGTTCGCCGTGACGGTGCAGGCGCGGGCCCAGCGCTCAATATCGCACGAGACAATGCCTATCTGGCACAGGCTCTGACACCCGCGCAACTGGCGCTGGTGCCGGCAACCGGGTTGTCGGTGGGATATTCGGGCCAGGATTTCGGTCCATCCAGGCGCATCATCGAGAATGAACTATTCCGCGTCCACACCGGCTTGAAAGGGAGCTTTGGCGGGTCGTGGAAATGGGACGCTTCCTATCTTTACGGTCAGAATATATCGAGCGTCTCGATCGCCAATACCTTCAACAACGCCAACTTCCGCAATGCGATTGACGCTGTAACTGTCGACGGACAGATTGTTTGCCGCAATGCGGCTGCGCGCGCAGCGGGCTGCGTGCCAATCAATATTCTGGGTTCGGCCGTGGCTTCGGACGCGGCGCGTTCCTATGCAATGGGTACGGCCATCGGCCGCGGCAAGACGCAGCTCAATGATTTTGCTGCCAATGTGCAGGGCGAGCCGTTTTCGACCTGGGCGGGTCCGGTCTCTGTCGGTGTCGGCGCGGAATATCGCAAAGAGTCCGTTGAACTCACAACGGACGCGGTTTCGCGGGCTAACGGTTGGTTGTCGGGGGCTGGATTGACGCTGCCCAAGGTCAGCCAAAATGTGAAGGAAGCCTATGTCGAAGCCATCGTTCCGCTGGCGCAGGATATGGCCTTTGCGCGCAAGATCGAGTTGAACGGTGCTGCGCGCATCACTGACTATAGTACGTCGGGCAGCGTAACGACCTGGAAAGCTGGCCTTACCTGGGAAGTGATCGATGGGCTGATGTTCCGCACGACGCGGTCGCGCGACATTCGTGCCCCCAACCTGATCGAATTGTTCACGCCACAGACGCAATCTTTGCCATTGCCGACCGATCCGCGTCCCAATATCGCACGACCCACGAACAATGCAGGGTTCGTGGTTGGCGGCAACCAGGATCTGACACCGGAAAAGTCGATCACCCAAACCGTAGGCGTGACGTATCAACCCGAATTCCTGCGCGCGCTTCGTCTGTCGGTCGATTATTATAACATCCGTATCAAGGATGCGATCACTTCGACCAGCACGCAGAATGTCGTCAACAACTGCTTTGTTGGCGGAACCTATACTGGCAACAGCTGGTGTTCTTTGATCAGCTTCGCCAATAATGATCCTGTCGCAGGTCAGTTGACCGGCGTGCGCGGTGTCACGGCTAACGTGGCAGAGTTCAAGACGAAGGGACTCGATTTTCAGGCTACCTACAATCAGTCTGTTGCCGGCGGCAACCTGACGGCCAACCTGCTGGCAACCCATGTTATGTCGTTTGAATCTTCGGTTGACGTCTCGGCGCTCTTTCCGAACGGTATCGACCGTGCGGGGCAGACAGGCGCACAGTTTGGCGGGGCTGCGGGCCTTCCCAAATGGCTGTTCAACGTCACCCTGGATTACGAGAATTCCGGTTTTGGCGTGAATGCGAATGCACGCTGGATATCGAAGTCGAAGCAGAATAACGGCCTGTTCGGTCCGGATGATCCACAATATAACCCGGCGGCGTCGACCAGCATCAACAATAATGACATTCCGGCCGTAGCCTATCTCGACCTAGGTGTTCGTTATGCCTTTGGCGCTGAAAAGCAGTTCACAGTCTATTTTAACGTGGACAATGTGTTCGACAAGGATCCCCCATTGCCCGCAAATGGCAGCGCTTATTATGATCTGATGGGCCGTACCTATAAGGGCGGTGTCCGTTTCAATTTCTAAGCAAATGGCGGGGCAGGATGGCGGACGGCGGTCTGTCAGAATGCCTCGCCCTTCATCCCAGTCGGGCCGTAATGGTGGAAGGATCGACATGCGCTGTCTGAAAACTGTTTTGGTCATGGGATTGCTGATCGCGGGCCTGCCTGTCGTCGCTGCGCCTGCACCTTCGTCGATGCCGCGCGTCAGGGTTGAAGGGGGGGAGCTTCAGGGGACGCTGCTTCCAACCGGCGAGGAGGCGTTTCTCGGCATACCCTACGCCGCGCCGCCGGTGCGTGAGCAGCGCTGGCGTGATCCGCAACCCGCCAGCCATTGGCGCGGCACTTTTCATGCGGATCGCTACGGCCCTCAATGTCCCCAGCCGCAACGTGGCATGTTGACCAATTCCTATTCGGGTGCCGAAGTTACCAGCGAGGATTGCCTCTATCTCAACATCTGGGCGAAGCCGGGCCTGAAAAAGGCGCCCGTAATCGTCTATATCCACGGTGGCGCCTTCTTCATCGGCTCGGCGTCCATGCCGATGTACGGCGGCGCAGCTATTGCCCGGGAAGGGGCAGTTTTCGTCAATTTCAATTATCGTCTTGGTGTGCTTGGTATGATGGCGCACCCTGACCTGTCGAAGGAATCCCCGCACGGTACGTCGGGCAACTACGCATTCCTGGATCAGATTGCTGCGCTGAAATGGATAAAGCGCAACATCGCCCAATTTGGCGGCGATCCTGACAATGTCACCATCGCCGGGCAATCCGCTGGCTCCATGTCCGTCAATATGTTGCAGGCATCTCCTTTGGCGCGCGGACTTTTCCAGCGCGCGGTGGGAATGAGCGGATCGCTGCTTGAAGGCCCCAGCGCGCTGCTGACGATGACGGACGCGGAAAAGCAGGGCATCAATCTACAAACCTTTCTAAAGGCCGGATCGCTGGCGGACCTGCGGGCAATGCCGGCTGATCGATTGATGCTTCCCCGGTCGGCGAACGGGCCGAAGATCGGGCCGGTAGTGGATGGCTATGTTGTTGCCCAACCGGTCGAAAAGGTGTTCGCGGAAGGCAAACAGGCCGACGTACCACTCATTCTTGGTTTCACGCGCGATGAATCCTTTGGCGGTATCGGCCCGGTAGCTGACCTGTCCGACTACAAGACGAAGGTGCAGAAGAAATTTGGATCGCGCGCGGCGAAATTCCTTGCTTTATATCCAGCCGACGATGATGCGCAGGCACGGGCGCAAGCCCGACTGGCTGATCGCGATGGTACAATGGCGGTAGGCATGGACGCATGGGCCAATGCCCAGGTGCGGCATGGAAAAATGCCTGTATTCGCATATGAATTCGCGCGTGTTCCACCATTCACGCCAGGCGCAGTGATCGAGGGGACCGATGTCGCGACTGCTGGAGCCTATCATACATCGGAGGTGCCGTTCTGGTTAGGTACGCTCGATAGCTTTAACCTGTTTCGCCAGACGCGCGACTGGACGGCCGCTGACAGGGCGATGAGTCTGGCGATGACCAAGGCCCTCGTGTCGTTCGCGCGAACTGGCCGACCGCAGGCCGCCAATGTCGATTGGGATGCTTATACGCCGGATCGTCGTAACCTGATCAGATTTGGCGAGACCATGACGGTCGGCATGTGGCCATCTGCTGAAAAGCTGGATTTCTTTCGTTCGGTAACCGCGGAAAGGGCGGAAGGCCGGGTCGGGGAGTGAAAAGATTGATATTGTGCGGGGCTGCACCCCCGCGCTCGCTGGCTTGGCGAAGGGGATAGTTTATGGCGCCAGCCAGCACCTTGTTTGTTGAAATGCGACGCGGCCGCGGGACTGGTCTGATCTTGGCCTAGCCCGTCATTCAGTTTGGCCATGATAGGAGAGAGTAATGTCCATGAAGCGTTCCCTGCTGATCATATCGACGCTTCTGGGATCGGTGACGACGCAAGAGGCAGCGCTTGGCCAATCCTCTTCAGGGGTCGCCGCGAATGAAGTGCGCGTCATTCGCACGATGGCTGACGGGTGGGAATTTCATCTGGGCGACCCGATCGCCGCGCCTGCGCCCGACGTGAATTGGCAGCAGGTCAAGGTGCCGCATAGCTGGAACCGCATCGGCCTTTACAATGAAGGGACCGCTGCCGCAAAGACCATCACGCGTAAAGTCGATCAGACGCAAGGCGTAGGCTGGTATCGATTGACGCTGCCCGCCAATATATTGCCCAGGAACAAGCGGCTTTGGCTTCAGTTCGACGCAGCGAGCCGGACTGCCGAGGTCTGGCTCAACGGCCAGAAGCTTGGAGACCATGCCGGCGGTTTTTCCCGCTTCCGGTTCGATGCGACATCAGCCTATCGATCTGGCCAAGACAATCTGCTTTTGGTCAAGGTTGATAATCGAGAGCCTGAAACCACGGGGGTGCAACCTACCTTGCCCCTGGCGGGCGATTTTTTCGTCCATGGCGGCCTGTATCGTCCTGTCAGTGCCGTCATCACCAACGACGCGCATTTCGCTATGCTCGATCATGGCGGCAGCGGGGTTTATGCACGGACGTTGACGATCCAGGATGGCAAGGCGAAAATAGCCGTCAATGTTCGCATGAACAATGACGGTGCGCGATCGATGCGCGGACGTATGACCATTCGTTTGGTGGATCGCGACGGGCGGGACGTGGCGCGTCAGGAAAATGCCGTTCGGATCAATGCCCGGTCCGGACAGGAAGCCACGGCGCAAATCGATGTGGAGAACCCGCATCTGTGGCAGGGTGTGGACGATCCATATCTCTACACGATGATAGCAGAATTGCGGGATGCAAAGGGCGCGCTGCTGGATAGCGTGGAGCAGGCTTTCGGCATTCGCACCATGCGACTGGACGACAATCAGGGCTTTTTTCTAAATGAAAAGCCATATCGGTTGCATGGCGTCGGGCTGCATCAGGATAGCGGAAATGCAGGTTGGGCTTTAAGCGAGGCCGAGATCGAGAAGATGGTATCGACCATCCGTGAAATGGGCGCGAACAGCATCCGTCTCACACATTATCAGCATGGCCAGACAGTGCATGACCTTGCCGATCGGATGGGCCTGATACTGTGGGATGAAATCCCGCTTGTCACCACATGGACGATCAAGCCGGAAGAGAAGGAAGCGCCCAAGGCTGTCCTGGACAATGCCCGGCAGCAACTGGTCGAATTGATCCGGCAAAATTACAATCACCCGTCGGTAGCTGTATGGGGCATCGCCAACGAGGTCGATTTCGGACCCAATCGCCCCGGTTTCATTGGCAAGCCCGTTTCGGAAGTTCCTGATCCACGAGGATTGCTGGTGGAATTGAACAGTCTTGCCAAGATGGAAGATGTCGGGCGGCCTACCGCACTGGCCAATTGTTGCGAGGACAATGGCATGGAGGGCGTGCCGGATGTGTCGGGAATAACCGACGCGTTGGGGATCAATCGCTACATGGGTTGGTATTATGGCAAGGTTGGCGATTTCTCTGCCGTTCTTGATGCCCAGCATCGCAAGCATGGAAGCCAGCCGCTCGCCCTTACAGAATATGGTGCAGGGGGCGCGACATCGCAGCACAGCGATGACCCGGAAGGCGGGCCGATTGACCCGTCCGGCCGCGCCCAGCCTGAGGAATATCAGGCCTGGCTGCATGAACGGGTCTGGCCGCAGATTGCCAGCAAGCCTTATCTGTGGGCGAGTTGGCTCTGGAACAGCTTCGATTTTGCGACCAAGGTTCGCAAGGAAGGAGATTCGGTCGATATCAACACCAAGGGGTTGGCCACTTATGATGGGGCGATCCGTAAGGACGCTTGGTGGTATTATCGCGTCAATTGGTCGGCCAAGCCCGCCGTCCAGATAGCAGGCAAGCGGTATGTCCAACGCGCTTATGGCGTGACGGACATCAAAATATACAGCAATGCGGCTGAAACCGAATTGCTGTTGAACGGGCGATCGCTGGGGATGCGGCCCGATTGCGCCTTTGCAACATGCGTATGGCCTGCGGTGCGACTGGAGGCGGGCGACAATAGGCTGGAAGCGCGGGCGCGTTTTGCCGAAGGCATATTGTCTGACACAGCGCGTTGGCAGCTGGATGATGATGTTGCCAATGCATTTCGGATCGACAGCGGCGCGATCCTGGCCGCAAAGGCGAAGGCGCATTTCGGTTCGGACGCCTTTTTCATGGGTGGTCGCGCCGATACCGCCGATACGCGCAAGAACCGCTGGGCGCCGATTCAGCCCTCGGTGATTGAGGGAACGGATGTCCGCGATATCATGGCGACGTTCCGCGCAGGTGATTTCCGATATGTCGTTCCGGCAAAGCCTGGACAATATATGGTCGTTCTGCATTTTGTCGAACCTTCGCTGGCGGCAGGCAAGCGGACATTCGATGTGGAGATTAACGGCAAGACGGTGCTGTCCGGCTTTGACGTCGCTTCTGCGGCGGGGGGCGCACTGAAGGCTGTGGATCGAGCGTTTCCGGCCGTCGCGGGCAAGGACGGCATCGCTATCGCGTTCAAACCGCGCGTGGGCGATGCGATCGTGTCTGCCATCGAGATACTGCCAGCAGCAGGAAAGCGCTGATCATGGCAGGAAGGGGCCGCAAACCCATCCGTCACCTTCGGTGGTGGATTATCAGCCTGGTGACTATCGGTACCGTCCTGAACTATCTTGCCCGCTCGACGCTGTCTGTCGCGGCGCCTACGCTCAAGGACGAGCTAGGAATGACGACGGAAAGCTACAGCTATGTCGTTCTGTCCTTTCAGCTGGCCTATACCGTCATGCAGACGGTCGCAGGTGCGGTTCTAGATCTGCTCGGAACGCGGCTGGGCTTTTTCCTGTTTGCGGTAGGCTGGGCGTTTGCCAACATGGCGCATGGTTTTGCGACCAGTTGGCAGGGGTTGGCATTTTTCCGCGGCCTGCTAGGCGCGACAGAGGCTGCCGCCATACCAGCAGGCGCCAAGTCGGTTTCGGAATGGTTTCCGGCGCGTGAAAGGCCACTTGCAACCAGCGCTTTTCAGATGGGAACGAGCGTAGGCGCCATCGCTGCCCCGCCGATCGTCGTCTTCTGCATTCTCACATGGGGATGGGAGTCCGCATTCCTCGTCACTGGCGCGCTAAGCCTGATCTGGGCGACGATATGGTGGTTCAGCTATGATACCCCTGATCAGCATCGGGCACTGGGGGCCGACGAACGGGCATTGATCGCGGCAGGGCAGGCCCAAGGCGATGAAGCGGGCCGTCCTTCAACGCGGGGCGAGGTTCTGAAATCGCGTGGCTTCTGGGCGATCGCCATTCCGCGCTTCTTTGCCGAGCCGGCCTGGCAGACATTCAATTTCTTCATCCCGCTCTATCTTGTCACCGTCTGGAAGCTTGATCTCCAGAGCATTGCTTTATGGGCGTGGATGCCTTTCGTCGCGGCCGATCTAGGTTCCCTGGCGGCAGGGCTGCTACCGCCTTGGCTGATGAAGCGCGGCGCAAATGTGCTGGAATCGCGTAAAATCACCATGTCGATCGGTGCGATATGCATGATCGGGCCTGCCTGCATCGGTCTTGCCGGTTCGCCTGGGTTGGCCATCGCTCTTTTCTGCATTGGCGGCTTTGCCCATCAGATGTTGAACGGCGCGTTGATTACCTTGTGTTCCGACGTGTTCGACAGCCGTATGGTTGGCACCGCAAGCGGCATGGCCGGGACTGCGGCGTGGATTGGCGGCATGCTCTTCACCCTGGCCATAGGGCAGAGCGCTGATACTTTCGGTTATAGCCCGCTCTTTGCCATGCTGGGCGCGCTTGACCTGATCGGGATGGCCATTTTGTGGTTCTTACTCAGAAAGCGGTCATTGGCCGACTGAAGGGCAGGCTATTAGATATTTGCGGGAATGGTGATGCATTTCTGGCGACGCTTCGTCGAGGCTTATCCGGCCTAGCAGGCGAGGTCCGATGTCCAAGCCTGGTAGCCAGGAAGAATGGTCAAGCTTGGGCACCAAACCTGCTCCACGCAAATTTGGATGCGCGGCACTCCTGACTCAGTCGACGATGTCCGATATTTGATAGTGGATCGGCTTGAAGGTGCCACCGTTTGAGGCCGGAGCCGAGCAGGCCGTCAACCCGATGATGAGGTCTATTTCCGCGCGAAAACAGATATGATCACCCGCCTTGCTGACTGGCGGGAGAACCTCCAGCTTTCCTGACGGTCCAACTGGTACGTTCATGAAGCAATTGAAGGCGACGGGGATCGCATCCGGTTCGATCCCATAAGGTGCGAGCGCTTCAACAAGATTGCCAAAGCAGCCCCGATGCGGTTCGAGATCGGGATAGAAGTGGTGGAACGTGTCGATCGAACAGGGAGTCAGCAGGAAATCATGTTGCCCTACACTGTCATCGACAATGGTCAGCATGACCTGCGACCGGTTGGAATAGAGATGATGCCCGGTCGTCAGGCTTATGGTTTCGGCATAATCGAGCGTACGGCCGGACGATATCACTTCCCGCACATCCACCGCATTATAGGCAAGCAGATCGGCAACCTGCCCGCCCCTGGGGTCGATGACGGTGAGGAGCGCGCCCTTGAGAAGCCGGAATGCCGTCCCGCTCCGTTCAGGGATGGCATGTGTCTCGCCCCTCATGGCCTGTCTCCCTGATATTCAAATGGCGCCTCCCAATCTTCCTCCACCTGCCTACCTGAATATTGCCGCGCCTCGCTATTCTCTCCGAAACGCTGGAGCATTGGATTACGCGATCCGGCCAGCGCCTCATCGCGGACGAGAATTTTCTCGCGCATGCCTTCATATTTCCCTTCGGCACGAAGCTGTTCGAACTGGTCATGCAGATTGAAGACGAGCGTGGGATGAGCAAAGCGCCGGGCCGGGCGGCTTGCCTGAGGGTGAAGACCGACGATGAAAAAGGCCTCGCCACCAAAACTTAACGAAAAATGGGGATTGGAGGGATCGGCGCTGACCCGATCGTCATAGCCCTGACCGCGCCAGGCATCCTTGTCGCTCAACGATTGGACACGATCCCAGAGAGCATGTTCGAACGCCTCTTCGGAAAGGTCGTCAGGCCCCACAAACACTGCCGCGAAACTGCGAAAAAGTCCGGGATGGGCATGATAGTCGTGTGTGAAGCCAAGAAGACCGTCATGAATGCGAAGATCGTCCCAGGCGCTGTCAATGCGATCGCAGGCGAGGACCGTCAAATTGCCTTTTGCAAGAGCAGCTTTTGCGCCGACACAAGGAAAGGCGGGCGCTGCGATATGCGCCTGCAATTCCTCTTCAAGCTGCTGTTGCGACTTATGGGTCCAGGGAAACATAACGCTCCTCAAACAATTGAACTTGAGACGGCATTCCCAACGCATAGCTTAAGGAGTTCGCTTCATGGCTTCGACCCAAAATCTGGCTGATCGAGATTAGTCCATTGTCCGCCATGTCGCTCTCACCGTCGCCACTTGGCGCATCGCTTCACAGGGTTCGGCTTCCAGACGGTCTTGTGCGCCTTGGACGACATGCCCTGTCTCCTTCATGGTCCGGGATTTTGGATCGCGCATATGGGGTATGGATCAATGTCGGCCTCATCGTGGGTCGACATGGTGGATATGGGGTACCCCAACGTCTCGATCGAAAAGTCAGGAGTCCCTTTCATGCTCAATCGTCGCGATCTTTTGGCCACCGCTACTATGGCGCCCATGCTGACATTTGCGTCTGTAGCTGAAGGCGCCGAAACGCCGCTGCCGGTCCTGCCTGACGACCTGGGTTTCGATGCCCTCCAGCGGCAACTGGCGAGCCTCTACGATGTCGACCGCGCCATCGTGAATTTCGACGCAGCCTATTATGGGGCGATGACCCGACCGGTCCATGCCGTCTATATGGAAAAGACAGGCTGGATGAACCGCTACAATTCCACCTTTCTGCGCAGCGCCGTGCCAGGCGCGCCCCGCGACGCTGAGCTGGACAAGTCGCGCGATGCGGTTTCGCACATGATCGGTGCCCAGCCCGACGAAATCGCGCTGGCAGGCGGCGGGACCGAGGCGCTCTACGCGCTGATCGCCAATTATGCGCTGCTCAAGGCGGGGGACGCAGTCATCTATTGCGATGTCGATTATGACGAGATGCAATATGCGATGGACTATCTGGAGCAGAGCCGGGGCGCCAGGGTCGTCCGCTTTTCCCTTCCGGAACCCCACAGCCGCGCCAACATCCTGGCTGCTTACGAAAAGATACTGAAGGACACGCCACGCGCGAAACTGCTGCTGCTGACCCATGTATCGAACCGAAATGGCCTCATCCCGCCCGTCGGGGAAATCGTCGCCATGGCCAAGGCGCATAGGGTGGATGTCATTCTCGACAGCGCGCAGGCAGTCGGCCAGATGCCATTCAATGTGGATGAGATCGGCGCGGATTTCATCGGCTTCTCTCTCCACAAATGGCTGGCCGCGCCGCTTGGAACCGGCGCCATCTACATCCGCAAGGCGCGTCAGAAGGATATTCTTCCCTGGCTTGGCAACCGGATCCACCCGGTCGATGATATTCGCGCGCGCATCCCGACCGGTACGGTCGATTTCGCCGCGCGCCTCACCATTCCTAGCGCCGTGGCGATGCAGACGCGGATCGGGATCAACCGCAAGTTTGCGCATTTGCGCGCCCTGCGCGACTATTGGGTTGCGCGCGCCTCCGACATTCGGGGCGTGGAGATGATGTTGCCGCAGGAAAAGGACAATTATGGCGCGATCAGCGCCTTTCGCTTACCCGGCATGAAGACTGGCGACCAAGCGAGGCAGGCGCAGGCGCGCTTTATTGAAAGGCATAAGCTGCTGGTCGTCGCAAAGGCCGGTCTGGCATCCGGCCCGGTCCTGCGTGTCACGCCGGCGCTGTTCAACACTAGCGGAGAACTGGACCGGCTGGTGCGTGCCATACAGGCGGAACGCGGCCTGTTCCTGTAAGGCTTTTCCGCCAGCGATCCGGCCACGATCAGCCGCCCACGACTTTGGCTTAATTGATCTCTCCCGCGCTACGCGATAGGGGCGGCACAGCGATGGGACATCATGCCCTATCGACTTGCGGCGAAGCGAGCATTAGGCAAGCGCGATGAACAGGTGGATCAGGCAGCCAGGGAGATGTCGCGGGCTTTTCGCCCTGCTGATGCTTTGCGCCTTGGCGATCCGGATCGCGATCCCCACCGGTTTCATGCCGACCCAGGGCGCCGATGGCATCGTCATCTCCCTCTGCACCGGGCAGGGCGCGGTCAAGGCGGTGCTGCCGCTGGATAAAGGCGGCCAACCGTCCGATCATCACCAATCCCAAGGCGGTGAATGCAACTTCGCGGCCGGATTGGGCGGTGGCCTGCTGACGCCGGTCCTTTCGCTTCTGCCGCTATTGCCTGTGCCGGTTGCGTCGCAGGTCACAGACCGCGCGATCGCCGACCTGACGGTTCACCGCCTCGCTGCCCCGCCGCCGCCGTCCCAAGGCCCTCCCGCGCGCGCCTGACCGGCCCGCGCGGCGAACCGATTCACCCTCGTTCGCCGTCTCCACCGCATGCCCTGTGCATGCAGTATGCCGCTTTCCCTTTGGAAGCGGCCAAAGGCGAATGAGAATTTCATGCATATTCCATGGAAGGCGCGCGACGCCTTCATCGACTGGCTGCGGCAGATTCGACGATCCGCCTGGACGTTGATTGCGCTTGGTACGGCGCTGCGGATCATCATCGCGCTTTTCCCAGGCGCAGCCGTGCTTGCGCCATGATGTCGCGGTCTCGTGCCCTGGCGCGCCATATCCATCTCTGGCTTGGCCTGTCCGTGGGTCTGCTCTTCGTACTGCTTGGACTGACGGGATCGGCACTGGTCTTCTATCAGGAGATCGACGCCGCGCTACATCCGGCGATCCAAGTGAACATGAAAGCGCCCGCGCCCGGCTGGGACAGTCCTGTTTGGGACAGGGCGCTTGCGACCCTGTATCGGCAATGGCCGGACGCCAGCGGACAGTGGCGGTTCGAAGCAACGGGCGAACCGGGTCCGATCGCCGCGCGCTATTATCCCTCCGTCGCGCCGACCAGTCATATGGCGAAGCATATGATGGTCTGGCTTTCGCCGGACGGCGCCCATGTCCTGCGCCACGACGGCTGGGGCGATTATGCCATGAGCTGGATCTACGAACTGCACATGGACCTGCTGTCCGGCGAGACAGGGCACCAGATCATAGGCTGGTCCGGCCTTGTCATCCTTGTCCTGCTGGGCGCTGGCGTCATTGCCTGGTGGCCAAGGGGCAGTTGGCGCAAGGCGCTTGCTTTCAAGCCCCGCGCCGCACCCGTTCGTCGCCTGTATGACATTCACAAGCTGGCAGGGTTGTGGAGCCTTGTCCTGCTGATCCTGTTCGCCATCACTGGCTTCATGCTGGCGCTGCCGAAGGAGAGCAACTGGCTGCTGGAGCGGACAATAGCGCCTGTCGATGACACGCCGTCACCCAAGACCGCGCCGCGCGCCAGGCCGACGATCACCATAAGCAAGGCGCTTGCTGCCGGGCATCGCGCGCTTCCCAACGCGCGTCTCGCCTGGATCGAGATGCCATCCTCCAGGACAGGCATGTTCAGGCTGCGGGTTCAGGTACCCGGCGATCCCAGCAGGCGCTTCCCTCACAGCTATATCTACATCGCCCCCTATTCGGGCGCGGTCCATACCATTCTGGACGCGCGCAAGGCCAGCGCGTCGACCACCATCAACAACTGGCTGCACCCGCTGCACGATGCATCAGTCGGCGGTCTGCCCACACGCCTGTTGGCCTTCATCGCCGGCCTCGTTCCGGCTGTCCTCTTCATCACTGGCCTGCTGCGCTGGCGCACCCGCCGTGCTGCGCCGAAGTCGCGCCTGCAAATCACTTCCGATCTCACCGCAAAGGAGCATTCATCATGCGTTTTCGTCACGCCGCTTTCCTCGCCGTGCCTCTCCTCGCCATCCCGGCCCTCGCCCACGAATATCGAAAGGGATCTGTCACCATCGACCACCCCTGGACACGACAAACCGCGAAGGGACAGAGCGTCGGCGGCGGGTTCATGAGCATCGCCAACGCAAGCGCAACCCCCGACACTCTGGTCAGCGCGACATCCCCCGTTGCCCAGAAAGTCGAAATCCACAGCATGAAGATGGACGGCGGCATCATGCGGATGCGACCCCTGCCTGACGGGCTGGCCATTCCGGCGGGTGGCCGCATGGAACTGAAACCGGGCGGCTTCCACATCATGCTGATCGGCCTGAAAGCGCCACTGGCGCTGGGCAAGAGTGTGCCGCTGACCCTGCGCTTTGCCAAAGCGGGTGCAGTCACGGTTCAGTTGAAGGTGGAGCCGGTCACCCACGGCATGGAGGGTGGCCATGACGGACATTGATCCGCACGAAGGCGATCGCGCCACGCCGTCACGGCGAGCGGGCCTTCTGGTATTCGGTCTGGTCGCGCTGCTGCTGGGCGTGGTCGCTGCGCTGATCCTCACGCCCGGTTGGGTGAACGATGCGCCCGTGTCGGCGTCTGCTAACGGTCCTGGCGGTCCGTTTACCCTGACCGATACGCAGGGGCGAACCGTCACTAATCGTGCACTGCTTGGCAAGCCCTATGCCATCTTCTTCGGCTTCACCCGCTGCCCTGATGTCTGCCCGACGACGCTCACCCGCATGACGCAGCTGCGCAAGCAGCTCGGAACGGACGGCGACAAGTTCAACATCGTCTTCGTCTCGGTCGATCCAGGGCACGACAAGCCGGCGGACATCGGCAATTATCTGACCCTGTTCGGCACGCCGATCATCGGCCTCACCGGAACCGACGCCCAGATCAAACAGATCACCAACGGCTATGGCGTCTATTTCGCGAAGGTGCCGGTCGCTGGCGGCGACTACATGATCGATCATAGCGCAGGCATATTACTGTTCGACAGCCAGGGCCGTTATGTCGATGTCATGGACCCGACCGAGCCGATGGCGACCAGCATAGGCCGCCTGCGCGAGTTGATCCGTGCGTAGCTGGCGCCTTGCTCTCCCGCTTTCGCTGCTGGCGAGTGCGTGCATCCCCAACAGCGCGTTGGATCGGGATCAGGTGCGCGCGACCATCGAACAGAATGCGGGCGTCGGCGGATCACCCGTGACCGTTGAACGCATCTATCTCAGCGGCGACTATGCCTTGGGCCTTTGGTCACAGGGGTCGCGCCGCGGCGACATGGTGCTCGCTCGCCGATCGGGCCAATGGGCGCAGCTGCTGTGCGGCAATGGCCCCATCCGTGACCAGGCAAGACTGAAACGCGCCGGTGTCCCCGATTTCGCCGCAGAAATGCTGGTCAGCCAGATCGCAGAAGGCGGCTGATGCCGAGCGACCGATATTCAATCCATTGTGAACAATGCCGGCTTCATCCGGCCATGGGGGTATTATGACAGTGACATGTTCGACGCGGCTTCGCCTTTCCAGCGCCATGCTGGCAGCGCTTTGCCTGACGCAGGCTGCCCGCGCGCAGGCGCCGGAAACTGATGGCGAAACCAGCTGGACCGCCAGCACCATCATCGTCACCGGCGAGCGCGGGCACTATGCTACGCCGACTTCCTCCTCGGCGACGCGCACCGACACGCCGCTGATCCAGGTGCCGCAATCGGTGCAGGTCATCACTAGCGCCTTGTTGCAGGAGCAGGATCGCCGCACCCTGGGCGAGGCGCTGGTGAATGTTTCGGGCGTGACCCCCACGCGGTCGGAAGAAAATCTGTTCATTCCGCCAATTCTGAGGGGATTCCCGGCCGAGGTCTATGTCGACGGCCTGCCGATCTTTGCGGGCAATCAGCAAGCCTATGACCCGACCAGTCTCGTCGGCGTCGATCGGATCGACGTCCTCAAAGGGCCCAGCGCCACGCTTTATGGCGGGGGGCTGGGTACGCCGCTTGGCGGCATCATCAATGTCGTGACCGAGCGACCCAGTGACAAGGCGCAAGCCTATGTCGCGCTGCGCGCTGGCAGCTTTTCGACATGGAACCCCTATGGCGATGTCAGCGTCCCGCTGGCGTCGGGGATCGCCGCGAGGCTGGCCGGCGAATATCAGAGCAATGCAAGCTGGATCGACAGGATCAAGGGCAGGCGCTGGTCGATCCAGCCCAGCCTGTCCTTCCAGATCGACGCCGATACCGACCTGCTGCTCCAGGCCCAGTTCAACCATCGCAGCAACCTTGAATATTCCGGTCTGCCCGCCGACGCGGCGCTGGCCGACATGCTCGACCGCAACGCCTTCCCCGGATCGCCGATCGGCCAGCCTCGGACGAAGAACGACAACAGCATGGCTACGGCGACGCTTCGCCACGCCGTCTCCGATACTGTCAAACTCACTGTCACTGGCCGCTATTATGACAGCAAGGTCGACGAAAGCGGTAGCTTCGTCTTTCCGGGCCTGGCTCCGACCGGCACGACGTCCCCAATCTATGACGTTTTCCCGATCACAATGATCAACCGGACGAAGGAGGCGACGTTCGACGCCAATCTGGGCGCGAAGATTGATCTGCTGGGCGGGACGCATGAACTGCTCGTCGGTGTCAATTATGACTGGACCAGCTTTTATAGCGGCATGGGCCTGTTCGTGAGCGACAGCCCATCGGGCACGATCGACCTGTCCGATCCCGAATATGACCTGTCCTATACGCCCCAGACGCCAGTCAACAGCTATACGGACGACCGTTTCGAGACCTTTGCCTTCTATGTACAGGATCAGGCCAGCTTCGGTCGGCTTCACCTGACCGGCGGATTGCGCGTCACGGCGCTGAAGTTCATCGAGAACAGCAACTTCGGCGTCGCCAATGACAAACGCTACACCCATGTTTCGCCACGGGCCGGCGCGACATTCGACGTCGCACCGGGGATCGCCCTGTTCGCTGGCTATGCGACGGCCTTCCGAGCGCCCTTCGGCTTCATCGGCATGGGTACGCCCCGGCCCGAAACGTCCAGCAATGTCGAAGGCGGACTGAAGCTGACGCTGCCCAAGGCGGGCCTCTCCGGCACCATAGCGGCGTTCCGGCAGACCCACGATAATGTCGTCACGGCCGACCCGGCCAATGTGGGCTTTTACATCCAGAGCGGGCGGCAGCGGGCACGCGGCGTCGAGGTCGATCTGGTGTGGGAACCATCGCCGGCCTTCTCGTTGCTCGCCAACTACGCCTATAGCGACACCCGTGATGATGGCGTAGCGCCGGGCGACCGGCTCGCGCGCGTACCCAGGAATAGCGGACGGGTAGCTGCGCGCTATCGGTTGCTTGATGGCCCGGCGAAGGGACTTTCGTTCGGCGCGGGCATCTCCGCCTTTACCGCACGCGAACTGACGCTGCCCAACAGCATTGCCGTGCCCGGCTATGCTGTGATCGATGCGCAGGCCGCCTATGACGTCGGCCGCTTCTCCCTTGGGCTTTCCGTGGTCAATCTTGGCGGACGACGGGCCTGGGACCCGCACAGCTATATGGGCTATCCGGTCGTGTCGCCCAACCAGCCGCGTTCGGCCTTCGTCACGCTAAAAGCGCGCATGTGATGGTGCAAAGGATCATGACGTGTCTGGCAAAGGCGACAAAGCTCGCCGTTGCGATCACGCTGCTGTCGGCAGCGGTGACTGTGCAGGCTGGCACGGTCGCAGGCGAGATCATTCCGCTATATCCCAAGGGCGTCGTCGCCGCGCTCGGCGTCCCGGAAACGCGGGACGTCTTGCGCGAGACGGGCGAGACGATGATTTTCAACGTCAGCGATCCCACGTTGGAGCTGTTTCGTCCCGAACCGACGCGCGCAACCGGCACGGCGGTTATCATCGCGCCGGGAGGCGGCTTCGTCGGCCTTGGTTATGAGGCTGGTGGCACCGCTGTCGCGCGTCAGCTGGCACAGCGGGGCGTCACTGCGTTCGTACTCAAATATCGCACGATACGTAGCCCTGACGATGCCATGCACATGCCCGAAATCCATATGAAGGAGATGGAAGTCATCATGGCGCGGGCAAAGAGCGGCTTGCCCGAAGAAGTGCCAGTCTTCGCAGGGGAGAAGCATGCAGTAGAGGATGGCGCACGGGCCATGGCGATCGTGCGGGAGAGTGCCGCCGATTGGGGAATCGATCCCAAACGCATCGGCTTCCTTGGCTTCTCCTCAGGCGCTTTCCTCGCGGCTGACCTTGCCATCGGCAACAGGGTTTCGCGGCCCGATTTCGTTGGACTGATCTATGGCGGGCTGCGTACGCCGGTTCCGTACGATGCCTCGCCGGCCTTCATCGCGGGCGCGGCGGACGACGCCTTCACGCCAAACGATCCTGTCCAGCTCTATACGGCCTGGCGGAAGGCGGGAGCTCCGGCCGAACTGCACCTGTATGAACGCGGTGGGCACGGGTTCGACCTCAAGCCAAAAGGCACGACCAGTGACCACTGGTTCGAAGCCTTCTTGTGGTGGATGCAGTCTCGCGGCCTGATCGCGACGGTCAAGGGTTAGGGACGGGTTTCCACCGCAAACGGATCCTTGGCAGGATCATCGTTCCAGACATATTCGCTGCCACGCGCCGTGCGATCCGCCATCTCGCGGCCGTAGAGCTTTTCGACAAGCCCCAGCGCCATGTCGGTACCTGCCGATACGCCCGATGAAGTGATATATTTGCCGTCGATCACCCAGCGGGCGTGCCCCTGCCATGCGACCTTGCTCGACTGACTCGATGCCCAGGTGAAAGCGATTTTGTTGGACGTTGCCTTGCGGCCATCGAGAATGCCTGCCTTGGCCAGCAGGGCTGATCCCGTACAGACCGACGTCGTCCATTGGGTGCCCTTGTCCTGCTTGCGCAGAAAGCCCAGCATGACCGGGTTGTTGACCTCGGTCCGCGTCCCCATGCCGCCTGGGATCATCACTATGTCGAACTGTGGCGCGTTATCGAACGAATAGGTCGTGACCGTGTCGATCCCCTGAGCCGACTTGATCGGACCGCCGTGCTGCGAGACCATGACGATCTGGTAGTCAGGAAGGCGTGCCCACATCTCCACCGGACCAAAGACGTCGAGCGTCTCGAATCCGGGGAACAGGACGATGCCGATCGTCTTGGGCTTGCTGACGGAATCAGCCGGTGCGGTCGACGCCGTCTGGCCGGTCGCGGTCGCTACGCTAGTCAGCGCCAGCATGCCGACGATCAGCAACATCGCAACGCCCAGACGGCGGAGGCAGGGCCATCTCAGGACATCGCAAGCAACGGGCGGAACTTCGCTCCCGCCGCGCGAATTTGGAAATCCCTGATAAAGCGTGTCTGTCATCGTTGGCTATAGATCCATCGTCAGGACTGCGGCCAGTCTTCGTCCTGGCAACACAGTATATCCCCCGCCGCCCGACACTTTCCAGCCAAAAACATCAGTCACATTCTTCGCCTGAAGCCGCAGCAGCGTCGGAACGCCCGCTATCCGGGTACGATACCGCGCGCCCAGATCGATCACGGCCTGAGCAGGCAATGTCGCGCTGTTAGCAGCATTGGCGACCTTCTCGCCTTCATAGAGCATATGCACGTCAAACGACAGGGCCGGCATATTGGGCAAGCGATAGTCGAGGTTGGCATCAATGGTTAGGTTCGTGCGGCCGATTGGCTCTCTGCCCAGACGTCCCTCATCGACGGCCTGTCCCGTCACGCGAGGACGCAGATAGACTGCACCGATCACCATGTTCATGCCAGCGAAGGGCTGACCGGCGAGAGAGGCTTCCAGACCGCTATGCCGCACATCGCCCAGTGCGCGATAATAACCGTCGCGACTGTCTATATCGAAATAAGGCTTGCGCAGGTCGAAGAGCGCCGCGACCAGCTTGATGCCGCCGGGCAGTTGCTGACGAAGGCCGATTTCCTTTTGCCGCGTATGCAGCGCAGGCAGGGCGAGGTTGCGGTTGACGGCGTTGGCGGGCGCTACGCCGCTTTCCTCCAGCCCGCGCGTCATCGCGCCATAGAATGTGGTCGTTGCGGTCGGCGTGATGGCGATCGCGGCGTTCCATAGCCAGGGGCGATCATGCACCAGGTCGACGGGCAGACCAGGTTGCGCGACCGTCTTGCGATAATCGGCCCGGGTGACGCCCAGATTGAATTCGCCAACCCCGCGCCAGCGCACTTCATAACCCGCCGAATAATTCATTTGCTGCACCCGGTCACGGGTCCGTTCCCCAAATACGAAGTCTGGCTGTTCCTGCGGGTCGGGCACGCCGATCATGGCATCGCCAAGGTCGATCGTGTCGAAGCCGCCATAGCGCGCTTCGGCCCTGCGTCCCCTTGCCGAGAACAGCAGGCGGTGCACCAGCGCGCCACTACCCAGGGTACGGCTTAATCTGGCTTCGCCAGATGTCGACACATTGCTCTGGTCCCGCCCGACGAGCAGCGTTGAACGGCCCATCCCTTGCGCGTTGACACCCGAATAATAGGCTGACGCATAATCGTCCCTGGTGAAGCGGCTATCGAACAGGCCCATGGCGATTTGCCACCGGTCAAGATTCGCCTTGATCGTGCCGCCGATATTGCGATTGTCGCCCGCCCAGTCGGCCCAGTCCTGCCCAAAATAGCGACGGCGCTTGATACGCGGCGGCGGCGCGCCGTCTGCGGTATAGATAACCGGCGCCTGTTCTTCATCGCCATATTGATAGCCCGCGACAAAGGCAGTCGCCTCCACGCCCTGCATCGGTCGGTAGCGCAGCACGCCGCCATAGCTGACAAACCAGGCGCTCGCACCGCTGACATATTCATCATCGTACAGGCCAAGGTCGAGATTGACGTCGAACTTCTCCGTCACCGGCAGGGCGGCGTCGACCACCAGATCGGTGCCCAGATAATCGCCACTGTTGAACTGGACGCTGACCACAGGCTTGTCGCCGACCCGGCGCAGATCGGCATCAACGATGCCGGTCGGCGCGGGGAAGGGGTAGCCAAAGGCAGTGAGGCCGACCCTGACCGTGGAGCCACGTACGATCACATTGCTGATCTGGCCCGCCTTGTCGAAATAGAGTCCCTCGACACGGTTATTGCCGGCATCGCTGGCGGAAAAGCCCCGGACATTGCCGCTGGCATAGATGCCAACGGAATCACTGCCGACGCTTTTCCCGAAGCCGTCCTCCGCCTCGCGCACCGCATTTTCATCGGTGCGCTGCGCCATCGCGGGCTGCGTCAACAGCCATGCGGAAAGAAGAAGCGGGCCAGCATATTTCCCGGTCACAACGATAACACAAGCCTGCCCCGGACGGTACGCGGTGTGCCCGGAGTGATCCAGACATTGCTGTAGCTGCTTTCCAGATAATAGGCGTCGAACAGATTTTCCGCGTCCAGATGCACGGCAACATGGTCGCTGACCTGATAGGACAGGTTGAGGCGCGCGGTGACATAGTCTGGCAAGCGGAAGCCGCTATTGACGTCATCGCCGGGCCGTTCGCCGACATAGGTGATACCCGCGCCCAGCCCGATTGATCCGGGATTGGTCGCGTTCGACTGCCAGTGGCCATAAATGGCTCCCGAATGACGTGGTACGTTGCTCAGGCCCGATCCCAGCAGCGCTGGCCGCGTGTCCTTCGTCACTTCCGCATCGGTATAGGCGTAAACGGCGGTCAGGTTGAACCGCTCATCCAGCGCATAATTCAGGTCGAATTCGAAGCCCCTGCTTCGGGCTTCTCCGGTCGCGATCGAAAAACCGCTGCTGGTGCCGTCGCTAACCAGGACATTCTTCTTGGTGATGCGAAATACGGACAGGGTGCCGGTCAACTGCTTGTCCAGCAACGCATATTTGACGCCGCCTTCCAGCGCTTCCCCGCGTTCCGGGGCATAGGGGTCCGAATTGGCGTCAACGCCCTGATTGAAGCGGAACGACCGGCCCCAACTGACATAGGCGGACAGCGACTGGC
Organism: Sphingobium sp. JAI105; assembly: GCF_015752145.1. NCBI lineage: Bacteria > Pseudomonadati > Pseudomonadota > Alphaproteobacteria > Sphingomonadales > Sphingobiaceae > Sphingobium > Sphingobium sp. JAI105. The sequence goes on along the minus strand of NZ_JADOUC010000002.1, from coordinate 32,829 downwards.
TGGGCGCGAAGGTGAAGGCCGCGCGCGGCGAGGTAACGGACGGGCTTTGCCGGTCGACCGCGCCGCTGCGATAGTTATTGACGCGCTGGCGAATCCAGTCGTGCCGGACGCCAAGCAGCAGGCTGAAGCGGTCGTCGAGCGTCAGGAGATCCTGCGCATAGACGCTCTCGCCGCGCTGCTGCTCCAGCAGGTTCTGATTGAGCGGTGCAACCGGCTTGGGTTGGCCATAGACCGGATTGAAGATGTCGATGTCATAGGGATTTGCCGCTGTCGGGCTGAAGCGGTAAAAGACGCGGCGCTGGTCATAGCGATACGCATCAGCGCCGATCCGGATCTGGTGATTGACGCCGCCCGTCGTGCCGTTGGCGCTTAATTCAACACGGCCGGACAGATCCTGCCAATCATAGTCGTGAATGCGCAGCTGCCGCCGAAGGCGCGTCCCGACCAGCGCGCTGTTATGCGTCGACTGGCCCTGCATCACGCCGTCGCGATACTGGACGCCCGCCTCCAGCGCCACACCCTCGGCAAGGTCGATCGTTACACTACCCTGATGCTGCCCCGTGCGCTGAAGCATCTGACCGTCATTGGGTTCGCCCAGAAAGCGGCTGCGCGGCAGTACCTTGCCATCGCCGTTTACCGCGACAAGCCCGCGATCATGGGTGAAATGCACCAGATTATATTCAAGCTGGTAGAGGAAGCGCACGCTTTCGCTCGGCTGCCAGGCGATCGAAGGCGCCAACAGCAGACGGTCGCTCTTGTTAAAGTCCCGGAAACTGTCGCCCTGCTGATAGACGGCGATCATCCGGGCGGCGACGGTTCCGGACACAGGGCCGCCAAAATCGGCGCTGCCACGGATTGTGTCGAAACTGGCGTAGGACAGTTCGGTCGATGCGTGGAAATGGTCAAGCGGTGCCTTGGTGACAATGTTGATCGATCCGCCCGGTTCCCCCTTGCCCGACAAGGCGGAAGCCGGTCCCTTGAGCACCTGGAAGCTTTCGACCGTGGCCACGTCACGACGAGCGTTGAACCCGCGATTGGCATTGAAACGATTGAGCAACAGGTCCGGCCCCTGATTGATGTCACCGGAAAAGCCGCGAATGGCATAGGCGTCCCATGCTCCGCCGAAGCTGTTCTGTCGGGCCATGCCGCCAGCCAGATCGAACATTTGCGACAGATCGGTAAAGCCAGCTTCTTCGATCAGGTTGCTGCCAAGAATGCGCACATTCTGCGGGAGCAGCAGAGGGTCGACGACCAAGCCGTTGATGCTGGCGTTGGCTTCCCGCGATCCGGTGACCAGAATATTGGTCTCGCTATCGTCAGGCGCGGGCTGCTGGGCCAGCGCGGACGGCGCAATGACGGAGATAGCGGACGCGAGCAACGCAAACCGCAGAGAAAAAATGTTCATGGAAGGCCCCCCGGTTCGATCAAATGATATAGAATATCATTGACGATTGGCCCCCTAATGCGCTGACACCGCCAGCGCAAATGGAAAATGTTATAACGTCCCATTGACAGATTGCTGCATAGGCTAAATGGTCCGAGCCAACAGCCAAGGAGCATCATTCATGTCCCTGACCGCAATCGGCCAGCGCATCCTCTTGTCCGACGTCAACCTGTCCTATGGCAGCCATCATGTGCTGCGCGGCCTCAGCCTGCATGTCGATGCAGGAGAAATTTACGCGCTGCTGGGCGGCAACGGTGCAGGCAAATCGACGACCATGTCCACATTGCTTGGCTTTGCCAGACCCGACAGCGGAACCGTTTTGGTCGCAGGGCATGACCCGGCAGGGGCACCGGACAAGGCGCGGGAACAGATCGCCTATGTGCCGGAGAATGTCGCCCTCTACGAGCATCTGACAGCACGGGAAAATGCCGCATACCTGCTGGCGCTGGCGGGTCGTCACCCATCGCGGGACGCCATTGACGGCGCGTTCGAGGCGACCGGATTGCAGAATGCGGCCTGGGACAAGCGGCTTGGCGGCTTTTCCAAGGGCATGCGGCAGAAGGTGGCGATCGCCATCGCGTTGCTGCGCGAAGTGCCGGTGCTGTTGCTGGACGAGCCTTCTTCCGGCCTTGACCCCCGCGCCACCGCCGATTTCAACAAGCTGGTCCATGATGTCGCCCGGAAAGGTGCGGCGGTGCTGATGGTGACGCATGACCTGTTGTCGGCGGCCGACATTGCCGACCGCATCGGCTTTCTGGAATCCGGTCGCATCGTCGATGAAGCAGCGGCGCAGGGCGAAGAGCGGTTCGACGTGCGCGAACTGCACAGGAAATTCGCGCGGGAGGTCGTCGCCGCATGAGCGCCATCAGTCTGATCGCGCGCGATGAACTGCGCCTGATGCGGCGCAACCGGGTTGCTGTCATCGCCTTTGCGCTGCTCGTTCTGCTGACGCTGGCAGCAGCGCTCATTAGCTGGTCTCACCAGCGATCCATTGCGGAAACCCGCGCCCGCTTTCAGGCGCAGGCCAGCGAAGCGTTTGAGGCGCAGCCCGATCGCCACCCGCACCGGATGGTCCATTATGGCAATTTCATCTTTCGTCCGTTGGGACCGCTCGCCGCCTTCGATCCAGGCGTGGACGCCTTCACCGGGAACAGCATGTTCCTGGAAGGTCATCGCCAGAACAGCGCCAATTTCGGCGATGTCCGCCAATCCTCCCTGCTGGTCCGCTTCGGCCAGTTGACGCCTGCGTTCGTCTTGCAGGTCATTGCGCCGCTGCTGCTGATCTTCCTGGGCTATGGGGCGGTCGCGCGCGAGCGGGAACGCGGTACCCTGCGCCAGATGCTGGCGCAGGGCGTATCCGCACGCGCATTGATCCTGGGCAAGCTGCTTGCGCTGGCCATGGTCGCGGCCCTGGTGGGGCTTCCCGCCATGATCGCTTTCCTGCTGATCGCCGGGCAGCCGGGGGCGCTCGCCGGACCCATGCTGGTGATCGCCATCGGTTATGCCGCCTATCTGGCGCTATGGGCGATCATCACCATCCTCATATCCGGGCTGGTGAAGCGCGGCCGCGACGCGCTGTTGGCACTGCTCGCGCTATGGGCGGTCCTTGTGATCCTCGTCCCGCGAATTGCACCGGACGTGGCATCGCAGACGCATATGCTGCCCACGCGCCTGGAAACCGACATTGCCATCGCGCACGATCTGCACAAGCTGGGCGACAGTCACAATCCCGACGATCCCTTTTTCACAGCGTTCAAGCAAAGGACGTTGCAGCAATATGGGGTGACGCGGGTCGAGGATCTGCCGGTCAACTATAAGGGGCTGCTGGCCGTGGAAGGCGAAAAGCTCACGTCGCGGCTGTTTGACGATTATGCCGATCGCAGTTTTGGCGTCCAGCGGGCGCAGAGCCGACTGACGGACGGCTTTGGCATCGTCAGCCCCGCCATTTCGCTGCGGCAATTGTCCATGGCGGCGGCTGGCACCGATCTGGAAGGGCATCGCCGTTTCCTCACGCAGGCGGAGGCCTATCGCTACGATATGGTACAGCGGCTGAACCGGCTTCAGGCCGATGCCGTCAGCTACGCCAATGACACCGCGAGCGACGCAGGGGCCGATCAGCGCAAGCGCATCTCCGCCGGGCATTGGCACGAAATTCCGCCCTTCCGCTTCAAGGCGGCCAGCGCTGCCGAACTGGTGAAAGCCAGCCTGCCGGGGCTTGGCTTGCTTCTTGGCTGGCTCATCCTCGCCGCGCTGGCGCTGGTGCCCGTCGCACGTCATCTTCAGAAAGCCCGTTCATGACCCTGATCGCCCACGAACTGCGCCTGTTGCTGCGCTCGCGCATGGCTGCGCTGGCGTTGCTGCTCGTCGCTCTTCTGTCCTGTGCCGCCGTGGTGGCAGGGATGGCGGAGATAAGTCGTCAGCGTGAAGTCATCGCGCGTATCCAGCCCAAGCAGGCGCAGGACATCGCCAGCATCGCCCAATGGGTCGACAGGGACAAGGATGCTGGAAGCGCCGCCTATTACAGCTTTCATGCGACCTGGGACACGCCAGCGCCGCTGGCCTTCGCAGCGCTCGGCCTGCGCGATGTCGCACCCTATATCCTGCGGGTCCGGGCGCTGGGACTGGAAGCGCAGCTCTATGACGGTGAAGCTTTCAATCCGGAACTGGCTCTGCCTGGCCGTTTCGATTTCTCCTTCGTCCTTGTCTATCTGACGCCGCTCTTCGTGATCGCGCTGTTCCACGACCTGGTGTCGAGCGAGCGGGAGGCGGGCCGACTGCGTATGCTCGACGCGCTGGTAGGAACGGGGCGTCATCTGTGGGCGCGGCGCGTGGGCTTGCGCGGCGGACTGCTGTTCCTGGCGCTTGGCGTGCCGCTTTCGGTCGGTGCGATCCTGTCGCATGTGCCCGTCGCTCAGTTACTCGCCGTGCTGGGTCTCGTTGCCCTCTACCTCATCTTCTGGATCGGCGTCACGCTGCTGATCGGACGACTGCGCTGGAGTTCGGTCGCCAATGCTGCGACGCTGGCGGGCTTGTGGCTGGTGCTGACGCTGATCCTGCCCACTATTGCGCATGTCGCGATCAACCGGGCGATTCCGGTCGGTCAGGGTGTCGAAATAAGCCTGGCCCAGCGAGAGGCGGTGAATCGCGCCTGGGACATTCCGCGCGAAGATACGATGCGGGCCTTTTACGCCAATCATCCCGAATGGAAGGACAGCCCGCCTCTGCCCGCCGCCTTCCACTATAAATGGTATCTCGCCTTCCATCAGGTGGGTGACGAGAGCGTTGCGAAAAAAGTCGCGGACTATCGCAACGCCATAGAGGCGCGTGACGCGATCGCTCATGCCATTGGCTGGCTGCTGCCTTCGGTCGGGGTTCAGTCCGTGCTCGCGCGACTTGCCCAAACGGATATGCAGGCGCAGCTTGCCTATCAGGACCGTATCCGCGCCTTTCACAAGCGGCTCCGCAATTTCTACTATGGCTATCTGTTCACCGACACACCGTTCGGAAAGGCCGACTTTGACAAGGCGCCGAAATTCGAAGGCTGATGGCATAGGCGTGGCGCGGTTTGAACAGGGTCACATGCGTGACGCAGTTAAAGTCTAAACTGTCATCAGGGTCGGACGACGACCGCGGATATTGTGTCACGAATTTGAGGCATGACGTGAGCAGAGATGGAATGGAACGACCGCTGACCGAAGCAGCGCAGGTTGATCGCCGCCATTTCGCCGCCGGGTTGGCGGCGGCGATCGGGGGCCTGGCGGTGGCCGGTTGTGCTCAGCGGTCCGCCATGCTGGTCAGCCCCGCGCGCCCGGCGCTGGGCTACGGCCCGACCATCGCCGACCCGGCGGGACTGATCGACCTGCCGGCGGGCTTTTCCTACCGTGTCATATCCCAGTTCGGTGACAGGATGAGCGATGGCCGTTTCGTGCCCGACCGGGCTGACGGCATGGGCTGCTTCGCGCTTCCCGGCGGTCGGCACGCACTCGTGCGCAATCACGAATTGCCGATCAACAGGATTGATGACGGTGCGATGCGGGGTCGGAAGGCCGATTTCCCCGCCTTTGACCGCTTGTCCGATGGTCGCGCGCTTCCTGGCGGAACGACGACCATCGTCCTGGGTGATGCAAATGGGGACATCGTCTCCCAGCATCTCAGCCTGGCAGGAACGATCCGCAACTGCGCGGGCGGAACGACACCATGGGGCAGTTGGCTGAGCTGCGAGGAAGATATGACGCGCGCGGGCAATGGCGTCGGGCAGGATCATGGCTGGGTTTTTGAAGTACCCGCCTCCGCGCGCGGATTGGTGGACCCGCAGCCGATCCGCGCCATGGGCCGGTTCAATCACGAAGCCGCTGCCGTCGATCCGCGCACCGGCATCGTTTATCTCACAGAGGATCGGGACGACGGGCTGCTCTATCGCTTCCTTCCCAACGAACGCGGACAATTGCTCAAGGGCGGTCGCCTTCAGGCGCTGGCATTGCTCGATCCCGCGCGCACCGACAGCCGCAACTGGACCGGGGAAGACATGGCGCAGGGGCAATGGCTGCCGGTTCGCTGGATCGACCTGGATGGCACGGACGCACCTGACGATGACTTGCGCCTTCGCGGCAATCGCGCAGGGGCGCTGCGTTTTGCGCGGGGCGAGGGCATTCATTGGGGCGATGGCGAACTATTTTTCTGCTGCACATCCGGGGGATCGGCCAAGCTGGGCCAGATCATGCGCCTGCGACCCGGCGCGCCGCGGGAGGGAAGCGCCGCAGACCGGCTCCAGCTCTTCGTCGAATCCCGTGGCAAGACGATGCTGGACTTTGGCGACAATCTGACAGTCGCGCCAACGGGCCATCTGGTCGTTTGCGAGGATCAATATACGGACGTCGTCGCCAATCGCCTGATTGGCGTGACGCCGGCCGGTGCCACTTACGTCCTTGGCGCGCTCAAGACGCAGACCGAACTTGCAGGGGCCTGCTTCTCGCCGGATGGTCGCACCCTCTATGTCAACGCCTATAGCCCTGCAAAGACTTTGGCGATAACCGGCCCGTGGCAGACGGTCGTTCAGTGAAACCGTCCGCCCCGAACCTCCAGGCATCGCCACAGGTCATTCGATGATCTAGTCCGGAACGACAGGCAGCCAGACGGCGCTGGCTGCCTCGCCGCCCCGGTGGATCGTCTCGGTCGCCTTCACATAGTCTTCGGGCTTGGCTTCCATGATTGAGTTCACCCAGCTTTGGGGGTTGCGATCATATAGCGGGAACAGGCTCGACTGCACCTGTACCATGATCCTGTGGCCCGGCAGGAACACATGGTCGACATTGGGGAGCGACCACTGGAAGGCATATGTCTTTCCCGGCTCCAGCGGCGCGGGGGTGGCAAAACCGTTTACGTAGCGACCGCGGAATATCTCGATGCCGATGCCGAGCTGGTAGCCGGCCATGGCGGGATTGGCGGAATATTCGTCCGGATAGACGTCGATCAGCTTGACCACGAAATCGCTGTCGCGTCCCGTGGTCGCCGCGCGTAGGTCCACCTTTGGCGCGCCCATGATGTGTACCGGCTTGTCGAGTATGCCGGTCGTGTAGCTCAACACATCGGGGCGCCCATCGACGAAACGCTGATCATGGACCAGCCAGGTGCGCCACTCCTCGCCCTGCATATGGATCGGACGGGGCAGCATCGGCACAGGCTTGGCGGGATCGGAGACATAGCTGTCGCTGCCTGCCTCGGGCTTCGTCCACGACAGGCCGAAATTTGCGCCCAGATAGAGGGGGGTCGGTGTGCCTGCCGGCCAATGCTGCGACACGTCCCAGCGGTTTGCGCCGGTTGCATAGGTCAGTACCGGCGGCGTGTTGCAGGGGGATGGGTTGGTCTTGAGATGACAATCCAGAAAAGGCTTCATGTAGCGCGTGCGGAACTGGAGCCCCGTGTCGCCTTCCCAGGTTAGCGGGCCGAGCGCGCGCGCTTCGTAATTGACCTGGGAATGGCGCCACGGGCCGATGACGAGGCTGACCATGTCATTGGCCGTGTCCTGCTTTTCCAGCGCATGATAGACTGCCGGAGCGCCGTAGCTGTCCTCCTGATCCCATTGACCCACGACCAACATGGTCGGAACCGTCAGCTTCCGCTTCTCCAGCAATTTGTCGACCGCCTGCCCCTGCCACCATGCATCGTAGCTGGGATGCTCCAATACCTTGCGCACCACCGGAAGGTCCAAAAGGCCGTAGGCTCTGGCATAGTCGGCCGCCGATCCCGCTTCCAGATAGGCGGTATATTCATCCCCCGTGCCCTTGGGCACCGGGCCGCCGCCCTTCTTCACCGTCTGGCCAAGATCATAGTCGAAGCCGAAGGTGCGGAACGCGCCGTTGTGGAACCAGTCGTCACCCATCCATCCGTCGACCATCGGACTTTGCGGCACCGCTGCCTTCAGCGCGGGATGCGGATCGACCAGCGCCATCAGCCAGGTGAAGCCCAGATAGGAAGAGCCGGTGATGCCGACTTTCCCGTTGCTCTCCTTCACATTCTTCACCAGCCAGTCGATCGTGTCATAGGCGTCGGTGGCGTGATCGACCTTGGTAGGATTAAGGGGGCCGCGCAGCGGGCGGTTCATGACATAGTCGCCCTCCGACCCGTCAAGGCCACGCACGTCCTGATAGACGCGAATATAGCCGTCATTGACGAACTCCGCGTCCATGACGGGCAGTATCTCTTCAATCTTCTGGCTACGGTTGCGGCTCGTCGACTTGTCGGCATTATAGGGTGTGCGGCTCAGCAGGATCGGCGCATCGGTCACGCCCTTGCGATAGACAATGACCGTATAGAGCTTCCTGCCGTCGCGCATGGGGATCATCACCACCTTGCGTACATAGTCGGCCTGCGGGCGGACCCAGTCATAGGCCTTGACCTGCTCGTTCATCATCGTGTCGGTCAGCGGTGCCTGCTGCGTCGGCGCTGCGGTAGCCGACAGCGTCCATCCGCAGAAGGACAGGCATATTGCGCTGGCCAATTGGCGGCGGAAGGAAGTCTTGAATTTCTCGTTGTCGATCATGTCCTATTGTCCTCCCGATGCGACACATCATCCTATGCGGCGTCGAACCCTGTGTTGGTCGGCTTGGTCGCGACCGCCAGATGCGCAGTCCCCGGCATGCGGATGATATCCTCCTCGCGCCATCGATCCAGCATCGTTTCCGCCTGTGCGATGACGGCGCGGCGATCGCCCTCGCTCAGTCCGGCGATCAACGGGTTCGAACCGATCATCGCGCTGTCGCTGCCCAATATATCGGCGGGCAGGAGAATGTCATGGGTTCGACTGTGCAGCACAACTTGCACCAGCCCCGCGGCTTCGAGCGCGGCGATGAGGCGATCGCCGTCATCCAGCACCATCATGCCGGGAATACCCATGTCGATCGCGACGTCGGGCCATAGTGTCAGCCGCGCCTGCGCCAATAGCTGGTTGGGGCCAAAGCCATAGGGGTTTGCCGCCACACCAAGCACGGCAAGGCCGCCGGGGCGCAGTACGCGCGCCATTTCCGCAAGGCCTGCGCGCCAATCAGGGAATAGCGGTACCCCAAAGACCGAGCAGACGCGATCGAAATGGTCTGACGGCAAATCGAGCGCCTGACCATCCATCTGCCGGGCCTCGATAGCAAGGCCGCCAGACCGGACGGTGAGGCGATCGATCATTCCAGTGGAAAAATCGACGGCGGTGACATTTGCGCCAGCCGCCGCCGCGGCTAGCGCCAGCGCGCCGGGACCGGTTGCGATGTCGAGCAGGGACATCCCCGGCTCGATATCGGCCAGCACCACGGCATCGCGGCAGAATTGGCCCGTGAACGGCTCCGCGCCCATGACATAGGCATCCGCCGTATCGTCCCAATAGGCTGCCGTCTGAATGGGTTGCGCCACGTCAGCGCGCCTTGAGTTCGGTGACCAGCCAAGGCGCGGGGTAAAGTTTCTCCAACGCTTCCTGCACCGCATCGGTCGAAACGACCACGGTGCGGTTGAGCGACGGATCATAACCGTAATTGCCGCCCAGCGAATGGATGTTGCCATCAAAGGTCGCGCCGATCACCGCGCCGCTGCGATCGATGACGGGACTGCCGGAATTGCCCCCGATAATGTCGTTGGTGGTCACGAAATCATAGGTCGTAGCTGGATCGATTTTGCCACGTTGCGCGGCAAAAGCCGTTGGCAGGTCGAACGGTGCGCTGCCGGTCGCGCGATCGAACGTGCCACCCATGGTCGTGGAATAGGGGACCGGCTTGCCGCGTTCGGTCCAGCCTTTCACCTGGCCATAGCTGATGCGCAGGGTGAAGGTCGCGTCGGGATAGAGCGCGTCGCGATAGGCCGCGAAGCGCGCCTCGGCGAGCTTGCCGCCGGCTGCGGTCAATGGTCCCTGGTAATTTTCGTCGACCAGACGTTTGAGGGCGCGCTGACGCGGTTCGAGTTTCAGGGCATATTGGATCAGCGGATCCTTGGACGCTTCTATCGCCTGCAACCCGCCTTCCCATAGCTGGCGACGATATTCAGGGTCGGAAAGGCGGGTCTGCGACACCAGCCGTTCGGCCAGTTGTTCGGGACTCTCCTTGCCCAGCAGCAATTGCGTATCCGGATCGTCCACGCCCAGATATTCGCGCGCCTTGGACAAACTCCAGGACAGTTGCAGCTTTTCCAGCCATGGATAGAGCGGCCGTTTGTCCAATATCTGCCTTTCCAGCAGCGGCAGCGCGCTGTCAGTGTAGCCCGGCAGGCGTTCGCTATTGGGTTTGGCCCTTTCCTTCGCCGCCATCACCAGGGCTTCGGCATAGCCATAAAGATCGCTTGATGGCGTGATGAAACGGTAGGGGAGGTAGAGCGTGCGATAGTCCTGTACGGCCGCGCTCACGTCTTTCCATGGGTCGCCTATGGCCGCATTGCCGCCGCTGCGCCCGCGCAGATCCGTTTCTGCCTTAGCCAGCCTACCGGTAAAATCGGGGTCGTTCAGCGCCTTGGTCCGGCCGATATAGACTTTGAGCGAGTTTTCGATGCCGTTCAGCATGTCGAGCCCTTCGCGCTGCTTTTCCGGGCTGGTTTCCATCGCGGCGATCAGTCGTCCGCGCAGTTCGGACAGAACAGCGACCGTGATTGGCAAGCGTACTTCGCGCTCGAACGCGAACTGGCTCTGTGTCCATAGCCGCGCCGTTGAACCCGGATTACCAACGACGAAAGTCAGTTCATCCTGCTTGGGCGCACGCGGGCTCCAGGTGAGATGATCGGCAGGCTTGACGGGCTTTCCGTTTTCATAGGCACGCAGGAAACTGGCATCGAGCGAGTAGCGGGGAAAGTTGAAATTGTCGGGATCACCGCCAAAGGTCGCTGCCCGGTCCTCCGGCGCCCATACCAGCCGCACGTCGGAATATTTTCGATAGGTATACAGCTTATACTGTCCACCACCGAACAGGGTTACGACCTGGCACCGCGTCGTCTTGCGATCGGGGCAGCCATCCGCCTCCACCTTCGCAATGGCGGCGTCGCGCGCGCGGGTCAGCGCTTCGCCTGACATGCCCTTATAGGCGTTCTGCACGGTTCCGGTGACATCGGCGATGGCGGTCACGATTTCCGCCTGCTGGCCGGGGCACAGCTTTTCATCCTCGCGGCGGGCAGCGATGAAACCCTTGTCGAGCAAATCGGCTTGTGCGGTGCTGTTGTCGAACAGGCAACTCGCGACGCAATGGTGATTGGTGAGAATCAGGCCTGCGCTCGATACGAAGCTTGCCGAACAGCCGCCGGTCAGCCGGACCGCTGATTTGCGGACATGGTCCAGCCAGGCCTGATCGGGGGCCCAGCCATAGCGATCGCGCACGGATTTTGCCGGAAATGCGTCGAAGGTCCACATGCCTTCCTCAGCCGCGGCGGGACCGGCTGCGATGATCGCGAGCGAGAGGATGGCGGGATATCGCGCCAATGTGTGAAGGAACGTCATGCACCTGCCTCCGGGTCGAAATTTATTCATGCAATGTTGGGCATCTGTCGTCGAAGATCGAGGAAAAAATCGCCGTCAGGCGCCTTCGTTCCGTTCGACGGGATTGAGCGCGAAGAGCAGGCGGGTTGCGCCCGTTGCCGCGACGGGAGGCGAGCGATGGAGAATGCGCGGATTCTCGGTCCATCTCCATCCCTTGAACAATCCGACTTCGCCGGGTTGCAGCTCGTAAATGCTCTCATCGTCCCCGGCATGTATCCATTGCGTGCCGGGTCCGACCAACGGCATCAGCAAGCGTGCGGAAACATTGTCGGCATGAAATTTCCGGCACGCGTCCGTCTCGATCACTTCCAGACGTAATCTCATCTGGACGCAATCCATGATGTCGGCAAAGCGCTGGCATAGCGGCACGATCTCATTTGTTAGCGCATCGACCATTGCGTCATAGCCTGCTGCCTCGACAAGGGCAGGAATGTCGGTCGCCAGCGTGTCGTGTGAGATCGGCTCGTCGATATCGTCGATCTCTTCCCAATTGAGCGATAATAGCGGCGAAAGGCTGCCGGGTAGCGGCCTGCGCCACAGCGCCAGATGTACGTCCGGTTCCCGGATTCGCGCTAGAATATTGGCGTCAAGGTCCGTCACGACCGCCGTGCTGCACATTGTCTGCACGGTCATTCCGCGGCCTCCAGCTGCGGCTCCCAGCTTGGGAAGGGGTCGCGCAGGCCGGTCCACATCTCTGGCGTGAAGCGCTTGACCGGGAGCAGGCAAGCATCGAGCCGGGCGCGGATGCGCGCTTCGTCCATGCCGATGCCGATGAACACCAGTTCCTGCCGTCGGTCGCCCCAGACATCGTTCCAATGCTGCGCGACGAAGCGTTCGAAGCGGTCATCGTCGGGCCAGTGGTTCTTCGGGATGGATGCCCACCAGCGTCCCATCCGCGCCGTCATCGTCTGCGCGCCGGCGACGGCCAGTTCGCCGACCCAGTCGGGTCGCGTCGCCAGCCAGAAATGGCCTTTGGCGCGCACGACATTGTCGAGTCCGCCATCGGTCAGGAAGGCGTGAAGCTTCGCCGGGTCAAAGGGCTGGCTCGCGCGATAGACGTAGCTTTCTATGCCATATTCTTCGGTTTCGGGCTGATGGTTGGCATAACCGTACAACTCCTTGGCCCAGAGCGGGTGCTCCGCGGCCTTTTCCTCGTCGAACAGGCCGGTGTCGAGCATGGCATCGAGCGGCGCCTTGCCATGATCGCAGGTGATGATGCGCGCATCGGCATTGAGCGAGGCGACGAGCTTCTTGACGATCGCAAGCTGTTCAGGAGGCACGGCGCTTGCCTTGTTGATCACGACCACATCGGCAAATTCGATCTGCTCGACCAGCAGGCCGACCAGACTGCGTGTGTCATCTTCGCCCAGGCTTTCACCGCGATCAGCAAGGAAGTCCTGGCTGGAATAGTCGGTAAGCAGGTTGAGCGCATCGACCACCGTGACCATAGTGTCGAGCCGGGCGACGTCGCCGAGGCTGTTGCCATCCTCGTCACGGAAGGAGAAGGTGGTAGCGACCGGCAAAGGCTCGGAGATGCCGGTACTCTCGATCACCAGGCTGTCGAAACGGCCTGCCTCGGCAAGGGCGCGCACTTCCTTGAGAAGGTCATCGCGCAGGGTGCAGCAGATGCAGCCATTGGTCATCTCGACCAGGCTCTCCTCGCTGCGCGCGAGCGCCGCGTCGCCGCCGCGCACGAGATCGGCGTCGATATTCACTTCCGACATGTCATTGACGATCACCGCGACGCGCCGTCCCTCGCGATTGGCGAGGATGTGATTGAGGGTGGTGGTCTTGCCCGCGCCAAGGAAGCCCGAAAGCACGGTGACCGGAAGCCGATTGTCAGTGGAAGCCATATTCTGCCCTTGACCTTTATGTGACGGTATATCATCTCTGATACGGATATGCGCGACGTCTGTCCAGCGTCGGTCGGAGAATGTCATGAAACTATTATCCTCCAGGCAGCCGCTCTTCGACGGGCTGGCGATCGGAGCATCCTTTGCCTGCCTCATTCATTGTCTGGCCCTGCCGCTGCTGATCATGCTGCTGCCCGCGCTGGGGGCATTTCTGGTCGTGCCGGAAGCCTTTCATGTCTGGGCGCTCGTCTTTGCTGCGCCGGTCAGCCTGGTCGCGCTGTCTGCTGGCTATCGACATCACAGGGCTGCCGCCCCCCTGTTCATCGCCCTGCCGGGCCTTGCACTGATGGCAATCGGGGCACTTGCGACATCATCGGAATGGATGGAAACAGCGTTTACCGTCCCTGGCGTGCTTTTGCTGGCGATCGGTCACGCGCTGAACTGGCAAGGGCTGCGGCTAGCAAGCCAAAGCCGGAAAGCCGGCGCATGAGCGGGGTCTAAAAAGAGGGCAATCCGCATTTCCCGGTAACGCCCCCCGTGCTGCGGGCCTCTCAGCCTGCCTCCGCCGCAATCACATAGTCGAAACCATGCCGCAGCCCGCCTTCGCGCGCGATGATGGCCAAGGCGTCCTGTCGCAAGGCTTCGCCCCGCGCGTGCAGCGCCGCCGCCAGCGACCGATCCCCAAGCCTTGAAAGCCGCGGCGCGCACATGTCGATCTGACTGTCCACGAACCGGCGCTGGTAGCGGATGGGGAAGCGATGCGCGTTCACGATGCGAAAACCCGATGCCGTCATCTGTTCCAGCACCCATTCCATCGGGAACTCACGATAGGGCCACTCGCCCGCATGGAGCAGGACCGCGTCGCGCCATCGACCGATATCGCCCAGGATTTGGCCATCGCGCGTCCCGGCACGCTCAGTGATATAGGGTTCCAGCCCGATCAGATAGAGCCGCCCGCGCGCCAATGCCCGCAGGCGGGCGAACATGCGTTCCTGAAAATAGGGTGCGAAGCCTTCGATCGCCCCGATCAGATAATCGGCGAGAATGGTATCGAAACGCTCGCCTGCCAGCAGCGTCGGATCGGCCCAGTTGCCGACGATGATCCTGTCCTGCGGTCGGCGAACGCGATCCGATGCGTCACGCACCTGAACGGCATGGCCCGCCGCGCCGGTGACGGCGACCCAGCGATCGGTTGCAAGCCCCGACACCCAGTCGATCGAATTGGTGCCTGTTCCCGCGTCCAGAAAGCTGCCCCAGGGCCGATCGCCCTGAAGCGCCTCGATATGGCGGAACAGCGCGGACGGTCGCCGCGCTGTTCCTTCCGTCTTGCTCAGAATGCCCCCCGCAGGCCGAACACGAAGTTGCGGCCGCGCAACGGAGAGAAGGTCTTGATGAACGAGCTATGGTTATACGCCAACGCGTTGGTCAGGTTGGTGCCGCGCACGAACAGTTCCGCGCTGCGCTTGTCCCCCAGTTCGAGGCGATAGGCGAGCGTGGCATTGACCATGTCATAGCCCGGCGTGCGCGTTTCAAAGGCTGCGATCCGGTCCTGTTCGAACACATGATAATATTCCGCATCCGCCGTGAACGGCCCGACATGCGCATCGCCGCGTGCGCCAAGGCGCCCGGCCGGAATACGCGGCAGGTCGCCGCCGCCATTTTTCAGCTTGGCGCGAACATAGTCGCCGAACACCGACAGGGCGAACTGATCGTTGAAGGCATGGCGCACTTCCCCATCGATGCCGGTGAAGGTAGCCTTTGCCCCGGCATAGCGGATCAGACGGAAATCTTCGAACTGGTCGAGCGTCTGGGCGTAGATATAATTGTCGAAGTCCTGATGATAGGCGCCGATGGTGAAGGTCGTCGGCCCTGCCGTCTTGCGCAGCGTCAGGTTGACCGAATTCGCCTTTTCAACGCCTTGCGATACTTTTTCGGCAAGGCGGCTGTTGCCGCTGACGATCCCGATCTCATAGGTGTTGGTCGCAAGGTGCAGGCCATAGGCATAAAGTTCCTGCACCGAAGGCGCGCGTTCGGTATGCGCCAGCGACAGCGCGAGCGAGTAATCGCTGCCTACATTCCAGATCGCGGCGGCCGAGGCAGAAAAGGGCTTGTGCCTGATCGACGGATAGCGGGTGATCAGCGACTTTACCGTCTGCCATTCCTGCCGGGCGGCTGCCTCCAGCCGGACAGGGCCGAGCGAATAGGTCTCCATCAGGAATATCGCGGTATTGCTGCTGTCCGTATTCAGCGTATGAGTCTCGCCGCCGCTGATCGCCTGGAACCGGCTGCCGCTCTGTTGGATGCCGAACGTGCCGCGCAAGCCCCCCAGCGGTGCATGGGTCAGCTCCACACGCAGGTCGTGGGCTTTGTTGAGGAAGGTGTTTTCCGCTTCTCCATCCTCGATCTCATCATGGGCATAGTCGGTGAAGGACAGGCGGAAGCGTACCTTCTCCAGCGCGGGCACCGGATTGTTATAATCGCTGCGAATGTCGAAGCGATTGCTCCGCAGCTTCACGAACGGCACTTCCTCCTCATGGTCGTGCTCATGATCATGGTCGTGATCATGCTCCTCTTCTTCTCCATGACTGCCGCAATGCAGGCCGATGCCATGGGGATGGCAGCTTTCATAATCATGATTGTGGCCCGGCACGCCATATTCATTGCGCTGGCGGGTATAGGCAACGCCCAGATAGCCGTCCGGGCCGATCCAGCTTCCCCCGACACTGAAGGTCGATGTGTCATTGTAGGAGCCATGCACTCTGTCCTCCCCAAAGGCGCGAGGAACCCGATAGTCGTCGGAGCGGCGGTGGACGCCTTCAACCCGCAGCGCCAGCGGCCCGACGCCCACGGTCACACCGCCTACGAGACTGCGCTCGTCATCGCCCGTGCCCAAGCGGCCTTCGGCTGCGCCGGCGATGCCCCCTTCCGGAACGTAGATCGGCACCTTTTCATCCAGCAGGTTGACCGCACCGCCGATCGCACCGCTACCATAGAGCAGGGTCGCGGGACCGCGCAGCACCTCGATCCCGCGCAGCAATAGCGGCTCGCCCGTGACATTGTGGTCCGGCGAGATCGCCGAGGCGTCCTGCACATTGGCGCTGTCGCTCAGCACCTGCATGCGGGGCGAGGATTGGCCGCGAATGATCGGACGGCTGGCGCCGCCGCCGAAATTCTCGAAATTGATGCCAGGCTGGCCGGCCAGCGTTTCACCCAGAGTCGCCGTGCGACGGTGGATCAGTTCTTCCCCTGTGAGCGTCACGACCGGTGTAACGGTTTCATCGGCCGTCTGGCCCAGTGGCGCCGCTGTCACGACAATGTCGTTTTTGCCATGACCGCCCGCCTGGGCAACTGCCGTTCCGGGTGCGATCGCGATGAGCGATACGGCACATAGATAATGAAGGTGATTTCTCACAAAATGCCCCTGCCAATGATTTGAGTAGGGCGCAGTTACGTAATATCATATCATGAAACAGCCCCGAATGGGCAAAAATTTTGCAGAACAAACCCATGTTTCCAGATGGTTACATAATGTTTCTGGCATTTGGGGCGTGACAAGAGTGGAAGCTTGCACAGTTGATCGTTATGATACACCGTGACATTCAACCAAGGTTTTTACGGCCATCTTCTTGGGAGACAATATGCAATCCCCCGCTTCGCCGGTTCTGGATATCGCCGGATTGACCCATGGTTACGGCCCGACGCCGGTCCTGAATGACCTGGCAATCCGGCTGGACCGTGGGGTGCATCATTTGCTCCTGGGACCGTCAGGATCGGGCAAGACGACATTGGTTCACGCCATTTCCGGACTGCTGGCACCTGACAAGGGCCAGATCATGGTTGATGGCGAGGCCATGACAGGGCGCAGCCAGACGGCGCGCGATGCCCTTCGGCGGAACAAGATTGGCCTGATCTTCCAGTCGCTGCGCCTTGTTTCGGCTTTGACCGTGCGGCAGAATCTGCATCTGGCCGGACGGCTGAGCGGTCATCCCACAACGAACGATGCGATTGACGGGCTGCTTGCCCAGTTGGGGATCGCCCACCGCGCCGCCGCCAAGCCCCGTCGCCTGAGCCAGGGCGAGGCCCAGCGAGCGGCCATCGCGCGCGCGCTCATAGGCAGGCCCAGCCTGCTGATCGCGGACGAACCTACATCGGCACTGGACGATGACAATGCTGCGCGGGTGGCTTCGCTGCTGATCGAAGCGGCGGATCGCAACGGTTCGACCCTGCTGATCGCAACCCATGATCAGCGTCTTAGAAAAATGATCCCGCATACCATCACTCTGGGCGCCCAAGGGGGCACGATCCAATGATCCGCGTTGCCCTGGCCTATCTGCGCGATCGTCCGCTGATGAGCGCGCTCAACATCCTGCTGCTGTCATTGGCCGTTGCCATGCTCGTCATGCTGCTGTCTGTATCCACCCAATTGGGCGATCGCTTCGAGCGCGACGCACGCGGCGTCGATCTGGTCGTGGGGGCCAAGGGGTCGCCGCTGCAACTGATCCTGTCCAGCATCTACCAGATGGATACGCCCACGGGAAACATTCCCCTGGACAGCATTGCCTTGCTCCGTCGCGATCCATCCGTGCGGCAGGTTATCCCGCTTGCCCTGGGGGACAATTTCCGGGGTTTCCGGATCGTCGGGACCGAGCCGGCCTATCTTGGCCTTCAGGATGCGAAGCTGGCGCAGGGGCGGATGTTCGCCAAGGCGCAGGAAGTCGTCATCGGCGCGCGGGTGGCCGACGAACTCGGCATGACGCTTGGACAGCGCTTCGTCGGATCGCATGGGCTGACCGAAGACGAAAATGCCGGCCATCATGACCATACCCCTTTTACCACCGTCGGCATCCTCGCGCCTACCGGATCTGTGATGGATCGCCTCATCCTCTCCAATGTGGAAAGCGCCTGGGAGGTGCATGGCATCGAGCATGATCATCATGACGAGGAGGAATTGCACGAGGGCCAGCATGCACATGAGCATGGAGCGATGGGTGCAGATCAGCATGAAGCGGCCGAGCATCATGATACGGATCATGACGCGCATGATGGGCCTGCCAATCTGACCGAGCGGGAACAGTTGAAGCCGGAAATTACGGCGCTTCTGGTATCCTACAGGTCCGCGTTCGGCGCTGTATGCATACCATCGATGATCAACCGCCAAACCAACATGCAGGCCGCGGTGCCCGCCGTTGAGACGGCCCGGCTCCTGTCGCTTCTGGGTGTCGGCATTGATGGTGCGCGCGCGTTTGCCTGGCTGCTCGCGGCGACCGGCGGTCTTTCCATCTTTGTCGCCTTGCTTGCGGCAGCGTCGGCGCGGGAAGGCGATCTGGCGTTGCTCCGCGTCATGGGTGCCAGCCGCGCGCAGATATTCGGAACGATCATGGCGGAAGGGCTCGTCATTTCGGCCATTGGCGGGCTTGCGGGGTTGCTGCTGGGCCATGGTGCGCTGGCGTTGGCGCGCAAAAGCTTCGAGCAACTCAGGGATTTCGGATTCGATCCCTTCACGCTTTTGCCTGGTGAAGCAGCGATCCTGCTTGCGGTCCTGACCATTGGCCTTGTGGCATCCCTGATCCCCGCATTGCGCGTCTTCCGCCTCGATCTGGCGGACAGCCTGACGCGATCCAGTTAAGGAGTCCATGATGCGCCTTTTGATTTTACCTGCCCTGCTGGCGCTGACCGCGATTCCGGTTGGCGCCGCGATGCAACTGGGCAAGCCAGCCCCGACCAAAGATGTGTGGCAACCGGCAAAAACGCCTGCAGGCGGCACGCCCTGGTCTTTGCTCCAGCAAACGAAGCTGAACGACCGCACGGACGAGGCGACGATGATGATCTACACCAAGCCGAGCTTTCCGCCGGCGGTGAAGGCCCTCAATGGCAAGCAGATCAAGATTGCGGGCTGGATGATGCCGCTCGACAACGGGTTAAAGCAGAAACATTGGGTTCTGCTCGGCTATCCACCCGGCTGCCCCTTCCACATGCATGCGCTGCCCAATCAGTTCATCGAGATCAATGCGGCCGTTCCTTTCCCGACCGACGAAAGCAAGGTGCATGTCGTAACCGGGACATTGCAACTGACCGGCTATGATGAAAGCGGTATCTTTTATCGCCTGTTGAACGCGCGCCCGGCCTGAATCCCGGAGGGGGGCTGGGTCATGAGGCTAGCTGGCCTGGCATAATCCGGCTGCGGGTTTCTGCCCCTCACCACCCTTTGCGCCGATCCAGCAATATTTTGACACGATTTGTTTATGATATATTGTATCTAAAAACAAAGCCGCATAAGAGAGCCGCGACAGGGGAACGCGCCAAGAGCGCATTCAGGAGAGGATCCGAGGTTCGGATCATAAAAAGGGTACCCCATGCGCATCAGTTTTCTACTATCTACTTGTTCGGCCATTGCGGTCCTGACGCTAAGCCATCCCGCTCTGGCGGAGGATGACGGGTCAGCCAAAGCGGGATCGCACGAACAGACCCCTGCCAACATCATCGTGACTGCGCCTTTTCAGCGTGACCGGTCCGACATCCTCTCTGGCACGTCGGTGCTTCAGGGCAGCGAGCTGACCCAGGCCATCCGGCCTTCGATTGGCGAAACGCTCCGGCATACGCCCGGCGTGTCCGCGACCTCCTTTGGTCCCAGCGCGTCCCGCCCGGTTTTGCGCGGGCTTCAGGGGGAGCGCGTCCGCGTCCTGGTCGATGGCATCGGCTCGATCGACGTGTCCAACACCAGCGTCGATCACGCTCCCGTGGTCAACCCCTTGCTGGCCGAACGCATCGAGGTGCTGCGCGGTCCCCAGTCGCTGCTGTTCGGCGCGTCGGCGATCGGCGGCGTGGTCAACGTCATTGACAAGCGCATTCCGCGCAGCGTGCCCGAAGAGCCTGTTCATGTCGACGCGATCGCCACCTATGGCAGCGCGGCCGACGAGCGCAGCGGCGCGGGTTCGGTCGACGTACCATTGGGTGACAAGTTCGTCGTCCACGCCGACGGCAGCTATCTGAAATCCGACAATATGCGCATCGGTGGCTATGCCCTGTCGCCCAGTGCCCGCGCGGAAGCGCTGGCATCCAGCCAGCTTCCCGCAGAAGAGCCGGAAGAAGGCGAGGAAGCCATCGATTTTGCCGGCAACGCCGCTATCCGGGGCAAGCTGCCCAACAGCCAGGCCAAGACCTGGACTGCTGGTGTCGGTGCTGCCCTGATTACCGAGACCGGCAATCTGGGCGTTTCCTACAGCCACTATGACAGCCTCTATGGCGTGCCTGTTCGTTATGCGACCCGACCCGGCCAGGAACAGGAGGCGCCGCGCCTCGATCTCGCGCAGGATCGACTGGATTTGCGGGCGGAGATCGAAACGGGCGGCGGTTTCCTCAAGACCATTCGCGCGCGCGCGAGCTATGCCGACTATCGCCATTTCGAACTGGAGGAGAGCGGCGAAGTCGGCACTGCTTTCTACAACAAGGGCATGGAAGGGCGCATCGAACTGGTGCAGGCCGATCGTGGCCCGTGGCAGGGCGCAAGTGGCGTTCAATATTATTCGCGAAACTTCAACGTGGTCGGCGAAGAAGCCTTCCTGCCCAAGAATGATACGCAGCAGTTCGGCGCGTTCACCCTGCAGACCCTGGATTATGGCCCGGTAAAGCTGGAAGCGGGCGCGCGCTATGAGCATAGCGAGTTGCAGGCGCTGCCGCTCGAAGAACAGGACCAGTTCTTTTCGGGCAAGCGGACCTTCGACACTTTCTCCTTCTCCGGCGGCGCGTCCTATGGCTTGAATGACAATTGGCGTCTGGGCGCCAACATCTCGCGGTCCGAACGTGCGCCTTCGGCAGAAGAATTGTTTGCGAATGGTCCGCATGCCGGGACGCAGGCGTTCGAAGTCGGCAATCCCGATTTCAAGACCGAACGCGCATTGGGGGTGGAAGCTGTGTTGCGCGGGAAGGGCGACAATTACAGTTTCGAAGCCTCCGCCTATCATAACTGGTTTTCCAACTTCATCTATGAAGGGCTGACCGGCGAGGAAGAGGATGGCCTGCCCGTCTATCAGTTCAATCAGGCGAAGGCGCGATATTACGGGTTTGAAGCGCAAGGTTCGGTTACCCTCGCCACATTCGGCGAGATGAAACTCGTCGCCGATGCGCTGGGCGACTATGTCCATGCCCGGATCGTCGGGGAGGGCCCCGCGCCCCGCATTCCGCCGCTGCGTGTGCTCGGCGGTCTGGGCGTCACCAGTCCCAAGGTGGATGTGCGCGGCGAGGTTGAGTGGACGGATGACCAGAAGCGCGTATCGGACTTCGAGACGGAAACGAAGGGCTTCACGCTCGTCAATGCCGAGGTCAACTACCGCCCCTGGGGCATGGAGCGTCCCCTGAGCTTTGCGCTGTCGGCGAACAACATCTTCGACGTTGTTGCCCGCCGCCATGCCTCCTTCCTGAAGGACTTTGCGCCATTGTCGGGACGCGACATCCGCGTCACGGCCCGCGTCAGCTTCTGAAGGCCAGATGTCCCGCCGCGGCTGCCGCGGCGGGACATTATATCAGGCAGCGGCATATCAGGCAGCGGCGCTCCTTAGCCGATTTAATGAGCGGCGGAACCGTTCCCGTCGGGATCGCGACCATGCCAGCGATCAAGCATCCGCATGGCGGGGGTGACGGTCAGGCCGTGCAGCAGGATTGACAGCAAGGCCACCAAACCGACGATGGCCCACAGGCGAGGCCCCTCATCAATCTTCAGGTGATTGAGGCCATATGCAAGATAATAGAATGATCCCACGCCCCGGATGCCGAAGAAGGCGATAGTTCTCTTTTCCGCCCGGCTCGCGCGGAACCCGGCAAGGGCTACCAGCCCGGCAAAGGGCCGGACCACCAGCAGGATGACGATGGCCGCCGCTACATCGACCCACCGCAGCGGCCAGAGCATGCCACTCAACAGCGCGCCGCCAAATAGCAGAAGCAGCACCATCATGGCCAACCGCTCAACTTGTTCGGTCAGATCATGCATTTGCCGGTTGAACGCATGATCCCGATGCGATCGCCGCAGCGTTAGGGCGGTAACGAATACGGCCAGGAAACCGTAGCAGTGCAGGATTTCGGTGACGCCATAGGATATGAATGTTGCGGAAATCGCGATCAGTCCGTCGCCGGTCTTCGACAATCGGGTGTCGGCGGGAATATGGAAGGTCAGCCACCCAAACAGACGGCCGATCAGCCAGCCAACCAGAACGCCTGCGGAAATTTCCCACAGGACATTGTGCAACAGCCATTGCGCAGCCCAGGGCTCGCCCGTGGTTGACGCCAATCCCAGGGCGATGGCGAGATGCACGAATGGAAATGCCAGGCCGTCATTCAGTCCCGCCTCAGAGGTCAGTCCGAACCGTACCTCATCCTCTTCGCCGGACTTGGGTGGGCCTACCTGAACGTCGGCAGCAAGCACGGGATCGGTCGGCGCAAGGCTGGCCGCCAGCAGCAGCGCTGCTACCCAGGAGAGGCCAAGCCACCACTGACCGATGAGCGTTATGGCCAGGATGCCCAACGGCATCGTGACGGCCAGCAGCCGCCAGGTGATGTTCCATTTGCCCCAGCTGAAAGGTCGGTCGAGTTTCAGCCCGGCCCCCATCAGGGCGATGATTACGACGAATTCGGTAAAGCGCTCGGTCACTTCGGGATAGGTGAGCGGCAGGGGACGCAGCGTAACCGCAGGCAAGGAAAATATGGCTATACCGATGGCGATGCAGACGACGGGCAAGGACAGCGGAAGGCGCTTGAGCGCCAATGGAAGCCATGCCACCAGCGCTATCAGTAGCCCGGCGCCGGTGAGGATCAGGATATAGGGGTCAGGTGCTGAAATGATTTGCTGCATCGCCTGATAACGACGCAACTGTCGGATTGGCTACATCATCCAAGGCAAGACAGCGATTTTACCTGCCCAACCAATCGGAGGTAATCTCGCCGCTATGCCCCTCCGGCGCCAGCGCGGCGCGCAGAGCGTTTTGCAAAGGCGGCAGGGCCTGCGTGAAGGCGTAGGGCGGGTTGACGATGAACAGACCCGCTCCATTATAGATGCCGGACTGGTCGTCATCGTACAGCCAATGTTCCACGCACAGAAACTTCGGGATGCCGAGCCTGCGCAACTGGTCCTTCCACCGTGAATGCGTGGCGCGGTCTTTCAGCGGATACCAGATCACCGTGACGCCGTGCGCCCATTTGCGGGTAGCGGCGGCCAGAGTGGCTGTGATACGGGCGCGTTCGTCTGTCTGCTCGTACGGCGGATCGACCACCACCACGCCGCGCGGCGTTCGGGTCGGCAGCAATGCCAGCCATAGCTCGTAGGCGTCGCGCTGATGCACGGCGGCGGACGTGCCGCGCATCGCGCTGCGCAAGGCATGAACGTCCTCAGGATGTTTTTCGTTCAGGATCAGGAAATCCTGCGGACGCAGAAGCTGCGCCAGAATATGCGGCGAGCCGGGGTAAAGGCGTGGTTCGGCCCCGTCATTCACTGCCCGCACGGCGGCGCGATAGTCGTCCAGTAACGGGTTGGCGTCGGCGAACGCCCGCAGCACGCCGTGCATGGCCTCGCCGGTGCGCTGGGCCTCCTCGCTGCCAAGGTCGTACAGCCCACAGCCGGCATGGGTGTCGATCAGGGTCAGCGCGCCTTCTTTCTGCTGCAACGCCCGGACAAGGGCGATCAGCAGGCTGTGTTTCACGACATCGGCGCTATTGCCAGCATGGAAGGAATGGCGATAATTCATTGAGATTCAAAATCCTGACGATCTGCCTTCATATAAGCCGCCGGGTGGGGAAGCGGCGCGCGAGGCGATTGAAGCAACACATCGGATGCTCGTATAGAGTCACGCGGAAACCTTCAAATCCGTAGCCGCCATCTTCAGCAGTATGTTGGCCATTTGCGTGAGCGTGCCCAGACCGACGACGAGGAGGAATGGACGAAAGATTGTCGTTCATGAAACTTGCGTGCTTCTGGAGGCTTGTAGCGGTGCAGCCTTGTCGTGGATGGGGGACGAAGGGCTCAACTCGTTTGAGAGGACGCCCGTATGAAAATCGCGCAAATCGCTCCCCTGGCCGAAAGTGTCCCGCCGAAACTATATGGCGGCACCGAACGTATCGTATCCTATCTGACCGAAGAACTGGTCCGTCAGGGCCATGAAGTCACCCTGTTCGCCAGTGGCGATTCGCAAACCAGCGCGGAACTCGTGCCGATCACGGACATGGCGTTGCGCCTCAACCCCGCTGTTGTCGACACAATCCCCTATCATATGATGATGCTGGAGCAGGTCCGCCGCCGCGCCGACGAGTTTGACGCGCTGCATTTCCATATCGACATGCTGCACCTGCCGATGGCGCATGATTTCATCGGGCGCACCGTGACCACGCTGCATGGCCGGCTCGACCTGCCAGACCTGCTGCCATTCTACCGCACCTTTGCACAGCACAGCCTGGTGTCGATTTCCGATCATCAGCGGCTGCCCATGCCGCCGGTCAATTGGGGTGGCACCATCTATCATGGCCTGCCCGCCGATCTGCTGGCGCCGCGGCTGGGCGCGGGCGAGGATTATCTCGCTTTTCTTGGGCGCATATCGCCAGAAAAGCGGCCCGATCGCGCGATCCGCATTGCCGCGCGATCGGGGCTCAAGCTCAAGATCGCGGCCAAGATCGATGCTGTCGATCGCAGCTATTGGGAACGCGAAATCGCGCCGCTGGTGGACCATTATCCCAATGTGGAATTTATCGGCGAGATCAACGAGCAGCAAAAGGCCCAGTTTCTGGGCGAGGCTGCCGCGTTGCTGTTTCCGATCGACTGGCCCGAACCGTTCGGCCTGGTCATGATCGAGGCGATGGCTTGCGCCACGCCGGTCATCGCCTTCCGTTGCGGTTCGGTGCCCGAAGTGATCGAACATGGCGTGTCCGGCTTCATCGTCGATAGCGAGGATGAAGCGGTGGCGGCCATCGCGGCGCTGCCTGATCTGGATCGGCGGCGGGTACGTGCCGCATTCGACGCACGTTTCACGGCGCAGCGGATGGCAGCGGACTATGTGGCCCTGTACCATGATTTGCCCGGTGCCCGTACCGATGCCGCCCGGTTGCGGCGTCATCGGGGCGTGGAAGCCGAATTGCAGATCGTCGCATAGGAGACGCCATGACCCTGAGTCAGCCCCAGCCCGACATGCCGGGTATCGCTGGAGGGCAAGCGCTGTCCCAGGCGCAAACCCAATTTTTCATCCCCGCGACCGCCTCGCTCCACGAACGCAGGCCGCGCACGCTCAAATATGGCAACAGCTTTGCCGTGTTCGATCATAGCGGTGACGCGATCTCCGGGCCGGGCAGTCCGGAGGGGCTGTATCACTGCGATACCCGGTACCTTTCCCACCTCTATCTTACCATCAACGCCATGCGGCCGATCCTGCTGAGTTCGGCGCTGCGCGACGATAATGCCATGCTGACATGCGACCTGACCAACCCCGACTTTTTCGGGGACGACGGGCGGGTGGCGGTGGAGCATGATCTCATCCACCTGCGGCGCACGCGCTTTTTGTGGAAGGATGCGTTGTATGAGCGTGTCACTATCCGCAACTTCGACGCGGAAACGCGTCAGGTCAGCGTCGATTTCAGCTTCGCGGCGGACTTTGCCGACCTGTTCGAGATACGCGGCATGACGCGGTTGCGCCGGGGGACGATGTGCGAACCGCAAGTCGGCGCGGCCGATGTCCTGCTCGGTTATGTCGGACGCGATGATCGCGAACGGCAGACGCATCTGCATTTCGATCCCATGCCCGACGCATTGACCGACAGCCATGCACGGTTCGAGGTGACCCTTCCGCCGGGTCAGCGTTGCGCGCTGTTCACCCGCATCTGCTGCGAACGGACTGAGGCGACGGAGCCGCTTCCCAAGCAGTTCCTCAAATCGCTGCGGGAGGCCATGGGGGCGCTACGCACGGCGCGCAGGCGTGGTGCGACGCTGCATTCTTCCAATGACCTGTTCAACGAGGTTGCCCGTCGATCGGTTGCCGATATCTCGATGCTGTCGACAGATACCGAATTTGGCCCCTATCCCTATGCGGGCATTCCCTGGTTCAGCACGGTGTTCGGTCGGGACGCGATCATTACTGCGCTCGAAACGCTGTGGATGGACCCGGCGATCAGCCGTGGCGTGCTGGGCTATCTTGCCGCGCATCAGGCCACCAGCTTCGATCCGGCGGCGGACGCTGAACCTGGCAAGATATTGCATGAGGTGCGGCATGGAGAAATGGCGGAACTGGGCGAGGTGCCGTTCCGCCACTATTATGGGAGCATCGATTCAACGCCCCTGTTCGTGATGCTGGCGGGCGCCTATCTGGAACGGACCGGCGACGCTGCCTTCCTGACGAGCATATTGCCGCATATCGAGGCGGCTCTGGAGTGGATCGACACCCATGGCGATCGCGACGGTGACGGTTTTGTCGAATATGGTCGCCTGACCGACCAGGGGTTGCAAAATCAGGGCTGGAAGGACAGCCACGATTCCATCTTTCACGCCGATGGCACGCTGGCGCGCGGGCCGATAGCCCTCGCCGAGGTGCAAGCCTATGTCTATGGCGCGTGGCAGGCAGCAGGGGCGCTGTTCGCGACGATTGGCCAGGAGGCGCGCGCCGCCGAGTATCGCGATCGCGCGGCGCGTTTGCGCGACCGGTTCGACGCCGCCTTCTTTGACGCGGCACTGGGTACCTATGTGCTTGCGCTGGATGGCGACAAGCGACCATGCAGGGTGCGATCGTCCAATGCAGGTCATGTCCTTTATACAGGACTGGCGCGCGAGGAGCGGGTCGAGGCCGTCGTCCGGACGCTGATGGCGCCTGCTTCCTTTTCCGGCTGGGGCGTGCGTACCATCGCCTCGACCGAGGCGCGCTATAATCCCATGAGCTATCATAATGGCTCGATCTGGCCGCATGACAATGCCCTGATCGCGGGGGGCTTTGCGCGCTATGGCTATCAGCGGGAGGCCGCGCAGATATTCGAGGGGCTGTTCGCCGCCGCCACCTATGTGGACATGATGCGCCTGCCCGAACTGTTCTGCGGCTTTCCCCGCCGTCGGTCGCAGGGGCCGACATTCTATCCGGTGGCGTGCAGCCCGCAGGCCTGGTCGGCGGCGGCGCCGCTGGCGCTGATCCAGTCGAGCCTGGGGCTGAGGTTCGATGTCCCGACGGCGCAAATATCCTTTCACCAGCCCAAGCTGCCGCATTTCCTCCACAGCCTCGCCATCAAGGATCTGAGCATCGGTCCCTACAGGGTCGATATCATGTTCGATCGACTGGGCGATCAGGTGGTGGTCAAACCCATGAAGCATGATGGCGACGCCCGGATCGTGACGATTGCCTGAGACGCGACTTGCCGATTTGCGCGCCTCCCCCCCTATCGGCAACGTAGCGTCGCGATGGATGCCAGCATCATGACACCGGCTGCAAAGGCCATCGTCCAGATCGGTTCGGTCGGGAAGAAGTGGCGCATGATCGTGCCCATCACGGTCGCGACCAGCAGTTGCGGGATGACGACGAAGGCGTTGAACAGTCCCATATAGATGCCGAGCTTTGTCTGCGGCACGCTGGAGGCGAGCATGGCGTAGGGCATGGCGAGGGTCGACGCCCAGGCGATGCCGATCGCGATCTCCGACAGGAGCAGCAGTTGCGCGTCGCGCAGGAACAGGAAGGAGAGAAAGCCCAGCGCGCCCAGCATCAACGCGATGGCGTGGGTATTGGCCTGGCCGATGCGACGGGCGAGTGGCTGGAGCAGGAAGGGAGCGGCCAGGGCGGCCACGCCATTATAGGCGGCGAACAGGATGCCGACCCAGTTCGCACCGGCATTATAGGCGGGGCTGGTGGGATCGGCCGATCCGAACATATATTGGGCGACGACGGGCGTGGTGTAGATCCACATGATGAACAGGGCCGACCAGGTGAAGAACTGGACGAGCGCCAGTCGCTTCATCAGCGGTGGCATGGTCGCAAAATCACCGACGACATGGCTGAGCAGATTGTCGCTGCGACCCTGCGCATGGAGCCGACGCGCGACGAGGCGCGCGCAGCCATAGGCCGCCAGCAGCGCGCCCAGCAGATAGAGTTCCTTTTCAAGCGACCAGGCCCATACGATCGCCAATATGACGCCGCCGGCCACGATCCAGCCCGGCCCGCCCGCAGGCATGGCCCGATCGGCCGGCAAGGCGGCGGGTGGTTGCCCGTCAGCCTGCGCAAAGCGCGCCATCTGATCGGGCGCATATTCGCGCGTCGTCAGCACCGTCCAAAGGACAGCGAGGAACAGGGCCGCCCCGCCGATATAGAAGCTGATCCGCACCGTGTCGGGTATGCCCTGCGCAGCGGCAACATTGGAAACGCCCATATGATCAAGCAGCCAGGGTGTTGCGGAACCGATCACTGCGCCCGCGCCGATGAAGGCGGTTTGCAGGGCATAGCCGGCCATATGCTGATCCTTTGCCAGCATGTCGCCGACAAAGGCGCGAAAAGGCTCCATCGACACGTTGAGCGATGCGTCGAGTATCAAGAGCATCATCGCTGCCGCCAGCAAGCCGGGCGCATGGGGCATCCCGATCAGCGCCGCCGCAGCAAACAGCGCGCCGACAAAGAAGTAAGGTCGCCGCCGACCAAAGCGGCACCAGGTCCGGTCGCTATAATGACCGATGATCGGCTGGACCAGCAGGCCGGTCAGGGGCGCGGCGATCCACAGCAATGCAAGATCGTCCAGACTTTCGCCCAGCGACTGGAAGATGCGGCTCATATTCGCGTTCTGAAGGGCAAAGCCGATCTGGATGCCAAAGAAGCCGAAGCTGATATTCCATAGCCCTGCAAAACCCTGCCGGGGGCGGCTCGCGCTCGCGCTGCCTGTGTGACCGTCCATCCTGCATCCGCCCCTTAACTTCGCATATTTCCCGGCAATTCTGAAATTTTATTACCCGATCCTGATCCTATCGAACAAGCGGCCATCCATGCGGGCAGCGTTGCAGCATAGAGATTTGCCTGCCTGTAGGACAGGGTATAGGATCAGCGGCGGCGCGCCTTGCCGCCAGCCACGAAGCGGATCGCCTGACCACCGCCGGGCGCCATTGCGATCGTCAATATGTCGCCTTTCCTGACCGCCTTCTTTTCGATCACGATCGCATGGCGCGCATCGGTGCGATAATCAGCGCCCGGCCCGTCACGATAGATTTCCGCGATATAGCTTCGTCCCGCAACCAGAAAATCGAGCGTCACCTGAACCGCGCGGGCTTCTTCATCACCCACGGCACCCAGATACCAGTCATCGCCGCCCTTTTCCTTGCGCGCGATCGTGGCATAATCGCCGACCTCTCCATTGAGCGCGCGAGTGTCGGACCAGTCGGTCGGCACATCCTTGATGAACTGGAACGGGCCGGGATATTTTGCGTAATTTTCAGGCGTGTCGGCTGCCATCACGACGGGCGAATAGAGCACTACATAGAGGGCAAGCTGTTTGGCCAGCGTCGACTGGATCGCGCTGCCTTCCGATCCGGAAAGGCTAAGCACGCCCGGCGTGAAGTCCATCGGCCCGCCCAGCAATTGGGTAAAGACCAGATTGGCCTCATGCTCGGGCGGGTTCTTGCCGCCGATCCATGCATTATATTCCATGCCGCGCCCGCCTTCGCGCGATACCCAGTTGGGATAGGTACGGCGCAGCCCGGTGTCCTTGACGGGTTCATGGCTGTCGATGCTGACATGATATTTCGCCGCCGTCTGCACGACGCGCAGATAGTGGTTCACCATCCACTGGCCTTCATGCCATTCGCGATGGCGGGTTCCATCGGCATCGACGCGCTCGATCTGGCCCGCATCGGTGACATAGCCGGTTTTCACCACGCGCTCGCCATGATCGGCGGCCCATTTGAAGGCGCTGTCCAGCTGGCCGTCATAATGGCTGGCCGACCCGCCGGTTTCATGATGACCGATCAGCGTCACGCCCCTGGACCTGGCATAGGCGGCCAGCCCGTCGGCGTCGAAATCCTCGGTCGGTTGAGAGAAATTCATGGCGTTGCCATTGCCGAACCAGTTGCCGTCCCAGCCGACATTCCATCCTTCCACGAGGACGGCGGGGATGCCGCTGGCGGCGGCAAAGTCGATATAGCGCCGGACGTTGGCGGTGGTCGCGCCATGTTTGGGACCGCGCGCCCAGCTCCAATCGCCCTTGATCATGTTCCACCACACGCCGACAAATTTGCCCGGCTTGATCCAGCTCGACACGTCGCCCAGCCTGTTGGGTTCGTTGAGGTTGAGGATCATGTGGTTCATGTAGAGGCCCGCCGCATCGTCCGCGATCGCGATGGTGCGCCATGGCGTCGAGAAGCCGGCATTGCGCGAGACTTTGGGTGCGCCTGCGCCCGGCGTCAGCGCGGCGCGGAAGGTGTTGCCCTGAACCCGCGCCAGATTCATCCCGCTATAATCGACCAGAGCCGCTTCATGCAGCGCGACATGGGTGCCGCCCGCCAGCTTCACCGTCATCACCGTCTGCGCCGTGCCGACGGCATCGAGCGGGGTCTTGTTGTACAGATATTCCTCCCGGTTCCATTCGAACGCGGGTTTCCACCAGGCAGTGCCGGGCTGGGCGAAGGCGAACTGGGTCAGTTCCTCCGCAATGTTGACATGGTGCAGATTGGGCTGATCGGGCAGGGTGTAGCGAAAGGCGACGCCATCGTCGAACAGGCGGAAGGTGACGTCCATCGTCCGTTCAAGATCGCTCTTTTCGCGGAAGGCGAGGCGGATTTCGCTGTGATTGTCGCGGATCGTCGCCCATTCGCCCCAGGGCTGGGTCCATGTCGTGTCGCTGCGATCGCGCTTCGTATCGGCCAGCATCAGGTTGCGTTCGATCTTGGGAGCGTCCGTCAGCATGAAGCCCAGGCGGCTGTCGGCGATCAGCGGCTGGCCATCGCGCTGCACGGCGTAGCTGGGGCGGCCTTCGCCATCCAGACTGACGGTGAGCGTGATGCGACCATCGGGCGAGGCGGCCTTGGCAACGACATCTGCGCGCGCGGCGACAGGGGCGAGCGACAGGGCGAAAATCGGCAGGGCAAGCGCAGTCAGTCGCGTCATGAAACAGATCCTTGATATTGGGCGACGAGGGCGGAGGCAGGCGGGAAATGCCATGGGGCGGCGTCACCGCATGTCAGCAGGGGACGCCAATGGTCGGCATCGTCCGGTGTCCAGTGCGCCGACTGGTCGCCGAGGTTGAAAATGCACAGCATCTGCTGATCCGCATGGCTGCGCGTGAAGGCGAGCAGGTCGCCGGGCAGATTATGGAACGTCATCGTGCCGCTGCGCAGGGCAGGGGAGGCATTGCGCAGCGCCAGCACCTGACGGGTCCAGTGCAGCAGGGATGCCTGATCGGCCTCCTGCCGGTCGACCGCGCGCGGGCGATGCGCTTCGCCGATCGGGAGCCAGGGCTTTGCGGTGGAAAAGCCCATATAGGGGGCGTCGGCAATCCAGGGCATCGGCGTTCGGGCGCCGTCGCGCGACAGGGTCAGCGGCCAGTTGGCGATGGCTTCGGGGTCTTTAAGATCCTCAAAGGCGATGTCGATCTGCGGCAGGCCCAGTTCCTCTCCATAATAGAGGAAGATATTGCCGCGCAGGCAGGCGAGCAGCAGCATCTTCATCCGGCAATAGGTGTCCGGATCATGACCCTTGCCCCAGCGCGACACGGCGCGGGGGGCATCGTGATTTTCAAAGGCCCAGCTTGGCCAGCCGATTCCCTGTTCCGCCGGCCATTTTTGCAGCGCGTCCCTGATGAGCGAACTGGTCAGCGCGGGGGCATAGAGGAAGTCGAAGCCATAGGCGGTGTTGAGGCGATGGTCGCCCTGCGTGAAGGCCTTCATTTCCCGGTCATTGTCCGCGCCGCCGACCTCTGCAACGGTGAAGCGATCGGGATAGGCGTCGAAGACGGTGCGGACCTTTTCCAGAAACAGGGGAAGGTCCGGGTGGCTCTGGCTATACAGTTTGAGCTGGAAATCGAATGGCCGGGTGCGCACGCTGCCATCGTCGGGGGCTGGCGGATTGTCGCGCAGCTTCGGATCGTGCATCGAATGGTTGATCGCGTCGATGCGAAAGCCGTCGACGCCCCGGTCCAGCCAGAAGCGGATAATGTCGAAGATGGCGGACTGCACGTCCGGGTGATGCAGGTGCAGCTGCGGCTGTTCGCGCAGGAAGCTGTGCATATAATATTGGCCGCGCCGCGCATCCCATGTCCAGGCCGGGCCGCCGAACACCGACTGCCAGTTATTGGGGGGCGATCCGTCCGGCTTGGCATCCGCCCAGACATACCAGTCGGCCCTGGCATTGTCGCGGCTGGCCCGGCTTTCGACGAACCAGCCATGCTGGTCCGACGTATGCGCCCATACCTGATCGACGATCACGCGCAGGCCAAGCGCATGGGCGCGGGCGACCAGCGCGTCGAAATCCGCAAGCGTGCCGAAAATGGGATCGACATCGCAATAATCGGACACGTCATAGCCGAAATCGCGCATGGGGCTTTTGAATACGGGCGACAGCCAGATCGCA
>NZ_JADOUC010000001.1:1952500-3585885 GCF_015752145.1 Sphingobium sp. JAI105 | reverse complement strand
TGCGCCAGCTGGAGCGGGCGGCGCGGGTCCGCAAATATAGCGAGAGCGGCAAAGAGGGAGACCTGAACGAAAAGATCGGCGCGCGGAACGACGACAAGGCCAAGGCCAAGCGGGCCGACAAGCGCAAGAATTTCCTGACGCTGGAGCAGTGGCAGGCGCTGCTGGACGACTTTCACGCCAGAAATTTCGACTATCAGGAACATTGGTGGGAACATCGGCACGAGCGCACCCGCAAGCTGCGCAAAAGCCGTCAGGTCGGCGCGACATGGTATTTCGCGCGCGAGGCGCTGGCCAAGGTGGCCGAGGCCGTGCTGCAGGGCATTGGCGCGGGTGCACTTGAAGAGGATGAGCGCCCGCGCAACCAGATATTCCTGTCGGCCTCGGAGCGCCAGGCGCTCAAGTTCCGGCGCGAGATTGTCGGGTGGGTGCGGCGCGTTACCGGGGTGGAGCTGACCGGCAAGATCATCATGCTCGATTTCGTCGGGCAGTATCCGGTCGATGACGAGGGCGAGGCCAGCGGCCCGTCGCTCGATCCGGTCGGTTTTTACTTTCTATCCACCAATAGCGCGACCGCACAGGGCGAGAGCGGTGATTTCTACTTTGACGAATATGCGTGGGTCCATGGTTTCGCGCAGCTGAGCAAAGTCGCCAGCGCGATGGCGACACACAAGATTTACAAGAGGACCTATTTTTCCACGCCATCGACCAAAGCCCATGAAAGCTATGCTTTCTGGTCAGGCGAGGAATGGAACAGGGGCCGTCCAAAGGGCCAGCAGCAGCCGTTCGACATCAGCCTGAAGAATCTGCGCAAGGGTGCGCGGATGCCCGATGGATCGTGGCAACAGATATTGACCATCCACGACGCGGCCGCCGGCGGCTTGGGCAAGCTCGTCGATGTCGACGAGCTGCGCCGCGACTACGGAGAGGATGCATTCCGCAACCTCTTCGAATGCGAAGATGTCGACGATAGCGAGAGCAGCTTTCCCTATGCCCGCATTGCGCCCGCGCGCGTCGACAGTTTTCTTAAATGGCGCGACTTCAAGCCCGCGCTGGTCGACATTCCCGGCGCGCGGCCCTTTGGCGAAAATCCCGTCTGGATTGGCTACGATCCCAACAAACAGGGTCGTGACGATGCCGCGCTGGTCGTGGTTGCGCCGCCCGATGATGTGGGCCGGGGCAAATTCCGCGTGCTCGAAAAATTCAGGCTCAATGACCGGGACTTTCAGGGGCAGGCCGATTTCATCAAGGATGTCGCCGCGCGCTACGAAGTCACCGACATCGCGATCGACACGTCGGGCAGCGGTCAGGCTGTGTTCGAGCTGGTGACCAACTGGTTTCCGACCGCGCGCAAGATCGAATATTCGGTGGCAAGCAAGACAGCGCTGGTCATCAAGGCACAAAGCATCTTCCGCGCCCAGCGGATCGAGTTCGACGCGGGCTGGACGGACCTGATGCAGGCGTTGATGGCGATCCGCCCGACGCTGACCGGCAGCCAGCGCGGCGTCACCTATACCGCAAAGCGCAACGGCGAGATCGGCCATGCCGACCTTGCCTGGGCGTTGCTGCACGCCCTTTCCAACGAACCACTCGACGCCGGTAGCGCCAGCGAAGGCGATGGCGGTTCGGTGACCTTCTTCGACTGACAGGAGCCAGATTGATGACCAAAGTTCCATCCACCGACGTGATCGAGCAGGTCGAAGCGGATGAAGTGCGCCTGAAGACGGGCGGCGACATGTTCAGTTTCGGCGATGCAGAGGGCGTCCTCGATCGCCGGGAGCTCGCCCAATATTTCGAGGTCTGGCACAATGGCCGCTGGTATGAGCCGCCCTTGCCAATGGGCAGGC
Organism: Sphingobium sp. JAI105; assembly: GCF_015752145.1. Taxonomy (NCBI): domain Bacteria; kingdom Pseudomonadati; phylum Pseudomonadota; class Alphaproteobacteria; order Sphingomonadales; family Sphingobiaceae; genus Sphingobium; species Sphingobium sp. JAI105. The sequence continues at coordinate 3,584,041 of NZ_JADOUC010000001.1, read as the reverse complement.
TGGCCCAGACTTTCAACATGTCGCCCTATCATCGCAGCGCCGTCGCGCTGAAGGTCAATCTTCTGGTGTCGCAACAGGTGACTAGCCGGTGGCTGGACAGCGACACGTTCGAGCGCTTTGCGCTGGATTTCGTTCAGATGGGCAATGGCTATCTGGAGTGGGTGCCCAATATGGCGGGGCGCGTGGCGCAGGCGGCGCACAGCCCGGCTGTGCATACGCGGGTTGGGGTGAAGCCAGGCGTATTCTGGTTCGTCAACGGGCCGGTGGGCGGGATGCATGAATATGAGGCTGGGCGGATTTTCCACCTGCAGCAGCCCGATGTGGCGCAGGAAATCTATGGGATGCCGGAATGGCTGGCGGCTCTGCAATCGGGCCTGTTGAGCGAGAACGCGACCATCTTTCGCCGCCGCTATTATCTCAATGGCGCGCATGCCGGGTTCCTGCTCTATCTGAGCGAGCCGCTGGCAGATGTAAAAACCGCCGAAGCGATCAAGGAAAAGCTGCGCCAGGCCAAAGGCGTCGGCAACTTCAAAAACCTGTTCGTGCATATCCCCAAGGGCAAGAAGGACGGCATCCAGATCATGCCGATCGCCGACGTGACGGCGAAGGATGAATTCACCAATGTGAAGAATATCAGCCGCGACGATTTACTGGCTGGCCACAGGACACCGCCCCAGATGATCGGCGTGATCCCGCAGAATAATGGCGGCTTCGGCAAGATCAGCGAAACACGCGATGCCTATTATGAAATGGAGATCGTGCCGATCGCCCGCCGGATGCTGCGCATGAATGCATGGTTCGGGGTGAAGATACTGGCCTTTGCCGATTATGTGTGCGCCGACGGGGCCATAATCCGTCAGGTCGGGGACAGCTTCCAGAAGCTGCCCGCAGGCACGCGCTAGAGATTCCCCCGCCGTAAAAGGCGGGGGGCCGGGGCGCGGTAACGCCCCAAGCCCGACGATACTAGCTCGTCATGATCCCGTTCGGTCCCGCCACGGGACCACCCCGCCTGCCGACTCGGCGCGCGGACTCGTATGGAAACAATGACATGGAGTCGACTCTTCAAACTGGCCTCGATCCGGTGCAACCGGCGAAGCCACTGGCCCCCTATATCGGAGGCAAGCGCCAGCTTGCCGCCCGGCTCATCCGCCTGATCAACGATATCGATCATCAGACCTATGCCGAAGCTTTTGTCGGCATGGGCGGCGTGTTCCTGCGCCGCGATCGACGGCCGAAAAGCGAGGTGATCAACGACTGGTCGGAGGATGTTGCGACCTTCTTCCGGGTCATACAGCATCACTATGTGGCGTTTCTGGACATGATGCGGTTCCAGATCACGAGCCGGGCCAACTTCGAAAAGCTTCTGGCGCTGGAGCCTGCATCGTTGACCGACATGCAAAGATCGGCGCGGTTTCTCTACATCCAGCGGCTTGCCTTCGGCGGGAAGGTAGCGGGGCGTCACTTTGGCGTCGCGACCGAACGGCCATGGCGCTTCGACGTGACGCAGCTGGGCGCGATGATCGAAGCGGTGCACGAACGCATGGCAGGGGTGATCATCGAGCGACTCCCATGGGCGGACTTCATTGCCCGCTACGATCGGCCAGGCACACTCTTCTATTTTGATCCGCCCTATTACGGGTCAGAAGGCGACTATGGCCGCGCGCTGTTCGATCGCGGGCAGTTCGAGACCATGGCGGAGCAGCTGCGCTCGATTCGTGGGCGGTTCATCCTGTCGCTCAATGCCCATGTCGAGGTGCGGCGGATCTTCGCCGGGTTTGATTTCCGCACCGAAGAGCTGAGCTATACGGTCGGTGCGCGCGGGGCGACGGCTGCCCGCGAGGTCATCATTACAAACTGACAGGCGGCGGGGGCGGGAGCGAGGTTGCTCCTGCCCGATTGCCGCCCTGTGGGGCCGCCACAGGCCGCCTCGGGGCGTTGACGCGTCCCCACCCACCCACATCGACTGATCACGCCCCTGTGCCGCCCTGGGCGACTAGCAGCCTGCCGGATGCCTGCCGTCCGACCCCGCGCGCCGCGCTCACCCCCACGCCTCGCTTTCGGCTTCATCATCGATTTCCTTGCATCACAAGCGTTCTGCCCGCGCCTTGATGGCCGGGTCTGGCCGTCGCAGCGACCTAACATTCCTAATGTGGCCAGAAAACTGCCCTCGAACCCGCAGAAAACCGCCATTTAAGGGATTAGGTCTGCGACATAATATGACCTAATATTATTGGTCACCAATCCTTATCCCTTTGTATTTGCTACATAATTTTGTCGGTGGATATTACATTAGATAGACATAATCTCATTATATAAATGTTATGTTTTTGTTATGTGCTAAGTATCTGAAAAGACGTCCATGTTAGGAATGTTAGGTGTTTGCGACGTATACCCAGCACTTATAGCATGCTGACGCATTGCCGCGCATTTTTCCGCTAGCCTCAGGTTGAAGCCTAATCGCCATGGTGCGGGAGGGGATGCTTGCAGATCCTTGCGAACGGGATGAGAATGCCGTTGTCGCTCGGCCGCTAAGCTGGCGGCCTAATCTAAGCCGTCAAACGTGAAAGCGGCGGATCGGATGATCCAAGCGGTAGCGTTCCTCCGCTACCATTTTCCAGACATTTATCCTTCGTGAGCGCCCAGTTGCAGCGTCGCTGTGTCGATCGCCGCTGGATTGTCGCGATTGCCGGGAGGACGCGCTGGTCAAGCCGGATGACCGATCGGGTGAATCGGGTTGCGCGGGAGGCCGCGGATCGTTGCGTGATTTGCTATTTGCCGTCGCCTGCCCTACATGGGCGATGCTACAGTCGCAAATCGACGGTCTTCGGCGCTTTGCGGCACCTACTTCCTTCTTTCCCTGCCCCTTAGCAACCCGGCGCGTCCACACGGGGTTCGCCGCACAGAAAGAAGGAATACCACATGAGCAGCATCACTGGCGTCGTCAAATTCTTCAACGCCGACAAGGGCTATGGCTTCATCGCCCCCGACAATGGCGGCGCAGACGCATTCGTTCACATCAGCGCCGTCGAGCGCGCTGGCCTGGCTACCCTGCGTGAAAAGGACCGCGTGTCCTATGACCTGGAGCAGGACAAGCGCGGCAAGATGGCTGCGGTGAACATCGCCCACGCTGAATAATTCAGACGGCCCGGATCGGGCGCGGGGGTCTTCCTTCGCGCCCGGCCCATTCATCCTTTGACATCAAGGAGAGCCAAATGGCCGTTACCGACTATCATAGCCTCGCCGCGCAAGCCCGCTCCGATGCTGACGCCGCGACGCTTGCCAATGTCCGTGACCGCTGCCTTCGCGCCGAAGCCGCCTGGCTGGCCATGGCCAAACGTCAGGATCTGACCGACACGGCCCGCGCCCGTCGGGAAGCCGCCGCTGCCGACGCCCGCGCCGAACGGCTGTCCGACGAGGCCGAGTAACTTTCCCGCTCTCTTTGTTGTCCGCCCCGCCGGAACCCATGGCGTCGCCGCCCGTTGATCGGCCGACATCTTGGACACCAACAAAGGAGCCACTCCATGATCCGCACCCTGATTTTCGGCGCTATCGCCGGCTATGTCGGCAAGAAGCTGTATGACGACGGCAAGCTTGACCAGTTCCGCGACGATCTCGTCGCCCGCTACAATCAGGCCAAGGCCGACCTGTCCGACCAGCGCGTCGCCGACAGCAAGCCGGTGACGCAGGTGAACCACAACACCAGTCCGCTGGTCTCGTGATGCGCAAACCTCTCCTGGCCATAGCCATGGTCGCGATGCTGCCGCTGGGCGCTTGCGTATCGGATGGTGGCGGAAACCGCGGCTATGGTTATGATCGCCCCGGTGATCGCCGCGGCCCGCCCCGTTACCAGCGCCGTCCGATCCGCGATGACGAACAGATCTACCGTGATCGCGATGGCCGCTACTACTGCAAGCGCGACGACGGCACGACCGGCACGATAGTCGGTGCGATTGCCGGCGGCGTGTTGGGCAATGTCATTGCTCCGGGCGGTTCCAAGACGCTCGGCACGATCCTTGGCGGCGGCGCAGGCGCCCTTGCCGGACGGGCCATCGATCGGAACGACGTAAGCTGCGAATAACATCAAAAAGGGCGCGGGATTTTCCACCCGCGCCCTTTTTTTCATTGGCGTTTGCCTGATTACAGCTTGCCGGTCAGTTCCGGCACCACCTTGAAGAGATCACCAACCAGGCCGATGTCAGCCACCTGGAAGATCGGCGCATCTTCATCCTTGTTGATCGCGATGATGGTCTTGCTGTCCTTCATGCCGGCCAGATGCTGGATCGCGCCGGAAATGCCGACCGCGACATAGACTTCCGGGGCGACGATCTTGCCGGTCTGCCCGACCTGATAGTCGTTGGGCACATAGCCTGCATCGACCGCCGCGCGCGACGCGCCGACAGCCGCGCCCAGCTTGTCCGCCAGCGGGAAGATAACTTCCTCGAACGTCGGCCCATCCTTGAGCGCGCGGCCACCCGACACGATGATCTTGGCGCTGGTCAGTTCAGGACGCTCCAGCTTGGCGATTTCCGCACCCACGAAGGACGACATGCCCTTGTCGCCAGTCGAGCTCACGGCTTCCACCGTTCCCGATCCGCCATCCCGCGACGCCTTGTCGAACGCCGTGCCACGCACGGTTATCACCTTCTTGGCGTCCTTCGACTTGACCGTCGCGATCGCGTTGCCCGCATAGATCGGCCGGGTGAACGTGTCTTCGCTCTCGACCGACAATATGTCGCTGATCTGCATGACGTCGAGCAGAGCGGCGACGCGCGGCGCGATATTCTTGCCGTTGCTGGTGGCGGGCGCAACGAAGGCATCATGATGCCCCATCAGTTCCACGATCAGCGGTGCGACATTTTCGGGGAGTGCATGGCCAAAGGCCGCGTCATCAGCGACATGAACCTTGCCAACGCCCGCAATCTTCGCAGCCTCATCAGCAACCGCGCTGACGCCTTCGCCAGCGACCAGCAAATGCACTTCGCCCAGCTTTGCCGCTGCCGTGACGGCGGAAAGCGTGGCATCCTTGACGGCACCGCCGTCATGTTCGACCCAAACGAGCGTTTTCATGCGGCAACTCCCATAGCCTTGAGCTTGGCAACCAGTTCATCGACATCGGCGACCTTGACGCCCGCGGTGCGCTTGGGCGGTTCGACGACCTTGAGCGTTTCCAGCCGTGCGCCGATGTCGACGCCATAATCGGCCGGTGTTTTCTGGGCGAGGGGCTTGCTCTTCGCCTTCATGATGTTGGGCAGCGAGGCATAGCGCGGCTCGTTCAGACGCAGGTCGGTGGTGACGATCGCGGGGGTGGACAGCTTGACCGTCTCCAGCCCGCCATCGACTTCGCGGGTCACCGACACGCTGTCGCCTTCAACCTCTACCTTCGATGCAAAAGTGCCCTGCGGCAGGTTCAGCAGCGCCGCCAGCATCTGGCCGGTCTGGTTGCTGTCATCGTCGATCGCCTGCTTGCCCAGAATGATCAGGCCAGCGCCTTCCTCTTCCTGCACCTTGGCGAGCAGCTTGGCCACGCCCAGCGGCTCGACCTCGTCATCGGTCTGGATCAGGATCGCCCGGTCGGCGCCCATGGCCAGAGACGTGCGCAGCGTTTCCTGCGCCTTGGCAACGCCGATCGATACCGCGATCACCTCCGTCGCCACGCCCTTTTCCTTCAGACGGATGGCTTCTTCGACCGCGATCTCGTCAAACGGATTCATGCTCATCTTGACGTTCGCCAGATCAACACCCGTCCCGTCCGCCTTGACGCGCGGTTTTACGTTATAGTCGATCACCCGCTTCACGGGGACAAGGATCTTCATTTCAACATCCTCCATTATAAATGCCAACACGGGCGCGGGCAGCCCGAAACCGGACTACCCGCACCCAAATGGTGTCAGTTCAGGTGAAAAGCGGCCTCAGGCTGCCTTCCTCACTTCTGCGACGATCTTGCGTGCTGCGTCGCCCAGATCGTCCGCCGGGACGATGGCCAGGCCCGAAGCCGCGAGAATGTCCTTGCCCTGCTGCACATTGGTACCTTCCAGGCGAACCACCAGCGGGACCGACAGGTCAACTTCCTTGGCTGCGGCCACGATACCATCGGCGATGATGTCGCACTTCATGATGCCGCCGAAAATGTTGACCAGGATACCCTTGACCGCCGGGTCCTTCAGAATGATCTTGAACGCTGCGGTCACCTTTTCCTTCGAAGCGCCGCCGCCGACGTCCAGGAAGTTGGCGGGAAATTCGCCGTTCAGCTTGATGATGTCCATCGTCGCCATCGCCAGGCCAGCGCCGTTGACCATGCAGCCGATATTGCCGTCCAGCTTGATATAGGCGAGGTCATATTCGGATGCTTCGACTTCGGCCGCATCTTCCTCGGTCAGGTCGCGCAGTTCGGCGATGTCCTTGTGACGGAACATGGCGTTGCCATCGAAACCGACCTTGGCATCGAGCACCAGCAGGTTACCCTGCTTGGTCAGCGCCAGCGGATTGACTTCGATCTGTTCGGCATCGGTGTCCAGGAAGGCGGCATAGAGCGAGCCTGCGACCTTGGACGCCTGCTTGGCCAGATCACCGGTCAGGCCCAGCGCGGCAGCCACCGAACGGCCATGATGCGGCATGAAGCCGGTCGCCGGATCGACGGAGAAGCTGTGGATCTTTTCAGGGGTCGAATGGGCGACTTCCTCAATATCCATGCCGCCTTCGGTCGATACGACGAACGCGATCCGGCTGCTGGCGCGATCGACCAGCAGGGCAAGGTAGAATTCCTTGTCGATGTCGGCGCCGTCGGTGATGTAGAGGCGGTTGACCTGCTTGCCCGCGTCGCCGGTCTGGATCGTCACCAGCGTATTGCCCAGCATGTCGGCCGAGTGCGCCTTGACCTCATCCAGATTGAAGGCGAGGCGAACGCCGCCCTTGGCTTCGGCGGGCAGTTCCTTGAACTTGCCCTTGCCGCGGCCACCGGCATGGATCTGCGACTTTACGACATAAAGCGGTCCGGGCAGCTTCTTGGCGGCCTCGACAGCTTCCTCGACCGAGAAAGCGGCATAACCGGCGGCGATCGGCGCGCCATATTTCGCGAGCAGTTCCTTCGCCTGATATTCATGAATATTCATGGAGCGTGCCGTCCTTTTCCATCGAACCGTGATGGCGACGGCTAAAGCACAGACAGGATTGCAGGGCCAGAGTGATTTCGCAAAACGACTTTGCAAAATTGCAAAACCTTTGCGAAGCGTCAGCGCGGATTATTGCAAAATAACGCCTAGAGAGCGCAGTTGATCGCTGCCTTGCTGGTGACCAGAAAAATCTCCGGATCCTCCAGCGCGCGCACCTTATAGAGGAACCGATCCACGCTCATTTCGCCCATGTGAGACTTGCGGAGCGATGCGAGCGACTGAAGCCGGCGCAACTGCGTCAGGCTGAGCCGGTCGACCATGCGTTCGGCCATGCAGCCCGCCATCCGGGGCGACAATCCGGCTTCCACCAGTCCGCCGCGCAGACGTGATTCGGGCGAAACAGTAGCACAGGACGCCAGCAAGGATGCGGTGAGAGCGCAGGCAAGCGCGCGAAAAGCGATGGCTGTCATGCGCGCTTCATGGCAACTAGCGCCTGAACGCAGCATAAATGCACGCCGCGCGGCGTGCCAAGGAATAGAGCATGATGGACAGATTTTTCGCCGCCCTGTCGCACCGGGTCGCCAGCTGGGCCGGACAACCATTGGCCTTCATTCTGGCAAGCGCCGTCGTGCTGGTCTGGGTCGCCACGGGTCCGATCTTCAATTATTCCGACACTTGGCAACTGGTCATCAATACCGGCACCACCATCGTCACATTCCTGATGGTGTTCCTGATCCAGAATGCGCAAAATCGGGACGGATCAGCAATCCAGGCAAAGCTGGACGAATTGATCCGCGCCGTGGACAATGCGCGCAACGATTTTATCGGCATCGAACATCTGACCGAAGCCGAATTGCAGCGGATCAAGGCCGTGCTGGAAAAGGAATGTGGCGACGACGCGACCCATCATCTCGCGATCGAGCGATTGCTTGAGCGTCGCTGACGTCCGCACCATCAATGGGCGCGGACGATCAGCCTTTCATTTTCCTGCCGATAGGCATCGACCTGTTCGATGTAGCGCTGCGCCATATCTTCATAGGCGGTGCGCCCTTCGCGTGAAGGGCTGGCCTGCGCCTTGATCAGCGACATCTGCTGACGGTGCAGCAGATAATTGATGTCCGTCTCCATACTCATATTCGCCCTCCTCCGGTATCGCGACTAGAAGAATTGGTCGATTATTGGCGGCATGGCGCGACGCGCGCAGCCATGCAGCGAGTATGGGTATAGCACAGGAACATCGGCTTGGCGAACCGACCTAGCGCAGCGATGGCGCAGCCCAACGCAACAGGGCATAGCCACCAAGAGCCGAGGCGATCGACCCCATCAAGATGCCGCCCTTGGCCTCCTCGACCAGCAGCGCCGATCCGGGGAAGGCAAGCGCGCCGATAAACAGGCTCATGGTAAAGCCAATCCCGCACAGCATCGCCATGCCATAGATCTGCGCCCAGTTCGCACCGTTCGGCCGTTCCGCTATGCCCAGTCGCGCCGCGGCCCAGACGCTGCCAAATATGCCGAGCTGCTTGCCCAGAAACAGGCCCAGCGCCACGCCCATCGGCAAGGGGTCCAGCAGTGCGCTGAACACCTGGGCGTTCAACGCCAGCCCGGCATTGGCAAAGCCGAACAGCGGTACGATCAGATAGGCGCTCCAGGGATGGACGGCATGTTCCAGCTTGTGCAGCGGGCTGTCCTCCGCGTCGGGCGCGCCCGGCGTGCAGCGGATCGGAACCGTCATGGCCGCCAGGACGCCAGCGACCGTCGCATGAACGCCCGACAGCAGCATCAAATACCACAACAGCACGAAACCGATGAGATAGGGGATCAGCGACTTCACCCCTGCCCGGTTCAACCCGAACATCACGACCAGCACCGCCGCCGCCCCGGCAAGCGCGGCCATATCGAGACCCTGCGTATAGATCAGGGCGATGATCGCCACCGCGCCCATATCATCAACGATCGCCACCGCCGTCAGGAACAGCTTGAGGGAGGCGGGCGCGCGATTACCCAGCAGCGCCAGCACGCCGATCGCAAAGGCAATGTCGGTCGCGGCGGGGATCGCCCAGCCATTGGCCAGTTCCGGCTGTCCACCTGTTACCAAGAGGTAGACGAGCGCTGGCACGACCATGCCCGCAACGGCGGCGATGATCGGCAGCCGCCGCCGCTCCCACGTCGACAGCCCGCCATCCAGAAACTCCCGCTTGATCTCCAGTCCGACGAGCAGGAAGAAAATCGCCATCAGCCCATCGTTGATCCACAGATGAACGGTCATCGGCCCCAGCTTCGGGGTCAGTTCCGGTCCAAGCTGCGCATGGATCAGGTCGTGATAGAGATGACCGCCACCCGGCAGATTGGCCAGAACCATGGCCAGCGTCGCCGCGATCATCAGCAACACAGCGCTGCCCGCCTGACTGGCAAGGAATTCGCGTAATACTGATGGGCGTGGCTTTGTCATTCTTTCGATCTTCCTGTTTTTTTGCCTCCCTTTTGCGCAATTTGCGCAAAAGACTTGGAAGCGGCTGACACCAATGCCATCCTCTCCCCTGTCGAGGCATGGGGGTCAAGGCTTTGGGGGACATTTTGGTCGCTGGCCTTGCGCTCCTTCATCATGAAATCCTGTTATTTGCCGCCGTTGGACTGGCCATCGGCGGTGTGGACGATTTTCTGATCGACCTGCTGTTTCTGGCGCGCAAGGCATGGCGCGATCTGTTCATATATGGTCGCCATGACCGTATGACGACGGCAACCCTGCCACCATCGCCCAATCCCGGCCGGATCGCCATTTTCGTTCCAGCCTGGCGCGAAGCGGACGTGATCGGACCGATGCTGCGCCATGCGTTGGGGCGCTGGGGCGATGCGGATTATCGCATTTTCGTCGGCGCCTATCCCAACGACCCCGCGACGATCGACGCCATCGCCGCCGTTGCGCAGGGCGATCCGCGCATCCTGCTGGGCATCACCCCCCATCCCGGTCCCACGACCAAGGCCGATTGCCTCAATCTTCTGTGGCAGGCGATGCTGGACGAAGAGACGCGCGAAGGATTCCGTTACAAGGCGATAGTGCTCCACGATGCAGAGGATGTCGTCCATGCCGATGAGATTCGCCTGTTCGACGTGATGATCGACCGGTTCCAACTGGTGCAATTGCCCGTGCTGCCGCTGCCGGGCCAAGGCAACTGGCTCTCCCGCGCCATCGCCAATCACTATTGCGACGAGTTCGCAGAAAGCCATGGGAAATATCTGACCATCCGCGAGGCGCTGGGCGCGTCCGTGCCGTCCGCCGGGGTCGCCTGCGCGTTCGAGCGGGACACGCTCGCAGCGCTCGCCCGCGATCCAGGCCATGGTCCGTTCGATCCGTCATCGCTGACGGAGGATTATGAAGCCGGCTTGCGGATTCGCGACAATGGCGGGCGCGGCATATTCGTCCGGATGCGCGACGCAGACGGCGAACTGGTTGCGACCCGCGAATATTTTCCGGACACGATCGACAGCGCCGTCAGACAGAAAGCCCGCTGGATCGTGGGCATTTCTCTGGCGGGATGGGACCGGATGGGTTGGCGCGGCGGCCCGTTCGAATGGTGGATGCGCCTGCGCGATCGGCGCGCGGCCCTGTCCGCCTTTGTCCTGTTCGCCGCCTATCTGACGATCGCTCTATGGGGGATGCTCTGGCTCATCAGCCTCGTCCTGCCAATCCCGCCGCGTCCGCTGACACCCATGATCGTGGCCCTCCTGTGGATCAATGTCGGGCTGATGAGTTGGCGCGGTCTGATGCGCGTGCTGTTCGTGGGACAGGCCTATGGCTGGCGTCACGGCCTTGGTGCAGTACCGCGCACCTTCATCGCCAATCTCATCGCCATACTCGCGGCGCGGCGCGCCATCTTCCAATATGTGCGGTCCTTGCTGGGCCGTCCGCTTGCCTGGGACAAGACCCAGCATCGCTTTCCCGACATGCAGTCCGATCCATGATCGCAACCGCCAGTGGCCGTCCACTCCGTTTCTTTGGGTTCTTGATGGTCGGCTGGATCGCAATCCGGCTGTGGAACCAGCCGGAACCACCCCTGCCATTGATAGCCCACCAGAAACTCGCGGCATCGGCAGCCACGCGCCTGCCAGCGTCGCAACCCACAAGGTCGGGAAATGCCACCGAAATGAGCTTTCCTTTGCCGCTCAGGCCGTGGCCAGCCCAATTGGCCTCCCTTGTGTCCCCGGCCGTCCCGATCACGACAAATGCCCGTCTCCACTCAGCCGGTCCAATCCCGACCCAAGCGCACGTCCAAGACGCCATGCCGGTCGACCTGCTGAATTTCATCGCCTTTTCCATAGCCTTTGCCAACCGCCACTATGCGAGCGATTCGGATGCTAATTACGGCACTCCCTCCCCCGCGCCGCTGTTGCGCTCGGCGTCGACGCGGCCGGATCGCTGGCATGGCAGCGCATGGATACTGTGGCGGGACAATGGCACGTCACCGACCGATGCCGCCCTTGGTCGGCTGGGCGCGTCGCAGGCTGGCCTGCGCGTCGATTATGACCTGACCCCTTCCGCCCCGATCCGCACCGTCGCCTATGCCCGCGCGACCAGTGCGCTCCAGCGCCCGTCTGCCCCGGAAGCGGCGATCGGCCTTTCGATCCAGCCCGCGCGTACCGTCCCAGTCAGCCTGGCCGTCGAACGCCGGATCGCGCTGGACAAGCGGGCGCGCAACGCGATGGCGATCATGGCCGTGGGCGGCTTTGGCCCCACACGGATCGGCGGCGGGCTGGAGGCGGAAGCCTATGCGCAGGCAGGCATGGTCGGGCTGAACCAGCGCGACGCTTTCATCGACGGCAAACTCTCACTGCTAGCCCCGATCGACACGACAAAGCTGCGAATCGGTGCGGCCCTGTCCGGCGGAGCGCAGCCGGGCGTCGAGCGGATCGACATTGGCCCGGAAATGCAGATCCGATTGCCATTGCCCAACATCCCCGCCCGCATCGCGGTCGAATGGCGGGAACGCATTGCCGGTCGCGCCGCGCCCTCGTCCGGCCTTGCGATCACCCTGGCTGCGGATTTTTGACGCTGGGCGCATCGCGCGCTTTCACTCGACACATTTTGCCACTACCCCGGTCGGGCCATGGATCTTTACCTGCCCATCGCCAATCTTTCGGTGAACGCGCTGGTCATTGTTGGCCTGGGCGGGATCGTGGGTCTGCTGTCGGGCATGTTCGGCGTCGGCGGCGGCTTTCTGACGACGCCGCTGCTCATTTTTTACGGCATCCCCCCCACCGTCGCCGCCGCATCCGCCGCGTCGCAGGTGACCGGGGCCAGCGTATCGGGTGTTTTCACCCATATATCTCGCGGCACTGTCGATTTTCGCATGGGCGGCGTTCTGATCGCTGGCGGCGTGGTCGGCGCCGGGCTTGGCGTGCTGATCTTTCGCCTGCTGCAATATCTTGGGCAGATCGATACGGTCATCGGCATCCTCTATGTGCTGATGCTGGGCGGCATCGGCCTGTTGATGGCCAAGGAATCGATTCAGGCGCTGATCGCGCTCAAGACCGGCAGGCGTCCGCAGGCGCGCAAACGGCGGCACCACCCGCTCGTCGCGGCGCTGCCGATGCGCTGGCGCTTCTATCGCTCCGGCCTCTATATCTCGCCACTCGCCCCGCTGCTTCTGGGGATGGCGACCGGCATCCTGACGATGCTGCTGGGCGTGGGCGGCGGTTTCATCCTTGTCCCGGCCATGCTCTATCTGCTGGGCATGACCACCCAGTCCGTGGTGGGCACATCGCTGTTCCAGATCCTGTTCGTCACCATGGCGACGACGATGATGCACGCAATGACGACCAAGGCCGTCGATCTGGTGCTGGCGATGCTGCTGCTGATCGGCAGCGTCACGGGCGCGCAGGTCGGCACGCGGCTGTCGATGACGATCCGGCCCGAATATCTGCGCGTGTTGCTCGCGCTGATCGTGTTGCTGGTCGCTGCGCGCATGGCGCTGGGACTGGGCTGGCGGCCCGATGAAATCTTCACGATTGAGTTGAACTGATGCGGAGGCGTGACCTTTGGCGGCTGGCGCCGGTCCTGTTGCTCGGCGCGGCCGCTGCGCCGCAACTGGTGCCAGATGTGTCGCAGCGCGACATCGAGATCCAGTATAGTTTCACCGGCGCTGACCTGCTGCTGTTCGGCGCGATCGTCTATCCCGATGGCAACCGCCCGGAAAAGCCCGCCGATATCGTCGTGGTGCTCAAGGGGCCGGAACAGTCGATCACCATGCGCGAAAAGCAGAAGGTGGCCGGCATCTGGGTCAATGCCGATCGCGCCAGCTTCCGGTCAGCGCCCAGTTTCTACGCGATGGCATCGTCCCGCCCGATCGACCGCATCGTCGACGAACGTACCGCCGCGATATATGAACTGGGCGTCGACAAGCTGCAATTGTCGCCATCTTCGCTCAACGACAGCGCGGAACTCAGCCGGTTCCAGGAAGGGCTGGTCGATCTGCGCGAACGATCCGGCCTCTTCGTCGAACGGCCCGGCACGGTCGAAATCAGTGACGGCGTGCTGTACCGGGCGCGCCTGCCGCTATCGGCGCGCGTGATCGTGGGCGATTATACTGCGGAGACCTTTCTGGTGCAGGACGGGCGCGTGGTCGCCGCCGCCGTCCGTGACATTACCGTGCGCAAATCCGGCTTTGAACAGTTCATGGCCGTTGCGGCGGAGAAATGGTCCTTCCTTTACGGACTGACCGCCATTGCGCTGGCAGTCGGCATGGGCTGGGCCGCGGGGGCCATCGCCCGGCGCGTCTGACGACGCTGGCCATCGCCTCTCATCCTTTGGCATGATCCAATTGCGCGGGCGCCTTTTGTCAGACTAGAAGCCGATCAGGGGGAGCAAAAACATGACCGACGACGCGCAGCACCGGGACGATCCTTTCACGACGCTTCAACTGCGCGATCATCCCCTGCGCGCGCCCCTGTCGCAGGAAATGCATGTGCGCACCATGCCCCGGCTGTCCGCCCCGGCCCGCCTGCTGCAATTCGTCCTGCTGGTGGATGAGGGCGAAGCGCGTGAGAGCAGCGGGGCGCTGGCCGCGCTGCTCGCGGCCCATGGCGTCACCGCCGATACTGGCGACCGCTTCCTGACCTGCCGCCTTGGCATGCTCGAATTTTCCTGCGAACGTCACACCGAATTCATGACGTACAGCTTTATCGCGGACGGCGATGGCGACCCTTTCGACCTGACGCCCTTTGCCGCGACGGCACAGTGGATCGCTGGCCTGCCGGGGCGGATCATCCGATCGACCCAGATCGCGCTGGTCAGGACGCCCCCATCCGACGCCATGATCGCCAGCCATTTTGCGACCGATGACCTCATCATTTCCGACGTGGCGCAGGGCCGCGCCCGCATCTGGAGCGACTTTCGCCTGCACGCCAATGGCTTTGGTCGCCTGTTGATCCGCGACAACGGGCTGGCCGGTGCGGAGCCATCGCAGTTGATTCAGCGGCTTCAGGAACTGGGCAATTATCGCAAGATGGCGCTGCTGGGCCTGCCCGAAGCGCAGCGGGCGACGCCGGTCGTCACCGCGCTGGAGCAGCGGCTGACCAATATCACGGCGCGCGTCGCGGAAAAGGACGCGGACGCCGACAGCGTGCTGGCGCAACTGTCCGCGCTCAGTGCCGAACTGGCGCAGATCGTCGCCCACACCCGTTATCGCATGAGCGCGACGCACGCCTATGCCGAACTCTGCTTCGACCGCATCCGGCGGCTCGACATGGCGACGGTGCGCGGGTTCCGATCGCTCGACGATTTTACCGAACGGCGGCTGCTCCCGGCCATGCGTACCTGCGACGCCTTCACCCGGCGGCTGGAGGATCTGTCGCAACGCACCGCCTGGACCAGCGCCATGCTTCGTACGCGCGTCGACACCGCGCTGGCGCGGCGCAATCGCGATTTGCTGGCGTCGATGGACCGGCGCACCGGCCTGCAACTGCGCTTGCAGCATACGGTCGAGGGACTGTCGGTCGTCGCGATCAGCTATTATGCGCTGGGCCTGTGGCATCATCTTGAAGCAGCGCTGGAACGCCAGGGCGCGCATCTGCCCGGCTGGATCGACATCGCGCTGTTGCCGGCCACATTGGTGACAGTATGGCTGGGCGTCCGGCAGATCAGGAAGGTGAAGCGTCCGCCCGCGCGTGGCGAGGCTGCACCGCACTGACAGTCCTTCGATCATCCGGCGATGATCTCCGCAAACATGGCCGGATCGACATTGCTGCCCGACATGACGACAACGCTCGCACCATCGCATGGCGGTGCGAGGCCCGCGAGCATCGCCGCCAGCGCCACCGCGCCACCCGGTTCGACCACCAGCTTGAGCGTCGAAAAGGCAAAGCGCATCGCATCGCGCACCTGATCGTCGCTGACGGTCAGCCCAGCGGTCACCAATGCGCGCATAATCGGCAGGGTCAATGCGCCGGGGCTGGGCGAGAGCAAGGCGTCGCAAATGGAGCGCGCACCGGGTGCGACCTGTTCGCGCATGCCACTGATCAGCGACCGGGCGGTATCGTCAAAATCGCTCGGCTCGACGCTGTAGATGGCGGTGGCAGGCGACTGCGCCTTCACGCCGGTCGCGATCCCGGCGGTCAGCCCACCACCGCCGCAACACACCAATATCTGGCCGACCGACGCGCCCGCCGCATCCGCCTGCGCCAATATTTCCAGTCCGGCTGTCCCCTGCCCTGCGATGATATGAGGATCATCGAAGGAGGGCACGATCGTCGCGCCCCGATCATTCGCCAATTGGGTCGCTATCGCTTCGCGGCTCTCGCGAAGGCGGTCATAGGTCACGACGTCTGCGCCCAGCGAGCGGGTGTTGGCCAGCTTGATCGCGGGCGCGTCCACGGGCATCACGATGGTCGCGGGGATGCCCAGCAGCCGGGCGGCTGCGGCCACGCCCTGCGCATGATTGCCCGATGACCAGGCAACGACGCCAGCGGCACGTTCTACCGCATTCAGCCGGGCCAGCCGGTTATAGGCCCCGCGAAATTTGAACGATCCGGTATGCTGTGCGCCCTCGAACTTCAGGAAAACCCGGCGGCCAGCCAATGCGTTGAGTGCCGCATTTTCAAGCAAGGGCGTGATGATGGCGGCGGGCGCGATGATGCGGGCGGCATCGGTAACGTCGTGGGCGGTGATGGCGAAAGATGCGTTGGACATGGACTGATACCCCTATTGCTGCCGATCTAGTGCGGCAGGGCCGACCGGAGAAGGGCCATTGCCGCCAGACTGGAGCCGGGGACCAACGGGAAAAGCCGGACTTCGCTGCTGCGCGAAATCCGGCTTTTCGGGAATATTGGTGGAGCCTAGCGGGATCGAACCGCTGACCTCGTCATTGCGAACGACGCGCTCTCCCAGCTGAGCTAAGGCCCCGATGTGCGCGGCTATAGGCGAGGGAAATCGGGCTGGCAACGGTCTTTTGCGCAAAATATTGGCCATGGCTCACCCGATCATCGCTCAGGCCGTCGCCTTTTTGAGCAGCGCCATGCGCAGGCATTGGCAGGTGATTTCGTCGCGCTGGTTGATCAGGCGATGGGTGAAAGTGACGATTCCCGCGTCCGGGCGGGACCGGCTTTCCTTCAGGTCCGTGACTTCGGATTCGCAGCGCATGGTGTCGCCGATGAATACCGGCCTTGGCATGACGAGCTTGTCATAGCCCAGGTTCGCGACCAGCGTGCCGAGCGTCGTGTCGCCCACCGACAGGCCGATCATCAGCGCGAAGGTGAAGGTGCCGTTGACGAGAATCTGGCCAAATTCCGAGGCTTTGGCGGCTTCCGCGTCGAGGTGGAGCGGCTGGGAATTATGGGTCATCGTCGTGAAGAGGAGATTGTCCGTCTCCGTCACGGTGCGGCGGATGTCATGAGCGATTCTGTCGCCGATGGTCCACTGGTCGAAATAGCGTCCGGCCATTTTTGCCCCCTTTTTGGGTCTAACTTTTCGATCTTCGCCCGTATGATCGATGGGATTTAATCGAAAGTTTAGTGATTACAGTTGGTTATAGCAGATGGAAGTTCGGTAGGACAGCGGGCTGCCCGTCTCTCTGCCCAATAGGACATACGGCCCGTTCGTTTCGAGCGAAGTCGAGAAACGGCGCGCATGGGTTTCTCGACTTCGCTCGAAACGAACGGCGGGAGGGCGTGATGCGCGCCTTACCCTTCCGCCTTCTCGATCTTTGCCAGCAGCACGCCTTCGCTCACCTGCCCGCCTTCGCTGGCGTTGAGTTCGGCCACCGTGCCGTCGAAGGGGGCGATGAGGCTGTGTTCCATCTTCATGGCTTCCAGCGTCAGCAGTTTCTGGCCCTTGACCACCGCGTCGCCCGCCGCGACCGACACGGAAATGATGCGGCCCGGCATCGGCGAGAGGATCGCGCCGTCGGAAGCTGAATTGCCGCCCGCGCCTTCATGGCGGCAAGCCGAGATGACGAAGCTGGCCCCAGCTTCAAAATAGGTGGTTTCCCGACCATCGCTGACAATTGTTCGCGCGTAATCATGCCACAATGCCTTTTCGCCTACCAAAACCTCGGTAGCGACCCCGTCGACCAGCAGACGCACCGAAGGATTCGCAGGGGCATTCAGACGGAAGCCAAAGCATGTCTTGGTCAATTCATATTTTGGGCTTCCATAAGAATCGGGCATATGGTCGCTGCTGAAGGCGAGATCATCGGCCGCATATTGTAGCAAAGCGCTGGAAGGCACAGGCGGCGCGCAGAGCGTATCAATATGATCGCCAATGAAGGCGGTGGTTACTGTGCCCTCCTCGAACATTGGCTCGGCCAGCAATCGCCGAAGGAACCAGGCGTTTGTCCTGACCGGTTCGCATTCTACCGCTCCGCAGGCCGTTCGGAGGTCGGTGAGAGCTTCAGCTCTGTTCTGACCCCAGCTAACAATTTTGGCGATCATCGGGTCATAGAAGGGCGAGATGACGTCGCCCTCCTCCACGCCCGTTTCGATACGCTCGTTTGACGGCAATGTCAGATGATCAAGCTGCCCGGTCGATGGCAAAAAACCGGTTGCCGGATTTTCAGCATAGAGCCGCGCTTCCATGGCGTGGCCGTTGATGCTCAGTTCCTCCTGCCGCTTCGGCAGCGGTTCGCCCGATGCTACGCGGAGTTGCCATTCGACCAGATCGACGCCGGTGATTTCCTCGGTCACGGGATGTTCGACCTGAAGCCGGGTGTTCATTTCCATGAACCAGATACGGTCGGCGCGCAGGCCTTCCGATCCGTCGGCGATGAATTCGATCGTGCCTGCGCCGACATAGTCGACCGCCTTGGCGGCGCGGACGGCGGCGGAGCAGATGGCTTCGCGGGTGGCGGCGTCCATGCCGGGTGCCGGGGCTTCCTCGATCACCTTCTGGTGGCGGCGCTGGAGCGAGCAGTCGCGTTCGAACAGGTGGACGACATTGCCATGCGTGTCGCCGAACACCTGCACCTCGATATGGCGGGGGTTGGTGACCCATTTTTCGAGCAGGACATGATCGTTGCCAAAGCTGGACGCCGCTTCGCGCTGGCAGGAGGCGAGCGCGTCGGCGAAATCGGCGGGACTGTCGACCTTGCGCATCCCCTTGCCACCGCCGCCCGCGACCGCCTTTATGAGGACGGGGTAGCCGATGGCGTCGGCCTGCGCGGCCAGATGAGCGGGGGACTGATCCGCGCCCAGATAGCCGGGCGTGGTGGGGACGCCGGCGTCCTGCATCAATTGCTTGGCCGCGTCCTTGAGGCCCATGGCGGTGATGGAGGACGGGTTGGGACCGACCCAGATCAGCCCCGCGTCGATGACAGCCTGCGCAAATTCGGCATTTTCGGACAGGAAGCCGTAGCCGGGGTGGATCGCCTGCGCCCCGGTCTGGAGCGCGGCGGCGATGATCCGGTCACCCAGCAGATAGGATTCGCGCACCGGGGCCGGGCCGATATGGACGGCTTCGTCGGCGGAGCGGACGTGGAGCGCCTGCGCGTCGGCGTCGGAGTAAACGGCGACCGTGCGGATACCCATCGCACGCGCGGTGCGGATGATGCGGCAGGCGATTTCGCCGCGATTGGCGATGAGGAGGGATTCAAGCACAGGGATCTCCCAATCCGTCATGCTGAACTTGTTTCAGCATCCATTTGGCGGCAGGCTCGGTGCTGCGATGGAAAAGCAACCGTGCGTCTATATTCTGAGTAGAGCGCCCTATGGGACGCTTTACATCGGTGTGACATCCGACCTTCTCGGTCGGCTTTATCAACACCGTACCGGCAGTTGTCCGGGCTTCACGAGCCGGTACAATGTCCATCATCTGGTACGCTTCGAGATGTTCGGCGATATGGAGGGTGCAATCCTGCGGGAAAAGCAGCTCAAGCGCTGGCATCGCCAATGGAAGATCAACCTGATCGAGAGCGACAATCCGCATTGGGCGGACCTTGCGTCTTCGATCGGGCTTCCGCCTTTGCTGCCCAATGGATGCTGAAACAAGTTCAGCATGACGGCTGAGTTTGGCCACCCCCATCACATCCGGAACACGCCGAATTGCGCCCTCTCAGCCACCGGCGCGTTCAGCGTCGCGGCGAAGGCCAGGCCCAGTACGTCGCGGGTTTGCGCAGGGTCGATAATGCCATCGTCCCACAGCCGCGCGGTGGCGTAGTAGGGATTGCCTTCCTCTTCATATTTCTGGCGGACCGGCGCCTTGAAGGCTTCGGCTTCCTCCGGCGACCATTTGTCTGCGTCGCGGTGGACGGTGGCGAGGACGGACGCGGCCTGTTCGCCGCCCATCACGCTGATGCGGGCATTGGGCCAGGTGAAGAGGAAACGGGGCTGATAGGCGCGGCCGCACATGCCGTAATTGCCCGCGCCAAAACTGCCGCCGATCAGCACGGTGATTTTGGGCACCTGCGCGGTGGCGACGGCGGTGACGAGTTTCGCGCCATGTTTGGCGATCCCCTCCGCCTCATATTTGCCGCCGACCATGAAGCCGGAAATATTCTGGAGGAAGAGCAAGGGTATCCGCCGCTGGCAGGCGAGTTCGATGAAATGCGCGCCCTTTTGCGCGCTTTCGCTGAACAGGACGCCGTTATTGGCGAGGATGGCGACGGGCATGCCCCAGATATGGGCGAAACCACAGACGAGCGTGGTGCCATAGAGCGGCTTGAATTCATGAAATTCGGAGGCGTCGACGATGCGGGCGATGACTTCGCGTACATCATAGGGCGCGCGGACATCATCGGGGATGATGCCGTAAAGATCGCTCGCGTCATATTTGGGCGGGCGGGGTTCGCGCAGATTGAGGTCCGGCTTGCGGTCGGGTTGCAGGGTCGAAACAATGTCGCGGACGATGGTGAGCGCATGATCGTCATTGTCGGCAACATGATCGACCACGCCCGATTTGCGACCATGGAGGTCACCACCGCCCAGATCTTCCGCAGAGATGACTTCGCCGGTCGCCGCCTGCACCAGCGGCGGGCCGGCGAGGAAGATCGTGCCCTGGTTGCGGACGATGACGGTTTCGTCGGACATGGCGGGAACATAGGCGCCGCCCGCCGTACAACTGCCCATGACGCAGGCGATCTGGGGAATGCCCTGCGCCGACAGGTTCGCCTGGTTATAGAAGATGCGGCCGAAATGGTCGCGATCAGGAAACACTTCAGCCTGATTGGGCAGGTTCGCGCCGCCGCTGTCGACCAGATAGATGCAGGGCAGCCGGTTTTCGAGCGCGATTTCCTGCGCACGCAGATGCTTCTTCACGGTGACGGGATAATAGGTGCCGCCCTTCACCGTGGCGTCGTTGCAGCCGATCATGACTTGCCGACCGGCGACGCGGCCAATGCCGGCGATCAGGCCCGCGCCGGGGACATCATCGCCATAGAGGCCGTTGGCGGCAAGCTGGCCGATTTCCAGGAAAGGCGAACCGGGATCGAGCAGCCGCTCGACGCGGTCGCGGGGGAGGAGTTTACCGCGCGCTGTGTGCTTGTCGCGGGCGCTGGCGGACCCGCCCGCTGCGGCCGCCGCAACCTTGGCGCGCAATTCCTGCGCCAGCGCGCGGTTATGCGCGGCGTTGTTGCGGAAGGCTTCGCTGTCGGGGAACAATTTGGTGTCGAGGACCGGCGCGCTCATGCCCTTGCGCTCCCGCGCCCGGTGGTGGCAGTGCGGTTCCCCCTGCCCTGTTCGAGGCCGTTCATGCCCACCATCGCTCTCCTTGTCATTTCAAACCTCTTCATGACCGTCGCCTGGTATTGGCACCTGAAAGGCGGAATGACCAAGCCGCTCGTTGTGGTCATCCTGATCAGCTGGGGCATCGCGCTGGTCGAATATTGTTTTGCGGTCCCTGCCAATCGCATCGGATTTGCCCATGGCTGGTCCGCAGGGCAGCTCAAGATCGCGCAGGAGGCCATCGCGCTGCTGATCTTCGGCGGGTTCATGGTGACGGTGCTGGGCGAACCGCTGCACTGGCGCCATTTCGCCGCCTTCGCCTGCATCATGGCGGGGGTCGCGTTCCTGTTCGTGGGCAAGAACTGATCCGTCAAACCAACCTCCGTTCGAAACAAACGGACGAGGTTGTCACAGCATGACCCGACCATATTCTATGCCCCGACCAGCTCTCGCCCGATCAGCATGCGGCGGATTTCATTGGTGCCTGCGCCAATGTCGAGCAGCTTGGCATCGCGCATGAAGCGTTCGACCGGCCAGTCCTTGGTATAGCCCGCGCCGCCCAGCGCCTGCACCGCTTCAAGCGCGACCTTCACCGCATTTTCGCTGGCCAGCAGGATCGCGCCCGCCGCGTCGTAGCGGGTGGTGCGGCCTGCGTCGCAAGCTTTGGCGACGGCATAGACATAGGCGCGGGCGCTGTTGAGGGCGACATACATGTCGGCGATCTTGGCCTGCATCAGCTGGAACGCGCCGATCGGCTTGCCGAACTGCTGACGTTCGCGGACATAGGGCAGCACGACGTCGAGGCAGGCCTGCATGACGCCAAGCTGGATGCCCGCCAGCACGGTGCGTTCATAGTCCAGCCCCGACATCAGCACACCCGCCCCCCCGTTCAGCGGACCCATGATATTCTCTTCGGGCACTTCACAATCGTCGAACACCAGTTCGGCGGTGGGCGATCCGCGCATGCCGACCTTGTCGATCTTTTGCCCGATCGAAAAGCCGGGCATGGATTTTTCGATGAGGAAGGTGGTGATCCCCTTCGTGCCGTCCCCGGTGCGGGCATAGACGACCAGCGTGTCGGCTTCGGCCGCGTTGGTGATCCAATATTTGGTGCCGTTCAAGACGTAGCGGTCGCCCTTTTTGTCGGCGCGCAGCTTCATCGCCATCACGTCAGAACCGGCCCCCGCTTCCGACATGGCGAGCGAACCGACATGCTCGCCCGAAATAAGCCTGGGGAGGTAGCGTGCCTTCTGTTCGGCATTGCCCCAGCGGCGGATTTGGTTGACGCAGAGGTTGGAGTGCGCGCCATAGCTCAGCCCTATGGACGCCGACGCGCGGGCAACTTCCTCCTGCGCGACGACATGCTCCAGATAGCCCAGGCCCAGGCCGCCATCGGCCTCTTCCACCGTAATGCCGTGCAGGCCCAGTTCGCCCATTTCCGGCCACAGCGCGCGCGGGAACCAGTCCTCCGCATCGATCCGGGTGGCCAGAGGGGCGATGCGGTCATTGGCGAAGCGGCGGCTGCTGTCGCGGATCATGTCCGCAGTCTCACCCAGGGCGAAATCGAAATCGGTCATTGGCGTCTCTCCATTACCCCTATCCTAGCGCCAGCGCGCCCAAGAGAAAAATTGAAAGGACAGTGCTTAGTGTATAGTTTCTGTCTATGATCGAACGCTATCTGCTGCGCTATTTCCTGGCCGTGGTCGACCAGGGCAATTTTTCCCGCGCGGCGGCGCATTGCCATGTGTCGCAGCCGACCCTGTCCGTGGGCATCGCGAAACTGGAACAGACGGTCGGCGCGCCGCTGTTCCTGCGCAGCAACCAGCGGGTCGAACTGACCGAGGCCGGCGCGCGGCTACTGGGTCATGCACGGCGGATCGAGCGGGAATTCAACCTGGCCGAACAGGCGGGTGCCCGGACGACGCAGGGCGCGCCGCTGCGGATCGGCCTGTTGACCAGCATCCCCGGCGCCCTGGTGGCACAGGCCGTGGCCGCTTGCAGCCCCGGCGACGCGCAGGCGCTGGAACTGGTGCCGGGGACGGAGCGCGAACTGCTGGCGCGGCTGGATGCGGAGCGGATCGACGTTGCGCTGACGGTGGTGCGCGACGGGGTGGATCGCTATGCCGCGCGACCGATCATGCAGGAAGGCTATGGACTGGCCCTGCCCTCCAGCCACAATCTGGCCGGCCGGGCGCGTATCGCGGCGGAGGAACTGGCAGGCGAGGTGATGATCGTGCGGCGACATTGCGAGGCGCTGTCGGCCACCAGCCGCTATTTCGTCGATCGTGGCGTGCGTCCGCATTTCGCCTTTCGCGCGACCAACGACGAGCGAGTGATGCAGATGGTTGCGGTGGGCCTGGGCGTGACAGTCATGCCAATGGCCTATAGCTGGCCGGGCATGGTGCGCGCTGCGCTGGCCGATTTTGGCGCACGACGCACGATCGGCCTGTTGTTCAGCGCGCGCGCACAGGGGTTAAGCCAAGCGATGCCGCCCATCCTGACGGCGCTGGAAGCGATTGTTGCTGAAAAGCCACATTCCCCAAAAGACAGGTAATGGGGCCGATTGTATGACAATATCGACCATGCTAATTGTATTCCTGGGACACAAATCAACGATGTCCGGTTCCAGGGAGAGACGCTTTGAAGGCATCCATCAATGCACGTGCGATGTGCGCTTTGTTCGCATCGGTTTCCAGCATCGGGCTGATGCCCGTAGCGCAGGCACAGACCGACGGCATGGACATCATTGTCACCGCGCAAAAGCGCAGCCAGTCCTTGCAGGATGTCAGCCTGGCCGTGTCGGCGGTCAGCGGCGATGCACTCGCCAATGCCGGGGTGAACAATCTGCAGGACATCCAGCAGCTGGTGCCATCCGTCACCTTCGGCAATGATTTCAACCAGGCCAAGGTGTTCATTCGCGGCGTGGGGGCCAATACGTCCACCACCGGGTCCAGCACCGGCGTCGCGCTGCATGTCGATGGCGCCTATGTCGCGCGTGCAGAAGCGCAACTGACATCCTTGTTCGATCTGGAGCGGGTGGAAGTGCTGCGCGGCCCGCAGGGCAGCCTGTATGGCCGCAACGCGGTCGGCGGCTCGATCAACCTCATCACGGCCAAGCCGACCGCCGATTTCACCGGCTATGCCCGGATCGGCTATGGCAATTATAGCGCGATGATTGCCGAAGCCGCGGTCGGCGGCCCGATCATCGATGCGATTCGCTTCCGCCTGGCAGGCAAGGTCGAGGCGCGGGACGGCTTTGGCGGAAATCCGTTCAAGGGCGGCAGCGATGTCGATGACCTGTTCCGCTATATGGTCCGCGGGCAGATCCAGTTGATCGCGTCGGACAAGGTCGATTTCCTGCTGTCGGGCGAATATTTCCGTCAGAACGACAATAGCGGCGCGGTGCATTATCGCGGCCCCGCCTTCCCCGGTGTCCCCCGGCTGGCCCCGACGGGTACGGGCGGCTTTGCAAGCAAACCGCGCGATCTGGGCAGCGACGAGCCGCCCTCGGTCGACACCAAAAGCTATTCGGTCACCGGCACGCTCAATATTGAGCTGAGCGATGCGTTGAGCATCGGCAACATCACCAATTATCGCGATTTCAAGACGCAACTGATCCAGGATCTCGACGGGTCGGCGCTGGTCGCCACCCTGCCCAACTCGACGTCGATCCAGACCCGCACCATCGACGCGCAGCAGTTCAGCAACGAACTGCAATTCAAATATGACAGCGCCATCGTGAAGGGCGTGGTCGGCCTGTATTATTTTCACGAACGGCAGCGCCCGCGCGATCAGGTGGGCCTGAGTTCGACCAACGATCTGGCGTCCAACATCACCGTGCTGGCGACGCGGCCGACCTTCGTCGACAATGTCGCTGCGCCCGTGGGTTCCGTGACGCTGGCCGAAGCGCTGGCCATGTGCAACTTCCCGGCCGGCACTTCGCTCAACCGCGTCTGCCTGAAATCCAGCCTTGGCACCCGCGCCTATGCCGCTTTCGGGCAGCTCAATTTCGACATGGGTGAGGCATTTGGGCTGAACGGCGTGTCGCTGAAGCTGGGCGGCCGCTACAGCCATGAAAAGGTCGACAGCGCCAACCCGTCGATCATCTTGACCGCCAATGGCAACCCCGCCGTGGCGCAGGTGCGCAAGACGACCGTCGAAGGCACCTATCGCGAAAAGACGTTCAAGGACTTCACCCCGGAAATCGGCCTGCAATGGCAACCCAATCGTGACCTGCTGCTCTATTACACCTATTCCGAAGGCTTCAAGGCCGGGTCGGGCGAAAATGCGGCGGGCAGCACCACGATCGTGCGCCCGGAAAAAATGAAGAACCACGAACTGGGGATAAAGGCGGAACTGCTCGACCGGCGCTTGCAGATCAATCTGGCCGCCTATCATTACAAGCTGGACGATTTGCAGATCAACAAGACGATCGGCGGCGGACCTGCTGGCTTTACCACCATCTTTGAAAATGCCGCCAAGACGTCGGCGACCGGCGTGGAAGCCGACATGATGGCCCGTCCGGTGGATGGCGTGCGCCTGCGCGGTTCCCTGTCCTACACCGACAGCAAATATGACGATTTCATCACGGTCGACCCGCTCAACCCCGTCAACGTCGCGCAGGCGGGCCAGCCCGCCTATAACCCCGTCACCAATCCCGATCCGACCGCCTTTGGCGCGCCGTGCGGCCCCGGTGCGCTCAATGCCAATGCGCCGTGCAACATCCAGCTGGCCGGCAATCCCACGCGCAATTCGCCCACATGGGCCTATAGCGCCGGGATAGAGGTCGACCTGCCGATCCTGACCGAAACCGGGACGATGACGCTGAGCGGCGACATGTCGGGCAAGAGCAATGTCTATTTCACCGAGTTCAAGCGACTGGTGGAAGGCACACGCGCCTATACGATGTTCGACGCCTCATTACGCTGGATCGACCGGACCGAAACGGTGACGGCGTCGCTGTGGATCAAGAATATCAACAACACGCTGCGCGAAAGCAGCACCTTTGCGATCTCCACCGGCCGCATCATCGGCGTCACCTACCTGCCGCCGCGCACCTATGGCATGACGCTGGGCTACAAATTCTGACGACGCCCCAACCCGCGCCGGTGCAAGATGCGCCGGCGCGGGTGAGCGTTTGATGGATCTGGAGATTGAGGAGGTCCGCGAACGCGGGCGGATCGGCTCGACGGCGGCGATAGTTGCTGTTGGCGTCAACACCGATGGCCGCCGCGAAGTGCCGGGCATCTATCGACCCTTCGGAGACGGAGCCCTCCTGGAAAGCCCTCCTGCCTTTGCTGACGGATCGGGCGAGGATGTGCTTGCCTACATGGCGTTGCTGAAGGACCACTGGGCGCAGGTCGCGTCCACCAATTCGCTGGAAAGGGTAAACAAGGAAATCAAGCGAAGGGCCGATGTCGATGGTTTTCGAAACAATCATCTGGACCCCATGTTCTGGACCTGTTGGTCCAACTGGGCAAAGGCTGTAAGGGCCGAGAAGTGGACACAGGATGGGGAAGCAAACTGGTGAGGCACGCACGTCTGGTAAGCTTTGTTATTCCTGTCTATTGCGAGGAAGACACTCTGCCATTGCTCCACCAACGTATGGTGAGCATCCTTGATCAGGTCACGGGAAAGGCGGAAGTCATTCTCGTAAACGATGGAAGCAAGGACGGCTCGCTGAAGATCATGCGTGAAATGCGGGCGCAGGATGACCGGTTCAGGATTGTGAATCTGTCCCGCAATTTTGGCCATCAGACGGCGGTTACTGCCGGCATCGATGCCGCGAACGGCGATGCGGTAATAGTGATGGACGCTGACTTGCAGGACCCTCCAGAGGTGGCGTTGCAATTGCTCGGCAAATGGTGCGAGGGATATGATATCGTCCTTGCCCGGCGCGTGGCTCGGTCAGGTGAAAGCTTGTTCAAGCGTACCACTGCGGCGCTTTTCTATCGCTTCATCCGGCGGCTCTCATCGGTCGATATGCCGCTCGACGTAGGAGATTTCCGCCTGATCGATCGCAAGGTCGTCAACGCTCTGGCACGAATGCCGGAGCAGGACCGGTACCTGCGCGGCATGATCAGCTGGCTGGGCTTCAGTACCACAGAAGTTCCGTTCCAGCGTGACGAACGCGTCGCGGGCGAGAGCAAGTATCCGTTACGCGCGATGATTCGGCTGGCCGTAAACGGGGTGGTGGGATTTTCCGACGTACCGTTGCGGTTGGCCTTGTGGTTCGGAATGACGATCTCGGTCCTGGCCTTGCTGTTCGGCCTATACATCCTGACGAGCTGGTTCTTCAACGATCATGTTGTGCAGGGCTGGACCTCGACCGTGCTGGTGCTGACCCTGCTCGGCGGTCTGCAATTGCTGATGCTGGGTATCGTGGGCCTGTATATCGGTCGCATCCACAACGAGGTGAAGCGCAGGCCACTATATTTTGTCGATCCCGAGCCGGATTCCCCCCAAGGAAGCCTTCTCGAGGATTACCAGCCCGAAAACAGGCTAGCCGGGGGCGGTGTTGCAGGCGGCGGTGGAGCTGCCCAGAAGAGACGAAGCGGACCATCGGCGGCATAGGCATATTCGCCGGGGTTCAGACGGACTATCTCGCCGTCCGAATAGGATCTGCCATTTGCGACCAGGCGACCTTGGCCTTCCACGCGGTAAGCGCCGCCGATCTCGATCCGCGTCCGCCCGCTGCCAGTCAGCATTTTGCCGGGCAGGAACAGCGGCCCCCAGTAACGGATATAATTGTCGCGCAGGACATCGAGGTCGGCGCCGAACAAGCCGTATTCGGATCGCTGCGATTCTTCCGGCGTGATCCGATCAACCGCCAGGAGCGCACGCGTCTGGAGCATGAAGGCGGGCTGATCGTTCCGCACAGTGGCGGCCATCACCGGGTGTCCGCTCTTGCGATAATCGGTCACGCCCCAGCGGCTCATGAAGAAGCCCTTCTTGGGAAAGGATGAGACCATCGAGGTATGGTCAATATAGGGCACGGGATGGGGAAACAGGCTGTGCACCAGCGCCAGCGTCGCGCGCTGCTGGGCAAGCCCGTTGTCGATCCGGTGCCAGACCGCACTGGCGGCGCCAAAGAGCAGCAGGACCAGCAGGGCCGTCCGTGTCACGCAGCGCAGACGTGCATAACCGAAACCGGCCAGGACTGAAATCGGCGCAATCAGGAATGGGTGAAAGTAGGGATAGACCTCGCTGTAGATCAAAGGGACGAGCGCGGGAATCGCAAAGGCAGCGAGCGCCAGACGATCGCTCCCGCCCAACTTCGCGTCGTACTGGTCATTGCGGGCAAGCGCGACGGCCCCACACAGCACAAGCACCCAAAAGCCGAGATTGCCTAGCACTGCCGCAGGCCAAAAGACGGACAGGACGGAGTAATCGCCTGTCAGCAGCGTTGCACCGCCGGTGCGTCCAAGAAAGCTGGCGGCCGATGCTGTCTTCGCCAGGCTGACAGCGTGAAGGCCGAGGATAAGGCCAAGCACGGCCACACTGATCGCCGCACTGACGGCCATGATTTTAGCGGTTCGGACAAAGTCGCGCGACGCCCAGACGTTGACCAGCACCAACAGGCCGATGGAAGGAAGAAAGAATACCGATTTGATCGTCAGCGCGCCGCCGATGGCGATGAGTATGCCCATGGCGACCATCTGTGGCCAGGTCATGATCCGATGCGTTGCCAGCGCAATCGCGCCGATCATTGCCGCACTTGCTAACGTGTCGGTCCTGAAATCGGTGCCATAGAGTAAGGACGCCCCGAAGCAGTTGTAAGCGATAACTGCAACAAGCGCCGGATCGATGGCCATGAACCGGCGTGCGGCATGAAAAATGGCAAGACTGGTGAAAGCGGCGCAGCCGAGAGTGAAGAAGCGGGCGGCGATGAGTTGGTCAACCTCATTGGTCGAGACCATCGGCAACCAATGGAACAGGTGGACGAAAGCAGTCTGGAAGATTTCGGTCATTTCGCCGCGGCGAAAATCGTAGAGCATGGAGAGGTTGAGGAACTCGTCCCAGTTCAACGCCAGATGCGTGACCACGTAGAGCCGCGCCACGAACAAAAGACCTATCAGCCATAGCAGGGCCGTGCGCTGGAGAGAAATCGGTTGCGGCGCAAAGATCACTGTGCGCAAGGCCAAAAAGGAAACCGCATTCACCGGGACGGCGGCAAGCAGGCCGGCCAGATAGAGATCGATCCCGAAGAAAGCGAGCGCGCCGATGAGCAGGATATTGGTGAGATAGAGCAGCGCCCACAGTGCCACGAACGGCGCGAAGCGACTATCCAGTTGCGAACGGAAGGCGACCTTGCCCTGAGCCACGAAGCCGCTGCAAATCCCGGCAACCAGCGCTGCGAGGCTGGCAAACTGATAGCCGAGGCCAAGCGCGATACCCGCCGCGTAGATCGCGAAGGCGATGGCTGTGTTTGCCGCTCCTACAATGATGAAACGCAGCAATTGGCCGCTCTCACGGGCCAGATTGGTCCGTGCGCTTAACCTAGCCACGCTCTGGCCCTGGCATAATAGCGGAAGGCTAATTTCTGCGCCGTGACGAACTGGCAGACCGCCGCTAAACGGGCCCGGCTAATGGCGCCGGGAGCACTATCGTGCTTGCGCGCGAGGCCCAGATATTCACTCAGCGTCGTACCGAGCAGTTTCCATGTCATGTTGTCGTTGGAATAGCGGTTGGCGATCAGCGGCCGATCGATGTGAAAAGCGCCGCCTTTAGACGCCAGTGACCAAGACAGGTCGATGTCCATTGCATAGAGAAAATCGTCGCCATAGCGCGTTTCGCCAAGCGCGCTGCGCCTGATGGCGATTGGAATGCCGAACAGGTTGCGCCCGCTCGCAAGGCATTTTCTGCCCGTGGCATCCGGATCGAACCGGCCCGATCGGGAGAATCGACGATGCGCCAGTGTACGGCGCTGATCGTCGACGTAAACGAGGTCGCAATAGACGCTGGCAACATCGGGATTGTCGCGCAGCGCTGCCTGGGCGAGGTCCAGTGCAGCGGGGTCGGCCAGATAGTCGTCATGGCAAAGCAGCATGTATGCTTCGCTGGTCACGTCATCCAGCAGCGCGTTGAAGTGATCGCGCATTGGCAGGGTCTGTGTTCGGCGGATCACGCGCAGGGGCAAGCGATCCTGCCACTCAGCCAGGATAGCGGCGGTGCCATCGGTCGAGGCGTTGTCGCTGACGAGCACTTCCACACCATCAAGGTTTTGCACCGCGATCGAACGCAGTGCCTCTGCAAGGAATCGTTCGCCGTTGTAGACGGGTATGGCTACGGTGAAGGCGGCCACCTGCCTGCTCTTACTTGCAGCGCCGGAGGTAGCCTTCGCGGGCAACCGAAATCTGCAGCTTGTCGTGCAGCGCGTTGTCGGTTTCGAACATATCGGTTTCCGCCAGATATGCCTTCACCGCGGTCAAAGGATTGTTGCCGCGGCCCCAGGGGCGATCCCCGATGGCTTCATCGGGCAGATGTTCGACAAGGGTATCGAAAACGACGCAATAGCTGCCCAAACTGGTCATCGGGGCATAGGCACGCAGTTCTTCAAGAACATGATCGTGGGTGTGGTTGCTGTCGAGACAGACCAACACGCGCTTGGCATCGCCAACCAATTTGCCGACCTGAGCGACCACGGCGGGATCAATGCTCGATCCCTGGACGAGGTCGATGCGGCGCGAGAGCGGATGGGCCTCGATCGCTCTGCGATTAGGCTCGCGGATATCAATATCGATACCGATCACGCGCCCGCCGCTTGTTCCGGTGCAGGTCTGCAGCAGTTCGAGCATCGAGGCGTAGAAAATCAGCGATCCGCCGCGCGCAACACCAGTTTCCACCACAACTTCAGGGCGCAGTTTCCATATCAGTTCCTGCATGGCAACAATGTCTTGCGGGTACTGAATAATCGGCAGGCCGAGCCAGTCGAAGTTGTAGGAATAACCCAGTTCCTGCGCCTTCCCCAGCCAGTGATTGGTAAGATCTGCCATTGTCTCGTTCGAGCCGAGTTCGGCAACGAGTTCGCTGCGTTGCTGCGCGAAGGCTATGTCGGTGCTAGTCATATAAACTCCTTGCGCGGGATTGGTAAAATTATGGTTAATTTTTCTCTAACGAAGCCTTTGCGGCATCCACCAGTCCACGGAGCAGAGTGATCCGGGGCACGAAGCCGAGTTCCTTGGTCTGGCGCGTAATGTCGGGAACCAGCAGATGTGGTTCGCCTTCGCGGTCGCGCAGGGCGCCTAGCCGGACAAGGTCTGGGCGTTTGACAATGCCGCCAAGCGCTTCGACTATTTCCGCAATAGTCTTGTGCTCACCAGAGCCAAGATTGACGACGCCCTCCAGATCGGAGGCGCCAAGGCGAGCAATGGCAGTGCCAAGGTCGCGTACGTCGAGGAAATCACGGATTTGCGTGCCAGAGGAGCATAAGGCCGGTTCGCCCGCAGTGAGAGCGCGCAGCACGCTCGGCACCAGTCGACGCGGGTCTTCGCTTTCACCATAGGCGTTGAAAATGCGCACCCAGGCATGGCTTACATCAAGGCTGCGCAGGTGTTGAAGCAGAGCGAATTTTGCGCGGCCATAGGGAAAGGGAATCTGCCCCGGCTCAATCGTTTCATCCTCACGGCGCGGAGCGGTGCTATGACCTGAATATTCAGCGCAGGTGCCGCAGGCAACGATCCGCCTGCCCCCTTGTCGCACGAAGGCATCGAACAAGGCCATGCCCGCTTCGAGCCATGCGGCATTCTGGGGATCGTGCCAGAAGGCACCATGTGCGGTGGTCCAGGCGCAGTGGATCAGGATGTCAGGTTTGAGCGTATCGATCAGCGCAGCGCAAGCGCCGGAACTACGCAGGTCAATGTTGTGCCAGGTTCCGACATCAGCGCCGCCTGTTTTGCGCGTGGTACAGTGGATATCCGCATCGGCGGGCAAATTTCTCAATACCTGGCGCCCGATGAAACCTGTGGCGCCGGTTAGAAGGATACGGTCGGAGCGCGTGTCAGTCACCGGTCAAGTCTTTGACGAAGGGCAGCGTCCGGTCGCGATCGGAAAGAACGGTGGGCGGCATCGGCCAATTGATCGCCAGATCAGGATCATCCCAACGCACGCCCATTTCAACGCCTGCCCGATGCGCTCTGCTGAACTGGTAGAGGACGTCGCAGTCATCCTGAAGGGTGATGAAACCGTGCGCCACGCCGCGCGGCAGGTAAAGCGCATTGCCTCGTGCGGCATCAAGTTCGACGCTGATATGCTGGAGGTATGTTGGCGACGCGGGACGGAGGTCAACCGCGACATCGAAGATCCGGCCAGCGATGCAGCGGACAAGCTTCGCCTCGCCGTCAGCCTCGGGAATGAAATGCAAACCGCGCAAAGTTCCCGTTGCAGTGTTGCGCGAAATCGCCGCCTGCGCCTCCACCAACTCAAGACCATGCTCAGCAAACGCGGCACTGCAATAGGTGCGCTGGAAGCTGCCGCGCGCATCGGTATGAACCCCGCCGGAAAAGGCAAAAACTCCACCGATCGGGGTCGCGGTGAACTGCATCAGAATATCTCTATCCGAGGAATAGCGACAACGAAGCGACCGCCCCAGTCGCGCAACTGGCATAACTGCGCCGCAATCTCGTCGCGCAGGTTCCAGGGCAGGATCAGGACATAGTCCGGCCGTGCCTCGATCAATTCCTCAGGTGCGAGAATCGGGATGTTGACGCCCGGTAAATAGTGCCCCTGTTTGTGCGGGCTGCGATCGACGGTGAATGGCAGCAGTTCGGGACCCACCCCGCAATAGTTGAGCATGGTACTGCCCTTGGCCGGCGCGCCGTAGCCGAGCACCTTCTTGCCTGCGCGCTTCGTCTTGATGAGGAAATCGAGAAGTTCGATCTTGCGCTGCTCAACTTCATTCGCAAAGCCCCGATAGGTAGCCGCACTGTCGAGCCCCGCGCGCTTCTCGGCCAACCGGACCCGGTCAAGACCAACGGCCAATTCAACACTGCCAAGCCCGGCCCCCTCGTGGCTGGCATATACGCGAAGCGAGCCGCCATGCGTCGGCAACTCCTCCACACCGTATACCTCCAGGCCGTACGCGCCCAGCATCCGCTCAACGGTGAGCAGTGAAAGGTAGGAAAAATGCTCATGGTAGATTGTGTCGAACTGGCAGCTCTCAAGCATACGCAAGATGTGCGGAAATTCGATGGTGAAGGTGCCCCCTGGCTTCAAGATAGCCGGGATGCCGCCAATGAAATCCTTGGGGTCAGGAACGTGCGCCAAGACATTGTTGGCCGCGATCAGGTCTGCCGCAATCCCTTGCGAGGCCAGCCTTGCTGCCAGTGAGACACCAAAGAAATCGACCACGGTTTCAATACCGTGCTTTTCCTTCGCGGCGCGCGCAGTGTTTGCGGTAGGATCAATGCCAAGCACGGGTATTCCGGCCTGTTTGAAATATTGCAGCAGATAGCCATCATTGCTCGCCAGTTCGACAACGAGGGAATCGCCGTTTAGGGCCTGTGCTGCAATCATGGCATGGGCGTAATCCCGCGCATGGCGCAGCCAGCTTTCTGAGAACGACGAGAAATAGACATAATCCTCGGTAAAGTGTGCGGGCGTCTCGACACGGGTGAGCTGGACCAGCCAGCACGCCTCGCACACCATCGCCTTGAGCGGATAGAAGGTCTGCCCGCGCCCGGCAGCGTCGCGAATATTGCGAAGTTCGTTTGATACCGGCGTCAACCCGAGATCCGCAACGGTGGTGGTCAGCTTGGTCGCGCAGAAGCGGCAAGTCTCGGTCATGCGCTCGCGCCCCCCTGTTCCATGGCTTCGATCTGGCGGATCGTCACGTCCCACATGTCCGCTCCAGCGGCATAGGCTCGATACCATTGCACGGCTTTTTCAACTCCGGTTTCCAGCGGCCAATGCGGGATCCAGCCCAGCCGGTCGGCGGCCTTTGACGAGTCCAGCGCGAGCAACCGTTCTTCAAAAACGCTGTCACTGGCTTGCGTCTCGACGCGCGCGCCGTCCGACCAACTAGCGGCGAGCAGGTGGGCAAGATCGCCGACTGGGCGACAGTCCTGCACGTCGGGACCAAAATTCCACTTGCCGGAAAATTGCTTTGGTTGGTTCACCAGTCCTTCCGCAAGAACAAGATAGCCGCGCAGCGGGTCAAGGACGTGCTGCCACGGCCGGGTCGAAGTCGGATTGCGCAGCACCAGCGGCTGGCCGGTCGAAAAAGTGCGGATGGCATCTGGCACCAGCCTGTCCGCCGCCCAATCACCGCCCCCAAAAATGTTGCCGGCGCGGATAGTGGCGAGGCCCTTGCCCTGTTCGTTCAGATAAGAGTGCTGCCAGGCATCAACGATGAATTCGCTGGCGGCCTTGCTGGCGCTATACAGTTCGCGCCCGCCAAGTTCGTCGTCCTCTGTATAGGGTTCAGCGCGCTCAAGATTACGATATACCTTGTCGGTAGTGACTACGGCAACGGCCTTCACCCCAGGGTTGCGACGAACCGCCTCGAGCAAATTGGCTGTCCCCATGACGTTGGACCTGACGGTCTCGATCGGGTGGGCATGAGCATAGCGCACCAGCGGTTGCGCCGCCAAATGGAACACGACCGAAGGAGCGGCTTGGTCGAGCACACGGCAAAGCTGATCAAGGTCGCCGATGTCAGCCAGAACGGACGAGGCAAGCCTGCTCGGAAGACCGGTCGCATCGAAGAAGGCCGGTTCGGTATTGGGCGCGAGCGCATAGCCGTGCACGTGGGCGCCACAATGGATCAGATAGGCAGCCAGCCAGCCGCCCATGAAGCCGGTATGTCCGGTCAGGAAAATTGATCGCCCGCTCCAGAAATTCTTGCTCACGCCCAGACTTTCCAAGGTGCCCGTCCGGCTTTCCAGTAATTCTCAAGCAAGTGCTTTTCGCGCGGCGTATCCATACACTGCCAAAATCCGTCATGGCGAAAAACGGACAACTGCCCTTCGCGCGCAAGCGGCTGGAGCACGTCGGCCTCCAAAGTGAGATTGGGATCATCGGGCAGGCGTTCAAAGATCGAACGGTGCAGGACGAAAAAACCCCCGTTGATCCAGCCCTTGCCGGTCTGCGGTTTCTCTTCGAACGAGGTGACAGAATCGCCGTCGAGCCCCAGTTCACCGAAACGGGAAGAGGGGCGCACCGCGGTTACCGTGGCGAGTTTACCCGACGTTTCGTGATGAGTGCGTAGCTGATCAAGGTCGACATCGCACAGCCCGTCGCCATAGGTGGCCATGAAGATATCACCCTCAATATGGCGCAATGCCCGTTTGAGGCGCGCCGCAGTCAACGTCGCTTCGCCGGTATCCTGGATCACAACTTTCCAGTCGATCCTGTCTCGCTCGCCGCCCAGCAACGAAACCGAGGAACTGGCGAAATCGATCAGCAAGTCATTGGAATAATTGTCGTAATTGAGGAAGAAATCCTTGATGACTTCCTGCTTGTAACCAGCGCACAGGACGAAACTGTCATGTCCGAATTGCCGATAGAAGCGCATGATGTGCCACAGGATCGGCTTGCCACCGATTTCGACCATGGGTTTGGGGCGGTTTACCGTTTCCTCGCCCAATCGTGTCCCCAGACCGCCGCACAAAAGAGCTACCTGCATTAATATTCGCCCCGTTCCTGCCTGCTTTTCCCACCGCAGCTTACTGTCGGCGGGGCAATTATGGTTTATGGCTGCTAATATGACTTGGTTAACAAATAGGTTATGTCGCAAAGCTTGATCAACCTGAGAATGGTTGGCTGTCGCGGGAAATATCTGGGAAGGAAATTTGATCTGCCCCCTTCTGAATGGTCCAAAATCCCTGTTATTTTGGACGACGAAGGAGTTAGCGGTCAGGACTCACTGATCAGGGCCAGAAAATGACGGTTTCGCCGAGGGCGATGGCGGATAAGAACGCGGTTGGGCATCGATCATAGCGGGTAGCGACCCGCCGCCAGTCCTTCAGGCGGCCGAACATGATCTCGATGCGGTTTCGGCGCTTGTCATATTTGATGGCCGTGTTCCGGGATTTGCGGCCCAGGATGCAGGGCGTGATCCCTGACTTGGCCCGCGGTCATAAAGAAGCTCAACGGGCGACCATTCGCGTCCGTCACGGCATGAAGCTTGGTGTTCATGCCGCCTTTCGTGCGTCCGATCAGGCGGCTCGCATTCCCTTTTTACCACCAGGCCCGATGTAGTGCGGTGCGGGTTGAGATAGGTCGCGTCGATCATCACCGTGTTGCGCTCGGAGCCTGGGGCGCAACCAGCCAGCGCAGCCCTTTGTGGCTAACGAAGATAACCCCGCTCAAAACCCGTCGATCATCTACTCGCGGCTTGCCGTGGCTCTTCGGTAAATACGGCTCAAGCCGCGCCGTCTGCTCGTCCGTCAGCCAGTACAAATCTCTCAAATCCAGGCTCCTCAAGGAGCCTGAATCTCATCGCGCCCACCACATCAGTGGATCCTGACCCTAGACACCCCCCGACCATCAGCCGAAAGGCAATTTTGCTAAAGATTTCAGGGATTCCCTACCGAGGGACTGGTGCCGCTTACGTGACTCGAACACGTGACCCCCGCATTACGAATGCGATGCTCTACCAACTGAGCTAAAGCGGCGTTGCGGCGGGCAGATAACAGTGGTTGGGCCTTAGGACAAGCGGGCAATTGCATTGTCGGGTCGGTCTTTTTGCAGGCGGCACGGCATATGGCCGTTCGGCGCTGCCATCTTTACGGCAAATTTACCATCCGATGCCACTGTCGAGTCCCAAAGAGGCAGAATTTTGCCTGAAATAGGGACGGACCGGATGGACACTCTGCGGGGGCATGACGTCGCCAACGACCAGGACGATTTCGATTATGCCGATGATGCGGCGATCGACGCACCGTTGACGGTGGTATCGGACGAGCGGCGGATGCAGGTGCGCGCCTATAATTACTGGGCGTCGCTGCTGGGGGATCGCACCCTGCCATCGATCGAGGATCTGTCGCCTGACCAGTTGGAAGATTTCGGTCCGCACAGCGTATTGCTGGATTTTTCCACCGGGCTCGACAATCCCGCCATCGTATATCTTGGCTCCGCCTTGCGGCAGGAGTGCGAAATTGACGGGTCCATCAGCTATATCAATGATGTGCCCGCCCGGTCGCTGCTGTCGCGGCTGACCGATCATTATCTCCAGATTATCGCCAATGCCGCGCCGATCGGGTTCGAAGCCGAATTCGTCAACCAGCGCGATGCAGAGATATTATATCGCGGCATAT
The DNA here is from genome assembly GCF_015752145.1 of Sphingobium sp. JAI105. NCBI lineage: Bacteria > Pseudomonadati > Pseudomonadota > Alphaproteobacteria > Sphingomonadales > Sphingobiaceae > Sphingobium > Sphingobium sp. JAI105. The sequence goes on along the minus strand of NZ_JADOUC010000001.1, from coordinate 3,546,534 downwards.
TGATGCCCTTTTCGTCCGACGACGAGACGATCGATTTCGTGTTCGGCGTGATCAACTGGAAGGAACTGGCCAGCCGCGACGAGCGGCAGGCGCTGGAACTGGAAGTCAGCGCGGCGCTGTCCAGCATCATGCCAGCGCCGACGAACGTGCCCGTATGGGCAGATGGCCCGGCGGGTGGCGACACGGTCGATGCCGCCCCCCTGCCCCCTTCCGCCGCTCCTTCCGCCCCCATGCCCGTCGCTTCGCTCGATGAAGAGCCGCTGGACCTGTCCGGCATGGAAAGCCCGACCGATGACGCGCCGCTCGCCGACTGGCTGGCGCTGGCGCGCGACGGTGCCGACCAGTTCCGTACCAGCGAAGCGCGCAGCCATGCCGCGCTCTATCGCGCGATCGGCCTGGCCTATGATTTTGCGCTGGTGGCGCAGGCGCGGCCCGACGACTATGCCGAACTGCTGGCCGATTGCGGCATCAAGGTGCAGGCGCGCAGCCCGATGACCGCGATCATCAAGCTGGTTTTCGGCGCCGGATATGACAAGACGCGGATCACCGAATATGCGACCGTTCTGGACCATGGCCGTGCCCTGGGCCTGGGCGTGGGCATGCTGGCCGACCATCTGTCAAACTATGCAGGCGGGCTCAAGGCGCTGGTGCGCGACGAGCGGGCGTTGCGCCGGGCCGAGGCACCCCCGCGCCCCGACAAGCGCGAAACGGCGCGAAACGCGATGAAGGCCGCCGCTGCCATCGATCCGCAGGCCCTGGCCATGGACACAGACGGGCTGGCGATTGTCGTCGCACGGCGCGAAGCCGACGGCAGCCTGGCGCTGGTCGCGCAGTTGCCCGAAGGATCGGACCTGGCGCAACGGGTCATGCTCGCCGCCGCGCGTTAAGCGGGAAAGCAACCCGCGAGCGATCCCCGCAGGCGTGGAAGCGCGAATCGACCGATATACTGTATCGGCGCGATGACCTGCTTCCTTCGCGGGTCTGGCCTGCCGGCATTTTCGACGCCTTAGCGCGCTTGCGGAGCGATCAAAGCGCCACAATTCGCAGCCGGAACAGCGCGGGGGCGCAGCACGGGCGTCGCTCTTTTGACCGCAATTGCCGCACATCGCCCTTGCCACCACCGGCAAAGCGCGCCAATCAGCGGCGCAATGGGGATAAAGAGGATAGCGGGCCAATGAGCTATTATGACGTATTGATCGTGGGCGCAGGCCATGCGGGAGCACAGGCGGCGATTTCCCTGCGTCAGTCGGGCTTTGAAGGCTCCGTCGCGATGATCGGCGACGAAAAGGACCCGCCTTACGAACGTCCGCCGCTGTCGAAGGAATATTTCGCAGGCGACAAGAGCTTCGACCGCATCCTGATCCGTCCCGCCGCCTTCTGGGGTGAGCGCAATGTCGACATGCTGCTGGGTCGCCGCGTGAAGAGCGTCGATCCCGTTGGCAAGTTCGTGACCGTAGGGGATCAGGAAATCGGCTATAACAAGCTGATCTGGTGCACCGGCGGCAATCCCCGGATGTTGACCTGCAACGGGGCGGATGCGGCCAATGTCCATGCCGTGCGCCGTCGCGACGATGTCGATGCGATGATGGCAAAGATCGACAGCATAAACCATGTGACCATCATCGGCGGTGGTTATATCGGGCTGGAAGCCGCCGCCGTCCTCTCCAAATTCGGCAAGAAGGTCGTTCTTCTGGAAGCGCTCGACCGGGTGCTGGCGCGGGTCGCGGGCGAGGAATTGTCGCGCTTTTACGAAGCGGAACATCGCGCCCATGGCGTCGACCTGCGCACCGGCGCGCGGATGGATTGCATCGAAGTCACAGACGGCAAGGCAACGGCCGTGCTGATGGCCGATGGTGAGCGGATCGTCACCGACATGGTCATCGTGGGCATCGGCATCATCCCCGAAACCGGCCCGCTGATCGCGGCGGGCGCTGCGGGGGGCAATGGCGTGGATGTCGACGAATATTGCCGCACCAGCCTGCCCGACATTTATGCCGTGGGCGATTGCGCCGCCCATGCCAACCGCTTTGCGGGCGGCGCGCAGATGCGCGTGGAATCGGTGCAGAACGCCAATGACCAGGCCAAGACCGCCGTGGCGCACATCATGGGCAAGGAAGAAGCCTATAACGCGGTGCCATGGTTCTGGTCGAACCAATATGATCTGAAACTCCAGACCGTCGGCCTTTCGACCGGTTATGACCAGACGATCCTGCGTGGCGATCCGGCTGCGCGCAGCTTCTCGATAGTATATCTCAAGGGCGGCAAGGTGATCGCGCTGGATTGCGTCAATATGGTCAAGGATTATGTCCAGGGCCGCCCGCATGTGCTGGCGGGCGCGGCGCTCGATCCGGAGCAACTGGCGGATGCGAGTGTGCCTTTGAAGGAAGTCGGGTTGGCCTGAAACGCCAGCTACCGAAATAACGATCCGTTCGCCCTGAGCCTGTCGAAGGGGCGTTCTTCCTGGCGAAGAAGGGTTGGGCTTCGACAGGCTCAGCCCGAACGGATTGGGCGATAAGTCCCCTACCCCCGGAAACTTGCCTTCATGGCCAGTTCCCACGGACCGCCGCGATAATGCCAGGCGGCAAGGCCCGCGATGACGAACGGGCGCGGCTGGAAATCCGCGCGCAGGGCCTCCGCCAGCGCTTTGGCCTCTGCCGGCTTCACCTTATTCTGCACCGTCACATGCAGGCGCGGCCGGGCCTGGTCCTGCGGCGTCAGCAGGCCAGTGAAGGCGTCGGCCATTTCGTCGCGCATCGCCGACAGCTGCGGGCTGTCGATCCGAAAGGCCACCCCCTGCCCCAGCAGCATCACCTCGCTCAGTCGCGCGACCGGCGCGGGGCCACGGCACAGCGCCTTGATGCGCGCGCTGACCTCCGCCAGTGCGGAAGGCGGCAGATGATGGAACAGGGTGATGTGCGCGGACAGGACATTGCGGTCGGGCGGAAAATGCGCGCGGCGCAATCCATCCGCCCAGGCAAAGTCCGCCGCGCCCATCAGGGCGCTGACGATAATCGGGGCGCTCACCCGGCGGGATGCGCCTTCAGCCAGTCCAGCACGGGTTCTGGCCGGGTTTCGCCATAGGGATCGTCATCTTCGCCCACATCGTTGATCCCCGGCTCCTCGAACCAGGCGACGACCTTGCCATCGTCCACGACCATCGCATAGCGCCAGCTGCGGTCACCAAAACCCAGATGATTTTTCTTGATCAACATGCCCATGCGGCGCGTGAAATCACCCGATCCGTCCGGCAGCAGCTTCACATTGCTGACGCCCAGATGCTTGCCCCACTGGAACATGACGAAGGCATCGTTGACCGACACGCAATAGACATCATCCACGCCCAGCGCCTTGAAATCATCATAATAGCGTTCGAAGGCGGGGCATTGTTCGGTCGAACAGGTGGGCGTGAACGCGCCGGGCAGAGAAAACACCACCGCCCGCTTGCCGGCGAAAAGGTCGCCGGTATGCACATCCTCCCAGCGAAACGGGTTCGGTCCCTCGACGCTTTCGTCGCGCACGCGGGTCTTGAGGGTTACATTCGGTACGGATCGTCCCAGCATGGTTCATGTCCTTCCATGTCTCGCCGCTTCCGCGCGGCCCTTCACACGTATATGATCAGTCCATGACGCCCCTGCAACGGGACACGTCATAGAGGGAGGGGATTGGATCATGAATATGCCGCGATATTTTATCGTCATCGCCATCGTCCTTTTGTTGTGGAACCTGATGGGACTGGCTGCCTTTGCCATGCAATATACCGCTGACCTAACCGAATTGGCCAAGTCCGATCCGGTTACTGCGCAGGCGTTCGCCGCCATGCCGGCCTGGGTTTGGATCGCCTATGCCATCGCCGTGGGTGCAGGCACGCTGGGGGCTATTCTGCTGCTGATGAAGAAGGCGGCCGCCGCGAGCCTGTTCCTGCTCTCGCTGATCGCTGTCGTCGTCCAGTTCGGCTACACCTTCCTTGGCACCGATCTGCTGGCATTGAAGGGACCATCGGTCATCGCATTTCCAGCGTTCATCGTGGTGATGGCCATCATCCAGCTGCTCTATGCCCGCAATCTGGTGGGCAAGGGCGTGCTGCGCTGATCAGCAGCGCCGGATTCCACGCACGGCGATAAAGATTATGGACATGCCAACCGCATCCCGGTCACGATCCGGGATGCGGATAGGGTCATAATTCGCCTCTGGACCGCCTGATCTCGAACCATTTGCGCACATTCTCATTATGCTGCTGATAGGTGTCGGCGAAGATATGCCCGCCCTTGCCATCCGCGACGAAATAGAGCGCCTTGGTCTCCGCAGGATGCAGCACGGCGGCGATCGACAGGCGCCCCGGATTGGCGATCGGTCCCTTGGGCAGGCCAACCATCGCATAGGTATTATAATCGTTGACTGCCGCAATCTCCGATTTGCGGATGCGGCGGCCCAGCGGCTTGCCGCGCGTGATCGGGTAGATGATGGTGGGGTCGGCCTGCAACATCATGTTGGTGCGCAGCCGGTTGCTGTAGACGCCCGCCACCATCTGCCGTTCGGACGGCAGGGCGGTTTCCTTTTCGACGATGCTGGCCAGGATGATGGCCTCTCGCGGGCTTTTGGCGACCGTGTTCGGCGCCCGTTCGGCCCATAGCTTCGCCAGTTCCTTGTCCATCGCCGCCTGCATCCGCGCCAGCACCGCCGCGCGGCTTTCGCCCTTGTCGAAGGCATAGCTGTCGGGCAGCACGCTGCCTTCCTCCGGCACATTTATGTCGCCGGTCAGCTGGTCGTTGGCCATCAGCCGCTCATGCACCAGGATGGACGGCATCCCTTCGGGGATGGTGATCAGGCGGGTCAGCGTCTTGCCGCCTTGCAGGATCGATAAAATGTCGCTGTTGCTGGCACCGGCGGGGATGACGAATTCGCCCGCCTTGATCGACTTGCTGCCGCCAAATATCTTGGCCCGCGTCAGAAAGGCGTCTGCCGACAGCACCGCGCCAGACCGCTTGAGCAGCACTGCCGCGTCCGACAGCGTCGCCCCCTCCGGCACCACGATGCTGATATCCTGTTTCGCCGGGCCTTGCTCGGTCCAGCCCGCGACGAAGCGGAAGGCGATAAAGGCAGCGACGGCCAGGCCGATCAGCAGAATGATACAGCCGAACTTCTGCATCGGATTTGCGCCGGATCGTCTCGCCATCATTACAACCGCCCAATCCGCAGCAAGAGAATATCCATTACCGCCAAATCCTCTCCTGCGAGAAGAGAACTATCGCATATGGAACGCACCTCATTCTACTTCGTCATGCTGAACTTGTTTCAGCATCCATTTCTCGTCACGAGCGGCGGCTCTTGGGGCGCGATGGATCCTGAAGCAAGTTCAGGATGACGTTGAAGAGATAACGCAAAGTCAGATGCAATTCCCCTGCCTGCAAGGGGAAGATTTCAAAACCGCCTCAGAGCGCCTTCATGATGAGCGAGGCATTGGTGCCGCCAAAGCCGAACGAATTGTTCAGCACCGCGCGCACCTTGCGCTGCTTGGCGACATGGGGAACCAGATCCACGCCCTTGCAGCTCTCGCTCGGCTCATCCAGGTTCAGCGTCGGCGGCACGATGCCATCGCGCATCGCCAGGATGCAGAAAATGCTTTCCACCGCGCCCGCGCCGCCCAGCAAATGGCCGATCGCCGATTTGGTCGAACTCATCGACATGGCACTGATCTGGTCGCCAAACAGACGACGGACCGCCCCCAGTTCCAGCTCGTCACCCAGCGGCGTCGATGTGCCATGGGCATTCACATAGTCGATATCTTCAAGGCTGAGGCCCGACTTTTTGAGCGCCATCGCCATGGAGCGGAACGCGCCGGACCCTTCGGGATGGGGCGCGGTGACGTGATAGGCGTCGCCCGACAGGCCATAGCCTACCACTTCGGCATAGATTTTCGCGCCGCGCGCCTTGGCCCGCTCATATTCCTCCAGCACGACCACGCCAGCGCCTTCGCCCATGACGAAACCGTCGCGGTTGACGTCATAGGGGCGGCTGGCGCGGGTCGGATCGTCGTTGAAGCCGGTGCTGAGCGCGCGCGCCTGCGAGAAGCCGGCGATGCCGATCGGGCAGATCGCGCTTTCCGCGCCGCCCGCCAGCATGACGTCTGCGTCGTCCATCGCGATCATCCGCGCCGCGTCGCCGATCGAATGGGCGCCGGTCGAACAGGCGGTGACGACGGCATGGTTCGGCCCCATCAGGCCATATTTGATGCTGACCTGGCCGGAGATCAGGTTGATCAGGCGGCCATGGACGAAATGCGGGCTGACCCGGCCCGGTCCCTTGTTCGCCAACACCAGCGATTCGCTTTCGATGCCCGGCAGGCCGCCAATGCCCGATCCGATCGAACACCCCGCGCGCAGCCTTTCTTCCTCGCTCATGTCGAGCAGGCCGGCATCCCGCAGCGCCTCGCTGGCCGCCGCGATGCCGAACACGATGAACAGGTCGACCTGGCGCTGGACCTTGTGGTCCACGTCCAGATTGGCGTCGAAGCCATATTCATGGTCCTTGGGCTTCACTTCGCACGCGATGCGGCACTTATAATCGGTCGGGTCGAACCGGGTTATCGTCGCCGCGCCGGATTTGGACGCGATGATGTTCTTCCAGGTGGTTTCGACATTTCCGCCAAGCGGAGTCACCATGCCAAGACCGGTTACGACGACACGACGCATATGCTAGCTCCGAAATTCCTTGTTGGCGCCTGACGTTCCTGTAGCGGCAATTGCGACAGTTGTGAACGACGCGCCAGATACGAAAAGGCTCCCCGCACCCCGGCATCACCGGACAGGAGGAGCCATTTCTCTCAACGCATTACCGGCCCACCGCCCCATGGGGGCAAGCCGCAAGACGCCTTACTGCTTGCTGTCGATATAGTCGATCGCATCCTTGACGGTGCCGATCTTCTCAGCCGCATCGTCCGGGATTTCGACGCCGAATTCTTCTTCGAACGCCATGACCAGCTCAACGATGTCGAGGCTGTCAGCGCCCAGATCGTCGATGAAGCTGGCATCCTCGGTCACCTTTTCGGCTTCAACGCCCAGATGCTCGACGACGATTTTCTTTACGCGATCCGCGGTCTCACTCATGAGTGGTCCTTCTTGACTGGTATCGTTAGTGGGTCTGAATAACTGTTAAGGCAGCCCTAGTGCCAAGCGCCGATACAGGCAAGAGGCAAGGCCGCCAAGCCCCCACATTCGCGCTTGGCCATGATTCCGCAATAAATTCGCGCTCATCGCGCCCTGGCAACGCTTCATTTACCAAAATTTCAGCGGCTTGTGGGAGGGATTGGGCCATGATCATGCCGTCAGCTCCCGACCATTTCATTACGCGCGCGCGCGTCCGGCTGACGGCGGCACTGGTTCTGGCCGCCACGATCATCGGCCTTTGCACCCTGTTTGCGACCGCCCATGGCACGGTGGATTCGCTGGGGCGACCGCTGGGGACCGACTTTTCGAACGTCTGGACCGCCGGGCAGATGGCCGATCAGGGTCGCGCGCCAGAGGCGTGGGACTGGCCAACCCAGCACGCGGTACAAAAAAAGGTGCATCATGATGACGCCATCCCCTTTTACGGCTGGCACTATCCCCCGCCCTTCCTGATCATCGCCACGCTGCTCGCGCAATTTCCCTATGTTGCGGCGCTGCTGATCTGGCAGGGATTGAGCCTGACCTTGTGCCTGGCGCTGGTGCGGCGCATCCTGCCCGATGATCGCGACGCGGTGCTGGTCGCGCTGGGCGCGCCGGTGGTGCTGGTGTGCCTGGGCCATGGGCAGAACGCTTTTCTGACCGCCAGCCTGCTTGGCGCCGGGATGCTGCTGCTGGATCGGCGGCCATGGATCGCGGGGATGCTGCTCGGCGCGCTGGTCTACAAGCCGCAATTTGCCGTGCTGATCCCCGTGCTGATCCTGGCGCGCGGCAATCTGCGCGCCTTCGTGTCGGCGGGATTGACCACGACGGCCCTGTGCCTGCTGACGCTGGCAATATGGGGATGGCCCGTATGGCATGCCTTCATCGAGTCCCTGCCGCTGACGCGCCACATCATCATAGAGGCAGGCGCTACGGGCTGGGAAAAGATCCAGAGCCCCTTCGCCGCCGTGCGCCAATGGGGCGGGTCGATCCCGGCCGCCTATGGCGCGCAGGCGATCGTCTCCGCCATCGCCATCGCGTCGGCTGCGCTGGTGGCCCGACGCGGCTCTATGGCGGTGCGCGGCGCTGCGGCCTTGAGCGCGGCTCTGCTCTGCACGCCTTATGTGCTGGATTATGATTTCGTGCTGCTGGGCGTGGCCATCGCCTTCATGATGGCGGACATGGCCAAGCGCGGCCCGCTGCGCTGGGAGCCGACATGGCTGGCCTATGCCTGGATCGCACCGCTGTTTGGCCGGGCCGTCTCTGAAATGACGCTGATCCCGGTCGACCTGATCGCCGCCATCGCCGTGCTGGCTCTGGCAACGCGGCGCGCCATCCTGCTGGACGGCGCGCTCGCAAACGTCAGATCATGGCCATTCCGCCGTTCACGTGAAGAGTTTGTCCATTAACGTAGCCCGCCTCACGGCTAGCCAGATAGACCACCGCCGCGCCAATATCGTCGCCATCGCCCAGATCGCCCGCCGGTATCTTCTGGAGGATGGCGCCCTTCTGCGCATCATTGAGCGCGTCGGTCATCGCTGACCGGATGAAGCCCGGCGCGACGCAGTTGACGGTGATGCCGCGGCTGGCCAGTTCCTGACCCAGCGACTTGGACATGCCGATAATGCCCGCCTTCGACGCGCAATAGTTGGACTGGCCCGGATTGCCGGTGACGCCGACGACCGACGTGATCGAAATGATGCGGCCAAAGCGCGCCTTCATCATCGGCTTGGCCGCCGCGCGGCAGAGGCGGAAAGCGGCCTCCAGATTGATCGCGATCACGCTCGACCATTCCTCATCCTTCATGCGCAGGATGAGGTTGTCGCGGGTGACACCGGCATTGTTGACCAGAATGTCGATCTTGCCGCCCAACGCTTCCACTGCCTGCGGCACCAGCGCATCGACCGATGCCGGGTCGCTGAGGTTGCAGACGATCGTCTTGTGATCGCCGCCCAGTTCCGCCGCAAACGCCTTGAGCTTATCCTCATTGCTGCCCGAAAGCGCGAGCGTCGCCCCCTGCGCGGCGAGCGCCGTGGCAATGGAAGAGCCAATCCCCCCAGAAGCGCCGGTCACCAGCGCGGTCATGCCTGTCAGATCGAACATGTCAGTCTCCCTTGAATGTCGGCGGGCGGCGGTCGAAAAAGGCGTCGATTGCCTCGTCATGATCCGCCGTCGCATGGGCCAGCGCCTGCATAGCGCCTGCCATTTCCAATATATGTGAAAGCTCCGCCGTCTGCGCCGCGCGCAGCAGGCGCTTGGTCATGCGGGTCGCATGGGGCGGGTTGGCGGCGATGGCGTCGGCCTGTCGGCGCGCGGTCGCCATCAAATCCTCGTCCGGCACGACTTCGCTCACCAGGCCGATGCGCAATGCTTCGGCGGCGTCGATCATCTCGCCCGTCAACGACAATTGCGATGCCTTGGAAATGCCCACAATGCGCGGCAGCAACCATGCGCCGCCATCGCCGGACACCAGTCCCAGCTTGACGAAACTTTCGGCAAAACGCGCCGACTGGCCAGCAATCCGCACGTCGCACATGCAGGCCAGGTCCAGTCCAGCACCGATCGCAGGGCCGTTGACCGCCGCGATCACCGGCAGTTCGATCGCCTGAAACAGGAGGGGCAGGCGCTGGATACCCGCGCGATAGTTGCGCCGTGTCTGCGCGGGCAATCCGGCACGCAGTCCGCCAGCGTCAGGCCGCATCGCGTTCAGGTCTCCGCCCGACGAAAAGGCACTGCCCGCCCCGGTCAGGATCGCGACATGGATGGAAATGTCGCGATCCGCCGCTTCGAACAGATCGCACAGCGCGTCGACCATCGTCGGGTCGGAAATCGGGTTGCGCCGGTCGGGCTGGTTCAGCGTGACCGTCAGCACCGGCCCATCACGCTGGGTGAGGACCGCGCTCATAGCGATGCCAGCGCGGCCTCTATGTCATCCATCGTCACGACGCTGCGTACGGTGGCGTCCGGTGCGATGCGCTTGACCATCGGTCCCAGCACCTTGCCGCCCAGTTCGACAAATTCGGTGACGCCCGCTTCCCACATGGCGGCAACGGATTCGCGCCAGCGCACCCGGCCCGTCACCTGCTCGACCAGCCGCGCGCGAATCTCGTCCGGGTCGGCGATCGGCGCGGCCAGCACATTGGCATAGACCGGCAGCAGCGGCGCGTTGATCACCGCCCCGGCCAGCGCTTCCTGCATGGCGTCGGCCGCCGGCTGCATCAGCGGGCAATGGAAGGGCGCGGATACCGGCAACAGCACACCGCGCTTGATGCCATGATCCTTGACCATCGCCACCGCCCGCTCGATCGCGCCGCGATGACCGGAAATGACCACTTGCGAGGGATCATTGTCATTGGCGACGGTGCAGACCTCATCCTGCGCCGCGGCGTCGGCCAGCGCCTGCGCCTTTTCCATATCCGCCCCCAGCAGCGCGGCCATCGCGCCTTCGCCCACCGGCACGGCCGCCTGCATGGCCTGACCGCGCAGCTTGAGCAGCCGCGCGGTGGTGCCGATGTCGAACGCCTCCGCCGCGCACAGCGCGCTATATTCGCCCAGACTGTGCCCCGCGACATAATCGCCCTTGTCGCTCAGCGAAAAGCCGCCCTCCCGCTGCATCACCCGCAGCGTCGCAAGCGCGTTGGCCATGATCGCGGGCTGGGCGTTTTCGGTAAGGGTCAGGTCGCTTTCCGGACCTTCGACCATGATGTGGAACAAATGCTGCGACAGCGCGTCATCGACTTCCTGAAACAGCTCAAGCGCGGCAGGGCTGGCATCGGCCAGCGCCTTGCCCATGCCGACCGACTGGCTGCCCTGCCCTGGAAATAGAAAAGCCCGCATTCATCATCCCCTGACCCAAGCGCTGTAAAAAAGCGCGTAATTCCAATGGTGTTACACTTTGTGACATAAATAGCATTGAGGCATACACATGTCTGCGGCAGGCAGGCATACGACACCATGCCCCCTTCACGGGGGACTGACGACGGCCCCTTTAACGATGACGGAGTGCTAGGAAAAGGTGCGATATCGCATTGTCTGGATCACGGGAACGGCGCTTGCCCTCTCCGCCTGCGCGGCGGGACCGGGCTATCGCGCGCCGCAACCTGCCGCGCTCGGCATCCCCGCCACCTATGATCAGGGCAGCGGCGCTCCCGTCAGCGACGCGGACCTCGCCCAATGGTGGACACGCCTGAACGATCCCGCCTTGTCCACGCTGATCGATACCGCCGTCACCGCCAATCTCGACATAGTGCAGGCGCAGGCCCGGTTGCGGCAGGCGCGGGAATCGCTGGTCCAGGCCAATGCGTCCTTCCTGCCTCAACTCAGCGGATCGGCCAGCGGCGGCAAGAATTACCGCAGTCAGGCTGGCGGCACCCGCACCGACAGCAGCGGCAATGTCATCAGCCTCGGGTCCAGCAACTGGTCGAGCAGCTATTCGGCAGGCGCGAACGCCAGTTGGCAGATCGACCTGTTCGGCGAACTGCCGCGCAGCGCGCAAGCGGCGCGCGCGGACCTGGCGGCATCGGGCTATGATCTGGCAACGGTGCGGATGACGATCATCTCCGAACTGGTGACGAACTATGTGCAGGCGCGGCTGGCGCAGGAACAGCTGCGCATCGCCCGCGACAGTCGGCAGGTGCAGCAGGACAATTATGACATTGCCCGCTGGCGCTTGCAGGCGGGCCTCGTCTCCTCGCTCGACGAGCAGCAGGCGCGCGCGCAACTGGCGCAGACCAGCGCGTCGATCCCGCAGATCGAAGCCAGCCTGCGCGGCAGCCTCAATCGCATCGCGGTGCTGACCGGGCAGGCGCCGGGCGCCGCCACCCGTGCGCTTGAAACGCCCGCGCCTATTCCGACCGCCGCGATCGACATCGCCACCGGCATTCCCGCCGACACGCTGCGCCAGCGGCCCGACGTGCGCAGCGCCGAACGCACGCTCGCCGCCGCCACCGCGCGGATCGGCGTGGCGCAGGCGCGGCTGTATCCCTCGCTTGGCATCAACGGCAATATCGGCACCACCTCCAACGCATTCAAAGATCTGTTCAGCCTGATCACGGGCGGCGTGTTCGCCAATGTCGCGCAGACCATTTTCGACGGGGGCCGCCTCGCCTCCCAGGTACGAGCGCAGAAGGCGGTGACCGATGGCGCGTTCGCGGCATACAAGCAAAGCGTGCTTGGCGCGCTGGAGGATGTCGAAAATGCGATGGCGGCGCTCAGCAGCGCACGGCTGCGCAAGGCGGAGTTCGCCACCGCCTATGACGCGTCGAACAACGCCGCGATCCTGGCGCGCAGCCAGTATCAGGCGGGCCTCACCGACTTCCAGACCTTGTCCAACAGCGAATCCACCCTTTTGAATGCGCGCAACAGCCTGGCTGGCGCGCAATCGGACGAAATCCTTGCCCTCGCCCAGCTCTACAATGCGCTGGGCGGCGGCTGGCAGAGCATGGAAAGCCGCCCCTGATGAGCAATGACACCACCACCGATCCGGCGCTGGACGAATTTCTGGGGGCAAAGCCTGCCAGGCCATGGCGCAAATGGGCCGTGCGCGGTGCAATCGGCGGCGGCCTGCTGCTGCTCGTGCTGCTTGTCAGCCGTTGTTTCGCGGGCGAGGATCAGCCCAGTTATGCGACGCGCGAAGTGCGCCAGGGCGACCTGACCGTCAGCGTTTCGGCCACCGGCAATCTGCGTCCCGTCAATCAGGTCGATGTCGGGTCGGAACAATCGGGAAAGATCACCGCCGTCTATGTCGATGTGAATGACCGGGTCGTGAAGGGCCAGCGTCTCGCCGAACTCGATACGCGGCGTCTGGTGGACGCAGTGAACCAGAACCGGGCACAAGTCGCGGCGGCGCAGGCGCAGGTCTCGCAGGCGCAGGCGCAGGTCGCGCTGGCCAAGGCGACGCTGGACCGTCAGCTTAACGTGTTCCAGCTGTCGGGCGGCAAGGTACCGGCGAAAACCGAAATCGATTCGGCCCGCGCCAATTATGAGGGCGCGCTGGCCACGCTGCGATCGACGCTGGCGCAGGTGGATGTCTCCCGCGCGCAGCTGTCGTCGGCGCAGACCAACCTGACCATCGCCCAGATCGTGTCGCCAGTGAACGGCGTCGTCCTGTCGCGCGACATCGAACCGGGCCAGACCGTCGCCGCCTCGCTCAACGCCCCGGTCCTCTTCACCCTGGCCGAAGACCTGACCCAGATGGAGGTCGAAGTTTCGGTCGATGAGGCTGATGTGGGTCAGGTGAAGGAAGGCCAGAGCGCGACCTTCGCGGTCGACGCTTTTCCCGGCCGCAATTTCCCGGCGAAGGTCACGCGGGTCAATGTCGGGTCGAACAGCGCCAGCACCGCGTCGTCATCCACGACCAGCACGGCCAGCAGCTCGTCCGGCACCGTCGTCGCCTACACTGCCGTGCTGAGCGTCAACAACAGCGATGAAACGCTGCGCCCCGGCATGACGGCAACCGCCGACATCGTGACGCAGGAATTGCGCAACGTGCTGCTCGTCCCCAACGCCGCATTGCGTTTTAAGCCAAGCGCGGGCGCCGGCCGGGGTGGCGGCATCACCAGCACGCTCATTCCCCGCCGCCGCGGCAATCGCCCCACCCGCGAAGTCAGCTTCGGCGCGGGCAGCAGCCAGACTGTCTATGTCGTGGGCGAAGACGGCAAGCCCAAGGCGATACAGGTCGTCGTCGGCGCCAGCGACGGGTCGCGTACTGTCATCACCGGGGGCGACCTGAAACCGGGCATGCGCGTCATCACCGGGCAATTGGCGGCGGGCCAGGAACCGCCAGCCGAAGATCAGGCGCGCACCGGCGCGGACCAGCGCGCGCCACGCAAGGACAGCGTGCCGCGCAACCCGGCGACCGACGGCACGCCCGCGACCGTGGGCAAGCTAGGCAATTCGGGCGACGCCGCGCCGCAAACCGCCCCCGTGACGGCCAAGCCCTGATCGCCATGCCTGCGGACCCCATCATCACCCTGCGCGGCGTCACCAAAATCTACGGTAGCGGTGCGACCGAATTTCAGGCGTTGAAGGGCATAGACCTCGACATCGCGCAGGGCGATTTCGTCGCGGTCATGGGGCCGTCCGGTTCCGGCAAATCGACGACGATGAACATTCTTGGCTGCCTCGACGTGCCATCGGGCGGCGAATTCCTGTTCAAGGGCCATCATGTCGAACGGCTCGACCGCGACCAGCGCGCGCTGCTCCGCCGCCGCTATCTCGGCTTCGTGTTTCAGGGGTTCAACCTGCTGTCCCGCACCAGCGCGCTCGAAAATGTCGAACTGCCCCTGCTCTATCGTGGCGAAGACAAAAAGACCCGTTACGAACTGGGGATGGCCGCGCTCGACAAGGTCGGCCTCAAACAATGGTGGGATCATACACCCGCCGAACTGTCCGGCGGCCAGCAACAGCGCGTCGCCATCGCCCGTGCCATCGTCACCAGTCCCGACGTGCTGCTGGCCGACGAACCGACCGGCAATCTCGATTCCGAACGATCGGTCGAAATCATGGAATTGCTGACCGACCTCAACCGGAACAGCGGCATCACCGTGCTGATGGTGACCCACGAACCCGACATGGCGGCCTTTGCCCGCACCATCGTGCATTTTCGCGACGGGCTGGTCGAACGGATCGAAAAGGGGCTGGCGGCGTGAGTTGCGTACAGTTCAAACCTTCTCCCCGGGGGGAGAAGGATACACAGCCTTGCCCGCGCAGCGGGCTAGGCGAAGTTGGAAGAGGGGGCCGGACGCAGCCTTTGGCTCTTCCCCTCTCCCAGCTACGACTAGGCAGCAAGCTGCCAAGTCTCCGCATCCCTCTCCCCGCTGGGGAGAGGAAAGGATCATCATGCTAGGCACCACCGTCATCCTCGCCTTCCGGGCGATCAACCGGCACAAGCTGCGCAGCTTCCTGACGACGCTGGGCATCATCATCGGTGTCGCCGCCGTCGTCACCATGGTGACTCTGGGCAATGGCGCGACGGCGGCCGTGCGCGAACAGATTAGTTCGCTGGGCGCCAATGTGCTGCAACTGCGGCCCGGCCAGGGCTTTGGCCGCGGCGGCGGCGGGCCGCGCCCGCCTGACTTCAAGCCCGCCGATCTGACCGCGATCGAAAACCAGCTGACCGGCGTTCGCGCGGTTGCGCCCATGGCCCAGTCGAGCGGCACCGCCATTTATGAAGGCAATAACTGGTCCACCACCATCTATGGCACCACTGCCGCCTATTTCGAGGTGCAAAGCTGGAAGCTGACCAGCGGTCGGCTGTTCATGCCGGAAGAGGAACAAGCCGGGCGCCCGGTCTGCATCATTGGCAATACGGTACGCACCAACCTGTTCCAGAATGCCGATCCGATTGGCCAGCGGATGCGGATCAAGGGCGTGTCTTGCCAGGTGATCGGCGCACTCGCGACGCGGGGCCAGGGCGGCTTTGGCGATCAGGACGACGTCGTCGTCATGCCGATCAAATTCGTCCAGCGCCGATTCACCGGCAATCGCGACATCAGCCAGATCATGATCGCGGTGGACGATGCCTATGACACATCCACCGTACAGAACAGCCTGGAAGACCTGATGCGCGAACGACGCCAGATCAAGGCAGGCAGCGAGGATAATTTCAACGTATTCGACACCAAGCAGATCAGCGACACGCTGACCGGCACCACCACCATCCTGACGCAAATTGTTGGCGCTGTGGCGGCCATATCCCTGCTGGTCGGCGGTATCGGCATCATGAACATCATGCTGGTCTCCGTAACCGAACGCACCCGCGAAATCGGCATCCGCCTCGCCATCGGGGCGGTCGCGGGCGAAGTGCTGATGCAGTTTCTGGTCGAAGCGATCGTGCTGTCCTGCCTTGGCGGGGTGATCGGCCTCTTCCTCGCCCTCATCGCCTCCTGGTCCATAGCGCCGCTGATGCAGGTGCCCTTCATGTTCGATGTGAAGGTCAATCTGATCGCCTTCATCTTTTCCGCCGTCATTGGCGTGGTGTTCGGCTATTTCCCTGCCCGCCGCGCCGCCGCGCTCAACCCCATCGACGCGCTGCGCCACGAATAGCGCTGAGCGGCCCGACCGGCGCCCACCTGAAAAAGGGGCGCCGCAGGCTGCACAGATGAACGGACATTCATCTTTAATCTCAATCTGTTACAATTTCCGACACTCTTTGCCCTTCCGCGACACATGTCTGCGACAAGCGCCGCCTATCTCTGTTCTCGACGCCGCAGAGGGCGCCCGAACACGGCAAAGGAGCAAGACATGTTCAAGAAGATCCTCATGACGCTGGCCACCACCACCCTGGTCGCCAGCCCGATCATCAGCAGCCAGGCACAGGCGCAGGCCTATGGCCAGCCGCATCGTCAGGAACAGACCCGCACGGTCGTCAAGCAAAAGCCCAATGGCCGCACCGTGGTCAAGCAGCGGACGGTGGTTCGCAAGGATGTGCGCAACAACCGCTACGCTGCCTCGCACCATCGCTGGGCGAAGGGCCAGCGTTTCGACCGGCGCCAGGCGACCAACTATCGCGTTATCAACAATTATCGCGGCTATCGCCTGAACGCCCCGCCGCGCGGCTATCAGTGGGTCCAGTCGGGTAACGACGCGGTGCTGATCGCCATCACCAGCGGCCTGATCGGCGCGGTCATCGGCAACGCGATCCGCTAAGCCAGTCCATCCTCTTCATGCCCCAGGGATCTCTCCTCCCCTGGGGCATTTTTGCGTGCCCGCTTTCCCTGACACAGGTTAAATACCCGAAATTAACGGCTTGCCCGGCACAAGTCCTAGGGTGGGGTGCGGATCGGGAACGGCCATGTCATTATATCAGATCATGTATATCAGCACCGTCACCGGGACGGTAACGCCCGACGACTGCGCCACCATCGCGCGCGAAGCCGCCGTCCGCAATCGGCGGGACGATGTGACCGGCCTGCTATTGTTCAACTCGCGCCGCTTCCTCCAGGTACTGGAAGGTCCAAAGGACGCGGTAGAGCGCATTTTTGCCCGTATCTATGACGACAGCCGTCATCGCGGCGTGGTCAAGCTGCGCGAGGGCGCGATCGTGGCGCGCGAATTTGGGCAATGGGCCATGGCCTATGACGACCCTTGTCGCCCGTCCGACAGTCTGAAGGATATGGTCGCCGCCTTGCTGATCAGCGCCGGACCATCGACCAGCGCCCATTTCCTGGGATCGGCCGAACTGCATCGCCCGGCCGCCTGATCCGGCCAGACCAGTCCTTTCAGACCAGTCCGGTCAGATAATAGACCGCAATGACGATGAACACCGTCACAGTCTTGATCAGCGTCAGCGCGAAAATATCCTTATAGGCCTGCCTATGGGTCAGGCCCGTCACCGCCAGCAAGGTGATGACAGCGCCATTGTGCGGCAGGCTGTCCATGCCCCCCGAAGCCATCGACGCGACCCTGTGCAGCACTTCGCGTGATATGCCCGCGGCATCGCCCGCAGCGATGAACTGGTCCGCCATCGCCGCCAGCGCGATCGACAGCCCGCCGGATGCCGACCCGGTAATCCCCGCCAGCGACGTGACGGTAATCGCTTCGTTGATCAGGGGATCGGGGATGGCGCGCAAGGCTTCCTTGACGATCAGGAAACCGGGCAGCGCCGCGATCACTGCGCCAAAACCATATTCGACCGCCGTGTTCATCCCCGCCAGCAGGGCGCCGCCGACCGCCGCCTTCGATCCTTCGGCAAAACGCTTCGCCACCGTCCGATAGGCAAACGCTAATATCGTTGCGATGCCCATCAGCAACGCGCCCTCGACGGCCCAGAGCGCCGACACCTGCGCCACCTTGACCTCGACCGGCTCGGCCATGCCGACCAGCGACAGGGTGATGACATCACCGCTCACCCAGCGCGGGATCGCCATGGTCAGCAGCAGATTGCCGACCCCCACGATCAGCAACGGGAGCAGCGCCACCAGCGGATGCACCGTGACCGAAGCGTCCACCGGCTCCGGCTCGTTCACCAGCGTTTCCGGCGCGCCATAGCCCTCCCCCGCCGCCATCATCGCGCGCCGCCGCCAGCCCAGATATGTCAGCCCCATCGCCGCGATACAGGCCGACCCGATCAGCCCCAGCACCGGCGCGGCCCAGGACGTTGTGCCAAAAAAGCTGGTCGGAATGATATTCTGGATCTGCGGCGTGCCGGGCAGCGCATCCATGGTAAAGGTGATCGCCCCCAGCCCGATCGTCGCCGGGACCAGCCGCTTGGGGATGTCGGCGCGGCGGAACATTTCGGCGGCGAAGGGATAGACGGCGAACACCGCCACGAACACCGACACCCCGCCATAGGTCAGCAGCGCGGTGACCGCCATGATCGCCGGAATCGCCCGCCCTGCCCCGACAATGCCGATCACCGCCGTCACGATCGCGCGGGAAAAGCCGGAAATCTCGACCAGCTTGCCGAACAAGGCGCCCAGCAGGAACACGGGAAAATAGAGTTTGAGGAAACTCGCCACCTTTTCCATGAACAGCCCGGAAAAGGCGGCGGGGACAGCCGCGGGATCGGTCAGCAACACCGCCAGCATCGCCAGCAATGGCGCCATGATGATGACGCTCATCCCCCGATAGGCGGCGATCATCAGCAGGATCAATGATAGTGCTGCAATTCCGACCGCCACGGCCTACCCTCCAAATCCGTTCGCGCCGAGTGAAGTCGAAGCGCTCCGCTGTACGCAGTGAAGCGCCCTCGCTACGCGCAGGCAAGGGCTTCGACAAGCTTCGCCCGAACGCTCTGTGCCGAACGATGGTTTCGCAACGCCCCCCTTGCCTTTCCCCCGCCTTTGCCCCATAGGCGCGCCTTCGCATCGGACCAGAGGTGACTCGGCCCGCTTGCGAAGCATGAAAGACGATAGCCGGAGGGGCGTTCCACATGGGGTGGGCGTCAGCAATCGGCCAACAGAAGAAGGTAGCATCATGGCTCTTTACGAGCATGTGTTCCTTGCGCGCCAGGATCTGGCACAGGCGCAGGTGGACGCTCTGGCGGAAAACGCCACCAAGATCGTGGAAGAAAATAACGGCAAGGTTACCAAGATCGAAACTTGGGGCCTGCGTTCGCTCGCCTACAAGATCGCCAAGAACCGCAAGGCTCACTATGTGATGCTGAACATCGACGCCCCCGGCGGCGTGATCGCGGAACTGGAGCGCCAGACGCAGATCAACGAAGACATCATCCGCTACATGACCGTCAAGGTCGATGAGCTGGAAGCTGGCCAGTCGGTCATGATGCGCAAGCAGGACCGCCCCGACCGTGGCGATCGCGGCCCCCGTGGTGACCGCGGCGATCGTGGTCCGCGCGAAGATCGTGGCGACCGTGGCCCGCGCCGCGAAGAAGCCGCTGGCGAATAAGGAGATCTAGATCATGGCACGCCCATTTTTCCGCCGCCGCAAGAGCTGCCCCTTCGCTGCGAAGGATGCGCCGAAGATTGACTATAAGGACGTCCGTCTGCTCCAGGGCTTCGTGTCCGAACGCGGCAAGATCGTCCCCAGCCGCATCACGGCCGTTTCGGCCAAGAAGCAGCGCGAACTGTCCCAGGCCATCAAGCGCGCCCGTCATCTGGGCCTGCTGCCCTACATCGTGAAGTAAGGGAGTAAGCCCCATGGAAATCATTCTGCTCGAACGTGTCGAGAAGCTCGGCGCCATCGGCGACGTCGTAACCGTCAAGGACGGCTACGCCCGCAACTTCCTGCTGCCCAACAAGAAGGCGCTGCGTTCCAACAGCGCCAACAAGAAGCTGTTCGAAGCCAACCGCGCCAAGATCGAGGCCGACAACGCCGCTCGCCGTTCGGACGCCGAAGCAGCCGCCGGCAACGTCGATGGCACGCAGATCATCCTGATCCGCCAGTCGTCCAACGCTGGCGCGCTCTATGGTTCGGTTGCGGTTCGCGACATCATTGAAGCGCTGCAGGCACAGGGCATCACCAACGTCACCAAGGCGATGGTCGTTCTGGAACGCCCGATCAAGACGCTCGGCGTGTTCGACGTCAAGGTCGCGCTGCACCCCGAAGTCGCCGTCACCATCAAGGTGAACGTGGCGCGTTCGCCTGAAGAGGCCGACCTGCAAAGCCAGGGCGTCGACGTCATGGCCGACCTGTTCGAAAAGGACGAAGCCGGCTTCACCGAAGATTATGATCCCAACGCTGAACCCGGCGATCTCGCCGCGCTCACCGAAGAAGCCCCGGCCGAAGAAGAAGCCTGAGCTTTCGTCAGAGATCAAACAGAAAAGCCGCCCCGTAACGGGCGGCTTTTTTGTTGCGGTCGTGCCAGTTGCAGACCGGATATTGGCGCGATGACCGAATCTTATCCTCCCCTTGCAGGGGCGGGAAACTGCATATGACTTTTCGTTATACCCCGACGTCATCCTGAATTTATTTCAGGATCCATCGTGCCCAAAAACCGCCGCTTGAGACGAGAAATGGATGCTGAAATAAATTCAGCATGACGGAGAGATGCCGCGAAAGGTCATGTGCAATTCGCCTCCCCTTGCAGGGGAGAATTTTTGATGCCGGATTTACAGCCGCCTTATTCCGCCTCTTCGACCGGCGCGCCCGGCCCGTTCTTCAGCACGGACTCGATCGCGTTTTTCGCGCCGGCCTTGCTGCTATAGCCTTCGGTCCAGAAGATCGTTTCGCTATTATATTTGAACTTGGCGACAAACTCGCCGGCCTTGTTCTTCTCGATCACGAACTTGTGCGCCATGTACCGTTCTCCAGATTCGTTTCGTCAGCGAAACCGGGTCGGAGAATAGGCATCCGCATCAATGCCTGCAACGCTTTCCGGCGGGGCTTCCCCGCGCAGCCGGGCGGCCGCCAGCAACGCGGCGGCGGGCGCGGTCTGGATGCCGAAACCGCCCTGCCCGGCGAACCAGAAAAAGCCCGGCCTATCGGGGTCGAACCCATATACCGGGGCACGGTCGGGCGCGAAGCTGCGCAGGCCCGCCCAGACATGCTCGACCCGCGCGATCGGCCAGTCGACCGCCTTTTCGAACCGCGCGATCGCTTCCGCCACCGCCAGTTCTTCAGGCGCAGCGTCGCACGGGGGCGATGGCGCTTCGTCATGCGGGGTCAGCCAGACGCGCCCCTGCCCTTCCGGCTTGAAATAGAATTGCCCGGCCAGATCCATGATCAGCGGCAGGTCGGGCGATGGCATGGATGGCACGCCCAATTGCACCACCGTCCGCCGCAACGGGGTCAAGCCGATCGGCGCGACGCGGCTGGCGCGCGCCACATCGTCTGCCCATGCCCCCGCCGCATTGATCAGGATCGCGCAGGCGATCACCCCGTCCGGCGTCTCCACCTGCCAGCCACCACCCACGGCGCGCGCCGCACATAGCCGCGTCGCCAGCCGCACTTCGCCGCCGCGCCGCCGGAACTGGCGCAAATAGGCCTGATGCAGCGCAGCCACGTCAATATCCTGACAACTCGCCTCCATGACGCCCATGGTCCAGTCCGGCCGTAACCCCGGCACCAGCGCGGCAGGATCGACAGGCTCCAGCACCACCTTGCCCGCAAATTCCGCCATCAGCGCATCGCGATGCCCTTCATCACCGGTCCGTCCGACATGCAATGTGCGCCGCGGCGACAGGAAGCTGCCGTCATGAAAGTCAGGGTCCGGAACGCTCAGCAACGGCCCCGAAGCGGTCGTCAAAGGCTGTACCGCCGCGCCGCCATAGGTTTCTTCCCAGAACGCCACGGATCGGCCAGTGGCGTGATAGCCGGCCCGATCCTCCATCTCCAGCAGCAGGACACGCGCCTCTCCCGCCAGTTCCGCGCCCAGGCTGGCCCCGGCCATGCCACCGCCCACAATAACGATATCGGGATGGCTCACGCCGCCATCTCGTCCAGAAAGGCGTCGATCCGCCGCAGCGCATCCAGCCGGACAGGATCGAGTTCGCGCAATATCTCATGCGCGGCCTCTCGCCCATAGACATGCAGTCGCGCACCGGGAATCCGCGCGGCGACGCGGCGGATCGCCGGGGTGGACACCAGTTGGTCAGCGCGAGTCGCCAATATCAGCAGCGGCACGGCAAGCCGCGCCAATGCATCACTCTCCGCCAGCGCCCGCGTCGATTCCAGCGCCTGACTGACCCAGGTCCAGCTTGGTGGCCCCAGCGCAATGTCGCGGCTATGGTCGCGCCACCATAGTTCGTCGGCATAGCGGTCCGGGTCATGGGTCAGCCGCTTCTGCCGTATGCGTCGCTGCCGTTCGGACCCTTCCTTCTGCGTCCACGCCTGCCGCGCGCCTTGGCCCAGACACAGCATCGCCCGCGCCACGGCCACGGCCAGCCATCGCGGCAAGGGCGCGCTATGCACGTCCAGCATCGGCGCGACCGTCACCGCGGCATCGGGCGCTGGCATCCCTTCGGCCAGCGCGCGCAGCAGCAAATGCCCGCCCATGCTGTGCGCCACCATCGCATATGGCCCGTCTCCTTCCGCGCGCCAGTCGGCCGCCAGCGCCTTCAGGTCCGTGATCCAGTCGGCAAAATCGCCGATATGGCCAGTCATCGGATCGTCGGTCAGCCGACCCGACCCACCCTGCCCGCGCCAGTCGAATGTGGTGACCGCCCATCCGCGTTCGGCCCAATGGTGGACCACCTCCAGATATTTTTCGATCATGTCGCCGCGCCCGCCCAGCACCAGCATCCGGCCCCGCGTTCCATCGCCCAGTTGATAGCGGCGGATCGGCCAGCCGTCGGGGGCGCTCCAATAGTCCAGCCGCCCGCCCATCGGCCAGGCGCGGCGGTCAAAGGATGGCGTGGTGAAGCGGGGCGAATCCATGCGGGCCATGGTTACGGTTTGGTAAGCCATCGGGTCTAGGGTCAAATCCCATGACGGGGGAATATTTCAAAATCATATTGCTCTGCGCCCTTGGCGCACTGCTGATCGCGGCAGCGGTCACCGATTTGCGTGCGCGCATCATCTCCAACCGGCTCAATCTGGCGGTCGCGGCCCTCGCGCCGCTCTGGTGGCTGGCTAACGGCTATGCGCTCTGGCCCGACATGGCGGTGCAACTGCTGGTCGGCGCCGCCATCTTCACCCTGTTCGCCGCGCTGTTCGCGCTCGGCATGATGGGTGGCGGCGACGTGAAGCTGCTGACCGCGCTGGCGCTGTGGTTCCCGTGGCAGGCGATATTGTCGCTGGTCGTGCTGATGGCGCTGCTGGGCGGCGTGGTCACGCTGGTCACCGTCATCCACCACAAGATGACCCACAGGCTGGGACAACCTGAAATTCCCTATGGCGTGGCGATTTCCCTCGCGGCGCTGTGGCTGCTGCCGTGGCCAACGATATTTTAACCAATTTACGTGATGAGTGAAGCACTGGGGGCAGTGCTCCCATTACAGGGAGGCGAATTTCGTCATGGATGCCAAGAAAATCGTGCTGCTGGTAGGAGCGCTTATCATAGCGGTCACTACGGCCTTGCTTGCCCGCAGCATGTTGAGCTCCTCCAGCGCACCGCAGGTCAATGCTGCGTCGATGCCCGTGGAGGCCGATCAGCCCCATGTGCTGGTCGCGACCAAGGCTTTGCCGGTTGGCACCATCTTGGATGCTGAAAGCTTCCGCTTCCAGCCCTGGCCCAAGGATCTGATCGAACAGGCCTATTATCTCAAGGGTCAGGCCGATCCGGCGAAACTGGCAGGCAGCGTAGTACGCACCGCCATTTCCGCCGGACAGCCGCTGACCCAGGGTGGCCTGGTCAAGCCCGGCGATCGCGGCTTCCTGGCCGCAGCGCTTGGCGCAGGGATGCGCGCGGTCACCGTTCCCGTCTCGGCGCAAAGCTCGGTCGCGGGCTTCGTGTTTCCTGGCGACCGCATCGACCTGGTCCTGACGCAAAGCGTTGCGGGCGGTGGCGATGGCGAAGCGCTCAAAGTCTCCGAAACCATCCTGCGCAACCTGCGCGTCCTTGCCACTGACCAGCGGATGGACGCGATGGGCGCGGACGGCAAGCCGGAAGTACGTACCTATTCCAACGTCACGATCGAAGTGACGCCCAAGATCGCGGAAAAGATCGCGGTTGCCCAGACCATCGGCTCCCTGTCGATGTCGCTGCGCTCGATCGCCGATACCGCGTCTGATCTGGACGCTGCCATTGCCGGTGCCGATGTCGATCTGCCCGATGGCGCCAGCCCGAACGCGGAAAAGGCGATCATCGCCAAGATCGCGTCGCGCCCCATTGATCGCGGCTCCACCTATTCGACCGGCGCCGACGTGTCGCGCTACCAGCGCAGCTCGGTCCCGGCCAAGGCCGAAAACGGCGCGGCGATGGCTGGCACCGGCGCCCAGATTACCGCACCGGCTGCCGTCAGAGGCCCGGTCATCCGCGTCGCCCGCGGCACCAACGTGACCGAAGTTCCGGTCGGGGGGAAGTAAGATGAAGTCGATGCTCCAGATGTCCGGGCGCAAGGTCGCCGGACCCGCGATCGCGCTCGGCCTTGCCGTCGCCATGACGGCCGTGCCCGGAACGGCCGTCAACGCCGCGCCGTCCAGCGCACAGGACAATGCGATCCTCATGTCGGTCGGCGGCAGCCGTGTCGTCAACCTGGGCGCCAAGATGTCCGACGTGGTGATCGGCGATCCCGAAGTGGTCGACGTCCATGTCCGCTCGCAGAACCAGCTTTACCTGATTGCCAAGAAGGCAGGCGAAACCACCGTGTTCGCCACCGCCCCCAACGGCAAGGTGCTGTTTTCCGGCACGGTTCGTGTCGGCAACAACCTGACCAGCATCGATGACATGCTCCGCCTGGCGATGCCCGGCGCGAACATCGCGGTCAACAAGATGAACGGCATGGTCCTGCTGACCGGCACCATTCAGGCGCCCGAAGATGCCGCCGAAGCCGAACGGCTGACGCAGGCCTTCGTCGGCAAGGAAACCACCGTGGTCAGCCGCCTGCGCATGGCTACGCCGTTGCAGGTGATGCTCCAGGTCAAGATTTCCGAAGTCGCCAAGGATGTCGGTCATAAGATCGGCACGAATTTCGCCAGCGTCGATGGCAGCGGCGGGAAGGTTGCCGGCAACATTGGTGGCGGCACGCGAAACTTTGCCGATTATACTCGTGGCACCGCAACGACGCCTGGCTACTGGACATTCAACAATGTGACGGACGGCAGCTACAGCCTTGGCGGCGTTGCCCGCATATTGGGCATGGACATTGCCGGTGCGCTGGACCTCGCCGAATCGAGCGGCCTTGCCACCACGCTGGCGCAGCCCAACCTGACCGCGCTGTCGGGTGAAACCGCCAGCTTCCTGGCGGGCGGCGAATATCCCTACACGGTCAGCAATGGAACGCAGGGCAACAGCATCGAATTCAAGCAATATGGCGTGCAGCTGGCCTTCACGCCGACGGTGCTGGCCGATGGCCGCATTTCGCTGCGCGTCCGTCCGACCGTTTCCAGCCTCGATTTCACGCTGAACGCCAACGTCCCTGCGCTGAAGAGCCGCACCGCCGAAACCACGGTGGAGCTGGGTTCGGGTCAGGCCTTCATGATTGCGGGCCTGCTCAACAATGAAACCAGCAACGGCATCAACAAGGTGCCGGGCATCGGCAACCTGCCAATCCTGGGCAGCCTGTTCAAGTCGCGCCAGTTCCAGCGCAGCGAAACCGAACTGGTCATCGTCGTCACCCCCTATCTGGTGAAGCCGATGAACGCATCGGACGTGCGCCTGCCGACCGACGGCTTCCGCAACGCCAATATCGGTCAGGGGTTGCTGCTTGAGCAGGGCAATGACGGGATCAGTGGCAAGCGCGGCGAAATGCCGCGCCGCGCGCCCGGATCGCCCACGCCGGTTACCCCCGGCCCGCAGGCGTCCGCCGCCGCGCCGGTCGCAAAGCCGGGCAAGCCCGGCAAAGCTGCCCCCGGTTTCAGCTTCTGACGGAAGGACCAAAGACATGACCTATCTGTCCGCCAAGACTCTCACCGCCCTCGCCATATTGGCGCTGCCGCTCGCTGGCTGTGTCACTGACAGCCCCAATCGCAGCGTCGAATCGGTGCATCAGCCGGTTGTCAGCTATGCCGCCTACACGTTCGACGTGCAGGCCAGCGGCGACTCGCTGTCCGCCTATGAAGCAGGCCGTCTCAACGACTGGTTCGCCTCGATCGGGCTTGGCTATGGCGATCAGGTCGCGATCGTCACGGATGCTGGCTATTACAGCCCCGGCATTCGCGAGGGCATCGCGGATGTCGTCGCCCGTCACGGCCTGCTGGTCGCAGAGGATAGTTCCGCCGCCGCTGGCGATGCGCCCCAGGGCAGCGTCCGCCTGATCGTGCGCCGCGCCACCGCCAGCGTCCCTGGCTGCCCCGACTGGAGCAGCAAGCAGGAAACCGACATGAATCTGGGCACCACGTCCAATTTCGGCTGCGGCACCAACAGCAATCTGGCCGCGATGGTCGCCAATCCCGAAGACCTCGTCCGGGGTCAGGGCACCGACAGCAATCTGCGTACGGCCACGTCGAACCGCGCCATTTCCACCTATCGCGACAAACCGCCAACGGGCGCTGGCGATCTCAAGCAGATGTCAGCAGGAGGCCAGTAACATGAACGCCCCATGGAAACCCGGTTTCACTGGTCAGCGTGATCCGTTTCACGCCTTCGTCTGCGACGATCACAGCTATGATCTGATCCGTTCGGTGTGCGCCGAACTGGGCTGGGCACCGGAAAAGGTGAACAAGGGCGGGATGCGCAACGCAGTCCAGAGCCTGTCGATCACTGCATCGCCGCAAATCCTGTTCGTCGATATGTCCGAAAGCGGCGATCCGCTCAACGACATCAACAGTCTGGCGGAAGTGTGCGAACCCGGCACCGTCGTGATCGCGGCGGGCCAGGTCAATGACGTGCGCCTCTATCGCGATCTGGTGGCCAGCGGCATTCAGGATTATCTGCTCAAGCCATTTGGCGCCGACCAGTTGCGCGACGCGCTGGCCAATGCGCAGGCCGTGTTCATGGCCCCGCGCGACGCTGCGCCCGAACGCCCGCACATGACCGTTGCGGTCATCGGCACGCGCGGCGGCGTGGGCGCGTCCAGCATCGCCACCTCGCTGGCATGGATGCTGTCGGACAAGAAGAAGCGTCCGACCGCCTTGCTCGACCTCGACGTCCATTTCGGCACCAATGCGCTGGCGATGGACCTGGAACCGGGGCGTGGCCTGACCGACGCGATCGACAATCCCAGCCGCATCGACGGCCTGTTCATCGAACGCGCCATGGTGCGGGCGAGCGACACGCTGGCGATCCTGTCTGCCGAAGCGCCCATCAGCCAGCCGATGATGACCGATGGCGGCGCCTTCTATCAACTGCTGGAAGAATTCCGGCAGGTGTTTGAATGCAGCGTCGTCGATCTGCCGCGCAACATGCTGATCCAGCATCCGCATCTCATGACCGACGCGCAAGTCACGCTGGTCGTGACCGAACTGACGCTGGCGGCGGCACGCGACACGATCCGCATCCTGTCCTGGCTCAAGAGCAACGCACCGCAATCGCGTGTGCTGGTGGTCGCCAACCGCGTCCATCCCGGCTCGCCCGAAATCAGCCGCAAGGATTTCGAAACCTCGATCGAACGCAAGGTCGACGTCCTCATCCCGTTCGACCTGCGGATTGGCGCGCAGGCGGCAAAGCTCGGCAAGACATTGGCCGAAGCCGCCAAGGGCAGCAAGGTCGGCGCAGCCTGCACCGCCCTGCTCGACCAGGTGCTTGGCGCGGCCGATGCGGGCGAGGGCGCCACCGGCGCTGCGGCACCGCGCAAGAAGGGCGACTCCCTGCTCGGCAAGATCGGCGACTTCCGCAACATGATGCCCTCACGCCGCAAGGCCAAGACGGCCGCACTGGAAGATTGATCGCGTCCGCCGCCTGACCGGGCGGCGGCGCTGACTGGGGAATAGGCGAACAGATGGACGGCAATTTCATCCTGATAACGGTTTTGGTGGCAACCATGTTGGGCATGGCCATCATAGCGTTCGCCGGTCCGTCGCCGGAAAAGGCGCGCAAGCGCCGGGTCGCGATGATCCGCGGCCGTCACAGCGATTCGGCAGAAGCGCTGCTGGAAGCGCGGATGCGCAAGGCGATCACGAAC
This sequence comes from Sphingobium sp. JAI105, assembly GCF_015752145.1. Taxonomy (NCBI): domain Bacteria; kingdom Pseudomonadati; phylum Pseudomonadota; class Alphaproteobacteria; order Sphingomonadales; family Sphingobiaceae; genus Sphingobium; species Sphingobium sp. JAI105. The sequence goes on along the minus strand of NZ_JADOUC010000001.1, from coordinate 3,518,330 downwards.
CGGTCGACCGGCGTGGAAGCCAAGATGCTGGTGTCGCTGATCCCCAATCCGGAAAATCTGACCAAGCGGATCAGGATGACCGGCAAGAAATGGACGCTCAGCCAGTATATGACCGCCAGCGCGGGCATATTCCTGCTACTGTCGGCGTTCCTTATGGTGCGCGGCTTTCCGTTCCTCATGGCTGTCATGGTCGGCATGGCCGCCGCTCTGTTCCTGCCGCACTGGTGGGTCAGCCGCCTGATCAAGCAGCGGATCAACCGCTTCAACGCCAAATTCCCCGACGCGCTTGAACTGCTGACGCGCGGCCTGCGCTCCGGCCTCCCCATCGCCGAAACGCTGGGCATCGTGTCGAGCGAAATTCCAGGGCCAGTGGGCGAGGAATTCAAGCTCATCACGGAACGGATCAAGATCGGCAAGACGATGGAGCAGGCGCTTCAGGAAACCGCCGATCGCCTCGGCACGCCCGAATTCCAGTTCTTCGTCATCACGCTCGCGATCCAGCGGGAAACCGGCGGCAACCTGGCTGAAACCCTGTCGAACCTTGCCACTGTGCTGCGCCAGCGCGCGCAGATGAAGCTCAAGATCCGCGCCATGTCGTCGGAATCAAAGGCGTCCGCCTACATTATCGGCTGCCTGCCCTTCCTCGTATTCTTCATGATCTGCTACATCAACTTCAACTATATGAGCCCCTTCTTCACGCCCGATCCGGCGGGCATTTTCGGGCTTTCGCTGATGCAGGTGATCGGCATCGGGGGCATGTGCTGGATGGCGATTGGCGCCTTCATCATGGCCCAGATGGTCAATTTTGAAATCTGATCAGGGATAAGAGACATGGACGCCCCTACCCCTGCCGGCACACTTTTCGGCATGACCGCCACCGATTTTGGCACCTTGCTCGCCGCGCTGGCGACGCTTGCCATGCTGTTCGCCCTTTATGCGATCATGACCGTGCGCGATCCGATGGCCAAGCGGGTCAAGGCGCTTAACGATCGTCGCGAACAGTTGAAGGCGGGCATCACCGCATCGACCGCCAAGCGTCGCGCAAAGCTTGTCCAGCGCAACCAGACGACGGACCATATGCGCTCCTTCCTGTCGAGCCTGAAGGTTCTGCAGGACGACCAGCTCAAGGACGCGCAAATTCGCCTGGCGCAGGCCGGTATCCGGTCAAAGGACATGGCCGTCGCCGTCATCTTTGGCCGCATGATCATGCCGATCGTCATCGGCGGCGCAGCGGCCTTGCTGCTCTATGGCGTCGGCATCCAGCCGGAATGGGGGCCGGTGAAGCGCTTCTTCGCCTTCGCGATCGCGCTGCTGCTTTCCTACAAAGCCCCTGACATCTTCATCGACAACAAGGTGCAGAAGCGCTCCGCCGCGATCCGCAAGGGGTTGCCCGACGCGCTCGACCTGCTGGTCATCTGCGCCGAAGCCGGTCTGACCGTCGATGCCTCCTTCAACCGCGTGGCGCGCGAACTGGGCAAGGCCTATCCTGAGCTTGGCGACGAGTTTCAGTTGACCGCGATTGAACTCAGCTTCCTGACCGAACGGCGCATGGCGTTCGAAAATCTCGCCACCCGCGTCAAGCTGGACGCGGTCAAGGGCGTGGTGACCACCATGATCCAGACAGAAAAATACGGCACCCCGCTCGCTTCGGCGCTGCGCGTGCTGTCCGCCGAATTCCGTCATGAGCGCATGATGCGCGCCGAAGAAAAGGCCGCGCGCCTGCCCGCGATCATGACCGTGCCGCTGATTCTCTTCATTCTGCCGACCCTGTTCGTCGTCATCCTGGGTCCGGCGGCCTGCTCGATCAGCACGGCCTTCTGAAAATTCCGGCGCGCCGCGGCCCGCTGCCGTAGCGTTCCCAACCAAAACGCCCGCTTCCGCCAAAAAAAGGCGGTGGCGGGCGTCGCAATTTGCGGCATATCTTCGGGCAAAAGATATGGAGAAACGGATCGCATGAAAGCTGCCACCATCGCCGTTGCCGCCCTGACCACGGCCATCACCCTGCCCGCTTATGCCGCGCAGCCCGTCATAGGTCGCTGGGCCACTGTCGAGGCCAAAGCCATCGTCAACATCGCCCAGTGCGGCAAAAGTCTCTGCGGCAAAATCGAAAAAATCCTAAAACCCACGCCGGGCCGCCCGAATACCGATGTCGAAAATGCCGACCCGGCGCTGCGCTCCCGCCCACTGGTGGGCCTGCCCCTGCTGACCGGCTTTGGCGACGCCGGCAGTCATTGGAAAGGCACGATCTACGACCCGGAAAGCGGCAAAAGCTACACGTCCAAAATCAGCCGCAACGCCGATGGCACCCTGAAAGTCCAGGGCTGCATCGCCTTCTTCTGCAAGACGCAGACATGGACGGCCGTTCGCTAGGGCAGTGCTGGCGCGCCGCCCTGGCAACAGGGAGTGCCTTGCTACACCCTCATGTCCAGGTCTTTACCGATCCCGACGGCGCGATGATCTGACTGTTGGAGGATGGCAGCCTGACTGAAGGCTGTCCCTCTAGCCCAGGATGAACTCGACCCCGGCCATGGCATGGATCGACGTGCAGTCGTAGATCGGCAGCACATTGGCCTTTACGTCGACGATCAGTTCCAGCTCGGTGCAGGCCAGAACAACCGCCTGCACATCCTGCTTGGCGATGTCGGTCATTTCCGACTTCATATAGCGTTCGGATTCGCGGCTGATCTTGCCGACAGTCAGTTCGTCATAGACGATGCGGTCGATCCGGTCGGCCAGTTCCATGTCGGGGGGCAGCAGCGACACGCCATGCGCAACCAGCCGCTGGCGGTAGAATTTCTCGGTCATCACATTGCGCGTACCGATCAGCGCGGCTTTTTCGACGCCGTCGGCCTGCATCTTCTTGCCGACGCGCTCGGCGATATGCAGGATGGGCACATGCACCGCGCCCTGCACCCGGTCATAGACGCGGTGCATCGAATTCGCGCAGATCAGCAACGCGCCCGCGCCTGCCGTCTCCAGCCGCCGCGCCGCCGCGATCAGCACGTCCGCCGCGCTGTCCCACTCCTCATCGCTGGTGCAGGCCGCAACGGTCGCAAAGTCCAGGCTCTCGATCAGCAGCGGCGCGCTATGCTGCCCGCCACGCGCACGATGCACCGCCTGGTTGATGATCTCATAATAGCGGGCGGTTGACGTCCAGCTAAGACCGCCGATCAGGCCAAGTTTGTGCATTGTCACCCCTATCCCGTCATCCCGGCGAAAGCCGGGATCTCAATTCTCTTCTGCCTGATAGCGAAAGAAAGGTGAGATTCCAGCCTTCGCTGGAATGACGGGAAACAAGGTCGCTATCAGTGCGCGAGTCCCTTGACGATTTCCTCGACCATTTTCTTGGCGTCGGCGAGCAGCATCATGGTGTTGTCCATGTAGAAGACTTCATTGTCGACGCCGGCATAGCCAGCCCCGCCCATGGATCGCTTGACGAACAGCACCGACTTGGCGTTGGCGACGTCCAGAATGGGCATGCCGTAGATGGGCGACGATTTGTCGGTCTTGGCCGCCGGGTTGGTGACGTCGTTCGCGCCGATGACGAAGGCGACGTCGGCCTGGGCGAACTCGCTGTTGATGTCCTCCAGTTCGAATACCTCGTCATAGGAGACATTCGCTTCGGCCAGCAGCACGTTCATATGACCCGGCATACGGCCCGCGACGGGGTGGATCGCATATTTGACCTTCACCCCTTCGGCCTTCAGCAGGTCGCCCATCTCGCGCAGCGCATGCTGCGCCTGGCTCACCGCCATGCCGTAACCCGGCACGATGATGACGCTGTCGGCCTGCTTCATCAGGAACGCGGCGTCCTCGGCCGATCCGCGCTTGTAGGCGCGGTCGATCACTGGCCCGCCTGCGCCTGCCGGTCCCGCATCGGCGCCAAAGCCGCCCGCGATGACGCTGATGAAGCTGCGGTTCATCGCCTTGCACATGATGTAGGACAGGATAGCACCCGACGAGCCCACCAGCGCGCCGGTAATGATCATCGCGCTGTTGCCCAGCGTAAAGCCCATCGCCGCGGCGGCCCAGCCCGAATAGCTGTTGAGCATCGACACAACGACCGGCATGTCCGCCCCGCCGATCGGGATGATCAGCAGGAAGCCGATGATGAAGCTGAGCGCCGTCACCGTCCAGAATATCCACGGGCTCTGGTCGGTCACGAAATAGCCGATCAGCCCCAGGATCGCGGCCAGCGTGCCAAGGTTGATGAGGTGGCGGGCGGGCAGCATGATCGGCTTGCCCGACATATTGCCGTTGAGCTTGAGGAAGGCGATGACCGAGCCGGAGAAGGTGATCGCGCCGATCGCCACGCCCAGCCCCATTTCGATGCGGCTGGCATTGTGGATTTCGCCGGTCACTACGTCCAAAATCCCGAAGGCACCGGGATTGAGGAAGGCGGCTGCGCCGACCAGAACGGCGGCCATGCCGACGAGGCTATGGAACGCCGCCACCAACTGCGGCATGTCCGTCATCGCGATCCGCCGCGCGATGATGAAGCCGATGCCGCCACCGATGACGATGGCACCGATGATTTCAGGCAGGCTCACCACATCATGGGTGTAGAGCGTGGTGGCGACCGCAATCGCCATGCCGATCATGCCCATGCGATTGCCACGACGGCTCGTCGCCGGGCTGGACAGCCCGCGCAGCGCCAGGATGAACAGGACGCCCGCGGCCAGATAAGCCAGGCTCACGCCCCATGGGATCTGTGCGATCTCATGCATCACTTGCGCTCCTTCTTCTTGTACATCGCCAGCATCCGCTCGGTGACCGCAAAGCCGCCGAAGATGTTGACCGATGCAAAGACGACCGCCAGCAGGCCCAGATATTTGGCCGCAGCGCTCCCTGCCTCCGCCGACGCGACCAGCGCGCCCACGATGATGACCGACGAAATGGCGTTGGTAACCGCCATCAACGGCGTATGGAGCGCCGGCGTCACCGACCACACCACATAATAGCCGACAAAACATGCCAGCACGAAAACCGACAGGATGGAAATAAAGTCCATCATCCTACTCCCCGTTCGTCCCGATTTGGCTGCGGGACGCTGGCCTGGACGCGCGCCGCGCGAACAGGCGATTCCCCTATCCGAGCAGCCGCTCGTTCACGACCTTGCCGCCCTGCGTCAGGCGGATGGCGTTGCCGATTTCCTCGTCCAGCACCGGCGCACCCTTGTCCTTGTCCCAGAAGGCGGACAGAAAGTTGAACAGGTTGCGCGAGAAGAGGGCCGAGGCATCGGTGGCCAGCCGCGAAGGCACGTTGCGATGGCCGACAATCTTGACGCCGTGGCGCACGACCACTTCGCCCGCCACTGCGCCCTCGACATTGCCGCCCTGCTCGACCGCCAGATCGACGATCACGCTGCCCGGCTTCATCGACGCGATCTGCGCGTCGGTGATCAGGCGCGGCGCGGGGCGGCCCGGAATCAGCGCGGTGGTGATGACGATGTCCTGCTTGGCGATGTGCGAGGATATGAGCTCGGCCTGCGCCGCCTTATATTCATCCGACATTTCCGTCGCATAGCCGCCGGACCCTTCGCCCTCGATGCCCGCAACCTTCTCCACGAAGATCGCCTTGGCACCCAGCGATTCGATCTGCTCCTTGGTGGCTGCCCGCACGTCGGTCGCGCTCACCTGCGCGCCCAGGCGGCGCGCCGTGGCGATCGCCTGAAGGCCCGCCACGCCCACGCCCATGATGAAGGCGCGTGCGGCAGACACCGTGCCAGCCGCCGTCATCATCATCGGGAAGGCCTTGCCATATTCGCTGGCGGCATCCAGCACCGCCTTATAGCCCGACAGGTTCGACTGGGACGACAATATGTCCATCGACTGCGCGCGGGTGATGCGCGGCATGAATTCCATCGCCAGCGCTTCATAGCCCGCCGCCGCATAGGCATCGACCCGCGCCCGCTCGCCAAAGGGGTTGAGCCCCGCCACGATCCAGGCACCCGGACCAGCGCCGGCAATGCTGGCCACGTCCGGCCCCTGCACGCCCAGCACAATGTCCGCGCCCGCCACCGTCGCGGCCCGATCCCCAACGCTTGCCCCGGCAGCGGCATAGTCCGCATCGGCCACAGACGCCGTCACGCCAGCCCCTGCCTCCACCGCGACCTGCGCGCCAAGACCAATAAATTTCTTCACCGTCTCCGGTGTCGCCGCAACGCGCTGCTCGCCCGATGCTTGCTCCTTCAGTACCGCTATCTTCATTATTATGGCATCCCCTCCTGTTCGTGCGTGATCGGCCTAGCTGGAGATCAGCAGCACCACGAGCGCGGCCACCGCGATCGATGCGATCGTGCCCCACTTCATCACGCCGACAAATCCGGCATAGGTTTCGGTCGCTTTCTTGATATTTCCGTCAGACGCCATGTCCGGTCCCCTTCTGTGGCGGTTGTGGCGAACCTCTTATCCTGTCCCGCGCACCCCCTCAACCCGCACGGGCACAAGAAAATCTTTCGCGGTTAAGGCCGCCTTTACCCCCCGTCCTTACCATAGGTCACCTGTTTCTATTGAGGGGTATAGATGGCGCGCGACGGCATACCGATGCTGATGCTGATCGACGACGAACCGGCGCAAAGACGGCTGGTTTCGGCGCTGGCCGCGCGTGCCGGATGGCGGACGATCTTTGCGGGCGACGGCGAAACCGCGATAGCCACATTGGGCACCCAGGACGGGATGCAGCTAGATGCAATCATTCTTGACCAGTGGAGCCCCGACTATGAACCCGCGGGTCTGATCCGCGAGATTCGCGAACGTCGCCCTGCCTTGCCCATCCTGATTCTCACCGCCCACAATAATGTCGCCGTTGCCGTAGAGGCGATGCGCGCGGGCGCGACCGATTATCTGTCGAAGCCGATCGCGCCCGAACGACTGCTCGCGGCGCTCAACGCGACGATCAGCGAAGGGGCGTCCCATGGCGAGTTGCGCCCGCTCACCGAAAAGATCACCGCTCCCCTCTCTTTCGAGGATGTGGTCGGCTCCGCCCCGCAATTCCGCGCCGCGCTCGCCATCGCGGCCAAGGCGGCGCGCGCCCGCGTGCCGGTCCTGATCGAGGGCGAAAGCGGCGTCGGCAAGGATGTGATCGCGCGCGCCATCCATGCGGCATCCCCCCGCCACAAACAGGCGATGGTCACGGTCAATTGCGGCGCGATCCCCGCCAATCTGGTCGAATCCGAACTGTTCGGCCATGAACGCGGCGCCTTCACAGGCGCGTTCGACCGCCATGTCGGCAAATTCGCCAGCGCCGACACCGGCGCCATCTTCCTGGATGAAGTCAGCGAAATGCCGCTCGACGCACAGGTCAAGCTGTTGCGGGTGCTACAGGATGGCGAAATGCAGCCGATCGGCGCGCGCCGCCCGATCCATGTCGACGTCCGCGTCATCGCCGCCACCAACAAGCGCCTGATCGAGGAAATAGAGGCCGGTCGCTTCCGCGAGGATCTCTATTACCGCCTGAACGTCGTCCAGCTGACCATCCCGCCGCTGCGCGAACGGATGGGGGATATTCCCGCGCTCTGCCGCCATCTGCTGGCGCGAATCGCGACCCAGCCGGGTCTGCGCAGCCTGGGCCTGACCGACGATGCGCTGGCGCTGCTGATGCAGCATGGCTGGCCGGGCAATGTCCGCCAGTTGCAGAACGCGCTCTTCCGCGCCGCCGTCCTGTGCGATGGCGACGCGCTGACGCCGCAGGATTTTCCGCAGATCGCGGCCCAGATCAGGACCGGCGAGCCGATCGACCGCCTCACCATCCGCCCGCGCGCCGCCAGCCAGCCGCACCGCGACGGCGCAGGCATCACCCTGTTCGAAGGCGACGGCCATGTGCGCCAGCTCGCCGAGATCGAAGCCGACGTCATTCGCCTCGCCATCGGTCATTATCGCGGCCGCATGACCGAAGTGGCCCGTCGCCTCGGCATCGGGCGATCGACCCTCTACCGCAAGCTTGCCGAACTGGGCATCGACAGCGCGGCGTAAACCGACGCGCCATCGCCTGCTCCCCATCGCTCGACCGTTGTATTCTCATGCTGCCTATGCTTTGGATCGGCGCATGAAACACGCCGCCCTCACCGCCTGCCTGCCCATCCTGCTCCTCGCCGCCTGCGGCCGCACCGAACCGGTGGCCGACATGCCAAGCCAGGAGGAACTGGCCGCCGCCGCCAATGCCGCCGCTGCCAGCGCGCTGGCCAGCCAACAGGCCGCTGACGAGGCGGAGCCGCGCAATTACGTCAATCTGGAACGCGGTTTTTCGATCAGCTTCCCTGAAGGCTGGACGAAAAATGCGGAGGGCAGCACCGCCGACGGCGCAATCTATGAAGATAAGGGTGCGGGCGCGGACGTGCGCGTATTCTGGCAAAAGAATGACAATGACGAAACGCTCAAGCAGATCGTCGAAGCGGTCAGCAGCGGGGCCGAAGGCGTCGATGGCGATTATATCGGCGAAAATGAATATCGCGGGACCGCCAATGACGGCGAAGGCAATAATGTTGCCGTCCGCCTGCTCAAGCAGCCCAACGGTTCGATCGTGACCGCCACCTTCGTCTATCCCGAAATGCTGAGCGAACAATATCTGCCGATCGTCGACAAGACGCTGGACAGCATGCGCATCTTCCCGCCCAAGGACGAAGCGGCAGCGGCTCCAGCGGAAGCGGCCAACAGCGCAGCCGCCAAGCCGACCGCGCCTTAAATCCCACCTGTGACTTAAATCGCGCTCAACCCCGCGTCAGCCAGCCCGCGCCACAGGTGCAGCGCCTGCACGCTTTCGCGCACATCATGCACCCGCACCATCTGCGCGCCCTGCTCCGCCGCGCGGAACGCCAGCGCGATCGAACCGCCCAGCCGATCGGACGCCGGCGCTTCGTTCGACAGCGCGCCGATCAGCCGCTTGCGACTGCCCGCGAACAGCAGCGGCACGCCCAGCCCCTGAAAGGTCGCAAGGCGGTTGACCAGCGCCAGATTGTCCGCCAGCCCCTTGCCAAAGCCCAGCCCCGGATCAACCATGATCCTGTCGCGGGCAATCCCGGCGGCTAGTGCGGCGGCAACGCGCGCCTCCAGATGGTCGAACACATCCGCCACCACATCGCCATAGCCATCAGGATTGTCGTGCGGATCATCGCCTGCCGATGGCGCGTGCATCAGGATGACGGGACAGCCCGCCGCCACGACCACCTCCATCGCGCGCGGATCATGTTGCAGGGCGCTCACATCATTGACGATCTTCGCGCCTGCGCCCAGCGCCGCCTCCATCACGGCCGCCTTGCGCGTGTCGATCGACACCGGCACGCCAGACGCGGCCAGCCGCTCGATGACCGGCACGACACGGGCGATCTCGTCGCCCTCCCATAATTTTTCCGCGCGCGGCCGGGTGGATTCTCCGCCCACATCGACCAGCGCCGCCCCCGCCGCCGCCATGGCAAAGCCCGCGTCCGCCGCTGCCTGCGGGTCGCCGACATGCTTGCCGCCATCGGAAAAACTGTCGGGCGTGATGTTCAATATCGCCATCACCTGCGGCCCGTCGAAACGGATCGTCCGCTCCCCCAGCACCAGCGGGGCGCGCTGCGCCGAGATATTGACGGCCAGCATCCGCGCCCGCTGCGCCAGCGGTTCGGGCAGGGCCGCGATGGCATCGTCAAACCCCGCGACCGGAACAGTGACCCGCGCCACCCGCTCCCGACCACGCAGGGCGGTCAGTTCATAACCCTGGAACCACAGCAACCCATTGCCCATCCGCGCCGCCGCGCCATCGGGCAGGCCAAAGGGCGACGGCACGAACCAGACCGGGCGCAGGTACAGCCGGGCGTCGGCGGGAATGGTGGGCAGCATCAACTATCCTTCTGACAGGTCCGGCGGCCTGCCCTTAACGCAATCCCGTGCTCCTGCGAAGGCAGGAGCCCAGTTCCGACCCTTCAGGGTAGAACTGTCGGCAGGACTGGGCTCCCGCCTTCGCGGGAGCACCCCGTCATCTTAAGGCTCGTTCGCCAGCAAATAGGTCTGCCGCAGCGTGTCGATCGGCTGCAACTTGCCCTCAACCTCCACATGCCAGAAGGTCCAGCCATTGCAGCTTGGCGCCCCCTGCAAGGTCGCGCCCATCTTGTGGATCGATCCTGTGTCGCTGCCCACGCTCAACGACCCGTCGGCCCTGACCACGGCGGTCCAGCGACGCTTGACGTCGCTCAGCGTCGTGCCGGGGCTCAGATAGCCGGTCTCGACCAGCGTACCGAACGCCACCTTGGGCTGCTGCCGCGCGGTCTGCATGATGGTGAGCGATGATTCATCGAGCGGCAGCGCCGCCTCGATCCGCTCCAGCGCGACTTCGATATAGCTCTCCTCACGCTCGATGCCGATCCATTTGCGCCCCAGCCGCTTGGCCACGGCGCCCGTGGTGCCCGTGCCGAAAAAGGGATCGAGCACCACATCGCCCGGCTTCGTGCAGGACAGCATCACCCGGTAGAGCAGCGATTCCGGCTTCTGCGTCGGGTGCGCCTTGGTCCCGTTGCGCTTCAGTCGCTCCTGTCCGCCACAGATCGGCAATACCCAGTCGGACCGCATCTGCAATTCATCGTTCAGCGTTTTCATCGCTTTGTAATTGAACGTATATTTGGCGTCCTCGCCCTGACTGGCCCAGATCAGCGTCTCATGCGCATTGGTAAAGCGCGTGCCCTTGAAATTGGGCATCGGGTTGGCCTTGCGCCAGATGATGTCGTTCAGGATCCAGAAGCCCTCATCCTGCAACGCCGTGCCGACGCGGAAGATATTATGATAGCTGCCGATCACCCAGATCGTGCCGTTGGGCTTCAATATGCGCCGTGCCTGGGCCAGCCATGCCTTGGTGAAACGGTCATAGGCACCCAGCGTGTCAAACTTGTCCCAGTCATTATCGACCGCGTCCACCCGCCCGCCTTCGGGCCGGAACAGATCGCCACCCAGTTGGAGGTTATAGGGCGGATCGGCAAAGATCATGTCGATGCAGCCATCGGGCAGCTTGGCCATTTCGGCGATGCAGTCGCCGCGCAGCAGGCGATCCGCCTCGATCGTGACTGGTGCGAGCGCAACCGCCTTTTTCCGTCGCGGCGCGACCCGTTCCATGACACCCATAATGCAACCCCCGTTCGTACTGAGGCCCAGCGATGAGTCCTCGGCAGACTCCCGTCAAGATCAGCGACTTAGCGTTAACCTTTCTAAAAATGGTTAACATGGGTCGGAACGAAGCGGGTAGCCACTATATGTTGAGTCGCGGCGGACGAATCGGACTCAATATCGGCCAGTGTGACTCAAAAGACTCAGCCGATCGCCCGCCAGACTTTTTTTGGTTAACGCGTGCGGCATGGGCAAAAATGCCCTCCCGCTTGACCAATTCATAACCTTATGGTTATGCTACGATGATGACAAACAGCGCCAATACCCCCGCCACCATCGACGCCCAGTTCAAGGCTCTGTCGGACGGTACCCGCCGCGCCCTGCTGGAATATCTGGTGCGCGAAGGCGAACAGAGTGTCCACGCCCTGACCGCCATTTCCGGCGTATCCCAGCCGATGGTGTCGCGCCACATGGCCAAGCTCAAGGGCGCCGCGCTCGTGACCGCCCGCCGCACGGGCCGCGAAACCTGGTATAGCGCCAGGGCAAAGGGGCTGGCCCCGGTGGTGCAATGGATGGCCGTCTATGGCGCGCTCTGGTCGCAACGCTTCACCGCGCTCGACGGACTGGGCGAATAATTGCGCTGGCGTCATGACGGCGCGGAACGCAGCCTGACAAGGCGCGTTGCCCCGTCATGGAACACCGTCCCCTCATCGAACGCCTGGCCCGCCATCTCGCCGCCACGCCTGACGACTGGCCCTCCCATGTCGAGGATGCCGCCAGCCTATTGGCGATCCTGAAACAGCCCGACGACGCCATGCGCGCGGCCGGGGACGCTGGCATGTGGGAAAGCATGATCGATGCGGCGCTGCGCGAACGCTGGACGGTCACCCAGCCAGCCGCCGACGATCACCCCCCCGCCGGCGCTGACGAGGAAGGCGAGTTCCGCCTGCCCCCCGATGCGGTCGGCGGCAACCGGGCCGACTGGGTCCATCTGCAAGAACCAAAGGAGAGAGCGCCATGAAGGGTCTGCTCAAACTCGCCATCGTCACCGGGCTTGGCGCATTTGCGGTAAAGGGATGGCGCGACTGGATGGGCACCGCGCAGCCGCTTGACGATCGCGGGCCGGTGGGTTCGTCGGGCGTCGTCCGCGACGCCGGGCCGCAGGGGGAAACGGCAGCGCGCGACTGGGACATGGTCGACGAACAGTCCGACGAATCCTTCCCCGCCAGCGACCCTCCGGGCAACTATTGAAAAAGCTGAAATACTGCCGCTCGCCCTTGCTTGCCCCTGCCCCGCCTGCCCCCTATTGAGGCGGCATGACGGGCGGTCGATGCACCGGCCCAAACAGGGGAATCACTGTCTATGCCTTCGGGTCTGATCGCGCTGCTCGATGATGTGGCGGGCATTGTTAAGCTGACCGCGACCTCGCTGGACGATGTCGCCGCCGCCGCTGGCAAGGCGGGCACCAAGGCCGCGGGCGTGGTGATCGACGATACCGCCGTCGCCCCGCGCTATGTCATGGGCCTGACCCCGGATCGCGAACTGCCGATCATCTGGAAAATCGCCAAGGGATCGCTGCGCAACAAGCTGCTCTTCCTGCTGCCCGCCGCGCTGCTGATCAGTGCGGTCGCGCCCTGGCTGCTGCCCCCTCTCCTCATGCTGGGCGGCGCATTCTTGTGTTATGAAGCGGCAGAAAAGCTGCTGGAGGCTGTGCAGGGCGGCCATGATGTCGCCAAGGAAGCGCTGGAAACCCTCAACTCGACCGAACTTGAAAACCAGAAAGTGTCGAGCGCGATCCGCACCGACTTCATCCTGTCGGGCGAGATCATGGCCATTTCGCTCGGCACCGTCGCATCCGAACCGATCTGGGAACAGGCGCTCATCCTCGTCGTCGTCGCCATCCTGATTACCGCGGGCGTCTATGGCGTTGTCGGCTTCATCGTGAAGATGGACGATATCGGCCTCCATCTGGCCACCCGCGCCTCAGCCATGTCCCGTGCGATCGGGCGCGGCCTGGTCAAGGCGATGCCGGTGCTGATGCGCATATTGGCGGTCGTGGGCACCGCCGCGATGCTGTGGGTCGGCGGCGGCCTGATCGTCCATGGCCTGCACGAATTCCACTGGGATGCGATCCCCGGCACGATCCACCACGCAGCGCAGGCCGCCGCCAGCGCCCTGCCCACTGTCGGCCCGCTGGTCGACTGGACCGTGAACGCGATTGGCGGCGCGATTGTCGGGCTGATCGTCGGCGGCATCATCGTCGCCGCGCTGCACCTGTTCAAGAAGCATTGACGTTTCGCAAGGGTCTCACGCGATCGGCCCTTTGACAATTCCGTTCGCGCTGAGCCTGTCGAAGCCCTGTCTTTCCTGAGAAGGAGGACGCCCCTTCGACAGGCTCAGGGCGAACGGAGCCCATATCCTCCCGGCGCAAAAACATGGCACTTATCCACCCCTCCCCCTGGCGTATCGAAGCCGCCGCGCTTGTCGCCCTCGCGCTGCCGATGATCGCGGGCAATATCGCCTGGTCGGCGATTGCCGCGACGGATCTGTTGCTGCTGGGCCGCCTGGGGGCGGAGGCTGTCGCGGCGGGCGCGCTCGCCATCAACCTGTTTCATGCGCTGCTGCTGTTCGGCATGGGGCTGGTCACTGCCGCATCGCCATTGATCGCCAGCGAACGGGGCCGCCGCCGCCATTCGGTGCGCGACGTGCGCCGCACCGTTCATCAAACGCTGCGCGCCGCCACGCTGTTCGTCATCCCCGCCTGGGCGATATTGTGGCAGAGCGAGGCGATCCTGCTCGCCATGGGGCAGGACGCGGATCTTGCCCATGGCGCGGGCCGGCTGATGCGCGGCCTGCAATGGGCGCTGCTGCCTTTCCTGGGCTTTACCACGCTGCGCACCTTCATCGCCGCGCTGGAGCGCCCGGTCTGGGGTCTGCTGATCATGCTGGCCGCCGTCCCGTTCAATATCCTGGCGGGCTGGGCGCTCATCTTCGGTCATCTGGGCTTTCCCCCGCTCGGCCTGTTCGGCGCCGGGCTGGCCAGCACTGCCTCCTCCTGCTTTCTCTTCTTCGGCTTGCTCGCGGTCATCCTGATCGACCGCCGCTTTCGCCGCTACTGGCTGGTCGGCCGCTTCTGGACGCGCGACCGCGAACGCCACCGGCAGGTCTGGGCGCTGGGCCTGCCCATTGCCATTACCCTGGGCTTTGAAACCACCGTGTTCAATGCATCGGCCCTGCTCATGGGCCTGATCGACCGCGATTCGCTCGCCGCCCATGCCGTCGCGATCCAGATCGCGGCGCTGGTGTTCATGGTCCCCATGGGCATCGGCCAGGCAGCGACGATCCGCGTCGGCCTTGCCTATGGCCGCCACGATCGCGCGGGCGTCGGCCGTGCGGGCTGGCTCGCCCTCTTCCTTGGCACCGGCTTTGCCTGCTGCGCCGCGCTTGCCCTCATCCTCATGCCGCGCACGCTCGTCTCGGCCTTTCTCGACCTGCACGATCCCGCCAATGCCCGCACTGTCCAGCTCGCTGTCAGCTTCCTCGCAGTCGCCGCATTATTCCAACTGGTCGACGCGGCGCAGGCGGTGGGCGCTGGCGTGTTGCGCGGGGTGCAGGACACCAGAGTGCCGATGATCTTCGCGATGATCGGCTATTGGCTCGTCGGCATTGGCGTTGGCGCTATCCTTGCCTTTCCGCTGCGGATGGCTGGGCTGGGCATCTGGCTGGGCCTGGCCGCCGGCCTGGGGTCCGTCGCCATCCTGCTGGTCACACGCTGGAGCCTGCGCGAGCGGCTGGGGCTGGTGTAACGCCGACAGGATTGCGTTGCAGGACAATGGTGCAGCGCACAAAGCAATTGATCGAATCGGACAAATCGGTCAGATATGCGTCATTATGCAAGCCCCGACCGAGATTTTCGAAGCGATCGCGCTCCAGAAGTGCCTGCTGGTGACCTACAACAAGATGGTCGTCACCCTGGCCCCGCACATCCTCTATACGCGCCATGATGAAATGTTCATCGACGCCGTGACCGTGGACCGCGACGGCAGGCCACCGCGCGAACTCAAACTCGGCACCTTCAAGCTGGTGGGTCTGTCCGACATCAAGGTGCTGGACGAACCGTTTGAGGCGATGCACGGCCTCTACGACCAGAATGACGACAAATATCGGGGCGTCACCCTGTTCGCCGTCGCGCCGGAGAGCGCCGCCGCCTGATTGGCGGGCGGTTGCCCATCACACATTACCCGTTCGCCCTGAGCGAAGTCGAAGGGCTCTGCTGAGCCGCAGGCGAAGCTGCTTCGCTCCGCTCAGCACAAGGCTTCGACTTCGCTCAGCCCGAACGGAATAAGACGTGACAACGCCTCACTTCTTCAACCGATAGCCCGTCCTGAACATCCAGCCGATGATCCCCAGGCAGATGGCCAGCATCCCCGCGACGAAGATCAGGCTGAACTCGATGCCCACATCGCCCTTGCCAAAAAAGGTCCAGCGGAAACCTGAGATCAGATAGACGATCGGGTTGAACAGGGTGATGGTGCGCCACGGCTCGGCCAGCATCTGCACGGAATAAAAGGCGCCGCCCAGAAACGTCATCGGCATGATCAGCAGCATCGGGATCACCTGCAACTGCTCGAAACTCTGCGCCCATATGCCCAATATGAAGCCGAACAGGCAGAAGCTGACGGCGATCAGGATCATGAAACCCACCATCGCCAACGGGTGCGCCACCGGCACGTCGACGAACAGATGGGCCGTCAGGAAGATGATGGTGCCGATGATCAGCGACTTGGTCGCCGCGGCCCCCACATAGGCGATGATCGTCTCAGTCGCGGACACGGGTGCGGACAGCAATTCATAGATGGTGCCGGTGAATTTGGGCATGTAGATGCCGAAACTGGCGTTGAAGATGCTTTCGGTGAACATCGCCATCATGATCAGGCCGGGCACGATGAAGGCGGCATAGGGGATACCGTCCACCTCCGTCATCCGCGACCCAATCGCCCCGCCGAACACCACGAAATAGAGCGTCGTCGTGATCACCGGCACCAGCAACCCGGTCAGCAGCGTCCGGCGGAAACGGTGCAGTTCGAATTTGTAGATGGCGGCAATGGCACGCAGGTTGGACAGGCTCATGCCGCTTTCTCCTGATGCACCAACGCCACGAATATATCCTCCAGGCTGCTCTGCGCCGTGTTCAGATCCTTGTACCCGATGCCAAGGTCGCCCAGCCGCCGCAGCAGCGACGACACGCCGGTCCGCTCCGCCTGCGTATCGAAAATATATTCGATCTCCTGGCCGTCGCCTTTCAACGTCACGTCCCACTCCGCCAGTTCGGCCGGCACCGCATCCAGCCGCTCGGCCAGCACGACGGTCAACGTTTTCTTGCCCAGCTTCTTCATCAGCGCGGTCTTGTCCTCGACCAGCATCAACTCGCCCCGGTTGATCACCCCCACCCGGTCGGCCATTTCCTCGGCCTCCTCGATATAGTGGGTGGTCAGGATGATGGTGACGCCGGTTTCGCGCAACTGGCCGATCAGCTTCCACATGTCGCGGCGCAACTCCACGTCCACGCCAGCGGTCGGCTCGTCCAGAAACAGCACGCGCGGCTCATGGCTCAGCGCCTTGGCGATCATCACCCGGCGCTTCATGCCGCCCGACAGTTCCAATATCTTGGCGTTGCGCTTGTCCCACAGCGACAGGTCGCGCAATATTTTCTCGACATGGGCCGGATTGCGCGGCTTGCCGAACAAGCCCCGGCTGAACGTCACCGTGTCGATCACCCGTTCGAACTGGTCGGTGGACAATTCCTGCGGCACCAGCCCGATGGCCGCGCGCGCGCCGCGATAGTCGCGCACGATGTCATGCCCGGCCACCTTCACGCTGCCGCTGCTCGCCCGCGCAATGCCGCAGATGATGGAGATCATCGTCGTCTTGCCCGCGCCGTTCGGCCCCAGCAGCGCGAAAATCTCGCCTTCCTCGATGGTCAGGTCGACGCCATTGAGCGCCTTGAAGCCCGACGCATAGGATTTGGTCAGGCCTTCAATTTCAATGATGGATGCCATGGGTGGCTTTGCCCCTTTTGCGTTGCGGCAAAGATAGGAAGCCGATTGCCAAACGCAACCTATCTACCACCCTCTATGCGTCGCGGCGCGTGAACCGGAATACCGTTGCGGGCGGAAAGTTGCGTACCGTCTGTCCGGCGCGCTCGACATCCAGGTCCAGCGCGTCGATCACGTCGCGGCTCACCGGCGGGCGCATCGAATAGGTAAATTGCACGAAACTGCCGCCCGGCTGCAACATGCGGAAGGATTCGGACAAAATATCATAATGCACGTGCCGGTCCATCGCCAGCAGCGGCAGGCCGCTCACCACCGTCTGATAGGTGCCCGGCTCTCCCGCTGCCGCCGTCGACACGATCTGCGCGGGGGTTTCCAGCACCGAAACATTGGGAAAATGCCGCCGCAACCCGCGCGCGAAGGCCGGGTTGATCTCGACCACCTCCAGCTTTTCGGGCGGCAGGCCGGTCCCCAATATCGCGCGCGTGAACACGCCCGTGCCCCCGCCCAGCTCCAGCACCCGGCCATCGGTCGGGTCGATCTGCGCCACCATCAAGCGCGCCAGATAGCGGCTGCTCGGCACGACCGAAGCGGTCTGGCGCGGCTTTTGCACCCAGGCCGCCAGAAAATCGAGATATTCGGTGGCGCGGGCGCGAAACTCCGCGCGCGGCAAAGCGATTGCCCGGCTCCGCTTGGGCTTATGCTGCATGGGCGAAATGCGACCGCTCTCTATCCATCCCGACTCCCTTAACGAGCCAGAGCCGCCCCGTCGATTGGCTTTATGAGCGATTTCCGTCCGGTGGTGTCACCCGACGGGCGGGAGCCTTCAGGCCAGCGAATGTCCAGCGCGATGGCCGGACAATGTGTCGATGCGCTCCTGCAGCCATTGCGCCACCGCCGCGATCCGCGCCAGCTTGCGCAGGTCGCCATGCATGACCAGCCAGAAACTGCGGACGATCTCCACCTGATCGGGCATCAACTGCACCAGCGCAGGGTCGCGCCGTCCGATAAAGTCGGGCAAAACGCCGATCCCCGCCCCTTCCGCGATCATCCGCTGCTGCATGATGATGCTGGTCGATCGCAATGTCGCCTCCAGCCCCGCCTCCACCTCGTCCAGATAATCCAGTTCGGGCGAGAAGATGAATTCGGGCACATAGCCGATCAGCGTATGGTCCCGCAGCTGCGCCGCCCGGCCCGGACGCCCCGCCCGCGCCAGATAATCGGGCGATGCATAGAGGTGCAGCCGATAATCCCCCAGCCGCCGTACCAGCAACCGCCCGCGCTGCGGCCGCGCCAGCATCACCGCCATGTCCGCCTCTCGCTTGGACGGATTGAGAAAGCCCGACGCGGTGATCAGGTCCAGCCTTATGCCCGGATGCCGCCGGTTGAAATCGCCCATGCCCGGCGCCAGCACCCAGGTGCCGAACCCTTCCGCCACCGACAAACGCACCTGCCCCGCCAGCCGATGCTCCTGCCCCTGCGCATCCTCCATCGCCGCCAGCGCCGCGCTTTCCGCCGCTTCGGCATGGCCCAGCAATTCCTGCCCCCGCGCCGTCAGCGTCCGTTCGCCAACGCCAAGCTCGAACAGTTCGGCCCCCAGCGCCTTTTCCAGCCGCGCCAGCCGCCGGGCGATGGTCGTCGCGTCGATCCCCAGCGAACGCGCCGCCGGGGCGACCTTGCGCGCCCGCGCCACCGCCAGAAATACGCGCAGATCATCCCAATCGAACATTGCCGCCACCACCTGCATATTTGCAGCGCGGCTATGCAAGACTTCCCCATTGCTTGCAATAACGCAACCAGACTAGAAGGCCGCCATTAACCGAGAGGATGCCTCCCCATGCGTGAGATTTCGCACAAGCTCGCCTTCGCCCACGACACACAGCCCACGCGCTACAGCGACGTGTTCGATCCCAATAATGGCGGGGTTCAGGCCCGTGTCACGCTGGGCGACGCTGCACTGCTCGACCTTGCCGTCGCGGCCGCCAAGAAGGCGCAGCCCGCCTGGGCCGCCGTCAACCCGCAGCGCCGCGCCCGCGTCATGTTCAATTTCAAGGCGCTGGTCGAAGCCAATATGGACGAACTGGCGCACCTGCTCAGCTCCGAACATGGCAAGGTGATCGCGGATTCGAAGGGCGACATTCAGCGCGGTCTGGAAGTCATCGAATTCTGCTGCGGCATCCCCCATGTTCTGAAGGGCGAATATACCCAGGGCGCCGGGCCGGGCATCGACGTCTACAGCTTCCGCCAGCCGATCGGCATCGGCGCTGGCATCACCCCGTTCAACTTCCCCGGCATGATCCCGCTATGGATGTCGGGCGTCGCGATCGCGACCGGCAATGCTTTCATCCTGAAACCCTCCGAACGCGATCCGTCGGTGCCCGTCCGCCTGGCCGAACTCTTCCTGGAAGCGGGCCTGCCCGAAGGCATTTTGCAGGTTGTTCAGGGCGACAAGGAAATGGTCGACGCCATCCTCGACCATCCGGACATCAAGGGCGTCAGCTTCGTCGGCTCGTCCGACATCGCCCATTATGTCTATAATCGCGGTGTCGCCGCCGGAAAGCGCGTCCAGGCGATGGGCGGCGCGAAGAATCACGGCATCGTCATGCCCGACGCGGATCTCGACCAGGTCGTCAACGACCTGTCGGGTGCTGCCTTCGGCTCGGCTGGCGAACGCTGCATGGCGCTCCCCGTGGTCGTCCCGGTGGGTGAAAAGACCGCGATTGCGCTCCGCGAAAAGCTGATCCCGGCGATCGAGGCGCTGCGCGTCGGCGTCTCTACCGATGCCGAAGCCCATTATGGCCCGGTCGTCACCGCCGCGCACAAGCAGAAGATCGAAAACTGGATTCAGACCGGCGTCGATGAAGGCGCGGAACTGGTGATCGACGGGCGCGGCTTCAAGCTTCAGGGGCATGAGGACGGCTTCTTCGTCGGCCCCACCCTGTTCGACCATGTCACCACGGACATGAGCGCGTACAAGGAAGAGATTTTCGGCCCCGTGCTGCAAATGGTGCGCGCCGAAAGCTTCGAGGAAGCAGTCTCGCTCCCCAGCAAGCATCAATATGGCAACGGCGTCGCCCTCTTCACCCGCAACGGCCACGCCGCCCGCGAATTCGCCGCCCGCGTCGATGTCGGCATGGTCGGCATCAACGTGCCGATCCCGGTCCCGGTCGCCTATCACACCTTCGGCGGCTGGAAACGCTCGGCCTTTGGCGACACCAACCAGCACGGCATGGAAGGCGTGAAGTTCTGGACCAAGGTGAAAACCGTCACCCAGCGCTGGCCCGACGGCGGCGCATCGGCCGACAGCGCCTTCGTCATCCCGACGATGGGGTAAGCCCTATTTCACCGTCATCCTGACGAAAGTCAGGATGACGGTGAAAGTGGATCGAACCCCAGATCCTCGGCAAGATCGCGCCAGCGGGGATTGCCGGCCTCGATCAGATCGAGCTTCCATTTCCGCTTCCAGTTCTTCAACTGTTTCTCTCGGACAATGGCCACTTCCATGGTGTCGCACATCTCGAACCAGACCAACCGGTTCACATCATATCGCGCGGTGAATCCGTCCATGGCTTTCGTGCGATGCTGATGGATGCGCGCCATCAGGTTGGACGTGACGCCGATATAAAGCGTCCCGTTGCGATCACTGGCCATGATATAAGCGGCAGGTTGACGATCCATAGGGCAATGCTGCGATGCTCCGGATGACGAATCAAGCCAATCATCGTCATCCTGACGAAAGTCAGGATCCAGGGTTCCAGGCGCGACCCATGACGCTCTGGATGCCGGATCAAGTCCGGCATGACGGCAATTTAGGGTAAGGCAATGACCAATCAGTTCGACCTGACCGACGACCAGCGCGAAATCCAGGATCTCGCCCGCCGCTTCACCGCCGACGCGATCACGCCTCATGCGGCGGAGTGGGACGAGAAGCATATTTTCCCCCGCGACACGATCCGCGCGGCGGCGGAACTGGGCTTTGGCGGCATCTATGTCTCCGAAGCGTCCGGCGGCATTGGCCTTGGCCGGCTCGAATCCGCGCTGATCATGGAAGCCATGGCCTATGGCTGCCCGTCCACCAGCGCGTTCATCTCGATCCATAATATGGCCGCCTGGATGATCGACACATTTGGCGGGCAGGCGGTCAAGGACGCCTATCTTCCCGATCTCATCCCCATGAACCGCATGGCAAGCTACTGCCTGACAGAGGCAGGCGCGGGGTCCGACGCCGCCAGCCTCAAGACCAAGGCGGTGCGCGATGGCGACCATTATGTCGTCACCGGCTCCAAGCAATTCATCTCCGGCGGCGGCGAAAATGAAGTCTATGTCGTCATGGTCCGTACAGGTCAGGATGGGCCGAAAGGCATCAGCTGCCTTGTCATCGACAAGGATATGCCCGGCGTCAGCTTCGGCGCGCAGGAACGCAAGCTTGGCTGGCACAGCCAACCCACAGCGCAGGTGAATTTCGATGGCGTCCGCGTCCCCGTCGCCAACCTTGTCGGCAGCGAGGGTCAGGGCTTTGCCATCGCCATGGCGGGACTGGACGGCGGCCGCCTCAACATCGGCGCCTGTTCGCTGGGCGGCGCGCAGCGCTGCATCGACGAGGCTGTCCAATATACCAAGGACCGCAAGCAGTTCGGCCAATCCATCGCGGATTTCCAGAACACGCAATTCACCCTGGCCGACATGCAGACCGAGCTGGAGGCCGCCCGCACCCTGCTCTACGCCGCTGCTGTCAAGGTGAGCGAAAACGCGCCCGACAAGACGCGCTTTGCCGCCATGGCCAAGCGCTTCGCCACCGACACCGGATCGTCGGTTGTCGACCGCGCGCTGCAACTGCATGGCGGCTACGGCTATCTGATGGATTATCCCATCGAACGCTTCTGGCGCGACCTGCGCGTCCATTCCATCCTGGAAGGCACCAACCAGGTCATGCGGATGATCGTCGCGCGGGATATGTTGCGGGATTAACCCCCTCTCCCCGTGGGGGAGAGGGTTGCGAAGGCTTGGCAGCGTGCTGCCTAGCCGTAGCTGGGAGAGGGGGACAGGGCCAACGCGGCGCACCCCCTCTCCAACTTTGCCTGGGCGCGTGCCGCGCCAAGGCTTCGTCTCCTCTCCCCGCCGGGGAGAGGCAGGAGAGAGACATGACCGACCAAGTCCTGACCTTCATCGAAAACAATATCGGCCGCATCCGCCTCAACCGCCCGAAGGCGATCCACGCGCTGACGCCCGATATGTGCGACGCGATCAACACCGCCTTGCTGGCCTGGCGCACCGATGACAGCGTCACCGCGGTGATGATCGATCATACCGAAGGGCGGGGTTTCTGCGCGGGCGGCGACATCGCCCTTATCGCCAACAGCGCGAAGGCCGATTGCGTCGAGGCCGAACGCTTCTTCCATCTCGAATATCGCATGAACCATTTGCTGTTCGTCTATGAAAAGCCGATCGTCGCCTTCATCGACGGCATCGTCATGGGTGGCGGCGTGGGCATCTCCCTCCCCGCCCGCTACCGGGTCGCGACCGAACGGACGACCTTCGCCATGCCCGAAACCGGCATCGGCCTGTTCCCCGACGTCGGCGGCGGCTGGTATCTGCCCCGCCTGCCCGGCCGGGTCGGCGCATGGCTGGCTGCCACCGGCGCGCGGATCGACGGGGCGGATTGCGCCGCCATCGGCATCGCCACCCATTATATGCCGTCCGACACGCTGGACGATGTGAAGGCGCGCATCCTGGCCGATCCCGCCAGCCTGACCGCCATTCTGGACGCTGCCGCGCAGACACCGCCGCCATCCAAGCTCGACGCTGCCCGTCCCGACATCGACCGACTCTTCGCCTCGAACAAGGCGGAGGAGATCGTCGCTGCGCTCGACGCCGATGGTGGCGAATGGGCCGCCAAGCAGCGCGCCACCCTCGCCACCAAATCCCCCCAGACGATCAAGGTCGCGCTGCGCCAGTTGATCGAGGGCGCGGCCCAGCCCGATTTCGCCGCCAATATGGCGATGGAATATGGCCTGGCCTGTGCGATCATCCGCCGCCCCGATTTTGTCGAAGGCGTGCGCGCGCTGATCTTTGACAAGGACAACAAGCCGCAATGGAACCCGGCAACGCTGGAGCAGGTGAGCGACGCGATGATCGACGCGATTTTCACGCCCCTGCCCGCCGACCGGCAATGGACGCCGCTGCCCGACGTCGCGACCTAAAGGGGGGTAAGCTGTCCTACATGGCAGACGCCCGTTATGATCCCGGCGCGCCTTGCCTGCCCAGTACCGGCCGCTTTCCGATAGGATCAGGGCCACGCAAGAATATGTCCGATTTACCGGGAAATATGCGAAGTTAAGCAGGAGAAATGCCATCATGACCCAGACGATCGCCTTCATCGGCCTTGGCAATATGGGCGGCGGCATGGCCGCCAATCTGATCAAGAACGGCTATGCCGTCCGCGCCTTCGACCTGTCAGAAGATGCACTGGCCAAGGCGCAGGCCCATGGCGCGATCCGCGCCAGCAGCGCCGCCGACGCCGCCACCGGCGCTGACGCCGTCGTCACCATGCTGCCTGCCGGCAAGCATGTCGAAAGCGTCTATGCCGGTGAAGTCTATGGCGCGGCCAATCCGGGCGCCCTGTTCCTCGACTGTTCGACCATCGACGTCGCGACCGCCCGCCGCGTCATTGATGCAGCGACGGATCGCGGCTTCGACATGGTCGACGCCCCTGTTTCCGGCGGCATCGCGGCGGCCAATGGCGGCACGCTAACCTTCATGGTCGGCGGCACCGATGCCGCCTTTGCCAAGGCCAAGCCCATCCTATCCGCCATGGGCAAGGCAGTGATCCATGCGGGCGGCGCAGGCAATGGCCAGGCGGCGAAAATCTGCAACAACATGCTGCTGGGCGCCACCATGGTCGCGACCTGCGAAACCTTCGCCATGGCAAAGAAACTGGGCCTCGATCCCCAGACCTTCTACGACATCAGCAGCGTCTCGTCGGGCCAGAGCTGGTCGATGACCAGCTATTGCCCCGTCCCCGGCGTCGGCCCGCAAAGCCCGTCCGACAATGGCTATCAGGGCGGCTTCGCCGTCGGCCTGATGCTCAAGGATTTGAAACTCGCCACCGAAGCCGCCGCGCTGGTCGGCGCGTCGGTACCGATGGGCAATGCCGCCGAAGCCCTCTATCAGTTGCTCGCCAATCGGGGCGAAGCGGGCCGCGACTTCTCACTGATGATCGAGATGCTGGAGGGGAAATAACTCTCCCCGTCATCCCGGCGAATGCCGGGATCCAGGGCGGCACGCGCTGAGTCTTGCGCCCTGGATCCTGACTTTCGTCAGGATGACGGGGCAGTATCTACTTCTCCTTCCCGGCCTCCGCCGCCGCCAGCACGCGAAGCACATTGCCCGACCAGATTTTCTGGACGTCCGCCTCGCTATAGCCCGCCTTCAGCAGCGCGTCAGTGATCTTGGGCAGGTCGACCACATCCTCCATCCCGACCACGCCGCCACCGCCGTCCCAGTCCGCGCCGATCCCGACATGGTCCGGCCCCACGACCTTCAGCGCGTGCAGCATATGCGTCATGAAATCGTCGAAGGTCGCCCGGTCGGTCTCCGGGTAGAGCCGGTCGATCTCCTGCCGCCTGGCCAGCAGTTCGGCGCGCTTCTCGGCCGTTATCGTCCCACCCTCGCGCAGCGACGCGAATAGCGCGCCCATCGCCTTCTGCCGCTCCGGGTCGGGTTTGGATGCTTTCAGATAGCTTCCATAGGCGTTCATCTGAATGACGCCGCCCTTCGCCGCCAGCGCCTTGAGATGATCATCGTCAATATTGCGCGGATGGTCATAAATCGCCTTGCACCCCGAATGGGTGAGCAGCACCGGCGTGGTCGATAGCGCCAGCAGATCGTCCAATACCTGGTCTGAGCTATGCGACGCATCGGGCACCACGCCCAGCCGGTTCATCTCCTTGAGCAATTCCTTGCCCAGCGGACTAAGCCCGCCATAACGCGGCTTTTTCGACGGGTCGGTCGAACTGTCGGCAAACTGGTTGTGCGCGAAATGGGCAAAGCCCACCACCCGCACGCCCATGTCGTAAAATGTCTGAAGCAGCGACACATCCTCGCCCAGCGGATAGGCGTTTTCGATCGACATATAGACGACCCGCTTGCCCGCAGCCGCGATCGGCGCTGCGTCCTTGGCTTCCAGCGCCAGCGCAAAATTGGCCGGGTCCGCCGCCACCATCTGGCGGATCGACATGCCCCGCAGGATCGCAAAATCGCGGGCCTTGTGGAAGCCCTCGACCGTCAGCGGTCCCTGGCTCGTATAGATCGCCCAGAAACCGCCATCCAGCCCGCCCTTCTTCATGCGCGGCAGATCGACCTGGGTATAATCCAGATGAACATCATGCTCCTCTTCGATCGACCAACCCGGCAGGTCCAGAGAGGCAGGCGTGTCCATATGACTGTCGAGCGTCAGTAATTTCTGGTGCAATTGCTGGACCTTCTTGGGCACCGCCTGCGCCGACGCCGGACCTGCAAGCAGCGCCGCCAGCGCTGCCCCCATCACCAAAGTCCTCCGCATCAGATTTCACCCGAAATGGTCAGCTGGAACGTGCGCGGCGACAGCGGTCGGAAGAAGCCGTCGCCCGTCACCACCGGCGAAATATAGGACAGCGTATCCTTGTCGAACAGATTGTCGACATTGGCGCGCACCTTTATCCCCTTGACCGGACCGAAGCTGATGCCGTCGCCAATATCGACATAAGCGCTGAACACGGTGAACCCCGGCACGCTGGAACCGGGCGAGTTGGTGAAGGTCGACCAGCGCCTGGACGTATATTTTCCCGAAATATTGGCCACCAGCCAGCTCGCCGGCTCCACTGTCACGCCGCCGCTGACGATCCATTTGGCGCTGTCGGGGATATATTTGTCGGCGATCAGGATCGGCGTCGCCGCGGGCACGTCATCCTTGAACTTGGCATTGTTATAGGTGACGTTCAGATTGCCATAGGCCAGTCCGTTCAGGAAGGACGGCTTGTAGGTTCCGGCAAATTCCACGCCATAGGAACGGACCCGGCCGACATTCTGGAAGAAGGTTTCGGTCGCCAGCCCACCGCCCGGTATCAGGCTGGTGATCGACTGGATGCGATTGTCAAATTTGGTGTAGAATGCCGCCAGCGACGCATAAAGCTGTCCCTGGTTGGTGCGGATGCCCAGTTCCATATTCTTGGATCGTTCGGGCGCAGGCTGCGGCACCAGCCCGCCGCCGGGGCGGATGACCGAATAGATGTCGTCCAGCCCCTTGGGCAGCGCCATATTTTCAGCGTAGGAGGCAAAGAGCTGCGTGCGCTCGTCAAATTTGTAGAGCAGCCCCGCCATCGGCAGGAAGAAATCGCTATAGTGCGCCGTGTTGATCTGCGGACCATAGCCCGGCACGCCAACCCCGCCGACGACGCGATAAAAATCGTCAAATTCGCGATAGCCGTTATGGACATAGTCCAGGTTCAGCCCCTTGAAGCCGACATCGATGATGAAACGATCATCCGCCAGCTTGAGCGTATCCTTCAGGAAGATCTGAAGCGTATCGCGCTTGGTCCGATAATCGCGGCGCAGATAGACCAGTTCATCCAGATTGGGTGCGCCATCGGGCGCGCCGCCAACCGTGTTATACCGTGCCTGCGTCCGGTGATATTTATCGACTTCGGCCCACACGCCCGCCTCGACCGTGTTGGCGCCCATCTCCCAATGCAGCTTGCTGGTAATGCCGTACCGGTCGCCGCCCACGCCCGACAGGCCATATTGCACGCCCTTGGGCGCGACCACGGGCAGCCCCGCCTGCGCCTGCGGCGTGTAGCGGCCCAGCGAGTTGGCATAGCCGTCGGGCGACACGCCATAGCCGTCCTTATCCTCCCAATAGAGGGTGGATTCCGCCCAGACGCCCTCGGCAATCCCGGCATGGAAGGTCGCGCCATACAGCTTGTCCTTCCGTACGTTGATCGCCAGATTATAGACAGCGGTATAGGCGGCGTTCGAATAATAGACGCCGGGCGCGGTCGCCAATGGCGCAAAGCCGGGCGTTGTGTTGGGCACATTTTCGATCAGCGCAAAATTCCGGCCGCACTGGCCCAGCGCATTCCGGACCGTGCAATTATATTGCGCCCGGCTGATCGTGGGCGAGTCATAATCGAAAAAGTCGTTCGACACGAATTTGAACCGCGCCCAGCTGTCGCCCCCCAGGTCCGCGTGAATCTGCCCTTCCCAATGCTCGCGATCGACCGTGCCGGGACCGCGCCACAATTCCGTGTCCAGCTTGGTGCGGCTGACATAGGCCGTAAACGGCCCGACCCGCCCTGTGCTCGCGCGAATGAAGGTGCGGCGCAGATCCTGATCGCCAAAGCTTTGCGACACGAACAGGCCCATCTCTTCCTGTGGCGCGATGCTGTTATACTGGATGACCGGGCCCAGCGTCGAATAGCTGGGCAGGCTGACATCGCCCGCGCCGATCGCGGCTTCCACCACGCCCAGATTTTCATTGTCGACGTACCGGAATACCGGGCTGCCGCCAAAGGCGTCGCTGCGCCCGGTCGGAATGCCATCGACCACAAAGCCGATCTGGTCGAGGTTGAAGGCGCGGGTCTGCACGCTGTTACCAAATTCATACAGGCCCAGAGCGCCGTCGGTCTGGACGTTGAAACCGGGCAACTGCTCCAGCATTTTGAGGCCCGAAATGCCCGAAGGGGCCGACAGCAGCGCCTCCCGCGTCACCGCCACGACATTGCTGACCTTATCTTCGCCAATCGCTTCGGACGATTGCGAAATGCGGCGGCCAGTGACGGTGATGTTCATTTCGTCGTCGGCGGCCGGTTCCTGCGCGAAGGCCACCGGCGTCAGTGTGCCCGCCGCGCAGGCGAGCAGCAGCGCGCGAATGGACAGGCGGGCGGAAAATAGGTCGGACATGAAGAGGCTCCCTGCATATTATGAGCCTTTCAGGGCGGCGCGCCGCGCCACACCTCTCCATGTCTGTTGTTCCGTTTCCAAGTGAAACGAGAATGCCGGAAAACCCCTCCATGGGCCGATGCGAATTTGTCAGCAGACTATGAACCGCCATGGTCCCCTGCAGGCGGAACCCAGTTGAGCGGGCCGACTGGTCTCCCGCCTTCGCAGGAGACCGCCGTACCCGGAACGCTTAGCGCCCTTTCCAGACGCCCGGCCGCTTTTCGACAAAGGCGGTCATGCCTTCCTTCTTGTCCTGCGTCGCCGTCAATATCTGGAACATGCGCCGTTCGGTCAGCAGCCCCTGGGCAAGGCCGGTTTCGAACGCGATATTGACCATTTCCTTGTTCACCATCGCGGCCATCGGCGGCATCGCGGCAATCGCAGCGGCCGTCTTGAGCGCATCGTCCAGCAGATCAGCGGCGGCCACAACACGGCTGACAAGCCCGGACCGCTCGGCTTCTTCCGCGCCCATCATGCGCCCGGTCAGGCACATTTCCATCGCCTTGGCCTTGCCAACCGCGCGGGTCAGGCGCTGCGACCCGCCCATGCCCGGCGCGACGCCCAGCTTGATTTCGGGCTGGCCGAATTTCGCCGTGTCCGCCGCAATGATGAAGTCCGCCATCATCGCCAGTTCGCATCCGCCACCCAGCGCGAAACCGGCCACAGCCGCGATCCACGGCTTGCGCGTCGCAACCACGCCGGTCTGCCAGCCGGAAAAGAAATCCTGCAGGAAGAAATCGGCCGCCTCCTTTTCGACCATTTCCTTGATGTCCGCGCCCGCCGCAAACGCCTTTTCGCTGCCGGTCAGGACCGCACAATGCTGGGTCGGGTCAGCGTCATAGGCGGCAAAGGCGGCGCTCAGGTCCGTCAACACCTGTCCGTTCAGCGCATTCAGTGCCTGCGGGCGGTTGAGCGTGATCAGCGTTACCGCGTCGCGCTGTTCCACCAAAATCGTCTCATAGGTCATCGCCGTCTCCCTTATGCCTTTGGACAGGCTCTATGGTCGACGCGCGTCGACCGCCAGCCCCTACTCCGCCGCATTTGCGCCGCACCTATCGGCACAGATGCATGAAGTCCCGGTCGTAGCTGCGCATATGCGCGCCGCCATCGACATATAGCGTCTGCCCCGTCACCGCACTGGCGTCGACCAGATAGAGGACCGCCTGCGCGATCTGCTCCGCCTGCGGCAGGCGACCCAGCGGCATCATATGCTCCAGCCGCGCCATCTGATCCGCATCATAGTCGGGCGTCGCGATCGTCAGCCCCGGCGCCACCGCATTGACCCGCACCTGCGGGGCCAGACTGCTAGCGGTCGTCCGGGTCAGACCCGCCAGCGCCAGTTTGGACAATGTATAGGCCAGCTGGTCGCCATGGGGATGGTCGATCCGCTGATCCAATATATTGATGATGCACCTGTCGCCCGATCCGGCCGGGACGGTTGCGAATGCCTTTGTCAGCATGGCCGGCGCGGCGCAATTGACCGCATAATGGCGCATCAGATCCTCGGCCGTCACATCGTCCAGCCGGTCCTGCCCGAACAGCGCAGCGCTATTGACGAGGATGTCGGGCGGGCGGCCAAAGCGCGCCGCGACCTGTGCGATCAGTTCCTCGGCATTTTCAGGGTCGGCGAAATCGACGACAAAGCCTTCCCACTGCGTCCCCTCCTCCTCCAGCGTCAGCGCCAGATGCGAATCGAGCCGCGTATCATGGCTGCCATGGATCGCCAGCGAATGGCCCGCCCTGGCCAGCGCCCCGGCAATGATCCCGCCCAGACGCCGATGGCCGCCGGTCACCAGCGCCAGCCTTTTGTTCGCGATCGGCAGGGCACCCGCCTCGCCCTGACCGCGCGCGCTGCCCAATGGGCGATAGGGGACGTCCTCCTCGATCATGACGAGATGAGTTTCAGCACTTCCTCGCGCGACTTTTCATCATCGCGGAATATGCCCAGCATCCGACTGGTTTTCATGATGACATTGGGCGTCCTGACCCCGCGACCGGTCATGCAACCATGGGTCGCCTCGATCACGACGGCCACGCCCTGGGGCTTCAGATGCTCCCAGATGCAATTGGCCACTTCGGACGTCAGCCGCTCCTGCACCTGCAAGCGATTGGCAAAGGCATGCAGCACGCGGGCCAGCTTGGAAATGCCGACCACATAGTCGCCCGGCAGATAGGCGATATGCGCCTTCCCCACGATCGGCGCCATATGATGTTCGCAATGCGACTGAAACGGAATGTCCTTCAACAACACGACATCGTCATATCCGCCCACCTCATGGAAAATGCGCGAGAGATGATAGGCGGGATCGTCATGATAGCCCCGGCAATATTCGCGCCAGGCCCGCGCCACACGTTCAGGCGTCTCGATCAACCCTTCGCGTTCGGGCGCATCGCCCGACCAGCGGATCAGCGTGCGGATCGCTTCCGAAACCTCTGCCGGAACCGGCTCCTTGCCTTCGCCAACCATCTCCGCATCGGGATCACATGCCATGAACAGGGCCACTCCTTATCGTATCGGCCCCGCATATGGCGACTAGCCCCGCCGATGACCAGACCCTTTGACGGTGGTGGACACAAGATCGCGGCGGTGGCAAATCGGACAAAA
Source organism: Sphingobium sp. JAI105 (assembly GCF_015752145.1). Taxonomy (NCBI): domain Bacteria; kingdom Pseudomonadati; phylum Pseudomonadota; class Alphaproteobacteria; order Sphingomonadales; family Sphingobiaceae; genus Sphingobium; species Sphingobium sp. JAI105. Next base: position 3,487,626 of record NZ_JADOUC010000001.1, on the reverse strand, counting down.
ACAGAAGGTCGCCACACATAATATGCCAATCATTGTTTCGTCTCATGCGTACTGAACGGATCGCAGCTGTCCTGTTGGCGGCCGGCACATCATCGCGTTTTGGTGAGGAGGACAAGCTGATGGCGGAGCTGCGCGGCAAGCCGCTCGCCGCCCACACGCTTGAAACCGTAGCTTCGATGGCGTTTGCCGAACTGATCGCCGTCGTCCGTCCGATAGAGGTCGCCCCCGTCCTGCATCGCAAGCTTGACCGGCGCGGCTACACCATCATCGTCAACGATCGTCCCGAAGACGGCATTTCGGGCAGCATCGTGCGCGCGGTCGAGCATGTCATGCCGGTGAACCGCATTCGCGGCATCCTTATCTGCCTGGCCGATATGCCCGAAGTGCCCCAGACCCACTATAACCGCATCTGCCTGGCAGCGGAGGACATAAGATCGGTCGTCGCCAGCACCGACGGCTTCTCCTCCTCCCCGCCCGCTTTCATAGGCCGCAAGCATTTCCCCGAATTGCTGGCGCTCAAGGGCGATCAAGGGGCGCGGGCGCTGCTCAGCCACGGGCTTCAGATCGAAACCACCGGCAATGTGCTGCATGACATCGACACGCCGGACGACTTGCCCGGCTGGCGACCGGCACCCTCCGATTGATCAGCTCGATCGCGTCGGGTCCGTCATCGCATCGCCCATTTCGCGCGGATCGGGCGCGCGGCTGATCGGCAGCGATCCGGTCTGCCGTTCCAGCATCCGGTGAACCACTGGCGGGATCGGGCCGGTGTGCAGCGCCCAGATCGCGTCGCTATTGGCAATATCGGCCACGGTGCGCCGCTGGTTATGGCGCACATAGTCCAGCCAGGTCGACACATGATAGCGTTCCAGCCATAGTTCCGGATCGCCAAGATCGCGCATCAGCGACCAGCCATGCGCGCCGTCACGCCGCCTGATCCGTCGCCGCTCGCTCATCGCCGCCAGAAAGGGGACGATCGACCCCGCCGGAATGCGATATTCGATCGTCACGACCACTGGCCCGCTACGCGGTTCGACCGGCACGGCGGTATCGGGTTCACGCCAGCTGTTTTGCAGGTCCAGATTGTCATCGCCCGTCTGTGGCAAGCGCCAGACAAGGCCCAGCATCGCCGCGACAAACTGGGCCGCCGCCGACGCATAGAGCGCTTCGACCACGCCATGAGACTCGGCGAGCCAGCCAAACAGCCAGGCGCCGATCGCCATGCCGCCAAAGGCGGTCATCTGATAGAGCGACACCGCGCGCGCCACCACCCAGCGCGGCGCGGACATCTGCACCGACACGTTGAACGTCGCCAGCGCCGTCACCCAGCCGAACCCGGCGAGGAGATAGCCCAGCAAGGCCAGCGCCAGCCAGCCGCTCGCGCCGGTGATCGCGGTTCCAAGCGCCAGCGTCAGCGCCGCTGTTCGCACGATGGTTTCGACGGAATAGCGCGTCCGCAGTCGGCGCGTCGACAGCGCGCCAATCACGGCGCCGATGCCGAAAGCGCCGCTCGTCACGCCGAATGTCAGCGCCCCGCCGCCCAATATGTTGCGCGCGACCAGCGGCATCAGCGCCGACACCGCACTCGCGCCGATGCCGAACACGCCCGCGCGCAGCAGCACCAGCTGGATTTTGGGCGACATCGCCACATAGCGCACGCCTGCGCGCATCGCGACGCCCAGCCGCTCGCGCGGCAACAGCTTGGCTGGCAGGTCCGGCCGCCAGCGGAACAGCACCGCCAGCAGCGCGATATAGGTCAGCGCATTGGTCAGGAATGCGGCTGCGGCGCCTGCGGTCGCGACGATGACCCCGCCCAGCGCCGGGCCGACGCTGCGCGCCAGGTTGAACCCCATGCTGTTCATCGCCACCGCGCTCGGCAGGATTGCGCGCGGGACCATATCGCCCACCGATGCCTGCCAGGCCGGGCCGTTGATCGCTGTGGCGCAGCCCAGCGCAAAGGTGAAGGCCAGCAGCAGCCATGGCGTAATCATCCCCGCCCAGGCCGTGATTGCCAGCGCAGCCGACACGATCAGCATCGCCAATTGGCAACCGATCATCACCATGCGCCGGTCCAGATTGTCCGCAACCGCCCCCGCCCATAGCGACAGCAGCATGATCGGCAGTGTCGTCGCCGCCGGAACCAGCGCGATCAGCAACGGGGAAGCCGAAAGCGACGTCATCATCCATGCCGCGCCGACAGACTGGATCAACCCGCCAAAATTCGACACCAGACTGGCCGTCCAGATCGCACGAAAAATGGGAATGGAAAGCGGCGACGGGGCTTTGGGGGAATCAACATCGGGCACATGCCCATGAAGCGGAATATCGTCCAGCGGTCAAACCCGTCAGTCTTTGGCCCCTGCCCCTACGTCAGAGCCACGCCACGCAAAAACTGCATTTCTTGCTTGCACTTTACGTAAACGTAAATACATTCAGGTGCGTATCCGATGCCCCCGGCAAGGGTGACCCACGGAGAGGGAAAATCTTATGGAAGCCTATATTTATGACGCCGTCAGGACGCCCCGTGGTCGAGGCAAGCCCGACGGGTCGCTGCACGAAATCACCCCGATCCAGTTGGCGACGCAGACGCTGGAAGCGATCCGTGACCGCAACTCCATCGATACCGCCGATGTCGACGATGTGATTCTGGGCTGCGTGACGCCAGTGGGCGAACAGGGCGCGGACATTGCGCGCACCGCCGTGCTGAACGCCGACTATGCGCAGACAACGCCGGGCGTGCAGGTCAACCGATTCTGCGCGTCGGGCCTTGAGGCCGTGAACATCGCGGCGGCCAAGGTCATGTCGGGCGAAGCGCTCTTCGCCATCGGCGGTGGCGTCGAATCGATGAGCCGCGTGCCGATGGCATCTGACGGCGGCGCAATCGCGATGGACCCCGCAGTCGCCTACAAGACCTATTTCGCGCCCCAAGGCATCGGCGCGGACGTCATAGCCACCAAGTTCGGCATCAGCCGCGACGATGCCGACGCCTATGCCGTGGAAAGCCAGAAGCGCGCCAAGATGGCGTGGGACGAAGGCCGCTTTGCCAAATCGATCGTCCCCGTACGCGACGTGATCGGCCAGATCGTGCTCGACCATGACGAACATATGCGCCCCGACGCCACGATGCAGTCCCTGGGCGCGCTGAAACCCAGCTTCACGGCGCTTGGGGAGGAGATGCCCGGCTTCGACACCGTCGCCCTGCTGCGCTATCCCGAACTGGAACGGGTCAACCATATTCACCATGCCGGCAACAGCAGCGGCATCGTCGATGGCGCCGCCGCCGTCCTGGTCGGTGGCAAGGATATTGGCGACAAATATGGCCTGAAGCCCCGCGCCCGCATCCGCGCCATGGCCTCGATCGGTTCGGAACCGCTCATCATGCTGACAGGGCCGGAATTTGTCGCAGGCAAGCTGCTGTCGCGCGCGGGCATGACTGCCGCCGACATCGACCTGTGGGAACTCAACGAAGCCTTTGCCAGCGTCGTGCTGCGCTACATGCAGGCGATGAAGCTCGACCATGACCAGATCAACGTCAATGGCGGCGCGATCGCCATGGGTCATCCGCTCGGTGCGACTGGCGCCATGGTACTGGGGACCGCGCTCGACGAACTGGAACGGTCGGGCAAGGGCACCGCGCTCATCAACCTGTGCGTTGGCGCAGGCATGGGCACCGGCATCATCATCGAACGTATCTAGCTATTTCCGTTCGGGCTGAGCGACGTCGAAGCCCACCATCGAACGCAGTGAGATGCCTTCGCTCCGCTCAGGCGAGCCCTTAGACCGGCTCAGGGCGAACGGGGGAGAGGAGATCAAAATGAACAGCATCACTATCAGCACCGACGCCGACGGCATCGCCACCTTGATGATCGACGTGCCCGACCAGTCGATGAACGTCATCGGCCCGGATTTCATCGCCGATCTGGACGCCGCGATCACCCGCATCGCGTCGGACGACGCGATCAAGGGCGCCGTGATCGCGTCGGGCAAGGATAGCGGCTTCATGGCCGGCATGGACCTTAAATATTTCGGCTCGATGCTTGCCACCAGCGATGGCAGCCGCCCGCAGCCCGCTGCGATCTTCGATCAGGTGTTCGTTCTCAACCAGTTGTTCCGCCGCCTCGAAACCTGTGGCAAGCCCATTGCCTGCGCGATTGAAGGCACCTGCGTGGGCGGCGGCTTTGAACTCGCCCTCGCCTGCCACCGCCGGATCGTCGGCGACAGTCCCAAGACCCAGCTTGGCCTGCCTGAAATCCTGATCGGCCTGTTCCCCGGCGGCGGCGGGTCGCAGCGTTTGCCACGCCTCATCGGCGTGCAGGCTGCGCTCATGTACATGCTGCAAGGCAAGCTGTTCCGCCCCGCCGAAGCGGCGATGCTGAAAGCCGTAGATCAGGTCGTGCCGCAGGGCACGGCGCTGGAAACCGCGCGCGAATGGGTCAAGGCCAACCCCAACGCCGCGAGCCAGCCATGGGACGTCAAGGGTTTCAAATTTCCCGGCGGTGCGGGCGGGTTCAACCCCGCCTTCGTGCAGACCATGGTGGGCGCGCTGCCGATGACGCTCAAGCAGACCCAGCGTAACATGAATGCGCCCATCGCCTTGCTGTCGGCGGTCTATGAAGGGGCGATCCTGCCCTTCGACCGCGCGATCCGCGTCGAAAGCAAATATTTCGCCAGGGTCGCAGCCGATCCGCAGGCCGGCAACATGATCCGCAGCCTGTTCGTCAACAAGCAGGCCGCCGAACGCGGCGCGCGCCGCCCCAAGGACCAGCCCAAGGCCCCGACAATGAAGCTCGCCATGCTGGGCGCGGGCATGATGGGTGCAGGGATTGCCACCGTCGCCGCGCAGGCAGGGATGGAGGTCATCCTGTTCGACCGCGACATCGCCTATGCGCAAAAGGGCAAGGCGCATGTCGAATCCGTCCTGTCCAAACGGCTTGGCAAGGGGATGACGCCGGAAAAGCTGGCCGCCACTCTGGCCCGCGTCACGCCGACCGCAACCTATGCCGACCTGGCAGGCGCGGACTTTGTGATCGAGGCGGTGTTCGAGGATGTTGCGATCAAGGCTGAAGTCACGAAGCAGGTTGAGGCTGTGCTTGGCCCAGACGTCATCTTCGGGTCCAACACCTCCACCCTGCCGATCACCAAGCTGGCGGGCGCATGGTCCAAGCCGGAAAATTTCATCGGCGTCCATTTCTTCTCGCCGGTCGAAAAAATGCCGCTGGTCGAAATCATCCTGGGCAAGCAGACTGGCCCCGCCGCCATTGCCAAGGCGCTCGATTTCGTCGCCCAGATCAAGAAAACGCCGATCGTCGTCAATGACTCGCGCGGTTTCTATACCTCGCGCTGCTTCGGCACCTATGTGCAGGAAGGTGCGGAACTGGTGGCCGAAGGGATCAATCCCGCGCTGATCGAAAATGCGGGCAAGCAATTGGGCATGCCCGTTGGCCCGCTCGCGGTCAGCGACGAAGTGTCGATCGAACTGGGTTATAAGGTGATGACGGCGGCCAAGAAGGAACTGGGCGACGCCTATGTCGCGCAACGTTCCGACGATGTCATGACGCAGATGGTGGAACTGGATCGCCTGGGCCGCAAAAATGCCAAGGGATGGTATGACTATCCCGAAAATGGCAAGAAAGCACTCTGGCCCGGTATCGCCGACCTGTTCCCCCGTGCCGACGATCAGCCGGATGTCGAGGCGGTCAAGGAGCGCCTTCTCTATCGCCAACTGGTCGAATGCGCCCGCTGTTTCGAGGAAGGCGTGCTGGAAACGCCTGAAGATGGCGACATTGGCGCGATCTTCGGCTGGGGCTTTGCCCCTTACACCGGCGGTCCCTTCGCTCATATGGACACGGTCGGCATCGCCCATGTCGTTGCGGTGCTGGACCGGCTGGCCGCGACCCATGGGAATCGCTTCGCGCCCACCGCGCAACTGCGCGAGATGGCGTCCACCGGCAGCACATTCTACCGCCCCGCGCCATCCCGCGCTGCGGCATGAAAAGACTGTAAATCGTAGCGTCGCTCGTTTAGGTCTCCCCATGACATCTGGGGAGACCTATTCTTTATGAGCGACAAACCGACGATCCTGGTAACAGGCGGCGCAGGCTATATCGGCAGCCACGCCGTATTGGCTCTCAAGGACGCCGGCTATGGCGTCGTCGTCATCGACAATCTTGTCACCGGGTTCGACTGGGCGGTGCCCGATGGGGTGCCGCTGGTGCGTGGTGACATTGCCGATCAGCATTTGGTCGAAGCCACGCTGCGCAAGCATGAAATCCGCGCGATCATGCATTTTGCAGGATCGGTCGTCGTGCCAGAATCCGTCGAAAACCCGCTCAAATATTACCACAATAACAGCGCCAAGACCCGCGACCTGATAGAGAGCGCGGTTCGCGTCGGCGTCAACCATTTCATCTTCTCTTCGACGGCCGCCACCTATGGCATTCCCGAAGAAAGCCCGGTCAAGGAAACGACGCCGCAACGGCCGATCAACCCGTACGGCATGTCGAAGCTCATGACCGAATATATGCTGCGCGACGTCGCGGCGGCCCATCCGATGAACTTTTGCGCCCTGCGCTATTTCAACGTCGCGGGGGCAGATCCGCAGGGACGCAGCGGCCAGTCGACCGCAGGCGCCACCCACCTCATCAAGGTCGCGGTTGAAGCGGCACTCGGCAAGCGCGCGGGCGTTTCGGTTTTCGGCACGGACTTCGACACCCCTGACGGCACCGGGGTGCGCGACTATATCCATGTGACGGACCTTGCCGCCGCCCATGTCCTCGCCCTCGAAGCGCTGATGGCCGATCCCGCACGCAGCCATCTGCTCAATTGCGGCTATGGCCGGGGCTTCTCCGTCCTTGAAGTGCTCGACGCGGTGGATCGTGTCACCAACATGACCATCAACCGCACCTTGGGACCGCGCCGCGCGGGCGATCCCGATGCGCTGATCTCCGACAATCGCGCCATTCTGTCCACCTTCCCATGGGAACCGCGCTACGCCGATCTCGACCTGATCGTCCGGCACGCCCTGGCATGGGAGCGCAGCCTGAGCGAACGCGCCTGATGAGCGAAGCCTCCGTACGCGCCTGGTTCGCTGCAAATGCGCCGGACATCGCGATCATCGACCAGGGCGTCAGCACAGCTACCGTGCTGGAGGCGGCGCAGGCGCTGGGCGTCGAGCCTGCCCGCATCGCCAAGACGCTGTCGCTGCGCGTCGGCGACACCGTCGCCCTGGTCTGCACCCGTGGCGATGCCCGCCTGCATAACGCCAAGGCGAAAGCCGCGCTCGGCGCCAAACCCCGCATGCTTGGAGCTGACGAAGTCGAGGCCGTCACCGGCCACCCGGTCGGCGGAGTCTGCCCTTTCGGCCTCGCTGCGCCGCTTCCGGTCTATTGCGACGTCTCGCTCAAAGCCTTCGCCACCGTCTTTCCAGCCGCCGGTTCACGCACCAGTTCGGTCGAACTCACGCCCGCCCGCCTCGCGCTACTGACTGACGCTACATGGATCGACATCTGCACCCTGCCTGAAACCGTGGAATAATCACATGCCGACAGAGTATCATTTCACCGACGGTGGTGCAGCCGCCGCCGACCTCGCCACCCGCATCGCGAGCCTGCTGAGCGAAGCGATCGCAGCGCGCGGCACAGCCAGCCTCGCTTTGTCCGGTGGCCGGTCGCCAAAGCCCGTGCTGGAGGCACTCGCCCGCACCCCGCTCGACTGGAGCAAGATTGTCGTGACTTTGGTCGACGAACGATGGGTGGCGCCCGATGCGCCCGACAGCAATGAACGGCTGCTGCGCGATACCCTGCTGACCGGCCCGGCCGCCGCCGCGCAATTCGTGCCGATGAAAAATGACGCGGCAGATGCTTATGCAGGCCAGCCCGCCGTTGAAGCAGCCTTTGCCGCCATTCCCTGGCCGCTCGACATAGTGCTGCTGGGCATGGGCGAGGATGGCCACACCGCCTCGCTTTTTCCCGCTGCGGCGGAACTGGCCGATGGCCTATCGAGCACCGCCCGCACCATCGCGGTCACGCCCCCCGCAGCGCCGCACCAGCGCCTCTCACTGACGGCCAGCGCCATATTGGCCGCGCGCCACATCTTTCTGCAAATCAGCGGCGACGCCAAAAAGGCGGTCTATGCCCAAGCGCTGGAGGATGGCCCGGTCGAAAAACTGCCTGTCCGCCTTGCCCTGCTTCAGGCACAGACGCCGGTGGAGGTCTGGATCAGCGCCTGAAAAGGCTTCCCGTGGCAGGCGAGGATTAACGACAAAACGCCGCCTCCCCCGGAAGCGGCGTCCTGCCAGCCTTAGTTGGCTTTGCTCATATCCACCTTCTCAACCCATTCGGGGTAGAAGGTGGGCTCGCGGTTGGACCAGCCAGCCGCCGTCGCCGCCGCTTCGCTGATCGACTGAAGCAGCGTACGACGCTTTTCGGGATGCAGATGCGGCAGACTGGCCGCCGCGCAGAAGGCGCCTGGAAGCCAGGGCCGTGCCCCCGCACCCAGCAGCCGCTCATAGAGAAAACGATAGGCCGAAAAACTTGCCAGCCGGTCCTGCCCCAGATCGAAGGCGGAGATGGTCACCAGCGGCGCCATGAATGGCTCGACCTGGTCCAGCCCGCTGTCATCGGGCACGCGCGCCTTGATCTCCTCGATCCGGCCATAGATCCGGGCCTGCGCGCGGATGGAGGCTTCCTCAACCATGTCGCGCGACCACAGCTTCATCGCATCGCGACGATGCAGCCCAATATCCAGCGACCGACGAATATAGCGTTGCGTGGCAGACGGGAAGCTGGCGAATTCACGCAACTCCGCCAAGGTTACGGCCCCGTCCGCAGGTCTTGCACTCGTACCCATTGTCATGCCCTCCGACTCCAAGTCGATCGTAGGAACATGCGCCTCTTATGGTTGCTAAAGGCTTAAGCGCCTGTTCCACGGCCATTCACAACGGACCAGATTTTGTTGTGCGGCGCAACATGAAAATTTGGCCTCGCTTGTGCAATCTTTCACGCGCCCGTCTGTCGCTCCAGCACTGCGCCGATCATGCTGCGCCAAACCGCCACGTCGCCCGCCTGCGCCATCTGCGCGTCCGGTTCGCGGAGGGTGTGCAATATTGCATAGGCATCATCGACGTGACTGGGCCACGCCGCATCCACCGCGCCTGCCGCATGGGGATCGCTGCCGCCGCCATTCAGGCTAAGCTGACGGCCGGCAAGAACGCGGGCTATGCGTTCGATCGCGGGGGTGGCAGATGTCGGCATGGATGATCGCTCCTCTCAAAAACGCAGGTGCGTATTCGCAGTCCCGCGAAGCAAAACTAGCATGATTTGCGGCAAAGAACCATCAATCCTGCCCTTCCTTGAAGCCCGACGAAGGCACTGGATCGCCCTTGTCGCCCGGACGGGTGGCGGCTGGCGGATCGGACGCATCCATCGAATCCTTCAACCCTTCGTCCAGCTTCTCTTCCTCGCTCAGCACATGATCCTGTGCGTCAGATTCGCGCGCATCGCCCACTTCCTCGCGACTGTTGGGGCGGACATCATCCTGATCGTTCATCACACTCTCCTTCTTGCCTGTTTCAACGGGCGGCGACGGGCGGCGGTTCCCATGTTCGACCAACGGGCGGGGCAGTTCGACCAGCTACCGTGCCATGGGGCGACATTTCCCCCGCCAGCGCGTAAAAGGTGAAGATGACAAGCCTTCCCGACGACGGCGAACGCGGCGTATCCCCCGCGGTCGCGCTTTATTCCATTCTTGGTTTCTGGCTCTTCTACGCCATACTCGTAACCCTGCGCGCAGCCGTGATGGGCTTTGAATCGCAGGGCGAACTGGGTATTCGCCGCGCCGTTGTCACGGTGATCGGCATAGTCGTCACATGGGTTCTCTACCTAGTGCTGCGCCGCTTTGACGCCAAACCTTTAAGCGTCCGCATCGTCGCCGCCTTCTCGCTCGCCGCCCCCTTCGCGCTCGCCATGGCGTCTGCCAATTTCTACATGTTCAACGTCTATGACCCGGTGAATATCTTCACCGACGGCGATCGGGGCAAATATGCCAGCGAAGAGGCTTTTGCCCTGATCCAGATCGTTGAAGATGCGATCAGCCGCTATTTCTTCCTCGCCGCCTGGGCTGGCCTCTATCTCGCCTTGTCCTACGCCAGCGAAGCCCATCGTACGGAACGCCGCGCTGCCCGGCTGGAGCGCGCAGCCCAGCAAGCCGAACTGCGATCGCTGCGCTATCAGGTGAACCCGCATTTCCTGTTCAACACGCTCAACTCCCTCTCCTCCCTCGTCATGAAGGACCGGCGGGACGAGGCGGAGCAGATGATCATGTCACTCTCCAACTTCTACCGCACCAGCCTGACCGGCGATCCGCTGGACGACGTGCCGTTGGAGGAGGAAGTCCATCTCCAGAAACTCTATCTCGATATTGAAGGGGTTCGCTTTCCCGACCGGCTGAATACGGTGATCGATATTCCTCCCGGCCTGATGAGCGCTTGCGTCCCCGGCCTGATCCTCCAGCCGCTCGTCGAAAATGCCATCAAATATGGCGTCTCGCGTACCTCCAGCCCGGTCGAGATCCGTATCACCGCGAGGGAAGATGGCGGATTGATGCACATCGCCGTCACCGACGATGGCGACAATCCGCCCAGCCTGTCGGACAGCGGCAGCGGCATTGGCCTTGCCAATGTGCGGGACAGGCTGTCGGCGCGCTTTGGCGATCAGGGCCAGATCGCCTATGGTCCGCGCGAGGAGAAGGGATTTTCCGTCCTCCTCACCCTACCCATCATCCGCCGGGGTTGCTGACGCCCATGTCCATCCGCACCATGATCGTTGACGATGAACCGCTTGCCGTCGAGCGGCTCCAGATGCTGTGCGCGCGTGAACAGCGCATCGCGCTTGTGGGCACCGCCACCGATGGCGAAGCTGCGCTACGCCTGATCGAAGGATTGAAGCCCGACCTTGTCATGCTCGACATCGCCATGCCGTTGCTCGACGGCATCGGCGTTGCCCGCGCGGTCGGACGCATGGGCATCCGCCCGGCCGTCATCTTCGTCACCGCCTTTGAAGGGTTCGCGGTCGAAGCCTTCGATCTGGCCGCCATCGATTATATGCTCAAGCCCGTGGCGCACGATCGCCTGACCCGCGCCATCGACCGGGTCGAGGCAGTGTTGCGCAATCGCGCGCCCGAAGGCATCCCTGCACCCGCCGAACCACAACCCGACTGGGCCGAAGAATTCTGGGTGCCCCATCGTTCCGAACTGATCCGCATCGCCACTGACCAGATCGACCGGATCGAAGCCGAACGCGACTATATGCGCCTGCATGTCGGCAGCCACAGCTATCTGCTGCACCAGACGATCAGCAGCCTGGAGGAGCGGCTCGATCCGCAGCAGTTCGTCCGCCTCCATCGCTCCCACATCGTCCGGCGCGACCATATCGCCCGCCTGCGTCATGACGGCAGCGGCGTCTGGTTCGCCGCGCTCGTCGACGGTAACGAAATCCGCATTGGCCGCACCTTCCTGGCCAATGCCCGCGCCATGACGGGACGCTGAGGCGAAACAGCGGCGCGACGCCCTGCCCTCACGCAAAAAAGCCCGGCATTGGCCGGGCTTCTTCACGATTTTGCGGATACGCCGGCAATCAGTTCTGCATGCCCTTCGCGCCTGCATCGGCATAGCGTTCACTGGTTTCGGCGCGAGCGATGGCGGCGTTCACCGGCGCTTCGACATGCGCGATCGCCTGCGTCTTGCACGCCTGCTTGGTGGCATGGTCGGTCGACTTGCAAACCTGGTTTGCCGCGCGGGAAATGCGCTGACGCAATTCCCGCTGGTCGGACGCCTTGGACAGGTTCAGGTCGCCATGGCGCACTTCGCTCGTGCGGCCATTGGATATAAATTCACCAGCCGAAGCCGAACCGGCGGTGGCGATCAGCGCGAAGGAACCGAGCGCGGCGAAAAGGGTCGAACGGAACATGGGCTTATCTCCTCAAATCTGCTGTGGCTCAATCGCCACTTATCGACCACCGCCTGTTAGGGGCGGGCGACGGTCCGGGTGCGAACGGGGCGGGCCTGGGGGTCATTTGGGGTCGGCGCCGTCTCCCGTTCGCCCACCCTGTTTAGGCGCGGGCCGATGATGACGCCTGCCTGGTTCGACCGGCGGCACTCCGCATCGGCCAACGACGCTCCCATCGACAAAGCGCCGCACGGCTCGGACAAACAGCGCGACGAACGACATGAACGGGCCGCCAAACGACATTTGCCGTAACGGAAAGTGGGAATCGCAACGAATGGCGGATGCGGAATTCGCGCGCCTGCAATGGCCGGGTCAGCGCATCGGTCCGCGCCAGCCAAACGCGAAAACGCCCCCGGCGCAAGGGATGGCCGGGGGCGTATCCAGGATGCTGTCGGGCACCGGGATCAGGATGAACTGTTGCGGAAAAGACGGCGCGACATGGGCACAGCCGTTTTCTGCATGGCGCTCATCATAGCTGCAATGCCGCTGCGCGAATGCCCCGTTCGACAACCTGCCCCGGCAATACGCCCGGCGGCATTCTCCGGCGACAAACCGCCGACCGACATCCACCAACGACATGGGACGCGCCGTTGGCAGCGTTCCTGCGTTGGCCGGGACAGGCTGAATCGGTCGACAGGACGCTACGTCATGGCCGACAAAATCGGCAATGATGCGCAAATCAACCTCCATGTCTTTGGTACAGGGCGGCTAGCTTTGCGCTCCACGGTGCGGATTTTCCCTTCTCAAATCCCTGCCCTCGCCCCATCTGTCGGGACGATCGGCAGATGGACTTGCCCGAACAGAACAAATCTGGAACAACACGCCCCATGAGTCTGACCCACATAAGTGTGCGCGGCGCGCGCGAGCATAACCTCAAGGGCGTCGATGTCGATCTGCCCCGCGATTCCCTCATCGTCATTACTGGCCTGTCGGGATCGGGCAAAAGCTCGCTCGCCTTCGACACCATCTATGCCGAAGGACAGCGGCGCTATGTGGAATCGCTTTCCGCCTATGCGCGCCAGTTTCTGGAGATGATGCAGAAGCCCGATGTGGAGCATATCGAGGGTTTGAGCCCCGCAATCAGCATCGAGCAGAAGACCACATCCAAGAATCCGCGCTCGACCGTCGCGACCGTTACCGAAATCTACGATTATATGCGCCTGCTATGGGCGCGGGTCGGCATCCCCTACAGCCCCGCCACCGGCCTGCCGATCAGCGCCCAGACCGTCAGCCAGATGGTCGATCGCGTGATGCTGCTGCCGCAGGGCACGCGCTTTTACCTCCTTGCGCCCGTTGTGCGCGGGCGGAAGGGCGAATATCGCAAGGAATTGGCCGAATGGCAGAAGGCGGGCTATACCCGCGTCCGCATCGACGGCGAAATGATGCTGATCGAGGACGCTCCCGCGCTCGACAAGAAATATAAGCATGACATCGAAGTCGTGGTCGACCGCCTGGCCGTGGAAAACGACATGGGCACCCGCCTCGCCGACAGTTTCGAGCAGGCGCTCAAACTTGCCGACGGCCTGGCCTATGTCGATCTGGCCGATGGCGTCGTGCCGGGCCGCGAGGATGAAGCCCCCGCCGCCGACAAGAAGATGAAGGGGTCCGGCATCCCCGCCAACCGCATCGTGTTCAGTGAAAAATTCGCTTGTCCCGTCAGCGGTTTCACCATCGCGGAGATCGAGCCGCGCCTCTTTTCCTTTAACGCGCCCATGGGCGCCTGCCCGGCGTGCGACGGTCTTGGCGAACGGCTGGAGTTCGACCCCGAACTGGTCGTCCCCAACGAAGCCCTGAGCCTCAAAAAGGGCGCGGTCGTCCCCTGGGCAAAATCCAACCCGCCCAGTCCCTATTATATGCAAGTGCTCGGCTCATTGGCCAAGGAATTCGGCTTCAGCCTCGACACGCCCTGGTCGGACCTGCCGGGCGAAGTGAAGCTCATCATCCTGCACGGCACCGGCGGCAAGCCGGTCACCCTGAAATTCATGGATGGCCGCAAAAGCTATGAGGTGAAGAAGGCGTTTGAAGGCGTCATCGGCAACCTCAACCGCCGTCTGTTGCAAACCGAATCCGCCTGGATGCGTGAGGAACTGAGCAAATATCAGCGCGCCCAGCCCTGCGAAACCTGCCACGGTGCGCGCCTCAAACCCGAAGCGCTGGCCGTCAAGATTGCGGGCGAGGATATTTCCCTCTCCACCCGCCGCTCGGTCGTGGACGCGCTCAATTTCTTCACCGCGATGCCGGACAAGCTAAACGATCAGCAGAACCAGATCGCCAAGGCCATTCTCAAGGAAATTGTCGAGCGCCTCGGCTTCCTCAACAATGTCGGCCTCGATTATCTGAACCTCGACCGCACCAGCGGCACGCTGTCCGGCGGCGAATCCCAGCGCATCCGCTTGGCGTCCCAGATCGGTAGCGGGCTGTCCGGCGTACTCTACGTCCTCGATGAACCCTCGATCGGCCTGCACCAGCGCGACAATGACCGGTTGCTCGTGACCTTGAAGCGCCTGCGCGACCTGGGCAACAGCGTGATCGTCGTCGAGCATGACGAGGATGCGATCCGCCACGCCGACTATATCGTCGACATGGGGCCGGGCGCGGGCATCCATGGCGGACAGATCGTGACCCAGGGCACGCTGTCCGACATCCTCGCCGCCAAAGGGTCGCTGACCGCCGATTATCTAAACGGCACCCGCCGCATCGACGTGCCCAAGAAGCGCCGCAAGGGATCGGGCAAGAAGATCACCGTCCACAATGCCCGCGCCAACAATCTGCGCGGCGTCACTGCATCGATCCCGCTTGGCACCTTCACCTGCATCACCGGCGTCTCCGGCTCCGGCAAGTCCAGCTTCACCATCGACACGCTCTACGCCGCCTCCGCCCGCGCCCTGAACGGCGCCCGCATTCTGGCCGGCGCGCATGACAAGGTGACGGGCCTGGAACATTGCGACAAGGTGATCGACATCGACCAGTCACCGATCGGCCGCACCCCACGTTCCAACCCCGCCACCTATACCGGCGCCTTCACCAACATCCGCGACTGGTTCGCGGGCCTCCCCGAAGCCCAGGCGCGCGGCTACAAGCCCGGCCGTTTCAGCTTCAACGTCAAGGGCGGCCGCTGTGAAGCGTGCCAGGGCGACGGCGTGCTCAAGATCGAGATGCACTTCCTGCCCGACGTCTATGTGACATGCGACGTATGCCACGGCGCGCGCTACAATCGCGAAACGCTGGAGGTGAAGTTCAAGGGCAAGTCGATCGCTGACGTGCTGGACATGACGGTCGAGGACGCGGTCGAATTCTTCAAGGCCGTCCCCCCTATCCGCGACAAGATGGCGATGCTCGCCGAAGTGGGCCTTGGCTATATCAAGGTCGGCCAGCAGGCCACGACCTTGTCCGGCGGCGAAGCCCAGCGGGTCAAGCTCGCCAAGGAACTTTCCCGCCGCGCCACCGGCAACACCCTCTACATTCTGGATGAACCGACCACGGGCCTGCATTTCGAGGATGTCCGCAAACTCTTGGAAGTCCTCCACGCGCTGGTCGACCAGGGCAACAGCGTCGTCGTGATCGAACATAATCTGGACGTCATCAAGACCGCCGACTGGATCATCGACATGGGACCGGAAGGCGGCGTCAAGGGCGGCGAAGTCGTCGCGGAAGGCACGCCGGAAAAGGTCGCGAAGGAGCCGCGGTCATTTACGGGGCATTATCTCGCGCCGTTGCTGGGGCTGGAGAGTGTGGCGGCGGAGTGACAGTGACGCTCATGAACGGAGCGATCTCCAAAGCTGCATAATCTTGCCTGCATCAGCATGGTGCGGCACGACGCGCCGCCTGACTTGGGCGGATCGCGGCAAAATGCGCCGAAAGCGCCTTGATCCCCGCTCGACATGCGGCGCGGGCTGGCCGATAGTCACGTCACGACCTGCCCCGCCAGCCTGTTCGGGGCATGTTGCGGTGCATCATATTATTTCAATGTTAAGACACTTTATTTCGCAATCAGACTTGAGCCTCCCGATGGGCGGAGGCATATAGACGCTCGAAAGCCGAGGAGACGCATGGCGGCGATCCAGTGCCTCCTCCGTTCAATTCCAAGCGGGACGAACCCGCATGAGAGGTTAGGCGAATGACGGCGCTGGCGGACGCGAACATCAAGGAAGTCGACAAGTTCATTCGGGAGGCGCTGGAGGCAGCGCTGGAGCGTGGTGCGCTGCCCGGCGAACGCGAAGGGCTGGACGAGCATGGCATTGCCGCCGCCGCCGCCTTTCTGGGCCGCACCGCCAACGGCCGCAAGCCGGGCGAAGCCGCCATCATGGTCGAAACATTGGGCGAAGGCGCCAATGGCCGCTACATGCGGATCGCGATCGTCAACGACGACATGCCGTTTCTGGTCGACAGTATCGCCAACGCGCTCGCGGCTGCCGACATCACCATCCACCGCCTGCTGCACCCTGTCCTGTCGGTAACCCGGCATGCCGACGGATCGATCGCCGCGATTCTGGACGATGACGCGCCGGGCGCGCGGCGCGAATCGATGATTTACATGGAAGCGGACCGGGCAGACGCCAAGGCGCGACGGGCGCTGGAAAAGGCGATGCGCGATACGCTGGCCGACGTGCGGGCGGCGGTGGCGGACTGGGCGCCGATGCAGGCTGCGATGTCGGCGGACGCCGATGCTGTGCCGGATGAGGAAGGCGCGGCGCTGCTGCGCTGGTTCCTGGCGCGCCATTTCACCCAGACCGGGCACGAACTGTGCAACCGCGACGGCACTACCCAGTCGCAGCTCGGCATCTGCACCCTGCGCGACAAGACGCTGATCGCCCCGGCTTCGCTGGAAGCCGCCTTCGTGTGGTTCGAGGAAGGCAAGCGCACGCCGCTGATCATCAAGTCCAGCCGCCTTTCGCGCATTCATCGCCATGTGCTGCTCGACCTGATCATCATCCCCGTGCGCGAAGGGCGCGAGGTCAAGGCGCTGTCGATCCATGCGGGCATGTGGACCAGTTCGGGCCTGTCGGCGACCCCGGACAAGGTGCCTTTGCTGCGATCGACGCTGTCGAACCTGATGGACAAGTTCGGCTTCGATCCGGCGGGCCATGCGGGCAAGACGCTGGCCCACGCGCTCACCGCCCTGCCCCATGACATCACGATCGGCTTTGATCGCGAGACGCTGGAGCGACTAGCACTGACTTTCATGTCGCTGACGGACCGGCCGCGGCCGAAGCTGGCGCTCGCGACCAGCGCACTGGCGCGCCATCTTTATGCCTTTGTCTGGCTGCCGCGCGACGAATTGTCGACCGCGCGCCGGATGGCGGTGCAGGACATGCTGGCGCAGGCGTCGAACGGGCCGGTTCTCAGCTGGTCGATCGCGCTGGAGGAAGGCGGACTGGCGCTGCTGCGCATCACGCTCGACCTGCGCGAAGGCGGCGTGGTGCCGGATGACGCGGAACTGGACCATCAACTCAAGCAGATGGTGCGCGGCTGGCTGCCCGCCGTCGAGGAAGCGCTGGCCCAGACCGAGGAGCCGGGCCGCGCCGCCGCGCTGGCGCAACGCTACGCCGGGGGTTTCCCTGCGGTCTATCGCAACGGCGCCGGGCCAGCCGAAGCGGCTATCGACATCCGCCTGATCCATGGTCTGTCCGGAGCGGACGACAAATCGATCCGCATCTATCGCAACCCTGAGGATAGCGCGGAACGGCTGCGGCTCAAACTCTACAGCCATATGACGATCGCCTTGTCCGAAGTCGTCCCGGCGTTCGAGAATTTCGGTTTTCGCGTGATCGAGGAGATGACGACGGCCATCGACGCCAATGGTCAGAAGGGTGCGCTGGGCCATGTCCAGCGTTTCGTGCTGGAACTGCCCGCTGGCGGCGATGCGCAGGGCGTGGTCGACCGCGCCGACATCGTCACCGAAGCGATCGCCCAGGTGCTGGAAGGCCGGGCGGAAAATGACCGCTTCAACGAACTGATCGTCACCGCCGGGCTGACGCCGCGATCGGTCGTGCTGTTCCGGGCGCTGTTCCGCTATCTGCGCCAGACCGGCATGGCCTATGGCATGGCGACCTTTGCCGAAACGCTGCGCCGTGCGCAGGGGGTTGCGGTCAATCTGGTCGCCCTGTTCGAGGCGCTGCATGATCCCGCCACGCGCGATGGCGCGGACGCGCGCGTGACGCAGGCGCAGGCGGCGATCGACGCCGGGCTGGAAGCCGTGACCGCGATTGACGAGGATCGGGTGCTGCGCCTGTTGCGCGCGGTCATCACCGCGACGCTGCGCACCAATTTCTTCAGCAAGGCCGCAGTCGAGGCGCTGGCGTTCAAGCTGGACAGCGCGCAGGTTCCCGGCCTGCCCGCGCCGCTGCCATGGCGCGAAATCTGGGTCTATTCCCCCAGGGTAGAGGGCATCCATTTGCGTGCCGGGCCAGTGGCACGTGGCGGGTTGCGCTGGTCCGACCGGCGCGACGATTTCCGCACCGAGATATTGGGCCTGATGAAGGCGCAGCGGGTGAAGAACGCCGTGATCGTGCCGACCGGGGCCAAGGGCGGCTTCTATCCCAAGCAATTGCCCAATCCACAGGCCGATCGCGATGCCTGGTTGGCAGAGGGTACGGAAAGCTACCGCATCTTTATCCGCGCGCTGCTGTCGGTCACCGACAATATCGTCAACGATCATGTGAAGCACCCCGCCCAGGTCGTTGTGCGCGATGGCGACGACCCCTATTTCGTGGTCGCCGCCGACAAGGGGACGGCGACCTTCAGCGACGTGGCCAATGCCATTGCGCTCGACCGCAAATTCTGGCTCGGCGATGCCTTTGCCAGCGGCGGGTCTAACGGTTACGACCATAAGGCGATGGGTATCACCGCGCGCGGAGCATGGATCTCCGTCCAGCGCCACTTTGCCGAAATGGGCGTCGACGTGCAGAGCGAACCGATCAGCGTCGTGGGCTGCGGCGATATGTCGGGCGATGTGTTCGGCAACGGCATGTTGCTCAGCAAAGCGATCAAGCTGGTCGCCGCCTTCGATCATCGTCACATCTTCTTCGATCCTGCGCCCGATCCCGCCAGAAGCTGGGAGGAGCGCAACCGCATGTTCCAGCTGCCCCGCTCAAGCTGGGACGAATATGACAAGGCGCTGATTTCGAAGGGTGGCGGCGTATTTTCCCGCGCGCTCAAGAGCATAACGCTGACACCGGAAATCCAGGCGATACTGGGCGTCACCGATACCGAGATGGAGCCGACCGCGCTGATTTCCGCGATCCTCAAGGCCCCGGCCGACCTGCTCTGGTTCGGCGGCATCGGCACCTATGTAAAGGCGGCCGCACAAAGCCACAGCGATGTCGGCGATCCCGCCAATGACCGGTTGCGCGTGAATGCAGAGCAACTGCGCGTCAAGGTGATCGGCGAAGGTGCCAATCTGGGCACGACGCAGGCTGGGCGCATCGCCTTTTCGCTGCATGGCGGACGGATCAACACCGATTTCATCGACAATAGCGCGGGCGTCGATTGTTCGGATAATGAGGTCAATATCAAGATCGCGCTCAACAAGGAGATGGCCGAGGGTCGCCTGCCGTTCGAGGAGCGCAATGCGCTGCTGGAAAGCATGACCGATGCCGTCGGCGCGATCGTGCTGGAGGATAATCGCCTTCAGGCGCTGGGACTGTCGATCGCTGAAAATGGCGGCGCGGCGGATCTGGCAAGCTATGTCCGCCTGATCGAGACATTCGAGGAAAGCGGGCGACTTGACCGGCAGGTTGAAGGACTGGCCGCCAATGACCAGTTGCTGCGGCGTGGGCAGGACGGCCAGGGGCTGACCCGACCAGAACTGGCTGTGCTGCTTTCGACCGCCAAGCTGTCCTTGCAGGATGCGATCGAACAAAGCGACATCGCCAGCGACGACAGCATGACTGGCGAATTGATGGCCGCCTTCCCCCCTGCGATGCAGGAAAAGGAGGCCGATGCGATCGCCGCCCATGCGCTGCGCAGGGAAATCATCGCCACCAAGGTCGCCAATCGCATCGTGAACCGGCTGGGCCTGATCCATCCGTTCGAAATGGTGGAGGAGGAAGGCTGTTCGCTGGGCGACATGGCCAGCGCCTTCCTGATTGCCGAGCGCCTCTATGACATCGACGCGCTATGGGCGGATATTGACGCCGCCGAGATGGCGGAAAGCGCGCGCCTTGCCCTGTTCGGCGACATTGCGAGCGGGATGCGGGCGCAGATTGCCGATATCTTGCGCAGCCAACCGGCCGGAACATTGCCCAGCGCCGGACTGGCTGCCCTTAAGCAGGGAGTCGGCACATTGGCGGCGCAGGTCGACGATCTGCTGACGAGCGAAGCGCAGCGCCGCACCAATGCGGTGACGGACAGGCTGCTGGCCCTCGGCGCGCCGGAGGCTCTGGCGCGGCGTGCGGCGGGTCTGTTCAAGCTGGACGGCGCAGTCGGAATCGCGGCCCTGGCCGGAAAGATGGGCGTGGATGAAGTCGCGCTGACCCGCGCCTTCACCCATCTGGGCGAAGCAGTCGGAATCGACTGGGTCCAGTCCGCCGCCGCGCGCATGGAGCCGAGCGACCCGTGGGAGCGGCTGCTGATTTCGGGCGTCGCCCGCGACATGCAGCAGGTCCGGCTTGATTTCCTGGCCCATGGCAAAGGCAAGGACATATCGGACCATGTCGAGCAATGGCTGATCCAGCGCGGCCCCCGCATCCGCCAGTTCCGCACCCTGGTACAACGCGCCAAGGCCGCGGCGACGCCCAATGTGGCGATGCTGGCCGAAATTGCCGGTCAAGCGCGCGGACTGCTGGGCCGGTAACCAGCACCGCTGAGGGACGAAGGAGGCGGCCATCGCCGTCTCCGCTTCTCACATGATTCGATGATGTTCAGGAAAACTGGCTGGGGCGGCAGGATTCGAACCTGCGCATGGCGGCATCAAAAGCCGCTGCCTTACCGCTTGGCGACGCCCCAGCAGGGCCGACTATCGTCGACGCGGTCAGGCATATAGCGTGTGATTGGCGAAAGGAAAGCCCGGTGGATTGATTTTGACATTTGCATCCCCCTGGCGGCTGGGATGGGCCTGCAAATGTCAAAATCGCAAAATCCACCAGGATAAAAGCGGGCTAGTGGTCCGAAAAGATTCTGACATTTGAACAGGCCTTACCCCATAAGGTAGCAAATGTCAGAATCGGACCACTAGTCATCATCCTTTTGGGACGGCAATAAGATATTTTCCTCCCGCGCTGGATCATCACAGCCATGACCGTTACCAGTTCATCGCCTTCCTCGGCCCAGATGTCCCCCGCTTCCCCGCTGTTCCTGCGTGAGGATGAGATACGGCGCGGGATCGAAATGCTCTATTTCGGCTATTCGGCGCTGACCCGGTCCATCGACGAGGGGTTGGCCGCGATCGGGCTGGGCCGGGCGCATCATCGCGCGCTTTATTTCATTTCGCGCCAGCCCGACCTGACCGTCAAGGATCTGCTGCGGCTGCTGGCCATTACCAAACAGTCACTGGGTCGGGTTCTTAATGACCTGATCGAGCGCGGCTATATCGAAACGCGGCCCGGCGCCAGCGATCGCCGCCAGAAATTGCTGCGGCTGAGCGAAGCGGGCGCAGCGCTGGAGGCGGAACTGTTCCGCGCCCTGCGAGAGAAGATGGCGGCTGCCTATGCGCAGGCGGGGCAAGGATCGGTCACCGGCTTCTGGCGGGTGCTGGAAGGGCTGATCCCCGATCAGGACCGGTCGATGGTGTTCGGCCTTCGCGGCGGATAGGCGCATCTACGCAACCTTATCGCGCCTGCTGCGCTTATCTCCTTCCATGCCATGGGGAAAAGGAGACATCATGCGCACTTCAGTTCTGGCCGCCCTTGCGGTCCTGTCTATCGCCAGCCTGTCGGCTTGCTCGGAAAAGACCCAGGATAGCGTCGAAAATGCTGGCGCTTCGATCGGCAATGACATCAGCCAGTCGGTTGATCGGGCTGGCGACAAGATCGACAATGGCCTGGATGAGGCCGGACGGACGATCGACGAGGGCACGGACAAGATCGGCGCCGCGACGAGCGATGCCGCCGCAGACGCGGAACGCAAGGCGGACGCTGCCAAGCGCGATGTTGGCGCGTCGCTGGAAGAAGCGGGCAAGGATTTGAAGAACGAATAATCCGTCCGGGTGCGCGGGCGCATCCCGCGCACCCCTGGCTTGACCGCGCCCTGCGCGGTCCATAGCGGTCGGTCATGACCCATGCCGCCGTCCTAGACCGTAAGCCCGTCCCAAGCCGCTGGCTGATCGGCCGCGCGGAGCTTGCCCTGATCGGCATAACGATCCTGTGGGGCGGCACATTTCTGATCGTGCATGGCGCGGTTACGCATTCTGGCCCGCTATATTTCGTCGGGCTGCGCTTCGGTACGGCGGCCTTGCTCACCCTGCCGCTGGCGGCTCCGCTGCTGCGGGGCATGACGTTGCGCGAATTGTGGGCCGGGCTGGTGATCGGGCTGGGCATATTCGCGGGCTATACGCTCCAGACCTGGGGCCTTCAGACGATTTCGAGCAGTTCTTCGGCCTTCATCACGGCGGCCTACGTCCCGCTGGTGCCGGTGTTGCAATGGATCATCCTGCGCCGCCGCCCGCGTCTTGCGAGCTGGATCGGGGTGGTTCTGGCCTTTATCGGCCTGCTGCTCGTCGCCGCGCCGCAAGACGGGGTGAAGATGGGCAAGGGCGAGTTGATCACGCTGGTCAGCACAGTGCCGATCGCGCTGGAGATTATTTTCATCAGCCTGTTTGCAGGCAGCGTCAACATATTGCGGGTGACGGTGGTGCAGCTTGCGGTAACGTCGCTGCTGGCCTTCGCCTGCATGGTGCCCGCTGGCGAGGCGATCCCGCCCTTTTCCTGGGCGGTGGTGATCGCCGCCTGCGGCCTGGGCGCGATGACGGCGATCATCCAATTGGTCATGAACTGGGCGCAGCGCACCGTGTCGCCGACGCGGGCGACCCTGATCTATGCAGGCGAGCCGGTCTGGGCCGGGATCATCGGGCGGATCGCTGGCGACCGGCTGCCGCCCATGGCGCTGCTGGGCGGGGCGATGATCGTCGCAGCGGTGATCGTGAGCGAATTACGGCTGGGCAAGCAAGCCGATGGCCCTAGCCCCGCCTGAATACGGGCGCGCGCTTTTCGAAGAAGGCGGTGAAGGCTTCCTGTGCTTCGGGTGATGTCAGCGATTCGCGGAACAGCCGCGCCTCCTCGTCGATCCGGGCAGTGAGCGTGGCGGGATCGCCCTTCATCAAGCGGCGGGTGACGGCGAGAGCCTGGGGCGGCTTCGCCATCAGTGCGGCGGCCTTGGCGCGGGTATGGTCGAGCAACTGGTCGGCCGGAACGATGGCGGTGACGAGGCCGAAGCGGTCGGCCCCTTCTGCATCCATAGGTTCGCCCAGCATCAGCATCGCAGCGGCCTTCGCATGACCCATCAACGCTGGCGCGAGCAGGCTGGACCCGGCTTCCGGCACGATCCCCAGATTGACGAACGGCATGACGAAGCGCGCATCGGGCGCGGCGTAGATCAGGTCGCAATGGAACAACATGGTCGTGCCGACGCCAACGGCTAGCCCCTGCACCGCCGCGACCAGCGGTTTGTCGAACGCGGCGATCGCGCGGATGAAAGCGAAGGCGGCAGCGCCCCCTTCCGGCCCGGCCAGAAAATCCTTCAGGTCATTGCCCGCGCAAAAGGCGTCGCCACGCCCCGCGAACAGCACGGCGCCAATGTCCGCACGGGCAGACGCATCGGCGAGCGCGGCGGTCATGGCGCGATACATGGCGGCGGTCAGCGCATTTTTCTTGTCGGGTCGGTCGATGTGGATTTCCAGCACGCCAGCCTGCTCGATCACCGCAATATGTTCGCTCATCATCCGCTCCTTGCCTGCTTGTGCGAATCTGTTGGCTCAATGAAGAGGCGGCGTCTATCCCCGATTTTGCGCCCTTCCCTGCCCAAGGCTGACCCATGACCCGCCTTCGTGAACTGATCGATCCATTCCTGTTGCTGCTGCTGGGCACGGTTGCGCTAGCGTCATTGCTGCCCGCGCATGGTGACGGAGCACGGATCGCGGATGCCGTGGCGGATGCGGGCATCGTCCTGCTGTTTTTTCTGCATGGCGCAAAATTGTCGCGCGCCGCGATCTGGGACGGGGCCAAGGCCTGGCGGCTGCATCTGGCGGTACTGGCGACGACCTTCGCCGTCTTTCCGCTGCTGGGGCTGGCAAGCCAGCAGATCGGCGCGGTGCCCGACGGGATGCGGGCCGGCCTGCTGTTCCTGACGCTGCTGCCATCGACCGTGCAATCGTCCATCGCCTTTACCGCTATCGCGCGGGGGAATGTCGCCGCTGCGGTCGTCAGCGCCTCCTTCTCCAATCTGCTGGGCATTGTCCTGACGCCTTTGCTGGTCGCGCTGCTGATGCAGAGGACGGGCAGCGGCAGTCTGATCTCGCTGGCCTCGGTCGAGGGGATCGTGCTGCAATTGCTGCTCCCCTTCCTGATCGGGCATCTGGCGCGACCTTGGATTGGCGGGTTCGTGGCGCGGCACAAGGCGATGATCGGACGGGTCGATCGCGGATCGATATTGCTGGTCGTCTATGCCGCCTTCAGCGCGGCAGTGGTCGAGGGGCTGTGGCAGACGGTGTCTGCGGGGGAAATGGCGCTGCTGGCGGGTCTTTGCGTTGCCCTGCTGGCGGTGGTCCTGTGCTTCACCTGGGGGCTTGGCCGGATGATGGGCCTGGCGCGGGCGGAGCGGATCGTGCTGGTTTTTTGCGGGTCGAAGAAGAGCCTGGCGACCGGGGTGCCGATGGCGGGGCTGCTATTCCCGGCGAGTAGCGTCGGCGCTATCCTGCTGCCGGTGATGCTGTTCCACCAGATCCAGTTGATGGCCTGCGCCGTGCTGGCGCGGCGTTATGGCGCGCAGGTCGACAAAGCCGACACTGAGCTGGACATATAGCTGGCATGAACGCGGGTTATATTATACGTTCGTAAAATTGATCGGCAGCGTCGGGGGATGCGCGGAAATGGTGGAGCAGGCAGGAAGCGGGGCAGACCCGGATGCGGGCTGGAGCCTGCCGGCCTGGACCTATAGCGACCCGGAATTTTTCGCCGCCGAAGTCGAACGCATCTTTCGCCCCGGTTGGCAGATCGTCTGCCACATCAGCGACATAGCCCAGCCGGGCGATTTCCAGACGCTCGACTATATCGGTGAAAGCGTCATCGTCATCCGGGGCGAGGATGGCGCGGTGCGCGCCTTTACCAATGTCTGCCGCCATCGCGGCGCGCGGATCGTCGACGGGGTGTCGGGCTGCGCCAGAAAGCTGGTCTGCCCCTATCATGGCTGGACCTATGAGAGCGACGGACGGCTGACCGGCGTGCCGATGAAGGCGGGCTATGCCATGGACCTGGCCGACCATGGCCTGACGCCCGTGCAGGTCGAGGATTTTCACGGATTCCTGTTCGTCCGCCTGACCGATGATGGTGGCCCTTCGGTCGCGCAGATGATGGCCCCCTATGTCGAGGAAATCGCGCCCTATCGCTTTGCCGACCTGCGCGCGCTGGGGCGGGTGACGTTGCGGCCACGCAGCGTGAACTGGAAGAATATCGGCGACAATTATTCCGACGGGCTGCACATCGGCGTCGCGCATCCGGGGCTTAAACGGCTGATGGGCGACGGCTATGGCGTGGAGGCCAGCGCCCATGTCGACAAGATGTGGGGGCCGATCGTCGAACGGCCATCAGCCAACTGGTCGGAGCGCGCCTATCAGCACTTCCTGCCCGCCGTGCCGCATCTGCCGCCGGAGCGGCAGCGGCTATGGACCTATTTCAAGCTGTGGCCCAATTTCGCGTTCGACATCTATCCCGATCAGGTCGATTTCATGGCATGGCTGCCCGTGTCGCCGACGCAGACGCTGATCCGCGAGATCAGCTATGCGGTGCCGGATGACCGCAGGGAGATGAAGGCGGCGCGCTATCTCAACTGGCGGATCAACCGGCAGGTCAATGCAGAGGATACGACGCTGGTGGCGCGGGTGCAGGCGGGCATGGCGTCGCACAGTTTCACTGTCGGACCGCTGCATCAGGATGAAGTGGCGCTGCGCCATTTTTGCGCGCGGATGCGGACGATTATTCCACAGGCGCGGCAGCACCGCGCCCCCGCGGCGGGATGGAGCGCGAACGCATGACCAAAAGCTACGACGCCGTCATCATCGGCGGGGGGCATAACGGGCTGGTCTGCGCCTTCTATCTGGCGCGGGCTGGCTACAAGGTGCGTATCCTGGAGCGCCGCGACGTCGTTGGTGGTGCGGCGGTGACGGAGGAATTTCACCCCGGTTTCCGCAACTCGACCGCCAGCTACACGGTCAGCCTGCTCAATCCCAAGGTCATTGCCGATATGAGGCTGGCCGATCACGGCTATCGCGTCATCGAACGGCCCATCAGCAATTTCCTGCCCCAGCCCGATGGCGGCTATCTGAAACTGGGCGGCGGACTGGAACGGACGCAGGCGGAATTCGCCCGGTTCAGCGCCAGGGACGCCGCTGCCCTGCCCGCTTATTATGATGCGCTGGAGGTGGTGGCCGACATATTGCGCGACCTGGTGCTGAAAAGTCCGCCCAATGTCGGCGACGGCCTGTCGATGATCATCGACGCGCTGAAACAGGGGCGGCGCATTGCGGGACTGACCATCGAACAGCAGCGCGACACGCTCGACCTGTTCACCAAATCGGCGCGCAGTTTCCTGGACGGCTGGTTCGAGAGTGACGCGGTGAAGGCCGCGTTCGGGTTCGACGCCGTGGTGGGCAATTATGCGTCGCCCGACACGCCGGGCAGTGCCTATGTGCTGCTGCACCATGTCTTTGGCGAAGTGAACGGGAAGAAGGGCGCCTGGGGCCATAGCGTCGGCGGCATGGGGATGATCACCCAGATCATGGCACGGGTCGTGACCGCCATGGGGGTGGAGATCAGCCTAGAAGCGCCGGTCGAGCGCGTGCTGGTGGACGGCGCGCAGGCCGTGGGCGTGCGGCTGGAGAGTGGCGAAGAGGTGATGGGCAAGGCGGTAATCGCCAATGTCGGGCCGAAACTATTGTATGAGCGGATGATGGCCCCGGCCGATCTGCCCGCCGATTTCGCCAGGCGGATCAAGGCGTTCAAGGCCGGGTCCGGCACGTTCCGCATGAATGTGGCGCTGAGCGCCCTGCCCGATTTCCCCTGCCTGCCCGGCGTGGGGGAGCATCACCAGTCGGGCATCATCCTCGCTCCGACGCTGGATTATATGGATCGGGCGTTCATGGACGCCAAGCGCGATGGCTGGTCGAAAGCGCCGATCGTCGAGATGCTGATCCCGTCCACCATCGACGCCTCTCTGGCGCCGGAAGGATGCCATGTCGCCAGCCTCTTCTGCCAGCAATTCGCGCCGGACCTGCCGGATGGCCGTAGCTGGGACGATGAGCGGGATGCGGCGGCGGACTGCATCATCGCGACGGTGGAGGCGGCTGCGCCCGGCTTTGCGCAAAGCGTGATCGCGCGGCAGATCCACTCGCCGCTGGACCTGGAGCGCAAATTCGGGCTGGTCGGCGGCGACATCATGCACGGCCATCTGTCGCTGGACCAGATGTGGGCCGCACGCCCGGTGCTGGGCCATGGCGCCTATCGCGGGCCGGTGAAGGGCCTGTATATGTGCGGCGCGGGCACGCATCCCGGCGGCGGCGTGACCGGCGCACCGGGACATAACGCCGCGCGGGAGGTGTTGCGGGACGGGGCGCTGCTGGGGCGGCTTCTGGGCCGAAGGTGACTGCGATCCCACGGAAAGAACAAGGCTTCGACAAGCTCTGCGCGGACTGATGTCGGGTTTGCGTTCAACTTCATCACCGCTCCCTTGCCCTCTCTCCTCCCCTCGCCTAAAGCGCATCCCATGCCCGAAACGACCGCCGCGCCCGCTTCGTCCGACCTGACCGGTCGGGCGCTGTTTCCGCACAGGCATTTGCTGTCCATTGCGGACCTGATGCCCTGGGAAATCCGTTTTTTGCTGGATGAGGCGGAGCATTGGGCGCGGGCGAACCGCAGCGGCGCGCGCAAGCATGATGACCGGCTGGCCGGGATGACGCAGATCAACGCCTTTTTCGAAAATAGCACGCGGACATTGCTGTCGTTCGAGATTGCGGGCAAGCGGCTGGGCGCCGACGTGGTCAATATGCATGCGGGCCAGTCGAGCGTGAAGAAGGGCGAGACGCTGATCGACACGGCGATGACATTGAACGCCATGGCCGCCGACGTCATCGTGATCCGCCATGCCAGTTCCGGCGCAGTCGCGCTGATCGCGGACAAGGTGGACTGCCCGGTGCTGAACGCGGGCGATGGCTGGCACCAGCATCCCACGCAAGCGCTGCTCGACGCGCTGACCATCCGGCGGCGCAAGGGCGGTTTCGAAGGGCTGGTCGTCGCGATCTGCGGCGATGTGCTGCACAGCCGGGTCGCGCGCTCCAACATGCTGTGTTTGGCCGCTCTGGGCGCGCAGGTCCGGGCGGTCGCGCCCCCCACGCTGATGCCACCGGAAGTGGAGATGCTGGGCGCGACGCCCTTCACCAACATGGCGCAGGGGCTGGACGGCGCGGACGTGGTGATGATGCTGCGGCTTCAGAATGAGCGGATGGACGGGGCGTTCATCCCGTCGGCGCGCGAATATCACATGCTCTACGGCCTGACGCCTGAGCGGCTGGCGCTGGCCAAGCCGGACGCGCTGGTGATGCATCCCGGCCCGATGAACCGGGGCGTGGAGATTGCCAGCGTGGTGGCGGATGATCCCACGCGCTCCGCGATCACCGAACAGGTGGAAATGGGCGTGGCGATCCGCATGGCGTGCCTGGACGTACTGACGCGCGGCGCGCGGGGTGTGGAGGGATGGGCGTGATGAATTCCACAACCTCCGTTCGGGCTGAGCCTGTCGAAGCCCTGACCTTTTCCTTGACGCAAAAGAAAGAACGGCCCTTCGACAGGCTCAGGGCGAACGGTTTAGGGGTGTTTCTCGGTGACTAAACTCGCCATCATCAACGGTCGCCTGGCCGATCCGGCGGGGGATGCGCTGCTCTCCGGCTCCATCCTGATCGAAGGCGATCGGATCGTCGCGGCCGGGGACATCGCCGTGCCTGCGGACGCGGAGCGGATCGATGCGCAGGGACAGGTGGTCGCGCCGGGCCTTGTCGACCTGGGCGTCTTTGCGACGGACAAGCCCGCCTTTCATTTTGGCGGGATCACGCGCGCGGCGCTGATGCCCGACCAGTCGTCGCTGCTGGACGATGCGGCGCTGATCCGGCAGGCGACGCGGGCGGGGAAGCCCGATTTCTGGGTCCACCCGATCGCGGCGGCGACGCGCGGCCTCAAGGGGACGGAACTGGCCGAGATCGGCATGATGCAGGCGGCCGGCGCGAAGGCGGTCGGCACCGGGCGGCAGTGGATCGCGGATTCGGGCGTGATGCTGCGGGTATTATCCTATGCGGCCGGGCTGGGGTTGACGGTGATCGCCCATGCCGAGGATGGCGGGCTGGCGGGCAAGGCGGTGGCGACGAGCGGTGAGACGGCGACGCGGCTGGGCCTGCCGCACGCGCCCGCCTGCGCCGAAGCCATGGCGATCGCGCGGGACATCATGCTGGCGCGGCAGGCAGGCGCGGCGATCCATTTCCGGCTGGTGACGACGAGGGCTGGCTTCGACCTCATTCGCGCGGCCAAGGCGGAAGGGCTGCGGGTCAGTTGCGGCATCAGCCCCGCCTATCTGTTCCTGGCCGACAATGCGGTGACCGATTTCCGCACCTTCGCCCGTCTGTCGCCCCCGCTCCGGTCGGAGGATGATCGCAAGGCGAGCATCGCGGCAGTCGCGGATGGCACGGTCGACGTCATCACGTCCAGCCATGATCCGCGCGGGGCGGAGGACAAGCGCCTGCCCTTCGCCGATGCATCGCCCGGCATGGCCGGGGCGGAGACGCTGCTGGCGCTCTCGCTCAATCTGGTGCGGGAGGGGCATGTGTCGCTCAACCGGCTGATGACCCTGCTGAGCGCCAATCCGGCCAGGATTTTGGGCGTCAATGCGGGCAGCTTTGCAAGCGGCAGCGCGGCGGACCTGATCTTTGTCGACCCCGATGCGCCGTGGATCGTCGACAGCGGAAAAATGGCGGCGGCGGCAGGCAACACACCGTTCGACCGGGTGCCGGTACAGGGCCGCGCGCGGCGGATCATGAAGGGCGGCGTGTTTTTGTAATACCCAAGGGCGGGAACCGCCCTCCCCTTTCATGCGCTTGCCTGGTGTAGCAACAGGGGAAACCGATGAAGCAGCCAGTCGCGCAGCAGGTGCATGTCGATGCGCCGTGGAAAATTCCGCCGCGGGCCTGGTGGGAGATTTTGAAGCGGGTTTATGGCGCGCTGTCGGCCAACCATGTCGGTTTGCTCGCGGCAGGCGTCGCTTATTATGCGTTTCTCTCGATCGCGCCGATGATGGCGGCCGTCGTGCTGACCTATGGCCTGTTTGGCGATCCGGCGATGGTCGGACGACATATGCAGGCGATCATCGCGGTCGTGCCGGCCGATGCGGCCAAGCTGATCAACGACCAGTTGCTGGGCGTCGTCAGTACCGCCAAACCGGCGATCGGCTTTGGCCTGGCCGCCGCGCTCGGCATTGCGATCTATGGCGCGACGCGCGCGGCATCGGCCATCATGGAGGCGCTGAACATCGTCTATGGGCAGAAGGAAGGGCGCGGCATCATCGCGTTCACCCGCGTGTCGATGGGCATTACCTGTTCCGCCGTGCTGGTGATGGTGGCAGGCGTTTTTACGGCCACGGTCATCGGCCTGCTGCAAAAGCTGCTGGTCAACTGGGGACCGGGCGTACTGTTCGCGATCAAGGCCGTGACATGGATTTGCGCCGGCTTGTTTGCCAGCCTGATATTCGGGCTGATCTACCGTTTCGGGCCGCACCGGCGACAGGCGCAGTGGCAATGGCTGACGGTCGGGTCGGTCACAGCCACCCTGTTCTGGCTGGTGGTCACGCTGGGCGTGTCCTTCTATGTCGCGACATTTGGCAATTATAACGAGACATACGGGTCGCTGGGCGCGGTCGTCGTGTTGCAATTATGGCTTTTCGTGTCGGCCTATGTCGTGCTGCTGGGCGCGCAGATCAATGCGGAGGCAGAGCGGCAGACCAGTGCCGAAACGAGCATCGCGGACCGCCAGGAAAAAGCTGCATAATCGCGCTTGCCCTGCCCGTCATGCCACGCTAAAGCGCCCTCCTTCGCCGGCACAGGAGTGTAGCTCAGTTGGTAGAGCGTCGGTCTCCAAAACCGAATGCCGGGGGTTCGAGTCCCTCCACTCCTGCCAGGCGTTCCAGCAGCATCCTTGTCTTGCATGAGGTTTGCCGCTAGACGCGCCGTCGAAATTGTGTCGCGAAGCTATGCGGCCGCATCCCCCGGACGCCGATATGGGCGGGATCGGGAGGGCGGACTATTGCTTCGCGTTTTGGTGTTTGTGCAAAGGGTTTGAGGCAGGCGATGGCGAAGGTTTCCCCCGGCGAATTCGTCAATCAGGTGCGGACCGAAGCGTCGAAGATCGTGTGGCCCACGGGTCGCGAAACGATCATGACCGGCGTGATGGTCGTCATCATGACGACGATGCTGGGCCTGTTCTTCTTTGGCATCGACACTTTTTTCGGCGCGATCGTCCAGTGGCTGCTGAGCCTCGCGGCGGGTCGGGCCTGAGCATGACCGCCTTGGTTTTTGGGAGTTTGAAACGGTAACATGGCGCGCTGGTACATCATCCACGCCTATTCGGGCTTCGAGAACAAGGTCAAGGAATCGATCCTGTCCGAAGCCGAGCGCATGGGCCTTTCCCAGCTGGTCGAACAGGTCGAAGTGCCTGTCGAAACCGTGACCGAAGTGAAGCGCGGCAAGAAGGTGCAGGTCGAGCGCAAGTTCATGCCCGGCTATGTTCTGGCCAAGCTGGCGATGAACGACGACATCTATCACCTGATCAAGAACACGCCGAAGGTGACGGGCTTCCTGGGTTCGATGGGCAAGCCGCAGCCGATCAGCGAATCGGAAGCCGCACGCTATTTCGGCGCCCGCAAGGAAGCTGAGGCCGCGCCCAAGCACAAGGTCAGCGTCGATTACGAAATCGGCGATGCGGTCAAGGTATTGGATGGTCCCTTCGCCAGCTTCAACGGCACGGTCGAGGAACTGGATTTCGAAAAGAACCGGGTCAAGGTGTCGGTGTCGATCTTTGGTCGCGCCACGCCTGTGGAACTGGATTTCGAGCAGGTAGAGCTTTCCAAATAAGGAAAGCTCGTGTCCCGGCGAAGGCCGGGATCCAGGGCGTCTGGGCGTGACGTCGCATGATTTCGCCCTGGGTGCCGGATCAAGTCCGGCATGACGGGGCAAACAGAATTTCCGGGCGACCGGGAATAAGCGCGGGAGGAGGCTTCGCCTTCGTTAGTACCGCTAAACTTGAACCGGGCGTGGCTTTCGGGTCCGCCCAGCAACAGAGTGAGTCATAATGGCCAAGAAAATTACGGGCTATATCAAGCTCCAGGTGCCCGCTGGAGACGCCAAGCCTGCACCGCCGATCGGCCCGGCCCTGGGTCAACGCGGCGTGAACATCATGGAATTCTGCAAGGCGTTCAACGCGCAGACGGCCAATGTCGACAAGGGCACGCCCCTGCCGACGATCATCACCGTCTATGCCGACCGCAGCTTCACCTTCACCACGAAGCAGCCGCCTGCGACCTTCCTGATCAAGAAGGCGATCAACCTGAAGTCGGGTTCCAAGGAACCGGGCAAGGTCGTCGCTGGCAAGATCACCCGCGCCCAGCTCGCCGAAATCGCCCAGGCCAAGATGGTTGACCTGAACGCGAACGACATCGACGCAGCAACGAAGATTATCGAAGGCTCCGCGCGCGCGATGGGCCTCGACGTGGTGGAGGGCTAAGACCATGGCAAAGCAGACCAAGAAGGCGAAGGCTCTCGCCGCCGCGATCGACAAGAACAAGCTGCACGGCGTTGACGAAGCGCTGGGCCTGATCAAGACCCACGCGACCGCCAAGTTCGACGAAAGCGTCGAAATCGCGATCAATCTGGGCGTCGATCCCCGTCATGCCGACCAGATGGTCCGTGGCGTCGTCACCCTGCCCGCCGGCACCGGCAAGGACGTTCGCGTCGCCGTGTTCGCCCGTAACGACAAGGCTCAGCAGGCGCTCGACGCCGGCGCCGACATCGTGGGTGCAGAAGACCTGCTGGAATCGATCCAGGCCGGCAACATCGACTTCCAGCGCGTCATCGCGACGCCGGACATGATGGGCCTGGTCGGTCGCCTGGGTAAGGTTCTGGGCCCCAAGGGCCTGATGCCCAACCCTAAGCTCGGCACCGTGACCCCGAACGTCGCCGAAGCCGTGAAGGCCGCCAAGGGTGGTCAGATCGAATTCCGCGTCGAAAAGGCCGGTATCATCCATGCGGGCCTGGGCAAGTCGAGCTTCACCGCTGAAGACCTGCGCAAGAATTTCGACGCGTTCGTCGATGCGATCGTCAAGGCGAAGCCGACCGGTTCGAAGGGCAAATATGTGCGCAAGATCGCCCTGTCCTCCTCGATGGGTCCGGGCGTGAAGGTCGATGTGGCGGAAGTCGCCGCAGTCTGATTTTTGCGTTATAGACAATCAGGCAAGCCTCCTTCCTCGCGAAATGGGGAAGGAGGCTTTCCTGTTTTTAAGTTCATCCTCCCCTGCAAGGGGAGGGGGACCGCCGCATAGCGGTGGTGGAGGGGTATCACCCTATCGAGAGGGGGGACACCCCTCCGTCAGGGCTTCGCCCTGCCACCTCCCCTTGCAGGGGAGGATGGTATGAAACCGAAGCGTGCGACCTTGCGCTTCGGGCGTCCGATTGAACGGGCGGAAGGAACAGGTCTTTTGGTATCCGTCGGTATATGGCGGGTCGCTATTATCCGATGGAATACAACAATATGGCATTTGAAACTCTCCCCCCCATCCTGGCGCAGGCGCTCACGACCAAGGGGTATGAAAACCTGACCGAAGTGCAGGCGTCGGTCATCGAACCCGAAGCGATTGGCCGCGACATGATCGTGTCGGCCAAGACCGGGTCGGGCAAGACCGTCGCCTTTGGCCTGGCCATGGCGGGCGAATTGCTGAACGAGGAAGGCCGCCTGCCCCCGCCCGCCTGGCCGCTGGCGCTGGTCATCGCGCCGACGCGCGAACTGGCATTGCAGGTCAGCCGCGAACTGGAATGGCTCTACGCCGGAGCGCGGGCGCGCATCGCCACCTGCGTTGGCGGCATGGACGCTGCTCGCGAGCGCAAGGCGCTGGCGCAGGGCGCGCATATTGTCGTCGGCACGCCGGGCCGCCTGCGCGACCATCTGGAACGCGGCGCGCTAGACCTGTCGGCGCTGAAAACCGCCGTGCTGGACGAAGCCGACGAAATGCTCGACATGGGCTTTCGCGAAGATCTGGAGGGCATTCTCGACGCCACCCCTGATGGCCGCCGCACCCTTTTGTTTTCGGCGACCATGCCCAAGCCGATCGTGGCGCTGGCCCGCCGCTATCAGAAGGATGCGTTCCAGATCCAGTCCGCCGGCAATGATCGTGGCCATGGCGACATCAGCTATCAGGCGATGACCGTCGCGCCAGCCGACATTGAAAATGCCGTGGTCAACCTGCTGCGCTTCCATGAAGCGGAGACGGCGATCCTGTTCTGCGCCACGCGCGACAATGTCCGTCATCTCCACGCCAGCCTGACCGAGCGTGGCTTTGCCGCCGTCGCGCTGTCGGGCGAACATAGCCAGAATGAGCGCAACCATGCGCTGCAAGCGCTGCGCGACAAGCGGGCGCGCGTGTGCGTGGCGACCGACGTGGCCGCGCGCGGCATCGATCTGCCCACGCTGACGCTGGTGGTGCATGTCGAAATCCCGCGTGACGTCGAAACCATGCAGCATCGCTCCGGTCGTACCGGCCGCGCGGGCAAGAAGGGCACCGCCGTCCTGATCGTCCCCTATCCGCGCCGTCGCCGGGTGGAAGGGATGCTGAAGGGCGCGAAAATTCCCGTCGAATGGACGTCCGCCCCCACCAAGGAAGCGATCGCCGCGCAGGATGCCGAACGGCTGCGCGCCCGCCTGCTGGAGCCGATGGAACTGGAAGAGTCCGACTGGGCGCTGGGCAGCGAACTGCTGGAAGCCAAGAGCGCCAAGGAAATCGCGGCCATGCTGGTGCGGTCTGCCCGCGCCGCCCTGCCTGCGCCCGAAGAGTTGCTGGACGGCAGCGAAGCGCCCGCCCGCCGCGACGGGCAACGCCCCGGTTTCGAGGATACGCAGTGGTTCCGCATCAATATCGGTCGCCGCCAGAATGCCGATCCGCGCTGGATCCTGCCGCTGATCTGCCGTCGCGGCCATGTGTCGCGCGGTGACATCGGCGCAATCCGCATCACCACCAACGACACCATGTTCGAAATTCCCAAGGCGATCGCGTCCAAATTCCTGGCCGCCGTTCGTCGCACCGGCGAAGCGGGTGACGAGGGCGCGGACGTGCTGTTCGATCCGGTCGATGGTGCGCCGCGCGAGGAAGCGCGCGAAAAGCGCAAGCAGTTGCGCCCTGCCAATGGCGACCGTCCCAACCGCAGCGGTCCGCCCCGCGGCGGTCCCGGCAATTTTTCGCGTGGCGGCGCAGCGCCGCATAGCCCACGCCCGTTCAAGGGCGCTGGCGCGGGCGGCCCGCGCAAGGGTCCGCCGCGCAGCCGGGGATAACACCCTTTAGAACAGCTAGGAGCCAAAGGGGCCGTCGGTCATTGCTATGAAGCATGACCGACGGCCCCTTTCTCATTCCGGTGCTGGGCGACCAGTTGACGCCCGACGTCGCCGCACTGCGGCACGCTGACAAGGCACGCAGCGTCGTGCTGATGATGGAGGTGGCGGATGAGACCCGCTATGTCCGCCATCACAAGGCGAAGATCGCCTTCATCCTGTCCGCCATGCGCCACCATGCCGATCGGCTGCGCGCGCTGGGGTGGACGGTCGATTATGTGAAACTGGACGATCCGGCCAATAGCGGCAGCTTCACTGCCGAGGTCGCGCGCGCCATCGCGCGGCATCATCCCGCCGCCATTTACGTGACGGAGGCAGGTGAATGGCGGGTGCGCGCGATGCTGGAAGATTGGGAACTGGTTTTCGGTCTGCCGGTCACGATCCATGAGGATGACCGCTTCCTCTGTTCCCATGCGGAATTCGACAGCTGGGCGGCGGCGCGCAAGCAGTTGCGGATGGAGTTTTTCTATCGCGACATGCGGCGCAAAACCGGACTGTTGATGACGAGCGCGGGCAATCCGGAGGGTGGCGAATGGAATTATGATGCGGAAAATCGCAAGCCACCGCCGGGGCGCGACCTGTTGATGCCGCAGCCCGTCCGGTTCCGGCCTGACGCGATGACGCAAGATGTGCTGGCGCTGGTTGCGGATCGCTTTGCCGACCATATCGGCAGCCTTGACCATTTCCATTTCGCTGTGACGCATGAGGAAGCGATGCGCCAGCAGCGCCGCTTTCTGGACGAGGCATTGCCGCGCTTTGGCGACTATCAGGACGCGATGCTGACGGACGAGCCGTTCCTGTGGCACTCGATCCTCTCGCCCTATATCAACGCCGGGCTGCTCGATCCGCTGGCACTCTGCCAGGCGGTCGAGGCGCGCTATCGGGTGGGCAAGGTGCCGTTGAACGCAGCGGAGGGCTTCATCCGCCAGATCATCGGCTGGCGCGAATATGTGCGCGGTATCTACTGGCATGAAGGGCCGGACTATGCGCAGCGCAACGCGCTGGGCGCGACGCGGCCCCTGCCCGGTTTCTACTGGACCGGCGAAACCGACATGCATTGTATGGCGCAGGCCATCGGCCAGACCATCGACCATGCCTATGCCCACCATATCCAGCGACTGATGATCACCGGCAATTTCGCGCTGCTGGCCGGGATCGATCCGCACCAGGTTCATGTCTGGTATCTGGAAGTCTATGCGGACGCCTATGAATGGGTCGAACTGCCCAACACGCTGGGGATGAGCCAGTTTGCCGATGGCGGGCTGCTGGGGTCAAAGCCCTATGCCGCGAGCGGCGCCTATATCAACCGCATGTCGGATTACTGCAAATCCTGCCGCTATGACGTGAAGCAGCGGGTGGGCGAGGATGCGTGTCCGTTCAACGCCCTTTATTGGGATTTCCTGGCCCGCAATGAAAAGCTGCTGGGGGGCAATATGCGGCTGGCCATGCCCTATCGCAACTGGGCGAAGATGGCGCAGCCCGACCGCGCGGCGATCCGGGATCAGGCCGCGCGGTTTCTGACGTCTCTCGATTAGTTGGCTCCGCACAGGCTGAGCATGCGGCCCGCCAGTTCCCGTTCCCCCATCACGATTTGCGGCACGCCCAGCTTCTCCAGATAGTCGACCTCCGCGTCGCTGTGCGCGCGGGCGACGACGGCCAGGTTGGGGTTCAAGCGGATCGCATGTTCAAAAATCGCCCCGCCCTCGAAACCTTCCGGCACGGCAATCAGCAGATGATGCGCCTTTTTAACCCCCGCCTTTGTAAGGTGCCGGTCCTCCAGCGCGCTGCCGCGTACCACGGACAGGCCGGCGGATTGGGCATCTTCGGCTTTCGCGCCATCGCCCTCGATCACGACGAACGGCACCGATCGCTCGGTCAGGCGGGTGGCGATCAGCTTGCCGACGCGGCCATAGCCTACCAGCACGACATGCCCCACCGGCGGGCGCTCCGCCGCGACGCGGGCGGCTTCTGCATCCACCTCGTCCTGCTTGCGGCCACGCACGGCCAGCGAGAAGAGGATGGGGTTGAGGAAGATCGAGACGATGGCGCCCGCCAGGATCAAATCGCGCGCATCGGCAGGCAGGACGCCAAGTCCCGTCCCCAGCGTGGCGAGGATGAAGGAAAATTCGCCGATCTGCGCCAGGCTGATCGCGATGGTCATGGCGGTGTCGGCTGGCTTGCCGAAGAGCCGGACAATGGCATAGGCGGCGATCGATTTGCCCACGATGATGATCGCCACGGTGGCCAGCAGCGGCAGCGGCTGTTCCACCAGCACCGCCGGATTGAACAACATGCCGACCGACACGAAGAACAGCACCGCAAATGCGTCGCGCAGGGGCAGCGTCTCCTCGGTCGCGCGGCGGCTGAGCGGCGTTTCGCCCAAAATCATGCCCGCGAAGAATGCGCCGAGCGCGAAGGAGACGTCGAACGCATAGGCCGCGCCGAACGCCACGCCCAGCGCGATGGCCAGGACCGCAAGCCGGAACAGTTCGCGCGATCCGGTATGCACCACCCAGTGCAGCGCCCAGGGGATCACCCGTCGCCCCACCACCAGCATCAGGGCGACGAAGCCCGCAACCTTGAGCAGGGTACCGACCAGCGGCGCGATCAGGGCGCTTGCCCCCGCCCCTGCATTGGCGTCGTTGATGACGGTGGCGAGTGCGGGCAGCAGGACCAGCGCCAGGACCATCACCAGATCCTCGACGATCAGCCAGCCGATCGCGATGCGGCCCCGCCGCGTCTCGACCAGATCGGCGCCCTGTAACGCCCGCAGCAGCACGACGGTGCTGGCGACCGACAAGGCAAGGCCAAAGACGATGCCCCCCATCAGCGGCCAGCCCATGACATGCGCCAACGCCATGCCAAGGCCGGTCGCGACCGCAATCTGCACCAGTGCGCCGGGGATGGCGATATTCTTGACCGACAGCAGGTCTTTCAGCGAAAAATGCAGCCCCACCCCGAACATCAGCAGGATGACCCCGATTTCGGCCAGTTCGTTGGCCAGCGCAGTGTCGGCGACGAAACCGGGGGTGAAGGGACCAACCATGATCCCGGCGACAAGATAACCGACGAGCGGCGAGAGTTTGAGGCGATGCGCGATCGCCCCCATGATGAAGGCAACAACGAGACCGGCGACAATCGTGCCGATCAGGGGCGTGTGATGGGGCATAGCAGGCTTTCTATTCTGCACGGCGGCCACGCGCATGACAGGCGCGGCCAGCCGGGCGACCTATCCCTGGGCGATGGGCAGCATGGCGAGCGACAGCGCGGCAGCGGCAATGGCCAGCGCGACCATGACGGCCGGCATGAACCACCAGGGCGGGCGTTTGCGGGGCATGAGCGAAGCTCCTTGTTCCGAACGAAGGCCCGCACAGGCGGGCCGGGACTCGATTCGTCAGGAACTGGCGGGCGGAGCGCGGGCGCGTCTATCGTTGGAGTGGAAGCCCGATCGCGCTCTTTCCCCGACAGGGGCGAAGGCGGAGGCAGCAGATTGCCGCCACAGGATCACCAAAGCGGCGGCAAACGCCGCCAGCAACAGCAGCGGGACCGACGGACCTTCGCCGTCCGGTTGCGTAGCCTGCACCGCCTGCGGGGCCAGCGGCGCGCGCGCCTTGATCACGACATCGATCGTCGCGGGATTGAAGGCGGAACCCGCTACCCGGCTGAGCGGAGGCCCAAGCGGCGCAAGCGCGGAGAGCAGGATCACTACAATCAGCGTCCACACAGCAGCGATGACCGACAGGCGCTGGCCCGCCGATGCTCGACTGTCTGTTGCGATGCGCTTCATGTGTGTCACTATCCCTTTATCCTGCTATAGATAGGGCAAGGCAGGTCGAAAACCACCCCTCGAACCAGCCTATCGTGGTTGACAGGTCCGAGTCATTCCACTACCGGGCCACATTCCCGCGCGGGTCGGCTAAGGCTTCATGTCTTTGGTGATCTGCGTAAAGCAGATTTGAACGAGAAGAGACAAGCCATGTTCGCTATCGTGCGCACGGGCGGCAAGCAATATCGCGTCGCCGCCGGAGACAAGATCGTCGTCGAAAAGATGGCCGGTGAGGCCGGCGACAAGATCACGCTGGACGACGTCCTGCTGGCCGGTGAAGGCGGCGATCTGAAGGATGTGGCCGGTCTGACCGTCGCAGCCGAGATCATCGCGCAGGCGAAGGGCGAGAAGGTCATCGTCTTCAAGAAGCGCCGCCGCCACAATTATCGCCGCAAGAACGGCCACCGTCAGCGTCACACGATCCTGCGGATCGTTTCGATCGGCAGCGAAGCGAAGAAGGCCAAGAAGGCCGCTGCCAAGACCGAAGACGCGGCCCCTGCCGCTGCCGAAGCCTGATCGCTTCGCGACTAGAATTAGGAGTTTAGACAATGGCACATAAGAAAGCTGGCGGTTCGTCGCGCAACGGTCGTGATTCGGAATCGAAGCGCCTTGGCGTCAAGAAGTTCGGCGGTCAGGAAGTGATCGGCGGCAACATCATCATTCGCCAGCGCGGCACCCGCGTCTATCCCGGCCGCAACGTCGGCATGGG
This sequence comes from Sphingobium sp. JAI105, assembly GCF_015752145.1. NCBI lineage: Bacteria > Pseudomonadati > Pseudomonadota > Alphaproteobacteria > Sphingomonadales > Sphingobiaceae > Sphingobium > Sphingobium sp. JAI105. The sequence goes on along the minus strand of NZ_JADOUC010000001.1, from coordinate 3,447,258 downwards.
TAAGGACCACACGCTGTTCGCACTGGGCGAAGGCCGCGTGGTATTCCACGCTGGCAAGCAGGGCCGCAAATATGTGTCGGTAGACGCCGTCGCACAGGCCGCTGAATAACGGACGATCGATGACGGATCGTCCCTCCGCAAAGGGGCGATCCTCCCGACAGGGCCAATAGGCACTGTCGGTTTTCGAGGGAAAAAGGGGCGCTCCTTCCACAAGGAGCGCCCCTTTTTCATTGTTGCGGGCCTCCCCTCCACTTTCCCTCAAGTCCTTGGAACTTAAGCCCTTCTCGCGCGTCATGCGGGCGGGGCCAGTCCATGAACCCACGCCGTCGTCAAGCCGTCATCATTGGCGGCTATCGGCGCCGACAAAGAGGAGAGACGAGAATGTTCGCCCGTACCCCCCGCCTGCTCCTGCGTCCGGGCTGGATGGAAGATGCCCCCGCCCTGGCCCAGGCCATTGGCGACCCTGCCGTCCTGCGCAACCTGACACGCGCGCCCAGCCCCTATGGCCTGGAAGACGCGCTGGCTTTTCTGGAAAGGCCGCAGGACGTGCATCTGCCCAGCCTGCTTGCCTTTACCCGCACCCACGGCGCGCCGCGCCTGGTCGGCGGCTGCGGCATCACCCGCGCCGAAGATGGCGGCCATGAGCTGGGTTACTGGATCGCCCGTCCCTATTGGGGACTGGGTTTCGCGACGGAAGCCGCACAGGCCGTGCTGCGCATGGCGCGCGCCAATGGCGTCAGTGGCATCCGTGCCATCCATTTCGCCGACAATGGCGCGTCGGGCAATGTCCTGCGCAAGCTGGGCTTTCGCCAGACTGGCCGCGTCGAGCCCCGTTTCAGCCCGGCACGCGGCGACACAGCGCCCTGCCTGATCCTGGAAGAAGGCGGCGTGGCCCGACGGGGCGATGACCCGGCGATGGATCTGTACGCTGACGCCATGCCTGCTATGGCGGCTTGATCCTTTCCCGTTAACGGAGCGATGACGTGACGGAGGGGGTCAGTGCCCGGACATGAAATTTGTGTCAGGCAGCTAAATCCCCTCCACCCGCTACGCCGGTCCCCCTTCCCGTGCCTGGGAAGATGGCGAACGATCGAACAGCCTGATCGCCTTGCCCGCCAGCATCGCATCGCCAAATTCGGCAAAGCCCAGCTTTCCCGCGACCTTGATTGACGCGCCATTATCGGGTTCGATGATGCAGCGGATCGTGCCCGCGTCCAGATGAGCGTCGGCCCAGCCCAGCACTGCCGCCATCGCCTCGGTCGCCAATCCCCGCCCCCAGGCCTGCGGTCCCAGCACCCAGCCGGCTTCGGGTACGCCCTCCAGTTCGGGCAAACCGCGCGCGGCGCTCAGCAATCCCGCCTCCCCGATAAGCGTGCCGGTCGCCCGGTCCTCCATCACCCACATGCCATAGCCCAGCAGCGACCACATGCCCGCATAGCGCAGCAGGCGGAACCACACCGCCTGCGCATCCTGCGGCGATCCGCCGATATGGCGCACGACATCGGCGTCGGCCCACAGCGCGCAACAGGCGGGATAGTCCGCAACGCCGTGCGGACGCAGGATCAGCCGGTCGGTTTGGAGCGTCGGGGGATGGAGCATGGCCGCGATAAGACCGCACCCCGCCCCGCCGGTCAAGCCGTGGCGGGCGCCGCCATCCGCGCATCGGCATAGGCGCTGTCGGCCAGCGCGATCAATGCCCGGTCGTCCACGCGCCACGGATGAAAGCCCGGCAGGAAGTAGCTCATCCAGGGTCGGGCCACGCGCCGCAATATGCCGGGCCGCACCAGAGCATAGTGCAGCAACCCGCCCCATGCGCGCACATGTGTAATCCCGTCCTGCCGCAACAACTCCATCATCCCGCGCGCACGATGGTGCAGGAAATGCTTGGTCACGATCAGCATCATCAGCGTCTTGACGCGCCAGCGTTTCGCCCTGCTCCAGTTGCGGGTTGCATGCATCCATGTGTCATGCGCCACCCCCTTATGCTCTATCTCCTCGATCGCGTGCCAGCGCCACATCGCCGCCGCTTCCGGCTCTGCCCCGACCAGGTAGCGCGGATCGCGCAGCAGTTCATGGACCAGGATAGCGGTAAAATGTTCCAGCGCCATGGTCGCGGCCAGGCTGATGATCGGCGGGCGCTGCCGGGCAAGGTCCAGCAACCGAACCACGTCGGCGTCGAGCAGCGACACGTCATAGCCATTGTCCGTCACTTGCCGGTTGAAGGCCAAATGCTCGCGGCTATGGACCACTTCCTGCCTGGTGAAGGCCGCGATCTCCTGCGCCAGCCGATCAGGCACGCCTTCGCGAAAAGCCCGCACACTGTCGATGAAATAGGCTTCGCCGCGCGGAAAGGTGATCGACAGGGCGTTGAAGAAAGCCGTGGCGATCGGATCGCCATTCAGCCAATGTCGGGCGGACCCTTGCCCGCGCCCGAAACGGCGGTCGCGCGGCGTGATGGTCAAGTCAGTCGGGGTCATGGGGACATCTCCTCACTACTTACATGAATGTAAATATGAGTTGCTTACACTAATGTCAATAAAACGTGCCCGCCTTAGCCCCGATGAAAGCCGTCACGCGGCCGTGGAAGCGGCGCGCATGCTGCTGATCGAGGCCGGACCGCAAGCCGTAACGCTCAAGGCCGTGGCGGCGCGGATCGGGCGGACCCATGCCAATCTTCTCCATCATTTCGGGTCGGCCGCGGGCTTGCAAAAGGCGCTGGCGGCGCATCTGGGCGAAACGATCACCGCGACGATCGGCAAAGCGGTGGACGCCATGCGGCGCGGCGAAGTCGCCCCCCGCCTGATCGTCGACATGACGTTCGATGCGTTCGACGCGGGCGGCGCGGGCGCGCTGGCCAGTTGGATGCTGGCGTCGGGCAATGAGGATGCGCTCGACCCTGTGGTGGAGGCGATCCACCGGCTGGTCGACAAGCTGGTCGCCACCGCGCTGACCCCGGACCTGGGCGATGTAATCCGCGACAATACGCTGATGCTGGTTCTGCTGGCGCTGGGCGATTCGCAGATGGGCGGGCCGATGGCGGCGTCGCTGGGCCTGCCGCGCGAAAAGGCGCGCGAGATCGCCACGCGCAGCCTGGTCGCTGCACTGATGGCCGAAGCTGCCGCCTTTGCCGCGACCGAAGCGGCGCAGGCCAAGGTTTAACCTTGTGCGATTGCACGCTATTTCTCATTTTCCGCATTCCGCGAGCGCTCGGCTGTTCCAGCAGGGTTCAGAATGCTCTATGGGCGCCCCATGCATTTTCTCGATCAAGCAAAAATCTTTATCAAATCCGGCTGGGGCGGCCCCGGCGCGGTCAGTTTCCGGCGCGAAAAATATGAAGAATATGGCGGCCCGGACGGCGGCAATGGTGGCAAGGGCGGCGACATCATCTTTGAAGCGGTGCAGGGCCTCAACACCCTCATAGACTTTCGCTACACCCAGCATTTCAAGGCGCAGCGCGGCACGCCCGGCATGGGCAAGAATCGCTATGGCGCGGGCGGCAAGGATCTGGTGATCAAGGTGCCGGTCGGTACCCAGATATTGTCCGATCCCAAGCCGATCGAGGGCAGCGAGGATGAGGACGGCATTCCCGATTATGAGGATCAGGAAGTGCTGGCCGACTTCACCGAAGTGGGACAGCGCATCACCTTCCTGCGCGGCGGCGATGGCGGCCGGGGCAACATGTCCTACAAGACCAGCACCAACCGCGCGCCGCGCCAGCATGGCACGGGCTGGCCGGGCCAGGAAATGTGGGTGTGGCTGCGGCTCAAGCTGCTGGCCGATGTCGGCCTTGTCGGCATGCCCAATGCGGGCAAATCGACGCTGATCAATCAGGTCACCAATACCAAGGCGAAGGTTGGCGCCTATGCCTTTACGACCACCAAGCCGCAACTGGGCGTGGTGCTGCACAAGAATCGCGAATTCGTGCTCGCGGATATTCCGGGCCTGATCGCGGGCGCGGCCGAGGGCGTGGGGATTGGCGACCGCTTTCTGGGCCATATCGAACGCTGCCGCGTGCTGCTCCATCTGATCGACGCGACCGGGGACGATCCGATCGAGGCTTTCCACATCGTGCAGGACGAACTGGCCGCCTATGGCGAGGGGCTGGACGAAAAGCCGCAGATCGTCGCGCTCAACAAGGGCGACCTGCTTGGCCCGGAGTTGATGGAGGATATTGCCGGCCAGCTGCGCGAGGAAGGCGTGGAAGATGTGTTCATCATCTCGGCGGGCACTGGCGAGGGCGTGGAAGCGTTGCTCGACGCGATCCTGCCGATCGTGGGACAGGCGCTGGACGATGCGAAGGCTGAAGGCAGCGCGGATGAAGAAGGCGAAGGCCCATGGTCGCCGCTCTAGGCGTCAACCAACCCACCCCCGTTCGGGCTGAGCCTGTCGAAGCCCTGCACGTCTCTTCGAGAAAGAACGGCCCTTCGACAAGCTCAGGGCGAACGGAATGATAGCTGTGTCCATGCCCCCCCTCTCCGGCTTTCCCCCCGCCCTCGTTCGCCGTCTGGTCATCAAGATCGGCTCTGCCCTGCTGGTCGATCCGGCGGGTCAGGTGCGGGTGGACTGGTTGCGTACGCTGGTCGCCGACGTCGCGGCGCGGAAAAGCGCGGGGCAGCAGGTGATCATCGTATCGTCCGGCGCGATCGCGCTGGGCGCGCGCCGGTTGAAACTGCCCAAGGGCGGACGCGGCAGCCTGGAGGATGCGCAGGCGGCGGCGGCAACCGGGCAGATCGCCCTGTCGCAATGCTGGGCCAGCCTGCTGGACGAATGCGGCATCACTGCCGCGCAGATGCTGGTGACGCTCGACGACCTGGAAAATCGCCGCCGCTATCTCAATGCGTCCGCTACGCTCGAACGGCTGATGACGCTGGGCGTCGTGCCGGTGGTGAACGAGAATGACAGCGTCGCTACCGCCGAAATCCGCTTTGGCGATAATGACCGGCTGGCGGCGCGTATCGGACAGGCGGCACGGGCTGACGCAGTTGTCCTGCTGTCGGACGTTGACGGGCTTTACACCGCCAACCCGCACGTCGATGCGGACGCGATGCTGATAGAGACAATAGAACGCATCGATGCGCGAATCGCTGCCATGGCCGATGGCGGTTCCGCGTCCGGCATGGGATCGGGCGGAATGACCTCAAAGATCGAGGCGGCCAGGATCGCGACCGGCGCGGGCGCCCATCTGGCCATCATTTCGGGCAAGGTCGATGCGCCCCTGTCGCATTGGACCAATGGTGGCAAGGGGTCGGTCTTTCTCGCCGCGCCAGCGAAACGTGCGCGCAAGGGCTGGCTTGCCGGGCGGTTGACCGTGCGCGGACGGATCATCGTGGATGCGGGCGCGGAACGGGCGCTGGGCCAGGGCAACAGCCTGTTGCCGGCCGGTGTCGCCAGTGTCGAAGGCGTGTTTGCGCGCGGCGACGTGGTCGATATCATGACTCCGGACGGCCGGACGATCGCGCGCGGCCTGAGCGAATATGACAGCGAGGAAGCGGCGCGGATCGCGGGCAAGCGCAGCGAGGATATTGCCGTGCTGCTTGGCCATCTGCCACGATCCGTGCTGGTCCATCGCGACCATATGGCGATGGTCTGACGCCATGACATTGCGGATTGCGATGACCGGCGCGACGGGTTTCGTCGGCACGGAGACGTTGGATCAGGCGTTGGCGGCGGGGCATCATGTCACCGCACTGACGCGCAAGGCACAGCCGCCGCGCGCGCGGCTCAAATGGGTACCGGGATCGCTGGAGGACGCGGCAGCGCTGGATACGCTGGTTCGCGACGCCGATGTCGTGGTGCATATCGCGGGCGTGGTGAACGCGCCGGACAGGGCGGCTTTCGCTGTCGGCAACGCACGCGGGACCATCGCCGTGATCGACGCGATGCGCAAACGTGGCGTGCGGCGGTTGATCCACGTTTCTTCACTGGCGGCGCGCGAACCGGACCTGTCCGACTATGGCTGGTCCAAGGCGCTGGCCGAACGCCACGTACAGGCCAGCGGCCTCGACTGGACTATCGTGCGCCCGCCCGCAATTTATGGACCCAATGATCGGGAGATGCTGGAACTGTTCCGCATGGCCAAGCGCGGCGTCATGATGCTGCCGCCCGGCGGGCGTCTGTCGGTGATCGAAGTAGGCGATCTGGCCCGGCTGCTGCTGACGCTGGCGGGCGAGCAGGAGATCAGCCTGACGCACATCTATGAGGCGGACGACGGCACTGCCGGCGGGTGGGACCACAAGGATTTTGGCGCAGCGATCGGCCGCGCGATGGGGCGCACCGTACGGACGCTGGCAACCCCGGCATGGCTGCTGGGCGTGGCGGCACGGACTGACCGGATGATCCGGGGCAAGGGCGCGAAGCTGACCCCCGACCGGGTCGATTATTTCTGCCATCCCGACTGGGTCGCCGCGACCGGCGCGCATGTTCCCCGGCAATTATGGATGCCGCAAGTGCCGACCGAGGCGGGGTTGAAGGCGACGGCGGAGGCTTATCGGGCCAAGGGCTGGGTGTAGGTCCGCGCGCCTGACCCTCCTCCGTTATGATTCGACGGGCTTCTTCGCTCGCTGTTCCGCCAGAAATTCACTGATCGCCTGCCCGCTGGCATTGAGCAGCGGAAAGGTGCGCGCGTCGGACAGCCAGTCCGGGCGGCGCGCGCCGCTGCCATACATGGTGTCATAGACCAGACTGAACGCCAGGAAGATCAGGGTCGCACCGATCAGTCCCTTGACCGCGCCAAAGCCGCCGCCCAGCACCCGGTCGACCGGCCCCAGCACGGACTGGCGGGTACGGCGGCCAATGGCGTGGGCGACCATCTTGCCCGCTGCGAAGGTGACGCCGAACACCAGTACCAGCGCCAGCACGGCGGCCCCGCTGGTCGTCCCGACAAAGGCGCTGAGCAATTCGGTGGCGGAGGCATGGAACAGACGAATGGCGAAGATCGCCAGCACCCACGCCATCAGCGAAAGGGTTTCCAGCACGAAACCGCGCAGCAAGCCCAATATGGCGCAACCGCCAATGGCGAGCAGGACAAGAATATCAACGGCGTTCATCGCCAGCGTGGCTATCCCCTGCCCAGCATCTGGTCAACCAGCCCCGCGAGGGTGCGAAAGCCATTGACCGCAATTCCCTTCACCCCGTCCGCCGCCGCAGCGGGGATGAAAGCGCGATTGAACCCCAGCTTGGCCGATTCGCGCAGCCGTAACGGCGCATGCGCGACGGGCCGGATTTCACTCGACAGTGCGATTTCGCCGAACAGCACGACGTCGGCGGGAACCGGCTTTTCCGAAAGGGCGGAGACCAGCGCCGCCGCCACGGCCAGGTCCGCCGCCGGGTCCGACAGGCGATAGCCGCCCGCGACGTTCAGATAGACTTCGCAGGTCGAAAAGCTGAGGCCACAGCGTGATTCCAGCACCGCCAGCACCATCGCCAGCCGACCGCTGTCCCAGCCTACCACAGCGCGGCGCGGGGTCGCCCCGCTCGACAGGCGCACGACCAGCGCCTGTATCTCCACCAGCACCGGCCGGGTTCCTTCCAGCGCCGGGAACACGGTCGCGCCGGTCACGCTTTCATCACGATGGGTCAGGAACAAGGCGGACGGGTTGGCGACTTCCTCCAGCCCCTCAGCCACCATCGCGAACACGCCGATCTCGTCCGTGCCGCCAAAGCGGTTCTTGATCGCGCGCAGGATGCGGTACTGGTGGCTGCGCTCCCCCTCGAACGCCAGCACGGTATCGACCATATGTTCCAGCACGCGCGGCCCGGCGATGCTGCCATCCTTGGTCACATGGCCGACCAGCACGAGCGCACTGTTGCGCTGCTTGGCGAAGCGGATAAGTTCCTGAGACGATGCCCGCACCTGGCTGACCGTGCCGGGCGCGCCCTCGATCAGGTCGCTATGCATCGTCTGGATCGAATCGATGATGAGCAAGGCGGGCGGCTCACCCTCCCCCAGCGTCGTCAATATGTCGCGCACCGACGTGGCGCTCGCCAGCATCACCGGCGCGCCGCCCAGGCCCAGCCGCTGCGCGCGCAGCCGCACCTGATCGGTCGCTTCCTCGCCACTGATATACACGACCGACAGCCCGCGCGCCGCCACCCGCGCCGCGGCCTGCAACAACAGGGTCGATTTGCCGATGCCGGGATCGCCGCCGATCAGCGTGGCCGATCCCGCCACGATCCCGCCGCCCAACGCCCGATCGAACTCGGCAATGCCGGTGCTGGTGCGCGGCGGCAGCTCGACCTTGCTGTCCAGCCCGATCAGCGTAATCGCCCGTCCGCCAGCGTGCAGGTCGTGCCGCGCCGAAAACGCGGTTTCCGGCGCTTCCTCGACGATGCTGTTCCACTCGCCGCAATCCTCGCACTGGCCCTGCCACCGCGGCGAGACTGTGCCGCATTGCTGACAGACGAATTTCCGCTTTGCCTTGGCCATAGCGGAGATATGCCGACCATGCGCGAACATTGCAAGAACATCCGGTGATGGACTGGAAACATCATCGCGGCTCAGGCATTGAAGCGGTAATGAAGACAATCCGCGTTGCCAGCTACAATATCCGCAAGGCCATCGGCACCGACCGGCGGCGGATGCCCGAACGGGTGCTGGAGGTGCTGGGCGAGGTGGACGCAGACATCATCGCGCTACAGGAAGCCGACCGGCGCTTTGGCGTGCGATCGGCGGCCATTCCGCCAATGCTGATGGAGCGCCTGAGCGATTACAAGCCGGTGCCGCTCGACGTGCAGGTCGATTCGATGGGCTGGCACGGCAACGCCCTGCTGGTGCGCAAGGCCGCGCAGATCGACCTGAGCGACGTGCTGCATCTCCCCTATCTGGAACCGCGCGGCGCGACCATGGCGGAAGTGACGCTGAACGGCCTGTCGCTGCGCGTGTTCGGCATGCATCTGGACCTGTCGGGCCTGTGGCGGCGGCGGCAGGCCGCAGCCGTGATCAATGCGGCGGCACAGGGCGCGCCCATGCCCACCGTGCTGATGGGCGATCTTAACGAATGGAGCGCCAATCGCGGATGCCTGGCCGACTTTGCGCATCATTATAGTTTCGCGCCGTGCGGACGCAGTTTCCATGCGCGCCGTCCGGTGGCGCGGCTCGACCGGATCATGCATTGCAACCGGCTGACGCTGACCGACTGCGGCGTCCATGACAGCGCTTCGTCGCGCAAGGCGTCCGACCATTTACCGATCTGGGCCGATTTCCGCGCCTGACAGCCCCTCGACAAGCCGTCTCCGCTCTGCGACGTTCACGCCATGAAGGAGAGGGAACTCAGGCTTGGGCTGGTCTGCTATGGCGGCATCAGCCTGGCCATTTACATGCATGGCATCACCAAGGAGGTATGGCGGTTGGCGCGCGCCAGCCGCGCCTATCATGACGGCATGCCGCCGGAGACAGGCAGCGAGGCCATCTATCACAAGCTGCTTGCCGACATGGAGGAGGCCAGCGGGGTGCGGCTGCGCGTGCTACCGGACATTATCGCCGGGGCCAGCGCCGGCGGCATCAATGGCATCTTTCTGGCGCAGGCGATCGAGACCGGCCAGTCGCTGGAACCGCTGACCAACCTGTGGCTCGACAATGCCGATGTCGACAGCCTGCTCGATCCCGACGCCCGCCCGACCCGCGCGCTCACCAAATTCTGGGCGACGCCGCTGGTCTGGATGGCGGCGCGGCGGCCCGGCGATGCGGTGGAGCGCACGGTCGCGCCGGACACGCGCGAGGAAGTGCGGATGAAATTGTCCCGCTTCATCCGCTCCCGCTGGTTCGAACCGCCCTTTGGCGGGGAGATTTTCACGACGCTGATCCTCGACGCCTTCGACGCGATGGCAGCCAGCGAGCGCGGGCCGGTGCTGTTGCCTGACGGCCATCCGCTCGACCTGTTCGTCACCGTCACCGATTTTGAAGGGCACCCGCAAAGCCTGACCCTCAACAGCCCGCCCCAGGTGATCGAGACCGAACATCGCCTGTCGATCGGCTTCCGGGCGCGGGGTCGGGGAGCGCGCGAATTTGCCGATACCGCCGAACTGGTGTTCGCAGCGCGCGCCACCGCCAGCTTTCCGGGCGCCTTCCCCCCCTTCACCGTGCGCGAACTGGACCGGGTGCTCAAGCGCCGCCATCGCAATTGGCCGACGCGCGACGCCTTCCTGGCCCGCGCGCTGCCGCGCCACTGGGCGCGCGGCACGGCCGAGGATGCAGTGCTGATCGACGGATCGGTGCTGGCCAATGCGCCCTTCGCGCAGGCCATCGGCGCGCTGCGCAATCGGCCGTCGCGGCGGGAGGTCGACCGGCGCTTCGTCTATATCGATCCAAAGCCCGGCCATCGCACCATCCAGCTCAACCGCCATGGCGATCAGGTCGCGGTGCCCACGGGCGAGGATGCGCCGCTGCCCGGCTTTTTCCGCACCATCTTCGGCGCGCTGAGCGACATTCCGCGCGAACAGCCGATTCGCGACAATCTGGAGGCGATCGACCGCCATTCCTCGCGCATTCGCCGGATGCGCCGCATATTGAACGCGCTGCGCCCCGGTATCGAGGCGGAGGTGGAAGGGGCGATCGGCGGGATGCTGTTCCTCGACCGGCCAACCCCGTCGCGCCTGTCGGCCTGGCGCGCCAAGGCGCAGCAGCGGGCGGCCAGTTCCGCCGGTTTCGCCTTTCCCGCCTATGGCCACCTCAAATTGTCAGGCATCGTCGAATCGCTCGCGACCTTGCTGTTCCGCCTGTCGGGGGAAGACAGCCGGATGCTGCGCGAAACCTATCGCGCGGCGATATGGGCACAGGTGCGCAAGGATGGCGCGGATCAACTGGACGGGAGCGGCGGGTCGGCTTCCGGGCCGGTCACCTTCTTCCGCACCCATGATCTGGCGTTCCGCATTCGCCGCCTGCGCTTTCTGGCGCGGCATCTGGCCGACACGCTGGAAAGCGAGGGCGCGGCGGAGGATGAAGCGGTGCTGGCAATGCATGACGCCATCTACCGCGCGCTGGCGCTCTATGCCGAATGCGAGGAGAGCGATTTTCACGGGGCCGCCGTGCTGGCCGCCGCGCGCGACGTGCCGGGCGATGCCGCCGCCGCACTGGAAGCGGTCGCGCAGGAACGCGGCCTGCGGACGCGGGACGAGGGTGCGGACATGATCCTGGCCGAAGCCTTCGCCGCCCTGCCCAAGGCCGGTCGCAGATCCATGCTGCTCGCCTATCTCGGCTTCCCCTTCTACGACATCGCCACCCTACCGTTGCTTCAGGGTGACACTATGGACGAATATGATCCGGTGAAGGTCGACCGGATTTCGCCCGAAGATTGCTCGGCGATCCGGCCCGGCGGCGCTGCCGCCACACTTAAAGGCATTGAATTCAATAATTTCGGCGCTTTCTTCAGCCGGGTCTATCGGGAAAATGACTATCTTTGGGGCCGCCTGCATGGGGTTGAGCGGCTGCTGGACATCGTGATTTCAGCCATGCCCACCGCAAGCCGCCTTTCCCCCGACGCGCTGCGCGACTATAGGCGGGCGGCTTTTCTGGCGATCCTGGACGAAGAAGAGTCGCGGCTACCGCATGCCGCGGACCTGATCGCCAGCTTGCGGGAGGAAATCGGGTGAGCAGGCGTTTAAGGCTGGTTCCGATAGGCATGACGCTGGCGCTCGTCGCCGGCTGCGGAGATTCGTCACCGCAGGTTGCGCAGGCCGATCCCAGCCCCAGCCCGCCGGTCGTTCCCGCGCCTGCCGCGCCACCCCCGCCCAAAGCGGTCGTCAGCCCACCGCCGCGGCCCAAAGCCGGGCCGGTCGTTACCGTTCGCGCCCAGCCCGCGCCATGGCATTCGCTCGACCTGCCGCCGTCGGACGTCGCCGCCAGCGCGGCCCCATTCCCGCGCGAAGTGACCCAGTTCATGGTGGAGCGCGACAGTTGCGACCATTTCCGGGGCGAAGAAGCCTATGATGCGGAACGGCGCGCCTATATCGAGGAAAATGTCGCGGAACTGTGCCACGGGTCCGACGCGACGCTGGCGACGCTCCGCCGCCGCTACGCCGCCGATCCGTCCGTCACCGCCGCACTGCATGGCTATGAGGACCGGATCGAGGGGCGCGACGAAGAATAGGCGCTCCCTCACCCGTTCAATATTACAACAGCCCGTCGACCTGATGCGCCAGGTCAATGTCCCGCTGCGACAGGCCGCCTGCGTCATGCGTGGTCAAAACCATGTCCACCCGGTTATAGACATTGCTCCATTCGGGATGATGATCCGCCTTCTCGGCCAAGATCGCCACCTGCGTCATGAAACCGAAGGCGGCGACGAAATCCGGAAAGGTGAAACGGCGCGAAATGCCGTCCGGCTCCGCGACCACCGACCATTCTGGCAAGTCGGCCAGCGCCAGCGCGCGCGCCTCATCGCTCAGCTTCTCGATCATGTCCCTATCCTCTGAAAATAGTTTCGCCTATGTGGCAGCCATGTCGCACGAAGGTCAACCGCACCGCTTCGCTCCCACTGCGCAGGATATTGAGGCGCTGGCGCTTGAAGCGCTCGCGCGCCTGCCCGCCCCCTTTACCGACCATCTGCACAATGTCGTCCTGTTCGTTGAGGAATTTGCCGATGCGCAGACGCTCAAGGACATGGACATTGACGATCCGTTCGGCCTGACCGGCCTCTATACCGGCCGCCCCGTCGGGCAGGAGGCGCAGACCGGGGATGCGCCGCCCACCGTCCATCTGTTCCGCCGCCCCCTGCTGGACGAATGGATTGAAACCGGGGTGCCGCTGGACGCGCTGATCACCCATGTCGTCGTCCATGAAATCGGCCATCATTTCGGCCTGTCGGACATCGACATGCATGTGCTGGAGGATATGGTCGCGCCATGAGCCGTGCGGCGCTGGCCCTGTCGGACGTCGCCTGCCTGCGCGGCGGACGGATATTGTTTCGCGGCGTCAACTTGACGCTCGATGCAGGCGCCAGCGCGTTGCTGACCGGCCCCAATGGCGTCGGCAAATCCAGCCTGTTGCGGCTATGCGCGGGCCTTCTCCCCGCCTTTTCCGGTACGATGGAACGCCACGGCGCGGTCGCGCTGGCCGATGAACGGCTGGCGCTCGACAGTGAATTGCCGCTGGCGCGCGCACTCCATTTCTGGGCGCGGCTGGACGGCAGCGCCGCGAATGCCGTCGCCGCGGCACTTGACGCGATGGCGCTTACGCGGCTTTCCGACGTGCCGGTTCGGATGTTGTCGACCGGCCAGCGCAAGCGGGCGATGCTGGCGCGGGTCATCGCCAGCGGCGCGCCGATCTGGCTGCTGGACGAGCCGGGCAATGGTCTGGACAGCGCCTCGCTGGACCTGTTGGGATCGGCCGTGTCCGCGCATCTGGCGGCCGGCGGCATCGTCGTCACAGCATCGCACCAGCCGCTGCCGCTGGGCGCGCCGGTTGTGCTGTCACTGGCCGACCATCTGCCCGATCCGGCGGAGTGGGACGCATGAGGATGCTCTGGTTGCTCGCCTCGCGCGATCTGGGCACCGCCTGGCGCTCGTCGGGCCTGTGGCTGCCGGTTGCCTTCCTGCTGCTGGTCGCCAGCCTCTATCCCTTTGCGGTCGGCCCGGACCTTGGCCTGCTGCGCCGCACCGGGGGCGGGATGGTGTGGATCGCCGCGCTGCTGGCCAGCCTGCTGCCGGTCGACCGGCTGATCGCGCCGGATCGCGACGCGGGGGTGCTGGACCAGATGGCGCTGCGCGGCATTGGCGATGAAATGGTCGTGCTGGCCCGGTTGATCGCTCACTGGCTGGGCTTCGGCCCGCCGCTGATGATCGCCACCCTGCCCGCCGCCGCCTTGCTGAAGCTGGATGGCGGGACGATCTGGATGCTGGAGGCTGGCCTGCTGATCGGCACGCCCGCGCTGGCGGCGCTCGGCCTGCTGGTCGCGACGCTGACGGCGGGCCTGCGATCCAGCGGTGCGCTGGCGGGATTGCTCGCTCTGCCGCTGGCGGTGCCGCTGCTGATCTTTGGCGCGGGCACGCTGGGCGATGGCAGTGGGGCAGCACTCAAATTCCTCGCCGCCGCCTCGCTGCTGCTGGTCGCGATCACGCCATTTGCCGGTGGCGCAGCGATACGGGCGGGGCGGGAATAGTTCGGCATCTGCTGATGGCGAGGCTGTAGAAGGCGAACAAGCCCGACACGGCCCTGTTCCTTCCGCCTCTCGACATCGCCCTTCGCCTGCGCCACAGCCGCCCCATGCTTGCCCTTGCCGCCTCGATCCTGTTCGTCCTGATCTGGTCCACCGGATTCATCGTCGCCCGCGCGACGGTGCCGCATGGCGCGCCCGAACTGGTGCTGGCGATCCGCCTGACGCTGGTTGCGATTCTATTGTGCGGCGCCGCCCTGTTCGCGCGGCAGGATTTTCCACGCGGGCGCAGGCTGGCCCTCCACCTGCTTGCCGGCGCCATGTTGCACGGCGTCTATCTTACGGTCGGCTGGTGGGCGATCAGCCGTGGCATGCCCGCCGGGATCATGTCGCTGCTGGGGGCGCTCCAGCCGCTGATGGTCGCGGTCGCCAGCGTCGTCCTGCTGGGCGACCGTCTACCGCGCCGCACCTGGGTGGGGCTTGCCATCGCGATCCTGGGCGTCACCTGCGTCCTGCTGCCCGCCATCATGCGCAGCGGCACCGGCTCCATCTCCATCGGGTTGGCGATCGCCGGCCTTGTCGCGGTCATCGCCATGACCGGCGGCACGTTGATCCAGCGCGGCGGACTGGCGGGTGATCCGATTTTGGTATCGGGCGGGGTGCAGAATATCGGCGGCGCACTGGTCGCAATCGCCGCCACGCTGATCGTGGGCGAATGGCGTTGGGACAATGATCCCATGCTCTGGGCCGCGCTCGGCTGGTCGGTGCTTGTCCTGTCGGCGGCTGGTCTCAGCCTGCTCGTCTGGCTGGTCCGCCATCAGGGGTCGACCGCCATGTCGATGCTGTTGCTGCTCGTCCCGCCGCTGGCCGCGATCGAGGCTTGGCTGCTCTTTGGCGAACGGCTTGGCCCGATCCAGCTTGTCGGCTTTGCGCTGGCGCTGGGCGGGGTGCTGCTCGGTCGATCGGCGCCCGCCAGACAAACGGACCTGACCGAACCGGCCTGATCAGCCTTCGCGCAACCTTTCATGGTGGCGGATCACTTCGTCGATGATGAAGCGCAGGAATTTTTCGGTGAAGTCAGGGTCCAGCTTCGCGTCCAGCGCCAGCTGCCGCAACCGGGCGACCTGCCGTTCCTCCCGCCCCGGATCGGCCGGGGGCAGCGCATGGCTCGCCTTATATTCGCCCACCGCCTGCGTCACCTTGAACCGCTCGGCCAGCATGAACACCAGCGCGGCGTCGATATTGTCGATGCTTTCGCGGTAGCGCTGCAATGTGTCGGTCACGTTCATCCTCCGGTCAATCGGCGCGCTTTTTGCGCCATCTGGCCTCACAGGCAAGCTATTCCCGCTTGCCATCTGCATTTTGCCCGGCCAAGGGACGCACATCATGACAGCACCCGCCCCCGGTAACGTCCACCCCATCGGCCGCGCCAAAAGCGCGCCGTCGCTGGCCCCCATCATGAATCTGGTCGCCGACGGCATGAACCAGGTCAATGCCGTGATTCTGGACCGGATGCAGTCGCGCATCCCGCTGATCCCCGAACTGGCCGGGCATTTGATTGCAGGCGGCGGCAAGAGGTTGCGGCCTATGCTGACTTTGGCCTGCGCCGATCTGGTCGGCTATGCCGGATCGCGCCACTACAAGCTGGCCGCCGCGGTCGAATTCATCCACACCGCTACACTGTTGCATGACGATGTCGTCGATGGATCGGGCCTTCGCCGGGGCCGCAAGACCGCCAACATCATCTGGGGCAACAGCGCCAGCGTACTGGTCGGCGACTTCCTCTTCTCCCGCTCCTTCGAGCTGATGGTCGAGGCGGAATCGCTCAAAGTCCTGAAAATCCTGGCCAACGCATCGGCGGTGATCGCGGAGGGCGAAGTCAACCAGTTGACCGCCCAGCGCAAGATCGACACCAGCGAGGACCAGTATCTCGACATTATCGGCGCCAAGACCGCAGCGCTGTTCGCCGCCGCCTGCCGCATTTCCGCCGTGGTCGCCGACCGGGACGAGCGGGAGGAGCAGGCGCTCGACGTCTATGGCCGCAATCTGGGCATCGCCTTCCAGCTGATCGACGACGCGATCGATTATGAATCGGATGGCGCGACCATGGGCAAGGATGCGGGCGACGATTTCCGCGATGGCAAGGTGACGCTGCCGGTGATCCTGGCCTATGCCCGTGGCAGCGATGAGGATCGCGCCTTCTGGAAGGCGGCGATTGCGGGCCACAAGATCAGCGATGATGATCTGACCCACGCCACCGGCCTGCTGCGCCGCACCGGCGCGATCGCCGACACGCTCGCCCGCGCGCGCCATTACGGCCAGCGCGCGATCGACGCACTGGGCATGTTCGACAATGGCAAGGCCAAGGCCGCGCTGACCGAAGCCGTCGAATTTGCAACGATCCGCGCCTATTGAGGATTTGGGTCCGCGTTTCGTCTGACCAGCAAAGGCCGTTCGCCCTGTTTCGAAGGGTCATTCTCCTTAGAAAGTATCAGGCTCCGACAGGCCCAGCCCAAACGGGATGGGGTGGCGGGCCAAAGCACCCATGATCCTGACTCCCGAAACCCTCGCCTTCCTGATGGCCGCCGCATTGACGGCGAGTTGCATCGACGCGATGGCGGGTGGCGGCGGGCTGATCACCCTGCCCGCGCTGATGGCTGCTGGCATTCCGCCGGTGCAGGCTGTCGCCACCAACAAGCTGCAAAGCTGCTTTGGCACATTCGGCGCGTGCCTTGCCTATGCCCGGCGCGGGCATATGGACCTCAAAACCTACAAGGCGCCGGTGATCGCCGCCTTCATCGGATCGGTCGGCGGCGCATGGCTGCTCCAGCGGGTCGATCCGTCGATCCTTGCCGGGCTGATGCCTGCCTTGCTCATCACCATCGCCGCCTATTTCACCTTCTCTCCCAAACTGGGCGAGGCAGACCGGCACGCGCGCGTCGGCATTGCTGCGCTAAGCGGCCTGATCGGCGTCATCGGCTTTTACGACGGCTTTTTCGGTCCAGGCGCGGGCGCTTTCTACACCACCATCTTTCTGGCACTGGGCGGCCTGTCGATCCTGCGCGCCACCGCCCAGACCAAGGCCGCCAATTTCGCCAGCAATGTTGCGGGCCTGCTGACCATGGTGGCTGGCGGCCATGTGCTATGGGTCGCGGGCCTCACCATGGCGATCGGCAGTATCATCGGCGGGCAGGTGGGATCGCATCTGGCCATGCGCTTCGGCTCCAGGCTGATCAAGCCGCTGCTGATCATCATGTCGCTGGCGCTGACGACCAAGATGCTGATCGATCCGAAGAACCCGATTCACATCTATCTGTTCGGCTGATCGTCGGACTGGAGCAAGGCGGCGACCCGGCGGCGCAATTCCTCAACGGCGAAGGGCTTGGTCAGCACTTCCATGCCATGTTCGATATGCCCGTGGTTCAGCACGGCATTTTCGGCATAACCCGTCACGAACAAGATGCGCAGGTCCGGCCGCAATGCCCGCGCCGCGTCGGCTACCTGCCGCCCGTTCAGCCCGCCCGGCAAGCCGACATCGGTAACCAGCAGGTCTATCCGCGCCGGTGATTCCAGCACCTTGAGGCCCGATGGCCCATCGCCCGCTTCGACGCAGACATAGCCAAGATCGGTCAGGGCATCGACCATCAGCATGCGGACCGATGGTTCATCGTCGATCACCAGCACCGTCTCGCCCGCTTCGGCTTCGGTGGCGGCGTCGGGCAGGGCCGGACTTTCCTCATCCTCTTCGCCGCGATGGCGCGGCAGATAGACGCATACCGTCGTCCCCTGTCCGATTTCGGAATAGAGGCGGACATGGCCGTGGCTCTGCCGGGCAAAGCCATAGACCATCGACAGGCCAAGCCCTGTCCCCTGCCCCATCGGCTTGGTGGTGAAGAAGGGATCGAACACCCGGTCCAGAATCGTCTTTTCAATGCCGGTCCCGGTATCACTGACGGACACGGTGACATATTGGCCCGGTGTCAGCCCATGTTCGCGCGCGGTGCGATCGTCCAGCCATCGATTGGCGGTCTCGATCGTGATCTTGCCCCCGTCCGGCATGGCGTCGCGCGCATTGATGCACAGGTTGAGCAGCGCATTTTCCAGCTGGTTGGCATCGACCAGCGCAGGCCATAGCCCGCTCGCCGCGATCGTCTGCACCTCGATCTGCGGCCCCACGGTCCGGCGCACCAGTTCGGTAAAGTCGGTGAACAGGCGGTTGATGACCGTTGGCTTGGGCGTCAGCGTTTGACGGCGGGAAAAGGCCAGCAGCCGGTGGGTCAGGGATGCAGCGCGCCGGGTCGCGCCTTGCCCGGCGGCCAGATAGCGTTCGACATCCGCCGTGCGTCCCTCGGCCAAGCGCAGGCCGATCATTTCAAACGCGCCGGAAATCCCGGCCAGCAAATTGTTGAAATCATGGGCCAGGCCGCCGGTCAATTGCCCCACCGCCTCCATCTTCTGCGCCTGTCGCAGCGCGGCTTCCGCTTCCTCCCGCTCGGCCAGCGCCTGCGCGATCCGCGTCTCCAGCGTTTCGTTCAGCTGCCGCAGCTCGGTTTCGATGCGAATGCGATGGGTCACATCCTTGAACAGAACCGCAACCTGCTTGTCCTCCAGCGCGCCGATGCGAAAGGAGGAAATGTCGAGATGGCGGCCGGTAGCGATCAGTTCGCGCTGGAAGTGGATCGGCTCGCCGGTACGCAACACGCGGCCATATAGTTCCAGCCAGCCATCGGCCTCGTCTGGGACCAGTTCACGCAATGTCTGGCCAACGACATTGGAAATGCCGGCATGGCGTTCATAGGCCGGGTTCGCCTCGATATGAATATAGTCGCTTAACGGTCCATGCGGCCCGTCGAAAAATTCGATGACGCAAAAGCCCTCGTCCATCGTTTCAAACAGCGTACGATAGCGTTCCGCATCTTCGGTAAATGCCGACATGCCCTGTTTATCCCCCGACCCTATGCTCGCGCGCGCAAGGGCTATAATTTCTGCCTATCACGCAAACGCCTGAAACAGCTAATCTTTCCCTCACCGCGCAATTTCCGTTCCACTTGCGATTTCGCGTCAATGGGGCGAGAGGAAGGGCCATGAGCGCCCTGCCTATCCATGCCGTCCTGCCCGACCTGCTCGCTGCGCTGCGCACCGGCAGCAACGGCGTGCTGGTCGCGCCGCCGGGGGCTGGCAAGACGACGGCGGTGGCGCCCGCGCTGCTGGACGAACCATGGTGCAGCGGGCAGGTCTTGCTGCTTTCCCCCCGCCGCCTTGCGGCCCGCGCCGCTGCCGAACGGATTGCCGAGATGCTGGGCGAACAGCCGGGCGGCACGGTCGGCTATGCCACGCGGATGGACAGCAAATCGTCTGCGCGCACCCGGCTGCTGGTGCTGACCGAGGGCATTTTCGTCCGTCGGATTCAGGACGATCCCGAACTGGCGGGCGTGTCGGCGGTGCTGTTCGACGAAGTGCACGAGCGCAGCCTGGACAGCGATTTCGGCCTCGCGCTGGCGCTCGATGCGCAGGAGGCGCTGCGCCCTGACCTGCGCATCGTGCCCATGTCCGCAACCCTCGACGGCGCGCGCTTCGCCGCCTTGCTGGGCGACGCACCGGTGATCGAAAGCGAGGGGCGCATCCAGCCGCTCGAACTGCGTCATATGGGTCGCCATGCCGAGCGCAAGATCGAGGATGAGATGGCCGCCGCCATCCGCCGCGCCATCAGCGAGGAAGCGCAGGGCGACCTGCTCGCCTTCCTGCCGGGCGTGCGAGAGATTGAACGCACGGCGGAGCGGATCGACGGCGGCTCCTATGACGTGCATCTCCTCCACGGATCGCTTGATCCCGCCGCACAGCGGGCCGCAATCCGGCCATCGCGGTCGGGCGCGCGAAAGGTCATATTGGCGACCAGCATCGCGGAAACCAGCCTGACCATCGACGGTGTGCGGATCGTCGTCGACAGCGGGCTGGCGCGGCGGCCCCGTTATGACCGGGCGGCGGGCGTCACCCGGCTGGTAACCGAACGGGCAAGCCAGGCGTCGGCGACCCAGCGTGCGGGCCGCGCCGCGCGGCAGCGGCCCGGCGTCGCCTACCGCCTGTGGGAAGCAGCCGCGAACGCTGGCATGCCCCCCTTCGATCCGCCGGAGATATTGGAAAGCGACCTTTCCAGCCTGCTGCTCGATTGCGCGCTGTGGGGCGTGAGCGATCCGGGGACGCTGCGCTGGCTCGATCCCCCGCCCGCCGCAGCCGTCGCCGAGGCGCGGACAAGGCTGACCGCGCTGGAGGCGCTGGATGGCGACGGTCGGATCACGCCCCATGGCAAGGCGCTGGCAAAGCTACCGCTCAGCCCGCGTATCGCGCATATGCTGGTGCGCGCAGCCGAAATGGGGCTGGCGCAGACCGCCGCCGATATTGCCGTGCTGCTGGGCGAACGCGGCATTGGCGGGCAGGACACAGACCTTACGCTGCGCCTGCAACGCTGGCGGCGGGAGGGCGGCAAGCGGGCCGATGCTGGCCGCGCGCTGGCCAAGCGCTGGGCGGGTCTTGTGGCGACGCCCAACCGTCTTGCTCCCCTCCCGCTTGCGAGAGGGGTCGGGGGAGGGTCTGTACCAGCTAATCTGGCGACACGCCCTCCCCTAACCCCTCCCGCAAGCGGGAGGGGGACAGTCAGCGCGACGGAAGCCACCGGCCTATGCCTTGCGCTTGCCTTTCCCGATCGCGTGTCGAAACGCCGCTCCGCCGATGGCGCGGACTGGGCCAGTGTGGGCGGGCGCGGTTTCCGGCTCGATCCCCTGTCGCCGCTCGCCCGCGAAGAATGGCTGGCGGTGGGAGAGGTGCAGGGCAGCGCGGCAGGCGCGCGCATCCTGTCCGCCGCGCCGATCGGCGAAGCGGACGTGCTGGCGCTGTTTCCGGACCGGATCATCACCAGCCGCACCGTCCGCTTCCGCCCCGCCAATGGCGGGATAGAGGCGCTGCGGGAACGGCGGCTGGGCGCGGTGCGCCTGTCGTCAGGCTCCGACGACCGGCCCGATCCGGCGGCGGTGGTGGCGGCGCTGCTGGACGGCGTGCGGCAGGGGGGCCTCGATCTGCTTCCCTGGTCGCAGGCCGCGCAGTCGCTGCGGATGCGCGCCGACTTTGCCGGGGTGGAGGCTCTGTCCGATGCCGCCCTGATCGCCAGCCTGGACGAATGGCTCCCGCCGCTGCTGGCGGGCAAGCGCCGCCTGTCGGACATCGACCGGTCGCACTTGTCGGGCGTGCTGGACGGCCTGATCGGCTGGGACGGCAAGCAGCAGGTGGACCGGCTCGCTCCGCCCGATTTCCGCTCTCCAGCAGGCAGCACCCATGCGATCGACTATATGGCCGATGGCGGCCCGCGCGTCGAATTGCGGGTACAGGCGCTCTACGGCCTGGCCGAGCATCCGACCGTGGGCAGCGCGCGCATCCCGCTCGTCCTGTCGCTCACCTCGCCCGCGGGCCGCCCGATCCAGACGACGCGCGACCTGCCCGGCTTCTGGGCGGGCAACTGGCGCGACGTGGCCAAGGAAATGCGCGGTCGCTACCCCCGCCATCCCTGGCCCGACGATCCGACCGCCGCGCCGCCCACGCTGCGCACCAAGCGCGCCGATGCCCGCACGCGCTCTTGACTTCACGCGGGACGCTGGTGCAACGCAGCATGACGATTTACCGGAGTCTTTCGCGATGAGCGCGCGCATTTACCAGATCCAGAAGAACGCCCTGCAATCGGGCAAGGCGCTGACCCATAAATGGGTGCTGGAATATGCACCGGCAGAAGCGAAGCAGGCCGATCCGCTGACCGGATGGGCTGGCTCTGGCGACACGCAGCAGCAGCTCAAGCTCAGCTTCCCCTCGCGGGAAGCCGCCATCGCCTATGCGCAAAAGCAGGGCGTGCCCTACACCGTGATAGCGACACCGCCCAAGACGCTGAAATTGCAGGCCTACGCCGACAATTTCCGCTAAAGGCGCAAAAACACCGCGCAAATTCGGGCGCGATGCTGCCCGATTACCGCCTTATTCACTTGCCATAGGGCAGGCCAAGGCGGCAAAAGCCGTGCTTTACGGAAAGACAGAAGCAAAAGATGACGGATCGCACCGAAATTTTCGACAGCGTCGCCGCGCAGGTCGCCCCCTTCAACAAGAAGGGCGTCGCGCTGACCGAAACCACCACCTTTGCCGGCGATCTGGAATGGGACAGCCTGACGGTCATGGATTTCGTCGCCGCGATCGAGGATGAATTCGACATTCTGATCACCATGAACATGCAGGCGGAAATTGAGACGGTCGGCCAGCTGGTCGATGCCGTCGCGAAGCTGAAGGCCGCCTGAGTTTGTCGTCACCCCGGACTTGATCCGGGGTCCAGTGCGCCAGGCACTCCGCATGGAACGCTGGATGCCGGATCAGGTCCGGCATGACGAATTGGGAAAGACAGAAGAGATATGACCGACACCGCCACTGAAACCCGCGACCTGCTGTCCAAATTCGACCCCCTGATCGCCGAGCGGCAGGCGCTGCTCGACACCGGCGTGCGCGACCCTTTCTCGATCGTGATGGATCAGGTGCTTTCGCCCACGCGCGCGATCATCAAGGGCAAGGAAACCATCCTGCTGGGCACCTATAATTATATGGGCATGACCTTCGACCCGGACGTGGTCGCGGCGGGCAAGAAAGCGCTGGACGAATTTGGCGCTGGCACGACCGGCAGCCGCGTCCTCAACGGCACCTATCAGGGCCATCGCGAAGTCGAGGACGCGCTCAAGGAATTTTACGGCACATCGTCCGCCATGGTCTTTTCGACCGGCTATCAGGCCAATCTGGGCATGATTTCGACGCTGGCCGGACGCGGCGACTATGTCGTGCTGGACGCTGACAGCCATGCGTCCATCTACGACGGCTGCTTCCTGGGCGACGCCGAAATCGTCCGCTTCCGCCACAACAGTGTCGAGGATCTGGACAAGCGCCTGGGCCGCCTGCCCGCCGATGCGCTCAAGCTGGTCGTGCTGGAAGGCGTCTATTCGATGCTGGGCGACATCGCCCCCCTGCCCGACATGGTGGCCGCGGTGCGCAAGCATCAAAATTGCATGATCCTGGTCGATGAAGCGCATGGTATGGGCTTTTTTGGTCCCAATGGCCGGGGCGTCTATGAGGAACAGGGCGTCGAAAAGGACGTGGATTTCGTCGTAGGCACCTTTTCCAAATCGGTCGGCACGGTCGGCGGCTTCTGCGTTTCCAACCATCCCAAGTTCGAAATCATGCGACTGGTCTGCCGTCCCTATGTGTTCACCGCATCGCTGCCGCCCAGCGTGGTCGCGACCGCCGCGACTTCCATCCGCAAGCTGATGCATGCGGGCGAAAAGCGCGCCCACTTGTGGAAGAACAGCAAGCGGCTGCATCAGGGGCTGACCGACCTTGGCTTCACCCTGGGCACCACGACGCCCCAATCGGCGATCATCGCGGTGATCCTGACCGATCAGGCGCAGGCCGTGGCGATCTGGCAAACGCTGCTGGAACTGGGCCTCTACGTCAACATGGCGCGCCCGCCCGCAACCCCGGCCGGCACCTTCCTGCTGCGCTGCTCGCTATGTGCCGATCATAGCGACGAACAGGTCGAACAGATTATCGGCATGTTCAAGGCCGCGGGTCAGGCGACCGGCGCGATCGCCTGACCGGCACGCCGTTAATCAGCGCTGTTTCGCTGCTATGCTTGTTCCGCTAGTGTGACGAGTGATGGCGGACGGCGACACTTTGGATCATGAAGGCAGCAGCTTGCGCGTTAAGGCGCGACGCCTGCTGCCATTCCTGCTCGGCATCCTGCTGGTCGGGTCGCTCGGTGCTTTGCTCTATAGCGCCAGCAACGCCTCGCGCGATCATCAACTGGCGCTGGCCGAACAGCAGCGCAGTTTCGAGATCATCGCGCTGGCCCGCGCGTTCGAGGCCCAGACGGCGCGCGCGGAAGTGACGCTGGCCCGCTATGTCATCGGCCTCAACCCCGATACCGGCCGCCTGTTTCAGGACCAGTGGCGCACTGCCGGCGCGCAACTGAAGGCGCTGGCCTTTGCGACGCGCGGCACCGGATGGCAGCGCGGCAATGTGGAGGCGCTGCAAAAAGCCTTCATGGCGCGCGGCAAGACACTCAACGAAATCGGCCTGCGCACCACCTACGACCAGAAGATGGCAGCCCTCGGTCGCTTTCACGAAGCGGGGACGTCGCGCGACCTGAAACGCATCACCGCGCTGCTCAACCGCGTCATAGAGGCGGAAAATCTGCGCCTGCGCGAACGTAGCCTTGCCGTGGCGCTCGCGGGGGACCGTACCGAATGGATGGGGCAGACCTCACGCCTGCTGGGGCTGGCGATGCTGGTATGTGTGCTGTTCGCCGCCTGGTTCGCCCATATCGCCTATAGCGATCGCCGCAACGCCCGGCGGCTGGCGGAGGCGGAGGCCGAGCGCGCCGACCGGCTGGACATTGCCGTGCGCGCACGGACGGCGGAACTGACCGACGCCTATGAGCGGCTGAAACAGGAATCGATCGAGCGCGCGGCGGCGGAGGAAAATCTGCGCCAGATGCACAAAATGGACGCGGTGGGTCAGTTGACCGGTGGTATCGCCCATGATTTCAATAACATGCTGGCCGTTGTTGTCGGTGGACTGGAACTGGCAAAGCGCAATATCCGGCTAAAGCCGCAGGAAGCATCCCGTCATCTCGACAATGCGATGGAGGGGGCCAATCGCGCGTCCGCCCTCACGCGTCGCCTGCTTGCCTTTGCCCGGTCCGAACCGTTGCTGCCCAGCGCAGTCGATCCCGATGCGCTTGTGTCGGGCATGGCGGACCTTATCGACCGCACCATCGGCGACCAGATCACCGTGGCGCTCGCACCCAGGGCGCAGGGATGGCGCATCTTCGTTGACCAGCACCAGATGGAAAATGCGATCCTGAACCTGTGCGTCAATGCGCGCGACGCCATGGACGGGCGCGGGCGGCTGACCATCGGCACCAGCCAGACCGCGCTGGCGGCGGGTGAGGTCGGCGATTGTCAGGCGGGCGACTATGTCGTGCTGAGTGTCACTGATGATGGCTGCGGCATGAGCGCCGAGGTACTGGCGCGCGTGTTCGAGCCGTTTTTCACCACCAAGCCGGTCGGCAAGGGCACGGGTCTGGGCCTCAGCCAGATCTTCGGCTTCGTGCGCCAGTGCGAAGGCGAAATCCGCATCGAGTCCGAACCCGGCAAGGGCACCAGCGTCCATATCTACCTGCCCCGGCGGATGGGCGACGCGGCAGCCGATGCCAGCGAGGCCATATCCTCCCCACACGACGCAACACTTCATCCGCCCACCCGCATCCTGGTGGTGGAGGATGATCCGCGTGTGCTGAAACAGACCATGGCGGCGCTGGCGGAGCTGGGGCACCTGCCCATCGCCTGCGATCATCCGTCCAAGGCCGCAAAGCTACTGGCCAATAATGGCGATATTGGCCTGATCATGAGCGACGTGCTGATGCCGGACCTGACCGGGCCGGAAATGATCCGCGCCCTGCCGCAGCAATATCGCCATCTGCCGGTGCTGTTCGTCACCGGCTATGCGGGCGACACAACCGCCAGCGCCGATTTTGCGGGCCATGAAGTGCTGCGCAAACCCTACACGCTGATGTCGCTCGCCAATGCCCTGTCCGTAGCGCTCAGCGGATCGAACCAGAACGGAACAGTCGCGGCAGCAGAGTGACCGCGCCCAGCAGCGGCCAGCGCCGCTGCCATGGCTTGATGACGATCGCCGTCCCGGCATGGCGGTTGATTTTCCACGCCAGATAATCGATCCCGCCCGCATAGGTGAAGCTCGCCTTGGCCAGCCTCACGACCGACAGCCACTTGCCCCGCCGCTGAAGCGCACGCCAGCGCTGCGCGGCCTGCTCTGGCGACGGGGGCAGGCCATCGGCCAGCGCCGCCTCGCCAAAACGGCGGTAGCGATCGGGGTCCGCATCAACGATGGACAGCGACCGCCCCTTGCGCTCCGCCCGCAACTCGGCCTGATAGGTCAGGGTAAAGCCCGCTTTCCACAGGGACAGCGCATCCTGACCTTCCGCTATCGGCAGGGCCAGCGACAACAGGGTCGGCGCGGCTTGAGCCACCGCCGCGATGGCCCGCGCCCGCGCATCCTCATCTACCGCCCACAGCAATCGCGACGGCTGCGCAAAGCGCGCCCAGACCGACACATTATCCGCCGCAGGACTGCACAACCGGGCGAAGTCCGCTTCGGATAACACTGCATATTTGGCGATCAAGCCATTATGTTCAAACGGAAACACATTGGGCGGGATCAGCGCATTGGCCCGCGCCAGCCAGCTTTTGCCATAAGCGGCGCGATAGTCTGACACGATCAGATAGAAATCCAGCATCAGCCCGTCGAGATTGGCCTCCCGCAGGCAGGAGCCGTAGAATAAGACCGCGCGGGCCGCGTGCGGATATTGCGCCGCGATCGCCCCGGCCATGGCCGCCGCACGCGGATCGGCGGGCTGGAGCATCTCGGCGGCGACAAGGGGAAGGAGTTGGCTGGACATTGCGCTCCCCTTATCCGTTCGGCCTCAGCTTGTCGAAGGCCTGTTCCTGTTCGCGGGACAGTAAAGCGCTTCGACAGGTGCAGCGCGAACGGATTTCAGAAGGCCGCTCGCCTGAAAATCAGCGACAGATTGTTCGCCGGCATGTCCACCATCCTGTCGAAGCGCAACCCCTGCGCCTGCGCTGCGGTCACGACATCCTCCACCCGGCGCAGGCCCCAGCGCTGGTCGCGGGCCTTGAGCGAAGCGTCGAACGCCAGATTGCTGGGCGCAGTCTCCACATCATCGCGCATATAGGGTCCGTACAGATAGAGCGGCCCACCCGGCGGCAGAACCCGCCCTGCCCCCTGCATCAATCCCAACGTCGCGTCCCATGGGCTGATATGCACCATGTTGATGCACAATATCGCATCGGCGTGGTCGACCGGCCAGTCTCCCGCCGCGTCCAGCCGGATCGGTTCATGCAGATTGGAAAGGTCCGCCTCCGCCCGCCATGCCGCGATGGAGGCGAGCGCAGCCATATCGGGATCGCTTGGCTGCCAATCGAGCGCGGGCAGCGCGGCGGCGAAATGGATGATATGTTCGCCGCTACCGCTCGCCACCTCCAGCACCAGACCGGATGGCGGCAAGGCATCGCGCAGGATGGTCAGGATGGCGTCCCTGTTCCGCAGCGTCGCGGGGGCGTGGCGCTTTTGCGCCTCGCCGCCCGCTTCACCCGGAACCCAGGGCGTCATTCCGCCGCCTGCGCCAGCGTCGGCGCTTCCCATGTCAGCACGGGCTTGCGCGCCGCCAGCGTTTCGTCGAGGCGACGGCGCGGCGCATGATAGGGCGCGCCCTTCAATGCCTCATCCCCTGCCTTGGCCCGCTGCGCCAGGCTGCGCAGCGCCATGATGAACTGGTCGAGGGCCGCCTTGCTTTCCGTCTCGGTCGGTTCGACCAGCATCGCGCCATGGACGACCAGCGGGAAATACATGGTCATCGGGTGGAACCCCTCGTCAATCAGCCCCTTGGCGATGTCGAGCGTGGTAAAGCCATCGGCCAGCCCCTTGTCGCTGAACAGCGCCTCATGCATGCAGGGGCCGCTGCCGCCGAACGGCGCGTCCAGCACGTCGTCCAGGCTACGCAGGATATAATTGGCGTTGAGGACCGCATCCTCCGCCACCTGCCGCAGGCCGTCCGCGCCGTGGCTCAGAATATAGGCCAGCGCGCGGGTGAACATCCCCATCTGGCCGTGGAAAGCGACCATCCGCCCGAACGTGCCGGCATGATGATCCTCGGCCGATTCCTCCTCGATCAGGACGAAGCGATCGCCCTGCCTTTCGACGAAGGGCAAAGGCGCATAAGGGGCAAGCGCCTCCGACAGCACGACCGGGCCGGAACCGGGACCGCCCCCGCCATGGGGCGTGGAGAAGGTCTTGTGCAAATTGATGTGCATCGCATCGACGCCCAGGTCGCCTGGGCGGACCCGGCCGACGATGGCGTTGAAATTCGCGCCATCGCAATAGACGAACGCGCCCGCCGCATGGACCGCGTCGGAAATCGTCTTGAGATCCCGCTCGAACAGGCCGCACGTATTGGGGTTGGTGATCATCACCGCCGCGACGTCCGGTCCCAGCCGCGCGGTCAGTGCCGCCAGATCGACACGGCCCTCCGGGGTCGCCGGAATATCCTCGACCTTATAGCCACAAAAGGCTGCCGTGGCCGGATTGGTGCCATGCGCGCTTTCAGGTACCAGCACGACGCTGCGCGCGTCACCGCGCGCCTCCAGCGCCGAACGGATCGCCAGCAGGCCGCACAATTCGCCATGCGCCCCGGCCTTGGGCGACATCGCCACCGCATGCATCCCCGTCAGCGTCACCAGCCATTCCGCCAGTTCATGGATCACCGCCAGCGCGCCCTGCACCGTCGATTGCGGAGCGAGCGGGTGGAGATCGGCAAAACCGGGCATCCGCGCGACCTTTTCGTTGAGGCGCGGATTATGCTTCATCGTACAGCTGCCGAGCGGAAACAGGCCAAGATCGATCGCATAATTCTGGCGGCTAAGGCGCGTATAATGCCGCACCGTTTCCTGTTCGGACAGGCCGGGCAAGCCGATCGCCCCACGCGCCAGTCCGCCAAGGCGGGTGGCAAGCTTGGGCGCGGGCGCGAAATCAACGCCGGTGGTGTCGGTCGATCCAATTTCGAAGATCAACGCTTCTTCCAGCATCAGCGCGCGGTTTCCCGTCGCCGTGGCCGGGGCCATATGCGCGTCCTTGACGGTGACGGGCGCGGTGGGACGGCCTTCCTTGAGCATGGTCATGCGACAATCTCCTTGTTCGCGCCGTATTCCCGCGAAGGCGGGAACCCAGTCCCGCCCTTGCGGGTAGCTGAACGGCCGGACTGGGCTGCCGACTTCGCGGCAGCACTGAGGCTATAAACCGTCATGCCAGTTCCTCCTCCAGCGCCTGGGCCAGCGTTTCGATATCCTCCGCCGTCACCGTCTCGGTTACAGCGACGACCAACCCGTTGCCGACCGATGCGTGTTGCGGGAACAGACGGCCCAGCGACACGCCGGCCAGCACGCCCTTGTCGGCCAGGCTGCGCACCACGTCCCGCGCATCCTTCGTCAGGACCAGCGTGAATTCGTTGAAGAAGCTCTCATTGAGCAGAGTCACGCCCGGCACCTGCGCCAGACGATCCGCCGCCTGGCAGGCCAGCCCATGATTGAGCACCGCCAGTTCACGCAACCCGCGCTCACCCAGCAGGGTCATGTGAATACTGAACGCCAGCGCGCAAAGCCCTGAATTGGTGCAGATATTCGACGTCGCCTTCTCGCGGCGGATATGCTGTTCGCGGGTGGAGAGCGTCAGCACGAAACCGCGCTTGCCCGCCGCGTCCACCGTCTCGCCACACAGGCGGCCCGGCATCTGGCGGACATATTTCTGCTTGCAGGCGAAGAGGCCGAGATACGGCCCGCCAAATTGCAGGCCGACGCCGATCGACTGGCCTTCGCCCACGACGATGTCCGCGCCCATCTCGCCGGGCGGCACCAGCGCGCCCAGCGCCACCGGCTCGGTCACCACGGCGACCAGCAGCGCACCGGCGGCATGAGCCGCGTCGGCCAGCGGGGTCAGGTCGGCAATGCGGCCCAAAATGTCGGGATATTGGACGACGACGCAGCTCGTCTCCTTGTCGATGCCGGCGATCAGCGCGTCGATATCGGTGTCGGCGCTCAGGGTCGGCGCGTCATGCACCAACTGGTCGCCGGTGAACTTCGCCATCGTATTGGCGACCGACACATAATGAGGGTGCAAACCCGACGACAAGATCGCCTTGCCCCGCTTCGTGATCCGCCGCGCCATGCCGATCGCTTCCCAGCAGGCGGTCGACCCGTCATACATGGATGCGTTCGCCACGTCGCAGCCCAGCAGGCGCGCCACCTGCGTCTGGAACTCGAACAATACCTGCAACGTCCCCTGCGCGATTTCCGGCTGATAGGGCGTGTAGGCGGTCAGAAACTCGCCGCGCTGGATCAGGTGATCGACGCTGGCCGGGACATGATGCCGATAGGCGCCCGCCCCCAGGAAAAAGGGCGCTTCCCCCGCCGACAGATTTTGCCGCGCCAGCTTGCTCATATGGCGTTCGACCGCCAGTTCGCTGGCATGATCGGGCAGGCCCGCGATCTTGGCGGACAGCCGGGCTTCGGCGGGCACGTCGACGAACAGATCGTCGATCGACGCCGCGCCGACGACGGACAGCATGTCCGCGCGGTCAGTGTCGGTCAGGGGTAGGTAGCGCATCAATTTCTCCTTCTCCCCTTCTGGGGAGGGGCCGGGGGTGGGCGCTGTCCGCTCGACGCGGCGCGTGAGGCAAGCCCCCACCCCAACCCCTCCACTTCAGGGGAGGGGCGATTAAAATATCAAAGGCTGGCCACAAACTTCTTGTAGGCCGCTTCGGTCATCAGCCCTTCCAGCTCGGACGGGTCGGTCAGGCGCAGCTTGAAGAACCAGCCATCTTCCTCCGCGTCGCTGTTGACCAGCGCAGGCTCATCCTCCAGCGCGCCATTGGTTTCGATCACTTCGCCGGAAATCGGCGCATAGACGTCCGACGCGGCCTTGACCGATTCGACCACGGCGGCATCGTCGCCCTTGTCGAACGTAGTGCCTTCGGCGGGCAGTTCGACGAACACGATGTCGCCCAACTGCTCCTGCGCATAATCGGTAATGCCGACCGTGGCGATCTCGCCCTCGACATCGATCCATTCATGTTCGTCGGTGAAATAGCGGCTCATGGGTCTGTCTCCCCTATCGGACAAAAAATTCAGGCTTTGCGGCGATAATTGTGCGGCACGAACGGCATGGGCGCGACCGTTGCGCCGATGCGCTTGCCGCGCACTTCAATTTCCAGCGCGGTGCCGACGGCGCTATGGGGCAGGCTGACCCAACCCATCGCAATCGGTGCGCCCACGGTCGGGGCGAAACCGCCGGAGGTGACGTCGCCCACCTGCACATCGCCGACATAAATCTGCGCGCCCTCGCGCGCGGGCAGGCGACCCTCGATGGTCAGGCCCACGCGCTTTGCGCCCGGCCCGTCCGCCAGTTCCTTCATCACCCGGCCATGGCCGATGAAGCCGCCTTCCTCACGACGGCGCTTTGGAATCGCAAAGCCCAGATCAGCGCCGATCGTGCTGACCGCAGGGGTCAGGTCATGGCCATAGAGCGGCAACCCCGCCTCCAACCGCAAGGAATCGCGCGCGCCAAGACCGATCGGTTTCACCTGCGGCAGGGCACACAAAGCGTCGGCAAAAGCGTTCGCCGCATCGGCGGGCAGGCTGATCTCGAACCCGTCCTCGCCGGTATAGCCCGACCGGCTGATCCACAGCGGCACCCCGTTCCAGTCGAACGCGCCGCACTGCATGAAGGTCAGTTCGGCAGTCCCCGGCACCAGCACCGCCATCGCCTCGCCCGCTTCCGGCCCCTGCAACGCCAGCAGCGCCTGATCGGCCATATGGTTCATGGTCACTGCATCGGGCAAATGCTCGATCATCCAGCCAATATCATCATATTTGGTCGCGCCGTTCACGACCATGTAGATCGCCGCGTCATCGAACGCCCCATCGCCAAGGCGCGATACCATCAGGTCATCCAATATGCCGCCATCGCGATCCAGCAACATCGAATAGCGCTGGCGAAAGGGCTTCAATCCCTTGATATCACTGGGCAGCAAAAGCTCCAGCGCTTCGTCCACGCCATCACCCGAAAAGGTCAGTTGCCCCATATGGCTGACGTCGAACAGGCCCGCATGTTCGCGGGTCCAGCCATGTTCGGCCATGATGCCATCATATTGGATCGGCATGTGATAACCGGCAAACCCCACCATCCGCGCGCCGCGCGCGCGATGCCAGGCGTCGAGCGGCAACGCCTCCAGCGGCAGGCTTTCTTCCAGCGTGGCGATATTGTCCGTGGCGGTCATGAAACGACCTTTCCGTAAGAGGGCACAGCGACGATCGACCCGGCCAACGGACCGCCTTTTCGTCACCCCCTCTGTCACGGGAACCTGAGAGCTTTGACCGTCCTTTGCGGGAAACGGCTTACCCCTTCGGTGGGACAGGTTCCCCCGTCCGCTTTCCAGAGCGTCTGCGCGTGATGCGGTCCTTTGGCCTGAGAGATTCCGGGGCGGTTGCTCCTTCGGCGACAGGCTTGGCCTGAAAGGCCGCCCATACTCTCCCGCATCATGCCCGGCGCCGAATCCTCAGCGCCGACGACATGATTTGCATTGCGTCAAACGCACCGGCGCGTCAATCCGCCACCGCCCCGAATATCTCGGCATGGCGCTTTTCGGCGTAACGGTCGGTCATCCCCGCGATGAAATCGGCGATGTGGCGGCTGCGATCGGGTTCGCCGGTCACGCACTCATCGCGCCATTCACCCGGCATCAGCGCGGGATCGGCCTGATAAGCGGCGAACAGGTCGGTGACGATCACCCTCGCCCGGTCGGCAGCAGCCAATTGTTCGGGATGATGATAGAGGCTGGCATACATGAAACGCTTGAGATCACGCTCTTGCGCCGCCAGTTCGGGCGAGAAGGCAACCAGCGTGCGGCCCAGCGCGCGCACATCCTCCACCGTCCGCACCCCCGATTCTGCGATATTGGCGCGGGTCGCGGCGATCAGATCATTGGCCATCACGCCAATCTGTTCGCGCACCAGTTCGCGCAGCAGCCTGTCCTGCGCGACATCGGGATAGCGGGTCCGCACCCGGTCCCAGCAGCGCGCCACGAACGGCACCTCCAGCAACTGCTCCAGCACCAGCAGCCCCGCGCGCAGCCCATCGTCAATGTCGTGATTGTCATAGGCGATATCGTCGGAAATCGCCGCGAGTTGCGCCTCCAGCGAGGCATGGCTGGTCAGGTCGAGCGGGAATAAAGCGTCGAGTTCGCGCATCGCCCAGCCGGGATTGCGGATCGGCCCATTATGCTTGGCCAGCCCCTCCAGCATTTCCCAACTCAGATTGAGTCCCCGGAACCGCGGATAGGGACTTTCCAGCAGCATCAGCGTGCGCAGCGTATGGGCGTTATGATCAAAGCCGCCATGCGCCTCCATCGCCGCCTCCAGCGCATCCTCGCCAGCATGGCCAAAGGGCGGATGGCCAATGTCGTGGGCCAGGCACAAAGCCTCGGTCAGATCCTCGTTCAGCCCCAGCGTCCGCGCGGTGGTGCGGCCGATCTGCGCAACCTCCAGACTGTGGGTCAGGCGGACGCGGAAATGATCGCCATCGGGCGACACAAATACCTGCGTCTTGTGGCGCAGGCGACGAAATGCGATCGAATGGATGATGCGATCCCGATCCCGCTGGAACATGTCGCGCGGGCCGCGCACCTCGCCCCCCTCTTCGGGGTGGAGGCGGCCACGGCTGGCGGCGGGATGGCAGGCATAGGAAGCAAGGGTCGTCATGGGACGCCGCTCTACTCGCCGCTCAGCCTTTCGACCACCTCTCCGGCATCACTTTGCCAGGCAAAAACATCTGCACCCTCGTCCTTCAGCTTGGTTTCGAGCGTCCTGGCGCGGGTGAAGCTGGCGAAAGGACCGACGACCAGACGATTGGTCCGGCCCCAACTGGCGATCCAGGCGCTTTGCGGGGCCAGTTCGTCATATTTCTTGCGCAGCGCCTTCAGCGTGAATGCCAGCGCGCTCTTGTTCGCGCCGGTCGCGATCTGAAGCCAGTTGCGTGACGGATTGTCGGCCAGCCGCTTCTTTTCCTCCGCCTCCTTCTTCGCCTTCGCGTCGGCTTCCGCCTTGGCCTTGGCTGCGGCGGCTTTCTTCACCTTTTCGGCAGCCGCCAGACGCTCGGCGCGGCGCGCGGCCTGCATTTTCTCGATCTCGGCCAGATCGACGGCCGCGACGGTGGGCCGCCGTTCCGCTTCCGGCACATCGATGGCGCGGATGATGTCGGCCAGGGTGCGGGTCGCCTGCGGATCAGGCTGAGGCGGCGGCGCGGGCGGAGTGGGCTGCACAACAGGCGAAGCAGCGGGCGTCGATGCCGGTGCGGAAGCCTGGGCCAGCGCGGTGGCATTATTCGGTACCGTGGTTGCAGGCTGGCTGGCGGCAGGTGCCGCGGTCCGCGGCGTGTCGAGCGATTCAAGACCGGGCGCTGGCGGCCCCTGTACCTGCGGCGTGGCGGCGGCAAGCTGCCGTGGTGGAGCAGACTGGGTCGGGACCGGTGCGCCGGGCGTCGGCTGGACCATCTGCACCTGCGCCGGTGCGGGTGTGGGTGCCGGTGTCGGTTGGACGGTTTGCGGCGCAGGCTGCTGCGGGGTGGGCGCAGAACTCGGTGTGGGCGCTGGAGTTGGGGTGGGCGTCGGTGCCGGCGTCGGTTGAACCGTCGCCGTTCGCGGCGTTTCGGCCCGCGCCAGCCGCGTTGCTTCGCGGCGCTGGCGCTGCTGTTCGGCACGACGCGTGCGGCGATCCTGCGCCGGGCTGGTCGGAGCGGCCGCCACGGTGACCGGCGGTGTTGCCTTGGTTGCAACCGGCTGGCTGTAGCCGGGAGCCGGAGGCGTCGGCACGATCGCAGCGATGGTGGTGCCGACCTGCGCCGGGAAATGCCCGAAATGAATCGCAGCAGCCTTCTGCGCTGGGGTCAGATAGGGCATTTTGCGCAGATAGGGCATCATCGCGGCGGCGAGTTGCGGCGGCATGGTCTGCTCGGCTATCTTCTGCGCTTCAGCCTGCCGGTTGTTCATCGCCAATATGAATACGCGCGATCGCCATGCCGCGCGATCGCTCTTGTAGAATAGCGGCTGCATAACCTTGTCCGACGCATCGATCTGCCCGGCTATCCCCAATGACGATGCATAGCGGCGAATCAGTTCCGCATCGTCGGGCGTGCGTTGCAGCGCCGCCTGATAATCGCGCTGTGCCCCGGCCTGATCCCCGGTCATGTCGCGCGCCAGCCCGCGATCAGCCAGGATCGTCGCGTCGGGATAGCCCAGCCGCGCCGCCTGATCGAACAGGCGCAGCGCTTCGCCGGGATTTTGCAGCTTCAACATCACCCGCCCCAGCCCGGCCTTGATCCGGCCATTACCGCTGGCGATCGCATCGGCGCGGGCAAAGAAGCCGGTGGCGGCGCGCGGGTCGTCCAACGCCAAGGCCGCCTCCCCCGCGCCGATCAGCGCCGCCACATCGCGCGGATTGGTGGACAGACGGGCAAGGTAGCTGTTGAGGTCGGCCGCATCTGGCGGACGGACCAGCTGCGATTGGTCAACCTGCGCGAATGCGCCGCCCGGAAGCATCAGCGCGGCAATTATCCAGGGAAGAGAGCGTTTCACACCCGTGCCTTAACCGATGCCGCCATGAATGGGAAATGACCGCCAACGAAAAAGCGCGCCCGGTTGCCTTGTGGGACCGACGGCGCGCTTCTGGTGGAGCAGATGCCCCGGCAAGCGGATCGCTTACTGGTTGTTCTGGCGATTGAGGAAGCGCGGAATGTCCATCCCCGGCGCGCCTTCGTCGGCGGCAGGCGACTTTTCCGTACCGCGGGTCAGGCCGGCCATCCGCTCGAACAGGGTGCCGCCCGATGCGACACGCGGCGCTGGCTCTGCTGGCGGGGGCGGAGCTGCACTTTCCGCGCCGAGGACCAGTTCATCCTCTGCCGGGTCATCGTCCGAAAAGACAGCGACCGGGCGCGGCGCAGCGAACGGCGCGGGCGCGGCGGCTGCCACCGGCGCGGGGGCCGGCGCTTCGGGGACGTCAAGTTCCAGCGTTTCCGGTTCAGGTGCTGGCGCGGGAGCCGCCTGTGGCGCGGGCGCGGGTGCAGCGGCCTTGGGCGCTGCCGACTGGGGCACCGACACCGCAGGGCGGCTGGCAAAGCTGAAAGGCTGGGTCAGCGGCGCGGCATGATTGCCAACATCATTGTCGATGCCGGTCGCGACAACCGACACGCGAATCTTGCCATTCAGATTGTCGTTGAACGCGCTGCCCCAGATGATGTTCGCGTCCGGGTCCACCAGTTCGCGAATATGGTTGGCGGCTTCGTCCACTTCCATCAGGCGCATATCCTCGCCCCCGACGATCGAGACGATGACGCCCTTGGCCCCGCGCATCGACACGCCGTCGAGCAGCGGGTTGGCGATCGCCTTCTCCGCTGCCTGAAGCGCCCGACCGTCGCCTTCGGCTTCGCCGGTGCCCATCATCGCCTTGCCCATTTCGCCCATCACGGAACGCACGTCGGCAAAGTCGAGGTTGATGAGGCCGGGCATCACCATCAGGTCGGTGATGCCGCGCACGCCCTGTTGCAGCACTTCGTCCGCCATCTGGAACGCTTCCTTGAAGGTCGTGTTCGGATTGGCGATCAGGAACAAATTCTGGTTGGGAATGACGATCAGCGTATCGACATGCTTTTGCAGCTCGTCGATGCCCGATTCCGCCGACTTCATGCGGCGATTGCCTTCGAACGTGAACGGCTTGGTCACGACGCCAACGGTCAGGATGCCGCGCTCGCGCGCCGCCTTGGCGATGACGGGGGCCGCCCCGGTGCCGGTACCGCCGCCCATGCCGGCGGCGATGAAGCACATATGCGCGCCCTCCAGCGCCTGCTCGACCGACACGATCGTTTCTTCCGCAGCCGCCTTGCCGATTTCGGGACGCGATCCCGCGCCCAGACCCTCGGTGATTTGCGGGCCAAGCTGGATGCGGCGCTCGGCTGGCGAGGCGTTGAGCGCCTGCGCATCCGTATTCGCCACGATGAAGTCCACGCCCTCGACATGGGCTGCAATCATGTTCGCGATGGCATTGCCGCCCGCGCCGCCGACACCGATCACCGCGATACGCGGCTTCAGTTCATCCACATGCGGAGGGCTGATCTCAATGCTCATATATTCTGCTCCCTCAGCTTCCTCGTCAGGAAGCAACAACCGACATCAAATGTTAACACCAGAAACTGGAGTATTTCACCAGTTAATTTCGTCTTACTGTAAATTCGTTCAATAGTTGGTCTTAATCGCCCGCATCATCCGCTGCCACCATAAGGGTGCGCCCAGACGATGCACGGTTTGCGGCGCGGGCGCCATCGTGCGGAGATCAACCGGGTTGGAAGCGCCGTAAAGCGCCAGTCCCGCCAGCGTCGCGAAGGCCGGGCCACTATGCGCTTCGGGCATGGCGGACAAGCCCCTTGGCCTACCGATCCGCACAGCGCGGCCCAGCGCGCCCTGCGCATAGTCGGCAATGCCCTTCATTTCCGCGCCGCCCCCGGTCAGCACCACCTGCCGCCCGGTGGGGGAATTGAATCCCATGCCCGCCAGCGCGGCGTTCACTTCGGACATCAACTGATTGAGCCGTTCGCAGATAACGCCGACCAGCGCCGCGCGCGTGATCTTGCCCCCTTCCGCATTGGGACCGGCGCTTTGCCCCGGCAGGGCGACATCGCCATGAGGGGTTGCGATCTCGATCATCTCGCGGAAATCGCGGCGGTTCTGCATCGCCGAACCATAGAAGCATTTGATCCGCTCCGCCTGGCTGCGGCGAATGCCAAAGGCCGATGCAATATCGTCGGTAATGTCGGACGCCCCGATGGGAATGGAATGCAGACCCACCAACATTCCCCCGGCATAGAGCGACACATTGGTCACCCCCGCCCCCAACTCCACCAGCGCCACCCCCAGATCGCGTTCTTCTTCGGACAGGCACGCGAGGCCCGTGGCGATCGGCGATGCGACGATGGAATTGACGTTCAGATAGGCGCCACGCACGCACAGGTCCAGATTGGCAAGCGGCGCACCGTCGGCCAGCACGACATGAATATCCACGCCCAGCAGGTCCGCATGCATCCCCGCCGGCTTCTTGACCGGCACCTTGCCATTGATGGTGAAGCAGGTGGGTTGCGCGTGCAGCACCACGCGACCGTCCGGGTCGATGCCCTGTTGCCCGGTCGTCAGCAAATCGTCGATATCGGCCTGCTCGATGCGATAGCCGCCCATGTCGCGCTCTACCGTTACGACGTCGCTGACCAGGCTGCCGCCCGAAAAGCTGACCCACACATCCTCGATATTGGTGCCAGCGACCCGCTCTGCCTGCTCGATCGTTTCGCGCACCGCCAGTTCGGTGCGCTCCATGTCGGCGATGAAGCCGCGCCGCACGCCCCGGCTTTCGCGCTGGCCCGTGCCCAAAATCGCCAGTTCGCCCGTGTCGGTTCGCCCCGCGATCAGCGCAGACACTTTCCACGATCCGATGTCGATCGCGGTGATCAGCTTTTCGACCTTGGGCTGCGCCATGGGGCTTAGCCTTCCTCGCCCAACGGCGCGGCGCTGGCCGCGGTGTCGGCCGCATCGACCGGCCGCTCCTCGACCTTGCCCTGCGGCAGGCGCAGGACGAACCGGTCAGGATCGCGCATGTCGAATTTCACGATGCCCCGGCCCAATAGCCGGTTGACCCCGTCCATCCGTGCGAAATTGACCAGGGCAGCTGCGGAAACCTTGTCCCCTTCGGGCAATGACAGCGTCTCGCCCGACTGGAAGCGCAAATCCCAGCGGCGATTGCCGACCCAGGTGGCACCCGCCAGCATCGGCTTGAGCGCCGGGGCATTTTCCATCAGCCGATTAAGCCCTGCCGTCTGGCGATTGGCGTTGGGGCCGACCACCAGCGGCAGGTCCGGCATGGCGCTGGCCGACACGGGTTGCAGCACCACGCCCGCCACGTCGATCAGGTGCAACTGCCCGCCATGCTGCCACACCGCCACCGGATCGCGTTCGACAATGTCGACCACCAGCGTATCGGGCAGGCGGCGGGAAATGCGCGCATCCTTGACCCAGCCCAGTTTCAGCATGTCGGCGCGAACCTTGGGCAGATCGAGCGAGAGCATCGATCGATCCACCTGCCCCAGCGCGATATTATAGACCGGCAACTCGTCCATCCGCTCGACGCCGCGCACCTCGACCTTGTCGACCTCGAAACCGGCGCGCGCCGCGATCAGCGCGGCTTGTTGCTGCACCATGGCGGGCAGACCGAAGAAAATCGCGAACCCGATCAGGATCGCGGCGAAAATGCCCACGATCGTCCAGCTGGCCATGCGTTGCAGCGTAGCTTCGCTGACCGGCAGCGCCTCGATCAGTCGATCGAGCGAGGATTGACGCTTGAGCGTCCGGCCCCGACCGCCCTTGGTCGCCCTGCCCTTCGCGCTGCTCAGCCGCGCCGTGCCCCCGCGCCTGATCCGTGCTTCAGCCATGTTTCGCTCCCGCCCTGTCCGGCATCCGGGCACCTGCCAGTGCTTCATCGACAATAGTCTCTACCAGCGTGGCATAGTCAATGCCCAGCTTCGCCGCCTGTTCGGGAACCAGGCTCAGCGGCGTCATGCCCGGCTGGGTATTGACCTCCAGCAGGAACAGCCCCTCGACGCCGCGTTCATCGTCCCAGCGGAAATCGGACCGCGATGCGCCCTTGCACCCCAGCAACTGGTGCGAGCGCAACGCCAGCGCCTTGCACGCCTGCGTAATCTCGTCGGGAATGTCGGCGGGGCAGACATGTTCTGTCATGCCATCGGTATATTTGGCGTCAAAATCATAAAAGCCGCTCTTGGGCCGCAACTCCGTCACCAGCAGCGCTTCGTCGCCCAGTACGGCGGTGGTCAGTTCACGCCCGCGAATATAGGGTTCGGCCAGCAATTCGGGGAAATCCTGCCATGGCCCCACACTGTCGCGCGCGATGGGGTTGCCATAATTGCCCTCCGCCGTGACGATGGCGACGCCGACCGAACTGCCTTCGTTGACAGGCTTCAATACATAGGGACGCGGCAGCGGATCGCCCTCGAACAGGCTCTCGCTCTGCACGATATGGCCGCCGGGCATGGGAATGCCGTGCGGCACCAGCGCCTGTTTGGTCAGCTGCTTGTCGATCGCGATGACAGAAGTGGCAAGGCCCGAATGGGTGTAGGTCAGCCCCATCAGGTCCATCATCCCCTGCACGGTGCCATCCTCACCCGGCACGCCATGCAGCGCGTTGAACACAACGTCGGCTCTTGTTTCCGCCAACCGCGCCGCGACATCACGGTCCATGTCGATCCGCGTGACCCGATGCCCACGCGATTCCAGCGCCTTGGCTACACCCTCCCCGCTCATGAGGGACACGGGCCGCTCCGCCGACCAGCCGCCCATCAGGACGGCGACATGCCAGGGACCACGGGTCATGGGTAACACTCCGTCATCCCAGCGAAAGCTGGGATCTCACTGCCTTTTTGCGCCGCCAGAGAAGAAAAGCGGGATCCCAGCATCCGCTGGGATGACGGGACGAGAATGTC
Organism: Sphingobium sp. JAI105; assembly: GCF_015752145.1. Classification (NCBI taxonomy): domain Bacteria; kingdom Pseudomonadati; phylum Pseudomonadota; class Alphaproteobacteria; order Sphingomonadales; family Sphingobiaceae; genus Sphingobium; species Sphingobium sp. JAI105. The sequence continues at coordinate 3,406,864 of NZ_JADOUC010000001.1, read as the reverse complement.
ATACGTCACTTCACCAACCCCACGATTCCCGCTTTGGCGTCGTCGGCAAACATGCCCACCCGCTGTATTTCCCATTCCAGCTCCACGCCGCTCTTGTCCTTTACCCGCCGCCGCACTTCCTCGCCCAGCGCTTCGATGTCGGTGCTGGTCGCCTCGCCCAGATTGAGTAGGAAATTGGTGTGCTTCTCGCTCACCTGCGCGCCGCCCAGTTGCAGCCCGCGACAGCCCGCTTCGTCGACCAAAGCCCAGGCCTTGTGCCCGTCCGGGTTCTTGAAGGTCGATCCGCCGGTCTTGCTGCGCAGCGGCTGGCTTTCCTCGCGCGCGGCGGCGATGCGGTCCATTTCGGCCTGGATCGCGGCGGGTTCGCCCGGTTCGCCCCGGAACGTCGCGCTGACCACGATCGCCCCGTCGGTCAGGTTCGAATGGCGATAGGTGTAATGAAGATCGCGGTTGAGCAACGTCACCTGCTCGCCCGACCGCAGCACCACCTGGCATTCCACCAATATGTCGCGGGTCTCACGCCCGTAGGCGCCGCCATTCATCCGCACGAAACCGCCGACCGTGCCGGGGATCGAGCGGAGAAATTCAAGCCCCGCAATGCCCGCATCCCGCGCGGTCGATGACACCAATATCCCCGACGCGCCGCCGCCACAGGCGAGCGTCACCTCGTCCAGTCGCTCGACCTTTGCAAACGGCTTGCCCAGCCGCACCACCACGCCCGGCACCCCGCCATCGCGGACGATAAGGTTGGAGCCAAGGCCGAGCGCCATGACCGGCACATCGGGGTCCAGCATCGCCAGGAAATCCGACAGGTCGTCGGCATCTTTCGGCTCGAACAGCCATTGCGCCGCGCCGCCCGCCTTGAACCAGACGAGCGGGGCCAGCGGCGCATCCGCCTTCAAACTGCCGCGCACGGGCGGAAGGGCAATCGTCGCCGTCAACCGCGCATGCCCCACAACTTCATCCAGCTTTTCATCGCCGTCAGCCCCGCCTCGCCCGCCTGATTGGCGGCCATGCCTGCCTTGGCATTTTCCTGCGCCGCCTGCACCATATCGCGTGCGGCCTCCACGCCCTGCATCTGGACGTCGATCATGCGCTTCTGCATTTCCAGTCCAACCGCGAACAGTTCGAACATCAGGCCGACTCCTTGACCTTGGCGGAAACGGCAGCGGCCAGTCCCGCCGCCCATTTGGTGATGTCGCCAGCACCCAGGCAGATGACCATATCGTCCGCCTGAATGTCGGCGGCCAGTGCCGTCGCCAGCGCATCGGCGTCCGCGATGGTGGAAGCATTGCGATGCCCCCGCCGCTTCAGCCCCGCGACCAGCGCCGCGCTGTCCACGCCCTCGATCGGCTGTTCGCCAGCGGTATAGACGGGCGCGGCATAGACGATGTCGGCATCGTTGAACGCCTGCTGGAAATCATCCATCAGGTCGCGCAGCCGGGTGAAGCGATGCGGCTGGACGACGGCGATGACCCGTCCCTGCGCGCCTTCGCGGGCGGCAGCCAGCACGGCTTTGATCTCGACCGGGTGATGGCCATAATCGTCGATCACGGTGGCAACGCCGCCATCGACGGCGATCTCGCCGACCTTGGTAAAGCGCCGCTTCACCCCGCCGAACTTGGCGAAACCCGTCTGGATCGTCGCATCGTCGATCCCCATGTGCAGCGCCACGCCGATCGCCGCCATGGCGTTCAGCACATTATGGCGACCGGGCATCGGCATTTCGATCCCCTCGATCTTGCGCGTCGACCCGTCCCGCTCGCGGATCTGCACGTCGAAGCGGTTGCCGCCGGGGAAACTCACCACATTGTCGCCACGAATATCCGCCTGCGCGGAAAAGCCATAGGTAACGATCCGCCGGTCCTGCACGCGCGGCAAAATCGCCTGCACTTCGGGGTGGTCGAGACACAGCAACGCCGCGCCATAGAAAGGCACATTGCCGACGAACTCGACAAACGCATCCTTCACCCGGTCGAAACTGCCATAATGGTCCAGATGTTCGGGATCGATATTGGTGACGACCGCGATCGTGCCGTCGAGCCGCAGGAAACTGCCGTCGCTCTCGTCGGCCTCCACCACCATCCAGTCGCTATTGCCCAGCCGCGCATTGGAGCCATAGCTGTTGATGATGCCGCCATTGATGACGGTCGGGTCCACCCCGCCCGCGTCCAGCAGCGCCGCGACCATCGACGTCGTCGTGGTCTTGCCATGCGTCCCAGCCACGGCAACGGTGGATTTGAGCCGCATCAGTTCGGCCAGCATCTCCGCGCGGCGGATCACCGGCACGCGCGTTTCCAGCGCCAGTTCGACCTCCGGGTTGCCGCGCTTGATCGCGGTGGACGTCACCACCACGGCGGCATCGCCCAGATTTTCCGCCTTGTGGCCGATCATCACGCGAATGCCCTTGGCCCGCAGCCCTTCGACCACATAGCCTTCGGCCACGTCGCTGCCCTGCACATCATAGCCCAGATTGTGCATCACCTCGGCAATGCCCGACATGCCAATGCCGCCAATGCCGATGAAATGGATCGTGCCGATGTCCGTGCCGACACCCTTCATGCGATAATCTCCGAAACAATGCCGTCATCCCAGCGAAGGCTGGGATCTCTCTTTTCTTCAAGAGCGACGGAGAAAGAAGAAGCGGGATGCCAGCGTTCGCTGGCATGACGGAAGAGGGAAGCCATCAAGCAGGAACCCCCGCCAGGTTGAGCGACGTCGGCGTCGGCCCGACCCGCACCGCATCATTGACGATCGGCGCATGGCCGATGCTTTCCAGCAGGTCCGCCATGTCCCGCGCCGCATTGGGACGGCCACAGCCGCGCGCGCGCTTCGCCGCATTTTGCAAAGCACCCGGCTCCATCGCCATCTTCTGCATCTGCTTGGCCAGTTCCACTGCGGTAAAGCGCGACTGCGGAATGGTGCGCGCGCCGCCTGCCTCGGTCATTTCACGGGCATTGGCGGTCTGGTGATCGTCCATCGCGCTTGGCAACGGCACCAGTATCGCAGGCCGCCCGGCGCAGGTCAGTTCCGCCAGCGTCGACGCGCCAGCACGCGCGATCACCAGATGCGACCAGCCCAATTTCTCCGGCACATCGTTGAAATAGGTGGCAAGGTCCGCGGGGATCTCCATCTCCGCATAGGTTTTGCGTACCCGCTCAATATCCTCGGCCCGGCATTGCTGCGTCACCTGCAAGCGGCGGCGCAGCGCGACCGGCAGCATCGACAGCCCTTCCGGCACGACGCTCGACAGGATCGACGCGCCCTGGCTGCCGCCGATCACCAGCACCCGGAACACGCTCTCTTCGGTCAGCGCCGGAAAATCCTCCTCGCGCAACTGCTTCACTTCCTCGCGCACCGGATTGCCGATCAAATGCACCTTGGCGGCATATTTTTCCTTCAGCCGCTCGACCCCCGGATAGGCGGTCGCAATCGCATCGACACGACCCGCCACCAGCCGGTTGACGCGACCAAGCACCGCATTCTGTTCATGCACGGCGGTCGGCACGCCATCGGCCAGCGCGGCGAGCAGAGCCGGCATCGCCGGATAGCCGCCAAAGCCTACGACGGCGGTGGGGCGGAATGTCTCGTTCAGCCGCCGCGCCATCGCCCGGCCTGCCAGTATCGCCTTCAGTGCGCCCGGCCAGCTTTTGGGATTCTTGGTCATGCGCCCGGCAGGCAAGACATGAACCTGCGCCTTGTCGAAGATGCCGGGGATCTTCGCCCCCCGCTCATCGGTGACCAGCGCGACATGATGGCCGCGCGCCATCAGTTCCTCGGCCACGGCATGCGCTGGAATCATATGACCACCCGTCCCGCCGGCAGCGAGGACGAAGTGACGGGAAATGCTCATCGACCACTCCATTTGACGACCGTATGCCGACCCATGAAGGGGTTGCGTCGCGTGAAGGCGAGCAACAGGCCGACGCCGATGCAAAGCGCCAGCATAGAGGAGCCGCCATAGCTGATAAAGGGCAGCGTCATCCCCTTTGACGGAAATATCTGCGCATTGACGCCCATATTGATGATCGCCTGCAATCCGAACTGCGTCGTCAGGCCCGCCGCCGCCAAAATGGTGAAACTATCTTCCTCGTCCAGCAGGCGCAGCAGCACCCGCACGACGACGGCCAGATAGACCAGAGCGATGGCGATACAGGCCAGCAGCCCGAACTCTTCCCCGATCACCGAAAAGATATAGTCGGTATGCGCTTCGGGCAGGCGGAACTTGTGCTGCCCACCGCCCGGTCCCACGCCGGTAAAGCCGCCATGGGTGATGGTGCGGAAGGCCAGGTCCGTCTGATCCGGCCCGGCGCTATGATCGACGCCGATCCCCAGAAAGTCATTGATCCGCTGGCGCCCATTTTCATAGAACATATAGACCGCGACCAGCCCAGCCAGCCCCATGCCGCCCAGCGCCGCTATCCAGCGCATCGGCAGGCCCGACAGCAGCAGCAGGCAGCCCCAGCAAGCCAGGAAAATGACGGTCTGGCCAAAATCGGGCTGACGCATCAGGATCGCCGCGATCAACAGCGTCATCGCGCCGGTCAGCGGGATCACCGGCAATGTCGCATCCTTGCCGCGCAGCGACAGCAGCCAGGCCAGCGTCACGACATAGACGGGTTTCAGAAACTCCGACGGCTGAAAGCGAAATCCGGGCAGGTCGATCCAGCGCTTCGCCCCGTTCACCGTGCTGCCCAGCAACGGTACGAACAACAGCATGATAAAGAAAAAGACGCACAGAAAGGTCGCCAGCCGCCGCGCCTGCGGTCGGGGCAACATGGATATGACCAGCATGATCGGCAGGCCGATGCCGACCCACACAAGCTGGCGGTACAGATAGTTGAGCGGGTTGACCGCAACCTGCGCAGTCGACCGGTCGATCGCCGCCACCGGCGATGCCGCCGCCACCGCCACCAGACCGATCGCCATCAGCGCGACGATCAGCGACAGAAGGACGCGGTCGATTTCCCAGAACCAGATGGCGAGCGCGGTGCGTTCGCGCGGCACGGTGCGGGTGCGAAACCCCTTCACCAGTTCGCCTGCCCTAGACATGTGCCCCGTCCCTTCCCTGTTCGGCCCGTGCCATCACCCTATTCCAGCGCCCCGACCGCCGCGACAAAAGCATCGCCGCGCGCCTCGAAATCACGGAACTGGTCGAAACTGGCGCAGGCGGGCGACAGCAGCACCACGTCACCGGGCTGCGCGATCCGCGCGGCGCGGCGCACCGCGGCGCTTAGCATCTCGCTATCGTCCACCGCCATAGACCCGCGCAGCAGATCGGCGAACATATGCCCCGCCTCACCGATCGTATAGGCATGGGCGACATTGCCGAAATGCGGCACGCACTCGTCCAGATTGTCGGACTTGGCCACCCCGCCCAAAATCCAGTGGATGCGCGGCCGTCCATCGACCGGCGGCCATGCGGCGAGCGCAGGCGCGGTCGAGGCGGCATTGGTCGCCTTGCTGTCATTGACGTAGAGAACGCCATTGCGCGTGCCGACCGCCTGCATCCGATGGGGGAGGCTGGCGTAGCTGACGAGCGCATTGGCGATGGTCGCCTCATCAATGCCCAGCGCCTTGGCCACAGCAATTGCGACGGCAGCATTTTGCGCATTATGCGGGCCTTGCAGGGCTGGCCACGTCAGTTGGGCGACGGGATCAATGTCGCTCGACCCAACCTCTTTCACGTCATCCCCGCGCAGGCGGGGATCCATTTCTCCAACCTCGCCTTGGCCCATAATATCGGGAGATGGGTTCCCGCTTTCGCGGGAATCACGGAGATTTTGAGCAATCGCCCGGCTCGGTTCATCCTCCGTCGCGATCACCGCGACATGATCCGCCGACTGCATCGCAAACAGCCGCGCCTTGCTCGACACATAGCCCTCAAACCCGTCATAGCGATCGAGGTGATCGGGCGTGATGTTGAGCAGCACCGCCACATCGCAGTCCAGGCTATGCGTCAGGTCGATCTGGTAACTCGACAGTTCCAGCACATAGACGCCCGGCCCCTTCAGGTTCGGCTCCAGCGGCGGCTGGCCCAGGATCGGCAGGCCGATATTGCCCCCCATCACCGTCGGATAACCGGCCTGCTCGATGATATGGTGGATCAGCGCGGTGGTGGTCGACTTGCCGTTGGTGCCGGTGATGCCGACCACCTTGTGCGGCGGCAGCGTCGGGCGGGCGAGCGCGAACAGTTCGATGTCACCGATGATCGGCACGCCCGCCAGCTTCGCGCGCATGGTGATCGGATGGCGATTGAGCGGCACGCCCGGCGACACGACGATGCCGTCAAAGCCGCTAAGGTCGATCTCCATCGGATCGCCCAGTTCCGCCTTGCCCGCGACCGCCGCGCGCGCTTCCTCGCGCCCGTCCCACGCCACGACCCGCGCGCCGCTGGCCGACAGGCAATTGACGGTGGCAAGGCCAGACCGCGCCAGCCCCAGCACCGCATAGGTCTTGCCAGCAAAGGCGTCCGAAACGATCATCGCAGCTTCAACGTCGCAAGGCCGGCCAGCGCCAGGATGAAGGCGATGATCCAGAAACGGATCACCACGGTCGGCTCGGCCCAGCCCAGTTGCTCGAAATGATGGTGGATCGGCGCCATCTTGAACACCCGCTTGCCGGTGCGCTTGTAGAAGAACACCTGGATGATGACGCTCATCGCTTCCACCACGAACAGCCCGCCAATGATGCCCAGCACGATTTCATGATGCGCAGTCACCGCGATCACGCCGATCGTCCCGCCCAGCGCAAGGCTGCCGGTATCGCCCATGAATACAGCCGCTGGCGGCGCGTTGAACCACAGAAAGGCCAGCCCCGCGCCAATGATCGCCCCGCAAAGGATCGTCAGATTGCCCGCGCCCGGCACATGCGGGATGCCCAGATATTCGGCAAAATCCGCGCGGCCCACCAGATAGACGATCAGCATGAAGGCCAGGCAGGCGATGATGACCGGCATGGTCGCGAGGCCATCCAGGCCGTCGGTCAGGTTCACCGCATTGCCGAACGCCACGATCACGAAGGCCGCAAACAGGAAATAGAACGGCCCCAGTTCGATCGCCGGGCCATTATAGAAAGGCACATAAAGCGCGGTATTGCCGTGCTGCGACACGATCAGCCATGCGGCAAAGCCCGCGATCAGAAATTCGAATAACAGCCGCGCCTTGCCCGACAGCCCCTTGTGGCTGGCCTTGGTCACCTTGTCATAATCATCCAGAAAACCGATCGCGCCGAAACCCAGCGTCACGAACAGGCACGCCCAGACATAGATGGAACTCAGGTCCATCCATAGCAGGACCGACGCCACCATGGAGGTCAGGATCATCAGCCCGCCCATCGTCGGCGTGCCGCGCTTGGCCAGATGGGTCTGCGGCCCGTCGGTACGGATCGGCTGCCCCTTGCCCTGCCGCACGCGCAGCCAGCCAATGAATTTGGGACCGATCAGCAGGCCGATGAACAGCGCGGTAAAGATCGCCGCGCCCGCGCGGAAACTCAGGTAACGGATCAGGTTGAACCCGCCCGCAAAATCCATGGTCTGGGCAAGCCAGTAGAGCATTAGTTGGTCTCTCCGTCGCGGGCGGGTTCGCCAAGCGCCGCGACAAGGCGGGACAGCCCGATGCCGTTGGAGCCCTTGACGAGGACAGCATCGCCCGCGCGTATCTCGGTGGTCAAAAGGGTGGTGGCGCTGGCCGTGTCGGGAACGTGCACATAGGCGATGCTGCCGTCCAGCGCATCGGCCAGCGGCGCCATTTCCACGCCGACCAGGATGGCATAGTCGACCTGCCCCGCCTCCAGCGGCCCGGCCAGATCGGCGTGCAACTCAGCGCTGCGCGCGCCCAGTTCGCGCATCCCGCCCAGCACGGCAATGCGCCGGTCGGCCTGCTCGCGCCCCAATTGCTTGAGCGTTGCGGCCATGGACAGCGGGTTGGCGTTATAGCTTTCGTCGATCAGCAGCGCCTCTCCGCCCGCGACCGGCACTATGCGCCGCTCGCCGCGCCCCGGCAGGCCCGGCATTTCCGCGAGCGCCAGCCCGGCCGCCGCCAGATCACCGCCAACAGCGGAAACAGCCGCCAACACTGCCAGCGCATTGGACACCCAATGATCGCCCGGCGCTGCGACGGTAAAGCAGACTTCCGCGTCCCGCAGCTTCGCCGTCACCAGCGTCCCGCCGCCCGGCGCCGCTACGGCCTCGCGCGCATGAACGTCCGCGTCGGCGCTCATGCCAAAGGTCAGGATATTGGCCGCGTGGCGCTCCGCCCTGTTGTAGAGCAGCGCCACATGCGGACTGTCATAGGGGATGATCGCCGTGCCGCCCGGTTCCAATCCTTCGAAAATCTCCGCTTTGGCCTCGGCAATCTTCGCCTCGGTGCCGAAATATTCGATATGGGCGGGCGCGATGGCCGTGACGATCGCGACATTGGGGCGCACCTGCCGGGTCAGCGCCGCCAGTTCGCCCGCATGGTTCATCCCCATTTCGAACACGCCAAAGGCGGTATCGCGCGGCATCCGCGCCAGGCTCAGCGGCACGCCGACATGATTGTTATAGCTTTTGACGGAGCGATGCACCTGCCCCGGATGGGCGCGGTCCAGCGCCTGAAACAGCGCTTCCTTCGTGCCCGTCTTGCCAACCGACCCGGTCACGCCGATCACCTTGCCGCCCATCCGCTTGCGCGATGCCCGGCCCAATGCTTCGAGCGCTGCGGCACTGTCCTTCACCAATATATGCGGGTGATCGACCGCTTCGCTGACGATCGCCCCTGCCGCACCTTGGGCAAAGGCCTTGCCGATAAATTTGTGCCCGTCGGTCGCCTCGCCCTTCATCGCGACGAACAGATCGCCGCCGGTCACTTCGCGGCTGTCGAACGCGACGCCTGAAACGGCAAACGGCGCCGACGCGGCGCCGCCCGTTGCCTCGGCGATCTCGGCAGAGGTCCACAGGTCCGCCATCAATCGCCCCCGCCGTTCGGGCTGAGCGAAATCGAAGCCTTCCACTGAGCGGAGCGAAGTGGCCTCCCTATCGGTCGGCCGAGCCCTTCGACTTCGCTCAGGGCGAGCGGAATTGAGAACCGCATCAACCCGCGCACTCCCGCGCCACGGTCACATCGTCGAAAGGCAGCACCCGGTCGCCGATAATCTGGCCCTGCTCATGCCCCTTGCCCGCCAGCAGCACGATGTCATCCGCGCCCGCCTGCGCAATCGCCGCCGCAATCGCCGCGCGCCGCCCGCCAATTTCCTCAGCGCCAGCGGCACCCGCCATCACGGCGGCACGGATCGCGGATGGCTCCTCCGACCGTGGATTATCGTCCGTCACGATCACATGATCGGCCAGCTGTGCCGCCAACTGCCCCATCAAAGGCCGCTTGCCCGCATCGCGATCCCCGCCCGCGCCGAACAGCACGATCAGCTTGCCCTTGGTATGCGGCCGCAGCGCTTCGATTGCGGCGCGCAGGCCGTCGGGCGTATGGGCATAATCGACATAAACCGGCGCGCCCGCCTTGCTGATGACCGCGCGCTCCAGCCGACCGCGCACCGGCTGAACCCGGCCCAGCAACTCCAGCACCTTCGCCACGTCCCCGCCGGTAGCAATGACCAGGCCCGCCGCCGTCAGCGCATTGGCCGCCTGATAGGCGCCGATCAGCGGCAGATTGACCTTATATATCTTGCCGTCCGCCTCAATGCCCAGCGTCTGTCCCAATTGCGTCGGCGTGCGCGTGACGAGCCGCAGCGCTTCGCCTTTCTCGCCAACGCTCAACAGGCGCAGGCCGCGCGCGGCCACTCGCGCTATCACCTTGTCCGACCAGGCATCGTCCGCCCACACCACCGCCGCGCCATCCGACGCCACGACTTCATCGAACAGCCGCATCTTCGCGTCGAAATAGCTGTCCATGTCGCCATGATAGTCGAGATGGTCGCGCGACAGGTTGGTGAAGCCGCTCGCCAGCACCGGCAGCCCTTCGGTACGATATTGCGCCAGCCCGTGGCTCGACGCCTCGAACGCGGCATGGGTGACGCCTTCCCGTCGCAGGCCCGACATGTTCGACAGGAAAGTGACGATGTCCGGCGTGGTCAGGCCCGTCGACACCTGATCCACCGATGTCGTGACGCCCAGCGTGCCGATCGACGCGGCATGATGGCCCATCATCCGCCACAATTGCCGGGTCAGTTCGACCGTGCTGGTCTTGCCATTCGTGCCGGTGACGGCAACCGTCACATCGGGAAAGGGCGCGAAATAGCGTGCGGCAAGCTGCGCGAACAGGCGGCGCGGATTGGCGTGGGCGATATGGATCGCGCCTTCGACCCTGGCTTCTGGCCGCGCGACGACCGCGATCGCCCCCGCCTTCACAGCGTCGGCAATATAATCCTCGCCATTGACGCGCAGGCCCTGAAAGGCGCCGAACACGGTGCCGGGTGCAACCTTGCGATTGTCGATGGCAAAGCCGGTGACATTGGTGTCCAGCACCGCCCCGGCGCTCACAGCCGCGTCCAGCCCGTCGATCAGCCCGGCAAGGCGCGTCATTCGGCTTCCCCCTTGGGTTTCCACAGCAATGGCGTCAGGTCCGAAATATCGACGTCGCGGCGCTCGTCGGGCATCACGCCCAGCATCGGCCCGGTACGTTCGATCACCCGCTTGACCACCGGCGCAGCGGTCCAGGCGGCAGTGCGCAGGCCGATCGCGCTGGTCGCGCCATCCATCATGGTCAGGACGACATAGCGCGGATTATCCATCGGGAAAGCAGCAGCAAATGTCGTCACCAGCGAACTCTTATTATAGCGACCATCCTCAGGTTTCTCGGCGGAACCTGTCTTGCCGCCCACCCGGAACCCCGTGGCGTCGGCGCTACGCCCTGTACCCGCCGCAACGATCAATCGCAACAGCTGGCGCATCCGCGCGCTGGTGGCGGCGGAAAAGACGCGCTGTCCGACCGGGGCTTCGCCGGGCTTCAACTTGCGCAGCGTCGCGGGGCGGTACATGCCGCCATTGACCAGCGCGGCATAGGCGCTGGCCAGATGCAGCGGCGTCACCGCAATGCCATGGCCATAGGATACGGTCATGGTGGTGATCCGTCCCCAATTGCTCGGCCAGATCGTCCCGGCCCGCTCCTTCAGTTCGATCGGCGCGCGCTGGTCGAATTTGAGCGTGCGGAAAATCTGCTGCATCGGCGCAGCGCCCATTTCATCGGCGATCCGCGCGGTCGCGATGTTGGAGCTGTGGACCAGCGTTTCAGGCACGTTGATCCAGCGTCCCAGCGAATGATCGTCCTTGATGCGGAACCCGCCGATGGAGATCGGCGCGGTCGCGTCATAACGCTTGCTCATCGACGTCACGATGCCATGGTCCATGGCCGCCCCGATCGAGATCGGCTTGAAGGTCGATCCCAGTTCGTAACGGGCCTGCACCATCCGGTTGCATAGCGGTGACTCGCTGCACGATTTGCCCGCATAATTTTGCAGCTTGTTGGGGTCGAACACGGGGATGGAGGCCATGGCGATCACTTCGCCCGTATTGGCGTCCAATATGATGCCGCCCGCGCCCTTGGCATGTTGCGTGACCATCTGGGCGTAAAGCTCGCTTTCCAGCGCGCCCTGCACCCGGCTGTCGATGGAAATGGCAAAGGGCTGGCCGCGCAGCGCCGCATCGGTCAGCCGATCGTTGAACGCAGCCTCCACGCCCATGCCCCCGACCCCGTCGGCATTGGGCGCAAAGCCCAGCACATGCGCGGCAAGCGTGCGCTGCGGGTAGAGCCGCTCCTTCTCGCGCGGGAATTCGATGCCGATTTCGCCCAGCGCATTCACCGCCGCCACCTGCTCAGGCAAGGCCCGGCGACGCAGATAGGCCCAGCCACGGCCGGTCAGCTTCTTGTAAAAGACCGCCTCGGCCTCATCGGGAAAAATCTCGTGCAGCTTGCGCGCCAGTTCGGCCGGTTCGCCGATCAGCTTGGACGGGCGCACCGCCACCGAATAGGCGTCCATCGTCCGCGCCAGCGGCACGCCGTTGCGATCGACTATGTCGGCGCGGGCCGGCAGGAACGCCGACAGGGCGTCGTCGCCCGTTCCGCTGTGCGCGAACACGCCGACCCACAGCAGCCGGCCGACCAGCACCATCGTCACCGCCATGAACAGGATCAGCAGCAGCATCAGCCGGTGATGGGCAATGGCGGTCAGGCTGACCCGTTGCCGCCCCGCCCGCGCCACGCCCGGCTGAACGATGATCGTCGCCATATCAGCGCGCTCCCTTCTTGCGCTCGCGCGCCGCCGTCGCGCTCAGTTCGCCCAGCGTATTGTCGTCCAGCAGCTTGGCGTCCAGCATCGCCATGCGTTCGGCCTTGCGCGCCACCGGATTGGGCCTCGACACATCGGCGTCGACCTTCGCCTGCACCGCAGGCGTGCGCGGCGCGGGCTTGGCCAGTTTCTCGACATTGTCGGCGGCGTGCGCCTCGCGAATCACGGCGATGTCGCTGCGGATCTGGGTGGCGGCGGGGCTGGCGGGCGCCGCCTGCGGAGCGGACGGCAGGTCAGCGGGGGTTTCCACCATCGCCACCATCACCGGCGGCGCGACATAGTCTGGGCCGTTGGGCTGCACCCCGTCCAGCTGCGCCAGCGCGCGTTCGCCCGCCAGATATTGGCCAGCGGTCGGCGTGCCGTACATGAAATCATGCTGGTTCCAGCTTTCCAGCTGCCGCATCGACGCGCGCGCGCTGAATTCCGTCTCCAGATAGCGAATATCCCCCTTCGCCCGCGCAATTTGCATCCGCACCTGCATCAACTCGTTGCGCTCGGTCGCGACCTTGAGCGACACCAGATAGGCGCCCAGCGCGCCCAGCGCGACCAGCAATACCCAGATCAGGCTCTGCAACCTTTTGACGGCGATCATGCGCGGGGACTCCCGGAGGACGAAACAGGGGCAGATGTACGCACGGCGCTGCGCAGCGTGGCCGATCGGGCGCGGGGGTTGCGCGCCAGTTCCGCCTCGCCCGCGCGCACCGCCTTGGCGGGCTTGGCAAAGGTCGGCGCATCGGCGGCGCGCTTTTCGGGCATGTGCCGCGACCAGCCGCCTTCCCCGCCGCTGCGGTTGCGCAGGAACTGCTTGACGATGCGGTCCTCCAGGCTGTGAAAGCTGACGATGGCCAGACGCCCGCCTTCCTCCAGCAGCGCCTCGGCCGCCTCCAGCGCGCGCTCCAGTTCCTCCAGTTCGCGATTCACATGGATGCGGATCGCCTGAAAGGCGCGGGTTGCAGGGTCTTTCTTGTCATGCGGCTTGTGGCTCAGCGCGCGGCGGATGACATGGGCCAGCTGCCCGGTCCGCTCCAGCGGGCGCGCCTCGACAATCGCGCGGGCGACGCGCCGCGAACGTGGCTCCTCGCCATAGCGGTAGAGGATGTTGGCGATCTCCTCTTCCGGCGCGTTGTTCAGGAAATCGGCCGCGCTCATCCCGTCCTGGCTCATGGTCATGAGCAGGGGGCCATCGGACTGGAAGGAAAAGCCACGGTCGGCCCGGTCCAGCTGCATCGAGGATACGCCAATGTCGAGCGTGATGCCCGACACCTTGTCGATCCCGCGTTCCGCCAGCAATTCCGCCATGCGCGAAAATTCGCCCGCGATCAGCGTGATGCCATGTGCATCGGCAACCGCCTGGCCTTCGCGGATCGCATCGGGGTCGCGATCCAGCGCATAGACCGTCGCCCCTGCCTTCGCCATGGCGCGCGAATAGCCGCCCGCGCCGAACGTGCCGTCCACATGAATCTCGCCAGGGGTGATGGCAAGAGCATGGAGCACTTCGTCGAGCAGCACGGGGATGTGCGGGGCGGTATCAGCGTCAGGCAGGCTCACTTGCCGCCCTCCGCTGCGCGCGCGTCGAGCCAGCGCTTCACCTTGTTGCGGATCAGCGCCGGGCGATCGGGGCTTTCCACAAGGGCTTCGGGCTTCCAGATCTGGAAATAGCGGCCCACGCCATAGAAAAACGCCACGTCGGTGATGCCCGCTTCTTCCTTGATATCGGGGTGGAGGAAGAAGCGGCCGCCATCATCGAAATTGACGTCCTCGATCGTGCCGAGACGATTTTCGCGTTCCAGATCGCCGTTGAAGGGCCGGTTCGCCTCGCGCGCCAGCCGTTCCAGTTCAGCGACTTCATCGAACAGGAAACGCTTGTGGGACAGGCCAAAGCCGGTGGCGCAGCCATTGTCCATGTGGACGGACAGGCACAGGCGATTTTCATCGCCGCTCGCCTGGCGAACCAGCTTGCGCATCTCCAGGGGCAACACGAAACGGCCCTTGCCGTCCGCGACGCTGAACGCGTTGCCCGAATAGAGAATGACATCCGACACGCTGGAAATTCGCCCCTTTCATGCGGGGCACAGGCCACCCGTCGCCGGAATCACTGGAATGACATCCGGCACGCAGGAATCGCCAACACCTGATTAACCCCAATTGCTGATTACCTACCAAGCAAGGGGCCAACTGAAAAGGGAAAAGTCGGGAGAAAGTGGGCTGAGCTGTTAGAAACTGGGTCTAACGGATTTTCCTCGGCTTTTCCAGCATATTTTCATGATTTGTTCTCATTCTCCTCATTGTTCAACTCGCTGTTCAGTCCGGCGGAACAGCACCATTCCCAGGATCGCCCATCCCGTCCCAAAGATCAGCGCCCAGCGTAGCCCTGTCACCACGTCGCCAGCCTCGCGAAACCAGTGCCGCCCTTGTGCAATCGAAACACCCAGCCATTGCCCGACCAATGCGGGCGTATCCGCTGCCCAGACACGCGGATCGAGCGGACCGGCCGGATCGGCGAGCCAGAGCCGGTCGTCGATCAGGTCGGCATCACCCACCAGTACGACGCGCCCCTGCCCGATCCGGCAGCGCATGATTGCGCCGCGCGGCGGGACGCAGCCCGGCTGCCTCCCTGTAAATGCCTGCGTCCCGGACAGGGTGACAAGCTGCCCATCATCCAGAAAGTGGCGCGTCTCCGCCTCGTCCAGCACGCCCGGCTCAACGCCCCAATGCGCCAGCAGCGGCGGCAGCAGACTGACCGATGGCGCGCGCCGACGGTCGCCGGGCGGCAGCGTGGTCGGCCAGCGCAACAGCGGATCGGCCAGCACCAGCGCCGTGCCGCCTGCCCGTACCCAGGCGTCGACGGCCACCAGTTCCTCCGCCGTCATCGCGCGCGGCTGGGCCAGCAGCAAGGCGCGCGCGCCCGATCCGGCCAATGCGCGCGGATCATCCAGCGGTCGCACCGTGAAGCGCGTTCGCAGCACAGTGATGATCGGCGCGTCGGCGCGCGCCCCTTCGGCCCAGAATAGCGGCAGCGCCGTGATCACCGCCAGCACGGGCCGGTCGGCCACCGCCGTCAACGGTTGCGACGGACCGCGCCAGGCCAGCAACCCGGCCAGCACAAGCAGCCCGACAGCGATCAATCTTGTCCCGCCTTCGCGCAGCCCGCGACTGCCGAACCCCGCCAGCAGCGTCATAATCAGCAATCCCACAGCCGCCCAAAGATCGGGCGGACGCGCCGCGGCTATCGTGCAGAAAATCAGCGCCGCCCCGGTCGCGCCGATCGCGATCCATAGCAACCACCGCCACAGATTTTTCGCCAGCAACTGCCCCATCAGCGCCACCATCAGCGCAGCGGGCAAGGCCCATGTCCATGGATCGGCCTGCCCGCCCGATCGCCAGGCGCGCACCAACCCCGCCACCAACGCCGCAACAACGGGCAGAAACAGAGTCAGAAAGATCGTCAGGCGGCGCGGCACCTTCACCCGCCCATCATTCAACGCGGCTGCGGATCGCGGTCCATCGGCTTGCGCAGATTGGGATCGGGCTGAAGATCGGGCACGACCGGCGCCTGATCGGGCACCACCGGCGCCTGCTCCGGCGCGGGCTGCACGCCCAGTTCAGCGAGTGGATCCTTGGGCGACACGACATTGGTGGGGGCAGTGGACAATGTCGGCACCACTGGCGGCGGCAGCGCGGCATCGTCCTTCCGCGCCTTGTCGATGACGATATTGGCCAGACCCACCAGCAACACGACACCTGCCAGACCGGTCAGCCCGATCTGAACGCGCTGCAACCCTTCCAGTCGGCGGGGTGTTTCAGCCATGCCTGCGCTCATTTGTACATCGCCGCGACCCGTGTCGGCGCTCATGCAGTCTGCGCCAGCCAGGGAAAGACCGTCAAGCCCTTAGATTCAAGCCATTGCCGGTTGTATAGCGTCGACAGATAGCGAAAGCCTGT
Source organism: Sphingobium sp. JAI105 (assembly GCF_015752145.1). Classification (NCBI taxonomy): domain Bacteria; kingdom Pseudomonadati; phylum Pseudomonadota; class Alphaproteobacteria; order Sphingomonadales; family Sphingobiaceae; genus Sphingobium; species Sphingobium sp. JAI105. The sequence continues at coordinate 3,390,643 of NZ_JADOUC010000001.1, read as the reverse complement.
ATCGCACAGGATCGTCGCGATCCGCTTCCCCGGACCCAATTGCCGCGCCAGCGCCACCGCGCCCGCGACGTTGATGCCTGACGACAGGCCCAGGCACAGCCCTTCCTCCGCCAGCAGGCGACGGACCCACTCCAGCCCTTCCTCGTCGGAAATGCGGAACTGCGTGTCGATCGGCGCGCCTTCCAGATTGGCGGTGATCCGGCCCTGCCCGATCCCTTCGGCAACGGAGCTACCCTCCGCCTTCAGTTCGCCACAGGCATAATATTGATACAGGGCCGCGCCGTGCGGATCGCTCAGCGCAATGGTGATGGCCTCATCCTTGGCCTTGAGGCCCAACCCCACGCCCGCAATCGTGCCGCCCGTGCCCGCAGCGCAGGTAAAGCCGTCGATCCGGCCTTCCATCTGGGTCCAGATTTCCTCGGCAGTGCCGACGATATGCGCCTTGCGATTGGCGATATTGTCGAACTGGTTGGCCCAGATCGCGCCTTCCGTCTCCTCCGCCAGCCTGCGCGAGGTGTGGACGAAATGCCCCGGATTGGAATAGGGCGCCGCGGGCACCGTCACCAGTTCCGCTCCCAGCGCGCGCAGCGTGTCCATCTTCTCGCGGCTCTGGGTTTCGGGCATGACGATGATCGTCTTGTACCCCTTGGCATTGGCGACCAGCGCGAGGCCGATGCCGGTATTGCCCGCCGTCCCTTCGACGATGGTGCCGCCGGGCTTCAGCAGCCCCCTCTCCTCGGCATCATTGACGATGAACAGCGCAGCGCGGTCCTTCACCGACGCACCGGGATTGGCAAATTCGCACTTGGCGAAAATATCGCAGCCCGTCGCAGCGGAGGGACCGGCAAGGCGCACCATCGGCGTATTGCCGATCAGCGCGAGACTATTGGATTGTAGCAGCATGGCGCACGCATAGCGGACCCCATACGCCTTTGCCAAGCAAGGGAATGATGCGCGGTCAAAAGAGGCGATTTCACCGCCGCGTTAACCCCTGCCCTTCACCCTGTCCCAACACGGCACAGGGCGGAATCGGGGGAGGAAGTGGAAAGGAAATGCGTCTATGGGCGGCATGGGCGACGGCGCGTCGCTGCATATGAAGGATCTGGACATGGGCGCGATCGGGTGGAAGGGACGCAGCGGCATCGTCGCCCTTGTCCTTGCTGCGCTTGTCGCACCGCGCTTCATTACCGCCGCCCCGCTCGACATGCTCGACGGGCAGCAGGCCCATGACGACCCGGCCGAAGAGGCCGCCGCCAACTTCCCCGGCTCCGCCTTCTTCTTTGCAGAAGGCGCTTTCGATCCCGTTCCCGGCGCGCAGACGGTGCAAAGTGAGCATGTCATGGGGCTGGACGAGGTGAAGGCCGCGCCCGCCGCCATCTTTCGCGGCATGACCGGCCTCGACAGCTATCGCGCGCTCAACTGCCTGACTTCCGCCATCTATTATGAAGCGGGCAACGAGCCGGACGATGGCCAGCGGGCCGTCGCACAGGTCGTGCTCAACCGCGTACGCAGCCAGCTCTGGCCCAATACGGTGTGCGGCGTCGTCTATGAAGGCTCCGAACGCACCGACTATAAATGCCAGTTCACCTTCAGCTGTGACGGCGCGATGACGCGCCTGCCTGCCGCTGCCCAATGGGTTCGCGCGCGGCGGGTCGCGCAGGACGCGCTGGCGGGCCGCGTCTACGCCCCGGTCGGCCTCGCGACACATTACCACACGCTGGCGGTCCGCCCCGCCTGGTCGTCGAGCCTGCACCCGGTCGCAGTGATCGGCGCGCATATCTTTTACCGCAATCCCGGCTTCAACGGCACATTGGCGGCGTTCCGCACCCCCTATCTGGGGCGGGAAACCATCTCCGGTCCTGCGCGCCGGATCTGGCCGACCAAGCCGGTCGCGCCCGTGGAAGCGTTCGCCGCGCCCGTACCTGTGGGCAACGCAACCGCCGCGAACCCCTCGACGGGCTGGATCGCGCCCGTCGCCCGTCCAGCGCCATCCGCTCGCGAAGACAGCCTGCCGGAATCCACTATCCGCCCCGAATATCGCAACAGCGGCCGCCCGATCGTCTGAGCAGCGCCAACTTTTTTCAGGTTAACGCGCGCTGCACCAGCCAAATGTCTGGAATTGCGCGGGATTAAAAAATGCATTTTTCCGGGCAGTGCGGGAACCGATCCGCGCCATTGTGGGTTCTTCACTTCGGATAGCAAATCTTTTGCCCCCCGCTCTTGCTATCCACATAATATGAGCCCGGAACGCCTCCCCCCCCCGACGCGTTCCGGGCTCAGATTTTTTGGGTGACCTTCCTGTTGAAATCATTAAATTTTTGATGGTCGGAACGCTTGTGTAAGAAGCGGGTTCTGTTCCTCGTCACCAACATGGCTCACCCCATATGGTCGCATGTTTCTCAAGGAGAGTTTCGATGACGAATAAGATCCTCGCAGCCTTGCTGCTCACTGGTTCGCTGATGGTCGCCGCCTGCAACACCGTCGAAGGCGCTGGCCGCGACGTGCAGAGCGCGGGCGAGGCCGTGGAGAAGGCGGCGAATTGATTGCCGCCAGCGATACGACTACCCGACTCCCCTAGCATCGGCCCGCCCCTTAAAAGGCGGGCCGCTTTTTGTTCAGGTCGACGCTTCCTCGACCTCTTGCATATTGGCCTGCCGCCGGTCGGTGAACCAGATCGCCACGATGGTGATTTCGTACAGCAGCAACAGCGGAATCGCGAGCATGAGCTGCGACACGACATCGGGTGGCGTCAGCACGGCGGCCAGGATGAAGGCCGCTACGATCATGTAGCGGCGCAGGCTGATCAGCTGCGCGCGGCTGACGAAACCGGCCCGGTTGAGCAGCATCAGCAGCACCGGCATCAGGAAACTGATGCCGAACGCCAGGATGAACTGCATCACCAACCCCAGATAGGCGTCGGCACTCGGCAAAGCCTCGACCTGCAAACCGCTGCTGTCGCCCTGAAATTCCAGAAAGAAATGGAAGGCAGTCGGCATCACCACGAAATAGGCAAGGCTCGCGCCCATCGCGAACAGAAAGGGCGTCGCCAGGATGAAGGGCAGCAAAGCCTTCTTCTCCTTGGCATAGAGGCCCGGCGCGACGAACGCCCATAGCTGGTTGGCGATGATCGGGAAGGACAGGCAGAAGGCCCCGAAAAAGGCGATCTTCACCTGCACGAAAAAGGCTTCGTACAGCTTGGTATAGACCAGCTTGCCGCCGCCATCGCCAAAGGCTTCCTTGAGCGGGTGGACCAGGATCGCGAACAGTTCGGCGGAAAAATAGAAGCAGAGCGCGCCCGTCAGCGCCAGCGCATAGACGCATTTCAACAAACGGCCACGCAACTCGATCAGATGGTCGAGCAAGGGCGCCTTGCTATCATCAATATCGCCGATCATGCCGCCGACCCGCTCTTATGGTCAACAGCCGCTTCCCCGGCCAGATAGGGGGGCGCATCGGCCGGCGGCGCCACGGGCGCGGATTCCGCTACGAAGGGCGGCGGCCCGTCCGGCGCGGCCTCAACATCCGGCGGCGGCAGCGCCTCCATGGCTGGAGCGGCAACCTCCGGCGGATGCTCTTCCATAATCCGCTTGTTCTGCGCGGCCCACTTCTTTTCCAGTTCCTCCAGCTCGACCTCTCGCACCATGGCGTCGAGGCCAGTGCGGAAATGGCGCGCCATGCCCTGCGCCTTGCCGACGATCTGACCCACCTTGTAAAGCGCGCGCGGCAAATCCTTCGGCCCGATCACGATCACCGCAACGATGACGATCAGCAGGAACTCGGTCGAATCGATACCAAACATGCGTGGCTACCCTACCACCCGGCGCTTGAACGTCAGGCCTTGGTCTTTTCTTCGGTAGCGCCGGTCGCCGTCGTCCCCGCATCCTGTTCAGGCACGCGATGACCCTCCAGCCGGGTCGCGGGCTTGGCCGGGGCGACATCGTCGTCATCGTCCGCCATGCCCTTCTTGAAGCTCTTGATGCCCTTGGCCACGTCACCCATCAGGCCGGAAATCCGGCCGCCACCGAACAGCAGCATGACGACCAGGAGCACGATCACCCAGTGCATCAGCGAGAAGGAACCCATTTCAAATACTCCTGTAAGGCAACCTATCTAGGCCACATCATCGTCATTTTCCAGAACGGATTGCCCGCCCAGACCCTCCAGCACCAAATCGACCGGATCAAGCAGCCCGGCCGCACGCAGATCGTCGATACCGGGCAAGTCCCGGCGGCTGCTAAGCCCGAAATGTGACAGAAAATCTACGGTCGTCGCATAGATGAGTGGTCGTCCCGGCACCTCGCGCCGTCCGGCGGGACGCACCCAGCCTGCCTCCATCAGCACGTCCAGCGTTCCCTTGGCCACCTGAACGCCCCTTATCGCCTCTATCTCGGCGCGGCTGACCGGCTCATGATAGGCGATGATCGCCAGCGTCTCCATCGCCGCGCGCGACAATTTGCGTGCCTCATCCTTCTCGCGCCGCAATATATGCGCCAGATCCGCCGCCGTCTGGAAATGCCAGCGCCCGCCCCGCTCCACCAGGTTGATGCCGCGCCCGGCATAATCGTCCGCCAATTGTCGGAGCGCCGCCGCCAGATCGCCCGCCTCGCCGACATGCAGTCTCAATTCCGCAAGCGTCAGCGGCGCTTCGGCCACGAACAGCGCTGCCTCTACCGCGCGCAAATAATCGTCGGGTTCCCCCTTCATGCCCCGGCCTCCATGTCCGGCACCCCGGCGCGCAGAAAAATGGGCTGGAAAATCCCGTCCTGCTGGATTTCCAGCCGCCCCTGCCGGGCCAGTTCCAATGCCGCGACAAAGCTGCTGGCCAGCGCCGACTTTGCCTTGGCATTGTCCAGCCCGGCGGGCAGAAACGCCTCCAGCCGCGTCCAGTCGATTGCCGCGCCGACCAGCGCACCGACCCGCTGGATCGCCTCGTCCAGCGTCATCACTGGCCGCACCGCGATGGTGTGAACGACGGGCTGGGTCCGGGCGCGGATCTGCCCATAGGATTGGATGAGGTCGTAAAGACTTGCCTGCCATTTGGCCTTGCGCACCAGCCGCAGCCCTTCAGGATTGCGCCGCACGAATACGTCGCGTCCAATCCGGTCGCGCGCCATCAGCCGCGCCGCCGCATCGCGCATCGCATGCAGCCGTTGCAGCCGCAATTGCAAGCGCAGGGCCAGTTCTTCGGGGCTGGGATCGGCCTGCTCCTGACGCGGCAGCAGCAGCGCGGATTTGAGATAGGCCAGCCACGCCGCCATCACCAGATAATCGGCGGCCAGTTCCAGCTTCACCTGTTGCGCGCCGTCGATGAACTTCAGATATTGTTCGGTCAGCGCCAGAATCGAAATCTCGCGCAAATCCACCTTCTGCGACCGCGCCAGCGTCAGCAGCAAGTCCAGCGGCCCTTCCCACGCATCGAAACTGACGGTCAGCGTGTCGGGGCTGGGAATGGCCGGGGCAATGAACAGGTCGTCCACGTCTAGTCCCTCCGGCATGGGCCAGGATTATGGCATATGAAACGGCCCTCTGCTTCACCGTCATCCTGAACTTGTTTCAGCATCCATTTTTCCAGCTCACACAGTTGCTCGTGACGAGAAATGGATGCTGAAACAAATTCAGCATGACGTTGGAGGGATAGCCGAACGTCATGCGCAATGGTCGTCGCCCTATGGGAGGCATTTTCGAGTTCGCCCCTCAAGCCGCCACCAACCCCAGCAAACTGTCCCGCGTCGCCAGCAATGCCGCCAGTTCCGGCTGATCGCCGCCACGCTCGACCGACCCCATCGCCCGGTCGAGCCGCGCGCGCGCTGCGTCCGATATCTCCGGCAACTGGTCGGCAATGCCCAGCATATCGTCCATCCGCCCCCAGCAGTTGAGCGCCAGATCGCACCCCGCAGCGACCACGCCCGCCGCCAGATCGGGGATGCTGCCCTGCAACGCCTTCATGTCCAGATCGTCGGACATGAGCAGCCCGTCAAAGCCGATCCTCGTGCGAATAACATCCTCGATCACGGTCGGCGACAGGCTGGCGGGGCGCTGCGCGTCCCAGGCGGTGTAAACGACATGCGCGGTCATCCCCATCGGCGCGTCGCGCAAGCGCTCGAACGGTTGCAGGTCGCTCGCCAGCATATCGGCATCCGCGCGCACCACCGGCAATTCCAGATGGCTGTCCACCAGCGCCCGGCCATGGCCCGGCATATGCTTGACGATGCCGACCACCCCGCCATCGGCCAGCCCTTCGAGAGTCGCCCGCCCCAGCGCAGCGACCCGCATCGGCTCGGCGCCCAGCGTGCGATCGCCCATGATGTCGCTTGCCCCATCCTGCCGCACGTCCAGCAACGGCAGCGCATCGACGGTAATGCCGACCTCCGCCAGCGTCAGCGCGATCGCGCGGGCATTGGCGCGTGCTGCGGCAATCGCGCTGGACGGCGCGACGTCATAAAGCCGGTCAAACACCGCTCCCGCCGGAAAGGCAGGCCAGACCGGCGGCTGCATCCGCGCCACCCGCCCCCCTTCCTGATCGATCATGATCAGCAGGTCGTCGCGGCCATGCAGCGCCCGCAAATCGTCGGTCAGCGCGCGCAGCTGCGCCCTATCGATGATGTTGCGCCGGAACAGGATATAACCGGCCGGTTGTGAATCCGCGAAAAAAGCGCGTTCGTCAGGGGTCAGTGTTGCGCCGGACAGGCCGAAGATCACGGGTTTCATGCGGCAGATTGTAGCGCCAAGTCCCGCCCCTGTCGAAGGCGAATTGATGAGCCGCGATCAGGCTGGCGCAACCGCCGCAGACCTTTCCGCGTCCATCATCGCCTGCAACATCCGCCGCCCCTCCACTGCGTTGCGATCGGTCTTGATCAACAGTTCGTCGGGATTCTCGCCGACGATCGCCAGCATCTTCTCAATCTCTTCAGTGGCGAATTTGTCCTCCTCCAGCACGGGCTTCAGATAATCGAACATGAAATCCATGCCCGCCACATCTTCGGACGCCATGGCGAAGAAATAGATGCAGCTATGCGGCGTCGCGGGCGTAACGGCGTGATAGACCCGGCTCGTCACGATCATCTCGCCGGGATGTTCGGGGTGGTCCTGCGGATAGGCCATGTCGCCAATCCCGGCATGAAAGCCCGGCAGGTAGAAATCCATCCCCGTCACCCGGTCGATCTTGCCCGCATAGCGCCCGGTCGCCGCCATCACGGCAGGCGCGTCGGCGTTACGGATATATCGGCGGCAACTCAGAAATCCGGGGCGCTTGACCAGTTCTTCAGGCGCCTGCGCATTTTCCACCGTGCCGATGCTGCTGGCGTGGAGGAAGGCAAGGTGCGACAGGTCGAGCAGATTGTCGTTGAGCAACTGGTAGCGCCCTTGCACCTCCTGCACATAAAAGGGCCGCGCCGTCATGCCCGCCGCAGTCACCCCGATTTCCTCCAGATCGGGCAGCAGCGCGACATCGGCCTTGTCCGCGTCCCCCATCCATATCCACGCCCACAGGCCATGCTCGACCAATGGATAGGTCGGGATCTTGTAGGCGCGCGGCACGACATCCTGCGATGGAATATCGACGCACCGGCCATCCGCGCCAAAGGCGATGCCATGATAGCCACAGACGATCGCATCGCCCTTCAGACAGCTTTTGCCCAGGGGGAAATGCCGGTGCGGACAGCGCCCGCCGACCGCAACCGCCTCGCCATCTTCCTTGCGATACAGGACGACCGGCTGGTTCAGGATCGTCCGCGCCAGCAGATCACGGCCCAGTTCGTTGCGAAACGCGGCAACATACCAGCCATTGCGAACGGCAAACGACCCTTCCCGAAATGGGTACATGGCATCTCTCCCTGACAAAGGCCGGCATCCTCGTCTGTCGCGATTGGTGCCGGACCAGCTAAACTAACAATGTTAGTCTAACACTGTTAGGGAACAGGATCAAGACCATGGATCAGCGCGTCCAACCCCTCGGCAAAGGCGGCGTCGATGGGCAATTGGGATCGGAGATAGGCCGCGTTCGGTCCCTGCGCGAACGTGGTCCAGCCAGTGACCAGCGCCTGCACCGACGCCTGCATCATCATGGCGCGCTCCGGTTCCAGCCCCAGCGCAATCAGGGGCGCGCTGGTCGCATCCTGCATCGCTTTGAGCACCTCGACCGGCTGCCCCGCCCCCAGGATCAAGCGCCCCGCGTCGCGCGTTGCATTCTGCGCCTGCCACAGCGCCTTGCCGAACGCGCGCAACCAGTCGCGCCAGTCGGCACAGGCCGGAATTTTCGTCAGGCAATCTGCAAAGATGCTTTCGGCCAGCAGCGCCAGCAACATATTCTTGTCGGCGACATGCCAGTAAAGCGAGGGCGCTTTGACATCCAGCCGCGCTGCGACCTTGCGCAGGCTCAACTGGTCCAGCCCCTGTTCGTTCAGCACATCTAGCGCCGCCGCCGCGATCGCGGCGCGGGTCAGTTTCCGTTCGGTCATGCCCTTCCTTCGGACAGCATGACGCCTATGTCCATCGCAACGCGAAGGCTCAGTTCACCACCATGCAGCTTTCGCCCGCCACCTTCAGCTTGCCGCAGATCAGGCTGGCCTGCCCGCCAGCACTCGCACGCAGGCGATAGACGGTACTGCCGCCAACTTCCGCCGGTTCGACGGTCATGGCGAGCGGGGCGAGATAGGCAAAGCGCTTGGACAATCTGGTCCAGGCATCCTTTGCGCCGGACGCGCTGCCATAGGCGCCCAGCTGAATCAGCGCGCCGCCGCTGGCCGCCTTGGGCGCCACGGTCGAGCGATCGCTGGTTTCGTCGGCGACGCGCGCGGTCACGCTCTGTGCGGGCTTGGCCGGGACGGCCGGCTTGGTCCCGGTGGGCGCGGGCGCGGTCTTGGTGATCGGTGCTTCGGGGACGCGGCTGGCGTCAATCCGTCCGTCGCGCGGCACGCCCTCGCTTGCCGCAAAGCTCGCATCGCCCTCGCCATCGAATTTCTTCGCGTCAGCCTCATTGGCGGCGATCTTGTAATTGTCCGCGGGCGCCTCGATCAGTTGGCCCTCACCCGCAGCGCCGGGACCATTGCGGTTCTGCAACCACCATATCCCGGCCACCACGACACCGATCAGCGCGAGACCGAGCAGGATCAGGCTCAGCAGCCGCAGTGGCGAGATGCTGTTGTCATCCTCGTCATCGACCGCAGGCTCCAGCCAGGGCAGCCGGTCCTCATCGTCAAAATCCAGCCGGCCTCGTGCATAATCGCCCATCGTCCGAAACTCCGCCCGCCTTTAGTTCAGCTCAGTCAATGCCGCCACGCCCATCAGCGCAAGGCCATTGCGGATAATCTGCCCTATTCCACGGCTCAGGAAAAGCCGCGACGACGTAACGGCCGGATCGTCGGCCAGAATGACGCGCGCGCGCGGATCATCATTGCCCATATTCCACCAGCCGTGAAAGGCCGAAGCCAGATCATTGAGATAGAAGGCAATTCTATGCGGTTCGCGGGTCAGTGCCGCGCCTTCGACCACACGGGGGAACTGGGCCGCGAGCTTGACGAGGCCCAGCTCCGCCGTCCCAAGAAGGGACAGGTCCGGGGCGGGCAGTTCGATCCCCGCCTCTTCCGCCCGCCGTCCCAGCGATGAAATGCGGGCATGGGCATATTGGACGTAAAAGACCGGATTGTCCTTCGACGCCTCGACCACCTTGGCAAAGTCGAAGTCCATCTGCGCATCGGCCTTGCGCGTCAGCATGGTGAAGCGCACGACATCCTTGCCCACTTCCCGCACGACATCGGCCAGCGTCACGAAATTGCCCGCGCGCTTGGACATTTTCACCGGCTCGCCATCGCGCAGCAGCCGCACCATCTGGATAAGCTTCACGTCGAAACGCGCCTTGCCTTCCGTCAGCGCCGCGACCGCCGCCTGGATGCGCTTGACCGTCCCGGCATGGTCCGCGCCCCATATGTCGATCAGCTGATCGGCGCTCTGGGCCTTCTGATAATGATAGGCCATGTCCGCGCCGAAATAGGTCCAGCTGCCGTTGGACTTCTTGATCGGCCGGTCCTGATCGTCGCCAAATTTGGTCGACCGGAACAGCGGCAGCACGACCGGCTCCCAGTCATCGGGCAATTCGCCCTTGGGCGCTTCCAGCACCCCGTCATAGACCAGATCATGCGCCCGCAACCAGGCTTCGGCCTCGTCAGGCTTGCCCGCCGCCTGCAATTCGGCCTCGGACGCGAAAATGTCGTGATGGATGCCCAGCAGCGCCAGATCGGCGCGGATCATGTCCATCATCTTTGCGACGGCAAAGCTGCGGAACGTCACCAGCCAGTCGGCTTCCGGCGCCTTCAAGAAGCGGTTGCCATATTCAGCGGCCAGCGCCTGCCCAACCGGCACCAGATAATCGCCGGGGTAAAGACCCTCAGGGATCTCGCCCACATCCTCGCCCAGCGCCTGCGCGTAGCGCAGATGCACCGATCGGGCGAGAACATCCACCTGTCCGCCAGCGTCATTGATATAATATTCGCGGATCACCTTGTGCCCGGCATATTCCAGCAGGGTGGCAAGCGCGTCACCCACCACGGCGCCCCGGCAATGCCCCATATGCATGGGGCCGGTCGGGTTGGCGGAAACATATTCTACATTGACCGTGACACCTTGCCCGATGTCGGACCGGCCATAATCGTCGCCCTCTTCCGCCATAACGGAAAGCTCCGAGCGCCATGTCGCGTCGGTCAGCGTCAGGTTGATGAAGCCCGGCCCGGCGATCGACGCGCTCTCGACCTCGGCCAGCCCCTCCAGCTTGCCGACAATCGCCTCCGCCAGCGCGCGCGGGTTCGTCCCCGCCGGCTTGGCCAGCACCATCGCGGCATTGGTCGCCAGATCGCCATGGCTGGCGTCACGCGGCGGCTCGACCGTCACCGGCTTGCGATTGAGGCCGGCAGGCAGGACGCCGTCGGCTTCCAATATGTCCAGCACAGTGTCGAGATGGGCGGTGAAACGGGTATAGAGGGACACGAGACGAAACTTTCTACAAGTCCCGTTCGCCCTGAGCCTGTCGAAGGGCTGCTCTTGTCTTCAAGAAGTGCAAGGCTTCGACTTGTCTCAGCCCGAACGGATGATGGGCTGGCCGTTAACGCGTGGCGTTATATTGGAGCTGGTCCTGGGTCAGATTGAACCCCACGAGCAGCTCGAAACTGGTTCGTTGCAGCGCCGCCTTGACCTCTGGCTGGGCGAAGGGATCGATCGCGGCATCCGCGTCGCCCGCCTTGCGCTTTTGCGTGATCTTGGCCTGGATGTCGGCTGGCAGCGTTGCCGATGCCTTGTCGACATAGGAGCCCGCCTTCGCCTGCGCGCTGGCGCGATACTCGCCCGCGGCAAAGTTCAGCGTCACCTGGCCGACCCGCTTGGCGACCACGCTGTTGCCGCCACGCACCACGGCGGAGAAATAGGGCAGCGTCACTTGCCGCGCCACGCTGGCGTCGCTGCGCCGGGCGTTCACGGTGAAGCTCGCTTCGGTATAGAATTGCGCCCCATCGGCGCAGGTCGAGCGCAGATTGGTAATGTCGGCCACCACGTCGATCGCGGAAGCATCGCGGCTCTGGGCCGGATTGAACAGGGTGATGTCGCCGGTATAGGCCGGGACGGCCGCCGTCGGGCAGGCAGAGCGCACAGCGACGATACCGCCGGATGCGTCGATTTCACCCCGGCGCGAACAGCCCGCCAGGGCCAGAGCCAGCATGCCGGTCACAACGACACGGTTCAGGGCAGTATGAGGCAGGCAGATGTTCCTTGGCACAGGCAGAAATTCCTTGGCATGGCCCGTCGGCCAGAAGCTTTGCGCTTCCTTATCCATCCCCCGCCCCTCGCGCAACCGCAAGGAAGCGGCTTTCCTCCCGGCCCACATTCGCCTAAGCGCAAAGCCATGACCGACAGCGCCGCCGCCCGCCCGCCCATGACCCTTCTGATCGCCGCACCGCGCGGTTTCTGCGCCGGGGTCGACCGCGCCATCATCATCGTCGAACGGGCGATCGAAACCTATGGCGCGCCGGTCTATGTCCGCCATGAAATCGTCCATAACAAATATGTGGTGGACAGCCTGAAGGCAAAGGGCGCGATTTTCGTAGAGGAACTGGACCAGGTGCCCGATGGCGTGCCGGTGGTCTTTTCCGCCCATGGCGTGCCCAAGGCCGTCCCTGCCAAGGCGGAGGAACGCGGCCTTTCCTATCTCGACGCCACCTGCCCGCTGGTCAGCAAGGTTCATCGCCAGGCCGAACGGCAGGTCAAGGATGGCCGCCACATCTTGTTCATCGGGCATAAGGGGCATCCCGAAGTCATCGGCACGTTCGGCCAGGTGCCAGACGGCACCATGACCCTGATCGAAACGGTCGAGGACGCGCAGGCCTTTACCCCCGCCGACCCCGCCAATCTTGCCTTCCTGACCCAGACCACCCTGTCGGTCGATGATACAGCCGCGATCGTCGCCACCCTGCAAGAGCGCTTTCCAGCGATCGTCGCGCCCAAGGGGGAGGATATTTGCTACGCCACATCCAACCGCCAGACAGCGGTGAAGGCGATCGCCGCGCGTTGCGAAGCGCTCTATGTCATCGGCGCGCCCAACAGTTCCAATTCCCTGCGACTGGTCGAAGTCGCCGAACGCGAAGGCACGCCAGCCCGCCTGATCCAGCGCGCCGACGACATCGATTTTGGCTGGCTGGACGGCGTTACGACGCTGGGCCTGACCGCCGGGGCATCCGCACCCGAAATATTGGTGCGCGAAGTGGTCGACGCGATCGCCAGCCGCTTCACCGTGACCGAGGAACAGGTTGAAACCGCGCGCGAGACCATTGCTTTCAAGCTGCCACGCGGGCTGGAGACCGTCTGAACCATGGCCGTCTATACCCATGTTCCCGCCGAAGAGATTGACGCCTTCCTCAGCCGCTATGACGCAGGCCGCCTCGTATCCGCCAAGGGGATCGCCGAAGGGGTGGAAAACAGCAATTATCTGCTGGAGACCACCGGCCATGATGGCTCTGGCCACCGCTATATCCTCACTCTCTATGAAAAGCGGGTGGATGAGGCCGACCTGCCTTTCTTCATGGACCTGCTCGATCATCTGGGCGCGCGCGGCTGCCTTGTGCCGCGCTTCATCGCCGACCGGGACGGCCAGCGGCTCCAGACCTTGTCGGGCCGCCCCGCCTGCCTGATCGAATTTCTGACCGGCATTTCGCTGACCGAACCGACCCCGGAACAGGCGCGCGCGACCGGCGCGGCACTGGGCGAGTTGCACCGCGCGGCAGAGGGCTTCCCGCTCGAACGGCGCAACACGCTGGACCTCGCCGGATGGCATGATCTGGCGGCCCGTTGCGGTGAGGATTTCGACCAGATCGCGCCGGGCCTTGCCGCCCGCGTCCGCGACGAACTCGCCTTTCTCGACGCGCACTGGCCCGCCGACCTGCCCCGCAGCGTCATCCATGCGGACCTGTTCCCCGACAATGTGCTGATGCTGGGCGACAAGGTGACGGGCCTGATCGATTTCTATTTCAGCTGCACCGACATCCGCGCCTATGATCTGGCCATCACCCACAGCGCCTGGGTGTTCAGCCATGACGGCGGCAGCTTCTTTGCTGATCGCGCGGCGGCGCTTGGCGCTGGCTATGACTCGGCCCATGGCCTGACCGACGCAGAGCGCGCGGCCTTCCCCATATTGTGCCGGGGTGCATCGCTGCGCTTCCTGCTGACCCGCGCCTATGACTGGATCAACACGCCGCCCGACGCGCTGGTGACCCGCAAGGACCCGCTCGCCTATCTGCGCCGCCTCGATTTCTACGCCAGCGCCAATCCAGCGGAATTATTGGGCGCATGAGAGCAGCAGACAAAAGCGACCTGTTCCCGCACAGCCGGGAACCCGGTTCCATGCCTGCCTATCCTCGCGGCGGGAACGGGCTCCCGCCTGTGCAGGAGCGCGCGGCGTGAGCACTGACCTGCCTATCGTCGACATCTTCACCGACGGCGCGTGCAAGGGCAATCCGGGTCCGGGCGGCTGGGGCGCGGTGCTGCGCTTTGGCGACACGGAAAAGGAAATGTCGGGCGGCGAAGCACTCACCACCAACAACCGCATGGAGATGATGGCCGCGGTCGAGGCGCTCAACGCGCTCAAGAAGCCGTGCCGCGTCACCCTTCATACCGACAGCAAATATGTGATGGACGGCATCACCAAATGGGTGTTCGGCTGGCAGAAGAAGGGCTGGCGCACCGCCGACAACAAGCCGGTCAAGAATGTCGAAATCTGGCAGGCTCTGGTCAAGGCCGCCGCCCCGCATCAAATGACCTGGAAATGGGTCAAGGGTCATGCCGGCCACCCCGAAAATGAACGCGCCGACCGTCTGGCCAGCGCTGCGGCCGACAGTTTTCGCCGTTAGAGACACGCCCGAAGCAACAGCGTATCTTGCCAGACGCATCGCCAGACCCCAAAGCGGGCCTTCGGGGGAAGAAATGACAGAAAAGCCAGTAAACCGTAAGGGAATTTCAAAGACACGCGCGCGCTTCATTCGCGAAAGCGCGGACGTGCGGCGACAGGCGCTGATCGAAGCGACCGCGCGGTGCCTTGCCGAAAAAGGCGTCGCTGGCACGTCAGTCCGCGCCATCTGCGCGCGCGCGGGTGTTTCGTCGGGCCTGCTCACCCATTATTTCGACGGCGTCGACGCCCTCATCCTCGCCACCTATGAGGATGTCGGCGTGCGTGTGTCCGCCGCGCTGGAACAGGCGGTCGAGGAAGCGGGCGACGATCCGCGCGACCAGCTCCGCGCCTGCCTTCAGGCCAATTTCCGCGCGCCCATACTTGACCCCGATCTGCTCGCGACCTGGACCGCTTTCTGGAGCCTGGTCAGGACCGATCCCGGCATCGCCGCCATCCATGCCGATGTCTACCGGCGCACCCGCGCCCAGCTCGAAGCGCTGCTGCGCGCGATCGTGCCGGAAATGCCGCAGGACCGCGCCCGCCTGGCGGCGATCAGCCTGACTGCTCTGGTCGATGGGCTGTGGCTCGAAATCTGCCTCGATCCCACCACCTTCTCCGCCGAGGAAGCCCAGGCCATGGTCGAGCGCGCGATGATGCTCGCGCTGGGGCAATGGCGGGGCGATGCGGGGCGCGGTGACTGGATCGATCAATCAGATAAGCCGTGATCGTTTTTCTCACTCTCCAAGTCCGATAAAACCAATTTCCCTCGACTCAGCCGCTACCCTACATGGGGTCGGCAACAGCAACCCCTCAGAAGGAACTGACAAGCCCATGGCTCTCATCAACACCACCATCAAGCCGTTCGCCGCGACCGCCTACAAGGAAGGCAAGTTCGTCGACGTCACCGACGCGGACGTGAAGGGCAAGTGGGCGATCTTCTTCTTCTACCCCGCCGACTTCACCTTCGTCTGCCCGACCGAACTGGAAGACCTGGCCGGTATCTACCCGACCCTTCAGTCGCTCAACGTCGAAGTCTATTCGGTATCGACCGACACGCATTTCAGCCACAAGGCATGGCACGACACCTCGCCCGCCATCGGCAAGATCAACTATTACATGCTGGGCGACCAGTCGGGCACGATCACCAATAATTTCGACGTGATGCGCCCAGGCGTTGGCCTGGCTGACCGCGCGACCTTCCTGGTCGATCCCGAAGGCGTGATCCAGTTCATGGAAATCACTTCCGAAGGCGTGGGCCGCAACGCGACCGAACTGCTGCGCAAGGTGAAGGCCGCGCAATATGTCGCCGCGCACCCCGGTGAAGTCTGCCCGGCCAAGTGGGAAGAAGGCGAAGAAACCCTCGCCCCCTCGCTCGACCTGGTCGGCAAGATCTAAATTATCGTTCCCCTAGCGGGTCGCAAAGTGGCTCGGAGTGGAACCTCTCCTCCGCTCCGGGCCATTATTGTATCTAACGTAAGGATTATTCCATGCTCGACGCCACCCTGACGCAGCAGCTCAAGGCCTATCTGGTCAACATCCGTGAGCCTATCGAACTCGTCGCCTCTCTGGGTGACGACGCCAAATCGCGCGAACTCAATGACCTGCTCAATGAAATCGCCGCCCTGTCCGACAAGGTCAGCGTGACCACCGGCGCTGACAAGCGCGTCCCCAGCTTCATGATCCGCCGCGTGGGCACCGACATCGGTGTCCGGTTCGCGGGGATTCCGATGGGCCATGAGTTCACGTCCCTGGTCCTCGCCCTCCTCCAGGTCGGCGGCCACCCGTCAAAAGCCGCGCAGGATTTGATCGAACAGGTCAAGGGGCTGGACGGCGACTTTGCCTTTGAAACCTATTTCTCCCTGTCCTGCCAGAATTGCCCGGACGTGGTGCAGGCTTTGAACCTGATGAGCGTCCTCAACCCCCGCATCAGCCACGTCGCCATCGACGGCGCGCTGTTCAAGGCGGAGGTGGACGAGCGCAAGGTGATGGCCGTCCCCACCATCTTCCTGAACGGCGAACCCTTTGGGTCGGGCCGCATGGAACTGGAGCAGATCGTTGCCAAAATCGACAGCGGCGCGGCCACCCGCGCGGCGGAAAAGATCAAGCGCCAGGACCCGTTCGAGGTGCTGATCGTCGGCGGCGGGCCTGCCGGGGCCGCGGCGGCCATCTATGCCGCGCGCAAGGGCATCCGCACCGGCGTTGCCGCCGAACGCTTCGGGGGCCAGGTGCTCGATACGATGGACATCGAAAATTTCATCTCCGTGTCGCGCACCGAAGGGCCAAAGCTGGCCTCCGCGCTCGAAGCCCATGTGAAGGATTATGACGTCGAGATCATGAACCTGCAAAAGGCGACGAAGCTGATCCCCGCCCGCACCGAAGGCGGCTATCATGAGGTCGTGCTGGAAAACGGCGCGTCGCTCAAAGGCCGCACCCTCATCCTCTCCACCGGCGCGCGCTGGCGGCAGATGGGCGTGCCGGGCGAGGACGAATATCGCAACAAGGGCGTAGCCTATTGCCCCCATTGCGACGGCCCCCTGTTCAAGGGCAAGCGCGTCGCGGTGATCGGCGGCGGCAATAGCGGCGTCGAAGCCGCGATCGACCTGGCGGGCATCGTCGCCCATGTGACGCTGATCGAATTTGACAGCCAGCTGCGCGCCGACGCGGTGCTGCAACGCAAGCTCGCCAGCCTGCCCAACGTCAAGATCATCACATCGGCGCTGACCAGCAAGGTCGACGGCAATGGCGACCGCGTCACCGGCCTGTCCTACAAGGACCGCAATAGCGGCGAGGAACATGACATCGAACTGGAAGGCATCTTCGTCCAGATCGGCCTGGTCCCCAACACCGAATGGCTGAAAGACACCGTCGCCCTCTCCCCCCGCGGCGAAATAGAAATCGACGCCCGCGGCGAAACCAGCGTGCCGGGCATCTTCGCGGCAGGCGACTGCACGACCGTGCCCTACAAGCAGATCGTCATCGCCATGGGCGCAGGCTCCACGGCGGGCCTGTCAGCCTTCGACTATCTGATCCGCCTGCCCGCCAGCGAAGAAGCCGCGCAGGCGGCGTGACGGGACAAGTCCGACAGCGAGTTGGACATATGCGAAGCGGCCGATCCGGGGACGGGTCGGCTGCTTTTTTGTGGGGTGGGTTGGGGAATAGGCGGATTGCGCCACTTGTCGCCTTCAATGAGCATTCCACCGAACGCCGAAACCAGCCATTCGTTAAGCTTACCCCTTTAAGTAATTTCTCCTTGCTCCAACAAAAGCGCCTGAAGGTCTATTTGGATAGCTCGGAGGATCGATAGTTGAAGCAGAGGAAATTGTGAAGGAGCTGCGACTGAGGGAGATATCACACCACAATACTTCTTGAACACCTCACCATGTTTTACCTTCTTGCTCTTCACATTTGAATTTTTCCCATGGTCCACATCATGCTCTTCCTCCGTTCGCAACGTATTTATGTCTTTGAATGAGTTAGGCTTTTCGATAATTTTTGACCCAGGGGCCTCCCAAAAGAGGAAGTATAGATTTTCTACAAATGCTTTATATTCAGCATAAGAATTGATGGCATCACCGATTGCTGACTGAGCGCCAGCGGTTTTATTCGTCGCCTTGAATAGGTCAGTGCCGTTACTAGCGGAATAAGCGTTATTGATTGCGGATATTGTAGTCCTGATGCGCTTCGCAATTTCCGATATCTCTCCCTTAAAATCTGCGGCGGCAGCTGCATCAGCATCTGCAGCTTCTAGAAATGTTGGGTCAAACTGAAACAGTTTACGAAGGAGCACCCTATCACGGGTAACGGGCCCGGTTTTCACGTTGGCATTGACACTTTTTTGGAAGGAGATGAAGTCGCCATCTGTCGCCGATTGTCCCTTTTCGACTTCACTCGCAAGACCACTAACAAACGTCTCTGCAAACTTTGCTATTTGCGCCTCTTTGCCGTTGAGTGCGTCTTTACCGTAAAGATGACAAATCATAGTGATGAACGACTGTGTCATTGATCGACTTCGAAATGCGGGCGATTTGTCAGGGATCGCAGAAGCAAGAAAATCGAGTGCGCCCTTAATACGAACTGCGACTTGAGACTTATCCGAAAAACTCTTTTGTGATTCAAATACTGCTTTTACATCACTGTAACGCAGTCCCGCGCCGACACCTTCGACCTCTAACGCAGCCACTTTAGCGACTACGTCAAAATGAGCAAAGCGCTTATTCTCAAAGGAAACTTTTTCGGTGAAGAATTTGTGTTTAGCCATTTTTTTACAGAATGTTTTAAGCTTGCTATTTATTGCGTTAAGTCTCTCGCTCGAATTGAGCTGAATACCACTTTGCAAACGCTGAAAAAATGCCATCAAATCTTCATCAGAAGCATCTTCTATTTCGTCAAAATCAATTTCAAAATCGTCGACTTGATCAGATACTTGATCGGGAAGTTCGCTGTATCTTTTCCCGCCAAACTCCGCGGCAGTCTCATCCGTCAGTTCGAGTTCGTCAGACAGAAATTCAAAGATGGTCGCCAAGCGCTGCTGCCCGTCAACAACTTCATAAGAAACGGGTTTTGTGCTCGATGCTACAAAGTAAAATTTTGGTAGCCGCCAGCCACGAAGAATTGAATCAATTAGAGCCTGCTTCCTTGGAGGATCCCAGACTTCATCTCGTTGCCAGTCTGGGATTTCGTAACGATCGCGCCGCTTGTAAACTTTGTCTAGCTCTCGCTTGTCCGACTTCATCTTCAAGCTGATTCTCCTACAAACCGTGGCAGCACCATCACCATCCAAGGCATATTGCGCAACGGTCATCCGCGGCTGGTGTCGAATATGACTGGTCTGGCGGAGCAGAAAACTGGCAGCTGTTACGATTGTGATGCTGATAGCCGCCATTTTCCAGTCGGCCAATCCCTACCCCTCACCGCCGACCCCAGACCCCGAATATATCCGGGTCGATCTCCAGCATCGGCACCCGCGTCCCCGCGCCCGTCCGCATATCCCCGACGCCCATGCCGCCCTCCATCCCGAACGTCACCACACTGCTCCCCTTGTCGCCCAGCACCAGCGGGTCGAGCAGGATCGCGGCGTTCAGCCGGTTGGTCGTCACCTGCGTCAGTGTGCCGATCTGCGTCAGGGCGAAGAGTTGCCGGGCGAAGGCATAGGGCAAGCGGATGCAGCCATGGCTGGCGGGGTAGCCGGGATTATGCCCGGCGTGGAGCGCTATGCCGTCCCAGGTCAGCCGCTGCATGAAGGGCATGGGCGCATTGCTGTAGAGGTTGGAGCGGTGCCACTGGCGCTTTTGCAGGATGGGGAAGCTGCCGGTGGGGGTGCGGTGGCCCTTCGTTCCCGTGGACACGCTGGCCGCGCCGATCAGCCGGTCGCCGCGATAGACATGGACGCGCTGCCGTTCCAGGCTGATGATCAGGTAGAGCGGCCCGCTGGCGGCGGCATCATCGGCCCAACGATACGCCCCCGGCGCCAGCGGCAGGTCGGCCAGTTCCGCCCGCGCGGACGGCATGCCCAGGATCAGACAGCATGACAGGACGAACAACCGGGCGAAAAGCATAAGCCTTTCTTAACCATATGCCAGCATCGCGCCAGAGGGAGAGGCAGCGCTTTGCCGCATTGGTCCCGACTTGGGACAGGGGAGAGAACAGCGTTCCCCGTTCGCTTCGAGCCCTTCGATTGCCCGCCTGCGGCAGACGCTCTGGATAAACTAGGTCGAGAAACGGTGCGCCCTGTTTCTCGACTAGGCTCGAAACGAACGGAGCTTGTGTGGGACAATGCCCTTAAATCAGCAGCATCTGCGCCACGGGGGCAAAGCTGCGCCGGTGCAGCGGCGTTGGCCCATGGGTGCGCAGCGCGGCGAGATGCTGCGCGCTGCCATAGCCCTTGTTGCTTTCCCAGCCATAGTGGGGGTGGATGGCGGCCGCCTCCCGCATCATCCGGTCCCGCGCTTCCTTGGCCAATATGGAGGCCGCGGCGATCGACAGGCACCGGGCGTCGCCGCCCACGACCGGGGTGGCGGGCCAGCGCCAGTCGGGCACGCGGTTGCCATCGACCAGGACATGCTGGCAATCGCGCCCCAGCGCCTCGACCGCGCGGGTCATGGCCAGCATCGTCGCCCATAATATGTTGATCCGGTCGATCTCCTCGACACTGGCGACGCCCAGCCCCCAGCACAGCGCCCGCGCCTTGATCTCCGCCTCCAGCGTGGCGCGGCGCCTGGCCGACAATGCCTTGCTGTCGTCCAGCCCCTCCGGGCAATCCTCCGCCCGCAAAATCACCGCCGCCGCGACCACCGGCCCGGCGAGCGGCCCCCTGCCCGCTTCATCCACCCCGGCGACCAGCCCCGGATGGTGGCGCAGTTCATGGGCGAAATCAGGCACGGAAAGGCGCTTCGAACCCGCGCGGCGCGCCCATCGGCCCATGCCCGCCACCCAGCCCCGGCGCGATCGTCAGCGCCGCGCGCACATAGGCCCGCGCCCGCGCGATCGCGCCCGGCAGCGCCATCCCCTGCCCCAGCCCGGTCGCGATCGCGCTGGCCAGGGTGCAGCCGGTGCCATGGGTGTGCGGCGTGTCGATGCGCGGATCGGTCCAGTCGGTGACCAGCCCATCGGGACCAAGCAGCCGGTCGACCAGCACCGGGCCGACGCCATGCCCGCCCTTGGCCAGGACATGCGTGCCAAAGCGCGCGGCAACCTGCTCTCCGCCCAGCGCCAGAAGTTCGGGGATATTGGGCGTCACCAGCGTGGCGATCGCCATCAGTTTCTCGAACGCCGCGATCGTTTCCGCATCGGCCAGCACCGACCCGCTGGTCGCCACCATCACCGGATCAAAGACGATCGGCACGTCGCGCAGGCCAGCCAGCAGATCGGCCACCCCCATCGCCGTTTCCGCTGACCCGATCATGCCGATCTTCACCGCATCGACGCCAATGTCGCTGATGCAACTGCGCATCTGCGCCAGCACCATGTCGGCGGGCACCGGATGCACGCCCTGCACCCCCAGTGTATTTTGCGCCGTGATCGCGGTGATCGCGGTCATGGCGAAGCCGCCCAGCATCGTCACGGCCTTCAGATCCGCCTGTATGCCCGCGCCGCCGCCACTGTCGGACCCGGCGATGATCAAAATGCGCGCGATGCTCATCCCTTGAAGTAACGCACGGTGGACGCGGGATTGCCCGCCAGCGCCTTGCCGGTGCGGGTCGGCCGATCCATCAGCTCGCCGCCGCAATTGGGGCAGCGATCGTCCAGCGCCTCCGCACAGGGCGCGCAGAAGCTGCATTCGAACGAGCAGATGAACGCGCCGGGCGCATCGGCGGGCAGGTCCGTGCCGCAGCGTTCGCAATCGGGGCGCATTTCAAGCATGGAGCCACCTCCCATCCTCGTCATCTCGGACCTGATCCGGAATCCAGAGCGCCGGGCGCAGCGAGAGAGACTCTGGATCCTGACTTTCGTCAGGATGACGGTTGGAAACAGGCCTCACGCCGCCGCCTTCTCGACCGCGGCGCAGATACGGTCGACAACGTCGCGCACCTGTTCCTCCCGGTCGCCTTCGGCCATCACCCGGATCACAGGTTCCGTACCGGACGGGCGGATGACCAGTCGGCCAACGCCGGTCAGTTCCGCCTGCGCCTGCGCAATGACGCGCCGGACATCATCATGCTCCAGCGGCTTGCCCCCGGAAAAGCGGACATTTTTGAGCAATTGCGGCACCGGATCGAACTGGTGCAGCGTCTCGCTGGCGGGCTTGCCGGACCGGACGAGTGCAGCCAGCACCTGCAACGCCGCGACCGTACCGTCGCCGGTGGTCGCATAATCGGACAGGATCATATGGCCCGACTGCTCACCCCCGACATTGAAGCCGCCGCTGCGCATCCGCTCCAGCACATAGCGGTCGCCCACGCTGGTGCGTTCGAGGGCAATGCCCTGCCCGGTCAGAAAGCGCTCCAGCCCCAGATTGGACATGACCGTCGCCACCAGCCCGCCGCCACGCAGCGTGCCCGCGCGCGCGAAATTGGCGGCGATCAGCGCCATGATCTGGTCGCCATCGACGATCTGGCCTTTCTCATCGACCACGATCAGCCGGTCCGCGTCGCCATCCAGCGCGATACCAATGTCCGCGCCCGACGATACGACGGTTTCCTGGCACAGCAGGGGCGCGGTCGATCCGCAGCCGTCATTGATGTTGGTGCCATTGGGATTGACGCCAACTGCCACGACGGTCGCGCCCAGTTCCCACAAGGCGGACGGCGCGACCTGATAGGCGGCACCATTGGCGCAATCGATCACGATCTTCAGGCCATCGAGCCGCAGATCGGCGGGGAAGCTGGACTTGACCGCATGGATATAGCGCCCGCGCGCATCCTCGACCCGGCGGGCGCGACCAATATCCTTGGACGCGGCCAGCGGCACCTGCTGATCGATCAGCGCCTCGATCTTCAGCTCATCTTCGTCCGACAGCTTGTAGCCGTCGGGACCGAACAGCTTGATACCATTGTCGAAATAGGGATTGTGGCTCGCCGAGATCATGACGCCCAGATCGGCGCGCATCGAATGGGCCAGCATCGCCACGGCGGGCGTTGGAATCGGGCCGAACTGCACAACGTCCATGCCCACGGCGGTAAAGCCCGCGACCAGCGCATTTTCGACCATATAGCCCGAAAGCCGCGTATCCTTGCCGATCACAACGCGATGGCGATGGTCCCCGCGCTGGAAATGGGTGCCCGCCGCCATGCCGACCTGCATCGCCAGTTGCGCCGTCATCGGCCATGCGTTGGTGCGCCCGCGTATGCCGTCGGTGCCGAAATATCGTCTGGTCATGCGTTTCTCATGCACCGGAGAGACGCCTGGTATCAACCCCAGAACCGTTCGGGACGAGCGGGATGAGAGAAAGCCAAGTTTTTCTTGATCGACTTTCCAGCAGCCTCGCGGCATCCCCGCGCGATGGACAGGTTCAATGGCTTTATCGACGCGCTATCGGGCGCGGTATTTTTCAAGGTGCCCGTGGCGGGCGCGCAGATCGAACTGATCGTGCTGTATCTGGCGCTGCCGATGCTGTTCTTCACCCTGTGGCTGGGCTTTCCCAATATCACCCAGGTCGGCCGCGCGATCCGCATATTGCGGACCCAGCCGGACAAGGGCGAGGCAAAGGGCGATGTCAGCCAGTGGGCAGCGCTCAGCACGGCGCTGTCCGGCACGATCGGGCTTGGCAATATCGCGGGCGTTGCGGTGGCGCTGACCATGGGTGGACCGGGCGCGATATTGTGGATGTTCATCATCGGCTGGTTCGCGATGACGGTGAAGATGGCGGAGGTCACGCTGGGCCTCAAATATCGCATCTTCGACGATGCTGGCCATGTTCATGGCGGGCCGATGTATGTGCTCAAATCCGTCGGCGCTGCGCGCGGATGGCCGAAAATCGGCATGCTGCTGGGCGGTGCCTACGCCTTTTTCGCGCTGTTCGGCGCCATACCGATGGTGCAGGTCAATCAGAGTTTCGCGCAAGTGAAGGTGGTGACGGGCCTGACCAATGGATGGGCCTATGGCGTGTTTCTGGCCGGGGCCGTCGCGCTGGTGACGCTGGGCGGCGCGGCCTGGCTGGGGGAAGTCGCCAAAAGGCTGACCCCGCTCAAGGTCGCAGTCTATCTGGCTGGCGTGCTGGCGATCCTGATCCTGCATCTGGACGCCATCCCCGGCGCGCTGGCGCTGATCTGGGACGGGGCGTGGAATGGCCAGGCGGCGACAGGTGGCGCTGTGGGCGCGTTCGTCGCCGGGATGCGCCGCGCGGTGTTCGCCAGTGAGGCGGGCGTCGGATCGGCCGTGATGGCGCACAGTCTGGCACGGGCGCGCCACCCCGTGTCCGAAGGGCTGGTCGCGCTGCTTGAACCCCTGCTCGGCACCATGATCGTGTGCGCGTTGGGCGGTCTGGCGCTGGTCGTCGCGGGGACATGGAATATGGGGCTGGAGGGCATTGCGATTACCTCCGCCGCCTTTGCGCAGGTGTCGCCATGGTTCCCCTGGCTGCTGGCGGTCGTGGTGTTTCTGTTCGCCTATTCGACGCTGGTCGCTTGGGGATTTTACGGCTTGCAGGCCTGGGGCTATCTGTTCGGCCATGGTCCGCGCGCGCAATGGACCTATAAAATCCTCTACATCGTCGCCCTGCCGCCCGCAGCAGCGATCGACCTTGGCCGTGTCGTCGACATTGTCGACAGCAGCTTCTTCCTGATGGCGATCCCCAATGTCATCGCGCTCTATCTGTGCGCGGGCGAATTGCGCCGGGACGTGCGCGCCTATCTGGCGGATAAAGAAATCCCCGCCGGATAAGGGCGGGGCTTTCTCCTGCTTGGGAGCAATTCGAAATCAGATTTTGTCGCCAAGGGCGCCCTTGACCGATCCGGAAACGTCCTGAGCCGTGCCCTTGGCCTTCTGCGCCTAGCCTTCGGCTTCCATGCGCTCATTGTCGGTCGCCTTGCCGATGCCTTCCTTGACGGCGCCCGCCGCCTTGTTGCCAGCGGCCTTCAACTTGTCGGTTACTTCACCCATGTGAATACTCCTTGCGTGATTTCCACAAGTTAAACCAACGCGAGGAGAAAGGGTTTCAGCCAGAACGCAGGCGTAACGTTACTTTTCGATCACATCGTGGCGCATCGGCGCGAGTTTGGAGAGAAAGCGGTTCTGCGCCTGGAAGCTGACCCCTTCCTCGCTCATCGCGCGCTGGAGCGTTTCGACGAGGCGGTTCATGTCCGCCTTCTGCACGCCCAGATCCTTGTGCGCGCTGGCCATGTCCCGCCCGCTATAGGTGCAGCCGGCATTCAGGATGAAACAGAATTGCTCGAACAAGATTCGCTTCAGGCGCACCTTGTCATGATTGGCGAAAATCTCGCCAATCACCGGGTCGGCGAAATTGATCGCGACGAAGCGATCGACGATGCGGCGGATGCCATCCTGCCCCCCAAATGCCTTCACCATGCCGTCGCCCGTAAAAGGCACGGCCCCGGCGTGGCGATTGTCGGCGACATAAGGGTCCACGACGGCCTCCCCCGGCAAAGCATAGGGCGCCTGCAACAAGAGCAGCGAGAGGATGATGGACATGGGCATGCGTCCTTTAGAAGGCGGTCTGAAGCTGGAGAAACACGCCGCGCTGCTTCTTCACCGTGGCGATCGAGCCCAGGTCGGCATAGGCGATGGTCGCAGTTATGTTGCGGCTGATGGCGACGGCGGCAAAGGCGTCGAACCAGTCATCTTCCCGCGCGATGTTCAGATTGTCAGGCTTGCGCCGATATTCCCCGCCGATCGCAATGCGGCGCGACAATTGCCAGGCGGCCGATCCTTCAAACTGAAGCGTATGATTGCCCTGCTTCCCGCCGCCAAAGCCCAGCAGCCCCATCTGGTTCGCCTTGGTCAGGCGCGCGGTCGCCGACAGCAGGATGGAGCGCGAGAGGAATAATTTGCTGACCGACGCATAATAATCGACGCCTTCGTCTCCCTTGGCCCCTACCGCTCGGACGATCGCACCCTGATTATTATTCTTATACTGAACGCCGACCGCGATGGCTGGCAGCCGGTCATAGACCAGATCGCCCGCAAGCCTGACCTTCGCGCCAAAAATATCCTGCGAAAAGGCGAAGTCCTTGCCCAGCCCCAGCGCCGCGCCAATCTCGTTCGTGTTGAAATCCTGATGCGTGTAGCTCAGCTCGATGCGATCGCGGATGCCGATCGCGACGCCAGCGCTTTGATAGTCATAATCCTTGACCTCGACCAGCGTGCCATGGGCCGACAGGCCGAAGCCGTCCGATGTTTCATTGCCGGCGATCACCGCCCAGGGCGTCAGGCCACCGCCCGACGCCCCTTCAAGCGAATTTCTCGACTTCGCTCGAAACGAACGGATCAAGGTGATTGCGCGCCTAACCGCGCGCGGCGACGATCCGTTCGATCAGCACGACATCGTCCGGCTTGTCGGCGTCGATACAGGCTTCGGCCTTCTCCATCGCCACCAGCCGCGCGGTCAGCCCGAAGCGCCGCCCGATCCGCGCAATCCCGCCGCGCAGCGTCAACAGGCGCAGCAGCGTGCCGATCAGCGCAACCGGGCCAAAGGCCGATACGATCTTCCACCCCTTCTTGCGGTCCTGCTCGACCTCCTGCCACAAGGCGATGATGGACCGCGCCCGGTCGCTGCCGAACCAGAAGATATTGGCGCCCGACCACCAGCCATCGCGAAATTTGAGCCAGGTGCGGCGCGACCCAGGATAGCGCGCCAGCAATATGCGCCGCTCCACCATCGCCACAGCGATGTCGGCACCTGCGGCCTCTTGCGTAAACTGATCGAGCATCGCGCTGTCGAGCAGCACATGATCGGCAGTGGTGAGCAGGATCGGAAAGGGGACATCGCCCCGCTCCAGCAGCGCCAGCAGGGAGGAGGCTATGCCCGCCCCGCTCTGCTCGAACCGGACCTGCGGATGTGTCGTCAGCCAAGCGGTCGCTAGATCAGCGGCAAAGGGGGCGGACGACTGGGTCAGGATGATGACCTGCCCCACCGCCGGATGCGCCAGCAACGCGCGCGCGGGATGATTGATCATCGGTTGGCCCGCGACCGGGGCGAGCGGCTTGATCGCCACGCCAGCAGCGACCGCCAGAGGATCGGGCGTGGGCCGTGATCCGGCAAGCAGGATGGCGGTGATGGGCGTGGTCATGTCCGCCCTCTACCCAAGCAGGGGCAGCGCGGAAAGCGGCTTATTTCCCGCTCGTCACCGGCCCCAGCGCCTTTTGCGCAAAGCGGTCCTGCTCGCCGACATGCAGCCCCTTATATTGGGCCAGCTTGGCCCGGAACGCGGACAGTTCGGCCCCGGCCAGTTGTGCGGTCGTCGTGAACTTCACCGACAGCGGATTGATCGTCGCGCCATTGCGATACAGTTCATAATGGAGGTGCGGTCCGGTCGACAGGCCCGTCGACCCGACATAGCCGATCACCTGCCCGCGGCGCACCCGCTGACCCGGCGCGGCGGCGATGCGGCTCATATGGGCATAGCCGCTGGCCAGGCCGCCGCCATGCTGGATGCGGACATAATTGCCATGCCCGCCATGCCGCCCGGCAAAGGCGACAACCCCGTCCGTCACCGCATAGATGGGCGATCCGTAGCGCGCGGCGAAATCGACGCCCGCGTGCATGCGCGTATAGCCCAATATCGGATGGCGACGCATGCCATAGCCCGACGTCATGCGCCCCGCGACCGGGGATGACAGCACGCCGCGCCGTTCGCCCACGCCCGACGCCTCGAACCATTCGGTGCGGCCATCCTTGGTCCAGCGCAGCATGTCGATGGACTTGCCGCTGGCGCGCTGGAGGCCGGCATAGAGAAGATCGCCGACCTCCACATCGCCGGTTTCGGCGCGGCGATAGGCGGTGACGATGTCATAGCGGTCCCCAGCCCCGATCCTGCCCAGATCGACCTGCCCCGCAATCACCCGCAGGAAAGCCTGCACCGCCTTGGGCGGCGCACCGGCTGCGCGGGCCGAGCGATAGATGCTGTCGCCAACCACGCCCTGAATCCGAAGCGGCGTATCGTCGACGCGAATGGGGATGCGCTTGACCGACAGCACGCCACCTGCGCGCGTCAGTTCCATCCCCAGGTCGAGCCGGGCGCGGAACGCCAGCCTGTCGAGTGGCCGGGGCCGGTCGCGACTGGCGCGGCGGCCCAATATGATGTCGAGCCGCGTGCCGGGCTTCACCCCGCCAGCGACATCGCTGCCGACCAGCGCGTTGATCGTCGCCACGTCACCGCTGCTCACGCCAGCGCGCGACAAGGCGCGCGATAGCGTATCGCTGCTGCCGACCTGGGCGTTCAATTCGATCTGGGGGCGTTCGGGTGTCTGGCGCAGCGGCTGGACCGCATCGGTCGATCCCATGCGATGGCCACTGTCCGCACCCAGCGCCAATGGCGTGATCATCTGGCTGCGCACTTCGTCGAACTGCTTTTCGCCAAGCAGCGCGCCGGGCGCGCCGGGCACGGGCTGAAAACCGGGCGACAGATAGATGGCCGTGGCGCACAGGCCGATACAGGTGGCAAGGCCGCGAAACCAGGTCAGGCTGCCGACGCGCTGGCCAAGATCGGGGACCAGTTCCACCGCGTCCGACCATTCGCGCAAACGCGCGCGCCAGTCCTGCGGCGGCTGGGCTACCGGCGTCCGGGCGATCGAATCGGCCAGCCACAGCGACACGGACGCGCCGCCCTGTTGCGATCCAAACTGGCTTTCCTGAAACAAACCCGCGACCCCCAGGGCATTTTCTCATTGCGTCCGCAACGGCCCCGCGCGCCGTGCGTCGAGCGCGACTGTTGTGAACGCCCAAGGTTAAAGTCAATTTAAGACGGGGCCGCGACACGCATCCATGCGACGAACGGTGCCAGCGGTCCGACAGGATCGCGGCAGACCATGGAACCACGGAATCCGCTTGCCCCCGAACCCGTCCTGCCCGACAGAATGGGCCATGGTCCAGTTCACCCGTTCGCCCGTTACCGCCGTTCTGGGCCCGACCAATACCGGCAAGACCCATCTGGCCGTCGAACGCATGTGCGGCCATTCCAGCGGCATGATGGGCTTTCCGCTGCGATTGCTGGCGCGCGAAGTGTATGACCGGGTGGTGGCGATCAAGGGACCGGCCCAGGTTGCGCTGATCACGGGCGAGGAAAAGATCGTCCCGCCACAGGCCCGCTATTTCCTCTGCACCGCCGAATCCATGCCGCTCGGCATAGGCCGACAGGCCGGAGCCGCAACCCAGGGCCAGTCCGATTATGCCTTTGTCGCTCTGGACGAGGCGCAGATCGGCGCAGACCCGGAACGCGGCCATATCTTCACCGACCGGCTGCTGCGCGCGCGCGGGCGGGAAGAAACAATGATCCTTGGGTCGGCCAGCATCGCGCGGCTGGTCAAATCGCTGATCCCCGATGTCGACATTATCGGTCGGCCGCGTTTTTCCACCCTGTCCTATGCGGGCGCAAAGAAGCTGTCCCGCCTGCCCAAACGATCGGCCATCGTCGCCTTCTCCGCCGAGGAAGTCTACGCCGTCGCTGAAATGCTGCGCCGTTTTCGCGGTGGCGCGGCGGTGGTGATGGGCGCGCTCAGCCCCCGCACTCGCAACGCGCAGGTGCAGATGTTCCTGAATGGCGAGGTCGATTATCTGGTCGCCACCGACGCGATCGGCATGGGCCTCAATCTCGATGTCGCCCATGTCGCCTTCGCGTCGCTGCGCAAGTTCGATGGCCGCCGCAGCCGCCGGTTGACCGTCGCGGAAATGGCGCAGATCGCCGGGCGCGCGGGCCGCCATCACAAGGACGGCACATTCGGCAGCCTGGGCGGGGAAGATGGCCATGCCGCCTTCACCCCGGAAGAGATAGAGGCGATAGAGGCGCACCGCTTTCCGCCCATCGAGCATCTATACTGGCGCGACGGCGCACCCCGGCTCGACAGTCTGGCGACATTGGTCGCCGATCTGGAGACGCGGCCCGACCGTCCCGAACTGCGCGCCGCGCCGGAAGCGGTCGACCTTGCCGTGCTGAAGCGCATGGCCGCCGACCCGCAAGTCATCGACCGGGTGCGCGGCCCGCGACAGGTCGCCCGGCTATGGGATGCGTGCGGCCTGCCCGACTTTCAGAAACTGGGCGCGGACCATCATGCCCGCACGGTCAATCGCATCTGGCAGTTTCTGTCGGAAGGAAACGGCCATATTCCGCGCGACTGGTTCGCCCAGCAACTCGCCCGGCTCGATTCGGTGCAGGGGGATATCGACACGCTGTCGGGCCGGATCGCGGCGGCGCGGACATGGGCCTATATCGCCCATCGCGCCGACTGGCTGGCCCACCCCGCCGAAATGGCCGAACGGACGCGCGCGCTGGAGGAAAAACTGTCCGACGCGCTGCACGCCGCGCTGACGCAGCGTTTCGTCGACCGCCGCACTACCGTTCTGTTGCGCGACATCGGCCAAAATGTGAACCAGTTGCCCGTAACCGTGGAGCCCGACGGCAATGTCTGTGTAGATGGCGAAACGATAGGACGACTTGACGGCTTCCGATTCTCGGTCGATCCCGCTACGCGCCATCAGGACAGGAAATTGCTGTTGGCTGCGGCGGAAAGGCGCCTTGGAAAGGTATTACGGGTGAAGGCAGACGAATTGATCGGCGCGGCGGACGTGGATTTCGCGCTTCTGGACGCAGCGGGCGACGCGCCCTGCATCGCGTGGAACGGCACGCCGGTCGCGACGCTGCTGGCCGGGCCAACCCTGCTGACTCCCGAAATCCGGCTGGATCGCGCGATTCTGGCGCTGGATCAGGATGTGCAGAAGCAGGTATCGGCGCGCCTGACCAACTGCTTCGATGCGCAAAAGCAGAAGCATCTGCTGCCGCTCGTCAAGATGGCCGAAAGCGCCGCCGATCCGCAGGTTCCCCCCGTGGTGCGCGCCGTGTTCGCGCAACTGGGCGACGCTGGCGGGGTCAGCCCGCGCACCGATCTCGATTCGGCGCTGGGTCATCTGGACAAGGATCAGCGCCATTTGCTGCGCCGGGCGGGCATCGATATTGGCGTGCTCGACCTGTATCATCCCGGCCTGCTCAAGCCGGGCGCGGCACGCTGGCGCGGCGCGTTGCTGGCGGCGCGGATCGGCAAGCCCTGCCTGCCGCTGCCCCTGCCCGGCCTTACCCTGATCCCGGCGGGCGAGAAATTCGACCAGATGGGCGCGCGGATCGCGGGCTTCCGCACCTTTGGCGAACAGATGCTGCGCATCGACATGGCCGAACGCATGGCCCGCACCGCGCATGAAGCCATTGCCAAGGGCGAAGCCTTCACCGTCGCCAGTCCGCAGATCGTCTCGCTCGGCCTGTCCGAACCCGCCTTCCTGGCGCTGATGCGCGCGGCGGGCTTCCGCCCCGTCGAAGGCGCGGAAGAAGGCAAGCCCAACTGGACATTCAAGGGCCGCCAAAAAGCGCGCGCCCCCCAGCAGCAGCCCGCCCCGGCGCGCGAGGGCAAGCCACGCAGCGGCAGGCCAGCGCCCCGCCCTGCCGCCGCAACGCCCGCCAGAGCGCCCGCAGCGCCAGCCAACAACGCCTTTGCCGGTCTTGCCGCGCTGCTCGGCCGCAATGGCTGATCCGGTCGCGGTGGGCGGCCATGGCCCCACGCTGCGTATCGACAAATATCTGTGGTTCGTCCGCCTGTGCCCCAGCCGGTCGAGCGCGCAGAAACTGGCCGAGGACGGCCATATCCGCGTCAATGGCCGCCGCATCGAACGCGCCCACGCGGCCATCCGCGTGGGCGACCTCATCACCTTCCCCCATGGCCAGGGCGTGCGCGTGGTGCGCGTGGCGCAATTGCCGGTCCGCCGTGGCCCCGCGGTGGAAGCGCAGCGCTGTTATGAGGAATTGACGGTCGGGGGATGAAGCCCAAGCTGTCGGCTGCCAAGATTATCCTCATTGACCTTGGGCGTGCCTGCGCATAGCAGGACCGCGCTTTTCCAACCAAGAGTGCCCTGACAATGACCTATGTCGTGACCGACAACTGCATCCGCTGCAAATATATGGATTGCGTCGAGGTCTGCCCCGTGGACTGTTTCTACGAGGGCGAGAATATGCTGGTCATCAATCCAAGCGAATGTATCGACTGCGGCGTGTGCGAGCCGGAATGCCCGGCTGAAGCGATCCTGCCCGATACCGAGAATGGCCTGGAAAAATGGCTGGAACTCAACACCAAATATTCGGCTGAATGGCCCAACATCACGGTCAAGGGCGAAGCGCCCGCCGACGCCGACGAAATGAAGGGCGTTGAAGGCAAGCTGGAGAAATATTTCTCTCCCGAACCCGGCTCAGGCGACTGATCCGGGCGGCCCCATGCCGCCGCCTTCTTGTTCCTTTTGCCAAGCGCGCCCGGCGATTATGTCCGGGGGTGGCAATTTTGTTACGAATCTGCTATGTACCTTCCCAACGGTCGGACACCCTCCTGTCCGTCCCTGGAGAATTAGCTTCATGTCCTGACGGTGGCGCCGTGGACCCCTCATGCATATGCCCCTAGCGCATATGTTCCGCGACGGCCCCGTTCCCCGGTTGATTGGAAAGGTTCCAAATGGCTGCCAAGGCGCTGTCCTTTGACGTTGGTGATTATGTCGTTTACCCCAAGCATGGCGTGGGCCGTGTGATCGAACTGCAAAAGGAGCAGATCGCAGGTATGGAGCTGGAGCTCTATGTGCTCCGCTTCGAAAAAGAGCGCATGACGCTCCGCGTGCCGACCAACAAGGCGGAAGGCGTGGGCATGCGCAAGCTTTCGTCCAACAAGACGCTCGAAGAATCGATGGAAACGCTCAAGGGCAAGCCCAAGGTCAAGCGTACCATGTGGTCGCGTCGCGCGCAGGAATATGAAGCGAAGATCAATTCGGGCGACCTGGTGTCGATCGCCGAAGTGACGCGCGACCTGTTCCGCGCCGATGACCAGCCGGAACAAAGCTATTCCGAACGCCAGATTTTCGAGGCTGCGTCCAGCCGCCTCGCCCGCGAACTGGCGGCGATGGAAGAGACGGACGAGCCTGCCGCGCTCAAGAAGATCCTCGCGATCCTCAACGAAGCCGCGCCGAAATATGCCAAGGTCGAAGGCTGACATCAGCCATTGACGCAAAAAAGGGGCGCGCCTTTCGCAAGGCGCGCCCCTTTTTTATGAACGCAATGCGGGCTTATTCGCCCTTGCTGCCAACTGCATCCTGTGCCGCGTCGCCGACATCGCTGGCGGCCTGCCCCACCTGCGTCGCGGCGCTGGTCACGGCACTATCCTTGCTTGTCTCGCTGCTGACCAGAAAGAAGGCGGCGACCGCCACCACGACGACGAGCAGCAGGATCGCAAATGTCATGCCGCCACTGCCGCGCTTTTCGATCACTGTCGTCGTCGTCGTTGCCGGACGCTCCTGATAATCGGCCATGATCCTCTCCTCCTCAACATGATAGATGGCCGCATAATGCGCGGCTGTTGAGGGAGGTTCCCGCCCGGCAGGGTCGGACCTATTGGCCGATCGGAACGAAGGCGCCCTTCGCGCGGTCCTTCACTACCGCGTCGGCGCGGAATACGGACCCGCTCATCGTGATATAGATGCCGGGCTCCGCCACCTGAACGGTGGCAAAGGCCATGCCAAGATTGAAGCTCGCATCGCTCTCGCCAAAACGCGCCGGGGCCAGCGCACCCACCAGCACCACCGTCTTGCCGGGAATATCGGCCAGCAGCTTGGCCGTATCGGTCATCGTGTCGGTGCCATGGGTGATGACGATATGGCTTTCCGGCGCAGCGGCGACGCGGGCACGGATCAACGCCCGGTCGGCATCGTCCAGTTCCAGACTATCCTTGCGCACGACTTCCTCGACGCGAAAGGGCCGCTTGACCCGCGCCACATCCAGCAAACGGGCCATGACGGTTTCGCCGACCTGATAATCGGACAGCGCATCGAAATAGATTTTGTCGATCGTGCCGCCAGTGGTCAGGATCAGGATAGGCGTGTCGGGGGTCAGCATAATGGCTCCGGTCAGGTTCAAGCCCCGCGCGCCATGGCTTCGCCACGATCGCGGGCAGCGGCCAGCGTGTCGGTCATCAGGGTCAGCAGGCGGTCGTCGGCGTCCAGCACATTCATCCCCTCGCGCGTCATCCCGCCGGGGCTGGCGACCCGGTCGGCCAGCACGCCCGGACTGTCACTCGCTCGCGCAGCCATGTTGGCCGAACCCTGCACCGTCGCCAGCGACATGCGCGCAGCCTGATCGGCAGGGATGCCCAGCGCTTCGCCAGCCCGCGCCAGCGCGTCGATGAAGCGGAACAGGAAGGCGGGGCCGCATCCCGATAGTGCCGTCACCTGATTGAACAGCACTTCATCGCCAATCCATTCGGCCAGGCCCAGCGGCTCGATCAGTCCGCCGATCTCGGCCTTGGCCTGCGCGGATGTCCTGTCGTCGGCGAACAGCGCCGTGACGCCCTCTCCCAGTCCCACCGGCAGGTTAGGCATCGCCCGCACCATGTCGCGCACGGCCGGAAAGCGCGCCCGCAAATCGGCGATCGGCGTACCCGCCAGGATGGAGACGATCCGCACGTCCGCCCCGCACAAGGGTGCCAGCGCCGTGGCGACATCAGCAATCTGATAGGGCTTCATGCCCAGCAATATGGTCGTTCCGGCCGGCAATGTGGCGAGATAGGTCGTCACGACTGCCACGCCATCGGCAACCGGCCGCCCGCTTGGCCGCAGCACCGTTACCCGCGCGGGATCAAGCCCGCAATCGAGCCAGCGCGCCAGCATCTGCCCGGCCATATTGCCGCAGCCGACAAGGAAAAGATGATCGGGCCAGCAGATCGTCATCGCGCGCTCAGGCCTCGCCGCGGGTTTCGATCAGGCTGGCGGCAATCGCCTCGGTCGGGCTTTTGCCGCCCCAAAGCACGAACTGGAACACCGGATAGAAACGCTCGCACTCGTCGATCGCGGTTTCAACCAGCAACTGCGCCTGATCCAGCGTCAGTGTGCCGCCAACGCCCAGCAGCGCACCGTGGCGGAACAGGATGATGCCGCTCGACGACCAAAGCTCGAAATGGCCCAGCCACAGCTGTTCGTTGATCAGCCCCAGCGCCTCGTAGATCGTGCCCCGCTTTTCGTCGGTGACGCGAATGTCCGGCAGCGCCAGCAGTTGCAGCACCTGATCCTCGTCACGCCAGATGCCGCGCAGTTCATATTGCGCCCACGACCCTTGCGTATTGGCGACGATCTCATCCTCGCCAACCTGCTCGTAGGTCCAGCCATGCGCCTCGAAATACGCCGCCAGCATGTCGATCGGCGCGGCTTCCTGGCCGCCATGTTCAAACTCGTCACTATCCATCATCGGCGCGCCTTAACACCGTGAAGGATGAAAGGACAGACAGGATCAGTCCACCCCGCCGGGCTTGGGCTTGGTCGCCTTGACGCTTTTCTTGACCGGTTCAGGGGTCTTGCCTTCCAACGCGTCGATGCGCGCCTTGAGCAGTTCAACCTCTTCACGCGCACTGGCGGCCAGCGCCTTGACCGCATCAAATTCCTCACGCGACACAAAGTCTGCGCCGCCCATCCATTCCCGTGCCTTCTCGCGCGCATTGGCTTCAAACTCGCGGCTCATGCCCGCCACGGTCCCGGCTGCGCCGTTCACCAGCTTGGCCAGATCGTCGAAAAAGCGGTTCTCGCTCTGCATGATGCTCATCCTCTCAACGGGCGCGGAAAGCCGCGCCAAAACTCATATCTGGGTCTGGAGCGCGGGCGCGACAAGGGTTTCCGCGTCCGGGTTCAGGCGATTAATCTCAAAATTGAGGAAAGACGCAAAGGCCAGCCAGGCCAGATAGGGCAGCAGCAGCCAGCCCGCGACACGGCGGATGCGGCTGAACAGCCAGGTCGTGATGGCGACCAGCACAATCAGGACAAGGATCAGCACCAGCGCGCTGCCGACCTGATGTGCGCGGAAAAATAGCGGTGACCAGGCGAGGTTCAGGACAAACTGGACCATGAACAGGGCGATGGCGGTGCCCCGCCCGTTGGCACCGCGTGCATGCAGCACGATTGCCAGCGCCAGCGCCATGGCGATGTAGAGGATGGTCCAGGCAACGCCAAACGCCCAGCCCGGCGGCATCAGCGCCGGCTTTTCCAGCGCGTCGAACCAGCGATTGCCAAAGCCGCTATTGGCGAGCTGGCCCGACAGAAAACCCAGCAGGACGATGACCGGCACAGTCACCAGCGCCCAGCGCAGATAAGCAAGGCGCAACTGGCCGGGGGACGCGATTTCGTTCATCGGCAACGCTTCTCCACGCTCATCCTATTCGGCTGGATCGGGCGAATCCTTCAACGCCGAATCCAGCTTGCGACCAACGGTTTGCGGAGAAACGGTCCGCTTCGCAACACGCGAATAGAATATGGGGATCAGGAATAATGTTATCAGCGTCGCCAGACTGACCCCGAACACGATGACCACGCCGATCGAATTGCGCGCAGCAGCGCCAGCGCCCCCGCGAATCACCAGCGGAACCGCGCCGATGACTGTGGCGATCGACGTCATCAGGATCGGCCGCAAACGCCGGGTCGCCGCCTCGCGAATGGCCTGCGCCACCTCCATCCCCTCGTCGCGCAACTGGTTGGCGAATTCGACGATCAATATGCCGTTCTTGGCCGCCAGCCCGACCAGCATGACGATGCCGATCTGGCTGTAGAGATTGACCGATCCGCCCGTAATGATCAGCCCCAGCACACCGCCCGCCACCGCCAGCGGCACCGTGGCGATAATCACGCCGGGGTGAATGAAACTTTCGAACTGCGCGGCCAGCAGCAGATAGACGATCAATATGGTGAGGCCGAAGATCAGCCAGATCGACCCGCCGGTTTCGCGCAACGACTGGCTTTCGCCGCGATAGCCGATCGCCAGCACTTCGGGCGACTGGCGCGCTTCATTTTCCAGAAAGGCGAGCGCCTGCCCCAGCGACGTGCCGGGGGCCAGCGCCGCTGACAAAGTGATCGCGCGCAGCTTGTTATAGCGGTTGAGCTGGCGCGGCCCGGCGACTTCGCGCACCGTGACCAGCGCCGACAGCGGGACGAGCGCCCCATTGTTCGCGCGCACCTGAATCCGCTCCAGATCGGCGAGCGTCTGGCGTCCCTCCTGTTCAGCCTGCACCAGCACGCGATATTCCTCGCCCCGGTCGACATAGGTGGTCACGCGGCGCGACCCCAGCAGGCTTTGCAACGCCTGGCTAATGTCATTCACCGACACCCCCAGATCGCCCGCGCGCTGCTGATTGACGTCGATCCGCATCTGCGGCTTGGTTTCCTTATAGTCGCTGTCCAGGTTGATCAGCCCCGGATAGTTGGCCGCCGCCGCAAAGACGCGATCGCGCGCCGCCACCAGCCCTTCATAGGTCGAACCAGCGAGCACGATATTGACCGGCAGCCCGCGCCCGCGCCCCAGGCCCGACCGGGGGGCGGCGTTGCCGCGCACGCCGGGCTGCTCGGCAATCACCTTGTTGATGATGGTCGCGACTTCCGCCGTCGTGATCGTGCGGTCCTCCCATGGGCGCAGGAAGGCGATGACGTTGCCGCTGTTGAAATCGTCCGACGTGCCGAAACCGGCGGGGGTGCGGACGACCAGATTCTGGAGCGTCCCATCTTCCCGCAGCGGCGCCAGCGCCGCTTCGATCTTGCGCATATAGGCCAGCATCCGGTCATAGCCGGTGCCCTCCGGCGCGCTGATCTGGCTGTCGACGACGCCGGTATCCTCTGCCGGTGCCAGTTCGTTCGGCAGCAGGGTGAACATGCCCCCGGCAAGCGCCAGGAACAGTCCGACGCCGATCAACGGCAGCAGTGGTTTGCGCAGCACATGGTCCAGCCAGCGGGAATAGCGGCCCTCCAGCCGCTGGAACCGGGCATCCACCCAGCGCGCCAGCCGCCCGCGTTCGGCATTGTTGAGCAGCTTGGAACAGAGCATCGGCGCCAGGCTGAGCGATATGAAGCCCGAAAAGGCGATGGCGGCGATCATCGCGACCGCCAGTTCGCGAAACAGCAGCCCGGTCTGCCCCGCCAGGAACATCACCGGCACGAACACCGCGCACACGACCAATGTGGTTGAAATGATCGCAAAACCCACCTGCCGCGTACCGAGATAAGAGGCGACCAGCGGGTCCTCCCCCTGCTCGATCCGATGATAGACATTCTCCAGCACGACGATCGCGTCATCCACCACCAGCCCGATCGCCAGCACGAACGCGAGCAAGGTCAGCAGGTTGATGGACAGGCCAAGCAGCCACATGACCGCGCAGGTCGCCAGCAGGCAGATCGGCACGGTGATGGCGGGAACGATCGTCGCACGCACCGAGCCCAGGAACAGGAAGATGACGAGGATGACGAGCAGCGCCGCTTCAAGCAGCGTGTCATAGACATTGTCGATCGCCCGGCTGATGAACAGCGACTCGTCGGAGCCGACCGCCACACGCATCCCCTGCGGCATGTTCGGGCGCAATTGCTCGACCAGCGCCTTGGCCTTGTCCGCCACCTCCAGCGTGTTGGCGCCCGATTGCCGCACGATCCCCAGGCCGATGGCCGTCCCCGCGTTGGAACGGAAGCTGCTATAGGGATTTTCCGCCCCTTCCTCGATCCGGGCGACATCGCCCAGCTTGACCTGATAGCCATTCGCGCCCCGGCCAACCACCAACTGGGCGAACTCGTCGGGCGTGGCGAAGGGCCGCTCGACGCGCAGCGTCTGGTTCTGATCCTTCGATTCAAATCGACCGGCGGGCAGTTCGACATTCTGCGTGCGCAGCGCATTTTCGACGTCGGCTGGCGTCAGGCCGAAGGCCGCAAGCCGTTCGGCGTTCATCCACACACGCGTCGATGGACGCGCCTCGCCACCGATCGTGACGCGGGCCACCCCGTCAATGGCGGAAAAGCGATCGGCGATGTTGCGGTCGATATAGTCGCTCAGCTGGATTTCGCTCCAGCCGGGGCGGGAAAAGGACAGGTATAATATCGGCCGCGCATCGGCGTCGACCTTGCGGATTTCGGGCGCCAGCGCCTCTTCCGGCAAATCCTCCACCACCGATCCCACCCGATCGCGCACATCGTTCGCCGCAGTGTCGATATCGCGCGAGGGATCGAATTCGATGCTGATGTCGGACGTGCCGTCTTGGGATGTCGACGTGATGGTGCGAATGCCCTGAACGCCTGCGACGGCGTCTTCGATCAGCTGGGTGATCCGGGTTTCGACGACCGAAGCGGCAGCACCTGTGTAGATGGTCTCCACCGACACGATCGGCGGGTCGGTGTCAGGATATTCGCGCACCGACAGGCTGAGATAGCCGACCACCCCGACGATGCAGAGCAGGATCGCGATAACGGCGGAGAATACCGGGCGGCGGACGGACAGGTCGGACAATTGCATGGCGGTGCCCTACCCCGCCGATTTGGAGGACGGCGCGGGCTTGTCCCCTGCCAGCCGCACCGGCACGCCATCGCTCAGCTTGACGACGCCATCGGTCACCACCTGCTGGCCCGCCTTCACCCCGCCCAATATCTCGACCAGCCCGTTTTGCCGCAGCCCGGTATCGACCTTGACCCGCTTGGCCTTGCGATCCTCCACCACGAACACGAAGCGATCCTCGCCATCGCCCACCACCGCCAGTTCGGGCAGCGCGAGCGACTGGCGCTGGCGCGACACGATGCTGACGGTCAGCAACATGCCCGGTTTCAGCGCATGATCAGGATTGGGCAGGATCGCGCGGACGCGCACCGCGCGCGTGGCGGGGTCGATCACCGGGTCGATGGTCGCGATCGTGCCGTTGAACGGCCGGTCGGGCCAGGCGGCGGACACGGCGCGGATCGTCTGCCCTTCGCGAATGGTCGACAGGCGGGTTTCGGGCACGGTGAAGTCCAGCTTGATCCGTGAAATGTCGCTGACCGTGGCGATGGCCGTGCCCGCCGTCACGATTGCGCCGGGCGACACGGTGCGCAGGCTGAGCCAGCCGCCAAAGGGCGCGCGGATCACCCGGTCGTTGATCGCGGCACGACTCTGGTCGGCACTGGCCTTGGCTGCGTTGGCCAGCGCAAGTTGCTGGTCCAGCAAGGCGGCCGTGGCAAAGCCGCGCGCCTTTAGCGCCTGCACCCGTTGCAGTTGCTGCCCCGCCTGCAAGGCCTGCGCCTGCGCCGCGGCCAGTTCGGCCTGTTCCTGCGCGATCGCCATGGTCGCGATCACCTGCCCTTTGGCGACATAGCCGCCATCGGCAAAGTTGATCGAGGTGACCCGTTCGGTCACGGGCGCGGACAGGATCACCTGTTCATTGGCCAGCGCCGTGCCGACGGCATCCAGCGTATCGGCAAAATCCGCCTTCGCAATCGGCGCTGCCTCGACCAGCGCTGCCTGGCGCGGCTTGGATGTCTTGTCGCCACTGCAACCGGCAAGGCATAGGGCGGTGATAAGAAACAGGGATTTGCGCATGGTGGAGGGCTATCGGGCCTTTCGATGCGACACAACATGGCCTTTTGTCGCAAGATGTAACAACGTCGCAAATAACGAATACAGGACGCTTATCCACCAAGCCGGGCATAGAGTAAAAATTCGACATTGCCCTGCGGTCCCGTGATCGGGCTGGGCGTGATGCCGATGGTGGTCCAGCCCTGCCCTTCTATCCACGCGCGCACGTCCTGGCAGACACGATCATGGATCGCGGGATCGCGCACCACCCCGCCTTTGCCGACCTCCTCACGTCCCGCCTCGAACTGCGGCTTGATGAGCGCCACCAGCGACGCGCCGGGCCGGGCGAAGGTCAGCGGCCGTTCCAATACCTTGGCAAGCGCGATGAAGCTGGCGTCGCACACGATGATGTCGATCGGCTCGGCAATATGGGCCTGTGTCAGGATGCGCGCGCTGGTCTGTTCATGGACGATGACGCGCGGATCGCTGCGCAACTTCCACGCCAGCTGGTTGGTGCCGCTGTCCACCGCATAGACGCGAACCGCGCCATTGGTCAGCAGCACGTCGGTAAAGCCGCCGGTCGAGCTGCCCACGTCCAGCCCCACCATGCCGGTGACATCGATGGCATATTCGGTCAGCGCATGGGCCAGCTTGATGCCGCCGCGCGACACCCAGGGGTGGTCCCGGCCCCGTACGTCCAGTTCGGCATCGGGCGCGATCTGCTGCCCGGCCTTGTCGATCTTCCTGTCGCCCAGAAAGACGAGGCCAGCGAGGATCAGCGCCTGCGCGCGCGCACGGCTTTCCGCCAGGCCATTGTCGACAAGCAGCTGGTCGGCGCGAATCTTCGCCATCAGCCCACCAGCGCCGTCAGCGTCGCGGGCGTCAGCAATTGCGGCAGCGTCTGCGCCTCCTTGCCCGGCGCATACCAGAGATAGAGCGGCACGCCCGACCGGCCCTGGCCTTCCAGAAAGCGTGTGATCGCCGGATCGGCATTGGTCCAGTCGCCGACCATCACCGTCACGCCCCCCTTGTCGAAGGCGGCGCGGGTCTCGGCGCGGTCGATCGCGGCGGCTTCATTGGCCTTGCAGGTCAGGCACCAGTCGGCGGTGAAATAGAGGAATACCGGCTTGTTCGCCGCGCGCAGGCTGGCCAGCCGCGCTTCGTCGAACGGTAGCGCCGCCCCCTCCTGCGCGGCGGCGGCAGGCGCGCGCGACGGCAGCAGCGCCGCCGCCCCGCCCAACACCGCAAGGGCCGCCAGCGCCACGATCCAGCCGCCGCCCCGCCCGGCCCGCTGTCGGCTACCCAGCCACCAGAGCAGCAGCACCAGCGCCAGCATCGCGGCCAGCCCGATCGTCATGCCCGTCACGCCGCGCTGTTGCCCCAGCAGCCATGCCAGGCCCAGCGCGGTCAGGAACATCGGGATCGACAATATCTTCTGGAACCGCCCCATCCACGGCCCCGGTCGCGGCAGCCGTGTGCGCAGCGCGGGGATATAGGCCAGCAGCAGGAAGGGCAGCGCCAGCCCCAGCCCCAGCCCGGCAAACACCGCCAGCGCGGCGGCCAGCGGCAGCACCAGCGCCGCGCCCATCGCCGCGCCCATGAATGGCCCGGTACAGGGCGTCGCGACGAAGGCGACCAGCGCCCCGGTCCAGAAGGCGCCCGCCATGCCGCCCTTGCCCGCCAGCCCCTCGCCCCCGCCGACCGCGTGCAATTCGAACAGGCCCGAAAGATTGAAAGCGATCGCGCCGACCAGCAGCAGCAGCGTCAGGATGATGCGCGGGTCCTGCAACTGGAACGCCCAGCCGACAGCCGCCCCCGCCGCGCGCAACGCCAGCAGCGCCGCGCCAAGCGCCAGGCAGGTAGCGATCACCCCGGCGGCATAGGCGATCGCTTCGCGCCGCACGGTCCGCTCATCGCCCCCGGCCTTCGCCAGTTTCATGGCCTTGAGGCCCAGTATCGGGAATACGCAGGGCATGATGTTGAGCAGCAACCCGCCCAGCAGCGCCCCGCCCAGCGCGATCAGGATCGCGCCGGTCACGCCGCCGCCCGATGCCGCCACCTGGCCGGGCCGGGCCGTCAGCAGAAAGCCGACATGGTCGCCCGTAGCCAGCACCGCCTGCACCGCGCCCCCCTTGCCGCCCTCGCCCGCATCGGTTTCCACCAGCAGCCGGTCACCATCGCGGGTCACGCTCTGCGGCGCGGCATAGCGCGCCAGCCCTTCGCCCAAGGGAAATAGATGCACCTGATCCGCCTGCGCATCGGCGGGAAAGGGTACGGACAGGCGCAGCTTGCCATCGGCAATCGCATAGGTCGCTTCGGACCCCAGCGGCCGCGGCAGATGGCTGCGCCAGGCGTCGAACCGCGCCCGATCGGCTGCCGCCACCTGCCCGTCGCCCGCAACCAGATCCAGCGCCATCTCGCCACTTTCCGGCACGCACACCTTGTCGGTGCAGGCCAGCCATTGCGCCTTCACCCGCACCGGCAGGCGCGTGCCTGGCGCGACATCGGGCGCAACCGTCAGGGTCGCCAATATGCCATAGGGGCCTTCATACACATGGTTCATCAGGCCCGAAATCAGCAGCGTTTCGGGCACCGGATAGCGCAGGCGACCGACGCTCACGCCCTTGGGCAATGTCCAGCTCACCGTCATGCCAAGGCCGGCATCGCCCGGATTTTCCCAATAGCCATGCCATCCCGCTTCCGGCACCATGGCAAAGGCTATGTTCGTCGTCTTGCCCGGTGCGGGCGTGGCGCTTTCGGCCACCAGATGCGCGGAAATATGCGGCGCACCGCCCCCGAACGCGCCCTGCGCCTGCGCGCCTGAAACCCCGGCCAGCAAAGCCAGCGTCATCAATATGACATGAAAAATCCGCATCGGGCCTCTGGTCGCGTGGGTGTCAGCGGGCTAGGTTGGGTGACGTTCGCCGTCAAGGCTGGAGAAGGTAGAGTAGATGTTGAGAAAAGTCGCCACCGCCCTGCTGCTCGCCACCGCGATCCCGGCCACAGCCCAGACGACGCCGCCCAAACTGATCGTCGCCATATCGGTCGACCAGTTTTCCGCCGACCTGTTCAGCGAATATCGCCAATATTATAGCGGCGGCCTGAAGCGGCTGACGCAAGGGGTCGTGTTCCCCAAGGGTTATCAAAGCCATGCCGCGACCGAAACCTGCCCCGGCCATTCGACCATCCTGACCGGCAGCCGCCCGTCGCGCACCGGGATCATCGCAAACACATGGTTCGACCTGTCGACCGCGCGCGAGGACAAGGCGGTCTACTGCGCCGAGGATGAAAGTCAGCCGGGCAGCAACAGCGGCAATTATGTCGCCTCCCCCATTCACCTGAAAGTCCCCACATTGGGCGGCCGGATGAAGATCGCCAACCCCGCTGCCCGCGTCGTATCGGTCGCGGGGAAGGATCGCGCCGCGATCATGATGGGCGGACCGACCGCCGATCAGACATGGTGGATCGGCGGCGCGCAAGGCTTCGTCAGCTACAAGGGCGTCGCCACCCCGCCACTGGTGGCGAAGATCAACGAAGCCTTTGCCGCGCGCCTGGCCCAGCCCAATGCGGGATTCGACCTGCCGCAACAATGCGTGGCCAAGGATTTCCCGGTCGCGATCGGCGCTGGCAAGAGCGTTGGCACCGGCCGCTTCGCGCGCGCAGCCGGTGATTTCAAGGCCTTCCGCGCCTCGCCCGAACAGGATGCGATGACGCTGGTGCTGGCCGCCGGTGCGATCGAAAGCATGGCGCTGGGCAAGCAGGCGCAGACCGACATCATCTCGATCGGCCTGTCGGCGACCGATTATGTCGGCCACACCTATGGCACCGAAGGCACCGAAAGCTGCATCCAGATCGACCGTCTGGACCGCGAACTGGGTGCTTTCTTCGACCGGCTCGACAAGGATGGCATCGACTATGCGGTGGTGCTGACTGCCGACCATGGCGGCCACGACCTGCCCGAACGTCACCGCGAAAATGCCATGCCGATGGAAAACCGCGTCGACGCGGCATTGACGCCCAAGGCGCTGAGCGCGACGATCGGGGCCATCACC
Source organism: Sphingobium sp. JAI105 (assembly GCF_015752145.1). Lineage (NCBI taxonomy): Bacteria > Pseudomonadati > Pseudomonadota > Alphaproteobacteria > Sphingomonadales > Sphingobiaceae > Sphingobium > Sphingobium sp. JAI105. Next base: position 3,346,217 of record NZ_JADOUC010000001.1, on the reverse strand, counting down.
GGCCTGTCCGGCAAGACGCTGATCTGGGGTGACGGCCCGGCGGGCGACCTTTATATCGACAAGGGGCTGACTGCCGCCCAGCGCGCGAAGGTGGAGGCCGAGACGCTCAAGCTGCTGCGCGCGCATCCGCAGGTCGAGGCAGCCTTTACCAAGGCGCAGATCGCCGCCGTCCCCTCCCCGTCCGGCCCGCCGGAAAGCTGGTCGCTGCTACAGGAAGCGCGCGCCAGTTTCGATCCGGCGCGGTCGGGCGACATCCTGTTGCTGCTCAAGCCCCGGATCACGCCGATCGTCGATCCGACCAAAGGCTATGTCGCCACCCATGGCAGCCCATGGGACTATGATCGCCGCGTGCCCATCCTGTTCTGGCGCAAGGGGCTAACCCATTTCGAGCAGCCGCTGGGCGTGGAAACGGTCGACATCATGCCGACGCTGGCGGCTCTGATCGGCCTGCCCGTTCCCAAGAGCGAGATTGATGGCCGTTGCCTGGATCTGGTGGCGGGCGAAGGGAGCAGTTGCCCCGCGCAATGACGGCGCTTTGGCCGGGCTATTCCGGTTCGCGCCGCGAATATCGCTCGTGACCGCGGTTTCTCATTTGCCCGAAGGCAGGAACAGGCAGATTTCAGCGCGCAAGCCCCCTTCGGGCCGGTTCGCGAGCGTCAGCTTGCCGCCTTCGGCATCGACCGCCTTCTGCACGATCGCCAGCCCCAGCCCCAATCCGCTGGTATTGCGCTGGCGCGCGGTGTCGAGCCGGGCAAAGGGTTTGAGTACGGCGTCAAGCTGGTCGCGCGGGATGCCCGGTCCATCATCATCGACTCGGATCAGCACCTCATTCCCTTTGCGCTCCAGGCTCACGCGGGCGCGCTTGCCATAATGCAGCGCATTTTCGATGAGGTTGCGCACCGCCCGGCGGAGCGATAGCGCCCGCACCGCCAGTTCCAGATGATCCGGCCCGGCATATTCGACATCATGGCCATGGTCCTGAAACGAATCGACGATCGTCGCGACCGTCACCGCCAGGTCCGTCCGCACCGCAGGTTCAGGGTCTTTCTCACCGCCCAGAAAATCGAGCAGCGATTCGATCATCTGCCCCATTTCCTCCAGGTCGCCATCCATCGCCTCGCGCGTTTCCCCGTCGGGCACCGTTTCCAGCCGCAATTGCAGCCGCGCCAGCGGCGTGCGCATGTCATGGCCAACCGCAGCCAGCGTCTCCGTCCGTTCATCGATCAGGCGATGGATGCGGGTCTGCATCACGTTGAACGCGCGGATCAGGTTGCGCACATCGTTGGTGCCCGCTTCTGGCAGGATCACCTCGCGCCCCAGGCCGATCTGCTCGGTCGCGCGGGTCAGGTCGCGCAGCGGGTCCAGCGTCTTGCGGATCAGAACCCAACCCGCAATCAACAGCGCCAGCACGGGAATGAGCGCCATCCCCATCCGTCCGATGGTGAAGGCCCATTTGCCTCCGCCATGGTGCATACCGAAATAGAGCCAGCTGCCATCGGGCAATTGCAGCCCGCCATTGATTTCCGAATGGCGGCCCGGCGACGCCAGCCGCAGCCACAGGCGGGATCGTTCCAGACTGGGTTCCCAGGCGATGATCTGCTGGCGCATCCGCTCCAGTTCGGGCGACAGGGGCGGCGGCGGTGGCGCAGCGGGCGACCAATGCACGTCATAGCGGTCCGTGGTCAGCTGGACGCCCATCGTGCGCCGCTCCTCAACCGGCTGTTCGGTCAGCAGCTTGCGCGCGATCACCAGATGCTCGGCCAGCCGTCGCGCCTCGTCATCCTGCAGGGATAGCTGGCTGGCCCGCTCGTACATCAGCGTGCCGACGGCAAATTCCAGCGTCACCGTCAGCAAAAGGATCGCGAAAATGCGGCCGACCAGCCCCAGCGATCCTTTGAAATGCCGTTTCAAGCGCGGCTGACCTCGGCATTGAACATATAGCCGACGCCCCGCACCGTGGTGATGGGCGCCGGCCGATCCTCTGTGGTCAGCTTGCGGCGCAAGCGGCTGACCAGCACGTCGATGCTGCGGTCGCTGCTGTCGCCCATGCGGGTGCGCGACAATTCTATGAGCCGTTCCCGCGCGATCACCCGCTGCGGATGGCTGAGGAAGCTGCCCAGCAGGTCGAATTCCGCGCCCGTCAGGTCGACGATCGCGCCCGTGGGCGATCGCAGTTCGCGGCGGGGGAAATTGACCACCCAGTCATCGAAGCGCGCTTCATTTTCGCGATGATCGTCCGGCCCGCGCTCCAGCCCGACGCGGCGCAGGATGGCGCGGATGCGGGCAATCAGTTCGCGAGTGCCGAACGGCTTGGGCAGATAATCGTCCGCGCCCAGTTCCAGCCCGACAATACGATCGGTCTCGCTGCCCTTGGCGCTGATGAAGATGATGGGAACATCGCTCTTGCGCCGGATCTGGCGGCACAGGTCTATGCCGTTGGTGCCCGGCAACATGACGTCCAGCACGACCAGATCGACCGGCCCGGCATCGAACGCCACCCACATTTCCGGTCCCGAAGAGGCTGGACGAACCTGATAGCCATGTTCCTGCAACGCCCGCGCGGTCAGCGTACGCAGTGGCGGGTCATCCTCGACCAGGATGATGGTGGGGGCGGTCATGATGGGAACGACAGGACGTTGGTCATGTCAGCAGGGATAAGGTCGCCCTTGAACAGGGTCAACCATGTGAAGCTTGCGAAACGATCTGCAAGCGCGACAGCAACAATTTGTCATGCCCGCGACATCGGCGGATGGACGCGGCAGGACAGGTTGCGCCGGGCCTGCGTGACAGGCCCGGCGCATCTGGATCAGAAGGCTGCGGTCAGCGAGAAGACGACCTTGCCGCGAGCGATCGACGAACCGTCTGCATCGGAGAAGTTCGGGCGGAGGTAGTTTTCTTCGACGCGCGCAATGTCGGTGTCGACATAAGAAACACCCAGCGTCAGCGGCGTACCGGGAACGGCGACGTCGGCACCGACGAGCCAGTCGAGATATTTGCCGGTCGGGGCGATCGACGTGCCGTTCGGACCAAGGCCGGAGTTGCCCTTCGACCAACCCAAATGCGCCTTCAGCGTGAGCGGCGTGTTAGGCACCGCACCGTTCACGTCGGCCCAGACATAGAAATTGTCTTCCTTGGCGCCCGGATTGAAGATGGTGCAGGCCGCGTCGCTGCAAACCTTGCCGAGCGCTTCCTGCTTGGGTGCGTAGGCGACACCGATCAGACCATTGACCGGGCCGAGCGTGCTGGACAGCTTGACATAGGGTTCGGCGAAATCGGTCGTGTTGGCGCCCGACGGATACATGTACCAGGTCAGACCAACGTCGAGCGTCGCGCCGCCCAGCGGAATGGCGTAACCGGCGAACAGGTCGAGTTCCATGTTGGAACCGCCAAAAGTACCCCAGCCAGACAGGTTCGATGCCCAGGTGCCGACATAGGCGCCGCTTTCATGCGTGGCGGTGATGCCGCCCTGAACGGCCATGCCCTTGTCCGTCTGCGACACGCCACGGAAGCGATAGTCGGAAACCAGGGCAACGCTGCCCGATATGGTGACGGGACCGGCAGGTTCTTCCTGCGCGAAAGCCGGGACGCTCGACATAAGGGCGAGGGCGGCGGTAGCGATCTTATACTTCATGAACATTCCCCTTTACGAAAGAATGTTCCGTCCTGCGTCCACTGGCCCGAAAGTCTGTTGCTGCCGCTTCCAGTGCCTGTGGTCGACGTCTGACTAATTCTCAAATGCCCGGCAGGCAAACAGGTTTTTCTCGCATATGCGAGATGTTGGAAATTGCTGTGACATAAAAGTAACGATTTGAAGGTCGTCGTCGCCGCCCTAAAACGGCAAAATGCCGCCGTGTCGGGAGGAACACGGCGGCATTTTGGTCGCCTGATCAGGGGGGGGGATGATCAGGCGACGAGCTGGCGCATCCGTCCGGTTGCGCCGAACAGTTCGACCGGCGAACCGGCACCGCGGCGGCGATCGACCCATTCCCGCACCATTTCGGCGCAGGTATGGTCGATATGCCCCAGCCGCTCGACATTCAGGATGACGAGGCCGGCCGCAGGCAGCGAGTCGAGCTTGGCCGACAGCTTGGGCAGGTTGAGGAAGGTGGCCGAACCGCGCAGCGCGACTTCATACGTGTCGCCACGGCTTTCTTCCTCCATCTTCAGCCGCAGACGGCTCAGATGCGGGATCAGTTCCAGCATCGACAGGCCAATGCCGACCAGCACGCCGGTCAACAGGTCCGTTGCGACCACGCAGATCAGCGTCGCGGCCCACACGATGGCCGGCAACGGTCCATAGCGGTGCAGCAGATGGCGAACATGATCGACACTGACCAGACGAACGCCGGTGACAACCAATATGCCCGCCAGCGCAGCCATCGGAATTTCACGCAGCAACCAGGGGAGCAGCGCCACGAAGCCCAAAATCCAGATGCCGTGCAATATGGTGGACATCCGGGTCTTGGCCCCCGCCTGCACGTTGGCGGAACTGCGCACGATAACGCCGGTCATCGGCAGCGCCCCGGCAAAGCCGCAAAGCAGATTACCGACGCCCTGCGCGCTGAGTTCCCGGTTGTAATTGGTGCGTACGCCATCATGCATCCGGTCGACGGCAGCGGCCGACAGCAGGGTTTCGGCGCTGGCGATGAAGGCGATCGCAACGGCGGTGGTGATCACGGTCGGATTGAGCAATTGCGCCAGCAATCCGCCTTCGGGCAGCGTGATGGCGCCGACAATCGATTCCGGCACGACGACGCGCGCGACCGGCAGGGCGAGCAGGAAGGCGACCAGCGTGGCCGCAACCACGCCAACCAGTGCGCCGGGCACCAGCTTGAGCGAGGCGGGGCGGAATTTCTCCCAACCCAGCATGCCGAAGATGGTGATGAGGCCGACCGCGAAGGCCGTCGCCGCATCGCCGTTGGTCAGGCCGAAAATCTGGCCCGGCATAGCGATCAGATTGTGCAGGCCGCTCGACAAGGGCTTGTCGTCGAACAGCACATGGAACTGGCCGACCACGATCAGCACGCCGATGCCAGCCAGCATCCCGTGTACGACCGCGGGCGAAATCGCGCGGAACCAGCCGCCGACCCGCAACAACCCGGCGACCACCTGGATCGCGCCTGCCAGGATCAGGATGGGACCAAGGGCGGAAAGCCCCTGTTCGCGGACGATTTCAAAGACGATGACGGCAAGGCCCGCCGCCGGCCCGCTGACCTGCAAGGGCGAACCGGCCATCAGACCAACGACGATGCCGCCGATGATGCCGGTGATCAGGCCCTTTTCCGGTGGCACGCCGGAAGCAACCGCAATGCCCATGCACAGCGGCATCGCCACCAGAAAGACAACGATCGACGCTACGAAATCGCGGCTGAATGTGCCGCCGGAAAAGGCTTTCAACATGGCTTACTCCGCCGCCAGGGCATATTCGCCTTCGCCAGCGAGGCGACGGGCGTGAGGGAGCGCTACGGGCAGCGGCTGGCCTTCGCGCAGCGGCGAGAAACGGCCGGTTTCGCCATCAAGGCCCATCACCAGACCGGCATGAATGTCGACATACCAGCCATGCAGCGCAATTTCGCCACGGGCGATGCCCGATGCGACCGATGGATGGGTGCGCAGATGGGCGAGCTGCGCGACGACATTTTCCAGCGCCATGTTACGCAGCTTTTCCGCGTCGCTCAGATCGGCGGGATAGCTTGCCTTGCAGACCTGCTGCGCGGCATGGCTGTGTCGCAGCCAGGCAGCGACATTGGGCATGGCGGTCAGGTCGGCCTCGGTCGACAAAGCCTTCATCGCGCCGCAATCGCTATGGCCGCAAACGATGATGTCGCGGACGCCCAGAACCATGACGGCATATTCGACCGTGGAGGTGACGCCGCCATTCTGCGTCGCGTGCGGCGGGACGATGTTGCCTGCATTGCGGCATACGAACAGATCGCCCGGCTGCGCCTGCATGATATGTTCGGGAACGATTCGCGAATCGGCGCAGGAGATCATCAGCGCCTTGGGGCTCTGACCGTCACTGGCGAGTCGGTTGTAAAGCGCGCTTTCGTTCGGAAACGTGTGCTTTTCGAAGTTGAAAACGCGACCGATGAGCTCGTTCATGGAGTCTCTCCTTCGTTGTTTTGCCAGTCGGAACGGACCGGCCTGTCACGTTAGATAGGAGAGCGGCTTTGCTAGGTCGCAGCGGCTTTGTTAAATAGTATGTCTGAACGTTGAATCGATGTTGCAGTGCGGCGAAAGCATATTTCAGCAACGATCGACGGTGGCGCTGAACATGTAGCCGATGCCGCGGGCGGTCACGATCGGCGCGGGCTGGTCGCCATGGCGCAATTTGCGGCGCAGGCGGCTGATCAGCACGTCGACGCTGCGATCCGACGATGGCGCGTCGCGCACGCCGGCCAGTTCCATCAGCCGCGCCCGCGCGATCACTGTCTGGGGATGGTCCAGCAACACAGCCAGCAATGTAAACTCCGCCGCCGTCAGATCGACCGGCGCGCCGGCTGGATCAAGGATGGTCCGCCGTCCGAAATCGACTGTCCAGCCGTCGAACACCGCCTGGGTCTGGCGATTGAGGCCTGGCGACCGATCGCTCCTGCCGCGGCGCAGCACGGCCCGCACGCGCGCAGCCAGTTCCCGCCCCGAATAGGGCTTGGCCATATAATCGTCCGCCCCCAGTTCCAGCCCGACCACCCGGTCCACTTCGCTGCTATTGGCGCCGACCAGTATGACAGGCACGTCGCTGCGTTCGCGCACGTCGCGGCACAGGTCCAGCCCATCCGCCCCGCGCAACGCCGAATCCAGCACCACGACGCCCACAGGCACTTTACCGAGCGCCTGAAACACATCGTCGGACGATTGGGCAGGCAGGACGCGAAAGCCGCTTTCCTCCAGAAATTCGCGGATCGTCCGGCGCAGATCCGGCTGCGTCTCGGCGACCATGATCAACGGCGCGGTTACCGGCATCGCGGACCATTCGGCGCGGCATTGTGCGTCATCATCGCAACTCCTGCTCAGGCGAAAGCATCCGGCCCCTGCGAAGCCGGCGCGCCCGAATTAGGGCAGGCGAATGTCTCCGAAATTTGCCGGAGGTAACAAATTGTTGCTAATGGCCGACGGCAGATTTGGATCAGTAGCAGGACATCAGCGGCATCCGCACCGGCGGAGCAGCGGCAAGGTCGGGCCAGAGCTGCGCCATGACGCATGCCAGCCACAGGGCGTCGCTGCCTGCCCGGTGCCGCGTCGGACATCGCTGGTCGGCGATCCGCACGGCCGCACTGATTTGCGCCTCATCGACCTGCCGTTCGTCCAGCAGCGTTGCGACATGATCGATCGCGAAGGGGGCCGACCGTCCGGCCGCCGCCGCCAGTGTCTCCAGCCAATAGGGGTAGATCAGGCTGTCGGCGACCACGCGCTGGCCACCCACCGCCTCGGCCAGTTGATCCAGCACGACATGGGCAGGCAGCCCGTCCCGTTCGATCCGCGCCCGGCTCAGCCCGTGCAAGGCCTCGGCCTCCGCCGTCCAGCCCCAGCCCGCCCAGTCGGGATGCGGCCTTATGATCCAGCTGCGCGCGCCATCCGCTCCCGCCAGTCCGACCTCGATCGGAAAGGACCGTCCGTGGCGCGGCAGGCAGGATGCCTCGAAATCTATGGCCAACATGATGGGGGACCGCCTTCGCCTGCTATTTCCAATCCCCCTCTCGCCCCCAACTATGTCAGGGCGAAGTCACCTGCCACCGCTTCGTCGAAAAATCATGCGGGCCGTGGCCTGATTGGGATGGGACGCCATCCCCGCCATCTGCTAATCGAACCTCGCCTTGCCCCAAGCCGGACCTGTTCATGACTGTCATCGCTGCCTATCTCTATCGCAACGGCGCCCGTGTCCGGTCGGTGTCGATCGACGAGCGAATCGACTGCGCCCACGACAAATCCGAATTTGTCTGGATCGGCGTCGCCGACCCCACGCTGGCGGAGATGCAGGCGCTGCAGCGCACCTATGATCTGCATCCGCTGGCTGTCGAGGATGCGGTCAAGGCCAACCAGCTGCCCAAAGTCGACCTTTATGGCGACCAGCTGTTCGTCGTCGCCCGGACCGCCCATGTCGAAGATGACAGCATTTGCTACGGCGAAACCGCGATCTTCGTGGGGCACAGCCATATCATCACCGTCCGCCACGGCTCTGCGCGCGCGCACCTTGCCCTGCGGCAGGATCTGGAAGCGGTGCCCGCCCGCCTCGCCCAGGGGGTCGATTATGTCCTGCACGCCATCCTCGACTTCGTGGTCGATGGCTATCTGCCGATCATCGAGGGGATAGAAGAAGAGGTGCTGGCGATGGAACAGCATACCATCGACACGTTCCTGGGGCATGACGACATCACCCGCATCTTCAATCTTCGCCGCCAGCTGCTGCGTTTCCAGCGTATCCTGACGCCGATGCACGAAGTCGCGACCAAATTCGTCAAGCAGGAACTGCCCTGCATCGATGCGGAGGCCCGCCCCTATTTCAGCGACGTGCGCGACCATGTGCGCCGGGTCCAGACGATGGTGGAGGATCTGCGCGAGATTCTGGCGTCCGTGTTCGAATTCAGCAATTTGCTGGAACAGCAGCGCACCGGCGTCATCACCCGCCAATTGGCGGCCTGGGCCGCCATCCTGGCCGTACCGACCGCGATCGCGGGCATTTACGGCATGAATTTCGAGAATATGCCCGAACTGCGCACCCGCTATGGCTATTTCGTGGTGCTGGGCGTGATCAGCATCATCTGCGCCCTGCTCTATGCTCGCTTCAGGAAACTCAAATGGCTGTAACCAACGCCCTGGAACGCGCCGCCCGCGCCATGTACGCCAATATCGCACCCGATTGGGACTGGGACGATCCCGATGCAGAACCGATGCGGCGCATGTATCGCGACAATGCCCGCGTCGTGCTGGCCGCGATCCGCGATCCTGACCTGGCGATGGATAGCACAGCGCTTGCCGCCTGGCAGGCGATCATCGACGCCATGCTGGCAGAAGGCTGAACGGGTAACGCATGCCCGCGCTGGCGCCTGAGGCTGGAAAAAATGGTGCACCCGACGGGCACCCGGCAGCCATGGCAAGGTATTGGTTTAACGTCGGTTCTCGCTTCCGACAAGCGTTTGATACCATCACAAGTGCCAACCGTCCATCAGGATAGCGCGGGCTTGCATGGCATTGTCGGAAACAGCGCTTCATCCGTGGATGTGCCGGAAACACCTCAGTCCGTCCGAAAACTCTGTGATGGATGCCCGCATGGTTGCGGGTCGTCTAATCGCCCCGCTGTCAAGCCAGCTAATCAATCGTTCACGACTGAAACCGTGCGTATGCCGGGTACAGGGTCGTCTACGCGGTCGATGCAAGTTGATCGCCGCAGGATGGGTTCCGTAGGCGAGACCTTCCTATGTTCGTGACGCAATCTGCTCGCAAGGGCAGTTGCTTCCCGCTTTGCGAAATGATCTCGGCCGCGTCCCCGGCAGGGACGGCTACGCCCCGACTTCCGCACGATCGCGGATTTCCGTCGCACCAACCGGGCGGCGTTCAAGCCGCTGTTCCGATCCTTCGTGCTTTTGTGGGGCCGCCTCGACCTGTTCGGGCGCGAACTGGTGGCGGTGGACGGCACGAAGCTCAAGGCGGTCAATAGCCGCAAGCGCAACTTCACCCGCCAGAAACTGGCCGGATGGATCAGCCATGCCGATGAGCGGATCGAAGAGTATCTAGCCCGTCTTGATCTTGCCGATCGCGCCGAAGCCGAGGCAGAGGGTGCTGCCCACCGGGCGGCGGCGCTGGAGGCGAAGATCGCGAAGATGCGGGAGCGGCGTGAACTGCATAGCGCAATGCTGGCTGACCTTGTCGCCAGCGGCCGCATTGCCTCGCCTGAATTGCTCCTGAGTGTTGTCCAGTTGCCTCATCTAAAATGCTCCCGGCGGTGGCAGGGAGGAAACGATGAGGAAGGTGAGCATGGCAACGCGGAGAGAATTGGTTGAAGCGGTTGGCGAGCGGTATCGGGCGGCCGATCGCACGAGCAAGGGTAAGATTCTCGACGAGTTCGTCGCGGTCACGGGATTGCACCGCAAGCATGCGATGCGGATTTTGCGAGAGAAGGCGCCGTCGCGACAGACGGCGCGTCCCGAGCGCAGGATTTATACCGAGGCGGTGCGAACCGCGCTGATCCTATTGTGGGAGGCGAGCGATCGCCTCTGCGGTAAGCGGTTGCGGCCACTCATACCAATCCTGATCGAGGCCATGGAAGGCCATGGCCATCTTGACCTGGATCCGGAGATCAAGGCCAAGTTGTTGCAGGTGAGCGCAGCAACGATCGACCGGGCGTTGAAGACCGTGAGGGAAAGCAGTCCGAGGCTGCGGCGGCGGGGTGTGGCAGGATCAGAATTGAGGCGCAGCGTTCCGATCCGAACGTTCAGCGACTGGGGGGACCCGGCTCCGGGACATATGGAAGCAGACCTTGTGTCACACAGCGGGCCGATTGCGAAGGGGAGCTGGGCCTGGACGCTTACGCTGACCGATATCGCGACAGGTTGGACCGAGTGCGCACCGCTACTGGTTCGCGAACAAACGCTGTTGGTTGCCGTACTTTCCGAACTACGCAAGTTGATGCCGTTCCCGTTGCTGGGGTTCGATTCTGACAATGACAGTGTGTTCATCAATGAGACCGTACGCGACTACTGTGCCGCGACTGGGGTCACCTTTACCCGTTGCCGGCCCTATCGGAAGAACGATCAGGCCTGGGTTGAGCAAAAAAATGGCTCCGTTGTGCGTCGCCTGGTGGGATATCGTCGGTTCGAGGGACTGGAAGCGGCCAGGTCGCTGGCGGAGTTGTACGCCGCATCCCGTCTTTTTGTGAACTTCTTCCAACCTTCGTTCAAACTGGCCGAGAAGCAGCGGAACGGAGCCAGAGTGTATAAACGCTATCATGCCCCGGCGACGCCGTTCCAGCGCCTGATGGATGAGCCCCGGACCAGCGAGCAGACACGTCAGCAGCTTCGGCACATCGCTGCCGGGCTGGATCCGGTTCGGCTGCTGCGCGACATCCGCATGGCGCAGCAAAAACTGGTGATCCTCGCTGATGCGGTGGCCTCGGCGACACCGGCGGGGACAGCGTCGCCCCCGCCGCTGGATGCGTTCCTGTTGAGCCTGAGAACGTTATGGAAAAACGGCGAGGCGCGGCCTACGGCGACAGCGAGACCGCCGCAGAAACGGGGGCGTCGCCGACCAGATCCGCTGGTCCAGGTTGCCGACCAGTTGGAAACCTGGTTCGAGGAAGAACCCTGGCGCACCGGACGGGAGTTGTTGGAAAGGCTCCAGGCCGAGCAACCGGGAAATTACCCCAATGGTCTCCTTCGGACGGTCCAACGTCGGCTGAAAGGCTGGCGCACTGAAAAGGCACGTGCCCTCGTGTTCAGTCATATGCCTGCGGTAACCAGCGAAGGCACAGCAGGCACGATGGCCATGATAAGCGCTGCGTGACGGGTGGCCGCTCCGCCTCGCCTACGGCTCGGCTGCACGGCCACCCGTCACGCAAGTATCGCCATGACTGGCTATGTCCTGTAGGGAACATTTACGTGAGGCAACGATCACTCCATTCGGGAGCATTCCTCCGTGAGGCAATACGCTCTCTCATCCTGATTGTCGCGCGGCACAAAGAGGACTACGACAACTTTGCCGAACAGCTCGCTGCCATCGGTCGTCCCATCGTAGTCGGATTTGAAGCGACCGGAAATTACCATCGTACGCTGGCGCACAGGCTGCTGACCGCGGGGTTCGAGCTGCGCCTCATCTCATCAGTAGCGCTCGCTCGAACCCGCGAAGCGTTGCATAATGGCTGGGACAAAAATGATTCCAAAGATGCGCAGGTGATACTGCACATGCTGCGGATCGGTGCCACACAGCGCTACGTCGATCCGCTTGCCGCCGGCATCAACGATCTTCAGGAGCTGTCGAAGCCCCACGAGGTCGTCTCCAAGATGAAGACGCAGACCTGGCATCGGATCTTGACCCATTACCTGCCGCTCTATTTCCCCGAGATCGCCCGCTTCGCCGGCAACAGCAGGTCGGATTGGTTCCTTGCGCAGATCGAGCGGTTCCCGACTCCGACCAGCATCACCGCGCTTGATCGGGACGCTTTCTCGGCAGAGGCATGGCCACTGATCGGGCGTAAGGTCTCCAAGGCCCGGCTGATCAACGATGTCTATGAGACCGCCTGCAGTTCTGCGGCGTTGCCGGTGCCCGAGGACTCGATCGCGATCACCATGTTTCGCATGGTCATTGCGCAAGGTCGCAGCCTCATCCACCAACGCGATGAGATCGAACGGCTCGCCCATGCCCGGCTTGCAGAGCATCTTGATTACCAGCTGTTGCGCAATATCCCGGGTATCGGTCCGATCAACGCACTGACGATCCTGGCTGAGGCAGGCGACCTTCGCCGCTTCAACCATCACCGCCAGTTCCTCAAGTTCTGCGGCCTCGATCTCGCAACCTGCCAGTCCGGCACGTTCCGCGGTCGCACGAAACTATCCAAGTACGGCAATGCGCGGTTGCGTCGAACATTCTGGATGGCTGCCCAGGTCGCCGCGCGTCAGCGCGACAACAGCTTCCGCGACAAGCTCGGACGATATACCGCCGGGCACGCGGACGATGCCGATCGCCGCCGCAAGGCGATGACGGCGCTCACCGCAAAGATGGCGCGCGTGGCTCACGCCGTCGTCAAAACGGGGACAGAGTACCGACCGTTCCTCGAACGGTCGGATGCCAGGTGGAAGGCCCCCTCTCTGCAAGTGCCGTGAGGGCGCGAAAGCGACCCTGTAGATAATGTTCGGGCCTTCCACCTGGGTGCGTATCTCATTCTAAGGACGGTGAGGACCACGGTCGCTTCGGCACCGCTGGATCCTGTGTTTGCTATGGCAGAGAGCGATCCCGTTGACGGTGGAAGCCATCTGGCTCAGAATGCATGCCGTGCCGATCATTGTCGGCGCGTAGAGACCTGCTGGCTAAACCTCGCCATTGCTTCCCCACCCAGGACGTTATCGCTGACAATGCAAGCCGGTTTGCCATAGAGCCGTACCAGCGTATCGAGTTCACGCGCCACTCGGGCACCCGAGATGCTGGTATCGCCGACCAGGCACAGGTTCTCCCGGCAGCAATCGTCACTGATGGCCAATATCCGGAATTTGCGCGACGCACCGAAAGTGTCCGACACAAAGTCCATCGACCAGCGTGCGCCCGGGATCAACGGCACGGGCATGGGGGTGCGACTACCAAGTGCCCGTTTCCGACCCCGACGGCGACGAACCGACAGCCCTTCCTCCCTGTAAATCCGATAGAACTTCTTGTGATTCATGATCAGCCCCTGGCGTTCGAGCATGACGCCGATCCGGCGATAGCCAAAGCGGCGGCGCTTGCCCGCGACCTCACGCATGGCAACACGGATGGCACCGTGGTCTGGCGGGCGTTCGCGCCGGACCGTCTTGGGATCGACACCAATCAGCACGCAGGCCCGGCGCTGGGAGATCTGAAAACCTCCCAGCACTTTGAGCACAGCATCACGCCGCTGGCTTGGCGTCGTCAGGCTTTTCCCAGCAGTTCCTTCAGGATGACGTTGTCGAGCATACTGTCCGCCAGCAAGCGTTTCAGCTTGCCGTTCTCGTCCTCAAGCTGACGCAGTCGGCGGGCATCGGACACCTCCATGCCGCCATACTTGCCCTTCAACTTGTAAAACGTCGCCGTGCTCAGCCCGTGCTTCCGGCAAATCTCGACCGTCGGCAGGCCTGCCTCCTGCTCCTTGATCATCCCGATGATTTGCGCCTCGGTGAAACGGCTCTTTCTCATGCGTCTGCTCCTTCAAGTGGGCAGACTCTACATTACAATGAGGGAGCTTTCGGGGGGCAGGTCACGGGCAAAAGCACCGAATGCGCCTTGTCGTGCGCACCATCGGCATCGCCCGGGCTACCGTCAAGATCGGCATGGCCAACCTTGTCTATAACTTCCAGCGCCTCGCCTGGCTCGCGGGGCGAACTGCGCCTGCTTGATGTGAGCCAATGGCCACCGAAGGTAAATCCGGCCCTAGCAGCACCGGAAAAAATGGAAATCGCCGAAAAATATGCAGCACATCAGTCATGCCACGCCGCCACAATCCACACCGTCGACCCTACGCCCAAATCCAGCGGTTCTTCGAGGTGTCCCACTTGGAGAACGGCGGCTATCACCTGATTACCGCAGTATCGGTCATTTTTTGGTGACTTGCGTTTCAAGCTTACTGTGTCAGGCCCAAGCCACGCGCAATTGCCACCGCCTGTGAAGAGTTGCGGGCAGACAATTTCGCGAGAATGTTAGAGCGATGCATGTCTACGGTGCGGATACTCAAACCCAATTTCCAAGCGATCATTTTGCTTTGCAGGCCACCAGCCATCGCATCCAGCACCTGTGTTTCGCGGCCAGTTAACTTGACCTGCATAACTCGCGCTTGCAGCTCATAGGCGGCAATGCGCTTGACTCCAACTTTACGAGCTTCGCTCAAAACTGCCCTTAAATCATCTCGTCTAAATGGCTTCCTTAGAAAATGGATTGCGCCACGGCGAAATGCTGTGATTGCGTCATCCATCGCCGTACTGCCTGAAATGATGATGACAGGCCAGTAAGGCTTTTGGTGCAATATATGATCGAGAACATCCAATCCATTATGCTCAGGCATGTCGATATCGAGTATTACATGACCAAATTTTAAACGTGTTAAATTTTCGAGGAACATTGCTGCTTTTTCGAAGGTGTGAACTTCAAACCCTTCCAGGCCTACCAACCGGGCAAGCAGGCGACAGATACGCGGATCATCATCAACGACATACACACACATGGCGGCGCTCCTTATCCGAATGGTCGCGTGGTATCGTTAAAAATCAGGAAAGCTCTGAGATTTTTTCGCAATTGTTGCTCTTCATGCCGCAACATATTATGGCTTTGTCAGCAGCGACGTAGGAGGCGGAAAGCATCAAACGTGTCTTCTTCGGGAAAAACCTCTCCTGCGCGGCTTACCTGGGCGCGCGTAATCAAGGATTACGACATTCCACGTTTGCAGAGATTGGCACTTGGCGTTATCAAACAGAGCGTCCTTATTGCTGACGGCAATCGAGAAGATGTTCCTATCATCTTCGCCAACCAGGCATTTATAAGCCTCACGGGCTATTCCCAGGATGAAATCATCGGCCGTAATTGCCGTTTTTTGTCTGGATTGGAAACGTCTCAAGAAACACGGGATGCGATACGTCAAGCCGTCAGCGCGCGCGAGCCGTGGATGGGCGTCATCCTGAATTATCGTAAGGATGGTTCGGCGTTCTGGAACGAATTATCGCTTACTCCGATCCATGACGATGAATTGGGCCATTTTTATCTCGGCGTTCAGAATGATGTTACGGAACGGCGGGAGTTGGAGGCCAGGTTACGTGAATCGCAGAGGATGGAGGCTATCGGCAAGCTTTCTGGAGGTATCGCCCATGATTTCAACAATATCCTTGCGCTAATCTTGGGCAATGCGGAGCTGATTGCTGGCGAATCCAAGGCCGGATCTTTGGTCGGTGAAGCAGCCTCGGATATTATGGAAGCTGCAGACGGGGGTTCCAACCTTGTAACCCGTATGCTGCAATATGCGCGTGGTGAAGGCGGCACGGCAGAGGAAATGCAGGTCAATACGACGATTGAAGTGATCGTTTCCTTGCTCAGCCGCACAATTAGTGAACCGATACGGATTGAGACGGATTTGAGTGCGGCAGTGGGCCGTATCATGGTGGACCGGACCTTATTCGAAACAGCGCTGCTTAACCTAGCGCTCAACGCACGGGATGCGATGCCAAAAGGTGGGGCGATCCGCATCAGCACCCGTCGGCGCTCAAATGCTGGCCCTGCGTTAGGAACAGTGGCCGTGGTTGCAGTCAGTGATAGCGGCATGGGAATGGATGACACGGTGCAGGCTCGTGCTTTTGAGCCGTTTTTCACGACCAAGCTGGCCGGACATGGCAATGGACTGGGTCTACCAATGGTCTATAATTTCGTGAAGCAATCGGGCGGCGATATCACCATAGACAGCGCGCCAGGGCGTGGGACCACGGTCAGCATGCTGCTGCCAATAGAGGAGCCGTCCGTCAGGATGGTTTCGCAAGACGACGAACGGCCTCGTATCCTGATCGTAGAAGATGACGCCAAGATACGAAAGTTGCTCGCCCTCCACCTCGGACGTGGCGGCTATGCGGTAGATGAAGCACCATCGGCAGAGGAAGCCTTGGCCCTCTT
Source organism: Sphingobium sp. JAI105 (assembly GCF_015752145.1). Taxonomy (NCBI): domain Bacteria; kingdom Pseudomonadati; phylum Pseudomonadota; class Alphaproteobacteria; order Sphingomonadales; family Sphingobiaceae; genus Sphingobium; species Sphingobium sp. JAI105. The sequence continues at coordinate 3,329,912 of NZ_JADOUC010000001.1, read as the reverse complement.
AGATGCTGGTTTACAACCTGCCATGTTGATTTCCGACATTCGCTTACGTGACGGCATGACCGGCGTGGAACTGGTAGATATGCTGCAGGCTAGGAAAATCCAGTTGCCTATGTTGCTCATGACCGGCTTTGCCGAAGAGCTGGAATCCCATGCAAGCCGCATTGGCGGGGTCCCTGTTTTGCGCAAGCCCTTCCGAAGTGCGGAATTGCTCGCAGAAGTGCAAGCAATGACCTCGCCTCGCCACAAAGGGCGAGGCGGATCATAACTTCTACGTCGCGTCTCGCAGCATCTTTAGCCGTTATAGGTTCCAGAGCCTAACGTGTGCACGATCCGCAGTTCGTCCACACTAAACAATTCCGTCAGGCTGATGCCTGCGAGTTCGTCGCGAACCCAACGGACAAACCCACGACGCTCGATCCCCGATTCCAGCAATATCTTGACCGCTAGACCTGGCGCGAAGCTACCGTCGTGCGCAATCTTCATACCGCGTTGAGAGACATCACGAATACGGGCCGAACGCATGCCGTGCTCAGAAGTGACGACGGCTGGCAAATCCGTTGAGAGGCGGGGCGCCCGAGTTTCCCCCGAACGAATTTGCTCTGCGGTCAAACGAAGCACCGCCACGCTGTCGATTTCTTTTGCAAATTGAAGGCCGCATTCAGCCTCATTTTCCCACACAACCCGTCCTTCGATGCTGATGGTCTCCGAAAGCCATACGCGCACAAGATCATTGAGCACGACCGGCATTCCGATGCCAAGCTTCATGCCGCTATCTGAAATGTTACGAATGTAAACCAGTCCCTCTTCGTGGTGCACCTGGGCACGGGCCACGCGGAACACGGTCCTTGTGCGGTGATTGGCACGGCGATCTTCCGATGGGTCCGGCAAAAGGGTGATATGGGCACTGCTTTGCTTAAGCTGTTGCATGACAAGTCTCCTACAAGACGGTCATCATGCCAGTGCGCCTGCTAATTGGTACCTGTAGATTCTACCGTATCGGCAGCGCGTATGCCCTCATCTTTCAATACACTATCGTTCTTGCGATCGGGCTGTTCTAGCCCGGAAATCTCACACCGCCGTTTGATCTGACCTGGCGGTGCGCTTTTGTGGCCTTTCGGCGGCGATGAAGGCGACCGAGATGCGAGATGGCAGCTCGAAGGAGCATTTTCGGCGGTTGCGGGGCGAGCGGGGCCATTCCCGATGGCGGGTTAAGCGAGATGGCGGATTTCGGACTGTGCGCTGTCTGGTTCGTCAGCGCGTCGCGGCGGTTCGCAAGGCCAGGTGAGCGAGTTCCCATTCGTCGCGCCACGGGTAGGCAGAGGCCATGGCGATCTTGACGCGCCGGACGCTGACAGTGACGCGCGCGCCGATCTTGAGCAGCTTGAGACGGATGGTCCCGCAACTGGCCCGCGCGAACTGGGTAAAGCGCAAGCCGACGCGGCGCAGCGCGCACAGCAACACAGCGCGCACAGCAACACATAGGCCATTGACGCGAACCACAGACGCAACTGGTTGGCGCGCATAGTGGCGGTTGAGGTGCGGTCGGCGAACAGATCGGCCTGGCATTCCTTGATGCGGTTTTCCATCTCGCCGCGCGCGCAGTAAATTTTCTCGTAGAGATCGCGCGCTTTGGCCTCGCCGGCCTTGAGCGAGGTGACCACGAAGCGCGGGTTGGTGTCGCCCTGCGTCACTTCGGCCTTGCCGACGACGCGCCGCCTGCGGCTCCAGCTATCGAGCGTGCTCCACATGAAGTCCTTGAAGCGCCGCGCCGGCTTGCCGGTCTGGCAGCTCTCGTCGGTGGCTTTGGCGAGTTCGGGCTCGATCTCGGCTGTCAGCCGCTTGTTTTTGGCGAGGCCGAACAGATAATCGACCTTGTTCGCCTCGCACCACGCCATCAGTTTCTCGCGGCAAAAGCCGCTGTCGGCGCGCAGCAGGATGCGGGTCCGCGGCCAGGAGCGACGGATTTGCGCGATGATGCGCTCGACCTCCTCGCAGGCGCCCGCCGCCCCGTCGATGTTCGAACGGCGCAACTTGGCCGCCAGCAGGTGCCGGCCGCAGAAGATGTAGAGCGGCAGGTAGCAATAGCCGTCATAATAGCCGTGGAAGAACCGGCCTTCCTGATGGCCGTGGATCGGATCATCCGTGGCGTCCAGGTCGAGGATGATCTGCTTTGGCGCCTTCTTGTGCGCTTCCAGAAACAGCGTCACGAACAGATCCTCGATCGCCTCCGGATCATGGCTGATCTTGTGGTATCGCGTCGGTTCCGGCCGCGACAGCTCCAGCCGGTTGAGCGTGCTCTTGCCCGCCAGCGGCGCGCAGGCCGCGCGTCCCGCCTCGAGCTTGCCGACCAACGTCGCCATCACCGGATCATGGCGCAACTCGTCATGATCGTTCAGATCCTCGTAGCCCAGCGCAATCCCGAATATCCGCTGGCTCACCAAGGTTCGGACTTCATGCTCGATCAATTCCGACCGGCGATGATCCGCAAAGCAGCCGGCAAACCGATCCACCAGCCTGATCGCCCGATCGGTTGCCCCCAGCAGCAGGCTCCCGGCGTCGCTCGTCACCGACCCGCCATCGAATGCCGCCACCACCGACCGCGATTCTACCCGTGCAAACTCAAATGACTTTGCGCTACACTCTGTCGGCATCGGGGAACTCCTCTGCTGTCCGGTAAGACTTTGTTGCAGAAGAAATTTATCCGATTCAGAGCCCCGATGCACCTAATTCCGTGAGATTTCCGGGCTAGCGTGGCGTTGCCAATGCAGGATATCTCCTTGACGCTCGCGGTCATTCTGCCTTGCTCGGCATGGTGCCGGACAAGTGATGCGCACGCGCATCAGCCCTCCGCTGTTTCGCCGGATTTTCCTGATCTTCCTGCTGCTAGGGGTGAAAGCAGCTCTGCGACGACGGCTGTGACCGATCGTCGTCCCTTAACCGCAGGCCTTCCCCGTCAAGATACGGTTTGCGGAGCCGATGAGGTTGGCAATCACATCAATTTCCGTCACGAGCCGCACATTCTTGCGCTGATGCCGTTAATATCGGCACCGCGTGGCTACGTCATCGCAGGCAGCGTCCGACAATCACTGTCGGATTGGCTAGGTGTCGGACAACGAAATCAAAGGCCTTTCCGTCACCCGTCTATTGTCGCTGGGCGAAGCCGAATGGCCGCGCGCTACCCAACAAGGGCCGAAGCGGCCAGCCGGCTTCTCGAAGGTAGCCCCGAGCCAACCGCTCAAGATTGCGCCATGCTTACTCTGACCGTGCAACTTACCGGCCCTTTGGTCTTAGCGGCTGTCTTCTGACATTCGGCAAAGGTGTCGCGGTTCGCCCGTGCCAGGTCGGCGACGTCCATGATCACTTGCCAGCCTTCCGAGTTACCGGCGCGCATGAGGCGGATACCAGCATCCCATAGCGATGCCTCGCCCAACGTGCGACGGGCCACCCGTTCCGGCCAGAGCCAGCTCTGCGGGCCAATGCTGGCCGCCCAGCCGGGATATGCCAGCCACAGAAGCGACACGGCCAGTGCCAAGCCGCCGCCGCAACAGAGCATGTGCCAGCGCTGATTATGTTTGGTCCGAACGGTGCCGATCGCGCGCATCTGATCCGCATGGGTTTGATGATGCAATTCCTGCGACTTCTTGATGGTCGCCCGGTCGGTCTGGCGTGCGGCTTCCGCCGCTTTGCCGATCCGCTCCGCCATGCTTTCCGGCGTCAACTGCATGGCTGGCGCTTCCATGATTGTCTTCGTCTGCCCCGCCAACGTCGCGAGATAGCCGTTCATTTTGGCGAGCGTCGGCCCATAGTCGGGGAATTCGAGGCTCTGCTTCTCGATGGCGATATGCTCAAGCGCGCGGGCCATCACAGCCATGCGCCCTTCAAGCCGTTCCTCCATAGCGGCGACGCGCTCCGAGAGGTGCGCGAAGGCCTCGGCGGCGGCATTGGGCCGGGGTTCCGGCTCCGGCTCGTTCAAAAGGCTCTGTTCTTCGTCCATATCTTGTTCTCCTTGGGGTTAGCGGCTCATGCCGCGACTGATGTCGCGTCCGTGATCGAAGGGGATGGAGGATGCGAGATCGTGGGACAGGCTGCGGGCCGCCTGCTGACCGATCTCGAGCCCAAGCTCTCGGCTGCGCAGGCCCAGCACGGATTCAAGCTGGGCGTCGCGCTCAAGACTTTTCGCCATGCCCGCCATCTGCTGCGCGGCACTTTTCGCGCCCCGGAAATTGCCGTCGCGCACAAGCTCGGCATGATGGCGCTGTAACTGCTGCCAGCCTTCCACGAACCGATCGGCTCGGCTGTAGGGGTCAATACGGATTTCGGTCTCTAACTGCATCGCCCGCACGGCAGGCTGGCCGCGCCCCTCGGCTGCCTCGCGGACAAGCTCCGGGCTGCTGCGGAACGCGCTGTTCAAGTCCGACGAACCTTCGGGGCGGATCGCGTCCAGAGCATCCCGCGCCCTGTCGAACGCCTCGCGCTGGTGCGGCATGGCGTCGAGACCCTGTGCGCGCGTCTGCTGGATCGCTTGCCATGCCGCGGCATAGCGCTCCACCGCACCGCGCACGCCGCCTGCGCGCATCGGCTGCGCATCATATTCGGGCTGGCGCTGAACAGCCCGCTCCTGCGCGGACGGACCGGCCTTGGGCTGGAAGCCCGCGAAAATGTCGCGCTCCTGCTGCGGCGGGATATTGGGCCGGAAGTTGTCGAATATCCCCCGCGCTTTCTCCACGATGGGTCTGACGATTTCCGCGACCCGCTCGCCGAAGCTAATGCCACGCCGCTCGGCATATTCTCTAGCCGGATCGGCTTGTCTGTAATCGGTGGCCATATCCTTGCCGCGCTCGCGCGACAGCGTGCGAACAAGCCGGGACTGATCGCGAAAATCGTCGCGGCCATAATGGAGCGCCATGCCGTCGCGATGGCGGGACATGGCGACATAAGCCCCGTGGCGATCCAGCCCCGGCGTCGCCAGCACATGCGCCCTGTCCACGGTCATGCCCTGCGCCTTGTGGATGGTGGCGGCATAGCCATGGTCGAGGTCGCGATAGTCCTTCGTGTCGAACGATACGGAACGCCCGTCATCGGTGCGGACGGACATATGCTCCGGGCTGACCTTCTCGATGGTCCCCAGGGTGCCGTTCTTCACCTCCAGGCTGCGCTCGTTGCGCAGAAACATGATGCGGTCGCCCGACGCGAACAGGCGGTCGCCGCGCTCGGTCTTCACCTGGCGCTCGTCGCCCAATTCACCGGCATTGCGCATCGCTACGCGCGCGGCCTCATTGAGATCGCGCACCTCGGCATTGGTGTGGGTCAGGATGATGCGGCTGGCGTCAGGGTTTGCCCGCCGTTCGCGATCCCAGCGCTCGACAAGATCGCGCCGTGCATCCTCGCGCGCCTCAGCCTGATGCACCATGTACTTGTCGGCATAGGCGGCAATCGCCTCGCCGGTTCTGCCGGTCGCCAGATGCCGCGTGGCGTTCTGCTGCCAGCCTTCATGCTGGCGGCGAACCTGGGTGATCTCGACGCCGCCATGGCGCTCATGGATCGCGCGGAAGGCCGCACCCGCCTCGATCGACTGCAACTGCTGCGGATCGCCGACAAGCACGACCTTCGCGCCAACATCGGCGGCATGGGACAGCACGCGCTCCATCTGGCGCGCGCCGACCATGCCCGCCTCGTCAATCACCAGCACGTCGCGGGAGGTTAGAAGATCGCGGCCCTGCGCCCAGCCATGTTCCAAGCTAGCGATGGTGCGGGACGCAATGCCGCTGCCATTCTCCAGACCCTCGGCGGCGATGCCCGCAAGCGCCGCACCGCGAACATTCAGCCCTTCGCTTTCCCACACGTCGCGCGCCACCCCCAGCATGGCGCTTTTGCCGGTCCCGGCATAACCCAGCACTAGTGACAATCCGCGCTCGCCCGTTATAAGGCGCAACGCGGATTCTTGTTCTGCTCCCAGGACAAGACCTGCACTCTCGGCGGTTCGAATGGCGTAGGTCGTCGCCGCCGAGAGACCATAGCTCCTGTTCATCGCCAACCTGTCAGCGGCGCGACTCATCCGTTGCTCGGTGTCGATCATCTCGCGCGAGGTGAACCGCTCGTCGCCGCGCCCGTCCTTGCCCAAAGCGATCAAGTCCGGCGAATTGCGCACCGCGCTCATGGCGGCGTTGAACTGCTCCTGCCCGTCGCTATGCCGGTGGATGAACATCGCCATATCGCGGTTGGTGAATGTCGCCTGTTGGTGTGTAATGGCATTAAGCGCGATACCGGGATCGGCGATAATGCGTCCGCCATTCTCCCGCGCGATCTCGCGGTGCATTTCGGCGCGGTCGGCTTCCAACCCCTGGCCATCCATCCGGTGCGCGGGGCCACCGATTTTGCTTTGCGGTTCAAGGTCGATGCCCTGATCGGCAAGGCTGCGGTGATCGATGCGCGCATCGATATCGAGTTCGGCTAGCCGAGCGTTGACATGGGTTTCCCAGCGTTCGCGCCAGCGCTCGATATTCTCATGATCGTTCCACTCGCGCACCTTCGCCCCAAAGCCAGCGGTGCCGTCTTCGCGCTGCACAATCTCCCGCATGGTGAGCATGACATGGGCGTGCGGCTTGGGCTGGCCGTCCGCGCCGATATCCCAATGCACATTGAGGTCGGCGATCATGCCGCGATCGACAAACTCGGCGGACACAAAATCACGGGCAAGCTCGATGCCCTGCGCCTTGGTCATCTCGCGGGGAATGGCGAACTCGACCTCGCGCGCAAGCTGGGCGTCCTTGCGCTTTTCGAAAGCCTCAACATCGTTCCAGAGGCGTTCGCGGTCGCGCCATTGTTCTGGCGCGCCTTCGGGCAACATGATTTCGCTATGCTCCACGCCGGAGCGGGCGCGGAAATTTTGGGGCCGGTCGAGGCGCTCGTCGTGCAGCCGCTCGCCCGCACGATAGGCGGCGGCAGAGACGGCGGAACGGCCCGCAGCGCGAGAGATGACCTTAACGGAGAAATGGAAGATCGCCATGACGATCGTCCATCTACTACGCTCAAGCGCACGTCGGAACGATGTATAAGCGCGCCCTTCTCGAAAATTTCTCGGACGGGACTAGGCGGTGCCAGGCTGTCCCGGCGACTCTACTGCACAGCGGGCCGGATCATCTTATCATAGCGCCATCGTCACTCAATGGAGACTTTGCGATGCGCAAACCCCGCGATTTTGATTCGGAACTCAAAGCCCTCGCTGACAAGGCCAAGGCGCTCAAAGAACGGCGCGTGCGCCAGCTTGGCGAACTGGTGACGGCGACCGGGGCCGATGCGCTCGACGCTGATATGCTAGCCGGGGCACTGCTCCATGCCGCCACGATCAAGGACTCCGCGACAAAGGAGGGATGGCGCAAGGCGGGCGCAGCTTTCTTTCTCGGCAAAGGCGGCAAGCCTGCGGGCGGAACTTCTGGCCAGCAAAGCGGCACTCTTCCGCAGGGCGGCGGCGCGGCATCGGCTTGAAGCACGAAAGGCGCGAACCGACATGCGCGAATGGCAAGTGAAGCGACGGGAGAGAACGCGCCAGTTGATCGAACTGGGCGGGCTTGTCGTGAAGGCGGGACTCGTCGATCTCACCGATGATGATCGCGCCGCGCTCTATGGAGCCTTCCTCACAGTTGCTGACCGTCTGCGTGGGGAAGCGAGGTCCAACGTGCTGGCCATATGGCAGCGCAAGGGCAAGCGCGCCTTCGCGGCGGAGAAGGAGGCATCGACACCATGATGCAGCAGCCTCATCGACGGGCGCGCTCCGACCGTGCCGTTTGGTCCAGTAGCCATTGTTCGAATGTCTCTGGCGCGCGGACGATGAGCCGGATCGCACGCAGCATTCGACGGCGTATGATCCACTCATAGCTGTCCGTCTCTCGGGCGATCTGTGCATAGGTCAGGTGGTCGAGCCGATTGAGCAGGAAGGTGTTGCGAACAGCGGACGGCATGGCAGTCACTATTGCGAGCAAGACCGCCTGGCGATCGTCGTCGCTGTCGTCCCATGCGACCGGGGCGGAAATGCCCGACGCGCGTAAGGCGGTTTCACAATAGGCACGGTAGCGCTGGCGCAGGCTGACTTCGGCGGCTGCAACATGGGCGTTTTCCCTGCGCCGTGGCGTTTCGCCCTCCAGCATCAGATATAGCATCAGCAGGGCTTCGGCGATGACGCCTTCCACCGCGTCGATGCTGATCGCAAGGCTGTCGGCAATTTCTGTGTAGGAAAGATCATCCACGCGGTGCAGCAGGAACACCGTGCGAGTCAGGACCGGCATGCGATCGACAGCGGCCCGATAGGAGACGAGACGCTCGGTGTCGCGCTCAGGCGTGGACGACATGACGGGCCTCAAGATCAGCGGCGGCGATAGTGTCCAGACGTTCGCAGCAAACCTCCTGCACCAATTGTTGCAACAGGACCGCGCGTTCCATCGCCCATGTCAGTTCACCGGCGCTGATCCGGTAGTGGCGGCCATAGCGGACTTCGACATAGGCGCGGCGAATGCACCCGAATGCCCGCCGTTCAAATGGCGTGTCGCGTGGCCATGCCAAATCGAGCCGCCGGTCCAGTACTTCGGCCATCTCGCGCAACTCATCCAGCGCATGGGTGCGTGGGCCGTGCAGGGTCAGCGACCATATCACGCACTGGTAGAGATGTTCGCATGCCTGATGCAGCAACAGCGCTGCCATGGGCGCATTGCCTTGATCCTCAAAGAAGGCTGCGCCCAATAGGAAATCAGCCGCGCGGCCATGCCAACGGGCATATTCGGCGAGCCCGCGCGCCCGCCGCTCCGATGCTGGCAAATGCCGAGGCATTGCCAGCGGCGTCCGATCGAACTCGTAGAGAGCGATGCCCTCGGTAGCCAAGGTGACGAAATGCGGCACGCCTTCTGCCAAGGCATGGTTGACCTGCTCCAGACTGTTGACCGTGAGGCGCACTGGCTGGGCAATCTCTCCAAACTCCCATGCCCGGCGCAGTCGGTCGCGGACAACGTGCCAGCGCTGTTGCTGACGCGCCAATCGGGGATGATTGACGATCGCCAGCAGATGGATTGCCTCGCCGGGTGGCAAGTCCTGCCAGTCCGCTTGTGCATGCGGGCCGTGCAGGAGCAGCTTTATGATCCGGCCTCGTTGATGCTGATTGGACAGTTTGCCTCTGGTCGCTTCCGCGAAGGCCTCGAACAGCATGCCGACGACGCGGAGAATCTCCTCTCGCATCGGCCATGGCAAATGCTCCATGTCGATACGCGGCATCATGATCGTCCCTCCTGACGACCACGACGCCAGCCGTTCGGGCGAGGATGGCCAGTCACGCCATGCACGCGGTCAAGGAGCGCGCGCAGTAGGGGGCTGATTTGCTCGACCGTGAAACCGCCGTCATCGGGTTTCGGTTCGCCAAACAGGCGAACGCTGTTCCATTGCCAGTAGGGGCTGAGGATAGCTGCCAGTCGGGCCATGTCGGGGCAATCATGGCCGAAGCCCGTGGCATTGGCGTAAGCTAGAGATTGCGCAACGTGCAGGCCGATTTGTCGCGCGCACCATTGGTCAGAAAAACCGACGTCGATAAGGTATGAGCTGAGCGCAAGCTGCACGACGATTCCGCTGGCATACATAAGCGCTTCGCCGGTGCAGGCGTAGGGCGCGTCCACTTTCAGGCAGAAACGCTCGGCATTGTGATAGCGAAAGCGGCTGAGACTTCGCCCTGCCTTTGTGCGGTGCAGGCTTGCCGGTTCATGGTCGTAGACCTCATGCAAATCGGCAAGCGCGCTTTGCCAGGGCGACACGACGGCTTTGACTGGCCTGATCGCGATTGGCGCAGTGGTCAACGCACCCAGCAGGGCGCGGCGTGATGTGGTGGGGCCAGGGTTGGCCATATGCACCTCCGTTCCGCATCGCACGCGGTTGGCGGAAGTACGGATAGGATGCGGTGGCGTCCCGAACTCCCGCACGCTGAGCGGGCGGGAGCACCGGGGCTGGTAAGATGAACGGTTGCACATCCGCCGCCGCTTTTAGCCCGGAGGCCTGGACATATGCGACGGCACCCCGAAAACGATGTGTTTTCGAAGCCGATTCCAACCGTTCGGGATTACCAGTCCCGGCGCTGCCTTTTGCGCAACGCGGCATCAAGATATCAGATTGGACGAGCCGCGCCAACTCCTGACCTTTCGCGTGATGGTCAGGAAACAAAAATGCCGGAGGCTTCTGACAGCCCCCGGCATCTGGAAAGGTCCGGTTTGCACGAAATCTAGGCAGCTCGTTCGAATGCATCGCTTGCGGTTGGGCCATCCCGTTCTTCGCATTCAGTGCTGTGGAACATTGCCGCAATGCCAGTCCAGCGCTCCACGCTGCCGACGCCACCACGGTCGGTATAAGCGCTCGGCGGAAATGCCATCCAGCGCGGCACCCACCCATCCACTTTGCTACGCCCGCCGGTCCCTGCAAGACAGTCACGCACGATATGGCGCTGCACCTTGGCGCTTTCCTTGGCATTGGCGGCGGCAACCTCTTCGCCTGCCACCTCCGCAACAATCCGACCGATCACTTCGCGGTCACGGACAAGATCAAGCAAGGCGTCGTCGGGCTGCCAGACCGGAGCCATATCCACGCTAAGCTGCATGCCCAACAGTTCGATCATCTCGCTACCAGCTGCCAGCGTTTCGCCCATGACGATGGCAAGAACGTCCAGCACTGCGTCGTCGGTCAGGGTCATCAAGTGGAGGAACAGGCCGGGCAGGCCATGGTCGCCACAATAGCCATCTACCACGGTCGGCGTTTCGGGATCAAAGCCGAGCATTGCCAACACCGCGCGGCGCTTGGCGTCAAAGGTCGCTTCCGACGCACTGTTTTCCACGCTTTCGGCGATGGCATCATTATGGGGGCGCTACCGTTCCACGTCGATCCGCCACAAGGGTGACCCGACAATGGCATGGGCAACCATCAACCGCAGGGCTGTCGATGGCTGCGATACGAGCGACGCGCGCACGGCGGCATGACGATGAAGGTCGATATAGTTCTGGATCGGCACGCTCACCTCTGGGCGCTTCGGCTCGGTCGTTGCCTCGCCTTTCTCCCGCTTCCGCGCCTCCTTGGTTGTGATGTAGCCTTCGTGGAAGGTAACATCGCCCCGATGGGTGATGGCAACGAAGACCGCACCGCCTTTGGATTTGGCGCAGCGCTCATGCTCCCATGAATGGAAATAGGCACCTCGCTCAAGAATGACTACGTCCCGCCATCCTGCATCGCGATAGGCTTGCGCCCGATCCTCGACCTCGGCCATCTGCGCCGTCCAGAAGTCGGCAGCACTCGCAAAATAGCTGTCCTCGCCGAACAGGTCGGAAATGATCTCGCCGCGATAGCTGGCAATGTCGAATAGCGCGACCTTGGTGGAAATGTTGCTCCCGCCAAATAGCCATGATTTCAAATTCTGACCGTAAGGTGCGTGATGGGCATCATCGTCCAACAAGGCCAGCCATTCACGCTGCTGCACCTTGGAGGCAAGGGTCAGGTGCCGAACGGTGACGGCATCGATCTTCTCGGCCCGATAGAGATTGCGGATGCGGGGCAGGAGATTGCCCAGAGCAAGGGTGCGCTTCACCTGCAAGGTCGTGAGGCCGAAGGTCAGCGATATATCCTCCACGCTACGCCCTTCGCGCACCAATCGGGTGAAGGTTTCGCACTGGGTCATTTCGTCGGCATCAAGCCGGGCGATATCCTCTATCAGCGACGCCTCCAGTGCTGCCGCATCGTCCCCCGCTTCCATCACGGCACAGGGCAGCGGCTCCACGCTCCCCTCTTCCTGCGCCACGACCATTGCCGCATGATAGCGCCGCTTGCCTGCCACGATCTCATAGGTGGTCGGTGAACCTCCCTCGACAGGCTCGGGACAGGATTTTGCTCGCACGATCAGGGGAACAAGGATGCCCCGTGCCCGGACGGACGGCAGGATATTGGTGAGGTCCGGTGCCTTCTTGACGCCCCGCATGTTGGCGGGCGAGACCGAGAGGAAGGCGATATCGATATGCTTGAGTTCCATTGTCCTTACTCCTTGCCAAAACACCGGCCCCGAAGAGCGGGGTGGGCGGCAAGAGCGACTGGAAGGCGCGTCGGCAGAGGCGGGCTGCACCTGCAAAGGCTGGAACGAAGAGGAAGACCCGGCGCAGCCGGGTTGCAGCCCGCCGCGACGCGCCTAGAGGGTAGCGACGCCCACACCGCTTGTCGGAGCCGTGCCAACATCATCGCGCCTGGCGCGATGGCCGTCGGGAGCGGCGGAGCCGATCCTCACGTCAGCGATCGTCACGCCGAAGGCGACGAGACGGCGCACAGCGGCGGCTCGGTGGAGCCCAGCGGAATAGAGCGCGACCGGGCGGCACGCACGGGGACGCCCTATTGCTCAGGTGCGCCATGATCTTGCTCCAGGCTGAAACGCTTGAGGTGCTCGCGCAAAAATGGAAACCACGGATACGCCGGAAAACCCGACAGGCCGCGTTAACCCCGCCTCCATCGGCGCATTCCCGGCCCCAGCTACACCGGAAAATCACGCCATTCGGCGCTCCACAGCACCACCACCACAGGGATTGTAACAATTATACTAGCTCTCTTGCTGCGCGTTTGATATTTGGTACGGGGTCGTAATCAATGGTCTTCAATGCGAACTTGCAGCCAAGGAGGCTAGCATGGTGAAATCCATATTACCGGAGCCCCACGAGTCCGGGAACGACCGGCCCGGAGCCAATCTTCTTCCACACGATATGTCAGGCCGCAGTGAACGGCGCGCTGACGCTCGGACAACAACAGTCCTGCAGATCGGAAAGCTTGTCACGGGCCGCCAGCAGATGCTTTGCCTTGTGCGCAACATTTCGACAGGAGGCGCGAAGGTCTATGCGATGCGATCTCTGGCGGTCGGCGAACGTCTCCGCGTTGAGTTCCGCTCTGGAGCCATAGCTGAAGGCGCTGTCATGTGGGCGGAAGGTAATATGGCTGGCATCCGGTTCGACCATGCAATCGACGCTGCCCGACTGCTCGGCACTGGTGATGGCAAGATGTCGGATGACAAATTGCCCCGCAATCCTAGCCTGGACATAAGAGCGGATGCTGTGGTCGAATGGGAGGAAGGAAAATTTCCTGCGGAAATTTTTAATATCTCGCAGACCGGAGTCTGTATCGAACTGGAGCACGCGCCCTTGGTTCACCAGTCAGTCTCCCTTAAAATTGAAGGCTTGCCATCAACCTTGGCAAGGGTCGTCTGGAAGAAGGGTAATCGGGTCGGCCTCGTTTTCAGCCAATCACTGGCATACGACACGCTCGGGCTTTGGGTCATGGATCGTCCCGCGCGGACCCTACTGGGCTAAGCCTCGTTTGCTCGTCTGCCCACGTTTCATTTTATCCTGCGCCATGTCAGCCAGCTGCCCACCTTGCGCAGAGCCAACGCGATATATCCGTGCCAAAGCTGCTGACTGATGCATCATTAAAGGCGTTAACAACAGGCTGCAAGCGATCGAGCATTTGGGTTGCTTCATTACGCATGGCGGGCGTTCCTACAAAAGGAATGTCCAATGAACGACTCGACCTGATCATCGCGTTTGCCGCCCGCAATGGGCTGCCGCGAGATTGCGCGAATGGCTTTTGGCGCAGAGTGAGACAAAAACTTCACTGATCGTGATCAGTGACGCGCCTTACGCCAATATTCGCCATTTTCCGCTCGTGCGCGCCTGCTGCCGCCAGCGTCCACCTAACACCTGAGAGCATGACCGTGTTGACCCCGACAGGTCCCTTGTCCGGGACGGCAAGTCATTGGATGCTCGTCATCGGGGGCGCGAAACATGCTGTGAAGAGACTGCCCCGATGACCAATAGTAATCGCATTATCCGACTGAAAACCGTCCTGACCCGCACAGGCCTCTAGAGGTGGCCGGGTTTGTCTGAACAGGGATCGGCAACGGTTAAGTGGATCGTCTGCCGGGTTCCTTGCCTTGCCAATATGGGGCGTCATGCAGGGAGGGCATAGCCCGACCGGAGTGACGCCCCGTATTGGTTGCCAAATTCATGCTGCCATCATTACCGGCAGGTTGTCAAAATACGCCTGATCCGGCGTCCTGGCGGCGAGGCTCGAATGTGGCCTCCTTCCATTATAGAAGCTCAGATAACGACCGATCGACGCGCGGGCTTCGCTGACCCCGCCGTAGGCGCGGAGGTAAACCTCCTCATATTTCACCGAGCGCCACAGGCGCTCGACCATCACATTGTCGCGCCAGGCGCCCCGGCCATCCATGCTGATGGCGATTTCCTCGCGCAGCAGCACGCTGGTGAAGGCGTGACTGGTGAACTGGCTGCCCTGATCGGTGTTGAATATCTCCGGTTTCCCGAAGCGCGTCAGCGCTTCCTCCAGCGCTTCGACGCAGAAGTCGGCCTCCATCGTGATCGACACCCGCCAAGCCAGGACCTTGCGGCTGAACCAGTCGACGATGGCCACGAGATAGACGAACCCCCTCGCCATCGGGATGTAGCTGATGTCCGTTGCCCAGACCTGATTGGGCCGCACGATCGGCAGTTTGCGCAACAAATAAGGGTAGATCTTGTGCCCGGGGGTCGGCTTCGATGTGTTCGGGCGACGGTAGATTGCCTCGATCGCCATCTTCTTCATCAGCGTGGCGACATGCTGGCGGCCGATCTCGATGCCTTCCTGCCGCAGAAGATCACGCAGCATCCGACTACCCGCGAACGGAAATTCCAGGTGCAACTCGTCGATCCGCCGCATGATGGCGAGATCGGCAGGCGGCACCGGTCTGGGCAGATAATAAATGCTGCCCCGGCTGATCCCCAGCTCCCGGGCTTGCCGCGCCAACGGCAGTGCGTGCGAACGGTCGATCATCGTTTTGCGCTCGGCAACAGTCCCGCCTTCCCGAGCGCCCCTGACAAAAAATCGTTCACCAGCGTCAGTTCACCGATCTTGGCGTGCAGCGTCTTTACGTCGATCGCCGGCGCCGCAGCCTCGCTCCGCGTCTCGCTGCCAAATACACCGGCAGCCCCTTCCAGAAGCTGCCCGCGCCATTGCGTGATCTGGTTCGGATGCACGTCAAACTGCTGCGCCAACTCCGCCAGCGTCTTCTCGCCCTTCACGGCGGCCAATGCCACCTTCGCTTTGAATGCCGGGCTGTGATTCCGGCGTGGTCGTTTGCTCATCTCTACTCCTGTCACGCGGCCATCCTGGCCGCCGTCAGGCAGAAAATCCACTTATCCCGATGTGCAGTTTTGCCAGGCCACCTCTCCGTCATGCTCAATGCTCCCAATGATCGCCAGCGCCTGAGTGGATAAGGGAACAACGTGCGCTTTGCGCATCTTGGTCTTGTGCGCTGGAATGATCCATAGCGCCTTCTCAAAATCAAAGTCAGCCCACTCGGCGTGGCGCAACTCGCCAGGGCGCACAAAGACGTGCGGCAACAATCGCAGTGCTGCTCTGGTGTTGGCATAACCCTCAAACCCTTCAAGCGCGCGCAGCAGTCGGCCGGCCGCCTGAGCATTGGTGATGGCGGCGCGGTGGACAGGCTGGGGCGCGATCAGCGCACCGCGCAAGTCGGCCGCTACATCCCGCTCGGCGCGAGCCGTGGCGATGGCGTAGCGAAATATTTGCGAACAGACACTGCGCAGGCGTTTGGCGGTCTCGAAGCGTCCCTTGCTCTCAATCTTGCGGAGCATCAACAGAATCTCATGGGCGGTGATTGATGCAATCGGGCGTTTGCCAATCGTCATGTTGATATAATCCAGCAGCCAGCGAAGTTTCTTCATCGTGGCCGTGGATCGGCCCTCCCGTTCGACTTTCGCCAGCCATTCGTCGGCTACCGCCTTGAAGCTGTTCGAAGCTGCGACGGTTGCCGCAATGCGGTCGAGCTTGATCTTCTCTCCTGGATCTTCGCCCTTCGCCAGCAATTTGCGGGCGGCGTCACGCTGCTCACGGGCATCCGCAAGGCCAATGTCGGGCCAGACGCCAAAGGCGAGAGTCTTCTGCTTGCCCAGATGGCGGTAGTTCATCCGCCAGTAGCGCCCGCCATTGGGCGCGACATAGAGGAACAGCCCGTCGCCATCGGTAAGCTTATAAGGCTTGTCGCGCCCCTTCGCCGCTTTGATCGAAACCACTGAAAGAGCCATGATGGTATCTCCCGTCAGGGGAGCATAGGCCTACCATCAAATCTACCATCATCTTGCTGGTATGTGGTGGTATCCAACTGCTCCGTATGAGACAGCTATACCACACAAAACGGCAGAAAACAGCCATTTGTGGCATGTTCTGGTATCGCCTGAGAAGCGAAAGTGGTGCACCCGACGGGATTCGAACCCATGGCCCTCAGATTAGGAATCTGATGCTCTATCCTGCTGAGCTACGGGTGCCCATCGCTTGGCCTCTATTATGGGCGGGCGACGCGGTCAATTCTTCGCTTCGGGGGGAATGACGGGAAAAGGCAGCGGCGCAACCGGCACGCCCTCTTCCATCAGCGCTTTCGCCTCTGCCGGGGCGACCTCGCCATGGATGCTGCCGCTGGCCTGTTCGCCATAATGCATGGCGCGCGCCTGTTCGGCAAAGCCGCGGCCAACCCAGGTGGACCCTTCCAGCAGCTTTTGCTGGGCCTGCGCCAACGCCTCGACCATCGCGCGCATCTTGGCCGCATCGCCCGTGCTGATCGCGACGGGGGCGTCGGGCGCGGACGCGGACGCGGGGGCGTCCTGCACCACGACCGAGCGGCTATTGCCCTTGGCCGACACCGCGGGCGCCATCACCGCTTTGGTCACCTGCGGGTCGCCACATATCGGGCAGGCCAGAAGCCCGCGTTCCTGCTGGTCCGCATAGTCGGCGCTGGAACCGAACCAGGCTTCGAACACATGGCCCTGCGACTGGCATTTAAGGTCGAACACGATCACGAAATTTGCACTTCCTGCGCAATGGCACGGCGGTTGGCGATGGCGGGCACACGCGCCCGCACATCCCCTAGCCGCGTCAGGTCGATATCGACAAGCCCCAGTCCCCCGGCCTCCCCCATGTCGAGCAGCACCTCGCCCCATGGATCGACCACCAGGCTATGGCCATAGGTCACGCGCCCGTCCGCATGAGCGCCGACCTGCGCCGTCGCAATGACGAAGCAGCCTGCCTCGATCGCGCGGGCGCGCAGCAGCACATGCCAATGCGCCTGTCCGGTCGGCACGGTGAAGGCGGCCGGGGCCAGAAGGATCGTCGCCCCGGCATTGGTCAGTGCGCGATACAGGTCGGGAAAGCGCATGTCGTAGCAGATCGAAAAACCCACACGGCCCCAGGGCGTATCGGCAGCGACCACCTGTTCGCCCGGTCCATAGACCGACGATTCGCGCCAGCTTTCGCCCGTCGCCAGATCGACGTCGAACAGGTGGATCTTGTCATATTGCGCCCGGATCGCGCCGGTGTCGTCGATCAGGAAGCTGCGATTGGCCCAGCGACCGTCGGCGCGCTCATCTTTCAGAGGCAGCGATCCGATATGAATCCACAGGCCCTCCCTGGCCGCCGCATCGCGCACGGCGGCGAGCACGGCATCATCGGCTTGGGATCGCAATGTGGCAGCAGCGCGCGCGCGGTCGCGGTCCAGATAGCCCGCCATTTCCGGGGTGAAGAGCATGTCCGCCCCCTCCCCCCTGGCCCGCGCCGCCATCGCCACGATGGCAGCGGCATTCGCGGCAGGATCAATGCCGCTGGTCATCTGGAACAGCGCAGCGCGCATCGTGGTCACAGCCCCAGCAGCGGGTCGAGCTTGCCCTGCCGGTTCAGCGCCGCCATGTCGTCGCTGCCACCGATATGCTGTCCGTCGATGAAGATTTGCGGCACGGTGCTGCCGCCCCGGCTGCGTTCCAGCATCTCGGCGCGTTTCGGCCCGCCCATCGTGATGTCATATTCCTCGAACGCGACACCCTTGTCGTTCAGCAGTGCCTTGGCCCGCGCGCAATAGCCGCAAAACGCCTTGGTATAGATTTCGACCTTTGCCATCTGTCCGTCATTGCTCCTTATTCCCTGAAATTGGGGCTTTGCTCCGCATTGTCAATCAGCGCTTTCGCGTGGCAAGGCCCGCGCCCAGCACAGCAGCCGCACCTCGCCAGCCCCACCGCGCTTGAGAATATGGGTGCAGGCCGCCGCCGTCGCGCCACTGGTATGAACGTCGTCGATCAGCAGGATGCGTCGTCCCGTCATCCCATGCCCGGCCGCCAGCGCAAAGGCGCCGCGCACCGCCCTTGCCCGCTGCACCGGATGCATGCCGCGCAAGGGCGCCGTCCGCTTGACCCGCAGCAGACCATGTTTGTCCACCGCCAGCCCGGTCAGTCGCCCCAGATGATCCGCGATCAGCGCCGACTGGTTGAACCCCCGCCCCCATAATCGCCAGCGATGCAGCGGCACCGGCACGATCAGCGGCGGGTCTTCGCCGGTCGCGGGCACATGGCGCAGCATCTGTCGCGCGACCAGCCGGGCAAGGCCGATGCGCCGCCCATATTTCAGCCGCAGCGCGACCGTGCGCGCGACATCGCCATAGGCCAGCACCGCCCGCGCGCTGTCGAAGGGCGGCGGATCGGCCAGACAGGCGCCGCACTCCGCGCCCTCCCCCATGTCATGCGGAAAGGGTATGCCGCAGCGCGCGCAACAGGGTTCGCCCAAAAATTCCATGCCGTCCCAGCAGGACAGGCAGAAACCATGATCTTCCCCCACGATCACGCCGCAACCGGGACAGCGCGGCGGCAGCGCATAATCAAGCGCGGGGCGGATCGCGCTCTTGAGAAGCGGCAGGAAAGGCATCATCTGCCTTGTCCCCCCTTCCCGCCCGTTGCACAAGGCCCGGCATGAGCAGCCCCGACATATTCGACCGTTCCCTGCGCAGCATCCGGCGGGACCGGATGCTGGCCGATTTTGCGGCCCATGACTTTCTCTATCGCGCCATGCTGGACGAACTGCTCGACCGGCTGGGCGATGTGCAGCGCGACCTGCCCGAAGCCTTGGTAATCGGCTGCCCGGACGGTAGCGCCAGGGCCGCTCTGGAAGCGATGGGCAAGCGGGTCGCCTGCATCGACCCCGGCTTCCGCGCTGCTCGTGCCAGTGATGGGGTGCAAGGGGATGAGGACGCCCTGCCCTTTGCCGACAATAGTTTCGATCTGGTCATCGCCTGCGGCACGCTCGACAGCGTCAATGACCTGCCCGGTGCGCTGATCCTGATGCGGCGGGTGCTGCGGCCCGACGGGCTGATGCTGGCGGCCTTCACCGGCGCTGGCAGCCTGCCGCGATTGCGCGCCGCGCTGATGGTGGGCGAAGGAGACCGGCCGGGCCAGCATATCCACCCGCAGGTCGATGTGCGATCGGCGGGCGACCTGCTCAGCCGCGCGGGCTTTGCGATGCCGGTGGCCGATGGCGAGACGCTGACGATCCGCTATGGCGATCTGCTGCGGCTGATGCATGACCTGCGCGGCATGGGCGCGGGCAATGTGCTGACGGCGCGCGCCCCCGCGCTGCGTCGGGACGCGCTTGTCGCCGCCGCGCGCCATTTTGCCGATGCAGCCGACCCGGATGGCCGGACGGCGGAGCAGATGGCGATCCTCTATCTGTCAGGCTGGAAACCCGACCCCAGCCAGGCCGCCCCGGCCCGACGCGGCAGCGCGACAGTATCGCTGGCGGAGGCGTTGAAGGGGAAGGCGGGATAACGCCCGCCCCCTGCCCCACTTCATTCGATAGTGATGCCTGCTATGCGCCACTGCCCATCCTCGCGATCCAGACTGACCGTCTCGATCGCCTCTCCCTTGTTGGCGAAACGGGTGCGGAATTTCACCACTTCATAGCCGGCGGGCGGTGCAGGCAGATTTTCCTGACTGACGAAGATACGCGAAAGTGCCGCGCCCAAGGGCACGCGCACCTGTTCCGAGGTATCGGCCCACACCTTTGCCGTGTTCATCCGGCGAAAGGTCACGGTAGTCTCGCGATAGCTTTCGTCCCAACGCCCCTCGTCAACTAGCACCAGCCATCGACGCGCTGCATCCACCACTGCCGGATTTTGTGCTGTGCTGGCAACTGGCACCGGGGAAGAAGGGGCAGAAGCGAGTTGCGGCAGAGCGGTGAGGGCCAACAGGCCAAGGGCAAGCGTCATGAGAGCTACTCCGATGATGATCCAGTAAGGGCGGATGGCCCGCCCTGCGCCGCTAATCGGCACGCTGTCCTGATCCACCGGACTATCCGGCGCGTCTGCCCGGATTTCCTTGTCCCCCACATAATTGGGGGACGGTCCCGCACCGTCCCCCTCCACCTCCAACAGCAACCGGGCCGCTTCCCGGCTGCTCGATACCGCCATTTTCCGCCGCGCATCGCGCAACCGCTCGTTAATTGTGTGGACCGACAGGCCCAAACTTCGCGCGACCGACTTCGCGTCATGACCGCGAACGATCAGGCGCAGCGTCTGCTTCTCCTTCTCGGTCAACGCCCAGCCCATATCCGTCCTTTGCGTGTCCATCATGTCGACGGCCTAGGTTACGCTAAGGAAAGCAGCTACCCCCAAAAATTTGTAGTGTAGTCGGGCCGCCATATCCTCACTCCACGATCTCACCGATCCTTGGAGCGTCCGCCAAGTCCCGTGGCGTCCAATCCTGCCCGTCGCGGACATATTCCACATGGCTCGCCCGGCGAAAGCCTGCGCCGTCCCAGACGATCACTTGCAATTCCATCGCATTGTTGCGCCGGACGTGCAGCCAGTTGAAGCTTTGCGGTTCGGCGTTGCGCAGCCGGGTCGATGTCGCGGTGCCGGCCTGGATGATCAACGCGCCGCCCGCCCGTTCCACCATCTTGCGTGCCGCCTGCGCATAGGTGCGGTGAAAATGGCCCGCCAACGCCAGATGGACGCCCGCTTCGCATGCCGCCTGGACCGCGTCGTCATGCTGGCCGACAGCCTCGCTCAGTTCCCCGCCCCGGCCGATCGGCATGGCAAAAAGGGGATGGTGCGTCACCAATATCCGCGTCTTGCCGCTGGCGACCGGCGCGAAATAGTCCCGCAGCATGTCCATCTGGTCATGATTGATCCGCCCATCCTTGATGGTCAGCGACCGGGCGGTGTTGAGGCCAAGGATCGCGACCTCCTCATCCTCATACCAGGGGCACAGGTCGTGACTGATATAGCGTTTGTAGCGCTTGAGCGGGGCAGCAAAGCGCCGCACAACGTCATAGAGCGGAATGTCATGATTGCCGGGAATGACCAGCAATTTCAGCCCCGCCGCGCGCAGCCGGTTGAGCCATGCGGACGCCGCGCGGAACTGCTCGACCCGCGCGCGCTGGGTCAGGTCGCCGCTGATGATGACCAGGTCGGGCCGACGCTCCTCCAGCCAGGCTGTGGCGGCGTCGACTATGCGCGGATCGTGCGCGCCGAAATGAATGTCGGACAGATGAGCGATACGGGCCATGATCAGGTAACGATCCAGCGGGACATGGTTTCCCCGGAGCCGAACCCGCCTTCGCGAGTTGTTGTGGCATGATAACGAAATCCTCCAATCGCCCCCTCCCGCGTCAGGCCGCGCTGATCGTCAACGCGCACAGCCGCAAGGGCGAAGCGCTCTTTGCGGAGGCGAAGGAAAAACTGGAGGAGGCAGGCATCGACCTGCTCGCCGCCCATGCAGTCAAAAACCCCGCACTGATGGAAGAAACCGTGGGGAAGGCGATTGCCGATGGCGCGCCGATGGTGATCGTGGGCGGCGGCGATGGCTCCATGTCCAGCACGGTCGACCAGTTTGTCGGCAAGGATTGCGTGTTCGCCGTCCTGCCGCTGGGCACCGCCAACAGCTTTGCGCGAACGCTGGGCCTGCCGCTCGATCTGGACGGCGCGATCGCGGCCATCGCCAACGGACGCCGACGCCGGGTGGACCTGGGCATGATCGACCAGGATTATTTCGTCAACGCCGCCTCGCTCGGCCTGTCGCCGATGATCGGCCGGACGGTGCCGCACAAGCTGAAACGCTATCTGGGGCGGATCGGCTATCTGCTATGGGCGGTCAAATGTTCGGTCGGCTTCCGCGCCTTCCGCCTGATCATCGACGATGGCCAGCAGGAACGGCGGCTATGGTCCACCGAAGTACGCATCCTGAACGGCCCCTTTCATGGCGGGGTCGAACTGTCCGATCATGCCGACGTCGATAGCGGCGAAATCGTGGTCCAGGCGGTCGTCGGGCGCAGCAAGCCGCGGCTGGCGTGGGACTGGTACGCCAAATTCTTCAAGCTGCGCGATCGGGACGCGCATACGCAGGAATGGCATGGCAAGGCTTTCACCATCACCACCCGCCCGCGCCAGCGCATATCGATCGACGGCGAAGTACTGGCGAAAACGCCGGTCGTGGCGCGGATTGCGGCAGGCGCGGTCGATGTCGCCGTGCCCGCCGATCCATGATCAGAGCGGCTTTTCGTACAGCTGATAGACTTTGTTGACCTTGCTGTTGATCGCCTGCGCAATGGCGTTCATGCCCTGATTGTCATCCAGAACCCAGCCAATCTCGCCACGGGTCGCGCCATAATGGGCGATCGCTTCCAGCCTTATCGCCTCGATCATCATGAAGGCCAGCTGGCTGGCCAGCCGGGACGATTGCAGCCGTTGCAGCACGCCCATCAGCGGCACCCGCATCGTGCGCACCTTGGGCTTGCGCAGCCACCAGAGAAGCTTGGCCCAGCCAAAGGGAAACAGCGCGCCGTTGAGCGGCTTGATCGCCTCGTTAAGGTCGGGCAGCGTCATCATGAAGGCGACCGGCTCACCGTCCAGTTCGGCGATCATGATCAGATCTTCGAACACGATGGGCTTCAGCTTCTTGCCGGTATGCGCGATTTCCGCATCGGTGATCGGCACGAAGCCCCAGTTGCGGCCCCAGGCGTCGTTCAGGATGTTGAGGATGATCGCCGCCTCCGCATCGAATTTCGACTTGTCGACCTTGCGGATACGGATGCGATCGTTTTTCTGGCCCGAAGCGACGATCCGCTGGATCAGCGGGGGGAAATTCTGGGTGATGTCCAGCTCAAAACAGTTGAGCGTCTTGACCGGCTGATACCCTGCCCCCTCGACCATCGCCTGATAGGTCGGGCTGTTGTGCCCCATCATGACCGTCGGCGGATGGTCATGCCCGGCGATCAGCAGGCCAGGCTCTTCCCAGATCGACAGCGAGATCGGACCGACCACGCGGGTCATGCCCTGTTGACGCAGCCATTGCTCGGCCTGCGCGATCAGCGCCGCGCCAATCGCATCATCTTCCGCCTCCAAAAGGCCGAAATTGCCGGTTCCTGGCCCCATGCCCTGTTCCGGCGGCATCGACAGCGCCAGTTCGTCATAATGGGCCGAAATGCGGCCAACGACACGGCCGTTGCGGCGAGCCAGGAAATATTGCGCCTTGGCATGTTCGAAAAAGGGATTTTTGCCGGGCGTCAGCAATTCGTACATTTCCGCCTTCAGCGGCGGCACCCAATTGGGGTCCGTGGCGTAAATCGACCAGGGCAGGTCGATAAAGGCCTTAAGGTCGCCCTTGCCCGAAACGGGCGTAATCACCAGATCAGAATGTGCCACGGCTGCCGCTTTCACCAAAAGATGGCAGCAGTTCGCCGCTTGTTTGCGGATTGTCAATCACAGCCCGCCGCCAGCCCGCTATTGGGCGGATAATGTCATCGTGCTGCCACGATGTCAGCGCATTTGGAGATTAGGACGCCTGCCATGACTGTGCATGATCCCATCCTTGCCGCCGCGCAGCGCGCCCGTGCGACCATTCCCGATGACGTGGCGATGCTGCGCGCCGCGGCCGAACTGACGCGCGACCTGTCCACCGCCAATCCGCGCATCTACTGGCCCGATATGCTGGCGTCCGCGCTGATCGGCTGGGGTGCGCTGGCAGGTGCTATCCTGATCGACAGCGTGCCGCTAGGCATTGCCTGCGCGGTGATTGCGATGCTGGCGTTGTATCGGGCGGCCAGCTTCATCCACGAACTCACCCATATCCGCGCCGGCGCGCTGCCCGGTTTCCGCGCCGCGTGGAACCTGATCGTGGGCATTCCGCTGATGATCCCGTCCTTCATGTATGAAGGCGTCCATACCCAGCATCACGCCCGCACCCGCTACGGCACGGCGGAAGATCCGGAATATCTGCCGCTGGCGCTCATGAAGCCCTGGTCGCTGCCGCTGTTCATCCTCGTCGCCGCGCTGGCGCCGGTCGGCCTTATCCTGCGCTTTGCTGTGCTGACGCCATTGTCGCTGATCATCCCGCCGCTCCGCGCGAAGATGATCGGTGAACTGTCCGCGCTGTCGATCAATCCGGCCTATCGCCGCCGCAAGCCCGAAGGGGCCTTCGCCCGCATGTGGGCGTGGCAGGAGGCTGGCGCGTCCCTGTTCGCGCTGGCGCTGGTCGGCAGCGTGTTCGTGGTCGGGTGGAAGCCGTTGCTGGTCTATATGGCCGTCCATTCGGCGATGACCGTCATCAACCAACTGCGCACCCTGGTCGCGCATTTGTGGGAGAATGAAGGCGAACCGATGACCGTGACGGCGCAATATCTCGATTCGGTCAATGTGCCCCCGCCCGGCAGCCTGCCTGCGCTGTGGGCGCCGGTCGGCCTGCGCTATCACGCGTTGCACCACCTGCTGCCCAGCGTGCCCTATCACAATCTGGCCGCCGCGCACCGCAAGCTGGTGGCGACGCTGGACCCGCAATCGCCCTATCATCGCGGCAATTATCGCGGGATGATGCCGCTGGTCGGCAAGATCGCCCGCAGCACCATGGTGGCGCGCTAGGCTATTCCTCCGTCCTGAACAGCACAGTCTCACCGACCAGCAGGAACAGCAGGAAGGGCGCCCAGGCCGCCAGAAACGGCGGATAAGCGCCCAGGCTACCCATCGCGAGCGAGAAATTGTCGGCGACGAAATAGGCAAAGCCCAGCGCCATGCCCATCACTGCGCGCACGAACAACTGGCCCGATCGCGCCAGCCCGAACGCCGCGACCGACCCCAATATCGGCATCAGCAGGGCCGAAAGCGGGCCGGACAGCTTGTGCCACAAATTGGCCTCCAACTCCGCCGTGGGTCGCCCGGCATCATGCAGGTCGGAGATCGCAGCCTGAAGCTGACTGAAGGTCAGGGCATCGGGATCGACCTTGGCCAAGGTGAACTGGTCGGGGCGAATGTCGCGCCCAAAACGCACCGTGCTGACATTGGTCACGGTGCCGCGCGCCACGTCGAACTGGCGCGCCTCTTCCAGCACCCAGCTCTTGTCCGCCGCGTCATAATGGCCGCGCGGCGCCTGGATGATGGTCGTCAGGCTGTTGTTGATGCGGTTGAAAATCTCCACCTTGCGCAGCTGCACCTGCGTACCGCGCCCGGCGACGATGGCGGCGTTGACCAGGTTATTGCCGTCGCGCACCCACGGATTGCTCTTGACCCCGCTATCGCGCGGGATCGGGCCGTAATCGACCGCCTGCCAGGCACTGAGCGCCGCGGTGGACCGGGCAACGATCCGGTCGTTAAAGGCATAGCTGATGATCGCCACGCCCAGCGCGGACACCACAAGCGGGGCCAATATCTGGTGCGCGGAAAGGCCCGCCGCCTTCATCGAGATGATTTCGCTATTCTGGTTCAGCGTCGCCAGCATCACCAGCGTGCCGAGCAGCACCGAAAAAGGCAGGAAGCGCGCCACGATCTGCGGCACGCGCAAGCCGACATAATGCCACAATTGCGCGTCGCCATTGCCGGGATAGGCAAGGATGTCGCCTGACTGACCCAGCAGGTCGAGCGTCTGTAGCACCAGCACCAGCAGCGCCAGCACCGCCAGCGTCCGTGTAAGGAACAGGCGCGCCATGTACCAGCTGATCTGGCGCGAGGGGAAGAAAGCAAATTGCATGGGTCAGGCGGCTCCTTCCGCCGCGGGCGGGCGTCGACGGCCCAGCCGCAACAGGCGCACGATCTGCTTGCCCACCTTGGCAAAGGCGACTTCCAGTGCGCCGATCGGCTGCCCGCCGGGGCGGTGCGCGATGACATGATACATCCAGAATATCAGGCCCGCCGTCAGCAGAAATGGTCCCCATAGCGCGATGATCGGGTCGACCTTGCCCAGCGCGCCCACGCTTTCGCCATATTGGTTGACCTTGTGATAGGTCACGATGAAGATGATCGACAGGAACACGCCCAGCGCCGATGTCGACCGCTTGGGCGGGATCGCAAAGGCGAGCGCGGCCAGCGGCAACAGCAGCATCATCACCACCTCCACCATACGGAAATGGAAATTGGCGCGCACTTCGTTGCGCAATTTGTCCGGGGTAGCCGGATCGCGACCAATCACGATCAGTTCGGGGATCGTCTTTTCCCGGTCGACGTCGCGCCCGCGGAAATTTTCGATCTGCGGCAGGTCGATCGGCAGGTCGTGGCTGGAAAAGGACAGGATTCGCGGCGTCTTATATTTGGGCGCGTCGTTGACCAGAACGCCGTCGCGCAGGCGGAAGATGATCGTGTCGGGATCGTCCGTCGCCAAGAACATGCCCTGCGCCGCCGTGACCGCGACCGATTGCCCGTCCCGGCTGACCGCGCGGACGAAAATCCCCTGCAGATTGCGCCCGCCGTCCAGGCTGCGTTCGATCCGCATCGTCATCCGCTTGCCCAGATTGGTGAACTCGCCGACCTTGATCGACGCGCCCAGCGCGCCCGACCGCAATTCGAATCGCAGCGCTTCATAGGCGTGGCGGGACAGCGGCTGGACGAAACCGACAATGCCGAAATTAAGCAGCGCGAGCGCAATCGCATACATATACGGCACCCGCAGCAGCCGCCCGTAGGACAGGCCGACCCCGCGCATTACGTCCAGTTCCGACGACAGCGCCAGCTTGCGGAAGGCCAACAATATGCCCAGCATCAGGCCGATGGGAATGCCGAGCGAGAGATATTCGGGCAGCATGTTCGCCAGCATCCGCCACACGACGCTGACCGGCCCGCCTTCCGCCGCGACGAAATCGAACAGGCTGAGCATCTTGTCCAGCACCAGCAGCATCGCGGCGATCACGAGCGTACCCAGCATGGGCACCGCGATCAGGCGGGCAAGATAACGGTCGGTGGCGGTCAGCATTCTCTAAGTCGTCGTCCCATCACCATGTTTTGGCCGCAAACCCATTCCATATTGGAATCAGGAAAGTAGCGGGGCGAACAGGGGCTGCCGTCCGACCCGATCGGGCGGCTATAGCTTCCAGGAGTCTAATGGTCATGGTAAAAGTTGCAGTGGGCCTGATGTCGGTGGCAGCGATGATCGCAGCTATCCCGGCAATGGCCCATGGTCAGGTCATTCCCAACGATCTGGAACGTTGCGGCAGCAGCCGGAACGGCCCGGCCGTATTGGTCGACGTGCGCGGCTTTGCAGCGGAAACCGGCAAGGTGCGCGTCCAATCCTACCCCGCCACCAAATCCGCCTGGTTGAGCAAGGGCGAATGGCTCAATCGTATCGACATTCCGGTTCGCCCGTCCAATGGCACGATGCGCTTTTGCATGCCGGTGCCGCAGCCGGGCAAATATGGCATCGCCGTGCGTCATGATCGCGATGGCAATGGCAAGACCGACATCAGCCGCGACGGCGGTGGTTTTTCCAACAATCCGTCGATCAACATCTTCAACCTGGGCAAGCCTGGGGTCGAAAAGGCCGCTTTCTATGCCGGTCCCGGCGTGACGAAAATCACCATCACCCTCAAATATATGTGATAAAAAGCCATGGTCTGCGTCGCGCTCCTGTCCAATCCCAAGTCCACGGGCAACCGCCAGACCCTGCCGCGCGTTCGCAGCTATTGCGCCAGCAACCCGGACATCTTCCATTATGAAGTGGAGCATGTCGACCAGATCGGCCGCGCGCTCCAGACGATCGCCCGCGTCGATCCCGTCGTCATCGTCATCAATGGCGGCGACGGTACGGTGCAGGCGGCGCTGACCGAGCTTTACCAGGGCGAACATTTCAAGGGCCGGGTGCCGCCGATCGCCGTGCTGCCCAATGGCAAGACCAACCTGATCGCGCTCGATCTTGGCATCCATGGCGACCCGATCAAGGCGCTGGAACGAATCGTCGCGCTGGCCAAGGCTGGCGTTGACGACCATGTCGTCGCGCGCGAACTGATCGCCCTGTCGGACGGGCAGGTCGGCAGCCGCCCGGTGCTGGGCATGTTTTTGGGCGGCGCGGGGCTGGCCGATTACATGCTCTATTGCCGCAACCAGATCTATCCGCTGGGCCTGTCCAACGGCCTCAGCCATTTCCTCACCGCTATGGCGGTGCTGGTTTCCCTGATTTTCGGCATCCGCGCCAAATTCCTGCCGCCATCCAGCAAGCCGGTCAGCATATCCCTGATCCGCGACGGGCAACTGGCCGGGCGATTCTCCGTGCTGATCGTCACCACGCTGGAACGACTGCTGCTCGGCGTCCAGCCGGGCGACAGCCGCCGGGGCAATATGAAGCTGATGGCGGTGGAACAGAGCTTGCCAGCCCTGCTGCGCCTGATCTTCGCGAGCCTTTTCAAGCGCGTGGGCAAGAGCCAGATGCAGGGCATCCATCTGGAACAGGGCGACACGATCCGGATCGAGGGCAATCACAGCAGCGTCATTCTGGACGGCGAACTGTTCGAAGCGTCGGAGGGCAAGCCGATCGTGCTGCGATCGACCCAGCCAGTGCCGTTCCTGCGGCTGGCGGCTTAGGGAAGAAGCGACCACTTGCAGACCTTGGTGCTGCTGATAATCAACCGGTATGAGCCCAAGAGCATACATCATCTGCTTCCCTGCATCGGTAGCAATCGGGACGGTCGATGAAATGCTTCGGGCGGCTGCCGAATTGGGTGCAATCTCAGTGGGAACCAACGATCGCGAACATTTTGTTGTTATCGAGCGGTCAGCCCATCTTGAGCGTTTCGACCGACTCACCTCCGATTGGCAGAAGAGCGAAATGGTTGTCGTTCGACCGCTCTAACTAAAGTCAGCTTTCCACCCTTTTTCGTCATTCCCGCGAAAGCGGGAACCCATCTCCCAAGCTCTCAACACGGTGCGAAGGCGGGAAATGGACCCCCGCATTCGCGGGGATGACGGTGTGGGAAGGGCACGGCGGCTACCCACCCAAACCGCCACGCCCTCAGCCCCGCAATTCCACCCAGGTCGGCGCATGGTCGCTGGCCTTCTCTCTGCCGCGAAATGCCTTGTCCACCTGCGCATCGACCAGCCGGTCGGCGGCGGCGGGGCTGAGCAGCAGATGGTCGATGCGGAAGCCCGCGTCGCGGGGCCAGGCGTTCATCTGATAGTCCCAATAGGTCCACACCCCACCCGCGGGATGGCGGCTGCGTAGCGCGTCGGTCCAGCCATCGGCCAGCAACCGGCGATAGGCGGCGCGGCTTTCGGGCTGCATCAGCGCGTCGTCCGCCATCGCCTTGACCGAATAGACATCATCGTCGCGCGGGATGACATTATAGTCGCCCGCCAGGATCGCGGGGACTTCCTCCGCCCAGATTTCCGCCGCGCGGGCGCGCAGGCGCTTCATCCAGCGCAGCTTGTAATCGAATTTGGGGCCGGGCTGCGGATTGCCGTTGGGCAGATAGATGCTGGCGACGCGCACGCCCTTCACATCCGCTTCCAGATAGCGGCTATGCTCGTCCTCCGGCTCACCCTCCAGCCCGCGCCGCACCTCTATCGGGGTTTCGCCGCGCGCGAGGATAGCAACGCCGTTAAACCCCTTCTGCCCGTGCCAGATGACGCCATAGCCCGCCGCTTCTATATCCTTGGCCGGGAAGGTCTCGTCGGACGTCTTGATTTCCTGCAGGCAGGCAATGTCGGGCCGCGTTTCGTCCAGCCATTCCAGCAGGCGCGGCAGGCGCGCCTTGATGCCGTTGATGTTGAAGGTGGCGATACGCATGACCTGACCCAATCCGTTTCGATTCCAATGTCGATGCCCCGCCCATAGCATGAAATGCGCTCCCGCGAAGGCGGGAGCCCCGTTCCGATGGCTGGACTGGACTCCCGCCTTCGCGGGAGCACGTCATGGATGAAATCAGACCGAAAAGCTCGTGCCGCAGCCGCAGCCAGCAGTGGCGTTGGGATTGGTCACCTTGAACGCCGCGCCGCCAAGGTCGGAAACGAAATCGACCGCAGACCCGCGCACCAGGTCCAGGCTGACGTCATCCACCACCAGCGTCACCCCGTCGCGCTCGACCGCCAGGTCATCCGCCTCGACCGCATCGGCCAGGCCGAAGCGATACTGGAAGCCGGAGCAGCCGCCCCCCTCCACCGCCAGCCGCAGGATCGCAGGCTTGCCCTGCTTGGCGGCGATCGCGGCAACACGGGCAGCGGCAGATGAGGTGAGATCAATATCGGTCATGCTACCCTAGATAGGATGACGCAAAAGGCCCGGCAACCCACAGGGTGCCGGGCCTTTTGCGAAAGTCGATAAAAGCGCGATCAGTCGATGCTCTTTTCTTGCGCCTTGGTCGGGCCGCCCATGGCGACCGGGGGCTTGGTGTTCATCGCCACCAGATAGTCGGGTCCAGCGACGAAGGGCAGCGGGTTAATTGCGGCACCGTCAACACGGACTTCATAATGGAGGTGGCTGCCGGTCGAGCGGCCGGTCGATCCCATCAGGCCGATGATCTGGCCGCGCTTGACGAAGCTGTTGGCGGGCACCAGCAGCTTGGACATATGGCCGTAGCGCGTTTCCATGCCATTGCCATGAGAGATCTGAACGAGATTGCCATAACCGCTGGCCCAGCCAGCACGGTTGACGATGCCGTCGGCGGTGGCGTGGATCGGCGTGCCGACGGGACCGGGAATATCGATGCCTTTGTGCATCCGGGCGCTGCCATTGAACGGATCGGACCGGACGCCGAAATTGGAGGTCAGCGCCAGTTTTTCGACCGGGCGGCCCGACGGGATATAGGCAGCGGTCTTGGCATTGCCATCAAGGCGTTGAAGGCTGGAGAAGAGGTTGGAAAAACCGACATCCTGCGGCCCAAGGGCGCTGGTGTTGATTTCCGACGCATCGCCATAGGGATCGTCGGTTTCCGTCGCATTGGCCGACGCAGCGGCGCAGAGCGCGCCTGCAATACCGAGTCCTGCGAAAATCTTTGTCGCCTTTACGGCAGAATGGAACAAACGCGCACCACGAGTATTGATCATATGACGTTCAAACATGCCGACCCCGACTATGTCACCGGAGGCTTATGCCCCTCGGCGCTTCCCGTGTTACTTTTTGGCGACCTGGATCGCCCCCGCTGTTAGGCAGACTGCAAATCGGCGGTCATGTTGCAAGCGCGGCGTAGAATTCTAGCGTCAAACCGGCCTGCCGACGCGCTGAGTCGTTGAACGGTGGCTTAACCGAACCACGAAAATGCCTTTTCACAAGCATTTGGTAATGATTTGGGGCGGACAGACCCAATCGGTTCGTCGCCGCAAGGAACCATGTCGTCCCTGCGGCGACATGGCGAATCTCATCCGCCATGATGCGGCGCAGGGACTTTGCCGACACAAAGTCGCCTGCCCCTTCGAACCGCTCGACCGTCGCTGGCGTGATGTCTAGGGCGCGCGCTTCCAGCACCATCGGGACGATGGCGAGCCGCGCAAGCACGTCGTGCGCCGTCTCCTCCGCCGCCTGCCACAGCCCGTCATGGGCGGGGAGCGCGCCATAATGACTGCCGCACTGGCGCAGCCGCCGGTCGAGCAGCGCGAAATGCATCGCTTCCTCAGCACCGACCTGCATCCACTGGTCGACAAAGGCCGGCGGGAACTGATCGCCGAAACGACCGATCAGGTCGAACGCAAGGTCGATCGCGACAAATTCGATATGGGCGAGCGCGTGGAGCATGGCGACGCGCGATCGCGCAGACCCCATCTTGCCGCGCCGGGGCATCTGGCCAGGATGCAGCAGGACGGGCGCGTCCGGGCGCGCGGGCTCATCGGGCATCGTCCCATCGAAGCGGTGCGCCAGCCGTCCCAGCCGCCACGCCCGCGCGACGGCGCGCGCAGCCATCACCTTGGCATGGGGATCAGCGGTCAGCAGGACATGGCGGCACGCCGCCCCGACACTATCGGGCAGGGTCAAAGCGCCTTCGCCGCCTCCAGCACCTCGGCGGCATGCCCCTTGACCTTCACCTTGGGCCAGACCCGCGCGACAACGCCGTCCGCACCGATCAGGAAGGTCGCCCGCTCGATCCCCATATATTTGCGGCCATAGAGCGACTTTTCGACCCAGGTGCCGAACGCCTCGCAGGCATCGCCCGGCTCGTCCGACGCCAATGTGACCGTCAGGCCATATTTGTCGGCGAATTTCTTGAGCTTGGCGGGCTTGTCCTTCGACACGCCGACCACCGGCACACCCAGCGCGGCAAAATCGCTGGCCAGTTCGGTGAAATCCTTGGCCTCATTGGTGCAGCCAGGCGTGTCGGCCTTGGGATAGAAATAGACCACGACCGGCTTGCCCCGATAGCGGGCCAGGGTGAAGTCCGCGCCATCGGCATCCTTGAGCGCGACGTCGGGCGCGCTGTCGCCTTGTACCAGCATCACATATCCTCCTGATAGGGCGCGGCGAGCGCGGCCCAGGCTTGGGCTATGCTTTGCCGCGCCTTGGCATAGCTTTCAAGCAACCTGTCCCAATGTTCAGCACCGCAGGCGCGGGCAACCAGCGGGCGCGTCGCTTCGGGCGGTTCGGTCGAAGAAGGCGACACTAACCTCGACACAATCAAATAGCGCGTGATGAGCGCATGGGCCTCGATCAGATCGGCAGGCAGATGACCCGCCTCCACCAGCATGGCCAGCGCCTTGCCCAGATCAGGGTCGAACGCCATGCCGTAGCGGAATTGATTGATGTGGATCAGAAATTCCAGATCAACCAGACCACCCGGCACCAACTTGACGTCCAGTTCGCTGGCTGGCGGCTTATGGGTTGCGATGTCGCCGCGCATCTTGACGGCCTCTCGCTGTAGATCATTGATATTACGCTCTTTTTCTAATGTTTCGGTCAGAATCGCGGCCAACGCCGTGCGGGCCTTGGCCGATCCGAATATCGGCCGCGCCCGCGTCAGCGCCAGATGCTCCCAGGCCCACGCCTCTTCGCGCTGATATTTGGCGAAACTGTCGAAACTGACCGCCAGCAGGCCCTGCGCGCCCGATGGGCGGAGCCGCGTATCGACCTCATAAAGCGGGCCGGAAGCGGTATGGACCGACAGCGCGTTGACGATGCGCTGCGCCAGCCGGTTGAAATATTGGGTCGCGCCCAGCGGCCTCTGACCATCGGATTCGGCGCGGAAATCGCCGGTGAACAGGAAGATGACATCCAGGTCCGATGCATGGGTCAACACCCCGCCCCCCAGCCGCCCCAGCGCCAGAATGACGATCTCGCCCCCTGGCACCCGGCCATGTGCAGCCTCGAACTCCGCAACCGTCCCAGCCGCCAACGCCTCGATGGCGGCCTCCGCCACCCGGCCATAGCCGCGCCCGGCCTCCAGCGGATCGCCGCCCCGGATGATCTGCGCACCCAGCGCGAAACGGCGATCGCCCACGCGCTGGCGCACCCGGTCGAGCAAGGCCTGATAATCCTCGCCCGGCTCCAGCGCGGCCAGTTGCCCGGCCAATATCTCGACCGGCGGCGGCGGGTCGAAGGCCGTGGCGTCGATCAGGCCGTCGATCAGTTCCGCCCGCCGCGCCAGCGCATCGGCCAGCGTCGGCGCATGGCTCAATATCTCCGCCAGCAGCGCGACCAGCGCAGGCCGCGCGGCGAGCAGCTTGAAGAAATTGATCGCACTGGGCAGTCGTCCGATCATGTCGTCCAGCCGGTTGAGCGCGCGCGACGGATCGGGCGCGGTCGCCAGCGCGCGCATCAGGCCGGGCAGCAGGCTTTCCAGCGCTTCGCGTGAGGGACCGCTGCGTAGCGCCCGCACCTTGCCCGCGCGCCAGTGGGCGATCCGCGCCATCGCCGTTTCAGGATCGGCAAAGCCCATCTCGACCAGTTGCCCGGCCAGCAGCGCCTCATCCTGCGACAGGGAGGCGTCATCCTGTTCGGGGCTGAGCCGGTCATAATTCTGCCCGACCCATTCGACCTGCGGCCGCAACAGGTCCAACAGCGCGTCGCCATCGCCCACGCCATGGAGCCGCGCGACATTGTCCATCGCTTCCGCCGATTTGGGCAGTTCGTGGGTCTGCAAATCCTCCACCATCTGAAGCCGGTGCTCGATGGTGCGGAACAGGACGTAAGCCTCGTCCAGCCGCGCCGCGACGTCAGGCTCGATCAACCCCGCCTGCGCCAGCGCCGCCAATGCCAGCCGCGTATTGCCCGATCGCAGCGCCGGGTCGCGACCGCCATGGATCAACTGGTGAACCTGCGCGAAAAATTCGACCTCGCGGATGCCGCCCCGCCCCCGTTTCAGGTCAAATCCCGGCCCGAACGCCTGCCCCTGCGCATAATGGTCGCGAATTCGGCGGCTGATGTCGACGATCGCGTCGATCGCGCTGAAATCCAGATGCCGCCGCCAGACGAAGGGACGGATCTGGCGCAGGAAATAGTGGCCCAGCGCCATGTCCCCCGCCGCCGCGCGCGACCGGATGAAGGCCGCCTGTTCCCACCCCAGGGCGGTCGATTCATAATAGCCGATCGCCGCTTCCACCGGCAGGGCGATCGGCGTCGCTTCAGGCGAGGGACGCAGGCGCAGGTCGACCCGGAATACATAGCCGTCGCCATCGCGCGCGGTCAGCAATTCGCTCATCCGCCGCCCGATCCGAACCGCTGCATCGGCGGGATCTTCGCGCGGGCCGTGCGGCAGGGTGGCGGGATCGTAGAGCAGTATGGGGTCGATATCCGACGAATAATTCAGCTCGCGGCTGCCATGCTTGCCCAGCGCCAGCACGACGAAGCCTTTATGCTCGGCATCGGGATAGCGTTCGGCCATGGCGGCGGCCAGCGCTTCCTCCACGGCGGTATCGGCGAAATCGGACAGGGTGCGCGTCACCCGGTCCAGCCCCCATGCCCCGGACAGATCGGCAGCCGCCGTCACCAGCGCGATCCCCGTGCGCCGCCGCCGCAAGGACCGGGCGACGCCATCCTCCGGCTGGCCAAGCGCCTGCGCCACAGCCAGAGCCGCGTCCATGTCTCCGGTCGCCAGCGCCGCCGCCACTTCAGGGTAGCGATCCAGCGCGCGCGTCAGAAAGGGCGAATGGCCGCGTATCCGCGCCAATGTTTCGGGCCAGTCCGTCACCATCGTCTCTCCCCTTGCGCCGGGCCTGCTGTCGCGCGCTATCGCTTGGGCTTGCGACGAATGCCAGAAACTTTTGCCTGCGACGTCCGTTCTACTGACATGGAAATGCAGCGCAAATCGTCCGGCCGATCGGCACCGGGTCGCCAAGGCGACAAGGGACGGGTTGTGACTGTCGCGCTTCCCCTGCCTTATGAGGGCGTTGGCAATGCGCTGCGCGCCACCTACGCGCCGCCGCGGGATGGGCTGCCCGACGATATGACTGCCCTGCTGGCACGGCTCGATGTGTTCAGCCGGTAAAGCGCTGATCGGCACAGGCATTTATTTACCGATTTTGGATATTGTCGCCCAGTCGATCAGCAAGAAGTCCAGGCGATGATATACCGCAATTTTGCCATCTGCACGGTGATCGCAGCACCCTTGGTCGTGCTGGCGGTGCAGGACGTGTTGCCCAGGCGCCCCGAAGCTTCCCCATCGCAGCCCGCCATCATCGGCACGTCGCCACCGCCGTCCGTCACCGCGCCCGTAGCGCAACCGGCCGTCCCGCCACCCCCGCCTGCGGATGCGCCAGCCTTTGGCCAGCCGATGGCCGGAGCCGGGCAACCGATGCTCGCCCCCGGCGCTGGCCTGCCTGAAACGAGCGCCGCGCCAACGGACGCCAACGGCCCGATGGTCGACCCGGAGGCAGATCAGGCCGAATCAACCGACGATCAAGGACAATAGCCTCAGAGCGCCCCTTTGAACGTGTCGCACTGGGCCGGATCGCCGGTCGACAAGCCCTTGCGCAGCCAGGCCATGCGCTGGGGCGCTGCTGCCATGGGTAAAGCTTTCGGGCACTGGGCGACGTCCCGCCGCCTTTTGCAGCGTGTCATCGCCAATCGCCTCTGCCGCGCGCATCCCTTCTTCCAGGTCACCCGCTTCCATCAGATTGGTGTCGCGCGCCGCCCACACCCCGGCATAGCAATCCGCCTGCAATTCCATCTTCACTTGCAGCGCATTGCCTTCCGCTTCCGATGCGCGCTGCTGCGCCCTGCGAATCCGGTCCGCCTCGCCCGTGATGGTCTGGATGTGATGGCCCACTTCATGGGCGATGATATAGCCGATCGGGAAATCGCCCGGCGCGTTGAACCGCGTCTCCATTTCCTTGAAGAAATCGGTGTCGATATAGATGCGCTGGTCGGCGGGGCAGTAGAACGGCCCCATCGCCGCCTGTGCCGCGCCGCAGCCTGACTGACCATTTTGGCTGTAGAATACCAGCGTCGGCGGCGGATAGCTTTGTCCTTCCGCCCTGAAAATCTCGTCCCAGCGGCGCTCGGTCGATCCCAGCACTTTGAGCGACGTGCGCTGAATGTCGGTCAGTTCGGTCGTCGCGGGGCGCTGCGTCTGCACAGGCTGGCCGCCCCCGCCGCCGCCGATCAGGCTCAATGGGTTCATACCCAAGACCATCATGATGATCAGCGCAACGACAATGCCCCCGCAGCCAAACCTACTGCCGATCAGGGGCAGCAGCATGCCGAGGCCGCCACCAAAGCCGCCACCGCCGCCCCGGCCGTCCTGCACCTCGAAATGGCTGCTTTCCTGTTCGTCGTCGAGACGCATGACGCCCTCCCTGTTCAGGCCTGTGCCTAGCCGATTCACCGGATGCTGCAAACCGCCGGAATGGCCAGAGGGTTGCGGGCAAAGCAAATTTTATCTGGCGACATAAAGTTGGATTGCCGTTCGCAAAGCCTATATTGCACTGCATCATGGATATTCAGCCAAAGCCCCTCCGCCGCGCCCGCACGCCTTTGCCCCTCCCCCGCGAAGTCGCGCTCCTGCTTCAGGGGGGCGGCGCGCTGGGTTCCTTCCAGTCTGGCGTCTATGAACGGCTGGACGAACTGGGGGTCGATGTCAGCTGGGTTGCGGGCATATCGATCGGCGCGGTCAACGCCGCGATCATCGCGGGCAACCCGCCGCACCGGCGGATCAGCCGCCTCAAGAAATTCTGGTATACCGTATCGGGCGGGATGCCCAATATCCTGCTGCCCGACATCGACCATATCCGCGAGATCGCGCATCTGGCCGCCGCAGGGACGGTCGCGACCTTCGGTGTGCCGGGCATGTTCCGCCCGCGCCTTTGGCCCGCGACGATGATGCCCGAAGGATCGGCCGGCGCGATCAGCTTTTACGACAGCGCGCCGCTGAAAGACACGCTGGACGCCTGTATCGACTGGGACTTGCTGAATGACGGGCCAGTGCGGCTTTCGGTTGGCGCGGTCGATGTGGAAACGGGCAATTTCGCCTATTGGGACACGCGCGGGCCGGGCGGCGACACCCGGATCGACGCGCGCCACATCATGGCGTCGGGCGCGCTGCCGCCTGGCCTGCCGCCGGTCGAGATTGACGGGCGCTGGTATTGGGATGGCGGTATCGTATCCAATACGCCGCTGGCCCATGTGCTGGACCATCAGACAGAAGACATGCTGGTGTTTCAGGTCGATCTGTTCCCCGCCGAAGGGCCGATGCCGCGCCAGATGACCGACGTCTATTCGCGGACCAAGGACATTCAATATAGCAGCCGTACCCGGCAGGTGACGGACCAGTATCTGCGGCTGCGGCGCGAACATGGCACGATCCGCGCTTTGCTCGACAAACTGCCCGAAGAGCTGCGGAACGATGCGGATGCGCGGCAGTTGCGTCAATATGTCGAAACCGGATCGATCAACATCGTCCACCTCATCTACCGCAGCCGGAACTGGGAAAGCGGCGCGAAGGATTTTGAATTTTCCCGCGCCACGATGCTGGACCATTGGAGCCAGGGCCGCGACGCGGTGGAAGAAGTGATGCACAAGGGCGATCTGATCGCCCGCAACATATTGGATGGCAAGAGCGCCACGTTTGACCTCGACCGTCCCGATCATCTCAAGGAGAAAAAGGCATGAGCAAGTCCTTCACTGGCAAGACCGCTTTGATCACCGGATCAACATCCGGCATCGGCCTGGCCTATGCCAAGGCCCTGGCTGGCGAAGGCGCGAATGTCGTCATCAACGGCTTTGGCGACAAGGACGCGA
The DNA here is from genome assembly GCF_015752145.1 of Sphingobium sp. JAI105. Classification (NCBI taxonomy): domain Bacteria; kingdom Pseudomonadati; phylum Pseudomonadota; class Alphaproteobacteria; order Sphingomonadales; family Sphingobiaceae; genus Sphingobium; species Sphingobium sp. JAI105. The sequence continues at coordinate 3,291,639 of NZ_JADOUC010000001.1, read as the reverse complement.
TCGAAAAGGAGCGGTTGGGTCTGGAGGAACTGAGCGGAGCCAGGGCGCTCTATAGCGGCCATGACCTGACCAAGCAGGAGGAGATAGAGGCCATGATGGCGGAGGCCGCCGCTACCTTTGGCGGGGTCGATATTCTCATCAACAATGCCGGAACCCAGCATGTCGCCCCGGTCGAGGATTTCCCGGTCGACAAGTGGAACCTGATCATCGCGCTCAATCTGACCAGCGCATTCCACACGACGCGGCTGGCCGTCCCCTATATGAAGAGCAAGAAATGGGGCCGGATCATCCAGACCGCCAGCGCGCATTCGCTGACCGCGTCCCCGTTCAAAAGCGCCTATGTGACCGCCAAGCATGGTCTGGCAGGCTTTACCAAGACCGTGGCGCTGGAAGTCGCGACCTGCGGCATTACCGCGAACTGCATTTCGCCCGGCTATGTCTGGACGCCGCTCGTCGAAAACCAGATCCCCGACACGATGAAGGCGCGCGGCATGACGCGCGAGCAGGTCATGAACGACGTGCTGCTGGCGGGCCAGCCGACCAAGCAGTTCGTGACGGTCGAACAGGTCGCCGCAATGGCGCTGTTCCTGTGCAGCGACGCCGCCGCCAATATCACTGGTGCGAATATGAGCATTGACGGCGGATGGACGGCGCAATGACGCGCCGCCCGGCCTGACGTCAGGCCGGGCCAGCCTCCAGCCGGCGCAGCACCGCTTGCAGGCCCTCCTCGCTCGCCGTCGCCAGCGGCAGCGGGCGATCGGCCATCCCGTCATGCTGGCTGTTGAGGAACAGGATCGCGGCAGGCGCGCCCAGTTTCTCGATCGCGATCCGGGTGACGCGGCCCTGCCGTTCGGCTTCCGCGGGAGACAGGCGCACGGCATTGTGCGGCGTGAAGCGCCGACCCGGCGACGTGCGGCCAGAAGCTGGCGCAGGCGCAGGCTGGACGGGGGTGTCGGTCGTCATCGTTCAGCTTTTCAGCGTCACGATGCCGACCGGGCCGGGCTTGGTCGATGGGTTGGACGCATTGGCCTTGGGCGGCTTTTCCGCCTTGGGCTTGCGCGTCTCGCGGTTCGATTTCTTCTGACTTTTTGCCATGATCTGGGTCTTTCAGTTTGCAGACGTGGACGGCTGTTGCGCTGCGTTCAACGCGGCTTCGGCGTCATCTTCAGCGCGAAATTCGGCGGCGATTGCCTCATCCTCCGTCGTGATCGTGCGCGTCGCGCGGCGGCGTTCGGCGCTCGCGGCCAGCTTGGCTTCCCGGCCCCAGGCATTGGCAGCGGCCAGCGCCACGCCACGGGCGTTGGGCAGGGTTTCGGACAGGGAACGGGCGTGATGGATCGACTGCTGGGCAAGGCAGAAGGCGGATGTCTGGGCCATGGAGCAGGCTCCTTTGCGCGAGGGATCGGGATAGCAGGGCAACAGGATGCGCTTCGTCGGACGCGCGCGGATCAACCATGTCGCAGGAGGATGGACGATCATCGCGCCACGCAATGCGGCGGATCGTTCCTTTCACTTGTGAAATAGTATCGACGGGACGGGTTTACAAGGGCCGCCGCTTTTTCGGCATTTGGCACGCAGCCCCCCTTTCACCGCCCTGAAATCGCCTTATGCTGCGGGCAGCCAAGGGAGACTTTCATCATGCGCCATGCGCTCGCAGCCATATTGGCCGTCGCCAGCTTCACCTCCATCGCGATCGCCCAGACCGATCCGGCAACGCCGCCGACAGCCCCGGCGGAAACGCCGCAAAGCGCGATCGGCGCGACCATAGCAAAGGATATGGAAGGGCTGATGGCGCTCTATCGCGACCTCCATGCCAATCCCGAATTGTCGGAACAGGAAGTCAATACCGCCGCGAAGCTCGCTAAGCGGCTGAAAGCGTTGAAGTTCGACGTGACCGACAAGGTCGGCGGCACGGGCGTGGTTGCGGTGATGAAGAACGGGTCCGGCCCGGTGCTGCTGATCCGGGCGGATATGGATGCATTGCCGGTCGTCGAACAGACCGGGCTGCCCTTCGCGTCGAAAGTGCGTACCAAGACGCCCGAAGGCGTCGAAACGGGCGTCATGCACGCCTGCGGCCATGACACGCATATGACCGCCTTTATCGAAACGGCCAAGCTGCTGGAGGCGGCCAAGGATGAGTGGAAAGGTACGCTGGTGATGATCCTCCAGCCTGCCGAGGAAGTCGGGCGCGGCGCGCGGCTGATGCTGGAGGACGGGCTCTATACCCGCTTCCCCAAGCCGACCCACGCCATCGCCTTTCACGACGCGGCCAATCTGGAGGCGGGCAAGATCGGCTATACGCCCGGCTATGCGCTGGCCAATGTCGACAGCGTGGACATATTGGTACGGGGCGTGGGCGGGCATGGCGCCTATCCGCAGACGACCAAGGACCCGATCGTGCTGGGATCGCGGATCGTGGGGACGCTCCAGACGCTGGTGAGCCGGGAGCAGGAGCCATCCGACCCGGCGGTCGTGACAGTGGGCAGTTTCCAGGGCGGGGCCAAGCATAATATCATCCCTGACGAAGCGAAATTGCTGCTGACGATCCGCAGCTATTCGGACGAGACGCGGGCCAAGCTGATCGACGGGATCAAGCGCATTTCGCGCGGCGAAGCGATCGCGGCCGGGGTGCCGGACGACCGGATGCCGGTGGTGACGGTGAAGGACGAATTCACCCCCTCCACCTACAACCCGCCCGAATTTGCCGAACAGATGGCAGGCGTGCTGAAAGGGCATTTCCCCGAAGGCCGGGTGGTCAAGACCCAGGCGGTGATGGGCGGCGAGGATTTCGGCCGCTTCTATCGCGCGGACAAGAGCATCCACAGCTTCATCTTTTGGGTCGGCGGCGTGCCCGCGGACAAGATGGCGGCGGCACAGGCGGGCCAGGGATCGCTCCCGTCGCTCCACAGCCCTTTCTGGGCGCCGCAAGCCGACGCGGTGATAGCAACGGCGAGTGAAGCGATGACGGTGCTGGCGCTGGATATATTGAAGAAGGAGTAGGCTGCCTATTGCGGCCGATGCCCCTTGCGCCATTTGGTCCACAGGTGCCGGGCCAGCATCAAGGGCGGCATCCTCAGCCAGTGGGAGCGCAGGAAGAAGGCGAACACCAGCGCTTTGCGGGTCTCGCCGCCCCAGCCGTCGCGGGCCAGCAGCCGGGCGCGGATCAGGCGGTCCCACAGGGTCAGGCGCGCGCCGGGGCCGTAGAGCGCGGCGGCCAGGCGCTGCGCTTGCCGGACATGGGGCGTCAGGCCATGGCGCGCGGCGCGGGTCGCCAATATGTCCGGGTCAGTGTCGGCCAGCAGATGATGGATGTCCCACAGGTTGCGCAGCCCGCCCTGCAAATCGCCATCGGCCAGCATATGGGCGACGGCATGGACGACCCGATCTTCGGGGGACAGGACGAAAAGGCCACCATCCACAGGCACGGCGTCGGCGATCATCGCGACGGCATCAGGGGTCTGGCGCGCGGTCAGCGGCAATATCGTGTGATGCACGTCGATCATCCGGTCGCGCGTCGCGTGGATCATCGGTGGGAGCTCGTGCATCCACTGGCGATAATAGGCATCGTCATAGGGATCATCCTTCACCCATTCCCAGCCCGCTGCGATCAGCGCCTGTTCGACCGCCGCCATCGCCTCGTCCGGCACGAGGATGTCGAGATCGCCGATGAAGCGGCCCTGCCCGGCCTTCAGCCCGGCGGCGGCATAGGCGGTCCCCTTGAGCAGGACGACACGCACGCCCAAAGCCCCAAGCGCCTGCGCCGCGCGGTCAGCCTCCCATAGCGCCTGCCGCGCTTCGCGGGCGGCATCCAGCCGCGCATCGGACAGGATCGGCGTAAGCGCGTGGGGCACGGCCACCCCATCAAGCCGAAACGCCAGCGTCCCGATCAGCCGTTCGGCACGCGCGGCGGCGATCAGGCCGTTCCAGCCGGATGCGTCCAGCCCGGCGACGGACGCAGGATCGCGCAGCGCACGCACCAGCAGCGCGGCGCTCATGCCATCTCCTCCCACAGCCGTTCGACCATGGCGATGGCCTCCTCGCCGGTCGGGAAGTCGATCGCGCGGGCGGGAACATCGCGTACGAAGCGGGTCAGCGCCGTGAAAGCGGGTTCGCCCAACGCGACATAATTGGTCGAGGCTTGCGTCAGGCGCATGAAGATTTCCGCCTGGCCAACGGCACGCACATCGGCGGCGTGGCCGAAGCGGGGGAAAAGCAGCAGTGCTGGCATCGCCCCCTGCCCCATGCGCGCGACCGCATCATGGCGGGGGACCATATGGCGAATGTCGCCCTTGGCCGTGGCGGCGAGCAGCGGTCCCATGCGCCCCTCTCCGACTTGGCCCGCCACCACGTCGATCGCGCGATTCTTGAGGCTGACGAGGCGGGGAAAGGGCAGGATCGCGCCGCTATCGAGGTCCAGCAAGGCAAATTCATCGCCCATGAAGCGCCAGCCACGTTCGCCAAGCAGGGCCGCGAGGGTCGATTTGCCCGAGCCGGACTCGCCGGTCATCACCAGCACGCGACCATCTTTTTCGACGCTGGAGGCATGAAGCAGCAGGTGCCGCCGCCAGCCCAGCGCCATTTGCAGGTTCATCCCCATCTCCGCCGCGAGCAGGCCATGGGACAGGCTCATCGGCGCGGCATCGGCTAGGCCATGGTCGCCGGTGATGAAAATGGACGGACGGATGAAGCGGCGCACAAGGCTGGTCGGCTGGAGCCGGACGGTAAAATCCGCGATGGCGTCGGCAGGTTGCGGATAGGCAGCGTAGAGGCTGGCAAGCCGGGCGATCGGCGCTGGCCAGGCGGAGCCGATGCGGAAGCTCGCCGGGCCAATGCGCAACGTCAGATGGTGCCTCATGCCGGGCGCACCAGGCCAAGCGCCACCAGCGCGTCGAGATGAGCAGCGATTTCTGCCATCGCATCGTCTGCCGGGCCAAGGTCGAAGCTGCGGGCCAGCCGGTCATGGATCTGCGCCACGCTGGCCGGGCCGCCATCGGCCAGTTGATCAAGAATTTCGGGAACCGGGCTGATCACCATATGGGTCTGGCCCGACCGGGGATGATAGAGCAGGACGATGTCGTCGAGCGCGCAGGCGGTCACCGCATCCGCTTCGTCTCGCCGATAGAGTTTCGTCGCTGTCACTCTCTGCTACCCCATAAGCAGCGCCCTGCTCCGGCGCTATTGCATATGGTGCCACCACATGCCCGTCATGCTGAACTTGTTTCAGCATCCATTTCTCGTCCCAAACAACTGCTTGATCTGGTGAAATGGACCCTGAAACAAGTTCAGGGTGACGATGAAGGAGATGTTGGCCTCACATACATCCGCCCTGCCCTAACGCAGAGGGGTAGCCAAGTGCCTAACGCGGCATCTGGAGCGAGGCGTAGCAGGTGAAGCCGCTCGTGCCGGACTGAAGGCGGCGGATATAGTTGAGATAGGCCTGATTCTGCTGATAGCTGGTGCCCGGCAGCGGGCGTCCCCGCAAGGCTTGCTTGACCTGTTCGCCGGTGAAGGGGCGGCCCGCGCCGGGAAAGGCGCCGGGCGTCCCGGCGGGGACGAGCTGGCCATTGGGGGCGATCAGATTGCCCGGCCGGCCGGCATCCGGCACGGGTATCGTGCAGTTGAGGACCGAGGCGGCAGTATTGGCCAGCGCCGGGCGGATCGACACGATCGCGGACGCCGCCGCTGCGCCACCCATCAACAACTGGCGACGCGAAGGCACGGCCAGATCGGGCGTGTCGGCCTGCGCAGCCATATCGGGCTGCTGGTCATCATCCTGTCCGGTCATCGGCTCGCTCATCTGATCCTGGTCCGCTATCGGGCTTGCCAAAGCGTCATGATTGCACGCTATTGGGCCAGACATCGCAGCAAATGCGCGACAAATCCAGTGCGGTAACCATGAATCGACTCAGTCCTTCCCAGATCATCGCCTCCTTCGCCGTCCTGCTGCTGAGCACGGGCGCTGCCCTGATGATGGGCGCATCCCCCTTTGCCGTCATGCTGCCGGTGCTGGCGGGCGTGATCGTCCTGGCCATTACCGCCGAAGCCGGTACGCCGCGGCGCGACGTACCGAAAGTGACGCTGGACGAGCCGGACCTGATCGACCATCCCGATTTTGCGAGCCTGCTGGAGGGGATTTCCGATCCGCTGATGCTGGTGGAGCGCGGGCGGATCGCGCGGGTCAACCGGGCGGCGCAACGCCTGCTGGGCGCGCATATCGAGGGGGAGGATGCCCGCATCGCCATCCGCCATCCTGCCGCCGCCGAACGACTGGCGAGCCTTGCCCCGCTGGCCGAACCGTTCATGATCGAACTGGTCGGGCTGGGCACGCGCGAGCAGCGCTGGCAGATGCGGGTCGCGCCGGTGGGCGCGGTGGCGGACATGCGCCGCCTGGTGCATCTGGTCGACCATAGCGGCACCCATGCCGCCGAGCGGATGCGGGTCGATTTTGTCGCCAATGCCAGCCATGAACTGCGCACGCCGCTGGCCGGGATATTGGGCTTTATCGAAACGCTGGCCGATCCCGAACTGGGCAAGGATGACGAAACCCGGCAGCGCTTCCTGAAAATCATGGATGGCGAAGCGCGGCGGATGCAGCGACTGGTCGATGACCTGATATCGCTGTCGCGGATCGAGGCGGAGAAATATCGCGCGCCCGCCGACGCGGTCGATCTGGGCGAACTGGTCGCCGAAGCGGTCAACGTGTTCCGATCCAGTCATGGCGAGCGTGGCCGCGAGGTGGAGATGGATGTCGCGCCGGGCCGGCAGGCGGTGCAGGGCGACCGGGCGCAGCTGTCGCAACTGCTGCACAATCTGATCGGCAATTCGGTCAAATATGGCCGCCCCGGCACGCCGATCCGGGTGACGCTGAGCGAAGGCGGCAGCCGCATGTGCCGCCTGTCCGTAGCCGACGAAGGGGAAGGCATCGGCCCGGACCATCTGCCGCGCCTGACCGAGCGCTTCTATCGCGTCGATTCAGGGCGCAGCCGGGCGATGGGCGGCACCGGGCTGGGGCTGGCGATCGTCAAACATATTGTCGAACGGCATCGCGGGCGGCTGGACGTAGCGAGCGTTTTGGGCAAGGGAACGACCGTGACCGTGCTGCTGCCGCTGATGAACGAGGCGGAAGCCGGGCAGGTTTGACCAAAATAGCGATCCTGTCATCATCGCCTTTTGCGATGTCATCAAACTGCAACCTGAATGTCACAATGCCGCGATGGAGCGGCCCTATAGCGCCGGTCAAAGGGGGCAGCGAACAGCGAATCGCGGCCTTTCATAATGGAGGTTTCCGTGCATAAATTCACCCTGTTCGCCGCAACGGCATTGAGCGTCATTTCCCTGTCCGCCTGCGGCGACCAGAGCGGCAGCGGCGGCGCGGGCCAGACCCGCGACCAGATTCGCGCGGTCGGATCGTCGACAGTCTATCCCTTCGCGACGGCGGTTGCCGAGCTGTTCGTTCAGGGCAATCCCGGCATGAAGTCGCCGATCATCGAATCGACCGGCACTGGCGGCGGCATGAAGCTGTTCTGCGCCGGCGTCGGCGCCCAGCATCCCGACATTGCCGATGCATCGCGCCGGATGAAGAAATCCGAATTCGACATGTGTGCGACCAATGGGGTCAAGGACATCGTAGAAATACAGGTCGGCGTCGACGGCCTTGCCTTTGCCGAATCCAAAAATGGCCCCGGCTACAAGCTGACGCCGAAAATCGTCTATGAGGCGCTGGCGGCCAATCCCTATGGCAAGGGCCCGAACAAGGCGCAGACCTGGAAGGATGTCGATCCCAGCCTGCCCGCCATCGCGATTTCGGTGTTCGGTCCTCCGTCCACCAGCGGCACGCGCGATTCGCTGGCGGAACTGATCCTGGAAAAAGGTTGCCAGTCCGACCCGGCGATGAAGGAACTGAAAGAGAAGAACGAGGACGACTATAAGGCGACCTGCACCCGCGTCCGCGAGGACGGCAAATATGTCGATTCGGGCGAGAATGACAATCTGATCGTCCAGAAACTGGGCGCGAACCCCAATGCGGTCGGCATATTCGGCTACAGCTTCCTGGAAGAGAATAAGGACACACTCAAGGATGTGCCGATCAACGGCATCCAGGCGACCTATGAAACGGTCTCGACCGGCCAGTATCCGGGTGCGCGTCCGCTCTATATCTACGTGAAGAAGGCGCATATTGCGGCCATTCCGGGGCTGCAAAACTATCTCAACACCTTCGCCGCCAACTGGGCGCCCGACGGCGCCCTCACCAAGCGCGGCATGGTCGCGGCCCCCGAAGATGTCCGCAAGGCCAGCGCCGAAACGATCAAGGCGCTGACCGTGCTTGACGGCTCCAAGCTGAAGTAAGGGCCATAATGACCGGTCCCGCACTTTTCCTGCTGCTCGCTGGCCTGGGCGCTATCGCCTGGGTCAGCGCCCGCGCCCGCGCCATGCGTTTGCAGACCGTGGCACGGGCGACGGGGCGGCGCGATGCCGTCCATTCGCTGCCGGGCTATCATGGCTGGTATGTCGCCTTGTGGGCGATCGTCCCGGCGGTCCTGTTTCTGGCGGTCTGGTCCAATATCGCGCCCGGTCTGGTGACGCAGGCGGTGCTGGCCGATCCGGCGGCGCAAAGCTTGCCCGCCGACGATTTCTCGCGCTCCGCCATATTGGGTGAGGCACGGGCGATCGCGACGGGGGCGCAGGCGGGCGCGTTCAATCCGCTGTCGCAGGGACTGGTCGAACCCTATCGCGCCGCCATCAGCAAATATGGCCTGGCGGGCGCTGTGCTGGCGATCGTGCTGGCCTTTGCCGGCGGTGCCTACGCCTTCACGCGCGTTCGCCCCGATTTCCGGGCGCGCACGCGGGTCGAACGGCTGGTGATGGCGACGCTGCTGATCGCATCGCTGATCGCGATCGTGACGACGGTGGGGATCGTCGCGTCCCTGCTGTGGGAAAGTTTCCGCTTCTTCTCCATGGTCAATCCGCTGGACTTCCTGTTCGGCACCAAATGGTCGCCGCAGTCGGCGGCGATGGGCTATGGCAACAAGGATGCGTTCGGCGCGGTGCCGCTGTTCTGGGGCACCATCTTCATCGGCGCGATCATCGCCATGGTCGTCGCCATTCCGCTGGGCCTGATGAGCGCCATCTATCTGACCCAATATGCCCAGCCCGTCGTGCGCAAATGGATGAAACCGACGCTGGAGATGCTCGCGGGCGTTCCAACGGTGGTCTATGGCTATTTCGCGGCGCTCACCATTGCGCCTGCGCTGCGCGACTTTGCGGTGACGATCGGCATCCATGGCGCTTCGTCGGAAAGCGCGCTGGCGGCTGGTCTGGTGATGGGCGTGATGATCATTCCCTTCGTCTCCTCCATGGCCGACGACAGCATCGCCGCCGTGCCGCAGTCGATGCGCGACGGCAGCCTGGCGATGGGCGCGACCACCAGCGAAACGATCCGCAAGGTGTTGATCCCGGCCGCCCTGCCCGGCGTGGTTGGCGGCGTATTGCTGGCGGTCAGCCGCGCGATCGGTGAAACGATGATCGTGGTCATGGCCGCCGGTCTGGCCGCGAACCTGACCCTCAACCCCTTTGCCAGCGTGACCACGGTGACGACCCAGATCGTCCAGTTGCTGACCGGCGACCAGGAATTTGACAGCGCCAAGACGCTGGCCGCCTTCGCGCTTGGCCTGGTGCTGTTCATCGTCACCCTGCTGCTCAACATCGTGGCCCTGCGGGTCGTGAAGAAATATCGCGAGGCTTACGAATGAGCCGGAACACCCAACATCCGTTCGCCCTGAGCGAAGTCGAAGGGTTCGACCGACCGGAGGGAAGTCACTTCGCTGCGCTCAGTGGAAGGCTTCGACAGGCTCAGCCCGAGCGGGGAGAGACAGAATGACCACTCGCAACCCCACCGACTGGAAGTCGGACGCGATGCGCAAGCGGATTGCGCGGCGCTATGCGGCCGAGCGGCGGTTCAAATTCGCCGGCCTGTTCGCCGTGGCGCTCTCTGCCGCATTCCTCGCCTTCCTGCTGTTCACGATGATCGGCAACGGGCTGCGCGGTTTTACCCGCACGGAAATCGCGCTTCAGGTCAACTTCCCGGCATCCCCGCTGCTGCTTGATCCGGCCAACATCACCGACGCAGCCTTGGCCAATGCCAATCTGCCGATGGTGACCGGGCAGGTCGCCAAGGCAGCGCTCGGCCCGGACACCGACGCCCTGCTGTCGCCGACCGCCTGGATCAGCATCCGCGATGCGATCAAGGCCGATCCGGCGATATTGGGACAGACGGTGACGATCCGCGTTCCAGCCTCGACCACCATAGACCTCGCCGCCAAGCATGAAGGCGCGCCGGAAGCCGAAGCGGCAGTGGAGCGCCTGCGCAAGGCAGGGCTGCTGACGACCGGCTTCAACTGGGGCTTCCTGACGTCCAGCGACGGCACGGATCCGACGCAGGTCGGCATCTGGGGGGCGTTCAAGGGTTCGTTGCTGACGATGCTGGTGACGCTGGCGCTCAGCTTCCCGGTTGGCGTGGCCACCGCCCTCTATCTGGAGGAATATGCGCCCAAGACGTGGTGGACCGACATTATCGAAGTGTCGATCAACAATCTGGCGGCGGTCCCCTCGATCATCTTCGGCCTGCTTGGCCTGTCCATCTTCCTCAACTTCATGCACCTGCCACGATCGGCGCCGCTGATTGGGGGCATGACGCTGGCGCTGATGACGATGCCGGTCATCGTCATTGCCGGGCGCAACGCGATCAAGTCCGTCCCGCCCAGCATCCGCGACGCGGCGCTCGGCATCGGCGCCTCGCCGGTGCAGGTCGTGTTCCACCATGTCCTGCCGCTGGCGCTGCCCGGCATCCTGACCGGCACGATCATCGGCATGGCGCGCGCGCTGGGCGAAACCGCACCACTGCTGATGATCGGCATGCGCGCCTTCATCGCGACGCCGCCGGGCGGGATCAACGATCCCGCGACGGTGTTGCCGGTGCAGATCTTCCTGTGGTCCGATGAAGTCTCCAGGGGCTTTGTCGAAAAGACGTCGGCCGCGATCATCGTGCTGCTGGCCTTCCTCCTCGCGATGAATGGCCTGGCCATCTATCTGCGCAACAAGTTTGAAACACGGTGGTAAACGCGCCCATGACCGAAGCAACAAACCCTCTGGCCATTGCCAACCCCAAAATGTCGGCCCGCGACGTCAAGGTATTTTACGGCGCGAAGCAGGCGATCAAGGGCGTGTCGATCGACGTCGACATGGACCATGTCACCGCCTTCATCGGCCCGTCGGGCTGCGGCAAGTCGACCTTCCTGCGGACGTTGAACCGCATGAACGACACGGTCGCCAGCGCGCGGGTGGAAGGCACGATCACGCTGGATGGGGACGATATTTATTCCCCGTCGATGGACGTGGTGCAACTGCGCGCGCGGGTCGGCATGGTGTTCCAGAAGCCCAATCCCTTCCCCAAGTCGATCTACGAAAATATCGCCTATGGGCCGCGCATCCATGGCCTGGCCCATGCCAAGGCGGACCTGGACGTGATCGTCGAAAAGTCGCTGCGCCGCGCGGGGTTGTGGGAAGAAGTGAAGGACCGGCTGCACGACAGCGGCACTGCCCTGTCCGGCGGGCAGCAGCAGCGGCTGTGCATTGGCCGCGCTATTGCGGTGGAGCCGGAGGTCATCCTGATGGACGAACCCTGTTCCGCGCTGGATCCGATCGCAACGGCGAAGATCGAGGAACTGATCCATGAACTGCGCGGCCGCTATGCAATCGTCATCGTGACCCACAACATGCAGCAGGCTGCGCGCGTGTCGCAACGCACCGCCTTCTTCCACCTCGGCGATCTGGTCGAATATGGCGTGACGAGCGACATCTTCACGAACCCGACGCAGGAGCGGACCAAGGATTATATCACCGGTCGCTACGGCTGATCGCGGGAGAAACGAATATGGCTGAACATACGATCAAGGCGTTCGACGAGGAAATCGACAGGCTGCGCGGCCTGATCGCGGAAATGGGCGGACGGGCCGAAGCTGCCATCGAAAGCGCGATGATCGCGCTGCAACGGCAGGATCTGGCGCTGGCGGCACAGGTGGTGGCCGACGACAAGCGTATCGACGCGATCGAGGCGGAAGTCGAAAAGCTGGTCATCCAGGTGATTGCGCTCCGCGCGCCGATGGCCAATGACCTGCGCGACGTCATCGCCGCGCTCAAGATCGTCGGCGTGGTCGAGCGGATTGGCGATTATGCCAAGAATATCGCCAAGCGGGTGCCGCTGATCATGGTCAACCAGCGCACGCTGGAGCCGGTGTCGCTGTTGCCGTCCATGGGACAGGTGGCGAGCGAGATGGTGCATGACGCGCTCAACGCCTTTGCCGCGCGCGACCCCGATCTGGCGGTCGCGGTGGTCGAGCGCGACACGGTGGTCGACGATTTCTACAACAGCGTGTTCCGCACGCTGGTCACCTATATGGTCGAAAATCCCAAGACGATCAGCGAATGCGCGCATCTGCTGTTCATCGCCAAGAATATCGAGCGGATCGGCGACCATGCGACCAATGTCGCTGAAATGGTCTATTATGCGGCCACGGGCCAGACCCTGCCCGACCGCGATCGCGGCGGCGCGGCGGCGGAGGAATAAGAACCATGGCCCGTGCAAAAATGCTGCTGGTCGAGGATGACGCAGCGCTGGCCGAATTGCTGATCTGGCATTTCAAGCGTGAGGATTTCGACGTCGCCCATACGGTCGATGGCGAGGAAGCCCTGTTGATGGCGCAGGAAAATGTGCCCGACATCGTGCTGCTCGACTGGATGGTGGAAAGCCTGTCGGGGATCGAGGTGTGCCGCCGCCTGCGCCGCGCCAACGGCACCGCCAATGTGCCCATCATCATGCTGACCGCGCGCGGTGAGGAAGAGGATCGGGTGCGCGGGCTGGAAACCGGCGCGGACGATTATGTGACCAAGCCGTTTTCGCCGCGCGAGCTGGTGGCGCGGGTCGGCGCGGTGCTGCGGCGGGTACGCCCGGCGCTGGCCGGCGAAACGCTGACCTTTGCCGATGTCGAGATGGACACGGTGGGGCACAAGGTACGGCGCGGCGGGCAGGTGATCCCGCTTGGCCCAACCGAATTCCGCCTGCTGCGCCATTTCCTGGAGCATCCCGGCTGGGTGTTCTCACGCGAACGTCTGCTCGACAGCGTGTGGGGGCAGGACAGCGATATCGAACTGCGCACCGTGGACGTGCATATCCGCCGCCTGCGCAAGGCGATCAACGGCGATGGCCAGTTTCAGGACATCATCCGCACCGTGCGGTCGGCGGGCTATGCGCTCGATACTGACGGGGTGAGCTGACCCGGAGGCCCGTCATGCCAGCGAAGGCTGGCATCTCCCTTATTCTTGCAGCGCCGCGCAAAGGCAGCGAGATCCCGCTTTCGCCGGGATGACGGACATAAATCAGGCGGCGCGCCGGGCCTTGGTCAGCTTCTTCATCAGCATGTCGCGCTTCATGCGCGACAGATGGTCGATGAAGAGGACACCCTCCAGATGGTCCATTTCATGCTGGAGGCAGGTGGCAAGCAGCCCGTCTAGCTGTTCCTCATGAATGCGGCCGTCGCGGTCCATCCAGCTGGCGCGGATCGTCGCGGGACGCTCCACCTCCGCATATTGGTCGGGAACGGACAGGCAGCCCTCGTTATAGACGGATAAATCCTCCGATTCCTTGAGGATTTCGGGGTTGATGAACACCATCGGCTTCTTGACCGGGGGAGCATCCTCCGCGTCGGATTCCGGTTCCTGCAAATCCATTACCAGCACCCGCTTGGGCACGCCGACCTGGATCGCGGCCAGGCCAATGCCCGGCGCGTCATACATGGTGTCGAACATGTCGTCGATCAGACGTTGCAGATCGTCGTCGATCGACTCCACGGGGGTCGAAATGGTGCGCAGGCGCGGGTCCGGCGCCTCTAGGATGGGAAGAATGGCCATCTTCATAAAATAGCGGAAAGACGCAGGATTTCAAGCGATCCACGGCGCGGGCAAAAGGTTTCGCTCCCCTACCCCACCGGCCTTCGCGCCCGCAGCGCCTGCGCCAGCGTTCCTTCGTCCAGATAGTCCAGTTCGCCGCCCACCGGCACGCCATGGGCCAACTGGGTCAGACGGATCGGGAAATGTTCGAGCCGCTCGGCCAGATAATGGGCGGTCGTCTGCCCCTCCAGCGTCGCGTTCATCGCCAGCACCACTTCATCGATACCGCCCTGTTCCAGCCGGCCGACCAGCGCATCGATCGTCAGATCCTCCGGCCGCACCCCTTCCAGCGCGGACAGGCGACCGCCCAGCACATGGAAGCGGCCGGGAAAAAGGCGGGACTTGTCGAGCGCCCACAGGTCGGCAACATCCTCCACGACGCACAGCGCACGCGGGTCGCGGCGCGGATCGGCGCAGATGCCGCAGGGGTCGACCGTGTCGACATTGCCGCAGACTTGGCAGGTAACGAGCCGGTCGTTCACCGCCTCCAGCGCGCGCAGCAGCGGGGCCATGGCGGCCTCGCGCTTCTTGATGAGGTGCAGCACCGCCCGCCGCGCGGAACGCGGCCCCAAACCGGGCAGGCGGGACAGGGCTTGCGTCAGCGCTTCGATTTCGGGAGAGGCCATGCCGTGAGATAAGGGCTTGCAACCCGTCCCGACAAGGGCTTTGAGATGACGCTATGCGTATCATCTACATGGGCACTCCCGATTTCGCGGTTCCCGCGCTCGACGCACTGGCAAAGGCGGGGCACGACATCGTCGCGGTCTATAGCCAGCCGCCCCGTCCGGCCGGGCGTGGCAAGAACCTGACCCCCTCCCCCGTCCATCAACGGGCCGAGGCGATGGGGATTGAGGTTCGGACGCCAGAATCGCTGAAGGACGCGGCGGTGCAGGCCGCCTTCGCGGCGCTCGATGCCGATGTCGCGGTGGTCGCGGCCTATGGGCTTATCCTGCCGCGCGCCATATTGGATGCGCCGCGGCATGGTTGCATGAACATCCACGCATCATTGCTGCCGCGCTGGCGTGGGGCGGCGCCGATCCAGCGGGCGATCCTGTCGGGCGACAATGTCACCGGGGTCACGATCATGGACATGGCGGCTGGCCTGGATACCGGGCCGATGCGGGCCAAATATGTGACCAAGATAGAGGGCAAGACGGCGGGCGCGTTGACCGCCGAACTGGCGCAGGCGGGCGCGGACCTGATGGTCGAGGTGCTGGACGATGTCGCGCAGCATCCGCCAATGGCCCAGCCCGATGAGGGCGTCACCTACGCCGCCAAGATCGCCAAGGCGGAGGCGCGGATAGACTTCACCCGGCCCGCGCTTCAGATCGAGCGGCAGGTTCGTGCATTCAATCCTTTCCCAGGCGCCTTTTTCGAATATGGCGGGGAGCGGTTTCGCATCCTGATGGCGCAGGTCGAGCATGAGGATGGCGCGCCCGGCGCGTTGCTGGACGACGCGCTGCTGATCGCATGCGGCCATGGCGCGATCCGCCCGACATTGATCCAGCGCGCGGGCAAGGCGGCGATGACGCCGGATGAGATGCTGCGCGGGTTCGATATGCCGGCCGGGAGCCGGGTGGACGGGTGAGATGGCGCGTCCCCCGTTTCTCGACCATGTTCGACACGAACGCCGCTGAGCCATGACCCGTTTTGCCTTCACCGTCGAATTTGACGGACGGCCGTTCATGGGATGGCAGCGGCAGGCGCATGGGCCGAGCGTGCAGCAGGCGATCGAGGATGCGATCCATGCTGTGACGGGCGAGCGGGTCGTGGTTCATGCCGCCGGGCGCACCGACGCCGGTGTGCACGGGCTGGCGATGCGCGCCCATGCCGATGTGGCCAAGCCGATGACGCCATTCCGCCTGATGGAGGCGATCAACGCGCGGCTGGGACGGCAGCCGGTGGCGATATTGGGTTGCGAAGAGGTATCGGACGACTGGCACGCGCGCTTTTCCTGCATGGGCCGATCCTATGTCTATCGCATCGTCAACCGCCGCGCGGCGCTGACCTTCGAAGCGGGGCTGGCCTGGCAGGTAAAGCCGCAGCTTGATGCCGCGGCGATGCATGAAGCGGCGCAAGTGCTGGTCGGGCTACATGATTTCACCACCTTCCGCTCGGCCCATTGCCAGTCGGCCAGCCCGGTCAAGACGCTCGACCGGCTAAGCGTCGAGCGCGAGGGGGACCGGATTGCGATCCATGCCGCTGCGCGGTCTTTCCTGCATCATCAGGTGCGATCCATGGTCGGTTGCCTGGCGATGGTGGGAATGGGGCGATGGTCGGCCGATGACCTGCGCGATGCGCTGGAGGCCCGCAACCGTGCCGCGCTGGGGCTCAATGCGCCGCCAGATGGCCTCTATTTCGTGCGGGCCGATTATCCGGCTTAAAGCCGGGCGCGGAACGGCGTGAAATTGGTGCCCTGGTCATAGACGTCCAGCCCTTCGCGCCGCTTGAGCATGTTAACCACGGCATAGGTGATGGGCGTCAGCAATGCTTCCCAGCCGACCTTCATCGCCCAGTTGGTCACCATGACGGTCAGCACCTGCGCATTGCTCCACTGTCCGTAAAAGGCGAGCGGATAGAAGAGCAGGCTGTCCACGCCCTGCCCCACGACCGTCGACCCGATCGTTCGCATCCACAGATGCCGCCCTTGCGTCAGCACCTTCATGCGGGCCAGGACGAAGCTGTTGGCAAATTCCCCGGCCCAGAAGGCGATGAGGGAAGCGAACACGATGCGCCAGGTATTGCCGAACACCGATTCATAGGCGTCCTGCCCCGCCCAGCCGGGCGCGGGCGGCAGCGCGACCACCACCCAGCTCATCAGTGCCATGAACAGCATCGCGACAAAGCCCGCCCAGACGCAGCGCCGCGCGCGGGCATAGCCATAGACTTCGGTCAACACGTCGCCGATGACGTAGCCCAGCGGAAAAAACAGGATGCCAGCGCCAAAGGTGACGCCGCCCAGCGTCGACAGCTTGGCCGCGCCGATCAGGTTGGACAGAAGCAGGATGACGACGAAGGCCGCCATCACAAAGTCGAAATAGCGCAACGGGCGACCGCCCAGCGCATCGGCATCGATTTTCTGAACGGCCCCGTCGATCATGCAGCCGTGCATATCGCACAGGCCGGTGATTGCAAGCTGCCGCGCGCGCCGCTATCGGGGCGAAGCATGGCCCCGTAGCTCAGCTGGATAGAGCATCCGCCTTCTAAGCGGATGGTCGCAGGTTCAAGTCCTGCCGGGGTCACCATCCATCATAGAAGGACGATCAGCGCCGGGCGCGTCGTCTAAACGCGCCCGGCGATCCTGGATCAGAGGATGGTCTGGCCGGTCTTTTCCCAGTCGGCCAGGAAGCCTGCAATGCCCTTGTCGGTCAGGACATGGTTGAACAGCGCCTTGATGACCGCGGGCGGCGCGGTCATGACGTCGGCGCCGATCCGCGCGCTTTCCAGCACATGGATGGGGTGGCGGACCGACGCGACCAGGATTTCGGTGTCGAACCCATAATTGTCGTAGATCAGGCGGATGTCCTGAATGAGGGCCATGCCGTCAAAGCCGTTATCGTCATGCCGACCGACAAAGGGCGAGATGAAGCTGGCGCCCGCCTTGGCCGCGAGCAGCGCCTGATTGGCGGAAAAGCACAGCGTGACGTTGACGAGCACGCCATCGTCGGTCAGCGCCTTGCAGGTTTTAAGGCCGTCGATGGTCAACGGCACCTTGATGCAGACATTGGGCGCGATCTTCCGCAGGACGGCGGCTTCCTTCATCATCGTCTCATGATCGAGCGCGACGACTTCGGCGGAGACGGGGCCTTCGACCAGCCCGCAAATTTCCTCGACCACTTCCAGGAACTTGCGGCCCGATTTGTGGATCAGCGACGGGTTGGTGGTCACGCCGTCGAGCAGGCCGGTGGCGGCGAGATCACGGATTTCGGCGGTGTCGGCGGTATCGACAAAGAATTTCATGGAATGCGGCTCCGGGGATGGGCGAATCCGGTCCCTTTAGCGGCTGGTGGCGGGATTGGCCATGTCGGATCGGGTGATTGTGTCGTCCCGCCACTGCGATTATAGGGCGCGCACCTTGCCAAAGGACCAGAGATGCGCCGCCATTTGCCCCTTAGCCTGCTGGCAGGCGTCCTGCCGGTCATCGCGATGCTCTCGCCTGCGGTCGCCGCGACCCAGGAATCGCAAATGTGGATCACGGAAATGGCGACGATCCACGCCAGCAAAGACGATCTGGTCACTATTGATGCAAGCCAGCGCGCGCGGTCCGACACTGGCAGCGGCGGCGAGCAGTTTCTGGCGCGGATCGCGTTGGACCATCGCATCAGCCCGGCGGTGCAGGTGGGCGGGGCCATCGCCTATCTCAAGAGCGAGGTCGACCAGGAACTGCGCTTTCATCAGCAGGTGACGCTCAGCAAGGGCATCTGGCAAGCCCGCACCCGGATGGAGGAGCGCTTCTTCGACAATGTCGATACCGCCAGCTGGCGCCTGCGCCAGCGACTCCAGGCCAGCGTACCGCTGGACCGGGCGAAACAGTGGACCATGATCGCGGTGACGGAATTCTTCTTTCACCTCAATCGCGCCCGGCCCAGCGACAGGACCGGCCTTGCCGTGATGCGGCAACAGATCGGCCTGCGCCACCCGATCGGCAAGAACCTCGATGCGCAACTGCTCTACATGCGGCAGCAGACTTTTCGCGAGGCCCGGCCAGATGTCGTCGCCCATATACCCTGGCTGACATTGAGCTGGCGGATATAGCAGGCGGCATTTGCCTGCCGGGCGTCAGGCGCTAAGGACGGGGCATGTCCCGCGCCCGTGTCCTCCTGCTCAACGCTGCCCTGGGGCCGCTCGACTATCGCGTGCCGCACGGCATGAACGTGAAGCCCGGCAGCATCGTCGTTGCGCCGCTTGGCCCCCGCCAGCTGGTCGGCGTGGTGTGGGAGGAAGATAGTTTCCCCGATGTCGAGAGCGTGGGCGACAACCGGCTGCGCAACCTGATCGAGGTGGTGGACGCCCCACCTTTGCCAGAAACGCTGCGGCGGCTGATCGAATGGACGGCGGACTATTATCTGTCGCCCCCTGCCGCTGTGCTGCGCATGGCGCTGGCGTCGATGGCAGCGCTGGAAGGCACGCGCACCGTCATCGAATATAAGGCCAATGGCCGTCAGCCCGACCGCATGACCGATCAGCGCGCCCAGGCGCTGGAGCGGATCGGCGAACGACAGGGGCTGGTGCGCGAACTGGCGCTGATCGGCGGGGTGAGCGACGCGGTGATTCGCGGCCTCATCAAGCAGGATATTTTCGACGCCATCGAAGTCAGCGTCGACACGCCCTTCCCCGCGCCCGACCCGGACCATGCCCCGCCCACCCTGTCAGCGGCACAGGCGGACGCGGCGATGACGATGGCGAACGCCGTGCGCGACCATGAATTTGCGCCCTTCCTGCTCGACGGCGTGACCGGATCGGGCAAGACCGAAGTCTATTTCGAGGCGATCGCCGCCGCCATCCGGGCCGACGCCCAGGTGCTGGTCCTGCTGCCCGAAATTGCGCTGACCGAGCCGTTTCTGGAACGGTTCGAGGCCCGGTTCGGCACGATCCCGGTCAACTGGCATAGCGGCCTGCGCCAGACCGAGCGGCGGCGGGCGTGGCGGGCGATTGCCAGCGGGCAGGCGCAGGTCGTCGTCGGCGCGCGCTCGGCGCTGTTCCTGCCCTATCCGAAGCTCGGCCTGATCGTCGTCGATGAATCGCATGAGGCGAGTTTCAAGCAGGAGGATGGCGTCCATTATCACGCCCGCGACGTGGCGGTGATGCGCGGCCTGATCGAAAAATTCCCGGTCATCCTGGCGTCCGCCACCCCCGCGATCGAAACGCGGCATCAGGTCGAACTGGGCCGCTATCGCGAAATCAAATTGCCATCCCGCTATGGCGGGGCGGAAATGCCGCAGATCGAGGGGATCAACCTGCTGACCGATCCGCCCGAACGCGGTCGCTGGATCGCGCCGCCTCTGGTCAAGGCCATCGACGAGGTGATGGCCAAGGGCGAACAGAGCCTGTTGTTCCTCAACCGGCGTGGCTATGCGCCGCTGACATTGTGCCGCCATTGCGGCTATCGCTTCCAATGCCCCAATTGCACCGCCTGGATGGTCGAGCATCGGCTGACCCACCGGCTGGCCTGCCATCATTGCGGCCATGTCGTTCCCGCGCCGCGCTTCTGCCCGGAATGCAAGGAGGAGGATTCGCTGGTCGCCTGCGGTCCGGGGGTGGAGCGGATCGCTGACGAGGTGAAGGCGCTATGGCCGCAGGCGCGCACCGCCATCGTCACATCCGACACGTTATTTTCACCAGCCAGAGTCGCCGATTTCGTCAAATCGGTGGAGGCGGGCGACATCGACATCATCGTGGGCACCCAGTTGGTGACCAAAGGCTATCATTTCCCCAACCTGACATTGGTGGGCGTGATCGACGCCGATCTGGGGCTGGAGGGCGGCGACCTGCGCGCGTCGGAGCGCACCTTTCAGCAGATCATGCAGGTGGCCGGGCGCGCCGGACGGGGGCAAAAGCCGGGCCGCGTGTTCATCCAGACCCGGATGCCCGAAGGCGAGGTCATCAAGACGCTGATCGAGGGCGATACCGAGCGCTTCTACGCGGTCGAGACCGAAAATCGACGGCGCGCCAACGCCCCGCCCTTCGGCCGCTTCGCCGCGATCATCATTTCGAGCGAGGATGCCGACGAAGCAGCGCAGGTCGCGCGCCTGATCGGCAAATCTGCGCCGCTGATAGAGGGGATGCGCGTCTATGGCCCCGCCCCTGCGCCGCTCTCCGTCCTGCGCGGACGGCATCGCCACCGACTGCTCATCCACGCGACGCGGCAGGTCGACATACAGGCGGCGATTCGCGAATGGCTGGGCAATATCGTGTGGAAATCCAGCACCCGCGTCGCCGTGGATGTCGACCCCTACAGTTTCATGTGATGGACGCGCCTATTGCCAGCCCATGCCGCAACCTCTGCGCGCTGGACACAGCGCGGATCTGCACTGGTTGCGGACGGACGATCGACGAAATCGTACATTGGCGCAGCATGGACGACGAAGCCCGCGCCGCCGTCATGGCGCGGGTGCGGGATTTTCGCCAGGACAGTGCAGCGCGATCGTAACAGCGCCGCCCACCGCAGTTCTATTTCTTGCGCTTTTCCCGCGCCAGGAGCGCCTGTTTCCGCTCCACGCCCCAGGCGTAGCCGCCCGCCGTGCCGTCGCTGCGCAGGACGCGGTGGCAGGGGATGAGGACGGCGAGCGCATTGTCGCCGCAGGCGGTGCCAGCCGCTCGGACGGCGCCGGGGCGGCCGATGGCGGCGGCGATCTGGCCATAGCTGCGGGTTTGCCCGGCAGGTATCGCGCGCAGGGCGGACCATACCGCCTGCTGGAAAGCGGTGCCGCCAACATCGACGGGCAGGTCCGGCGCCCCGGTCGGATCATCCACCAGCGCCACGACGGCAGCAGCGAGCCGGTCCAGAGCAGCGTCGGCGGGGCGCAGGTCCGCCTGCGGAAAGCGGTCGCGCAGCGCCGCCTCGCCCTCATCGAAGCTGATCCGGCACAGCCCCTTGTCGGTCGCTGCGACCAGCATCGGGCCAAGGCTGCTGTCGATAGTGCGCCAGCGAATCGTGACGCCGCGCCCGCCCGCGCGCCAGGCGCTGGGCGTCATGCCCAGATGGGTTGCCGCGTCGGCATAGGCGCGGCTGGGCGCACCATAGCCCGCCTCGTAAATGGCCGCCGTCACGCTGCCGCCCGCGTCCAGCGCGGTCTTCAGCCGGTCGGCCCGCAGCGTACGGGCATAGGCGGCGGGTGTCTGCCCGGTCTCGCGCTTGAACAGGCGATGGAAATGATGCGGGGCATAGCCGACATGGGCCGCGATCGCCTCCAGCCGGGGGGGCTCCTCCGCCGCTTCGATCAGTGCGATCGCGGCGGCCACCGCCTGCCGGTCCCGCCCCGTTTCGTCCGGGCGGCAGCGCAGGCAGGCGCGGAAGCCCGCTGCGCGCGCCGCTGCGGGATCGGGCAGGAAGGTCATATTCTCCCGCCTCGGGTGCCGCGCGGGACAACTGGGCTTGCAATAAATGCCGGTTGTCGCGACGCAACTGACAAAGCGCCCGTCCATCGTCCGGTCGCGCCGCAAGACCGCCGCCCAGCACTGGTCGGGATCGGGCATGGAGGGCACGGGCGTGGACAGGCGGGTCATCTGGTTCATACATTATGGGATATAGCGAAAGCGCTGGCCATGCTTCCCGCAGCTTGCGCTCAAAAAAACCACGCACTTTTCCCGATTGCGCAACGCCCGCCTTCGCATATGTATGCGCGCCTATGGTCGCTCTTTTCCGCTTCTTCCTCCTGGCGCTCGCCCTTGCCGCGCCGACGGTCTCCCGCGCCGAACAGCAGGACATTGCCGCTGCCGCGCGCGGTGTGGTGCGTGTCGTGCTGGTCGCGACCGATGGCAGCGAAGCCTATTTTGTCGGCCATGGCAGCGGCCTGGCGGTCGCGCCCGACAAGATATTGACCAACGCCCATGTCGTGGAACTAGCGCGGGAAGAGAAAAATCTCGTCATCGGCGTCATCCCGTCCGAAGGCACCAACAGCTATGGCGGGCGCATCATCGCCTTTTCGCCCGGCAACGACCTGGCCCTGATCCAGCTGGAACAGGGCAGCCTGCCGGTCAGCACTTTCTATGCCGGGGCCGTGACCGACGGCCAGCATGTCACCGCGATCGGCTATCCCGGCACGGTCGACCGGGCGCAGGGGCTGGGCCTCAAGCAGATGGTCGAACCAGTGGCAACCGTCAAAACCAGCGGCAATGTGTCCGCCGGCCGCGCGAGCCGCAGCTTCGACACGCTGCTGCACACAGCGCCCTTGGCGGCTGGAAACAGTGGCGGGCCATTGGTCGATGATTGTGGCCGGGTGTTGGGGGTCAACAGCTTCGGATCGGTATCGGATGGCAGCGACGCCGAATTCGGCTTTGCCGTATCCTGGCGAGAAATCGCCTCCTTCCTGCGGCAGGCGGGCGTATCGTCGCGCCATACTGTCGTGCCGTGCCGTTCCTTTGCCGACGCCGATTCGGCCGAGGCCGCGATCCTCCAGCGCGAATCGGCGATGAGCGAGCAGAAGCTGCGCGCCAGCGACAGCGCGCGCCAGCAGGCGATGGACCGCGCCCGCGACGCTGCCGAGCGGGAGGTGATTTCCGCGCGGGAAAACGCGATGGCCGGGGCAGCCGTGCTGTTGGCCGTGGCCGTGCTGGCGCTGGGCGCTGGCGGGCTGTTCTACAGCCAGAAGCGGGAGAAGCATGCGACATGGTCGCTGGCGATCGGCGGGCTGCTGCTGTTCGGGGCGGCGGGGCTGTTCTTCTTTCGACCCAGTTTCGCCAGCATCGACGAAAAGGTCGCCGTAGCGCAGGATGGGGGCGTGGTCAGCAATACCGCCTTTGCCTGGGCGGGCGACAATATCTGCAAGGTGGACATGGCGCGCAGCCGCCTGACCCTGTCGCAACCCGATGACATCGCCTTCAACTGGGCGGAGGGCGGCTGCGTCAATGGCGACACCCAATATGTCGCCAGCGGCACCGGATGGCAGCGGGTGACGATCCCGGCGGAGGGCCATTATCTCGCCTCCAGCCGCTTCGATCCCGTCAATGGCGTGCTGCGCGTCGACCGCTGGCTGCCCGATGCCGACACCATGGCCAAGGCGCGCGCGCTGGTGGGGGACAAGCCGATTCCCGCCTGTGGCAGCAATCCCGAAGCTCTGGCCCGGATTGCCGCGCTGCAATCGCATATTGCGGCAATCGTCCCGGCCCAGCCCAACGAACGGATTGTCTATCATTGCAAGAAAGGTCGGCTTGCCCCGGTCGATCCGGCGCAATAACCGATTCGGTGCCGCGAAAAAACTCAGTCAAATGCCAGCGGTTTCGCACTAATGCCGGAATCGCGCAGCATGACTTGCATAGTCATAATCGCGCTGCTAACCGGCCCCACAACAAGGGGGACGGGCGTAACTGCTCCCCCCTCTTTGCATGACCGGCACATCAAATGGAGGACGGTAAGCGCGTGGAGACTACCGGCGGTATACAGGCCAGCCTCAGCGGCCGCTACGCGGTTGCGCTGTTCGATCTGGCGCGCGATGGCCAATCGCTCGACACCGTGGCGGACAGCCTTGCCGCGTTGAAGGGTGCGATTGCCCAATCGCCTGATTTCAAAGCGCTTATCAACAGTCCGGTGCTGAGCCGCGATGCGTCTGGAAAGACGATCGCCGCCGTCGCATCCTCCATGGGGATCGATCCCCTGACCACGAAATTTCTGGGCGTGCTTGCCGGGAACCGCCGGCTTGGCCAGCTTCCCGCCGTCATCCGCGCCTATGAAACCCTGCTGTCGAATCACAAGGGCGAGGCCCGCGCCGAAGTGACGAGCGCGCACCCGCTGACCAAGACGCAGATCACCGCGCTCGGCAAAAGCCTGCGCGCCCGCGTCGGCCGCGACGTCGCCATCGATGCGAAGGTCGACCCCGCGATCCTGGGCGGGCTGGTCGTCAAGATCGGCAGCCAGATGATCGACAGCTCCATTCGTACCCGTTTGAATAGTCTCGCCATGGCGATGAAAGGCTGAACATGGATATCAACGCCGCAGAAATTTCGAAGGTCATCAAGGACCAGATCGCCAATTTCGGCACCGAAGCGCAGGTTAGCGAAGTCGGTTCCGTGCTGACCGTGGGTGACGGCATCGCCCGCGTCCATGGCCTCGACAATGTCCAGGCGGGCGAAATGGTCGAGTTTGCCAACGGCATTCAGGGCATGGCGCTGAACCTGGAAGCCGACAATGTCGGTGTCGTGATCTTCGGGTCCGACAGCGAGATCAAGGAAGGCGACACCGTCAAGCGCACCGGCACCATCGTCGACGTCCCCGTCGGCAAGGGCCTGCTGGGCCGCGTCGTGGACGGCCTTGGCAACCCGATCGACGGCAAGGGGCCGATCGTGTCCGACCAGCGCATGCGCGTCGAGCGCAAGGCGCCCGGCATCATCCCGCGCACCTCGGTTCACGAACCCGTGCAGACCGGCCTCAAGGCCATCGACACGCTCGTCCCGGTTGGCCGTGGCCAGCGCGAACTGATCATCGGCGACCGCCAGACCGGCAAGACCGCCGTGGCGATCGACACCTTCATCAACCAGAAGGCCGCCAATGCGGGCGATGACGAAAGCAAGAAGCTTTACTGCATCTATGTCGCGGTCGGCCAGAAGCGCTCGACCGTTGCCCAGATCGTCAAGCAGCTCGAAGAAAATGGCGCGATGGAATATTCGATCGTCGTCGCCGCGACCGCTTCGGAACCCGCTCCGCTTCAGTATCTCGCCCCCTATACCGGCGTGACCATGGGCGAATATTTCCGCGACAACGGCATGCACGCCGTCATCGTCTATGACGATCTGTCGAAGCAGGCCGTCGCCTATCGCCAGATGTCGCTGCTGCTGCGTCGTCCTCCGGGCCGTGAAGCCTATCCGGGCGACGTGTTCTATCTGCACAGCCGCCTGCTGGAGCGCGCGGCCAAGATGAACAGCGACAACGGGTCTGGCTCGCTGACCGCGCTGCCGATCATCGAAACGCAGGCAGGCGACGTGTCGGCCTACATCCCGACCAACGTGATCTCGATCACCGACGGCCAGATCTTCCTGGAAACCAACCTCTTCTACCAGGGCATCCGTCCGGCCATCAACGTCGGCCTGTCGGTGTCGCGCGTCGGTTCCGCCGCGCAGACCAAGGCGATGAAGAAGGTGTCCGGCTCGATCAAGCTGGAACTGGCCCAGTATCGCGAAATGGCGGCCTTCGCCCAGTTCGGTTCGGACCTCGACGCATCGACCCAGAAGCTGCTGAACCGCGGCGCGCGCCTGACCGAACTGCTCAAGCAAGCGCAGTTTTCGCCGCTGCCGTTCGAGGAACAGACCGCGTCGATCTTCGCTGGCACCAACGGCTATCTGGACAGCGTCGCCGTCAAGGACGTGACCCGTTACGAAGAATTGATGCTGGCCTATCTGCGCCACGATCATGCCGACGTACTGACCATGATCCGCGACACCAAGGATCTGGGCGACGAAGCCAAGGGCAAGCTCAAGGCCGCGCTCGACAGCTTCGGCAAGACTTTTGCTTAAGTCTGGCGCCTAAGTGATTTGATGAAGGCCGCCGGGCGACCGGCGGCCTCCCTACACTGAATTCGGGATTGAGATGGCAAGCCTCAAGGAACTGAAGATCCGCATCGGGTCGGTCAAATCGACCCAGAAGATCACCAAGGCGAAGCAGATGGTCGCCGCCGCGAAGCTGCGCAAGGCGCAGGCCGCAGCGGAAGCCGCGCGCCCCTATAGCAGCCGCCTGGAAGCCGTCGTCGCCTCCCTCGCCTCGAAAATCGCGGGCGGTTCGGGCGAAGGCGCATCGCCGCTGCTGGCGGGCACGGGCAAGGATGACGTGCATCTGCTGGTCGTCGCCAACTCCGACCGTGGCCTGGCCGGCGCGTTCAACGCCAACATCGTCAAGGCCGCCCGCGCCAAGGCGGACGAGCTGATCCAGCAGGGCAAGACGGTGAAATTCTACCTGATCGGTCGCAAGGGCCGTCCGGTGATCAACCGCATGTATCCCGGCCAGATCGTCGCCCAGTATGATACGACCGGCGCCAAGCAGCCCGGCTATGATCAGGCGCACGCCATCGCTGGCGAGCTGACCGACATGTATCTGAACGGCAAGTTCGATGTCGCGCATCTCTTCTACTCGCGCTTCAAGTCGGCGCTGGCGCAGATCCCGACCGAACAGCAGATCATTCCCGTCAAGATCCCCGCCGACGCCGACCGCAACGCCATCGCCGCGACGGTCGAATATGAACCGAGCGAGGAAGCGATCCTGGACGACCTGCTGCCGCGCAACGTCGCGATCCAGCTGTTCAAGGCGCTGCTGGAAAACAACGCATCCGAACAGGGCGCGTCGATGACCGCGATGGACAATGCCACGCGCAACGCAGGCGACCTGATCAACAAGCTGACGATCCAGTATAACCGCAGCCGCCAGGCTGCGATCACCACCGAACTCGTTGAAATTATTTCGGGCGCTGAAGCCCTCTAAGCACACGCACGCAAGGAAGCAGTCATGGCAACCACCAACAATGTAGGCCGCATTTCGCAGGTCATCGGCGCCGTCGTCGACGTGACCTTCCCTGATGCGCTCCCGTCGATCCTGTCGGCACTGGAAACCAGCAACAACGGCCAGCGCCTTGTTCTGGAAGTCGCCCAGCATCTTGGCGAAAACACCGTCCGCACCATCGCGATGGACTCGACCGAGGGCCTGACCCGCGGCCAGGAAGTGACCGACACCGGCGCGCAGATCAGCGTCCCCGTCGGCCCCGCCACGCTCGGCCGCATCCTGAACGTCGTTGGCGAACCCATTGACGAGCGCGGCCCGGTCGCGACCGAACTGCGTTCGCCCATCCATGCCAAGGCTCCCGAATTTGTCGACCAGTCGACCGAAAGCGCGATCCTGGTCACCGGCATCAAGGTCATCGACCTTCTCGCCCCCTATGCCAAGGGCGGCAAGATCGGCCTGTTCGGCGGCGCGGGCGTGGGCAAGACGGTTCTTATTCAGGAACTGATCAACAACATCGCCAAGGGTCATGGCGGTACGTCGGTTTTCGCGGGCGTTGGTGAACGTACCCGCGAAGGTAACGACCTGTACCACGAATTCCTGGACGCGGGCGTCATCGCCAAGGATGCTGATGGCAACGCCATCACCGATGGGTCCAAGGTTGCGCTGGTCTATGGCCAGATGAACGAACCGCCGGGCGCCCGTGCCCGCGTTGCGCTGTCGGGCCTGACCATCGCTGAATATTTCCGCGACGTCGAAAATCAGGACGTGCTGTTCTTCGTCGACAATATCTTCCGCTTCACCCAGGCAGGCGCGGAAGTGTCCGCTCTGCTCGGCCGTATTCCTTCGGCCGTGGGCTATCAACCGACCCTGTCGACCGACATGGGCGCGCTGCAGGAACGCATCACCTCCACCAACAAGGGGTCCATCACCTCGGTGCAGGCCGTGTACGTCCCCGCGGACGACTTGACCGATCCCGCGCCTGCGACGTCGTTCGCGCACTTGGACGCGACGACCGTTCTCAACCGCGCCATTTCGGAACTGGGCATCTATCCGGCGGTCGATCCGCTCGACTCCACCAGCCGCGTTCTGGAACCGCGCACCGTGGGTCAGGAACATTATGACACCGCCCGCGCCGTCCAGTCGATCCTGCAGAAGTACAAGTCGCTGCAGGACATCATCGCCATTCTGGGCATGGACGAACTGTCGGAAGAAGATAAGCTGACCGTCGCCCGCGCGCGCAAGATCCAGAAGTTCCTGTCGCAGCCCTTCCACGTCGCCGAAGTCTTTACCGGCATCAGCGGCAAGTTCGTCCAGATCGAGGACACGGTTAAGTCGTTCAAGGCCGTGGTCGATGGCGAATATGACCATCTGCCCGAAAACGCCTTCTACATGGTCGGCGGCATCGACGAAGCCATTGAGAAGGCCAAGAAGCTGGCCGCCGAAGCGGCTTAAGCGACCTGTTGCATCCCCTCCCTTGAAAGGGAGGGGCTAAGGAAACGAACATGGCACTGCATTTTGAACTCGTGACCCCCGAAAAGCTCTTCCGGTCGGAAGAGGTCTATCAGGTCGTGGTGCCCGGCACCGATGGCGACTTCGGCGTGCTGGAGGGACATGCGCCCTTCATGTCGACCGTGCGCGACGGTAGCATCCAGATCTATGCGACCGCAGGGGCCGCGCCCGAAATCATCCCGGTGGAAGGCGGCTTTGCCGAGGTCAATGAAAAGGGTCTGACGGTCCTGGCCGAAAAGGCCGGCTGATCACCGCATATGAAAGGACCGGCCCGGCGTGGCGCGGTCAGCAGAAGGGGCGCTCGACAGCGCCCCTTTTTGTTGGGCGGTCATTCATGAAGGGGCCGGATTTCGATTTCGCTGGGTCCGGGCATTGGATTGGGGCAACGCTTCGCCCAGGCGACCGCCTCGTCCATATCCCTGACATCCCATAGCCAGAAGCCTGCCACCTGATCGCGGCTGGGCGTGAACGGACCGTCGATCACGGCCCGATCCGCGCCGTCGAAGGCGATACGCTTGCCCTGCGATGTGGGGGTCAGCCCATCGGCGGCAATCAAAATGCCAGCGTCGCGCAATGCGTCATTATAGCGGCCCATCGCCGCCATCATCTGACTTGTCCAGGGTTGGGGAAACAGGTCGGTCTCGCTATCCGGCGTCGCCTTCACCAGCACCATCACCCGCATCGCCTGTCTCCCTGCGCAATGCAGGGCTATCGCGTATGACTTTGCGTTACCCCCAAACGTCATGCTGAATTTATTTCAGCATCCATTTATCGTCGCAGACAATGGCATGGGCTGGCGAAATGGACCCTGAACCAAGTTCAGGGTGACGAATAAGATAGGCATGGTGCCATATGCGATAGCCCTGCTGTCCTATGGGGCAATGTTGGCAATCTGCATCCTTACCGCAACTTTTTTATGCATGAGGCGGGCAACGCCGATTGCCGCACTCGCCCCGCCTTGTCATGAACAAGCCCGATGATCGCCCCACCCCTTTCCCCGGCGCTCCAGCGCCCCCTGCCCGGCGGCTGGCTGATCGCCTTGCTGGCCGGCTGGCTAGCCCTCGACCAGTTGCTGCTGTGGCGGTTCCTGAATGTCATGCCCCTCTGGGCCTATGGGCTGGGCGCACTGCTGACCGGCTTGCTCTGCGTCGCCATCGTCCGGACGGCGCGCGACTTTGCCGGACCGACGGCCGCGACATGGCTGATCTGCATCGGCGTGGCGACGATACTCCTTCTCCTGGGCGGGGAGGGACGCTTTTTCTACGCCAATATCGACTGGCAGGTGCGCTTCGCCGTGCTGCGCGAC
Organism: Sphingobium sp. JAI105; assembly: GCF_015752145.1. NCBI lineage: Bacteria > Pseudomonadati > Pseudomonadota > Alphaproteobacteria > Sphingomonadales > Sphingobiaceae > Sphingobium > Sphingobium sp. JAI105. The sequence goes on along the minus strand of NZ_JADOUC010000001.1, from coordinate 3,261,682 downwards.
ATGAGCATCAACCCCTGGCCGTTCGTCTACACCGCAAGGGGCGAGGCAGAGCTGTTACGCGCGCCGGTCGGCATGTTCCTGATCCCTGCGCTGGTGGCCAAGGCGCTGGGTGGAGGCGCCGGCGACATCGCGCTGCTGGTCCAGAACAGCCTGCTGACCGGCACGCTGTTGGCGTTGGGATCGACGCTATTTGTCACGCGCCGCGCGAAAATGATCGCCCTTGCGGTCGTCGTGGGCTTCAGCGGCCTCGACGCGCTGGGGCGCATCCTGTTTCGTGGTGGATTGTCGGATCATCTCGAAAACTGGGCCTATCTTCAATATTCATCGACCGTCACCCTGGCCTTCTGGGTGCCGCAACATGCGATTTCAGGCTGGATCGGCGTACTGGGCTTCCTCCTTTGGCGTGCGGGGAAATTGCCGCTGGGCGCTTATCTGGCGCTGCTGCCCTTGACGGCGCTCTGGTCGCCGCTGGGGTTGATGGGCGCCATGCCATTTGCGGCACTGGCGGGGGTGCGGAGCCTGCGCGCGCGCGCCATCGGCCCCGCCGACATCGCCCTGCCCGCCCTCACCACCCTGCTGTGCGTCCCTGGCCTCTTCTATCTGGCCGCCGCTGGCGACGGCGTGGGCGCGCGGTTGATGGCGCTGTCCCCGCTGCAATGGGGCCTGTTTGAACTGCTGGAAGTGTTGGTCTATGTCGCGCCGCTGGCGCTGCTGGTCCATCGCCTGCGCTTTGGTCGCGATACGCTGGTCGTACTAACCTTGTGGCTGATCGCCATCCCCTTCGTCCAGATCGGCGCATCAACCGATTTCATGATGCGCGCGTCGATCAGCGCCCTGACGATCCTGGCGGTCATGGTCGCCGATGCGCTGCTGACTACGCCGCGCGCCCGCTTGCCGCTGGCCATATTGCTGGTGATCGGGTCAGTCACCGGGGCGATGGAGATCCGCCGTGCGCTGCTCCATCCCGCCGCACCGCAGGTCCGGTGCAGCCTGTTCAAGGCATGGGACCAGAGCTTTGGCGATTTCCCGATCGATTCCTATGTCGCGCCGCTGGGCCGGATGCCGTCGCTGGTGCGGCCCACCGATCCGGCACCCTTCAACCCCATCGATCCCGCCCGCTGCTGGGAGGGACCATGGCATCATCCCGACGATCCGTCAGGCTGACAATATCGCGTAGAGCGACAGGCCGATCGGGAAGCGCACGCGGCCAAGCAGATGGCGTTCCCAGCCGAATATCCGCCGCAGCACCCCATTGACCGGCGGCGAAGGCTGCGCGTCCAGCCCGCCCTTGCGCCCCAGCAGCCGGTGCGCAGTACGGGTTGCGACCGCCAGCGGAAAGAGGAGGCTGTTGAAATAGCCAATGCCTTCGACCTTCAGCCCGGCGTCCTGTGCAACGGCACGCAACCCGGCCAGCGTATAGCGGCGCTTGTGATGGTGCAGCACGTCATGGTCGGACCATAGCCATGGCACCGCCGGAACCGTGAGCAATATCCGCCCCCCGTCCGCCAGCCGCGCCCGCAATGCCGCGAGCGACGCGCGATCCTCCTCCACATGCTCCAGCACGTCGAGCAGCGCAATCAGATCATAGCGAGTGGCGTCAAAGCCGATCCGGCCAGGCAGCATCCCCGGTTCGATGCGCGCAATGCCGCGTTCATTGGCATGTCGACGCGCATCATCGTCATATTCCAGCGCATCGACCGTGCCATGGCGCGCCAGCATCGCCAGATTGCCGCCGGTGCCGCAACCCGCCTCCAATATGCGCGCGTTGGCGCGCGGCGCGATCCGGGTGCGGATCAGCGCGTCCACTATGGCGCGGCGGGCGACGAACCACCAATGGCTCCCCTCCTGCGCGCTCAGGCTCGCATAGGCTGATCGGTCCATTCATCCTCGTCCCTGCTTGGTTCGGCAACCGGAGCCACCGGCACAGTCGATTGATCCGCGACCACATAGAGCGGCCGTTGCCGCACTTCGCGCGCGACCCGGCCCAGATATTCGCCGATAATGCCCAGGCTGAGCAGGTTAAGCCCACCCAGCCCCAGCACCGCGACCATGATGGAAGCATAGCCGGGCGTATCGACCCCGGTGATGATCGTATGGGCGACCAGAAAGGCCGCATAGGCAAAGGCCAGGCACGCAATGCCACCGCCGATATAGGACCATATCCGCAGCGGCATGGTGGTCGACGCGGTGATGCCGTCGATCGCCAGCGACCAGAGCTTGCCGAGCCGCCATTTGGTCGTCCCCGTCCCGCGCGCGGCGCGGACATAATCGACCGTGGCGACGCGAAAGCCGATCCAGCTGAACAGCCCCTTGTTGAAGCGCGCCTGCTCGCCCAGTTGCTTGATGACGTCCACCGCCTGCCGATCGAGCAAACGGAAGTCGCCGACATTTTCGGGGATCGGATAATCGGACAGGCGATTGAGCAGGCGATAGAATCCGCGCGCGCTCGTCCGTTTGAACCAGCCGTCCGTAGAGCGGTCGGACCGGCGAGCATTGACCACCTGCGCGCCCGCCAGCCAGTGGCGGACCATATCCACGATCACCTCCGGCGGATCCTGCAGATCGACGTCGATCGGGATCACGGCGTCACCGCTCGCATGGTCGATCCCGGCCGCCAGCGCCGCTTCCTTGCCGAAATTGCGCGACAGGGTGACGACGCTTATGTCGGGGTTCAGCCGCGCCAATATGGTCAATATGTCGCCGGTCCGGTCGCTGCTGCCATCATTGACGAACAGATATTCCGCCCGCGCATCAGGCCCGATCAGCGCCAGCGCCCGCCCCACCGCCGGACGCGCCGCCTCCAGGAACAGCGACAGGCTGTCCTGCTCGTTATAGACCGGGATGACGATCGACAGCGTGCGCATGGGCGCAATGATCCTCGCAAAAAACTGACTCCGCTATCGGCTAGAATGGTTAATGGATCGTAAGTGTGCGCCATCATCCTTACGCTTCATTTACCATATTGCGCCATCACCGGCCCATGCGCGCCATCGCCTCCCTTGCCAGCCGGCACCCGGTCTGGACGCTGACCCTGTTGGGCTGCGGCCTGATGCTGCCTGCCTTGCTATGGGGACCGGGCGCGACCCACAGCCATCTCTACAATCTTATGTGGACCCGCCATTTTGGCGATCAGATCGCGGCAGGACATTTTTACGAACGCTGGCTCCCGCACAGTTTCGAAGGGCTGGGCAGCCCGACCTTCTATTTCTATCCGCCGCTCGCCTATTGGCTGTCGGGCGGGCTGAACGCGATCGGGCTGAGCGTAACACAGGCGATAAGCTGCGCTGGCCTGCTGTTGCTGATCGCATCGGGGCTGGCCATGTATGCGTGGCTGGCCGCGAGAGGAACGCGACCATTGATCGGCGCGGCTCTCTATATGGTTGCGCCCTATCATCTGTTCGACCTGTATGTGCGCGGCGCACTGGCGGAATTTGCCGGATTTGTCTGGCTACCCTTGATCGCGCTGGGCATTGGCTGGCTGCCTTCGCGGCGTGGCGTGGCGCTCCTCGCCAGCGCCTATGCCGCGCTGATCCTGACCCATTTGCCACTGGCAACGCTGACCGGCCTGTTCCTGATCGCGCCATTGATGCTCCAGCGGATCGTGCAGGACCGCGCGACGTTGCTACCGGGCCTTGTAGCCGGTCTGCTCGCCTTTGCGCTCGCCGCTTTCTATCTGCTCCCCGCCGCGACGCTTCAGGCGCACATGTCGACCGCGCTCTTATGGACTGGCAAATATCAGGCAAGCGTCTGGTCTATCTGGCGCGAGGACTTTGAACTCTTCCCCTCCATCGCGCTGGGCCTTGTTCTGCTTGCCTGGCGCGCGCGATCGCTATGGACCGCCATCACGATCGGCACAGCGCTGGCGGCGATCAACCTGATCCCGCTGCTGTGGAGCATAGACCTGCTCGACAAGGTGCAATTTCCCTGGCGGATATTGGCCATCACCGAATTTGCCGCCGTCACAGCGATCGCCGCCTGCCCGCCTCGCCGCATCATTGCGTTTGGCGCGGCTTTGGTGCTGGCCTTCCCCTTCCTGCTCACTGGCCTGATAGCCCATGCCCTGCTGCGCATGCCTGTCGACTATAACAGGATCGAACGGCACCAGCCTGACGCACCGGAATATCTGCCCGCCGGATTCGATGCTTCGCTCGTTGATCGGGTCGATCGCTGGACCGACCTTGGCCGCTTTGCCACCCTCCCGCGCGGCGACAGCATCTCCGTGACCCGCTCCGGCCCGGTGACGATGGGCCATGCGGCCTTTCCCATCTGGCGCGTGACGCGCGACGGGCAGGCCATTGCGAGCCATGGTCCGCTGATCAGCTTCGACGCGACGCCGGGCACCTACCGCATCGAGCGGGTGCGGTTGTGGCAGGAGACAGCTGGCGCGGCGGTCAGCCTGATCGCGCTAATGATACTGGCGCTGCTGGCGGGCCGCCGGTCCATTAGCCATTTGTCAAAGTTTCCATCTTATTCACCTTCCCAAGCCCTATCTGATCGGCCCTCAACCGGGCGGCTTCGATCGCGAATTACTGGCGGAGACTTATGAGCGCCTTTGGACGGAAAAATGGACCTGCTGGCATCAAGCCCGGCTTTGGCGTTGCCCGGCCGATGCAGGGAGGCGGCGCGCCCAAGGAAGAAGCGCGCGGCGGCGATCAGTTTCCCCCGCTCGACATAGCGGCCCTGCCAGGCGAAACGAGCGTCGATCCACTGGCGGCACCGACCAGCCAGATGCAGCGCAATGCCGACGCCATCCAGCGCCTGTCCGACCGCGCCAATCACGAACATGTGGCCGACGCCGGGCCGCAGGGTTTTGAAGCCAGCGTCCACAAGATCAAGGAGCAGGTACTGCCCCGCCTGCTGGAGCGTGTCGATCCGGAAGCCGCCGCAACCCTGACCAAGGATGAACTGGCCGAGGAATTCCGCCCGATCATCATGGAAGTGCTGGCGGAACTGAAGCTGACCCTCAACCGGCGCGAACAGTTCGCGCTGGAAAAGGTGCTGGTCGATGAACTGCTGGGCCTTGGCCCGCTTGAAGAATTGCTGTCCGACCCGGACGTGACCGACATCATGGTCAACGGTCCGGACCAGACCTATATCGAAAAGAAGGGCAAGCTCCAGATCGCGCCGATCAAGTTCCGGGACGAGGAACATCTGTTCCAGATCGCGCAGCGGATCGTCAGCAAGGTCGGCCGCCGCGTCGACCAGACCACGCCACTGGCCGACGCCCGCCTGCCCGATGGCAGCCGCGTCAACGTGATCGTGCCGCCGCTGTCGCTGCGTGGCACCGCCATCTCGATTCGTAAATTCTCTGCCAAGCCGATCACCATCGACATGCTCGCCCAATGGGGCGCCATGAGCCCCAAGATGGCGACCGCGCTCAAGATTGCAGGCGCATGCCGCTTCAACATCGTCATTTCGGGCGGTACCGGTTCGGGCAAGACGACGATGCTCAATGCCCTGTCGAAAATGATCGATCCGGGCGAACGTGTGCTCACGATCGAGGACGCGGCCGAATTGCGGCTGCAACAGCCGCACTGGTTGCCGCTGGAAACCCGCCCGGCCAATCTGGAAGGCAATGGCGCCATCACCATCGGCGATCTGGTCAAGAACGCCCTGCGTATGCGCCCGGACCGCATCATCCTGGGCGAAATTCGTGGCGCGGAATGTTTCGACCTGCTCGCCGCGATGAACACGGGCCATGACGGCTCCATGTGTACGCTTCACGCCAACTCGCCCCGCGAATGTCTGGGCCGTATGGAAAATATGATCCTGATGGGGGACATCAAAATCCCCAAGGAAGCCATTTCCAAGCAGATCGCCGACTCGGTGGATCTGATCATCCAGGTCAAGCGCCTGCGTGACGGTTCGCGCCGCATCACCAACGTGACCGAAGTGATCGGCATGGAAGGCGAAGTCATCGTGACGCAGGAACTGTTCAAGTTCGAATATCATGATGAGGATGACAGCGGAAAGATCGTCGGCGAATATCGGTCGATGGGCCTGCGTCCCTACACGCTGGACAAGGCGCGGATGTTCGGTTTCGACCAGCCTTTCCTGGAAGCCTGCCTGTAAGCGCTGGCTGAGAGAAACGGCGAAGCTGTTTCATGACGAATCGTGGCTGGCGGGGATTTCCCCTCCAGCCCCCTTGCATCGCTTCGCCGCGACCGGCACACCCTCCTCCTGACTTTTCAAGAGAGGACTGCCGATGAACCGTCTCGCCCGTGCCGGACTGCTGCTGACCGGCCTTGCCCTGCCTGCCCTGCCCCTGCTCGCCCAGCATAGCGGGCATGGCGATCATGCCGCGTCCAAGGCGGCTGACCCGATCGCCGCCGCCATCGCGGCGCCCAGCCGCACGCCAGCCAATGTCGCGCGCGACAAATATCGCCACCCGGCCGAAACGCTGGCCTTTTTCGGCGTGACGCCGACCCAGACAGTGGTCGAATATGCGCCCAGCGGTGGCTGGTACACCGAAATATTGGCGCCGCTGCTGCACGATCAGGGCAAATTCTATGCCCTGCAACCAACGGGGCGTTATCTGGACGGTTACAAAACCTTCCTGGCCGCCAAGCCGACCGTCTATGACAAGGTCACGGTTGTCCCCTTCCCCGACGAAAGCTCCACGATCCCCGCCAACAGCGTGGACACCGTCCTCACCTTCCGCAACGTCCATAACATGGTGATGGGCGGCACGGAGGCGGCGACCTTCGCGGCGTTCTTCGCGATGCTCAAGCCGGGCGGTACGCTGGGCGTGGTCGATCATCGCATGCCCGAAGGACGCGACAGCGCGCTGGAAAAGACCAGCGGTTATCTCAAGCTTTCCACGATCCGCCGCATCGCGGAAGCCGCCGGCTTCACCTATGCCGGCGCGACGGAGGTGAACGCCAATCCCAAGGATACGGCGGATTGGGCCAAGGGCGTATGGACCCTGCCCCCGACGTTGAGCCAGAAGGATGTCGACCGCGACAAATATCTGGCCATCGGCGAAAGCGATCGCATGACGCTGAAATTCGTCAAACCGATGCAATAGGATTTTGCCGTCCCTTCCCGGTTGCGCGATGGCGCAACCGGGCTAAGGCGGAGCGGTGACGCCTGCCCCGCCCCATTCCCGACCGCATCGACCGCTATTCGCCATCGGACTTCGACTGTCTGCTGTCATCTGCCTGTCCGTCATGTTCGTGACGGTGCGGGTGGTAGATGGACGGGGCGTCCATGTCGTCGAATCGCTCTTCTATCGCCAGGCGCTGGCCCTTCCCTTCGTGCTGAGCTGGGTGGCGATGGCCGACGGGTTGCGCAGCGTCCACACCCGGCGCATCGGCGTCCATGCCAGCCGCATGCTGCTGGGCCTGACCGGCATGCTGCTCAACTTCCTGTCCTACATCCTGCTGCTGCCCGCCGAAGCCGCGACAATCGGGTTCACCATGCCGATTTTCGGCACGATCCTGTCGGCGCTGATCCTGCGGGAGGCAACGGGCATCCATCGCTGGGCTGCGGTGCTGATCGGCTTTGTCGGCGTGCTGGTGATGGTACGGCCCGATGCCGCCCATTTCCCGCTACAGGGCGTCGCGGTCGCCATTGCCGCCGCATTCGTGACCGCCAGCGTCAGCCTGGTGCTGCGCGAACTGGGGCGTACCGAAAGCGCTGGCGTGGTCGTATTCTGGTTCACCACACTGTCGATGATCCCGCTGGGCATCGCCATGCCCTTTTTTGCGCAGATGCATGATCCGGTCACCTGGGGCCTGTTGCTATTGATCGGCCTGTTTGGCGGCATCGCGCAGATTTGCCTCACTGCGGCGCTGCGCTGGGGTCCGGTGTCGGTCGTGCTGCCGATGGATTACAGCGCGATCATCTGGACGACGCTGCTGGGTCTGGCAATCGGCGCGCCATGGCCGCTGGCGACGACCTGGATCGGGGCAAGCCTGATCATTGCCAGCGGCCTCTATATCGCCTGGCGCGAACATGTCCGCGGCAAGGCGGAACGGGTCAGGACAGCAGCTCTGCCTCCAGACTGATGTCGGCCTTCAGCAATTTGGAAATCGGGCAATTGGCCTTGGCCTTTGCCGCCAGATCCTGAAATGTCGACTCGTCGACATCGGGGATGCTGGCCTTCAGCGTCAGATGGCTGGCGGTGACGGCAAAGCCATCTTCCTGCTTTTCCAGCGTGACGACGGCATTGGTTTCCATCTTGCTGGCGGTAAATCCCTCTTCCCCCAGGATCAGCGACAGGGCCATGGTGAAGCAGGAGGCATGGGCGGCGGCGATCAATTCTTCCGGGTTGCTGCCCGGCACCCCTTCAAAACGGGTCGCAAAGCCATAGGGATAGGCGTCCAGCGCGCCGCTCTGGGTCGATATCGCGCCCTTGCCGTCCTTAAGCCCGCCGCTCCACACCGCTGAACCGCTGCGATTGATCTTCATGCTTCTATCTCCTGCTAATCGACAAGGAACCCCCGGCGTCGCTCGTGGTTGCATAGATATAACCCCACTGATGCAGGAGAATGACAATGTCTGAAACGACAATGATCAATCATGCGGCCAATCATGGCGAACTGATTGCGTCCGACCGGGTGGAGGGTACCGCCGTCTATAACCGGCAGGGCGAAAAGCTCGGCAAAATCTCCAACTTCATGGTCGACAAGATGTCGGGGCAGGTCCGTTATGCGGTGCTGTCCTTCGGCGGCTTTCTGGGGATCGGGAATGACCATTATCCCCTGCCCTGGTCGATGCTGAACTATGACACCGAACAGGGCGGCTATGTCGTCGACCTGGACAGCAAGTTGCTGGAGCAGGCCCCGCATTACATGGCCGATCAACGGCCCGACTATGACGAAGGCTATGGCCGCAACGTATATCAATATTATGGCCTGATCTACCCCTGGTAAAATGGTGCTGACGGACGGGCGCAGCCGCAAGGCCGCTCCTGTCCGCCGCCACGTTTCCCGCTTCTTCGCCTCCCTTCCCGCCTGCGCCATTCCAATTGCCCGGATTCTGCCACATTCCGTCGTTGACCAATTGTCTATCGAAATAGTAGAATTACGGTCATGGCCTGGATAGACAGGATTGAGGACCAGATCATGGAGCGATTCGGATTTTCGGGAGACACGCGCCAACCGCTCGTGCTGACCATTCCCGGCCTGAACAATAGCGGGCCGGACCACTGGCAAAGCCTGTGGGAAGAAACGCGCGGCGATTGTGAGCGGGTGGATCTTGGCAGTTGGGCCAGCCCCAATCGCAATGCCTGGGTCACCCGGCTGGACGCGGCGATCCGCGCCGCCAACGGCCCCGTCATATTGGCGGCGCACAGCCTGGGCTGCATGGCGGTCGCATGGTGGGGCGCCTTGCAGAGCCAGGCCTATGGCTGGCCGGTGACCGGCGCGCTGCTGGTTGCCCCGCCCGATTGCGACCGGATGGAAACGCCCGAAATGATCGGCGGCTTTGGCCCCACGCCACGCGCGCCCTTGCCCTTCCCCTCCATATTGGTGGCCAGTCGGGACGATCCTTATATTTTCTTCGAGCGCGCCCATAGCATCGGCAAATATTGGGGCAGCGAATTTGTGGATGCTGGCCATGCCGGCCATATCAACGCGGCTTCCGGCCTTGGCGATTGGCGCTTCGGGCAAGGACTGCTCGAAAGGTTGATCGACAATGCGCGGGAACAGGCGTCCGCCATGCGTCAGTCCCGCCCGGCCATGCCACTTGCGCGGCAGCCGCTGATCGCTGCCAGTGCGCGCGCCCACCGATGATCCTTGGCTCCGGCAGGGAGCGACAAAGAGAAAGTTGCGCGCCATCTATATTTGCTTTTTGTCTATCATTTTAGTTGATATATAGCGCGGAACGGAGGCCACATGAAAGACACCTTACCAACTGACTTGCGCAACGGCCGTACCGAAATCCAGCGCTCCGACATCATGGTCAGCATCGACAAGGTGCGCGCCGTGCTGACGGGCCTGAAGTTCGGATCGATCACGCTGACCGTCCATGACGCCCGCGTGGTCCAGATCGACGTTACGGAAAAGACGCGCCTGACCAACTGAACATATAGGAGGCGCAAGAGCGACCGGGTCATCACGGCCCGTGCGGCAAGGGGGTGAGCCGCATGATCCAGCATCACCCCGACATTACAGGCTTTGACCGGACCACCGGAAACGCCGCGATCGACAACCACCGGACCGCCGGAAAAGAGGACCAATATGATTGCGCGTTTTCTGTTGCTTGCCAGCGTGGCAAGCGCTTCCTTCATCACGCCTGCCGCCCATGCGCAGGACGCCACGCCGCAGCCGGTCGATCCGGCCGCGGAAACGCAGAACCCGCGCGGCGACGTCATCGTCGTGACCGCCCGCCGCCGTCAGGAAACGGCGCAGCAAGTACCGTTGGCCATTTCCGTGGTCCGTGGCGACAGCATCGAAGCCACCGGCAACTTCAACATCGTAAAGCTGCAACAGCTCGCGCCGACTTTGCAGGTCTATACCACCAACCCGCGCAACACCTCGGTCAACATTCGTGGCCTTGGCGTGCCGTTCGGCCTGACCAGCGACGGCTTTGAACAGGGCGTCGGCATCTATGTCGACGATGTCTATAACAGCCGCGTTGCCGCTGCGACCTTCGACTTTCTCGACGTCGCGCAGGTCGAAGTGCTGCGCGGGCCGCAGGGCACGCTCTACGGCAAGAACACCACGGCAGGCGCGATCAACATCACGACCAACCAGCCGACCTTCGATTTCAAAGGCCGCGCCGAACTGACCGTCGGCAATCTCAACCTCAAACAGGCAAAGGCCGCTGTTTCCGGCCCGCTGTCAGACACGGTCGCCGTGCGCATCGCCATGGCGTCGACCAGCCGACGCGGCACGCTCTACAATGTGACAAGCCAGCGCTGGATCAACGAACAGGACAATCTGGGCCTCCGCGGGCAATTGCTGTTCAAGCCGAGCGAGGATTTCAGCATCACCCTGTCGGGCGACTACAGCCGCCAGAACCCCGAATGCTGCGGCACGACCTTCGTGCGCGTCGGTCGCACCCAGCGCCCGCTTAACCGCCAATATGACGCGCTGGCGGCGGCGCAAAATTATGTCGTCCCCAGTCGCAATCCCTATGACCGGCTGACCGACCTCGATTCCAACCTGAACGCTGGCAACAAGATTGGCGGCGTGTCGGCCAAGATCAAATGGGATGTCGGCCCCGGCACGCTGACGTCGGTTACCGCCTGGCGCTTCTGGGACTGGAAGCCGGAAAATGACCGCGACTTTACCGGCCTGCCGATCGTTTCCCGATCGCAAAACCCCTCTCAGCAGGACCAGTATAGCCAGGAATTCCGCTATAATTACGAAAGCCAGAATGTCGATTTCGTTGTCGGCCTGTTCGGCTTCAAGCAGCGCGTCGACACCCAGGGGACGGAGCAACAGGGCAGCGCCGCCGCGCAATGGAGCCTTGCCCCTTCATCCGATCCGGCCAACCCCGCCAATAACCCCGCGACACTCGCTGGCCTGACCGCCAGCAACACCCAGTGGCTCAAGGCGGACAGCGCGGCGCTGTTCGGGCAACTGAGCTGGAAGGTGACCGACGCGCTGACGATCCAGCCGGGCCTGCGCCTCAACTATGACAAGAAATCAGGCTTCTATCAGCGCATCGTTACCAATGCGCAGGGTCAGGCCATCAGCTGCACCGCCGTCGCCGATCCGGGGACGATCAAGGGAACCTCACAGCAATGCGGCGTCTATCAGCCGCAGGTCAGCGCGCCGTCCGACAGCGCCTGGAATTTCACCTACGACTTCAACATCAATTATAAGATCGCCCGCGACGTGCTGGCCTATGCGACCTATGCCAAGAGCTTCAAGACGCTGGGGATCAACCAGAACGGCCTGCCGCTCAACGCCGACAACACGGTCAACTATGACGCCAGCACGGTGAAGCCGGAATCGGTCAACCATTTTGAAATCGGCCTCAAGACGCAGTTCCTTGACCGGCGGGCGACCTTCAACCTTTCCGCCTTCCGCACCGACATCAGGAATTTCCAGGCAACGGTGAATGGCGGCCAGTTCGGCACGGTGCGCGGCTATCTGGCCAATGCGGGCAAGGTCCGGTCGCAGGGGATCGAGGCGGACTTCAAGATCGTCGCCAGCGATCGCTTCACCGCCTATGCCAATGGCGCCTATACCGACGCCAAATATAAGAAGTTCGTGGATGCGCCCTGCCCGCCCGAACTGTCGGGCGGCACGTTCCAGGCGGCCAATGCGACGCCGGACTATTCGCAACCCGGCGTGCCGGGCGCACTCAGCCCGCGCCAGTGCGACATTTCCGGCGCCGATCTGCCCGGCGTATCCAAATGGGCCTTCTCCTATGGTGCGGAGATCAACCAGCCGGTGACGCTGCTGGCGAAAGAGGGCCAAGTCTATTTGGGCGTGGACGGCAATTACCGTTCGCACTGGAACAGCAACGCCTCGCCATCGATCTACACCAATGTGAAGGGCTATGCGCTGACCAATGTCCGCGCCGGGTTCCGGGGCGATGGGTTCGACGTGTTCGGCTGGGTCCGCAATGCGCTGGGTGTCGATTATATCGAAACGCTTCAGGTCGCCCCCGGCAACACCGGCCTGATCGCTGGCCAGCCCGGCGACCCCCGGACCTGGGGCGGCACGATCAAATTTTCCTTCTGATCCCTCTCACCCCCGGTGGGCGGAGCGGCACGACCATGCCACTCCGCCCATTGCTGGCCATTTGCGCCGCGGGACTGGCTGGGCTAGAGCCTGCCCATGTCCACGACCTTCACCCTCGACACCTCGACCAGCCGCGCCAATCCCACGCCCGCGCCAATGAAGCGCCTGACCGTGCCCGCCATCCAGCGGCGCAAGTTTGAGGGGAAAACGACCGAGCCGCTGGTGATGCTGACCGCCTACACCGCGCGGCAGGCCCAATTGCTCGATCCGCATTGCGACATGCTGCTGGTCGGCGATTCGCTTGGGCAGGTGATTTACGGCCTGCCCTCCACCCTTGCCGTCACGCTCGACATGATGTGCGCGCATGGTGCGGCGGTGGTGCGCGGCAGCTATCATAGCGTCGTCATCGTCGACATGCCGTTCGGCAGCTATGAAGCCTCACCGCAACAGGCCTTTGCCAGCGCCAGCCGCATCATGGCGGAAACCGGCGCAGCGGCGGTGAAGCTGGAAGGCGGGCAGGTGATGGCCGAAACCATCTCTTTTTTGAGCCAGCGCGGTATCCCGGTCATGGCCCATGTCGGCCTGACCCCGCAGGCGGTTAACGCACTGGGCGGCTATGGCGCGCGCGGCAAGAGCCAGGAAGAACATGCCAAGATCATGGCCGACGCCCGCGCCGTCGCGCAGGCGGGCGCCTTCGCGCTGGTGCTGGAAGGCGTGATGGAGGAACTGGCCGTCGCCATCACCGACAGCGTCGATGTGCCCGTCATCGGCATTGGCGCATCGGCCCATTGCGATGGGCAGGTGCTGGTGACCGAAGATATGCTGGGCATGTTCGAACGGGTGCCGCGCTTCGTCAAACGCTTCGACAATATCGCCGAAACGATCGCCAGCGCGGCGGAGCGTTACGCCCATGACGTGCGGGCGCGCAGCTTTCCGACCGAAGAACAGGTCTATCGCCCTAAAAAGTGATTTGCCTGTGGCATAAGCGCCGCTATTGATCGCGCCTTCTGCCCATCTGTTTCTGATCCATGTCCCGGAGAATAAAGTGGCCCTGACGCCGCAAAATAGCGAAGCCTTCATGCGCGAGGTCGATGAAGCCGTCCGTCAGGACCAGCTTTTGACAGTGTGGCAGCGCTACGGGCGCTGGATATTGGTCGCGGTCGTGGCCGGGCTGGCGGCCTTTGGCGGCTGGCTCTACTGGCAGCATCACAGCAAGACCGAGGCGGAAGCCGTGTCGGAACAGATGGACGCCGTGCTGGCGACCGCAACCGGCGGCGGCACCCCTGACGCCAAGCAACTGGACGCGCTGACGAAGGCCAGCCAGCCGGGCTATCGCGCGTCGGCACTGCTGGTGCAGGCGGGGACGGCGTCGCGCAAGGGCGATACCAAGGGCGCGATCGCGCTCTATGGCGCGATGGTCGCCGATACGGGGCTGGACCAGCCCTATCGCGATGTGGCGCTGATCCGCCAGACCGCGCTGGAATTTGACAGCCTGAAGCCGCAGCAGATCGTCGATCGGCTGAAACCGCTGGCGGTCGAGGGCGCGCCCTGGTTCGGCAGCGCGGGGGAACTGGTCGCCATCGCCTATATGAAGATGGGCAAGAATGACCTCGCCGGGCCGCTGTTCGCCGGAATCGCCAAGGACGCCAACGTCCCCCAGTCGATCCGTTCACGCGCGCGACAGATGGCGGGACTATTGGGGATCGACGCGGTGGAATCGCCCGCTGATCCGGCACAGGGATGAATGAGCGCATGGGAATGGACAGCATGAAGACAAAGGCGCCCATCGGCCGCGCTGTGACGCTCACCCTCATGATCGCGCTGCTGGCCGGCTGCGGCATTGTCGGCGGCAAGAAGGGCGGCCCCAAGACCCCGGTGCTGGGCAACCGCGTGTCCATCCTGAACAATGAACAGGGTATCGAGGTCGAACCGGCTCTGGCCGACGTGCCCGTCGCCCTGCCCGCCCCTTATGTCAACGATCAATGGGCGCAGCCGGGCGGCGATCCGTCCAAGGCGATGGGCAATGTCGCGCTCGGCGCATCGCCGACGCAGGTGTGGAGCGCTTCGATCGAGGGCAGTTCGCCACAGGCGCGCCTCGCCGCATCGCCGGTCGTGTCGGGCGGCAAGCTGTTCGTCACTGACGCAGGCGCCCATGTCATCGCCTTCGATGCGGCCAATGGCAGCAAATTGTGGCAGACCAGCCTGCCTGCCGAGGGCAAGGGCAATGGCCGTTCGCTCTTCGGCGGCGGCGTCAGCGTCCTGGGCGACCGGGTGTTCGCCAGCACCGGCCTTGGCGACGTATTCGCGCTCAACGTCGCCGATGGCGCGATCATCTGGAAAAAGCATCTGTCCGGGCCGCTGCGCGGCGCGCCGACGCTGGAAAATGGCCATGTCTATGTGATGGGTCAGGACAACCAGATTTTCGCGCTCAACCAGTCCGACGGTGAAACCCAGTGGACCGACAGCGGCACGTTGCAGGTGACCGGCGTGTTCGGCGTTGCCGCGCCCGCCGCGGCGCAGGGCACGGTGATCGCAGGCTATAGTTCGGGCGAACTGACCGCCTATCGATATGAAAATGGCCGGACGCTGTGGGGCGACGCGCTCTCGCGCACCAGCATTTCCACCGCCGTCGCGACGCTGACCGACATCGATGCTGATCCCGTGATCGACCGGGGCCGGGTGTTCGCGATCGGTCAGGGCGGCCGCATGGCCTCCTATGAACTGACCAGCGGCCAGCGCCTGTGGGAAATCAACATTGCGGGCATCTCCACCCCTTCGGTCGTCGGCGAATGGGTGTTCGTCGTCACCAGCGACGCCCGCCTGCTCTGCGTCGCGCGCGCCACCGGCAAGATTCGCTGGGTCAGCCAGCTGCGCCGCTGGCAGAAGGAAAAGAAGAAGGACAAGGCGATCCGCTGGACCGGCCCCGTTCTGGCGGGCAATCGGCTGATCGTCGTGTCGACGCGCGGCCAGATGGTCTATGTCGATCCCACCAATGGCAGCGTGCAAGCCGATGTGGACATGAATCGCTCCATGTCGCTCCCGCCCATCGTCGCCAACAATATGCTTTATGTGCTTGCCGATGATGGAAAGTTGACGGCACTCCGCTAAGAGCAACAAACATGCTAAGCCCGCTCCCGCGAAGGCGGGAGTCCAGTTCCCCGATACGGACTGGGCTCCCGCCTTCGCGGGAGCGCGGCGTTTGTCGATTTTGAATTTTTCGGAAGGATACGGGCCTCCATGCTGCCCACAGTAGCCATTGTCGGGCGTCCCAATGTGGGCAAGTCCACCCTCTTCAACCGCCTGGTCGGCAAGAAGCTGGCGCTGGTCGACGACCAGCCCGGCGTCACCCGCGACCGGCGGGAGGGCGAGGCGCATCTGCTTGGCCTGGATTTCATCATCGTCGATACCGCAGGCTATGAGGATGAGGACGCCAACAGCCTGCCCGGCCGCATGCGGATGCAGACCGAAGCGGCGGTCGACAATTGCGACCTTGCCCTGTTCATGATCGACGCGCGCGCGGGCATCACCCCGCTGGACGAGGAAATCGCCCGCTGGCTGCGCGCCAATGACGTGCCGGTCGTGCTGGTTGCCAACAAGGCGGAGGGCAAAGCCGCCGACGACGGTGTGATGGAATCCTTCAGCCTGGGCCTTGGCGAACCCATCCCCTTTTCCGCCGAACATGGTCAGGGCCTGGCCGATCTGTTCCAGGCGCTGCTCCCGCATCTGGAGCGGGAAGAATTTGAATCCGAAGACAAGACTTTTTACGAGGATGAGGAGAGCGCGCCGCTCAAGCTCGCCATCGTCGGCCGTCCCAATGCGGGCAAATCCACGCTGATCAACCGGCTGCTGGGCGAAAACCGGCTGCTGACCGGCCCGGAAGCGGGCATCACCCGCGACAGCATCGCCGTCGACTGGATGTGGGTCGATGACGAGGGGCTGGAGCGCCCCGTCCGCCTGATCGACACGGCCGGCATGCGCAAACATGCCAAGGTGCAGGACAAGCTGGAAAAGCTGGCCGTGACCGACGGGCTGAACGCTGTAAATTTCGCCGAAGTCGTCGTGCTGCTGCTGGATTCGACGCGCGGGCTGGAGGCGCAGGATCTGCGCATCGCCGACAAGGTGCTGGAGGAAGGGCGCGCGCTCGTCGTCGCGCTCAACAAATGGGATACGGTCGAACATGGATCGGCCCTGTATCAGGGCATCAAGCAGGCGCTGTTCGACGGGTTGGCGCAGGTGCGCGGCGTGCCGATCATGACCGTGTCGGCCGCGACCGGCAAGGGACTGGACGATCTGATCCGCGTCGCCTTCGAAACCCGCTCCACTTGGTCGAAGCGCGTGTCCACCGGCGTCCTCAACCGCTGGTTCGAAAGCGCGCTGGAGGCCAATCCCCCGCCAGCGCCCGGCGGCAAGCGGATCAAGCTGCGCTACATCACCCAGGCCAAGACGCGCCCGCCCGGCTTCATCCTGTTCGGCACCCGGCTCGATGATCTGCCCGAAAGCTATCGTCGCTATCTGGTCAACGGCATCCGCAAGGAACTGGGCTTTGGCGCGGTGCCGGTGCGGCTGACGCTGCGCAGCGCCAAAAATCCCTTCGGCAAATAGGCGCGATGGCCGACCCGGTCATCGTCAATGCACGCGGCATGAAATGCCCCTGGCCCGCCTTGCGTGCGGCACGGGCCATGCGCGATGCGCCCGCCATCAGGATCGAAGCGGATGATCCGATTGCCGGGCGCGAACTGGAAGCGCTTGCCCGGCAAAATGGCTGGCTTTTCGCGGTCCTCGACACGCACCAATATGCGTTGTCGCGCATGGCTCCGGATTGACGCAAACAATCGGTTGCTGCCCGCCACGCTTTAACGCTCTATTTACGCGCGCCACTTATTTTCCCGTTCGTAGAACAAGGAGTGGCACGGGTGCCTCATCAAGACGCCGACCTCGTCAATTGGAGCGATTTTGCACGAACCCGCGGTGAGCTGGGTGCGGCATTTCTGCGCATCCTTGGCTATTTCCGTGAAGATGGCGCCAAATCCATCAGCGCGGTCGAGGATGCCTTTCGTGCCCGCAACGCCGCTGCGCTGGTAACGCCGGCCCATACGCTCAAGGGCGAATCGGCCCAGTTCGGCGCTTATCGGCTGAGCGCCATGGCCGAAGAAATCGAGATGGTCGCCCGCCGATGCGTGGAAACCCGCGAAGGCCCGGACGAACTGATCGAAACCGTCGTGGCGCTGCGTCCCTGCTTTACCGAAACGATGGCGCTGCTCGACCGGGACGCAAATCCGCTGGTTGCCCGCCGCCCCGTGACATTTGGCCGCCGCGCAGACACCCCGCCACAGGGATTTGGTCGCGCCGTCTGATTTCCCGTATTGAAATAAAACTCATCATGCCCCCATATAGCGGGCATGACACGTTTTTCCCTGCTCGACCTCGTCCCCGTCCGCGAAGGCGACAGCGTATCCACCGCGCTCGCCAATGCTGCCGATCTTGCGGCCCATGCCGAGGCGCTGGGCTATCATCGCTACTGGGTCGCCGAACATCATGGCATGCCCGGCATCGCGTCGGCCGCCACATCGGTCGTGCTGGCCCATATCGGCCATGCGACCTCCACCATCCGTATCGGCGCAGGCGGCATCATGCTGCCCAACCACGCTCCGCTGCTGATTGCCGAGCAATTTGGCACGCTTGCGGCGCTTTTCCCCAACCGGATCGACCTGGGGTTGGGCCGCGCGCCCGGCTCCGACCAGCGGGTGGCGCAGGCGATCCGCCGCAATCTGGCCGGCGGCGCGGATCAGTTCCCGCGCGACGTCATGGAATTGCAGGCTTATTTCGCGGGTGACGAGCGGCTGGGCATAGAAGCGACGCCGGGCGCGGGCGAGGATGTGCCGCTGTGGATATTGGGGTCCAGCCTCTATGGCGCGCAGCTCGCCGCCGCGCTCGGCCTGCCCTACGCCTTCGCCTCCCATTTCGCACCGGGCGCGCTGGATGAGGCAATCGCCATCTACCGCCGCGATTTCCGTCCGTCGGCGCAGCTGAAATATCCTTATGTCATGGCGGGCTATAACGTCTTTGCCGCCGACAGCATGGAAGAAGCGCAATTGCTGGCCAGTTCGATGCAGCAGGCGTTCGTGCGCCTGCGCACCGGGCAGCCGGGCAAGCTCCAGCCGCCGGTGGAGGGCTATTATGACAGCCTGCCGCCCCAGGCGCAGGCGATGCTGTCCGACGTGCTGAGCGTTTCCAGCATCGGCACCCAGGCCGATGTCGAGCGCGACATTGCCGCCTTCCTGCGCCGTACCCAGGCGGACGAGTTGATCCTCACGGGCCAGATCCATGATGTGCAGGCGCGCAAGCACAGTTTCGCCATCGCCATGGCCGCGGCACAGGCGCTTACCGCCCGCGAACCGGCTTAACGCGAACGAGGTTTCAGCCGGCCCCCGCTCAGCACGCTCGCCGCGCCGGGTGCGATCCGGCGCAGCCGGGTAGCGATCAGCATGACCGCGCCCAGCACCAGCAATGGCTGGATCAGCAGAAAGACGGGATAGAGCGGCGATCCGAGCTTGCCGAACAGCTTGCCCAGCAGTGGCCCGAACAGCCAGATCAGGATCAGGTGCGCGCAGAAGAGGAAGAAGGCAAAAGGCTCGATCCGCAGCAGCACAGCGCGCGCCCTGCTTCCCGCCAGCGCCCATGCCAACCGCCAGAAAGCGAGCGTGGCCGCGATCCGCACCATCAGGTCGATCGCATTGCGCACCGGCGCGTATGGCACCTCCACCAGCCCGACCATCAAGCAGAACTGCACGCCGATCATCAGCGCAAAGGGCAGCACTGCCGCCGCCAGCGGCAGCGCTATCGCCCGCTGCGCCCACGCGCCGCGCCGGGCAAGGATGCCGAGCGTGAAGAAGCACAGGATCGACGCCCGCATCAGCAATGGCGGCCCCAGCCCAGCCACATGTGCCGCAGCGGTCGCCATGACCACCAGCCACAGCCCCCATCCCGGCGAACGCACCAGCATGGGTGCGGCAACCATGCACAGGAACAGGTCGCGCAGGAACGGCATCTGGACATTGATGTCGGGGTTGCGGCTGATGATCAGCACTTCCTGCACCACCCACCAAAGCGATGTCGGCACCGGCGCGCTCAGCGACCAGAGGTAGGCCGTGCCAGACACGAGCAGGATCGCCAGCCCGTTCCACAGGATCATCGGCAGCAATATCGTGCGCGCCTTGCGCCGGACATGCGGCGCCCAATGGCGCGCAGTGTCCGATCCCGCCACCAGCCAGCCGGAAATCAGCCCCAGCAGCGGCACCGCGCTGCGCCCGAATATCTCCATCAACGCCCAGCGCAGATTATCCTGCGCACTGCCGCGCAGCGCCGCGAGCGCTTCCCCATTCTGCCCGGTCCAGGCATGGACATAGACCACGCCAAGGATGCAGATGACACGGGCAATGGCGATCGCATCGGAGCGACGCGCTCCATCGGCCAATATCGTTTCGGACAAACAAAGATCCTGACAGTTACGCGGCAACAATGCGCCAATTGGCCCGCTGTTCCCCGCGTGGCAAGGTCGATCCGTTTCGGACCCGTGCCCACGCCCTGTTAACCGTCCGCGCGTATAAGCCAATCTTTACCTTCATCGCCTAGACAAGTCTCTGTTTGCCGGAATCCGCTCCGGTCAAAGGGATGACAAAGGCTCATGACCCAGATGCCGGGCGTACATGAATTTTGTAATGCTGTACCGTCCGCGCACCCCGCCTTGGGGCAAGCCATGGGTATGGTGTTCCAGATCGCCGGGTCGAGTTCCAAGGTGATGATAGACCCTGTGCGGCTCGCCGTCCTGGGTCAGGATCTCGATCCCTGCACCGCCATGGCCGGGCAGGTCGGCAGCCAGGTAAAGATGCGGGTGGGCGAATGCTGGCTGGTCGCCAGCGTCCGCGCGATGACGCTGGATCAGGCGAGCCAGAGCATCATTGCCGACATCGATTTTCTGGGCGAGGGCGAAGAGGAAAAGCTGACCGGCCGTATCCATCGCTTCCGTCGCGGCGTTACCCGCTATCCCACGCCGGGTACGGACATTTTCCCCGTGTCGGGCAGCGACATGCAGCAGATTTACGCTGCGGACGACCGGGCCAACGTCGAAATCGGCACCGTCTATCCGACCAACGACACCCGCGCCGCCCTGTATGTCGATTCGATGCTGGGCAAGCATTTCGCGCTGCTCGGCTCCACCGGCACCGGCAAATCGACCAGCGCAGCGCTGATCCTGCACCGCATCTGCGACCTGTCGCCGCAGGGGCATATCGTCATGATCGACCCGCATGGCGAATATGGCGCGGCCTTCGCCAGCAACGGGGCTGTGTTCGACATCAACAATCTGGCCCTGCCCTATTGGCTGATGAATTTCGAGGAACATTGCGAGGTGTTCGTCACCTCGTCCGGCTCCGAACGCACCGTCGATTGCGACATTCTCGCCAAATGCCTGCTCGCGGCGCGATCGAAGAACCGCCTGGCCGAACAGATTGGCCGCCTGACCGTCGATTCGCCCATCCCCTATCTGTTGTCGGATCTGACAAACATTCTCCAGAATGAGATGGGCAAGCTCGACAAGGGCACCAACTCGCTGCCCTATATGCGGCTCAAGACCAAGATTGACGAGATCAAGGCCGACCCGCGCTACAGCTTCATGTTCTCCGGCATGCTGGTCGCCGACACGATGCAGGCCTTCATCGCCAAGATTTTCCGCCTGCCATCGGACGGCAAGCCGATCTCCATCATCGACGTGTCGGCCATGCCGTCCGACATCACCTCCACCGTCGTGTCGGTATTGTCCAGGTTAGTGTTCGACTATGCCATCTGGGCGCGCGACGAACCGCAGCGCCCCATCCTGCTCGTCTGCGAAGAGGCGCATCGCTACATTCCCAACAGCACCACCGGCGCGGGTCAGGCGGTGCGCAAGATTTTGGAGCGGATCGCCAAGGAAGGCCGCAAATATGGCGTCTCGCTGGGCCTCATCACCCAGCGCCCGTCCGATCTGGCCGAAGGCGTGCTATCCCAGTGCGGCACCATCATTTCGATGCGCCTGAACAATGATCGCGACCAGGCCTTCGTGAAAGCCGCCATGCCCGAAGGCGCGCGCGGCTTCCTCGATTCCATCCCGGCGCTGCGCAATCGGGAAGCGATAATCTGCGGCGAAGGCGTCGCAGTGCCCATCCGCGTCGCGCTCGACAATCTGGAAGAACATCGCCGCCCCGCATCGGGCGACCCCAGCTTCACCGAACTCTGGCGCCAGTCGGGCGGCGAGGACGCCATTCTCGACCGCACCATCACCCGCTGGCGCAATCAAGGGCGCTAAAGCGGCCTTTTGCTGAATGTGCCTTAGCACATTCGTGCCGCACCGGCCCTCTCCCCCACCCGGCCACCCCACGATAGTAGCCTATGGGTGGCCGGGTGGGGGAGAGGGCCGGTGCGGCTGCAAAAATGCGCCCTTCCGCGCATTTTTCAAAAGACCCCTTACCCGGTCGGCGCGATCCGCCCGGCCGGCTCCGCCTCGCTGTTCACGGCCTCGCGACATTCTTCCTCATGCACCGGCACCAGCAGCTTGGCCTTGCGCCAGCCGCCATGGGCATAGACGAGGAACGCCAGCAGCAGCGACACGAACGACCCCGCCGGGAAGCTGAACCACAGCGCGTCCGGCCCGATCAGCGGATAACCGACATAATAGAAGCCGATCCGCACCACGAACAGGGTGAAGATCAGGATGATGAGCGGCTTTACCACCACGCCATTGGCGCGCATCACGCCAAACAGGATCATGGTGCAGCCAAAGGCCAGGAAGCTCCAGCTCACCCGCAACTGCATGTGCCAGGCTTCGGCCATCACCGCGCTGTTATTGCCCAGGAACAGGCTCAGCAGCGGCTCGTGGAACGCCAGCATCACCGCGACCATCGTGCCGGTGATCAGCAATTGATAGCCGATGCCGACCCCTGTGATCCGGCTGATCCGGTCCCACCGGCCCGCCCCCACATTCTGCGCCGCCATGGCGCTGACCGCCGCGCCCATCGCCATGGCCGGCATCTGGAGATAGGTCCATAGCTGTTGCGACGCGCCATAGGCCGCCGTCACCGCCAGCCCTTCGCGATTGACGAGGCCGATCATCACCAGCCCCGACGCCGACATGACGATCATTTGCAGCCCCATCGGCAACCCCTTGCCCAGCAGCACCCGCATCTGGTCCGCGGCGGGGCGGAGATAGGCAAGCTCCGGGCCGCGCAACCGCAGCGGCAGATCCCTGGCATAGCTATAGGCGATGATGCCGATCAGGCTGATAAAGCCCGCCAGCGCCGTCGCGGTCGCGGACCCGGCGATGCCCATGGCGGGAAACGGCCCCAGCCCCAGGATCAGCACGGGATTGAGAATCAGGTCGACGCCTACGCTGACGATCATGAAAATGAGCGGCGTGCGGGCGTCCCCCACTCCGCGCAGGCCCATCATCATCATCACCGACAACAGGGTGGCGGGCATGGCGATGAAGATGACGCGCAGATAGACCAGCGCCATGTCATAGGCTTCCGCCGGGGTCGCCAGCACCCGCAGCAACGCCGGCGCGCCCAGCCAGCCCGCGGTCGAAACCACGACCGCCAGCCCCATGCAGAAACCGACCGCCGATCCAAACGCGCGCCGCGCTGCATCGACATCCCGCTGCCCCATCGACTGGCCGATCATGACGGTGGCCGCCATGCCAAATCCGAACACGACGGAGAACATCAGGAACATGATGATATTGGCGTTTGCCGTCGCCGCCAGCGCCTGCGGCCCCAGAAAGCGCCCGACCCAGATCGCATTGATCGAACCGTTGAGGGACTGGAGGATGTTCGACGCCAGCGTGGGAATGGCAAACAGCAGCAGCGTGGACGCGATTGGCCCCTGCGTCAGGTCTTTTCCGCCCGCTGTGCTCGCTGCCACTTGCGACCTTTCCTTTCATGTCAGTGTTCCCGCGCAGGCGGGAACCCAGTTCGGACGTTTCAACTGGGTTCCCGCCTGCGCGGGAACACATAGTCCTTATAGCTTCACCCCAGCCGGTCCAGCGCTGCTTTCAACCGTTCGGCCTCGGCGCTCTTTTCGGCATGGTCCTCGCGGGCCTTGGCCACCGCTTCTGGCTTGGCCTTCTCAACGAAGCTGGGGTTGGACAGCCGCCCGCCCAGCGCATCGCGCTCCTTCTCCGCGGCGGCCAGCGCCTTGGCGAGCCGCGCTTTTTCCGCCGCAATGTCGATCACGCCTTCCAGCGGCAGGATGAAGGTCGCCTCATCCACCACGATCTGCGCCGCGCCGCCTGCGGGCGGCTCGCCAAAGGTCAGGCTTTCGATCCGCCCCAGCCGCGCCAGCGCCGCGCCCTGCCGGTCGAGGCGACGATGCGTCTCTTCCGATCCGTCGCGCACCACCATGGGCAGCTTAGCGCCGGGCGGCACATTCAGTTCGGTCCGCCCGGTGCGGATCGCGCTGACCAGCCGGATCAGCCAGTCAATCTCGGCCTGAGCCTCCGTATCCACCGCCGCCAACGCCCTGGGCCATTGCGCGACGATCAGCGCGCTCGCGCGGTCGCCGGTCAGGTGCCATAACTCTTCGGTGATGAATGGCATGAACGGGTGCAGCATCACCAGGATCTGGTCGAACGCCCATCCGGCGACGGCGCGCGTTTCGTCATCCATCGCGCCCTTGGTCAGTTCGATATACCAGTCGCAAAACTGGTCCCAGACGAAATGATAGATGGCGTTGGCCGCCGCATCGAAACGCAGGTCGGCGAGCGCCGTGTCGATCGCCTGCACGGTGGCCACCGTCTCCGCGATGATCCAGCGATTGACCGGCAGGGCGGCGGCGGGCGCATCGATGCTGGTCGACGCCGTGACGCCGTTCGACTGGAGGAAGCGCGCGGCGTTCCACAGCTTGGTCGCAAAGTTGCGATACCCCTCGACCCGCTTCTCGTCCATCTTCACGTCGCGGCCCTGGCTCTCCATCGCGCTCATGAAGAAGCGCAGGGCGTCCGCGCCATATGTGTCGATCAGGCCCAGCGGATCAACGACATTGCCCTTGGACTTGGACATTTTCTGCCCGTCCGCCGCACGAACGAGACCGTGGAGATAGAGTTTGCGCCATGGCACGTCCCCCATGAACTCCATCCCCTGCATCGCCATCCGCGCGTCCCAGAAGAACAGGATGTCGAAGCCGGAAATCAGCAGATCATTGGGGTAATGGCGAGACACTAGTGAGTTGCTCCCCTCCCCTTCAGGTTCAAACGAGGCGCGTGACTCGTTTGAAGGGCTGGGGGTGGGGCTTTGCCCGATACGCTGCCCATCAGCGACAGGCTCGACCCCAACCCCTCCCCTGAAGGGGAGGGGCTTTTCTGTTGCACCATCCGGCCAGCCCAGCGTCCCGAACGGCCACAAAGCCGAGGAGAACCAGGTGTCGAGGACGTCGGAATCGCGGGTCAGCTTCCTGTTGCCAGCCATAGCCTGCGCTTCGGCTTCGGTCTCTGCCACATAAGATGCGCCATCCTCGTCGAACCACGCCGGAATCTGATGGCCCCACCACAACTGCCGGGACACACACCAGGGCTGGATATTCTCCATCCAGTTGAAGAAGGTCTTTTCCCACGTCTTGGGGACGATCTCGATCCGCCCATCGCGCACCGCCTGCATCGGCGCGACGGCCAGCTTGGCGGCGTCGACATACCATTGGTCGGTCAGCCAGGGTTCGATCACCACGCCGGAGCGGTCGCCAAACGGCGTCTGGATGACGCGCGGCTCAAAGTCCGCGACGACCTCCTCGCTTTCCTTGTTCTTGGTGACATGCGGCATCAGGAAGCCCAGCGCCTTCATCTCGGCCACTACCGACTCACGCGCGCCGTCCACGCCATCGCGCTTGAAGCGGTGCAGGCCCAGATAGGCGTCGGGGACCAGACCGTCCGCCGTCTGCACGACATTGGCGTCCGCATCGAACATATTGAGCATCGCGCCAGCGGCGATCCCGGCGCGCTTGCCGACCTCGAAATCGTTGAAATCATGCCCCGGCGTGATCTTGACCGCGCCCGATCCCAGTTCGGGGTCGGCATAATCGTCGCCAACGATGATGAGCCGCCGCCCGGTGATCGGCTGGAGAATTTCCTTGCCGATCACGCTGCGATAGCGCGCATCGTCAGGATGGACCGCGACCGCCATGTCCGCCAGCATCGTTTCGGGCCGCGTCGTCGCGACCACGATATGATCAGTTCCGTCCGCGAGTGTCACGCCATCGGCCAGCGGATATTTGAAGCGCCAGAAGCCGCCCTGCGTCTCCTTCGTCTCCACCTCCAGATCGGAAATGGCCGAACGGAAATGCGGGTCCCAGTTGACCAGCCTTTTGTCGCGATAGAGCAGGCCGCGCTGGTGCAGTTCCACGAACACCTTGACCACGGCCTTGCTGAAATGCGGGTCCATGGTGAATTGTTCACGGCTCCAGTCCATCGAACAGCCCAGTCGCCGCAGCTGGCCGGTGATCGTGCCGCCGCTTTCCTGCTTCCATTCCCACACTTTGGCGATGAATTCGTCCCGCGTGTAATCGGTGCGCTTCTCGCCGCGGGCATTCATCTGCCGCTCGACCACCATCTGGGTCGCGATGCCCGCATGGTCGGTGCCGACCACCCACAGCGCATCCTTGCCGCGCAGCCGCTCGTAACGGATCATGATGTCCTGCAACGTATTGTCGAGCGCATGGCCGATATGCAGGCTGCCGGTCACGTTTGGCGGCGGATTGACGATCGTATAGGGCTGCGCGTCCGGCCGTTCGGGGCGGAACAGGCCGTTCGTCTCCCAATGCGCGTACCAGCGGGCTTCGATATCGGCGGGGTCGAATGTCTTGGGCAGATCGGTCATGGAAGCGCCCTTAATGGCCCTTCCCGTTCCATTCCAGCCGAAAGATCAGCCCAGCCAGCGCCAAATGCCCGCAGGCCAGCCGGTCAGCGGTATATGCGCCCAGGTCGCAACCAGCCAAAGGACCGTTCCCCCTGCCAGCGCATGCAGACCGAAACGCCCGAAACGCGCCCGTCCGGCCAGGATGGCGGCGAACGGCCAATAGCTGGTCCGCGATTCCCACAGCGGCCACGAATCAGGGGTCAATGCCGCTTTCTTGCTGTCCTGCAGAGCAGCGCCCACCAGCGACAGGATGATGATCGCCACGGACAGGATGATGTTGGCGATGACGGGATAGACCAGAATATGCGCCACGCCCCACAGCGCGATGGCCCACATCATGGGGTGGCGGGTGATGGCAAACACGCCCCTGGCTTCGGCGGGCACCATGGCCCTGCCATCAGGCGCGGGCAAGGCGGGGTTACCGACCAGCGACCCCAGCAGCAGGATCGACGCGATCAGCATGATGACCGTCACCAGCGCCCACAGGCCGTCCCCCACCGGCCACAGCATGGGCGTGACCGGCGCGGCACGATAGGCAAGGATCATCCAGATCAGCGTTGCCGCCGCTACCAGCGAATAGAGGCCCAGAAAGCCTTTTTCCCCCAGACGCGACACCAGCGGCGCGCGCAACGGATGCGACATCAGGAAATGCGTTCCGACAAACGCCGTCGCCGCAATCAACAGCATCATATCGCCATGCCCCCAGCCATGCCAAGCCAGGGGCAGCATATCATGATTGGAACAATCGCGTCAGTCGTCGAACAAAGGAAAAATCAGCGCGCGGTGATGCGGGCGATTTCCTTGGCCACCATATCCTCGACCAATGCCGGCAGGCGGGCGTCCAGCCATTCCTTCAGCATCGGCTTCAGCATCGACCGGACCAGCCCGTCGAGCGTATTGTCGGCACCCTCGGGCGCGGCGATCAGCATGGAGGACAAGGCTGACAGCGAGTGGCGCGCGGCGACTTCGCTCTCGACCGACAGGATCGACTCATCCGCCGGGGCTGCAGGCTTGGCCGCGGGCGTCGCCTTCGCGGCAGCTTTGGGAGCGGGCATCACATCCTCCACCACGATCTCATCGGTCAGTTCCAGCACCTCGTCGACCAGCGGCGCGAAGGATACGGGGGCCGGTTCATCAGGCGTGCCAGTTTCGATCACGGGCTTGGGCGCGGCATCAGCCCGCCCGCGACGCGGCGCCGCCTGTACCGCCTCCTCGCCTTCCTCGGCGATGATCCGCTTGATGGACGAGAGTATCTCTTCCATCGACGGTTCCTTTGTCATGTCGCCCATGCCGTCCCCTGACTATCGGCCCCGCAATCACAGCCCCTTATGGCTGTTGTGCCGTTTCGGGACTCACATTGGCGTTTTGTGGCAGCGTGTCAACGGTGCGCGTGGCGACCGGCATGGGCGCTGCACCATAGTCCCAGTCGAACCATTTGCCCTTCACCCGGTCATAATTGACCATTGGATCGTAGAGCGTGCCGCTGGCCAGCCCCAGATCGTCTGCTTCGGCATGGCCCATCGCGGCGAGCAGGCTGAAGCCGGCGACATAGGCGTTGCGCCGCGCCGACACCAGCTGGACGCGGGCGTTGAGCGCTTCCTGCTCGGCATTGAGGATGTCGAGAATGGTGCGGCTGCCGACCGAATTTTCGGCCCGAACGCCTTCCAGCGACAGCGATGCCGCCTCGACCGCCTTCTGGTTCGAATCGATCGTCTGGAGCGACGCCTGCCAGCTGGCATAGGCGGCCCGCGTCTGCGCGATCACGCCGCGCTCGATCTCGATCTCCTGTTCGATCGCCTGCGATTCGAGCGCCTGGGTCTGGCGCACCTGCGCGGCCGGACGACCGCCCTGATATAGCGGGATGGTCAGCTGCACGCCCGCGACGGCCTGCTTGTTGATCTGCGGCCCTTCGACCGCATTGCCATTGGCGTCGAGCGCGGTGCTGTCGAGCGAATGGAGATAATTGGTGTAGCCCGCCTGGGTGAAGGCCGACACGCGCGGCAGCACGCCGCCCTTCGCCGCCTTCGCGTCATAATGGCGCGCCTCGCGCTGCTTCTGCGCCGCCAATATGTCCGCATTGTCGCGCAGGGCCACCTGCACGGCGGTCTCCGGGTTGGCGGGCAGACCCGGCAATTGCGGCGGCGGTTCCAGATTGTCGGGCGCCTCGCCGACCAGCGCAATGTAATTTTCCCGGCTGGTGATCAGGTTGGCCTGGGCAATCTGGAGGTCGGACCGGGCCAGCGCCAGCCGCGATTCGGACTGGGCAACGTCGGTGCGGGTCAGGTCGCCCACCTCGAACCGGTCGTTCGTCGCCTGCAGGTTGACGTCCAGCACCTTCACATTGGCCTGGTTGAGCGCCACGATGGCGCTGTCGCGGATCACGTCCATATAGGCCGCGACCGTCTGCGAAAACACGCTTGCTTCGGTGCCGCGCAGGTTCGCCTGACCGGCGGCGACGCGGGTCTTGGCGGCCTTCACGCCATTGCGAACGGTCCCGCCGGAATAGATCGGCACATTCAATTGCGCCTGCGCATTCACGGTGCGCTGTGGCGCGGTGAAGCTGATCGTGGGCTTCAGGATGCTTTCGCTATAGCTACCGCTCACGTCGGCCGCGGGACGCCCGTTCGCCTTCTGGAGCGGCACATTTTCGTCCGTTGCGCGCTGCCCCGCGCGCGCGCCGGTCAGCGTCGGGTTGGACGCATAGGCCTTCGCCAGCGCCCCCTGCAACGTTTCGGCCATGGCCGGACCGGCCAGGCAAGAGGATAGCAACAGCAAGGCTGTAGCGGTGGTCCGCCGGAAATTAGGTCGCTTTGCTGTCATGATCCCCGTCTCAAAAAACGAATCGCTCCGGCGCGGCAAAGCCCGGCAGCACCACCATCTCAATATCCGCGACGCTGGACAGGCCCAGCACGCCCGCGACGACCCGGCCACTCGCCAGCCGGGTGACGCCGCGTTCGACCAGGCCCGTGACGACCCGCGCCCCATCGCCAAGCTGCCCAACGAGCGCGGCGGGCACTTCCGCCACCGCGCCGTCGATAAACAGCAGATCATAAGGCGCACCAGCGGGCGATCCGGCATTGAGCGGACCACGCACCACGCTCACGCCGTCAATGTCCGGCCCGCCCTCTTCCTCGATCGCCGTCACCTGCGCGCCCATTGCGGCCAGCAAGGCGGCGCTGTAGCCGGTCGCCGCGCCGATCAGCAGCACCTTGTCGCCGGGCGCAACCTTCGCCTCGGTCAGCAGGCGCCCCGTCACCAGCGGCGGGTTCAGCGCACGGCCGCCGCTCAGCGGGATCGGGCGATCGACATAGGTCATGGCGCGGCGCTCGACGGGGACATAATCCTCGCGCGGCACGCTCGCCATCGCGGCGATCACGCGCGGATCGTCCACGTCGCTGGTACGCAACTGGCTTTCGACCATGGCGGTCCGCATCGAAGAAAAATTCTGCTCGGTCACGATCATTCTCGCTTGGTCGATTGGACTTGGCACAACTGTATTGGTAATGCAATACAGCAAGGGGATCAACGGACCTCTAAATCAGCGCGCAGGCCACGCCAAGCGGCTTTGCACGGCAAAGGACCAGAATCTTGCGCCCACTGCCCGATCCGCCGCTTGACTTTGCAACCAAAGCCGCACATTTGCGGCGTCCACCGCGACGGATGGCCCGATGGCGGAGTGGTTACGCAGAGGACTGCAAATCCTTGCACGCCGGTTCGATTCCGGCTCGGGCCTCCATTTTTGCTTCTCAGCAGGTCTGAAAGCATCCCAAAACTGGCTGTTTTCTGCGGTTTTTCAGTGGTATTATGGCTCCGTCAGGCTCGGGCCATTTCACTAAATCTCACCCAAATGATGGTAGATTTGATGGTTGTCCCGCCAAAGCGATCGGGAGCTACCATCATGTCCTACGGAAACCGGCAGAAATCCGGGCTAAATGCGGCCTGTGTGTCGCGTGCAAAACCCCAGGACAAGGCCTACAAGCTCAGCGACCGCGACGGGCTCTATCTACAGATCGAACCGAGCGGCACCAAGTCCTGGAGAATGAACTACCGCATTCTCGGAAAACAGAAAACCATCAACTTCGGCCGTTGGCCTGAACTGCCGCTGGGTGAAGCACGGAAACGTCTGCTCGACGCAAGGCGCCTCATCGCCGATGGAACGGACCCGATCGAGCAGGCCAAGCTGGAAAAGATCGCAAAGACCCTCGCCGCCTCGCATACGTTCGAAGCGGTCGGGAACGAGTGGCTCGAAAAGATCGGTGCCGAGGGCGCAGCGGCGATGACGATCAAGAAGTCACGCTGGCTTCTCGCCAAGCTCTATTCCGCGCTCGGCCAGCGTCCGATTGCCGAAATCTCCCCGCATGAGCTGCTCCTCGCGCTCAAGAAGATCGAAGCCTCGAAGCGCTACGATACCGCCAATCGCGCACGCACGGCGGCCAGCCAGGTCTTTCGTTATGCGATCGCGACGGCGCGTGCCGAGCGCGATATCGCGACGGACCTGCGCGGCGCCCTCATTACTCCGAAGACAAACCATCGGGCCGCGATTACCACACCGGTGGAGGCCGGTGCGCTCCTGCGCACCATCGACACCTACGACGGCTACGCCCTCACCCGAACCGCGCTGCGTTTGCTGGCGCACGTCTTCGTCCGGCCGGGCGAGTTGCGCTGGGCCGAATGGAAGGAGTTCGACCTCAAGAAGCGGGTCTGGACGATCCCGGCCCACAAGATGAAGATGCGGCGCCCTCATGCCGTTCCGCTGTCGCTACAGGTGCTGGGCATCGTGAGGGAGATCGAACACGACGCCGATTACAGCCCCTTCCTCTTTCCCTCGCTGCGCTCCGTCGAGCGCCCCATGTCGGACAACACGATCAACGCCGCGCTCCGCCGCCTCGGCTACGGCAAGGACGAAATGACCGGCCACGGGTTTCGCGCGCTCGCCGCGACGCTGCTCAACGAAATGGGCTGTTGGAATCCCGATGCGATCGAACGCCAGCTCGCCCATGCCGATGGCAACTCAATCCGCCGCGCCTATGCGCGCGGCCAGTACTGGGACGAGCGCATTCGCATGATGCAGCACTGGTCAGACCATATCGACCAGCTGCGCGACGGGGCCACGGTTCTGCGACCCAAGTTTGGCCATAGCGGGTCATGAATAACCGACGTGGGTCTGGCCTCGCTGCACGCACGATCCCGATTTAATAGTTGAGATGTTAAATAGGAGCGTCGTGTTAGAACGCACTGCTGAACTAAGGTCGTACTGACGGCGGCGTCCCAGCCCTGACGGCCTGACCGCGCTCTACTTCCGCTACCGCTCCAGCCGAGCCACCGTGCGGCGTCTCGTCGGCATAGCCGTCACGATCGCATGACGCGTCCCGTCCCGCCATTGGGCGGGCCGTTCGGGATGCGCTTGGCATCCCGCCAATGGTCGCCGAGCGTCAGGCGCGGCGGCGTTGAGCCTTGACGGCTCCGTGGTGGCGGGGGGCGTCGCGGCCCCTTAGCCCCGCCTCGACGGCGCGCAACCCGTGCGCTTCGCTGCCGGGTGCTCCTCTTCGTTTCGCCCCTTCGGGTGCGCCCCGCCTTTAGCCGGCGGGGCTTCTGGTCTGCTCCTGCCGCCCCCCGCCACCCTGGCGCCGGTCAATGGCGGTTGAGGAAAGGAGCGGGAGTTATGGCCGACCGTCAGAGCCTTTATGGCGAGGTTACCGCACGTGTGATCGCCGAGCTGGAAGAAGGACGTCTTCCATGGGTGCAGCCTTGGGACGCCCGGTGCCCTTGCACGATGCCGCATAACGCGATGTCTGGACGAGTGTACTCCGGAATTAATGTCCTGATCTTGTGGTGCGAAGCGGTGGAGCGGGCATTCACGTCGCAGCGCTGGCTTACCTACAAGCAGGCCGAGAAGGCAGGCGGGCATGTGCGTCGCGGCGAGAAGGGCACAGTGATTTGCTATGCCGACCGCTTCACCCCCAAGGACGAGGCCGCGAAGGCCGCAGGCGAGGACCGCGAGGCGCGCACGATCGCCTTCCTCAAGCGCTTCACCGTGTTCAATCTCGACCAGATCGAGGGGCTACCCGAGCAGTATGCAGCCGAGCCGGTGGTGCCCGATCCGGTCATGGCGATTGCCGAGGTGGGCCGGCTGATTGCCGCGAGCGGCGCGGACTTTCGGATCGGTGGGAGCAAGGCGTTCTATTCGCCGGGGCAGGACTACGTGCAGGTGCCGCCACAGGCTGCGTTCCATGAGCCCATAAACTGGTTTCGCACGGCGCTGCACGAGCTTGGCCACTGGGCTGGCGGCAAGGGGCGGCTGGAGCGCGATCAGAGCGGCAAGTTCGGTTCGGCCTTGTACGCGAAGGAGGAACTGGTCGCCGAAATGACCTCCGCCTTTGCCTGCGCATCGCTGGGTATCGAGCCCACGGTCCGCCATTCCGATTACATTGGGGCGTGGCTTGAAGTCCTGCGCGCTGACGAGAAGGCGATCTTCCGGGCGGCGAGTGCAGCCAGCAAGGGTGCCGACTACCTCCTTGCTTTCGGGGAGGACGTGGCATGATGCGGCGTTTTTACCAGCTGGAGCAGGCTATCCGCGAAACGTTCCTGCGCGACGCTTTCCCCGACTACGAGGACCCGCAAGTGCGGCGGGTAGCGCGGGCGGTCCATTCGCTGCCGCGCTTTCACCGTCAGCTGTTCTGCCTCGTGCGCTACGAGAACTGGTCCTACGACAAGATCGCCGCGCGCTTCGACATCAGCGTGCGCCGGGTGGAGATCGAAATGGGCCGCGCGATCGCGATGCTGAGCCAGTCGCTGGACCGGCAGAAGCGCAAAGGCTGGTGAGCAAACGGGCGCGCCCGCTGGTGCGGGCGCGCCTGGCTGTTGCTGGTTTGGATGAATTGCTCAGGTTTGGGGCGGGAAGTCCTCGACCGAGTAGAACATGGGGTTTTGCAGCCACTGGTCGATGGCGCTGCGCCGCTAACCGACGC
Organism: Sphingobium sp. JAI105; assembly: GCF_015752145.1. Classification (NCBI taxonomy): domain Bacteria; kingdom Pseudomonadati; phylum Pseudomonadota; class Alphaproteobacteria; order Sphingomonadales; family Sphingobiaceae; genus Sphingobium; species Sphingobium sp. JAI105. The sequence continues at coordinate 3,228,139 of NZ_JADOUC010000001.1, read as the reverse complement.
AGCGCTGTGCGATCCGGGCCTGCTTTGGAAACGTGCCGTCCTGGATTTTGCGATAGAGCGTCGCGCGCGACAGGCCGGTCTCTTTCAGCACCTGCGGCAGGCGCACGAAGGAATTGGGTGGAGCTCTGTTCATCTGCCTTGATCCTTCCGATTGGTGTGGGTTGGATTGGCCGGCCACGAGAAGAATTGAGGCAATCGGGCGCGAGCGCAACACGTTCACGCCCGCTCAGAGCCGTGTTGGCCCCATGTGGCCCCATCAGCACCGTCACAGTCCCCGCGTGTTGCGTTGGTCTCTGCGGCTCAAGGCCCATTTGCCTCACCATGATCGAGTCGCCGCGTCGGACGACTCGCGCATCACCAGCTTTGGCACCAGCGATTGGGCACTTGGCCTTGCATCACCAGGCCTTCGTGCCGCACAATCAGGATCAGGCTATGAAGACGAACCTCGATCACCTCCCGGAAAAGAAGCGCCGCGACCTTGAGCGCGTGGTGCGCACGCTGTTCGAGGAGTTCGAGGACACCATCGCCATCGCGACCCAGAGCTGGAAGAAGCAGGGCCGGATCATGAAGGTCGTGCTCTACGGTTCCTACGCGCGCGGTGACTGGGTGGAAGACCCGGTCGGCGGCTATTTCTCCGACTACGATATCCTCATCGTCGTCAGCGACGAGCGGCTGACCGAGACCGTCGAATACTGGCACCGCGCCGACGAGAGGCTGATGCGCGATTACGCCATCACCAGGCGGTTGTCTGCGCCGGTCAGCTTCATCGTCCATTCGATGACCGATGTGAACGCGCAGCTGCGCAGTGGGCGCCCGTTCTTCGTCGATCTCGTGCGCGATGGCATCCTGCTCTACGACGGCAACGAGCAGGAGTTTGCGAAGCCGGAGACGCTGTCGGCGGCTGAACATCTCGCTGAAGCACGGCAGAACTATGCAGAATGGTCGGAACGGGCCGCCAAAGCGCTCAAAGGTGCGCGTTTCTATGTTTCTGAGGGCGATCACAACGACGCCGCCTTCCTTTTTCATCAGGCGGCGGAGAGGTACTATTTGTGTCTGATGCTCACGATGGGGTTGTACGCGCCCAAATCGCACAATCTCCAGTTCCTGCGCAGCCAGTCCGAACCGTTGCTTCCCGCGCTCATTCCGGTGTGGCCGCGCGACAGCAAGTTTGCGCGCAAATGCTTCGAACTCCTGAAGCAGGCCTACGTCAACGCGCGTTACTCGCCCGAATATGAAATCCGCCCCGACGAGCTCACCTGGATTGGGGAACGCATCGAGCTGATGGAAAGCGTTGTTCGCGAAGCGTGCGAAGCCCATCTGGCCGCGCTTGAAGCGACAGCAACGCACGCGACCACCGCGCCGCAGGAATGAGCCCGACGCCTCCCGGTAATTTCGTCGTCATCTCGGGCTGCTCGGGTGGCGGAAAATCCACTCTGTTGGCCGAACTGGCGCGCCGGGGCTTTGCCGTCGTCGAAGAGCCGGGCCGCCGCGTTATCGCCGAAGAGCAGCCTAGCTCGGGTACGGCACTGCCGTGGATCGATCTGGCCGCATTCGCCCGGCGCGCGATCGATCTTTCGCTGCGAGATCGTGACGAGGCGTCAGGACAGGACGGATGGGTGTTCTTCGATCGCGGTTTGATCGATGCCGCCATCGCGCTCGAACATGCGAGCGGCGAGCCAGCGATCAAGGCCTATGGTTCAGCCCATCGCTACCATCGCCACGTTTTCCTCACGCCGCCTTGGCCGCGAATCTATGTTCACGACGCTGAGCGCCGCCATGATCTCGATGCAGCTATCGCGGAGTATGACCGCTTGCTCGCCGTCTATCCCAGCCTTGGTTATGATGTGACAATCCTGCCCAAGGTGTCGGTCGTGGACTGGGCCGACTTCCTGCTTTCGGCACTGAACCAGGGCGAACGATAAGCAGCTCTCGGCACCGTCAACGACCTACTGTTGAGCCTTCATTCCTCGGCCAAAGCAAACGCTCGCTTGCCCCTTCGCCGCCACAGCGTCAGCGCCTGTTCGCGATGCTCGCTTCGCAGCCTCGCCGACGCTTCGACAAGCAGGCCAAGGATCACGGCGCGGTCGTCGTCGGTCAGCTCGACAAGCCCGGCTTTCATGACCAGCCCGCCCAGTTCGATAAGCTGCCGGGTACGTTCACGCCGCTTCACCTGCCATTCCCGTGTGTCATGCCGCGTCTGGCCCATCGAACAGCGGTTGCGCGCTGCCCGGTTCCGGTGCAGCGCCGCGCGGCTCGCTGCCAGTTCGTTGGCAAGCTTTTGTCTTCCCTTCGCCCGAAAAGAACGCCGAGCCCCGTTTGCGCCACGCCTCCTTCCTGGCAGCGTCTGTCGCGCTGGCGGCGTCGAGCAGAATGCCAGCCAGCTCTTCGGGTGAGAAAGCATCGGCGCCGGTCGCTGTGACCAGCTCACCAAGCTGGCTCACCTTGCGGCTTTTGAGTTGCTTCGCCTTGTCAGTCAGCGCCTTCAGCTCGGCATCGTAGTCCTTGGGTTTGCGCATGGTCCGTCCTTTCGTTGAGGAAGTCGGACCATTCCGCTATCGGGAGTCTCAGCCTCCCTCAATAGCGTGAAATCCTCTGGGATTTCGTGTTCCCGAGTGCGATGAAATCGTTCGAGGGCGCGCTTATACGTCGTGCCGACGTGCGCTTTCAGGGGTAATTGGTATGTCGCCATGGCGATCTACCACTTCTCGGCCAAAGTCATTTCCCGCGCCGCCGGATCGTCCGCCGTGGCCGCCGCCGCCTACCGTTCGGCCTCACGGCTGCACGACCAGCGGTTAGGCCGCAGCCATGACTTCACCAACAAGGCGGGCGTCGTCCATTCCGAAGTTCTGCTTCCCGAGCACGCGCCCGAGGAATGGCATGACCGGGAGCGGCTGTGGAACGACGTCGAGGCGGCCGAGAAGCGCAAGGACGCGCAGCTCTCGCGCGAAGTCGAGTTCGCCATCCCGCGCGAGATGAAGCAGGCCGATGGCATCGAACTGGCGCGCGACTTCGTGAAGCGTGAATTTGTGACACGCGGCATGGTCGCCGATCTCAATGTGCATTGGGATATGGGGGCGGACGGCATGGCCAAGCCGCACGCCCATGTGATGCTCGGTTTGCGCGAAGTCAGCGAAGAGGGCTTTGGCGCGAAGGTGCGCGACTGGAACCGCACCGAACTGCTCACCCACTGGCGCGAGGCCTGGGCCGGGCACGTCAACACCCGCCTGGCCGAACTAGATATCGACGCGCAGGTCGATCACCGCTCGCTGGAGGCGCAGGGCATCGAACTGGAGCCGCAGGACAAGATCGGCCCGGCCGCCGTGCGCATGGTCGAACAAGGCCTGGAGAGTGAGCGGCTCGACGAGCACCACGCCATCGCAAGGACCAACGGCGAGAAGCTGCTCGCCGCCCCGCACATCGCGCTCGATGCGATCACCCACCAGCAGGCGACTTTCACCAACCGCGACCTTGCCATGTTCGTCCACCGCCACAGCGAGGGAAAGGAGCAGTTCGATCAGGTGATGGCGGCGGTAAAGGCCTCGCCCGAGCTGGTGAAGCTGGGCAAGGACGGGCGCGGCGAGGATCGCTTCACCTCGCGCGCGATGCTGGAGGCCGAACAGCGCCTTGAACGGCAAACAATTCGCCTCGATGCCGAGCGCCACCACAGCGTGCCCGACCGGCATCGCGACCGTGCTCTTACGGGCGCTGAGGCGCGCGGGATGGTGCTCTCACCCGAGCAGCGCGGGGCTTTCGAGCATGTCACCGATGCGCGCGGGATCAGCAGTGTCATCGGCTATGCCGGGACCGGCAAGAGCGCGATGCTCGGGGTCGCGCGCGAAGCGTGGCACTTGGCGGGCTATTCCGTGCAAGGCGCCGCGCTCTCGGGCATCGCCGCCGAGAACCTCGAACAGGGATCGGGCATTGCCAGCCGAACGCTTGCCAGCCTCGAACACCAGTGGGGGCAGGAACGCGAGCTGCTGACCAGCAAGTCGGTGCTTGTCATTGATGAGGCGGGCATGATCGGCACGCGCCAGATGGAGCGCATGATGCGCGAGGCCGAGAAGCGCGGCGCCAAGGTCGTGCTTGTCGGCGATCCTGAGCAGCTTCAGGCGATCGAGGCGGGTGCGTCGTTCCGCAGTATCGCCGAGCGGCACGGCGCGGTCGAGATCACCACCATTCGCCGTCAGTCCGAAGAATGGCAGCGCGAGGCGACGCGGCAGCTTGCTAATGGTCGAACCGGTGAGGCGCTCGCGGCGTACGAGGACGCGGGCCATGTCCATGCCGCCGGGACACGCGAAGAAGCGCGCGCCAATCTGATCGAGCGTTGGGACACCGATCGACAGGGACACCCCGATGCCAGCCGGATCATTCTCACCCACACCAACGATGAAGTTCGCGAACTCAACGAAGCGGCGCGCAATCGTCTGCGCGTCGCGCAGATGCTGGGTCACGACGTGGGGCTGACCGTTGAACGCGGTGAGCGAACTTTTGCCTCGGGCGACCGCGTGATGTTCCTCAAGAACGAGCGCAGCCTTGGTGTGAAGAACGGGACGCTGGGCACCATCGAACATGTCAGCGCCGCCAGCATGCGCGTGCGCACCGATGACGGGCGGTCCGTGGCCTTCGACCTCAAGGACTATGCCCACGTCGATCACGGCTACGCGGCCACGATCCACAAGTCGCAGGGCATGACGGTAGACCGGGTCCATGTGCTGGCAACACCAGGGCTTGATCGGCATGCCTCCTATGTTGCGCTGTCCCGGCATCGCACCCAGGTCGATCTGCATTACGGGAAGGATGACTTCGCCGAGCGCAGCCGGCTTGTCCGAGCGCTCGGCCGCGAGCGCGGCAAGGACATGGTCTCCGACTATACCCGCGCGCCCGAGCAAGTGCCGGAGCCCGAGCCAGCGCCTACGCCGAAGAATGAACCCAAGGTTCGGCGCAATCCCTTTGCCGGCATGCGGTTCAAGGTACAGCCGGAGCCGGCCATTCAACAGGCCCAGCCATTCGACGCCGCCGTCGCGCGCTACGGGCGTGCACTGCGCAACATCGACCGGATGCAGCGCCAGCGGCTTAATCCGATTGTCAGCCAGGTGCACGCTCTCGATCGCGCGGCCAAAAGCCTCGATGCCCAGCGCCCGCACGCGGCAGAGGATATGTACGCGGCCATGAGCAAGGACCCGTCGCTGGTCGATGAGGCGGCCCAGGGCAAAAGTGCGCGCGCCATCCAGGCGATGCGCCTTGAAAGCGAGATCCGCATCGCGGCCGATGAGCGCGCCGATCGTTTCATCGAAGAATGGCAAACCCGTACCCGCCAGTTCCTGCGCATGCAGAAGATGAGCGATCCCCTCGGCGCCGAACGCGCGGCCGAGCGAATCGATTATCTGTCAAAGAGCTTCCATCGCGACCCGGAGCTGGAATCCCGGCTTCGCGGGAGGTCTCACGAACTGGGTTTTAAACCCCGCGAAGGCAGTACCTTGTCCCGGGATATCCAGGACTGGATCAGCCGCTCGCGCTCACGGGGGCTTGAGCGTTAGCCTTCGTGCATGACTGAAACCAACCCACCTGCCGATCAAGATGCAACCGCCGCGTTTGACGCGATGAACCGCCGTCTCGCTGGAATGTCGGCGGCCATTGATGGCTTTGCCGCGCGCTTCGATCATTTGCAGGAGCGCGACTACAGCGCGGACCTTGCCCAGATCGATGAGCGCTTCGAGCGCTTGCGCGAGGCGATCAACACGCTGAACCTGCGCCCTGCGATGGCGTTGACGCCGGAAGATATCGCCGCCCAGGTCGATGCAGCAGCGCGGCACGTAAAGGAGGTTGAGCAGGAGGCCTGGTCACGAGCACGCCAGCAACTGAATGCCGAGACCAGATCAATTCGCGAAGTCGTCTTTTCGGCGCGGGAAGCTGCGAAGCAGGATCGCTGGTTGCTATACAGCGGTGCGATGGGAGTCGTGCTTGGTCTGGCGCTCATGTATCTCACGCCTCGCATTGCGCTGGAAATCGTGCCCGACAGCTGGCTCTGGCGGGAACAGGCTGCGGTCAAAACCATGAACCGTGATGGCTGGACTGCCGGTCAGCGCTTGATGCAGGTCTACGATCAAAAACGCTGGGAAGAAGTGGCTTACTTCCTGCACTTGTCGGACGAGGAGCGCGCCAAGTTTGTCGATTGCGCGAAGAAGGCGCAGGAGAAGGGGAGCGAGGCTAGGTGCTCTGTTGAGGTCAGCTCTGAGAAAGGCAGATAAGGGCGAGCCTTGGGACATTTCGGTCAGTCAGTTTCGGAGCTGCAATGATAGAATAGCGGACGTCGCCTGCGACAGCCCCGCACCGCTTTCACATTGACTTGGCCTCCCAGCCCATCGCAGAGCCACTCCCTCATAATCAAACCTTGAGACGAGTATTCCTGCATGGACGACGCCTGGTGGCCCGATCTCCTGAAGCATATCCCCGAGGAAGATCCTTGGGCTGAGCCCATCGTCACGGTCGCCGAAATCCGCAGTTTCGAAAAGCCCGCGAGGGGTAAACGCGAGTCTTGGACCGCTCTGATCACGCCGGACGATCTAGAGCGTTTGGGGGGGAAGCTCTCGGCTCTCAATGACCATGTCGAAACCAGCGGTACCCGCCCATCTCCCAATTCCCTCGCTCCCTATCAACCGAAATTCTGGATTGGGGCATATCTTGACGATCAATGCCTCAAATTCGAACCGCTCGTCCTGAGTTGGAAAGCGCATAATCATACGACTATGGTCCTCGATCCCGGCTTTACCATGACCTACGGCCTGATACCGCGGGCCCATGCGGACGGCTCCATCCACTGGGATGATCCCGCAGCCCCTGAGTATGACATTGCCGAGGTCGATCCACCAGCTCACTATGATTGCCCCAATTACACCACGGCACGGGTGCGCGTGTCGCGCGATCACCTACAGGACTATCTCACGCTGACCGGGCGGGCGCTGGTTCAGATCTATTTCGAACAGCGGTTCGGCCCCTGCGACCCAACTCTTGCGGCAGAGTTGGGAGATCAGCGCCATATCGATGCCGTCCTCGATGACAGAACATTCGACCTTCGTTTCGCCCCAAAGGAAGGCTACACCGCACAGGTCTGGGGCGCCCGCATCCTCGCCAGGCCCGGCCCCCTTCCCATTTCCAGCGACGTGCTCGACACGGTCGGCCTTATCTGGCCTGGTTTATCAGGCCCACTCAACCGACAGGGCGCGAGAAATCTGCGCTACGGCGACGACACTGTCTACGTCCGTGACGAGGTGTTGGCGGTCTATGAGGGAAAGCCGGATTTCGAGATTTCACCCATGAGTGGCGGAGTCTCCTGTGGCAGCCAGTGGAGCGTCGGATTCATCCGCCGGGTTGGTCGCGATCTGCTGCAGCTGGAAGCTCGCAAGCTGTACGAAGGCGCGCCAACGGTAGTGGTCCGGCACTGGAACAACTTCGCCGCCCCGATTCCAACAGAGAGCCTGACAGCGCTGCGTAAGATACCCAATGTAGCGACGAGGGCCAGGGATCTGACCGATGGCCTGGTAGCTGTCGGCAAACAGCTCGTGAAACTCTCGAAAGCCCTCGGGCTTGACGATCTTACCGTAGAGGTTTTGACCGGCCTGAATCCCGCAGAGCGGGAACGCAATGGCTGGTGGAACGCAAGGTTTGTCGAGGCCATCACCCGTCATATCCCTCTGGGGTTGAGCGAGCCTGCCTTCCTTCGACGCTGCCTTGATCTCGACAAGGTAGTAAATGAAGGTTGGGGTGAAGCAGCATTGCGTCGCATTGTCAAAGCAATGGGCCCCCAGACCGATACTAAGGGCTATGGTCGGCTCAAGCTTCTCGATCGCCTGCTCTGCTTGGCAGAAATCGCGAACGAGACCGGTCTGCACTTAGTCGAAGATAAGGACGAAATTCTCGAGCGCTTCAAAGAGTCCGGAATCCTCCACCCGCAACCGATCAAGCGGCTCTTTGCGTTATCGGACCTTCGGCAGGAGGCGGGACATCGCAAGGATGGGGCAATAATTCCCAATGCCCTCGAGCGTTGTGGCCTCGATCCAGCGGCAACGACATCAGGATGGGGCACCACCCTCGACGGCATCTATGACGGAGCGATCGGGGATGTTCGACAGGCCGCCGCTATTCTCGAACGCGCATTGGCGTGCTGAGGTAAGACCTACTTCTGCGGGTTGCCCTTTAGGCTCGACAGCGCACGTCAGTCAGGAGAAAAGCCCCAGCGCGCTGTACGAGCCGGCAATGATCGGGGGGCGGGCCTGGCGGTAGCGGCTCATTGCCGGCTTCCATTCAATCACTGTCACGGCGCTATGTCTGCATTTCGCACTTGCGCGCTGTTGCGCTCACGCTGGCGAAATCGCTTTACATAACCGCTGTCGACAAGATCATCCGGCCCGAGGTCGAGCGCGCAATTTGCCAGTGAAGCAAGGGTGCCGTCGGTGAGTTTCAGCCCGGTGGGGATGAAGCCGTGCATCGCTGTACTGTTTTCCTCAATCGCCGCGAACAGCGCCTTGAAGAAATCGGCGCGCGATGCCCGCAGACCGGTTGTGGCGGCAGCGGTGATCGGATCGGTCGCCTCCAGCTCGGCATTATCCGCATCGAGCGCGAGAGCATCCATGAAGTGGTGGATACGCGGCCAGTATTTGAGGTCGAACCGTCCGCGCAGCGCACGCAGATCGTCGCGAACCCAGGACTTGAACAGGTAGTTCTCGCGGGCAGCATCCTCGATAACCCGGCAAACATGGTAGTGGGTGTTACCGGCAAAGCCGGAATCGTTATGAAGCGCTTCGCGTTCGCGTAGCAGTGCTGCCAGTTCGCTCGCCTTTTCAGCAACCAGTGCATTCACGGCTTCAAGCCGCTGGCGACCATCGCGCGATTCCATAATCTTCTCCGGACTCCAGATCGCAGCTGTGCTCAGCAGTGCTCCGAGGAATATCTTAAGTGCGTGGGGTTGGGCGCCCAGTTTGTGGTGTAGCTCGGAATAAGCGTCGATCAGCTCGATGCGCCGGCCAAGCAAGCGGTCGATGATGACGTTCTCGCTCCTCAGGATCTCGTGATCGAGATTGTACTGCTTTTCCGTCCGAAGAATTTCCTCGCAGATCTCGGTGGTGTCGCTCGGTCGATTGTCAGCCATGTCGCGCCTTCGTGTGAACATCCCGCAAGTCTAACGCAGCCGCCCCTGTGTGTCGGTACCTGAGCGCAAAAATCCGCGCTGTCTTCGGGTACTCATCACCGTTGTGTCGGGACGGAACCGCCTTTGGAGGCATCAGGAGCGCAGAAAAAACCGCGCGACACCCGACATGAGGATAATTTGAGGATATATTACTCATTCCTGTTGCTTTTCGGCCTTTGCTGGCATATTTAGCAGCCTGCGCGCTTCCAACCCGCGTACGAATTCGCAACCGAGCGGCCGCGTCCAAAGCGATCGCGAGTAATACTCCAATCAAATGCTCAGATTGGCGTGTAACTGTCCTTTCCTTGAGCAATGGAGGTCAAATACTTGTGAAGAACATTTCCCGTAGGGAATGGGGTTACTGATCATAGGAGGCATCATCCGCAGTAATCCCTGATTTGTCTTCGGCTGTTACGACAGCAGAAGAATGACATTCCGAGGCAGTATCTACTCGTCTTGGTGCAGAAGAGCCGATTGTGACTGGATCACGTCTTGGCGAAGCTCGGAATGTTCGTTGAGTAGATACTGGCTCGCGAAGGCTGTGATCCGCATCCCTAGAGGGAAGCGGGAATGGCGAAGTATAAAGTGACCGTCGGCAAGCCATTTGCCATCGACGGGGTTGAGATCGAAGACATCGAGGCGGTGGAGAAACTCGCCGCGATTGAGGAACGGCGTGACACAGCGCGGCATCAGGCTCGCATCACCTATGGGGTGCTGGGCTTTATGACGCTCGCCATCACGGCGACAGCGATGCTGGGCTGGTGGGATGGCAGCTACAACGAACTTAATGCGGTCTGGGCATCAGGCAGCATTTGGGTCGGGATGGTGCTCGGGCGCTATTTCAAGAAGGATTGAGGAAGCGAATGCCAAAAGCGCGTGAAACCTCTGGCAGCGCGACTCGCCGCATCCAGATGGACATGCCGCCCAAATCGGTCGAGCGCCTGGAACGGCTGCGCGACATCACCGAGGCGGCTTCCTATGCAGAAGTCATGCGGAACGCCTTGCGGCTTTATGAAGCGATGATTGAAGAGGTTGAGGCCGGGAACGAAATTTTCGTCAAGCGCGACGGCGTCGTCGCGCCGCTAGCCGTCTTCGCCGGCTAGTAGCGGAGTTGATGCGATGGCCAACCCACTGACAGAGGGCAATGCCCTCAATCTCTCCGAGGTCGAGCTGGACAAGCCCATCTACCGGATCATGCCCGAGGCCTTCGTCGTCAGCCTCTTCGCCGACCGCACAAATGTGCTGAGCCAAGTCCACAACTGGAAGGACAAGTTCGAAAATTTCCAGCTCAATCTGGGCGGGAAGCTCGACGGCAAGCGGTTCGAATATGGCTTCCGGAACGACTTTGTCGGCCAGTGCTGGACCCGCGAGAACCTGTCGGAAGCGATGTGGGGCATCTACGCGAATGACCCTAACGCGCGCTTCCTTCGCATCCGGTCCACGCCGCGCAAGGTGCTGGCCAGCCTTGTGGCAGCTAATCCTTCGATGCCCCAAGACACCTGCTTCATCGGCAAGGTCAAGTACAAACGTGAGCGCGAGCTTCAGGCTTATGCCCAGAGCGGTGACCAGCTCGATCTAAGTCCGCAACGCTTCGCTTCCCATCTCCTGCTGAAACGGCGCGCCTTCAAGCATGAGGGCGAAGTGCGCCTGCTCTATTTTGGTGACGCCAAGGACTATGACGGGAGGGGCCTCTATCGATATGCTGCCGATCCGCATAGCATGATCACCCAGATCATGGCCGACCCCAATCGGGATCGCGGCGGATGGAAAGCCGACAAGGCCGCGCTGCAAGAGGCGACAGCATTCACCGGCAGCATCAAGCGGTCGAAAATCTATGATCCGCCGGAGTGGGGCGCGCCCGATTTCCAATGCTAGGACCACAGGCCGGTGTCCGGTCATTGTTGCACAATTGTGTATAGCGACAGTGGAAGTCCAGTAGCCTGAATTCAATCGTTGCTCCGCGCGACTCGCATGCGTCGCCGTGGAGTGGTCCTTGATTTCATTCCCATGGAAGCGATGACGTCGAAACAGGCAGCTCGGCGCTCGCTTCCCGGTCGGTCAAGGTCGGCAAGGTGGTGACCGACTTAGAGAGGCTTGAACGTCGGCGACGCAGGGCATCCATACGATTGGCGGCGCGGCGCCCTTCCGGCGAACTGCGCCCCACATGATAACGCAGCGTGCCGAGCGCGCTGAGGAGCTTGTCGATCTGCTGCGCACGGTCGGGATCAGCGAGAGGCACCCGCAACGCAGCATATCCGGTACGAACCCGCTCATGCACCGATCGCGGCGCAGCGACGCGGTCCCCGTCGATCGGTACACCCGTCACGATCACCGGGCGATTGCCTGAGCGAAACTGGATCTTGTGGGTCTGGAAGCTGCGCTGGCGCATTTCGGCGCGGACATCTTCGATCAGCGTGCCGGGAATGGCCCGTCCGGAAATCGTGAGGTCGTCTACCCACAACGACATTCGCAGATCATGAGCGTCGCAGATCAGCTTGATCGCATCGAACATCGACCGGTGGACGAGCGTGGTGAGGACCGGGCTGATCGGCGATCCAAACGGCATCCTGCCATCAACGGACACTAGATGGACCAGCATGCCTGCAACATCGGTGCGCAGGCCCAGCTCATGATGTGCCCAGCGGAAAATGTGTTCGCTAGTCGTCGAAGGATAGAACTGCCGGATATCAAGACTCAGGAACTGGCCCTGACTGACGTGATGCTCGGCATTGTCACGCTGTGCGCGGCCCTTGCGCGGGCTAAATAGGTAATCCGGCTGCTTGATCTTGTTGAGATGGAATTTGAGACGCTCATGCACCGCCCGTAGCTTGCCTCGCGGGACCGCAAGGTTGCGAAGCTTGCTACCGATCATCTCGGTGCGCCGGCCGATCCAGTTATCCTTATCGCGGATTAGTGCCTCGAGCTGGGTCTTAGTATAGCCAAGAAGCTCGGCCAGGTCGCGCTGGGTCAGGTTCTGAACCCAGGGCGAATCCTCGAGCGCGTAGCGTTCATAGCGTTTTGGCTTACGCTGCCTCACGGTTGGCCGGCTTCAGCATTTCGAGCAGCTTGAGCACCTTGTCGGCGATGATCAGCTGTCCGCGGCGCGCAATCGGTTCACCTTCGATTTCTTCGGCAAAGAAAAGAAGTTGCGACATGCGGACGCCGACAGCCTGACTATAGGCTTCAAGCACATCCATCGTGACATTCTTGCGCCCGCCCTCGATGTCAGAAACCATCGACTGGGCAACGTCGAGCTTTCCGGCCATCTCGGCCTGCGAAAACCCGCAGTAGAGGCGCAGGAGCCGGAGGGCATCGTTGATGCTCTTGCGCTTGGTCATGGTGCGGCTGTCCCGAGGTCACCGTTCATTCGCGAAAGTGAAGAAGATACTTCAGGAATGATACCGCCTGTCCAATCGCAATGATCACCTTCATGAGAAGGAGCCAACGCGAGGGACGAGGCGGCCGGTGCCGCTGCGTGCGAGGATGACGGCTCATTGGGGGCTCTCCTTTCGGCCAGACCGGCGACAAATTGCCGGCCCCCGTAGGCACTGTTGAGAGCACTGTTCCGGAGCGTTTGTACCTCGGGCTTGCCGCGCCCGGTCCCGGGCGGGCGCGGCGCGCCGCTCCCCGCCGCCGAGACGCAGGTGGTAGTCGGGGAGGCAATCTCCCCACAGGGCTTGTGGCCCCAGCTTCTGACGGGTTCAGTATGAGCTACCATCGCATCATCAACATAGCGGTCATCGCTCAATGCGCAAGATGAATTATCGCTCAGGGCGATATTTTATCTTGCTCGTTCCGGTTGCGTCGATGGGTCGCGATTGCCAGCCACCGCTCCGCCCATATCAGCGCATCCTACGCGAAATCTCGCGGCTTAATCTTAAATCTTGGGTCGCCTGGCCGGCTTCTGCCGGGTCAAGGCCGAAGCGGAGTTGGGACTGTGAGCTGGGAAGGACTGCACCTAGTCCACCCAGGGCAGATCCTTTTCTCTCATGAAGGCAAGCCGGTTCTCGATCAGATCGCGACAAAGCGTTGACAAGGGATCAACAACGTCGGCCATGAAACTCTCCAGCGCCTGCTGACGGACGAACGTCACCATAAACGATCCCGATAGCTTCGCCGACTTCAGCTCGCGCTGGAAGGAGACGTGGTCGACAGGCTCAGGCCTCGTCGCTTCGGCACTTGCATCGATCAGGAAAAGATCCCCCGACGTGACGACAAGTGGGAAATATAGCCAGATGTAATGCCAATCCTCGGCTCGGGTCGGCTTGGGCCGCTCCTTTCGACGGGCATTCAGGGCCTTCGCCATGGGATAAAAAATTGCGTCGTAGAGACCGCCGTGGTTCGCGTGCCAGCCCCTGCCCTGCCGATCGATCCGGCAGAACTGCACAGCCTTCCACGGCTTGACATGCGCGTCGAACACCTTGTCGAAGCCCAGATGGTTGAAAGGAGAGTAAGATCGATAGGCGCTTCGTCCGCCGCCCAGGTCCTTCGACATCTTGTATTCGTAAGGAAAAACGAACTCCTCCGGCGTCCTCCGCCGGTCGGCCTCGTTCTTCGGCCTAGCGATGAAGACGAACGGATTTGCGGTGTTTTTGCACTCCACCTCAACCAACGCGCCGACCTTCTCGGTCTCGTCCACCGCAACCCGGGTAATCGCCGTCACGTCGATCTCCCGCGACTTCCCCTCCTCGGAATCCTGGAACGCCACGTTCGTTCGGACGTGCAAGCCGCGCCTCTCGAGCTGCGTAGCCACCTCCTGCTCCATGAGGTAGCCTGCCGCCTCGATGGCGGCCATGATCTCTTCTTCGCTTGGACTTCCTGCCATCGGCGCATTAAACCTACGCGATCCATTATGTGCAAGCGACGGCGTAGATCAGAATAGGTCGTGCTTCTTCGAGCGATGCCGATGCACAGGGTAATCAGTCGTGTCGAAAGTTACACCGGTCACATGACGCACGATCAGCGTGTCCCTGTTCACCCTCAGATACGGCTCCCGTTCATCCGCGTTAGGGTCGTACCGGAACATCTCTGGTCGAAAATCCGTCATGCTTCCCAAGGCGAAATCCGTGTCGGGCTCGGGTTCAGCCGGAGGCTCAGCCGCCGGGGGGACCTCTTCCATCACGGTGTAGTCCGGCTCCGGTCCATCATCGCTCGTCTGAAACTGGTGCACCGAAACCTTCACATCCTCTGGTATCTCGATCTCCTCGACCCGCGAGGCGTGGTGGAACAGGACCACATTCCGTTTTTCCCCCGGCCTCTGGACAGACTTGAACAAAATACCATCGAGACCTGGCGCCGGCCGTCGCGCGAGATAGTCGGCGATCATCTGCGTTATTAGATACTCCGTCGACTCATCGTCCGGCATGACCGGGATCGTAATGCGGTCGCTCAGCCTGCCTAGGAACCTCGCCAGCGAGCGCTGCTCGGCATATGCCGGATCGAACACGCTCCCATCGAAATACACCGTCTCCAGCGCCGACACGTCGAGCAGTCTGACCGTCTGGAGCAGCTCAAAATCGCCAATCAATGCTCTGCTGCCGACCGGCGGCCGAACCTCGGCAAGCGCAATATCCCGGTCATCCGCGCCATAGAAGACCGCGATCCCATGCGCGTTCATGCGCCCAGCCTTTGCTCGGTTCGCGGGCGGGGGTCCTAGATGCAAATCCGGCCGGATCATCGCCTCGTCGAGTTCGTGCGAATGGTGGAAGGCCCGGGCACGGTTGAAACACCTGATCGCCTTGTCCGGCCCCGCCTCCACCACGACCGATCGACCATCATGGGTGAACAGCCTTTCCAGATCGTCGAACAGCCGCTTCAACAGGCTCTCGGCCTGTGGATTGAAATAGCGCGACCGCAGCTTCAACGACCGCTCCAGCCCATACCATTCGGCGGCGATCTCTCCCGAACTCGGCCGCTTTGATTCATAGTAGCTGTCCGGATGAAACTCGGTCTCTTCCCCCATCTGCGCCGAGTCCCAGTCGCCATGTCGATCCGAAAGGATGGCGAGCACGTCCTGGGCAACCTCCTCTTCCACTACGGCCGCCTGTCCAATCACGTCGATCACCGGCTCGCCGTGGCGGTCCCAGTCGTAGTCGATCTCCTTGTCGCGCAGCAGCATCGATTCATACATGTTGGGCTGATCCGAGGTGCGCTGGTAGTGTCGATCGAACGCCCCCTCGACATGGTCAGCAAGGTCCTCAACTGAGATGCAGGCCTCGTCGTCGGCGGCGCAGTATGAGCATTCGCCGACAGCGCCATCCTTCACAATCAACGCTTTGAGATGGAAGTCGCCGACGCACCGATGACAGATGCGCTGTGCTTCCTCGTCATCCGCCATGCGAAGCCCTCCTAAACATGCAGGGCTAACCATCGACGGTCTTATTTGCGGGCGCCACCATTAATTCAGATTGGCTAAATTTGGCCGGCGCAATGGCCTGATATTGCGGGATAAATCCAGAGAATGGAAATTACGGGGAAGATGGGGCGATCCTAAGCGCTGGCTGGTTGAGGGCTGCGACGCGAACGCACAAATCGTCCACACCGCCCCCTTCGGTGAACAGACGGCCTGATGATTAGCAGGCGGCCTGAGGGATCAGCCGGGGATCAACTCCGCAGCTTCGACGACGAGCCGGTCGGGCTGCCCATCCAGCATCTCGATTCTTCCGCCGACGCGGTAGTGCGCGCCGGGAACCAGCTGCACATGCGAGCCGGGGATCATGTATACTGGCACAGAGAAGTGGAATCCGTCGGGCTGAAAGTGCATCGCGTCCCGGAACGGCGCGACAGTGCCGGTGAGCCTTCCGCGCCGGAAATCCTCTGAGATAGTGGTCAGCTGCGGCATTTCTGCAAGCGTTGTCGCAGGCGCCTCCACGCGATGACGCCTGGTGTTCGCGCTCCTGCCTCGTGCAAGCTCCTGATGCGCCCGCACGTTGCCAGCGATCGGCTCGTTCATGACGACGGTCACATGATTGTTAGTGACGACGCTGATCTGCGTCACCTGATGCTTGTCGACGATCTCGGCGCCAGCCTTGGCAATCGGCGTGACCTCCTGACCGAAGGCCCAGATCAGCGCGGCTGCGATTCCACCGACCAGCACGGTCACCTTGCCAGCCTCGCCCAATGGGTCATCGACGAACTTACGGCCGGCATTCTGGGCCATCTTTGAGACCGGGATCGCCCTAAGCTTCACTAGCAGGCTTCCCTCGAGAAGCCCGACTACACGCAGTTCCGCGCCGTTGCGGCCAGCGATAGTGGAAGCGCGCTTCAGAAAGTTAAAAAGCACCTCGATCGCGAGGCCCTCATCGCCCGCGAAGTGGAAGGCCAGTTCGTCGGGCCTCAGTTCGAACTTCTCCGCGATAAACGCCACTACCTACCCTTTTCCCATCTGAACCGACCTTCTCCATCACATTGGGTGGAAGGGTCAATCTGCAAGGCTGCCTTGCGATGAGGCGGATCGTCTCAATGTTCCTGCGGAGTTGGGCCTGGGAACGCGTCAGATGGAAGGCCCGCGACAAGTATGACGTGGCGTCCTCTCCCCTCGTCACTGTCGTTCAGGAGCACCGCCGCCGCGTGATCGCCACAGCGGCCTCGCATACGAATATGATGGGTGATGGATTGGCAATAGCGGATGGCCCGACGATAGGCGACGATCAGGCACCCATGGTCCTGACGCTTGATGGCGCGAGTGTCCGCATGGACACAAGCTGCCGTAACCGGACGGTCTGCACCTACGGACCGAGATTCGATCGCTGAGCGTCTCCTAAGGGTCGGTTTAGCACGGAGGCGAACGCCGGACCTTGGGAGAAGCGGACTTTGAGCGATTCCGGTACATTCCCTGAAACCGGCGATTCCATTACATAGCCCCGCCTCCTGAGGCTCCGGCCGGCTCGGGCGACAACGGCGCTAGGGCAGCTAGGGACACCGCGCCACGCAACAACAATTGTGCTCCCGATGGCCGCCGGCTCGATCCTAACAATCGTCGGGCCAGTATCTTTCGACGTCGGGGTGCTCGGCCGCAATTGCGAGGACCTCACCACGATAGCGCTCCATCGAATGGCCTTCGATGAACTTACCGAACGCGAGTGCGTCGATCCACTTTAGGAACGGCCACAAGTCTACGAGACCCCGATCGTGAAAGGGAGATCCGTTAGGCTGCAACTGCTGCCGAAAACTCCCGTACCCGAGCATTGCAGCGGGAACTCGCGGAACGAAATCGTCGGGCCGGCGGAGTGCGAATGGCTGATCGATGAATTCTTGGCCGTGGTGCCAGACAGTTCGAGGCGTCCCGAAAACATAGCAGTCCCCGGAATTGCGCCGCATCTGAGGGTGCATTACGGGGAGGAGCAGCCCGCGCTTCTGATGGAGGATCGCGGCAATTGCGCCACCAAGCGAGTGACCGTGGAGGAAGACGCGCTCAAGGTTTGGTGCCGAGCGATGGGCCGCGATCGCTGCTGCAAGCTTTCCTGCTAACAAGGACGCCTCGGTCAAGAATCCGCCGTGGAAGTACAGTGGCAGGCAATTGTCACGTCGCGGCCAAGCGCGGGCGTTCAGGCTCCAATCGTATGCGCTGACGGTTCCGCGAATGCCGATGTGGAGTTCCGAGCCGGCGGGTAAGCCTAAAGCCACGAAGCGGCGCGTTCGCACAATGATCGGATCGGCGAAGTCCAGTGCGGCCAAGGCGGCGACAATGTCGAACGATTCAGTGAGGCGCACAAGCTGCTGAAACGCCTCGCAAGGGATCAAGGTTGCTCTCTTGACGTCGGCACGTTCTTCATCGGTGACCGTGCAATACGCCAGGTGCGCGACGATCGCGGCGGCTCCAGCTCGGACCGGTGAGTAGATGCCGAGCTCGTGTACGCGCGACTGGTTGATGAGAAGATATAGAGGGCGCCCGAGTCGGCGTATCCATTCTTCTTCTGGCGTTCTAATCATTTTGCTTTCCCCGAATACGATGCTCCGCCGTTCAATCTGAACAAAGCTGGAAAATTAATGAACAGATGATTGCTTTCAGCAAGCGCAGATTGAGCCGGGAATGACCGTGTGTGGTCGACAGCTGGCGGAAAAGCGGAACGTCTACTGCGGGGCATCGAAAACCGGGCTCTGGGTGTCCGTTAAGGGTCGATTCGCGACGGTCGGCTATGGAGCGACTGCACAAGGCAAGCCGACGCTCACTCCGTTGCTGCGCGAGCCCTGGCCTGCGGCTTGCCATGGAATAGAGCCGCCGTTCGTGAGCACGTTGCCAAATGGCAGGTCATTTTAAAAGCCGGCGCCCGGCGCTTTCTCGATCGGGGACAGATGGGCGAATGAAAGTGGATCGCAAAGGCACCTCATTACTCGCTTTTTCGAGACGAGTAATTGTTGGTCAATATTTCGTGATCTCGCTCTAAATTCTTGTGTTATCACCTGTTTTGGTCATGCTGGAAAAATGCGCTTTGACGAACATGGCCCATCGCTCCCTGCCCACCTACTCGAGGAACAAACCCAGGGGAATGTGATCTTCTTCTGCGGTGCCGGGGTGTCGATGCCCGCCGGGCTCGACAGCTTCTGGACGCTGACCAACCGCATCATCGATACGCTTGACGCGACAAAGGCCCGCCAGGCGTTGGCTGAAAAGGAGAGCTTAGATCGCGTGTTCAACGTGCTCGTGCGCGAGTTTGGACGCGAGGAGATCGACAGTCAAATCTATGCGGCGCTCGGTGCTGGTAAGCCGCGTACGCTGAAACACCATCGTGACATCCTTGCGCTGTCACGCGGGGCGAGCGGCAATCCGCAAATTGTAACCACTAATTTCGATAGGCTATTCGAGAAAGCCGGACGGAGTGTTCGGCCGATCGTTCCGCCGGGCCTGCCCGACATAGAACTCAATCAGCCGATCCGTGGCGTTGTCTATCTGCACGGGCGCCTGGCCGATCCGCGGCAGCCTGAAGAAATCCCGAGTTACGTCATCGGTAGCAGCGACTTCGGTCGAGCCTATCTCGCCGAAGGATGGGCAACACGCTTCGTGAAGGCGCTACGTGAAAAGTACACGATCGTATTGCTCGGCTACAGCGCAGACGATCCGCCAATGCGCTACCTGCTCGAGGGCCTCAACGTCCGCACGGGCGTCATCTACCAGTCACCGATTTACGTCTTCACCGACCGGTCGACCGACGACGCGGAGGAAATTTGGCAGGATCGCGGGGTCACGCCGATCTGTTACACGCCTGATAAAACACACTCGGCATTGTGGCGGACGATTGGCAGTTGGGCAAAGGCGGCGCGATCGCCGGATCGCTGGACCGATGAGGTCTTGGCGCTGACGCGCAGGTCACCAGCCGACCTTAAACCGTTCCAGCGCGGCCAAGTCGTTCAACTCGTCAGCACAAAGAGGGGCGCAAAGGCGTTCGCCGATGCCGATCCGGCACCAAGCGCGGAATGGCTCTCAGTGTTTGACCCGAACGTTCGATTTCACTCCCCGGGTCGGGAAACCTGGGACAGCGAAGCCAAGGAAATTGATCCACAGGATTACTACGGACTGGACGATGATCCTTTGCGACCCTCGCCCGTTGAGCGCCGGACGGTTCCCGAAAATGCCCGCAATCCCCTCGCCTGGTTGAAAGGGGATGGATTTCAGCCGGAGCGAGTGACGTTGCAGGGGGGCAGCGCGTTGTGGAATTATCCTCTTCCAGACCGCCTCCATCATCTGGCGCGTTGGTTCGGCGCTCAAAGTCACGAGCCAGCCGCCCTGTGGTGGGCGTCAGGCTATCATGGTCCCAACACCCATTTGCTCTGGTTCGTGTCAAACCGCGTGCGCAACCGGTCCGGCAAGGAAATGCCACCAGCTGCGCAGGCGCTTTGGAACCTCTATCTCGAGGCGCTCGACCTGCTGCCCGAAGAGGAGCGCAGCGACCGCTGGTTCGCGTTCGAAGGTATGCTCAAGAGGTCCGGTTGGACACCCGCAGTATCGCGCTTCTTCGAGCGCTGCGTTACGCCTTACGTTGAAATCTCTCGACCGTTCATATCGCGACCGCGCCCGCCTCTCGAGGATTGGAGTACACTGCGGCAGCGCGACGTCGTCGACCTCAAAGTGGCGTCACTCGACCGGCATGGTCATGATGTAAAGTGTCCGCCCGAAGCACTAGCGCAGGTCGCCCAGATCGTTCGAGGCTCGCTCGAACGCATCTCCGCGCTGCTCGACGAGATCGGAGACCATTTCTGGCATCCACCGACATTGCTGCCGGAGGCGGACAATGACGGACACCCGGGCAAGAAGTCGCACAACGTCATGTGGTTCAGGGCGATATACCTCGCGCTTTTCGCGTACGATGCCGATCTTGCACGCCGCGAGTTCCTCGCTTGGCCAACCACCGAAACGCGCATCTTTCCAAAATTTCGGCTCTGGGCAGCGGCCGAACCAAAGACTGCTAACGCCGCTGAGGCGCTGGCGATCATCGTATCGTTGAAGCGCGAAACGATGTGGAACTTCTATAGTCAACGCGAACTGCTGCACCTTATCAAGGCCCGATGGAACGAATGGTCATACCGACAGAAGCGGACAGTCGAGCGGCTCCTGGAAGCTGGACCGCCGACCTTTCGCGACGAAAAGCGTAGGCAATATCGCGAGCGCCGGGCCGCCTATGCCGCCACCAATCTGCGCTGGCTAGAACTGCAACAATGTCAATTGACCGCAGCTGGTCAGAACGCTCTGGCCAAGCTCAAGTTGATCCATCCAAAATGGAACGATAGCTGGGCGGACGATGCCGACGACAGTCATGACGGTCGTGGCGGCGTGATTCGTGAAGTCAGTGATCCCGGCGATCTTAACCTTCTACCACTCGATCGGGTGGTAGACGTCGCACTTGCGCGAACCAAGCGCCCGATCAGGGAACTGGCGAGTTATCATCCATTCATGGGACTGGTGGAGGCACACCCATACAAGGCTCTGGCAGCGCTGCGCTTTGCTTACCGCAAGGGCGCGTTCCCGGCGGAGCTTTGGGGAGACCTGTTCAACAAATGGCCCGAAGACACGGCGCCTAAATTGCGATGTTTGCTCGCGCACTCGTTCATGCGGCTTAGCCAGGTGCAAGCGATCACGCTTCGATATGCAGCACCAGACTGGCTCAATACGCATCTTCCCGCGCTTTATGCAAATAATCGCAGAAACGCGCTCGCGATCTTCGACGGGTTTCTGCACCCATTCCTGTCGAGCGAGCCCGATGCAACCAACAGCGGGCTCGGCACGACCTCGATCGGAGGTGTGGAGCAGCGCAGGTCGGAAGTGTCGATCAACAAGGCGATCAACAGCCCGATTGGGAAGCTTACCGAGGCGCTGTGGAAACTGACGCCCCAGAAGGCGAAGCGCTACAAATCATTGAACCGCAATCTCGCCAGCCGATTCGAAACTCTAGTCGCCGCGCCCGGCCATGGCGGTGGCCATGCCGTCGCTGTCCTCACTCAACGTATGGGCTGGATCGACTACTGCTTCCATGACTGGGCGCAGGCGTTCCTGCTACCGATGCTTCAGCTCGACCATCCGCTTGCCGAAGCGGCATGGCACGGCCTTGCATTCAATCGCAACGCAATGCCAGCCCCCTTCTGGCAAGAGCTTAAGGCGCCGTTGCTTTCGATCCTGAAGGGTGATGCCCAGTGGATGCTCGACGAACAGGAGCGCGAATATTTTGGCTCTCTTCTGGTCTGGTTGTCACGACCTGTCCCCGATGTCGCGCCGCTGTTTAGTTTCGAGGAAATTCGCGATGCACTCACCACGATCGACGACGATTTGCGCGGCAGGATTCTTTGGACACTAGGCAACAGCCTTCAAGAGCATGGGCAATGGACCGATTTCATTAAACCATTCATCGAGAACAGCTGGCCCCGCGCGCTGCGCTATCGCAGCGACGAGACTACGCGTGCCTTTGTCCAGATCGCCGAGCAGGCAGGCGACTATTTCCCGGACGCGGTAAAGACGATCCTACCGCTTATCCGCCCGGTGCCAAACGCTGATATGCTGACCTATCGCATCTCTAGAGACGGCAAGGACAAGGAGAATATTGCCCGCAACCATCCGCAAGAGGCGATGCGATTGCTCAACGCGATCACGCCCGATGACCGTGCCCGGATGCCTTATGAACTGGCGGGGGCGCTCGACGCGCTTGCCGAACTCGATCCGCGCATCAAGGACATGCCTGAATATCGTCGTTTGAGAGGCATACTCGAATAAGCCCAACGATGTCGAACGACCGCTCTCGCCGCGAACTGCCGAAAGGCACCAGAGCGGCGATGCCCTCTCCAACGCTCGTCGCCGGCTACGTGCTCAAGTCTAGATGGTAGCGGGTCGATTTTAGCGTGCCCGTCTGCCCCAATGCGCCCATGCTGACCAACTCTTGTAAATCGCGTGTGGCGGTCGCACGGGACGTCCCGGTGATGGTGATGTAATTGGCCGCGCTCAGCCCCCCGGTGAAGCCGTCCAATCCTTCGCGGAACATCCGGGCAATGGCGCGGGCTTGCCGCTCGTTCAGCTGGTCCCGGAAACGGTCATAGTATCGCGTCTTGGCGATCAGAAAGTCGATCAGGGCAAGACTGTGCGTCTGGGCATCCAGCACGGTTTCGGCGAAATAGGTTAGCCAAGGGGTGATTTCGTTATGCTTGTTGGCGGCTTCCAGCGCATCGTAATAGGCGGCGCGCTTACGCTGGATGACATGCGAAAGGGCAATCAGGCTGGGCTGGCCGATCGCCTGTGACAGCACTTTCTCCGCTAGCGCGCGGGCCACACGACCATTGCCGTCCTCGAACGGATGGATCGATACGAAATAAAGGTGAGCAATCCCGGCCCGGGTCAGCGCTGGCAACGGCCTTGGTCCGTCGGGAGACGTCGCAGCGAACCACGCTAGGAAATTCTGCATTTCCTCTGGCACGTCCTTTGAGGGCGGAGCCTCGAAATGAACTTTCGGCTTGTGGCTGAAGCCTGAGACGACCTGCATGGCATCCGCGTGTTCGCGGTAGCTGCCGACAACCTCGATGTCGTGTCGCCCACTGACGACCATGCGATGCCAGGCGAACAGAGCCTCATCCGTGAGCGGCTCGGCAAAGGCGCGATAGAGCGCAATCATCATTTCAGCGATGCCGCGCTCGGCCGGCGGAATGCGATGGTCTCCGACTTCTAGACCGAACTGGCGGCGCAGCGAGCTTTGCACGCTGTTGCGGTTGAGAAGCTCACCTTCAATCTCCGACGTCTTGAGCGCTTCGCCGGTCATGATATCGACGGTGACGGCGGCGCGGTCATCATCGGCAAGGTGCTTGACCGAGCCAATGAGAATACCGAACTGCTGTAGGAAGCGAGCTTCGAGCGCCGTCAAAAGGGCGCTTTTCCAACGAAATTCAGGCCAGTCTGGCTGCTGCCAATTCCACTTCATGAGCTATAAATAGCCGCTTTATAACTCACTGAAAATCACTTTCTGAGGTAAAAATCTACAATTTATGCCTCACCCAACCATCGCTCACTAAATGACCAGGGCGAAGCAAGTCGTCATGGCGACAAAAGGCGTGCCCTGAGACCAACAAAATTCGATCCCACCGCACACGGACACGCGACCTCCAATCGCCCCCCCTCCTCGTGACCTAGATTGCTCAATTGAAGGGACCAGCATCCATTCGAAACAAGCCGATAAATGGAAGCGGTGATTCGCGAATCACTGCCCAAAAACCGTTCGATTCCGGCTTTCGGAATAGAACCCGGATAAAAATAAAATTTGATGGTTTGAACGATGGATGGCTTCATCCGAGTGGAAATTTTACGCAGAAACCAAAGATACTTACGACACCAATTCGATTCCGGCTCGGGCCTCCATAATCCTGTTTCGTCGCTGCTGTCCCGCCCCTCGACTTCTGCGCGCCGCTCCGGCTAAAGCGGGTGCATGATGAAGCTGTTTATCGGGAACAAAGCCTATTCGAGCTGGTCGCTGCGCGGCTGGCTGGCGTGCAAGCTGTCCGGGCTGCCCTTTGAAGAGGCGGTCGTCCCCCTCTATGACGAAGCGTGGGAAAAGCGGCGCGAAGGCGACGAATTCGCCCCCTCCTCCGGCAAGGTGCCGATCCTGTGGGACGGCGATGACATTGTCGTGTGGGACAGCCTGGCGATCGTCGAATATCTCAATGAAAAAACCGGGAACGAGAAATTCTGGCCCGCCGATCCCGCCGCGCGCGCGATGGCCCGGTCGATGGCGGCCGAAATGCACTCCAGCTTCGCCGCGCTCCGCCGCGAGCATAGCATGAACATCCGCCAGATTTACGATGCGGTGCCGCCGTCCGAAGCGGTCAAGCAGGATCTGGCGCGGCTGATGCAGCTCTGGGCGCAGGCGCGCGCCCGCCATGGCGGCGAAGGCGACTTCCTGTTCGGCCCGTTCGGGGCGGCCGACGTCATGTTCGCGCCGGTGGTCACGCGCCTCATCACCTATCAATTGCCCGTGGCCCGCTTTGCCGAAGCCTATATGCACGCCATCATCGCCCATCCCTGGATGCAGGAGTGGATTGGCGGCGCACAGGCCGAAGATTGGGTCATCGACCGGTTCGAGGTGCCGCCGCAGGTGGCCTGAAACGATGAGCGACGCACCCGACACGCCCCAGGAAGCCCGTGCGCAGGAAGCCGCTGCGATCCGTCGCCGCTGGATCAGCCTGGGTGAAATGCTGGCGGTCCTGGCGGTGGGTATTTCCGCGCTGACCCTCTATCTCAACTGGTCGGACAAGCGCGACGCGCGCGCCGACAAGGCCAGCGAAAGCCGTCAGGCTTCGGCCCGCGCTGCCAAGCTGGTGCTGGAGGCGAAGGCGGACGGCGACGACCGGCTGGTGCTGAAGCCTGCCGCGCCCGAACAGATCGTGCAGAGCCAGACCCTGATCTTCCCCGCCGCGCTGGGCGTTGCGCCGGTATCCACGACAGGCGAGCCGCGGATCGAGGCCGACTGGTTCGATGACGCACTCAAAAAGGCCAGGGCGAACGCCAAGCTGCCCGACAACAGCGTGGGCGATGAAAAGCTGCCGGTCGTCATCACCACGCGCTTCGTCGTCAATGGCGAAGCGCGGGAGGATAGCGCAATCTACGACATCGGCTATGGCATAGCGGGCCGCTGGCTGTCGGGGCATGACGTGACGTTGCGCGGCCTCTCTCTGGTGACGCGCAATGTCGGCAAGGCGCCTGTGGCCGCAATCGACACCCGTTGGTCCACGCTGGTGGCGGCCCGCAAATAGCAGAGCCATGAAAAAGCCCGGCCCTTCACCGAAGGGCCGGGCTTTTTCAGACCGATAGGATCACGGGCTTTAGCCGACGATTTCTTCCGGCTTGAAGAAGAAGGCGATTTCGGTCGCAGCATTTTCTTCGCTGTCCGAACCATGGACTGAATTGGCTTCGATCGATTCGGCCAGTTCCTTGCGGATCGTGCCAGCATCGGCATTGGCCGGGTTGGTCGCGCCCATGATGTCGCGGTTGCGCTGCACGGCGTTTTCGCCTTCCAGCACCTGCACGACGACGGGGCCGGAAATCATGAAGGCGACGAGGTCAGCGAAGAAGGGGCGTTCCTTGTGGACGCCATAAAAGCCTTCGGCCTGTTCGCGGCTCATGCGGATGCGCTTCGATGCGACGACGCGCAGACCGGCTTCCTCCAGCATCTTGGTGACAGCGCCGGTCAGGTTGCGACGGGTCGCGTCGGGCTTGATGATCGAAAAAGTGCGCGTGACGGCCATGGCCCTCGATACTCCGAATGGTTGGAAATGCTGCGCGCGCCTTTAGACGGGGCCGGGCCGGGCCGCAAGGGGCTTCGCCTAAGCCCCTGCTATGCCATTTGCAGCCACTTGCGGCCGTCCTGCTTGAAATAGCGGGATTCGATCCCGTCGCGCTTGGCCAAGGCCCGCCAGCTCGCCCGTGCCGCCTCGATCGTGCCGTCGTCGAAGAAGTGGAAAACCCGGTCGAAATCGAGCGCCTGGTCGCGCCACAACCCATCGGCCAGCGCGACATGACGCGCGCCATTGGCGGCATCGCAGGACGCGCCGAGCAGGATCGGCTGATGTCCCTCCCCCGCTTCGCCCGCATGGCCATGCGCCAGGAAACTGTCGGGCGGGCCATTCCACAGCCCGGCGGAAATCCGCTCCAGCCGGTCCGGCTCCTGCGCCACTACCAGCAGGCGCGCGCCCATCGTCAGGATGCGCGCGGCGATGGCCGGCAGCACCTGATCGACGGGATCACGGCTCAACTGATAGAAATCGACCTGCATGGCCTTAAAATCCTAACTCCGTTCGCCCTGAGCTTGTCGAAGCCTGTCCTGAGCGCCTGCCTTGGCAGGCAGTCGAAGGGGGTCGTTCTTCTTTGCGAAGAAGGACAAGGCTTCGACAGGCTCAGCCCGAACGGGCGTGGGGGCGTCTTACCGTTCGAACTTGTCCGCGACAAACTGGTCGAGCAGCCGCACGCCATAGCCGGTCGCGCCCTTGTCGAACGTCACACCGGGCTTGTCGGACCAGACCATGCCTGCAATGTCGAGATGCGCCCATTTGACGCCATCGTCGATGAACCGCTTGATGAACTGCGCGGCGGTGATCGACCCGGCATAGCGGCCACCGATATTCTTCATGTCGGCGATCGGGCTGTCGATCAGCTTGTTGTAAGCGTCGGACAGCGGGAAGCGCCACAGCGGTTCGCCAGCCATCTTGCCCGCCGCGGTCAGATCGTCCGACAGGCCGTCATCGTTGGAGAAAAGCCCGGCATATTGATCGCCCAGCGATACCAGGATCGCGCCCGTCAGCGTCGCCAGATCAACCACCGTATCGGGCTTGTAGTTTTTCTGCGCCCAGGTCAGCGCGTCGCACAGCACCAGCCGCCCTTCAGCGTCGGTGTTGATCACCTCGATCGTCTGACCCGACATGGATGTCACAATGTCGCCGGGGCGCTGCGCATTGCCGTCGGGCATATTTTCAACCAGGCCGCAAATGCCCACGACATGCGCCTTGGCCTTGCGCCCGGCCAGCGCCTTGATCGCGCCGGCGACCGCGCCCGCGCCGCCCATGTCCCACTTCATATCTTCCATACCAGCGGCGGGCTTGATGGATATGCCGCCCGTGTCGAACGTCACGCCCTTGCCGACGAGCACCAGCGGCGTTTCCACCGCGCCGTCAGTGCCGTCCCATTCCAGCGCCAGCAACCGCGCGTCGCGCGCCGAGCCCTGCGCCACGCCCAACAGCGCGCCCATGCCCAATGCCTCCATGGCCGGGCGGTCCAGCACGCTGATCTTCACGCCCAGTTCGGCCAGATGCTGGCAACGCTCGACGAAGCTTTCGGGATAGATGATATTGGCCGGTTCCGACACGAGTTCGCGGGTCAGCGCAACACCCGCCGCGACGGCGGCATGCCGCTCCCACGCTGCGCCAGCGTCGGCCGACACGATCGTCACCGTCGTCAGCGTCGGCTTGGCCTTTTCCGGCTGGCGGGTGCGATATGTGTCGATCCTCCAGCCGCGCAGCAGCGCGCCCAGCGCCAGCCGCGCCGCGCCAGCGCCACTCGCGCCGCCGACAAATTCGACCGCTGCATGGGTCGCCCCGCTGGTCAGCAGGCGGGCGGTCAATGCGCCGCCGGCGCGCTCCAGGTCCGCGTCATTCCCCGTCCCCGTGCCCAGCAGCACGATGCGCAGCACCTTGCCGCCCTCGTCCGCAAAACTCTCGAACGTCGTGCCCACTTCCCCGGTAAAGCGCGCAGCCGCAGCGCCCGCCACCAGCGTCGCGGATGCGGCGACCGGCAGGCGGTCGGGCGTGCCCTTGGGCATGGCCAGGACCAGAGTGTCGGCATCGGGACGGGTCGGGCTGATCGCGATATCCATCAAGGGACCTTTTCTGCATGGGGCTGTAAGACGTAATCTTTGCCAAATAGTGCGGCTTGCCCCGTCTGGCAAAGGCGTTCGACCGATTTTGCCGGAAAAGAGCGCAGCAGGGCGATTGCGGCGCGCGCCAAGCAATGCGATAGGCAGGCGCTGATACCGCCCCTTCATGAGGCCCGACCTTTTGGCTATCCTCCCTGCATCCCTTACATTGCGTCCTGCCCTGCTGGTCGGTTGCGCCCTGATGTCCCTCGCTATCGCCAGCCCGGCCATGGCGCAGCAGTTGAACGAACCGCAGACGCCGATCAGCGCGCCGGACGCGCCGGTACCGGCAAGCGACGACCAGATCGGCTTTTCCGCCGACGCGCTGGAATATGACAGCAATAGCGACATCGTCACGGCCAGCGGCGCGGTCCAGTTGCTGCGCGACGGCAATCGCCTGCGCGCCGACAAGGTCGTGTGGAATCGCAACAGCGGCAAGGTGGAAGCGATCGGCAACGTCTCCGTCACTGATCCCGACGGCAATATCGCCTATGGCGACCGCTTCGACGTGACCGATACGCTCAAGGACGGCCTGGTCGACAACATCTTGCTGGTGCTACAGTCGGGCGGTCGCGTGGCGGCGGCCACGGGCACGCGCACCAACGGCCTCTACACGCTCAATCGCGCCGCCTATACCGGCTGCGCGGTGGAGGACAGCAAGGGCTGCCCCAAGGAACCGACATGGCAGATCAACGCGGTCAAGGTCGTCTATGATCCGACCCGCCAGCGGGTCACCTATACCAACGCCAATATCGAACTGTTCGGCCTGCCGCTCATCCCGCTGCCCGGCCTGTCCCATCCCGTCGGCGAAGGCGGCGGCAGCGGCCTGATGGTGCCCAATCTGCGCTATGACCGGAACAATGGTTTTGAAGTCGCGCTGCCCTATTATTTCAAGCTTGCGCCCAATCGCGACCTTACGGTCACGCCGCATGTCTATACCGACAGCCTGCCGATGCTCGAAACGACCTTCCGCCATCTCTATGATCGCGGCGCCTATCAGATCACCGGCTATGCCACCTATGGCAGCCGCGTCGCGACCGGCGACAGCAGCGTGGGCACCCCGCCCGCAGCGTCGCAAAAGGATTTCCGCGGCTATCTCGACGCCAGCGGCGCGCTGCAACTGACGCCGGAATGGAGCGTCGACGGATCGATTCGCGTCGCCAGCGACCGCACCTTCCTGCGCCGCTACGACATCAACCGCGACGACCGGCTGCGCTCGACCATCGGCGCGCAGCGAATCGGCCAGAACAGCTATTTCTCCTTGCGCGGCTGGGCGGTGCAGACCCTGCGCGCGGGCGATTCGCAGGGGCAGACGCCGATCGCGCTGCCGGTCATGGACTATCGCCTGCGCCTGAAAGACCCGCTGCTGGGCGGCGTGCTGCAATTGCAGGCCAATACGCTGGCGATCACGCGCACCCATGGTCAGGATACGCAGCGCGCCTTCTCGGCGGCCGAATGGAATCTGCGCACCCTGACCGGCATGGGCCAGGAAGTGACCTTCACCGGCTATCTGCGCGGTGACGTCTATCACAGCAGCGACAATGACCTGACGCCGACGGCCAGCTATGCGGGCGAACCGGGCTGGCAGGCGCGCGGCATCGCCGCCGCGGCAGTGGACATGCGCTGGCCGTTCATGGGCGAGGCGTTCGGCGGCGTGCAGCGGATTACCCCGCGCATCCAGATCGTCGCGGCACCCAAACTCGCCAATCTGCGGCTACCCAATGAAGATGCCCGCGCCGTCGATCTGGAGGACAGCAACCTCTTCGCCCTCAATCGCTTCGCAGGCTATGACCGGTTCGAGGATTCGACCCGCATCACCTATGGGCTGGAATATAGCCTGTCCCTGCCCGACTTCTCGCTCCAGAGCATCGTCGGGCAAAGCTATCGGCTCAACAGCCGCACCAGCATCCTGCCCGACGGCACCGGCCTGTCGGACCGCACGTCCGACATCGTTGGCCGCACCACGATCCGCTACAAGGATTTCATCAGCTTCACCCACCGCTTCCGGCTGGACAAGGATCATCTGTCCGTCCGGCGCAACGAACTGGACGCGACCGTGGGCAGCAGGGATACATACGCCATGGTCGGCTATCTGCGGCTCAACCGCAATGCGCTGGCGGGGCTGGAGGATTTGCAGGACCGCGAAGAATTGCGGCTGGGCGGGCGCGTCCAGTTCGCCCGCTTCTGGTCGGTGTTCGGCTCGACCGTGATCGACCTGACCGATGCTAAGGAAGATCCGCTCAGCATGGCCGATGGTTATGAACCCGTCCGCCATCGCCTTGGCATCGCCTATGAGGATGATTGCCTGACGCTCGGCATCACCTGGCGGCGCGATTATCAGGCCAATGGTGACGCGCGAAAGGGCAATGCTTTCCAGCTTCGGCTAGCTTTCCGCAATATTGGCATATAAGGATCACCCTTCCCGCTTCCCTGTCAGGGCTGGTTCAGGCGGATTGGCGCATTCGTGCCAGACCGTATTGGAGATATTTGCCGACGATGCTGCCTGTCGTTTCCACGTCCACCCGCATGTTTCCGGCCGTTCGTTCGGCCCTGCGCACCCTGTTCCTGTCGACCGCGCTGCTTGGCGTGGGGGTGCAGGGCGTCACCGCGCAAACGGTCGATGATGGCGGCGACATCGCCAGCCAGCAGCTCAACCTGCCGCAGGACGTCACCGTTTTCGGCAAGAGCGACCCCAATGTCCGCAAGGCGACGGCGATCGTCAACGGCCGCATCATCACCGGCACGGACATTGACCAGCGCCTCGCGCTGATCATCACCGCCAATGGCGGCAAGGTGGCGCCGGAGGAAAAGGAGCGGCTGCGGGTGCAGGTGCTGCGCAACCTGATCGACGAAACGCTCCAGATTCAGGAAGCCGCCGCCAACGACATCAAGGTCGATCCGGCCGAAATCGAACAAAGCTATGAACGTGTCGCGGCCAATTTCCGCCAGTCGCCGACCCAGTTCGACGCCTATCTGCGCAGCCAGGGCAGTTCCTCGGCCAGCATCAAGCGCCAGATTGAGGGCGAACTGGCGTGGAGCCGCCTGCTGCGGCGCAATATCCAGCCGTTCGTCAACGTGTCCGAAGACGAAGTGAAATCGGTGGTCGACCGGCTGAACGCGGCCAAGGGCAGCGACGAATTCCGCATCGGCGAAATCTATCTGTCGGCGACCCCGGAAAATCGCGACCAGATCATCGCCAACGCCCGCAACATCATCGAACAAATCAAGCAGGGTGGCAGCTTTGCCGCCTATGCCCGGCAATTTTCCGAAGCATCGACCGCAGCGGTCGGTGGCGATCTGGGCTGGGTCCGCCCCGCCCAGCTGCCGCCCGAACTGGCGAATGCCGCCGTCGAAATGCAGGTCGGGCAGATTGCCGGGCCGATCGAGGTCGCTGGCGGCGTGTCGCTGATCTACGTGATGGACAAGCGCAAGGTGCTGACCGCCGATCCGCGCGATTCGCTGCTCAGCCTGAAACAGCTGTCGGTTCTGTTCCCGCAGGGCACGACCAAGGAGCAGGCGAGCGCCAAGGCCGCAAGCTTCGCCGCCGCGATCAAGGAGATCAAGGGCTGCGGGCAGGCCAATGAGGTCGGCGCAAAGATCGGCGCGGACGTGGTCGACAACGACAATGTGAAGCTGCGCGATCTGCCGCCCCAGCTGCAGGAGATTCTGCTAAACCTCCAGGTCGGCGAAGCCACGCCCCCGTTCGGCTCCATCACCGACGGCGTGCGCGTCCTGATCGTGTGCGGCCGCGATGATCCAGTGTCGGCCAATGCGCCCAATCCCGAACAGATCATGGCGCAGCTGGAAGAAGAGCGGGTCAACAAGCGTGCGCGCATCTATCTGCGCGATCTGCGTCGTGATGCGATCATCGAATATAACTGACACCGCGCCCCTGCCCGGCCAGTCGCCGCTGCCCTTTGCGGTTTCGCTCGGCGATCCCGCCGGGATCGGGCCGGAAATCGTCGCCAAAAGCTGGGTCATGCGCGACGCGCGTGGCCTGCCGCCCTTTTTCGCGGTGGGCGACGTCGCGGCGTTGCGCGCAGTCTGGCTCGGCCCGATCGCGCTGATCAGCGCGCCGGAAGACGCCGCCGCCGCCTTCGGGTCGGCGCTGCCCTGTCTTCAGGTCGGACAGGCGGGGGAGATTATTCCCGGCACCCCCAGCGTCGACGGCGCGCGCACCGCGTTTGAATCGCTCGAAGCCTCGGTCGGCCTCGCCCGGTCGGGATCGGCGGCTGGCATCGTCACCGCACCCGTGGGCAAGGAACAGCTGTACGGCGTGGGCTTCACCCATCCGGGCCAGACCGAATTCGTCGCCGAACGCTGCGGCGTATCGCCCCATAATGCAGTGATGATGCTGGCCGGGCCATCGCTCAAGGTGGTGCCGGTCACGATCCATATTCCGCTGAGCGAAGTGCCGGCGGCGCTGACCATCGACCTGATCCGCGCCCGTGCGATCACGACGGCCAAGGGATTGCAAAAGAATTTCGGCATTGCCCGCCCCCGCCTCGCCGTCGCCGGGCTGAACCCTCATGCCGGGGAAGGCGGCGCGCTGGGACGGGAAGAAATCGACATCATCCGCCCGGCGGTCGAATCGCTGCGTGACGAAGGGTTCGATATAGTCGGGCCGCTCGCCGCCGACGGCATGTTCCATGCCCGCGCCCGCGAAACCTATGACGCGGCGCTGTGCATGTATCATGATCAGGCGCTGATCCCGATCAAGACGCTGAATTTCGACGATGGCGTCAACATCACGCTCGGCCTGCCGATCGTGCGCACATCGCCCGACCATGGCACCGCCTTTGGCATTGCAGGCACCGACAGCGCCAATCCCGGCGCGATGATCGCGGCGCTGCGCATGGCCGCCGACGCCGCCCGTGCGCGCCTCGCCTATGCCGCCTGAAGCCAGGGTGAAACTGCCGCCGCTGCGGGACGTGATCGCCACGCACGGGCTTCAGGCCAGCAAAGCGCTGGGGCAGAATTTCCTGCTCGACGAACAATTGCTCGACCGGATCGCCGCCATCCCCGGCGCGATCGACGGCCAGCCCGCGTTCGAGGTCGGTCCCGGCCCTGGCGGCCTGACCCGCGCCATATTGCGCGCGGGCGCACGCCTCGTCGCGGTCGAGCGTGACCGGCGTTGCCTGCCGGCATTGGCGGAACTGGACGCCGCCTTTCCGAGGCAGTTGCGCATCTTGTCGGGCGACGCGATGGAGATCGACGCACGCGCGGAAGCAGGCGATGGCGCGCATATCATCGCCAACCTGCCCTATAATGTCGGCACAGCGCTGCTGATCGGCTGGCTGTCGGCTGACTGGTCGCCGCTGCCCTGGTGGTCCACGCTGACGCTGATGTTCCAGATGGAGGTCGCCGAACGCATCGTCGCCCAGCCCGGCACCGATCATTATGGCCGCCTCGCCATCCTGTCCCAATGGCGCAGCGACGCGCGCATCGCGATGAAGGTCCACCGCAGCGCCTTCACCCCGCCGCCCAAGGTCATGTCCGCCGTCGTTCACCTGACGCCCAAAGCCGCGCCGGACGGCGTGCAGCTAAAGCATCTCGAACGCCTGACCGCCGCCGCCTTTGGCCAGCGCCGCAAGATGCTGCGGCAAAGCCTCAAGGGCTTGCCCGGTGCGCTCGATGCCCTGGCGGATGTCGGCATCGACCCGCAACGCCGCGCCGAAACGGTCAGCGTCGATGAATTTGTCGCGGTGGCAAGGATGCTGGGGCGGCAGGCCCGCGCTGCGCCTTAGGCGCGATGATTTCACGGAGGTAGAGAATTGAACCTGAACGCCCCACACCGGGCGCACGGGAACCACTGTCCTACACGCCGCCCGCCCTGCTACTATCGCGCCGACCGGCTCTTTCTCACCGTCGACAGCCAAACGGATCGCACAACAATCCATGCCAGCCCGGTAATAAAATATCGCTTTTGCCGGGAAATATGCGAAGTTAAGCGGCGCAAATCCTATTTTACGGCGTCTCGGTCGGCACCGTCTTGGGCGCGGTCGGGACGGCATCCTTGGCCGTCAGGGCGACCGCGGGCGGGCCTTTCTGGATCGCGGCGGCCAGCTGGCTGACGGGCGCGCACTCACCCTTGCACAGCGTTTGCGCCTTGGCCAGCACCTCCTTGGCCTTGGCCAGCGCGCCCTTTTCCACCATCGCCTCGCCCTGCCCCGCCAGCGCGACCACATCGGTCGGGTCCAGCAGCAGCGCTTCCTTGTAGAGGCGGATCGCTTTGCCCTGTAGCCCCTGCGCGCGGGCGACCTGCGCCAGATCGATATAGGCGGCGCGGTTGCGCGGATCGACCGCCAGCGCGCTTTCCAGCGCATCGGTCGCACCGCTCAGATTGCCCGCCGCGAAAGCCGCAGCGCCCGCCTTCTGCCATTCTATCGATCGCGGCTCGATCTGCGCATCGGGCCGCTGGCTCAGCCCGACGCTGGACACAGTGGTCAGGACGATGGCAAGCGCGATCGAGGCGGGGGTAAAACGCATAAGAGTCTCCAGCCATGTTTCAGGCGTTGATTTTGTCCAAGTGTCGCTATTTTGCGGGCGCTTGTCCATGGCCTGTTTCACGCCCCCGCTTTCAGGCAGACCGGCGCAGGCGCGCAAAGAAAAAGCCGTCCGTCCCGTCATGCCCCGGCGTCAACAGCCAGCCAGCGCCATGGGCGCGGCCCAGCGGCATATCCAGCGCTTCCGCCGTCCATCCATCATGGCGGGCCAGAAAGCCATCCACCTGATCGCGTCCCTCCCGATCCGTCAGCGCACAGGTAGCATAGACCAGC
This sequence comes from Sphingobium sp. JAI105, assembly GCF_015752145.1. Taxonomy (NCBI): domain Bacteria; kingdom Pseudomonadati; phylum Pseudomonadota; class Alphaproteobacteria; order Sphingomonadales; family Sphingobiaceae; genus Sphingobium; species Sphingobium sp. JAI105. Next base: position 3,193,310 of record NZ_JADOUC010000001.1, on the reverse strand, counting down.
GCGCCGCCCGGAGCCAGCAAGGGCGCGGCAAAATCCATGATGCGCGCCTGTTCCGCAACCAGCCGGTCAAGCCGCGCCTGCGTCAGCCGCCAGCGCGCCTCCGGATTGCGACGCCAGGTGCCGGTGCCCGAACAGGGCGCGTCGACCAGCACGACGTCGGCCTTGCCATGCAGGCTGTCCAGCCCCCGCCCCTCATGCCCCTGATCGATCAGCAGCGTTTCGATGAAGGTTGCGCCCGCCCGCTCCGCCCGTGGACTGAGCCGCGCCAGCCGCGCGCGGATCGTATCGGCGGCGATCAGCATGCCCTGCCCCGCCATCGCGGCGGCCAGCGCCAATGTCTTGCCCCCTGCCCCGGCGCACAGGTCCACCACAGTCATGCCGGGCGCTGCGGCGCAGGCCAGCGCGATCATCTGGCTGCCGCCATCCTGCACTTCCACCAGACCCTGTTTCCATGGGTCGGCCTGTTCGACCGGGAAGCCTTCGGGCAGGCGCAGGCCATCGGGCAAGCCCGCGATCGGCTGCGCGTCGGGCAATTGCCGCGCGACCGTGGCAGGCGTCGCCTTCAGCCGGTTGACCCGCAGATCGACCGGCGCGCGGCCCAGCAGCGCCGCCTGCTCGACCGGCGCAGCAAGAAGCGGCGCAAGCCACGCTGGCACTGCCCCGGCGCTGGCCCCGACCTCGCCCGGTTCGATCGGCAACGGCGCATGGGTCGATCCGTCGAACAGCGTGGCCAGATCGGGCCGTTCGATCGCCAGTCCGATCATCGCTTCGCGCCCCGTATCGGGCCGTTCACCCGCGCGGCGGATCGCATCATAGACATGATCGCGCACCGCCCGCCGGTCGCGCGACCCGGCGTAGCGCCGCTCCTTGAAATAGCGCGCGATCAGCGTGTCGGCGGCAGGCCCGCCGTCCCGCGCCGACGCAATGATCGCGTCAAGCAGTTCGATCGCGGCCTGAAGGCGGGCGGCGGGGGTCAAGACTCCCCTCCCTTTAGGGCAAGCGGAAGGGGAATATCATCAGCGCGTCGGATAATTGGGCGCTTCCCGCGTGATGGTGACGTCATGGACATGGCTTTCGGACAGCCCGGCATTGGTGATCTGCACGAAACGGGCGCGCTCCTGCAAGTCAGGGATGGTGTGGCTGCCGGTATAGCCCATCGCCGCCTTCACGCCGCCGACCAGCTGATGGATCACATCCTTGGCCGGACCCTTGAACGGCACCTGCCCCTCAATGCCTTCGGGGACCAGCTTCATCTGATCCTTGATGTCCGCCTGGAAATAGCGGTCGGCGCTGCCCCGCGCCATGGCACCGACGCTGCCCATGCCGCGATAGCTCTTATAGGCCCGCCCCTGATAGAGGAAGGTTTCGCCCGGTGCCTCGGCGGTGCCTGCCAGCAGCGATCCGACCATGACGCAACCGGCGCCAGCCGCCAGCGCCTTGGCCACGTCGCCGCTCGTACGCAACCCGCCATCGGCGATCACCGGCACGCCCAGCTTGGCGGCAGCTTCGGCCGAATCCATGATCGCGGTCAGCTGCGGCACGCCCACGCCCGCGACAACGCGCGTGGTGCAGATCGACCCCGGCCCGATGCCGACCTTCACGCAATCCGCGCCCGCGCCGATCAGCGCGCGTGTCGCCTCGGCAGTGGCGACATTGCCCGCGACCACCTGGACATGGTTGGACAGGCGCTTGACCGCTTCCACCGCAGCCGAAACCTGCTTGCTGTGGCCATGGGCGGTATCGATGACGATCAGGTCGCATTCCGCGTCGATCAGCGCCTCGCTCCGCTCCAGCCCCTTGTCGCCCACCGTGGTCGCCGCCGCGACGCGCAGGCGGCCTGACCCGTCCTTGGTCGCCTGTGGGTATGTCACGGCCTTTTCCATATCCTTGACCGTGATCAGGCCGACGCAGCGATAGGCGTCGTCCACCACCAGCAGCTTTTCGATCCGGCGCTGATGCAGCAGCCGCTTGGCTTCGTCCTGGCTGACGCCGGCTGGAACGACGGCCAGATTGTCCTTGGTCATCAGCTCGCTGACCGGCTGGGCCGGATTTTCGGCAAAGCGGGTATCGCGGTGGGTCAATATGCCGACCAGCTTGCCCGATTCCTCCACCACCGGAATGCCGCTGATCCGATGCTTCTGCATCAGCATCTGCGCATCGGCCAGCGTGGCGCTGGGCAGGATGGTGATGGGGTTGACCACCATGCCGCTTTCGAACCGCTTGACGGCGCGCACTGCGTCCGCCTGCTCTTCCACGGTCATGTTCCGGTGCAGCACGCCGATGCCGCCCAACTGCGCCATGACGATCGCCATGTCGGCCTCCGTCACCGTGTCCATCGCCGACGACAGGATCGGGATGTTCAGCTTTATCTCGCGCGTGACATAGGTGGACGTGTCCGCCTGACTGGGCAGCACGTCGGATTCGCCGGGCTGCAACAGCACGTCGTCAAAGGTGAGGCCGAGGCGGATGTCCATGGAAAATGCCACTTTCTGATGCGAACCCTGGGGTTGGTTCCGGGGGATTTGTGGCGGCCCATGTAACCACTATGGGCGCGGACGGCCAGTCCCTTTGGCCCATTTTATTGCGCGGGTTGCGGGGACATGAAAAAGGGCGCGCAACCCGATGGTTGCGCGCCCCATTTCCTGTCCTTGCCGATCAGGCTCCGGCGGGAGACGGGTTTCCGAATGGCCCCTTGCGCTTGCCCGCGCGCGGGATGGAAGACCCTGCCGCCGGGATGACCGACGGCTTGATCGTCGTGCCATCGTCGCGGGTGATCTCGCCCTTTTCCAGCAGCGCCTTGATCTCGTCGCCGCTCAGCGTTTCATATTCCAGCATGGCATTGGCCAACAGGTGCAACTGGTCCTCATGACCGGTCAGCAATTCCTTGGCCCGGTTATAGCCCTGCTCCACCAGCCCGCGAATTTCCTTGTCGATCAGCTTGGCGGTCTCGTCCGACATATGGACGCGGGCGCTCTGCGAATAGCCCAGGAAGGTTTCGCCCTGCTGCTCTTCATATTGCAGCGGACCCAGCTTGTCGGACATGCCCCACTGGGTGACCATGTCGCGCGCCAGCTTCGTCGCATATTGAATGTCGCCCGATGCGCCGCTCGACACCTTGTCATAGCCGAAGATGATCTCTTCGGCGACGCGGCCGCCCATGGCCACGGCCATGTTCGCATGCATCTTGTCGCGGTGATAGCTGTAGCTGTCGCGTTCGGGCAGGCGCATGACCATGCCCAAAGCGCGACCGCGCGGAATGATCGTCGCCTTGTGGATCGGGTCGGACGCAGGCTCATGGACCGACACGATGGCATGGCCGGCCTCATGATAGGCGGTCATCTTCTTTTCATCGGCGGTCATGACCATGGAGCGGCGTTCCGCGCCCATCATCACCTTGTCCTTGGCCGCCTCGAACTCGTCCATCGCGACCAGCCGCTTGCCGCGCCGCGCCGCCATCAGCGCCGCCTCGTTCACCAGATTGGCGAGGTCCGCGCCGGAAAAGCCCGGCGTGCCGCGCGCGATCGTGCGCGGTTCGACGTCGGGCGCCAACGGCACCTTCTTCATATGGACGGCCAGGATCTTCTCACGGCCTTCAATATCAGGACGGGGCACTACGACTTGACGGTCGAACCGGCCCGGACGCAGCAGCGCCGGGTCCAGCACGTCGGGACGGTTGGTGGCCGCGACGATGATGATGCCTTCATTGGCTTCAAAGCCATCCATCTCGACCAGCAACTGGTTCAGCGTCTGCTCACGCTCGTCATTGCCATTGCCAAGGCCCGCGCCGCGATGACGGCCCACCGCGTCGATTTCATCGATAAAGACGATGCAGGGCGCATTCTTCTTCGCCTGCTCGAACATGTCGCGCACGCGGCTAGCGCCTACGCCCACAAACATTTCGACAAAGTCGGAGCCGGAAATGGTGAAGAACGGCACGCCCGCCTCGCCCGCGATCGCGCGGGCCAGCAGCGTCTTGCCGGTGCCGGGCGAACCGACCAGCAACGCACCCTTGGGGATCTTGCCGCCCAGCCGAGCGAACTTGGTCGGGTTCTTCAGAAACTCGACGATCTCCTGCAATTCCTCGCGCGCTTCGTCGATACCGGCAACGTCATCGAATGTGACCTTGCCATGCTTTTCGGTCAGCAGCTTGGCCTTCGACTTGCCAAAGCCCATCGCACCGCCTGCACCGCCGCCCTTCTGCATCTGACGCAGCACGAAGAAGGCGATGCCAAGGATCAGCAGGAAGGGGAGCGACTGGTAGATCAGGATCATCCAGAAGCTGGGCTGTTCTTCGGCCTGCCCCGAATATTTGACATTATAATCGTCAAGCAGGCCGGTCAGGCCCGGATCATTGACCGGAACGGTGCTGAACTTCTGGCCACTGGCCAGCGTACCCGAAATCTTGTTGGGCGCGATGGCGACATCCTTGACCTGCCCTTCCTGCACCTTCGATCGGAATTCGGAATAGGCAATGCCGGTCCCTGCCGTGGAGGCGGAACGGCTGTCAAACATGGACACGAACAGCAACAGGGCGACAATCACCCCCGCCCAAATCATCGCGCTCTTGATCCAGGGGTTGCCCTGCGGGTCTTTCTCGTCGTTCATCATCACTCTCTTTCACCGGCCAAGATAGGGCGCGTCGGCCAAAGCGCAAGCTTGGCAACCGCCCTACAGGACAAGGATTAACCGGCGGTGAGTTGGACGATCGCGAGACAGGCCAGCGCCAGCGCCAGGCCCGCTGACAGGCCGCACAGCAGATAGCCCAGATACAGCAGCAACGGCGGGTGCGGCCGGGCCAGCTTATGATTACGTTGCGCTGCCGAAAGGATGATACTGGCCAACAGGCCATAGGTCAGCGCCGCAAATTCCATCATTACTGCAAATCTCCGCTCATTCGGATGCAGGATGAAGCATGGGCGGCGTTAAAGAAAGACTATTGCGGCGCACAAAAACGGCAGGGCGTTGGGTTCATACGTCGGACTGCGGAACTTTTTGGAAATGCCCGCGCTGGGGCGCGGCGCGCAGCGTCCATACTCGCCCTCCGCGCAGCAGCCAGTCGCCTAAATTCGCTTGCCCTCCCGCCTGCGCGGCGACGATTGCCCGGTCGAGTGCATCGCCCCGCGGCGGGGCCGCATCCGGCGCGGCGGCATTGAGCATGTGGAGGACCAGGCGGCGCAGATATTCGCGCGGCAAATCCGTGCGATCGAGCCGCCACTGATCGCCATCGCGGCCCACATGGCGTGCAGCCAGTTCGGCGACGCTCCAGTCCAGCGCCGCTTCCGCCTCCGCCAGCGCGGCAGCGCTGCGGGCGGCCGCTTCCGGGTTCAACCAGTCCGCTCCGGTGAGGGCCACGCGCAATGCCGCGCGGTCGAACCGTGGGTCAGCGTTGGAAGGGTCATGGACATGCGGCACCGCCTCTTCGTCGACAAGCCGCTGCAACGCCGCCTTGCGCACGCCCAGCAGTGGGCGGATGACCGTGCCGGAGCGCCCCCGCACCCCGGCAAGGCCACCGACGCCCGATCCGCGATTGAGCCGCATCAACAACGTTTCAAGCTGGTCGTCGGCATGATGGGCGGTCATGATCCAGTCGACGCCCTGCGCGCTGCGCCATTGTTCGATCAGGCGGTAACGCTGCGCCCGCGCCCAGGCCTGAATATTGCCGGAGGGCGGTGCGTCCGGCGTTGCGATATGATGGGCTATCCCCTGCCCCGCGCACCAGCGCGCGACCATGGCCGCTTCGTCGGCGGAGGCGGGACGCAGGCGATGGTCGACGGTCACCGCCGCCACCCGTTCAGGAAAGGCGCGGGCCGCCAGATAGAGCAGCGCCATGCTGTCCGGTCCACCCGACACTGCAACACCAAAACGCGCCGCCGGGTCATCGCCCGCCAGCGCGCGGGTCGCCGCGATCAGCCGCGCTTGCAGGCCGGATCGGTCACTGCTCAGCTGCACTTCGCCTTGGTGCGGCCCTTGTCCATCATGCCGCGCAGACTTGCGGACAGGCTCGTGCCATAGACCTGCTCCAGCTCTGCATAGACTTTGCAGGCATCGGCAGGCTTTTTGAGCTGGATCAGCGCTTCGCCCAGATAGGCGAGACTGTCAGGCGCGCGGTCGCCGCGCGGGCGCTTCTGATAATTTTCATAGAAAGCGACCGAGGCCAGAGCAGGCTTGCCATCGTCCAGATAGGCGCGGCCAAGCAGGTTCTGCGCCCGGCTGGCAACGGATGCGTCACCATATTTGTCGACCGTAGCCTTCAGCTGCGCCTGCGCTTCGGGATAAAATTTCGCGTCCCACAGACGAAAGCCATAGCTGTAGGAGTCCATGGCGGCGTCGCCGGTATCCGGCCGCTCGATCGCGGCGATCGCTGCCTTGCGGGCTTCGCTGGCGGCCGGTGTCGCGGGCGCGGGCGCAGGCTTGGAAGGCGCTGGCTTGGCCGCGACCGGCGCCGGGTCGGCCGCAACAGGCGCAGCCGCCGTCGGCCTGACTTCAGGCGGGGTTTCAGGCTGGAGCAGACGGCCTTCGATTTCGGCCTTATATTTGGTGAAAGCCTCTTCCAGCTGCTTGAGCTTGAAGCTGTTTTCCTCGACTTGGCCAGTGATCGAGGCGAGCTGCGATTCCAGCGCCCCCACCCGCGCCGTCAGGTCCGATATGGGCGAGGAGGATGGCGATCCGGGGGCGACGGTCGGGGCGGCGGGGCGAACGATCTGCGCTTCGACGGGCGCGCCAGCCGGAAACACCTTGCGCTGAACGGCTTTCATTTCCTTTTCCAGCCGGTCGACCCGCACCTCGACCGGCGCATTTTGCGCAATGGCGGGCGGCGCGATCGCCAGCAGAAGCGGCGCGCTCCATGCCAGACAGGAGGTCGCGAAAAAGGCGTGACGCATGATATTCCCCGACTAATTCTCTCGCCTTAACCATAAGGCGTTATTTCGCGCGGTAAAGCGTCACGTTTCACGCTGCCCGCGTCCGGAACCAGGCTTAGCCACCCGTTCCGTCGCCCGATGCCGCTGGCGCGGGCGCTGGTGCCGCGGGCGCGGTTTCGCCAGTGGAGGACGGCCCGGCCTGACGCTTGGCCGCCGGGCGCTGCGCGGGCCGGAGGGATGTCGCTGCGGCAGATGAAGCGGCGGCGGGCGCTGCGGCGGCAGTCCCGCGCGCCAGCAGCGCTTCGGCGCTGACCGGCACGTCGGCGATCGTCCGGTCCGGCGCACCCAAAGGCGCAACCACCTTGCCCCCGACAGTGACGCTGAGCGCCTGTGGCCGCCCGGTCAGGATCATCGGATTACGCGCGCTGGCAGGCAGAGTGAAAACCTCGCCCTTCTTCATCAGGCCATCCTTCAGCCGCTCGCCCGCCTCGTCATAGATGCGCAGCCAGACATCGTCGGTTGCGGTAAAGACGACTGGCTGCGCAGCTGGCGCGACCTGTGCGGTGCTGGCGGCGACCGGAGCCTTGGCCTTCGCCTCTTCCTGCGCCATTTCCTCGCCCGTCGGCGGCGTCAGCGATTGCGATCGCCAGAGCGTGTAACCGGCGATCAGCAGGATGACGATGATCGCCGCCGTCCAGGCCAGCGTGCGCGAGGGCACGCGAGCGGGATCGACCGGCTCGAACACTTCGTAGCGATTGGTCGCCATGTCGCTGCTATGCACGGCCTCGCGCACTTCGGCGGCAATCGCCACTTCGTCCAGGTCGACCGCGCGGGCATAGGCGCGCGCGAACCCGACCGCATAGGGAATGCCAGGCAGGGCGGCATAATCGTCGCGCTCGACCGCTTCGAGTTGCCGCAGCGCGATCCGCGTGCGGGTGGCGACTTCCGCCAGCGACAGGCCCGCTGCCTCCCGCGCGGCACGCAGCTTCGCGCCGGGGGTGTCGGGCTGCATTTCCGGTGCGGGGCCCGCACCGGTGTCCAATTCTGTTTCGTCTGCCATGCTGCTCCGCGACCTTCGATGGTCGGTCTTGTCTCACTGTGGGACGGGGATTGTCAACGGCGCGCCGCGCCTTTGCCGTTCACCTCACCCCAGTTCGATGTTCCGTTCAACCGCCCACTGGGTCAGGCTCGCCCGAATGTCGCGCACGCCCCCGTCCAGCAATTCGCGCATCAACGCCTGCAGTTCCGCCGCATCGACCGCGCGGATCATCGCCTTGACCGGACCGACCGAGGCAGGCGTGATCGACAGGCGGCGAATGCCCAGGCCAACCAGCGCCATCGCTTCAAGCGTGCGCCCACCCATTTCGCCGCACACGCCGACGGGCACCTGATAGTCGGCGCAGGTCCGCACTACCCGGTCCAGGAAGCGCAGAATGGCGATACTCAACCAGTCATATCGTTCCGCCAGACGCGGATGGGCGCGGTCTGCGGCGAACAGGAACTGGGTCAGGTCATTGGTGCCGATCGACAGGAAATCGAGCCGCGGCAGCAATATGTCCAGCACTTCGGCCAGCGCAGGCACTTCCAGCATCGCGCCATATTTGACCGCGATCGGCAACTTCTTCTTGCGCTCCTGCAACCACAGGCGCTGATGTTCGACCAGCGCGCGCGCCTGCTCATATTCCCAGGGTTCCGACACCATCGGGAACATGACGTGCAAAACCTTGCCCGCCGCCGCTTCCAGCAAGGCGCGGGCCTGCGCCTTCATCAGACCGTCGCGGTCTAGCGCCAGCCGCAGCGCGCGCCAGCCCATCGCCGGATTATCCTCCAGCTCCTCGTCATCGTCGCGCTGCATATAGGGCAGCGCCTTGTCCCCGCCGATGTCGACGGTGCGGAAGATGACGGGGCGGTCACCCGCCGCATCCAGCACATCCTTGTAAAGCCGCTGCTGCTTTTCCCGCTGCGGCAATGTGGCGGACACCAGAAACTGGAATTCGGTACGAAACAGGCCGATGCCGTCCGCACCCACCATGTCGAGCGCCTGCGCATCCTCGCGCAGTCCCGCATTGACCATCAACTCCACCCGCTGGTCGTCGGCCGTGACAGACGGCAGGTCGCGCATCGCGGCAAATTCGGCGCGACGCTTCTGCGTGACATGCAGCTTGTTGTCGAACGCCTCGTCCATGTCGGGCGTCGGGCGGATCAACAGCGTATTGGTGTTGACGTCCATCAGGATGAGGTCGCCCTCATTGACCAGATGGCGAATGTCGCGGACGCGGCCCAGCACCGGCACGCCCATGGCGCGCGCGACGATGGTGACATGGGCGGTCAGCGATCCTTCCTCCAGGATCACGCCCTTCAACCGGCGGCGATCATATTCCAGCAGTTCGGCCGGGCCCAGGTTGCGCGCGATCAGGATCGCGTCCTGCCGCAGACCCATCTGCGCCGCCGTGCCCAGTTGCCCCGACACGATCCGCAGCAGCCGGTTGGCCAGATCCTCCAGATCATGCATCCGGTCGGACAGTAGCGGATCGTCAATCTGGCGCATCCGCATGCGGGTGCGCTGCTGCACCCGCTCGATCGCCGCTTCGGCGGTCAGGCCGCTGTCGATCGCCTCGTTGATCCGGCGGGTCCAGCCTTCGTCATAGGCGAACATCTTGTAGGTTTCCAAAACCTCCTGATGCTCGCCCTCCATGCCGAACTCGGCCGCGCCGGTCATGCGGTCAATCTGTTCGCGCATCTTGGCGAAGGCGGAAATGACCCGCTGCCGCTCGGCCTCTATATCCTCCGCAACCGTATGTTCGATATGGACGCGCGGCTGGTGGAATACCGCATGGCCCCGCGCCATGCCCATCACCAGTTGCAGGCCGTGCAGCATGGTCGTGCCGGTATCGGCGACGCGCTGGTCGCTTGGTCCGTCATCGGCCAGTTCCGCATTGGCGATCAGTTCGGCCATCACCATGGCGACGGTCTGAAGCGCCTCTATCTCCACTTCCTCATATTTGCGCGGCTCGGCATGTTGCACGCACAGCACGCCGATCGACCTTTCCCGCCGCACGATCGGCACACCGGCAAAGCTGTGGAACAGCTCCTCCCCGGTTTCGGGGCGATAGCTATAGTCGGGGTGCGACGCGGCCTCGTCCAGGTTCAGCGTTTCGACATTGGTGGCGATCAGGCCGACCAGCCCCTCGCCCATCGCCATGCGGGTGACATGGACCGCTTCCTGCTTGAGGCCACGGGTCGCGAACAGTTCCAGCACGCCTTCACGCACCAGATAGATGGAGCAGACCTCGCTCGACAGCGACTGGCCGATAATCTCCACCACCTTGTTCAGTTTCGCCTGCGCGCTGGTGCGCGACGCCATCACCTCCTGAAGGCGGGTGAGGATCTGGCGGGCGGCGGCGGCGGGCGTGCTGGGCATGATAGCAGCGCTATCAGATCGGCGGCCTGCTTTCCAAGCCATTCATGCAGCGCGATCGCCGACAGATGTCATTTGCATGGCGGAAACATTCTGTACGATCGTCTAAGAAGATAAAATCGGCTTTCTGGGAGAATGGGACCATGGCGACACGGGATGAAACGGCGTTTGAACGCGACCTTCTGGACCGCGGCTATTCGCGGCGGCAACTGGCCAAGGCAACCGCGCTGCTAGGCGCTGGCGCAGCGGCGATCCGCGCGACGGGCGCCCTGGCGCAGCAGGCGGCCAAGCCGGTCGCGGGCGCTGTCCGAATCGGCGCGAACGAATGCTGGACCGGCCCTTTCCCGATTGCAGCCGAAGCCGGTTTCAAGCTTGTGACCGAAGGCAATCGCTACGAACCGGACAATGAGCATCAGAAATTGTTCGACGCCGTATCCGCGGTAGAGGGCATCCCGGTGGATCGCATCGTCGCCTGGCCCGGATCGTCCGATCCGCTCAGCCGCGTCGCTGTCGCTTTCGCGTCGCCGACGCGCGGCATCGTGACGGCAAACCCCACCTATGAAGCGATCTGGCGGACCGGCGACTGGCTGGGCGCTAAAGTGACCAAGGTGCCGCTGACCGAGGATTATGCCCATGACGTCAAGGCGATGCTGGCAGCGGACCCCAATGCCGGGCTTTATTATATCTGTTCGCCCAACAATCCGACCGGCACGGTAACGCCGGTCGCCGACATTCAGTGGCTGGCCGACAACAAGCCCAAGGACGCGATCCTGGTCGTGGACGAAGCCTATATTCACTGGACCGAAACCGGCACCGCCGCCAAAATGGCCGCGACCCGTGACGATGTCATCGTGCTGCGCACCTTCTCCAAGCTGTTCGGCATGGCGGGGATGCGGCTGGGCCTGACCTTCGCCGCGCCTGCGCTGATGGAAAAGATGATGCGCTATGATGGCGGGCAGGTGACGGCGATGTTGCCGATGACCGCCGTGGCGTGCGGCACGGTGTCGGTCGCGCAGGCGGACCTCATCAAGGCGCGACGGGCTGAAATGATCGCCAATCGCGAAAAGGCGATCGCCTTCCTGACGAAAAAGAAGATCAAGGTCATCCCCGGCAGCCATGCCAATATGTTCATGATCGATTGGGGCAAGCCCGCCAAGCCCATGGCCGATGCGCTGCTGGCGGAAAATGTGCAGATTGGCCGCAGCTGGCCGATCTGGCCCAATGTCTCGCGCGTGTCGGTTGGCTCTGCGGCGGACATGGACGCCTTTTGCGCCGCCGTGGACAAGGTGTGGAAAGCCTGACGGCACCCCGCTTTTTCAACGTCAAAAAGTTACGATTTCTGGCGGCGGCGCATTGCGGAAATGCGCCGCCGCTTCGTTTTACCCCATGAACGCCCGGAACGAACGCCCGGATGGCAGGACAAAGGGGACAGACGACATGACGATGATGCTCGACAAGGATGCCAGAGACGATCTGATCGAACGCGGCTATTCGCGCCGCCAGCTGGCCGAAGTGGCCGCCCTGCTGGGTGCAGGCGTCGCCGCCAGCACATTGCTGGGCAGCGGCGCGATGGCGCAGCAGCAGGCCGGGCGCGGCATCAAGGGCGCGGTGCGCATCGGTGCGAATGAATGCTGGACCGGCCCCTTCCCGTCCGGCGTCGCCGCCGCCGCCGAGGCTGCATCCTTTGGCAACTGGTATGATCCCGACAATTATCGTGGCGACCTGGTCAAGACCGTCGCCTCGGTCGAGGGACTTCCCGAAACCCATGTCATGCCCTGGCCCGGTTCCGGCGGCCCGCTGGTCAGCATCGTCGCGGCCTATTGCTCGCCGACCAAGGGTCTGGTCACCGCCGACCCGACCTTCGAATCCGCCTGGCGCACCGCCGACTATATGAAGGCCCCCATCGCCAAGGCTCCGCAGGCCATCGGCAAGGGGCATGATGTAAAGGCGATGCTGGCCGCCAATCCCAATGCGGGCCTCTATTATATCTGCACGCCCAACAACCCGACCGGCACGATCACGCCGCTGGCCGACATCCAGTGGCTGCTCGACAACAAGCCCGCCGATTCGATGCTGCTGGTGGACGAAGCCTATATCCACTTCTCGGAAAGCCCCAGCGCCGCCACGCTGATCGGCAACCGCAAGGACATCATCGTCATGCGGACCTTCTCCAAGCTGTTCGGCATGGCCGGCGTGCGCCTTGGCCTGACCTTCGCCGATCCCGAAGTGCAGAAGCGCATCATGCTGTTCGGCCCGGCAGCCGGCGGTCTGGCGATCACCGCGATGCATTGCGGCAATGCGGTCTATACCGAAGCCGCCCTTATCAAGGCGCGCCGCAATGAAATGATCGCCAATCGCGAGGAAACCATCGCATGGCTCACCAAGAAGGGCATCGAGGTCCAGCCGGGCAGCCAGGCCAATATGTTCATGGTGAACTGGAAGAAGCCCGCCAAGGACATGCAGGCCGCGCTGCTGGCGACCCCGGAAAAGGTACAGATCGGCCGCAGCTGGGCGATCTGGCCCACCGTGTCCCGCGTCACCGTCGGCTCCGCCGACGACATGGCCAAATTCCGCGCGGCAGTCGACAAAGTCTATAAAGCGTAGGGCATCCCCTTTCCTTACGAAACGAAGAAGGGCGTCCGGGCAACCGGGCGCCCTTTTTGGCCAGAGGGGAGGTGCGGGAGGTATGAAAGAAGTGCCCTATTCCGCCTTGGACCTGGAATCGCCCGTCACGGACTGGATGACATTTTCCCGCAGTCCGGCATCCTGAAGATGCTTGGCATTTTCCAGCCTGATCTGGGCCGCCGCTTCATCATATAGAAATGGCAAAACCGCATATCGCTCGCCGCTGGTCACGGGCAGAACTTCGTGGAGCAGCGAGCAGGAGAATATGATCGCCCCGCCGGTCGGGGGCCGATAGGTGCGCGGGCCGAATTCGGGGAAACGCAGATCCCCGCCCTCATAGCGATCAGCGTCGAGACCGATGGAAACCGCAAATCTGCGATGCGCCGTTCCCAGCGTCGTATTGTCCTTGTGAGGGCGAAAATGTCCCCCGGACTTGGAATCATAGCGCGCAACGATGTATCGCTCCATCCGTGACACAGTGAACTGAAATGCCCTGGCGATCGGCGGAACAAGCCGCCGCCGAATGCGCGCTTTCAACGCGTTGCGCAGCTGCTCGTCATCAATGCTGCAGTCGGACCGGCGCTTGTGAACATGATCGAGCACCTGGACCGTCTCGCCGGTCTTTGGGTCCGTTTTCATATAGCCGCTGTCGTTCAGCCCGACCGTTTCGGCATAGGTGATCAGCTTATGGCAGAAATCCGGTTCCAGCACGTTGGGCACCACCAATATGGGCGCCCATGCATCCATGTCCGCCTTCGGCGCCGGTTGCCCGTCCAGCGCAGCACATATGTCGTCATAATGCGTCGCCAGATCATTGATCGGCAAAATCCTGAGCACGCGCATACCTGGGTCGAGTATCCAGGTCATGAGCGCCACGGCGGAGCCATTGTCCTTCTGACGTCCGACAGCCCCGAATAATGTCGCCATCTCCAGGTCGAAGTCGAGGAATAGCCGAATTCCGGGCTGACGCTCCGTCAGCAACCCGCTCTGTTCGTCGCGCGGGTCGTTCGTGACGATGAAAGCGCATGCGAACCTGTCGTCCAGGCACTTGGTTTCGGCGTGCATGGCCGCCAGAAACGCCTGCGCACCGGGAGAAGCACCGCTGCCCAGAAAGGTGACGACGATGTAGCGCCCGGCTGCACTGTCGAATGAAAACCGGGGATTTGTGATTCCTCGAGCGAAGAATGAGGGGACAGGATCACCGACCAGCAGCATGTCAATTCCTTGAGGATCACGATCGTTCGCACAGGTCTGCCCAAGCCCGGCGTTCAACGCAACCTTCGCTCATAAACCTAAACCTACCACTAAACGGTGCTATAACATCGTCTACAGACGATCGCTTGTACTGGGCCGAATACCTCCGCGCAGTTCCGCGATAGTATCTAACAAACCTAGCTTTTGCTCATGCAAATCAGGCAAACTTTTCATAAAAAACGCTTCGCTCTTTCCGTATCTGGCGAAATCTTGCTCTTTGCACAGAATTAGCCATTCTATGACTTCCAGGCCCGCCAAGGCATATCCGATACTTGAGTTAATCCGAACAAGGCTGGAGAAATCGGTACTGCGCACCCTATGCCACCTGCTACCGCATAGCTCAAACACCCTCCCATCTCCGTTGGGTTGCAGCGCAGGCCCCACGTCACTCAACCCCTGTTTCCGATGCTGGCGACGCATGGGTTGCGCGATAATTTTCGCAGCAGGCAAGCGAGATCGTCTCGCTCCCAAACCCGCAACGAACAATCCGGTGCCAGGGACGTAACGCGTAAACCCGCCATCTGCAGTAACGACTGCGAGACCAAACGTAGATGAAAGCAAAAAATTATTGCTAACATATACAATCATTAGATCTTTTATGCGTAGAAGCATCGCACTAGGCGTGGACATAAACGAAGAATTCAAAAAATCTAATAAATCCAAAGAAATTATCTTATCAGTTACTCTAAAAAAAATCCCAATTCTATCAAATGCACCAATTCTAAGATTTGGAAACGAAGTTTCATAGTAATTAAGCTGCAAAGAATGGCCACCGAGCGCCGCCCCCATCAAAGCAGAGGACGATTTTATTTTGTCCAACCAATCAAAAATCGCGTCTATCTCACTCCACGTAACCCTACCACCGGCAGTTAAACGATTGATGGGAGAAATGACAGGCTCTTCAATTTTTCTCGCAAATTCCGCGTTGCATTTTTTATGCGATGCCAAGCATAATTGCCGCCATGTAGGTTGTTTTTGTTCATCGGAGCTAAATATTTCGACCCTATTCTCACTGACATTTCCGGCCATCCGGTGCAACCATTGAGGCAACGGATGTTCTAGCGTGGCGTCTTCGTTGGCGATTATTCCACCGCAAAGTACACAGCTTGGGGAAATAGTCGTGCGGACAGCAGGACTATCGGCAATCTGCAGACGTCCACCAACCTGAAAACGACGGGGTATAAAGGGAAGATTCTCGCTTGCGTGCCTCGCACCCTCGACCCAAGGTCGCTCTGTGATAACCCCATCGCCGCCCATGCTCATGCGAGTAGACTAGGCCGTAGACTCATAAACGCGCAGCCACAGGCGGATCGAGGCGAGTTTGACCATGGTAAGGAAGTTTTCGGCGAGCTTGTCGTAGCGGGTTGCGACACGGCGGAAGTGCTTCAGCTTGGAGAAGAACCGCTCGATCAGGTTGCGCTCGCGATAGAGCCGTTTGCTGAAGCAGGGCTTCCACTTTCGATTAGATTTGGCCGGTATGTTGGGCGTGGCTCCTTGCTCCTCGATCAGTGTGCGGATGCGATCCGCATCGTAGGCCTTGTCGGCAAGCACGACCATGTGCGGCCCGAGATGGTTGAGCAGTTCGTCGGCGACCTGCCCATCATGGGCTTGGCCAGCAGTCAGGCCGAGCCTGATCGGGAGGCCTTGCGCGTCGACGACGGCATGGATTTTCGTCGTGAGTCCACCGCGTGATCGACCGAGACAATGATCTCGACCCCCCTTTTTGCCGTCGCAGCCTGTTGGTGCGCCCGGATGGAAGTGCTGTCGATCATCTGGATGTCACCGTCATGGGCGGCGGTGATGGCATCCATCATTCGGTCCCACACCCCTGCCTTGCGCCAACGCACAAGGCGATTGTAGCAGGTGGTGCGCGGACCATAGCGCTCTGGCAAGTCACGCCAAGGTGCGCCCGAACGCAAGACCCAGAAGATGCCGTTCAGCACGCGGCGGTCATCAACGCGTGGGACGCCTCGGGGTTTGTTGGGCAAGAGCGGCTCGATCACGCGCCATTCAAAGTCTGTCAGATCATATCGGCTCATGCTGATCCTGAATCAGCTTTCGTGCATAAAGAAAAGCCACTGTAGGTGGCGCGACCGAAATACGATATTGTCTGCCTCATGTCAGACCCATTCAACGAGGACCTGATCGCTGCAAAGTCCGCGTTCGCTGCCATAGGTGCGGCGGCTGTTTTTGGGGCAATTCTGCTCTTCAATGCCGAAACCCAAACTATCTGGGGCGTAGCAAAGGGCATCGCAGGGATCGCTCTTTGTGTCGCCGCCATCTTCGGAGCGAGAGCCTTATACAAAGGGCTTTAGCCGCCGCCATTTATGGGTTCACGACCTAGCGTATCAAGCATTATCGAGGTAGCAAATCTGCCGATAAATTTTAGAGCCCCCCTCAATCCAGGTTCGGCCTCAAATAGCGCTCCGCCGTGTCGATATCGATCCCCCGCCGCACCG
This sequence comes from Sphingobium sp. JAI105, assembly GCF_015752145.1. Classification (NCBI taxonomy): domain Bacteria; kingdom Pseudomonadati; phylum Pseudomonadota; class Alphaproteobacteria; order Sphingomonadales; family Sphingobiaceae; genus Sphingobium; species Sphingobium sp. JAI105. The sequence continues at coordinate 3,176,694 of NZ_JADOUC010000001.1, read as the reverse complement.
CATAATCCTCCAGCTGGTCGCGGCCGACACGGGCCACGCCGAAATATTCCGCCTGAGCATGGCCGAAATAGAAGCCGCTGACCGCAGCTGTGGGGAGCATCGCGAAACTCTCCGTCAGCGTGATGCCGGTGGCGTGATGGGCGTCCAGCATCTCGAACAATATGGGTTTCAGACTATGTTCGGGGCAGGCGGGATAGCCCGGCGCGGGGCGGATGCCGCGATATTGTTCCTTGATCAGGGCTTCGTTGGTCAGCTGCTCGCCCTCCGCATAGCCCCACAGCGCCGTGCGGACATAATGGTGCAGGCGCTCGGCAAAGGCTTCAGCCAGGCGGTCGGCCAGCGCCTTCAGAAGTATGTCCGAATAGTCATCGATCGCCGCCTTGAACCGGGCGAGATGCGGCTCGATGCCGTGCATCCCGACGGCAAAGCCGCCCATCCAGTCGCCGTCATGGCTGATGAAGTCGGCAAGGCACATATTCGCCCGGCCTTCGCGCTTCTGGATTTGCTGACGCAGCATCGGCAGGGTGTAGTGCTTCTCATCCTCGACATGGACGATGATGTCGTCGCCTTCGCGGCGGCACGGCCACAGGCCCGCAACCCCGCGCGCGACCAGCCATTTTTCGTTGACGATCCTGTCCAGCATCGCCTGCGCATCGGCAAACAGGCTGGACGCGCTTTCGCCTACCACCGGATCGGTCAGGATCGCGGGATAATTGCCCGCCAGTTCCCAGGCACGGAAGAATGGGGTCCAGTCGATATATTGGACAAGATCCTTCAGATCCCAGTCGGGAAAGCGATGGACACCCGGCAGGCGGGGGCGCGGCGCTTTCAGGCTCTCGTCAATCTCGAACGCATTGGCACGCGCGTCCTCCAGGCTGACGAGCGCGCTCTGCCCCTTGTTCGCGCGGGCGACGCGGACATGCTCATAATCATCCTTGGTCTTCTGGACGAAATCATTGCGCTGCGTTTCAGAGACGAGCGCCGTCGCCACCCCGACCGCGCGACTGGCGTCCAGCACATGGACCACCGGGCCAGTATAGGACGGGTCGATGCGCAGCGCGGTATGCACCCTGGACGTCGTCGCGCCGCCGATCAGCACCGGCATGGTCATGCCCGCGCGCTGCATTTCGGTGGCGACCGTCACCATCTCGTCCAGCGAGGGCGTGATGAGCCCGGACAGGCCGATCATGTCGGCGTCATTCTCGTTCGCCGCCTTGATGATGTCGGGCCAGGGGACCATCACGCCCATGTCGATGACCTCAAAGCCGTTGCACTGAAGGACCACGCCGACGATATTCTTGCCAATGTCATGGACGTCGCCCTTGACCGTGGCCATGATGATCTTGCCCTTGCCCTTGGCGCCCGGTTCCTTGGCGGCCTCGATAAAGGGCAGCAGGTGCGCGACCGCTTTCTTCATGACGCGGGCGGACTTGACCACCTGGGGCAGGAACATCTTGCCCGCGCCGAACAGGTCGCCAACCACGTTCATGCCGTCCATCAACGGCCCTTCGATCACCTCGATCGGCTTGTCGGCGGACAGGCGCGCTTCCTCCGTATCGTCGACGACATACATGTCGATGCCCTTGACCAACGCATGTTCCAGCCGCTTGGCGACCGGCCAGCTGCGCCAGGCTTCCGCGGCCTTGTCGGCAACCGCGTCGGTGCCGCGATATTTTTCCGCCAGCGTGACCAGGCGGTCGCCCGCTTCCGGGTCGCGGTTCAGGACGACATCCTCGCACGCCGTCCTGAGTTCCGGGTCGATCGTGTCATAGACGTCGAGCTGTCCTGCATTGACGATCGCCATGTCGAGGCCAGCGGGGATGGCATGATAGAGGAATACGCTGTGCATCGCGCGGCGGACGGGTTCGTTGCCGCGGAACGAGAAGCTGAGGTTCGACAGGCCACCGGAGATGTGGACGTGCGGGCAGCGCGCCTTGATCTCGCGGCAGGCCTCGATGAAGTCGACGCCGTAGTTGTTGTGCTCCTCGATCCCCGTCGCGACCGCGAAGATATTGGGATCGAAGATGATGTCCTCCGGCGGAAAGCCGATGGTCATCAGCAGCTTGTAGGCGCGCTCGCAAATCTCGACCTTGCGCGCCTTGGTATCGGCCTGCCCCGTTTCGTCAAAGGCCATGATGACCGCGGCGGCGCCATAGGCCATGCATTTGCGGGCATGGAATAGGAAGGCCTCCTCGCCCTCCTTCATGCTGATCGAATTGACGATCGGCTTGCCCGACACGCATTTGAGGCCCGCTTCGATGACCTCCCATTTGGAGCTGTCGATCATCACCGGCACGCGGCTGATGTCCGGCTCCGACGTCATCAGCTTGAGGAAGGTCGTCATGGCCTCGACCGCGTCGAGCAGCCCCTCGTCCATGTTGACGTCGACGATCTGCGCGCCATTTTCCACCTGCTCGCGCGCAATGTCGATCGCAGCGGCATAATTGCCCGCCATGATCAGCTTTTTGAACTTGGCCGATCCGGTAACATTGGTGCGTTCGCCGACATTGACGAAGCTGGCGGTGGATTTGGTGGTCATTCGCTTCTTCCAAAAATCCTCCCCCTTAGGGGGAGGGGGACCATGCCGCAGGCATGGTGGAGGGGTATCACGCTATCGAGGGGGAGGATGGTATTAGGCAGCGATATGCATCGGCTCCAGCCCCGCCAACCGCGTAACGACGGGCAGTTGTGGTACCGCGCGCGGCTTGTGCCCTTCCAGCGCCTTGGCCACCGCACCGATATGCGCGGGCGTCGTGCCGCAGCAGCCCCCGACCATATTGACCAGCCCTTCGTCCACCCATTCGCGGATCAGTCGCGCGGTGGTGGCGGGTAGCTCGTCATATTGGCCCAGTTCATTGGGCAGGCCCGCATTGGGATAGGCCAGGATCAGCGTATCGGCATTTTTGGACAGTTCGGCCAGATAGGGCCGCAGCAAATCCGCGCCGAACGCGCAGTTCACCCCGATGGTCAGCGGCTTCAGATGGCGCAGCGAATACCAGAAGGCGTTGATCGTGTGGCCTGAGAGATTCCGGCCCGACATGTCGGTGATGGTGAAGCTGAGCATCAGCGGCACCGATCGGCCCGCCGCCTCCTCCGCCTCGCGCGCGGCCATGCCCGCCGCCTTGGCGTTCAGCGTGTCGAAGCAGGTTTCAACCAGCAGGAAATCGACCCCTCCCGCGATCAGCGCATCACATTGCTCGCGATAATCAGCTTTCAGCGTGTCGAAGTCGACCTCGCGGAAAGCGGGGTCGTTGACGTCGGGGGATATGGACAGCGTCTTGTTCGTCGGGCCGATCGAACCGCAGACGAAGCGGGGTCTGCCGTCCTTGGCCGTCGCCTTCTCGCACGCGGCGCGCGCCAGCTTCGCGGCGGCGATGTTGATGTCCCACACCAGATGTTCGCAGCCATAATCGGCCATCGCGATCTTGGTCGAGCTGAACGTATTGGTCTCGATCATGTCCGCGCCCGCGTCCAGATAGGCGCTGTGGATGCCTTCCACGATGTCGGGACGGGTCAGGCAGAGCAGGTCGTTATTGCCCTTTTGATCCTTGGGCAGGTCGAGCGTGCCGCGATAGTCCGCTTCAGTCAGGCCATGTTTCTGGATCGACGTGCCATAGCCGCCATCGAAGATCAGGATCTTGTCCGCGGCCAGCGCCCGCAATGTCTGTTCGGCTGTCATATTAAAAACTCCGTTCGGGCTGAGCGCGTCGAAGCCCTTGTCTGAGCGGAGGCGAAGATACCTCCCTGCGGTCGGTGGAACCCTTCGACAAGCTCAGGGCGAACGGATGAGTACAGATCATGCCGTTCCCCCATTGCTCGCCGTCGCCCGCAGGCCCAGCAAATGGCAAATTGCAAAACTCAGTTCAGCGCGGTTGAGCGTGTAGAAATGAAAATCGCGCACGCCCCCGCCGTAAAGGCTGCGACACAGTTCCGCCGCGATCGTCGCCGACACCAGCTGGCGCGATGCGGGATGATCGTCCAGCCCTTCGAACAGGCGGCCCATCCAGCTGGGCACCTGCGTATTGCACATCGCCGCCATGCGCTGCGTCGCGGCAAAATTGCTGACCGGCATGATGCCGGGTACGATGTCCGCCGTGATCCCTGCCGCCAAAGTTTTGTCCAGGAAGCGGAAATAGGCGTCGGGGGTAAAGAAGAATTGCGTGATCGCACGGGTCGCCCCGGCGTCCAGCTTGCGCTTGAGATTATCAAGGTCGCTCTGCGCGCTCGCCGCTTCGGGATGCACCTCTGGATAGGCGGACACGGAAATTTCGAACGGATGCCGCTGCATCAGCCCTTCGACCAGTTCGGCTGCGCCCTTGTAACCCTCCGGGTGCGGCTCGAACGTCCCGCCGACTTCGGGCGGATCGCCGCGCAGCGCCACGATATGGCGCACCCCCGCCTCCCAATAGGCGTCGGCAATCTCGCCGATTTCGGCCTTGCTCGCGCCCACGCAGGTCAGGTGCGCGGCGGCGGCCAGCGGCGTTTCCCGCGCGATCCGGGCGACCGTATTATGCGTGCGCTCACGGGTCGATCCGCCCGCGCCATAGGTTACGGACACGAATTTGGGCTGGAGCGGCGTCAGCGTTTCGATCGCCGACCACAACTGCGCTTCCATCTTTTCCGTCTTGGGCGGGAAAAATTCAAAGCTGACATGGCAGTCGCCCGCAAGGTCCGCATAGAGCGGCGCGGCGGGATCGTTCAAAGTCATGCGGAAATCCGTCCTTCTTGCTGCCGGACGGGCGCGCCCTTGCGTCGCCCCAGCCACAGTTGCACCGTCAGTTCATGGCCGGGCAAAGTGTCCACCCGTTCCAGTTGCAGGCCCGCAGCGGCGAACCAGCCTTCCATCTGTTCGTCGGAAAAGCCCAGCCGCGCATGCTGGTCGCGCACGCGCAACTCCTCCCGCTCATGCGGCGCGAAGTCGGCGATCAGTACCCGGCCATCGGCCGCAGTGACGCGCGCAGCCTCCCCTATCACCTGCTCAGGCGCCTGCGCATAATGCAGCACCTGATGCAGCACGACCGTATCCACGCTGCCCGGCTCCAGCGGCAATGCGCCAAAATCACCCAGCAGCAGCGCATATTTGTCGCGCGCATCCTCAGGCAGCTTGGTCCGCGCCAGCCGAAGCATGTCGGGGCTGCGGTCGATCGCGGTCACTGCCTGCGCCGCGCCGCCGAACAGCTCGATCATCCGCCCGGTACCAGTGCCGATGTCGAGCAAGTGGCCAATCGGCTCACGCTCCAGCAGCGCTGTCATCGCCGCCTCGACATCCGCTTCGGCCACATGGAGCGAGCGGATCGCGTCCCATTCTTCGGCATGGTCGGCGAAATAATCCTCCGCAGCGCGCGCCCGATCCGCCCGCACCGCCGCCAGTCGCGCCAGATCGGCCGCCTGCCACAATGTTTCGCTTTCCGACGGCGTCAGTCGGTCGAACAGCGCGATAAAGGGCGCAACATCGTCCCCCTTGCCCAGCCGCAGGAATACCCAATTGCCTTCCTTGCGCCGTTCCACAAGGCCAGCTTCGGCGAGGATGCGGACATGGCGCGACACGCGCGGCTGGCTTTGCCCCACGACCTGCGCAATCTCCCCCACGGCCAGTTCCATCGCACGCAACAGGTGGATGATGCGCAGCCGCGTGGGGTCGCCAAGTGCCCGGAAAATATCGAGTGCCGTGTGCATGGCGGCATCATATAAAGAAATCTTTATATACGTCAATGCCCGCAGAATTTCCGCAACTGCGAACAAAAGCACCCGGCTTTGCGGCCCGGATTGCAGGAATGGGATTGCCTTGCATCATCCAAAGCATTACGAATCGATGCGCAGGCGCAATGGGGGGTGAGCTTTTCTCCGAGAGTGGTCTGCACCGTTTTTATTCTCAGAGAGGGGTTTCTGCCCATGACCAAGTCTATCGCTCTTTCGCTCGTTCTCGCTGCTTCGCTCGGCCTGGCCGCCTGCTCGGGTGGCGCGGAAAACGCTGCCGACAACGCCGCCAACTCGGCTGAGAACGCATCGAATGCTGCTGACAACGCCATGAACGCTGCGATGAACGCCGCCGACAACGCCGACAACGCTGCGTCGAACGCGACCGAAAACGTCGCGAACGCGATGTAAGTCCAGCAGGACTTTTCAGAATTTGATTGGGGGTCGCGCCGGAAACGGAGCGGCCCCTTTTCCATTGGGGACCGATCGATGATCCGCACCATCTTCATCGCCGCGGCGCTGCTGCCACTGACGGCCTGCGGTTCGGGGTCGCCCGATGGCGTCGGCGGGGTCAGCGCCAGCGAAGCCAGTGCGCTCAATGATGCAGCGGCGATGCTCGACGCACAAAAGGGGGCGGCGCAAAACGATAACGCAGGTCTCAATCCGGCGGCCAGCACGGCGGCCCGCGCCGATCGCGGCCGGGTAGCGCCAGCGCCAGCCTCCAACCCCTGACGCAGAAAGGCCGCCTCGAACGAGACGGCCTTTCCCTTATCCTGCATAATCCGCAGGTCTCACGTCACCCGCTCAGCAATCGCGATCGATCGCGCGACCCGCCAGGGCACCGACGCCTGCGCCAATGATCGCGCCGGCCGTGCCGTCACCGCGACGGCCATAACGGCCCGAACCCTTGCCGACCTCATTGCCCAGCAGGCCACCAGCGATCGCACCGATGATGGTGCCGCCCGTGCCATTGTCCCGGCAGCGATAACCGCCGCGATAGCCACCACGATAGGCGTTGTTGCGATAATAGCGGTCATTGCCGCGATAATAGCGGTCCCCGCGATAGCCGCGATAACGGTCACCGCGATAATAGTCGCCACGGTCATAACCGCGATAATAGCCATCGCGGGCCATAGCCGGGGTTGCAGTCACGGCCAGGGAAGCAGCGCCCATTGCCAGAGCGGCTCCCATATTGATCAGAAACTTCATCTTCATGGCGTTGCTCCTTCCAAAACCATCAATGCCTTGGCGCGTCCCACGCACGGGTTTCGCCAGTCATGATCGTCTTATGACCGATTCGCCTTGAGCCGACCCTGAATGGGGCTGACAGCCATGGTTCAGAGTCGACCTCCGCTGAAAAGCACAATTTGAAGCGCGCAACCGCCTGCTGCGCCCGGCAGGATATTATCCTATGGCGAAGGGAATGTCGCGAATCCTGATCGTCCTGGCGCTCGCCATCCTGCTGCTGCCCGCCCCGCACAACAGCAAACCCGCAACCGTGCAGCCGGGCGCGCTGCTGGTGACCACGCGCGCGCTGCCGCTCAGCACGAACGATCCTGCGCTGCGGCGCGTGGGCGCGCTTGCCTATCTGGGCGGTTGGGAACTGCGCAGCGCCAATCCGGGCTTCGGCGGCATTTCCGCCATGCTGGTCTCGCCGCCGGGCGATGTGCTGGCCTTGAGCGATTCCGGCATATTGATGGGGCTGCATGTCGGGCCAGGCGAAGCGCGCCGCCGCCCGTTCATCGCCCCCTTGCCCATTCGGCCACAGGACCGCGATCGCCCCTGGTGGGCCTGGGATTCAGAATCGCTGACCCATGATCGTGCGACCGACCGTTATTGGGTGGGGTTCGAATTGCAGCAGGCAATCTGCCGCTACGCCCCCGGCTTTGCGCGGGTGGAGGCGTGCCGTACCTGGCCGCAGATCATGGCATGGCCCCCGACCGGATCGATCGAATCACTCGCGCGCCTGCCCGATGGCCGCTTCATCGCAATCGGCGAGATGGGGATGACGGCCGATGGGCGTCATGACACGCTGCTATTTCCCGGCGACCCGGCAGAAAGCGACACCGCCGATCCGATCCATCTGCGCTATACCCCGCCGCAGGGCTATCGCCCGACCGACGCTGTGGCGCTGGATGCGCGGCACCTGCTGGTCCTCAATCGCCGCCTGACCTTGCAGGAACTGTTCACCGCGACGATCGCGATCGTCGACCTGCCCGAACGGCTGGAACCGGGCATGGAGCTAAAGGCCCGCACCCTCGCCCGCCTCGCCCCGCCGCTGCTGGCCGACAATTTCGAAGGGCTGGCGATCAGCCGGGAGAACGGACGGACGATCATCTGGGTCGTGTCCGACGACAATCACGAATTTTTCCAGCGGACCTTGCTGCTGAAATTCGCACTGGATTGATAGCTGCGAATGGGGTGCAGGGTGGATCGCAAGTCGTGAATTTCGAGAACCGGCGCGCAGCGTACTTCAGTACGTGAGCACCGGAAGCGCAGAAAGGCGCGGCTTGCGGGCCATCCAGCGCCCCATTCGCACGCAAAAAAGCGGCCCGTTGCGGGGCCGCTTCTTATGCCGAAACGAATCGAGAAATCAGGCGGCTGCGGCAGCCTGCTTCTTGACGATGTCGCGCTTCAGGCGACGCGCCTTGAGCGACAGCTTGTCGTCGCTGGTCTTGAGCAGCCAGTTGTCCAGGCCGCCATTATGTTCGACCGAACGCAGACCATGGGTCGACACGCGCAGCTTCACGCTGGTTTCCAGCGCTTCGGAGATCAGCGAAACATTCTGCAGGTTCGGCAGGAACACCCGCTTGGTCTTGTTATTGGCGTGGGAAACATTGTGACCCACCTGGCGACCCTTGCCGGTCAGCTCGCAAATGCGCGACATAGTCAATCAACCTTGTAATTCGGGTTCGTTCGGAAAGCCGCGCCGATAACGGGATTCCCTCTGGCCGTCAACCCGCCGCTCGGCGTGTCGCAACCCTTTTGCGCGGCGAAGCGTTGTCGCCCCGTAACATATGGGAGGTTGAAATGCGATTCATTGGCGGGCTGTTGATCATTCTGTTGCTCGTGCTGGCTGGCGGCATCGCCACCGGCTTCATCGACTTGCAGAAAACGCGGGACGGACGGCTTCCCGAAATCGCCGTCAAGGAAGGCGCGCTTCCCAAATATGAAGCCAGCGTCGCCAAGGTTGAGGTTGGCACCCGCAACGAAACCGTCGAAGTGCCGACTGTCGCCGTCAAGAAACCCTGAGTTCGCGTGACGGGCAAGATGCTGTAAGGGCGGGGATGTCATGTCCTCGCCCTTTCCCTTGCCCGATCCGATGCGCCGCGCGCTGGCGCTGGCCCGCGCGGCCGAAACGGCGGGCGAAGTGCCGATCGGCGCGGTGGTGACCAGAAACGGCATCATCATTGGCGAGGGCGAGAATCGCAACCGCCGCGATCATGATCCCACCGCCCATGCCGAAATCGTCGCGATGCGGGCGGCGGCCATCCATCTGGGCGATTTTCGTCTGACAGGCTGCGACCTGTGGGTCACGCTGGAGCCTTGCCCGATGTGTGCGGGAGCCATCTCCCACGCCCGGATCGCGCGGCTATATTATGCCGTGGGCGATCCCAAGGGCGGCGCGATCGAGCAGGGGCCGCGTCTGTTCGCCCAGCCGCAATGCCTGCACCGGCCCGAAGTCTATGGCGGATTGGCCGAAGCCGAAGCCTCAGCGCTGCTCAGGGATTTTTTTGCTGCCCGACGCTGAATAATCGATGCGGTAGAGCTGATAGGGCAATGTCATGCCGCTGTTCAGCGTCACCGGCACCAGCCAGCGCGGAATTGCGCCCCGCATCAGGTCGGCATAGAAACCCTGCGGGCTGCGCGACTGATAGATCGTGCCTTCGGGGAAATTGGGGCACACCAGCAAATAGGTCGCGTGATGCCGCGCCGCGATGGGGCGGAAGGCATCGGCCGGGCCGTCATAGGCGTGGTGCATGTCCAGGATCGTCGCACCATTGCGATGATAGGGACCAGCCAGCGCACTATGATGCGTCGTCGCGATCAGGCGCGGTCCCAGATCGACCATGGTGAAGATGGTTGCGGGGGGCAATTGGTCCAGCACCTCCAGCGCGGGCAGCGTGCGGCACCGGCTATTGGCTTTCTTGATCGCATCGTTGCGGGCGATGGCGGATGGCCGCCAGGGCTTGGGCTTGTTGCCGGTCAATTCCGCCCATCCGCGCATGATCTGCGGATAGAGCGGATAGGCGCAGGCGATCGCCGCCAGCAGCGCCACCCCTGCCCCCGCCGCGATTCGCACCCGGCGCGTGCCGGTAAAGATCGCGACGATCAGCCGGTGTGCGGCCCAGGCGGCAGGCGGGATCGCCAGCAGCTGCGCCGCTGGCCCCGCGCGCAACTGCCAGAACAGCAAGGCGGTGGAAAAAAGCATCATCAGGCCGACAGTCGCCCAGGCCCAAAGCCGCTCCGCATCGCGCCGCGCGTCCCACAAGGCCCAGATCAGCCCGACCAGCCCCGCCAGCGGAATCGCCAGCAACGGCACGACCAGGCTTTGTGCCTGCGCGGTGATCGGCTTGGCCTCACGGATATTGGCCAGCCACAGTCGTTCGAGTTCGGGCGAAATCTGATAGGGGCTCAGGCATTGCGGCCAGTTCAGCCAAAAGAAGGCCGCCACCGCGCCGCCTACGACTGCGCCTGCCGCCAGCCGCATCGCCCAGCCGCGCAAAGGGGCAAGCGAGAGCAGCACCATGCCCGCCGACGCCGCGCCGAACACCGCCACCCAGATGGGCGAAATCGCATCGCACACCATCGCGCGATTGGCATAGCTGGCAAACAGCAGATAGCAGAGCGAAGTCGCCCCGCCCAGGCTGAGCGCATAAGGCAGCATCCGCCGCTCCGCCCCTTCGCGGAACACCCAGCGCAGCGCGATCAGCCCGCCGCCCGCCGCCAGATAGACGATCATCTCCATGCCGATCGCGATCGACAGCGCACTGCTGACCCCGGCCATCACCCCGCCGCGCAGCCGGTTGGTGTCGATGACGCCGGCCAGCATCGTCACTGCCAGCGCCAGTTGCCAGCCATGATGGTCGATCCGCATCGGCGCATACATGCCCAGCCCCATCTGCGCGGCGAGCGGGGCAAGCGCGGCGAGCAGCCAGCCATGCGGCCCGGCCAGCCGCCGCCCGATAAAGCCCAGGCTGAGCATCAGCAGCAACAGCGGCAGCAAGGGCGCGATGCCGCAGGCCAGCCGATCGGCCAGCCCCTGGTCGACAAAGGCGCGGAAGAACAGGATCAGCCCGGCAATGGGAATATCGACCAGACGCGACCAGTGGATATTGGCACCGCCCGGCGGATCGAGCCGATATTGGCGCAGGTCGTACCACCCCTGCCCGGCGAGCCAGTCCTTCACCTGCACATAGCGGATATTGTCGTCCGTATCGCCCAGCACCAGCCAGTGAATGGCGGGCCAGCGGCTGACGACCATGGCGACCGCGATCGCGATCGCGATGAGGAAGGTAAGCCACTTCCAGTGCCGCGCGCTCCACGCCAGCAGGACAGGCCAAATATGGGTCACCCGCGCGCGCAGGGCATCGGCGCTTTTCAAGCTCATTCTTGCCCCCTAAACGAGCCGTGGCAAAGCGCAACGGGGACCATGGCCATCATCAACCGACTTTCACCGCAGCATCGCGCGCTCTTCTGGCAAATCGTCCGCTATGGCGTGACCGGCCTGTTCGTCACAGCCTGTCAGGCGGTCATCTACTGGGGCCTCGCCGCGCTCGCCGGTCTGCATCCGCAACTGGCCAATCTGATCGGCTATGGCGCCGCGGTCGTCATCGGCTATGTCAGCCACAGCGCCTTCACCTTCCGCGGCCACGGCACCCGCGACAAGGCCGCATCGCGCGGCATCCGCTTCGTCGCGGTGTCACTGGTCAGCTATGCGCTCAACGCCCTGTGGGTATGGCTGTGCGTGACCCATATGGGCTGGCCCGAATGGTCGCCGATCCCGGCAATGATCTTCGTAACACCCGCGGTGATGTTCGGACTGAACCGCCAATGGGTGTTCAAATAGTCCATTGGATGATTTTTAACGCAGCCTGCTCCCGCGAAGGCGGGAGCCTGGTTCCGCCCTCTGGACTGGGTTCCCGCCTGCGCGGGAACACGGTAGAATTTCGGCATGACCAAGCCCGGTTACGTCTATCTGATGGCAAGCAGCCAGAACGGGACGCTGTATCTTGGCGTGACCAGCGATCTCGTCCAACGGGCCTGGCAACATCGCAACGGCTTTGGCGGTGAATTCAGCGCCAAATATCGCTGTCACTTGCTGGTCTGGTACGAAGCCTATGACGACATTCAGGAAGCGCGCCAGCGCGAGTTGCGGATGAAGAAATGGGAGCGCAAATGGAAGCTGCGCATGATCGAGGAAATGAACCCAACGTGGCGCGACCTGTTTGAGGATATCGCCACATAAGCCGTGTTCCCGCGCAGGCGGGAACCCAGTCCCGTCCTGCGAACTGGATTCCCGCCTGCGCGGGAACACGATGTTCTATTTAATGCACGAACCGCGCCACCACGTCGCGGTAGGAGCGGCTGACCTTTACCTGGGCGCCTGATTCCAGCACCAGGAAACATTCGCCATTGGTGTGAGGCTTGACCTGCTTCACCTGACTGAGGTTCACAATGGTGGAGCGATGGACGCGCTGGAAATTGCGCGGGTCGAGCCGCTTTTCCAGATCCTTCATCGTTTCGCGCAGGATCAGGCTGTTGTCGGCGGTGTAGATGCACATGTAGTCGCCCGCCGCGTCGATCCGCTCGATCGAATCGACGTCGACGCGGAAAATCTGGCCGCGATCCTTGATGTTGATGAGCTTTTCGAAGCGATTGGACGCCGGACCTTCCTCCTCCGCCACGATGAAGTCGCTCATCGCCTGGGGCGCGACTTCAGCCAGCACCTCGCGCAGCTTCTCCGCTTCCTGCACCTGCCGCTTGTCCGACAGGCGCAGGCGCACCCGGTCGAGAGCGTCGGCCAGACGGCCTTCCTCCACGGGTTTCAGCAGATAATCGACCGCCTGCGCCTCGAACGCGCGAATCGCATGGTCCATATAGGCGGTGACAAAGATGAAGAGCGGCGGTTCGACTTCCATGATCCCCTGAACGACGGAAAATCCGTCAAAACCGGGCATCTGGATGTCCAGGAACACAAGGTCGGGCTTATGCGTCTTGATAGCGCGGATCGCTTCGCGCCCATTGTTGCAGGTTTCGATAATTTCGACATCCTCATGCGCTTGCAGACGCAGCATAAGCCCTTGCGTAGCAAGGCTTTCGTCGTCGACGAGGATTGTTCTGATGGTCATGCGGCCACTTTCGATGAATCTTCCAAATTGAGCGGGATTTCGATGATCACCGAAAAACCGCCGGGACTTGAACGTGTTTCAAAGCTCTGTCGTTCCCCGAAAGCCTGAATGAGCCGGTCGCGGATGTTTGGCAGGCCCACGCCCGTCCCTTCGCTGACGGCAATGTGTGGCTTCATTCCGCTTTCATTCAATCCCGGCCCGGTATCGGATACGACGATCCGCACATTTTCACCGGCAGGCTGCGCGCTGACGGTTATGTCCGCCCCCTCCTCCTTGGGCGTCACGGCATATTTGATCGCATTTTCGACCAGCGGCTGAAGCAGCAGGGATGGCAGGCGCGCCCGCGCGACCGCCGGGTCGATGGTGAATACCGGACGCAGCCGGTCCTCGAACCGCATCTTCTCAATCTCCAGATAGAGTTTGAGCGTTTCGATCTCCTGCTCGATCGTCACCTGCGCGGTCGGCTCGTTGATGAGGGTATAGCGCAGGAAGGAGGACAGGCGCGAGAGCATCGCATTGGCCCGATCGGTCTGTTTGAGCAGCACCAGCGTGGAGATGGAATTGAGCGTGTTGAACAGGAAATGCGGGTTGAGCTGATAGCGGAGCATCGCCAGCTGCGCGCTCGACGCCTGATTTTCCAGATGGAGCAGCTGGTCGGCCTGTTCCTCCACCGTCAGATAGAAATTGATTGCATAATAAAGCGCCGACCATGCACCCAATAGCGTCATCGACAGATAGAAAGCGCCAAGGAACAGTTGCAGCCCCGCCGTCTCGCTGCCCTTGTTCTGGGTCGAAAAGACCCAGGCGTCGATAAAGGCGACCAGCGCGGCGGCGGCCACGACCGTCAGGATCGATGCGCCCCAGGTGACGATCGGTTTGCGCTTGAGCAGGAAGCGAAACATCACCGCGATCAACAACGTCACCGAATAGCCGGTGACGGTAGAAATCAGCACTGGCACCAGGCTGGATAGCGGCTGGCCATTGGCAATGGTGGACGATCCGCGCAACAGGAACGCGCCGGCCCAGCCCAGCGATTGCAGGTTCCAGAAGGCGCGATTCTTGTCCGCGAAAAAGGGCTGGGGCTGAAAGGGATGAACAGACATTGCAGGCAGCCTAGGCGATTTGAAGCGGCTGGTGAAGCCGCCGCCGCCCAGGACGTCCTCACCCTGGCCGCGCTGCGCCCGCCCGTCAGGCGGCGGCAGCGGAATCCTCCGCCATCGGGGTGACCTGGTCGGGGCACAGCCAGACCAGGTCGTTCAGGTCCAGTTCGCGCCCGTCATGCGCCTGTATCGTAACCTTGCGGATCGGCAGGCCGTCGCGCCGGTCGGCCAGCACCTGGCACGACACCGTGCCGCAGCTCCATTTTTCGCCCCACTGGCGCAGGGCGATCATGACCGGGGCCAGTTCCCGCCCCTTTTCCGTCAGGCGATATTCCACCTTGCGCCGGTCGCACTGCATGGGTTGGCGCAGCATGATGCCGTTTTCGACCAGCCGGGCGAGGCGGTTGGCCAGGATGTTGCGGGCGATTCCCAGCGTCGACTGAAACTCCTCGAAATGGCGGATTCCCGACAGGGCGCCACGCAGGATAAGGAAAGACCAGCGCTCTCCCATCGCCTCCAGCGCACTGGGGAGCGCGCATTGTTCCAGATCCTGTGCCAGATTATGTTTCATGGTGATGACTAGATAGCCCAAAGCAGCGACAGTTGCAAAAGCGCTGTGTATTTAGGGCAGATGGGATTTTTTTGTTGCGCTGCAAGGCACTTCCCACACAATCGGGAAACGATGTTACGCCAGTATGAACTAGTCGAGCGCGTCAAACGCTATGATCCCAACGCGGATGAAGCGATGATCAACCGCGCCTATGTCTTTTCGGTCCAGAAGCATGGCAGCCAGAAGCGCGCCAGCGGCGACCCCTATTTCAGCCACCCGATCGAGGTGGCGGGCATCCTCACTGATTTCGGGCTGGACGACCAGACGATCGTGACCGCGCTGCTGCACGACACGATCGAGGATACGCTCGTCACCTATGCGGAGATAGAGGCGGCGTTCGGCAAGGACGTCGCGCGTATGGTCGATGGCGTGACCAAGCTCTCCAAGATCGAGGCGATGAGCGAGAATGAGCGGGCGGCGGAAAATCTCCGCAAATTCCTGCTCGCCATGTCGGACGACATCCGGGTGCTGCTGGTCAAGCTGGCCGACCGGCTGCACAATATGCGCACGCTGCATTTCATCAAGAATCCCGACAAGCGCCGCCGCATCGCCAAGGAGACGATGGATATCTACGCGCCGCTTGCGGAACGGATCGGCATGTATGATTTCATGCGCGAAATGCAGTTGCTGGCCTTTCGCGAGATTGAGCCGGAAGCCTATGCCAGCATCACCCGGCGGCTGGAGCAGCTGAAGGAAGGCGGCCATGACAAGGTCGACCGGATCGGCGCGGAATTGCAGCTGTTGCTGGGCGGATCGGACATTCCGGTCACTGTGTCGGGGCGCGAAAAACATCCCTTCTCGATCTGGAAGAAGATGCAGGAGCGCCATATCAGCTTTGAACAGCTGACCGACGTGATGGCGTTCCGCGTGATTACCGAGACGACCGCGGACTGCTATCGCGCGTTGGGCGTCATCCACCAGACGTTCAAGATGGTGCCGGGCCGGTTCAAGGATTATATCTCTACCCCCAAGCGCAACGGCTATCGCTCGCTGCACACCACCGTCATCCATCAGGACAATGCCCGGATCGAGGTGCAGATCCGCAGCCGCGACATGCATCATGACGCGGAACTCGGACTGGCGGCGCATTGGGCCTACAAGCAGAAGGGCGACGCGAGCGACCGTAATGCGGCATGGCTGCGCGATCTGGTCGAAATATTGGAACAGAGCCAGGATGCGGACGAGCTGCTCGAACATACCCGCATGGCCATGTATCAGGACCGCATCTTCGCCTTCTCGCCCAAGGGGGAACTGCACCAGCTGCCCAAGGGATCGACCCCGGTGGACTTCGCCTATGCGGTGCATACCTCACTCGGCAACCAGACAGTGGGCGCGAAGGTCAACGGACGGGTCGTGCCGCTGCGCACCAGCCTGGACAATGGCGATCAGGTCGAAATCCTCAAATCCGACGGGCAGGAACCGCAGCCGGGCTGGCTGACCTTCGCCATCACCGGCAAGGCGCGCGCGGCGATCCGCCGCTATATTCGCCAGAAACAGCGGGGCGAGGAAGTCGCGCTGGGCGAAAAGCTGTATGAGGAAATTGTCGGCCGCTTCTCCCCCGATCTGGCCAGCGAACTGGGCGACAAAGCGCTCAAGGCGGCGCTCAAGCGACTGAAGCTTGATGATCGCGCCGCGCTGATGGTGGCGATCGCGACCCATCGGCTACTCGATTCGGAAGTGATGGAGGCGCTGGTTCCCGGCTCCACCACGGGCAAGGACATGGAACAATCCCATCCGCGCCAGCACGCGCCCATCTCCATCCGCGGGCTGACGCCGGGCATCGCCTACAGCCTGTCCGATTGCTGCCACCCGGTGCCGGGCGACCGCATAGTCGGCATCCGCCGCACCGGCGGGCCGATCGAGGTACACACGATCGACTGCCGCACGCTCGAAGCGGGGCAGGATGACGACTGGGTCGACCTGTCCTGGGACAGCAAGTCGAAGGGTGGCACCGCGCGGTTGCAGGTCATCGTCCAGAACCAGCCGGGCGCGCTGGCCGCGGTCACCAATGTGTTCGGCGCGACCAAGGCGAACATCCTCAACCTGCAACTGGTCAACCGCGAAGGCCCGTTCCACACCGACATCATCGACCTGGAGGTCGCCGACGCCCAGCATCTGATGCGGATATTGTCAGCGCTGCGCGCGCTCGACACAGTGGTGCAGGCGGACAGGGTTTAAGGCATCATCCGTTCGGGCTGAGCGGAGGCGAAGGCACCTCGCTTCGCTCGGCGGAGCCCTTCGACTTCGCTCAGGGCGAACGGTGTCAGGAATTTCCGCGTGACATTGCGCCCCTTCCCCGCTAATGGCCCCGCAGCGAACCCCTTGCGGGTTCACCGTCCGAGACAGTTGGTGAGGGGAATCTGCCCCTCTTAATGTCCAGCCTAGACGGGGAAAAGTTCTTTACCGGGCGGGCCATCATGGTCTGTTTCGGGTCTGCCGCCTTCCTTCATATGGACGAACGGCCAGTCGATCTCTCCCCTTCGGACTAAACATCCCGTGTGCTTGCACGCGGGTTTTTGCCGTTCATCGGGTTTTCCGGTGGACATGAAGTGGAGAATGGCATGGATCGTAATCAGAAATCTGAGGTCGTCACCACGCTGAACGCTACTTTTGCCGACCTGGGTGTTGTCGTGGTCACACGCAACCTGGGCATGACCGTCGCACAGTCGACGATCCTGCGGCAGAAGATGCGCGAAGCTGGCGCGTCCTACAAGGTTACGAAGAACAAGCTCGCCAAGATCGCGCTGAAGGACACGCAATACGAAACGATCAGCTCCATGCTGACCGGCCCGGTTGCGCTGGCCACCTCGGCCGATCCGGTCGCCGCCGCCAAGGTGGTGATCGATTTCGCCAAGACCAACGACAAGCTTGAGATCGTTGGCGGCGCAATGGGCGGTGTGCTGCTCGATGCAAATGGCGTCAAGGCGCTCGCATCGATGCCCTCGCTGGACGAACTGCGTGCAAAGATTATCGGCCTCATCCAGGCGCCGGCAACCAAGCTCGCTACCGTCATCCAGACGCCGGCTTCGCAGCTCGCTCGTGTCTTCAACGCCTATGCGGAGAAGGAAGCGGCCTGATCGGTCGCAACCAGCTTCCTGTAATCGTTTCAACATATTGCGGGGTTCACCCCGTTTAGAAGGAAAAATATCATGGCAGACATCAACGCACTGGTCGAACAGCTTTCGGCCCTGACCGTCCTCGAAGCCGCCGACCTGTCGAAGGCTCTGGAAGAAAAGTGGGGCGTTAGCGCCGCCGCAGCCGTCGCCGTCGCTGGCCCCGCCGCTGGCCCCGCCGCCGCCGCCGCTGAAGAGCAGACCGAATTCGACGTGATCCTGACCGGCGACGGTGGCAAGAAGATCAACGTCATCAAGGAAGTCCGCGCCATCACCGGCCTGGGCCTGACCGAAGCCAAGACCCTGGTTGAGTCGGCTCCCAAGGCGATCAAGGAAGGCGTGAACAAGGAAGAGGCCGAGAAGGTCAAGAAGCAGCTTGAAGAAGCCGGCGCGACCGTCGAACTCAAGTAATCTGGATGCCTCGCTTCATGCGAGGCTGACCGGCTGGCCTTTGGGCTGGCGGATAATGGGGCGGTGCCGAAAGGCGCCGCCCTTTTTCTGTATTGCGATGTTGCGTTCGCACTCTCCGTCATCCCGGACTTGATCCGGGATCCCTTCACCGGGCGGTCGTGATTCTACGAGAGGTAGAGCCAATGGATCCTGACTTCCGTCAGGATGACGAAGTTGGTGACTGGCAGGTGACGACCAGTTGCGGACGTTGAGCGCGGCGCTTGCCGCGCCCGACAGCAGCCATCCGTTCAGCTATGGCGCTTGGCTACACCAAAGAGAAACAAGAGAGCCGGGATGAAGAAGATGACGAAGGCTAACCATTCGGCATGTCCGTAGCCAAGACGGTCCAACAGCATCTGCACCAGAATAATCGCTGAGACGGTAGGAAAGATAATGGCAGCCATCACAGCGAAGCCCTTCCAATGGCAAGGAATGTAACTCCAAGCGACCTTTTCGAACCACTTCTCGCGCTGCACGTTCACCTCGGAATGTCTAGTTTAAGCATGGTATCGCCGAAAGCCGACCGTCGCAAATCCACCCCTCCCCGTCATGCTGACGAAAGTCAGCATCCAGGGTCGCGCAGCGCTCCCCCCTGTCTCCCGCCGTACGCCGTGATGACGAAGCCCCCGCGCAACCGGCCCCCTCGCCCGCCCCACAGTGGCACGCCCCTGTCCCAAAAACCCGTTCCCACTTTCCCCCAGTCTGTTCTACAAGTGGAACAGATATGCCGCGCGCCCTTTCATCCGAAACGCTTCATGCGACCAGCGTGGCCATTGGCGGCCGCGCGGTGCTGCTGTGCGGGGTGAGCGGGATCGGGAAGTCCGACCTTGCGCTACGGCTGATCGACCGGGGGGCGGTGCTGATCAGCGATGATTATACGCTGGTCAAGCGGGTGGACGGGCAACTGGTCGCCACCGCGCCCGCGACCATCATCGGCAAGATGGAGGTGCGCGGGCTCGGCATCGTGGCGATGCCCCAAGTCGCCGACGTGCCGGTCGCGCTGATCGTCGATCTGTTCGACAAGGTGGACCGGATGCCGCTGGAGCCGGTCATGCGCACGGTGGCCGGGATCAACGTGCGCGTCGTCAAAATCGCGCCACTGGAAGCCTCCGCGCCGATCAAGGTCGAACTGGCGCTGCGAATGCTGGATCAGGGGGGCGACACCCCATGACCCAGTCTCACCCCAAATCCATCCTCCTCCTGTCCGGCGTGTCGGGCGCGGGCAAGACCACGGCGCTCAAAACGCTGGAGGATATGGGCTGGGAAGTGGTGGACAATCTGCCGCTGGTGCTGCTCGACCGGCTGCTCGACACCCCCCTGCCCGCGGGCCATGCGGGCGCGGACGACCGGCCATTGGCGCTCGGCATCGACGCGCGCACGCGCGGGTTCGACGCCAATGCCATCGTCCAGCGGATCAAGGCGCTGCGCGACAATCATGGCCATGATGTCGAAACCCTGTTCCTCGATTGCTCCGGCACCGAACTGGAGCGCCGCTTTGCCGAAACCCGGCGGCGCCATCCGCTGGCGCTCGATCGCCCTGCGGCTGACGGGATCGCGCGCGAACGCGAATTGACCGAGCCGCTGCGTCGCTGGGCCAGCCAGGTGATCGACACGACGAGTTTCTCCAGCAACGCCCTGCAACAGGCGATCCGCGACCGTTTCTCGCGTGAGCGGCTGTCGGACCCAGTGCTGACCATCTTGTCCTTCGGCTTTTCGCGCGGAATGCCGCGCAACGCCGACCTGATGTTCGACATGCGTTTCCTGCGCAACCCGCATTGGGACGACGCGCTGCGGGACAAGACGGGGCAGGACGCGGATGTCGCCGCCTATATCATGGCGGACCCCGCCTATGAGGAAGCGGTCGGCATGATCGAGGAACTGCTCAAAATAGTGTTGCCGCGCTACGCGGAGGCCGGGAAAGCCTATATTACCGTGGCGTTCGGCTGCACCGGGGGACGGCATCGGTCGGTCCATGTGGCCGAACGCGTCGCCAGATACTTGCAAGACGCGGGCTTTTCGCCCACGGTCTCGCACCGCAATATGGAATCGGCGCCACAGGATAGTCTGGAGAAGCGCCCACCGGGAGGCCCGAAAGCAATATCATGAAGCAGGTGGGCCGCAAAAGCACATGATCGGACTTGTACTCGTCACCCATGGGTCGCTCGCGACCGAATTCGTCGTCGCGATGGAGCATGTCGTCGGCCCGCAACAGCAGATCGAAACGATCTGCATCGGGCCGGATGATGACATGGAATTGCGCCGCGCCGACATCGCGACCGCCGTTGCGCGCGTGAATGACGGCAGCGGCGTCATATTGCTGACCGACCTGTTCGGCGGCACCCCATCCAATCTGGCGATTTCGTTGCTCAAGGCGGGCGAGATCGAGGTAATCGCGGGCATCAACCTGCCCATGCTGATCCGGCTGGAAAGCGCGCGCAAGGTGATGGACGTGAAAGCCGCCGTCGCCGCCGCGCGGGAGGCGGGACAGAAATATATCAGCGTTGCGTCGGAACTGTTGGGCAGCACCACATGAATGAAGTCAGCCAGTTAGTCCTCATCAGCAACAAACGCGGCCTCCACGCCCGCGCGAGCGCCAAATTCGTGACGCTGGCCAGCGGCCTGCCCGCCAACATCATCGTCAGCAAGGATGGCAGCGACGTGACCGGCACGTCGATCATGGGGCTGATGATGCTGGGCGCGGCCATGGGCGACAGCATCACTATCAAAGCAACCGGGCCGGATGCGGCCGATTCCCTGGGCAAGCTGGTCGGCCTGGTCGAGGACAAGTTCGGGGAAGAGTAGAAATATCCGTTCGCCCTGAGCAAAGTCGAAGAGCTCAGCCGACCGCAGGGAGACACGTCGCTCCGCTCAGTGGATGGCTTCGACAACCGCAGCCCGAACGGATGTAGCCTGCGGCCCTATTGCCCCACTTCGCCTTCCCGCCGCATCTGGGTAAAGATGTTCCACGTCGCGATGAACAATGCCGCGATCACCGGGCCGATGACGATGCCGTTAAAGCCGAACATCTCGATCCCGCCCAGCGTCGAAATCAGCACGACATAGTCAGGGATTCGCGTTTCGCGGCCAACCAGTATCGGGCGCAGCAGATTGTCGACCGATCCGATGATCAGCGCCCCGGCCGCCACCAGCACCGCGCCCTGCCAAATTGCCCCGGTCGCAAACAGATAGAGGGCGACCGGCGCCCACACCAGCGCTGATCCGATGGCGGGCAGTAGCGAAAATGCGCCCATCAGCACGCCCCACAGCAGAGCGCCCTGAATGCCCAGCATCCAGAAGATGACCCCGCCGATAAAGCCCTGCACGATGGCGACCACCAGGCTGCCTTTCACCGTGGCGCGGATCACCACGACGAAACGGTGCAACAGCGCCTCGCGCTGATGCGGGCGCAGGGGCGCAGCATCGGCGAAGCGTTGCGACAGACGTTCCCCGTCGCGCAGCAGGAAGAAGGCGAGATAGAGCATGACGCCCAGCGCAACGATGAAGCTGAACGCCCCCTGCCCGATCAGCAAAGCCTGCCCGGCCAATGTACGGAAACTGCTGGTAATGCCGTTGCTCACGGTGACGCGGGCGGCATCGAAATTGCTGAACCCGATCCGCCGCAACATGCCATGCGCCCATTCCGGCAAGCCGTTCTGCATCTGCGCGAACATGCGCGCAAAATCGATCTTGCCCGACTGGATCTGGGCATAGAAATGCACCGCTTCCTGGATCAGCGCGACCGACAACAGGATGGCGGGGATGATGACGATCGCGATGATCAGCAGCAGCGTCAGCAGCGCCGCGCTGTTGCGATGCCCCGGCATCCGGGCCGCGATCCGCTGGTTTATGGGCCAGAACAGGACCGCGATGATCACGCCCCACAGCACTGCGGCGAAGAAAGGCTCCAGCACAAAGGCAAAGGCTATCGTGACCAGAATGACGAGGCCGAGGAAGAATCCGTCCTCGATGCGGTTGTGGTTGGTATGCGGCGTGGTCATTTCACCCCCGTAAGCAAGATCGGGCGGCAAATCCATGGGGGTGCGCGCAGGTTCCATGCCCCCTGTCCTTTTATGCAATCCGCCGGTAGAGAAGCCGCTTCTTCCGCCAATCGGGAACAGACGCAACGTGGCACGCGAAATCACCGGATTTTCCAACCCGCTGGTGAAGCGCGTCCGATCCCTGCGCGAAAAGAAATTTCGCAAGGCCGAAGGGCTGTTTCTGGCCGAAGGCTTGCGCATCCTGACGGAAGCGCGCGAGGAAGGCGTGCTCCCTGAAATGCTGTTCCATGCCGGGTCCACCCACCCGCTGGCGATCGATCTGATCGCGGCGATGGAGGCGGCCGGCGGTGACGTCATCGAAACGTCCGCCGACATCCTCTCGAAAATCAGCGGCAAGGACAATGCGCAGGCCGTGGTCGGCGTCTATCGCGACCGGCTGACCCCGCTGGACAGGCTGGACCGCAACAGCGCCGACATCTGGATCGTCGCGCAATCGCTGCGCGATCCGGGCAATCTGGGCACGATATTGCGTACCGGCGATGCGGTAGGCGCAGGCGGGCTGATCCTGATCGACGATTGCGTCGACCCCTTCTCGGTCGAATCGGTGCGCGCATCGATGGGCGCGCTGTTCACCCAGTCGATCACCCAGGCGCGCTGGGGCGAATTCATGCACTGGTTGCGGCAGGGGCCGGGCGAACTGATCGGCACCAGCCTGAAAGCCACGCAGGATTATCAGGAACCACGCTATGAAAGCCCGTCCTTCCTGCTCGTCGGCAATGAAGCGCAGGGACTGCCCGAATCCTACGAGGCGGAATGCGATCTGCTGGTCAAGATGCCAATGCTGGGGAAGGCCGACAGCCTGAACGCGGCGGTGGCGACCGCCGTGATGGCCTATGAACTGCTGAACCAGAAAAGAAGGGGTTGAGGATGGCGGGTGCGGGGGCACGGATGAGCGGCATCGGTGAAATGTGGCGGTACAAGCGGGTGCTGACCGCCAGCCTGGTCGGCACGGCGGTCGAGTTTTACGACTTCTACATCTATGCGACCGCCGCCAGCCTGATCTTCCCCTCGCTCTTCTTTCCCTCCTCCTCCCCCACGGCGCAGCTGATGGCGTCCTATGGCAGCCTGGCTCTCGCCTTCTTCGCGCGTCCTGTGGGGGCAGCGGTGTTCGGCCATTATGGCGATCGCGTCGGGCGAAAGGCGACGCTGGTCGCCTCGCTGATGCTGATGGGCGGCTGCACCCTGTTGATCGGCTTCCTGCCGACCTATGCGATGATCGGCTATTGGGCGCCGCTCATCCTGTGCGTGCTGCGCTTTGGTCAGGGCTTCGGGCTGGGTGGCGAATGGGGCGGCGCGGCCCTGCTGGCGGTGGAAAATGCGCCGCCCGGCTGGCGCGCGCGCTTCGGCATGTTCCCGCAACTGGGCGCGCCGGTCGGCTTCATCGCCGCCAACGGCCTGTTCCTGATCCTGGGGGCGCTGCTCAGCGAACAGGATTTCCTGGCCTGGGGCTGGCGCTTGCCGTTTCTGGGCAGCGCGGTGCTGGTGATATTGGGCCTGTGGGTGCGCCTCAAACTCACCGAAACCCCGGAATTTGCCGCTGCGCAAAAGGAAACGCCGCCGCCCGCCGTACCGCTTGCCACCCTCCTTTCCACCCATCTGGGTGCGGCGATCGCCGGCACCTTCGCCTGCGCCGCCTGCTTTGCGGTCTATTATATCGCCACCGCCTTTGCGCTTGGTTACGGCACCACCGCGCTGAAGATCGACCGGGAAATCTTCCTCGCCATCCAGTTGGGGGCCATCCTGTTCATGGCGGCCAGCATCATCCTGGCCGGATGGTGGGCCGACCGCAGCAGCCCCACCACTGCCCTGGCCTGGGGCTGTGTCGGCACGGTCGGGATGGGGCTTGTCTTTGGTCCGCTGATCGGCACCGGCGCGCTGCTGCCCATCTTCGTGGCGCTCAGCCTCGCGCTTTTCATGATGGGCTTCATCTACGGCCCGCTGGGCGCCTATCTGCCTGCCCTCTTCCCGATCCAGTTGCGCTACACCGGCGCGTCCTTCGCCTTCAATCTGGGCGGCATCATCGGCGGCGCGCTGGCCCCGATCGTCGCGACCTGGCTGATCGGGGCGCAGGGCGTTGCGCTCGTCGGCCTCTATATGTCGCTGGCCGCGTTGATCAGCCTGGGCGGCCTGTGGTGGACCAGCCGCGGGCGCAGCCTGCCGGATCACTGACAAACAGCGTTAATTCAGGCTTTACCATGTCGTGGCAAAGCCGGTCGGATGACGACCCGACGCCTGATCCTGGCTGCCAGCATGATGCTGGCACTGGCGACCGCCCCGGTCGCCAGTGCTGCGCCTGCGACCGGCGGGTCCAGCGCGACGATATTGGGCGCACTGCGGATCGAGAAAACGAGCGATCTCAATTTCGGGCAATTGGCGGTGCCCGGCCAGCCGGGCGTCGTACGGATCCGCGCCGACAATAGCCGCGTGTGCAGCAACGGGCTGGTCTGCATGGGCAGCGCCAGCGCGGCGGCCTTTACCCTGAATGGGCGGCCAAATGAGCGGGTGGAAATCAGTCTCGACAAATCGACGGTGAACCTCACCAACGCGGCTGGCAACCGCATATCGGCCAGCCTCAGCCAGTCCCATTCGCACATCCGCCTGAACGGGGGCGAAGCGGTGTTCCAGATTTTCGGCACGCTACAGGTCCGCGCCAATCAGGCGCCCGGCGCCTATCGCGGCAGTTTCAGCGTATTGGTCCAATATGATTGACCGCACGGCCGGTCAGGCAACAGCCTTGCGCATCAGCATCATCGGCACGCCGCTATCTTCGAAAGCGCGCACGTCGACAAAGCCGAAACTGCGATAGAGCGGCGCGCCCGCCAATGTGGCGGACAATTCCAGCGCAGCAAAACCTTCCGCCCGCGCCGCGGCCTGGCAAAGCGAGAGGACGAGCGTGCCCACGCCTTTGCGGACATGGTCGGGGTGGGTGTACATCGCCCGCACCTTCGCCGCCTCCGTCGCCGGATCGAGCAGCCGGTCGTTCCGCCCCGCGCTGTGATTGCCGCCATAGGCTGTCGCGCGACGGCTCCAGCCGCCACAGCCCGCGATCGCATCCCCCTCCTCCACCACGAAATAGGTGCCGTCGGCGATCAGGCGGCTGTCCAGCCCCATGAAGGCATGGCTGGCCCGTACCTGATCCGGCGTCAGGAACGGCCGTTGCAATTCATCGATCGCCCGCCGCATCAACGCGGCAAGCGCGGCTTCGTCGGCCAGCGTGGCAAGGCGGTGGGTGAGAGTGCCAGTCATCATGAGCGCCTCTTGAAACAGCAAAGGCCGGCCCCGCAAGAGGCCCGGCCTTCACCTGTCAGAACCGGATCAGAATTTGAAGCCGACCTTGCCGTACCAGAAGCCACCGTTGAAGCCGAACGGCGAGACGTCAGGATAGATGTCGCCAGTAAAGCGCCCCCCGGTCGATGCATAGACCGGACCCAGCGTCCCTTTGGTGTTGGAATATTTGTCGGGATAATTGCTGAACAGGTTCTGCACCCCGACGCTCAGCGTGAAATTGTCGTTCACCTCATAGCTGGTTTCAAAGTCGAACACGAATTCGCTGCCGAAAGTCTGCGACACCGGACCATCATCCGTCTGGGTATATTTGCCGTACCAGTTCATCCGCGCCAGTACGGACAAGGGGCCGCTGCTCCAGTTTTCGGTCAGGATGAGGCGGGTCTTTGGCAGGGTCTTTTCCAGCTGGGCGACACGGACATCGGACACGATCGTCGGATCGCGCGCGATCACCTTGGTCTTGTTATAGTTGAACGCCAGCGTCGTGTTGAAAATGCCCATGGTTTCGGTCGCAAAGCGATAGCTGCCGACGACATCGACGCCCTGGGTGCGGGTATCGAAGGCGTTGGTCAGGAACTGCACTTCGTTGACGGTCGCATAGTTGGCCAGCCCCAGCGACTGAAGCGTGGGCCGCTGCGCATCGTCGATCACGAACGTGCCCGATGTGCCGATACGGTCCTTCACCTTGATGTTATAATAATCGACCGACAGGGTGAAGCCGGGTGCGGGCGTGAACACGGTGCCGAGCGAGAAGCTGACCGATTCTTCCGGCTTCAGGGGCGTCGCGCCCAGGAACGCGGCGACCGGGCTGGTGACCGGCAGCGTCATCGATTCGATTGCATTGGGATTGCCGGGGTTGAACCCGGTCGCAATGCTGCTGCTGTTGACCTGCCCCGGCGTCGGCGCGCGGAAGCCCGTCGCCACCGTGCCGCGCAGCGCCACGACGTCGGGCACCACGGCATAGCGGGCAGAAAATTTGCCGGTGGTCGAATTGCCGAAGTCGGACAGATGTTCGTAGCGGCCTGCGATGCCGAAAGAGAGCTGATCGGTGACGTCCCCTTCGATGTCGATGTACAATCCCTTGGAATTGCGCGCGCTTTCGCCAGCAATCGCCGGGCCGTAACCGGGAAAGCCATTGGCGCCGACGGGCAGGGCGACCGACAATTGCGTGCCATCCGCGTTCAGCACCGGCGTGCCGTCCTGATGAAACACCAGATTGCCGGTATAAGGCCCGATCGCCCAGGACGGCTGGTCACCCAGGCCCAGTTCATAGGATTCGCGGAAATATTGGCCGCCAAAGGCGATCGTGACTGGGCTGGCGAAACCGACTTCCCAGGGATAGCTGAAGTCCGCGTTGAACAGCGTTTCGCGCTGTTGCAGCTTGCCGAGATAAAATTCGTTCGGCGACGCGATGCCCAGCGACGGGTTCATCGTGCCATTCATCGTATAGCGCAGGGTCGACTGGCCGTAGCTTCCCGAAATATCGTAATTCAGGCCGAAACCGAATGTACCCTTATAGCCGACGGTGCCCGAAATATCGTCGATCTTGCCGAAGAAGATCGGCGTGAAGCCGCCGGGATAGACGCAACTCCAATTCTGGACCAGCGGGTCGGAACAGGTGGCAACCTTGGTATAGTCGCGCGTGGTGACTTCATAATCGTTGGGCGCATAGACGTTGCCGCCCGCCGCGCCCGTCTGAATGCCGGGCAGCATATTGTTGAAGTCGGTGAAATAGTCGTTGAAGATGCCATTCTTGCCGAAACTGTTGCCTTCAATGTCCACGCCCGACGTATTGACCGACTGGCGATAGTTGAAGCTTTCTTCCTGGAAGCTGTGGCCATAATTGCCGAAGAAATAGATGGAGCTTTCGCCCAGATCGAAGCCGCCATTGACGAAGAAGCGATAGGATTCCATCGCCGGGTTGCCGTAGCGCTGCGCCAGCTTGGGCACGCCGATCGTCGGCTGCTCCTGCGCCAGCAGATGCGCGCCTGCGCGGGTCACGCCCCGGCTGGTCTTGCCCGCATTCACATATTCGCCGCTGATGTTGATGAAACCGGCATCGCCCAGCTTGAACCCGCCATTGAGCGCGAGCTGATAATCCTCACCATCGCCACGATAATATTGGCCATAGCGGGCATAGCCCGAAAAACCGTCCGTATCGTCGCGCAGCGTCATGTTGATGACCCCCGCGATCGCGTCGGACCCATATTGCGCCGACGCGCCGTCACGCAGCACTTCGACCGCGCGGATCGCAATCGCGGGCACCTGCGCCAGATCGGCGGAATGCGCGCCCGCCGATTGCGCATTGGCGCTGATCTGGACCAGCGCGGAACGATGCATCCGCTTGCCGTTGATCAGCACCAGCGTCTGGTCGGGGGCAAGGCCGCGCAGGTTGGGCGGCCGGACGAAGGAGGAGCCATCGCCGATCGCGTAGCGCGCGACGGAGAAGGAGGGGACGAGATTCTGGATCACCTGATTCATGTCCGCCGTGCCCTGCTTTTGCAGTTCGACGCCGGAATAGACGTCGATCGGCGTCGGCGATTCCGCGACGGTGCGGTCGGTGCGACGCGTGCCGGTGACGATGATGGTCTGGCCCGGCGCGTCCTCAACAGCGGCCTGCGGCGCGGCGTCCTGCGCCAGAACGGGCATCGAATAGAGCAGCGCAACGGCTATGGCGCCGCGCGAAATCAGTCCCTGATATGTCATCAAAAATGCCCCCTAATTTCTCTTTTGCAGAGGCCTTCTCGACATCCCGTCCCTTTCCCGACTTATTCCACCCAACAAGGTTACAGATCACCGCGCCCGAAACCGCGAGTTTCAGTGCAACATCGTTCAGCAACATTTGGAAACGTTAGGCTGACACAAGTCCACTATGGGCGGAATGGCCCTTTTTTGGGCCTGCGCGAATCCGGTCAGGCTCGTGTCGGGCGGAGACTTCCGCCGCAGGGTCAAATATTTGTAACATATAGAAAAAGGCGGCAGTCCATCGGACCACCGCCTGTTTCTTTTTTACAACTGTCAAGAATTGATTTTTACAATCAACCCTCGGTGCGCACGTCGCGGCGTTCGGCGATGCGCGCGCGCTTGCCGGTGCGGCCGCGCAGATAATAGAGCTTCGCACGACGCACGACGCCGCGGCGGACGACGACGATCGAATCGAGGTTGGGCGAATAGAGCGGGAACACGCGCTCCACGCCTTCGCCGAACGAAATCTTGCGGACGGTAAAGTTGGAGCCCATGCCCTTGTTCGAACGCGCGATGCACACGCCTTCGTAATTCTGGACGCGGCTGCGGTCGCCTTCGACGACCTTCACGCCGACGCGCAGCGTGTCGCCGGGGCGGAAATCGGGAATGTCCTTGGCCAGGGCGGCAATGCTTTCCGCCTCGATCTGCTGGAGGATGTTCATGAAACGTCAGTCCTTCAAGTCGCGTTGCGCGCCAGAGGGCGACTGGACCCGAACGCCGATGTGACGTTCCCAAAGGTCCGGCCGCCGTGACCGTGTATCGACCTCCGCCTGTTGTTTCCGCCAGGCGGCGATCTTCGCATGATCCCCCGATCGCAACACTTGCGGGATCGTGCGCCCCTCCCATTCGACTGGTCGGGTATAGTGCGGATATTCGAGCAGCCCCGTTTCAAAGGACTCCTCCACCCCACTGGAAGCCGCGCCCATTACACCGGGAAGCAGCCGGACGCAAGCATCCAGCAGCATCAGCGCGCCCATTTCTCCGCCCGACAGGATGATGTCGCCCATGCTGACCTGCTCGATCGGCCGGGCGTCGAAGATTCGCTCGTCAAACCCCTCGAATCGCCCGCATAATATCGTCGCGCCGGGACCATCGGCCAGCGCGCGGACACGCGCCTGGGTGATCGGCGCGCCGCGCGGGGTCATGGCGATGACCGGCAGGTCGGGCCGCTGCGCGATCGCATGATCCACCGCGCGCGCTATGATGTCCGCACGCAGCACCATGCCCGCGCCGCCGCCTGCTGGCGTATCATCGACCGTGCGGTGCCTGTCCGTGGCAAAATCGCGGATCTGGATCGGCGCGCAGGACCAGCGCCCTTCCGCCAGCGCCCGCCCCGCCAGCGACACGCCCAACGGCCCCGGAAACATCTCCGGGTAGAGCGTCAATATCTGCGCGGAAAAGCTCATCGCCGGCGCGCACGCAGCCAGGCCGCCGACACCCCGCCCGCCAGGCACAGCGCACCACAGGCCAGCAGCGCCAGTCCGATGGCGCGCAGCAGGTCGGCAAAGGGGCGTTCAGGATGGATCAGGCCGGGCAACAGCACCAGCAGCGGCACGGGGCACACCAGCCCGATCGCCGCCGCCAGCTTCGCGCCCCGCGACCAGCCAAGCCCGAACAGCCGCCAGCCAGCGGCCAGCATCGCAAGGAGATAGAGGGCGGTAAGGATCTGAGCCATGATCGCCGCTTAGGCGATGCGGGCGGCAGCGTCCAGTTCCCGGCGGAAGGGAAGCATCAGCGCGTCCAGTCCTCGATTTGCAGGCCGGCTATATCGGCAAAGTCGGCTGCGTTGCGGGTTACCAGTACGGCGTCCAGCGACAGGGCATGTGCCGCAATCAGACGGTCGAAACTGCCGCGCCGAAAGGGAAGCGCCGCATAAGCCTGCGCAGCCGCCTCGTCGAAGGGAAGAATAGCGATCTCCGCGACAAAGGCCGCCAGTATATCGGGCGGCGGCGGCTTGGCCCGCACCGTCCCATAGGCCAGTTCCGCATAGGTGATGGAAGATATGAAGAGGCTGCCAGCCGCCTGCTCCGCCATCCGGGCAATCAGCGACGGATAGATGCCGGTAAGGACATAGATGCAGCTATTGGTGTCCAGCAGCCGCATCATGCCCCGGACGCATCACGACCCATCAGGTGCCAATCGCGGGGACTGTCATCGAAATCCTCGCGCGACAACGGCTCCAGCCATGGTGCCTTGCCCGCGAATTTGCTGACATCGATCTTGCGCTCGTTCTGAGCTGGCTCGAACGTGAAGCGGCCATGATCCTCGCGCAGGGTCATTTCGGCCCCTTCCTTGAAGCCAAGAGCCTTGGGCAGACGCAAGGCCAGGCTGTTGCCCGACTTGAAAATCTTGGCCTTATACTCTTCGCCCATCGCGGATCTCCGTATATACCTTCAGTATATACTATTCCACGAAAGCCGCGTCAATCACCGCCCGTTCGGTTTCCAGCGTGACGGCGTGCATCGGGGCCATGAAGCGCTTGCCCGCCTTGCCTTCGACCGATGGCCGTTGGACCTCGATAATGTCGCCAGCGCCGAAATTCTCTATCGCGATGATCTCGCCCAGCGCTTCGCCGTCACTCGACAGGCAAGGCAGGCCGATCACGTCGGCATGATAATATTCGCCCTCGGCCAGCGGCGGCAGGGCGGAACGCGGGACGGTCAGCGCCGTGCCACGCATGGCTTCGGCCGCGCTGCGATCGCCGATTTCGGCAAAGCGCGCGACCGCACCGTTGGAACCGGGGCGCACCGACTTCAATGTCAGCCTGCGCCCGCCCGCATCGAAACCGCCATAGCTTTTGAGACTTTCCACCCCGTCGCCAAACAGTTTCAGGCGGACTTCGCCCGCCACCCCATGCGCGCCGATGATCGCGGCGAGAGTGACGGGCTTGTCGGTCAAGAGAATCAGCCCTCGGCCTGTTCGGCAGCGGCTTCTTCAGCAGGCGCTTCTTCGGCGGCAGGCGCTTCGGCAGGTGCCTTGGCGGCTTCCTCGGCGGCGATGCGGGCTTCTTCCGCCTCGGCCAGCTTGGTCGCGCGATCTTCGGCGCGGTCCTTGGCCTTCTGGCCCGGCACGCCCTTGTTCGGGTTGTTGCGCACGATCCGCTCCTTCACGCCAGCGGCGTCGAGGAAACGGGCGACGCGGTCGGTCGGCTGGGCACCGGCGGCAACCCAATGCTTCGCGCGTTCCACGTCCAGAACGACGCGCTTTTCGTCGCCCTTAGGCAGGACGGGGTTATAGCTGCCGATGCGCTCGATGAACTTGCCATCACGCGGCGCGCGGCTGTCGGCCACGACGATGCGATAATAAGGGCGCTTCTTGGAACCACCGCGCGAGAGACGAATGGACGTTGCCATGGAACTTACCTTTCTGACGTAAACTACGAATATACTTGCATTAATCGTCATGCCGGACTTGATCCGGCATCCAGAGCGGCTGGTCATTCCCATCCGACACTGGATTCCGGCATCCGCCGGAATGACGGGCTACTTCTTCATGAAATTCTGAAAGCCGGGCGGCAGCTTGGGCATGTTGCCGCCCAATCCGCCAAGGCCGCCCAGCCCGGACAGATCGGGCGGGCCGCCCTGTCCGCCGTCGGGACCGCCCAATCCGCCCATGCCACCGCCGGTGAACATCTTGGCCAGCCCTTTAAGGCCGCCCATCTTGCGGATCTTCTTCATCGCGCCTTCCATTTCCTGATGCATTTTCAGGAGCCGGTTGACTTCCTGCACCGTGGTGCCGGAGCCTTTGGCGATGCGGATCTTGCGCTTGGCGTTGATGAGCGCCGGGCGTTCCCGCTCCTTGGGCGTCATCGATCCGATCATCGCGTCGAGATGGATCAGCGTCTTGTCGTTCGCGCCACTATTGGCCATCGCCGCCTGCGCTTTTTTAAGGCCAGGGATCATCCCCGCCAGCGCGCCCAGCCCGCCCATGCGGCGCATCTGACTAAGCTGCGCGCGCAGGTCGTTCATGTCGAACTGACCCTTGGCCATTTTCTTGGCCAGCTTGTCGGCTTCGTCCGCATCGATGCTCTCGGCGGCACGCTCGACCAGCGACACGACGTCGCCCATGCCCAATATGCGCTGCGCCACGCGCTGCGGGTGGAATATCTCGATCGCGTCGAGCTTTTCGCCGGTACCGGCAAATTTGATGGGACGGCCGGTGACCGCGCGCATCGACAGCGCCGCACCACCGCGCGCATCGCCATCCATCCGGGTCAGCACTACGCCGGTCAGCGGCACCTGCGCGGTAAAGCTCTGCGCCACATTGACCGCGTCCTGGCCGGTCAGCGAGTCGACCACCAGCAGGATTTCGGCAGGCGTCGCCACATCGGCCACCGCCTTCATCTCGTCCATCAGCGCCTGATCGACATGCAGGCGACCGGCGGTATCGAGCATCACCACGTCGAAGCCCTGAAGCTTGGCCGACTGGAGCGCGCGGCGGGCGATGTCGACCGGCTGCTGCCCGGCGACGATCGGCAGGGTCGCCACATCGCACTGGGTGCCCAGCACCGCCAGCTGTTCCTGCGCGGCCGGGCGCTGGACGTCGAGCGACGCCATCAGCACCTTCTTGCGGTCCTTGTCCTTCAGTCGCTTGGCGATCTTGGCGGTGGAGGTCGTCTTGCCCGACCCCTGCAAACCGACCATCATGATGACGGCGGGCGGGGCCACGTCGATCATCAGGTCCGACGTGTCGGACCCCAGCGTTTCGGTGAGCGTGTCGGACACGATCTTGACGACCATCTGCCCCGGCGTGACCGACCGCAGCACGTCGCTGCCCACTGCCCGCTCGGTCGCCTGATCAACGAACTGGCGCACGACAGGGAGCGCGACGTCGGCTTCCAGCAGCGCGATTCGCACCTCGCGCATCGCGGCGCGAACATCGTCCTCCGTGAGCGCACCACGCCCCCGCAGCTTGTCGAATACCCCACCCAGACGATCGCTCAGCGAATCGAACATCATCACCTCAATTGGCCTAAGGGCCTGAAAATCCGCGCATCCCTGCCAAACGACAAAATCGCCGGTGGGCGAAACCTCGCCAACCAGCGTCCATACAAAGCGCCTGATGCGGACCCGTTTGCCGGGCGCGCGCTCAATGGATATGTCAGGGACCGGACGTCAAACCGCCCGATTGCAATCGGGCCCTTAGCCCAGCCACGCCCGCGATGCAACTATGACCGTGCAAGCGCCTCCGTCAGCGCGATGACGGGCGGCGTCGCGGCCAGGATCGGGACGGCCAACCCCTCGACAGCGATCACCGCCGCGCCGATCCAGCAGGCGGCATGCACCCTGCCCCGGCTGCGCAAATCGTGAACCATGGCGACCAGCACGAACAGCAACTGCCCGCTCATCACCGCCAGTCCACCCCATGCGATCCAGCCGCGATACGCCCCCGTCCATCCATTGCCGCTACTCCCCCATTTCCGCAATTTTACACCTGTCCCACCGCCCTGTCTTGCAAGAAGTCGTCGCGTGCCAGCACAGCTCTTGCGCGGGCCGTCGCTTTGGGTCAGCAATCGAGCGACACAGAAAGAATGAGGGGCCGAACATCATGAGCTGGACACGCCGCAAGCCGATGGAGGCGATGACGCCCAGCGGCGACCAGCACCGCATGGCGCGCACCCTGTCCTGGCCGCATCTGCTGGCGCTGGGGGTGGGCGCTATTGTCGGCACCGGCATCCTGACGCTGATCGGCGTCGGCGCGGACCGGGCCGGTCCTGCCGTCCTCCTCTCCTTCGCCATAGCGGGCGCGATCTGCGCCTGCGCCGCGCTCGCCTATGCCGAACTGTCGACCATGATGCCCGCAGCGGGCAGCGCCTACAGCTACTCCTATGTCGTGCTGGGCGAAGGCATCGCCTGGATCGTGGGGTGGAGCCTGATTCTGGAATATAGCCTTGTCGTATCGACCGTCGCGGTCGGCTGGTCGGGCTATGCCGCGCCATTGCTCGCTGCGGTCGGTTTCCCTGAAGCGCTGACGCAGGGGCCGGAACTGGGCGGCCTCATCAACCTGCCCGCCATCTTCATCATCGCCGTCGTCGCGGGCTTGCTGATGCTCGGCACGCACGAAAGCGCGCGGCTGAACACCATTCTCGTGGCGATCAAGATCGCGACGTTGAGCCTGTTCGTCTGGTTCACCCTGCCCGCCTTCGACGCCCAGAATCTGGAGCCGTTCATGCCCTTCGGCTTTGCCAAGCATATGGGACCGGACGGGGTCGAGCGCGGCGTCATGGCAGCCGCCGCAATCATCTTCTTCGCCTTTTATGGCTTCGACGCCATCTCGACCGCAGCGGAGGAAGCCAAGAATCCGGAACGCGACTTGGCCATCGGCATCGTCGGATCGCTGGTTGCCTGCACGCTCATCTATGTGCTTGTCGCCGCCGCCGCGATCGGCGCCATGCCCTTCACCCGCTTCGCCGACAGCCCGGAACCGCTGGCGCTGATCCTGCGCGAAATGGGCCAGGGCAGCGTGGCGCGCATCGTCGCCATCGCTGCCGTCATCGCCCTGCCGACCGTGCTGCTGGGCTTCCTCTATGGCCAGAGCCGCATCTTCCTGGTCATGGCGCGCGACGGCTTCCTGCCGCAAAGCCTCGCCAAAATCTCCAGGCGCGGCACGCCTGCCCGGATCACGATGGTGACAGCCATATTGGTCGCGATCATCGCCGGCCTGCTGCCGATCGACGAGATCGCCGCGCTCGCCAATGCCGGCACGCTGATCGCCTTCACCTCGGTCGGCCTGTGCCTGCTGGTACTGCGCAAACGCCTCCCCGACATGCGCCGCCCCTTCCGCACCCCTGCCGCCTGGTTCGTCGGCCTCGGCGCGATGGGCGGCTGCGCCTATCTGTTCATCAGCCTGCCGATGCAGACGATATTGGCGTGTTTCGGGTGGAACGCCATCGGGCTGCTCGTATATTTTCTGTATGGGCAGAAGCGGGCTGTGGTGGCGTGAAAAGGATTTAACTTGAGTATTGTTCTTGCCGCACTCGCTACGACCGCATTGTTGCGAGCATCGCCCGCTTCATACCCCGGCACTTGGGCTAGCAATCTAGACTACCCACCCGAAGCCATCCGACTCTCACAAAGAGGGACGACCTCTTTTCTCGTCTTGGTTTCACCACAGGGCAAAGTGGCCAACTGCTATATAACGCAGTCCAGTGGCGTTCCAGAACTCGACAAAAGAACCTGCGTGCTGCTGTCCGTCCGGGCATCATTCAAGCCTGCCGCCGATGAAAATGGCCAACCAGTTTATGACACCTACAAAGGGAGTATTAGCTGGCGTCATATGGACCGACCAAACCGTAGTCTAGCGCCCAAACCGGAAGTGGACGACACCGATTTTGAGCTTCAAGTCGCGAAGCTCCCTAATGGATTACAGCAGCAGCGTGTTGTGGTGATTGTGCGAATGGACACGTCCGGGCGCGTCGCATATTGCGAACATCATCCGCAAACCGCTGTTTCTCCACAATTGGCAGCGGTCGCCTGCGCTCAGGCCAAGGCGGGCTATGTGTCGATAACAAAGGACGCTGCCGACCAGCCGATATCGGTCATCCGCTCTTTACATATATTGTTCAAAGCCGCCGCTGGATAAGCAGTTTTCTCGACGCTCTGGCCTTTTCCCTTCCCCCACATTACATGCGCCCCCATCATGGGACGCTTTTCCAAAATGCATGGCCTGGGCAATGATTTCGTCGTGATCGACGCGCGCGCGCACGCGCTCGACATGACGGAAAGCCGCGCCCGCGCCATTGCCGATCGTCATGCCGGGATCGGCTGCGACCAGTTGATCCTGATCGGCAACGCGCCCGATGCCGACGTGTCGATGCAGATATTCAACGCTGACGGCAGCGAGGTCGAGGCGTGCGGCAACGCCACGCGCTGCGTGCCTCTGTTCGTGGGCCGCGACGTGCTGATCCGCACGCAGGCGGGCCTGCTGGACGCCAAGGCGGTGACAGGCGGCGCCAGCGTCGATATGGGCGCGCCGCGCTTCGATTGGGATGCGATTCCCTTGGCCTACGCCATGGACACGCTGACCATGAGCGCCAGCTGGGAGGATCTGCCCCCGCCCGCCGCCGTCAATGTCGGCAACCCCCATGTCATCTTCTTCGTCGATGATCTGGACGCGGTGGACAGCGCGCGGCTTGGCCCGATCATAGAGACGGACCCGCTCTTCCCCGCCCGCGTCAACGTCAACTTCGCGCAGGTCGTGGGTGACAATCATATCCGCCTGATCGTGTGGGAGCGCGGCGCTGGCCTCACCCGCGCCTGCGGCACCGGCGCCTGCGCCACCGCCGTCGCCGCCATCCGTCGCAAACTGGTCAGCGGCCCCGTGACCGTCAGCCTGCCCGGCGGCGATCTCGTCATCGACTGGGCGCCCGGCGGCACGATCCGCATGACCGGCCCCGCCACCCATGTGTTCGATGGCGAGGCCGACTGGTCGCGCTTCTAATGAGCGGCCCGGACATCATCACGCTGGGCTGCCGCCTCAACATTGCGGAGAGCGAGGCGATCCGTGAAATGGCGGGCGGGCAGGACGACCTGATCGTCGTCAACAGCTGCGCCGTCACCGCCGAAGCCGTGCGCCAGACCAGGCAGGCGATCCGCCGCGCCCGCCGCGACCGGCCCGACGCGCGCATCATGGTGACCGGCTGCGCCGCGCAGACCGAGCCAGAGAGCTTCGCCGCGATGCCCGAAATCGATGCGGTGATCGGCAACCGGGAAAAGATGGCGGCGGCAACATACCAACCCCCGTTCGCTTCGAGCGTAGTCGAGAAGCGCTTCTCGACTACGCTCGAAGCGAACGGAGCTTTTGGCGCAATGCCAGAGGTCCGCGTCGCCGACATCATGGCCGTGCGCGACACCGCGCCGCATATGGCCAGCGCCTTTGCCGATCATGCCCGCGCCTTCCTGGAAGTGCAAAATGGCTGCGACCATCGCTGCACCTTCTGCATCATCCCCTATGGCCGGGGAAACAGCCGCTCCGTCCCCGCCGGCGCGGTGGTTGAAAAGGCGAAGGAACTGGTCGCGGCGGGCTACCGCGAAATCGTGCTGACCGGGGTGGACGTCACCAGCTATGGTCCCGATCTGCCCGGCAGCCCCTCGCTTGGCCTGCTCGTCGAACGCATATTGACCGGCGTACCCGACCTCCCTCGCCTGCGCCTGTCGTCCATCGACAGCGTGGAGATTGACGACAGGCTGTTCGACCTGATCGCCCATGAACCCCGGATGATGCCGCATCTTCACCTGTCGCTCCAGGCGGGCGACGACATGATCCTCAAACGCATGAAGCGCCGCCACAGCCGCGCCGACGCGGTCCGCATCGTCGATCGCCTCCTCGCCGCGCGGCCCGACATCAGCATCGGCGCGGACATCATCGCCGGTTTCCCGACCGAGGATGAGGCGATGTTCGAAAACAGCCTGGCGCTGGTGTCCGATTGCCGGATCGTCCACGGCCATATCTTCCCCTATTCCCCGCGTACCGGCACGCCCGCCGCGCGCATGCCGCAGGTGGACCGCGCGACCATCAAGGCCCGCGCCGCCCGTCTCCGCGCCGCTTGCGAAGCCCGGCGCGCGGACTGGCTCGCCAGCCTTGTCGGCACCCGCCAGTCGGTGCTGGTAGAACGCAGCGGACTGTCCGGCCATGCCGAAAATTTCGCCCCGGTGCGCTTTGCGACCCCGCAGACCCCCTCCGCGATTCTACACGCAACGATCACCGGCCTTGAGAATGGCGCGCTGATCGCGCAAGAGGCGCAGTAATGACCGATAATGCAATTTCCTGGCGCGATCGCCTGTTCGGCGGCCTGAAGCGCACATCCGACAAGCTGGGCGAAAATCTCACTGGCCTGTTCGGCAAGGCAGCGCTCGACAATCAGACGCTGGACGAGATTGAAGAAGCGCTGATCATGACCGATCTTGGCCCGGCCATGGCCGCCAGGGTGCGCGACCGATTGGCCGAAGGCCGGTTCAACAAGGAACTGACCGAGGAATATCTGCGAGAGATTATCGCGGAAGAGATTGAGAAGGTGCTGGCCCCCGTCGCCCGCCCGCTGGAGATAGAGGCCTTCCCCCGCCCGCAGGTCATATTGGTGATCGGCGTCAATGGCTCCGGCAAGACGACCACCATCGCAAAGCTGGCGCATAATTTCCTGGAACAGGATTATGGCGTGATGCTGGCGGCGGGTGACACGTTCCGCGCGGCGGCCATCGGCCAGCTCAAGGTCTGGGCCGACCGGCTCGGCATCCCCATCGTCGCTGGCAAGGAAGGCGGCGACGCGGCGGGCATCGTGTTCGATGCGGTCAAGCAGGCGACGGCCACCGGCATCGACGTGCTGATCGTCGACACGGCGGGCCGCCTTCAGAACAAGACCGAACTGATGGACGAACTGGCGAAGGTGCGCCGCGTGCTGGGTCGATTGAACCCGGCCGCCCCCCACGACGTTGTGCTGGTGCTGGATGCCACCACCGGACAGAATGCATTGAACCAGATAGAGGTTTTCAAGGAAGTCGCCCATGTCACCGGCCTGGTCATGACCAAGCTGGACGGCACCGCGCGCGGCGGCATGCTGGTCGCGGCGGCGGAGAAATATCGCCTGCCGATCCATGCCATCGGCGTGGGCGAAAAGATCGAGGATCTGCGCCCCTTCGATCCGGGCGACATGGCGCGGGCCATCGCCGGGACCGCCTATGCACGGTGAAATCGCCGTCATGCCGGACTTGATCCGGCATCCAGAGTCCGCCACGCAGCGCTTCGACGCCCTGGATCCTGACGTTCGTCAGGATGACGATAGGAAAAACAGCCATGGCTGACACCAAACCCGCCCAACGCCCCGGACATGGGGGCACGCTTAGCCTGGCGCTCGATTTCGGGCCGCTGCTGGTCTTTTTCCTGGGCTATAAATTTCTGGGGATGATCGTCGGCACCGCTGCCTTCATGGCGGCCATCGTCGTCGCGGTGATCGTGTCGAAATGGAAATTGGGCAAAGTCTCGCCCATGCTCTGGCTGTCCGCCGCGCTGGTGCTGTTTTTCGGCGGCCTCACCATCTATTTCCATGATCAGCGCTTCATCCAGATCAAGCCCACGATCATCTACAGCTTTTTCGCGCTGATGCTGTTTGGCGGGCTGATGCGCGGCAAGCCGCTGCTCAAATATCTGCTTCAGGCCGCCTATGATGGCCTGTCCGAAACAGGTTGGCGCAAATTGTCGCGCAACTGGGCGATCTTCTTCGTCGCCATGGCGATCGCCAATGAAGTGATGCGCCGCACGATGAGCTTCGACAGCTGGCTGGCGGTCAAGGTATGGGGCGTGACCATCGTGTCGGTGGTCTTTGCCGCCGCCAACATCCCCATGCTGATGCGCCATGGCCTCAATCTGGGCGACCGGCTTGATAGCGACGAAATTGGCGGCACGTCGCCACCGCAGGGCTGAACGGCCGCCGCGCAAGGCCCGACAACCCGACCTGTAAGTCTAGGCGATCGTTACGCTGATGTCACATGGATATTTCCGTAGATGAAAAGCGAAAATATCCTGTTTTCGGTCGCGTAATAAGCCTGCTAGTGGCACGGAGCCTTCAGGTCGCAGTTTCGTTATGCGATCGTCCCCATCAACGAACCGAGGAGTTTTCCCATGGCTTTCACGCTGCCAGACCTGCCCTATGCCAAGGACGCTTTTGGCGAAATCCTGTCGGCCGAAACATTCGACTATCACCATGGCAAGCATCACAACGCCTATGTCGTGAAGGCCAATGAACTGGTCGCCGCCGACGCGTCGCTCCAGGGCAAGTCGCTGGTCGAGCTCATCAAATCGTCCAAGGGCGGTCTCTTCAACCAGGTCGGCCAGATCTGGAACCACAGCTTCTACTGGCTGTGCCTGTCGCCCGAAAAGAAAGCGCCGTCGGGCAAGCTGCTCGACATGATCAACGACAGCTTCGGCTCGGTCGATGCCCTGGTCGACAAGCTCAAGGCCGAAGCCGTTGGCCATTTCGCCAGCGGTTGGGCCGCGCTCGTCCTCAAGGATGGCAAGCTGGAAGTGACGTCCTACCATGACGCCGACACGCCGGTCGCGCATGAAGGCCATGCGCCGCTGCTGATCCTCGATGTGTGGGAACATGCCTATTATATCGACTATCGCAACCTGCGCCCGGCCTATGCCGAAAAGCTGCTGAAGGAAGCGATCGACTGGGACTTCGTCGCGCTCAACCTGGATGGCGAAGGCGTCAGCCGCGCCGACCAGCCGGGCTAATTCAACGGCTATGGCCCTGCATCGCATGGTGCAGGGCCATGGGTATATTTACGACCGTAATTATACCTACCGCAACGGTTTCTTAAGCTGCCGTACGCATCATCGGCCATCCGTAGACACGGAAGGGCGAAGCGATGGACATGACCGAACTGCGCCGACAACATGACGAGATCAGCCACATTGCGCACCGACTGGCGCAGGCGACGGCTGACCGCACCACCCCCCGCAGCGTGGGTTCCATCCGTTGGCAGCTCGCGCGCCAGTTGATGGCGCATCTCGCGCTGGAGGACCGCATCCTCTACCCGGCGCTGCAACGCGCCGACGATGCGCATACCCGCACCACCGCCGCCACTCTCCAGGCCGAAACCGGCGCGCTCGCCGAAAGCTTCTCCAGCTATATGACCGCGTGGAGCGACGATCGCGTCGCACGGGAATGGGCCGATTTCTGTATCGCGACGCAGGCCGTCATCCGCGCGCTGACCGAACGGGTCGACCGCGAGAACCGCACCCTCTACCCCCTCGCCGACAGGATCGACAACAGCGCCCCGCCGATCGCCCGCGCCGGCTGACCGGGTCAGGCAGCTGGCGGCGTCAAGGCCAGCGTCCGCGCCAGCTCATCCAGATCGGCGCCGGGCCGTACCAGCAGCCACTCCCGGCTGGCCGCGCCGTTCACCACCGTCACCGCGCCCTTGGGACACACGCCCAGGCAACTGACCTCGATGATGCCCGCCGCGGCCTTGCGTCCTTTCTTCAACGACAGGTGCCGCCGCAGCGCCTTGGCCAGCCGCTCGTCGCCATCGGGGCCAAAGCCGCCATCCAGTTTCTTTTCGCATTTGCGGCAGACAAGGATGGCATTCTGCCAGTTGGACCGGACCAGATGTTTCAATCCACCGCCCCGCGCGGCTTCCATGTCCGACGCTCTTCGGCCGCGCGCAGCACTTCATAGGCGGCCTGGATCGTCTGAAAACGGGCGGCGGCCTGCGTGTCGCCGGGCTTGACGTCGGGATGATTTTCCTTGGCCAGCATCCGCCAGCTTTTCTTCACCGCCTCGAAATCGGCGTCATCCTCCAGGTCCAGCGCCTTTAGCGCATGGAGTTCGTCGCGCGACCGGCTGCCATCGCCCGGACCGCCCCAGCTATGATAGGCGCTGCCCTGATAGCCGCCCGCGTCGCGCCGCTCGTCCCGCTCGCGCTGTTCGCGCTCTTCCTGGTCCAGGCCCTGAAAATAGTCCCAATTGCGGTTATATTCCCCGGCATGTTCGGCGCAGAAATACCAGCGTTCCGGGCTGTTGGGGGATTTGGGCGCGGGGCAGTCGCCCGGCTTGTCGCACCCGAAACGGTCGCACATACGCACGCGCTGCGCCTCACGCGCTGCGCCATAGGCACGCCAGCGGGGAAATCCCCAGTCATTGGATCGGCTGTTTCGTGCCATTTGCCCGAATTAGGGAAGGTACAGGCGGAATGCCAGCCCATCGCGCCATATTTTGAACATGCGCGAAAGAGCGCATTTTGACGCCCGCGCCAGCGGCAATACTCAAATAAATGCCAGAGGGCCTGTAAGCCGGGTTCTGTCCACCCCGCCAAGCCGTGAAGCCGGCGGGGATAGGCGACCATTCCTCTAGGGAACGGATTGCTCCGTTCCTCAAGCAACCAACCCGGACGGTCTCGGTCGAAACAGACCTAGCAGCATGAAGCTGCGCGCCGCCCCTATTCGGTCTTGCTCCCGGTGGGGTTTACCATGCCGCCTTGCGTTGCCGCAGACGCGGTGCGCTCTTACCGCACCCTTTCAATGTCACTGGGTCGAAACCTTAGCGACCTGCTTTCTGTTGCACTGTCCCTTGGATCACTCCAGCCGGTCGTTAACCGGCACCGTCATTTCGTGGAGCCCGGACTTTCCTCGCCGTGGAAGTTACCCGCCACGCCGCGGCCGCCCGGCCCTCTGGCGCGACGGTTCCTAGCCTCGTTCCGCTATCGCGTCACCTGCTTATTCATCGCCCCTTGGCTTGGGCAGCAGCAAAGCCAGCAGGATGGCGCGACATTCGCCGCAAATCACCCCGTCGATCAGTTCGGGACGGAAGCGCCGCTGGAACGCCACCACCGCCGCCTGCGGATCGGCGATGTCATAACCGAACCGTTCGAGCGCCAGCATGAAGCCGCCATCGGTCCAGTGCGGGTCCATCAGATTCTTGGTCGGGCGCGGCAGGGCCAGCCGCAGCCGCGCCAGTTGCCCCCAGGGGAATAATTCGCCCGGATCCTGCTTGCGCGCGGGCGCTATGTCGCTGTGGCCGACGATGTTGCCGCGGGTGATGCGATGGCGCTGGACGATGTCGTGGACCAGCGGGATCAACGAACTCATCTGGGTTTCGGGAAAGGGCCGATAGCCCCATTCATGCCCCGGATTGACAATCTCTATGCCGATGCTGGCGCTGTTGACGTCATCCACCCCGCGCCAGTGGGACCGTCCCGCATGCCAGGCCCGCTTGGCTTCGTCGACCATGCGGATGATCTGGCCATCCTCGGTCACGACATAATGGGCGGAAACCTTGGATTCGGGATTGGCCAGCCAGTTGATCGCGCTCGCCGCGTCCGGCATCCCGGTATAGTGCAGCACCAGCATCGTGACCGGCAGGCTGCGCTCGTCGAAATTGGGCGACGGCGTTTCGATTATCGGCAGCTCGTTCATCATGCCCTTTCGGCCCGCCCGTGCAGTCGCGCGGCCCTGGCACGACATTGGCGCAGCGCGGCGCGGCAATCAAGCATGGTTAAAGCAGGCGCGAAGCTTTAACCCGCCCGCCGCACCCGGCCGATCGCGCCCTCCGGCAAGGCCGCCTGCCGCGCATAGGCACCGCGAAATTCGGAATGGGCAATGAAATCATCGCCTTGCCCCATCACCGTTTCCCCAGCGCCCAGCAACAGGATCGATCCCGCATGGCTGTGCCG
Organism: Sphingobium sp. JAI105; assembly: GCF_015752145.1. Lineage (NCBI taxonomy): Bacteria > Pseudomonadati > Pseudomonadota > Alphaproteobacteria > Sphingomonadales > Sphingobiaceae > Sphingobium > Sphingobium sp. JAI105. The sequence goes on along the minus strand of NZ_JADOUC010000001.1, from coordinate 3,133,117 downwards.
GGCCAGCAGCGACAGCACCGCCTGCCGCCGTTCGGGCGTGAAATAGAGCAGCACGTTGCGGCAGAGCAGCAGGTCATAGGCGCCGGTCGGCGCCTTCGCATCGAACAGATTGTCGTGGCGGAAATCGATCATCCGCCGCAATTCGGGACTGGCGCGCCAATCGTCGCCCGACGGTTCGAACCATTTGAGCAGGTCGCCCACTGCCAGCCCGCGCTGCACGTCCATTTGCGAAAATATGCCCGACCGCGCCTGATCGATCGCGGCGGTCGAAATGTCGGTCGCCATGATCTCGATCCGCCATCCGCTCCAGCGCGCCGCGTCGTTGCGCAGGCGGATCGCCAGCGAATAGGCTTCCTGCCCGGTGGAACAGCCCGCGCTCCATATGCGCAGCGTCCGGTCGGTCTTGGTGGCATGGATGGCGGGCAATATCTGCCGCTGGATCATGTCGAAAATCTGAAGGTCGCGGAAAAAGCTGCTTTCATTGTTCAGCAGCGCATCGACGACATGCTGTTCCAGCCGCGCGTCGCCCTTGCGCAGCAAACGGGCGGCCAGTTCGTCCATGTCGTTCAGGCCATGATTGCGCAGCACGGGCCGCAGCGCGGTTTCCATTCGCCAGGCCCGGCCCTCGGTCAATATCTGCCCGGTGCGCGCTTCCAGCAGCCCGGACAGGATGCGCGCCGCGCCCTGGAGTGTCGATGCGGGCGTGGGAGGCATGACCATCAAACAAGAACCTTTCCGCGCCGCGACACGAAATCCATAATGGCATGCGGTTCCATCACCGCGCAGGTCAGCCCTGCGCCCGCGACCGATCCGGGCATGCCCCAAACGACACTGCTGGCTTCATCCTGCGCGACGATCCAGCCGCCCGCCGCGACAATATCGCGCGCGCCGACCGTGCCGTCGCGGCCCATGCCGGTCAGCACGATACCCACCGCGCCCGCGCCATAGACTTCCGCCATGCTGGCAAACATCGGATCGACGCCGGGCAGGTTGCCGGCGGGCGTGCGTTCCGGGTTCAGCGTTATCGTCACCCGCCCATGCAGGCCGCGACGCAGTTGCAGATTGGCGTCACCGGGGGCGACATAGACCGTGTCAGCCATCAACAGATCGCCGGTTTCAGCGACTTTGACCCGCATGCTGGTCATACGCGACAATTGCTGCGCGAAATAGACGGTGAAACTGGCGGGCAGATGCTGGGTCAGCAGCACCGGCACGCCCAGCGGCGCGGCCAGACCTTCAAACAGCTGCCCCAGCGCATGAATGCCCCCGGTCGACGCGCCGATGCCAAGGCAGGCGATCGGCTGCGCGGCAGGCTGGACGACGGGTGGCGCCAGCGGGCGCTGCGGCGGGGATGGCGCGGGACGATCGGTGAACAGGCGATTGAGCCGCTCGATCAACGTCTGGGGGAAATGCTCGCCAAAACTGCCGCTGCCCGGCTTCGACACAATGTCGCTCGCGCCCAGCGCCAGCGCTTCGATGGCGGCCGCGCTGCCCTCCTCGCACTTGCCCGACAGGATGGCGACCTTGACGCCGGGATTGGCGCGCAGGATGGCGGGCAGCGCGGCAAGCCCGCTCTGCCCCGGCAATTCGATGTCCAGCAGCACCAGGTCGATGTCATGCTCCGCCAGATAGCCCAGCGCCTGTTCGGCACTGTTCGTCTTGTGAACGACGGCATAGGCCGGGTCCGCATTCAAAATGCGTTCGATAACGGTGCGGACAACAACCGAATCGTCAACGACCAGCGTGCGAACCACCTGGGGTTCGCTCCTCTGACTGGTCATGATCGGCGCGATGAAGGTCATCACGGGGCTTTCTGCACGAAGGATGAAGAAAAGGTCGGAAATCTCCCAAGGAAAAGGAAGTGTGTCCCGCCCGCTAAATCACCCCGACGATGACCAGCTTGCTTTCCAGCGTTTCCCGGTCAAACGGCTTCATCACATATTCGTCGGCCCCGGCCTCGACGGCCGCCTTGATATGGCCGATGCCATTTTCGGTGGTGCAGAAGATGATCTTGGGCCGGGCCGTCATCTTCGCGCTCGACAGCGCCTGAAGAAACTCCATGCCGCTCATCACCGGCATGTTCCAGTCGAGCAGGACGACATCGGGCGCAGAGGCTTCGCACTGGGTCAGGGCATCCTGACCATCCACGGCTTCGCTGACGGTCAGGTCCAGTGATTCCAGTATGTGGCGCGCCACCTTGCGGATGACCTTCGAGTCGTCAACGACCAGGCAATTCTTCATGAGGCGTCCCTTTGGTTTTCACGTAACGGCTGAAGGTTTAACCACCAAAGCCAAGCAATTGGTAAACGAGGCAGGCAGGATTATTCGGTTGGTCGCAAATCCGGGCGCATCTGCCGGTCACGCCGCCTGCGCCAGCGCCCCGCCCTCGATGAAGGCGGCCAGCGACACCAGCAGCCAGGGATGCCCTTCATGCTCCACGATGGCGCGCGCATAGGGGGTCCAGGCCGGATCGATCTGGCCGCGCAGGGGCAATTCGCCTTCCGGCACGCGGCAAATGTCCGTGACGCCGTCGACCATCAGGCCATAGCTGTGGCCGCTGATGTCGGCGATGATGGCCAGTCCCCGCTCCACCCGCGGACTGGCGACGCCATGGATCAGCGCGGCGACGTCGATGATGGTCAGCACCCGGCTGCGCAATGCCGACAGCCCGGCGATGTGCGCGCCCATGCCCGGCACGGGCGACACGTCGTTCAGGCGGACGACCGCCTCGACCTCGCTCGTCTCCACCGCGATCCGCGTGCCTGCCAGCGTGGCGAAAAGAAAGAGTCTGTCCATGGCCTTACCCGTTTCCTCCGGCCATCTGGCCCCCGGCGATCGCCGCCATCAGCGCATCCTGATCATAGCGATAGATGCTGTCATCCTGTGGTCCGGCCGCGCGCGGCGAAGCGCGCAGATGGACGATGCGGCATCCGATCATCCCGGCCATGACGCCCGCCGTCTGCGCGGCATCGGCGCCGGTCAGCAACAGCACGTCGCGCGGGTCCACCGCCGCATCATCGGGCAGGCCCAGTACGACCTCTTGCCCTGCCTGCCGCAGCAGCGGCGCCAAAATCTCGCGGGTCCAGCCATCGTCGCTGTCGGCCAGCAGGCAACGGCCGCGCGTTCGCTCGACGATCGCACGGTCAGGCAGGCTGCCGAACAGCGCGAAGGGATTGATCACTTCCAGATGTTCGCCGTCGATCACCGCGACGCCGCTGATATGGCCGTGCATCGCCACCATGTCCGGCACCATCGGCATCTGCACGATGTCCAGCACTGCAGCGACGGGATAGCAGGCTTCGATCGAACCATCGCGCAGGCGCAGCGCGGAGATTTTGTCGCGCCCGAATTCGGTCAGGCCGTTGGCCACCGGCACCAGTCGGCCATCCAGCCGGACAAAGGCGTCGCCGCCCGACCGGCCGAACAGCGATGCGTCAATATCCTCGACCCGCTCGATCAGCGACAGTTGCAACAGGCGGCGCTGGCCCGAACATTCCTCGAACCGCAGCGCCGCGATCATCTCGATCCCGGCCTGCGCCTTTGTCTCCTGCTCGGACTGGCGCAGGGTGCGGTCGTCGATCATCGTGGGCAATCTGGCCGCGCTGGCGATACCCGCCGCGTCGAGCAGCAGCATCGGCTTGCCATTGTCGGGCAGGGTCATGCCCGCATAGACGCCAGACGCCATCACCAGCGGCGACGCGGGACGGATCACCAGTTCCTCATGATTGTCGACCGCCGACACGCCCATGGCAAAGGGTACGCCCGTGGCAGACCGCACCACCATGATGGCGCGCGGCTCGGCCTCGACCGGCTTTTCCATGCCCAGCACATCTTCCAGGTCGATCATCGAATGACGGACCGACCGGATCGTCGCGATCTTGGCCCCGCCCACTTCGCTGATCTGGAGCGTGTCGTTATTGTCGTGCAGAATTTCCACCACCGCGGCGCGCGGGATCGCGAAATGCAGGCCGCCTGCGCGGATGATCAGGCCCGGAATGATGGTCAGCGTCAGCGGTACGCGCAGGGTGATGCACAATCCGCGCCCCGGATGATTGTCCAGCGCGATCAGGCCGCCGATCCGCTCCACATTGGCGCGCACCACGTCCATGCCCACGCCGCGTCCGGAAATCGCCGTCACCTGATTGGCGGTGGACAGCCCGGCCTGGAAAATCAGCTCCAGCCTGTCCGCCTCGCTCATGCGGGCAGCCGCTTCAGGGGTCAGGCGGCCAGCGGCAATCGCCTTTTCCACCAGTCGCGCAGTATCGATGCCCGCGCCATCGTCGCTGATGACGATCACGATCTGGTTGCCCGACTGCCGCGCCTCCAGCCGCAATGACCCGACTTCGGGCTTGCCCGCCGCGCGCCGCTTTTCTGGCGTTTCGATGCCATGGTCGATGCTGTTGCGCACGATATGGGTGAGCGGGTCGACGACCATCTCCACCATCTCGCGGTCCATCTCGACGTCGCCGCCCTCCAGCGTCAACTCGATCCGCTTGCCCAGATCCCGACCCAGATCGCGCACCATGCGCGGGATCGCGGCAAACAGCCGCTCGACCCGCTGCATCCGCGTCTTGGAAATCACGTCGCGCATGTCGGCCACGCATGTCGACAGCCGCTCGAACACTGTGTCGAGTTCGGTGTCGACCGATCGCTCGCGCAGCTTGCGCGACAATTCGTTGCGCGCCAGCACCATGTCCGACACGCCGTTCATCAACTGGTCGATCAGGCTGAGTGGCAGGCGAATGGTGCGGGGGCCAGACTGGCCGCCTTGCCGCGCAACCGCGACCGGCGCGGCCGCATGGTGATGCTCCTCCCCGCCCGTCGGCAATGTCTCGGCCGGGGTGGTCAGCGCGGCGATCAGAAATTCGTCATTCTCATTGGGCAGCGCCGCCCCTGTCGCCACCGCTTCGGCCAGTTCGCCGATCCGGTCCATCAGGCCCAGCACCGCGCTCACCGTCGCAGGATCGGCAACGCGCTTGCCCGCGCGGATGTCCGACAGCACATCTTCGGCCGCATGGCTCAGCCGCTCGAACCGGGGCAGGTTCAGGAAGCCGCAGCTACCCTTGACCGTATGGAAGAAGCGGAAAATCGCATCGAGCCGGTCCCGATCCGACGGATCGGCTTCCCAGGCGACGACTTCCCCCGCCAGCGCCTCCAGCGTTTCCTGGGTCTCGGATATGAATTCTTGTAACAGTTCGTCCATGCCCATGGTCCCACGGATGCGCGCAACGGGCACCATGGCGGGACGTGGTTAAGAGCGGGTTAAAGCGCAAAAAAAGGGGCGCCGCGATCCAATCGCGACGCCCCTTCCAATCTTGATCGGTAAAAAGCGCTTACTGGTGCTTTTCGACCGCATCCTCGGCCTTTTCGCCCGCTTCGCGGGTCGCGTCGGCCTTGTTTTCCAGCGCGTCGGCGGCGTGTTCAGCCGTATTTTCGGCGGCGCCGGTCAGGTTGTCTGCCATGGCTTCCATATTGTCAGCCTGATTGTCGATCGCATCCGCCTTGTTTTCGTACGCATTCTCGACCTGGTTTTCCTTAGCCGAATCGCACGCGGCGAGGGCCACAAGGCTGGCAAGGCCAAGGATTTTGACGAAGGTTTTCACGGCGTATTCTCCTGTTGCGCCCCCAAGGGCAGACCGTATGGCTCACCGGGCGGAACGGCGTTACGCCGTCCCAACCCTGACCGCGATCAACCGGCCACGCCCCCAATGGTTCCCGCCGACCGCTCCGTTCGTCGCATAGACGATTATTTTCGCAGCGAATCGCGAATTTCACGCAGCAGGACGATGTCCTCCGGCGTGGGCGCTGGCGCGGGCGCGGCGGCCTCCGGTTCGGGCTTGGCCGTCAGCCGGTTGACCGCTCTCACCAGCAGAAAGATGATGAAGGCCAGGATGATGAAATTGACCAGTACGGTCAGGAACTCGCCCCAACCGAACATCGCGACGCCCGCCGCCTTCAGGTCTGCATAGCTTTGCGGGTTGCCCTCATAATCGGCAGGCAGGTCGCCCAGCCGGATGAAATATTCGGAAAAATCCGCACCGCCGAAAATATAGCCCACCACCGGCATGATAAGGTCATCAGTCAGCGACTTGGTGATAGTCGCAAACGCGCCGCCGATGATGACGCCGACCGCCAGGTCCATCACATTGCCGCGATTGATGAAGGTCTTGAATTCGCTGATCAGTCCCATCGCTACCGCTCTCCCTTGCAAAGATAATCACTGGATGGCCCGTTGCGTGCGACAGGACAACCGCCTATTTCGTGACGCAGATAATTGCCGAGGATCTTCCATGACCTTCCTGCGCCGCTTTGCCCCTTTCCTTCTGCCGCTGCTGGGCGCTTTCGCCCTGTCCGCCTGCGGCATCAACAGCGTCCCCGCCGCCGAGGAAGAGGCCAAGGCCAAATGGGCCGACGTCCAGGCGCAATATCAGCGCCGCGCCAACCTGATCGGCAACCTCGTCGCCACCGTCAAGGCGGCGGGCAAGCAGGAACAGGACACGCTGGTCCGCGTCACCGAAGCCCGTGCCAAGGCAACCTCGGTTCAGGTGAATGCCGACGATCTGTCCGACCCGGCAAAAGTCGCCCAGTTCCAGGCCGCGCAGGCCCAGCTGAGCCAGGGGCTTGGCCGTCTGCTTGCCTCGGTCGAGGCCTATCCCGACCTCAAGACCAACGCCAACTTCCTGAACCTGCAATCGCAACTGGAAGGCACCGAAAACCGGATCGCCGTCGCCATCCGCGACTATAATGAAGCGGTGCGCGCCTATAACACCCGCATCCGCACTTTCCCCGACGCGATCGGCGCCAAGATCATCCACGGCGCCAAGCCCATGACCCCGTTCCAGGCGACGACGCCCGGCGCGGAAGAAGCGCCGAAGGTCGATTTCGGCAATTGATCGCGTGATCCGCCGCTGTCTTATCCTCCTCGCGCTACTGGCCTTCGTGCCCGCAGCGCAGGCCCAGTCTTTTCCCAAGCTGACTGGCCGTGTGGTCGATGACGCCGCGCTGCTCTCCCCGGCGCAGGAACAGGCGCTGACCGGCAAGCTCGCCGCGCTGGAAACGCAAAGCGGGCGGCAACTGGTGGTCGCGACCATTCCCGACCTTCAGGGTTATGACATTGCCGATTATGGCTATCGCCTGGGCCGCGCCTGGGGGATTGGCGAAAAGGCGAAGAATGACGGCGCATTGCTGATCGTCGCGCCCAATGAACGCAAGATACGGGTAGAAGTCGGCTATGGCCTGGAAGGGCTGCTGACCGACGCGCAATCGGCCCAGATCATCCGCGACGCCATCGCCCCGCGCTTCAAGGCGGGCGACATGGCCGGCGGCATCGACGCGGGCGTGGACCAGATCGGCGCGATCATGACCCTGCCGCCCGAAGAGGCGAAGGCCCGCGCGGCGGCGGCTGAAGCGGCGGCGCGCAAGGGATCGGGCGGTCATGTCAGCGGCATGGCGATCATCTGGGTCATCGTCATGGTCGTCGCCTTCATCGCGCTGGCATCGCGGCGGCGCGGTAAGGGCAAACGCTATCGCAGCCGTTCGGGCGTGCCGATCATCCTGTGGGGTCCGGGGGATTCCGGCTGGGGTGGTGGCGGCTGGGGCGGCGGTGGCGGTTCCGGCTGGGGCGGCGACGGCTTTGGCGGTGGTGGCGGCTTTTCGGGCGGCGGCGGCAGCTTCGGCGGCGGTGGCGCGTCGGGGGACTGGTGATGCAGCTTCATCTTTCAGCCGCCGACCACGCCCTCGTGTCCGCCGCCGTGGCGGAGGCAGAGGCCCATACGTCCGGCGAAATCGTGACTATCGTGACGCGCCGGTCCGATGCCTATCATGATGTCGGGCTGCACTGGGCGATCGCGGCGGTGTTCATCGCGCTATCGGTGGCGGCCGCCTTTCCGGAGCAATTGCGAAATTTCCTGTCCGCCCTGCTGCGCGACTGGGACCATGAACTGGCGGACTGGAAATTGTTGACCGGGCTGCTGGGCCTGCTGATCCTCAAATTTCTGGCTGTCCGCTATTTGCTGGCCATCCCGGCGCTGCGCATGTGCCCGGCGCTGCGCATGTGGATGACCCCGCGCGCCACGCGGGCGCGGCGCGTGCGACGGCGCGCGATCCTGCTGTTCCGCACCGCGGCCGAAGCACGGACCCAAGGCCGCACCGGCGTCTTGATCTACCTCTCGCTGGACGAACATCGCGCCGAAATCGTCGCCGACGCCGCGATCAATGACAAGGTCGCACCGGAAGAATGGGGCGCGGCGATGGCGGCGCTGATCGACGCGATCCGTGCGGGTCGCGCGGGCGAAGGGCTGGCGCAGGCGGTGCGCCAGGTCGGGCTGGTGCTCGCCACCCATTTCCCGCGCGCCGATGATGACATCAACGAACTTCCCGACAGGCTGATCGAATTATGAGTGACCCGGATGCGTCCGCCCCCGAAGAAGTGATGTGGGCCGGGCGCTTCATCACGGCGAAGCGACGCGGCAAATGGGAATATGTCGGCCGCGCGCGGGGCATCAGGGCGGCTGTCATTCTGGCCATCGATGACGGGCATGTCCTGCTGGTCGATCAATATCGCGTGCCGCTGGGGCGGCGCTGCATCGAATTGCCTGCGGGCCTGGTCGGCGATCATGACGCGGACGAGGATGCCGGCATCGCCGCCAGTCGCGAACTGGAGGAGGAGACCGGCTATCGCGCCGCGCGCCTGGAATCCGTCGGCGAATTTTTCAGCTCGCCCGGCATGGTCTCGGAAAGCTTCACCCTGTTCCGCGCCCATGATCTGGAAAAGACCGGCGAAGGCGGCGGCGTGGAGGGGGAGGATATTCACGTCCACCGCGTGCCCCTTGCCGAGCTGACGGCGCAGATCGCCGCCTGGCGCGCGGAGGGCTATGCCATGGACGTCAAGCTGCTGTTGCTGCTGGGCGCGGCGATGATAGCATGACGAATTGGGCGCAGTCGAATGTTTGCCAATCCTCCCCTTTAAGGGGAGGTGGCTGACCGCAGGTCAGACGGAGGGGTGTCCCCCTCACGTTAGCACGACACCCCTCCGCCAGCACGCCGCGCTGCCACCTCCCCTGCGAGGGGAGGATTCATCACACGCCGCATATTGGATTGGCCTGCAATATTGCTAGCCAGCTTGGGCGGTCCAAAATCTCCCACATCGCATTCTCGCCTCAAGCAACCCGATACCATCCCGCCACCCGATCGAGCGCCAGCGTCAGCACCAGCTTGCCCGCGCGGCTGGGCCAGCCCAGCGCCCGTTCCGCCGCGACCAGCCCTTCGCCCGCGCATACCACCCGCCATAATATGTCCGCCAGCCCCGGCCCCGCCGCGCGGATCGCGCCATCGAAGCGTTCACGCGCCGACAATTGCATCAACGTCGGGTCCGGCTGGCGCGCGGGCACGGCCCGTCCTCCCGCGCGCGGCGCCGCGTCCCAACGCATCGTGACGCGCGCGCCCAGCCCGGCCTTCTCCCAATCGGCGCGCAGCCGGTCGCCCGCGACATACTGCCGTTCGCTCAAATGGCCGCGCGCATGGAGCCAGGCCAGCGGCGATTCCCCGATATGGACCAGCACGGTCTGATGGCGGCCCTGCGGGTCTTCGATCGTCTGTTCGACATGGGTGGCGGTCATGCGGCCTTCTCCTTGGACGATGGGTGGGGAATCAGCCTTGCCACGGCGGATAGTTTGTAGGAAAGAGGAAACCAAATAGGTTATTCAGCGAGGTAAAGATGATCACCCGCATCCGCGAGGTCCGCAAGGCGAAGGGGCTGACGCTGGAACAGGTCGGCGCGCTATGTGATCCGCCCACGACCGCGCAGACGATCGGCCGACTGGAAACCGGCACCCGTACCGTATCGATCAAATGGCTCAACCGCATCGCGCTGGCGCTTGGCGTCGCCAGCGCCGAACTGGTCGCGCTGCCGGGGCAGAGCGAGGTGCCGGTGGCGGCGCTGCTGGGTCCGGACGGTGCCCGCGCGCCGACCCGCCCGCTCACCTTCCCCTCCCCCATCGCGACCGACGGCATGGTCGGCGTCCATGTCAGCGCCAGCATCGGCGATTATCGCAGCGGTGACGCCATCTGGTGCCGCCGCATCGCGCCGCAGGATTTCGCCAGCGCGCTCAACCGCGACATTCTCTTCCCGCGCCCGGCGGGCCGCTTCCTGTTCGGGCGCCTGATCGGGCGCGAAGGCGACCGGCTGCAACTGCTGCCGCTGGGTTCGGGCGCACGCCAGCTGGTGCTGACCGACCCGCCATGGGCCGCAGTCGCGGAACAGCTCGTCCGACGGCTCTAGCCAAAAAGTCACCAGCCTCTTAACCCAATTGCAAAGGCTGCTGCGCGAAAGAGAGACCATGACGCTCAACGTCCTCATGCTATCGACCCTCTTTCCCGACATCAGCCGTCCCAATTTCGGCGTATTCGTGGAACGGCAGGCGCGCGAACTGGCCAGTCGCCCCGAAGCGAACGTCACCGTCATCGCGCCGGTCGGCCTGCCGCCATGGCCGCTTTCGCTTGCACCGCGCTACGCCGCGTTGCATGCGTTGCCGCGCCGGGAAAAATGGCGCGAACTGACGGTCTATCGCCCGACCTTCCCGATCATCCCCAAATTTGGCGGGCGCACCAATGTCTGGACGATGACCCGCGCGATCCTGCCTCTGGTCAGGCAATTGCACGCGCAGAGGCCGTTCGACGTGATCGACGCCAGCTTCTTCTTTCCCGACGGTCCGGTGGCGCAGCGCCTGTCCCGCGCGCTCGGCATCCCCTATTCGGTCAAGGCGCGCGGCGCGGACATCCATCATTGGGGCAGTCAGCGCGGCACGCGCAAGATGGTGCTGCGCGCGGGTGAAGGCGCGGCAGGGCTTCTCGCCGTGTCGGACGCCATGCGTCGCTCCATGGTCCGCATGGGCATGGATGAAGGCAAGATCCGCGTCCATTATACCGGGGTTGATCTCGACACATTCGAACTGGCCGACCGGGCGGAGGCCAAGGCCACGCTCGATTTCAATGGTCCGGTCGTGCTGTGCGTGGGCGCATTGATCCCGCGCAAGGGGCAGGATCTGCTGGTCCGCGCCCTGCCCATGCTGCCTGATGTCACCTTGCTGCTGGCGGGACAGGGGCAATATCGGCGAACCCTTGAAAATCTGGCGGAGGAATTGGGGGTCGAACGGCGGATCGGCTTTCTCGGCTCCGTCCCCCACCATAAATTGCCGCGCATCTTCGCTGCCGCCGATGTGATGGCCCTGCCCTCGGCCTCCGAAGGCCTCGCCAATGCCTGGGTAGAGGCGCTGGCCTGCGGCACCCCGATCGTGATCAGCGATGTCGGCGGCGCGCGCGAACTGCTCGACCGGCCGGAAGCGGGACAGATTGTCGATCGCGATCCACAGGCCATCGCCACGGCCATTCAGGCGATATTGGACAACCCGCCCGACGGCGAAGCCGTGCGCGCCGCCGCGCTGCGCTTCACCTGGGCGGCCAATGGCGACGCCTTGCTCGCGCATCTGCAAGGCATTGCCGCCACCGCCCGATAAGCAGTTCCGCCTGTCCTACATTGGCCCGCTGCTCTACCATGCGGGCACGAGGCAACCGACTTTGCGATAGGATCAGCACCGCGCAACAATATATCGCATTTGCCGGGAAAAGTGCGAAGTTAAGCGAATCTCGCCCGTCCGTTCGGCGTCGGAAAATGCCCGCCGTCGAACGGCACTTCGCCCCAGCGCCAGGGGGTCAGTTCGTCATAGGCCGGGTTGGAAATCGGCGCGTGCCGCCGCAAGTTGAGCAACCGCCCGCCATCATTGCCATACGCGGTCAGCCGCCCATGTTCGCGATAAATGTCGGCTGGCCGCTCATAATGGAAAGCATCGCCCCAGCCCATCGCCTGCGCCACCTTGGTCAGCATCCACCAGTCTGGCCGCGCCTCGCCCGGCAGGGGAAATAATCGACGCTGGCGACTGACCAGCCGGTCCATGCCGGTCAGCGTCCCGTCCTTCTCCACCCATGTCGCAGACGGCAGCAGCATCGACCAGCCATCGCCCTGCTCCGCCAGACTGTCGGTCGATCGAACCGCCAGCGGGACCAGCGCCCTCGCCTCGCCCAGCCATGCTTCCGCCGCCGGGTCCGCGCCAATGCTCCATAGCGCCCTGACCTGTCCGTCGCGCATCGCCCGCAACAGCGCCTCCCCCTCCAGCCCCGGCCCTTCGACCAGCAACCGCGCGCCCCAGAAGCGGGCGACGCTGGCGCGCGCGTCTGGTGCGAAATCGCGATGGGCGGCCAGGCTGTCCGCCACGCAACCAACCTCGCGCGCGCCCATGCCATTGGCCGCACCCGTGATGGCGAAGGGGGTCGCGCCGGGCCGCCCAATCCGACCGCTGGCAAGGTGAAGGTTGATGACCGCCGCGGCCAGATCGGCGCACTCGCTCCCGGCGAACAGGGTGACGATGCGGTCGGTGGCGATCCACTCGTCGTAAAAGGCCCGGATCGCCGCTGTCGTCAGCCCGGTCGCGCGGGCAATCGACCAGATGTCATGCCCCGGTCGCAACCGCTCCCAGAAATCGGTCGGCACCGCCACGCTCTGCGCCAGAAAAGCCGTGTCATGCCGGCCCTTGTCATGGCCATGCAACAACGCGCCGGTCAGCAACCGCGCCGCGCTGCCGGGCTTCAGCGTCAAACGCAGATCAGCCTCTATCGCCACCCCCGCATCGGTCAGCAGCACCAGCCGCGCGCCCGCCTCCCGCGCCGTTTTCACCCGGTCCAGCAACACCGGCTGCGCCATGATGCCGCCCCCCACCAGCAGGATCGTCGCGGCGCGATCAATATCCTCATAGGCTGCGGGCATGACATCCTCGCCGAACGCCCGGACGTGCGCCGCGCTGCTCCCGTCGCGCCACGGCGCATGGATATGCGCCGACCCGAAAAAGCCCTTCATCAGCTTGTTCGCGACATAATAATCCTCGGTCAGCAGACCGCCGCCTATATGCAGCGCAATGCTGCCAGGCCCATGGCGCGCCATTATGGTCGACACCCGCCGCGCCACCTGCGCGATCGCGCGGTTCCAGCCAGTCGGTCGTCCATCCACCAACGGCCGCAGCAACCGCCCTTCCAGCGATATGGCGTCGTCGCCCAGCGCCTGCCCGCGATCGCACAGCAAGCCGCCATTGGCCGGGTGCAGCCGGTCGCCCTCTACCGTGACGCGACGGTCGGTGTCAGTGACCGCGCGGATACCGCAGCCGACACCGCACTGGCCGCACTGGCTTCTGACGATCGCCATGTCAGCGCGGTTTCCTGAACATGCCGCCTGCTCTAGCCGATTGATCCCCGCTGCAAAAGTACCGTGCGCCACTTGCTTCGCCAAATCGCCCACGGCACACAGGCGGCATGTTCCTGCGCTTCCTGCCTGCCATCGCCCTGTTGCTGCTTCTGGTCCCGACCGCCCAGGCTGCGTCACCCGATCGCGGCCCGCTGATCCTCGCCGCCGCCAGTATGCAGGAGGCGATGACCGCCGCCGCCGACGCATGGGGCAGACACGGTCATGCCCGACCCGTCCTGTCGTTCGCCGGCTCGTCGGCGCTGGCGCGACAAATCCGGGCGGGCGCTCCGGCCGACCTGTTCCTCTGCGCGGATGAAGACTGGATGCGCGATGTCGAGCAGGCCGGGTTCGTCGTACGCGGCACCCGCGTCGATGTCGTCGGCAACCGGCTGGTGCTGGTCACGCCGAAGCGCAAGCCGGTGCGCCTGCGGATCGGCCGCGCCATGCCGATCGCGCGGGCGCTGGGCAACGGGCGGCTGGCCATGGCCGATCCTGACAGCGTGCCAGCGGGCAAATATGGCAAGGCAGCACTCACCAGCCTTGGCGTGTGGCCAAGCGTTGCCGGCAAAATCGCGCGCGGCGACAATGTCCGTGCCGCGCTGGCGCTGGTGGAACGGGGCGAAGTGCCGCTGGGGATCGTCTATGCCACCGACGCGCGTGTCGCGGGCGGCGTAGCGATCGTCGGCGCCTTCCCGGCCAGCAGTCATCCGCCGATCCGTTACCCGATCGCGCGCCTGACCAGCAGCCGCCACAAGGATGCAGAAGCGTTCCGCCGCTTCCTGTTATCGCCATCGGGCAAGGGCATCTTCGCCCGCTACGGCTTCACCGCGCCCTGACCGTCAGGGATCGCTCAGTTGCGGACCCGCCGGGTCAGACCGCGCTATTCGACGCAATGAAATCGCTGACCTGGGGCGTCACCAGTTTCAGATGACGGCGGGTTCCGCGTCCGACCGGCGCCAGTCGATCCGCCGCATTCTCGACCAGCATCTGCAAGCCTTCATCGCTCAGCAACCCGCCGCGAATCAGGCAGCGATCGGCCAGCACCTGCCTGAAGGCGGAATAGAGCGCCATGTCGGGTGGCGACGGATTGGTCCAGAATGCGTCCAGCCCCTTCACGCTGACGATGCCGGGTATCTTGTATACCGCATGTCCCAGTACCAGCACCGGCTTGCCACTGTTCAGCGCCAGCGTGCCGACCGTGCTGTTCACCGTGACCACGCCGATCGCATTTTTCACGACTGCGGCAATGTCCCAGTCGGACAGATAATGGATACGGTCCGCCACGCCATAATCTTTCGCCAGACGACGGATCAGCCGGCCCCAGGCGACCAGCCCGGAATCGAGCGGATGCTGCTTGATCACCAGCAGCACGTCAGCGGGGGCATGATGGGCAAAGCTTTTGATGACGAAGCGCAACGCCGCCCGCATGTTGCCAAAGGGCGAATGGACCCGCAGCTGATAATCGGAATTCAGCTGCAACGGCAGGGTGAAATAGCGCTTTCCTTCCACCCTGGCCCAGGCCTGGGCCGACTGCTCCAGGTCGCGGCTGCGCATCATCAACTTCCGCGCCCAGGACAGCGATTCCATGACGAAACTGTGCGGCCGGTGGGTCCGGTAAAAGGGGAATAGCGGGCGCAGCATGGCAGCAGCAAAACCATTGCGCATGGTATTGCGCGCGCGGGTGCTGAAGTTCGAAGGGATTGTCGGCTGATTCTCCTCCAGCGGGGGGAGGCCCATCGCTTCGTCGCGATACCATTGCGGGTCCAGCGGCAAGGTGGAATTGCCGTTCACGCCATCGGCCTGAAGCGTCAGGAAATCGGGGCGGATATACCCTTCCTCCACCACATGCACGCGCAGGTTGCGCAGCCGGGCCATGCCGTGCGCGCTGGCATGATAGGGGCGGCAATCGCCATAAAGGATCAGGTCAGTGACGCCATGGGCGACGATGAAATCGTCGAAAAACAGCGGCCAGTTACGGAAGGTGCCATGATAGTCGGTCGCATCGCCGGGCCAGTCGACCTTGTCGCCGCCATTGATGTTGATTCGCAATGCCACATGCCCGCGCTGCCGCAAGGCGTCGGCCAGCATCGCGAAATAGGGACCATGCGGTCCTTGCAGAAACAGAAAGCTCTTCTTGTTGCGGTTAGCCATGCAGAAACTCAGCGGACAAGGTCATAAAACGTCGAAACTTCCCCTGTAGCGCCCGCAACGCGATGAGCCAGGTCATCGGCGGCGTCGATCCATCCGCCATGCGATCCACCATGATTTCGGGACCGCACGGCAACCGCGTTACCGGATCGAGATAACGAGGATAGAGAATGAGAGCGGCCGCGACAAGCTGATCCACGGTGAGTTGACGCCCGCGCCGCACACAGGGTTGCGCCAGATCGCGCGTCAGACCCCAGCCTGCGTAGAAAGGCATCCCATGGACCGTTACGGAACGGCCACGCATCAGCGCTTCGAAACCGGTCAGGGAAGAGAGGACATGGAGTTCATCAACAGCCTGCACCAGTTCCATCAGCGGCGCACCACTGTCGATCGCATCGGCATGGGCAAGGACGACCGAGTCGGGCAAATGCCCCTTGCGATGCCCCGCCTGCACATCGGGATGGGGGCGATAGACGATCCAGGCGTCCGGCTCGGCCCGGCGCACCCGCTTCAGAAAATCCAGATTGCCATCGACCCCGGCGCCGCCCAGCCGCACCGACAGATCGTCATCAACCTGGCCGATCGCCAACACCGTGCGCCTGTCGGCCGGAAGATCGATCATCTGCCCGGCTTCCGGCCCATATTTGGTCACGCCGGTGGCGCAGACCCGTTCGCGCAGGCGGCGGGCGCGGTCGACCAGCGCGGGCGGAAAATCATGCGTCGCCAGCAGCGTTTCCAGATCATTGGCGGCGCGCGCATTATAATAGATGCCCGTGCGATCCACCACGACGGAACCGGGCGGGTGCAACGCCGCCCCCAACCCGCGGGAACGCAAAAAGCCATCCTCCACCCGCGCCAGCGCCACGCCCTGATCGGCGGCATCCTGCGGCAGGGTGACAGGCACGCGCGACGGCCAGACCGCCAGCGCCCCCTGCTCCCGCCGGGCGCGGCGCAGTCCCCGGTCGGCGGACAGAAATGGGGGCGAGACAACGCCGTCCCACAGGAAATGACGGATCGCGTCACGCTTCCAGAACGCCATGCCGCTCGCCGCCACGATGCCGCGATTGCCGTCGATATGCCGCCGCCAGTCAGCGAGCTGCGTCACCGCCTGCATCGCATCGACCGGCGCACCAGTGAAACAGTCGCGATAGCGGGCGGCTGCGATCCGCGCCTTGAGGGACGCGCGCAGCTGACCCGGATCGATGACCGCGCCGTCGGGACCGATCACTGAAATGCCCAGCAGGCCCGCGATCAGCGCCACGTCCTCGTCCGCCTGCGCATGGATCGACTGCACGGAAGCGACCAGTGCCCAAGGATCACTCTCAGCACGATCCGACCGGCCGGGTTCACCGGGTCTTGCGCCCCAGAACGCGCCGCCGACCCGCGCCGCGACAATCGCATCCAGCACATCGTCGCCAACCGGCGCAGCGCCATCGCCCGTTTCGCGCATCACGCTGACAGCGGCGAGCGAAGCAGCAATGCCGGGAAAAGGCGGGGACCGCAGGAATGGCGTGGGAATCATAATGGCAGTCAGTTCATGGGCTTGGGCCGATGCAAGGTCAAGAAACAGAACTTGTCACATCTTCCAGCAAATCGATGACGATATCGAAATAGTCCCGCCAGGTCGGCGCGCGCCAGACCGAGAGCCGCCCGATCTGCGCCGCGCGATCGGGCGAATCCGGCTGACTATAGTTCAAGATCGCCTTCATCCAGCCCAGCCCGTCCAGGGGATCGAGATAGTCGGGCGCGTCGCCGCCCACTTCGCGATGAGCCATGATGTCGCTGCATATCACCGGAACGCCAGCGGCCAGCGCCTCCACCACGGGCATCCCGAACCCTTCGGCGAAGGAAGGCATCAGCATCGCGCGCGCGTTGGCGACCAGCGCCTGCATCCGCGTGTCGGACACCTCGCCCGCCTCGATCACATGGCCGCGCAACGCTTCGGCGCGATCGAGCAGATCGACGACATTCTCATTCTCCCAGCCGCGCCGTCCGATCAGCACCAGCACCGGGGCTGCATCGCCCAGTTGCTCGACCAGCCGCCGCCAGATGGTGAGCAGGAGCAGGTGATTCTTGCGCGGCTCGATGGTCGAAATATAGACGAAATACGGGCGGTCAGGCAGCGATTCGCCACGACCGCCAAATATGTCCACCGCGTCCGCGCCGAAATGGGCGACACTGACCACGCGCCCTGACAGCCCGTTGGCCATATGCGGCGCCAGCGCGTCGATCGTCGCCTGGCTATTGCCGATGATGCCGCTGGCAAAGCGATCGATCGTATGCACCCGCCGCCGATGTTCATCCGCCCCCTGCGGCCGGGCATATTCGGGATGGCTGAGCGGGATCACATCATGCACCAGCGTCACGAATTTCGCGCCCTCCGCGCGCAGGATCGCGCCGACCTGATCGGCATTGTCCAGATGGTGTGGCGACACCTGCAGATAGAGACGCGGCCCGGTTGCGCGTGGCACCGGGCGCGGACGCAGCGCGAACATGTGCCGCACGATCGCCGCCCGCCCCTCGCGCGCATCGGCTGCCCCGGCGTTGCGCCATTTGGCCGCCGTAAAGGCCAGAAATTGCCGCACCGCCGCGCTGTTGAGCCGACCATAATAGCCGCCCGCCGGATGAACCGCTGCAAAGGACAGCCGGTCTGGAATCCGCTCCAGCAGTTCGCGGGCATAGACATATTCCACCCGGTCGATGCCGGTCGGCGCGGGGTGGAAGGAACGCGACAGCAGGCGCGACAGGTCGAGGACAACCTCGCCCTCGCCCCGCTGCCCCTGGAACAGCGGACTGGCCCGCTTGGTACGCAAAGCCAGCCGGGCACCGGGCACGTTGAAGGGACGCAGGACCATGTCAGCGTCCGCCAACACAAAGGGGCGTCTGCCCCGCAAAGCGATGGAAACGCATCAGAGGTGCGCGCGTATCTCTTGCGCCAGCGCTTGGAGCGCATCGGCGTCCGCGAACTGGCCTTCGCCATGGGCGACGAAGCCAGTCGCCTGCCCTGCCCAGCGCGGCACGATATGGACATGCAGATGGAACACCGTCTGCCCCGCCGCCGATCCGTTGAACTGGGCGATGTGCAGGCCGTCGGGGTTGAGCGCGGCCCGGATGGCGGTCGCGACCTTGCGGGTCGTCGCCATCACCTGCGCCAGCGCGTCCTCCTCAATCTCCAATATGTTGCGCGCCTTCGACCATTTGGAAATGACCAGCGCATGGCCCTTCGACTGCGGCTGAATGTCCAGAAAGCAGAACGTATGGGCATCCTCATACAGGGGGACCGAAGGGATTTTGCCCGCAAGGATGAGGGCAAAGACATTGCCCTCATCATAAGTACCATCAAGGCTCATGGCGCTGTCAGACCAGATAGTGCGCGGTGGTCTTGGCGGCGACCTCTTCCGCCGTGACGCCCGGCGCCATTTCGACCAGTGTGAACGGACTGTCATGGTCGGGACGCTGGAACACGCACAGGTCGGTGATGATCATGTCGACCACATTCTTGCCGGTCAGCGGCAGGGTGCAGGCCGGGATGAACTTGGGATCGCCATTCTTGCTGGTGTGCTCCATCACGACGATGATCTTCTTGACGCCCGCGACCAGATCCATCGCACCGCCCATGCCCTTGATCATCTTGCCGGGGATCATCCAGTTGGCGATGTCGCCATTTTCCGCCACTTCCATCGCGCCAAGCACGGTCAGGTCGATATGCCCGCCGCGGATCATCGCGAAACTGTCGGCCGAACTGAAATAGGCGGTCTGCGGCAGTTCGCTGATCGTCTGCTTGCCCGCGTTGATAAGGTCGGCATCCTCCTCGCCCTCATAGGGAAAGGGTCCGATCCCCAGCATCCCGTTTTCCGATTGCAGCGTCACTTCCACGCCTTCGGGAATATGGTTGGCGACCAGCGTCGGAATGCCGATGCCCAGGTTCACATAGAAGCCGTCCTGCAATTCCTTTGCCGCGCGCGCGGCCATTTCATCACGTGTCCAGGGCACTATATGGCCTCCTCTGCTTAATGGGGCTTCCACCGGTTCTTGGGGAAAATCTCGTTAAAATCGCCTTCGGCGCCCTTGCCATACACGGGGTTGGGCAACAGGAACCATCCCTGCCCCCACATCCGCGCCAGCATAGGCGATCCCATGGCCTGCCGCCGTTTCACCACAGGCAGGCGGCCATTTTCCTTCACGTTGAACAGGTCGCTGAAATCGCCGAGCTGGTCGCCAGCCATCGCCACGACGCACCATGTCTCGGCGATCGTGGCGCGGCGCCCGTCCTTCTTGCCATCGCCAGCACTGTCCAGGAACAGCGTCTTGCCCGGCTCCGCCACGCCCAGCCCGGCATGGGCCAGCGCTTCGGCGGTTTCCTGCATGCTGGCGGCGCTGCGATTGCTGTTGAAGATCACCGCAATATCCGCCTTGCGCAGCGCGTCGACCGCCTCGACCGCGCCGGGCACGGGATCGACCAGCTTCGCGCCGTCCTTTTCCCATTTGGCCCAGGTATCCTTGTCGAAAGCCCGCGACTGTTCATAGCTTTGCTGCTTGGCCGCCGCCCAATATTCAGCGCCGGTGTTCAACAGCAGGGTCTCGTCAATATCGAACACGACGGCGGGCTTCTTGTCGCCGCAGCTTTCGAAGGCAGGCCGGTCGAGCGTCGCGCCAGGCGCCAGCACCCGCTGCACCACCGGCTCGCCCATGCGCCAGCGTTCCGCCTGTATCACTGCAAAAGCACGCAGCGCGTTGAACGCCTGCCGGCTGGTCGCCGCCCCTTCCGCCGAACCATAGAGCCACTGGAACTCGCGCCAGGGCTGGTCGCTGTCGGGGCGCGTCTGCGCCGTGGCTGGCGCGGCCGCCAACAACGCGGCCACCGCCGCCAGCGCGCCGGTCAGGCGACGCATCACGCCGCCGCCCGCTGCCTTACCGTGCGGAACTCGATCTTCTTGTCATAGGGCGCGCCCACGATCATGCGCTTGACGTAAATGCCGGGCAGGTGGATCGCGTCCGGGTCCAGGCTGCCGGTCGGCACCACTTCCTCGACCTCCGCAATGCAGATTTTTGCGGCAGTCGCCATCGGCTGGTTGAAGTTGCGCGCGGTCTTGCGGAAGATCAGGTTGCCGCTCTCGTCAGCCTTCCAGCCCTTGACGATCGCAACGTCGGCGAAAATGCCCCGCTCCAGGATATAATCCTGCCCGTCGAAGCTCTTGACTTCCTTGCCCTCGGCCACGGCAGTGCCGACGCCGGTCTTGGTGTAGAAACCGGGGATGCCTGCCCCGCCGGCGCGGCAGCGTTCGGCCAGCGTCCCTTGCGGGCAGAATTCGACTTCCAGTTCGCCCGCCAGATACTGGCGTTCAAATTCCTTATTCTCGCCGACATAGGAAGAGATCATTTTCTTGACCTGCCGAGTGCGCAGCAGCTTGCCCAGCCCCTCGCCATCGATACCGGCATTGTTGGACGCGATGGTCAGATCCTTCACCCCCGAATCGCGGATCGCATCAATCAGCCGTTCGGGAATGCCGCACAGGCCAAAACCGCCCGCGCACAGGTGCATGCCGTCGAAGAGAAGCCCGTCCAGCGCGGACGCGGCATCGGGGTATAGCTTGTTCACCATCGCTTATTTCCTCCTCAACTGACCCAGCCCATAGGCGACAAGATAGGCGGCGGTCAATTTGCTGCACAAGCGAAAGACGCGTCAGATAAGCCCTGCCAGGGGACTGGACGGATCGGCATACATGCGCTTGCCCATGCGCCCGGCGCGATAGGCCATGCGCCCCGCCTCCACGCCTGCCTTCATCGCGGCGGCCATCAGCACCGGGTCTTTCGCTTCGGCGATCGCGGTGTTCATCAGGACGCCGGTGCAGCCCAGCTCCATCGCCTGCGCCGCTTCGGACGCCGTGCCCACGCCTGCATCGACGAGCACGGGCAGCTTGGTCCCCTCGACGATCAGGCGGATGGTGACCCGGTTCTGGATGCCGAGGCCCGAACCGATCGGCGCGCCCAGCGGCATGATCGCCACCGCGCCCACATCCTCCAGTCGCTTGGCTGCGATCGGGTCGTCGACGCAATAGACCATCGGCTTGAAGCCTTCCTTGGCCAATATCTCGGTCGCGCGCAGCGTTTCGACCATATCGGGATAGAGCGTACGCGCCTCGCCCAGCACTTCCAGCTTCACCAGTTCCCAGCCGCCCGCTTCCCGCGCCAGCCGCAGCGTGCGGATCGCTTCCTCGCCGGTAAAACAGCCCGCCGTGTTGGGCAGATAGGTGATCACCTTTGGATCGATATAGTCGGTCAGCATCGGCGCCTTGGGATCCGACACGTTCACCCGGCGCACGGCGACGGTGACGATCTCCGCGCCTGATGCCGCGACCGCCGCCGCATTCTGCTCGAAATTCTTATATTTGCCCGTGCCGACGATCAGGCGCGACCGGAAGGTCTGGCCCGCCACGCTCCAACTATCGTCGGCGACCGAAGCGACGTCGCCACCGCCAACAAAATGCACGATTTCCAGCTCGTCGCCATCCTCTACCATGACCAGCGCCAGCGTAGAGCGCGGCACGACCTCCAGATTGCGTTCGACCGCGACCTTTTCGGGCACGAAACCCAGCTCACTTGCCAGTTCGGCCAGGGTCAGCCCGTCGCGCACGCGGCGATGTTCGCCATTGATATGGATGGAAATAGTGCCGTCGACGCTCACAATATGCGGTCCCGTTCCTGCAAGATGGAAACGTGTCTCGACTTGGCGCGACACGAAAGGCTAAAGGTCTTGGCCACATATAGGGGCGCTTGTCCCCTGCTCGCAACAACCAAGGGGGATCGTCGTGGCGGATACGCGCAAAATCTATGTGCTGAACGGCCCCAATCTCAACATGCTGGGAACGCGGGAGCCGGAAATATATGGCTATGACACGCTGGACGATATTGCCGAACGGATGGAAGATGCCGCCACCCGCGCCCATGTCGACATTGATTTTCGCCAGTCCAACCATGAAGGCCATCTGATCGACTGGTTGCAGGAGGCCCATGGTGAAGGCGCCCATGCGGTCATCCTGAATCCCGGCGGGCTGACCCACACGTCGGTTGCCCTGCATGACGCGATCAAGGGCATCACCGTGCCGGTGATCGAAGTGCATCTGTCCAACCCGCACAAGCGTGAGGCATTCCGCCACAAAAGCTATGTCGGCATGGCGGCGAAGGGCACGGTCGCGGGATTTGGGCCAATGTCCTACATGCTGGCGCTGGAAGCCGCGCTGGAACTGTAACAGCCGTTGCACTGCTTCGGGTCGACGCTACAAAGTTGCGCTTTGGCGCAAATCGGCATAGGCGCTGGCCGCAATTATCAGGCTTAGATACGAAATAAGGGTCAACCATGAACGACAAGCAGGAAAAGGGCGCAATGCAGGTGGATGTCGCGCTGGTGCGCGAATTGGCCGCGCTGCTCGACGATACCCACCTGACCGAGATCGAGGTCGAGGATGGCGATCGCAAGATCCGCGTCGCCCGCAAGGCTGGCGGCGGCGCGCCCATCTATGCGCCATCCTTCGCCCCGGCCCCCGCCACCCCGGCTGCGCCGACTGCCGCCCCCGTGGCTGCGTCCGCCGCTGAATTGGCGGCGCCCGCCGGAACCATGGTCCGGTCGCCGATCGTCGGCACCGCCTATCTGTCGGCAGAACCGGGCGCAGCCCCGTTCGCACGGGTCGGCGCGCAGGTCGCCGCCGGCGAAACCATCCTGATCGTGGAAGCGATGAAGGTGATGAACGCCATTCCCGCGCCGTCGTCCGGCACGATCAAGGCGGTATTGGTCGATAATGGTCAGCCGGTCGAATATGACCAGCCGCTGATCGTCATCGAATAAGGCCGCGCAGCCCATGACCATCGAAAAGCTGTTGATCGCCAACCGCGGCGAGATCGCGCTGCGTATTCACCGTGCCTGCCACGAAATGGGGATCAAGACGGTCGCCGTCCATTCGACCGCCGACGCCGACGCCATGCATGTGCGGCTGGCCGACGAAGCGATCTGCATCGGGCCGCCCGCCGCCCGCGACAGTTACCTGAACATCGCGGCGATCATTTCGGCCGCCGAAATATCAGGCGCGGACGCGATCCATCCGGGCTATGGCTTTTTGAGCGAAAACGCCAAATTCGCCGAGATCGTCGAGGCCCATGGCATCGCCTTTGTAGGGCCAAAGCCCGAACATATCCGCACCATGGGCGACAAGATCGAGGCGAAGCGGACCGCCGGTGCGCTGGGCCTGCCGCTCGTCCCCGGTTCCGACGGCGCGATCAGCGACCTTGAGGAGGCCAAGGCGATCGCGGAGAAGGCCGGTTATCCGGTCATCATCAAGGCAGCATCGGGCGGCGGCGGTCGCGGCATGAAAGTCTGCACCTCGTCCGATGAGCTGGAAACGCTGATGCAGCAGGCCGGGTCGGAAGCGAAGGCGGCCTTTGGCGATGCAACCGTCTATCTCGAAAAATATCTGGGCAATCCGCGCCACATCGAAATTCAGGTGTTCGGCGACGGCAATGGCAACGCCATCCATCTGGGCGAACGCGATTGCTCGCTCCAGCGCCGCCACCAGAAGGTACTGGAAGAAGCGCCCTCCCCGATCCTGAGCCAGGCCGACCGCGAGCGGATCGGTGGCGTCTGCGCGAAGGCGATGGCCGATATGGGCTATCGCGGCGCAGGCACGATCGAATTCCTCTGGGAAGATGGCGAATTCTACTTCATCGAAATGAACACCCGGCTTCAGGTCGAACATCCAGTCACCGAAATGATCACCGGCGTCGATCTGGTCCGCGAACAGATCCGCATCGCCGAAGGCAAGCCGCTGTCCGTGGCGCAGGAGGATCTGCGCTTTACCGGCCATGCGATCGAATGCCGGATCAATGCCGAAGACCCCCGCACCTTCGCGCCATCGCCCGGCACCGTGACCCGCTATCATGTCCCCGGCGGGATGCATGTCCGCGTCGATAGCGGCCTGTATCAGGGCTATAAGGTGCCGCCTTATTATGACAGCATGATCGGCAAGCTGATCGTCTATGGCCGCACCCGCGAAGGCTGCATCATGCGGCTGAAACGCGCCTTGCAGGAATATGTGATCGAGGGGATGAAAACTACGATCCCCCTGCATCAGGCATTGCTGGAGGACCCGCAGTTCCTGAACGGCGACTATACGATCAAATGGCTGGAAGATTGGCTGGCTCGTGAGGGATAAGGAAAGCATCCGGGGGATGCTTTCCCCCGAACCAGCCTGCCAACTGGCGCGGGACGGTCAGGGATGAAGGCCACCATCTGGCATAATCCCCGCTGTTCCAAGTCGCGCGCGGCGCTGGCGATCCTGCAGGAAACGCCCGGCGTCGACGTGACGGTCGTGGAATATCTCAAAACCCCGCCCAGCCGCGCCGAGATCGCGGCCGTGCTGGCCAAGGCGGGACTGACCCCGCGCGATGCGCTGCGCAAGGGTGAGAGCGTCGTCAAGGAAATCGCCCTCGACACCAGCGACGATGCCGCGATCCTCGATGCCATGGCCGCGCATCCGATCCTGATCGAGCGCGCGATCGTCATGACCGACAAGGGCGCAGTGATCGCCCGTCCGCCGGAAAAGGCGCGCGACGTCCTGTAACGTCACCATAGCGTAACATTGCCGTGATTGAGGGCTTGCTTTGGCGGGCGGAAGCCGTAGCTTCCCCCCATGGCAAAGGAACCGGCATTGGCGACTATCGCCGTTTACAGCCTGAAGGGCGGGGTGGGCAAAACCACCTTTGCGATCAATCTCGCCTGGGCGTCGGCGACCATTTCCAAACGGCGGACATTGCTGTGGGATCTGGACCCGCAGGCGGCATCGAGCTGGCTGATTTCCACCGATAGCAAGAGCCGGGACGCCGCACAGGCGATATTCAGCAAGGATGTCGAAGTCCGCAAGCTGATCCAGCCGTCGACAGTGCCGGGGCTGGACCTGATCGCCGCCGACACGTCATTGCGCAGCCTGGACCATCTGTTTCGTGAGATGGACAAGAAGAAGCGGCTGTCCAAGCTGATCGAAAGTCTGGGGAAGGATTATGACCGCATCATCCTCGATTGTCCGCCAGGCCTTACCGAAACCAGCGAGCAGGTGCTGCGCGCTGCAAACATCATTGTCATTCCCGTGATCCCCTCCCCCTTGTCGCAGCGCGCGATGGGCGAAGTGGCCCGCTATCTGGTGCAGCGGGGCGGCAGCCATGCGCCGATCCTGCCGGTCTATTCGATGGTGGATCGCCGCCGGACATTGCATCGCAAGGCGCTGGACGAACAGCCCGACTGGCCCGCCATCCCGATGGCCAGCGCGATCGAGCAGATGACCGTGCGCCGCAAGCCGCTGGGCGCCTTTGCCCCGGCATCGACCCCTGCGAAGGATTTTGCCGCGCTCTGGACCATGGTCGAACGCCAATTGCAGGGCAATTAGGCCCGCGCCCGCTCCTGGGGCGGCGGAAAAAGGCCGATGGCGTCCTGCGCGGCCATGGGACGGCCGAAATAATAGCCCTGCACCTTTTTGCAGCCCAGTTGCCGCACCATTTCCAGCTCGACCTCGGTTTCCACGCCTTCAGCCGTGGTCGTCATGCCCAGACTGTCGGCCAGCGTCACGACGGCACGGATGATCGCCAGGCTTTCAGGCGTGTTTTTCGACGCGCCGACCACGAAGCTGCGGTCGATCTTGATCGTGTTGAAACGGGTGCGGCTGAGATAGCCGAGCGATGAATAGCCGGTGCCGAAATCATCGAGCGAAAGCTGGATGCCAAGGCCGAGCAACTGGTCGAGCACCCGCAGCGCGCCAGCATCCTCGTTCATGAACACGCTTTCGGTGACTTCCAGTTCCAGCCGCCGTGCTTCCAGGCCGCTCTGCGCCAATGCGGACACGACTGCGGATACGAAACTGGGGTTGGTCAATTGTTCAGCCGACACGTTGACGGCAATCCGCACATCGTCGGGCCAGCGCATCGCTTCCATGCAGGCGGTGCGCAGCACCCATTCGCCGATGGGTGCGATCAGCCGGGCTTCTTCAGCGACAGGCACGAATTTGGCCGGCGAAATCGGCCCCATTTCCGGATGGGTCCAGCGCACCAGCGCTTCAAACCCCAACACGCGGCCGCTGGTCGCATCCACCACCGGCTGATAGAGGACGTGAAGCTGGTCCTTGGCCAGCGCCTCGCGTAGCGCCAGTTCGAGCAGCCGCCTTTCTTCCGCCTTGGCATGCAATTGCGGCTCATAGGCGCAATGCAGCCCGCCGCCCTCATCCTTCGCGCGGTAGAGCGCCAGGTCCGCGCTGCGGATCAGCGATTCCGATTCTCCCCCGTCCATCGGCGACATCGCCGAACCGACCGACGCGCCCACATAGAGCATATGCTGATCGACCTGATAGGGCGCCGACAGCGCGCTGATGATGGCGGAGGAAAGTTGTTCGATGCGGTGACTGTCAGAGACGGTCGGAATGACCACGCCAAATTCGTCGCCGCCGATACGCCCGCAAAATTCCGGGCCTGAACAGATTTGCCGCAGACGGCGCGCGACCTGGCTCAGCAGCTTGTCGCCGGTCTGGTGCCCCAGCGTGTCGTTGATCGCCTTGAACCGATCGAGATCGATCATCAGGAAGCCGCAGCCCGGCGTTCGTCCACGGGTTGCCGCCATTGCCTTGTCCAGCGCTTCGCGCAGATGGCTGCGATTGGGCAGGCCGGTGAGCGGATCGAAGCGCGCCAGCCTGGCGATCTTGTCCGCCGATTCACGTTGCGCCGTGACGTCCGACGCAACCCCGCGAAAGCCCAGAAAAAGCCCGTTTTCATCATGGCGCGGCGAAGCGGACAATTCCCACCAGCGGGTTTCGCCCTTCACCTCGACCGGAAGGACCAGGTTGCTGAAACTTTCGCGCCGCTTGAGATGATCGGCCAGACTATGCAGTCCGGCGGCGAAACGGCCGCTTTCCCAACTGCTGCCCGCCAATATCTGGACAAGGGGTTCGCCTTCCAGCTGGGCTGGGTCCAGCCCCATGGTTTCGGCAAAGCGCGTCGACACGCTGCTGATACGGCGCAGTGAATCGGTCTGCCATAACCAGTCGGACCCGCCGCCTTCATATTCGCGCAGCAACAGGCTGACGACTTCGCTCTTTTCCTCCAGTTGCACGCTGGTGCTGTGCTGACGCGCGAAGGTGCGGGCGTAGATGACGCAACCGATCAGCAGCGACAGCGCATAGCTGGTCGCCAGCGCGCGCAGCGGCAACTGGCCGCCATCGTGGAACATGCCGAACAGGCCGGCGATGCAGGGCAATAGGAAGGCGGCGGCAGACAATGGGGTCGCGGCATAGCTGATCGCGCCACACACCATGATGCAACTGATCAGCGTCCACAGCGCCACCAGTTCCTCGGTCTCCCCCGATTGAGAGACAAGCATCATGCAGGCGGCCCATATGATGCCCTGCAACAATGCGCCAAGTCCATGCCGACGCAGATCGCGGCTCGTCAGGCGACTATTGTTCGCGTTGCGCCGGGCGCGGTCCATCAGCACGCCAACCAGGGTGCAGCCGATCAACCCGGCGCTCCAAAGCCCCAGCATGACCGGCGAACAGCAGTGGGTAAAAACCTGCCAGATGAACACCAGGCCGCACAGGTTCATCACCTGCCGCAACAAGGCGACGCTGTCTGCCGTGCGCAACTGCGCTTCCAGCACCCGCGTTCCGACATCGTCGCT
Source organism: Sphingobium sp. JAI105 (assembly GCF_015752145.1). Lineage (NCBI taxonomy): Bacteria > Pseudomonadati > Pseudomonadota > Alphaproteobacteria > Sphingomonadales > Sphingobiaceae > Sphingobium > Sphingobium sp. JAI105. The sequence continues at coordinate 3,104,978 of NZ_JADOUC010000001.1, read as the reverse complement.
TATCTGGCACAGGCCCGTCATCGCGCGCAGCGATGCGCGTTCCTGACGGTCCGGCTCGACGATATGGTTCGAATTGCTGCCCACGATCCCGCGATAGCAGCGATGCGTTATGATTTGGTAAGTCCGCCGATCGCGCGGCAGTCAGCCTCAGGCCGCGATGTCGTAAGGGCGGATCTCACCGGTCAGATAGAGGTTGCGCGCCTTGGACCGGCTCAATTTCCCCGAACTGGTGCGTGGCAGGGTGCGCGGCGGCACCAGTTCGACGACACAATTCATGCCGGTGATCGCGCGGACCCGTTCGCGAATCTGGTCGCGCAGGCGGGACCGTTCGTCATTGTCGGAGGTGCGGCAATGGACCAGCACCGCGGGCGCTTCTTCCCCGCCCGGCGTGGTGATGGCGAAGGCGGCGATGTCGCCCTGCTTGAAGCCCGGCAGCTGCTCGACCGCCCATTCAATATCCTGCGGCCAGTGATTCTTGCCGTTGATGATGATCATGTCCTTGGCGCGGCCGACAATGTAGAGATAGCCATCGCTCAGATAGCCCATGTCGCCGGTGTCGAGCCAGCCGTCAGCCATACAGGCATCGGTCGCGGCCTGATCCCGGAAATAGCCGACCATCAGCGACGGGCCGGTGGTCCACACTTTGCCGATCTGGCGTTCGTTCAACGGGCCGCCATCCTCATCGCGGATTTCCACGGTCATGCCGCGCGCGGGCTTGCCGCAATTGACGATCGAGCGGAAGCGCTGGGGGCGGCCTTCGGTCGCGTCGCCGCCCGACAGGTCGGTTTCCTCGACCAGTTCGACGATGATCCCTTCGCCCGGCGGCATGATGGTGACGGCCAGCGTCGCTTCGGCCAGGCCATAGCTTGGCAGGAAGGCGTTGGGCGAAAAGCCCGCATCGGCAAAGGCGTCGACGAAGCTCTGCATCACGTCAGGACGGATCATGTCCGCGCCATTGCCGGCCAGTCGCCAGCGGGACAGGTCGAACCGATCCTGCGCCTTGGTCTGGCTGGACATGCGACGCGCGCAAATATCGTAGCCGAAGGTTGGCGAGTAGCTGATCGAGGTGCCTTCGTTCCGGCTGATAAGGTCCAGCCAAGCGAGCGGGCGGCGGGCAAAATCCTCGGTCTTCATATAATCGGTCGACACCTGATTGGCGACGACGGACAGGAAGCAGCCGACCAGCCCCATGTCATGATACCAGGGCAGCCAGCTGATGCAGCGATCGCTGTCCTGCACTTCCATGCCATGGCTATGCGCTGCCAGATTGCTGAGCAGCGCATGATGCGTCACGGCGACGCCATGGGGGAAGCGGGTCGATCCGCTCGAATATTGCAGATAGGCAATGTCCTGCGCCTGCGCCCTGGGCAGGTCGGCCGGAACGGCATCGCGGGCGATGAAATCTTCAAATGCGATGCTCTCGACCGCCTTCTGACGGCCCGATTCACCCGCCATCTCGGCCAGTTCTGCGGGGAACAGGAACAGCATCGGGTCGCAGCTGGAAAGCTGGACGTTAAGCTGGTCGATATAACTTTCCTTGCCGCCAAAGCTGGTCGGCAACGGCAATGGCACCGGCCAGGCGCCCGCATAGATGATGCCGAAAAAGAGTTGGGCGAAATCGACGCCGGTTTCCGCAACCAGGGCGACCCGGTCCTGCGGCTTGACGCCATGCGCGATCAGCCGATGGGCGCAGGCGATGGCGTCGCTGCGCAACTCGCTGAACGGATAGGGCCGCGCCAGATTGCCGCGGGCATCATGGAAATTGAGGCCGCGCACACCCTGCGCCGCATAGTCGAGCGCCTCGCCCAGCGTCTCGAAGTCCGAGAAACGGCGCGGCAGAACATCAGTGGTCGGCGTCGGTGCCATCATCTCTTGCGAACCCGTCATATTGGTTTCACCCAATGTCATAAATTATGTGATCGGCGCGGCCGCTATCATCTTTGACCGCGACATGCACCGGATATTAGATTCCAGTCCGCCCTTTTAGCGCATAAGGCACGGTGAAATTCCGGCCCGACTGTGGCATAAAGATGGCGGCCGGCGCATGAAGGCGCAATATGACCAGCAAACGCCCCCGCCCACCGCTTGACGAAGACAGCCTGCGCGACGCCGCGCTGCGTTATGTCAGCCGGTTCGCGACCAGCCGGGGCAAGCTGCTTGCCTATCTGCAACGCAAGATCAGGGAATGTGGCTGGGGCGGCGAACAACCGGCTGACCTGCCCGCCCTGGTCGATCGGCTGGCGGGCCTCGGCTATGTCGATGACAGCCAATATGCGGTGATGAAGAGCGCGGCGCTGGGTCGCCGGGGCTATGGCGCGCGCCGGATCGACGAAAGCCTGCGCGCCGCGGGCATCGCCCCGGCCGACCGCGCGGATGCCGATGCGCAGGTCGACGCGGAACGCTGGATCGCGGCGGAACGCTATGCCCGGCGCAAACGGATCGGCCCCTATGCCAGCGCAGCGCCCGACCCCAAGCAGCGGGAAAAGGCGATCGCCGCCTTTCTGCGCGCGGGCCATAGCTATGCGATCGCCCGGCGCTGGGTCGATGCCGCGCCCGGGCAAATGCCGGAAGCGGAGGAATGAAGGTTAACCCCCTCCCCTCGCCACGCAAATCGCATTAGGCAGGCGCAATGACGCGCTTTCCCGCCCTGATCGCCCTCGCCTTGCTCGCGGCCTGTTCCAGCCAGCCCCCGCCGACGGGCGGCAATATGGTCGATAATGAGGCTGCCAGCGCTGCGCCTTCCGCTGCGCTGTTGCCGCTGGTGATCCAGGGCAGGAACGGCGCGCGGCGCTTTGCCGTCGAAGTTGCCGCGACGCCGCAGCAGCAGGAAGCGGGACTGATGTTCCGCAAGGAACTGGCGGATAATGGGGGGATGCTGTTCCCCATGGACCCGCCACGCACGGCGAGTTTCTGGATGAAGAATACGCTGATCCCGCTCGACATGCTCTTCATCCGCACCGATGGGACGATCGCCTTCATCGGTGCCGACAGCGTCCCCTATTCGCGCGAGCCGGTGTCGGCAGGCGTTCCTGTGGCCGCTGTGCTGGAAATAGGCGGTGGGCGCGCGGCAGAGCTGGGCATCAAGGAAGGCGACGTCGTGCAATGGGGCGGCTGCGCCGTGCCGACGGAAAAACTGCGGACGGAATTGAATTTCTGCCCCGGATGATCGTCACGCCCCGGCGAACAAGCGGATTTTTTGCAGCCGCATTGCCGCTGATGGGCATCATCACACTCCCAAAACGCCTTGCCAATCCCCCGTCGCAGCGGCTAAGCGCGTGAGCCATGGGAATCCTCGGCAAGATCTTCACCTGGTGGGATGGCGCGACCATCGGCACCTCGCTGTTCACCGCTCGCAAGGGTCAGAAGGTGGGCGAGGATATTCAGGGCAATGTCTATTATGAAGGCGGCAGCGACGTCCATGGCGTGCCGCGCCGCTGGGTAATCTATAACGGCACGAATGACGCCAGCCGGGTTCCGGCAGAATGGCACGGCTGGCTGCATCATTCGATCGAAGGGACGCCCGAAAGCTTCCTGCCGCCGCCGCGCATCTGGGAACGGGAATTCACGCCCAATGCCACCGGCACCGCACTTGCCTATCGCCCGTCGGGCGCGATGGAAAAGGGCGGTTTGCGCCAGAAGGCGACCGGCGATTATGAGGCATGGAGCCCCGACGCATCATGATCCGCCGTCCGGCGGGGGCTTGCCTGTCGATCCTGCTTGGCGCCCCCCTGTTGGCGCTGTCCGCCTGTGGCGGCAATGACGTGCCCACCACCAACCAGACCGGACCGGTCAAGGTAGAGGGGTCGCCGATCCAGTCGAGCAACGCCGCCACCTTGCCCGGCACGCCGATGGCGGACCGGGTGGCCGTGATCGGCCTGCTCAACAAGCGCAACGGCCTGACCCGCGACCTGACGATGAAGCCGGGCGAGGCGTTGCGCGTGGGCGATGCGATCGTGCGGCTTCAGGCCTGCGAAACCAGCGCGCCATGGGAAAATGTCCAGGAAACCGGCGCCTTCGTGCAGTTGGACGTGCGCAGCAGCGCGGACGGCAAATGGCGGCGCAATTTTTCCGGCTGGTTGTTCCGCGAACGGCCCGACCGCAACGTCGTGCAGCACCCGGTCTATGATGTGTGGGTCAGAAGCTGCGCAATGGCATGGCCCGAAAGCGGCCCCGCATCGGTCAAGATCGGCGGCAAGGGCGAACCAGTCACCGCATCCCGTGCCAGCGACGCGAACGCCAGTTCCGCAGCGACACCCGCGCCTGCCGACAGCACGCCCGATCCCGCCCCCAGCGGCACCCCACCGACCGCCGCCCCCAGCAACTGAAGATAATCACGCTGGGCGATCTCCACCGCGCCGAGTGAGCGGAGATGTTCGGTCATGAACTGGCAGTCGAGCAGAGTAAAGCCCGCAAAGCGCAGCCGCGCAACCAGCCAGGCCAGCGCGACCTTTGAGGCATCGGTGCGGCGCGACACCATCGATTCGCCGAAGAAGGCGCGGCCCAGCGATACCCCGTACAGCCCGCCGACCAGTTCCTCCCCCTCCCACACCTCGATGGAATGGGCAAAGCCGTGCGCGTGGAGTTGGCGGTAGGATTGTTCGATCGGACCGTTGATCCAGGTCGATGGCCGATCCGGCGCGGCCTGCGCGCATAGCGCCACGATCCCGGCGAAATCGCGATTGGCCGTGACACGAAACTGGTCGCGACGGAGCGTTTTCGACAGCGAGTGCGACATATGAAAAGCATCGAGCGGCAGGATCGCCCGGCGCTTGGGTTCCACCCAATAGACTTCCTCTGCCTCCCGATCGTCCGACATGGGGAATACGCCGATGGCATAGGCTTGCAGCAGGAGCAGCGGGTCGATCGTCATCGCCTTCCCCTCTAACGGCATCCGTCCATGCGGTCATCACCGGACTCGACAGGATCGCGCAAAAGCGCCACCACATTGCCGGCTTCGGGGGGAGCGGAAACGATGGCACAGCACCGGACGGGCAGCGACGCCGCCAGCCTCTTTGCCTCACCGGCGCGGTTGCTGGTGGGGACGCTGATCTTCGTCGCCATCGTCTTTGTTGCGGCGGTGTCGGCCTATGTCGCGGCGGGATGGCCGATCGCGGACGCCGCCTATATGGTAACTTTGACCATATTTTCAGTGGGTTATGGCGAAGTCCGGCCGATCGCCACACCCTATCTGCGCGTCGTGACGATCGCCACGATGGTGCTGGGCTGCACCGGCATGATCGTGCTGACCGGCGCGCTGGTGCAGATGTTCGCGGCCATTCAACTACGCCGATTGCTGGGACTGGATCGCATGCAGACTTTGATCGAACGGCTGAACGGCCATGTGGTGATTTGCGGCTTTGGCCGGATCGGCGTGCAACTGGCCAAGGAACTGCACGCGGCGGGCACGCCCTTTGTCATATTGGAGCGCGACGGTGGCAAGATCGCCGAGGCGCAGACGCTGGGCTATCTGTGCCATCGCGGCGAGGCGACGGAGGAAAGCGCGCTGCGCGCCGTCCGCATCGACCGGGCAAAGATATTGGCCACCGTCCTGCCCGATGACGCCGCCAATGTGTTCATCACCCTGTCCGCCCGCAACATCAATCCGGACCTGGAGATCATTGCGAGGGGCGAGGCGCCAACCACGGAAAGCAAGCTGCTGCACGCAGGCGCGGACAAGGTCGTGCTGCCCACCCATATCGGCGCGGAGCGGATCGCCGAGATGATCCTCTATCCATCGACCGCCGGGTTCATCGCCGATTCGACAGAAATGGGGCAGATGAAGCGCGGCCTTCACGAATTCGGGCTGGAACTGGAAATGGTCGTCGTGCCGGACAAGGGTGCGATGACCGGCGTGACCGTGGGAGAGGCGGAACGACGCGGCCGGGGCGCATTCTTTATCGTCCAGATCGACCATGCCAATGGCAAGAGCATCCAGCATCCCGGTGAGGAAGTGCGACTGGAGGCGCAGGATCAGGTGCTGCTGGTGGTGCGCGGCAGCCGCGTATCGGCGGGCGCGATCTTCACCGCCCCGGCGCAACGCCAGCGCACCGGGCGGACATTCTTCGGATAGCCAGCCGGCGATTGACTTGGGGAAACGCAGGCCTACCCTCGCCCCCATGAAATGCCTTCGTCTTGCGGCGCTGCCGCTGCTGTTCGCCGCCCTGCCCGCGCAGGCCGCGCCCGATCCCTATGCGGCGCGGATCGCCCGCGTCCTCAAAGCCACGCCGCTGATCGACGGCCATAATGACTGGCCCGAAGCGCTGGCGGAAAAGGCGAAGGACGCGCGCTGGACGATGGACCTGACGCAACTCGATCCGAAGCAATATCATACCGACATCAAGCGGCTGAAAGCTGGCGGCGTTGGCGGGCAGTTCTGGTCGGTCTGGGTATCGGCGGACCTGCCGCAGGACCGCCAAGTCAAGGATACGCTGGACCAGATCGGCATGGTGCATAGTCTGGCCGAACGCTATCCGCGCGACTTTGCGCTGGTGACGACCGCAGCGCAGATGCGGGCCGCGCACAAGGCCGGGCGGATCGGATCGCTGATCGGGGTCGAAGGCGGCGGGCAGATCGACGGCAGCCTGGCGGTACTGCGCGCCTATCGCGGGCTGGGCGCGGCCTATCTGACGCTGACCCATAGTCGCACGATCGACTGGGCCGACAGCGCGACCGACAACCCGAAGCATGACGGGCTGACCCCGTTCGGCGAGGATGTGGTGCGCGAACTCAATCGCTTGGGCATGCTGGTGGATCTGAGCCATGTCAGCGAGGCAACGATGCTGGACGCATTGCGGGTGACGAAGGCGCCAGTCATCTTCTCCCACTCCAACGCCCGCGCGCTGTGCGACACGCCGCGCAATGTATCGGACGCGGTGCTGAAGCAGGTTGCGGCCAATGGCGGGGTCGTGATGGTCAATTTCGCCGCCCAATATGTGTCCGAAGCCCGCCGCGTCTGGGGCGCGGATCGCAGCGCGGAGATTGCCCGCTATAATGCGCCGCCCTTTGGCGGGCTGTATATCGGCGATCCCGAGGGCGCGGAAAAGGCGCTGGCGGCATGGGAAGCGGCGCACCCGGAGCCGGTAGCGACGATCGGACAGGTGGCCGATCATATCGAGCATATCGTCAAGATCGCTGGACACGACCATGTCGGCATCGGCAGCGATTTCGACGGCGTGGGTGATTTGCCCGAAGGCTTGGGCGGGGTCGAGACCTATCCGGCATTGCTGGCCGAACTGATGCGGCGCGGGTGGAGCGACGCGGACGTGGCCAAGCTGGTCGGCGGCAACGTGCTGCGGGTGATGGAAGCGGCGGAGAAGGTGGCCGGTTAGCGGGATGGGCCTGCGCACGCTGGCGCTGGCCCACACCTTGCTCCCGTCAGTTCGACGCTGCGGCCTGAACCTCGGTGATCAGCTTCAGCACCTGTTCTGCATGTTCCTTCCGGCAGATCAGGAGGTCGGGCATGTAGACGTCGCGCTGGTTGTAGATCAGCGGGCTGCCGTCGATGCGGCTGGCATGCAGGCCGTGGGCGAGCGCGACGGCGGCCGGGGCCATGCTGTCCCATTCATATTGCCCGCCCGAATGCAGGTAGATGTCCGCCTGCCCCAGGATGATCGCCATGGCCTTCGCCCCGGCGCTGCCCATCGGCACCAGTTCTGCGCCCAGTTTCTCCGCAACCGCCACCGCTTCGGCGGCGGGACGGGTGCGGCTGACCACCATGCGCAGTTGTGCAGGGGCGGGTGGCACCACGCGCGGCTGGTCGGTGCGAATGACGGCGCCGCCATCCAGCCCCGGCAGCGCAACCGCGCCGATCGCCGGCTTGCCGTCGATCGCCAGACCCACATGCACGGCCCAGTCGGCGCGCGCTTCGCCATATTCGCGGGTGCCATCGACCGGATCGACGATCCAGACACGCGACTGGCTCAGCCGATCTTCATTGTCCTTTTCCTCTTCGGACAACAGGCCATCCTCAGGCCGCACCTCGCGCAGGGCGTGGCACAGGAACTGGTTGGCGGTCTGATCACCTGCCTTGCCCAGCGCCTTGGGGCTGAAAAGCCCGCTGCCGCGCACCTCCAGCAGGATGCGCCCGGCGGTTTCGGCGAGATGGACCGCGAGTTCCGCGTCAGTCATGCCGCCGCTCATGGGATCAGCCTCGCGACGATGGCGTCGGCGGCTTCTTCGGCCGTCATCGCCACGGTATCTACGCGGATTTCTGGGTCGAGCGGGGTTTCATAGGGACTGTCGATGCCGGTGAAGTTTTTAAGCTCACCCGATCTTGCCTTTTTGTAGAGCCCCTTGACGTCGCGCGCTTCGGCATCGGCCAGCGGCGTGTCGATATGCACCTCGATAAATTCGCCCGGCTGCATCATCTGGCGCACCATGTCGCGTTCCGAACGGAAGGGCGAGATGAAGGCAGTGATGACGATTAGCCCCGCATCGGTCATCAGCTTGGCGACTTCGCCCACGCGGCGGATATTTTCCACCCGGTCGGCGTCGGTGAAGCCCAGATCCTTGTTGAGGCCATGGCGGACATTGTCGCCATCGAGCAGGAAGGTATGGCGGTTCATCCGTGCCAGCTTCTTTTCGACAAGGTTGGCGATGGTCGATTTGCCCGCACCCGACAGGCCGGTGAACCACAGCACCGCCGGCTTCTGATTCTTCAGCCCGGCGTGGAATTCACGGCTGACGTCGGTGGCCTGCCAATGGACATTCTGCGCCCGGCGAAGCGAGAAGTGCAGCATGCCCGCGGCGACCGTGGCGTTGCTGATCTTGTCGATCAGGATGAAGCCGCCCAGCGTCCGGTTCTGGGCATAGGGTTCGAACACGATCTGCTTGTCGGTAGACAGGTTGGCGACGCCGATGGCGTTGAGATCCAGCGTCTTGGCCGCCAGATGCTCCATCGTGTTGACGTTGACCTGATATTTGGGCTGCTGGATGGTCGCGGTGACCATCTGGGTGCCGATCTTGAGCCAATAGGAGCGGCTGGGCAGCATCTCCTCATCGGCCATCCACACGATCGTCGCCTCGAACTGATCGGCGGCCTGCGGCGGATTGTCGGCGAGCGCGATGACATCGCCGCGCGAGCAGTCGATTTCATCGGCAAAGCAGAGCGTGACCGACTGGCCAGCGACGGCCTGATCCAGATCGCCATCCATCGTGACGATGCGGCTGACGGTCGAGGTCTTGCCCGACGGCAGGACGCGGATGGCGTCGCCGGGCTTGACCGTGCCAGTGGCGATCAGGCCGGAAAAGCCGCGGAAGTCGAGGTTCGGGCGGTTGACCCACTGCACCGGCATGCGGAAGGGCTTGTCGGCATCGACCGCGCTGTTGACCTCGACGGTTTCGAGATGCTCGATCAGCGCCGGGCCGGTGTACCAGGGCGTGTTTTCCGACGGGCCGGTGATATTGTCGCCCTTGAAACCGGAAATCGGCATCGGCGTGAAGGCGGTGATGCCGATGCTGTTCGCAAATTCGGTGTAATCGGCGACGATCTTGTCAAACACCGCCTGATCATAGTCGACCAGATCCATCTTGTTGACGGCCAGCACGATGTTGCGGATGCCGATCAGATGGGCGAGGTAGCTGTGGCGACGGGTTTGCGTCAATATGCCCTTGCGCGCGTCGATCAGGATGACGGCCAGGTCCGCGGTAGACGCGCCGGTCACCATGTTGCGGGTATATTGTTCGTGGCCGGGCGTATCGGCGACGATGAACTTGCGCTTTTCGGTAGCGAAGAAGCGATAGGCGACGTCGATCGTGATGCCCTGTTCCCGCTCGGCGGCAAGGCCGTCGACGAGGAGGGCGAAGTCGATCTCCTGCCCCTGCGTGCCGACGCGCTTGGAGTCAGCCTCCAGCGCGGCAAGCTGATCCTCGAAGATCATCTTGCTGTCATAGAGCAGCCGACCGATCAGCGTCGACTTGCCGTCATCCACCGACCCGCAGGTGATGAAGCGCAGCATCGTCTTGTGCTGATGCACATCCAAATAGGCGTCGATATCCTCGGCAATAAGGGCGTCGGTCTTGTAGATGGGGTCTGTGAGGGTGTCGGTCATATCGCTACCTCGTCATCCCAGCGAAGGCTGGGATCTCGTTGATCTTGGGAAGAGTCAGGCGGCCTGAGGCCCCAGCTTTCGCTGGGGTTGACGCTTCGGAACGCTGCGCATTCCGTGGCGCGTCAAAAATAGCCCTCCTGCTTCTTCTTCTCCATGCCAGCGCCGCCGGCGTCCTTGTCGATCGCGCGGCCCTGCCGTTCCGACGTCGTGGTCAGCAGCATTTCCTGAATGACTTCAGGCAGGGTCGCGGCCTCGCTCTCCACCGCGCCGGTCAGCGGATAGCAGCCCAGGGTGCGGAAGCGGATCGAGCGTTCGACCGGCACTTCGCCCGGTTCGAGCGGGAAGCGGTCATCATCGACCATCAGCAACATGCCGTCGCGCTCCACCGTCGGGCGCTTGGCCGAGAAATAGAGCGGAACGATCGGAATGTCGTTCAGGTGGATATATTGCCAGATGTCGAGCTCGGTCCAGTTGGAGATGGGGAAGACGCGAATGCTCTCACCCTTCGCCTTGCGGGCATTGTAGAGGTTCCACAGTTCCGGCCGCTGATTCTTAGGATCCCAGCCATGGGAAGCGGTGCGGAACGAGAAGATGCGTTCCTTGGCGCGGCTCTTTTCTTCATCGCGGCGCGCGCCGCCAAAGGCTGCGTCGAAACCGTAGAGGTTGAGCGCCTGCTTCAGCCCTTCGGTTTTCCACATATCGGTGTGGAGCGCGCCATGGTCGAACGGGTTGATGCCCCGGTCCTTGGCTTCCTGATTCTGATAGACCAGCAATTCCATGCCGCTTTCCTGCGCCATCCGGTCGCGCAGCTTGTACATTTCCTGAAACTTCCAGGTCGTGTCGACATGCAGCAGCGGAAAAGGCGGCGGCGAAGGATAGAAGGCCTTGCGCGCCAGATGCAGCATCACGGCCGAATCCTTGCCGACGGAATAGAGCATGACAGGCTTTTCCGCCTCCGACACCACTTCCCGCAGGATGTGGATGCTCTCGGCTTCGAGTCGCTCCAGATGGGTCAGGGTTTTTGCGTCTACCATGCGGTCCTCGGCTTGATTGTGCGTCCGCTATGGCAGCAAAGCCAAGGGACTGGACCTCCCATATGGGAGGATGTATGAACATGGCCCATGCGGCTGGATGATGGCGGATTATTGGCGGCCCTGCACGAAGGGATGTTTCAGCAACCGCTGTGGCATGACTTTCTTGAAAAACTGCGAATGCGCACCGGCGCCATCTATACGACGCTGGTCTTTCGCCCGGTGGACGAGGATGCGATCGTCGAATTGCATGCCGGACCGCCGCCGCCGACCCATTTGCACAGCCTGTTCATCGAAAAATATGGCCGCGACCCCTTCCCCTATCGCCACATGCGCGAAGGGCGGGCCTATACGCTGGCTGAATTGCTGGAACAGAGCGCCCCGGTCGATCGCGCCCTGCCCCGCGACCCGGTGCTGCCGCAGGGAATAACGGATATGCGGTCGATCCGCGTAACCGAGCCCAGCGGCGTGGATGGCTGGCTGGCCTGTGCGGGAGGAGCCTCGATCGGGTCGGCGGTCAGCGCGCTGCTGACCGGGCTGGCGCCGCATCTGCGTATCGCGTTGCGATCCTTCGTTGCGCTGGAGCGGGAGAAATTGCGATCGACGCTGACGACCGAAGCGTTCGGGCGGCTCAATTTCGGCTGGCTGACGCTCGATGCACGCTGCCGCATCATCGACATGACGGCCCATGTCGAACAATTATTCCAGCGTACCAGCGTGTTGCGGCGCGGGCGCTATGACCGGCTGACCCCGGAATCGCCGCTGATCGACCGGGAACTGACCGCGCTGGTCAAGCAGACGGCCGACGACCCGGACAGTCGACCGCGCGCGATCAACCTCAGCCGCGATCCATGGATGGACATATTGGTCTCGCCCATCCGGGGACGGTCGGTATCAGCGGGATCGACCCCGGTGGCGATCGTCTATCTGAGCGGCGATCGCTGGTCGCAGGCGGACCGGTGCGAACAATTGGTGGAACTGTTCGGCCTGTTGCCAAGCGAGGCGCGCCTTGCCTGGGCGATCGCGCAGGGCATTCCCATCAGCGAGGCTGCGGCGAACCTTGGCATCACGGTGGAAACCGCGCGCAATTACAGCAAGAAAATCTATGCCAAGACCGGCGCGCGCGGACAGGCGGAACTGGTGCGGATCGTGCTGACGAGCGTGCTGGCGATCGCGTGATCTGTACCATTTTTCGCCGCGATGGCGGGATTTACACGACCGCTGCCTCCAGCAACCTGATCGTTCCAGCGCCCGCGTCCATTTCCGCCTGCACCCCTTCCGGCAGGCTGAACTGGTTGGCGACATGGCCAAACAGCGCGCCCTGAAACGCCGGGACGCCGAGTGGTTCCAGATGCTGTTGCAGCACTTCTGACAGCGTGAAGCCGCCATAGGAGGGGCCAGCGGCGGTGCAGCTGCTGCACTGGCCGAAGATGACGCCCGCCAGCTTTCCCAACACCCCGCCCAGCGCCAACTGGGTCAGCATCCGGTCGATCCGGTAGGGGGCTTCGTCAATATCCTCGATAAACAGGATCGCGCCGGTAAAGTCGGGCAGCCAGCCAGTGCCCATCAGCGCCGCCAGCACGGTGAGATTGCCGCCCAGTAACCGCCCGCGCGCCACGCCGGGGCGAAAGGTGCGGATACGCCCGCTGCGCTGGACCAGCCGGTCCTCCGTCCCCGGCGGATTGGCGAAGGTCGGGGTTTCCGCGTCGAACGCCACGGAACGAAAGGCGTCCCAGGATAATTTGCCCCAGCTGCTCGCGGCATTGGGACCATGAACGGTCGTAAAGCCCGCCTTCGCCGCGAAAGCCAGATGCAGCGCGGTGATGTCCGAAAAGCCGACCAGCAGCTTGGGGTGGGCGCGGATCGTCGCGAAATCCAGATAGGGCAGCAGGCGCGCGCAGCCCCAGCCGCCGCGCACCGCGAACAACGCCTTGACCGACGGATCGGCATAGAAGGCGTTGATGTCCGCCGCCCGATCCGCATCCTTGCCCGCCAGATAGCCATGGCGCTGCGCCAGATGAGGCGCATCCTTGGGCTTCAGCCCCATGGCGAGGATGGTTTCGCGCACCAGATCAAGGTCGAACCCGTCATCGGTAAAGCCCGCCGGTTCGATTAGCCCGACCGTGTCACCGGGCCGCAGGCGGGGCGGCTTCACCAGCGTCGGCGGCGCGAGGGGCGGAGACTTGGCCGCGACCAGCAGCGCTCCCATGCCGCCCATCAGCGCGCGGCGATCCAGTGCGATCGTCAAAAGCTGCTCCTGTCCTTGCGCCGATAGCCGCCATCCGTCCACAACAGGTCTATGTCGGGATAATGGCAATCCCCCGATGGCGGACGACCAAAGGCGAGAAACGCGCAATCATCGTCGCTTTCGTTCAGCAGATGATGGCCATTGGGTTCGCCCTTGGGAAAGACCGCCATATCGCCCGACCGCATGGGCGTGCGGGCGTCATTCTCCACCAGCACCGCCTCGCCTGCCAGCATGACGACAAATTCATCCTCATCCTCATGCCAGTGGCGCTGGGACGAAGCGCCGCCGGGCTTCAACACGACATGGCTGACACCGAAATCGGTAAGGCCAAGCGCCGGTCCCAGCCGCCGCACCCATCGATGCGCCACGGCCTTATCATGCGGCGGCGGATAGCCGGTGGTGTTCGTCAGCGCGACTATTTCTGGATCGATCCGTGGCACGGCCTCTTCTCCTGCTGCTGCTGGTCAAGCGGCATGGCTTTCGCTAACGCACGGGCATGACCATGACCAGAGCTAATGATGACGTGGTGGCGCTTGCCCGGCAGCTGCTTGCCTGTCCGTCCGTAACGCCAGCGACCGGGGCGGTGTTCGCCGCGCTTGAGGACATGCTGCTGCCTTTGGGCTTTACCGTGGATCGGTTCGTGGTCGGCGAAGCGCCCGACGGGCCGGTCGAAAATCTGCTGGCATGGCGCACTACCGGCGCAGGGCCGCACTTCGCCTTTGCCGGACATCTGGACGTGGTGCCACCCGGTCCCGGCTGGACCAGCGATCCGTTCGCGCCGGAGATTCGCGGCGACCTGCTCTACGGACGCGGCGCGGTGGACATGAAGGGATCGATCGCCGCCTTCGTCGCCGCGCTGGGTACCCTGCCCGACGACCTGCCCGGTACGATCAGCCTGATCATCACCGGGGATGAGGAAGGCCCGGCCGTCTATGGCACGCTGGCGCTGATGGAGCGGATGGCCGCGCGCGAACTGCGGCCGGACCTGTGCGTCGTGGGTGAACCGACATCGTCGGCCCGGCTGGGCGATGTGGTCAAGATCGGGCGGCGCGGGTCGTTGAATATGTGGATCAGCGTGGCCGGAACCCAGGGCCATGTCGCGTATCCGCATCTGGCCGACAATCCCGTGCCCCGTCTGGTCCGCATTCTGGCCGCAATCGATGCGCTGGTTCTGGACGAAGGGACCGACTGGTTCCAGCCCAGCAATATAGAGATTACCGACATGGAGGTTGGCAACCCGACCACCAATGTCATTCCCGGCGCGGCGAACGCGCGCATCTCTATCCGCTTCAACGATCAGCATAGCGGCGCTTCGCTCGTCGAACGGATCAGTGCGATCGCGGCGGTCGAGGGCGGCACGGTGATGGCCAAGATCAGCGGCGAACCCTTTCTGACCGCACCGGGCACATTGTCCAACCTGGTGTCGGGCGCGATCCGGCAGGTAACAGGCGTGGAGGCAGAACTGTCCACCACGGGCGGCACGTCCGACGCACGCTTCCTCTCGCGCCTGTGCCCGGTGGTGGAGTTTGGCCTGAACAATGCGACCATGCACAAGCTGGACGAGGCCGTCGCGGTGCAGGATCTGCGCGATCTGGTCGAGATTTACCGGCTGATCGTGGAGCGGGCGCTGGGTCAGCCAGTGGGCGCTTAACCCGCGTCGCGTTCCAGCATGGCGGGGTTCCCGGTGTAGCGGCCCAGATAATCCTGCTCGCCGGTCGGCATCGCCAGATGATAGCCCTGAAACAGGGTGCAGCCGATGACGCGCAGCATGTCCATCTGCGCCTGATTCTCTATGCCTTCGACCACCACTTCCATGCCCAGCCCCTGAATCAGGCCGACGACCGCCGAACAGATGGTCCGCGCTTCGGATGATGTGGCAATGTCGCGCACGAGGCTGCGGTCGATCTTCACCCGGTCGACCGGCAATTCCTTCAATCGCGACAGGTTGGAATAGCCGGTGCCGAAATCGTCGATCGCGATACGCAGCCCATCGCGGCGCAGGGCGGCAAGCTGGTCGAGCACCCGCGCTTCCATGTCCATCGCGAGCGATTCGGTGATTTCCAGTTCCAGCATGCCGTTTGGCACCTGATGCGTGGCGATGGCGTGGCGCAGGCGCAGGAAAAAATCGGCCTGACCCAGTTCGCGGGTGGAAATGTTGATGGCGATCCGCTGATGAATGCCTGCGCGCGACCAGCGGGCGGCCGTCTCGCAGACCCGGCTCATCACCCAGTCCCCCAGCGCGACGATGGTGCCGCTTTCCTCCGCCACCGGCACGAACACGCCGGGCATGACGATATCGCGCTCTGGATGCGCCCAGCGCACGAGGGCTTCGGCGGCCACGGCGCGGCCCGTCTGAATGTCGATCTGCGGCTGAAATTCCAGCAGAAATTCGTCGCGCTCCAGCGCCAGAAGCAGGTCACGCTCCAGATCGGCGCGGTCGGACGCCTCCAGTGCCAACGCGTCGCTGTACATTTCCGCGCGGCCACGCCCTTCATGCTTGGCATGATACATGGCGATGTCGGCGGCGCGCAGCAGGGTGGACAGCGTATCGCCATGGTCGGGATAGCAGGCGATGCCGATCGACGCGCCCAGATCGACATGCTGGCTGCCAAGGTCAAAGCGCTCACCCAGCGCGAACTGGATGGCGCGGGCGATGCGCGCGGCGGCGTTGTGGCCCGACAGGGTCGGGAAGAACATCGTGAATTCATCACCGGCCAGGCGACCGATGACCGCGTCCCCCATCCCTGCGCCGATCTGCGCCATCACCACTTCGCGCAGCCGGCCCGCAACGCGCGCGAGCAACTGGTCGCCCGCGGCATGGCCCAGCGTGTCGTTGACGCCCTTGAACCCGTCCAGGTCGATGAAGAACAGGGCGGCCATGCCCCCCTCCTCCCGCTCGGCCAGCAGGCGTTCGACCTGGCGGCAGAAGCTGGTGCGATTGGCAAGCCCGGTCACCTGATCGAACAGGGCAAGCGCCTGGACATGGTCGAGATTGGTGCGGACCTGACTGAACAGGCTTTCCAGCGCGACCGACAGATCCGGCAATTCCAGCCCGATCTCCCTTGGCACGGACGACTGGAGATCGCCATGGGCGGCGGCCAGCAGACGTTCGGTGGCGGCGTCGATGGCCGTCGCGGTGGTGGCGATGGTGCGGCGCGCCGACGCCCAGCTCATCGTGCCGCACAGAATGGCGATGATCAGCGCGCGGCCGATCTGAACGATGTCATCCTGCGCGCCGGGCGTATAGCCCAGCACCAGCGACAGGATGAACACC
This sequence comes from Sphingobium sp. JAI105, assembly GCF_015752145.1. Lineage (NCBI taxonomy): Bacteria > Pseudomonadati > Pseudomonadota > Alphaproteobacteria > Sphingomonadales > Sphingobiaceae > Sphingobium > Sphingobium sp. JAI105. The sequence goes on along the minus strand of NZ_JADOUC010000001.1, from coordinate 3,088,376 downwards.
AGCGCGCCTGCGGCGCAGGCAAAGGCAGCGGCGCGGCTTTTCAACGTTACGCCGTGCATCTGCCTCCTTACCCCCGCAAGCGACCCTGAACAGGATCATGATCCGCCGGATATGAAGGACAGTGGTTAAGAAAAGATCAGCGAAAGCGGGGGATGGCGTTATTTTTTGCGCCGCAAAACAAGGTAGAGCGCACCGTCGCCGCCATGACGCGGATGGGCGATGCGCACGCTGGCGATGCGGTCGGCATAGGGGCTGGTTTCGATCCAATGACCGATTTCGCCACGGATGGCCCCGCGCCGCGAAGCGCCATCCGCTGCGTTTTTGGGCGGCTTGCCGGTGACGACAAGCAGGACGCGGGCGTCGCGCGCCAGCGCCGATGCGATCGCCTGATTTAGCCGGACATGCGCCGCCGACAGGCTGTGGCCATGCAGGTCGATGCTCATGTCCGGGCTGATCGTGCCGCCGCGAATGCGCTTTTCCCATCCGGTATCAAGCACGGCGGCCGGGGTACGCACCGCGACGGGGGTCGGCGTCTGCAGCAGCGGCGGCGTTAACCCTGTTTTGGGCGTGACGGCCGCTGGCTGCGTGGGGAGCGCTGGCATCACGCGGCCATGCGGCCGGATTGGCCGGACCGATCGGGTCAGCGCGGTCCAGAGCGCGGCTTCATCAGGGGACAGGTGCCGCCGCGCCATCGGACGACCGGTCAGGGCCTTGCGAGGCGCGCCGCCGAACCGATCGGCAGGAGGACCAACGCGCTGCCGCGCGCCGACATGCCACCGGCAATGCCCCGCGCCCGCGCGCCTGCGCCCCAGAAACTGTCGAAGCGATTGGCTCCTTTGATCGCGCCGCCAGTATCCTGCGCGATCCACACGCCATTGGGTTCGGCCCGATCAAGCGAAAGCAGCACCGGCGCGCCCAGCGGAATGAATTTGGGATCGGCGGCCACCGTCGCCTCCGCCGTCACCGGCACGCCAAGAGCGCCGATCGGCCCGGCGCCGGTCAGTTCGCGGAAAAAGACGAAACTCTTGTTTTCATTCATGATCGCCGCGCCCTCGACCGGGTTGGCGCGCAGATAGGCCATGATGTCCTGCATCGACCCCACCTGGATCAGGCCGCGATCCTTCATCAGCTTGCCGATGCCGCTATAGTCGCGGCCATTCTGCCCGTCATAGCCGATCCGCATGACGCTGCCATCGGGCAGGTTGAGACGCCCGCTGCCCTGCACCTGAAGGAAGAAAAACTCGACCGGATCAGCAGCCCAGGCCAGTTCCAGCCCGCGTCCGGCCAGCGAGCCCGCCACGATCTGGGCGCGTTCGTCATAGGGGATGAATTTGGTGCCGGATACCTTGCCCCGGATCGTGCGGCCTTTCAGAGCGTCACTGAACTGGCCGAGATCGACGTCGATCAGGTCGGTCGGGCGACGATAGATCGGAACCTCATAACCGGGTTGACGGGTGCGCGAGCCCGCAATTTCCGGCTCATAATAGCCAGTGACGAAGGCCGTGCCGGTGCCCACCTGCACCGCTTCGAAATAGCGGGAGAAAAATTCGCTGGCCGATGCTTCGGGCCAGCTTGCCGCAGCCGCGCAGCTATTATTCCAGTCGGACCCCTTGGTCAGGCCGCTCTGGTCGGTGCGGCGCATCAGCGTGGGGCAGGATATGCGGAAGGCTTCGAGCGCCAGCCGCGATCGTTCGCCCGACGGGATCAGGCTGGCTATGTCAGGGCCGCGCGTGACGCCAAGGCCCGCGGCGGTGCTGCTATCCATCGCCGGATCGGCAGGCATTTCGACCGGCAAGGTAGGACGCGGGACAGCAGGCGTAGGGCGCGTGGCCGTACCCGACGGCACGGGACGCGACGGAGCGGGGCCGCCGGCAGAGGGCGGGATCATACCGCCCGCGCAGGCAGACAGTGCCAGCGCCGCCATCAGCGCGCCCGCCCTATGCCGAAAATTCATGCTGCGATCACGCCTCGTCGGTTTCGCTGAGCTTCCAGTTGGGATCGGCGCTGCGAATGTCGCGGGTGAAGGTCCAGATGTCGTTGGTGCCGATCGCGTCGGTCATCGATCCGGCAACGACATTGCCGTCCTTGTCGCGGGTGATCGCGGCGATGTCCGCTTCGAATTGAAGCGCAACCTGCGCGATCCGGCCATCGACCGACGCCTCGACGATCCGGGCTTTTTCGATACGGACCAGCCGGTTGTCGAGAACATGCCCCTCCGCCTCGCGGGCGGCGATCGCCTCCTCGAACGAGGCGCGCACATCGTCGTCGCACAACCAGGCGATTTCATCCCGATCGCCGCGCCAGAAGGCTTCCAGCACCATGCGATAGGCGCTCTTTGCGCCATCGACAAATTGCGGCACGTCGAAGCTGCGGTCGGCGGCGATCAGCGCTCGGACGCCCATTTCGGCACCCGGCGCGATCAATCCATCGGCCAGACGCACCGAATCGCCCGACATCTCGGTGGCGGGGCGCGGTTGCAGCACCGTCACCTTGGCGCGGTCCTCCGCTGGGCGCAGCGCAGGCTCCTGCTCATGCCCGGTACGCTTGCCGAGCACGGAATAGAGCCGCAGCGCCAGAAAACCGGCGATCATGGCGAGGATGACAATCACATACACGGAAGGCTATACCCTTTGTGTGGGAACAATGTTCCGAACAACATAGGCATGTTTGCGCACAACTTCAAATAGGGGGTTGCACGGCGCGGCATTGCCCTGCCCTTCCGCCCCTGCTAAGCGCGCGGGTCATCGCACAGGGTGGCTTGCCGCCCACCGGACAACAGGGAAAGCCAGGACAGACAATGGCCGACGAAGTCGACACCAATTTCACCGTGAACAGCCAGATGAATGGCGCCGATACCGCACCGCAGATCGCGCTGATCAGCCAATATGTGAAGGATCTCTCTTTCGAGAATCCGAACGCGCCCGCTTGCTACCAATGGCAGGACCAGCCGCAGATCGACGTCCAGTTCAACATCGGCGCCGACAAGGTGGGTGACGAGGTGCTGGAAGTGTCGCTGAAGATCGAGGTCAAGGCCGTCGCGCCACAGGGCACCGCCTTTGCCGTCGAACTGCTCTATGCCGCGCTGTTCGGCATGCGCAACGTGCCCGAAGATCAGGTCCAGCCCTTCATGCTGGCCGAAGCGCCGCGCCTTATCTTCCCCTTCGCCCGTCGCGTGCTCGCCGATGCGATCCGCGACGGCGGCTTCCCGCCGCTGCTGCTCGACCCGATCGACTTTGGCGCACTGTACCTGCAACAGGCGCAGCAGATGGAAACGACCGCAGGCGAGCCTGCTGGCCACGCCTGAGCCTGTATGAACTCACCCTCCGTTCGGGCTGAGCCTGTCGACGCCTTGTCCGTCTTTGCGCAAGAAAGGACGGCCCTTCGACAGGCTCAGAGCCTGCCCCCCCGCTCGGTCGGGGGCAAACGGGTGGAGGAGATATTGTCATGGGCCTGCTGAGAGCCACCTCCACCATCGGCGGGCTGACGCTGATCAGCCGGATATTGGGGATGGTGCGCGACATGCTGGTCGCGCGCTTTCTGGGCGCGGGGCTGGCGTCGGATGCCTTTCTGATCGCTTGGCGCCTGCCCAACCTGTTTCGCGCCCTGTTTGCCGAAGGCGCCTTTGCCGCCGTGTTCGTGCCGATGTTCAACCGGACGATGGCGGAAGGGGACAGGGACGCGCCGGGCAGCGGCAAGGCGGCGGCGGTCGCCTTTGCCGGGCAGATATTGTCGATCCTGTTCCCGGTGCTGGTCCTGTTCACCGGCCTCATGATGGTGCTGGCCGCGCCCGTGGTCTGGGCGATGACCGGCGGTTTTCCCGATGGCGGCCCGGCCAAGTTCGACCTGGCCGTCACGCTGACCCGCATCACCTTCCCCTATCTGGCGCTGATCAGCCTGGTGTCGTTGCTGGGCGGCATATTGAATTCGCTCGACCGTTTCTGGGTGAATGCCGCCGCGCCCGTGCTGCTGAACCTGTGCATGATCGGCGCCGTGCTGTTCTTTCGCGGCGCTACCCCGATCGAAACCGCGCATACGCAGGCGATTGCAGTCACGGTGTCGGGGGTGCTGCAACTTTTATGGCTGACCTGGGCCTGTCGCCGGGCGGGCGTAGTGCTGCGGCTCCAGCGTCCGCGCCTCTCGCCCCAGGTGCGCCGGTTGCTGTCGTTGATCGGCCCGGCGGCGCTGGGCGCGGGAGCGATCCAGTTCAATCTGCTGATCTCGACCAGCCTTGCCGCCCGCTTCCTGCCACAGGGTGCGGTCAGCTATCTTTATTATGCCGACCGGCTGAACCAGCTGCCGCTCGGCCTCATTGGCATCGGCGTCGGCACCGCCATCCTGCCCGCGCTTTCGCGCCAGATCGGGTCTGGCAATGAGCAGGCGGCCAGCCATACCCAGAATCGGGCGATGGAACTGGCGCTGTTCCTGGCCCTGCCCGCCGCCGTCGCGCTGTGCCTGTCGGCGACGCCGCTCATTCGCGGGCTGCTGCAACATGGCGCGTTCACGGCCAACGACACGATCGGCGCGGCGGGCGCTCTTGCCGCCTTTGCCCTTGGCGTCCCCGCCTATGTCCTGATCAAGGTGCTGACGCCCGGCTTCTACGCACGGCAGGACACGAAAACGCCGGTGCGGGTCGCGGTGTTTTCCATGCTGTTCAATCTGGTCGGCAACCTGACCCTCATCTGGCCCTTCGGTCATGTCGGCGTGGCGATTTCCACCGCGATCGCCGCCTGGGTCAATGTGCTGGTCCTCTACTGGCTGCTCCACCGCCGCGACCAGTTGCGCATGGATGCCCGTTTCCGGGGCAAGGCGCTGCGCATCATCCTGGCCAGCGCGATCATGGGCGCGGCGCTGCTGCTGCTCAATCCGCTGGTCGATCCCTATATGGCGGGCAGCGTGACGCAGCGCATCATCGCGCTTGGCCTGTTGTGCGGCATTGGCGGTCTGGTCTATGGGGCGGCGGCCCTGATCGTCCGGGCCTATAGTATCAGCGAATTGCGTGGCGCCCTGCGCCGTGCGCCCAAAGCGAGTTAATCGATCCATGCGCGTCCTTTCCGGCATCCAGCCCACCGGCAATCTGCACCTTGGCAATTATCTGGGCGCGATCCGCAACTGGGTGAAGATGCAGGACGAGATGGACTTAGAGAGCCAGTGCTTCTTCTTCCTGGCCGACATGCATTCGATCACCGTGCATGAGGGGCGCGAACAGCGCATCCGCAACGTGCGCGACATGGCCGCCGCGCTGGTCGCCGCCGGGATCGACCCCGACCGATCCGTCCTGTTCAACCAGGCCCGCGTGCCCGCCCATGCCGAACTGTGCTGGTTGCTGAACGGCACCGCACGGATCGGCTGGCTGAACCGCATGACCCAGTTCAAGGACAAGGCAGGCAAGGACCGCGAAGGCGCGTCGGTCGGCCTGTTCGTCTATCCGGTGCTGCAAGCCGCCGACATTCTGCTCTATCAGGCCAGCCATGTGCCGGTGGGCGAGGACCAGAAGCAGCATCTGGAACTGTGCCGCGACATCGCGACCAAGTTCAACACGGATTTCGGCAGGGACGTCTTTACCCTGCCCGCGCCGATCATCCCCAAGGAATCGGCGCGAATCATGTCGTTGCGCGACGGGACGGCGAAAATGTCCAAATCCGACCCCAGCGATCTCAGCCGCATCAACCTGACTGACGATGACGATGCCATCATGGCCAAGGTGAAGAAGGCCAAGAGCGATCAGGACATGCTGCCCGAAACTGCCGAAGGGCTGGCCGGGCGTCCCGAAGCGACCAATCTGGTCGGCATATTGGCGACGATGACTGGCCGCACGACCGATGCGGTCTGCGCCGAATTTGCCGGCAAGGGCTTTGGCGCGTTCAAGCCTGTGCTGGGCGAAGTGCTGGTCGAAACGCTGCGCCCGATTCGCGAACGCTTTCTGCAATTGCGGACCGACGACGCGATGCTGGACGCGATCCTGGACAAGGGCGCGGCAAAGGCGGCGGCGGCGGCGGAGCCGACCCTGCGTGCGGCCTATGATGCGATGGGCCTGATGCGCTGACGGGTCTGGCGGGTCGGCGACGTCCTTCAATTGACAGAACATGCTTTGCGCCCGTTCGGTTACTTCGTGCGTTCAAATGATGTTCAGTTGCGTTTTGCTATCGCAACGCGCACATAGTTGATTAGGCTTCATGCCTGGTACAGGACGCAGAAAAATGACCGTTTTCAAGAAGTTCGGCATGTTCGCGGCCCCCGCTCTGGCGCTGGCTGCGCTTTCTGGCTGCGCGACGCCGTTCAAGGCCGACGTCGCCCGCTTTCAACAGCTCCCCGCCCCGGCTGGCCAGAGTTTCACGATCGTCGCGGACAATCCGCAACTGGCTGGTGGCCTTGAATTTTCCCATTATGCCGCGATGGTCGGCCAGCGTCTGAGCCAGACCGGCTATGTCGCGGCGGGCGATCCGGCCAGCGCCGACCTTATCGTGCGCGTCGCCTATGACGTCGACAATGGCCGCGAAAAGGTGCGCTCGACCGGCTTTGGCGGCCCCTATGGCGGTTGGGGCGGTGGTCCTTGGGGTGGCTGGGGTGGCCGCTGGGGTCGCCCGTGGGGCTATGGCTTTTATGATCCCTGGCTGTTCGGCGGCCGCGGGTTCGACGATGTGTCGAGCTACACCGTCTATACCAGCGACCTAAGCCTCAAAATCGACCGCGCGGCCGACAATCGCCGCCTGTTCGAGGGGAAGGCCAGCGCGCAATCGCTGTCGAACAAGCTGACCTACCTCGTCCCCAACCTGATAGACGCCATGTTCACCAACTTCCCCGGCCAGAATGGCGAGGATGTGAAGATCACCCTGCCGCCCGAAAAAAAGAGCTGAGGCAGGCACAAGTTACGGGGCGGCTCCCAGCCTGACCCGATTGGCCCGGTCATCCCATGCGGATGGCCGGGCCTTCTTTTTTTGGCGGCAGGCGCTTTGCCAGCCCGGCACGAAAATCTTCCCCGGCAAGCGGAGGGGGACCGCCGCGTAGCGGTGGTGGAGGGGTATCGCCCTGTCGAGAGCGCGACACCCCTCCGACTGGCCTCCGGCCAGCCACCTCCCCTGCAAGGGGAGGATGATCTTTGTCCAGGTGCGCAAAGACGTCAGGGCGTTCATTTTGGCCGCGAACGCCGCCCCCAAACCGCAAACGGGGCCGATCCGCATTTTTTCCTGTCATCCTGCCTGTAACAGCCATTAGCTTGTCGGCGCGCGCCCATGCGCCGGGAGGAAATCAGCCTATGTCCCTGACCGTCCGCATCCTGATCGCGCTGCTGCTGGGACTGGGCCTGGGCATCGCGCTGACCGAATGGGGCGGCGCGTGGGAGGGGGATGTCGTCGCGCTGGCGCAGCCGGTCGGTTCAGCCTGGCTCAATGGCCTTCAGATGCCGCTCATCCCGCTGATCTTCGCGCTGCTGGTGACGGGCATCGCGCAGGCGGCCACGACCGCGCGGAGCAGCGGCATGGCCGGGCGCGCGATCCTGCTGTTCGCCCTATTGCTGACCGCTTCTGCCGCCGTCGCCGCGCTGGTCGGGCCGCTGATGCTGCATCTATGGCCAGTGCCGCCCGGCGCGGTGGGCGCGTTGAGCGGGGCGGAAGGAATAGCGCAGGTGCCGGACGTGCGCCCGTCCGCGCAATGGCTGCTGGGCTTCATCCCGACCAATCCGATCCGGTCGGCGGCTGAAGGCCAGGTGGTCGCGGTAGTGCTGTTCGCCCTGATCTTCGGCTTTGCCGTCACCCGTATCGCCGAGGCCCGTCGCGCCCAATTGACCGGCCTGTTCGAAGCGCTGGCCGAGGCTCTGCTCGTCGTTGTCGGCTGGGTGCTGTGGCTTGCCCCGATCGGCGTGTTCGCGCTGGCGCTGGTGGCGGGCGCGCGATCGGGCCTCGCCACGGCTGGCGCGCTGCTCCATTATATCGGCTTCATCGTGCTGATCTGCGTCATCGTGACGCTGCTGGTCTATCCGTTGGCGGTGCTGCTGGGCCGGATCGGACCGGGCCGATTCGCGCGTGCTGCCCTGCCCGCTCAGGCCATCGCCTTTTCGACCCAAAGCTCGATCGCCTCGCTACCCGCGATGATCCAGGCGAGCGACGGGCCGCTGGCGGTGCGGGAGACCAGCCGCTCCATCGTCCTGCCGCTTGCCATATCCCTGTTCCGCATCACCAGCCCGCCCGCCAATCTGGGCGTCGCCCTATATGTGGCGGCGATGAACGGCGTAGCGCTGGGGCCGACGCAGTTGGTGATGGGCATATTGGTCGCCGCGATCGTCAGCCTGGCGGCGGTCGGCCTGCCCAGCCAGATCACCTTCTTCACCACCACTGGTCCCATCTGCCTGGCCATGGGCGTGCCGGTGGAGGCACTGCCGCTGCTGCTGGCCGTGGAGACGGTGCCTGACATTTTCCGCACCGTCGGCAATGTAACGGCGGATATGGCGGTAGCACGGATTGTGGACCAGCAGGGTGAGGTCGGCGAATAGCCACGACGCGCTCCCGCGCAGGCGGGAGCCCAGTTCGGTGGGCGGGACTGGGTTCCCGCCTGCGCGGGAACGCCATAGCTCTGCTTACGGCACCCGCCGCGCCGTGAGGATCTTCACCGGGGTTTCGAGCATCTGCCCCTTCATCACCCCTTCCCCGGCGGTCGCGGATTTGGGCGCGGTCAGTATGGCTTTTACCACATCCAGCCCCTCGACCACATGGGCGAACACGGCAAAGCCCTGATTGTCGCCAGCCGCCTCCGGGTGCGCGTCCATGCCGGGCATCTTCCCCAGCACGATGAAAAAGTCGGCGGTCGCGCTGCCTGGCGCATAGCGCGCCATCGACAGCGCGCCATCATCATGAATCAGGCCCGTCAGCGTCGTCGGCTCATGCTTGATCGGCGGCAGCAGCCGCTTGGGATCATTTTGCGCCCCACCCTGGATGAAACCATAGTCCGCCGCGCCGACGCCGCGATAGAAATTCGTGCCATCGAGACGCTTGCCATCGACATAGGCCAGGAAGTTGGCGGCGGTAATCGGCGCCTTGTCGGCATGGACAGCCACTACGATACGCCCCGCTGTCGTATCGAGCGCGACGCGCACATCATCCTGCGCAATGGCAGGCAAAGGCAGGAGGGCGACGAGGAGGAGAAGCAGGGCGCGAATCATGCCCTCAGTCTAGAGTCTCGATACTCGATCCGAAAGTGTGTTCCCGCCTGCGCGGGAACAGAACCACCTACGCCCTGTGCGCGCCGATCACCCCTCCAGCTGGCGCAGCAGCGCGCGCACGTCGGCGTCGATGTCGGGATTGCTTTCGCGCAGCCCCTCAATCGTGCGGACGGCGTGGATGACGGTGCTGTGGTCGCGTCCACCAAAGATACGGCCGATTTCCGGCAGCGAACGTGGCGTCATCTTCTTGGCCAGATACATCGCGACCTGGCGCGGGCGGGCGACGGCGCGGGCGCGCCGCTTGGACCGCATTTCCGACGCATCGATCTTGTAGTGGGCTGCGCACAGCTTCTGGATTTCATCCACCGTGATGCGCCGGGCATTGGCGCGCACGGCATCAGCCAGCATCCCCTGCGCAAAGTCGAGGTCGATGGCACGCCCCGTCAACTGGCCATAGGCGACCAGCTTGTTGAAGGCGCCCTCCAGTTCGCGGACGTTCGACCGGATCGATCGGGCCAGGAAATCGATCACCGCGTCGGGGACCGGCGGATCGCCCGCCACGGCACGCTTGGCCTCCAATATGGCGAGGCGCAGGTCGAGATCGGCCGGCAATATGTCGGCGACCAGCCCGCCCGCGAGACGCGACAGGATGCGCGCGTCGATCGATTCGAGCCGCTGGGGCGGACGATCCGCCGTCACGACGATGCGCGCGCCTGAATCGATGAGGTCGTTGATCGTGTGGAGAAATTCCTCCTGCGTCGATCCCTTGCCCGCGATGAACTGAATATCGTCGATCAGCAGCAGGCGGGCCGCGCGCAGCTTCGCCTTGAACGCCATGGTTTCATTGGCGCGCATCGCGTTGACGAATTCCACCATGAAGCGTTCGGCCGACATGTAGAGGACCGGCGCGGCGGGCGAATGATCGGAAAAGGCGCGGGCGATGGCGTGGAGCAGATGGGTTTTGCCCTGCCCGGTCCCGCCATGGATGAAAAGCGGGCTGAAACGCGGTTCCGCCTCCCCCGCCATGGCAAGGGCCGCCGAGCAGGCCAGCCGGTTGCTGTCGCCGGTGACGAAGTCGGCAAAGGCGTGACGCGGCTGAAAATTGGAGGCGACCGGCTGCGGCGCGGGCGCAACCGTCGGTTCGACCCGGACGACTTCCAGCAGGCGCGGGCCTGTCGCATCGGCGGCACGGTGCAGGCGGACTTCGCGCACGCCGACATTGGCGGCGCGCCACGCCATGCGCAGCCGATCGCCAAATTGGCCGGACACGAAATTGGCACTGAAATCAGTGGCGACGAGCAGGTCGAGCGTCTGCGATTCGGGGCAATAGTCGCCCAGCCGCACCGGCTTCAGCCACTGGTCGAACATGCGCGCGCCAATATCGCGGCGCAGCCCGGCACGGATAGCAGCCCAGGCGGCCTCCAGGCCGGAATCAGCCTGGCGTCCCTCTCCATCCTCCCAAGCCGTCACTAACGCATGATCCTTCATAGACTTCGCCGACCCTACCCGCTGCCCCCCGGTTATGGGCAGGAAAAAACACGCACGACACCCGATCGGAAAAGCCCCCGCTTTGCCGAGTATGATGCGTCAACCAGTCACAAGACGACCGCCAAAAGGTGATTCGATGGCGGCCGGATTTCAAAAATAGACAGGGGTGCAGGGTGGGATCAAGGGCGCGGCCATTCAAAAAAATGAAATAAAGCCGTTGACTCAGCAAACCTGCGGAAAATGAAGGACAATGAAATTATCGTTGTTTTTCAATAATTTATATCGCTACCACTATGCTGCAATGCGTCGAATCGCCGGAAATGCGCGTGTCTGCATTATGACTGGTCCGTGACGGACGTGGCGAAACGACAAAAAGCCCGCCCCGATGATGGGGGCGGGCCTTTTTTGTACCGTTACTGACCCGGACGGGTTCAGCCGAGCGCGCTGACAGCCTTGGTCAGGCGGCCAAACTTGCGCGCGGCGGTGTTCTTGTGCAGCACGCCACGGGCAACGCCGCGCGCCAGTTCAGGCTGCACGGTCTGAAGCGCGGTCGCGGCCGCTTCCTTGTCACCGGTGGCAAGCGCGGCTTCCACCTTCTTCACCAGGGTGCGGATCCGGCTGATGCGGGCGCCATTGATGGCAGCGCGACGTTCGTTGCGGCGGATGCGCTTCTTGGCTTGCGGCGTATTGGCCATTTAGAGTCCTCGGTTCTCGTCAATATATGAAAAGAGACCAGTCGGACTCGCCAACCCGCCTCATGAAGGTGCGCGCCTTACAGCGGTTCATTCCAGCCGTCAACCAGTGGGCGGCATCCTACTTCTGGCATTTCGGGCAGAAAAAGGTCGATCGCCCGCCATCCACCCGGCGCTGCACCGTGCCGCCACATGGGCATGCCTCCCCTTCGCGGCCATAGACGCGCCATTGCTTGGAAAAATAGCCCAATTCCCCGTCGGGCCGGGCATAATCGCGCAGCGTCGATCCGCCAGCGACGATGGCGGCCCCAAGCACCGCCCGAATCGCATCGACCAGCAGCGCCAGGCGCGCCCGACTGATCCTGCCCGCCGCGCGGGTCGGCGCGATGCCCGCCATGTTGAGCGCTTCGCACACATAGATATTGCCAAGCCCCGCCACGATTCGCTGGTCGAGCAGCGCGGCCTTGATCGACGTCGCCTTGCCATCAAGCGCACGCGCCAGCGCCGCTGCGTCGAAATCCGGCCCCAGCGGCTCCGGCCCCATCCGGGTGAAGGGGCGATAGGTTTCCCATGCATCGCTGCGCACCAGATCGACCGAACCGAAGCGGCGCGGATCGTTGAGCGCCAGCAACCGCCCCGCCCCGGTTTCCAGAATCAGATGGTCATGGGTGCCGATTTCGCTGGGGTCCACCCGCCAGCGCCCGGACATGCCAAGGTGAAATATCATCATGTCGCCCCGGTCGGTGGCGATCAGCCCATATTTGGCGCGGCGGGTGAGCGCCGTCACCGTGGCGCCGGTCAGCCGCTGGCGCAGGTCGACGGGAATGGGAAAGCGCAGGTCCGCCCGGCGCGGCTCGACACGGGCAAGAACCGCGCCCTCCAGCACGGATCGCAGGCCTGCTACGGTGGTTTCGACTTCGGGAAGCTCTGGCATGAAGGACATCTAGGCAAAGCCGTTGCCAATTCCCAGCTTCTTGGCTGGAACGACGCGCAATCTCTGTCTAGAGGATCATCCCATGAGCGAAACAGCATCCTTTGGCTATCGGGACGTCGATGCCGCCGAAAAACAGGGCATGGTCCGTGCGGTCTTTTCCAATGTCGCGGGCAAATATGACCTGATGAACGACGCCATGTCGATGGGCGCGCACCGGCTGTGGAAGGACCAGTTCGTCAGCCGGGTGAAGCCCCGGCCCCATGAGGCGATACTGGACATGGCCGGCGGCACTGGCGACATCGCCTTTCGCATGCATAAACATGGCGCCAACGTCACCGTGTCGGACATCAACCCCGAAATGCTGGGCGTGGGCATGGAGCGGGCGCAGAAAAAGGGGTTGGACGGCCTGATCTGGTCGGAACAGAATGCGGAGGAACTGACCTTCGCCGATCGCAATTTCGACGTCTATTCGATCGCCTTTGGCATCCGCAACGTCACCCATATCGACAAGGCGCTGGCCGAAGCCCATCGGGTGCTCAAATTTGGCGGGCGGTTTTTCTGCCTGGAATTTTCCACGACGACCTGGCCGGGCTTTTCGGACGTCTATGACGTCTATTCGCACAAGCTGGTTCCGCAACTGGGCAAGCTGTTCGCCAATGACGCCGACAGCTATCGCTATCTGATCGAATCGATCCGCCGCTTCCCCCCCATGCCCAGGTTCGAGGGCATGATTCGCGATGCCGGGTTCGTGAACACGAAGGTCGAGCCGATCCTGGGCGGGCTGGTGGCGATCCATTCGGGCTGGAAGATTTGATGGCGGCGCCGACAAAGCCCCTCCCCTTCAGGGGAGGGGTTGGGGTGGGGGCCATCCCCGCACGCTGCGTCATCCGGCACGCCCCCACCCCCGGCCCCTCCCCTAAAGAGGAGGGGAGGAAATAATATGACCGCCCACATCACCCATATCTGGCGGCTCCTGAAATGGGGCCGCACTTTGGCGCGTCATGGCGCGTTGCGCGGGATCGAGCGCGATCCGCTGACGCCCGCGCCGGTGCGGCGGCTGGTGCGGCTGGCGCGTTTCGGCGCGCGCGTGCCCAAACAGCCGCGCTATGCCGATGCGTTCCAGTCGATCGGGCCGGCCGCGATCAAGCTGGGCCAGACGCTGGCGACCCGCCCCGATCTGGTGGGGGAAGCCGCGGCGCTGGATCTGCTGCGCCTGCAGGACGCGCTGCCGCCGGTTCCCTTCGCCACGATCCGGGCCGAGATAGAGGCGAGTTTCGGCAAGCCGCTGGAGGAGATCTACGCCCGCTTCGATGAAGAGCCGGTCGGCGCGGCCTCCATCGCGCAGGTCCATCGCGCGCTGACCACCGACGGGCGCGACGTCGCGGTCAAGGTGATCCGGCCCGGCGTCATCGACCAGTTCAACCGCGACATACAGACCTATGAATGGGCGGCGGCTCATGTCGAGCAACTGGGCGGCGAGATCGCCCGGCTGCGCCCGCGCCTGGTCATCGCCAATATGAAGCGCTGGACCGCGCGCGAGCTGGACTTGCGGCGGGAAGCGGCCTCCGCGTCGGAACTGGCCGAAGCGATGGTTGCCGAACCGGGCTATCGCGTGCCCGCGATCGATTGGGACCGCACGACCGGCAAGGTCATGACGATGGCCTGGATCGACGGCATCAAGATTGCCGATCGCGAAGCGCTGATCGCGGCGGGGCATGACCTGCCCGCGCTGGCCGCGCGGCTGGTCAACGCCTTCCTGCGGCAGGCGATCGCGGAAGGATTCTTCCACGCCGACATGCATCAGGGCAATTTGTTCGTCTGTCCCGATGGCGACATCGTCGCGATCGATTTCGGCATCATGGGGCGGATCGACCGGCGCGCGCGCATGTGGCTGGCGGAGATTCTCTACGGGCTGATCACCGGCAATTACAAGCGCGTCGCGGAAATCCATTTCGAGGCGCAATATGTGCCCGCCCATCATAATATCGCCGAGTTCGCAACCGCCCTGCGCGCGGTGGGCGAACCGATGCGCGGCAAGCCGGTACGCGAATTGTCGGTCGGGGGGATGCTGGACGGCCTGTTCGCCATCACCCGCGATTTCGACATGCAGACCCAGCCGCACCTGCTGCTGCTGCAAAAGACGATGGTGATGGTCGAAGGCGTGGCCACCTCGCTCGATCCCGACATCAACCTGTGGGAAACCAGCGGCCCCTATGTGAAGAACTGGCTGCGCGACGAACTGGGGCCGGAGGCGAAGGTCGCCGACACGCTGATCGAAAATTGGCGCACCCTGCAACGCCTGCCCGGCCTCATCCGCAGGATCGAGGATGCTTTCCCGGAAAAAGGCGGCGCCCCACCCCCGCCGCCGCTGACCGAAGTGAAGCTGATCCGCGTGGGCGGCGGCTGGCGCTACGCTCTGGTGGCGGTGCTGGCTGCGGCGGCTGGCGTCGGCGCGACATTGCTATTATCTTCATCGCTATGACCCGCGAGGAAGCCATTGCCCGGATCAAGCCGCATGAGGCCGAACTGCGCGCTGCGGGGATTACTTCGCTCGCCTTGTTCGGCTCCGTGGCGCGGGGCGATGCGCGCGCGGATTCCGACATTGATCTGATGTGCGAGATCGACAAGACGCGCGTTCATGACCTCCTTGATTTTATCGGCATACAGTTGCGGCTGAAAGATATTGTCGGTCAGCGGGTGGATCTGGTCCAGCAAGCGTTCATGCGCCCCCGGATAGCGCAAGATGCCGCCAAAGATCAAATTCGCGTGTTCTGATGCGGATAGCTGATCGTGATGCCAACCGGCTGGAACTCATCCTGCAATTGATCGCCGATATTGAGCGGCGGCTGGCGACGATGACGATCGAAATGTTCCTGGCCGATCGTGATGAACGCGATCTGACAGCTTATCGCCTCGCGACAATCGGTGAGGAAACAAGACAACTCTCTGACGCACTGAAGAATCGTCACGATCTGCCTTGGATTCAAATCTATGGAATGCGTAACGTCGTTTTCCATGATTATGTGAGCGTTGACCCTGATCTCATTTGGGGTGTTGCTAAAAGCCGCCTTGCAGCTCTTGAAGCCATGTGCCGCGCTGAACTGGATCAACACCCCTCATGACCCCTCGCATCCTCCTCATCATCTCCGGCGGCATCGCGGCTTATAAGTCGCTCGAACTCGTCCGCCTGCTGCGCAAGCGCGGGGTGAGCGTGCGGGCGGTGCTGACGGAGTCAGCGCAGCAATTCGTGACGCCTCTGTCGCTGGGAGTGTTGACCGAAAATCCGGTCTTTACCGACCTGTTCAACCTGAAGGACGAACAGGAAATCGGCCATATTCAATTGAGCCGCCAGACCGATCTGGTCGTGGTCGCGCCAGCAACCGCCAATATATTGGCCAAGATGGCGAACGGCATTGCCGATGACCTCGCCACCACCCTGTTGCTGGCGACTGACAAGCGGGTGCTGGCGGTGCCTGCCATGAATGTGCGGATGTGGCATCACCGCGCGACCCAGCGCAATCTGGAGCGGCTCCGGGCCGATGGCGTCCATATCATGACGCCAGACGATGGCGCGATGGCGTGCGGCGAATATGGCACCGGGCGACTGCCCGACCCTGAGCGGATCGTCGCGGAGGTGGAGCGGCTGCTGGCCTTGCCCAAGCGGGATGATCCCCTGTCGGGGCAGCAGGATTTTGCGGCGGTTGCGCAGCGTGTCTCGCCTGCGCTCGAAACGAATGGCGTTCATTTGGCCGGTCGCCATATCCTGATCACGGCCGGGCCGACGCACGAACCGATCGACCCGGTGCGCTACATCGCCAATCGATCGTCGGGAAAGCAGGGCTTTGCCATCGCCGCCGCCGCTGCGCGGGCCGGTGCGCGCGTGACGCTGATCGCTGGCCCGGTCCATCTGCCCACGCCCGAAGGCGTCACCCGCATCGACGTGCAGACCGCGCGCGAAATGCTGAGCGCCGTCGAACAGGCGCTGCCCGCTGACGCCGCAATCATGGTCGCCGCCGTTGCCGACTGGCGCACTGCGGACGCCGCCGACCAGAAGCTGAAAAAGGATGGCTCCGGCCAGCCTACCCCGCTGGCGCTGGTCGAAAACCCGGACATTCTTGCGACGCTTGGCCGTCACGCACAGCGGCCCGCGCTGCTCATCGGCTTTGCCGCCGAAACCCAGAATATCGCGGGCCATGCGCAGGCCAAGCTGGCGCGCAAGGGCGCGGACTGGATCGTCGCCAACGACGTGTCGGGCGATGTGATGGGCGGTGACGCCAACACGGTGCAGATCGTCACCACGTCCGGCATCGAAACCTGGCCTGCCCTGCCCAAGGGCGAGGTCGCAGACAAATTAATCGCAAAGGTCGCCGATGTCCTCTCCCCTCGCTCCGATTGATATTCAGCTCAAGCGCCTGCCTCACGGCGCGGGCCTGCCGGTCCCTGCCTATGCCACCGCCCATGCGGCGGGCATGGACGTGGTTTCGGCGGAGGAACTGCTGCTGCCGCCGGGCGGGCGCCATGCCGTGGCCACGGGCTTTGCGATGGCAATTCCCGAAGGCTATGAGGTGCAGGTCCGCCCCCGCTCCGGCCTGGCGCTCAAGCATGGCATCAGCCTGCCCAACACGCCCGGCACCATCGACGCCGACTATCGCGGCGAATTGAAGATCATCCTCATCAATCTGGGCGATACCCCCTTCCCCATCCAGCGCGGCGACCGCATTGCCCAGTTGGTCGTCGCCCCGGTCCAGCTTGCCAGCTTCACCGAGGTCGATATGCTGGATGACACCGCGCGGGGACAGGGCGGCTTTGGTTCGACAGGAGTGTGATACGCGATGACGATGCTGCTTTCGCTGATGCTGGCGACCACCCCGGTAGCCGATGCCCTGCCGCCAATGCCGCAGGATCTGACGAGCGTGCCCGTTATCGAGGGCTGGCTGGGGCGCAAGATTTCGCCGCGCTGGTCGGAAGATGTCGCCAAACTGTATCGGCGCGGCAAATGTCGTGGCGCGGTGCCCTATGAAGGGTCGAACCTGCTGGAGATCGACGTCCTGTTCCTGCTGTCGGAAGAGGGGAAGCCGCTGAAGATCGCGCCGGTCAACGCCAATTGCCCGGACGTCGAGAATTTCGTGAGCCGCCGCATCCTCAACACTTTGGGCAATTCCTTCCGCACCAAGGGCCAGGTCGTGACAAAGCCTGTGACGGTGGACGGTCGCACCATCGGCACGGCCCGCGAAACCGCCGATGACAATCGCCCGGCAGGCCCGGTCTGGATGCGGTCGCAGGTGCGCTTCCTCTGGTCCGACGCGCCATGACGCTGAGCGACGACCAGCTCGACCGCTATGCCCGCCATATCGTGCTCAAGGAGATTGGCGGCGCGGGACAGGCGCGGCTGCTGTCGGCGGACGTCGCGGTGATAGGCGCGGGCGGCATTGGCAGCCCGGCGATCCTCTATCTCGCCGCCGGCGGTGTCGGCACCATCCGCGTGATCGACGATGACATGGTGGCGCTGTCCAACCTGCAACGGCAGGTGATGTTCGGTACGCAGGACGTCGGCGCGCTCAAGGCGGAAGTCGCGATGGCGGCCGTCGCGCGACTGAACCCGGACGTCAAGCTGATCCCGATCAACGGGCGGATCGATGCGGACAATGCCGCGCTGATGCTGCGCGATGCGGACGTCGTGCTGGATGGCAGCGACAGTTTCACGACCCGACTGGCGGTCGCCGACGCCGCGCAACGGTTGCGCATACCGCTCGTATCCGCCGCGGTCGGCCCGTTCGAGGGGCAGATCGCCACCTATCGCGGCTGGGAAGCGGACAAACCCTGCTATCGCTGCCTGGTCGGCGAAGCGCAGGACGCGCCGGAGCGCAATTGCGCCGAAACCGGCGTCATCGGCGCGCTGACCGGGGCGATGGGTAGCCTTGCCGCGCTGGAGGTGATCCGCGCCCTCGTGCCGTTCGGCGCCGACATGGCCGGGCGGCTGCTGATCGCTGACCTGCTCTCCATGCGTTTCCGCACACTGGACGTTCCCAAAGATCCCGCCTGCCCGGCCTGCGCCGTGCAACTATGCGTCCCTTAAGGATTATCGTCACCACCGCTGACGCCGAACGGCTGCGCGGCGCGCTGATGCTGGCCAGTGCGCAGGCGGCGCTGGGCGGAGCGGCGGCGCTGTTCCTGCAACTCGACGCCGTCGCCCTGCTCCGCACCCCTGTCATCGCGCCACAGGATGCCGCGCATCAGGCGGCGGGCCTGCCCGACCTCGCCACCGTCCTGGCAGAGGCGCAGGCGCTGGGCGTCACGATCAGCGCCTGCCAGAGCGGCCTGGCGCTGTGCGGCATGGCGGCGGACGCGCTGCCGCCCGGCGTCGATGTCGGCGGGCCTGTCGGCTTCATGCAGGCGACGGGCGATGAGGCACGGCTGCTTATCGCCTGACGCCTCCCCTTCCCTTGACAGGCCGGACCGCCCATTTATGGGGAAGGCGCGGCATTTGTGGCCGCGCCATGCTTTGCCTTTCAAGGAAATCCTGTGTCCGCCATGCTCAAAATCACTCTGCCCGACGGTAACGTGCGCGAAGTAGCGCCCGGTACTACCCCGGCGGATATTGCAGCGGCGATCGGACCGGGGCTGGCCAAGGCGGCGATTGCGGCGCGGGTGGATGGCGAATTGCGCGACATCAACCGCCCGCTGGAGCAGGACGCGACGCTGGCGCTGGTGACGGCCAAGGATGAGGCCGACGCGCTGGAACTGGCGCGGCATGATTTTGCCCATGTCCTGGCCGAAGCGGTGCAGGCGCTGTTTCCCGGCACGCAGATCACCTTTGGCCCGTCGACCGACGATGGCTTTTATTATGATTTCGCGCCCAACCCCGACCGTGGCCCTTTCACGGACGAGGATCTGCCCGCGATCGAGGCAAAAATGCGGGAGATCATCGCCGCCAACAAGCCGTTGCGCCGCGAAGTCATCGCCCGCGACACGCTGATCGCGCAATGGCAGGCGGCGGGCGAGACGTTCAAGGCGCAATGGGCCGCCGAACTGCCGCAGGGCGAGGAACTGACAGTCTATCATAGCGGTGACGGCTGGTATGACATGTGCCGTGGCCCGCACCTTGCCTCGACCGGGCGGCTCGATCCGTCCGCCTTCAAGCTGACGCGCGTGTCGGGCGCTTACTGGCGCGGCGACCAGAACAATGCGATGCTGAGCCGCATCTACGGCACTGGCTGGCTCAACAAGAAGCAGCTGGCCGAACATCTGACGCGCCTCGAAGAAGCGGCCAAGCGCGACCATCGCAAGCTCGGCGCGGAGATGGACCTGTTCCACCTGCAACAGGAAGCGCATGGCAGCGTGTTCTGGCATCCCAAGGGCTATCTGATCTGGCGTCAGCTGGAAGCCTATATGCGCCGCGCGATCGACGATGCGGGCTATCGCGAGGTCAAGACGCCGCAGGTGATGGACGCGCGCCAGTGGGAAACGTCGGGCCATTGGGGCAAATATCGCGAAAATATGTTCGTCATCCCCGACGAAGTGCCCAACGTCGACGATGAAGGCCCGCTGGTGTCGGACGATGCCGACTGGATGGCGCTCAAACCCATGAACTGCCCGGCGCATGTGCTGATCTTCCGCCAGGGGATCAAAAGCTATCGCGACCTGCCGATGCGCCTGTACGAAAATGGCTGCTGCCACCGCAACGAGCCGCATGGCGCGCTGCACGGGCTGATGCGGGTGCGGCAATTCACCCAGGATGACGCGCATATCTTCTGCCGCGAGGACCAGATTGTCGAGGAAGTCCGCGCCTTCTGCGCGCTGGCCGACCGCATCTACAAGGATTTCGGCTTCACCTACTCGATCAAGCTGGCGCTGCGCCCCGAAAAGCGGTTCGGCAGCGAAGAGATGTGGGACAAGGCGGAGAATGAACTGCGCGCAGCCGTTGCCGCCGCGGGCCTCAACACGCCGGAGTTCGGCTGGGAGGAATTGCCGGGCGAAGGCGCTTTCTATGCGCCAAAGCTGGAATGGCACCTCACTGATGCGATCGGCCGGACCTGGCAGGTCGGCACGATCCAGTCGGACCGGGTGCTGCCCGAACGGCTCGACGCCTCTTATGTCGGCGAAGATGGCGAACGCCATCGCCCGGTCATGCTCCACCGCGCGATTTTCGGCAGCTATGAACGCTTCATCGGCATTCTGCTCGAACATTATGCCGGGCGCTTCCCGGCCTGGCTCGCGCCGGTGCAGGCCGTCGTCGCGACCATCGTGTCGGACGCGGACGAGTATGCGGGCGATGTGCTGGCGAAGCTGCGCGCGGCGGGCATCCGGGCCGAAGCGGACCTGCGCAACGAGAAGATTAATTACAAGGTGCGCGAACATAGCCTGGCCAAAGTGCCCAGCCTGCTGGTCGTTGGCCGGCGCGAGGCGGAGGAAGGCAAGGTCGCGCTGCGCGTGCTGGGCAGCGAGGGCCAGAGCTTTCTTTCGCTCGATGAGGCGATTTCGCGCCTTGCAAATGAGGCCCGCGCACCCGATATGCTATAGAGGCTGCAAGGCCACAGGGTTCGTGATTCCTTGATTGAGGGTCGCGGACCCCTTTGCGCTTTGCCAAAAAGCCGCTAAGAGCCACTCGTTTTTGCAACGACCATAGGAGATACTGCTATACGTCCCCCGATGATGCGCCGCCCGCTGGCGCCGCCGCCGAAGTCCGGCCCTCGCTATAATGAATTCATCACCGTGCCCAAGGTGCGCGTGATCGATGATGAAGGCGAAAATCTGGGTGTGATGTTTACGCAGGAAGCGATCGAACAGGCGGCCGATGTTGGGCTGGACCTGGTCGAAGTATCGCCCAATGCCGACCCGCCGGTCTGCAAGTTTCTGGACATCGGCAAGTTCAAATACGAAGCCCAGAAAAAGGCGAATATCGCCCGCAAGACGCAAAAGACGCAGGAACTCAAAGAGATCAAGATGCGTCCGAACATCGACGATCATGACTATGATACGAAGATGAAGAAGGTGCATGACTTCATCGGCGACGGCGACAAGGTGAAGATCACCCTGCGCTTCCGTGGCCGCGAACTCAGCCACCAGCAACTCGGCATGGCCCTGCTCCAGCGCGTCGCGGAAAATGTCGCCGAAGTCGCGAAGGTCGAAGCCTATCCCCGCATGGAAGGCCGCCAGATGCTGATGGTGCTGGCCCCGAAATAAACGCGGGTTTCCGGGTTGAAAGATAGAGGGCGGTGCCGCGAGGCGCCGCCCTTTTTCGTTGTGGCTGGCGCTGATCCGGGTGGCCGGAAATAGGAGATGCAGCGCTTAACTTCGCATATTTCCCTGTAAATCGGACATAGGATTTCCTACATTTGTAATTTTATTATGGCGAGACTGGCGTGTGGGTGGACGGTGAGAGAGCCGGGGTGACTTTATCAGAGCGATGGGTTGTAGGACAGGCGTAGCTAGAGCGTGGCTCGATGGGCGGGGCATTGCCGCTTTGCGCCATTGCACGAACCCGCTCCGCGGGAGGGTCGCTTGGGGTGACGTAGCGTAGTATTGTTCAGGCTTTGCGAGCGGCGATGTCGCCTTGCGACCGTGGAGTTCCTTCAACGGAAAGGAACTCACCATGGATGCCATCACTTCCCCGAACCCGAAGAATTCTCTGCGCGAGCGTATGTTGCAGGACATGACGATGCGTGGCTTTGGGGAGCACACGCAGAAGGACTATATCCGGCACGTCCGATCATTTGCCGCGTTTCTCGGTCGGCCTCCCGATACGGCTACGATCGAAGACCTCCGGCGCTTTCAGATCGATCAGCATGAGCGGGCTGTTGGTCCAGCAACCATCAATGGGGCCGTATCGGCACTGCGTTTCCTGTTCAGTATAACTCTCAAGCGACCGGAGATGGCGCTGGGGCTTGTCGTCATGCACTACGCGCCCAAGTTGCGGGTGGTTTTGAGCGTCGAGGAGACAGCGCGACTGCTCGAGGCTGCGCCAGGTATCAAATACAAAGCAGCGCTCAGCGTCGCCTATGGCGCGGGCCTGCGCGTTTCGGAAGTTGCCCACCTCAAGGTCGATGACATCGACAGCACCCGGATGGTGATCCGCGTCGAGCAGGGCAAGGGACGCAAGGATCGCAACGCCATACTTTCACCGCACCTGCTGGATTTGCTTCGTCAATGGTGGCGCGAAGGCAAGCGGCGGGGAGTGATGTTGCCACATGGCTGGCTGTTCCCCGGCCGCAACGGCACGGATCCGGTCTCAGCGCGCCAGTTGCATCGCGTCGTGCAGGAAGCGGCCGAGCGCGCCGAGATCCATAAGCGGGTAAGCCCGCACACATTGCGGCATTCGTTTGCCACTCACCTGCTCGAGCAGGGTGTCGATATCCGCGTCATTCAGGTCCTGCTGGGACACGTGAACATCAACACGACCGGCATCTATACTCAGGTTTCGAGCAAGACTATGCGGGCGGTGGCCAGTCCGCTCGACCAGATCGTGGCCGTGATGGAAGGCAGGGGCCCTCCCGGTTGAACCGGTGCGCACCTCACTCGAGGTCGCCGACATCTTCCGTAGCGCCGGGCCCGCCTATCGCGCAGCCCATGCCGGGCATCTGAGCCTTGGCCAGCTCAAGGTTATGACAGCGATCGAGAACTGCCGCACAGCCGCACTGGGCGGTCACGTCGAGGCCTGCGATGACTGCGGGCATTGGCGGATCGCCTACAACTCCTGCCGCAACCGGCACTGCCCCAAGTGTCAGGGCGCGGCCGCGCGCACTTGGCTGGCCGCGCGCGAGGCCGATCTGTTGCCGGTCGGTTACTTCCACGTCGTGTTCACCCTGCCTGCCGAGATCGCGGACATCGCCTTCCAGAACAAGGCGGTGGTCTATGATCTGCTGTTCCGCGCGGCTGCGGACACCATGCTGACCATCGCGGCCGATCCGAAACACCTCGGCGCTCGCATCGGCATCACTGCCGTGCTGCACACATGGGGATCAGCGCTCACGCACCACCCGCATGTGCACATGATCGTGCCCGGCGGCGGCATCACGCCGGACGGCACGCGGTGGATCTCCTCGCGCCCCGCCTTCCTGCTACCGGTACGCGTGCTGGGTGCGTTGTTCCGCCGGCTGTTCCTCACACGCCTGCTGGCGTTGTTCGACGCTGGGAAGCTGGCCTTCTTCAACGCCTTGGCGGGCCTGGCCTCACGTAAGCCCTTCCTGCGGCATCTGTCGCCGATCCGGAAGAAGCGCTGGGTGGTCTATGCCAAACCGCCCTTTGCGGGGCCGCAGGCGGTGCTGGCCTATCTCTCGCGCTACACGCACCGCGTTGCCATCTCGAACCGGCGGCTCATTGGCTTCGACGAGGCCGGAGTGACATTCCGGTACAAGGATTATCGCCGCGATAGTGCTGAACGCCAGCAGGTCATGACGTTGGCGACAGACGAGTTCATCCGCCGCTTCCTGATCCATGTCCTGCCGCGCGGCTTCCATCGCATCCGGCATTATGGCCTGCTCGCCAGTTCGACGCACAAGGAAGCTATGGCGCTCGCCCGCAGGCTGCTGGGCGTTGCTGCGCCGATCGAGGAATCCGAACCCGACGAGCCGCCCGATCATCGCCCGCCATGCCCATGTTGCGGCGGGCATATGACTATCGTCGAAACCTTCGCCCGCTGGTGCCAACCGCGCGCACCACCAACGCCAGCCTCACACGCCCGGAGACACGCGCCATGATCCGGCATGGCTCGCTCTACATGATGGTCACGCTCATAGCGTCCTGGCCGACGACCGGGCGCATGCCCATCTCGGAATTAGAGCGGGCGCAGGACACGCTGATCCGTAAAACCACCGCTGCTAGCGGCCTAACGCGGCCCGAAATCATGCCGTTCCGCCCGATAGTCGCACTTCCGGCCCGGCAACGTCTACCCGCCAGAACCATCCCAAAGCCTATTTACCCATAGAGCAGCGCGTGGGGCCCGCGGGTTCCTGCACTGGAGGCTTTCGTACGCAGGGCGCCCGAAACCCTTCACAGTTTCGGTCATTCAATCACTGTTTCGCTGATCTCCGAAGCTGACATTCGCTGCATTCGCCATCGAGGGGCGCTACGGTTAGAAGATGGCAATTTGCCCGCTGCGAGCACACAGTGTAGCCGTTGTTTCGTTCTGCAGATGTCAATCCTGGTTTGGAACTTATGCCGGCAAAGTCTGTGGTCGAAACAACCTGTTTTCTAAGTCGCGGGCAATGCCATCTAGGCCAGGGAATAGCGAGCCGTAGGTGATGCCCATCAACTCAAGCTCGCGAAGAATGCGCGGGGCTTCAGTTGCAGGTAGCTCGCATGTCGTAAGGTATTCCTGCCCGTCTTGAATTTCTTTCGCACGGATAAAACTCTCAATATCTGCCACGTTCGATACGGTGGCGAGTGCTTGCTGGGGGGCAGCGCGGGGATTTCCAAAGCGTTGACTTTCGAGCACGATAAGCTGTGGTGGTGACGGATCGGCGGTAAATCCAATCTTACCGTATCTTTCATTCCACTTCGCCTGATCGAAAATATAAATGCGCGGAGACGCCGGATCTTCCGGCTTTACGTTGGCAAATGCAAAATATGCAGCGACGAACGGCGAGAATGTCCAGTCTAAGAGCGGTGTTGGATAGCCGTGGTGTTGAAGAAGGCTCCAGAATGCCGCGTTGTGCTCCATGTTTCCGAGTTGAAGAGGATACGAAATCTGCTCAGACATTGCGCTGTAAAGCATGCGGACATCGTCAAGTATCCATAGCTGTAGATTTTTGCGCCATGTCCTGTGAAATGTTGTGCTAAGTTTGTACGGCTTCTTTTGACCTCGGAATATGAAATTTCGTGGCCGTCTATCCACAGCCCATTCACGAAATTGAGCCCACGTCGTCAAGTCCGCTCGGCCGACCAGCTCTGAAGGGGTCTCTAGGCTCGATTTGATTAAAGTGATGACGTCGCCCTGGCCATCAATCGTTGTATATCGGACTACGACGTCATCACCTTGGAAGTCCAACTCGACCTGCAGCTTTGCGGGAATGGGCAATTTACCAAAGCGTTCTGCCAACGACGCTTCCGCGCTGTCTCGCGCCTCCAGCGTCATTATCCCGCCGTCCGAATGAAGATATGTCGTAGTAACTTCTGTCTCGAATGGTGGCACGAGTCCGATGTCTACTCTGAACATCAGCCCCGGCAAATTGTCCTTCTGAGCATAAAAAACATAAGCGTTGCCAACCGAGCGGCCATCGCGCTCCTCCAGTTCGAGCCGAACTGTTCCGCTGAATTCGTCGTTAAATTCGCCTAGCCATTGTCCCTGCATCTCTGGCCCTTCATTCCAATATCGGCGCACCAGTGAATACGCGCTCACAGCTTACAACAGAAATGAAGTTCAACGACGAAAATGAGGCAGCGCTGTTGACAATATCGGCTTGACGCAGCGATTGCTGACCAATCGAACGGCAGGTATCTCCAGCCTTCGCCGCAGAAGCGGTCGATCCGCTATCGGCCAATCACCACCCTAACCACCTCAAGCCGACGGCTTGTCCCGATACAGCGCCGGGAACATCGCCTTGAACGCCGCCAGCTTGGGGGCGTCCCAGCGCAATATGTAGGGATGGCGCGGGTTTTTGCGCATGAAGTCCTGATGATAGGCGTCGGCGTCCTGAAAGCCGGTGAAGCGCTCCACCTTGGTCACTACCGGGTCGCGCCACAGGCCGGCCTTGTCCAGTTGCGCCAGATAGGCGGTCGCGGCTTTGGCCTGTTCGGCGTTCAGCGGAAAGAGCGCGCTGCGATATTGGGTGCCATGGTCCGGCCCCTGATAATTCAGCGTCGTGGGATCGGCGATGACCGAGAAGAAGATGCGCAGCAGCGTGGCGTAGCTGACCTGCTTGGGATCGTAGGTGACGCGGACGGCTTCGGCAAAGCCTGTGTCGCCGCCGCTGACCATGTCATAATCGACGCGGCGGTTGCGCGGGCCTCCGGCAAAGCCCGACTTGACGAGCTGGACGCCCTTCACATGGGAAAAGACGCCTTCGACGCCCCAATAGCAGCCGCCTGCGAATATCGCGGTTTCCAGGCTGCGGGTGGGCGCGGCGTCAATGGTGGCGACAGGGGCAAGGACCGGGCGCTCGGCGCGCACCGGGGACGCGACGGCGATCGCCGCGAAAATGGCAAGGGCGATGCCGTCAGTGCGCCGCATGATGGGCGCTGGTCGCGGCGATCGCCGGGGAACTGAGGATCGGTTGTTCATCGGGCTGGAGCATGACCATGCCGACCGCACCGATCGCAAACCCGCCCAGAAAGCGCAGGAATAAATCGGATTTCAAAAACGTCATCATGGCCTGTGCCTTTCTTATTCTTTGGTTTCGGCTGATCAGGCCGATCGGTTACATCCCCGTGCCTTGCCCCTTGCTGAATATCGCGCCGCGCGGGTGCGGCTTTCGACAGAGGCAAGAAACAGAACGACGAACGGAGAGTCGCCTTAAATCAGTTTCGTTATGCAACGCGGATATAGAGCGTTCCGCGCTGCCTGCAAGACGGCGCGGGTGGAAAAGGACCGTTTCTCTTTTCGTCACCCTGAACTTGTTTCAGGGTCCATCGCGCCAGATCAAGCGGCGGCTGGTGGGGCACAATGGATGCTGAAACAAGTTCAGCATGACGGTGGAGAGAAAGCAGAAAGTCCCGTGCCGGGGAGGATTATTTCAGCGCGGCGCAGGCTTCCTGGATGCGGGTGCAGGCCTTTTTCAGCACCTCTTCCGACGTCGCATAGCTGATGCGGAAGGCGGGCGAGAGGCCGAAGGCTGCGCCATGGACGGCGGCGACCTTGGCCTCGTCCAGGAAATAGCAGATCAGCGTTTCGTCGCTGTCGATCGTCACCCCCTTGGGCGTCACCTTGCCGATGACGCCGCTGGCGTCGGGATAGACATAGAAAGCGCCTTCGGGCGTCGGGCAGTCGAGGCCCGGCGCGTCATTCAGCATCGCGACGACCATGTCGCGGCGCTTCTTGAACGCGGCGTTGCGCTCTTCCAGAAAATCCTGCGGCCCGGTGAGCGCGGCGACGGCGGCGGCCTGGCTGATCGAGCAGGGATTGCTGGTCGACTGCGATTGCAGCTTGCCCATCGCCTTGATGATCCATTCGGGGCCACCGGCAAAACCGATGCGCCAGCCGGTCATCGAGAAAGCCTTGGAACAGCCGTTGACCGTCAGCGTGCGGTCATACAGGTCCGGGCAGACCTGCGCGATGGTGGCGAAGGGCGTCGTCGCGTACCAGACATGCTCATACATATCGTCGGTCATGATGAGGACATGGGGATGGCGCAGCAGCACATCGGCCAGTTCCTTCAGCTCCGCCGCCGAATAGGCCGCGCCGGAGGGGTTGGACGGCGAATTGAGCATCACCCATTTGGTGCGCGGGGTGATCGCGGCTTCCAGCTGGGCGGCGGTGATCTTGTAGCCCTGGCTCGCCGGACCTTCGATGAATACCGGGGTGCCGCCAGCGAAATTCACGATGTCGGGATAGCTCACCCAATAAGGCGCCGGGATGATGACTTCATCGCCCGCGTCCACGGTGGCGACCAGCGCGTTGAACAAGGTGTGCTTGCCGCCGGAATTCACCGTGATCTGGCTGCGCTTGTAGGTCAGGCCATTGTCGCGCTGAAATTTGAACATCACCGCTTCCTTGACGTCGGCGGTGCCGTCCACGTCGGTATAGCGGGTCAGGTTGTTGCGAATGGCGGCAATGCCCGCTTCCTTGACGAAATCGGGCGTGTCGAAATCCGGCTCCCCGGCCGACAGGCCAATCACGTCCACGCCCTGCGCCTTGAGCGCATTCACACGCGCGCTCATGGCGAGCGTGGCGGACGGCTGGATACGACCAAGGGCGGCGGAAGTCTGGCTCATGACAACAATCTTTCGAAAGAATCCCCAACGCCCGCAACATTAGCGGACGCGGCGGTCCTTAGTGCGCAACGGACGCAGGGGCAACCGGCCAGTTGCCGCTTCCTGGCTTTACGGCAGAATGATGTGGCTAATGCGCCAGTGTCGCGGCGACCATGCCGCGCGCGGCATTGCCGATGAAGAAGCCATCGTCGAGATCATGCGGGCGAAGATCGGCCTCCACCGCCTCGCCCATGTCGATCAGGCTCTGGCGCAAGATGCCGGGCAGCAACCCGCGCGATCGCGGCGGGGTGAGCAATTTGTCGCCCCGCTCGACAAAGATCGAGGAGAAGCAGCATTCGGTGAGATAGCCCTGCGCATCGATCAGCGCGACTTCATAGGTGCCGCCACGTTGCAACGCATCGCGGTAGAGCGAACGGTCGGTGGTCTTGTGCAGCAGGCGCAGGTCGTCGGCGGGCGCATGGCGCGGCACGACCTTGACCGGCACGATCGCGCCCGGCCAGGCGATCCGGTCGCGCACCTCGATCGCCACCGCCCCGCCACGCGACACCATCAGCCGCACCCGGCTATGGTCGCGCAAACGGAAGGTCGCGGCCTGCAATTCGTTGCGCACGCCATGGCGATCGAAAGCGAAGCCAAGCGCATCGGCGCTCGCCTTCAACCGGGCAAGGTGCAGCTCCAGCAACCTGATGCCTTCGAGCGGGTCGAAGGCCATGGTTTCGAGCAGATCATAGCGTCCATCAGCCAGTGACATTCGAGCTATTCCAAACCTTTGGCGGCCAATATGTCAAGCGCCCGCAAGAAACCGCCCCTTGGCCAGACATTCCGCCCATTCAGAGCCAGCCTCTGAATCCACCACCAGACCAGAGCCAAGCCCCAGCCGCCCGACGCCCGCGCCCTCATCGATCGTCAGCGTGCGGATCGCGACGTTGAAGGCGGCGTCGCCATCCGGGTCGATCCAGCCCATCGATCCGGTATAGACGCCGCGTGCATGGGGTTCGAGCGCGTCGAGTATCTCCATCGCCCGCACCTTGGGCGCGCCGGTGATCGATCCGCAGGGGAACAGCACCCGCAGCACATCGACCGGCGACAGGCCGGGCAGGATGCGCGCACGCACGGTCGACACCAGCTGATGGACGGTCGGATAGCTTTCCACCTTGAACAGGTCCGGCACGGTCACACTGCCCGCGCGCGACACCCGCGACAGATCGTTGCGCAGCAGGTCGACGATCATCAGATTTTCCGCGCGCTGCTTGGCGTCGCTTTGCAGCCATTGGGCCAGCGCCGTATCCTGTTGCGGATCGGCATGGCGCGTGGCGGTGCCCTTCATGGGGCGCGCGGTCAGCTGGCCGCGCACCAGCGTGAAGAAGAGTTCGGGCGAGAAGGACAGCAACGCCTGCCCCCCGGTGCGGATCACCCCGCCATAGCCCGCCGCCGCGCGGGGCCGGACCGCGGCATAGAGCGCCATCGGATCGCCGCTCACCCTGGTTTCGCAGGGGAAGGTCAGGTTCGCCTGATAAATGTCGCCCGCGCGAATATAGTCCTGCACCGCGTCGAATGCCGCGCGATATTCGGCTTCGTCGATCAGCGGGCGGGGCGGCGTCACGCTGGCCCCGGCGGGATCGGGCAGCAGGTCGGGCAGCGTCCCCGGCGCGATCAACCGGACGCCTTCGAACAGGCCGAACCACAGCAACGGCGCGGCACCGCCCTTTGCCTCTGCGCGAGCGGCGACCGGCGCGAGCCTGTCTTCCAGCGCCAGCCCCGCTTCATAGGTCATATAGCCCGCGACATGCAGGCCATTTTCCCGCGCGTCGGCCAGCCGGTCGAGCGCGGGCTGGACCTCCTCCATGCGATGGGCTGCAATGATGCCGACCGGATCGCGATAGAGCCGCGCCGGGGCTGCGCCGCGCACGCGCGCATCGTCGAACAGGGCAAAGATTTCGGACGGACCGGGGAGACGCATGGCGGCTTATTAACAGGCTTTTGCGCAGGCGAAAGGGTAACTAGTGGCCCGATTCTGACATTCGACACCTTTTGAGGCCAAGCTGCGCTCGAATGTCAGAATCTTCCAGGGGCACTAGAAATTATTGATTCTGGTTGATTTTACGATTTTGCCATTTGCAGACCCATCCCAGCGTCCGGGGATGCAAATGGCAAAATCAATCCACCAGTGGGAATATGCCATGTTGCGCAGCATCGCCGCAGCCACTACCTCAGCGCCCATGCCCGACCAGACACCCGAAGCCGCACCCGATCGCCCGCTCGCCGCCGCCATCGGCCTGGCGCTGCGCGGGCGCTGCCCGGCCTGTGGCGAGGGACGGATGTTCGCCCGCTTCCTCAAGCCCACATCCGCCTGCGCCCATTGCGGCCAGCGCTGGGACAGGCATCAGGCCGACGATTTCCCATCCTATATCGTCATCCTGCTGCTGGGCCATATATTGGTCCCGCTGATGATAGAGGTGAACCGCGCGCTCGACATTCCGCTGGGATGGCAGGCCGCGATCTGGCCTGGCCTGGCGCTGCTGCTGGCCGTGGCGATGATCCAGCCGGTCAAGGGCGCGGTGATCGCCTTTCAATGGTCCCGGCGGATGCACGGATTTGGGTGAATAAATCCCGCTTCACGCCGGTCGGCGGATAAAATTCAGCTCCATCGCTTCGCGCAGCGTCTCGTCAATCTCGCGCCGTCCTTCGGCCCCATGGGTGACGACGGTGGTGTCGCAGGTGGCGACGCACACGCCCTTCTGAAACCCGGCCGAGCTGATCGTCCAGCTGGTGCGGCCGATATGGCCGATCGCGCAATGGACGTCGAAGGGATAGGGGAAATGCGATTCCTCGATGAAATTGAGATTCACGTTCGCCACCATCCAGCGCACGCCCTGTTCCTGCGGATGGCGACCCATATGGTGATGGAAACGGATACGCGCGGTCTCGAATATGCCGGAGATCGCCACATTGTTGATGTGGCCCATCGTATCGAGATCCTGAAAGCGGGAATCGATGCTGGTCACGAAGCGATAGGCTTCGGGACTGAAACGCCAGGATTCGGGTTTGGCCATGTCCTGCTTTCCAATAAAATAGGGATGGTCATGCCATAGCCGTCATGGCCAGTGATGCAATCGCGCCCGCGAAAATGGCGCGACTGCGACCTTTATGACACAATCCATATCAAGATACGCATCACAGGAATGTCATGCAGGCGACGCCAATTCGTCAAGCTCCTCTCATTGCAGTGCAACATCACGCGCCTACGGCCCCGAACCAAGCCGATTACGGTTCTTGAAGGGGAAAATTCATGCGTCCTGCCACTGCCCTGCTGCTCGCCTCCACCATGCTGGCGGCTACGCCCGCCTTTGCCCAGACGGCGGCGCCCGCCGCCGATGCAGCACCCGACGAAGCGACGATCGTCGTCTTTGGTCGCGGCGAAACCCGCCAGGTGCAGGAAATCAAGGCGCAGGAGATTGTCGTGCTGACGCCGGGCACCAATCCGCTCAAGGCGATTGAAAAGCTGCCCAGCGTCAATTTCCAGTCCGCCGACCCGTTCGGCAATTATGAATGGTCGCAGCGCGTCACCATCCGCAGCTTCAACCAGAACCAGCTTGGCTTTACCTTCGACGGCATCCCGCTGGGCGACATGAGCTATGGCAACCATAACGGCCTGCACATCACCCGCGCGATCAGCAGCGAAAATATCGGCAGCGTCCGCGTGTCGCAGGGTGCCGGCTCGCTCGGCACGCAGGCGACCGGCAATCTAGGCGGCACGGTCGAGACATTCTCGGCCGATCCGACCGGCGAGATGGGC
The DNA here is from genome assembly GCF_015752145.1 of Sphingobium sp. JAI105. Taxonomy (NCBI): domain Bacteria; kingdom Pseudomonadati; phylum Pseudomonadota; class Alphaproteobacteria; order Sphingomonadales; family Sphingobiaceae; genus Sphingobium; species Sphingobium sp. JAI105. The sequence goes on along the minus strand of NZ_JADOUC010000001.1, from coordinate 3,056,448 downwards.
GCACAGGGCAATCTGACCTATGGCAGCAACGACACGGTCCGCGCTTTTGCCCGCCTCAATCTGGGCACCAGGGACGGCGTACGCGGCTATGTGTCCTACGGCTATGGATCGACCGACAAATATAAGGGCCAGGGCAAGCAGGACCAGCATATGGCAATGCCAAGGTGATCGTGCCCATAGGCGAGGCCAAGATTGACGGCTGGCTGAGCTATTCCGACCGGCGCGAGCAGGATTATCAGGACATGTCGATGGGCATGATCAATCGGCTGGGCTGGGACTGGGACAACACCTTTCCCGACTATGCCCGCGCGATCGACTATGCCAGCCGCCTGAACGACGTGGATCTGGTCAGCAACAGCGGCGGATCGCCCTTCCCCGATGGCCGTTTCGACTATAGCGGCGCGTCCGTCGCCACTGGCCAGACCTATCCGGGCAATGTGACCAGCGCCGACGACGCCTATTATGACGCGGCGGGCCTGCGCAAGGACTGGCTGGGCGCGATCGGCCTCAACACGCCGCTGGGCGAGATCGCGACGCTGAACCTCAAGGGCTATTATCACAATAATAGCGGCATGGGCCTGTGGGCGACCCCCTATGTGCCCAGCCCCAACGGCGTCCCCATGTCGGTGCGCACCACCGAATATAAGATGGACCGCATCGGCGCGTTCGGCAGCGTCGATTTCACCATCGGCAGCCAGAATCTGAACGTCGGCGCATGGTATGAAAATAACAAGTTCAACCAGGCTCGCCGCTTCTATGCCTTCTCCAGCCGCACCGAGCCGGGCCTGTCCTTCCGCGACTATCCGAAAAATCCCTTCTTCACCCAGTGGGAGTTCGATTTCACCACCGACACGTTCCAATATCATGTGCAGGACAAGATCGACCTTGGCATGGTGACGATCAATCTGGGGTGGAAGGGCTTTTCGGTCACCAACAAGGCGGAGGCCGTCGTTCAGGCCAGCTTCCCGCAGGGCAAGATCAAGGCGCAGGACTGGTTCCAGCCCACCGCCGGTTTCGTCGTGAAGGTCAGCCCCGACGCGGAAGTCTTTGGCGGATTCAGCCAGTCGACCCGCGCCTTTGCCAGCGCCACGACCACCGGCCCCTTTTCGACCAATCAGGCCGGGTTCGACGCGATCAGGAATAATCTGAAACCCGAAGAGTCGGACACCTACGAACTCGGCCTGCGCTACAACACGCCGGTCTTCAGCGGCACGCTGGGTGCCTATCTCGTCAACTTCCGCAATCGCCTGCTGGCGGTGCAGGTCGGATCGGCGATCCAGGGCAACCCCTCGGCGCTCCAGAATGTCGGTGGCGTCCGCTCCGTCGGCGTCGAAGCGGCGGGCGACCTGAAACTGGGTGGCGGCTTCAGCCTCTACGCCAGCTACAGCTACACCGACGCGACCTATCGCGACGATGTCGTGAACGGCAATGGCGATCTTGTCGCGGCGATCAAGGACAAGACCGTGGTGGACAGCCCCAAGCATATGGCGCGCGGCGAATTCAACTTTGACGATGGCCAGCGCTTCTTCCGTGTCGGCCTCAACTATATGTCGCGCCGCTACTATAGCTACACCAATGACGCTTCGGTCCCCGGCCGCCTGATCGTCGACGCCTCGCTTGGCTATCGCTTCACCGACAAGGTGGAAGTGCAGCTGAACGCCACCAATCTGTTCGACAAGCGCTATGTCGGCACGATCGGGTCGGGCGGCTTTGGCAATAGCGGCGATGCCCAGACCCTGCTGGTCGGCGCGCCCCAGCAATTCTTCGCCACGCTGAAGGCCGGCTTCTGATCTGAAAAAAAGGCCGCGCCTATCCGCGGTCATAGGCAACGCATCGTTTCCCGGCAGGGCAATGGACTTCATGACGCGCGGGGCATAGCTTCGCCGTCAGGTCCATCCTGCCGGGGGTTTCATGCCACGCTACAGCCTTGTCGCCATCATCCTGCACTGGGCAATCGCGGCCCTGCTCGCTTTCCAGATCAGCGTTGGCTGGGCGCTGGAGGATCTGGGCGCGCGGGGCTTTGCCCTGTACCAATGGCACAAGTCGGTCGGCATCACGATATTGGGGCTGACCCTGCTGCGGATCGTCGTGCGCTACTGGAAGCCGCGCCCGGCAAAGCTGGAGGGCGGCTGGCAGGGCGCGCTGGCGTCGGGCGTGCATTTTGGTCTCTACGCCTTCATGCTGGGCGCGCCGCTGAGCGGCTGGGCGCTGGTATCGACCGCCAAGGTGAAGGTGCCGACCCTGCTGTTCGGCGTCCTGCCCCTGCCCCATCTGCCCTTGCCCGCAGGCGCGCATGAACTGGCGGAGGGCGGCCATGGCCTGATCGCCTGGCTGGGCATCGCGCTGTTCCTGCTCCATGTCGCGGGGGCGCTGCGCCATCATTTCCTGATCCGCGACGGGCTGATCTGGCGGATGGTACCGGGCCGGTCGACCGCGCTGCTGATCATCCTGCCCGCGCTGATGCTGCTGGGTCTGGTCGTCGGCAAGGCGATCCTGCCCGCGCCAGCAGCCAAGGTCGCCGCCCCGGTCGCAGCCTCCGAGACGCCGCAAGCCCCCGCCGCATCGGAAAACATCGCCGAACCAGCCAACATCGCCGCGCCCGCACCCGACATCGCCGCCGCCAACGTCACCGAGGCCGCCCCGGAAGCGCCCCCCGCCCCGCCGCCTGCCTGGACCGTGCAGCCGGGCGGCACGATCGGCTTTTCCGTCGGCAATGATGGCCAGACGATCAGCGGCAGCTTTGCCAAATGGACCGCCGCGATCGTCATGGACCCAGACCATCCCGAAACCGCCGACATCAAGGTGACGATCGACATGGCCAGCGCCAGCGTCGGCGATGCCTATCAGGACGGGATGCTGCCGGGCGACGAATTTTTCGCGGTGGCCGCCCACCCCACCGCAACCTTCACCGCGAAGGGCGCGGAGAAGAGCGGCGCGAACGCCTATCGCGCCACCGGCACGCTCAGCCTCAAAGGCGTCGCCAAGTCCCAGACCATCCGCTTCACCCTGTCGGGCGACGGCGCGACCCGCAAGGTCAGCGGCACCGCGACCATCGCCCGCGCCGCCTTTGGCGTGGGCAATGGCGAGAGCAGCGGCGGACTGGCCCCCCAGGTGGCGCTGACCTTCGCCTTCACGGCGAAGCGAAAGGATTGAGGCACAAATAGGCGTGCTCCCGCGCAGGCGGGAGCCCAGTCGAGGCGCTGGAACTGGGCTCCCGCCTGCGCGGGAGCACTATTATACTATTCACGACCTGTTGTTTGGAAACTTTATGCGCGCACTCCCCATCCTCATCGCGACCGCCTCGCTGGCCGCCGCCTCCCCCGCCCCGGTTGCGGCCCAAGCCTTCATGTTCGAAAGCGGCACATCGCTGCTCGCCAAATGCCGCAACAAGGCGCCCGAATATGCGCTGGCCTGCACCGCCTATATCGTCGGCGTGGTCGATGGCATCCGCAAGGACAGCTTCATCGGCCGTGGTCGCCCGATCTGCTGGCCTGACAAGATGAGCGCGGACGATGCCCGCCGCACCGTCGTCGCCTATCTCGAACGCTGGCCCGACCAGCGGCGCGGCCCCGCTTCCGTGCTGGTCAGCGTGGCGCTCAACGAACGCTATCCATGCCAGAAATAGCGAATCGATCAGTCTGATCGAAAGGATCATTGCGCCCGCGCGCCGGAATACTGCTATAAACTTGCCTTGGACGGCGCGGCGGCGTAGGTGCGGCCCCTGTTTTTTTGGTTCATTTAGGAGACTCGTCGTGGCGGCGAAATGGACGCCGGATAGCTGGCGCGCGCATAAGGGCATTCAGATGCCCGCTTACCGGGACACACAGGCGCTCGCCGCCGTGGAGGCCCAGCTTGGCCAGTTTCCGCCGCTCGTCTTTGCAGGCGAGGCCCGCAACCTGAAAACGGACCTGGCCAAGGTTGCGGCCGGTGACGCCTTCCTGTTGCAGGGCGGCGATTGCGCCGAAAGCTTTGCCGAGTTCCACCCGAACAATATCCGCGACACGTTCCGCGTGCTGCTCCAGATGGCGGTCGTGCTGACCTTCGCCTCGAAGCTGCCGGTGGTGAAGGTCGGCCGCATGGCGGGCCAGTTCGCCAAGCCGCGCTCGGCCGATACCGAAGTGGTCGGCGGGGTCGAGCTGCCCAGCTATCGCGGCGACAATGTCAACGACATCGCCTTCACCGCGCAAGGCCGCGAGCCGGACCCGCAGCGGATGGTGCAGGCCTATAACCAGTCGGCAGCAACGCTCAACCTGCTGCGCGCCTTCTCGACCGGCGGCTATGCCAGCCTGGATCGCGTCCATGGCTGGATGCTCGATTTCATGGGTCGCAGCCCCTGGGCCGCGAAGTTCGAACAGATGGCCGACCAGATCGGCCAGGCGCTCGACTTCATGCGCGCCTGTGGCCTGGACGCCGAAACCGTGCCGCAGCTTGGCGGGACCAGCTTCTACACCAGCCATGAAGCGCTGCTGCTGCCGTTCGAACAGGCGCTGACCCGGCAGGACAGCCTGACCGGCGACTGGTATGACACGTCCGCCCACATGCTGTGGATCGGCGACCGCACCCGTTTCGAAGGGTCGGCCCATGTCGAATATCTGCGCGGCATCGGTAATCCCATCGGCATGAAGTGCGGCCCCAGCCTGGAGCCGGACGCGCTCATCCGCCTGCTCGACCTGCTCAACCCGTCGCGCGAAGCCGGGCGCATCACGCTCATCACCCGCTACGGCCATGACAAGATCGAGGCGGGCCTGCCCAAGCTGGTCCGCGCCGTCCTGCGCGAAGGCCATCCGGTGGTCTGGTCCTGCGACCCGATGCACGGCAATGTCATCAAGGCCGCCAATGGCTACAAGACGCGGCCGTTCGAGCGCATCCTGGCCGAAGTGCGCGGCTTCTTCGCCGTTCACCGCGCCGAAGGCAGCTTCGGCGGCGGCATCCACGCGGAAATGACCGGCCAGAACGTCACCGAATGCACCGGCGGCGCCATCGCCATCACCGACGAAGGCCTCGCCGACCGCTACCACACCCATTGCGACCCGCGCCTGAACGCGGCGCAAAGCCTGGAGCTGGCCTTCCTGCTGGCCGAAATGCTCAACGAAGAACTGAAAGAACGCCGCGCCGCGGCGTGAAAAATGGCTTGATGCTCCCCTCCCGCGTGCGAGCGTCGGGTCGGTCATGCCCCCGGCATGACCTGAACAGTCCGGGGGACTGTTCACCCGCCGCTAGGCAGCGAGACTTGGGCGCGCAGCGCCCTAGTCGCAGCGGGGTGGGCCAACGCAACCTCGCGCAAGCCCACCCCCTAACCCCCTCCCGCCTGCGGGAGGGGGGGACGCGCGCTACAGAAATCCCCGACCTTTCACGGACGATCGTTTCTGGCTAAGTTGGGTGGTTAGCGTTCCGTCTGCTTTTGGATCAAGTCATATACAAAGCGGACATTCGGGATTCGCAGAAATTGGGGTACCGCATCGAACGTCGGTTGCCAAATACCGAAGCTTTGGCCGTTAAACAAACTCGTTGCAGCTCCAAAACGAATAGTGCCAGTCGCATCCGAACGCTCGCTCAGGTCAATATACGGCAATCTGTGAATGTCTACCGATTTCACAGTAGAACCACGACCATCTTTATATATTAAAATACGGCGATCAGTGACAGCGTAGCGCAATCTTTTTCGTATCGCTGCGTCGACCAGAAAACGCCCAAAGGTGATATACAAGCCTGCTATTAGAAAGGGCAGGCCGAATAACTTAAAGGGCAGGGCCGCTGAGTTTTGATCAACCATCCAAACACTAGCATTCCAAAATACAGCAAAGCCTCCCCACAATAGGCTGAAAGGTATCAAAAATGCTTCAATCGGGCGTAGGATCAAGCCGGTGTAGGGCTGGCCCTCCCAAAGGACGCGCTCACCAGCAAGCAACATTCGCCTTAATTCATCACCCATTTTTCGTCCCCGCCGAGCAATCGTCGCTTTGTCGATGTCGGGCTTTATCGCGGTTCAGACATCGATTAAAGTCGGCTTTCAGGCTGTCCACCAATTGTCGTGAACGGCTAAGAATGTGAAGGGTTTCGGGCGCCCTGCGTACGAAAGCCTCCAGTGCAGGAACCCGCGGGCCCCACGCGCTGCTCTATGGGTAAATAGGCTTTGGGATGGTTCTGGCGGGTAGACGTTGCCGGGCCGGAAGTGCGACTATCGGGCGGAACGGCATGATTTCGGGCCGCGTTAGGCCGCTAGCAGCGGTGGTTTTACGGATCAGCGTGTCCTGCGCCCGCTCTAATTCCGAGATGGGCATGCGCCCGGTCGTCGGCCAGGACGCTATGAGCGTGACCATCATGTAGAGCGAGCCATGCCGGATCATGGCGCGTGTCTCCGGGCGTGTGAGGCTGGCGTTGGTGGTGCGCGCGGTTGGCACCAGCGGGCGAAGGTTTCGACGATAGTCATATGCCCGCCGCAACATGGGCATGGCGGGCGATGATCGGGCGGCTCGTCGGGTTCGGATTCCTCGATCGGCGCAGCAACGCCCAGCAGCCTGCGGGCGAGCGCCATAGCTTCCTTGTGCGTCGAACTGGCGAGCAGGCCATAATGCCGGATGCGATGGAAGCCGCGCGGCAGGACATGGATCAGGAAGCGGCGGATGAACTCGTCTGTCGCCAACGTCATGACCTGCTGGCGTTCAGCACTATCGCGGCGATAATCCTTGTACCGGAATGTCACTCCGGCCTCGTCGAAGCCAATGAGCCGCCGGTTCGAGATGGCAACGCGGTGCGTGTAGCGCGAGAGATAGGCCAGCACCGCCTGCGGCCCCGCAAAGGGCGGTTTGGCATAGACCACCCAGCGCTTCTTCCGGATCGGCGACAGATGCCGCAGGAAGGGCTTACGTGAGGCCAGGCCCGCCAAGGCGTTGAAGAAGGCCAGCTTCCCAGCGTCGAACAACGCCAGCAGGCGTGTGAGGAACAGCCGGCGGAACAACGCACCCAGCACGCGTACCGGTAGCAGGAAGGCGGGGCGCGAGGAGATCCACCGCGTGCCGTCCGGCGTGATGCCGCCGCCGGGCACGATCATGTGCACATGCGGGTGGTGCGTGAGCGCTGATCCCCATGTGTGCAGCACGGCAGTGATGCCGATGCGAGCGCCGAGGTGTTTCGGATCGGCCGCGATGGTCAGCATGGTGTCCGCAGCCGCGCGGAACAGCAGATCATAGACCACCGCCTTGTTCTGGAAGGCGATGTCCGCGATCTCGGCAGGCAGGGTGAACACGACGTGGAAGTAACCGACCGGCAACAGATCGGCCTCGCGCGCGGCCAGCCAAGTGCGCGCGGCCGCGCCCTGACACTTGGGGCAGTGCCGGTTGCGGCAGGAGTTGTAGGCGATCCGCCAATGCCCGCAGTCATCGCAGGCCTCGACGTGACCGCCCAGTGCGGCTGTGCGGCAGTTCTCGATCGCTGTCATAACCTTGAGCTGGCCAAGGCTCAGATGCCCGGCATGGGCTGCGCGATAGGCGGGCCCGGCGCTACGGAAGATGTCGGCGACCTCGAGTGAGGTGCGCACCGGTTCAACCGGGAGGGCCCCTGCCTTCCATCACGGCCACGATCTGGTCGAGCGGACTGGCCACCGCCCGCATAGTCTTGCTCGAAACCTGAGTATAGATGCCGGTCGTGTTGATGTTCACGTGTCCCAGCAGGACCTGAATGACGCGGATATCGACACCCTGCTCGAGCAGGTGAGTGGCAAACGAATGCCGCAATGTGTGCGGGCTTACCCGCTTATGGATCTCGGCGCGCTCGGCCGCTTCCTGCACGACGCGATGCAACTGGCGCGCTGAGACCGGATCCGTGCCGTTGCGGCCGGGGAACAGCCAGCCATGTGGCAACATCACTCCCCGCCGCTTGCCTTCGCGCCACCATTGACGAAGCAAATCCAGCAGGTGCGGTGAAAGTATGGCGTTGCGATCCTTGCGTCCCTTGCCCTGCTCGACGCGGATCACCATCCGGGTGCTGTCGATGTCATCGACCTTGAGGTGGGCAACTTCCGAAACGCGCAGGCCCGCGCCATAGGCGACGCTGAGCGCTGCTTTGTATTTGATACCTGGCGCAGCCTCGAGCAGTCGCGCTGTCTCCTCGACGCTCAAAACCACCCGCAACTTGGGCGCGTAGTGCATGACGACAAGCCCCAGCGCCATCTCCGGTCGCTTGAGAGTTATACTGAACAGGAAACGCAGTGCCGATACGGCCCCATTGATGGTTGCTGGACCAACAGCCCGCTCATGCTGATCGATCTGAAAGCGCCGGAGGTCTTCGATCGTAGCCGTATCGGGAGGCCGACCGAGAAACGCGGCAAATGATCGGACGTGCCGGATATAGTCCTTCTGCGTGTGCTCCCCAAAGCCACGCATCGTCATGTCCTGCAACATACGCTCGCGCAGAGAATTCTTCGGGTTCGGGGAAGTGATGGCATCCATGGTGAGTTCCTTTCCGTTGAAGGAACTCCACGGTCGCAAGGCGACATCGCCGCTCGCAAAGCCTGAACAATACTACGCTACGTCACCCCAAGCGACCCTCCCGCGGAGCGGGTTCGTGCTTTGGTCGTTAGCGGCCCCCTCACCCAACCTCGCGCCATTCCCCCGGCTGCACGCCCTCCAGCGTCCATTCGCCGATCGCCCAGCGCACCAGCCTTAGCGTCGGATGCCCCACCGCCGCCGTCATGCGCCGCACCTGCCGGTTCTTGCCCTCCCTTATCGTCAGGCTGATCCAGCAATCGGCCACGGTCTTGCGAAAGCGCACCGGGGGGTCGCGGGGCCACAGCGCCGGGTCGTCGATCCGTTCGGCCTCGGCGGGCAAGGTCCGCCCGTCCTTCAGCGTCACCCCGCGCCGCAGCGCGTCGAGCGCCGCCTCGTCCGGCTCGCCCTCCACCTGCGCCAGATAGGTTTTGGGCATTTTGAAGCGGGGGTCGGCGATCCGCGCCTGCAGGCGGCCATCGTCGGTCAGCAGCAACAGCCCTTCGCTGTCCGTGTCCAGCCGCCCGGCGGGATAAACGCCCGGCACATCGATATAATCCTTGAGCGTCTGCCGCTCCGGCCCATTGGGTTCGGGGGTGAACTGGCACAGGACATTGAACGGTTTATTGAATAATATCAGCGCCATGGCCTAAACCTCTTCCTCAAATGCCAGGCTGCCCTGATTGACCAGCATGGTCAGCAACGCCAGCCCGGCATCGGACGGATCGACGCTCACATGATCCTGCGCGCAGAGCGTTTCGGCCAGCGCCGCCACGTCGCCGGCACAATCGAAACATTCGCCATCGACGAACAGCAGCAGCCCGTCGCCCTGCCGCACGAAGGAAAAGCGGCTCGCGGGATTGCGGCATAGCGCCGCCCCTTCCGCCAGCATCGCCGCGACATCGCCCGCTTCCATCGGCTCTTCGGGGCGCCAGTCGGTATCGGGATATTTGGGACTGCTGCTATATTGGCCGAACCAGCGGGCAAAGGCGGCGCGGTCGGCCAGCGCCTCCGTCACCAGCGCGTGCAGCCGGTCGATCGCGGCGGGCGCGATCTCGCCCGGATTGGCCTGCCGCGCCAGATCGGGATCGGCATAGCGATCCTCGTCCGGCATCGCGCCCACCAGCGTTTCGGACCAATGTTCGACCAGTTCGGCGCGCGACGGCGCGCGAAAGCCGATCGAATAGGTCATGCAGTCATCCCCGACCGCCACGCCATGATGGGCGATGCGCGGCGGCACGTAGAGAATGTCGCCCGGCTCCAATATCCATTCCTGTTCCGGTACGAAATCGGCCAGCAGGCGCAGATCGTCATGCGGCAAAAGCGGCGTTGTGGAATCGCATAAGGCCCCCACCTGCCAGCGGCGACGCCCTAGCCCCTGAACCAGAAACACATCATATTGGTCGAAATGCGCGCCCACCCCGCCGCCGTCGGTCGCATAGCTGACCATGACATCGTCGATCCGCCAATTAGGGACGAAGCGAAACGGATCGATCAGCGCCGCGACCTGCGGGACATGATGGTCCACCGCCTGCACCAGCAATGTCCAGGGGAGCGCGCCCAGTTGGCCAAAGCGGGTTTCGGGCAGCGGCCCGCTCTCCATCGCCAGCCGATCATCGCCCAGCGTGATCAGCCGCGATTCCACGCCCTGCTCGCACGCCAGCCCCGCCAGCTCGTCCGGTTCCAGCGGATTGCGCCACTCCCCCCACGGATTGCGGATGAGCAGCGGCTTTTTCTGCCAATAGTCGCGCAGGAACAGGACGGGATCGAAATGGGAAAGCTGCATGGCAATGCCCTGCCCGCTGGGCACCCGACTGTCAAAGCGCGTTTGGCTTATCCTGTTCTTCCCCTGCGAGGGGAGTATCTCCGCCCCGCTACATCTCCAGCCCGATCAGCGTGCCGCTGCCGATGCGGTCGACATGGCGCTTGCCGTCGATTTCCAGCCAGTCGGGCGTCACTTCCAGCCGCCGCCCCCGGATGGTGGTGCGCAGATGTTCCACCGCAATCCGGTTGCGCGACACGATGCGCAGCACCGCAAGGCCGTCGCCGCGCGACGCCATCATCGAATAGCGGTCGCCGCGCAGCAGGAAGTGCCAGCTGCCATCGGTCGGCAGCCATTCATTGCCGTCGATCACCTGCACCGGCTCGCCATCAGGCGCGCCCAGCCGCACGCTGATCCGCGTCGCGCCATTGGTGCGGCGGGGCGGGGCAAAGATCAGGATCGGCTCGCCATCCAGCGTGATGGGGATCGGCGTGTCGCGCAACAGGCGCGATCCGCCGACGATCAGTTGCGGCAATTCGGCGGAAAAGGGCAGACGGTCCCGCGCGAAATGGCGCTGGCGCACGACCGGATTGGCATGAAAGCTATGCACCTGCGTCGCGGTCAGCCGCCCTTCCTCCACCAGCCCGTGGCATGTCGGGCACAGCAACGTCGCGCCATTGCTGTCGGGCAGACCCAGATAGCGATAGATGGTCACCCCGCACCGCACACAGGCAAAGCCGCAGGCCTGCCTTATGTCCGCGCGCTGCTCGGCCGTCAGTTCCGTCAGTGACGGCATCACTCGCAAGCCCATGCAGACGACCCCTTGTCCGCGCCGCGCCACATCATGCGGCCCGGCGTTGCTCCTTCTGGCGTCCTCTGCGGCTGGGAACTCTTCCGGTCCCTCTATCTGCTATCGTTGAAATATATGCGTCAAAGTCAAGGGGTAGCGTATAAATCCCCTATCGCTGTGGCAACAGGTCCAGACTGCGCGCGGCGGCGATGGCGCGGATTCGGCCGGGCCGGGGCATATTCTTGATCGCGATTTCGGCCATATCGCCCGCGCTGAACAGCTCGACATGGCCAACGTCGAAGATGCGCTGGCCCAGCGATTGCGTGATCCGCACGCTGCGAATGCTCGACAGGGCGATCTCGGTGCGCTGCTTGGCCAGCAGCCCCCGCTCCATCAGCACCTCCCACTCGCTCAGCGCCAGCCGCTCGCCCTTGTGCATCACCCACCACACCGCGATGGCCAGTATGCCGACGACCGACACCAGCAACAGCATGAACAGCACGGGATGCGCCCGGAACATCGCGGGATGCTCATCATATAACCAGCTCTCGCTCATGCCGCCTCCTGCGCCTGGGACGCGCCGTTTTGATCATGCCCCCGCGCCATCGTCAAGCGGCCGATCCGCTGATCCGCGCGGCAGGTTGGTTAACGAAATCTTCGGGAAAATCGGCTATCCTTATATAGGAGAGTGGAAACCGATCATGGCACATAATCTCTACGAACCGGGCGATCGCACCTTCGACCCATCGGGCGCCTGGCTGCATGACAGGCAGGACGGCCCGGCCACCATCGTGGCGGGCGGGATCATCCTCGTCGCGCTGGTGATCGCGGCGGCCGCCATCCTGCTGTTCAAGGATCTGATGCCCGCTGCCGATCATGGCGCGGTCGCTGCCCGGCCGACCATTTCCGAACAGTTCGGGCTGTGCGACGATCTGACCGGCGATGCCTGCGTCCTGTCGGCGGACAGCTATGCCTACAAGGGCCATTATTATCGCCTGGCCGACATCAGCGTCCCCAGCCAGATCGGCGCCAAATGCCCGGACGAAGCCGAACGGGCGCAGCAGGGGCGTATAGCGCTCGCCGCGATGATGAACGGCGGCGCGTTCGAGGCCCGGCCCGATCCCATAGACCCGGACCCGGCGGCCAGGGTGCTGGTGCGCGACGGCGTGTCGATCGGCCAGTTGATGATCCTCAAGGGCCATGCCCGGCCCTGGTCGCCAAAGCCGATCCACTGGTGCGCGGGCCAGCCGCACTGAGCGTCTGTCCCGACAGGCGCGCAAGAACGCATTTCGGTTGCCGCACCGGCCCTCACCCCCACCCGACCGCCCACAGAGTGTATCCTGAATGGGAGGTCGGGTGGGGTTCAAACGAGGCACGTGACTCGTTTGAAGGCCGGTGCGGATACGCCAAAAAATACTGTCCTACATATAACCATATAGGTTATATGGCCCGCCATGACCAGCCGATCCCTTCCGCGCGCAACGGTGCAGCCCGTCCATCTGGATTTCACCCCCATCCCTCGCCGCTATCGCCATGATGGCTGGACGCCGGAGCGTCAGCGCGCCTTCATCGCCGCGCTGGCGGAAACCGGATCGGTCAAGCACGCCGCCCAGCGCGTCGGCATGTCGACCGATGGCGCCTATCAGTTGCGACGGCAAAAGGGCGCCGACAGCTTCGCCGCCGCCTGGCTCGCCGCGCTGGATCAGGGGGTGCAGCGGCTGGAGGACATCGCGCTGGAACGCGCCATCAACGGCATCGAAGTCCCGGTGTACAGCTATGGCAAGCTGGTCGGCACCCGCCGCGTCTTTAACGACCGGCTGCTCATGTTCCTGCTGCGCAACCGCGCGCATGATCGCTATCCCGAAGGCGCGATCCGCGGCGCATCCCGCCCCGTCGATATCGAAGCGCTCAAGCTTGAATGGAAGCGCGAGGAAATGCGCCCCGGCGGCGAGGCCGATCTGGATCTCAAGAAGATCTTGAAGGAAGTCGAAAGGCTCCGCATCGAGGAGGTCGCCATCATAGAAGCCAACCGCCTCGACCCGCGCGGCCGCATCACCATAGAGGGCGACGAACGCGAAGCCTTCGACCGCTGGCGCGCCGCAACCCAAGGCCTCGCCCTGCCAGCCCCGGACACGGACGCACACCACCGTCGCGATGGGCCGCAGGCGCGGACGTTTTGAGGGTGGGTGTGGGGCAGGAAATGGCCGATTTCGGAATGTCGCCTTACCGGCGGGTAGGAAGGGATAGCCGCCGTTCCCCCTTAGGGCAGGCGACACGATCATGAACGGAAGTGGCTGCCTGTCGCCCATCGACCAAGGTAAGACTTCTGTCCCTATCGATTCAAGCATGCCAACGTCAGCCCAACGATCCAAGCGTGACCGCGCGTTTGATCCTGCTATGGCCGAGCGCGGGCAGTGTTCAATCATGGCGCAGCCCTAGTAGGAGAAGATGCATGCTTTTTCACACGATGGTGGGGTCGAACGACATCGACCGGGCGAAGCGCTTTTACGACACGGTGCTTGGTACCCTCGGAGTTGGGGAGGCGACGATCAACGTGGCCGACAGTGGCCACACGCGCCTGATCTACAACAGCGGGAATGGGGCCAATTTCATTGTCACCCAGCCGATCAATGACGAACCGGCAACTGTCGCGAACGGCAGCACCATTGCTTTTTCATGCAATTCGCCAGAGCAGGTGAAGCAGTTTCATGATGCTGCAGTTGCCAATGGTGGCATGTCGATCGAGGTAGCGCCCGGTCCTCGCGAAACAGCGTCTATGGGTACGATCGTACTCGCGTACTTCCGCGATCCAGATGGAAACAAGCTATGCGGCATCCACTTCCCCAAATGACGCTGCTTGGCATCGTTTAGCCTGATGCAGCTGCCCGCCAATGATTTGGTGGGGCAGCTGGTCGCTCTCTTCCCGTTCCATTTTGGCCGATTGCAGACGGTCGCTTTAGATACGAAAATGGCGAAGAAGCTGACACTCTTGCACAAGCTTTTAACGTACGATGCGGCGACAGTAAAAAATGACGCCGGATACCGGCGCGGCTTCAATCCACTTGCACTTGTGAGTTTCATCATACACGAATGTGAATGACAGGAGCAGCATCGTGGCACTACCATTCAAAAAAATATCTGATTTAAATATCGGATCAATAGATGCAATTAACTTTAGCGGCAGACAAGAAAAAGAATTTCTTTCGAAAATATTTCTTCGGGATAGCGTGCTCGATAAAGTACTGGAATCAAAGAGATATTTTCTAGTGGGCGAGAAGGGCACGGGGAAGACTGCATACGCTACTCTGCTAAGCAACTCAGAGTACAAAAATACTTCCTCCACTATTAGAAGCATCACAGGCACAGATTACGAAAGATTCATCAAGCAAAAAGCCCTTGGGCATCTCCAGGTATCTGGATACACAGATATTTGGCGTGTCATCCTTCTTCAACTTATGTCTGACAACATACAAAGAAGCGAAGACGGAGCTATTTTACAGGCAAGTAAGTTTGCGAACTTAAAAACAGTTATCGAAAATTATTATCAGACGGCATTCGCTCCGGAAATAATTAACGCAATTGAGTTTATTGAAAATGCGGAATTAAATGCTGAAATAACTGCGCCTAAAATTGCCAAGATTGGATCTAAATCAGCTGTATCAGTCAAATTTGCTGGCAATGGATTTCAGACTAGCCTTTTCGCAATAGAACAGAGATTTAAAGAAGCCATAAGCTCTTTGAATTTGGGAAAAGATCATATTCTTTTTATCGACGGTATCGATGTTCGTCCCGATGATATAGAGTATGAAATATATTTGGAATGTATCAAAGGTCTTGCCAACGCTGCTTGGAGCTTGAACATAGATTTCTTCTCAAATATTAGAGCCTGATCCGAAATTAAGTTGAGTGGTATCAGCGGGTTAGCTTGACGGCGTGCCCTGTCGTTGATTCAGCGGTTTTGCGACAAACCAAAGGAAATCAACGATGTGGACCGACACCACTCGGGCGCAGTATGCCCGTGCGGACTTGGCTTTGCCAAGCGATTTGACCGATGCCGAATGGGCGCTGCTCGAGCCGTTCTTTCCGCCGCCCTCGCATGTAGGGCGTCCGCGCAAGTGGCCGCTCAGGCGGATTGTCGAGGCGATCCTGTATCTGTTGCGTGGCGGCCTCCCGTGGCGGATGCTTCCGCCGTGTTTTCCGCCGGTCTCGACGGTGCGGCGTTGGTTCTATCTGTGGCGGGACAGCAGGCTGTGGTTGTCGTTAAACCATACCCTGCTGCTGATCGGGCGCGAAGCTGCAGGCCGCCAGGGCTCGCCCAGCGCCGGCGTGATCGACAGCCAGAGCGTCAAAACCACGGAAAGCGGCGGGCCACGGGGTTATGACGCGGGCAAGAAGACAAAGGGGCGCAAGCGCCATATCCTGACGGATACCGACGGCAATCTCGTCCATGCCGTAGTCCACACCGCCGACATCCAAGACCGTGACGGCGCTCCGCTGGTGCTGGCCGAGATCATCAGGCGCTTCCCGTGGCTGCGCCATGTCTTCGCCGATGGTGGCTATGCCGGTGACAAACTCAGGGACGCGCTGCGCCGGATCGGCAAATGGACCATCGAGATCGTCAAACGGTCGGATGCCGCAAAGGGGTTTGTCATTCTCCCGCGACGCTGGGTCGTCGAGCGAACCCTCGCCTGGCTGAACCGCAATCGCCGCCTCGCCAAGGACTTTGAACAGACCATCGCATCGGCTACCGCATGGCTCTTCATCGCCTCGATCCAGCTCTTCGCACGCCGCATCGCAAGGCCATCAAATCACGCCCGATAATTTTGAATCAGGCTCTAAGCTCGACTTTGTACGTTTTTGGTCAGGTCCAGGTCCAGAAGATGCTGTTTTCAGCGATGTGGTCGAGGGCTTGATCGAGTGGCAAGACGCATCCGCCCATATCGTCGATATCTTCCCATTTCCGCCGGTGTGACCAGTAGCCGAGCCTGACTTCGTCGCGCGAGCCGACAGGCTTGAGGCGGGCGACCGGTGCCTCGGTTTCCAGCAGATAGAGATGGTAAGCGCCCTTGTCCTCATACCATCCGACGCCGCCGCCGTTGGCCGCGTCGAACGTCTCGATGCGCAGAATGATTTCCTCGTCTTTCATGGTGCATCCATAGCTGCCGTCGGGTCACAGCATATTCGAGTCACCTCGCCGCATGGCAACAGCCTAAGCGTTGCAACGTGCTTCAGTCAGGATTCGAAGCATGGAATGCTGGACCAGAACAAGGCCGTTATCGGCGATCCCGTCCCCCAGATCCTGCGCCAATGGCTGCAGGCATGGCGTCCCTGCTTTACGGCTCCCAGCTGGGAGCATGTCCTTGTTCTTGTGATGGGCGGCCTACTGGCCACGGGCAAACGGACCGTTACGACTTGCCTGCGTGTGACCGGCCGAGCCGATGCTGCCAACTTTGCAACCTATCACCAGATCCTCAATCGCGCCCGCTGGAGTTCGCGTGCCGTTGCCAGGCGTTTATTGGGCATTGTGGTCGAACGGCTCGTGCCCGATGGTCCTGTGGTCATTGGTATGGACGACACCATTGAGCGGCGATGGGGGCGCCGGATCACCGCACGGGGTATCTACCGCGACCCGGTCCGCTCCAGTCACGGCCATTTCGTCAAAGCCAGCGGACTGCGCTGGCTCAGCTTCATGGTGCTCACCCCGGTGTCATGGACCCGCCTGATCAAGGCACTGCCAGTCTTGACGTTGCTCGCTCCTTCGGAACGATCGAACCGTCAACGCGGCTGTCGTCACAAATTGCTGACGGACTGGGCCCGGCAGGGCGCGCTGCAGCTGTCTCGCTGGCTGCCGGGTCGGCGGATCATTTTCATTGGCGACAGCAGCTTTGCTGTCCACGAACTGGCGCATGCGATCGTCCGCCGGGCCACACTCATCAGCCGACTGCGGCTCGACGCCAACTTGTTTGCTCAGCCTGCGGGGCGAACGGCACGCACGATGGGGCGACCGGCGCAGAAAGGGCGAGCATTATCAAAACTCAAGACCCTGCTCGCCAACCCGGCGACACGCTGGACCAGTATTCTCGTCTCTGCCTGGTATGGCCATCTCAACGGCAAGACGCTCGAGATCACATCTGACATCGCCTTATGGTACAGGCCCGGCACTCCGGTCTTGCCGGTCCGCTGGGTCCTGGTTCGCGATCCTGACGGAAAGCGCGGCCCGCAGGCCTTCTTCAGTACCGACATCAGCCTCGAGCCCGCCGAGATAATCGCCCTCTACGTCCGCCGATGGCAGATCGAGGTCACCTTTGCCGAAACCCGCGCGCACCTGGGTGTCGAGACACAGCGCCAATGGACCGACAAAGCCATAGCGCGAACCACGCCGGCTCTGCTCGGATTATACAGCCTCATCTCGCTCTGGGCCTGTGATCTTCTCAACAGTACCAGTACACCCTATGCGGCCGCGTGGTATCGGAAAACCAGCCTGACATTTAGCGACGCCATCGGCGCAATCCGACTCCAACTTTGGGTCGGCGACATTAACTCACACTCCCCGCCCCGCCGGAAACCGCAATATATTCCAACAACCCGCATCGTACGTATGGCCCAAGCGCTATGCTTCACTACCTAATCGTACAAAGTCGAGCTTAGAGATTCGAGAGGGAGGCTAAAAGTTATTGTTCTTTTGAGGCCAGACATATTTGAAGCTATTGGCTTTCATAATAGCAATACAAAGATCAGAGATAATGGCGTCCAGTTGGACTGGAAAACGACATACGGCGATGCCAAGACATCTCGGCTTTTTCGGCTAGTAGATGGCATACTCGGTAAACAACAGAATGCTGGGAAAGATCTTGCGTTAGGTCAAGCATGGTCACACTACTTCAATTATACACTAGCTAATAAAAGGATAGCCGAGCGTATAGACGATCCATTTATTGGATTTCTTCGGTATTCCTTTTATAGACCACGCGACGTCATATCTTACATCTTGATTTTGCAAGAGTACGTTAATGAGCATCGTCCCGATGCTTTAAGTTTTTCTCAAAGAGACTTCGAAAATTGCCAACAACAATATTCAGAATATCTCCTTGGAGAAGTAAAGAACTACTTGTCATTCTATCATGCCAATGCCGACTTCGACGAAATAACAGGATTTTTCCGATTTCTTGGTGGTAAAAGCCGTTTCTCATGGCGAGATTTTCAAGACGCCTTTCGCGAATATAGCCTGAGCGTTGGCTCCAAAAAACCTACCATTAGAGAATTATCTGAAGCGCCTGAGCAGTTTCTTCAATTCTTATATAGCATGAATGTCATTGGGTACGATGAGATGTCGGCAAACAAGCTGGAAAATTTTGTCCACTGGTCCTTCCGCGATCGCTCGTCTGTAACCCTTAATCCAAAGATACCTTCAAATCTCGGTGCGGCTACCGAGCGTCCTTATTCAGTTCATCCAGGACTCGCACGGGCACTAAAGGTGGGCGGGACATGAGATATAGACGTATACAGCCTACTCTTTTGGCAAGTGGCGCGCGCGCCTGATGCCGTCGGCAAAGTAATTTCTACGGTAGATAGCTGGGCACCCGCAAATACCTCTGATTTCTTGACCTTTCGAGCGCCAAGTGATTGAAATTGTTGGATGGGACTTTGCTGAATTCAGGGTTGTTGCGGGTGTCCAGCTTGATGGAGCAGCGTTTGCCCATAGCGTCCGCTTGCACGCATCTGTTAAATGATAAGGGATGGCTTAAAGTGGCGCAACCTCGCCCTACCCCATCTTCCCCCGCACCGCCGCCAGCACATCCCGCGCCAGTCGCGCATAGTCGGCGCAGGCGGCCTGCATCGCCGTGCCGCTATCCCCGTCGCGCCAGCCGCCATAGCAATGCCGGTTCTGCGCCGCGCGCATCGTGCGCAGCCGCCCGCGCTCGACGCCTGCCAGACCCAATTGCCCGCCAACCCGTCGCCATGCTTCCGCCGCGCTGAAAATGCGCCGCCCCGGATGGATGCCGGGGTCGCGCCCTGCCGCCTTGCCCAGCCGGTCGATCCGCTGCGCCTCGACAATCATGTCGGTCAGGAACAGGTCCAGTTCGCGCAGGCCATTGCCGATCAGCCGGGCGGGCATCGCGCCGCGCCGCCGTGTCGCCGCGTCGGGGCACAGGCCGCGCGACATGCCATTGGCCAGAAACGCCGCCGCCCGCTCGATCCGGTCCAGTTGGCCGGTCAGGGCGGCGTGCGCGTCGGTCAGTTCTCGTCGCCCATCCGCAGCGCGGCGATGAAGGCTTCCTGCGGAATCTGGACCGATCCATATTCGCGCATCCGCTTCTTGCCTTCCTTCTGCTTGTCGAGCAGCTTCTTCTTGCGGCTGATGTCGCCGCCATAGCATTTGGCGGTCACGTCCTTGCGCATCGCGGCGATGGTTTCGCGGGCGATCACCTTGCCGCCGATCGCGGCCTGGATCGGGATTTTGAACAAATGGCGGGGGATCAGGTCTTTCAGGCGCTCGCACATGCCGCGCCCGCGCGATTCCGCCGATCCGCGATGGACGATCATGCTGAGCGCGTCGACCGGCTCTGAATTGACCATGATGCTCATCTTGACCAGGTCGCCCTCGCGATAGCCGATCTGGTGATAGTCGAAGCTCGCATAGCCGCGGCTGATGCTCTTCAGGCGGTCGTAAAAGTCGAACACCACTTCGTTGAGCGGCAATTCATAGGTCACCTGCGCGCGACCGCCGACATAGGTGAGGTTCTTCTGGATGCCGCGCCGGTCCTGGCACAGTTTCAGGATGGACCCCAGATATTCGTCGGGGCAATAGATGATCGCCTCGATCCACGGCTCCTCAATCTCGTCGATCTTGGTCGGGTCGGGCATGTCGGCGGGATTGTGCAGTTCGATCTCGCCCGCGCCATAGGTCAGCTTGATCTTGTACACCACCGACGGCGCCGTGGTGATCAGGTCCAGATCATATTCGCGGGTCAGCCGTTCCTGAATGATTTCCAGATGGAGCAGGCCCAGGAACCCGCAGCGGAAGCCGAAGCCCAGCGCCGCGCTGCTTTCCATTTCGAAGCTGAAGCTGGCGTCGTTCAGGCGCAGCTTGCTGATGCTGTCGCGCAATTTGTCGAAATCATTGGCATCGACCGGGAACAGGCCGCAAAACACCACCGGCTGCACTTCCTTAAAGCCCGGCAGCGGCGCGGTTGCGCCATTTTTGACCGTGGTGATGGTGTCGCCCACGCGGGTCTGGGCAATTTCCTTGATCTGCGCGGTGATGAAGCCGATTTCGCCTGCCGCCAGTTCGGGCAGTTGTTCGATCTTGGGCCGCATGCAACCGACGCGGTCGATGAGATGTTCGGTGCCGCCGATCATGAACTTGATCGCCTGCCCCTTCCTGATCACGCCATTGACGACGCGGACCAGGATGACGACGCCCAGATAGGGGTCGTACCAGCTGTCGACCAGCATCGCCTCCAGCGGCGCGTTGCGGTCGCCCTTTGGCGGCGGGATTTTCTGGACGATGGCTTCCAGAATTTCATCGATGCCGATGCCCGATTTGGCGCTGGCCAGCACCGCTTCGGACGCATCCAGGCCGATGACATCCTCGATTTCCTTGCGCACCTTTTCCGGTTCCGCGGCGGGCAGGTCGATCTTGTTGAGCACCGGCACGATCTCATGATCATGCTCGATCGACTGGTAGACATTGGCCAAAGTCTGCGCTTCCACGCCCTGCGCCGCGTCCACGACCAGCAGCGCGCCCTCGCACGCGGCAAGGGAACGGCTGACCTCATAGGCGAAGTCGACATGGCCCGGCGTGTCCATCAGGTTCAGCTCATAGGTCTGGCCATCTTTCGCGACATAGTCCAGGCGCACCGTCTGCGCCTTGATCGTGATCCCGCGCTCCTTCTCAATGTCCATGTTATCAAGGACTTGGGCGCTCATCTCGCGGTCAGACAGGCCGCCGGTCCGCTGGATCAGCCGGTCCGCCAGCGTGGACTTGCCATGGTCGATATGGGCGATGATCGAAAAGTTACGGATGTGGCTAAGCTCAGTCATTGCGCGCCGATAGCAGGTGTCATCGGCCCTGTCAGCAGGATCGCGAAAGCCCCGTCCGATAAGATGACAATGGCCGTCACCCCCACCCCGCTCCGCTTGGAAGCATGACGGCGCTATGATATGATGCGCGAAAATATCGGGGCGCGCACAAATTCAGATCAAGCAACAAACGGGGTTCTTGAAAATGCGTGTATTAAAGACGTTGACAGCCGCTACGGTCTGTCTGGCACTGGTCGCGCCGCAAGCCATTGCCGCTGACAAGGGGTCGTCGGGTCGTCAGGCCCAGACGAAAAAACAGATGGAAATCCCCCGCTGCACCAAGCGCCTCGGCACCGTCGCAATCGTCGAGCCGGACAATCAGTGGTGGCGCGAACTGAGCCTGGGCAGCCCGGAAGCGATAATCAAACTGTTCGTCCAGCAGTCCGGCTGCTTTGGCCTGGTCAATCGCGGCCGGTCGATGGCCAGCCGCAATCTGGAACGCGCCATGGCGGATTCGGGCGAATTGCAGGCGGGCAGCAATCTGGGCAAGGGTCAGGTCAAGGCGGCGGATTATTTCATCCAGCCCGACATCGTGACCACCAACAAGAATAGCGGCGGCAATGCCTTTGGCGGAATGCTCGGCGGGATGCTGGGCGGCCGGGTCGGCGGCGCGCTGCTGGGCGGCATATCGATCAAGAAGAGCGAAGCCAACGTCATGCTGTCGGTCGTCAATGCACGCACGACCGAAGAGGAAGTGATGGCGGAAGGCTATTTCCGCAAATCGGACCTCAGCTTTGGCGGCGGTGGCGGACTGGGCTGGATGGGCGGCCTGGCTGCGGTCGGCGGCGGCGGCTACCAGAATACCGATATCGGTCAGGTCATCGTGCTCGCCTATCTGGACGCCTATACCAAGATGGTGACGCAGATGGGCGGGTTGCCGGAAAATGCGGCTGCGGCAGCACCTGTCGCACGATAGGATCAGGAGGGGCGCGGCCGGTCTGTCCGGCTGCGCCCTTTATCAGGCCGGAACGATGGCGACAGCCGGCCCCGCGCGCCGACGCTTCCACCAGCGCAATATCGTCTCCCCCGCTGGCCGTTCGACCGCGCGATTGATCGCCGTTCCCAGCAGCAACGCTACCGCGAAGGCGGCGAAGAAGCCGACCCAGGGGCTATAGCCGGCCTTGGCAACCTCCAGCATGACGATGAAACCGACATGCTGATGGATGAGGTAAAAGGAATAGCTGATCCCGCCCAGCCAGACGAGCGGGCGCAAGCTGAGAAAGCGCAACCGTCCCGCGATCAACGCTGCGAAGGTTAGGATCAAGACGCAGGCGACGATGGTCACGTCCCAGGTCTCGATCGTCGCCACGGAGGCGAGCCCCAGAAGCATATAAGGCGTCTGCTGCCGCCAACTGCGCTGCCCGGCCCATACCCGATAGGACAACATGCCGATGACGAAGAAAGGCAGATAGCGCAGCACCAGCAGCATGATGATGCGTTCGGGCATGTCGGGCCAGGCGAAATAGAGCCAGCGTATGGCCAGCCACGCCGCCAGCATGGGTTCAAGCCGCTTGAGGCCAGCAAAGCGCCACAGCGCGATCATGCAGACATAGAAGCCGATTTCCACGGTCAGCGTCCAATAGGCCCCGTCGACTTCGGGCATGAACGCAAAGCCCTGCAACATGGTAAAGTTGGCGAGGATCGCCACCGGACCGACCAGCAACTGGGTCGCATGCGCCAGATATTCGATGCCCAGCGTCAGCAGCATGGCGACGATATAGGCAGGGTAAAGGCGCGCAAAGCGGTTGACGACAAAATCGGCGACCGACCCGATCCGGTCGAGCGTGAAGAAGATCGCGAAGCCCGAAATGGTGAAGAACAGCAACACCCGGTAATTGCCGCCGGGGAAGCTGAAAGGGACATGGCTGGCCTGCGGAAACAGCTCGTGGAAGCGAGTGGAATAATGGAAAATCAGCACGCACAACGCCCCGATGCCGCGCAAAGCGTCCAACTCGGTCAGGCGAGTACGGGAGGAAGGCGATCCGGCCATGCCGCGCTATAGCAACAAGACAGCAATAAATCCGTTAACATCGTGGTTAACTAGAGCGTCTTAACCCTCTTTTGTTGCTGATTTTTTGCCAGATCGCACCAGTCGATCGGTCAATGTGCCTCCGCCGCACGTTTCAGGCCCTGTAATTGCTCGTTCAGGACCTGATCAACCAATGGAGCAAGCGTGGCTGCACCGGCGCGCAGATAGCCGCCGACGACATAGGTCATCGTGACGCGAACACCCTTGCCCGACGGCTTGATCGTGACATCGAGCGTGCCAGCGACGCCTTCGCTCTGAAGCGGTCCCAGCGCGGCGGACAGGCGCAACTGCTTGTCGGGCACGGCATAGATGACCCGCCCATGTTCAACGCTGCCGGGCTTGCCGGACGGATTGGGCAGGGCTTCGCAAAAGCAACCACCGGCGCGCGGGTCCAGGACCATATTGGCCGAATCGCCGCTATAGGTGTGACTGTCACTCCACCAGCGACCGGGCATTGCCAGCAACGCATAGACAGCGCCAGGTTTCGCCGCGATCTCCACGCTGCTTTGCGTTGCAAAGCCGATGTCGCTGGTCGCTGTAACAGCGCTATGGGCCGGCGCGGCCATCGCCGCACCAGCCCATAGCAAAAGTCCGATGATGCGCATGATGCCCTCCCCCCGTCGCGTGCGGAGGGCAATCTAGCTCAGGCTGCGCCGCCGTCCAAGATGGCAGCGATCGCAACGCTCACATCGTCCATATCCGCCATGCCATCGACACGCGACACGATGCCACGCGCTTCATAGATTGGCAGGATCGGCGCCGTCTTGGCACGATATTCGGCCATGCGGGTGCGGACGGTTTCTTCATTGTCGTCGGGACGACGCTTGAATTCCGTGCCGCCGCATTTGTCACAGACGCCTTCGACCTTGGGCTTCTTGAACGTGTCGTGATAGCCTTCCCCGCAGCTGGCGCAGGTGAAGCGGCCGGTAATGCGTTCGACCAGCGCGTCTTCGTCGACTTCCAGTTCGACGACATGATCGAGCGAACGGCCGCGCTGTTCCAGGATGGTATCGAGCGAATGCGCCTGCGCCTCTGTCCGCGGATAGCCATCGAAGATGACACCGGTGTCGGAGGAAAGCGCGTCCAGCGCCTCGCCGATAATACCGGACACGACTTCGTCAGGCACGAGTGCGCCCGATTCCATCAGCGCCTTGGCCTGCAGGCCTACGGGCGTTCCCGCCTTGACCGCAGCGCGCAGCATGTCGCCGGTCGACAGCTGGACCATGCCACGGCTATCGACCAGACGGCTGGCCTGCGTCCCCTTGCCAGCACCCGGAGGGCCAAGCAGAATGATATTCATTGCGCGCATTCTCCCCTGTTGTGCGCCCTGAGCCGGTCTGCGCCAATTAGCGCATACGGCCTTTCAGCTTCGCCTTCTTGATCAGATCCCCATATTGATGGGCGAGCAGATGGCTTTGAATCTGGGTCACCGTATCGACCGTAACATTGACGACGATCAACAGGCTAGTCCCACCAAGGTAGAATGGAATTCCCGCCCGGGCGATGGCGAATTCAGGCACGAGGCAGATGAACGCCAGATAGGCCGCGCCGATCACCGTGATGCGCGTCAGCACATAGTCGAGATAATTTTCGGTATTCTTGCCCGGACGGATGCCGGGAATGAAGCCGCCGTTGCGCTTGAGATTGTCCGCCGTCTCTTCCGGATTGAACACCACGGCGGTGTAGAAGAAGCAGAAGAACACGATACCAAGCCCGTACAGCGCCATGTAGACCGGGCTGCCATGCGACAGATACTGGTTCAGCGTTAGCACGAAGTCGCCCAGCCTGCTCTCACCCGCGACGGTTTGACCCGCAAATTGCGAGATGGTCAGCGGCATCAGCAGCAGCGAGCTGGCGAAGATCGGCGGGATCACACCGGCGGTGTTGACCTTCAAGGGCAGATGGCTGCGATCCGCCTGCATCAGCCCCTGCCGGGTCTGGCGCTTGGGATATTGGATTAGTACGCGGCGCTGGGCCCGCTCCATGAAGCAGATCAAAAGGACGAGGCCGACAGCCATTACCATGATCAGGAAGATCAGCAGGCCGGAAATCGTGCCTTCGCTGCCCGATTTGAACAGGTTGCTCAACGTCACCGGCAACTGGGCGACGATGCCCGCCATGATGATGAGCGACACGCCATTGCCGATGCCGCGCGAAGTGATCTGTTCACCCAGCCACATCAGGAACATGGTGCCGCCGATCAGCGAGACAACGGCGGTCAGGCGGAACAGCATGCCCGGTTCGATCACCGCGGCGACGCCCGACTGCGCGCCGAAGCCTTCAAGCCCGACCGCAATGAAATAGCCCTGGACCGCGGTCAGGCCGACCGTGCCATAGCGGGTATATTGGTTGAGCTTCTTGCGCCCGCTCTCACCTTCCTTCTTGATCGCCGCCAGCTTGGGCGAGAGCGACGCGCCAAGCTGCACCACGATCGATGCGGTGATGTAGGGCATGACGCCGAGCGCGATCAGGCTCATGCGCGACAGGCTGCCACCGGAGAAGGTGTTGAAAATGTCGAGGATGCCGCCCTGCGTCTGGCTGTAGAGCTGCGACAAGGCGGTCGGATCGACGCCGGGCAGCGGCACGAAGCTGAGGAAACGGAACACGATCAGCGCGCCAAGCGTAAACCACAGGCGCTTCTTGAGGTCGGTCGCCTGGCTGAACTTCGCGAGGCTGAGATTGGATGCGAGCTGGTCGGCTCTCGATGCCATGGTGGCTGCCCTTCAAATCATGCGTGCCGGAGCATCAAGGCCCCGGAGCGGAATCGCTCATCCCTTAGCGGGACGGGTTAGCCGTGTCGAACAGGGAGTTGCCGCGCAAGCGACAAAATACCCCCCCAGATACGCACAGCCCCGCCAACCCATATCGGGCAGCGGGGCCATACATGCAAGTCTGGGACGGCGAATTACGCCTTCCGCGCAGCCTTGGCAGCGGCGAGCGCAGTGCCCTTCTTGGCCTTCGCCTTGTCGGCTGCGGCGACCACTTCGATCACCTCGACCTTGCCACCGGCCTTTTCGACGGCTTCCACCGCGCCCTTGGACGCGCCGGCGACCAGGAAGCTGACCTTGGCGGTCAATTCACCCTTGGCGAGCAGACGGACGCCATCCTTGCCGCCACGGGCGAGCGCGGCTGCCTTGAGCGCGGCATGGTCGATGGTTGCATTGGCATCCAGCTTGCCAGCATCGATCGCCTTCTGCACGGCACCCAGGTTCACGATCGCATAATCGTTCGCGAAGATGTTGTTGAAGCCGCGCTTCGGGATGCGCATGTGGAGCGGCATCTGGCCGCCTTCGAAACCGTTGATGGCAACGCCCGAACGCGCCTTGGCGCCCTTCTGGCCGCGACCGGCGGTCTTGCCCTTGCCCGAACCGATGCCGCGTCCGACGCGCATACGGCCCTTGCGGGCGCCATCATTGTCACGGATGTCATTGAGTTTCATATCGTGCACTCGCTTTCGCTATGTTCGCGCTGTCCCCCGATGGGGACCAAAGAGGCCGGGCCGATAGCCCACCCTTGGAAAAAACGAAAGAGGGGTTTCCCCCTCTTCCGCATCATATCGTCGGATCGAAGGGCTGTTAGCCCTCGACCACCTGTACCATGTGGGGCAGCTTGCGGATGGCACCGCGAACTTCCGCTGTGTCTTCCAGTTCCACCACGCGGTGCATCTTGCCCAGGCCCAGGCCGATCAGAATCTTCTTCTGGTCGGCGGGACGGCGGATCGGCGAACCGATCTGCTTGATCTTGATCTTGGCCATATCGCTTACTCCGCAATCGCTTCGGCGTCGGCGGCAGCCAACTCGACCGAGGCGCCACCACGACGAAGCAGGTCGGCGACCTTCTTGCCGCGGCGCTGCGCCACCGATTTGGGGCTGGTCTGTTCGCCCAGCGCCGCAAAGGTCGCCCGGATCATGTTATAGGGGTTCGACGTGCCGTTGGACTTGGTCACGACGTCCGCAACGCCCAGGCTTTCGAACACGGCGCGCATCGGACCACCGGCGATGATACCCGTACCGGCCGGAGCCGAACGGACGGTCACCTTACCCGCACCGAAATGGCCAAGGCCATCATGATGCAGCGTGCGGCCTTCCTTGAGCGGAACGCGAACCATTGCCTTCTTGGCAGCGGCGGTCGCCTTGCTGATCGCTTCAGGCACTTCGCGCGCCTTGCCATGGCCGAAGCCCGCACGACCCTTGCCATCGCCAACGACGACCAGAGCCGCGAAACCGAAGCGCTTGCCGCCCTTGACGGTCTTGCTGACGCGGTTGATGTGAACCAGCTTCTCGATCAGTTCTTCGCCCTGATCTTCGTCGCGGTTGCCGCCACGACGATCGTCACGACGGCCACGGCCGCCGCGATCGCCACGGTTGCGATCACCGCCACCGCCACGGTTGCCACGACCGCCACGGCCGGGGCCGCGACCTTCGGTCGGTGCAGCGTCCGCGCCGTCGACGGGCGCAGCGACTTCAATGGTGTTTTCGTCTGCCATGCTCAGAACTCCAGCCCGGCTTCACGGGCCGCATCGGCCAGCGCCTTGACGCGGCCATGGAAAAGGAAACCGCCGCGATCGAACACGACGCGGGTGACGCCAGCCTTGGTCGCGGCTTCCGCCACGCGCTTGCCGACATCGGCAGCCGCATCAGCGGTTGCGCCGGTCTTGCCGCGCACGTCCTTGTCCAGGGTCGAAGCGGCGGCGACGGTGGTACCGGCGGCGTCGTCAATGACCTGGGCGTAGATGTGACGGCCCGAACGATGGACGCTCAGACGCGGACGATTGCCCGACACGGCCTTAAGGGCGGTGCGAACGCGGCGACGACGCCGCGCGAAGAGGGAAAGCTTTGCCATCTTACTTCTTCTTCCCTTCCTTGCGGAAGATGAATTCGCCGTCGTACTTGATACCCTTGCCCTTATAAGGCTCAGGCTTACGCCAGCGACGGATTTCGGCCGCAACCTGTCCGACCTTCTGCTTGTCGATACCGATGATCTCGACCGTGGTGTTATCCGGGGTCTTGATCTCGATCCCTTCGGGGATCGCGTAATCGACGTCGTGGCTGTAGCCCAGCTGCAACTTCAGGTTCTTGCCCTGCGAGTTGGCGCGGTAGCCAACGCCGGTGATCAGCAGCTTCTTGGAGAAGCCTTCGGTCACACCGGTAACCAGGTTCTGGACCAGCGTACGCTGCATACCCCAGAAGGCGCGCGCCGCTTTGGTCTTGTTGGCAGGCTGCACCGAAATGCCGTCATTTTCCAACGTATAGCTGATCTCGTCGCGCAGCGGCATGGCGAGGGTGCCCTTGGGGCCCTTCACCGAGAGCTGCCCGCCCTCGATCGTCGCGGTGACCCCTACGGGGATCGCGACCGGTTTTTTACCGATGCGGCTCATTAGAACACCTCCGCCAGCACTTCGCCGCCGACATTCTGCTCGCGCGCTTCCGCGTCGGACAGAACGCCGCGGGGCGTCGAGACAATGGTGATGCCCAGGCCGTTGCGCACTACCGGCAGTTCCTTGGAACCCGAATAGACGCGGCGGCCAGGCTTGGACACGCGAGCAACATGCTTGATGGCCGGCTGGCCCTCAAAATATTTCAGCTCGATGCGCAGGCCGGGATGGGCGCCAAGCGCTTCCTCGGAATAACCGCGGATATAGCCTTCGCGCTGAAGCACGTCGAGAACGCGGGCGCGCAGCTTGGAGGCGGGGGACATAACGCTGTCCTTCTTCGCCTGCTGCCCGTTGCGGATGCGGGTGAGCATATCACCCAGGGGATCGGTCAATGCCATGAGATGATATCCTTACCAGCTCGACTTGGTGACGCCGGGGATCAGGCCCTTATTGGCCAGATCGCGCAGCTGAATACGGCAGAGCCGGAATTTGCGGTAATAGGCGCGCGGGCGACCCGTCAGTTCGCAGCGGTTACGCACGCGAGTGGGGTTACCGTTGCGGGGAATTTCCGCCATCTTCAGACGCGCGATCAAACGATCACCGTCGTCAGCATTGGTATCATTTGCGATCGCCTTGAGCTTTGCATAACGGCCGGCATATTTCTTCACCAGCTTCTTGCGACGCTCATTCTTGTTGATCGAACTCAGTTTCGCCATGACTTAAGTTCTCTTCCTTAGCTAATGCGTTGGGAGAGAAGCGGGGCCAAAATCCCTAAGGACTTTAAGCCGCCTGCTTCTCTTCTTCCTGCGGGAAGGGGAAACCGAACAGGCGCAGCAGCTCGCGCGCCTCGTCGTCCGTCTTCGCGGTGGTGGTCACGATGATGTCCATGCCGCGCACCTTGTCGACGCGGTCATAGCTGATCTCCGGGAAAATGATCTGTTCCTTGATGCCGAAGGCATAGTTGCCACGGCCGTCAAAGCTCTTGGGGTTCAGACCACGGAAGTCGCGCACGCGGGGGAGCGCGATGTTGATCAGACGATCCAGGAATTCATACATGCGCTCGCGGCGCAGCGTGACCTTGGCACCGATCGGCATGCCTTCACGCAGCTTGAACTGCGCGATCGACTTCCTCGCCTTGGTGATGACCGGCTTCTGGCCAGCGATCAGTTCCATTTCCTCGGCGGCCTGGGTGACCTTCTTCTTGTCCTGGGTCGCTTCGCCCACGCCCATGTTGAGCGTGATCTTTTCGATCCTGGGGACTTCCATGACGTTCTTGTAACCGAACTTGGCGGTCATCGCCTTGGCGATTTCAGCGTCATAGAGCGCCTTGGAGCGCGGAATATATTTGTCGGCCATTACAGCACCTCACCGGACTTGACGGCGACGCGAACCTTCTTGCCGTCGCGCTCCTCGAAACGAACGCGGGTCGGCTTGCCGTCCTTGTCGGCGACCGCCACGTTCGAGATGTGGAGCGGCGCAGGCTTGCGCTCGATGCCGCCCTGCGGGTTCGACTGGTCGGGCTTGCGATGCTTCGCATGCACGTTGATGCCTTCGACCAGGACCTTGTCGTCCTTGGGCATCACCTGAAGGACAGCGCCGGTACGGCCCTTGTCCTTGCCAGCCAGGACGACGATCTTGTCACCCTTCTTGATCTTAGCAGCGCTCATTACAGCACCTCAGGGGCTAGGCTGATGATCTTCATGTGCTTCTTGGCACGCAGTTCACGAACCACGGGGCCAAAGATACGGGTGCCGATCGGCTCCTCGTTCTTGTTGATCAGCACAGCGGCGTTACCGTCGAAACGGATGACCGAACCATCGGCGCGCCGAATGTCCTTGGCCGTACGCACGATGACGGCGCGATGAACGTCGCCCTTCTTGACCTTGCCGCGCGGAGCCGCTTCCTTGACGGAGACGACGATGATGTCGCCCACGCCAGCGAAGCGCCGCTTCGACCCGCCCAGCACCTTGATGCACTGGACGCGCTTGGCGCCGCTATTGTCCGCGACGTCAAGATTGGATTGCATCTGGATCATGGATCCGGTTCCTTCTTATTTGGCCTACCGGAAAAATTCCGGCGGTTCCGAATTTCGTGCCTGGACCCTGTGAGTCATACGCGAAGCGCGGGCCTGTAACCTCTTCTGAACGAAAAGGCCAGCCCCGCGTCGCAATTAAACTCAAAGAGTCGGTGACCTATCCCTCAGGCCGCCGTTTCCGGCGACTTGTGGGTGTCCACGCGCTCGATGACCTTCCAGGTCTTGAGCTTGGAAATCGGGGCGGTTTCCTCGATGCGGACCGTCTCGCCTTCCTTGTAGACATTGCCCTCGTCATGGGCATGATATTTTTTCGAACGGCGGATGATCTTGCCGTAGAGCGCATGCTTAACCTTGCGCTCCACGCGAACGACCACCGTCTTGTCGGTCTTGTCGGAAACCACAGTTCCCGTCAGCACGCGCTTGGGCATCGTGTGGTTCCTTTACTTGGCAGCGGAGCTGTTACGCTCCGTCTGCAGGGTCTTGATCTGCGCGATCGACCGGCGGACTTCCTTGACCCGGCTGGGCTTTTCCAGCTGGTTGGTGGCCGCCTGGAAACGCAGGTTGAACTGCTCGCGCTTCAGGTTGTTCAGCTCGGTCGACAGCTCGTCGTCCGTCTTGGTCTTGAGATCAGCAACTTTCGCCATGACCTTAGCCCTCCAGATGCGAGGTGTCGCCGAGGCGGGCAACAACCTTCGTCTTGATCGGCAGCTTCATCGCGGCACGCGAGAAAGCCTCAGCTGCGAGCGGACCGGGCACGCCGTCCAGTTCGAACAGGATGCGGCCGGGGGCGACGCGAGCCGCCCAATATTCGACCGAACCCTTGCCCTTGCCCTGACGGACTTCAGCCGGCTTCTTCGTCACCGGAACGTCGGGGAACACGCGGATCCACAGACGGCCCTGGCGGCGGATGTGACGGGTGATCGCACGGCGAGCCGCTTCGATCTGGCGCGCGGTGATCCGTTCCGGCTCCATGGCCTTCAGGCCGTAGGCGCCGAAGTTCAGCGCAGTGCCGCCCTTCGCATCGCCCTTGATCCGGCCCTTGAAGGTCTTGCGGAACTTCATTTTCTTCGGTTGCAGCATGACGCTATACCCTATTCAAAATCAGCGCGCCGGGCGCACGCCGGAGGTCTGAGCCTCCAGCATGAGCCGGTCGGTCGCGAACGGATCATGGCCGAGAATCTCGCCCTTGAAGATCCACACCTTGATCCCGCACACGCCATAGGCGGTGTGCGCGGTGGCTTCGGCATAGTCGACGTTCGCGCGCAGCGTGTGCAGCGGAACGCGGCCTTCGCGATACCATTCGACGCGCGCGATTTCCGCGCCGCCCAAACGGCCGCCACAGGTGATCTTGATGCCTTCAGCGCCCAGACGCAGCGCCGACTGCACCGCACGCTTCATCGCGCGACGGAATGCAACGCGGCGTTCCAACTGGTCGGCAATGCCCTGCGCGACGAGACGGCTGTCGACTTCCGGCTTGCGGATTTCGACGATGTTCAGCGACACGTCGGACGAGGTCAGCGCGCCCAGCTTCTTGCGAAGCTTCTCGATGTCCGCACCCTTCTTGCCGATGATGACACCCGGACGGGCGGCATAGATCGACACGCGGCACAGCTTGGCGGGACGCTCGATCACGACCTTGGAGATCGCGGCCTGCGGCAACGTCTTGAAGATGAACTGGCGGATCTTGAGATCTTCCAGCAGGAGACGACCATAGTCGGCACCTTCGGCGAACCAGCGGCTGTCCCAGGTACGGTTGATCTGGAGACGCAGACCGATCGGATTGCTCTTGTGACCCATGTGCTTAGGCCTCCGCTTCTTCGCCAGCTTCACGCACGACGATGCGCACGCGGCTGTAAGGCTTGAGGATCCGGGTCGACTTGCCGCGGCCACGGGCATGGAAGCGCTTGAGCGTGAACGCCTTGCCTACCGATGCTTCCGCGACGACCAGCGCGTCGACGTCCAGATTGTGGTTGTTTTCTGCGTTGGCGATGGCCGAAGCCAGCACCTTGCGCACGTCGACCGCCATCGCCTTCTTGGAGAAGGCGAGGATGTTCAGCGCATCTTCGACCTTGCGGCCGCGGATGAGCGTGGCGACCAGGTTCAGCTTCTGGGCCGAACCACGGATCTGCGTGCCAACGGCCAGCGCTTCATTGTCGGCGACGCGACGCGGAGCTTTTTCCTTGCTCATTAGCGCTTGCCCTTCTTGTCGGCGGCGTGGCCGGGGAAGAAGCGGGTCGGAGCGAATTCGCCCAGCTTGTGACCCACCATTTCCTCGTTCACGGAGACCGGAACATGCTTGCGGCCGTTATAGACGTTGAACGTCAGACCAACGAACTGCGGCAGGATGGTGGAACGACGCGACCAGGTCTTGATCGGCGCACGGCCACCCGCGTCCTGCGCGGCTTCCGCCTTCTTCAGAAGGCTGAGGTCCACGAACGGACCTTTCCAGACGGAACGAGCCATCTCGCTTACCTCTTCTTCTTCGCGTGGCGGCTACGGATGATCATCTTATCCGTCGCCTTGTTGTGGCGGGTGCGAGCACCCTTGGTCGGCTTGCCCCAGGGCGTGACCGGATGACGGCCGCCAGAGGTCCGGCCTTCACCACCACCATGCGGGTGATCGACCGGGTTCTTGGCAACACCGCGGGTCAGAGGACGAATGCCCTTCCAACGGTTGCGGCCTGCCTTGGCGAGGTTGGTGTTGCCATTGTCCGGGTTGCTGACGGCGCCGATGGTGCCCATGCAATCGGAACGAATGTAGCGCTGTTCACCCGACGACAGGCGAACCATGACCATGCCGCGATCGCGACCGACCAGCTGGGCGTAGGTGCCCGCCGAACGGCAGAGCTGACCGCCCTTGCCCGGCTTCATTTCGATGTTGTGGATGATCGTGCCAACCGGCATCTGACCCAGTTCCATCGCGTTGCCCGGCTTCACGTCGGTCTTCTTGCCCGCGATGACCTTGTCACCGGGCGCAAGACGCTGCGGCGCCAGGATATAAGCCTGGGTGCCATCGGGATAGTTGACCAGCGCAATGAAGGCGGTGCGGTTCGGGTCATATTCCAGACGCTCGACCGTACCTTCGACATCCCACAAGCGACGCTTGAAATCGATAATACGATAGCGCTGCTTGTGACCGCCGCCGATACCGCGCGAGGTCACATGACCCTTGTTGTTGCGGCCACCGGTCTTGCGCTTGCCTTCGGTCAGCGCCTTGACGGGCTTTCCTTTGTGCAGGCTCGACTTGTCGACCAGGATCAGGCCGCGCTGGGCGGGGCTGGTCGGGTTATAGTGCTTGAGTGCCATGGTCCGCGCCTCAGATACCGGTGGTGACGTCGATGGACTGGCCTTCGGCCAGCGTCACGATCGCCTTCTTGACGTCCGAACGCGTGTAGGGCTTGCCCTTCCAGCGCTTGGTCTTGCCCTTCTGCACCAGCGTGTTGACCGCCTTGACGGTCACGCCGAACAGCGCTTCGACAGCCGCCTTGATTTCCGGCTTGGTCGCATTGTTGGCGACCTTGAAAACCACGGCGTTGTTTTCGCTCAGGAGCGTCGACTTTTCGGTGATGTGCGGCGCGACGACGACGTCATAATGACGGTTGTCGACGGTTCCGGCTTGCTTTTTAGCCATTGAAACGGGCCTCCAGCTTTTCGACCGCAGCGCGCGTGAGCACCAGCGAGTCAGCTTTCAAAATGTCGTAGACATTGGCGCCGACGGCCGGCAGCAGGTCCACGCCGACAATGTTGGCCGATGCCTTGGCAAAGCTGATGTTCACAGCGTCGCCGTCGATGAACAGCACCTTGTTGAGGTTCAGCTTGGCGAGGCTGGCGACCAGCGCCTTGGTCTTGCCTTCGGCAACATCCAGGCTGTCGATGATCGTGAGCGTACCAGCCTTGACCTTCGACGACAGCGCCATCTTCAGACCCAGCGCGCGAACCTTCTTGTTCAGCGAGGGATTGAAGTCACGGACGCGGGCACCGTGGGCCTTACCACCGCCGATGAACACCGGCGCACGGCGATCGCCGTGACGGGCAGTGCCGCCACCCTTCTGGCGACCGAACTTCTTGCCGGTGCGGGCGACATCGCTGCGCTCGCGCGTGGCACGGGCGGTGCCGCGGCGCTTTTCAAGCTGCCAGGTGACGACGCGATGCAGAATGTCGGCACGGGGCTCGAGGCCGAAAACGGCATCGTTCAGCTCCAAATCGCCAGCTTCTGCTGCGTCGAGGGTCTGTACCTTGACCTTCATGGTTTAGCCCTCCTGGCCTTCGGTGACGTCGGTCGCCACGGCGTCTTCGGCCGGGGTGTTCGCAGCGTCGTTGCTATTGTCAGCCTTTTTCAGGCTGGCGGGATAGGGTGCGTCCGCCGGACGAGCGACCTTGACCGCGTCCTTGACGGTGAGCCAGGTGCCCTTGGCGCCCGGAACGCTGCCCTTGACGAACAGCAGACCGCGCTCGACGTCGGTCCGCACGATTTCCAGATTCTGCTGGGTGCGTTCACGATCGCCCATGTGACCGGCCATCTTCTTGTTCTTGAAGACGCGACCCGGATCCTGGCGGTTACCCGTCGAACCATGGGCACGATGGCTGATCGACACACCGTGGGTGGCACGCATACCGCCGAAGCCCCAACGCTTCATGGCGCCGGCAAAACCCTTACCCTGGGTGTGACCGGCCACGTCGACCAGCTGGCCGGCGATGAAATGGTCAGCGGCGATTTCTGCGCCGACATCGAGGAGCGCGTCCTCGGCGACACGGAATTCGACCAGACGAGCCTTGGGCTCCACTTCCGCCTTGGCGAAGTGACCGCGCTGCGGCTTGGCGACATTCTTAACTTTCGCGGTGCCGGCACCCAGCTGCACGGCCACATAGCCGTCGCTGTCCACATCCTTCCGAGCCACGACCTGGTTGCCTTCAAGGGCCAGAACCGTAACCGGAACGTGACGCCCGTCCTCCTGGAACAGGCGGGTCATCCCGACTTTCTTCGCGATCACGCCAGTGCGCATGATCCATACTCCCAATAGAGGCCCGCCTTATCAGCGGGCGTATCCAACGAAAAAACCGCTCAGGATCTCTCCTTCGCGGCCAACCCTTAGTTTGCAGATCACCCCGTCTGGGTTGGATGCCACCCCCTATTCGGGAACAGCGACGGGGGACCAGGGCCACGGCCGAAGCCGCGCGGTATCCCTTGTGTCGTTTGAGCTTCCACCCTTCCTTGCAGAAGGCGGGGTGGAATACCCGATACCCTGGCGACTTTTCAGTCAGCAGGAACTTGCTGGCTTGCCTGCCCGGCCATCGCCGGGGCTAAAGGCAAACCCGCTTAAGCGAGCTTGATCTCGACATTCACGCCGGCAGCCAGGTCCAGCTTCATCAGCGCGTCGACCGTCTGCGGCGTCGGCTGCACAATGTCAAGCATACGCTTGTAGGTGCGAACCTCGAACTGCTCGCGCGACTTCTTGTCGACGTGCGGGCCACGGTTGACCGTGAACTTTTCAATGCGCGTCGGCAGAGGAATGGGGCCGCGAATGAGGGCGCCGGTGCGGCGGGCGGTGTCGGCGATGTCGCCGGTCGCCTGATCGAGCACGCGATGATCGAACGCCTTAAGGCGAATGCGGATGTTGCTGTCCATGTCCTACTACCGATGCGAAAGAGCCAAAAAACAAACCGCCCCGTTTAATCCTCTAGCGCGAAGCCGGCGAGGATCGGTCCGAGGCGGTTAAAATCCGAGCCGCGCGAATCAGATGACCCGCGCGGCTCGCTGCCTATATTACTTGGTGACTGCCGAAACAACCCCCGAACCGACGGTCCGGCCGCCTTCGCGGATCGAGAAGCGCAGACCCTGCTCCATCGCGATGGGGGCGATGAGCTTGACGCCGAGCTTCACGTTGTCGCCGGGCATGACCATTTCGGTGCCTTCCGGCAGAACGACTTCGCCGGTCACGTCGGTGGTGCGGAAGTAGAACTGCGGACGATAGTTGGCGAAGAACGGCGTGTGACGGCCACCCTCTTCCTTCGACAGCACATAGACTTCCGATTCAAACTCGGTGTGCGGCTTGATCGAGCCGGGCTTGCAGAGAACCTGACCACGCTCAACGTCTTCACGGCCAACGCCACGAACCAGCGCACCGATATTGTCGCCAGCTTCACCCTGGTCGAGCAGCTTGCGGAACATTTCGACGCCGGTGACGACGGTCTTGCGGGTGTCCTTGAGGCCGACGATCTCGACTTCTTCACCAACCTTGACGATGCCGGTTTCAACGCGGCCGGTCACAACCGTACCACGACCCGAGATCGAGAACACGTCTTCGATCGGCATCAGGAAGGGCTTGTCGACCGGACGGTCGGGCTGCGGGATCCAGCTGTCAACCGACTGCATCAGCTTCAGCACGGCGTCGTGACCGATTTCAGGGTTCGTGCCGTTCAGGGCGCAAACAGCCGAGCCAGGGATGATGGGGATGTTGTCGCCATCAAAATCGTAGGACGACAGCAGCTCGCGGATTTCCAGTTCGACCAGTTCCAGAATTTCCGGATCGTCGACCAGGTCAACCTTGTTCATGAACACGACCATCTGCGGCACGCCGACCTGACGGGCCAGCAGGATGTGCTCGCGGGTCTGGGGCATCGGGCCGTCGGTGGCGGACACGACCAGGATCGCGCCGTCCATCTGGGCGGCACCGGTGATCATGTTCTTCACATAGTCAGCGTGACCGGGGCAGTCGACGTGCGCATAGTGGCGCAGCTCGGTTTCATATTCGACGTGGGCGGTCGAAATGGTGATGCCGCGCTCGCGCTCTTCGGGCGCCTTGTCGATGTTGTCATACGAGGTGAAGGTCGCACCGCCGGTTTCGGCCAGCACCTTCGTGATCGCTGCGGTCAGCGAGGTCTTGCCATGGTCGACGTGACCGATGGTGCCGATGTTGCAATGCGGCTTCGTCCGCTCAAACTTAGCTTTCGCCATTTTATCCTACCTTCTAATCAAATCCGATGGGTTTGACCGCTCGGCCGCGCCTTGCGAAGGCGCGTCCATAGCAGCAAATTTGCATAATGAAAGCCCTAACCGCCCCGTTCGCACAGGGCGGATCAGGATTTTCAGGCCATCTTGGCCTTCACCTCGTCAGCGACATTCTGCGGCACTTCGTCATAGTGCGAGAACGACATGGAATAGCTGGCCCGACCCTGGGTGAAAGAGCGCAGCGTATTCACATAACCGAACATGTTGGCCAGCGGGACCATGGCATCGACGGTCTGTGCGTTGCCACGGCTGTCGGTGCCCTGAATCTGGCCACGACGGCTGTTCATGTCGCCGATGACGTCGCCCAGATAATCTTCCGGGGTGACGACTTCGACCTTCATGATCGGTTCCAGCAGCTTGATGCCCGCCTTCTGAGCCGCTTCGCGCATGGCGCCGCGGGCGCAGATTTCGAACGCCAGAGCCGACGAGTCGACGTCGTGATAGGCGCCGTCATAGAGATGGACTTCAAAGTCGATGATCGGGAAGCCGATCAGCTGACCGGTCAGCGCGGTTTCACGGAAGCCCTTTTCGACCGAGGGGATATATTCCTTGGGAATATTGCCGCCCTTGATCTCGTCAAAGAACTGGTAGCCCGAACCACGCTCGCCAGGAATGACGGTCGCCTTGATGCGACCGAACTGACCCGAACCACCCGACTGCTTCTTGTGGGTGTAGTCGATGTCGACCTTCTTCGCGAGATATTCGCGATAGGCCACCTGCGGCGCGCCGACATTGGCTTCGACCTTGAATTCGCGACGCATGCGGTCGACGAGGATTTCCAGGTGAAGTTCGCCCATGCCCTTGATGATGGTCTGGCCCGATTCATGATCGGTCGACACGCGGAAGCTGGGATCTTCAGCCGACAGGCGATTGAGCGCGATGCCCATCTTTTCCTGGTCCGCCTTGGTCTTGGGCTCCACCGACAGTTCGATAACCGGTTCAGGGAATTCCATCCGCTCCAGCACGATCGGCTGGCGCTCGGCGCACAGCGTGTCGCCGGTGGTGGTTTCCTTCATGCCGGCCAGCGCGATGATGTCGCCTGCAAATGCCTCTTCAACGTCCTTACGTTCGTTGGCGTGCATTTCGAGCATGCGCCCGACCTTTTCCTTCTTGTCCTTCACCGAGTTCAGGTAAGTGCCCTTGACGAGCGTACCCGAATAGATGCGGATGAAGGTGAGCGAGCCCACGAACGGGTCGTTCATCACCTTGAACGCCAGCGCGCTGAAGGGCGCATCGTCGGTCGCGGGACGGCTGTCCGGCTCGTTGCTGTCCATCTTGACGCCCTGCACGTCTTCAATGTCTAGCGGGCTGGGCATGTAGTCGACGACGGCGTCGAGCAGGGGCTGAACGCCCTTGTTCTTGAACGCCGAACCGCAAACGACCGGCACGAACGACTGGTTGAGCGCGCCCTTGCGGATCAGCGACTTCAGCGTCGCCGTGTCGGGCTCGGTGCCTTCGAGATAGGCTTCCATCGCCGCATCGTCCTGCTCGACGGCCAGCTCGATCAGGTCGCTGCGATATTTCGCCGCCTTGTCGGCCATGTCGGCGGGAATTTCTTCAAAGAAGAATTCAGCGCCCAGCGACTCATCCTTCCAGATGATCGCGCGGTTCTCGACCAGGTCGACCAGACCCTTGAAATCGCTTTCCGTGCCGATCGGCAGATACAGAACGGCAGGACGCGCGCCCAGACGATCGATGATCGACTGCACGCAATAATAGAAGTCGGCCCCGGTGCGGTCGAGCTTGTTGATGAAGCACATGCGCGGAACTTTATACTTGTCCGCCTGGCGCCACACGGTTTCAGACTGCGGCTCAACGCCGGCAACGCCGTCGAAGCAGGCAACCGCGCCGTCGAGCACGCGCAGCGAGCGTTCGACTTCGATCGTGAAGTCAACGTGGCCGGGGGTGTCGATGATGTTGATGCGGTGACCGTTCCAGAAACAGGTCGTCGCAGCCGAGGTGATCGTGATCCCGCGCTCCTGCTCCTGCTCCATCCAGTCCATCGTCGCGGCGCCGTCATGGACTTCGCCGATCTTGTAGGACTTGCCGGTATAATAAAGAATACGCTCGGTCGTCGTCGTCTTGCCGGCGTCGATATGGGCCATAATGCCGATATTGCGATACAGTTTGAGCGGATGGCTGCGGGCCATGATGCTTCTCCGTTGCCGGCGCACCGGCGGTTGGGGATTCGTGTTCTTGCGTGGCCCCTAAACCAATCCGTCCGCCATGGGTAGGCCCACGACGAACGGATGGATTTTTAAGAGCGATAGGCGGGGCAGCGGCCGATTGAACGCCGCCCCGCCAATCTTTTTACCAGCGATAGTGCGAGAAGGCGCGGTTCGCTTCCGCCATGCGGTGCGTGTCTTCGCGCTTCTTGACCGCGTTGCCGCGGTTGTTGGCTGCATCCATCAGTTCACCCGACAGGCGGGCGGCCATGGTGGTTTCGCTGCGGTTACGCGCTGCGGCGATCAGCCAGCGAATGGCCAGGGCCTGCGAACGCTCAGGACGCACTTCGACGGGAACCTGATAGGTCGCACCGCCAACGCGGCGGCTGCGAACTTCGATGCCCGGCTTGATGTTGTTCAGCGCGTCATGGAACATGCCGATCGGATCCTTCTTGGCGCGGGCCTCGACGGTTTCCAGGGCGCCATAAACGATCGATTCAGCAACAGCCTTCTTGCCGTCCTGCATGATGGAGTTCATGAATTTCGACAGAACCTGATCGCCATATTTGGGATCGGGCAGGATGATGCGCTTTTCGGGGCGACGACGACGTGACATAGGTTGTTCTCCCCTTACTTAGGACGCTTGGCGCCGTACTTGGAACGGCTCTGCTTGCGATCCTTGACGCCCTGGGTATCCAGAACGCCGCGAAGAACGTGGTAACGCACGCCCGGAAGATCTCGCACACGACCGCCGCGGATCAGTACGACGCTATGTTCCTGAAGGTTGTGACCTTCACCAGGAATATAGGTGATGACTTCGCGCTGGTTGACCAGGCGAACCTTGGCAACCTTGCGGAGCGCCGAATTCGGCTTTTTCGGGGTCGTGGTATAGACGCGGGTGCAAACGCCACGCTTTTGCGGGTTCGCATCCATGGCAGGGACCTTCGATTTGGCCTTCTGCGGTTCGCGGCCCTTGCGGACCAGCTGGTTGATTGTTGGCATGAAGCCCTTCACCTTTTTCAGTTACTTTACCGCAACATCCCTGCGTTTCAGTGCGGCCGGGAAACATGTCGCTTCCAAACAGCAAAGGCCCCGGCGGGTGCATACCCCCCTGGAGCCGCAAGAGCATCCGGTAATGTTCAGCTCTGTATTGCCCGCGTGGGATGATGCGAGGAGACGAGTCTCGACGCGGCAGACCGCTGGGCAGGCGGGCCTATAGCGATGCCGGGGCAAAGGGTCAAGCCGATCGCCGACCGCCTGGCCATCCCGTTGATCTGGCAGGGCCAAAGGACGCTGGTTAGGGAATTGCTAACCGTGCCTGCCCTATTTTAGCCCCCGGCACCAACGGGGCGCCTTAACTGGACTGGACGTGAACGGGCTTTCGACAATCAGCGGCGAATTTCGCCTGGCCGAGCGGGAGTCGGCGTTCCAGTCCGAGCGCCTGCCCGAATCGCGGCGTCATGCCCGCAATCTTTTCATTCTTTCTACGATTCTCAACACGTTGTTCCTGTTGAGCGACTGGCGTTTTGCCGGGACCGCGCATTTCTGGGTCGCCGTGCCCGCACGCTTGGCCGTGATCATCTGGTCGATCGTCAGCCTGTGGCTAACCCGTCGGATGACAAGCTTTCGGGCGGTTGAACGCATCTGCTTCGCCTGGCAGGTCGTAACCGCCATCGGCGTCGCCTTTCTGGTGAGTTCGCGCAGCGACATCGCTATCTTCGTCCTCGTCATGCTGCCGCTGGTTTTCTATCTGGTCGTCCCAACCAGTTATCGCGGCAATGTCGGCGGCGGGCTGGCCTGTGGCATCGTGCTGCTGATCGGCTATCTCGCCCCTGCCCCGCTGTCCTCCACCATGCCGGGCATGGTTCTGGCCATGCTAATACTCCATTGCGGCATGTGCATCGCGATCGCGCGCAACAACCGGCTTCAGCGGCAGGAATGGACCGCCGGGCAGGTCGCGCAGGCCGTACAGCTGGAACTGGCCAACAGCCGCGATACGTTGCAGCGCATGTTCATGGCTGTGCCGTTACCCTTGCTGGTCACACGCTATGACGGTCACATCCTGCATCTAAACCGCGCGGCCATCGATGCCTATGGAGCGGGACATGACGTCCGGCTCGATAATGTCGAGCAAACCTATGTGGATTTGCCGGTGCGCGACGAGCTGTTCGCTACGCTACAGCGCGGCGGAGCGGTGGACAATTTCGAGTGTCGGCTGCGCCGCGCCGACGGGGCCATCCGCCATGCAATGCTGTCCGCCCGCCCGATCGTGATCGACGGCGAACCCTGCTTCATGACCAGCGTAGTCGACATTACCGAACGCAAGCAGGCCGAACGGCATCTCGAACGCCTCGCCATGACGGACGCGCTGACCGGCCTTGCCAACCGCGCGCATTTCATGGCCGCCGTGACGCAGGCGACGGCGGCATCGAACGACCGGACGCAACTCGCGGTCCTGCTGATCGATCTGGACGAATTCAAGCGTGTCAACGACACGGCGGGACATGATGCAGGCGATGCCCTGCTATGCGCCGTGGCCGGACGGCTGCGCCAAGCGCTGCGGCCGGGTGATCTGGTCGCGCGGATGGGCGGAGACGAATTTGCGGTGCTGCTGACCCGCCTGCCCGATGCCGACGCGCTTCAGTCGATCCTGACGCGCATCGCCGATCATCTGCACGCGCCGCTCGACTATCGCGGCCGACCGATCGAATCTCGCGTCAGCATCGGCGTGGCGCTGTTCCCCGACCATGGCGAGGATGTGACCGCGCTGGTCAAACATGCCGACATCGCCCTTTATCATGCCAAGAATAACGGCCGGGGTCGCGCAACCATATTCGGGCCGGACCTGCTGGAAAGCTGGGACCGGGAGACAGCGATGCTCGACCGTGCCCGGCATGTTCTGGCGCAGGAACACCCCTGCCCCTGGTATCAGCCCAAGATCGCTCTCGACACCGGCGCGATCATCGGGTTCGAAGCGCTGTTCCGCTGCCCGACCGGCAATGGAACGGTCATCATGCCGGCCGACATCGCTGCGGCGTTCGAGCATCCCGAACTGGGACCGGCGATCACCAATCAGATGATCGCCGGCATCATTGCCGACTGCGCCCGCTGGCGCGATGCCGGGCTGGATGTTGGTCATGTCGCGCTGAACGTGTCGGGCGCGGACCTTAACGATGACAATTTCACGGGTCATTTGCTGGAGCGGCTAGCGCAGGCGGGCCTGCCGCCGACGATGATCGAGCTGGAAGTCACCGAGTCGGTCTTTCTGGGTCGCAATGCCGACCGTGTCGGGCAGGTGCTCCACCGCCTGAGCAAAGCGGGCGTGTCCATTGCCCTTGATGACTTCGGGACGGGCTACGCATCCCTTTCCCACCTCAAGCAATTTCCAATCGACATCATCAAGATCGACCAGCGCTTCGTCCGCGATCTGGAGACGGACCCGGACGACGCCGCCATCGTCCGCACGGTGCTGAACCTGGCCTATAGCCTGGGTATCCGTACCGTGGCCGAAGGGGTGGAGAATAGCAGTCAGGTCGATTATCTGCGCGCGGGCGG
Organism: Sphingobium sp. JAI105; assembly: GCF_015752145.1. NCBI lineage: Bacteria > Pseudomonadati > Pseudomonadota > Alphaproteobacteria > Sphingomonadales > Sphingobiaceae > Sphingobium > Sphingobium sp. JAI105. Next base: position 3,013,164 of record NZ_JADOUC010000001.1, on the reverse strand, counting down.
ATGCCATTATGGCCAAGGTTATCATTTTGGCGCAGCCATGCCTGCGGCGACCATAACAGAGCTGCTGGCAAAACAGAGACTCGCCAGCCCTGCCCTCAAATAGATTGAAACAGCGCTGAAAATTGTTTTCGACGGTAAGGAACAAATAAAGGCCCCAATCATTTCGCCGCGCTGATGCTTCGACTCGTCACGACTCCGCAACGACGGATTCGCCTAGTTCGCAATGCTTTGCTATCGGCCCGACTCGAATAAGAGTGCGGGGTCGCAATTGTCGCAGAACAGCAAAACGGGAGCCGCCGCTCTCCGCGCGCGGTTGAACGCGCTTTGCCCTGAGCGGGAGATTTTTCTCCGCTCCGGGGGGCAGGTGAAGTTCCTGCGAATCTCGCGCCGGGCGCAGCTTGCCGCTATCGCCATTGCCTCCACCGCGTTGATCGGCTGGGGCGGCGCAACCATATCTATGCTCGCTGGCAAAGCCGCTGTGGCGCAGGAGCGCGCACGGCTCGCCGAGCAGGGCAAGGCCGTCGCCAGCACGGCGGACAAGGTCGCGGACTATCGCAAATCGGTCGAGGATCTGGCGCAGGACTTGGAAGCGCGCCAGGATTTCATGGATGAACTCTACAAGACGCATTTCGGTGCGGAGGACGGCAATGCCGCGGGCGCCGATCTGGTCGGCCCGGCCAAGAGCGGCGAGAAGGGCAAGCTGACTGCCAAGATCAGCATGGCCCCCGAAGCCGCGCCTCTCGTCCGACTGGCCCAGCGGCAGCGTCAGTTCGCGATGATGCTGACCAGCGCGGTCGAGCAGCGCGCAGACAAGGCCGCCGCCGCGATCCGCAGCTTTGGCCTGAACCCCGACAGCCTGACCCGCAACGCCGCCCGCGCGCAGGGTGGCCCCTTCGTGCCGTGGAAGGGCGACAAGGGTGCGATGACCGGCGAGCTGGAAGAGTTGGCCAGCGCGCTCAACCGCATGGAATTGCTGGAGCGCAGCCTGCTCACCATCCCGTCGGGCAAGCCCACCACGGCACCGATGCAGACCAGTTCCTATGGCTATCGCCGCGATCCGTTTAACGGTCATGCCGCTTTCCATGCCGGAATCGACTTTCCCGGCCGCTATGGTCAACCAATCCACGCGGCCGCTGGCGGCAAGGTCAGCTTCGTGGGCCAGCGTCAGGGCTATGGCAATGTCGTGGAGGTCGAGCATGGCAATGGTCTGATGACCCGTTATGCCCATCTTTCCGGCTTTGTCGGTCGCGTGGGCGAGTCGGTTTCACGCGGCGACACGATCGGCCGCATGGGATCAACTGGCCGTTCGACCGGCACCCACCTGCATTTCGAGGTCCGGCTGAATGGCCAGGCCATCAACCCGCGCCGTTTTCTGGAGGCCCGCCAAGATGTTCTCCAAGTCCAGCAAATCGCAAAAGCGCGTTTCGCCGATGTCGGCAACCGGGGCTAAAAACACCCCCTTTTCACTGATCGGCAGTGATGTAACCATCAGCGGCAATCTGACCGCGTCGGTCGACCTGCATGTCGACGGCACGGTTGAAGGCGACATCAGCTGTGCCGCGCTGGTGCAGGGTCCAGACAGCCGCATCGTCGGCCATGTCACCGCGCAAAGCGCGCGCCTGGCGGGCCTTGTCGACGGATCGATTGCCGCGCAGGAACTGGTGGTCGAGAGCACGGCCCGGATTACAGGCGACGTGCGCTATGAACGGATAACGATCGAACCGGGCAGCCGGATCGAAGGACATTTCGCGCATGAGGACCATAGCCCGGTCACGGAACTCAAGCTGATCGCTGGTGACGGCGCGGCCTGATCGGCCCCTCCCCTAACCATATTTGTCACTGGTAGCAGCCGCATCGCAGCGATACCCCTCCCCCGTCATCGACATGGGGAGACGACACCATGGACACGCCCGACTATTGGCCGGATATTCGCCGCTTTCTGATCGGCTTCGCGATTGGCGGTGTCGCCATCGGCCTTTTCACGCTGATGAGCGTCCAGCCAATCCCCTGATCCGTCAGCCGGCCAGCCAAAGCACACAGGCGCCCAGCCCCACGCCCCACAGAAACAGCACAATGAACATGCCCGTGCGGCTCGATGGCCGGTCGGCACGCGCCGTCGCCTCGATCCGATAGCGCGCCATCAGCGCGGCCGGGATGCAACGGACCGCCAGCGCAATGCCGAGCGGCACGATCAATATATCGTCCAGCAACCCCAGGACCGGAATGAAGTCCGGGATCAGGTCGATCGGGCTGAGCGCATAGGCGGCGACCAGCAGGGCGATCAGCCGTGCGGGCAATGGCGTATCGGGACTGCGCGCGGCAATCCACAATGCCAAGACTTCCCGCTTTAGCCGCCCGGCCCAGGCTTTGAGCGCGGCGAGCATCGCTGCGTCAGTTCACCGGCGCGCGCCGGCGATAGCTGAGCGCTTCAGCGATATGCACGCGCCCGACCTTTTCCGCCCCGGCCAGATCCGCAATCGTCCGCGCGACCCGCAATACGCGGGTATAGCCGCGGGCCGACAACTTCATCGCGATGGCGGCCTGCGCCAGCAACTGCCGGCCTGCCTCGTCCGGCCCCGCGACCTGTTCCAGCGCCTCGCCATCGACTTCGGCGTTGGTACGCACCTTGCCGTCGCCATAGCGCGCGGTCTGGACCGCGCGGGCAGCGGCGACGCGCGCGGCGACCTCAACGGAACCTTCCGCCGGCGGCGGTAGCACCAGATCGGCAGCGGTCACCGCCTGCACCTCGACATGCAGGTCGATCCGGTCGAGCAGCGGCCCGGAAACCTTGGCCTGATAGTCTGCCGCACAACGCGGCGCGCGCGAACAAGCGAGCGCCGGATCGCCCAGATGCCCGCAGCGGCAGGGATTCATGGCGGCAATCAATTGCACTCTTGCCGGGAAGGTCACATGGGCATTGGCGCGTGCCACCGTCACCTCGCCTGTCTCCAGCGGCTGGCGCAGCGAATCCAGCACGGCGCGCTGAAACTCTGGCAGTTCGTCCAGAAACAATACGCCCAGATGCGCCATGCTGACCTCCCCCGGTCGCACGCGCAGCCCGCCGCCGACCAATGCCGCCATCGACGCGCTATGATGGGGGGTGCGAAACGGCCGGGCGCGGCTGATCCGCCCACCCTCCAGCGTGCCCGCGACGCTTGCCACCATCGACGTTTCGAGCGCTTCGCCCGGTGTCAGTTCGGGCAATATGCCCGGCAGGCAGCTTGCCATCAGCGATTTGCCCGCGCCCGGCGGCCCGACCATCAACAGATTATGACCGCCTGCCGCAGCAATTTCTATGGCTCGCTTGGCCGTTTCCTGCCCCTTGACCTGTTTCAGGTCAGCGGTGCGAACCGGCGCGTCGACGGCGCCCGGTTGCGGCGGCGACAATGCCGATGTGCCCTTGAAATGATTGAGCAGGCTCAGCAGATCGGGGGCAGCGACTACCTCTACCTGCCCTGCCCAGGCGGCTTCGGCCCCCTGCGCTACCGGGCAGACCAGCCCCATATCCTGTTCGCCCGCATGCAGCGCAGCCAGCAACACGCCAGGCGATGGCGCAGTGCGGCCGTCCAGACCCAGTTCGCCCACAACAACATAGCCCGACAGCGTTTCGGCATCGATCACCCCCATCGCCCCCAGCAGCGCCAGCGCGATCGGCAGGTCATAGTGCGACCCTTCCTTGGGCAGGTCGGCGGGGGAAAGGTTGACGGTGATCCGCTTGGGCGGCAGCGACAGGCCGATGGCGGCGATGGCATTGCGCACCCGTTCGCGGCTTTCGGCCACCGCCTTGTCCGGCAGGCCGACGACGATGAAATTGGGCAAGCCGGGAACCAGCTGGCACTGTACCTCGACGCCTCGCGCCTCCAGACCCAGATAAGCGACCGTCGATACCGTTGCGACCAAGTGACCCCCGCTTCTTTCCGCTATGCGTCAGCCATCCGGCCCTATTCGGCGATTGGCGCGCCTGTCCGGTCCCGCGCCGGTTCATCAGGTCGCCCCTTGAACCCTTGCGCCACGACATACCATTCCACGCTGCCCTTGCGGCTGGCGGGGGGCTTGGCATGCTTGATCGTCGTGAAATTCTTTTTGAGCAGCACCAGCAGTTCGCCGTCGGTCCCGCCCGCAAAGACCTTGGCTACGAACGTGCCACCCTTGCGCAGATTTTCAACCGCGAACCAAGCCGCCGCCTCGACCAGCGCCATGGTACGCAGATGGTCGGTCTGGGGATGGCCCACGGTGTTGGCCGCCATGTCGGAAATCACCAGATCCGGCGCGTCCCCCAGCGCATCGCGCAGAAGCTGCGGCGCCTTGTCATCCATGAAGTCCATCTCGAACAGGGTGACACCGCCGATCGGATCGACCGGCAGCAGGTCGATACCCACGACAGCCGCCTTGGGCACCAGCTTGCGAACCACCTGCGACCAGCCGCCCGGCGCGACACCAAGATCGACAACCGCGCGCGAGCCTTTCAGGAAATGGAATTTCTCGTCCAATTCGATCAGCTTGAACGCGGCGCGGCTGCGCCAGCCTTCCGCCTTGGCCTTATGGACATAGGGGTCGTTAAGATGGCGTTCGAGCCAGCGCACCGACTGCGCGGTGCGGCCCTTCGCGCTCTTGACCCGCACCTTGCCTGCGCCAGATCCTCTCATATGGCGCCCTTCACATCATTCTCCCGTCGCGGTCCATCAGCCCGCGCAAAATGCCTTCCCTGATACCCCGGTCGGCAACGCCCAGCCGCTGCGCAGGCCAGATGTCGAGGATCGACTCCAGTATCGCGCAACCCGCCACCACCAGATCGGCCCGTTCGGTGCCGATGCAGGGCAGCTTCTGCCGTTCGCCCAGCGTCATGGTCGACAGCCGCTCCGAAATGGACCGCATGGAGGTGCAGGGCACGATCAGCCCGTCAATCGCCTGCCGATCGTAGCGCGGCAGGTTGAGATGCAGGCTCGCCAGCGTCGTCACCGTGCCGGACGTGCCAAGCAGGCGGATGTCCTCCGCAGCCTGCGGCAGGCGGCGCGCGAGCGGCGAGAATGCGTCGCTGACCCGCGCGCGCATCCTGCCATAAGCGGCCAACCGCGCATCAGCATCGTCATGCTCGAACGCCTCGCTTTCGGTCAGCGATACGACGCCCCATGGCGCGCTTACCCAATCGACAATGCGCGGTGCGCCCGACGAGCCCTGAGCATCGACCAGCACCAATTCGGTCGATCCACCGCCAATGTCGAAGATCAGGGCCGGGCCGTTGCCCGGTTCCAGCAAGGCATGGCACCCCAGCACGGCAAGTCGCGCCTCTTCTTCCGCGCTGATAATGTCGAGCGCTATGCCGGTTTCGCGATAGACGCGCTGGATGAATTCAGCGCCATTGCTGGCACGGCGACAGGCTTCGGTCGCTACCGATCGCGCCAGCGTGACATGGCGGCGGCGCAGCTTGTCCGCGCAGACAGACAGGGCAGCAATCGCCCGGTCTATCGCCGCGTCGCTGATCCGGCCAGTGGACGCCAGCCCCTCGCCCAGACGCACGATCCGCGAAAAAGCATCGACGACGATGAAACCGTCAGCCGACGGCTTGGCGATCAAAAGGCGGCAATTGTTGGTGCCAAGGTCGATCGCGGCATAGGATCGCCGTTCGCGCGCGCCATAAGGCGCAAAGCCCCGCTGCGTTGACAGGGGAGGAATGGCCGCAGCCCTGCTCCCATCGCCCGGACCGGAAGCGGCGCGCTTGCCCGCATAACGGCCGGTCGGGCCGGAACTCTGCGGCGATGGGCGGCTTTGCTGCACCATGCCGTAACTCGCTTCACATATCGCCAGCCCCAATGCGGAGCCAGAACTTGGGAACCATGCTTAAGCAGATACGCGACAATGCGCAAGGCGCGCGCCCCGCCCTCCACGAAATGCGGAACGGATCAAGGATGAGGCGCGCCTATCTGGCGAAAAGAGCAACGTCCCCCATACTCTCCGGCCTGTCGGGGATTTTTGGATTTCCGTGATTTGAGTGCCATCAGATGATTCCATCTGGCTGAAAATCCTTCTATGGCCACAATCCTATTGCCAAGAGGAAGCCGAATTGATCCTGGACATTGCCGCTGCCGCTTCGGGCGCGATCCGCTTTGACGATCTGGGCGTCGGCCCGGTTGCGCTCGACCTCGGCTTCTTCACGCTCAAATGGTACAGTCTCGCCTATCTGGCGGGGATCTTGATCGGCTACTGGTACCTGCTCAAGCTGATCGCCCAGCCCGGATCGCCCATGGGTCGCCGCCATGCCGACGACATGATCTTCTATGCTACATTGGGGATCATCATCGGCGGACGGCTGGCCTATGTCATCTTCTACCAGCCCGAAATTCTTGCGCATCCGCTCGACATCTTCAAGCTGTGGAATGGCGGCATGTCCTTCCATGGCGGTGCGGCGGGCGTGTCGCTCGGTATTCTCTACATGGCGCGCAAGGAGAAGCTCAGCTGGCTGCGCATCCATGATTATGTCGCCTGCTGCGTCCCTTTCGGGCTGTTCTTCGGGCGCCTCGCCAATTTCGTGAATGGCGAATTGTGGGGCAAGGAAACCGATGTTCCCTGGGGCATCATCTTCCCGACCGGCGGCCCCTATCCCCGTCATCCCAGCCAGTTGTACGAAGCGGCGCTGGAAGGGCTTGTCCTGTTCGCCATCCTGGCCTTCGCCTTCTGGCGTACGCGCGCGCGCTATCAGCCGGGGAAACTGGTGGGCATTTTCCTGCTTGGCTATGGCATTTTCCGGTTCGGCGTCGAATATGTGCGGGAAGCGGACGCGCAGTTGATGGAATTTGCCGCGCGTACCGGCCTGCATATGGGCCAGTGGCTGTGCCTGCCCATGATCTTGGGCGGCCTCTACCTGATCGTCACATCGAAGGGGCGTCGCGCGCGGGTGGAGCCCATCGCCGGAAACGCGAGTGTCAGCTGAGCCGCTAACCCTGGCTGAACGGCTTTCGCGCCAGATCGCCGCGGGCGGGCCGATCTCCGTCGCGCATTTCATGGCGGAGGCGAACCAGCATTATTACGCCACCCGCGACCCGTTGGGCGCGGATGGCGACTTCACCACCGCGCCGGAAATCAGCCAGATGTTCGGCGAACTGGTGGGGCTGTGCCTGGCGGATGTGTGGATGCGGTCGGGGCGCAAGCCTGGACCGCTTTATGCCGAGCTGGGGCCGGGACGCGGCACATTGGCGGCCGACGCGCTGCGCGCGATGGAGAGCGCCGCCCTCGCGCCGCGCGTTCATTTCGTCGAGACCAGCCCCACCTTGCGCGAACGGCAGCGCGCACTGCTGCCCCATGTCACCCATCATGACAGTATCGACAGCCTGCCCGACGACGGGCCACTGCTGGTCATCGCCAACGAATTTTTCGATGCGCTGCCGGTGCGCCAGTGCATTCGCGTGGGCGAGGAATGGCGCGAGCGGGTCGTCATCCGGCGCGAAGAAGAAGGGCGCTTTGTCGCCGTTCCTGGCTATCGCCGCATCGAATCGGGCCTGCCCCCAATCGCGGCGCAGGCGCAGGACGGGGCGATCATCGAAACGCCGATTGTGGGTGCTGGAATCGCCTATGCGCTGGCGCAGCGGATCGCCAAACAGGGCGGCGCAGCGATCATCATCGACTATGGCTATGCCGGGCCGTTGCTGGGCGATACGCTGCAAGCGGTGAAGGCGCATGAATTTGCCGATCCCTTCGCCGATCCTGGCGAGGTCGACCTGACCACCCATGTCGACTTCACCATCATTGGCAACATGGCGCGGCAGGCAGGATTGCGGGTGTCAGGCCCGGTCGATCAAGGGCCGTATCTGCGCGATCTGGGCATTGACGCCCGCGCCGAGCAACTGGCGCGTACACATCCTGCGCGCGCCGCTGAAGTGGAGGCCGCGCGCGCCCGGCTGACCAGTGCCGATGCGATGGGCAGCCTGTTCAAGGCGATGGCCTGGGTCCATCCCGACTGGGCCGACCCGGCAGGCTTTTGACGGCGGATCGCGCTCAATCGTCCTGGTGATAACGGCCCAGCTTGCGGATGAAGCCAATCAGGCCGGTCTGGCGGCTGCGCTTCATCCGTTCGGCATGGAGGATGGTCTGCACGCGGCTGAAGCAATCATCTGCATCGACATTGCACAGCACATAATCATAGCCGTCCCAATGCGCGATTTCGCCCGCCGCGCGGGCCATGCGACCGTCAATGACTTCATCGCTGTCCGTCGCGCGGCCGCGCAGGCGACGCTCCAGTTCCTCCATCGAGGGCGGCAGGATGAATACCCGCACCACGTCGCCCCCGGCAATCTGATGCAATTGCTGCGCACCCTGCCAGTCAATGTCGAACAGCACGTCCTGCCCGCTTTTGAGCATGGCCTCCACTGGCGCGCGGGGGGTGCCGTAACGCTGGCCGAACACATGGGCCCATTCCAGAAATTCCTGATCGGCGGTCATCCGGCGGAATTCGGGCAGGTCGACGAAATGATAATCCTTGCCGTCGACTTCGCCCGGCCGCATCGGTCGGGTGGTTGCCGACACCGACATGGACATATCCGGTTCGGCGGCGAGAAGCTTGCGCGCAATGGTGGACTTTCCCGCGCCAGAAGGCGAGGAGAGGACAAAGAGGACGCCGCGCCGCTTGAAGTCGGGCGTTTCGATCAGGATGCTGTCGGCCATGGCCGCTAGTGCCGCTTGATGCGGGCTTTTGCAAGAGGGGGAAATGGCAGGATGCGTAACAGGCGGATGGTCCATCGCAGGGGGTTGATCGCAGCGGGGCTGATCGCTGTGCTGACCTGCGCCCTGCTGCTGCTGATGGACAGGCCGCCGATCTGCACCTGTGGCCGGGTCGAATTGTGGCACGGAGCGCTGGACAGTGGCAACAGCCAGCATATCGCCGACTGGTATAGCCTGAGCCATGTCATTCACGGGCTGCTATTCTATCCCGCCACCCTATGGCTGTTGCGCAAGCGCCCGATGGGGGTGCGGTTGGCGCTGGCCGTGGCGGTGGAGTCGGCCTGGGAGATATTGGAGAATTCGCCGATCATCATCCACCGCTATCGCACGGCGACCATTGCGCTTGGCTATAGTGGCGATTCGGTCCTCAATTCGATGAGCGACATCGGCATGATGACGCTGGGCTTCCTGTTCGCTTCGCGCGCGCCGGTCTGGCTGTCGGTCGCGGTGGCGATCGGGTTCGAATTGCTGGCGCTCGCGGTGATCCGCGACAATCTGACGCTCAACATATTGATGCTGACCTTCCCGCTCGACGCCGTCCGGTCGTGGCAAGCCGCGCTTTAGGGCTTGGCTACCTTTCGCGCGCTATTGATAGGCACCGGTTCCTTGCTGAGGTCCGGCAGGGCCTTGATCGCGCGCTTGCGATCAACCTCTCGCTTCGCCTCATAAAGCTTGCCCGCCATATAGGCGCCGGTGACGACCAGCGCGCCGACCGGATAGCGCATGATGATCCGCTTGGCCCCCATCCCGGCGAGCAGGCCGAACACGCCCTTCTTGCCGGTATCGGCCGCGACGCGCGTGGCCACGACGGTCGCGCCGACGCGCGCTGCCTTGCGCAGCAGGCCGGTCTTTTTGGGAGCGGTGACGGAGACGCGCGGGGCTTTGGGGGCGAGAGGCTTTTTCATACTGGGTCAATGTATCGGACGGCGCGCGGTTCCGCCATGCCGATGTCGATCATGTCATATTTTCCGGCCGCACCAGCGCGTCGAAGGTCGCCGCGTCCACCAGCCCCAGTTCAAGCCCGGCGGCTTTGAGCGTCTGCCCGGTCTTGTGCGCGTGCTTGGCGATGGCGGCGGCATTGTCATAGCCGATCGCGGGGGCGAGCGCGGTGACCAGCATCAGCGATCGATCGACCAGTTCGGCGATGCGCGTCTCGTTCGCCTCCAGCCCCTCGACACAGCGTTCCGCGAAACTTTCCATCCCGACGCTGAGCAAATGGATCGAGCGCAGCACTGCCGCGCCGATCATCGGTTTGAACACGTTGAGTTCCAGATGGCCCTGCATCCCGCCCACGGTCACGGCCTGATGATTGCCGATGACCTGTGCCGCCACCATGGTCAGCATCTCGCACTGGGTCGGATTGACCTTGCCCGGCATGATCGAACTGCCCGGTTCGTTGGCGGGCAGATCCAGTTCGCCAAGGCCAGAGCGCGGACCGGACCCGAGCAGGCGGATGTCGTTGGCGATCTTGGTCAGCGCGACGGCCAGCGTGGCGAGGGTCGAGGAGAGATGAACCAGCGGGTCGTTGGACGCCAGCGCCTCGAACTTATTATCGGCAGTGCGGAACGGCAGGCCGGTGATGGTGGCGATTTCCGCCGCGACCGCGACGTCGAACCCCTTGGGCGCATTGAGGCCGGTGCCGACCGCCGTGCCGCCCTGCGCCAGCGCCATCATGCCGTGCATCGCGGCGGGTTCGATCCGCTTGCGACTGCGATAGACCTGATGCGCGTAACCGGAAAATTCCTGCCCCAGCGTCAGCGGGGTCGCGTCCTGCAAATGGGTGCGACCGATCTTGACGATATGATCCCATGCCTTCGCTTTCGCATCGAGCGCGGCATGGAGTCGGTCTAGCGCGGGAAACAAGGCTTTGGTGACGGCCAGAGCCGCCGCGATATGAAGCGCTGTAGGGAAGCTGTCGTTGGAGGATTGGCCGAGATTGACATGGTCATTCGGGTGAACCGGATGCTTGCCGCCGCGCGTGCCGGTGAGCGCTTCATTGGCGATGCCGGCAATCACTTCATTGACGTTCATGTTGGACTGGGTGCCGCTGCCGGTCTGCCAGATGACGAGGGGGAACTGATCGTCATGCTGGCCAGCCGCCACGGCGGCGGCGGCAGCTTCGATGGCGTCGGCCTGGGTGGCGTCCAGCCCATGATGGCGGTTCACCCGCGCCGCCGCCTGCTTCACGATGGCCAGCGCATGGACGATGCCGATCGGCATCCGCTCCATCGCGCCGAACGGGAAATTCTCGATGCTGCGCTGCGTCTGCGCACCCCAATAGGCGTCCGCTGGCACCTCTATGGCGCCGATACTATCACTTTCGGTGCGGGTCGCGGGCATTTGGGGGCGCCTTTCAGTTAAGAGTCATTCGCAAATCTGATGCTGATTTAAGGTGAGGGGAAGGAAATCCAAGGGGTTGTGAGTAGAGCGGTGACCGGGGCGGGTTGGTTGGAGGGGATGGCGTGTGAAAATTCGTTAAGTTCGCCCATGTCGCATATGGAGAGTTAGCGCCGGGGGGCGATGTAGGACAGGGGGAATTGCGCGGTGGCGACGGCGTGTGCGCCTGTGTTCATACGTCGCGTGACTGGCGGGATGATGTTGGCCGGGATAGTTTCTGGCTGAGTTGGGTGGGGAGCAGACAGGCGGCTTTCGGATAAGCATCCCGCAAGGCAGACGTTGCAGAGGGCGGTCGATCTGGCCATCATCGCATCATGCAGTGCCGCTTTATGAGACTCGCTCCTGCCATGTTGTTGTTGACGCAAGGGTGTGAACAGCCACCAGAGCGGCTGTCGGATAACGCTATTCAGGAGATGCGACAGGGTATGCCGGGCGTCACCGAGCGATGCCTCAACAAGATTAAATATGGTGGTATAGAAGCGATGCCGTTGGGCACGGACGAATGCTTCGAAATGACACCAGCCCGTCATTGGAAAGGCCTATGGCGGAGAGAATTCGAGAACTCCCGCTTTTGCCCAACGCCTGCTGTTTCCTGCTCCTATCACACCGCTGGCGACCGCATATGGTTGTCTGGCAAGGCTCTAACCTCTTCGGGTACCAACGAAGGCCTCTACGAAATTGAGTTCGTGGGACGACGAACGGCTCGCAAGGGAAGCTACGGGCACTTGAGCGCATTTGACCATGAGATAATCGTTGATCAGGTAATGGACTTACGTCCGGTTTCAGATGCGGCAACTTTGACTGAATAAGGCCGCGAATGGGCGTTCCCGAGCATCCTCCCCTGTAAGGGGAGGTGGATGGCCGTAGGCCAGACGGAGGGGTATCAGCCTCTCGATAGGGCGACACCCCTCCACCACTTCGTGGTCCCCCTCCCCTTGCAGGGGAGGAATGTGCGGGCGCTGCTGGTCGATTTTGCTCGGTCAGCTTCTCGCCGAAGACAGGACGGGCTGCTGTCGAGACGATCGACGCTAAAGCGTCATGGAGAATAACGATCAAGGCTGAGGAGAGGAAGCTCGTCAAAGAGCAGATTGGATGCTAAGTTTCATGAGATGTCTAAATTAGTAGAGCATATCTTTGGCTTCGTTTTTTCGGCTGGGGGGTCTGCCGGTCTTGCAATTTATGTATTTATCGCCATCAAAGAGCGCCGAGTTTACTGGCGCAATTTCATAGACGATCCTTGGGTGGACCGTGATGTGCGGCCTATCACATTTTGGTTGGCGATCAGCTTATACAGTTTTTTATCGGGTGCCTTCGCCCTGCTGTGCATATCCGGTATGATGTCGTGAAACAGTGACAGTGGAAATTTCCGCTTTTGGTCGTTCCCGATCACCCCCCCTGCAGGGGAGGAATTTGCGGGCGCTGCTGGTCGTTGCCCGCCAATGCCGAGCCGTCATCCTGACGAACGTCAGGATCCAGGGTCATAAGCGCCGCTCTGGATCCCGGATCGGGCCTGTCCTGAGTTAGTCGAAGGGTTCGGAATGACGAAGGTGGGGGGACGGTCGTGCGAATAGGCGCGGCCTAGCCGCCGCTTGCGCCTATTTCTTCTTGCCGAAGTCCACCGTCACCACGTTGGAGCCATCTTCCGCCACGACTTGCGGGCCGTCATTTTCGGCTTCGTCATGGGGTTCGGGCAGGGCGTCGCCTGCGACCTGGAACTGAAGGGCGAAGTTGACGGCGGGGTCGACGAACGCCGTGATTGCCGCGAAGGGGATGATGAGGTGGGCGGCGACCTGGTTGAAGGTCAGGCTGACCTCGAAATGATGGTCGCTGACCTTCAAGTCCCAATATTTATTCTGGAGGACGATGGTCATTTCGTCCGGGAAGCGCTCGATCAGTCGCTTGGGGATGTCGACGCCGGGGGCCTGGGTCTTGAAGGTGATGTAGAAATGGTGGCTGCCGGGCAGGCCGCCGCTGGCCTGCACCTCTCCCAGCACGCGGCCGACGACGGCGCGCAGGGCTTCCTGCACGATTTCGTCATAGGGAATCAGGCTATCGGGCAGGTCATCGCTCATGGGCCAATGTCCTAACGGCGCGAAACAGGGGGTCAACCCCCCTGCCGGTTTGGGTGGCCCGCATCGCACGACCAGATTGCAAGATGGGCGGCACGCGCTATAGGGCCAGCATGCGCACGGCCGAGATTCACCGCAACACGGCGGAAACCCAGATCGACGTAACCGTCAACCTTGACGGCACGGGTCTTTATACGGTGTCCACGGGCATCGGCTTTCTCGACCATATGATCGAGCAATTGTCGCGCCATTCGCTGATCGACATGAGCGTCAAGACCGTGGGCGACCTGCATGTCGACCAGCATCACACGACCGAGGACAGCGCAATCGCCATTGGCGAGGCGGTGGCCAAGGCGCTGGGCGACAAGCGCGGGATTTCGCGCTATGGCTCCGTCTATTCGCCGATGGACGAGACGCTGACGCGGGTGGCGCTCGACATTTCGGGGCGGCCATGGCTGGTGTGCAAGCTGCCCTTCACCGTGCAGAAGATCGGCGAGTGGGACGCGGAGATGGTGGAGCATTTCTTCCACAGCTTCGCGCAGGCCGCCGGCATCACGCTGCACATCGAATGTCTGTATGGCAGCAACAATCACCATATCGTCGAGAGCGCCTTCAAGGGGCTGGCCCGCGCGCTGCGGCAGGCGGTGGAGATCGACCCGCGCAAGGCGGACGCGATCCCGTCGACCAAGGGGATGTTGTGAGCGGGATCGCCCTGATCGACTATGGCGCGGGGAATCTGCATTCGGTCTATAATGCCCTGCGCAAGGCGGGGGCGGGCGATGTCGTCATTACCGCCGACGCCGATGTAGTGGCGCGGGCCGACCGGATCGTGTTGCCGGGCGTAGGCGCGTTCCGGGCGTGCCGCGATGCGCTGGTGGCGATCCCCGGCATGGTCGAGGCGATGGGGGATGCCGTGCATCGGCGCGGCGTGCCGTTTCTGGGCGTGTGCGTGGGCATGCAGTTGCTGGCCGACGCGGGCGAGGAATTCGGGCGGCATGAGGGGCTGGGCTGGATTCCCGGCACGGTGCGGCTGATGCAGCCGGGCGATGCCAGCATCAAGGTGCCGCATATGGGGTGGAATGATGTCGTGCTGAACGGCGCGCCGCCCCTGATCGAAGCGGGCGAGGCCTATTTCCTGCACAGCTATCATTTCGAGGCGACCGATCCGGCGCGTGTCGCGGCCGTGACCGACCATGGCGGCCCGCTGGTCGCGGCGGTGGCGCGCGACACCATCATCGGTTGCCAGTTTCACCCGGAAAAGAGCCAGACCTATGGCCTTTCCTTCCTGTCGCGCTTTCTGGAGTGGAAGCCGTGAGTCTTTTGGTACTGTGTGCTCCCGCGAAGGCGGGAGCCCAGTTCCGCCGTTTCAACTGGGTTCCCGCCTTCGCGGGAACACGCTGCCCCAATATTGTCTGGTGAGCCCATGTCTCTAATCGTCTTTCCCGCCATTGACCTGAAAAACGGGCAGGTCGTGCGCCTGGCCGAGGGCGATATGGACCGTGCGACCGTTTATGGGGACGATCCGGCGGCGCAGGCGGCGCTGTTTGCCCAGGCGGGGGCGCAGCATCTGCATGTTGTCGATCTGGACGGGAGTTTTGCGGGCCATGCGGTGAACGCCGCGGCGGTCGAGCGGATCGTCGAGACCTTCCCGGGCCATGTCCAGCTGGGCGGCGGCATCCGCAACCGGGAGGCGGTGGAGCGCTGGTTCGACCTTGGCGTATCGCGCATCGTCATCGGCACGGCGGCGCTGAAAGATCCGGCCTTCGTCAAGCTGGCGGCACGCGATTTTCCCGGCGGGATCGTCGTGGCGGTCGATGCGCGCGACGGCTTTGTCGCGACCGATGGCTGGGCGGAAAAATCGGACATGCCGGTGATCGACCTGGCCCGGCGGTTCGAGGATGCGGGCGTTGCCAGCCTGCTCTTTACCGATGTGGGCCGCGACGGGATGCTGAAGGGCTGCAATGTCGAGGCGACGGTCGATCTGGCGCGGGCGACCGACATTCCGGTGATCGCGAGCGGCGGCGTGGCGGGGATCGCCGACATCAGGATATTGAGCCTGCACGCCGACGACGGGATCGAGGGCGTGATTACCGGGCGGGCGCTGTATGACGGGCGGCTGGACCTGAAAACGGCGCTGGCCGTGGCGCAGGCGGCGGCGTGATCAAATTTGCTTGAGTCTACCGCGTTCACTGATTTCAAACAGCCCTCTGGAAACCAATTCGGACTGTCCCACAATGTCAGGCCAGATATACAGCAGCCTAGCAATCTGTTGATGAAGGGGCTTTTTCCTGAGCGACGGCGCCAATACAAAGCCAACCAGATTGTTACGCAAAAATGCGTCTCTTTCGATCGCATTACGGCCAATCCGTCGATCCGCTGTCAAAACTGACCATCGGCCTTCATTGCCCAGCGCCTCTATCCACTCCTTATCCGAAATGCCCGGTCGCCCAAATTTCTGACGCAGCGCTACAATCTCATGCTCCTCGAAAAGAGCTTGAAGACTACGAGCCGCGCGCGGCGGCAAATTCTCATCAAGTAGAAGCCGCACGCTTTTGGGAAAGTCCTCGTTCAAATTCGATTGCGGATCGCACCACCGATACCGGAACTTCAAATTGTCGAGCGACAATCGCTTCATCTCTCTCAGCTTCATATGCCTCGAGAATACGAAAGGTAGGAATACCCGTATCATCAATAACAGGCTGGCCAAACGCTACTGCTGGTGCAATGGATATGCGCCTGCGCCGCCCAACGACATGCCATTTCGATACAATTCCATGATCAAAATCCAAATCCTTGAAAGTAGGACTGATCAGCGATCTGAACGCATGTTGCCCATCTCGAACATCAATAGTGTGGCCTACCTCACCATCCCGCTCATGGTCCCAAATTTCCAGAAACAGTGTTCTGCCATCGGTTTGGAATTGCCGGGTCGAAAGAGGATAATCATGACCAACCAGCACCCGCGCCTTCGACAAAAGTGAACGCACAGAATTTTTGCCTAACCCTGCGCGCATAAATGCGATCACAAAGCGAATTTCGATTAAATCCCGAAATCCGAGATAGATATCATCCAGATTGGAATATTCCGAGGTCCATAACGGTGCCTGTTCGACGATCCGATCACCCCGCCGATATTCATATCCGCCTAACCAGCGCTTGATCTTGGCCGGTTGCACGCCCAAAAGCCGCGCAGCCTCGCCAGGCTGATAAACTGCGAAATCTTGATGGCGTTGGAACATATCAAGGGCCTAACACATGCTCAGAGCGTTGAGAATCCGAAAAATGGGATGGCAGCCATGACCGTCCGCACCCGCGTCATCCCCTGCCTGGACGTGGCCAACGGGCGCGTGGTCAAGGGCGTGAACTTCGTCGATCTGCGTGATGCGGGCGATCCGGTGGAGCAGGCGAAGCTGTATGATGCGGCGGGCGCGGACGAGCTGTGCTTTCTGGACATCACCGCGACGCATGAGGCGCGCGGCACTATCCTCGACGTGGTGCGGCGCACGGCCGAAGTCTGCTTCATGCCCGTTACCGTCGGCGGCGGGGTGCGGACGCCCGACGATGCGCGCGCGCTGCTGCTGGCAGGCGCGGACAAGGTGGCGGTGAACAGCGCGGCGGTGGCGCGGCCCGAACTGGTGGCAGATATTGCCGATCGCTTCGGCAGCCAATGTATCGTGGGATCTGTGGACGCGCGCAAAGTCGGCGAAGGGCGTTGGGAAATCTTCACCCATG
The DNA here is from genome assembly GCF_015752145.1 of Sphingobium sp. JAI105. Taxonomy (NCBI): domain Bacteria; kingdom Pseudomonadati; phylum Pseudomonadota; class Alphaproteobacteria; order Sphingomonadales; family Sphingobiaceae; genus Sphingobium; species Sphingobium sp. JAI105. Next base: position 2,996,254 of record NZ_JADOUC010000001.1, on the reverse strand, counting down.
GCGGGCGCAAGCCGACCGGGATCGACGCGCTGGAGCATGCGCTGCGACTGGCGCAGCTGGGCGCTGGCGAATTGCTGGTGACGTCGATGGATGGCGACGGGACGAAGGCGGGCTACGACCTGGCGCTGACGCGGACCATTGCCGACGCAGTATCGATCCCCGTCATCGCCAGCGGCGGCGTGGGGACGCTGGAGCATCTGGTCGAGGGCGTGACCATGGGCCATGCCAGCGCGGTGCTGGCGGCGTCGATATTCCATTTCGGGCAGCACAGCATCGCCGAAGCCCATCGCGCGCTGGCGGCGGCGGGCGTGCCGGTGCGGGCGGCCTGACCCCGCAAAAACGTCGATTTACTTTACAGTAACCATATTTCCGGCAGCGCCGTTAACCCTGAAAATGGCAGAAATCTGCCGGATGGCACCATCCGGCATGAAGGCTGCATTAACCCTGGCGGGTCGCGTTCGACCATATCGGTTCAACGGAAACAGGGTGACATTCATGAAACTCAACAAGATGCTTTTGGCGGCAGGGGCCGCTGGCCTGATCGGTGCGGCGACGCCGGCGCAGGCGACATGGTGCTGGTTCGGCAAGTGCGGCGGCGGCACCAGCAGCGGTGGCACCACCAGCAGCGGCGGCACGACGTCCAGCTCAGGCGGCAGCACCCCGACTCCGGTGCCTGAACCCGAACAGATGGGCCTGTTTGCGATGGGTGTGGCCATTGTCGGCTTCCGCCTGCTGCGAAGCGGCCGCAAGCGGAAATAATTTTCCCATTGACGAGTGGCGCGCGCGGCGCTTGATGCGCAGCCATGCGCGCCACCCTCTTTACGCTTGAACAGACGATCCGCCAGCGGCGGTCGGCTGACCCGTCCACATCCTATGTCGCCAAGCTGACGGCGCGGGGACGCGGCAAGATTGCGCAGAAGGTCGGCGAGGAAGCGGTCGAGGCGGTGATCGCCGCGATGGCGGGGAATCGTGACGAACTGGTCGGCGAAAGCGCGGACCTGCTGTTCCACCTGCTGCTGCTGCTGGCCGATTGCGACATTTCGCTGGATGCCGTGTGCGACGAGCTGGAGCGGCGCGAGGGCGTGTCGGGCATCGCGGAAAAGGCATCGCGCCCTACCGATTGACAATTACCGGATAGATTTTGCCTCCGCTGCGTTCTGGCCTAGCCTTATGGGCGGGACAGGGAGTGGAGAGCATGATGATACGGACGGTAATCGGCGGCCTGCTGGGCGGCTTTGCAATGTTTATCACAGGCTTCCTGTTCTGGGGCACGCCATTGAGCGCGCTGGCGATGAGCCGCGCGGAGGGACAGGCGAGCGCCAATTTGCAGGCGGCGCTGGCGCAGGCGCTCAACACGACCGGCACCGGCGTCTATACGGTCCCCGATCCGGCGACGGCGGAGGGCACGATCCTGTACGGCAAGGGGCCGATAGCGCAGATTTTCTACAACAGCAGCGGCTTTCCGGTGACGGACAGCGCCAGCCTGATCGGCGGGTTGATCCTGTCGCTGGTGGTGGGCGTGCTGATTGCGCTGGCGCTGCGGTTCGTGACGACCGGCTTTGCCGAGCGGGTCCGGGTAGCCCTGATCTTCGCGCTGGCCGGGGTCTTGTGGATGCATGTCGGGCAATCCGTGTTCAACCATGCGCCCTGGGGCTATATTCTCTATCTGGCGTTCAGTGACTTTGTCGCGCTGGCCGTGGCCGGACTGATCGCGGCGAAGATCATGGACCGGGCGCAACCCACGGTCGGGACGGTGCATTAAGCTGCGATGCCGTCACTCTGACCCGTTGGAGCTTCAAACCATAGCTTCCTGCGCCATGCGGATCATGCAGGCGGCGTGGCGATGGGCGACGGCCATGCGGTCCTCCCCATAGCCGCCGCCCATGGTGCTGGCGACCGGGATGGCGCGGGCGCGGGCCTGGCGCATGACATAGCGGTCGCGCGCATCCAGCCCCGCGTCGGTCAGGGCCAGCCGCCCCAGCCGGTCGTCGCCATGGGGATCGACCCCGGCCTGATAGAGAATGAGGTCGGGCGCGAAATCATCCAGCACGCGCGGCAGCGTGTCATGGAGGATGGCGAGATAGGCGGCATCCTCCACCCCGTCGGGCAAGCCGATGTCCAGCGTAGAGCGCGCCTTGCGCACCGGGAAATTTTTTTCGGCGTGGATCGACAGGGTGAAAATGTCCGCCCGCCCCGCCAGCAGCGAAGCCGTGCCGTCGCCCTGATGCACGTCGAGGTCGAGGATGAGGATGCGATCCGCCTCCCCTTCCGCGATCAGGCGGTTGGCGGCGATGGCAAGATCATTGAACACGCAATAGCCCGCCCCGCTATCGGCCAGCGCGTGGTGGCTGCCCCCTGCGGCATTGGCGGCAAAGCCGTGGATGCGCGCCAGCCGCGCCGCCGCCCAGGTGCCGCCGGGCGACAGGGTGGAGCGGAGCATGACCCGCTGGGTCACCGGAAAGCCGATCCGCCGTTCCTTGGCCTGCGGAACGGTGAGGGTCAGCACTTCTTCCACATAGGCGGGATCATGCACCGCCTCTATCCAGGCGCGCGGCATCGCATCGGGCGTGTGGAGCGTCATGGCGGGCGCAACTTCGCGCAACGCCTCCATCACCAGCCCATATTTGTCGAAACGAAAGCGGCTGCCGGGTGTTGCGGGAGAGACATAGGCAGGATGGTGAACGACGTGCAGCATGATCTTTTCCGCTATCGTGATTTGAACGGTGGCCGCTTTGCGCTATCTGGTCCAGCATGAACCGTCCCGATATGATCCGTTTTTTGACGCTGGCCCTGCTTGGCGCCAGTGTCCTTAGTGCCAGCACCCTGCCCGCTTACGCCCAGACGCCGGTAACACAACCCCCGGCCGTGGCGCCGACACTGCCCCCCGCGATGGTGCAGCCATTGCCGCCTGCGCCATTGCCTGCCCCCATTCCGCCGCTGTCGGCCGCGCAGGAGGCATGGGCGAATGACTGGTTGCGCAGCGGAGCCGAACAAGGGCTGACGGCGCGGCGCAAGGCGACCGCCACGCTGACCGGCGACGCGCTGGTCAGCGCGCTGCTGGACCGGGCGAAGGCGCTGTCCACCGGACGGGTCGATGCCGCCGATTTTCTGGAAATCTGGGCGCTGCGCCCCGAACCCTATGACCCGCGCCCAGGATTGGCGAAGGCCGTGGCCGAGGACCGGCTGGCACAATGGGCCAATGCGCTGACGCCGCCCTATGCGGGCTATGAAGGGTTGCGCAAGGGGCTGGCGACCTATGAGGCGATCCGCGACAAGGGCGGCTGGCCGGTGCTGACCGCGACATCCGCGCCCATGGTGGTGCGCGCGCGCATCGCGCTGGAGGACAAGAGCGTCACGCCGACCGAAAATCTGACCGACGTGCTGCAACGCGCGCAGCGACGCTATGGCCTCAACCCCACAGGGTTGCTCGACACGCGGACGCTGGCGGCGCTCAATGTCAGCGTGGACGACCGGATCGCCGCGATCATGGCAAATATGGAGCGGTGGCGCTGGATGCCGCGCCGCCTGCCGGTCAACCGGGTGCAGGTGAACATCGCCGCCGCCGTGCTGACCGTGTTCGAGGGCGACCAGCCGGTCACGTCGATGCGCGCCGTCACCGGCAGCCCGCAAAATGCAACGCCGATGCTGTCGTCGAACATCCATTCGATCGTGGTCAATCCGCCCTGGAACGTGCCGATGTCGATCGCCAGGCGGGAATTGTTCCCCAAGGGACGCGCGACGCTGGCCAAGCAGGGCTACAAGATCGTCAAGACGCCCGAAGGCGGCGAACGGATCGTCCAGCCCGCAGGCCCGAACAGCGCGCTGGGGCGGCTGAAATTCGATTTCGCCAACCCGTTTGCCGTCTATCTGCACGACACGCCGGCGCGCGGGAAATTTTCAAGCTATGACCGGCTGGCCAGCCATGGCTGCGTCCGGCTGGAAAAGCCGGTGTCGCTGGCCGAACTGATGGTGGCGAGCGACCCGGACCTGAACGGCCAGATCCAGACGCTGATCGATAGCGGCAAGACGCAGCGCGTATCCCTGCCGCAGGAAGTGGCGGTCTATCTGCTCTACTGGACCGCCTTTGCCAGCAGCAACGGCACGATGAGCTTCCGCGCCGATCCCTATGGCTGGGACAAGTTGCTGGCCGAAAAGATCGAGGCGTCGAGCAGCCGGGCCGACCCGACCGCCGCGCCCGCACCCACCCCAACCATCGCATCGAAGGACTGATCACCCATGCGCAAAATTGCCCTGTTCGCCCTTGCCGGTGCCCTGGCCCTGTCCGCCTGCGGCAAAAAGGAAGAAGAACCGGCAGCGACCAATAATCTGGTCGAGCCGCCGGTCGAAAATGTCATCATCGAGGAACCGGATGCGGTGCTGCCGCCGCCGTCGAACAATGCGGTCGCGACTCCCGCGCCGCCGCCGTCGGTTTCCGAACAGCAGCAGATTCAGGATGATGCCGACGCCAGCGGCATGACCGCGCGCCTGCCGCAGGAAGGCGAAGAGAGCCAGCCTGCGGACGAAGCGAGCCATTCCGCGCCATAAGGCGCATCGCCCCGCTCTTGGAGCGGGGCGGCGACTTTGCTATATTCGCGCCATGGATCGCCGCAATTTCACGAAGTTCGCCATGAGCGGACTCGCTTTTTCGTTTCTATCCGACAGCATCGGCCGGGCGGCTGTGCCGGTAACAGCGCCCCTGCCTGCCGCCGCGCCATCGCCTGCCAAGCCCATCGTGCAGCCGATCGCCCCCAAACCCTATGCGTCGCTGCTGGAAAAGGCCAAGGCCGCGCTCGACCGGCATGGCGACGCCTTCACCCTGCGCGACCGCGTGGCGATCGCCGATTTTGCGGCCCCGTCAAAGGAATTGCGCTTCCATGTCGTCGACCTGATCGGCGGGCAGAGCAGCAGCTATCTGGTGGCGCATGGCCGCGGATCGGACCCGGCGCATAGCGGCTGGCTGCACAGTTTTTCCAACGAACCCAATTCGCTGGCCAGCAGTTCGGGCGCTTATGTGACCGGCGAGCAATATGTCGGCCAGCATGGCCGGGCAATGCGGCTGATCGGGCTGGACCCGCAGAACAACAATGCCGAACCGCGCGCCATCGTCGTCCATGGCGCGGATTATGTGGGCGAGGATCATATCGCCGCCTGGGGCAAATGCGGGCGGAGCGAAGGCTGTTTCGCGGTCGCGCCGCACATGCTGCCGCAATTGCTGGGGCTGCTGGGCAGCGGGCGGCTGCTCTATGCGGACAAGATCGGGGTCGAGGCGTAAGGGCACGCCCGTTCCGGCGCCGCATGCCTGCGGATCAACTTGTAAGGGTCGTTTGCCCTGAGCCGTCCCAAGGGCAGGCTCAGGGCAAACGTTGTGGCTTGTCAGCCCGCCTTGGCAGCGCCGGTCAGCGCTTCGGCCGCAGGCTTGTTTGTCGCATCAACCGTGCCATTGGCCAGCATCGTCTTGCTGAGCGTCACCGCTTCGGTCTTGAGTGCGGGGTCGCTGCTGGTCTGGCTGGAGCCGATAAGGGCCGAGAGAAGGATATTCTTCGTCACCTTGTCGTTCGCATTTTCGGATGCGGACTTGCGGGCGAGGGTCAGCGCTTCGGCGTAGAGCGGCGCGGACCCGACCTTGTCCTGGGCGGCTAGCTTCTGGTTGCCCATCTGGATCAATATGCCCGCCAGGATGTTGCGGCTGGCCGCGTCAGCAGGCTTGGCCTCCACGACCTTGCGCCAATGGGGCAATGATTCGCCGTAAAGGGCGATCACCTTGTCCATCTGGCCCAGCGCGCCATAGGCAGCGGCATCAGCATAGAGGGCGTTGGCGAGGAAATTGACATTCTCGATCTTGGACGGGTCAACCTCTACCGCGGTCCGGATGGCGGGCAGCGCCGCATCATATTTGGCAACGGCACCGGCATTGTCGCCAGCCTGCTGGGCGGCCTGCCCGGCCGTGAAGGCCGTGACCGCGCTGTTGAAGGCGGTGATCTGTTCCGGCGTCATTTCCGCAGCGGCCGGGGTCGCGGATTGCGTGGCAGCTTCCGTGTCAGGGGTAGCAGCGGCGGGGGCGGCGGGTGCGTCCTGCGCCATTGCGGGGGTAGCCAGCGCCAGCGGCGCGGACAGGCTCATCAAAGCGATCAGGGCGGACTTTGCCAATGTTAGGGTCTCCTTGGTCGTTATTCCATAATGTCGAACGGGCGATTGCTACGCCTTTCAACATGAATAATGAACGAAGGAGCAGGCTGGTTCCCAGCCTTTCAGGGACGGCTCATCCCGCAAAAGGCTCCAGCCACGGCAAAATCGGCCGCGCGCCGTGCATTACGCGCGGCGGCCTGCGCATCTTCGCCCCATTGTTCGACCTGCCAGGCTTCGTCGATTTCCGCCGCCTGCCAGATGTCGTCAAGATCATGGCCGCCATCGACAATGGCGAGGCCGCAGATCAGCGAGCCGCTGAGATTGACGAGCGTGGACAGGCCCGCGAGCAGGAATGGATCGAAGGCTTCGACCACCGCGCCGAGACGGGTGAGCGTCTGTGCGGGCTGCGCGACCGGCAAGACACCCTGCGTGACGACGAAGGCCACGTCATAGCGGGCGCGCGCCCAGTCGAGCAGCGGATCCCACGCCGCCGCCTGCCGCTGCACCAGCGTTTGCGGCGCTTCAGCACGATAGCAAAGCAGGTCGCTTTCGCCATAGCGGGCGATCCCGGCGGCAAAGCTCTTATGGTTGGCGACGACATGGTCGATCGCAGCATTGGCAAGGCCGGTGAAGGGCATCGTCGCGGGATCGACGCTCTCCCCCTGCGCGCGCCATTCGGCAGCCACCGCATCGGCCAGGGCAGGCGTAGGCAGCGCCAGCAGCGCACGGGCGGGGGTGCGGACCGGGCGGGCGTCGAGCTGGACGGCAAAACCCTGATCGGACGCGATCACGGCGACGTCCTTGTAAAAGCGCTTCATGGCTTTGTGCGCTTGAACAGGGCCAGCATCAGGCGGGGCACGATGACGAACTGGAACAGGCCGACGATGACCATGATCGCGCCGAACGCCTTGGCCTTGTCCCCCTGCACCCAGGTGAAGCGCTGCATGATGGCGAGGAAGCCGAACATGACGATCAACGCACCCGACAGGCGGAACAGGCCGATGGCGAAATGCCGCTGGCGCGCGATCTTTTCGGGATCAACGGGGGGTGGAGGCGGAACGTCGGTCATGGCGCGCCGATATGGCCGCGCAATTCGCTGCTGTCCATGGCAACTGCCTGCGCGCCTGCCGCGATCAGTTCGTCAGGGGCATGATAGCCCCAGGCGACGCCGATGCTGCGCACGCCTGCCGCCAGCCCCATGTCGATGTCGAAACTGGTGTCGCCGATCATGACGGTCGTGTCCGGGGACGCGCCGGCTTCGGCCATGGCGGTCAGCAGCATGGAGGGATGCGGCTTGGACGGGTGGCGATCGGCGGTCTGGAGCGTCACGAAGCGGTCGATCAGGCCGTGATGGGTAAGGCAGAGCGCCAGACCCCGATCCGACTTGCCCGTGGCGACGCCCAGTAGCCAGCCTGCGCGATCCAGATCATGCACCAGATCGGCCATGCCGGGATAGAGCGGTTCGGACACCGCATTTTCGCGCCGCAGCGCCTGAAAGGCGAGCTTGTAGCGTTCCGCGAGATGCGCGTGAAAATCCGCATCCGCATCCGGCAGCAGCCGGGCCATGGCATGGGGCAGCGAAAGGCCGACCGCGGAGAGGATGGCCAGCCGGTCGGGCGCGACCAGACTGGCTTCCTCGAACGCGCGGGCCATGGCGGTGCAGATGCTGTGCTGGCCATCGACCAGCGTGCCGTCGCAATCGAACACGACTAACGGGTTGGCCATAGACGCTGTCCCTATCCGCCCCCGCCCCGCGAGCGCCGTTCGCCCTTGCGATCCTTGCGTATCTGCTTGGCATGCTGGCGCGCGAATTTCTTTTCATCCTCGCGCGTGGGGCTGCGGTCGATCTCGTCATCCAGCGGCATGTCGCCCAGGCTGATGTCGAAGCCGAGATCGGCAAGGCTGGAGGCGAAATGGGCAGGCAGGTCCGCCATCACGTCGACACGGCCACCATCGGGATGATCGACACGGATGCGGCGGGCATGAAGGTGCATCTTGCGGCTGATCGTGCCGGTCAGGAAACTGTCCTTGCCACCATATTTACCGTCGCCCACGATGGGATGGCCGATCGCCGCGAGATGGACGCGCAACTGGTGGGTGCGGCCGGTATAGGGTTGCAGCTCGACCCAGGCGGCACGATTGCCCGCGCGTTCGATGACGCGATAGCGGGTGCGGGCGGGCAAGCCTTCCGCTTCGTCGACATGCATTTTTTCGCCGCCGGTGCCCGGTTGCTTGGCCAGCGGCAGTTCGATCATGCCGTCCGCGATGGACGGCACGCCGATGACCAGCGCCCAATAGACCTTGCGCGCAGTGCGGCTGGAAAACGCCTTGGCGAAATGGGCGGCGGCGCGGCTCGAGCGGGCGAGCAGCAGCGCACCCGACGTGTCCTTGTCCAGCCGGTGGACCAGCTTTGGCCGCGATTCGGCGTTGAAGATCAGGCCGTCGAGCAAGCGGTCGACATGCTCGTCCGTCTTGGTCCCGCCCTGCGTGGCGAGGCCGGGCGGCTTGTTGATGACGATCGCCTGCGCATCGCGATGGATGACCATTTCCTGCGCATAGGCGATTTCGTCCGGCGTCAGGTCTATGACCGGCGCACGCCGGGCGGGCCGTTCGGACGGGGCGGCCTTCGCTTCGGCGGGCGGAACGCGGATCATCTGCCCTTCGGCGATGCGATCCCCCGGTGCCGCGCGCGCGCCGTCGACCCGCAACTGGCCGGTGCGCGACCAGCGCGACACGATGTTGAAGCCCACATCGGGCAGGTGGCGCTGGAACCAGCGGTCGAGGCGGATGCCGTCATCGTCTGCATGAACCCGATATTGGCGCACGTCGAGCGAGACGCCCTTCGCGGCCGAAGGCTTGGGCGCAGCGGCCTGAACCACTGGCGCAGCCTTGGCAGCGGCGGGTTTGGCGGCGGGCTTTTTCGGGCCGGACTTGAAGGGTGGTTTCGACGCGGGCTTGCCACCCTCCCCCTTGCGCGCGGTGGCCGCCTTTGCGCCGCCACGGGCGCGACCGGGTGCGCCGGACGGCTTGCCGAAGGATTTGCCGGGGGTCGCGGGCTTGCGACTGCGCGGCGCGTCGCCCTTGCCGGGAGGACGGCCCTTCATGCGACGATGCTCCGCATCAGCGACAGGCCCAGCGCCAGCGCGACGATCGCCCCGATCACCGATGCCAACGCATAGGTCAGCGCGACAAGAAGCTGGCCACGCTCGATCATCAGCAAGGTTTCCAGGCTGAAGGCGGAGAAGGTGGTGAAACCGCCCAGCAGGCCGACGCCCAGCAACAGCCGGATCGGCTCACCCGGCATCGTGCTGCCGCGCGCCAGCCAGCCTGCAAGCAGGCCCATGGCAAAACCGCCGAGCAGATTGGCGGCGAACGTGCCCCATGGCCATGCAGCGCCGGGCACCATGGCGCCCAGGAAGCGGCCCAGCTGGTAGCGCAGCGCAGCGCCCACCGCGCCCCCGCCCATAACAAGGAAAATATTGGTCATGCCGCTGCCCCTACAGGCAAATGGCGATCAGGGGAATGGGGCGGCCCGATTCGCCGCCTTTGCCCTTATTTTCCGTTGTCGGCGATGATGTCGATGTTGGTCTTGCCGCCCGGCGCGTCGGTGAAGAGAATGAAATAGGCACTGCCATCCGCCTTGCGCGTGCCGCCCAGCACATGATCGCCGCCCAATATCTTATGTTCGCCATCATAGCCCGCGCGGCGGGCGAGCGTGTAATAATAGTCCATCACCCCCTGACGCGGGACAGGCGTGACGAAGCTGACGGCACGCAGGGTGCAGCCATCACGTTCCGCGCCGGCCGCTTCGACCAGTTGCGCACCGGGATACACGGTGAAGGGATCGGGCAGGCGTTGTGCCCATTCCATGCCATAGACGAGCTGCTTGCTGCAATTCGCGTTGCCGCCGTTGCGGGACGCCTGTTCGCGCGCGACCGCGCCCAGGGTGACGGTCGATGGCATCGCATCACCCGCGCTGGGTGCTGGCGCGCTGAGCAGCTTGCCGCCCGCCTGTTGCAGCGCGGCCGCCTGCGCCTTGCCCGCATCGCCGCCGAGCAGCGGCACCGCGCCGTTGGCAGGACGATCGGCCGTGCGCACGGCGTTGCGGTTGGACTGGCCGACCAGTTGGGGATCAACCACGATCGGGTCGGCAAGCGCGCCTTTCAGCGCGGGGTCGACCGCATTGTTGGTGAGCTGCGCATCGAGCGCCGCGAGGCTGGCATCCTTGTCCCCCTTGCCACAGGCGGCGAGCGCCAATGTCAGCGCGATAATGGAAACGGGCCGGAAAAACGCCATGCTGCACTCCTTCGTAAACAAGTCATGAAGAGTGCGGGTTAATTTTTCGTTAGGACATTTGGTGAATCGCGCGAAATTTCCGCATCATCGGGCCAGTTTCTGGCCACTGGCCTGCACGCCCGTCTTGTCGCCATGCGGCGAAACCGCCATCTAGGCTGCATGCTGAACATATTATCCGGCTTTATCGGCCTGGTCACCCTGGTCCTGATGATTCCCGCCTTCATACCGCTGTTGGGGGCGCTGAACTGGCTGCTGGTGCCCATGGCGCTGTTTGGCGCGGTGATCGGCGCCATCTCTTCGCGCAATGGCGGGCGCAATTTCTGCCTGATCGTCGCGGCCTTTGGCGCGCTGCGGCTGTTTCTGGGCGGGGGGATATTCTGAGCCCGGCGCAAAATTATACGCGCAATGGCCTGATCGCCGCCATCTTCGCCTATGGCTTTTGGGGGCTGCTGCCGATCTTCTTTCGGCTGCTCCATCATGTCGATCCGATCGAGATCGTCACCCAGCGGATATTATGGTCGCTACTGCTGATCGTCACGCTGCTGGCGGCGCGCCGGACGCTGGGTCCGTTATTGGCGACATTGCGCGACCGTCGGCTGGTCCTGCCGCTGGCGGGGTCTGCGCTGATGATCGCGATCAACTGGCTGACCTATGTATGGGCGGTCAACGAAGGCCATGTCGTCGCGGCCAGCCTTGGCTATTTCCTGAACCCGCTGGTCAATGTCGCGCTGGGCGTGATGGTGTTGAAGGAAAAGTTGCGACGGCCGCAATTGATGGCGATCGGCGTGGCGGCAGTGGGCGTGGCCATATTGGCGGCGGCGGCGCTGACGACATTGTGGATCAGCCTGACGCTGGCGTTCAGCTTCGCCTTTTACGGGCTGCTGCGCAAAGTGACGCCCGTGGCGCCGATGACCGGCCTTGGCGTCGAGACGCTGCTGCTGACGCCGCCTGCAATTGCCTATCTGATCTGGGAAGCGAGCCATGGCGGGGTGAGTTTCGGACAGGACGCCGCGACCACCGCGCTGCTGGTGACATCAGGCGCGGTGACGACAGTGCCGCTGGTGCTGTTCGCCATGGCGGCGCAACGGCTGCCGATGGCGACACTGGGCATATTGCAATATCTGGCCCCGATGCTGCAATTTTTCTCTGGCATCATGCTGTTCGGCGAAAAGCTGAGCCATGGCCAGATGCTCAGCTTTGGCCTGATCTGGATCGCGCTGATCTTGTTCGCGACCGACGGGGTGCGGATGGCCCGGCGGAACCGGGCGGCTGCCGCTTAGGAAAATTCGGTCGCCTCGAAACGCACCGGCTCTCCGACCGCTTCATTGGCCAGCGCATCTTCCCACATCACGCGGTGGCCGCGGATGATCGTGCCGACCGCCTTGCCGGTCAGGTCCATCCCCTCGAACGGCGACCAGTTGCAGCGGGACGCAAGCCAGTCGCTGCCGACGGTCCAGCGCTTTTTGAGGTCGACCACGGTGAAGTCGGCGTCATAGCCGAGCGCGATCCGGCCCTTGCCGACCAGCCCGAACACGCGCTGTGGACCGGAGGAGGTCAGTTCGATGAAGCGGCGCAACGTCAGCCGCCCTTCCGCGACATGATTGAGCAGCAGCGGCACGAGCGTCTGGACGCCGGGCATGCCGCTGGGGCTGGTCGGATAGGGCTTGGCCTTTTCCTCGATCGTGTGGGGGGCGTGATCGCTGCCCAGAACGTCCGGCACGCCCTGGTTGAGCCAATGCCACAGCCCGTCGCGGTGCGCACCCGACCGGATCGGCGGGTTCATCTGCGCATAGGTGCCAAGGCGCGGATAGGCATCCTCCCCTGCCAGCGTCAGATGCTGGGGTGTCGCCTCGCAGGTCGCGATATCCTTGTTCTGGCCGATATAGGCGAGTTCGGCAGGGGTCGTGATGTGCAATATGTGGATACGGCGGCGCGCGGCGCGGGCCAGGCCGATGATGCGTTTGGTGGCGATCATCGCGCTTTCATCGTCGCGCCATACCGGATGGGTGGACGGGTCGCCCGCCAGCGCCAGGCTCTTGCGCGCATTCATCCGCGTTTCATCCTCGGCATGGATGGCGACGCGGCGCGTGCCGCTGGCCAGCACGCGGGCCAGCGCATTGTCATCGTCCACCAGCAGGCTGCCGGTCGACGCGCCCATGAATATCTTGACCCCTGCGGTGCCGGGGATGCGTTCAAGCTCTTTGAGCTGTTCGGCATTGTCGGCGGTCGCGCCGACATAGAAGGCATGGTCGCACCACATGCGGTGATGCGCGCGGGCAAGCTTGTCCTGGACGCGATCGGCCGTGTCGGTGTTGGGATTGGTGTTGGGCATTTCGAACACGGCGGTCACGCCGCCCAGCACCGCCGCCCGGCTGCCCGATTCGAGATCTTCCTTATGCTCCAGCCCCGGCTCGCGGAAATGGACCTGACTGTCGATGCAGCCGGGCAGGACATCAAGGCCGGTGCAGTCGATCACCTCGCCCGCGTCGCCCAGCGACGTGCCGATCGCCACGATCCTGCCGCCGCGCACGCCGACATCGGCCCGCTCCGCGCCGCCCGGCGTGTGGATGGTGCCGTTCTTCAGGATCAGGTCGAAAGTTTCGGACATGGTGGCTCACCGCTTGGATATGGAAGTCGCCTGTCCTACCTAAAGCCGATGACCGGCACCACCCTCACCGACCGCGCGATCCTCAGAATTTCAGGCGAGGAAGCGCGGCCCTTCCTGCAAGGCCTGCTGACACGCGATGTCTTGACGCTGGCACAGGGCGTGCCGCGCTGGACCGCGTTGCTGAGCGCGCAGGGCAAAGCGCTGTTCGACATGATGCTGTGGGCAGATGGCGACGATGTGCTGATCGATTGCGAGGCGGCGCAGGCCGATGCGCTCGCCAAGCGGCTGACGCTGTACCGGCTGCGGCGCAAGGTCGTGATCGCGCGGGACGAGTCGCTGGCGGCGCATTGGGCGCTGGATGCAGCGGACAGGCCGCATGATCCGCGCTTGCCTGCCCTTGGGCATCGCTGGATCGCTGCGCCGGGGGACGGCGACGCTGCGGCGGCGTTTCGCGCGCATCGGCTAAGCCAGGGCGTGTTCGAGGGCGCGGGCGAACTGGGGCAGGACCAGACGCTGTGGCTGGAAACCAATGCCGGGGAGTTGAACGGCGTCGATTATGACAAGGGCTGCTATGTGGGGCAGGAAAATACCGCCCGGATGCATTATCGCGCCAAGGTGAACCGGCGGCTGGTCGCGGTGCCGCTGGCCCAGACGGAGGAGAAGCGCCAGCGGGCGGCGCTGCCGGACATGGACCTGTCGATCGAGTTGCGGCGGGTGGAGGATCTGGACCCGGCGCTGCTGCCCGACTGGCTGGCGGCGGCGATTGCGGCGCAGGCAGCGGCGGAATGAGCAGGCTATCTCCCCTCCTCCGTTCGTTTCGAGCGAAGTCGAGAAACCTGCGCGCGACGTTTCTCGACGTAGTTTATCCTGAGCGCCTGCCGCAGGCGGGCAGTCGAAGGGCTCGAAACGAACGGAGGTTGATGACCAGTTTCGCTGCCCTTTTCGGTCTCATAGCCACCCCCGCCCTGGCCGACACGCCCTGGACGCTGGTCAAATCCTATCCGCACGATTCCGCTGCCTTTACCGAGGGGCTCTTTTTTCATGACGGGGCGCTTTATGAAAGCACCGGGCTGGAGGGGCGGTCGGACATTCGCAAGGTGCGGCTGAAGGACGGCAAGGTCATCCAGCGGCGCGTGCTGGAGCCGCGCTATTTTGGCGAGGGGATCGTCAATTGGGGCGACCGGCTGATCAGCCTGACCTGGCGGCATGGTCAGGGATTTGTCTGGAAGCTGACCGATTTCGCGCCGGTCGGCGATTTTCGCTATGCCGGCGAAGGCTGGGGCCTGACGCAGGACGGGCGGCACATCATCCAGAGCGACGGCAGCGCGCAATTGCGCTTCCTTGATCCCGACACGCTGGCCGAGCAGCGGCGCATCACCGTGACGTGGAACGGGCGCGCGGTCCAGCGGCTGAACGAGCTGGAATATGTGCGCGGCGAGATTTGGGCGAATATCTGGTACGAGACGAAGATCGCCCGGATCGATCCCGCGACCGGCGCAGTGATCGACTGGATCGACGTCGCGCCGCTGGTCAAGGCGGCCGGCGTGCGGGACAGCGAAGCGGTGGCCAATGGCATCGCCTATGATGCCGCACGGGACCGGGTGTTCATCACCGGCAAATATTGGCCAAAGCTGTTTGAGATACGGGTGGGGAAGTAAACGGGGTTGAGCGCTTACCCCCTTTCCGTTCGCCCTGAGCCTGTCGAAGGATCGTCCTTTCTTTCAAGAAGGACAAGGCTTCGACAAGCTCAGCCCGAACGGATGTTGGGGTTCGGCGCTATCGCTTCCAGCGCGCCCAGATGGCGGTGGGGAGCAGCAGCCCGCGCGATTCTTCGCGGACGGCGAGTTCGCCCGCCTCCACTTCGCCGGGAAGGTCGGCAAAGGCCTGACGCAGCAACTCACCGATCGCCAGCGCCGACATGCGGACGGCATAGACGGTCAGGAACAGGAAGCGACTGTCCGCATCGAGCAGCTGGCGGCAATTGGCGATCAGCGCCGGGAGGTCTTCCTCCAGACGCCAGACTTCGCCGTCGGGGCCACGGCCATATTTGGGCGGATCGAGCAATATACCGTCATAGCGGCGGTTGCGCCGGACTTCGCGGGCGACGAATTTGGCGGCATCCTCCACGATCCAGCGGACGGGCCGGTCCGCCATGCCCGACAGGTCGGCATTGGCGCGGGCCTGGGTGACGGATTTTTTCGAGGCGTCGACATGGACCATGCGCGCGCCGCTGGCCGACATGGCCAGCGTTCCGACGCCGGTATAGCCGAACAGGTTCATCACCTCCGCGTCGGCTTTGTCGGCGGTCCGTTCGCGCATCCAGTCCCATACCGGCGCCATGTCCGGAAAGAAGCCCAGATGGCGAAAGGGGGTGCAACTGGACTGGAAGGTGACTTCCTTCCAGCCAAGCGGCCAGCCTTCGGCAGGGACGGGCTTGTCGTAGAACCAGCGGCCCCCGCCCTCCTCGTCCGAACCGGGCACGAATTCGCCGTCCGCCGTCCAGTTTTCGGTCGCGGGCGCCCACATCGCCTGCGGTTCGGGGCGGATGAAGCGGAAGCGGCCATAGCGCTCCAGCTTGCGGCCATGGCCCGAATCGATCAGGCCATAATCGGCCCAGGGTTCGCCGATGAGGGTTTGAAGGATCATAGCAACTCTCCGTTCGGGCTGAGCGAAGTCGAAGCCCCCGCCTGAGCGACAGCGAAGGCCTCACATGTTCGGCCGAGCCCTTCGACAGGCTCAGGGCGAACGGACAATATCTAGCCGCGGGGCGTCGCGCGTTCGGCGACATAGGCTGTCACCGCCTCGTACGTGCCGGGCAGCTTCACATAATGTTCCTCACGCGCGAACAGATCGCCGACGCGCGCAGGGAGCGGCGGACGGGTGCCTGTGGCGCGCTCCACCGCGTCGCGGAACTTGGCGGCGTGGGCGGTAGCCAGCGTGACGACGGGGATCGACGGGTCGAGATCGGTCGCCTGCGCTGCGGCCAGCCCGATGGCGCTGTGCGGGTCGATGATCTGGGCCGCCGCATCATAGGCCCAGCGCATCGCCATGGTCATGCCGTCGGCGTCGATCCGGGCCGAGGTGAACAGGCCTGCCGCCCCTTCCCGCTGCGCATTGGTGAGGCGCATCGCGCGGGTCGCTTCAAAGCCGCCCATCTGGGCAGCGAGCGCCAGCCCGTCCCGTCCGCCCGCGTCGAACAGCAGCCGCTCGAAATTGGAGCTGACCTGAATGTCCATGCTGGGCGTCGCGGTCGCCACGACCTGACCCTGGCTGTAATCGCCCTGCGACAGCGCGCGGTGCAGAATGTCGTTGACGTTGGTGGCGACGATCAGCCTGGCGACCGGCAGGCCCATTTTCGCCGCGACATAGCCAGCGAACACATCGCCGAAATTGCCGGTGGGGACGGAAAAAGCGACAGGACGTTCGGGCGCGCCCAGGCGCACGGCGGCGTAGAAATAATAGACGACCTGCGCCATCAGCCGCGCCCAGTTGATCGAGTTGACGGCGGACAGGTTGAAGCGACGCTTGAAATCCGCGTCGTTGAACATCCGCTTCACCATCGCCTGCGCGTCGTCGAAACTGCCGTCGATCGCGATATTATGGACGTTGGGGGCGCGCACGGTGGTCATCTGACGCCGCTGAACGTCGGACACGCGGCCTTCCGGGTGGAGCATGAAGATGTCGACCTTCTCGCGCCCCGCCACCGCGTCGATCGCGGCGGACCCGGTATCGCCCGACGTCGCGCCGACAATGGTCAGATGATCGTCGCGACGCGACAGGAAGCGTTCGAACAACTGGCCGAGCAATTGGAGCGCGACATCCTTGAACGCCAGCGTCGGGCCGTGGAAGAGTTCGAGCAGCCAGTTGCGATGGTCCAGCTGAACCAGCGGCACCACCGCCTGATGGCTGAAGCGGCCATAGGCGGCCTGGCACAATTCGCGCAGTTCGGCCTCGTCGAGCGATCCGGCGACGAAGGGCGTCATCACCCGGACGGCGGTTTCGACATAGGAGAGGCCCGACAGGGCGCGAATATCATCGGGCGAAAAGGACGGCCAGCTTTCCGGCACGTACAGCCCGCCATCGGACGCGAGGCCCGCCAGCGTGACATCCTCAAAACCGAGCGCCGGTGCGCTACCCCTGGTGCTGACATATTGCATGATGGGGAAGCGCGGTAGCGATGCGCGCGCCCATGGGCAAGCGTTTAGGGCGATTTGGGCGCGCCGCGACGGCGCAGGGCGAGAATATAGATGATCGTCGCTATGCCAGCGAAGAAGAACCACTGCACCGCATAGGCGAGATGATTGTTGGGGACATCGGCGGCGCTGGGCGGCGCGGAGGGTTTGAGGCCATACGGCGCGGCGCGGGCGATCAGCATCGGGCGCAGCGGCATCGCCTTGCCCCCGATGCGGGTCAGCAGGGCGCGATGATCCGGCTCCTCGCTGATCCAGCCCGCCACCTGCCCGCCGGTCCAGGCCGGTTTCGCGTTGGGCCGCTCCGTCACGCCCAGTGCGACGAGGGCGCCCGGCCCCTCCGCGCCGGTCGCGCATTGCGCGATATGGCGATAGCCGGTGGAGCCATCGGCCGCGCGCCCCGCCTCCACCTGCCAGCCGATGACGCGCAGGCAGTGGATCGACGAGGGGCGGAACAGCTGTTCGGGCGACACGGGGGGTAGCTGCGGAAAGGCGACCGGGGGGCGGGTCGGATTGCTGGCGGCGAGTTGCAGCGCCTGCGCCTTTTCCCCGCGACGCTGCAATTGCCAGATGCCAAGGCCGATCATCACCAGCACCGCAAAAGCGACGAGGATGGTCGGGATGAGCGGAATGCGCGCCTTGTTCATGCGTCCGGGCCTTTGTTCGCGATACGGCCTTCGCGCGCACGGTTGCGATATTCCAGCGTCAGCAGCGCGCCCTTGGCAACGCGCAGGCTGGCGACCACGGCGATCGTCGTCAGCGGCGTCCAGAGCAGGATATGGACCCAGAGCGGCGGGTGGAGATTGAGTTCCAGCACGAGCGCCAGCACGACCATCACCGTGCCGACAATGAGCGTCAGGAAGGCCGCAGGGCCATCGCCGACATTGAACTGGACATAGTCGAGACCGCAGGCGCGGCAATGGGAGGCGAATCGGACCGGGCCGTCGAACAGGGTCGCCGCGCCGCATCGGGGGCAGGCGCCTCGCGCCGCATCAACCAGAAGTGGCGCGGCGGGACGGGCGGGTTCGGTGGGCGGGTTCATGGCCATGGCATAGCGGGCGGCGGCCCAAAAGAAAACGGCCGGGGACAAGCCCGGCCGTTATTCATCATGTCAGGGATCGACCGGCGATCAGCCGCCGTGGACCGGCGCGCCCCACCCGCCCCACACATAGATGGCGACGAAGAGGAACAGCCACACCACGTCGACGAAGTGCCAGTACCAGGCAGCAGCTTCAAAGCCGAAATGCTGGCGCGGGGTGAAGTCGCCCTTATAGGCGCGGATCAGATTGACGGTCAGGAAGATCGTGCCGACCAGAACGTGGAAACCGTGGAAGCCGGTCGCCATGTAGAAGGACGAGCTGTAGGGGTTGCCGCCGAAATCGAACGGGGCGTGGGCATATTCATAAGCCTGCACGCAGGAGAAGATCGCGCCCAGGATGATGGTGCACCACAGACCCTTGATCAGGCCGTCACGGTCGCCATGGATCAGCGCATGATGCGCCCAGGTCACGGTGGTGCCGGAGCAGAGCAGGATCAGCGTGTTGAGCAGGGGCAGCTCAAAGGCGTTCATGACTTCCACGCCCTTGGACGGGAACAGGCCGTCGATCGGCGGCAGCGCGCTGGGGAACAGCGAGAAGTCGAAAAAGGCCCAGAACCAGCCGACGAAGAACATCACTTCCGACGCGATGAACAGGATCATGCCGTAGCGCAGGTGCAACTGGACCACCGGGGTATGATCGCCCGCATGGGCTTCCGCGATGACATTGGCCCACCAGCTGTAGAAGGTGAACAGCACGCCGCCCAGACCGAGCAGGAACACCCAGCCGCCGCCGGCGGGCAGCGCGTCGGGATGCATCCACATGACCCCGCCAAAGGCCATGACCAGCGCCGACATGGCGCCAAACAAGGGCCAGATGCTGGGCGGGAGAATATGATAATCGTGATTCTTGGCGCCTGCCATGACTGCTCTTCCCTGTTCGCTTGTCCGTGTTTTCAACTCGTACCTTAGCTTGGCTTCTTGTCCTGCTCAACAGGGTAGAAGGTGTAGCTGAGGGTAATTTGCTGCGTATCCTTGTTATCCGGGTCATCGAGGATCTTGGGATCGACGAAATAGAGGACGGGCATCCGCACCTCCTGCCCCGGTTGCAAGGTCTGCTGCGTGAAGCAGAAACATTGGATCTTGGTGAAATAGGCACCCGCCTGGCTGGGGGTGACATTGAAACTGGCCGTGCCGGTGACCGGCTTGTCCGACATGTTTTTTGCGATGAAGATCGCCATGTCCTTGCGCCCCACGGTCACCGTGTCGGTGCGATGTTCGGGGTAGAACTGCCAGGGCATGCCCGGCTGGACGTTGGAATCGAAACGGATCGACATGGTGTGGCCCACCGCTTCGCGCACCTGGACATCGGCCGATGCGCGCTTCGTCGTGCCGCCAAAGCCGGTCTGTTCGCAAAAGATGCGGTAGAGCGGCACCGATGCGAAGCCGAGCGCCAGCATCGACAGGCCCACGCCCGCCATGGCCATCATCGTCCGGCGGTTGCGCCGGTCGCGGTCGAACGGAGAAGGCGGGAGCGTCGCCATCAAATCGCGCTGCTCGCGCCGATCTTGGCCATGGTGATGGCGTAGAACAGGATCACCAGCGCCGCAAGGATCAGGCCGGTGACAAGAGCGCGCGACTTTTGCCGGGCACGGATCAGCTTTTCTTCATCCGGGGTCATGCAAGCAACCAGCGGTCGACGACCACTGCTCCAAAGAGAAGGAAAAGATAGAGGATCGAATATTTGAACAGGCGCCGTTCCGGGCCCATCTTCGACGGATCATTTTCGCGGCGGCGATAGACCTGAAAGGCAAAAACGGCGAACAGCAATGTGCCAAGCAGCGCGACGGTGCCGTAGAGCAGGCCGGTAAGGTGCAGCAGCACCGGGGCCATCGCCGCGACCGCCATGATCGCGGTGTAGAACCAGATCTGGCGACGGGTTGCGACTTCGCCCGACACGACCGGCAGCATCGGGATGCCAGCAGCGGCGTAATCGGTTTTGACGAACAGGGCGAGCGCCCAGAAATGGGGCGGCGTCCAGAAGAAGATCAGCATGAACAGCGCGATCGGCAATGCCGTGACATCGCCTGTCACCGCCGCCCAGCCGATAACCGGCGGGAAGGCCCCCGCCGCACCGCCGATGACGATATTCTGCGCCGTCCGGGGCTTGAGCCAGATGGTATAGACGAACACGTAGAAGAGGATGGAAACCGCCAGCACGGCCGCCGCCAGCCAGTTGGTCGCCATGCCCATCAGAATGACCGAGAAGAAGGACAGGCCGACGCCGAAATGCAGCGCCGCTTCGCGGTCCATCCGCCCGGCGGGCAAGGGACGGTTCGCGGTGCGCTTCATCTTCGCATCGACGTCCACCTCATACCATTGGTTGAGCGTGGCGGCTGCGCCTGCGCCCAGCGCGATGCAGAGGATGGCGGTGAAAGCGAGGACCGGATGGATATGGCCGGGTGCCGCAAGCAGGCCGCAAAGGCCGGTGAACACCACCAGCGTCATGACGCGTGGCTTGGTCAGCGCCAGGAAGTCGCGCCAGTCGGCCGTGATCGGTGCGGTGGTCAGCATAGCGGTCGTCATATCGGTTCCGGCCCCGTCAGGTCGAGGCATATAGCATAAGGGGGCGGGCTTTATCACCCGCCCCCTCTATCATGTCACTGTGTCTGGCGATCAATGATGCGCGGCATCCTCGATCACAGGCAGGGTTTCGAACTGGTGGAAGGGCGGCGGGCTGGACAGGGTCCATTCCAGCGTGGTGGCGCCTTCGCCCCAGGGATTACCGACCGCCTTCTTGCCAGCGGCCAGCGACCAGAACACGTTGATGAAGAAGATCACCATGCCGACGGCCATGATTTCATAGCCATGGGTCGCGACCGAGTTCCACTTTTCAAAGGCGGCGGGATAGTCGGGGTAACGACGCGGCATGCCCGACAGGCCCAGGAAGTGCATCGGGAAGAACAGCATGTTCACGCCGACGAAGAACACCCAGAAGTGCAGCTGGCCGAGGAACTCATTATACATGCGCCCCGACATTTTCGGGAACCAGTAATAGAAGCCCGCGAACAGCGAGAACACTGCGCCCAGCGAGAGCACATAGTGGAAGTGCGCGACGACATAGTAGGTGTCGTGCAGCACGTCGTCGACGCCGCCATTGGCCAGCACGACGCCGGTGACGCCACCCACGGTGAACAGGAAGATGAAACCCAGCGCCCAGACCATCGGCGTCTTGTAGCTGATCGAGCCACCCCAGATGGTCGCGATCCACGAGAAGATCTTGATGCCGGTCGGCACCGCGATGACCATGGTGGCGGCGGTGAAATACATCTTCACATTCACCGACATGCCGGTGGTGAACATGTGGTGCGCCCAGACGACGAAGCCGACGACGCCGATCGCGACCATGGCGTAGGCCATGCCGAGATAGCCGAACACGGGCTTTTTCGAGAAGGTCGAGATGATCTGGCTGACGATGCCGAAGCCGGGCAGGATCATGATGTACACTTCGGGGTGACCGAAGAACCAGAAGAGGTGCTGGTACAGTTCAGGATCGCCGCCACCCGATGCGTCATAGAAGGTGGTGCCGAAATTGCGGTCGGTCAGCAGCATCGTGATGGCAGCGGCCAGGACCGGGAGGGCCAGCAGCAGCAGGAAGGCAGTGACCAGCACCGACCAGACGAACAGCGGCATCTTGTGCAGGGTCATGCCCGGCGCGCGCATGTTGAGGATGGTGGTGATGAAGTTGACCGCGCCCAGAATCGAGCCTGCGCCGGCAATGTGCAGCGACAGGATCGCCATGTCGACCGCCGGGCCAGCCGAACCGCTGGTCGACAGCGGGGCATAGACCGTCCAGCCGGTGCCAGCGCCATAGCCGGTGCCGCCGGGGACGAAAGCCGAACCGAGCAGCAGCGCGAAGGCGGGAATGAGCAGCCAGAAGCTGATATTGTTCATGCGCGGGAAGGCCATGTCCGGCGCGCCGATCATGATCGGCACGAACCAGTTGCCAAAGCCGCCGATGATGGCGGGCATGACCATGAAGAACACCATGATCAGGCCGTGCGCGGTGATCAGCGCATTCCACAGATGATAGGCCTGATCCAGCGAGGCCGGTTCAGCGCCCAGCATCGCATGCTGGATATTGGCCCAGCCCTGGAGATACTGGATGCCCGACTGCGCCAGTTCAGCGCGCATCAGGCCGGAAATCGCCCCGCCTACGACGCCCGCGAAAATCGCGAAGATGAGGTAGAGGGTGCCGATATCCTTATGGTTGGTGGACATGAACCAGCGCTGGAAGAAGGCTGGCTTGTGATCGGCGTCATGATGATCATGCGTATGATCGCTATGATGATCGGCGGTAATGGTGGTCATGGCGGTTCTGCCCTTACATCAAAGCTTGGCGTCAGCGACGGGCGCGGCGGCAGGCGCAGCGGCCTGGGCCGTTTCGGCGGCGGCTGGCGCTGCACCGGGCAGCTTGCCACCCTGCGAAAGCACCCACTGGTCGAATTGCGCAGGCGGCAGCGCTTCGATCGCGATCGGCATGAAGCCGTGGCGCGCGCCGCACAGTTCCGAACACTGGCCGTAATAGACGCCCGGCTTTTCGATGGTGAAGCTCTTTTCGTTCAGGCGGCCGGGAACGGCATCCATCTTCACCCAGAGCGACGGCACGGCAAAGCTGTGAATCACGTCTGCGCCGGTGATGATCAGCTTGATCGGGCGGCCCACGGGCAGGACGAGGCGGTTGTCGGCGGCCAGCTGATGCGGTTCGCCGCTGGCCTTGGCCTGTTCCTCGGTCAGCATGTTCGACACGAATTCGGGGATGCCCGCGTCGGGATATTCATAGCCCCAATACCATTGATAGCCGGTGACCTTGACGGTCAGCGCATCCTTGGGCGCGGGCTTGTACTGGTCGGCCAGCAGGCCGATGGAGGGCACGGCGACGACCAGCAGGATCAGCACCGGCAGCACCGTCCACACGACTTCGATCAGCGTGTTGTGCGACGTCTTGGACGGGATCGGGTTTGCGCTCGCCCGGAACCTCCACATGGCGTAGAGCATCAGGGCAAGGACGAGGATGGAGATCGCGAAGATCAGCGGCAGCAGCATCTTGTCATGCAGCCAGCGCGCGGTGTGTCCCGTCGAGGTGAACTGTTCCTGCAACGTGACTTCGCCAGGCTTGGGCATGCCAATGCCTTCGGTCGGCTTCATGCGCGGCGGCGCGGCGACCTTGGCCACAGGCGCAGCCTCGGTGGCGTTGGCAGCCGAATCAGCCGGAGCGGCTGCATTGTCGGCAGCCGGCGCAGCAGCGGCGGCGACATTGTCCTGCGCCAGCGCCTGACCGTTCATCGCGATTGATGGCGCGAAGGCCAGCAATCCGGCGAGAACGAGCGATTTCACCTTGTTCATAGCGTGTTCTTACCCCGTAACCCCTTGGCGCCGCTGCAACGAAGACGCGCGTCTGCGCATCGCCCCCGCCCGGTCGGTTCTGCCGCGGCTTATAGGCATGGTTTTTTCATGCCTCAAGCTTCCATGACCAGATTTTCTTCGCTGTTGCAACGCCCCCTTTGGCCGCCTATTTCGCAGCAGCGCGCACAGGGGCGCGATCATGGCGCGTCTTGTGCGTCATGTTGACAGGGATTTGATGGGGGTCAGAGCGCCCGGATGGCCCGCGACAGGATTGATGAACGGCATGAACGACGAAGAGGTATTGGCGGAATTCCGGGCAGCAGGGGCATTGCTGGAAGGACATTTCATTTTGTCGTCGGGCCGCCGCAGCGCCAATTATCTGCAATGCGCCCGCGTGCTGATGAATGCAGAGCGCGCCGGCAAGCTGGCCCGCGCCATGGTGCAGAAGCTGCCGCGCGAATTGCGGCAGGAAATCGACCTGGTGGTTTCGCCGGCCATGGGCGGGCTGATCGTGGGCCATGAAGTCGGCCGTGCGCTGGGCAAGGATGCGGTGTTTCTGGAACGGCCCGAAGGGACATTCGAACTGCGCCGCGGCTTTGCCATAGCGCCGGGCCAGAAAGTGCTGATGGTCGAGGATGTCGTGACCACCGGCCTGTCGTCGCGCCAGGCGATCGAGGCGGTAGAAAAGGAAGGCGGCGTGGTCATCGCCGAAGCCGCGCTGGTCGACCGGTCGGCGGGCGAGGTGGAACTGGGCGTGCCCTTCTATCCGCTCGTGTCGATCAATTTCCCGGTCTATGAAGCCGATGCAGTGCCGCCCGAACTGGCGGCGATCCCGGCGATCAAGCCCGGCAGCCGGAAGATATAGGATATGCCGCACTCCCCCGCCCCACTGCGACTGGGCGTCAATATCGACCATGTCGCCACCATCCGCAACGCGCGCGGCGGGGATCATCCCGATCCGGTCAAGGCGGCTTTGCTGGCGGTGAAGGCGGGGGCGGACGGCATCACCGCGCATCTGCGCGAGGACAGGCGGCATATCCGCGACGAGGATGTCGCGACGCTGATGGCGGCGCTCAGCGTGCCGCTCAACCTGGAGATGGCGGCGACGGCGGAGATGCTGGACATCGCGCTGCGCTACAAGCCGCACGCCGCCTGCATCGTGCCGGAAAAGCGCGAGGAGCGCACGACCGAGGGCGGGCTGGACGCGGCGGGCCAGTTCGAGACTCTCAAGCCGATCGTGGAGGCGCTGGGGGACGCAGGCATCCGGGTGAGCCTGTTCATCGAGGCGGACACAGCCCAGATTGACGCGGCGATCCGGCTGGGCGCGCCGGTGGTGGAATTTCATACCGGCGCCTATGCCCATCTGGGCGGCGAGGCGCGGGCGGCGGAATTGCGCAAGATTGCCGATGCGGCTGCGCTGGCGGTCAGGAACGGGATAGAGCCCCATGCCGGGCATGGCCTGACCTTCGACAATGTCGCCCCCATCGCCGCCATCCCGCAGGTCGCCGAACTCAATATCGGCCATTTCCTGATCGGCGAGGCGATCTTCGGCGGGCTGGAAGGCAGTATCAGAGAGATGCGGCGGCAGATGGATCTGGCGCGGTGATCATCGGGCTAGGCTCCGACCTCTGTAACATCGAGCGTATCCAGAATTCTCTCGACCGCTTCGGCGTGCGATTCGAACAGCGCGTATTTACAGATGTCGAGCAGGCCAAGGCCAATCGCCGCCCCTTCACCAAGGCAGGGACGCTGGCCAAGCGGTTCGCCGCCAAGGAAGCCTTTTCCAAGGCGGTCGGGACCGGGTTCAAACGCGGCGTGTTCATGAAGGACATCGGCGTCGTCAACGCGCCATCGGGCGCGCCGACGCTGGCGCTGACCGGCGGGGCGCTGGCGCGGCTGGAGAGCATGGTGCCAGCAGGTCACAAGCCGGTCATTCATCTGACGCTAACCGACGATCATCCATGGGCGCAGGCCTTCGTCATCATAGAGGCGGTGCCGCTGTGAGCGCCCTGCCCCCCGATCCCAGCGAGCAGACCCCCATGACGGCAACCGACCTGCACGACGATATGCCTGCACCGGAAGCAAAAGCGCCCGCGCCCTGGGTCAATTGGTGGCAGGAGGTCAAAAGCCTGTCGCTGCTGATTCTGGCGGTGCTGGCCTTTCACAGCTTCGTCGCCAAGCCTTTCTATATCCCGTCCGAATCGATGATGCCGGTGTTGCTGACCGGCGACCGGCTGGTGGTGAGCAAATTCCCCTATGGCTGGTCCTATGTCTCGCCCAGCTTCCACCCCCTCCCCTTCCTGAAAGGGCGTCTGTTCGGGCGCATGCCCCAACGCGGCGACATCGTCATCGTGTCGCCGCAGAACCGGCGGGAAGATTATATCAAGCGGGTGATCGGCCTGCCCGGCGACATTGTAGAGGTGCGCGGCGGACAGGTGGTGCTGAACGGCGTGCCGGTGAAGCAGAAGGCGCTGAAAACGCTGCGCCTGCCCGTCGATGCCAACGCGCCCTGTTCGCCGATGCAATTCCCCGGCGCGCGGGTCAGCGGCCCGGACGGCAAGGACTATTGCGAATTGCCGGTGCGGCAGGAAATCCTGCCCAATGGCAAGACGTACCTCACGATCGACATGGGGCCGAGCGCGCTCGACTGGTATGGGCCGGTCAGGGTGCCCGCCAACCATGTGTTCCTGATGGGCGACAATCGCGACAATAGCGCCGACAGCCGCGCGCCACTGGAAGAAAATGGGTTGGGCGGGCCCGTGCCATGGGAGGCGATTGGCGGGCGGGCCGAATTCATCACCTTCAGCCTGGACGGCGATACGACATGGAACCCGCTAAGCTGGGTCCGGTCACTGCGTAGCGGCCGGGCCGGGAACAGCCTGCGGCCAGCGAGCGTTACCGACCCGAAATAGTCTAAGGCCAAAGGGGTATCGGGTTTGAGCGACACGCAACATCATGTCGAGGCGCCCGGTCCCAGCGAAGTGCGCAGTCCGCTGGTCGCGCATGAATTGCAGCGTGCGGGCGTGTGGTTTGCCTTCGCCATCGTCATAGGGCTGATCGCCCTGCTGGCCCAGCCGATCCTGCTGGTGCTGGGCGCGCTGGTGCTGGCGACGATGATGGATGGCGGGGCGCGGCTGTTGAACCGCATATTGCCGATCGCGCGCGGCTGGCGCTTGACGATCGTGCTGCTGGGCGCCGTCGCCTTCATGGTCTGGACCTTCTACCTTACCGGATCGAGCCTGATGGATCAGGCGCAGGCGATGCGGACCATTGTCGAAGCGCAGGTCGCGCGGGTGGGCGGCTGGATGCAGCAGATGGGCGTGTCGACGACGCCGGAGGATCTGAAAAGCCTGGCCAGCCAGGCGATGAGTTCGATGGGCCGGGTGACGGCAGCGGTCGGCACCGCGGTCGGCGCGATCACCAGCGGGGTGATGATGCTGGTGCTGGCGATCTTCATCGCGGTCGATCCCAAACTGTACGAACGCGGGGTCGCCTGGATGCTGCCGATGGACAAGCGCAGCCATTTCTATGCCATCGCCGACAAGATGGGCTGGACGTTGCGGCGGCTGATGGCCGGGCGGCTGATCGGCATGACGGTGGAAGGGGTAGGCACCTGGCTGCTGCTATGGGCGGGCGGCGTCCCGATGGCGGGGCTGCTGGGCATATTGACCGGCCTCTTCGCCTTTTTGCCCAATATCGGATCGATCATTTCCGGCGTGCTGATCATCCTGGTCGGCTTTTCGGGCGGGACCAACACGGGCCTTTATACCTTTGGCGTCTATCTGGCGGTACAGCTTGTCGACGGCTATCTGATCGTGCCGATGGTGGCGAAGAAGGCCACCGATCTGGCCCCCGCGCTGGTGCTGGCGGCGCAGATTTTGTTTGGCGCGCTGTTCGGGATCATGGGGCTGTTTTTGGCCGATCCGATCGTGGCGATGATCAAGGTCTATCTGGAGGAACGATCCAAAAGACTGGAAGAGGTGCGGGCCAGGCAGGTGAAGGACAGGCTGGCAGTTTGATGTACAGCCCGCCCTATCGAGCCTCAACCCGGCAATAGGAGACTGGCTTCCAGTCCGCCGCCCGGTCGGTTCGCCAGCCGCAATTGGCCCTGATGCTCCGCCATGATCGCGCGCACCAGCGCCAGCCCCAGCCCGGCCCCGCCGGTTTGCCGGTTGCGTGACCCTTCCAGCCGGGTGAAGGGTTCGAGCATTTCGTCCATGCGGTCCGCGGCAATGCCCGGCCCTTCGTCGGCCACAGCGATGCGGATCATCGCCCCTTCGCGGCTGACCGACACATGCGCGCGATCACCATAGACGATGGCGTTTTCGATGAGGTTGCGGAGCGCGCGGCGGATCTGCTGCGGGCGGACGAAGGCGACGGCGCGATCGCTGTCGGTCATGGCGACCGGCGACCCCAGTTCGATGAAATCCTCCACCACCGCGTCGGCGAGGCTGGCGAGATCGACCTTCTGCGCGGCTTCGGTACTGCGCCCGGCGCGGGCGAGCGAGAGGATGTCCTCCAGCATCCGGTTCATTTCCTCGATGGTTTCGGACATGCGCGCCCGTTCGCCATCATCCTCGACCGATTCGGCGCGGACCCGCAGCGAAGCGAGCGGCGTGCGAAGGTCATGGCCGATCGCGCCGAGCATCCGGTCCTTTTCGTCCAGCATGGCGATGATGCGCGATCGCATGGCGTTGAACGCCATGGTGAGGTCGCGCACGTCGCCGGGGCCGCGTTCATCGACCGGATCGGCCGCGCCGGTGCGGGCAAATTGCAGGGCAGAGCCGGTAAGTTGCTTCAACGGGCGCGCCAGTCGGCTGCCGACCCACAGCAGGGGCAGCAGGACGATGACGTAGAGGATGAGCGTCTGACCGACCAGCCAGCCGCCAAAGCGTTGCGGCCGGTCACCCGTGCGCGCCTGCGTCACCACCCATTTGCCCGCTTCATATTCCGCCGCCAGCGTCAGCCGCGCGACGCGATGGTCGTGCGGACGATCGCCATTGGCGCGAATGCGGATGCGTTCCCAGCGGCGCAGGGGCATGATGGCGTCATCCTGCACCACGCGAACATTCAGGATATTGAGGCCAATATCATCGAACATCGCCATTGCGCGCCGTTCGATGTCCGGGCGCGGCTGTCCTTCGAGCGTCGGCGTGCCTTGCACGAAGCGCGCGCGCATGCGCGGCGGGGCGGGACGGTCGGGCCGGTTGTCGAGCGCATCGATCACGCGATAGACGGCAGGGGCCGTCTGGCCGGTCAGTTCCAGACGGGTCCGTTCACGAAACAACAGCGTGAAATTGATCGCCTGCGCGACAAACAGCGCCAGCGCGACGATCAGGATGATCTGGCCGACCAGACTTTGCGACCATAGGCGCAGTCGCCGCCACCCCTGCGCCATCACAATTTGCGGACTTCCGCCGACAGGGTGTAGCCACCGCCCCACACGGTCTTGATCAGCGTAGGGTTTTTGGGGTCCGGCTCGATCTTCTTGCGCAGGCGGCTGATCTGATTGTCGATCGCCCGGTCGAAGGCATTGGCCTCGCGCCCCTGGGTGATGTCGAGCAACTGGTCGCGGCTGAGCACGCTGTTGGGGCGCGTGGCAAAGGCCAGCATCAGATTATATTCGGCGGTCGAAAGCGGTAGCGACACGCCCTCGCTATCCACCAGCGTGCGCTCCTGCGTCTTGAGCAGCCATCCGGCGAAACTGTAATTGGCGCCATCGGGCGCGGTGACGCGCTGGCCGCCAGTGGCGACGCGGCGAAAGATCACCTTGATCCGCGCGACCAGTTCACGCGGCGAAAAGGGTTTGAGCACATAATCGTCCGCGCCCATTTCCAGCCCGACGATACGGTCTGTCTCCTCGGTGCGGGCGGTCAGCAGGATCACCGGGATCTCGCTGGTTTCGCGGATATGGCGGCACAGCGACAGGCCATCCTCGCCAGGCATCATGATGTCGAGGATCACCAGGTCGATCGCGTTTGCGTTCAGCCGGATGCGCGCTTCGGCCGCGCTGTCGACGGCGGTGACGCGGAAGCCGTTGCGCGAGAGATATTGCGCCAGCGGTTCGCGGATCGAACGCTCGTCATCGACGAGGAGGAGATGGGGTTTGTCGCTCATGCTGCCTGTCTGTCACGGCTGAACAAAGGTTGGAAGGGCGAAGGCGCAAGGGGGGACGCCTTCGCCCTTCCAGGTGTCGCGACCGGGTTCAGGGACATCAGGGGGAATGCCGGGCCGGACGCGAATGGGGAAAGGTCAGCCTGCGGGTGGCGGCGGAGCCTTGCGGTCCTTCCACGCGCCACGCATCGCCTGGCGGGCTGCCTTCATTTCATCGGCGGTCACCTTGCCATCCTTGTTGGCGTCCGCCTTGTCGAACATCGCGGTCGGCGCGGCCATGAATTCCGCCTTGGTGATGGTGCCGTCCTTGTTCGCGTCGGCGCGCATGCCCATCATGCCGTGACCGCGATGATGACCACGACCCTGCCATTTGCGGCCCTCGCCACGCTCGGCGCGCTTGTCGGCGCGGGCTTCGTGGGCGGCGGCAAATTCCGCCTTGCTGACCTGGCCGTTCTTGTCGGTGTCCAGCATGGCAAAGCGCTTGTCGAGTCGCTGGGCGCGCATGGCGTCGCGATCGGCCTGGGTCAGCTTGCCGTCCTTGTCGACGTCCAACTTCGCAAAGCGTCCTTCCAGCGCGGCGGTCATTTCCGCCTTGCTGATCGCGCCATCCTTGTTGGTGTCGGCCATTGCCATCATGCCGCCGCGACCGCCCCGATGGCCGGGGCCCTCAGCGCCCGGCTGGGCAAAAGCGAGATGCGAGGCGGCGAGACCGCCGACGAAGAGCGAACCCAGCGCGACGGTGCCAAAAAATTTGCGGATCATATCCTGTTACCTTCCCAGTGATTGTCATGAACGACAAGTCGCCGTCCTTGAAATCCGTTATGGGCAGGATTTGTCCCGCAACTATGTCAGTGCAACCGGCAAACTGTCGCAATTTGTAACTGCGTATCAGCCGGCAATGAAGGCGCGGGCGTCGCGCGTGGCGGCCTGCGTATCGAGCGCGAGCTTCTTCACCTCCGCCGCGACGACGGAAAAGCCGCGCCCCGCCTCCCCCGCGCGCGCCGCTTCGATCGATGCGTTGAGCGCCAGCAAATTGGTCTGGCGGGCAATGCCGTCAATCGTATCGACAATGCCGCCGACTTCGCAGAGCACCTGCTCTATGCTGGCGCGGCGGTCGCGTTCCTGGCGATTGAGGCGCCTCTCGGCATCCTCGCGCGCGGCGATCGCTTCCTGTTCGGCGCTGATGTCGGTCGCGAATTTGATGATGCCGATCTGCACGCCCTGATCGTCGAAGATCGGGTTATAGCTGCCCCTGATCCAGATCAGCCGACCGTGCCGATCCTGCCGCCGATAGACGCCAGTGTCGAACTGTCCCGCGCGCAACCTGTCCCAGAACGCCGCATAACCGGGCGTATCGGCAAAGCCCGGTTCGCAGAACAGGCTGTGCGGGCGCAATTCTATGTCTGCGAAAGCATAGCCGAACAGGGTCAGGAAATTGTCGTTGGCGCCAATGACGCGACAATGCATGTCGAAGCTGACGATCGCCGTCGAGCGTTCGATTGCGCGACAGATTGACGATGTTTCCAACTCTATACCGTACATGCCCATGCCTCCGAAATGGAGGCATGGGCTACAATCGGTTAACGCTTGCCTAACCATGCGGCAGGCCGCGCGTGATAGCTGTCAGCGGTCCCGCCGACCCAGCAAGCGCAGCCGCAGCGCGTTCAGCTTGATGAAGCCTGCGGCGTCGCGCTGGTCATAGGCGCCCGCATCATCCTCAAACGTCACGACTTTTTCACTGTAGAGCGAATAAGGCGACTTGCGGCCAACGACATAGACGCCGCCCTTGTACAGCTTGAGCCGCACGGTGCCGGTGACCTTTTCCTGGCTATGGTCGATCGCCGCCTGCAACATCTCACGCTCCGGGCTGAACCAGAAGCCGTTATAGATGAGTTCGGCGTAGCGCGGGGCCAGTTCGTCCTTCAGATGCGCCGCGCCGCGATCCAGCGTCACCTGCTCGATGCCGCGATGGGCGAGGTGATAGATGGTGCCGCCCGGCGTTTCATACATGCCGCGCGACTTCATGCCCACGAAGCGGTTTTCGACCAGGTCGAGACGGCCAATGCCATGTTTGCGGCCATAATCGTTGAGCGTTTCCAGCAGCGTTGCCGGCGACATGGCGACGCCGTTGATGGCCACGCCATCGCCGCGCTCGAAATCGATGGTGATATATTCGGGCGCGTCGGGCGCGTCCTCCGGGTTGACCGTCCGCGAATAGACATAGTCGGGGACTTCATCCCACGGATCTTCCAGCACCTTGCCCTCGGACGAGGTGTGCAGCATGTTCGCGTCGGTCGAAAAGGGGCTTTCGCCGCGCTTGTCCTTGGCGATCGGAATCTGGTTCTTTTCGGCAAATTCGATCAGGCGGGTGCGGCTGGTCAGATCCCATTCGCGCCACGGCGCGATCACCTTGATGTCGGGCGACAGGGCATAATAGCCCAGTTCGAAACGGACCTGATCATTACCCTTGCCCGTCGCGCCATGCGACACGGCATCCGCGCCCACCATCTTGGCGATTTCGATCTGGCGCTTGGCGATCAGCGGCCGGGCGATCGAGGTGCCGAGCAGATAGAGACCTTCATAAAGCGCATTGCTGCGCATCATCGGGAACACATAGTCGCGCACAAATTCTTCGCGCAGGTCGTCGATGAAGATATGCTCTTCCTTGACGCCCATCAGCCGGGCCTTGGCGCGCGCAGGCTCCAGTTCCTCACCCTGCCCCAGATCGGCGGTGAAGGTCACCACCTCGCACTGGTAGGTCTGTTGCAGCCATTTCAGGATCACGCTGGTGTCGAGGCCACCGGAAAAGGCAAGGACGATGCGGTTGATCTTGTCTGACATGGCTAGCGACTCTTCTGTGCAAGGGTGGCGCGGATGATGCGCGCGGCGCGTATCAGCCAGTGTGCAAAAGTGCAACCGGACAGGCAAAAAGGGACCGGAAGCGTAGCGCCTCCGGTCCCTTTCACTCTGTCTTCAGTCCGATCAGGACGTGCGCGGCTTCAGAAGGCCGGTACGCACACCATCATTGCCGAAACGATAGACGGTCTGGCTGCGATCGACCGCCGGAGCAGGGGCTGCAACCGGGTCAGCCGCGCGGGGCGCTGGCGGGGTTTCGATCGCCTGGCGCTCGGCCAGCAGAAACCTTGCCCGACGCAGCCGCTTGGCATGGGTGAGGAAAGGATTTTCCGCGCTGGGCGGCGCGGCGACCATCGCCGCGATCGTGCGCTCCTCGTCCGTTGCCGGCGCAGCGGGCGTGTAAGCCGTACGCGGCGCGACGGGAGCTGGCCTGACGGGTTCCGGCGCGGCCTCAACCGGCATCGCTGCGGCAACCGGCATCGGCTGGGCCACCGCGTCAGCGGGACGACGACGGCGCATCATTGCAGCGCCACCCAGTCCGGCAAGCAGCAGGGCGACGCCGCCCATGGCGAACAGAAGCGCATTATCGGTCCGTGCTGGCTGCTCGGCCACGACAGGCTCGGCCGGAGCCTGGACCATCGGCGCAGGCGCAACGATTGGTGCAGCGGGAGCCGGCGTCACGGTCGGCGGCGCAACAGCCGGAGCCGACTGGGCAGCAGATTGGGCCATGGCGGCAGGTGTTACCGGTGCAGCGGCCCGTTCCATGCTGCGCGGCGCGGCGCGGCGCGGGGCAGGCGCAGGCGTGGCGGCGGCCTCCGCTTCAGCGGCGGCAATGGCTGCGGCGCGACGCTCCTCGACCGACGGGGTCGCCTGCACGACCGGCGCGCTCGGCGCAAATGTCGGCGTGGCTGGCGCAGCGGCGACGGGCGCGGCCGCGGGTACCGAAGGCGTGGCGGGGGCCGTCACTGTGGGGGCAACCGGCGGCGGGGCGATTTCCTGCGCCAGCAAAGGGGTTGCACTGAGAGCCAAAACAGCGGCGATCGCGGCCCTGGCGGGGCGAATGGGGCTTGTGTGTTCAGTCATAGCGAGAGAAGAACCCGCGACATCTTCAATCGACTGCAAGGCGACTCTCGATTCCGGGACGGAAGGAGGCGGATAAGCGGCAAATTGATTGACATGAACAATGGTTCATCTTCAAATGAACCACAGATTTACAGAACTATACTATGTTTCGTCGGAACGGCGACTTTCCCTATATGCGCCATCCAGCAAAGCGTCCTGTCGCGCCTGATCCCTGCCCTGCGCGATCCGCTCCGCCTTTGTCCGGCCGAATTTGGCGCGATTGCTGTCTGCCGCGCGCGCCTTGTCAGCCCGCGCCTTCACCTTGCGCGCCTGACGCAGATTGACAACATTGCTCATGTGCCGATGACCCTTCATGTGCGGCTCGTTCAGCATCTATCATAGGAGTCGCGATCATGACTTGCCAAGCGTGGCGTCTCCCTTCCATGACAGGCTTATGACCAGCATCCACGACGTCGCCGCTTTGGCCAAGGCATCCATCAAGACTGTGTCGCGTGTCGTGAACAACGCCCCCAATGTCAGCCCCGACCTGCGCAGGCGGGTGCAGGCGGCCATCGATCAGCTGGGCTATCGCCCCAACCAGTCGGCGCGGCGGCTCGCGGGCGGGCGTTCCTTCATGATCGCCTATCTCTACAGCAACCCCGCCCCCGGTTATATCAGCGGCATCCAGTCCGGCGCGGCGGCGCGCTGCCGCGAACTGGGCTATCATCTGGTGGTGGAACCGATTTCGGCAGCGGGCGAGGAATGGTTCGACGTGCTGGACCGGCTGGTCGCGGCGTTGCGGCCCGACGGCGTGCTGCTGGTACCGCCCTTGTCGGACAATGAAGCGCTATTGGCGCGGCTGGCGGAATTGCGCCTGCCCTGCGCACGGATCGCGGGATCGGTTGTCGCGGCCAGCTTCAACATCCACACGCCCGAACGTGCCGCCGGGCGAATGGTCGCCGACCATCTGATCGGGCATGGGCACCGGCGAATCGGCATCATCACCCCCCCGCCCTCGCACCGCGCGGCGCTGCGCCGGGTCGAGGGGTTTCGCGACGGGTTGAGCGCGGCGGGCCTGCCTGTCGACGATGCGCTGTTTGTGCCGGGCGGTTTCGATTTCACGTCGGGCATCGCGGCAGGCGAAGCGCTGCTTGCCCTGCCGCAGCCACCCACGGCGATCTTTGCGACCAATGACGACATGGCGCTGGGCGTACTGACCCTGGCACATCGCATGGGCCTGAACGTGCCGGACGATCTGTCGGTGGTCGGTTTCGACAATACCCCCGCGAGTCTCACCAGTTGGCCGCCGCTGACCACGGTGCGTCAGCCGCTGGAGGAAATGGGCCGATCGGTCATCGACGCGCTCGCCAACGGTCCGCTCGACGAACCGGAATTTCTGTTCACGCTGGTGGAGCGGGGCAGTTGCGGGCCAAGGCCGGGCTGATCTGCTGAAAAAAGGGCTGGAGCGGGTAGCGGGGATCGAACCCGCATCACAAGCTTGGAAGGCTAGTGCTCTACCATTGAGCTATACCCGCCCGGCCGGGAAGCGCCCTGCCATCATCCTGGGGGCTTCGTCAATATCGCAATGTATGATTGCGCCAAGATCGCCCTTAACCCGGCCCGGCATTTCCTCTATCACACGGGGATGCAAAGCCCTTCCCTGCGCCAGCTGGATATTTTCGCGCAGATGGTCGCGGCGGGCAGCGTCGCGCGCTGCGCCGATATGCTGGGCGTCACCGCCGATGAAATCGCCCGCGACATCGCGTCGCTGGAAATGCGGCTGGGCTATCGCCTGTTCGAGGATATGAGCGGCAGCGTGCGCCTGACGCCGGCCGGACGCAAGACGGCGCAGGCCATGACATTATTGTCGCAGGATGCGCCGGAGGATTGGGACGAGACGGCTGCTCCTGCCGAAGCGCCGCCCCCACTGCCCCAACCGCCCGCGCCGCAGCGCCAGACGATCATGCTGGCGGCCCCTGCCCCGATCTTCGGTCATTTTCAGGACGCGCTATCGGCGTTCGAGGCGGCGAACGAGGATATTGCCATCACGCTGGACTTGCATGTCCAGTCCGTGACGGACGCAGCGGCAGCGTTGCGGGAGGGGCGCGCGGACATCGCCTATTTCTATGCGCTGGAGGAACCGGCCGGTTTCGCGTCCCGCTATGGCTGGTCGGAACCGCTCAGCCTCTATGCGGGCGCGGCCCATCCGCTGGCGCAGGCAGACAGCGTGTCGCGCGAAGATCTGGCGGTCACGCCGATGCTGGCGCTGGAGCGGCGCAACCCCATGCGCCACATTATCGAGGATGCGCTGGCGCGCGGGCGGGTGCAGCTTGGCGCACCTGCGCTCGAATCCGATGATATGTTCGCGGTGATGACGGCGTTGCGCGCGGGCAAAGGCATTTTCGCCGCCTTCGGCGCGCTGGCGCGCGATCTGGGGCGGATGGACGGGATCGAGCGGCTTCGGCTCGACAGCCAATTGCCCGCGATCGAGGTGCGCCAGGCGCTTGGAGCCCGCGCGGCGGAGACACCGGCGGTCGAGGCGCTGGCGGAATTTCTGTTTCTTTAGGGGCGATGCCGTTGGCGCGGAAAGCTGCCGGCCCATGGATCTTCGGTGCGAAAAGGCCCGGCACGATGAGGTCCGATTGCGCATTGTGACAATTTCGTTACAAGGCGCACTCCATGCGCCAGATCGCCGCCCTTCCCTATACGACCCATGCCGACGGATCGATGCAGATCCTGCTGATCACGTCGCGCGACACGCGGCGGTGGGTCATTCCCAAAGGCAACCGAATCAAGGGGCTGGCCGGCCATCGCGCCGCCGAACTGGAAGCGTTCGAGGAAGCGGGCATTCACGGCATCGCCTGTCCCGCCTCGCTTGGCCGCTACAGCTATGACAAGCGCAAACGCAGCGGCTCGGCGCGGGAGGCGACCGTCGAGGTATTTCCGCTTGCCGTGACTGGCCAGTTGTCGCAATGGCCCGAACAGGGGCAACGCGAACTGCGCTGGTTCCCTGTGGCGGAGGCCGCCTGCGCCGTCGACGAACCCGATCTTCAGGCAATCATCGCCGCCTTTCGCAAGCCGCCCCGCGATCCGGGCCGGTTCGTGCGGATGCTGCTGTGGTTCAAGGACAAGCAAAGCGAAAGGACTGGAATGCTCGCCTGGTTTCATGCGTTGATGCCAAAGCAGGGCCGCTTTTTCGAGCAATTCGAAAATCATGCGGCAACCCTGGTCGCCGGCGCGGACGCGCTGGCCCGGCTGCTCAAGGGCGGACCGGACATGGACGTCCATATCAAGGAAATTTCCGATCGCGAACATGAAGCGGACGACATCATCCGCGACGTGTTGCTGGACGTGCGGCGCATCTTCGTAACCCCGTTCGACCGCAGCGCCATCACCGGCCTGATCGGCGTGATGGACGACGCGATCGACCAGATGAACCAGACCGCCAAGGCCATCGCCCTCTACGAGGTCAAGGCATTCCCGTCCCAGATGCAGGATATGAGCGCGCTGATCGTCGAATGCGCGCGACTGGCGGCCGAAGCGATGCCGCTGCTGCGTTCGCTCAACCTCAACGCCACGCGCCTGCACGACCTGACCGAACGGCTGGTCAAGCTGGAGGGCCATGCCGACATATTACATGAAGCGGGCCTCAAGACGCTCTATGCCGCCGCGCGCGAGGGCAATCCCATGGATTTCGTCGTCGGGCGGGAAATCTATTCCCACCTGGAAAAGGTCACCGACCGGTTCGAGGATGTCGCCAACCAGATTTCCGGCCTGGTCATCGACCACGCCTGACGATCCCGCCGGATACGCTTCATGGACCCCATTGCCCTCCCGCTGCTGATCGCGCTGATCGGCGTCGCGCTTGCCTTTGACTTTCTCAACGGCCTGCACGACGCAGCCAACTCGATCGCGACCATCGTGTCGACCCGCGTGCTAAAGCCCCAATATGCGGTCGTTTGGGCAGCCTTCTTCAACTTCATCGCCTTCCTCTTCTTTGGCCTGCATGTCGCGACCACGGTGGGCAAGGGGATCGTCGACGCCGCGATCATCGATCCGCAGGTGATTTTCGGCGCGCTGATGGGGGCGATTTCGTGGAACCTCATCACCTGGGCGCTGGGCATCCCCTCTTCCTCCAGCCATGCGCTGATCGGTGGGTTGCTGGGCGCGGGGACGGCCAAGGCCGGGCTGGGCGCGGTGATATGGTCGGGCGTGTTCAAGACGAGCGCGGCGATCGTCATGTCGCCCGCGATTGGCCTGCTGCTGGCGTTGCTGCTGGTGCTTATCATCAGCTGGATCTTCCGCCGCTTCACGCCCCATGGCGCGGACGGCGTGTTCCGCAAGCTGCAACTCGTTTCCGCATCGCTCTACTCGCTGGGGCATGGCGGCAACGACGCGCAAAAGACGATGGGGATCATCGCCGTGCTGCTCTATTCGCAGGGCATGTTGCAGGGCGAATTCCATGTGCCCTTCTGGGTCGTGATCAGCTGTCAGGCGGCGATGGGATTCGGCACGCTGTTTGGTGGGTGGAAGATCGTCCACACCATGGGGTCGAAGATCACGCGGCTCAGCCCGGCGCAAGGTTTCTGTGCGGAAACCGGCGGGGCGATCACCCTGTTCATGGCGACGCATCTGGGCATTCCGGTGTCGACGACCCATACTATCACTGGCGCGATCGTGGGTGTCGGCGCATCGCGGCGGCTGTCGGCGGTACGATGGAATATCGCATCGCGCATCATCGTCGCCTGGATCGTGACCCTGCCCGCCGCTGCCCTGATCGGCGCGGGCTTCTACTGGATCACGCGCTTCTTTTGATAGCCATACGGCACCGGCCATGCTGGCCGATGCCGTGCTGCTTCAGTCAGGCTGGGCGCCGATCAGGCGACGCGGCCAAGCCGGTGATAGAGATTGGCATATTTGACCGATTCCGGCTGGTCCTGAATCTCGCGCAGATAATGGACGATGGCGGTGCGGATCAGGCCGAAATCCTCCTGCGAGAAAACCGCGCGCGACCGGGCGGGCTGGGGGTGGCCGCCGGTGTCCGTCATATCTTGCGTCATCGTGTCCGTCGTCATGGTCCTGTCCTTGTCTCAGCGAGCCGTCGTGCGGCGATGAACAATGAGTTAGACATATTGACGCGCAGCGGAAGGGCGATGAGTGGCCGCGTGTCACAATAGGATTTGGTCAATCTGTCAAACTATGACATTATGACTTTATGGCAGACGCGACAGACCGCAAACTCTATCTTGGCCCCAAGCTGCGCGTCCTGCGCCGCGAACTGGGCCTGAACCAGACCCGAATGGCCGAGGAATTGGGGGTTTCTCCCAGCTATCTCAACCATCTGGAGCGCAACCAGCGACCGTTGAGCGCGCAGATGCTGCTGCGGCTGGCCAATGTCTATGACGTCGACATTCGCGATTTTACCGCGCGCGCCAATGATGGCGGATCGGGTGAACTGAGCGAGATATTGTCCGACGCGCTGGTGCGCGACATCGGCATTGCGCGCGACGAAGTGCTGGAAGTGTCGGAAAATTATCCCGGCGTCAGCGAAGCCATCGCCCGATTCTATCGTGCGCTGAGCGACCTGCGCCGCCTGCCGGGCGAAGCAGCGGCGGGGGAGCGCGGCCCCGCCCCGCTGGTCGCGCCGATCGACTGGCTGCGCGAGACGATCGCGCGGGCGGGCAATCATTTTGCCGAGATCGATGCGGGCGCCGAAGCCATCGCCGCGCAGCTGAGCCAGGACCCCGCGCTGTTACAGGCCGAGTTGCGCGCGCGCCTGAAAGACCGGCACGGCATGGCCGTCCAGGTGCTGCGCGCCGATGTGCTGGCGGGGACGCTGCGCCATTATGACATGCACCGGCGGCGGTTGATGCTGAGCGAACGGCTGGCCGCGTCCGGGCGGCTGTTCGCCATCGCCTATCATCTGTGCGCGCAGGAACTGGCCGACGCGATTGCCGCGCAGGTCGCCCGCACGGCCCCGCCGGACGAGGATAGCCGCCGCCTCGCCACCATCGCGCTCACCAACTATGCCGCGGCCGCGCTGATCATGCCCTATGACCGCATCCGCCAGGCGGCGGAGCAATGCCGCCATGACCTGCCCATGCTGCGTGACAGATTCGGCGTGTCGAGCGAACAGCTTGCCCACCGCCTGACCAGCCTCAACCGCACCGGCGCGCGCGGCATCCCCTTCTTCATGGTCAGGATGGACCGGGCGGGCATCATATCCAAGCGCTTCGACGGCGAAGCCTGGCCCTTTGCCCGCTATGGCAGCACGTGCCCCCGCTGGGACGCGCATGGCGCTGGCGCAGTCGATCAGGTGAGCGTGCAATTGATCGAGACGCTGGACGAGCGCCGCTTCGTCACGCTCGCCATGGCGCTGCCCCTTCCGCCGGGCGCGCGTGGCCGCGCGGTCATCGCGCTGGGGTGCGAGGCGAAACATGCTTCGCGGATCGTCCACGCCGACGGGATCGACGCGGACAAGGACGATGCAGTCGAGGTCGGCCCGACCTGCCACCTGTGCGAACGCCGCGCCTGCCCCGACAGGGCGCTGCCTCCGGTAACGCGGGCGCTCGATTTGCATGGCTATGAACGGACGAGCGCGCCGTTTCCGTTCAGGCGGGTGTGATGGGGACTTGTGGCTGGCAGGCGAATGGCCGCGCTGCATTTGGGACGGGGCGACGACGGCCATCGTCGATCATCCTCGATCGCGCAGTTCGCCTGAAGCCGCGAAATCGGGTGGCCCCATCGAGAAGAGGCGGTTGGGGAAAAAGCATCATTTTTCAATGTCATTCGTCGCATAGTCCGGGAAGGTTGACGTCTTTTTAACCAGCGTGCGGGCAAGACAGGGCGTGATGCACAGCCGCCGCCCTTTCAACGGAATTTTGCTGAGAAAGCCGATCGCCTTCGCGCTGGTGGGGGCGTTAGGGTATCTGATGCTCGCCAGTGGCACTATCGCGCTGACAAGCGACGGCCGTGATCACGCAACGGTGTGGCCCGCAGATGCCATCATCCTGGCGCTGCTCCTCAATTCGGGCAGACGGCATTGGCCATTGCTTCTGACCGCAGGATGGCTGGGCAACCTTGCCGCCAACGGGCTCACCCGTGAATGGACCATCGGGATCATTCTCTATGGCGCGATCAACATGGGCCAGGTGCTCCTGGCGGCATGGTCGCTCAGACGGTCCGGCGACACCAGGAATCTGCTCTCCGATGTAAGGGCGGTCGGGCGTTTCGTCATCTGGGCAGGTCTTTTCGCCCCCTTGATGGGAGCCGCTGTCGGATCTCTGGTCGCTTCGGTGAATTACAATGTGCCGATCGGCCCGTCATTCATCCGCTGGTTTGCCAGCAATTCGCTTGGATTGCTCGTTTGTACGCCGTTCCTGAATGCCGTTTTCGATGGAAGCTACCGTCGTTGCTTTGCGGCCAAAAGTCTGTGGGAAAGAGGCGAAACATTCGCCCTGATGGCGATCCACGCCGCCGTGACAATTTTTGTATTCGGGCAGAATCATCTGCCGATACTGTTCCTATCCTTTTCTTCGCTTCTTCTGCTCTCATTCCGCATCGGGCGGCTCGGCACCTATGCCGGAGTCATGCTCGTTGCCATTATCGGCGCGGTGTCAGCCCTTCAGCATTTTGGCCCCATGGCCTTGATCAATGAGGGCGCGGCCTTTCAGGCCATCTTCTTTCAGGCCTATCTGGCGACGCTGTTGGTGACGACACTGCCTGTGGCAGCGATCGTTGCATCGCGCGCCGAAGCGTTGGGCAATCTGGCCGCCCGCGAGGAGACGCTGCGCCTCATCATGGCGCATTCCCCCGATGTCATCCTGAGCTTCGACAATGATGGCGTGTGCCGATGGGCTGACGGTCCTGTGCGCGAATATCTGGGGCTTGGGCCGGAGGCGCTATTTGGCAATCCCGCCGCAGCAATCGCCCTTCGCACAGGCGAAGACCTGCTGGTGGCGTCTGGCCGCCCTACCGACGAACGGGGCACGGAGAAGGCCATCGAGTTTTCGCCGATTTTGCAACCATCCCTCACACTGGAAGCATCGTTCCGGGATCTTACCCGTGATGGCATGATTGTCGGGCGCGTCGTGACCTTGCGCGACGCGACAGCGCGAAAGGCCCGCGAGCAGGCGATAACGATTCAGGTCGAAACCGATGATCTGACCGGGGTCAAGAACCGGGCTGGCTTTCGGCGACATGTGCGCGCCGCATTGGCCGACACCAGCCGTCCCTGTTCGGTAGCGATTGTCGATGTCGATCACTTCAAGGTCATCAACGACCGCTACGGTCATCAGGTCGGGGATGCGGTTCTCATGGAGATCGCGCAGCGATTGACCGCCGGCATAAGGCAAAGCGACATCGTAGGCCGTATCGGCGGCGACGAGTTCGCCATCCTCTTTCAATGCGACCTGGAAACAGCAAAACTGGCCTGCGAGCGTATCGCCTATTCCATTTCCCAACGCCCCATATTTTCCGATGATACCCTGCTAGTCCTCACCTCGATCAGTTGCGGAGTCGCAGGCTACATGCCGGGCATGTCGCGCGATCAACTGTTCGAAGCCGCCGACACTGCCCTGTATCAGGTCAAGCAGGATGGACGAAACGGCGTCCGTGCAGCCGGGTGACGCGGACAATATCGCGTTCACGCGCTTGCCTGCGCAAATAAGCCTTCGCGCCTGATTGCGGCAACGTCATCGTCAAGCGGCATAGCCGCCCCACACCCCAACACCAAAAAAGGGGCCGCCGGGCAGGCGACCCCTTCTTTATCCTCTCCCGCGAAAGCGGAAGTGTGGCCGCTTAGTCGGCCTTGGGCTGGAGGTTGACGGCGGCATATTTGCCGCGACGGTCGACTTCCAGTTCAAAGTCCAGACGATCGCCTTCATTCAGGGCGGCCATGCCAGCGCGTTCGACGGCGCTGAT
Source organism: Sphingobium sp. JAI105 (assembly GCF_015752145.1). Taxonomy (NCBI): domain Bacteria; kingdom Pseudomonadati; phylum Pseudomonadota; class Alphaproteobacteria; order Sphingomonadales; family Sphingobiaceae; genus Sphingobium; species Sphingobium sp. JAI105. The sequence continues at coordinate 2,953,638 of NZ_JADOUC010000001.1, read as the reverse complement.
GTGGACGAAGGCGTCGGGCTGGCCATCATCGCGCTGAATGAAGCCGAAGCCCTTCATCGCGTTGAAGAATTTGACCGTGCCGCTGGCGCGTTCGCCGGTCAGCTGGCGCTGCGGGCCGCCACGATCGCCACCGGGGGCGCCGAAGCCACCGGCGCGCGGTTCGCGCGGCGGGCCACGGTCCGTCACGGGGAGCGGTTCGCCTTCGATCTTGAGATCGGTTGCCGAAACCTTGCCGCCACGATCGACCAGGGTGAAGCCAAGCTGCTGACCTTCGGCCAGGCCAGTCAGGCCGGCCTGTTCGACAGCACTGATATGCACGAACACGTCCTCGCCGCCGTCATCGCGAACGACGAAGCCGAAGCCCTTTTGCCCGTTGAAGAATTTAACGACGCCAGTGCCTTCGCCAACGACCTGCGCAGGCATGCCGCGACCACCGCCGCCGCCGCCGCCACCGAAGCCGCCGCGGTTGCCACCGCCAAAGCCGCCGCCGCCAGCGCGATCACCGCCACCGAAGCCGCCGCCAAAGCCACCGCGATCACCGCCGAAACCACCGCCGCCGCCGCCGAAGCGGTCACCGCCACCGAAGCCGCCACCAAAACCACCGCGACCACCGCCGCCGCCAGCGCCCTGATCGTAGAAATTGTCGTCGCCGAAACCGTCGCGCTTGTCCTTGCCGCGCCCGCCGCGGCGACCTCTGTCAAAACTCATGCCCTGTTAGTCACTTTCGCTTCGCCCCAAGACCAATCGGACAAACATGTCGGGCGAATGACATGCACAATCCACCGCAAAGGCGCGGTTTGGGAATCACTATATCAACTTTTCAGGGGAGCGCGAATGTTTTTACAGGCAAGGCTTCAGGTAGGACTTCGGTTGATCCTATGGCCATGTCGCACCATCGGCAAAGCCTTTGATTGCGATATGCCCGCTTTGCCCATAGAGGGGAAGCCATGACCGTCCATTTTCATGAAGAAGACCTGCCCGCAGGCGTGCTCGCCCCCGGCCCGGTTGCCGTCGACACCGAAACCATGGGGCTGATCACCCCGCGCGACCGCCTGTGCGTGGTGCAGATCAGCGATGGCAAGGGCGATGAACATCTGGTCCGCTTTGCCGCCGGATCGGACTATGCCGCGCCCAATCTGCGCGCCGTGCTGGCGGACCCGGAACGGCTGAAACTCTACCATTTCGGGCGTTTCGACATTGCCGCGATCAAATATTATCTGGGCGTCGTGGCAGCCCCTGTCTATTGCACCAAGATCGCTTCGCGCCTCATTCGCACCTATACCGATCGCCATGGCCTGAAGGAACTGGTCCGCGAACTGCTGGGCCAGGACATCAGCAAGCAGCAGCAGTCGAGCGACTGGGGCAACCCCGTCCTGTCCGACGCGCAAAAGGATTATGCCGCGTCCGACGTGCGCTTCCTCCACGCGCTGCGCACCGAATTGAACAAGCGGCTGGAGCGCGAAGGGCGGATGGAACTGGCGCAGGCCTGTTTCGATTTCCTGCCGCACCGTGCCGAACTCGATCTGGCGGGATGGCCGGAGATCGACATATTTTCCCACATGTAAGCGAATCGGATCGTCGTCACCATGTCCGTCCAGGCCGATCAGCAACGCGATGTGCGCCGCCACTGGGCGCGACCGGGGGGCAGCCATGACCGGCTGGTCGGCCTGCTCAAAAACTGGCTGCCGGTCGCGGTCGGGGTGCTGAGCGCGCTTTTGGCGACCGCACCCTTTACCAGCGGCGACAAGGTCAGCTTCGTTCTGGACAAGAACAAGGTCGAAGTCGCCAAGGAACGCATGCGCGTGACCGAGGCGCTGTATCGCGGGCAGGACAGCAAGGGGCAGCCCTTTTCCCTGCGCGCAGGATCAGCGGTGCAGAAAAGCTCGCGCGAGCCGATCGTCGACCTGAACAGCATGTCCGCGCGCATCCTGCTGTCGGACGGTCCCGCCGTGCTGAGCGCACAAAAGGGTCGTTACGACATGGAGACCGAGCGGGTCGGGATCGAAGGGCCAGTGCAGTTCGAGGCGGCAGGCGGCTATCGCCTGACCACGCGCGACGTCGGCATCGACCTAAAGACCCGGCGGATGCGCAGCGCGGGTCGGGTCGACGGGCGCATCCCGATCGGCACATTCAGCGCGGACCATCTGGAAGCCGACATGGGCGCGCGCACGGTGACATTGAATGGCCGGGCCAGCTTGCGCATCGAACAAAATGGCCTCAAAGGGCGAAACTGATGAAAGCCTCTTATCTTCTGCTGTCGGTCGGCTGCGCGGGCGCCGCGGGCCTGATGTTCGTCGGCGCCATGCCATCGCTCGCGCAAGTCGTCAGCAAGCATGACAGCAACGCCCCGGTCAACTTCACCGCCGACCGGATCGAGGTGCAGGACCGCGCCGACCGCGTCGTCGTGTCCGGCAATGTCGAAGTGACGCAGGCGGGCATGACGCTCAACGCCGCGCGCATGACGGTGGCCTATCGCAACGAGCCAGGCGGCGGCGCGAGCGGGGTGGAGATCGACCGGATCGACGCATCCGGCAATGTCGTGGTGACCAAGGCGGATCAGACCGCGCGTGGCAATGTCGCCATTTACGACCTCAACAGCAAGCTCATCACCATGTTGGGCAATGTCGCGCTGACGCAGGGGTCCAACCGGCTGACCGGCGGGCGGCTGGTGATGGACCTGAACACCGGGCGATCGACCGTCGATGGTCGCGCATCGGGCGGCGGCGCTGGTGTGACGGGCAGCGCCGGGGGCCGGGTGACGGGGACATTCTCGGTCCCGCAGCGAAAAAATTAAGCGCGGACGTTGTGGAGTTTTCCTGACGCGACGAACCGTTTGAAAGTGGGTTGATCCGGGGCGTCAACCCTGTAGCAATCATGGATTGCACATTTTCACTTGTGCTGCGATAAGCTGCCTCATGACATTGGCGGCAATCGTTTTGGTGGTATTCGCCCTCGCGCTTGGTGGCGCTATTCTCAGCGCGCGCCGCTGGAACATGACCATCGGCGTCATCAGTGGCCTGGCGGTCGGGCTGGCCGGCTGGGCGATAGCCTCAATGGGCATCATGATCTGGTTTTCCAAAAGCTACTAGCAGCCTAGATCGGCGGCCTGCCGCACCCGGCAGGCAAGAGGAAGCGGAGCGCGTCGCTATCGCTTCAAGGCCGCACGCCCCATCGCACCAGCGTCACCCCGCCATCCGCATCCAGCGCCAGCTCCCCGAACGCCCCCGTTCGCAATTTGAGCGATCCTAGCGGCAAACCGGCAGCCAGCAGCGCGAAGCGGGCCGCGCCATTGCTGGTGACGAACAGGTCCACCCCCTCCCCACCCTCGGCAAAGCAGGCGCGCCAAGCCGCGATCCGCGCTTCGGCGTCGACGATCCAGTCGGCCGGGGCGATCCCGCGCTCATCCCAGTCGGCGATCGCCTGCGCGCCGATGCGCGCCAGAACCTGCGCTTCGGGCCGGCCTTCGTCGGGACCATGATCGATTTCGCCCAGCCAGTCGCCCATACCGTCTGGCATATGGCCGGTGGCGTCAGCGATCGCCTGCGCGGTTTGTCGGGCGCGCAGGAGCGGACTGGTCAGCAGGCGGGTGATGGCGAAGTCCTGCGCGGCGAACCACGCGCCCAGCCGTTGCGCCTGGACATGGCCACTCTCGACCAGCGGCAGGTCCGTGCGTGATCCGATGCGGCAGGCCTGCGCGCTGCTGGCGAACGTGTTGCCATGACGAATGATGAAAAGACGGCGCATGGCGTCAGGGCGGCGTCGGATCGCCATGCCGGGCGATCAGCGCCTCGACGCGGCTGATGTCCGCTTCGGTATCGATGCCGCTACTGTCGAACGACGGCGGATCGACCGGCACGGTCATGACGGGGATGCCCAGTTCCAGCAAACGCAGCTGCTCCAGCCCCTCCAGATTTTCGAGCGCCGTGGGCGGGCTGGCTTCAAAGGCGCGCAGGGCGTCCAGTGCATAACCATAAAGGCCGACATGCCGCCAGACCGGCGAGACGGGCTGGCTGGCACGCAGGGCATCCTCCCCCCTGATGGCGGGAATGATATTTTTGGAGAACCACAAGGCCCGGCCATCTGGCGCGCGAGCGCAGGTCGTGCCGCTGAAAGGAGAGCGGGTCTTGTGATCACGCAGGGCATCGAGCGCAGCCCAATCGAGCGCGATCACCGGCGTGGCGACCTGCGCGCCCGCCTCCAGCGCGGCGATGACCGCGCCCAGCGCACCCTGCGGCTGAAAAGGGGAATCGCCCTGAAGGTTGACGACGAAGCGCGGCGGCGTGGGCTGCGCCAGCGCGGCGGCCAGCGCACGCCCCGATCCGGTGGCAATGGCGCTGTCGGTCATCACCGCATCACACCCGACCGCGCGGGCATGATCGGCGATTTCGTCATCATCGGTAGCGACCGTCAGCGCAACGCCCGCGCGCGCGCCGATCGCGGCGCGGGCCATGGCGATGGTGCGATGGAGCAAGGTGCGCCCGGCGATCAGGCGCAGCGGCTTGCGCGGCAGGCGGGATGACCCCGCCCGCGCGGGAATGACGACAAGCTGGTTCAGGCGACGCCCGCGTTCAGCAGATCGTGCATATGGACGGCGCCGATCAAACGACCATTGTCGCACACGAACAGCAGCATGACGTTGCGTTCATGCATCAGGTGCAGTGCTTCCTGCGCCAGTTCGTCCGGCCCCACGGCCAGCGGCGTGTGCGTCATGAAGCGGCCGACCGCTTCGGTCAGATTCTGCTTGCCGGTCACGGTGCGGCGCAGGTCGCCGTCGGTGAAGGCACCGATCAGCCGCCCTTCGCGATCGACAACCGCTGTGCCGCCAAGGCGCGCGCGCGTCATTTCGATAGTCGCATCGAGGAGCGAAGCGCCTTCCCGCACGGAGGGGATGTCCGCCCCCTTAGCCATCAGTTCGCGCACCTTGATCAGTTGCGCGCCAAGACGGCCATTGGGATGGAATTTGTGGAAATCATCCGCCGAAAATCCGCGCATTTCCATCAGCGCAATCGCCATGGCGTCACCAAAGGCCATCTGCACCGTGGTCGACGTGGTGGGAGCGAGCGAATTGGGGCAGGCTTCCGGCACATCGGGCATCAGCATGCAAATGTCTGCGGCAGTGGCGACCGTGCTGTGGGCCCGCGCGGTCATGCCCAGCAAGGGAATGGCGAAGCGCTTGCAATATTGGATAATCGGGCCAAGCTCGGTCGACTCGCCCGAATGGGACAGCATCAACACGACATCATCCGGGGTCACCATGCCCAGATCGCCATGGCCAGCGTCGGCTGGATGCAGGAAGATGGCCGGGGTGCCCGTGGAGGTCAAAGTCGCCGTCATCTTGCGCGCGACAATGCCGCTCTTGCCAATGCCGGTCACGATCACGCGCCCCCGGACATTCATGATGACGCCGATCAGCCGCACGAATGTAGCGGCAAAGTCACGTTCAGAAAATTGCGCTTCCAGCGCGTTGAGGCCCAATGCAGCGACCGACAGGCTGTGGCAAGCCGCCTTCACTATTTGTCCGCCCGAACCGAACGGCACAATTTTCGAAGCAAGTGTCGACACGCGTTTGCCCTTTTTCCCGCATGTCACCGCCGGATATCCGGCTGGCACACGCGGCGACGAACCACCTTATTTGGTGCGCCGTCTATCCCTCGTTCCGCGACCCCTGGCCGGTTTGACCCCCGGCACAGGGCGACTGTCTACGCCGTTTCAGGGACTTATGGCAAATCATTTTGCAACTGCGAAAAGGGATTTCGGCGTGGATTTGCTTCACACCGTCGCGACGCCGCGCGACAGGCCGAGTTAAGTTAGCGACGAGCCGCGGAACTTTTCTCGCCTTAATGGGTGCGTTGCAACAGGATTGTCATTTTGGCTGATGATAGTCGCGATACCATGCCACGAATCGCGGCACGCCCGATTCAATTTGCGTGGTCGGGGCAAAGCCGATGTCATGGGCGATGGCACTGATGTCGGCAAAGGTGGCGTGAACATCGCCCGGCTGCATCGGCTGGAAATCGATCTGCGCCTTCTGGCCCAGCGCATCCTCCAGCACCGCGATCAGATGCATCAGTTCTTCCGGCTTGTTATTGCCGATATTGTAGAGCCGGTGCGGCGACCGGCTGCCACCAGGCTTGGGCGCGCCGTCATCGGCGGGCGGATGGTCGAGGCAGCCGATGACCCCGGTGACGATGTCATCGATATAGGTGAAATCACGCTGCATCCGGCCATGGTTGAATACCGGAATGGGATCCCCGGCCAGAATCTTCTTGGTGAAGATCCACATCGCCATGTCCGGCCGCCCCCACGGCCCGTAGACGGTGAAGAAGCGCAGCCCCGTCATCGGTATGCGGAACAGATGGGCGTAGGTCTCGCTCATCAGTTCGTCAGCGCGCTTGGTCGCGGCATAGAGGGAAACGGGATGGTCGGCCCGGTCCTCTACGCGGAACGGCAGGCTGTCATTGCCGCCATAGACGGAGGAGGAGGAGGCATAGACAAAATGCCGCACCCGCCGCTCACGCGCGAGTTCCAGCATGTTGACATGCCCCGCCAGGTTGGAGCGCACATAGGCATGCGGATTGATCAGCGAATAGCGCACCCCGGCCTGCGCGCCGAGATGGACGATCGATTCGATCACCTGATCGGCAAGCGCGGCTTGCAACGCATCATTGTCGGCGAAATCCAGTTCGTGAAAGGTGAACAGCTTGCCATGCGCCTGTTCCAGCGCGGCAATCCTGTCCCGCTTCAGCGACACGGGATAATAATCGTTCATATTGTCGATGCCGACCACGGCATGGCCCTGCGCCATGAGCCGATCGGCGACGGTCATGCCGATAAAGCCGGCCGCGCCGGTGACCAATATCGTCATGCTCTTCATTCTCCCACGCGAAGTCGCGCCAGCGGGCGGCGCACCCTGTCAGTCACACCAAAGTTGCGGGCAAAGTAAAGGCCTTTTCGTGCCCCATTTACCCGATAAACCATCCTGTGGCTTCGCGCCTAGCGGGCAAAGTTTAGGCTTTCCCTAATCTTTGCCATTTAAGGCGAAACCCATGGACATGGCATTGCACCCATCGCGCCCCGTCCCCCTGCCAACGGGGGCGAAGCCGCGTGCGCGCTGGGCGGCGCTAGCGAAGGAGGCGGCGGAAGCCAATGCCTTTTATGCGCCCGACATGCTGGGCGCGGCGATCGACCATCTCGCCACCGACGCGCATGTCCGGTTGATCGAAGCGCGGGTGGGCGACCATCTGATCGGGCTGTTGCCGGTCGTGGTGCAGCCGCGCCATGGCCGCATGCCGATCGGCTGCGTGTCCAACTGGATGCACGATCATTGCTTCTTTGGCGCGCCGATGATTCGCGAAGGGCAGGAAGTCGCGGCGTGGCGCAGTTTCCTGGCGCAGCTGGATGACGCCCCCTGGGCGCGTGGCTTTTTGCATATGGAGGGGCTGGACGCGGCCGGGGCGAATGCCGCCGCGCTGGAAGCGCTGTGCGTCGAACAACGGCGCGGGCGGCGCGAGATTCACCGCTACGATCGGGCGATGCTGCGGTCGGACCTGTCGGCCGACGCCTATTGGGACACCAATGTTCGCGCCAAAAAGCGCAAGGAAATCCGGCGCCTGCAAAAGCGGCTTGCCGAACTTGGCACGGTCGAGACCCGGCTGCTCACCGAACGCGCCGACCTGCCGCACTGGTGCGCCGATTTTCTGGCGCTCGAAGCGTCGGGCTGGAAGGGGAAGGAAGGTACGGCGCTCGCCTGCAAGCCCGCCGACGCCACCTTTTTCCGTGCGGCCTGCGCGGCGGCATTCGAGGCCGGGCGGCTGCATATGCTGCGCATCGACCTCGATGGCCGGGCGATCGCGATGCTGGCCAATTTCCGCCATGGTGCAGGCGCCTTTTCATTCAAGATCGCCTTTGACGAAGCGCTGGGCCGCTTTTCGCCGGGCGTGCTGATCGAGATCGCCAATCTGCACGCGGTGCAGGATGATCCCGCGATCGGCTGGATGGACAGTTGCGCCGCGCCCGACCATCCGATGATCGACAGCCTGTGGGCGGAACGGCGGACGATCGTGCAATATCGCATTGCGCTGCGCGGCACCGGCCTGGCGCGGGTCCAGCGCGCCGCCGCCTTCGCCCTTGTCAACGGCCTTGAAACCCTGGCCAGCCTATTGAAAGGACAGCGATGACCGCCCATCGCCCGATCGCCGCCACCCACGAAGCAACCTTCCCCGACAGCGCGCGCACGACCTTTGCCGCCGCCTATCCCGACCAGCCGGTCGCGCTAAGCCATAATCTGGTCGGCCACTCGCTGCTCAGCCTTGATGCGCTCGCGACGCTGGCAGAGCGGATGCCTGCGTCCAGCGTCGAATATAATCTGGGCAAGCTGCCGCTGGGCGTGCGGCCGGAGGATACGCCGTCGAACGGCCTGACACTGGGCGAAACGATCCGCACCATCGAAACCAACGGCAGCTGGGCCGTGCTCAAAAATGTCGAGCGCGACCCGGCCTATGCCGCGCTGCTCGATGCGGCGCTGGCCGATCTGGAGCCGATCGTGGCGGCCAGGACCGGGCCGATGCTCCACCGCGAAGCCTTCATCTTCCTGACATCGCCGGGCAGCGTTACCCCGTTTCACATGGACCCGGAACATAATATCCTGCTCCAGATCATGGGGTCCAAGGTGATGACCATCTTCCCCGCGCGCGACGAGGCGCTGGTGCCGGCGCAGAAGAGCGAGGAATTTCATGGCGGTGGCCATCGCAATCTGGTCTGGCAGGACGGGTTCAAGGCGCTGGGCGCCCCCTACCCGCTCCACCCCGGCGACGCGGTGCATGTGCCGGTCAAGGCCCCGCATTTCGTCGAAAATGGCCCTGCCGTATCGGTCAGCCTGTCGGTGACATGGCGGTCCGAACGCAGTGTGGCGGAAGGGGAATTGCACAGTTTCAACGCGCTGCTGCGACGGCGCAAACTGCCGGTGGGCACCGTCAGTGACCGGCCCGAAAAGCAGAGCGTCCGACGGCTGGTCTATCGCGTTATGCGGAAGCTGGGCGCTTGAGGATATAGCGCAGCGCCGCTTCCGCCGCCAGTCGCGGCGAAAAACGTTCGATCACCCACCAGTCGAGACCCTCCTGACAGGTCGAGAGGCTCTGCTTGTAGCGATCCTTGCCCGCGAGTAGGGAATAAAGCGCCAGGCCGCGCGCGGCATAATGGTCGACGGCGGCCGCGTGGCAGAGCAGGCCCGGCTTGTCCTTGCCCGTGCGCGGATCGGCAAAGGCGGACTGATAGTTGAGCGCCTGCCTCCGATGGACGAAATTGACGAGCAGGCCGACGACTCCGCCCGCGTCGGTAAAGCGCAGCAGATCGACCATGCCGCTGGCCCGTCCCTGTTCGACGATGGTGGTAACAAAGCCGCGAAAGGCGGGATCGTCCCAGGCATTGTCGGCATGACGCCCGCTGTTGAGCGCGGCCATTTCGGCCAGCCAGGGTGTAACTTCGTTAGCGCCTGCCCGCGCGACATGGGGCAGGCCGCCGCCATGATCCTTGATCGCGCGGCGGATCTGGCTGCGCGTATTGGCGCTGAGCAGCGAGAGATAGTCGCCTGCCGCGCCGCGCACCCCGTCCAGATCGACCTGATAGACAGGTGAGGCGTCGACCCGGCGCTTCGTCCAGCAGGGCATGTCCAGCAGCGGCGAATCCGGCGCGATCCCGCTCAGCCGCAGCGCGCGCCAGTCACGCCGACAGCCCAGCGCGGCGATGGCGGCGGTCGCGGCCTCCGCCTCCCGCCCGCGCGCGGCAAGCAGGCCATTATATTCGACATAGGGCCGGTCGGCCTGCCCATCGCCCGACTGGTTGAGGCTCAGCGTCGCCGTGCGTCCCAGCAGGCGCGGCATCATTGCGTGACCGACCAGCGCCAGCGCGACGTCCGCGCCTGCCTCGTCCGTCACCTCCAGCAGTTCAGGGCGCACGTCATAGCTGGCCAGCCACGCGCCCACCCAGGTCCAGCTGAGGAAAAACGCGGCATCCGCCTGCGCTTCGAGCGCCTTCCAGCGTGCGCCAAGCGCCGTCCGGTTCGGCAGGGGAAGAAATTGCGCGACAAGAGCCATTGCGCCCTCTTGTCGCAGAGCGCCGGGTGCGGTCAAGCAGTGGTGCTAGGCCGACACGCGCCGGTCGGGGTCCACCGTGCCATCGGGCCGCACCCCGGCGCGCGCGAGATCGCGGCGGATATGCCCGGTCAAATAACGGTACCACATCACGAAATCGGCGCGCAGCGACCAGAATGGATAGCGGAAGGTGGCAGGCCGGTTGCGTTCGATCAGGCCATGGCCAATCCATGCAAAACCATAGCCGACGATCGGCAGGGCCAGCGCCATCCACCAGCGCCCGGCAATGGGCGCCGCCGTCAGCAGCGCCACGACCATGCTGGTCCCGGTATAATGCAGGGCGCGCGTGCCAGGACGCGCATGTTCCTGCAGATAATAGGGCCAGAAGTCGCGAAATCGGGTGATGGCGGGCACGGCAATCCTCTCTATAGCCACCCTATCTCCGGAGTTGATCGATGTTAAGAGCGGTGCGTCAGACCGTGCCTCTATCAGGCGCGAACAGAAAATAGTCATAACTTGCCCGTGCGGCCTCCGCCATGATGCGGTCGCGCGTCTCATGCCCCTTATGATCCTGCATCACGAATACGGTGATCGCGAACAGCCGTCCGTCGGGCAGGCTGATGACGCCGGTATCATTGCCGGTGCCGTTGAGCGACCCGGTCTTGTGCGCGATCAGCGTCCCGGGCGGCAACATGCCGGGCAGCCGCGCCTTGCCGGTGCGGCACCGTTCCATGATCGACAGCAAAGCCACCGTGCTGCGCCCCGACAGGACTTTGCCTGTGCGAATCGCGGCGACCAGATCGGTCATCGCGGTCGGCGTGGCGGTATCGCGCGGGTCGCGGGCGAAGGCGATGTTGGGAATGTCATGTGCATCGCGTTCGCGCAACGCCGGGTCGGCCGCCATCGCAGCGGCGACATTGCGGTGGAAATTGCCCGGCTGGGGGGCAAGGCCCATGGCGCGATACAGAAGATCGGCGGTGTTGCTGTCTACCCGCAAGCCGCGGATGCCCAGCCCCGCGACCCATTGATGCACCGCCGTCGGGCCGCCTGCCCGCGCGACAAGCAGGTCGGTCGCGTCATTGTCGCTACGGGTCAGCATCAGGTCCAGCAGCGTGGCGACCGAAACCGGACCCGCCGGGCTGGCCAGTTGATCCTCCAGCGTCAGCGCGCCCGCGTCGACCATCGCAAAGATGCGCCCTGCCACCGCGACCTTGTAGGCGCTGGCCATCGGGAAGAGCGTGTCGCCATTGAGCGAGAGCGTTTCGCCAGTACCAAGGTCGCGCACGACGATGCCGACCGTGCCATCGGTCAGGCTGGCAAAGCGCTGGAACTGGGCGATCAGCCGCGTTTCGGCGGTTTGCTGCACCGCCGTCTTGGCTGGGCCAAAGGCGTCGGCGTCGGGCAGCGGCGCGAGGAACAGGCCAAGGGCGGCGAGCATGGCGATAGGACGAAACGGAACCATGCGCCCCATGTCGCCAAAGCGCAGGCCAAGCGCAAGAGAGTTTACCGCGATTCGCGCGTTGACAGGGCTTTATCGGGCGGGCCATCACCCGCGCCATGAGTAGCGCGATCAAGTTGCACGAAAGCTGGCTGACCCCGCTGGCCGACCAGTTCACCACCCCGCATATGCAGGGGCTGAAAGCCTTTCTGGCGGCGGAAAAGGCGGCGGGCAAGCGCATCTTCCCCAAGGGGCGCGACTATTTCCGCGCGCTCGACCTCACCCCGCTGGACCAGGTCAAGGTCGTGATATTGGGGCAAGATCCCTATCATGGCGAAGGGCAGGCGCATGGCCTGTGCTTTTCGGTCCAGCCGGGCGTGCGCACCCCGCCATCCCTGGTCAACATCTACAAGGAGATGGAGGCGGACCTGGGCATCCCGCGCGCATCCCACGGATTTCTGGAACATTGGGCCAGGCAGGGCGTGCTGCTGCTCAACAGCTTACTGACGGTCGAAATGGCGCGCGCCGCATCGCATCAGGGCAAGGGGTGGGAATTATTCACCGATGCCGTCGTGCGACTGGTGGCGGAGCAGGAACAGCCCACCGTATTCCTGCTGTGGGGCGCCTATGCCCAGCGCAAGGCGGCGTTTGTCGATCAAAGCCGGCATCTGGTGCTGAAGTCCGCCCACCCTTCCCCGCTGTCTGCCCATAACGGCTTTCACGGATCGCGCCCCTTTTCGCAGGCCAACGCCTTTCTGGAGGCGCATGGGCGCGGGCCGATCGACTGGGCCTTGCCGCCGCTGTGACTAATCTGTGAAAAGTACCCGCCTGCACATCTGTGCCGCCAAGCGCCGCTATCCGACGCAGGAGCAGGCGCAGGCAGCGGTAGAGCAGGCGACCATCATACTCCGCCCCTATCGCTGCGACCGCTGCGGGCAATTTCACCTCACCAGCCGGACCAAAGGCAAGCGCATCGCGCGGCCTGCGGGGTGAGCGCGCTTCTCCCCGAAAGGAGAGGGAATCAGCCGCCAATAAGTGAGGCCCGGTCCTGCTTGCGCAGGCCGGGCCTCTTCCCTCTCCAAACTCAATCCCGTGGATCAGCCGTCGTAGTCGCCGCCGATATTCTGGTTGCGCGGCGGCGCAGCGGCGGTCAGGCGCAGGGCCTCGGCCGACTGCGCGATCGAGCCGATTTCGTCCGGCGTATCGTCATCGTCAATCTGCACCTTCTGAAGCGAGGCGACAACCGAATCATGCAGTTCGGCGGGCAGCACCGTTTCTTCAGCGATTTCGCGCAGGGCGACGACGGGATTCTTGTCCCGGTCGCGGTCCACGGTCAGCTCTGCACCGCCCGAAATTTCCCGCGCGCGCTGGGCGGCGAGCAGAACGAGGTCAAAACGGTTGGTAACCTTGTCGACGCAATCTTCGACGGTAACGCGGGCCAAACGGGCCTCCTGCAACAAATGGAATGATCAGTTGGCCGGTTAGCAGCGCCCCTGTTACAAGTCAATGAAAAGGCCATAAAGCCATGGCGCGCGCTGCCAAAAGGCGGCATGAGGGCGCGATGGCGACCCACAGGCCAGCAGGCGCGCAAGCAGACGTGCCCGACATCGCCGTCACGCTGGACGGCAATCACCTGCGCCTGATCGTCGACGGCGCAGCCCTGCTGGATGCGCTGATCGCACTGATTGCAGGGGCGCGGACATCGCTCAAACTCTATTATTATATCTTTTCCGGTGATGACTGCGGCATGGCGGTGCGTGACGCCCTGGTCGCGGCGCGGGCGCGTGGCGTGATGGTGACGCTGATGGTCGACGGCTTCGGATCGGCGCGCACGCCCGACAGCTTCTTTGCCCCTCTGGTGGAGGCAGGCGCCCATTTCGGCCGTTTCGGTACGCGCCGGTCCACCCGCTACCTGATCCGCAACCATCAGAAGATGGCGATTGCCGATGACGCGCAGGTGCTGATCGGCGGCTTCAATGTCGAAAACGGCTATTTCGGCATCCCGCCGCGCGATAGCTGGGCGGACATGGGCCTATGGATAGAAGGGCCGCAGGTCGAGGCGATGACCCGCTGGTATGGGCAGCTCTGGCGCTGGGTCTCGACCAAAAAGCAGCGGTTCCGCACGTTGCGGCGCATGGTGCGCCACTGGCACCCCTCGCTTCATCATGATCCGGCCGATCCGTTCCGGTGGCTGATCGGCGGGCCGACCCGGCGGCTCAGTCCCTGGGCGCAGGTGGTCAAGCATGATCTGGAGCAAGCGCAGCGCGTCGACATGGTCGCCGCCTATTTTTCGCCGGGACGCGGGATGCTCAAGCGAATCGCCCGCGCCGCAGGTCGCAAGGGCGCGCGGATCATCCTGCCCGCCAAATCGGACAATCGCACGACGATAGAGGCGGCGCGGCTGCTCTATGGTCCGCTGCTCAAGCGCGGGGTGACGATTGCCGAATATAGCCCGCGCAAATTGCATATGAAGCTGATCGTCATCGACGATGCCGTGTTTATCGGATCGGCCAATTTCGACATGCGCAGCCTGTTCATCAATCTGGAGGTCATGCTGCGGATCGACGATGCCGGGTTCGCGACGTCGGTGCGCGGGGTGATCGATCGGTTGGCGCGGGACAGCCAGTTGGTAACGATGGAAAGCCACCGCGCCACCCGCACGATGCTGACGCTGGCCAAACAATGGATCAGCTATCTGCTGGTCGGCGTGCTCGACTATACCGTCACGCGGCGGCTGAATTTCCGCGATCCCGACGCCGACTGAGGGACGGGGAAAGGGCAGCCCCCTCCCCCGTCGCCTCTTCACCGGCCATTATCGCTCAACACGCGCACCTGCCCGACCGGATAGCCTTTTTCGGCCATTTCCTTGGCATAGTCGCCGCGGGCGTCGGCCAGTTCGGCGCGATATTCTTCCCAGGCGTCCCGATTATCCTCCGCATCGGACGAGCGGCGCAGATCCTTGGTCAATTCCTTGCGCGCTTCGGCCAGGTCGGTCTGATAATTGAACCAATAATCATTCTCGACCCCGGCGATCGGCGACTGATAGGTCAACTGGTTTTCCACCTGCGCCAATTGCTCTTCATAGCTGATCGGGCCTTCACCCTGGGCGAAGGCCGTGGTGGAGGTCAGGGTGAACAGGGCAGCAGCGGCCAGAAAGGACGAACGCTTCATCGGGTTTCTCCTCATTCCTCATGAAACATGGAGGACACAACGCCCCGACCCCGGCCTTTTTCGCCTGAATGAACTGACAGAATGGATGAAGCGCGCCCGCGCAGCGACGAACCGAGCGGCGGTCAGCGCATGATCAGATAGAATCCCGCAGGCGTCGATCCGCCATTTTCTATCACAATATCATAGCGTTCGGTAAAGACCGGCAGCCAAGCGCAGTCCGCCTGCGGCCCGCCGACCGCTTTCGCGCACAGGGTCGCGCCGTCGCTCCCCTGTACCCGGATCGACAGGCCAGCGCCGCCAGCCCCACTCGCCGGGGCAATGGAAATCTGCGCGCGCTGCCCGGCCAGGAATAATTGCCGCATGGTGAAGCTGCCGCCCGCCTCCAGCAAACCGCGCCGGTAGGCCGGACCCAGAGCCCGCCCGCGAAAGGCCAGGGTGGACCGGGTCACGCCGCGCGTCTGCGCCTCCTGCGTCCAGAGCGCGGCGAGGTCATCCTGTCCCTCGGCGGGCGTCGCGCCAAGGGCTTTGAGAATCTGCGCCACGTCCATAAGCTGCGCCGCATTGCCGCCAGCCAGCGCGGCGTCCCCCTCCATCAGCGTGCGCAGCACCGGGTCGGCGGGCAGCATGTCCGCGGCGGGCGCGGCGGGCGGCGCGACAAGCAGCAATGCGGGCAGCAACAGCCTAATCATCCCGACCCTCCAGCTGCCAGATCCTCCAACTGGACGACGAACCGCGCACCGGGCGCGGCATCCTCCACATGCAGCGACAGTTCATGCCGCTGTGCAATCGCTCTGGCAAGCGCCAGTCCCAGCCCATGCCCGCCGCCTGACCCGACATCAAGCCGAACATAGCGTTCGAAAATGCGCGTGCGGTCGGCGGCGGGGATGCCGGGGCCGTCATCCTGCACGATGATACGCGGGCCGGGCGACAGGATCAGCGCCACCGACCCGCCGCTCGGCACATATTTGAACGCATTGTCGAGCAGGTTGGACATCAGCCGCATCATCTGCATCGGGTCCGCGCGCAGCATGACGCCGGGCGTGATCCGGGCATGAAAGCCGATGCCCAATTCTTCTGCGCTTGCGCCATAAAGGTCCGCCAGCGTCTCGGCTATGTCGCTCAAATCGACTTCCGCCAGCCCGCGCAGGTCACCGCGCAGCGCCTGCGTGCCCGCTATGTCGAGCAGCGAATCGAGCAATCGCACGACCCCGCGAATCTCGCCGCGCGACTGGTCGAGCGTGCGCAGCAGCGTGCTGTCCTGCGTCCCTTCCATCGCCTTCAATATGCGGGTGTCGAGGTGCATCAGCGGGGTGCGGATTTCATGCGCGGTCTGGTCCGACACGGCGCGCTGCGCCTCTATCAGCCGTTCGACCTGATCCAGCATCGCATTGGTGTTGGCGGCCAGTTCGGCCAGTTCATCACTGGTCCCGGCGCCCGGCGCCCGTGCCGCAATCCGCCCGGCCCGAACCGCCGCGAAGGTGGCATTGACCGCCTCCACCCGAACGCGCAGGCGGCGCGCCGCAAAATGACCCGCCAGCAGGCTGAACAGCGCGATCAGCGCGCCCGCGACGGCAAAGGCCATCGCCAGCCGGGCAAGCAGCGCCTGCCCGCGCATATCGCTGCGCCCGACCAGCAATTGCGCCGACGGGCCAAGCCGGGTCGCTCGCGCGAACATGCGCTGCCCATCGGGCAGGGTGACGAATCGCGCTTCGGAAACATGGGCGGACAATTTGGGCCAGCGGTCGAGATTGCCTGCGATGCGCCGTCCCTGCGCGTCGGCCAGCAGATACCAGCCCTGTTCGCCATCCTGCTGTTCGACCGACAGCCGGTCGGCGATGCGCGCGCGCAATTCCGCGTCGCCGCCGCTGACATAAATATCCGCCAGCCCGGCCAGATCGGTATCGACCTCCCGCGCCAGCCTCGCCCTGCCATCATCGACGACAATCTTTTCCACCACCAGGAACAGCGCCAGCGTCGACAACAGGCTGACCAGCAGCGCCGACAGGGTGACCCGGCCGAAGACCGAGTGGAACAGATTGATCCTAGCCAACGGCCTGTCCGCTGGTCGATCCGCCGGCAGGCCCGGCCCCGACCGCGATCAGCCGGTATCCGGTGCCCCACACCGTTTCCAGCACGGGGCTGTCAAACCCCTCCTCCAGCTTGCGGCGCAGGCGGCCGACATTGACGTCGACGACATTGGTCTGCGGATCGAAATTCAGCTTCCACACATGGCGAAGCAGCATTTCGCGCGTCACCACCTCGCCCGCATGGTCCATCAGGTAACGGAACAGTTCAAATTCCTTGGGCGAGAGCGCCAGGTGCCGGCCCTGCCGATAGGCGGTGCGCGCCTTGGCATGACATTCCAGATCGCCAAACAGCAGCACCGGATCATGGCTGCGGCGACTGGCACGCCGCCACAAGGCCCGGACGCGGGCGACCAGTTCGTCCGGCTCGAACGGCTTGGCGAGATAGTCATCGACCCCGCTTTCCAGTCCTTCGACCCGATGTTCGCTGCGCCCCAGCGCGGACAGCATCAGGACCGGCGTCCCTACCCCCGCGCCGCGCAGCCGGGTGACGATGTCGATGCCCGAATAGCCAGGCAGCATCCGGTCCAGGATCAGCACGTCATGGCTGCCGCTGCCCGCGCGCTTCAGGCCGGTCGCGCCATCTTCGGCCTGTTCCACGCTGATGCCCGCGCTGCTGAGGATCGCGGCGATATTGGCGCGCGCGGCCGCGTCATCCTCCACCAACAGCACGGAAATCTGGTCACTATGCCCCATAACGCCCCCCGCTACACGAATGAAGGGAAAGGCCGCCAGTGACAATGGCTGTTAGTGACGCCCCACGCCGTCAGATTTTCAGGGCGTTGCGGAACATGACGAAGGCGATGACGACCAGATAGACGCCAAAAATCTTCTTGAGCGGCTTGGCGGGCAGCGCATGGGCGACTGCGACGCCGAGCGGCGCGGTCAGCACCGACATGGAGGCAATCGCCAGCGTCGCGGGCACATTGACATAGCCCAGCGACCCCCAGGGCAGGCCGGTTTCCTTAAGGCCGATCAGCGCAAAGCCGATCGCGCTGGGAATGGCGATCAGCGTGCCGACGCCGGACGCGGTGGCAATCGCGCGGTGGATCGAGCGACCGCACAAGGTCATCACCATGATCGCGATCGTCCCGCCGCCGATCCCCAGCAGCGCGGAAAATGTGCCCAGCCCCCCGGCAATGCCGACCCGCGCGATCCCCGACGGCATGTCCTGGCTGATCACCTTGTCGCCGACCTTGGGCAGCAGGAAGTTGAGCGACATCAGGAATACGCCCCCAGCAAAGATCATAGTCAGGATGCGCCCGTCGACATGGCCCGCCAACAACACGCCCATGCCATCGCCCAAGATGATCCACGGCGCCCAGGTCTTGAGTATCTCAAACTCCACCGCCCCGCGCTTGGCATGGGACAGGAGCGAGCGAATGGAGGTGACGATGATCGTCGCCGCCGACGTGCCGATCGCGACATGGGCGATGGCATCGTGCGTGCCGCCCAGCAGGGGCAGCACGACGAACAAGGCAGGCACGACGACGAAGCCGCCGCCAATACCGAAAATGCCCGCGGCAAAGCCGGCGAACAGCCCCGCCGCCAGCATGGAAACCAGCGGCACCAGCCAGGTCATGACATCACCGTGCATCACCGCGCCCCCTGTTCCCGTGCCTGACCCTTGATCAAGCTGTTGCTAACGCCCTTGCAGGTCAAGGGGGCGAATGTCGGGGAATCGATCATCACGGGAAACCATGCCTCTCTTCGGCGAAACCGGATAAGGGACACGGAACAGCGCCCCTTGTCTGGCTAGACGAACAGGCGCGGCTAACCCGCAACAGGAACAGGCAAAAGTTGGGCGGTCGCGTATCTAGGCGACCGCCTGTGCCGCCGAAACATGATCCAGACCCAGCGCATCCGCGACCGCGCCATAGGTGATCTTGCCGTCCCACACATTGAGGCCCGCCAGCAAATGCGGGTCGCTGCGCAACGCATCCTTCCATCCCAGATCGGCGATCCGCAACGCATGGGGCAGCGTCACATTGTTGAGCGCATAGGTGCTGGTGCGGGCCACAGCGCCCGGCATGTTGGCGACGCAATAATGGACGATGCCATCGACGATATAGGTCGGGTCGGCATGGGTGGTGGCATGGCTGGTTTCGAAACAGCCACCCTGATCGATCGCGACATCGACCAGCACCGCGCCCTTCTTCATGCTTTTGAGCATGTCCGCGCTGACCAGCTTGGGCGCGGCCGCGCCGGGGATCAGCACCGCGCCGATCACCAGATCAGCGTCCGCCACGCAATCGGCCAGATTGGCGCGGTTGGAAAAGCGCGTCTTGGCCCGCGCTTCGAAATACATGCCCAGCCGCTCCAGTACTTGCGGGCTGCGATCCAGGATCGTCACGTCCGCGCCAAGCCCCGCCGCCATCTGCGCCGCGTTGAAGCCGACCACGCCGCCGCCGATCACCGCCACCTTGGCAGGCAGCACGCCCGGCACCCCGCCCAGCAGCACGCCACGCCCGCCATGCGCCTTTTCCAGCGCCGTCGCGCCCGCCTGGATCGACATGCGGCCAGCCACCTGGCTCATGGGTTTGAGCAGCGGCAGGCCACCCTGATCGTCCGTCACCGTTTCATAGGCGATGCAGACGGCCCCGCTGGCGATCAGGTCGCGGGTCTGGTCGGGATCGGGGGCCAGATGCAGATAGGTGTAGAGGATCTGCCCGGCGCGCAGCATGGCGCGTTCGCCCGGTTGCGGCTCCTTGACCTTCACGATCATTTCGGCGCTGGCGAATATCTCCGCAGCGGTGGCGACGATCCTGGCGCCCGCCTTCTCATACAGCGCGTCATGCGCGCCGATCCCGTCGCCCGCGCCCGTTTCCACCAGCACCTCATGACCATGCGCGGTCAGTTCATGGACGCTTTCGGGGGTCAGCCCGACGCGATATTCGTGATTCTTGATTTCCTTGACGGTGCCTACGATCATCCGCTCTCTCCCGCTATCATGCTGCCGCTATAGCGCGAATGGGGCGGCGAATGTTCCTTTATGGCGTGGCGCGCACCGGCACCGGCGCATTGCACAGGTCGACGCCGCCAGCGGGGCGATCGTAAAAATCATCCTTCCGGTTGGCGCGCAGCCGCAAATAGGCGGCAAAGCTGGGCGAAGCGACGTCCATCACCTGAAAATGCGGCCGTTCGGCGTCGGGCAACTCGCTCGCCAGTCGCACCGACAGGATCGGCACTGTCTTTTCGTCGGCCGTGTAGAAACCCAGTTCGCCCGATCCGCGCGGCAGGCTGGACAGATGTGCCATGCCATCGACCACCCGGCCGACCACGGCGATATTGCGATCAAGCTGGCGCGGCGCCTGCCCGTTCACGGCGTAAAGCTCCGCCCCCGTTCCCGCATCGGGCGAGACATTGCGGCCGACGCCGACAAAGCCATAGCAATGCGGCAACCATGCGCCATCGCCGTCCATCGCCATCGGCCAGCCATCGACATAGCCCGTCTTGGGCGCATAGGCGTCCGCCGAGGGCGAGGGCGTGATCGCCAGCCGCACATTGGCGATCGATCGGACATAGTCGGCGGAACTGGTCGGCGACAGGCCAGGCGGCAACGGCTTTTTTTCGGTCGCATCGCCCCATTGCACGACATAGTTATCCTGCACCCGGTTGATGCTGGTCCCGTCCCACCAGTGCGCCTTTGCCAGCGCGCGGATATTGGCGACATGGCGCGGCGCAAAGGCAGGCGCGACCTCTATCACCACGCGCTTGCCCCCCTCGATCGTCATCACCAGCAGATTTTCCGCCGCAATCGCGCGCCAGGCGCTGGCCGGGGCGGCGGCCACCACGGCGGCGGGCGTTGCGGGCGGATCCGCGGCGATGGCGGCAGAAGCGGGTATAAAAGCGAGCAGCGCGGGCGCGAAAAATCGGATCATGTCCCGATCAGAGCGTCCCCGCGCAGGAAAGTAAAGCATCCCCTTGCCTAGCCGCCTTCGCCACGATAGGGAGCGCGACTTCCAGTGCAATGCGGAGCGGTGGCCGAGTGGTCGAAGGCGCTCGCCTGGAAAGTGAGTATACGCCAAAAGCGTATCCAGGGTTCGAATCCCTGCCGCTCCGCCACCTAGTCACAATCAATTCGAAGAAGCGGGTATTTGGCCGCAAAAGCGCGCAAATTCGCGCCATTCTGTTACGATTCCTTTTGCGGAGAAGCCTCTGCAGGTGAGGAATAGCGCAGATCGAGACCTTTTTCTCTGGCCGGACCCACAGCAGTACGGAATGAAGCTTGGCCTGCTTCCTAGGTGTTGCCCCGTCGTGAAAAGCGTCAGTCGCTGCGCTGAACTTCACCCCTGCCAAGGCAGGCTTTTGGACACGATAACCTGCAACAGATTTTCTGCATCACGAACTGCTTGAATGGCAGCCTTTGATGGGCAGTATTTCTTATTTTACAATGTGCTACAGGTCGAACGTCGTAAACAGCACGCTGGACAGTAACAGGCAAAACAGGTGGTAAAATTACTGGTCTTTGCAAAAAAAGAGGCGTTAAACAGGCAGTTCCAGCCTGTTCCAACCTTCTGGCGTTGCGGGATGTATCCCTTGGCAGCATTTCAGCTTTTCAAGGGTTTCGATCATATCCCGCCGATTTCGCTTCCCAGAAGCGCGTTGCGCACCTGCGTGATGAAATCCTGGCACAGGATGCGCCGCCGGCAGTCCGGCGAAGCCAGTTCGAGCAGCCGCGCCTCGAACAGCGTGACCCGGATCCGGCGACCATCAGGCGTCGTCACCCTGACCTGCCTGCTCGCGAGATCGAGGATTGCTTGATGCGTTTCGTCCAGCACGGCTGGCACCACCGCTTTTGGTCCATCCTTCGTCACTCCGCGTCATCCCGTAAACAGTCTGGCAGCTCCTTCTGCATCTCGAACTGGCGCATCTTCTCCTCGCGGATAAGCTGCTCCTGACGGCCCCAGATAGCCTGACGCGTGAGGGTGATCGAATGGACGGCAGCCAATCTGTTATCTGCGCCGCCCATGGCGAGGCGCAGGACATTGGCCTCAAGCAGACTGACGCTCCTTTCCCCTTCCGACGATCGGATCGTGGTTCGCATATTCATGACCCGGATGATCATGTCGTTGATGTCGGCGAGCGTTTCGATCCGCTGCGGCGTGGACCGCGGTCGTCCTCGTCTGTTGCCAGACGCGCCCTTCGGAAAACGACCCTTTCCGTCACGCGCAATCGTCATGGTTCATACTCCCTTCCGCCATTGCACCTGCACTGCTGTTCAGTGCAGCGTCAGCCATGCCTTCCATCGCGGCAATTCGCCGGGCCGACACCTCGGCAAAGCTCTCGCCGGTCGAATCGAGAATCGCAGCCCTACGGGTCAACGCTTGCCAGCGACGGATCGTCACCTCGCAATAGCCCGGCTCATATTCGATCAGCCGTCCGTGCCGCTTCGTCTTCTCGGCTGCGATGAGCGTCGAGCCCGACCCGCCAAACGGATCCAGCACGATCTCTCCCCGCTTCGATGTATCCTTGATCGCGTCCATCACCATCGTCACCGGCTTAACCGTCGGGTGCATGGCGAGCTCCGCGTCGGCACCCGTCCTCGTTGCGGCCCGGTAGTTCCAGATGTTGGTACGGTAGCGGCCGTTCTTTCCGAGCTCCACCGTATTGAGATGGGGGGCGGTCCCGACCTTCCAGACGAACACCAGTTCATGCTGCGAGCGGTAGAAGCTGCCCATGCCAGCATTGTCCTTGGACCAGATGCAGATGTTCTTGAGTTCGGAATAAACCGCCCTCCCCGCCATCATCATCTCCTCGACATGGCGCCAGTCCATACACTGATAATGAATCGCGCCATCCATGCTGACATCAGCCGCGTTGCGGAAGGCGGTTTCGAGGAACCCTGTGAACTCTCGCTCGCTCATCTCGCCCGTCGCCATGGCGAACTCGGCATGCTTCGTCTTTCCGAGACCACCGACATGGCCGTTGATCTTCACGTTGAATGGCGGATCGGAGAAAACGAGCCGCGCCCGATCGTCCCCCATCAGCTGCGCAAAGCTTTCGGGCCTGCGCGTGTCGCCACATAGCAGGCGGTGATGGCCGAGGATCCAGAGGTCACCCCGTTCGACAGCGCAGGTCTGACGCCTGTCGACCGCGGGCATCTTCTCGAGCTTGGCGTCCGTCGGCGTCATCGCCGAGATCTGGTCAATCTCGGTCGTGGAAAAGCCGGTGATCTCGAGGTCGAAGGCGAGCTCAAGGGCATGAAGTTCCTCGAACTCGATCCGCAGCACATCCTCGTCCCAGCCCGCGTTCTGGGCGATCCGGTTGTCCGCCAGCGCATAGGCCCGCAGTTCAGCAGGATCGAGATCGATAATCGATATGACCGGAACGTCGGCAAGACCAAGCAGCGCTGCGGCTGCATGCCGGCCATGGCCGGCAACGATCATTCCTTCCTCATCGACGATGATCGGATTGGTAAAGCCGAACTGCCGGATCGAGGAGGCGATCTGGCCGATCTGCCTTTCGCTGTGCGTGCGGGCATTGCGCTTAGCCGGGCGGACCGCGCCGAGCGGACGCAGTTCCACCTTGAGGGAACGGATGAGCCCGTCCCCCCGGAATCTGTCACTCTCATTCATGGTTCATGTTCCTGTGTAGGATTACCCCGAACTATGGGGAACGTAGCGTTCCGCCACGATTTAGATTGAGCAACGCTTCGATAAGCGCGGCCTGCTCGGGCATTTTTTCGCGCGCCAGCGCCGTCACCTGCTTCAGGACGGCTTCCTGGCTGAGGATCATCAGTCCTTCGGGCAGCACCTGACAGTAGACCGTCGCACCGACGGCAAGCCCGTAGTGCTGCATGACTGCGTCAGGCAGTTCGATGCCGCCGCTTTTGCCGATCTGCGCGACGATGATCTCCGCGTCGCCGCTAAGCGCCGGCTTTTCCGAAGCCGCGCCGGCTTTCTCGATGAGACCTGCGCGCAGCAGAACATTGTAGACATGCTGATAGCGAATGCCGAGATAGCGACCGATGTCACCGGTGGACACGCCCGCGGCATGGAGCGCGCGCACCTTTGCCGCCTTCGTATCGAGCCCTTCGGTCAGGCGGTCCATTTGCTCGTTTGCCACTACACACTCCATCGCTTGTGTGCTGCATATATCCAACGCACAAGCCACGTCGTCAACCTGATTTTGTAGTCAGTTAGTTCCTATGTATATTTCCTAGGCCATCCTGCTGTTTTTGCGCTGATTTATTTCCGTCCGCTGACACTGTCCACTGCTGTACCAGCGCCACCTCCCTCACCTTCCCCAGCTATACCGCATTGGGCAAGGGCCGTATGCAATGATTCGTCCACAGGGATGGGCTTGAGACCATCCTTGGTGATCTGCCCTACGCGGTACATACCGCTGTCGGGCAGGCCCATGTCGCTGGAGGCCGCCTTGGCCCGGTAGAGCAGGCCATGACCTGCCCGCAGTTCCGCCAGCATGGCCGCGGCCTGTTCGCCGGTAGCGAAGGTGCTGGTGGCGGAGAAGCCGGCGGCCATGCGGGTGGCGAGCGCCATGGCATCATTGACTGCCTTTGAGGTTGCGGACTCAGCACCGGCCGGTACGGGCACCGCAGCGATCGCCGCGCCATCGGGGAGCGGGCCATCCTCGGGCCGGATTTCGCGGAAGGGCTGGTCATCGACGCGCCAGAGCATCGTGCCGGTCGGGAGGCGGAATCGGCCCCCGCTGCTCACCCCGATGAGGAGGCCATGCCGGGGATGGTTCTCGATCATGGGATAAAGGAAGCCGGTGCGCGAGTATCGCGTCTTGCCCACATAATCCATGGCGGTCACCACGCAGCGGGTGACGCCGGTAACCGGATCGGCGGTCCTCGTCGCATACCATGTGTGCGGGGTCTTATCCTTTGCAGCTAAGGGCATGGTGCAAGCCGTCAGAAGGATGGCGGCTGTCATGGCAAAACGGGTCTTCACGCGACAAGGGCCTCCCGGAGTTGGTGAACAAGGGTATCGAGCAGCGCGCGCTGCTGTGGATCGGGTTCATGGGGTTCGGACTGCCGCCAGTGGCGGTGCTCGAGAAACAGCGCGATCCAGAGATCCAGCGCGCCACCTGCCCAGCGGCCGGTCTGTTCGGCGTTGATGCGGGCCTGATTGGCAACGGCCGCTCCCTCTCCACGGCCGGTCTGTTCAAGCAGCGCGTAGCCATCGATCAGATGCGCAAGATCAGCCGAACCATCCCAGCCCAGATCCGTCGGAATGGCGTCGAAGCTGCCTTCCTGCACCGCTCCGATCCAGCCTTCCGCGCTGATGCCCGGTGCGGAGATTATGGCAGTGCGAAGCAGCTGTAGATCAGGGTCCGGCGCTGGCCCGAACAGATGATCCACCAAGGTCTCAAGATCGGCGATCCGGGTGAAGCAACTCGCTGGGATCTCGCGATGATCGAGGCGTTGCCCCTTGCGGCCGAGGCTGTTGGCACGGCTGTGTCGAGGAATCCGGTCTCCAAGATCAGGCAGCGGTTCGCCCGGCCTGCCACCGAAGAAGCGGAAGCCGGTATAGCCGATCGTTGCAGGGTCCCAGCTGATCCAGATTGCGCAGCCCGAGGGTTTGCTCCCCAGTCGGGTCGAAAGCGAGAACCTGTTGCGCTTCCCGTTTGCCACAACCGCCTTCAGTTGAATATGACGCATGATCCCGCCCGCCTCGATCACGACATCATAGCCATCGCGATCGAACACGCCGTAGAGCAGTTCATAGCGCTGGTCGCGCAGCAGCAGCCGCGCCATGATCGCGCCGGTCAGCTGATGCTCCAGTGCTTTTTCTATCAGGGTCGAATCCATTGCGAGACGCGCGTTGGGATGCGGCTCTATGGTTTTTGACAGGCAGTTCACGTCCGGCGCTCCTCATGTCGGAGCGGCCCGCTGCCCTGGCCTCGTGCGTCGCTCCTATGTCCTCTCGGGGCGACGGCTCGGAAGCCGGATGTTAGTAACCTGATCGCTAGAGCAGGCGCATGCGCCTTTACCGTTGCCGGCTGGACATGCGCGCATGCCACCCGGCCCCAGCAAAATGCCGTGACCGAGTTCTAGCGAAATGGGGTTACTACGCCCCGCTTCCCGGCTTTCACGGGAAGCGACGCCACATTGCTCGACTTGGGAACGCAGGCAAGAGGAATGTCGGCAGAATGGCTAAAAAGCGCATTCGGGGAGAGAAGCAGCAAATAACTAGCGGCTCATGGCCACAGTGCCATGCCGTCATCGTCGCTCATTCCCTTGAGTGACACACCCTGAAGACACCCGATTTCCTGTTCGGCGCAAACTGTGCGATGTCGCGGATCATTTAGGAGCGAAAGGCGCTAGTCGCATCACACGAGAACACAACCATCAAGTCACTATCGCTACCTATCCGATGGGGATGAAAGATCTTGCTCTGTTTTGAAACTGCGACCCCTGTTTGTTGATTTGCACTGAGAAGTGACCCGGGAGGGTTATAAGTTTTCACTGAGATTTGGCTCTGACTCACATTTGCTGATGGGCCGGCTCATGGCGCGCCCACCAGTCGGGCCTGAAGAAGATCGAGTTTTGCGCGGCCATACATCTGTCGCTTGATGAGTTTGAGGCGTGTAATCTGCCCTTCGGTCTGACCGTTCGACCATGGCGAGACGATTGCGTTTCGTACGGCCGGAAGGTCCTTTTCGACGCCATTGACGAATGACCCGATAAGGCTGCCCTTTGCCGTCTCGATCCACTCATCGAGCTTTGCCGCCGACTTTGATCGGATCATGGATTGAAAGTCGCCGATCGCCTTGCGCGCTACTACCAATTCAGGGACGTTTTCCTCGATTACCGCCACCAGGATCGCTTCGGATTTGGCAAGCCCATCCCACGCCGAAGTCATTAGGCGCGCAAGAACGCGCGCCGAGGGTGTGCGGGCGAGGCCACTTTGATTGGCCTTTTCGGCGAGACGCCGGCGTTGAGCCCATTGTGAGACGACACCGCTTTGACCCACAAAACCTTCCGCGCGCATCTCGCGCCAGAGCGCCAGGGCATTGCGGGTGCCGTTATCCCATCGGTCATTCAGCCATGGCAGCCAACTGTCCAGGAAGCTGGGGCGGGAGCGGAATACGTCCATTCGCTGCCCGCGCAGAACATCGCGAACGAGCTTTCGGCTATGGCCGGTCTGCCGAACAATCTGCCGGATGGACGTACCATTTTTTGCCAGTTCCCGGACCGCGTCGTTGGTCTCCTGCCGGCGTAGATAGCCTTCATATTGCAGCTTTTCGGCATAAGTGAGCAGCTTGGGATCGACGACAGTGCTTCCGACCGCCTGCCTTATCTGCCGCATGGACTTGTTGACGGCATCCAGAAACGCTCGGCTCGAGTTCTCCATGAGATGCCAACGATCGGCAACTTGCTCGGCATCAGGCAGCCCTCTGGCGATCGCTTCACCATAGCCACCGCCCCGGTCGCGGGCGACAATCGATATCGATGGGCGCTTGGCAAGCCAGGCACGGGACGTCTCCAGAGCGCGGTCCGGCAATAGTGTGACCGGCGTCCGGCGCTCCAGATCGCAGACGATCGTCCCGTAGGTTTGGCCCCGCCGGAAGGCAAAATCATCAATGCCGATGACATGCAGTTCATCATTCTGTTCACTGACGCGCCGACGGACCACTCGCAACAAGGTGTCCTTGCTTACCGGCATCATGAGGCGGTGGGCAAAAGCGGCCCCAGGCCTGCCACCGAGCGCCAGCCCAAGGTGGTGGACTATTGTTTCAAGCCGCTGAGTGCGCCGAGCATAGCGAGCCAAAACGCCGTCATCAAACTGTTCACAAAAAATGCGTCGCCCGCAAACGACAGTGTCGCACCAAAAGCGACGCGTCAGGATCTTCAGAACGACGCGGCGGCCACCAAGGGGAAGATCCGACGGTCGACGCACATATCGGCTTTGAACCCTTCGACCTGGTCGCCCACAGTCAGGGCAAACCCCAAAAATACATCGTGAGCGTAGCAGGATTTGGACATCTTCCCCGACACTCTGCACTGAGACAACTACAAAGCCTTCGGGTGCAAGGCTCGCGCGCTGAAATCGACCGTGCATGGCAGATACTCCCGATAGAAGCAGCGGGAGCATACTCTCAACAGCAGCAAAAGTGAGTCAGAGCCGAGATTTGACCCATGTTTTCCTCGCCCCTGGCTGACAGTCAGGAGGCATCGGAGTGATCGACATGGACTTACTCAGTGTGATCCGCCGCTGGCATTTTCGGCAAGGCATTCCCATTCGCGAGATCAGGCGACGGACTGGATTATCGCGCAACACGATCCGCAAATATCTGCGCGATGACGCGGTGGAGCCGACGTTCAAGGTTCCCAAACGACCGAGCAAGCTTGATCAGTTTGCCGAAAAATTGACGACGTGGCTGCGGATGGAATCGGGCAAGTCGCGCAAGCAAAAGCGAACAGCCAAGCAGCTACATGCAGATCTGGTTAAACTGGGCTACGAGGGATCCTACGGCCGTGTTGCCGCCTTTGCTCGAGCGTGGAAGGCCGAACGCCAATATGAAAAGCAAACCAGTGGGCGCGGCACATTCGTACCGCTGATCTTCCAGCCCGGTGAGGCCTTTCAGTTCGATTGGAGTGAAGATTACGCCCTTCTCAATGGCCGGCCCGTCAAGCTGCAGGTAGCCCATACCAAGCTTTCCCACAGTCGGGCGTTCATCACGCGAGCCTACCTGTTGCAAACCCACGAGATGTTGTTCGACGCGCTGACACAGGCCTTCCGGGTGCTGGGCGGCGTGCCTCAGCGTGGAATATTCGACAATATGAAGACGGCTGTAGACCGGATCGGCCAAGGTAAAGTCCGACAGGTCAATGCGCGGTTCGGGCCGCAGTCGCCATTTGCGCCCACCCGAAACGGCTTATGTTGGTCGAGAGCCTACACGGGATCACGGCGACTATCGCACTGCTACTGTGGAATACCGCGCGGTTTCCAGTCGGCCAGCCTCCAGCGGCATCGTCCCGACAGCCAAAAGCAGCGCTGCGTCCAGCGTTCGCTGCTCAGGCAAAATTCTCGTTACGCCAAAGCGTCATCTGTTGACCTCCACACACCCCCTTGAGGCAGGCGGCAACTTCGGCGATGCTAGCCTCTCCTGCCCACACCAACCAGGCGTGACCGTCCCTGTGGCCAGCAATGCCGCGCTATTGAGGCCGGCCGGCTGCTCGCCTCGCAGGATAGCGTCGGTCACTTTGGGCGAGAGAAACGCAAGCCGCAGCACGCGACTGACCCAGGCGTCGGACACCTGCTCCCGTTCGCACAAGCGTGTGATGTTGATCTCGCCCTGCCTGATCTCGCCCCACCAGCGATGCGCCTGAACGATAAGCTTCGTCAGCGCCGGATCGACCCGGCGCGAGGCATGCTGGCCATTGCTCTGGATCAGTCGCATCGCCCGGCCCGACCGGGTCAGGCGGATGGCGGATGTGAGCGTCAGTTCGGTTGATGCATCGACGGCTGTGGGAATCTTCAGCAATTCTGCCATCTGGCTGACCGAACAGAGGATCACGACCCTCCCCTTCTCGACCTGCACCCTGATAACGATGCCCCTGACCAGTGCATGATCCTTGAGCCGGATACGAGCGGTCAGGTCGGCGGACCGCTGTTCGATGCCTATAAGCATATCTGGTTCAAGTGGCAGCTTTGCCTGTTCCAACAATGTCAGCGGATCGTCAAAGGCCTGAGCGATCCTCTCGGTCACCGCCGCCTCGATCTCGACGGCGGGAATGCGCATGCCGCCATCCCCACTGCCGCTATGTCGTGGATCGCTGATATAATAGCGATAACGGATTTTCGCCTCGGCTGACCCCGCTGCGGCCTTGGCCGCATGGGATGCGATCAGTGCGTCGCCCTTCTCATCGACGATCCGGCCCGCAAGCAGGCTGGGTGCCTTCATCCTGACACCGTTGCGATGTCCCAGCAGATTGGCCGCTAGCCGGGCCTGCACCCTATCCCATAATTGCTGGCTGATGATGGGTGAATGCAACCCAGGATAGACTCGATCCTTATGTTGCACCTCCCCCAGATAGGTCCGGCATTTGAGCATGAGATAGAGCTGACCACGGGTAAAGGCCCCTCCCCCGATGATCTTGCCGGTTGCGGTGCTGCGCTCGGGTGAAAGGATACCGTCCGCTTTGAGCTGGTCCCCCAGCAGCCGGACGTTGCCAATGGCATGATAGCGCTCGAAGATGGCACGTATGATGGCAGCATGCTCTTCGACGATCGCGAGGCTGCGGCCGTCGGGCTTATAACCCAGCGGCGGGATTCCGCCCATCCACATACCCCTGGCCTTGGAGGCAGCGATTTTGTCGCGGATCCGTTCGGCCGTTACCTCTCGTTCGAACTGGGCGAAAGACAGCAGCATATTGAGGGTCAGTCGCCCCATGCTGGTGGTGGTGTTGAAGGATTGGGTGATGGAGACGAAGCTGGTCCCGGTCTTGTCGAACGCCTCCACCAGCCTGGCGAAATCGAGGAGCGACCGGGTGAGCCGATCGAGCTTGTAGACGACGATGATGTCGATCCTGCCCTCCGCGACATCGCTCAGCAAGCGCTGCAGTGCTGGACGTTCCAATGTTCCACCGGACAGGCCGCCATCGTCATAGCGATCCCCAATCTCGTTCCATCCTTCACTGGCCTGAGAGAGGATGTACGCAGAACAGGCGTCACGCTGAGCGTCGAGTGAATTGAAATCCTGGGAGAGTCCCTCCTCGCTCGACTTGCGGGTATAGATGGCGCAGCGAACCATTTTCATGCCGCAAGCCTTTTCTTGAGCCCAAAGAAGGCCGGGCCCGACCAGCGAGTGCCGGTGATGGCGCGGGCAACCTCGGAAAGGGAGCGCCATTCCCGCTCATTCCAGCGAATGATCTTATCTTCGCCCACCGTCACGATATGGGTGACACCGTTCCATTCTCGCACCAGCCGCATGCCCGGCATGGCCAGGGTCGTGCTGGTCCTGGCCGCCATGCGCTGGGTCAGCATCTGGCGGGTCGCCCGGCTATGGCCGCCCAGCGCCCTTGCCTGAATTTCCCAGGCAAGGGCGAGGCGCAGCATGGCGGGACTGACAAGCGGAATCGGCCCCAGAGCCATGGCGGTCCATCGGTCGCGAAGCTGGCGGGAGGAGAGCGTCGTCAGCTGCGCCAGTTCCGTATTGATCCTTTCGTCCATGGCACTCATCGGTCAAGCGCCGATGATCACGCGATAGACGTTCAGGTCGCCGCGGCGGCCGCGCTCTATGACGTGCCCCTTTTTGCGCAGGCCCGTAAGCGCCGCCCGCATCGTATGGGGCAGCCAGCCGGTAGCATCGATCAGTTCGGCCGCCGCCGCGCCTTCCTCACGGCCAAGCAGGGTCAGCACCATCTCCCTTTTGGAACCAGTGCACGGAACGGATCGGGGGGGTGTCACGCCATGAACGTCGCCTTCGCCACGCCCATCGATCAGAGCGCGGGCCTTGTCCGTCAGCACAAGACCCGTATGTCCATCCTCCTGCTCCATCCACAACTTCGCGATATCGCTGACTTCGGCTTGTTCAACCAGCTTGCGCTTCAGCAACGAGGCGATCGCGGTGGTGAGGTGGTCACCCTTGTCGGCGATGCTGACTGCCAGGGGATATAGATGCCCGTCCTCCCGCGCAAATGCGGTCGACAGGAGAATGAGCTGCAGGTCGGTAAGTTCAGGCTTGCGGGGCATGGGTGGTCTCCTTGTCAAGGAGCGACGCTGCGCCGCTCCCACCACCCAGAGCCCCGGCCAGCAGCGTGGCGGGGCAGCGCGCTGCTTCCACCTGCAGCGCGATTGCGTGCAACCGCTGTCGCTCTGGTCCACAGGAAAGTCGAGCATTTTGTCGGTGTGGAGGAAGGAAATCGCCGAGGCGCCCAACGGCGGCAAAATCGGCCGTTCGCGACGTTCGGGGCCCTCACGCCGGTCCAACATATCGCCAAGACCTGGGCGTTGGAACCAGCATGGCTCGCCATGGGGGCAAAAATATCTTCGTCCAGCTCGTCAACGGCCGATATGAAAAAGGCGCCATTATCCTGACGTCCAACCAAGCTTTGCCGAATGGGGCAATATCTTTGGCCACCGCGCTGCTCGAGCGCCTTCTTCACCACCCCGTGGTCATGCAGATCGAGGGCGCCAGCTATCGCATGCGACAGCAGGCTGACCTGCTGCCCGAGCATGCGCGCGCTGCACCGTCGATCAACCCACCGCCCTTTTCGAAAATGCGCGGCCGCCCGCCACCATAGGAAATGACCGATCGGCGATAGCAGCGGCGATGAGGATCAGCCGGATCTCGGTCTAACGCTTGCTGGCGCAGGCGCGGGAATGACGGGAGACCTGTGCGCGAACCCCACCATGGCGCTGAAGGGCATGCACGGCGTCGCGGTGATCCTGAAGGCGATCCTTGGCCGAGATCGCGGTGCAAATTGCCTGGATCCGCTGATAGGCCTCCCGGCCAGGCCTTTCGGCCCCCATCGGACATATCCACCCGCAAAAGCCGTGGCCCACCACTATGCAGCCAACGAGCCCGTTGATATGGTCGCATAATTCAAATGAAACCGTCTCCGGAAAAACCGGGACGCTTCGATTCAACCATTTGGACGCCCCTTTGCCGTCAGCAAGTTTGACCTCAGCCACGAATTGGATCGAGCAGTTGATGCTGGGTTCGCCGGCTACCGTCGCGGCCACATTGGCCGTGGCCATTGTGGGCTTCCAACTGTTCGAAGGGCGGATGGACTGGCGGCGGGGCGTGCGGACGACTGTCGGCTGTTTCCTGATTTTCGGCGCGCCGGTCATCGCAGCGGGCCTGCTCATGCCGGTATCCACAAGCGCCGTTAGCTCGTCTCATCCGATCATCGAGGCGGAAGTAGCGCCACCGCCTCCACGTGCGGCGCAGCCCTATGACCCCTATGCGGGTGCAGCGCTACCGCCGGGCTGGTAGCCAAAACAGCGCGCCCTTTTCGACGATCATGTGGAAGGTGCCCCAACCGTTACGCCGTTCCAACTGAACGGACATATCTGATCTGCCCCTTCTGAGTGGTCCGAAATCTTTGTTTTTTCAGACGACGAAGGCGTTGGAAGATGGGCAAGAAGCGCAAGCCGGAAGAGATCATTGGCAAGCAGCACTACACCGTCCGGCCCCACAGTTCGTTCAGTTACCGACCGCAGGCTCCGGAAACAGCACCGCCGCCATTGCCGTCAGATACCACAATGCACTAACAATCACCCTGGGCCACTCGGTGCAGGCCGATCAGTTTTTGGCGCGCGCCTGATCTGATGATTTCGATACCCATATGGCTGACCCGTCGGCCAACAACGGAGGGATTCGCATGAGGTATCTTATCGCGAGCAGTATCGGACTGGTTGCGGCATTGGCCGCAAGTTCGGCAAGCTTTGCGCAAAATACCGACAGTTACGATTATGATGCTCTGGGGCGACTCGTAAACCGCTGCAGCGCAACATGGGATCACGGTTTTCGCCAGTCCTACGCACTGGATTCGGCTGAAAACAGGACCAACGTGTTGGCATCGGACGAGGGAAGAGGTCTTTTGCCAGGCGGAAGCTTCACCTCTTCTGATGGCCGTTTTACATTCACCATGCAGGCCGATGGAAATTTGGTACTCCGAGGCCCTTCCGGGGTGTTGTGGCACACAGGCACGTACGATACATCCGGGGCATTCCTGGCTTTTCAGGGCGACGGCAAACTTGTGGTCTACAAGGGAGACGGGACCGGCGCGATCTGGCAATCGGGCAGTTACTCGCTGTGCTCTCGATTGATTGTCCAGAACGACGGCAACGTCGTCATTTACGCCACTTCGGGCCAGGCTATCTGGGCGACCAATACTGGGGGGAATTGACTATCATGCGACCCGCCAGCGAATGACGTCCTCAACCAACCGATGGCCCGTACCGCCGTCCAGACCAGCCAAGAGTTCCTAGCCAATGCCTTGGTGCATATCGACTGTCAGGCGCAGACGATCGGACGTTAACGCAGGATCGCCGCTCAGTGGCCTCCCGTATTGGTCGCCCAGACAACCCTGTCGTCAAGATCATAGATAACCAGATTGCCGTCATTCTGTAATGCCAACCGCGCGCCAATCGCGTTGGTTTCACTATTCCAGACGGGGCCTGATGGACCATAGGTTACGAGATTGCCGTCCGACTGGAAGTAGGTCGTGAAATTGCTTCCAAATGCGTAGCTCGCCCACAGCGCTGATGCTCCAAAATATAGAACCAGATTTCCGTCGGTCTGCTGCACAAGGCGAAATCGGCCATCGGGCGAGTTAATCTGTTGCCCGGTCGAAATTTGGACGATTACGTTGGATGCATTATAGTTTACCCGATTGTCTGCGGCGTCATAGGACATGCGGACCGCGTTTCCGTTGTTTATGTAGCCCGAATTGGCAGATCCCACCAGCCGTCCCAAGGCGTCATAGACATAGCGAGTGGTTACCTGCGCGAAGGCGGGAGTGGCCACCATCGCCATCATCGCGACCAGTCCGATCTTCTTCATAAAACCCCCGTTGCTAAAATATGATTGTCGGCAATCATCCGAATACCCGTTGGCTCTGGCGTCGCTCAAGAGCTATCTGATCCCTATGCAGGAGCATCCGTGCGTTCGGGTTGGTGATACAAGGCCCGCTTTGGCGCTCCGCGCCATTTGAGGGCATGGATATCACTGGATGTTGCTACTTCCCCAACTGCTTAATAATATCTAATCCGGTCGACATTAATATAAGCGTTGGCAGTGAACCAGGTTCTCAGTTCCAACGAATGCCCAGCGCTGCCAGCGCTCAACGTGAACGGCAATTCAAAAATTTGATAGGTCATCGGACCGACAAAAGACGAGCGGACGATATTCTTTACTGCCAAAATCTGACCCGCAGTGGAATCATAGATATCGATCGTGGCTACGATTTCATTCTGTTGAATCGATATGATGTCAGTCATCATGCGCCATACTCCAACACGGTTCCCGGTCGGGATGGCCGTCGTATATGGACCGTAGGTCAAGTGCCCGGGGCCACCACTGGTGTCCGCTGCCCATCCGCCAAAAGACGCGGCATATCCGATCAAATGCGGGAGCGACGTAGCTGCCCAACTGCTATCCAGCTGCCTTTGCACGTTGACCGATGACCGGTTGCTCGCCGGATCATAATTATACTTGGTCAGCGCGCCTCTGCCCGCCTGGACGGACGTCAGTCGTCCAAGAGCGTCATATTGCATGACATCGGCGGATGCCTGGGCAAGAGCATGGCCGGGGCCAATACTCAGAATTAGCGCCGGGCTTGATAATATAAGCGAGAAAAATTTCTTCATATACACCCCCGATTTCGCAGGAAGCCGCCCTACAGTCTCGCGTCCCATTTTTGATGGCCAGGTTGAAATGCTATGATGGATTCGCGACGTCTCCCTTGCTGGCGATTGTACGCACAACCCGTTTCCCGCCCCGCCGCTCCAATTGCACAAACAGGTCGACCGTCCCGCGAATATAGTGGGCGACATCCTCCCGGCTCAGCCGCGTGCCGGACTGGAGTATGATGAGGGCAAGCTGCTCGATCGCCTTGGCCGGACTGTCGGCATGGATGGTGGTCATAGAGCCTGGATGCCCGGTGTTGATCGCGCGCAGAAAGGTATAGGCCTCGTTGCCCCGCAATTCGCCCAGGATGATCCGGTCTGGCCGCATCCGCAGCGACGCCTGGAGCAGATCATCAGCCGTCACCCGCGCTTCCCCAAGCTCTCCCTTAACCGCCACCAGGCCGATGGCGTTGGCATGGCTGAGCTGGAGTTCGGGCGTATCCTCGATCAGGATCAGCCGTTCGTGATCGGGGATCTCGCGCATCAGGGCGTTGAGGAAGGTGGTCTTGCCGGTCGAGGTGCCGCCTGAAATCAGGATCGTCCTGCGCTGCCGCACCGCCTCGGCCAGCAGCGCAGCGGGGCTGGCGTTGTCGGTGGAAGGCTCGTCGCGGGCTTGCTCATCCAGCCCTGCAAACGCGCCGCTACTGGCATAATCGTCCAGCGTCAGATCTGCCGACACGTGGCGGCGGATCGCCATCGCCAACGGCCCCCTGGTCGCGGGCGGCGCGACGATCTGCACGCGCGACCCGTCAGGCAGGCGAGCCGAGAGCAGCGGATGCTCGCGGTTGATCCCTTGGTGGGAGAGGCTGGCAATCTGGCGGGCAAGCCGCCACAGGCCCGCTTCGGTCAGGGTCGGCACCCCCTGCCATTCGATGCCGCCGCCCAGACGCTCGATCCATATTTCACCAGGATGATTGATATAGATGTCGGTGACATCGGGCTGGACAAGGACCGACGAGATAGGCGCCAGATAGGCGTCGAGGAATGGAAAGTCGGACGGCGGTGAACCCTGGGTTCCGTCCGGCACCGGCTTGACGTGGCCGGTCATGGACGCAGGCCCGCGCCGCTAAAATCCAGGTCCCTTGCCACGAACACCGATATTTCAGCGCCCGATCCGACCTTGATCGTGGGTGCCTGATCGAGGTTGGGCAAGAGATTTTGTCCGGTCGCCCCGATCTGGCCCGGCAAGCCCACGATCACGGAATTGCTTCGGGGGCGCGATGCGATGTTGACGCCGATGGTGAGTGCGGATTGCAGCACGGCATTGCCGAACCGCTCGAAGAAATGATTATTGACCTTGCCCCGGATCCCCGCGCCGCCCAGCACGTCGGCGGCAGGCGAGCCAATGCGGATCGCGACGCCGTCGGGCCGGATCAGCCGGGTCCATGTGACGAGGACACGGCTCTGCCCTGCCTTCATGTCGCCTGCTGCCTCACCGATCAGACGGCTACCGCGCGGGATGAGGACGCGGGTGCCATCAAAGCCGCGTGCATCGCGTGACACAACCGCCCTGACGAGCCCTGGACGGCGACTGTCGATCGGGGTTTCGAGAACCGCGCTGATCATCGCCCCCTGCGGCACAAGACTGGAACGGTTACGAATGACGCTGGCGCGCACAGCCTGATCGTCGCCTGCCGCGCCAGCGGCGTCCGCGCTATTTCCACCGCCATCGGCAGATGCCAGGTCAATGATGAGGGGAGACGCCTGCCCCGATGATGCTGGCGCGCGAGCGGGAGAAGCGTCTGGCATTGGCGGCTGCGCCATGGCCATTGGCGGCGCGTAGCTTGGCGGAGGTGAAGAGGATTGCCTCACTGCCGGCACTGGTGGTGTGAGAACCGGCGTGATCGGCGCAGCCGCGACCGGTTCGGGGTCGACCGGCGCTAGCGGTATCGCCAGGGGCTGTGGTGACATGATAGCTGCCTGGCTTGGCTGCCCTTTGGCCGCATCGGCTTCTTTCCCACGCCGGTTGGCGTCGAGGATGAAGAAGAGCCCGATCCCGATGACCGCGCACAAAAGGGCGATGCCTGCGCCTGACAGGCCTGCCCGCGGCATGGCCACGACTGGCCTCACATCCCGCTGATCGAGATCGTCCCTTGGGTCATCCGCCTCGACGCTCATGATGCCCCCCTGCCCGTTTGACGGGTCGCGACAGCCTTGCGCTTACCCGCGCGAAAGATGAAGCGCGACGCGATCGCATCGACGACAAACGCACCATCGCGCATCGCGCCGTTGATCAGCGTCTCCTGTCCCTGTGCATCGACCGCATAGATGGCAGGAATAGCAACTTCGGCTGGCCAGTTGATGGTCGTTGCCAGGCCATCGTCGGACATGGCGCTGGGGATCAGTTCCTTCGCGCCGCGCACGCGATAGGACGCGCGCGCCTCGCTGATCACCGTGGGCGGAGCCATGTCGATCCCGGCATAGCGAAAGCGCACGACATAGGGGCTGACTCCCATCATCTGCCCGGATGGCGAGAGGATGAAGCTGTAACGCCGCGCATCGGTCAAGACGATGAGGTTGGTCTCGCTGGCCCCTTCGGTCGGCTTGATGAACAGATGGTCGGCACGCTTGTTGGGCGTCACCTGCCAACCGCCGCTCTCGCCTATTGCAACATTCTCGATCCGCTCGTCGGCGGCAAATTCCAGGCTGAGCGTATAGCCTGCCGCGAGGCTCAGGCGAACGACCTGATCGGCATCATAATCGACCGTCTGGATACGGGGATCGCCGGGAGAAGGCTGCGGGACGACCTCCGCCGTCGCTGAGGTTGCCACCAATAGCAGGGCGAGAAAGAGCCGCTTCACTGCTGCGTCGTCCTGGGCGCGATTGGACTGGCGGGCATTGCGGTTGGTGGAGCCGTCAGGGTCTGCGCTGGGGCTGACAGCGTGACCGGCGCAGGATCAGGCAGCGCTTCCTGATCGCGGCGATAGTGCAGCACCTGGAAGCCGAGCGGATTGATCAGCCGATCTTCCATCGACATCGGCGCATCGACAAAGCGGTAGCGCACGACCGACACCCATGCATCGCGCGGCCCCTCGACCTGACCCTGATCCTTGCGCTCGGTCTCGAACCGCACCAGCGCGGTGCCGGGGCCAAGCGGCGATACGCTCTTGATATGGACCGCAAGCACTGTCGTGCGCCGAAAGCGCTGGAACGGGCTGGCAGGATTGGAAGCGGGCATCATCGCCAGATAGTCGCTGCGCGCCCGCTGGGCCGACCACAGACCGACCTTGCGATAATCGGCAGGCACGCTGGTAATATCAAACCCTTCGCGCGCGATCACATATTGCGCGAGCAGCGACTGGGTGAGAGCCTGATCGGGAACCAGCGTCTGGCGATCATCGCCTTTGAGCATCTGGACATAGCCGGTCGTGCGATCGACCAGCAGCGTATAAGGCACCACGGTCTTGAGCGGGATCATCAGCGCGATGGCGACCGCCTCGAACAGGGCGACGCCGCAGGCAATGCCCGCAACGAGCCAGGCGATACGCCGGGACAGGCGCAGCTTTTCCTGCCCGTCCTCCGCCCAACTGGCGGCGCGGGCATAATAAGTGTCGCGGTCGGTAACGGGCGCGTCGCCAGCCAAGCTCTTATCCTTCATATCGTGCCGTTCCGCTGGCTCATACTCTTGCTTCTGCGCATACTGGTCGAACGCCTGTGGCTTTGTCCGAGGGGTGTCGCTTGGATGGTAACAACCGCTCGTTCGGGGTTCTCATTCTGCTGCGAGATCTCCAGCCTGCGGTGGCCAAGAGCAGGGGCGTTCCCCTGATCGTCGCTGATCCTGATCGCATCGGCAATCAGTGCTGCACGGGAACGGCTTTCCTCCGGGTTGTCGCTGCGGGACGCAACCGACTGCGCCATTTGCGTCTGCGCCACGGTTCGCCATTGCTGGACCAATTGTGCGCCGACCGCTACGCTGCGTCCCACGAAGCGAAAGCCGCCGCCGATCCGCAAAGAGACCACAAGCGCAACCAGCAGTGCAAGGGTGAAGATCAGAACCGTCGCCAGCACTTCGCCAGGAAGCAGGACCGGCAATGTGCCGACCGTCATGGCCTCGATCAGCGCGGACAGTTGTGGTTCGATGATCGACATCTCGATACCGAGCAGCACGCCGGTGGTCGTGCTGGCGACCGCTGTGCCCAGCAAGGCCCGCACCCAGCCTTCAAACAGGCCGCGCGTCGTATCGAAGAGCAGGCAGGCGAAAAAAAGCGGCCCAAGCGCCAGCAGCAATCCGGCGATCAATCGCACCGTGATGAGGATCGCAAGGCCTGATACGAGCAGCGCAATACCTGCTGCCATCAACACAGGATTGCCTGCCAGCGAGAAGGGCAGTTTTTGCTGCGGGACTGGACCGTCTGCGCCTTGCTGTGGCGCAGATGGCGGGGCGAGGCTTGGCGATGGGCGCGTCACCTCGGCTATGGCCTGATAGCTGGTCTGCAATCGCGCGGGAAAGCTACGGCCCGATCCACCGCCAGCGCCTGGCAGCAGGGCGGTCAACTCCTGAGGCGCTTCCACGGTCAGGCCATAGACGATAGTGCGATAAGCGGGCCATTGGGTCGCGAAGGCCAGCACCAGCCCGATCCTGGCCGCCAGCAGCACGCCATCACGGACATGCAACTGATCGCCCAGCAGCAGGCGGTAGCCCTGGAAGGCGATGAGGATCGTCAGCAGTCCGCCCAGTGCGATGATGACCGGCGAATTGCTGGCCGAGAGCGCCGCATAGCCGCCTTCGCCCAACAGTTTCGCCTGGCAGTCGATGTAACTGGTGAGCGCCATGGCATAGCCCTGCGCAGCATCGAAGGGCGCGCAACTCTCCATCAGGCGACCTTGAGCAACCGGGGCAGCCAGTCGTCGGGATCATCGCCGACCTGCGCACGGATGTCATCGAGCAGACGCACCGTGCGTTCGCGGCCTGACAATATGGTGAGGATATCGCTTTCGCCGCCCAGGTTGAGACGCGCCACCACGCTGTCATTACCATGCTTGATCAGGAAGCAATGGGCGCTGTCGGGCAGGCTGCGGATAAGATCATATTCATGGGAGGTGAGCCCGAACCCGTCGCAATAATCCTCGCGCCTCGCCTTGGCGTTGGCCATGAATATCTGGGTTGCCGCCTGCTCGACGATGGCGCTGGCGATCTTGCTGGACAAAGCATCTTCCGCGCTCTGCGTCGCAAAGCCGACAATGCCGTTGCGCTTTCGGATCGTCTTTTCCCAATCCTTTATCTTCTGGACGAAAATATCATCATCGAGCGCTTTCCAGCCTTCATCGATCACGATGATGGCAGGCGTGCCGTCTAGCCGTTCTTCGACGCGGTGGAAGAGATACATCATCGCCGGCGTGCGCAATGTCGGCGTATCCAATATCCGGGTCATGTCGAACCCGACCGTCTGCGCGGCGATGTCGGTGCGATCCTCGGCATTGTCGAACAGCCAGGCATGTTCGCCCTCGCCCCACCAGGGACGCAGGCGCGACCACAGGTCATTGGCATGGGGACGTTCGCTGCCCCGGAACAGTTGCGCGAAATAGCGCAGGCGGCGATGGGCATGGGGCGCACCATAGCTCGCATCGACCGCTTCCTGGATCCGGTGCAGTTCCTCCGGCGTCAGCGGTTCGCCGGGACGGGCAACCAGGCGGCCGATCCAGTCGATCAGGAAGCGGCGGTTCTCGGGTGTGTCATCGATCTGGAGCGGATTGAGCGCTGCGGCCATGCCTGGGCGCAATATGTCATAGACCCCGCCAATCGCGCGGATGAACAGTTCCGCGCCGCGATCCTTGTCGAAGAAGATGATGCGCGGGGAAAATTTGCGCGCCTGCGCCAGCAGGAAGTTGAGTACCACTGTCTTGCCCGACCCCGAAGGGCCGATGATGGTGAAGTTACCCAGATCGCCCTGGTGGAAGTTGAAATGATAGGGACCAGCAGCGGTTGATTCCAGGATGGTGACCGCATCGCCCCAATGATTGCCGGTGGCTCGACCGCTTGGAAAATTATGGCAGCTGGCGAGGCTGGCGAAGTTGCGCGACGAGATCAGCGCGCGCCGGGCGACATAGGGGAAGTTCCCCGGAAACTGCGCCCACCAGGCCGCTTCAAGGCCAATCTCTTCGCGCACGGCTATCAGGCCAAGATCGGTGAGGGTTGATTGCACTTCGGCAACATGGCCATCGACCGCCGCCATATCGGTGCCGCGCACCGCAATGGTCAGATGATGCTCGCCAAAGGCGGCGCGACCTCCCGCGAGGTCATCCTTCGCTCCGCTGAGCGACTGGCGCAGACTGATCGCTTCATCGTCGGTTGCGCGCATCCGGCGCAAGGCAAGGTTCATCCGGCCAAGCCCTGCCTGCCGATCGACGAAACCAAAGCTCTGGCTCACCACCAGTTCGACCGGCAGGCGCAGCAGATCGTCGAGCATACCGGGCATTGTCTGACCTGGATAATCCTTGATCGAGAGCATCGCCTGAAACTCGCGGGGAAGGTCGGCGGCGGCTCCCAGTTCGACCATGTCCTGGCCAAAGCTGATCCGGCGGTAGGGCAGATACTCGCCGACATCACCCTCAGGCAGTCGAACCGGGCGCATGTCGCCATTGAGGATCATCGAGAGAAATTCCAGCGGCTCCGAGCAGGGGCCGTGGGGCGTGTCATAGGCGCTTAAGGTTCGCGGCTTATAATGGCCCAGTGCTGCCACGATCTGATCGCTGGCGGCGTCGAGCGCGCGCAGGTCGGTTGCGCGATCCGCGCCATCGGAAGTTCCGCCAAGGAACTTGCGGGACAGTCGGTCGGCGATACCGCTGCGTCCCTGCATGGGACGGCGCACGATCGTCAGGAACAGGTCGTTGACATAGAGGCTGCGTGTGCCGAGCCGCGCACGCCATGCTGCATCCAGCCTGGCGCTGAAGGCGTCGGGATATTCGGCTTCGAGCGAGGTATCGACGCGGCGGCGGATGATGTGATGATAGAGGGCAAAGCGCGACGAACCGATCGCCTGCAACATCGCATCGCGCAGCGCCTTGCGATAGTTGAGTTCGTCCGTATCCGCTGTCTCGAACAGGAAGCCGCCGAGGTGGATGACCTGCATCAGCAGCCCGTCACGCGTCAGCAACGTGCGATCATCGATCTGCGCAGCATAGGGCAGCCGACTACCTACCGATCGCTCGCGCCTGGCGGTCTTCTGCGATGCGCTCATGGACGATAGGAATTGCAACGCCATAGCCGATAGTTGGGAATGCGGGGGCATCGCGCGACCTTGACCAGCCATAAATCGAAGATCCGTGGCTCGCGCAGGCAGGCGAGGTAGCCAATGACATGGATGATGACCGCCGCCAGCAGCACCCACATGGATTTAAGGACGAGGAACAGTTCGGTCGTGACGATCGCGTTGATGACGAAGAAGCTATAGGTGACGCCCGCGAACATTTGCGGCCGCGCCAGAGCCACAAACAGCGTGTCGCGATCGAGCTGGCTCATCGGTCAGTAACCAGGCGAGGCGGCGGACTGGATGCCGCCTACGATACTGGCAGCCCCGAACAGGATGAAGCAGCCCAGGATCACCACCGCGCCATAGCGCCAGTTCATGCGGCCGGTCAGCATCATGAAGCCCACGGCAGCGACTGCCATAACCGCTGCGACGGTGGCGACTGTGCCGAGCATCGTGCCCTGGAGCCATTGGAGCGCACCGACGATGGGGCCGGAACCAGCGGGATCTCCATAGCTGGTTTGAGCGTAGACGGTTTTGGACAGGACGAACGCCACCAGCGGCGGAAATAGCTTCAATGACCTTGATCGCGCAAATGGGCGAAACATGATGAAATCCTGAATTTGATATGCCGATGGTTGCCATGTGGTCATCGACCACGATCTGTTTGGTGACGCTCGCACAAAAAAACGCAAGCGTATCTTAAACCTGCCAGCCTCTATCGCCAGCGGTAACTGCGCCTATATAACATAGCCTAGAATGCCTTCCGACGTATAGCCGTTGCTCGTCCCTTCGCTGGAATCCACGGTAATCAGATGGTCCGCTATGCTGGCCTTGTAGAAGCGATACAATGCGCGACGTCCCGGACCCGGCGTCGTGTGGGCATAACCCATCAGCCCCTCCTGGACTTGCCCTTCGCATGTGCTCGACATCGACACGAAGTGATCGTCACTACCGCTTTGGTAGCATCGATACAGCGCGATCAGCCCTGAACCACCGCCAGGATATAAGGAAAATGCGATCCACTCTGGCTGCAATCCAGCGTTGCTGCCTTCCAGATAGTCGACCGTATAGAAATGGCGCCAATTTTGTTGGAAACGGAAAACAGGGATTTGAGTCCCATCAGCCTTTACCACGCCGACATAGTTACGATTGTTGGCCGCGTCGTAGCGATACATGCTGGTGGCTTTAGCGGTCGGGCCGCTGTCAGCAACCGAAGCCACCATTCTGCCCAATGCGTCGTAGAGGTAGGAAATGGTTTCTGACGCAGCAGCGGCGGTCGAGAGCGAACAAATGAGCGCGGAAGCAGCGAGCAGCCCGATTCTATTCATTGTTCCCCCGAGATATTCCTGCACTGCTCAGCGATTAGCGCGTAACTCAAAACAATTAGCAAGCGATGTCGTCATCAAATTGATACGGGCAATAGCGCAGGAAATGCAACACCGGATTAGCAGACCGTAGCGCTGCCTCACAGCCAACGCATTGGCATCCTCATCGGCAACGAGGACGCACGGCTCTCTCCTTTCAGCATGATGCGATGGGCATTGTGGACGATGCAGTCGAGGATAACATCGGCGATCGTGGGCTCGCCGATCATTTCGTGCCAGGCCGCCACTGGGAGCTGGGCGGCGATGAGCGTGGATCTGCGGCGATACCGTTCCTCGAAGATTTCGAGCAGATCAAGGCGTTGCTGATCGTTGAGACTATGGGTACCCCAGTCGTCCAGAATGAGCAGCTGAACGCGGGCAAGCTTGTCGACGACGCGTGGGAAGCAACCGTCGCGGCGCGCGAGTGCAAGATCCTCGAACAGGCAAAGCAA
The DNA here is from genome assembly GCF_015752145.1 of Sphingobium sp. JAI105. Lineage (NCBI taxonomy): Bacteria > Pseudomonadati > Pseudomonadota > Alphaproteobacteria > Sphingomonadales > Sphingobiaceae > Sphingobium > Sphingobium sp. JAI105. The sequence goes on along the minus strand of NZ_JADOUC010000001.1, from coordinate 2,909,522 downwards.
TTATATTTATTTTTGTATTAAATGAATATTTATCAAGTCAAGAAGAAGAATAACAATGAAAAAATTGTAAGCGAAACTGCAGCATAAAAATTATTTTTTTTGATTAACGCGGCCGCTATTATTGGATTAATAAAAAAATATACTATCGAGGATTTATGATATAAACTAAAATACAAAGGCATTGGCCACATATACAAAACAGAAATTATTCCAATAAAAGCAATGACTGACTGTATAACCAACAAAAATATGGCTAAATTCCTTAAAATACTTTGATTAATTAATCGCATGACGCACACCAAAATCTCTCAGTTAGCCAAAGATCTAATGTTGTTCCCGTAAAAATAGTTCCTCCAAAAGTACTTCTTGGTATGGAGTGATCATCAAATACTTTCCAGTGATATTCGGTGATCTGAGTTGAAGAAAGCTGGTGATTCTGGTCTCTATCTACAGCTTTCATATGTTCGTTCATCAGATCAATTCTGACTTTGTTATATTCCGTGAGGGCGGCTTTAGTATCTCCCAGCCGACCAGGCGATATGTGGTTGGGTGCGACATAACCATGGTTTTTGGCAATGGCTTCGCGCAAAGCACGTTGAGATATCGAGGCCAATCCAGAAGCCTCTCTCTTTCCATATTCAAGACCCAAGCAACCGATTGGATCTCCTCTTTTACACCGTGATTCCCAATATGCATTCAGATCGTTCGCCTTTACTGCGGATCTTTCTGCTCGAGATGTCGGAACGCCGGATTTGCCGCCAGTTGAGCTGCCCGCGCCACTTACAAAACCTCCCGTCTTACAAGTGCCATCACTATTAGAAATAAGCGAACCGGTACACAGTCCCATTGGATCGGTAGCGTTCACGGGATCGTTCTTCACGTACGCATAGAGATTGATCTGGTCTTTATATCCGATCGGATCGGTCTGCAGAAACCTTCCCAGTGTAGGCGAATAAATGCGGGCTTTATAATAATACATACCAAGTTCCGGCATCCAGGCTTGGCCGGTATATTGGAAGCGTCCTATGTTACCTGATCCGGGAATACCATATTCGTCATAGCTGTTGATCGCGGTTCGGTTCCCCCAACAATCAGCTTGAGCGATGATGGACCCTTGGCGATCCGTATGAAGGAATTTTGTTCCAGAACAGTTTAGTACTGATCCATTGCTCTCTAGAATTGGCTCATCCTGCCCAGCAAACATGTACCGTTTTTGAATCAAACCAGCGCCGTTATATTCCAGCGCCAGCTGGTCGCCATCATACAGAAAACGTGTGGTCGTCGAGCCGCTCACCACCGACGACAAGCGGCCGATCGGATCATAAGACAGAGTAGCATTTTTGGCACCGGCGGCAGAAATCAGACGGTTTTCCGCATCGTAAACGAATGTTGTGCTACCATCGCCTGTCAGATTGCCGTTGGCATCATAGCTGAACGAGGCAGGGCCGGCTGTCCCGTACTGGTTAAGGCCATTTACCGCATAGCTGCGGTTGGCATTCACGTGTGCCGTAAAACTATAATCATCATTGTTCCGCGCGCGCATCGATGTCTGACCCGCAGAATTATAACCAAAGTTATCAATCAGATTGCCGATATTCCCGGCAAAGCGTTGGTCCTGGGCGCTTAGGCGCGTAATCGCATCATAACCATATCCCGTATAGCTCGATCCCCGGTTAATATCGCTCCGCAGCCCTTGCGTGTTGTAGCTGACCGCCAGGAATGGGACTGTTCCGGCCTCAGGCGTCCACCATGTCGCGTTGACCAAACGGTCGAGAGTGTCATGGGCGGACGAGAAATAGATCCCGTCTGGATGCGTGATCCGCGTCCGATTACTGTTGGCGTCATATTGGTATGCCAAGGGTCTCGCCGTGCCGTCCATGTTGGTCGTACTCGACGTCATCCGGCCAAATCCATCCCAGGCGTTTGTGATGCCTTGACCATTGGTCGAACCGAAGCGGGCATAGATTTGTTGCCCTCTCAAGTCGTAGCCATAATAGACATCTGCCGTTGTTGTACCGGGAACATCTTTGAGGATCATGCGATTGAGCGCGTCATACCCGTAATTGATAGTCTGGCCTCCTCGCTTCCTCATGCTCGTACGGTTGCCAAGGGCGTCATAGCCATAGGCCTCATAATCGCCCTCGTTCAGCGCACCTGCGCTCGCTAGCGCGGTGGCCTGGGTTGAGGGATTAAAAGCTGCTGGCTTCGTCGTCGAAGGGAATACCCAGCGTATCTGACGATCAAAGCCGTCATAGCGCAATTCCGCCTTATTGCCGTTCGCATCGATCACGAACCGCTGCTTGCCGTTGTTAGTGTAGCTGTAGGTCGCATATGCTTGCTCCAAGGGCGTTCCCACACCCTTGCGGACCTGCACCACCTGGCTCGCATTGTCGTAGACCGTCTTTGCAATCCGGTCAGGGCCATCGCTTCCCTCGGCGCTTAAGGTGCAGGCATCCGAAGGTAAGGAGGTAAATACAGAAGCGTTCATGCGCACTGTCGAACATATTTGCCGTCCTCGGTCATCCCATGACTTGTCGACTATGCTGTACGTTTTCCCACTTGCCGACAGTCGTTGGCGGACGATATTCCGCCGCGTGTCATACTCGGTCGCGGTCTGTTTCTGAACGGTCAGCGTTGCACTCGACGCATTGGGCAACGTACCCTGCTCGACGAGTGTCACTTTGTCGTCAGCAGTCCGGTAGGTCGTGCGCGTGGCAAGTCGCAGACCACTGCCAGCCGCGACAGGACTGATCTCCCAGGTCTTCCGTCCAACCGTATCGTAGCGAAAATGGGTTGTATCATCCGAACCTGCGAGAGGTTTGTCTTCGGTCAACAACCGGCCCGCGCTGTCATAGGTGTAGCTTGTGGTGAGCACGGCAGCGCCGTCATAGCGGCGCACCTCGCTCGGCAAGTGCGTGTTGCCCCAATAGCTATATTCTGTACGAATGCTCTGACTCGAAGCTGTCCCGCAGGCTGATGTCGAAGGCACGACCCATTCTGCCGACGGACTAGGTCCAACATAGGTGACGCAGGTTTTACGACGTACGCCTGACGCATCGGCGGGATCAATACGCTCGGTCAACTGCCCCTTGTTATTCCAGACATAGTCGGTTTGCGGGCCAAGGGCATCCGTCTTAGACCACGCGGGACGATGGCAAAGGATATTGTAGGGATAGGCATTGCAATTGCTGGTATCGAAATAGGACTGCTCGACAATATCTGCCAGGCCGGAGCCAGCCTTGGCTTTTGTCCGTTTTTCAGTCAAATTTCCAAAAGCGTCGTAAGTCGCGAGTACTTCATTCCCTTCCGGCAAAATGATCCGGGTCAGTCTTTGCCGATTATCGTAGGTGAGCGAGGCCTGTCGGCCCAGTTCATCCTTGTAGGATGAGACCACCTGGAAGCTTCTGTCGTTGACGTTTCCAGACGCGGAGATATTATATTCGCGGGAATAGCCATTCGGTGCCGTAACGGTCACCTTGTCATATTTATATCCGCCCAGCGTCGAATTCACGACCGGGTTAGTGTAGGTATAGGACCAGGTAACTCCATCCTTCACTATGCTGGAAATGAGATTCAGTGTTGGATGCTTGACCTGTTGAATATGAGCAACTGATTCTCCCGGTAGCGTCATACTGCCACCGGCATAACTCTCAATCGCTGTGCCTAAAATATTTGCACATCCACTGCATTGGTAAACACGCCCCGAAAGGTCGGTTATACTCGTGCCAGAATATGTGAACTGCGCCAAAGGAACGGTCGGTGCATTGCTAGCATATATACCAACCTGCGCTGGCGAACTCCATCCCGTGCCGAATGTGTTCGACACATAGGTTATGCTGATATGGTAGCCCGTGCTACTCGAAACCTGGACAGGCCTATAATATGTCCGGCTTAAATTACCATTTGCCTGGTAATATGAACCGTACGTAATCGTAATTTGTTCGCCATCAATATATCTGATTGATGAAGCGTAAAACAAGCTGACCGTGTTCGTGCTATTCACATCTATGTGGGTGAGGTCAAAGTCATAGAAGGTTCCCGTTCCACCTTCCTGATATTCTCGGCCACTCGCTTCGATAATGGATCCCTTGCCGCGACCAGCAGTGCACCAGTCGTCGAGGCACTTGAATGTATCTGTTCCTCCAGCGCCTGCAAAAACGGTCCACGCTTTTTCAACATATGATCCGGGACTTCCTGATGTCCTCCCTGACACATAGGGAGCCCAATCCTGCACTCGTTGAAAGGTCAGCCTCGGAGCGGCTGGAATCGATAAAGTCGGCAGCTCCAGGGCTGCTTTGCCGTTAGAGAGGTTCAATCCGTTTGGATCTAGCTCCGCATGGAGTGGAGCGATGACATCTGGTGGCGTAGTCTGCGCGTGTATTGCCGAGGACAATCCCAAAGCGGCTGCGGCGAAATTCGCCAACCATCGTGTCCCAAAAAACTTCCGGCGAACACTACTCATATATCAACCTCGGCGAACGGAAATATTGATAATCGGCGACGCGGCGATGGTGACCGCGCAGATTTCGAATTCATGATAACGGAGAGGGCCACGAAGAATGTTGGAAGCCGCACCAATAGCGATATGTGGCGTATTCGGTCGAAGTTATCGGCGACAGCGAATGTCCCCGCGCGTGAGGCGTGCAAACAATATCCATTGATCCTAACAGCCCCCCAACAATTCCCCGACGTTGCCATTAATGATCGGCGCTATCAATAGCGTTGGCCCAAGATGCCAGTTGGCCCGCAGAAGTGGCATATGCGATCAGAGAGAGGAACAAAAGATAGCCTTCCCGCCGCAAAGGGCAGCGGCATGGCGCAAGCGATCGTCGCCAACGTCACAGCATTATTTTCCATTGCCCCCACTATTCCCATTCCAGCACGCGCTCATGCTAGAGCATATATCGCCTTTTGCGCCCTAAATTCTGACATTCGTATGATTCCAGCATGCGCACTAGATTCGAGTTCATATGATTATGCGCGATATCGGCCAATGAAGGAATTTACACACCCCCAATTGTCGCCGTTACGGATGCACCGTGAGGCAAACGCCCATTAATTGTTGCATCTAAAAACGGCGACTGTCATCGTAACATTCTCCCGCGCGAAATTCAGGCGGGTATCGACGTGGGGGACATACATACATGTTGAGCCTGTTCTTGATGGCTGCGCAGGCGGCTTCGGTCGCTCCTGTGCCCGCGCAATGCACTATCATCGCGCAAAAAAGCGATCGCGGGCAGGAGCTTGTCGGCAGTTGCGAAAAAAGCGCAGTGATGCTCGGCCTGGCTACGGAATTTGAAAGTGCTACAAACGCGGCGACCGGATCCGTGGTTGCGGTGGTGAAGCGCGATAGCGAGACACATGTGCTGCTCGTGCGCCCGACGGTCGATGGGGAAGCATTGTTCGAAGACATTACGGCTTCACTGGCAAAGCAGGTAGGCCGGTCTCCTGACGCACGCCTCTCGGGGCTGAGTATTGCGCTAAAAGATTTTTCTGAAGGCGGTGTAATCGGAGTGAGTTTTACCGGTGTAGAAAGTAAATCTGAATCGATGCAATCTGGTTCATTGTCGGTCACCACACTGATTGCCAATGAGGCGCGGCGAGCAGCGTTGCCTCAAGAGAAGCCGCGAGTAGTCAATGTAGTCGCTGAAGGACGGGGGGCGGAACGCAAATGAGTCGGAAATGGAGCGGAAGGAACGCTATCTTGCGCGCCATAGGGCTATTGATCGCTGTCTTTGCGATCAAGGTTTCTGCCGCCAGTGCGCAGGAAGGTGCGCCGCCTCCCCCGCCGGTGTTAATGGCAATTGATGATAAATCGGTCAATTTGGCAAGTGGCCAGCTAATGACCAGCGTCACTGACATAGCGATTGGTCCTAATGATCATCGTGGGTTGCAGTATGTACGCCAATGGATCCCTGCGCATTGGCGACTGGCAAGCATACCCATCATGAGCGGCGCCCTAGACTCGCCCGTTGTGAGCTACAATGGGAAATCCTACGCATTTTCGATCGCGGCTGATGGAATAACCTATGTACCAGATCGGGCAAATGGATCGACATTGAGCTCTAATCGGCAAATTTTCACGTCCGGCGACGGAATGGTTATTAATTTCTCTACAAGTTATTATCCAATATATAGTACAGCATCAAACCTTGGAAAAGGGACATCCGTTGTATTTCCAGACGGTACGACTAGAACATTTACATATGAAGAAGCGCTTTACAATAGTGGATCCATGCGCATCGGACGTCTATTATCGATCATCAGTTCAACTGGGTATCAGATAAAAATAAAATATTCATCTAATACATTAACAAACAGTAATAGCAGAATAGCATGGTCTATGGCGTCGCGCGTCACTGCAATAAATAATGCCGTAGAATATTGCGATCCAAGTGCGAGTGATTGCACTTTTTCCTCCCCATGGCCGTATGTTGCATTTACCAATAGTGGCGATCGGATTACCTCAGAGCCTGATCCGAAATTAAGTTGAGTGGTATCAGCGGGTTAGCTTGACGGCGTGCCCTGTCGTTGATTCAGCGGTTTTGCGACAAACCAAAGGAAATCAACGATGTGGACCGACACCACTCGGGCGCAGTATGCCCGTGCGGACTTGGCTTTGCCAAGCGATTTGACCGATGCCGAATGGGCGCTGCTCGAGCCGTTCTTTCCGCCGCCCTCGCATGTAGGGCGTCCGCGCAAGTGGCCGCTCAGGCGGATTGTCGAGGCGATCCTGTATCTGTTGCGTGGCGGCCTCCCGTGGCGGATGCTTCCGCCGTGTTTTCCGCCGGTCTCGACGGTGCGGCGTTGGTTCTATCTGTGGCGGGACAGCAGGCTGTGGTTGTCGTTAAACCATACCCTGCTGCTGATCGGGCGCGAAGCTGCAGGCCGCCAGGGCTCGCCCAGCGCCGGCGTGATCGACAGCCAGAGCGTCAAAACCACGGAAAGCGGCGGGCCACGGGGTTATGACGCGGGCAAGAAGACAAAGGGGCGCAAGCGCCATATCCTGACGGATACCGACGGCAATCTCGTCCATGCCGTAGTCCACACCGCCGACATCCAAGACCGTGACGGCGCTCCGCTGGTGCTGGCCGAGATCATCAGGCGCTTCCCGTGGCTGCGCCATGTCTTCGCCGATGGTGGCTATGCCGGTGACAAACTCAGGGACGCGCTGCGCCGGATCGGCAAATGGACCATCGAGATCGTCAAACGGTCGGATGCCGCAAAGGGGTTTGTCATTCTCCCGCGACGCTGGGTCGTCGAGCGAACCCTCGCCTGGCTGAACCGCAATCGCCGCCTCGCCAAGGACTTTGAACAGACCATCGCATCGGCTACCGCATGGCTCTTCATCGCCTCGATCCAGCTCTTCGCACGCCGCATCGCAAGGCCATCAAATCACGCCCGATAATTTTGAATCAGGCTCTCAGTAACCGATGCCGAAAACAGGACAATAAATTATTCCTATAGTAATTCGCAGCTTTCAGGTGTTAGAATGCCGGGAAGCTCCAACAACACGGTTGATCTGACATATGAGTTTGCTAATTCTAATAGAGTCAAAACACTAAAGCGTGGAGGTCAGATTTGGACTTATGACTATCCGCAATATACTGGCATCACAACAGTAACTAACCCAATGCAGCATAGCCGTTCAGTTGTATCTGACCGAATATCATTGTTGTCGTCTTCGACCAATGAAAATGGAGAAACAACCTATTTCGATTATTGCGGTCTTGAGGTAGATTGTCCGGTGGGGTTGTTAAAGAAAATAACATACCCAGAGGGCAATTCTGTTAGCTACAAATATGATGCGCGCGGCAATCGTACCAAGGAAACTCTTGCTCCAAAGGCAGGGTCGAACGAGACCTCTCTTTTCACCTCGGCGACCTATTCGGCAACCTGCTCGAACCAGAAAATCTGTAACAAGCCGCTTACTACAACGGATCAGGCTGGTCAGGTCACCACTTACGAATATGACGCCAGTTCGGGCATGGTGAGCAAGGTCACAGCCCCTTCTCCTCAGCCGGGATGGGACCAACCCGAGACGCGTACGACTTTCACTACGCTGCAAGCCTCGGTGAAGAATGCCTCAAATGCTGTGGTACTTTCACCCGATGCAACCCGCTATGTAGCGAGCGTTTCTGCCTGTGCAGGAGGGAATGCCTCGAATTGTATCGGCACGGCCAATGAGACGCGGACAACGCTCAGCTATGAGGCGGCGACCGCAAGTCGCGGTACAAACGTGCTGTTGAGCTCGGTGACGACCCGTTCAGGCAACAGCGATGCAGAGCAGACGCAGACGATCAATTTCACCTATGGGGACAATGGCGATCTCACGTCGCGCAGCGACGGTGCCGGCAATGTCACGCAGATGCGGTACAACAAGGCACGGCAGATGACCTATGCTTGGACACCCGATCCAGATGGCACTGGAACCCTGCGCCCGCGTGCGACGTACACCACCTACGGTTCCAACGGCCTCCCCAATGCCGAAGTGCAAGGGACGATCGACTATGATGGCACCAACTTCACCGGGCTTCAGTACCGCTGGCTGAGCTATGACATGTATGGTCGCCTCATTTTTGAGAAGGTACAGAAGGGCAACGACAATTATGCCATGACGCAAATCGGCTATAATTCGCTGGGCCGAACTGACTGCGTAGCGCAGCGGATGGACGCAACGCTCTTTGACACACTCGTCGGAACACCGATAAGCGCCTGTTCATTGAGCGCGCAGGGAGCGAGTCGTCCAGACCGGATAACCAAATATGAGTGGGACGATGTGAGCCAGCTCAAGACGACGATTAGCGGCTATGGCACGTCGGCACAGCGTGTGGATGTCCAGTACGACCGCAACCTGAATGGGTCGGTGACCAAGGCAACTGACGGCAAGGGTAATGTAACGGCATACCAATATGATGGCTATGATCGGCTGCTACGAACCTGCTTCAATAGTTCGACCTGCTCCAGCGCGTCGCCGGATAAAATCCTGTTGACTTATGGCACCACCGGCAACGGCAAAGGGCGGGTCACCCGCAACGGCGTGCGCGGCCAACAGGAGACTATCTATACCGAGTACACCTATGACGCGCTCGGCCGTGTTATCAATATCAACTATCCAGGTACGAACTTCTTCGACCAGGATGTAAACCTGACGTATGACAATCTCAATCGGCTCATGCAGGCTCAGGACGCCAACGGTTATACCGTCTGGTACGGCTACGATGCTCTCGGTCGCGTGCGCCGTGAGGGCGATCCATATAACATGCTAAGCATGAAATATGATAGTGCCGGACGGCGCACGCGGTTGTCCTGGGGTGACGACACTGACGGCATTGCAGACTTCTTCGTCACCTACGACTATGATGCAAATAGCGCGATGACGACGATTAAGGAGAACGGTTCGACTGTGCTGGCGACTTTCAATTATGACGCGCAGGGCCGACGCTCTTCCTTGGTACTCGGCAATGGGGCGACAACGACGTACAGCCATACCGGCGTAAATCTGACGGGCATGGGTATCAACCTCGCTGGCACGAACACGACCTATGATCAGGCGCTAACCTATAGCTACAACGCGGCGGGTCAGATCGAAGCGCGGACGAGTTCCAATGACGCCTATGCCTGGACAGGGCATGTGAATACGAATCGGGGGTACACCGCCAACGCACTCAACCAGTATACCCAGATTGGCGCGGGTGTGCCGACCTACGATCTCAAAGGTAACATGACGAGCGCAGCAAGCCCAACCTACAGCTACAACGTCAACAATGCGTTGATATCGTCTAGCAGTGGCGCGCAATTTTACTACGACCCCCTCGGGCGGATGAAACGGACCAGGAACAGCTCTGGCTGGCTGCGGATGTTCGTCTATGACGGCGACCATATCGCAAGCGAGCTTCGGCACGATGACCGCGTGCTCCAGCATCGCTATGTCTATGGCCCCGGTGACGACGAACCGCTGATATGGTACGACTACAGCTCGGGCAGTCTGGTCAAGAAATTTATGACCGCCGACGAGCGGGGTTCCATCGTGGCCGTAACCAACAGCAGCGGGGCCGTACTGGGCATCAACAGCTATGATGAATATGGCATCCCCGCCAGCGGCAATCTGGGCATGTTCCAGTTCACCGGGCAGGCGTGGTTCCCAGAGCTGGGCATGTACAGCTACAAGGCTCGTATGTACTCGCCCACCCTGGGACGGTTCATGCAGACTGATCCCACCGGTTATGAAGATGGCATGAACTGGTATGATTATGTCGGCGGCGATCCCGTCAACATGACAGATCCATCTGGTACTCGGGCGTGGGGGATGGCAGGGATGGACGCTGGCGCCGGCTTCGCAGAATTGATAGTAAATGGGTGCGGCGGCCTTTGTGACTTTACCAAGGATAGAGACTCTATTGATGATATACTTGCAACCACTAACGGAGATTCTTATCTAGATTCTATTGATATGCCGCAGAGTGTGGAGGTGAGCGTTCCGACCTACGAGGACGAGAACGGCACCATCGTTGTAACCGCCACCAAGACAATCCCGGTCAGCCAGAAGTATGTGCTTATCGGTGGGCGCTACCATCTCAATCCCTACTATGTTGATCCGGCACCATGGCTGAACCTGGAGAACTATGTGTCTGCCGAGGTAGCGGCGGCGTTGGTTGCAGTAACCCCTGCTGTTCCAGCTTTGACTGCTAGGAGCGCTCTTGGTCAGCGGGCCGGTATATTGAACCGCAATGATTATTTAAGGTGGGGATTTGGTTGGAGCGGCTCTGGCCAGGCGGGTCGTTCTGTATTCCGCCTTGGTATTGGGAAACGATGGCTTCACCCGCTGGAGTGGTGATTTTGCCTCCATTTGCTACATCTGCGCGGAGCATGACATGTGGTTCTTCAACTCTCAAAGTAAGCGCGAAAAGGAGATGGCTTACGCTATCCAGTCCATTCGTAACTTCCTGCAAGACGAGGGCGGAAAATGGGATTGGGATGACTTCACAAGCTGCTCGCTTCGTGACCCTGTTCTTAATAGTATCAGGAAGAAGGCTTCGTTGGTTGATTTGCCTTTGGACGATGAAGGGCGAGCGATACTCGAAAGCCTTCTGGTAGAAGTGCGGGCACTCGCCGAGTAACTCCTCGCCTCACACAGTCCTGCTTGCGTGAGAATGGGCGAGGTGGTCGCGGAGTGTCTCGCAACGTGGGGAATGGGGCCATTGAGGCGGTTCATCACCGCCTCCAGAACCTCGTGAGAATAGATCAATAATATCAATGTGATGCGCCGATCATGCTGGACCGCACCCGGCACTCGGCTAGGCTCGATCTTTCAGGGATCGAGGTGCGGATATGTTGATCGGCTATGCGAGAACATCGACGGTCGAGCAGGTTGCGGGGCTGGAGGCGCAGGAAGTAGCGCTCTCTGCAACCGGGTGCACAAAACTGTTCAGCGAACAGGTGAAGCGCCCCGGGTTTTCAGGAGGCTCCAACTTGTGAGAAGGAGCATCCGTTATGAGCAAGACAACCAACAAATTTTCACCTGAAGTCCGCGAGCGGGCGGTTCGTATGGTGGTGGAGCAGCGGGCGGAGTACGGCTCGGAATGGGAAGTGATGAAGTCGATCGCTGCGAAGATCGGCTGCTCGCTGGAGACGCTGCGCCGCTGGTGCCGCGAGGAGGCGGGCCGACGAGCGGGACCAGCGGCGTTGGCTGGCGATGACCGTGAGCGGCTAAGGCTGCTAGAGCGCGAAGTGAAGGAACTGCGCCGCGCCAACGAGATTTTGCGCAAGGCATCTGCGTATTTTGCGATGGCGGAGCTCGACCGCCCCGGGAGATGATGATGGCGTTCATCGACGCCCATCGCGAGGATTTGGGGATCGAGCCGATCTGCCGTGAACTGGCGATCGCCCCTTCCTCCTACCATGAACATGCTGCACGCCGTAGCGATCCTGGCCGACGTTCTGCACGTACCCGGCGCGATGAGGAGATCAGGGAGCAGATCAAGCGGGTCCATGAGGGCAGCTTCGGCCTCTATGGTGCACGCAAGGTCTGGCACCAGATGCGGCGTGAGGGCATAATAGTGGCGAAATGCACGGTGGAACGATTGATGCGGGCCATGGGGCTGGCGGGCGTCCGGCGTGGAAAGAAGACGGTCACCACCGTCAGCAACCCGAAAACGCCGTGTCCGCTGGACAAGGTCAATCGGGAGTTTCGCGTCAGCCGACCCAACGCCCTGTGGGTCGTCGATTTTACATACGTGCACACCTGGGCGGGCTTCGTCTATGTTGCCTTCGTGATTGACGCTTTTGCCAGGCGGATCGTCGGATGGAAGGTGAGCACGTCAGCCACTGCCAACGTTGTTCTGGATGCCCTGGAGCAGGCGATCCATGCCCGTAGGCCCGGTCCAGAGGATCAGCTGATCCATCACAGCGACAGGGGAGTTCAATACCTTGCCATGAATTATACCCAGCGCCTCGCCGAAGCCAAGCTCGTCCCCTCGGTCGGCAGCGTTGGCGACTCCTACGACAACGCCTTAGCCGAGACGATCAACGGCCTTTACAAGGCCGAGGTCATCTGGCGGCAGCGATCATGGCCAAGCCTTTCAGCCGTGGAAATGGCAACGCTGCGCTGGGTCGATTGGTACAACAATCACCGGCTCTTCGGCCCTATCGGGCACATCCCGCCCGCTGAGGCCGAAGACAATTACTATGCAGCCCTCAACAACCTCGATATGGCTGCATAGCCCAAGGAATACTGGACTTGTAACGGTTTTGTGCCGGTCACTTGAGAGTTTAAGGCTCATTCAAGGAGACCGACGATATGATCAAGCATAGTGAAGAGTTCAAACAGGAGGCGGTACGCATTGCGCTGACCAGCGGGTTGCCGCGCGAACGGGTCGCGTCGGATTTGGGGGTCGGCAAGTCGACGCTGAACAAATGGGTGTCGCATTATCGTCCGTCTGACCTGGTGGCAGCGCCGCAGGCAGATCTGGCGCGAGAGAATGAACGGCTTCGCCTTGAGAACCGTGTGCTCCGGGAGGAGAGGGAAATCCTAAAAAAGGCCACGCAGTTCTTCGCGAGCCAAAGGCCGTGAGGTTCGCCTTTGTGCACAGCTGGCGGCATCGCTGGCCGGTGGAGTTGATGTGCCGTGTCCTGCAGGTGAGCGAGCGCGGCTATCGTTCCTGGCGTTCGCGTCCCATCAGCCATCGGGAGCGGACGGACATGAGGGTGCTGGCCCATATCCGGGAACAATATAGCCTGAGCCTTGGCAGCTACGGCCGTCCGAGAATGACGATGGAGTTGAAGGAAGCCGGGCTCGACGTTGGTGAGCGCCGGGTCGGCCGCCTCATGCGGATCAACGGGATCAAGCCGGTCCGCACGCGCAAGCACAAGGTTACGACGGACAGCCACCATCGCCTGGGCGTAGCGGCGAACTGGTTGGATGGAGATTTCGCCGCCGATGCCCCCAACCGCAAGTGGGCGGGCGACATCACCTATGTCTGGACACAGGAGGGCTGGCTCTATCTTGCCGTCATCCTCGATCTGCACAGTCGTCGTGTCGTTGGCTGGGCGGTCAGCGACAGGATGAAAAAGGACCTGGCGATCCGGGCGCTGGATATGGCGGTGCGGTTGCGTCAGCCGCCCGAGGGCTGCATTTTCCACTCCGATCGCGGCAGTCAATATTGCTCCTACGCCTATCAAAAGAAGCTGCAGGCCTATGGCCTGCGTCCATCGATGAGTGGCAAGGGCAATTGTTACGACAACTCTGCGGTCGAGACCTTCTTCAAATCACTGAAGGCGGAACTCATCTGGCGGCAGCGCTGGCCAAACCGGCGGCAAGCTGAAGCTGCCATATTCCAGTACATCAACGGCTTCTACAATTCCCGGCGGCGCCATTCATATCTGGGTGGCATCAGTCCGCTCGCCTTTGAGGTCAAGGTGGCGTAATGAGATAGGTGACCGGCGCAAAACCGTTACAAGTCCACTTTTTGCCGTCGCAGCCTGCTGGTGCGCCCGGATAGAAGTGCTGTCGATCATTTGGATATTGCCATCATGCGCGACGGTGATCGCGTCCATCATCAGATCCCAGACGCCCGCCTTGCGCCATCGGACAAAGCGATTGTAGCAGGTGGTGCGCGGGCCATAGCGTTCGGGCAGGTCACGCCACGGCGCACCGGATCGCAGAACCCAAAAGATGCCATTTAGCACGCGCCGATCATCGACGCGCGGCACGCCTCTCGGCTTGTTGGGAAGGAGCGGCTCGATCACACGCCATTCGAAGTCGGTCAGGTCATATCGGCTCATACCGAGCCTGAATCAGATTCTGCGTTGGGATGGAAGCGCGAACACCTCGCTTGCGGATATTGCCTGCCGTCTTCAGTCCCGATAGCCTATTAAAATGTGGACTTTCTTCCTTTGGAACTTCGCCGCTCTCGCAGCCGCCATTTACTGCATGGCAAAGGCTGTCATCGATCTTCGTGCGCGACGGTACGCTTGGGGCATCGTTGGTCTCGCCAGCGCAGTCGTATTCTTACTCACGCCAATCCAAACTCATGCTGTGAAGATCGACCTGCCGACACACGCAAATTGAGCCCTGCAGAAATTTATGGGTTCACGACCTAATCGCTGAGCGGTGCAGGAATATCTGGGGGAAACAATGAATAGAATCGGGCTACTCACTGCTTCCGCGCTCATTTGGTCGCTCTCGACCGCCGCTGCTGCGTCAGAAACCGTCTCCTACGTCTACGACGCGTTGGGCCGAATGGTGGGTTCCGTGTCTGACAGCGGTCCGACCGCCAAAGCCACCAGCATGTATCGCTACGACGCGGCCAGCAACCGTAACTATGTCGGCGTGGTAAAGGCAGACGGCACCCAAATCCCTATTTTCCGTTTCCATCAAAATTGGCGCCATTTCTATACTGCCGACTTTATGGAAGGCAGCAATGCTGGATTGCAGCCAGAGTGGATCGCATTTTCACTATATCCTAGCGGTGGTTCAGGGTTGATCGCACTGTATCGATGCTATCAAAGTGGCAGTGACGATCATTTCGTGTCGATATCGAGCACATGCGAAGGGCAAGTACAGGAGGGGCTGATGGGTTATGCCTACACAACGGCGGGTCCGGGACGTCGCGCATTGTATCGCTTCTACAAGGCCAGCATAGCGGATCATCTGATCACAGTGGATTCCAATGAGGGGACGAGCAACGGCTACACGTCGGAAGGTATTCTGGGCTATGTCATATAGGTGCAGTTACCGCAGACGATAGTGGCTGGCAGCAACTGATCGAGAATGTCGTTCGGTATCGAGGGTTCTTTCCGTCGTGACATATTGGGTCTCCTTGTTGCCCATTATGCCTCGCCGCACACGAAATTCCTGACAGTTCCAAGGTCATCGAAGATATTTTCGCCGTTGGTTGGCCTTCATCCTGTCCAAAACTTTTACCGAACCGGTGATACGCACTGTCCCGTCGCCTTCGAAGGGACAGTCACTGACGTGAGGGATCGCTCCCTCACGTCAAATCAGATCGCTATGGGAGAGGCTGAGATTCCTCCGCCACTGCCGAAATATTCAGCTTGTCCGTGGCGGGCGCCGAAATGGGGCCGATGAAGCCGCCTGTAGCCAATTCTTGCGCGTTTGTGGGGGCTTGCTTGCAGAAACCATGGATGATCAGGGGGTCCCATGCACATAAAGAGACGCGAGCAGGATTGAGTCAGCGTAGAGGTAAAATGTCGATCCGGTAGCCTGGATCCACGGCGCGTCGGAATATCCCGTGAGCCCCCCGGAAGCAAAGGTCACTTGAGGGCTCCCAACCTTCACCACTATGTTGGCCGGAGAGCCGCTGGTGATATTCCAGTAGATTCTCAACGTACAGACACCGCTCGTGTTCAGCGTGCATGTGTTCGTGGGCGACGAACTGGACAAGGAACCCGCCGCGGCCACTCCGTGCACGTTGAGTGTCGATAGCAGCTTCGAATCTCCATAAAGCTTGAATGTGTGGCCTGATGCCTGGATCCAGGGCGCGGACGCAGAACCACTCGTGCCCCCCGATGCAAATACGGTCTCCGGGTTCCCGACTTTCACGACAACATTGCTGGGCGGACCACCAGCGACATTCCACGATATGGTTAGATTGCAGACACCATTTGCGTTCAACGTGCAGGTGTTGTTTGGCGACGAACTCGACAATGCCCCGGTTGTCACGCCACTGACAGTGACGCTCGTCCTGTTACCCGCACTGTCATACGCATATGTTGACGAGACGCCGTTATTCGGTCCGCCCGCTTGTGAGACATTCGTCATTCGCCCCAACGCATCATAGGAATATGCGGTCGTCTCTTGAGCATATGACGCATATGGCAATGCTATAATCAACGCGTAGCCGGTCAGAGCCGCTAATGCCTTGGCAATCATCATTTTCTACGCTCCCGCCTGCGTGCGTCTCACACACACCTACTTAAAGGGCTTGGACTGGACCATAACAAAAGATGCGTCTGATGACGCCGATGTCTTTGCCGCAGCGATCGCCAAGCTGCAGCGTAAAAACTGGATCGTCTATGCCAAGCCGCCGTTCGGATCGCCCCAACATGTCCTCGCCTATCTTGGCAGCCACACACACACCGTCGCTATCGCTAGGTGTTTAGGCTCAGGATCTGTAGCGGTGCCGATCCCTTGAGGGTTTAGAGGTTGTCAACGGGCACCGAAGCTTCCGCAAAAGTGGACTCTCCCGCAATTTCGGTGCAGGTGTCATGCCATGATAAGAGGTGGCCGGGTTGGTCTGAACAGGGATCGACATTGGATAAGTGGATCGTCTGCCGGTTCTTTGCTCGCACTGCCGATATGGGGCGTCATGTAGGGAGGGCGTAGCGCGACCGGAGTAACGCCCCATATCGGCGGCCAAATTCATGCTGCCATCGCCAGCGGCAGGTTGTCAAAAAATGCCTGGTCCAGGGTCCGGGCACCGAGGCTCGAATGCGGCCTCCTTGCGTTGTAAAAGTTCAGATAGCGACCGATCGATACCCGGGGCTGCCGCGCCCTCCAGCAACTGGCTACGCTACCTCGTGATCTGCTTCGGATGCACGTCAAACTGCTGCGCCAACTCGGCCAGCGTCTTCTCGCCCTCCACGGCAGCCAATACCACCTTCGCCTTGAATGACGGGCTGTGGTTTCGCCGGAGTCGTTTGCTCATCTCTGCTCCTGTCTCGCAGCCGTCCTGGCTACCGTCAGGCAGAAAATCCACTTATCTCACTGTCCAGTTTTGCCAGGCCACCTCTACCACCGCCGTTTCGTCAGCCCGATTGTCAATCCAACTAGCCCAATCAGCAACTTGGCCAGCCACAGATTTGGAGGGAGGGGGGCATGGTTTACTTTGCGGTATTTTTTCCCATACCTCTGCAGAGTAACTGCGTAGGGTGTGCCGGTCAAGCCGGTTTCAAACTGCATTCCCTGAGCCGGTTTTCGCTCCATCTTTTCCATGGAAGCATGAGCCTGAATTCCTTGGGATTTCACGCCTGAACGCGGCATTCGAGCGAGTGAGTTTGGCCAACCAAAGTAGGCTCGTGTCCCGTGCTGGGCCTCATTTGTTCGCAATTGGGGACCAAATAGCCATCGCCATACGCGCTGCCAGGATAACCTTGTGAAAGCCGTTCAATCCGTCCATCAATATTGTGTTGGAGACGGGGCGATCGGCATGAAACTGAAGGGATTTACATACGCGTTGATCGCGCTTCTTGCGTTCCAAGGATGCTCAGCTTCCTCCCAATCCGCTCCGAAAATTGGCGTCTATGGGTTGTCTTCTCAACGCATCTCCGGAGCCGAGTCAGTGCGCGTCCCCGGGGTATCCGGATTTTCCCAGGTTTCAGTTTTGGTGACCGTCAATGTCGACGGAAACGTCACCGACGCAACGATAGCAGATGACCGGTTCGACGGCGATGCCAGCGCGGCGTTGGCTGCTGCAAGGAAGTGGAAATTTCGGCCACAATCGTTCGACGGCAAACCGATCCAGGCCGTGGGGGAAATCACGATTGAATTCGATCCTCCCGAAATCCCGCCCGACACGTCGGTACCGTTCCCTATAGCCGCGCCGGAGGACATTGAAATCACCCTCGAGCGGAGTGCTTGCTACGGAACCTGCCCGGATTATCGGGTGACGATCAGGGGCGATGGGAAGATCCGCTTCTCCACCCGCGAAATGAGTTTCCCTGGCACCGCTGCAGAAGTGCACCGCATGTTCAACGGACAAAACGTTCTGTGGGCGGGCAATCACGAGGCAGAGATTAGTCCCCAAGCCGCCGCCGACCTGATCCAACGATTTCGGTCGTCTCACTTCATGGGAATGAAGGCTGAGTATGTCGCTGGGGTGACTGACAACCCGACCTACGCTTTGACGCTACGGGTCGGAAAGGTGACCAAGCGCGTGGTCGATTACGTCGGCAAAGAGGTCGGAATGCCGGCTAGCGTGACAGCTCTGGAGGATGCTGTGGATGAGGTCGCTGGCACAAATCGGTGGGTTCGGGGGAACGCTCAAACGGTTTCGCTGCTCAAGGCCCAAGGATTCAATTTCCGATCACGAGATGCTGCGGAATTGGTCCAGTCCGCAATCCAACTGAACAGTTGGCCGCCAGAGCAGGCTGGCGTCAATGAACTGATCCAAGGAGCAATTGCCGAAGGGTTGGATTTGTCGATGACGGTCGGTGTTGGAGTTCCTGGGCGGTCCAATGAGTCCGCGACCATCGGTTCAGTGATTGCCCAATATGCAGCCGAAACCGGCAACGTTACCCTTTTTGAGGAGATGAAGCGCGCGGGACAAGTCGCGCGGATGACCAAGAAAGGTTTGGACTCGGCAGTCCTGAGCGACATGGGTTGCAGCGCTGAGATTGCGAAAGCTCTGATTGCAGCGGGAGCAAATCCGGCGGCGGTTGGTGAAAACGGAAATGCATTGCACGCGCTTCGGAGCAGTTACGGACGTTGTGCCGATGCGGGCAGCGCCAAGCGGGTTGAGATGGCTGCTGCACTGGTCGCACTTGGCGTTCCGCTGGAGGCCCACGACAGCATCGGTTGGACGCCATTGATGGGCTCGAATGACCCTGCAGTGGCGCAGGTATTGCTGAAAGCGGGAGCTAATCCAAACGCCAAAGACGATGACGGGACTTCGGTCGTGCTCTCTCTGGATGATGATCGTGCCGTCCTTACATTGCTTCGGGCGGGTGCCGATCCCAAAGCAAAAGATGGAGACGGTACGCTGCGTCAGCAGGCTCGCAAACGCCACTGGCCGGGGACGTTGGCGTGGCTCGATGAGCATGGGATAAAGTAGCTGCGGTCCAGCGCCACGCGGCGCAAATCTGGCCGCAAGCTCCGTCGCACGTGTACGCTAACCTTCCCGAGTGTGGACCCAGTCGTCAGGCAGTTGATGCCATGGTTGATCTGGAAATCTCGAAGCCATTTTCTCTCTGATCCGGCGTTCCCTGAGGATTGGGCCGCCAACATGCCATTGTGCCTGTTCCACGCCGAAGTCGGTGGTTAGACGTGCCGGGAGGTGCTCTTCGGCATCCCAGACAGCCATCAACTCCATGCCTTGAATTTTCGGGTCTTCGATCCGGGTAGTCGTCGACAGGATGTTACCAGACCAAATCGACACGGTCAGTGTACCAACCGGCCATTGAACGGACGGCTGCGGCTGAACCAACCCTTCTGCGATAGCGTAGCGACCCAACTTCTTCCAACGGCCGGAACGAAGCGCGCGGGTGATTGAAGGATATGCGACTGTGATGACGAACATTATCGGCTCGGCCAGCACTACTTCGGGCTGGGTCAAATCCCGGTCTCGTCGCCTAAAAAAGCCCAGCTTCTTTTCAGATGTGACTTGCCCATAATAGAGCCATCCGCCTTCGCCCGCCACTGAATACAGGGTGCCGGGTTTAAGGTCTGCACGTGCGGTCGGCTGCTCTTCAAACACCTGAGAAAAGTGGAGCGGGTTGCGCTTCTCGTCAATCTTGGAATTGTCAGAAGGGCTTGCCGAAAATTCAGGCGCAGGGCGTTGCTGGCGCTAGCCCCGCCAACGCGTGCTGAATCGCAGCGCTCTAAGCATCGTGAAAGTGTCGCAGCATTGAACGCCGACATCCGCGCAGACATCCGGGATGCGGCGGTTCTGCCGCTGTTGCCTCCGCTTTGATGCTTCCGTCGTCACCACGCAGCGGTTGGCAGGATCAGCCAAGGCATGGGCGATCAGAAATGGATCGCGACCGATTGCCTCCAACTCGTCGTCCGTCAGATCGGGCGCATACTGATTCGTGACGCGCTGGACCAAGGCAGGTTGAACGTCTTCGTCAAAGAGGATCGCGGCTTTGTGCGAGTCGTCCTGAATCCACGCGAACAGCAGGTCACGCTCGGCGTCGTTGCTGCCGTCCTTCACCTCTTCGAGGGTCTCGATCGGCATCTTGATCTCGCCCGCGTTGCCCATGTGGACCAGCCATTCCCAGAACTCTGGCACGGCATCGACAGGATAATAGAGATTTTGCGCCGTGATGAGCACGTTGGCGTCAAGCAGGTACACCATCCCGTCAGGCGCCCTGCTCGATGGCAAGCGCAGCGCCGCTCAGCAGCGTGTGAACGCTGCGGGGTTTGACCCCCAGCAGCTTGCTCGCGCGCGTGGGCGTGAGCACTCCCTCGCTCATGTTCCGGGCCACGAAATTGAGCAATGCCGCGCCGAGGCGGTGTCGCCGGACAATGTAGTAGTTGGGACCGCCGTCCATCCCCCGAGCACGCTCTCGTTGGGCGGCGCGGCTTTGCAGCCATTGGGTCCTGAACGTATCGGTCAGCGTGCGCCAAGTGCGTTCACTGATCTTCTCCGCGCGGAATAACCGGTAGGCTACCAAGGAACGGCTCACCAACCGCTCTTCGGCAAATTCCGTCACCAGTCGGACGGCTTCCCCGAGGTCAGTCGCGCGGGTGATGAGAAGCTGGTCGAGTTCACGCTGCGGTAGCAGGAACGAACTCGCGACATCGTTGCAGAAGTGTTCGACCGCGCCTTCAAAATGCCCCCCACTCACGCCGGTCGCCCCTATCCAGAGGTGAGCGACCTCATGCAGCAGAGTGAACGACCAAGCCGTTTTGGCGTCCTGGTCGTTGATCACGACAAACGGTGCGATTGGATCGGCGAGAGCGAAGCCCCTGAAAGCCTCGACATCGATTGCCGAGTGATGGCTTCCGAGATTGCCGATTAGCAGCACGTAGATTCCAGCGGCTTCGACGCGGCTACGCAGCAGGGCGAAGCCAGCATCTGCTGACCCCTGAGCACGAAATGCCGCAAGGTCGAGGCCAAGCACTTGGCGGACAGATGCCAGCACCGGGCCAACGCCATCATTGCGCGACATAGAACCGATAAACGGGAGGGGCTCGGCATCTTCCTCCTCCACCTGCACGGCGCGCACGACGGCCTGCCGGGAACGGATGTCGCGAACCAGCGCATCCACCAGCGGCTCGCCGCCGGTGTGGCGGTCAGGCAGGGTCCGGAAGTCCTCGCCCCGGTCCCCGCGAGCCGGAGGCTCATCCAGGTAGAATGAGACAAGCGGGCGACGATAGATCTTTGCCATCTTCAGCAGGACCGGCCGCGAAACCTCCCCTTCCTCGGTTTCCAGAGCGATCAGTCGGTCAGCGCCTGAAACGCCTCGGGCGGCATTTATGCCCACCTTGGCTGCCGCTTCCTCAAGCGAAAGCCCCGCGCTTTCGCGCGCCCATTTCAGGATCGAAGGCTTAACAACCGGCATGCGATCATCTTTCGCACAAAGTTCGAATGATGCGTGAGAAAAATGTGCTCTGATGCGAAAGCGACAGGCTACGGCGCATCGGTCGACCTCCGAATGCAAAGGTCGCCAAGTTTGCGATGTTCGTCGAAAAGCCAGACCGTCTCAACCGAAGTCGTCAACACGCCGTATTCTGCCACAATGATATATCGACTGACCCCACCTTGATATTGGCAGCCGTCTCCAAAGTACTGTGACTGCCCTTTTGCAAAACTACGGTTATCACGCGATGAAATGCGCCAGTCCCGAGAGGATGCCTCGCGTTCCAGCGCATCGACCGATGAACCGATTGGAACGATCACGAGTAGTCGCTCTTTTATGGCGTCGTCCCCACCCCAGACCAGTGGTGGGCCACAAGACGCGAGTGCTCCCAACAGGGCTAGAGCGAGAGAACGGTGGCGAGTTTTGGGCATGCTAAAGACAGGTCCCCCACTCGGGCGGACCAGGACGCGAAATTAAGCCATCGGTGATCTTGAACAGCCATTCTACACCGGGCTTCTCGGTTTCGCGATAAATGCCTAATGCATCCGCGTTCGAGCACAGGTCGGCTTCGGATGTCTCAGCCTCGCCCATCTGTCGCTTGAAAGCTGCTAGTTGCTCGTCGTTCCACCCTGAGTTGAGAAATTTGCGATCCAGCCTGCGCCTCGCCTCGTTCAAGGCAGCTCGAAAGCCGTCGTTTTCGGCAACAATGCACCGCTGACCATAGCTCGATACCGCTTCGAGAATGGCTGCCCAGCATACAGCGCCCATAGGCATGGACTGCATCGCGTCTGCGTATTCAGTCCCGCCCGAAACGTTGGCCGCGCTTTGAGCCGCAGCGTCGGCAGCGGCAATGGCAGCTGCTACTTCAGCGTTTCTGCCTGATTGAGTCGAGCACGAACCCAGCGATATCATGGCTATCCCGGCGATCGCGATGGCCAAAGTTAGCCTGCTGGAAGATGGCATCATTCCCACGAGAACACTGTGCGCAAATTGCAGCCCTCTGGCGTCTCGCCCTCCTCGAACAGGCGCACCCGCTCAATTGCTTCGACCTGCTGGCGGGTGAAGCGATTAGAAGAGTTGAAATAGGTAGCCCCGCGCCGTCCGTTCCAAATGGCAATTTGATAGTGTCCATCCGTTCGGCGCTGAGCGAACCGGGCGGGCCGGATATCAGATTGCTCAGAAACGATCCGGCCCTTCGGGCGGCCAGCCCAACCAATTCCATAGACCTCGAGCGACCCGAAAGCTCCGTCCCATCGGAAGCTGCCGCCGTGAATACCGCCTTGCAAGGTCGTGACGCTTTCGCCGTCGAGTAAGTCAATGATAGGTGAATAGCCGCAAAAGCGCGCGGGTCCGGCTAGCTCACCGGCAGACGCCGACGATGTGATCGCGCCGACTGCGGCAGCCAGAAAAGCAGTCAATGATCTCAGCTTCATCATTCAGTGTCCGCTGTCAGGTTTGTCTTCGAAACGAACCTCCACATTTGTGAAATGTTCTTCGTCTCCGAATCCACTGCCCAGGTCATAGAGATAGAGGGTGACTGGGCAGGGTTGGCCCTCGGCCCACTTCACGGCTTCAGACACAGAAACAGCTTCTAGCGCCTCATAATCCACTGTCGTTGCGGGATCACTTCGGGCGCTAGGTCGGAATCCCCGCAAGAGTTATCATGCTCTGTTGCTTCGATGATCGCATTTACTTCTCGCCAGCGATACGGTCGCGTTCGTCTGTCGATTATGTTCCAAAGCATTGGCGAATGATATCGACCGATTCTGGGAACGACAACCTGAATGGCAAGCCTAAATTCCCTTGACCTGTTGTCCGGAGATTAAGACATTCCGCTATTGGGGGCCGATAAGACGTTCCACCGCATCCCCGATTTGCTGCGCGGCATCGAGCAAGTGCTCGTCATCGAGATGGGCATATCGGGCCGTCGATTGATGGTTTGCATGGCCGAGCAGCCGTCCGATCATGGGCAAGGTTTCCTTGCTCATCGCGGCATGGCTGGCGAACGTGTGGCGCAGGTCGTGGATGCGCAGTTTGCCAAGGTCGGCCCGTTGAAGGATCGTCCGCCAGAGATGCTGGATGCAGCTGATCGGCCTTCGATACTGGTAGTTCCAGAACAGCCAAGCGATCTTTGGGTGGCGCGGCAGACTGTCGATGACCTCACGCGCCGCAGAACCAAGCCAGACCGTGCGCGGGCCGGTCTTGCTGTCGCGCAGGAGCAGACGATTGCCCTTCACGTCCTGCCATTGGAGGGTGAGAATCTCGCGGTAGCGGCAGCCGGTCAGCAAGAGCAGCGTGATGACCGCGCACCCTGACCGGATCGTGAGATTGTCGCTGGCGCGCAGTTCGGCGAGCACATGGCCAAACCGCGTGAGTTCCTCGGTCGATAGAAACCGCTCGCACTGCCTGCGCTTGTTCGGCCTCACCGAGCGGCACGGATTGGTGTTTTCAAGCCGGGATCCCCAGACCTCGGCCTTGTTGAGCATGTTCTTGAGGATCTCGAGCGTGCGGTTCGCCGCGCCGGGACCGCTGCGGTTGTTGAGGTCCGCGAACCATTTGGTCACATGCTCTTCGTTCAGCTCGTCGATGAACACGCCCTTGAAGGCACCATCGAGATACTGGCGGCGATAGCCGACATGGGTGGCGAGCGTCGATGCCTTCCACTGCGGCGACCAGCGAGACCAATATTCCTCCAGAAAATCGTCAAACCGGGGAGCGGAGCGGATGCGCTTGCGGTCGGTTGCCGGATCGCGACCGACCTGCGCGTAGGCGATGACGCGCCGCGCGACCATCTGCGCTTGGTGACGGGTTAGGACCGAAGCCGGGCCGATGGTGACCGTCCGCAGCCTTCCCGCCATCCGCGTCTGCACGATGTAGACGTTGCGGCCACTGGGATAATGCCGGATGCCGAAGCCGTGCTCGATCCCGAGCCAAGTGGTAGAACGGGCCTTGCCCTTCGGCACGAGCAGGGAATTGATGTTCGCGCCGACTTCGGCGAGCGCCTCCTCGACGATCCGCTTGAGACTGGCGGCGGTCATGGATGCAACCCGATCGCTTGCGCCAGCGATCCGGCGATGCGGTCGGCGGCATCGCCGATCACCTCATCGGACAGATGGGCGTATTTGGCAGTCGTTTCCGGCAGGACATGTCCGAGCAGCCTGCCGATGGTCGCGAGTGGCACATTGTCCATGATCGCGGTTGAGGCGAAGCTATGCCGCAGGTCGTGAACGCGGACATCGGGCAAAGCGCAGCGCGCACGAAACGGGAGCCACCAGTTGTCGAAATTGAGTGGCCTTGTCCTGGAGCGGTTCGGGAAGACAAGCGTGGTGCCTTCGTGCCGCTCAATCCCTTCCAGCACTTCAAGCGCCTGGCTGTTAAGCCAGATCGTTTTTGCTCCGGTCTTGCTGTCCGGCAGGAGCAAGCGCGGCGGCTGCACCCACTCCCAGCGCAGATTCAGTATCTCGCCGACGCGCGCGCCTGTGAACAGGAGCAGCCGCGTGAGCGCAACCTGTGCGGGATAAGCTACCTCCTGCTCACGCAACGCCGCTCCAATCCGGCGGTAGTCTGCCGGCGTAAGGTATCGCTCTTTCGGCTCGCGCCAGTATCTCGGCATGCCTCGGCAAGGGTTGGAGCCCTTTCGCCGCAAGCGCAGCGCCTCGGCATATTTGAGCAGCGCTGCCAGGACCGGCAGGGCGCGATTGAACAACCCCTCCCGTGTGCCTGCGCAGTCGTCCCGCCAGCGGTGAATGTCGGCGGGAAGAATGTCCGCCACGCGCATCGCGCCGAAGGCCGGTGCAATGACAGTCTTCCAAGCGTTCCAGTTCCGCTTAGTCGTCGATGGTTTCCAGACCCGTGACAGGTCATCCCAATAAGTCTCGACGAAATCCGACAGGATCGGCGTCGCCTTGACCACTGCGCGCTTTGGGAGACCATCGAGCGCCACCTCGGCAAGCAATCGCCGGGCCTGTGCCCGGGCAAGCTCTGCCGCCAGTTCGTCAGATCGGCCCAATGTGATCCGGCGATGTTTGCCGCGATGGCGCAGACGAACGAACCAGTAGGTGTTGCCGGTCGGCCTGACGCGCAGGCCAAAGCCCGCAAGCTCCGTATCCCAGATGCAGTATTCCGTCTCGCGCAGCGGCAGCTTGCGCCGCGCAAAGTTACCATCGAGAAGTGCCCGGCGCCCGGGCTTTCGCCGCATGGGGACCATATGGCCATCGGCAATATCAAAACTGGGGTCGAAAGTCGCGGGCTTACGGTCATTTGCGGGGACCAGATGGCCTTCAACGGCATGCCCGCTGCCGAGCAGCCCCAGCATCTCGCGCACTGATTTTACGGCGTTTTTTCCCATGAACACAGCAGTACACTGCGTAGGGTGTGCATACTCAACCAACCTCTCAGCCTTGATCGCGACCGACCTGCCGCCCATCGATATGGCCTCAGTCAGCGGGTCCGGCGGGGCAAAGCTGCTATATGCAAATAGACAGCTTCACATCCGTTGGTCGATCATCAAGGGCATGCTCCGTCGGGTTGTTAAATTCCAGGGAGAACAACTGCCCGTTCACCAACCATGCAGTCCCTTCGTAGCTGATCTGATTGGCTCCAAAGAATGAGAACGTAGCCAACTTTCGTTCATCATCCTCAGCGATCAATCGGGTTGCCTCGTCAAATGCGGGCTTCCCGTTTTTGAGCGCGTAGGCGTTTACCTCCCGACCTCCATCGAGCCGTTGCACGAGGTTAATGCTCTCGACACGACGCCTCAGTCTGTCGGCTCGGTCCACATCAAGATGGCGTTCAACCTCATCCAGAAGTGCGGCTTCAAGGACACTAAAGCGAGGGGCTCCTTTACGCAGGAGCGAGGTGATCGACTGCAGGAACTTCATATTAACACCCCGCATTCGCCAATCCGGTCCCAGCAGCGCCCGCACCAGCAGCCGTTCCCTTCGCGGTGTTGGGTGTCCTGGTCCAAAGCTGGCTTGCCCGGTTAGGCATCGGATTAGCTGCCTTCCAAGACCTCGGCATAAACCGATACCGGAAAGGGTCTGACAGAGCATGCGTCGCTGTGGAGACGAAATTTCCATTCCAAATCGATCGAGCCCCTCCCATGCGAGCTGGTATGAAATGGGAAAACTCAAGGCCGCGTGCAGCGGCACCGGCGGCTCGAATGCCGCCCCCTACACCCGTAGCCAACAGAGCAACGCTACCCGTGATTTCACCCGCAGTATAAGCGGTAGAATTCATATCGACCGGGTCGATACCAAGGGCATCCCGCAATTCATCACCGAACCCAAGCAGGGCAACATCACCTGCACCCCACAGGAAATCTCTCACACTGCCTGAGCTACCATTCCCACAGTTATTTTGCGACGATTTTTCAAAGACTCTGGCACTCGGGATGGAGGGAATCCAATTGTAACTATAGGAGAATAACGGAGATCCGAGGTTAAAGGGTGGCGGTTCTGCCATTGCATTCAGCAGAGAATCTAACCCGAAAGCTTGGTTATTGCCCCCCGTTGGACCAGTGACGACAATGTCGCAATACACAGCGCCACAGCCATCGTCATATGCCGCGCCATTGTCCGGAGAGATCATCCCCAACCCGCTCGGATCGACCTTGTTCACGGGATCGTTTCCGGCATAGGCGTACATGTTCATGCCATCGCCATAGCCGATGGGATCGGTCTGCATGAAGCGTCCGAGCGTGGGTGAGTAGAAGCGCGCCTTGTAATAATACATGCCCAGTTCCGGGATCCAGGTCTGGCCAGTATATTGGAACCGGCCATTATTGCCACTGGCCGGGATGCCATATTCGTCATAGCTGTTGATCTGGAACATGTTGCCGGCGGCGTCGCTCATGGAGACGATGCTGCCACGTTCGTCGGCGTGCAGGAACCAGCGGTGCGCAAGGCCGGCTCCTTCATAACGTATGATCGGCTCATCGGCGCCGGGGCCATGCACGTAGCGGCGCAACACTGTGCCCGAACTGTCATATTCGCCGATAAGTTCGGTGCCGGCATAAAGGAAGCGGGTATTGGTCGAGGAACTGGTCACCTGGTAGAGGCGGCCAAGCGGGTCATAGCTGAGTGAGGCGTTGGGCCCGGAGGTAAGATAGTTTTCCGAATTGTAGCCATAGCTGGCGCCGCCGGAACTGGTGAGATTGCCGCGGGCGTCATAGCCAAGGCTCGTGGCGCCTGCGCTGGTATATTGATTGCGGCCGTTGGCGACATAGGTTCGGTCGGTGTTCACATGGCCTTGCCAGGAGAAGAGCGTGTTCGATGCAGTCCTTTGCGTGATCTGGCCAGCCGGGTTATATCCGAAGCTGAGGGACAGATCGTTGCCAGCGCCCGCCAGGTCCTGCGTCATGGCTGTAAGTCTGGAGCCCGCATCATAGCCATAATAGGTTGAGGCATTGGAGATGCGCCCTATGCTGGTGCGGCGGCCCAGATCGTCATAGGCGAAGGATGCGGTAATTCCGCTACTGTCATAGATGCCGCCCATCGCTCCGTTATTTTCGTAGCTATAGCTCACCTGGAACCCATCAGGCCATGTAATCCCGGTGCGATTGCCCGCCAGATCATATTGCATCTGGACGGTGCCAAGGG
This sequence comes from Sphingobium sp. JAI105, assembly GCF_015752145.1. NCBI lineage: Bacteria > Pseudomonadati > Pseudomonadota > Alphaproteobacteria > Sphingomonadales > Sphingobiaceae > Sphingobium > Sphingobium sp. JAI105. The sequence continues at coordinate 2,881,161 of NZ_JADOUC010000001.1, read as the reverse complement.
GGCCGCTCTGGCTGATATTCCGCCCGAGCGCATCATAGCCGAACGCCAGTATATTGCCGGTCTGGGAAGCCCCCGTCATGCGGCCCAGCAGATCGTAGCTGTAGCTCACATCGGGTTCACTGCCCGGACGATTCTTCAAGGTCAGCCGATTGAGATTGTCATAGCCAAGGCTGATTGACTGTCCATCGCGTAGCCGGACAGCGGTGATGTTGCTGTTGACATCATAGCTGTTCAGCGTGAAATCGGTTGTCGAACTGGTCCCGGCGCCCTTGGTCGAATTGGGGAATCGGGTCTTCAAGAGACGGTCGAACCCGTCATATTCATTGGTCGTCATATTGCCTTCGGCATCGGTCACGGTCTTGACCAGGCCGTTGTCGGTATAGGTGGCGTTGACATCATCGGCCTGCACCGACGTGCCATAGGCGGACTGGACCTTCTTCACCCGACCCAGTGCATCATATTCATTCCGGCTGATGCGGTCGGGGCCCAGGCTGCCCGCGGTGTTTGGCGTACAGTTGCCAGTCTGCGATCCCCATGCCGCGCTGTTCATCCGCTGCGCCGTGCATTCGATCCGTCCCAGCGCGTCATAGCTATATTGCGTCACGCTATAGGTGGAGCCGCCCGCGGTCAGCACGTCGCTGGTCTTGCGGGCATTGCCATCATAGGTGGACGCGGCCTGCTGCAGGCTCACGAAACTCGTCCAGTCGGTGTCGCTCGTGCCGTTCACCGTGCCAAGCTCTGTCAGCGTCACCTGATCAACGTCATTATAGGTGACGCGCTGCGCCATGCGCTTGCGCGGACCCGCCCCGTCGGGATCGGGTCCGATCGTGCGCGTGCGCCGCCGCGCAATGTCATAACGGTAATGGACCATGTCCGCTGTCCCCGGCAAGGGGCCGTCCACGGTCAGCAGATTGCCGACATTGTCGTAGGCCATCGCCGTGGTGGCGCTGATGCTGTTGTTCCCGGCCTTGACCGTGTAGGAAGCCGGCAGCAAATTGTTGGCTGTGCCGGCCGTCTGCGGACCATAGTCGATCGCCGTTAGCACTTCATCCGCCGTTCCAGCGCAGCTTGCGCCGGTCTGACACCGTGAAACGCTTGTCAGCAGGGAGATCGCCGCGCCCGATGCGACGATCGATCCCGCGCTGTTCTTGTAATAGGCCTGCTGGCTTGTGTAGCTGTAGCTGGTCTTGGGACCCGCGCCCGACCCGAAGGGCGCAAGTCCCGTCGGCGCGGGCTCGGTGACCGCCGTCAGGTTGCCGGTGACCGGGTCGTAGCTGAAGTCCGTCTGAAATCCCTTCGCATCCCTGACCCATTCAGGCTTGTTGCACTTGACCACATTGGTGCAACTGGGGGCATATCCCGCCGAGGTGACAATGTTGGGCAGAGTGCTTCCGGGCTTCGCGACGGAAACCTTCTGCGTCACATTGCCGCGCGCATCGTAGGAGATGACGTCGTAATTGCCCTCGGGATAGGTCACTTGCGTAATGCGGCCAGAACTGTCCTGCTGGTAGCTGGTCGTCTTGTTCAACGCGTCCTTGACGCTGAGCACCGTGCCGGTGCTCGTGTCGGCGGTGGTGGTGCGGATCGTGCCGTTGGGGCCGCTCACCACGCCGGTCAGCACCGTGCCGGACCGCGAGAATGCATAAGTGTAAGTCACCCCGTCCCTGGTCAGCGATGATACCCGCCCATTCGCATCATAGGATATCGACACATTGTTGGCGGAACTTCCCGGGCGTTTGATCCCGGACAGTCTCTTGTTCGAATCGACTGTGTAAATGGTCGCGTTCCCCAGCGGATCAGTAACTGTGGTGGAGGCACTAGTCATGGAGAAGCCAAGGGTTGGCCACGATTGCGTCAGCCCTAGGCAGCTGTCCGCTATTGGATTGCAGTAATCAATCGCATTGTTGATCGCCATGACGCCAGTTACCGCTCCGAACAGGGCGGGATCGGTAGGACTCGTCGTTGGAACGTTGCTGGCATACGTATATTTTAGCTGATAGCCACGATTGCTGACCACAGACTGGATTCGTATATACTTCCAACGAATAAATTGGGGAGCGGCGCCGGTATCAAAAGTATCTATTCTGTAATGTATATATAGAATTTCTCCATCCGGACGGGTTATCTTGGTCGCCAGGCCATCAACGCCTCCTTTGGCACCCACATACAAGTAGGCCCGATCGTAGAATGGTCCGTAAGGGCCGCTTGGAAGGGGTGGCCGTGGCAACGGTGAGATATCGATCTTGGTGCCGTCACGCATCGTATAAACGCCATTGGCATATGTTTCCCCCGAGCCGTCGGTTGCAACCCCGCCGCTGAAAGTCTTGCCGGAAGTTCCAATGACAAGTCCTCCCCCAGATTCGGCAATAACATAGTCATCGGAGGTGTAGTTCAAAACTGAATTCACGCCCGAGATATAGCCGGTGTAATTGAGACCATCTCGCCCCCCGATCGCCAGTCCGGCGGTCGGAACCTGTATTTTACCGGTTGCGATATTGACACCATTCTCGTCTACCGGTGTTCGCGACAGCGGAACGGGCGCGGGCGTTGTTTGTGCCTGCGCTGCGCTGTCGAGGGGGAGGCTGACGAGGACGCTAGCCGAAAGAAGCAAGCCAAGACGGCGCAAGCGAACGGTTTCGCGCATATTCAATCCCCCGTATAATATTGTTGATGCTGAAGGTCGGCTGCTGCCGGAAGGCGCGATTAACTTGACGATCCAGTGGTCTTGACGCTGTTCCTGTTGTCGACCCTGTCGTGCCAATATTCCGTCTTCACGCCGTTGTTGACTGCGCCCGCATGCTCGACCTTCGTGACGCGTCCTCTGGCGTCATAGGTATAGGTTATGACTTCATTGGCAGCGGCCGGACAGGTCGCCGACAGGAGCGCGAGACCGCATATCGCCGAAATGTTGCGCATCCAACCCCTCCTGGTCGATTAAGATAGCGCAATCATTTTGGAGAACTGGCGCCATGTCAATATCCATGGCGATATTTATTCTGAAGCCAGCGCCCGGCGCGCAGAATATTTGGATGCGGAGCATGAATTCTGGAAAGTTTACATATTATACGTATATTTGCGCCTCTTTTCGACGGGAATTACACGTCCTCAGGCAGGATTGAACCGGGATGATCACGGAACCCCTCCAGTCATGATAGCGCGATCATTTTTGTAAGGCATGCTGCGCCAAAACTCAGCTGTTGATTGAGACTGGTGAAACGGATTGACGCTGAGCCATGCTGGTTCCAACGCCCAGTTCTTCTGACATGTTCGACGGGCGTGATGCCCCCCCCGCGCGTCGTGAGCCGCTGATCGCGCCGCCGCATGCTGTCAGCCTATCTGAACTCGTTCCACTGGCTTTATTTTCGGGCGAGGCGGCTGGGGGCTCGGCAGGTGACTATTTGCCACGCTGCCCGGGCGACAGAAATGCTCATTCTGGTCGGCGGCGATCCCACCAGGATCCGCTCTCAAGCGGCAAGACCTACCGCGTCCGTTTCAACCGTGGCGGAAATCGGCAAGCCAATGCCGCGCCGTCGGGCCGCAATCGCTCGGACGCGCAACCATCCTTCGACGCTTGCCTATGTCAGCAAACGAAAAATGAAAGGAAAGAGAAATCGGGAGATTATACGCTGCCTCAAGCGATTGATCGTCCGGGGAATCTATACCCCCTGTGTCGCCCAAAAGCATCTCCGACGAGCGCTTGGCAAATATGGGAGCCTCAATGCCGTCACCGAAAACTTCTCCTCGTCGTTCAAGCGCGAGCCCATGCAAAGGAACATTTCTGGCAAGGCAATGCGATCCTCGACAAACAATGTCGTCCCGTTTTACATGGTAGGGTCGACACAAAGGCGAAGCTCTCTACGAAAGGATGTTGGCCCATGGTCATCGGCTCAACTCTCCTTTCATGTTTCGCCCCTCTGCTTGCCTTGAGCGAACTGCGGCCATGAATACACCCAGCCTGTCAGGCGCCGTCCAATGGATCGAGAGCCTGATGTTCGGCTCGCTCGCGACCATCGCCGCGACGCTGGCTGTGGCGGTCATTGGCTTGCTACTGCTTGATGGACGGACGGACTGGCGGCACGGAGCACGCACGATCATTGGCTGCTTCCTGATTTTCGGCGCACCTCTTATCGCTGCGGGCTTACTCTTACCGACAAATGCCAACGCGCCGAATATGTCTCGTTTGGCTGTCGAGGCGGAAGTGCCTCCTCCACCGCCCCGCGCACCACAACAATATGACCCATATGCAGGTGCCGCGCTTCCTGCGAATTGGTGATCCCGAGCGGCCATTGGCCAGTTCTGTTATGCTATGCCTGTCTATTGCGCTTGCTGTTCCATCGGACAGCAAGCGCAAGGCCCCCGCTCAGTGGCCTCCCGTATTGGTCGCCCATACAACCCTGTCGTCAAGATCATAGATAACAAGATTTCCGTCATTCTGTAATGCCAGCCGAGCACCGATTGCGTTGGTTGCACTATTCCAGACGGGGCCTGATGGGCCATAGGTTACGAGATTGCCGTCGGACTGGAAGTAGGTTGTAAAATTGCTGCCGAACGTACCACTTGCCCATAGTGCCGCCCCAGCGAAATATAACACCAGATTGCCGTCGCCCTGCTGCGCAAGAACGAACCTGCCATCAGGTGAACTTATGTGCTGCCCGGCCGAGATCTGAACTATCTCGTTAGTCGCTTGATAATTAACCCGATTGTCTGCAGCATCGTATGACGTTCGAACTGCATTTCCGTTATTTACGTTGCCCGAAACTCCACTCCCGACCAGTCGGCCTCGGGCGTCATAGACGTATCGGGTCGTCACCTGAGCGATGCCGGGTGCGGCCATCATCACCATCAATGCCACCAGTCCGATCTTCCTCATAAGGCCTCCGCTGCTAAAACATGTTTGCTGACTATCATCGACGCCAGGAATCGGCCATCGCGTCACTCAAGAGCAGTTTGCCCCCACAGCTCAATAATATCCAATCCGGTCGACATTAATGTGTGCCTTGGCGGTGAACCAGGTTCTCAGCTCTATTGAATGACCAGCGCTGCCCGCGCTCAATGTGAACGGCAATTCAAAGATTTGATAGGTCATCGGCCCTACAAAGGACGAACGTACGACATTCATGACTGCCAGAGTCTGGCCCGCAGTGGAATCATAGACGTCGATCGTGGCTACAATCTCAGACTGCTGAACCGATATGACGTCGGTCATCATTCGCCACACGCCAACACGATTTCCAGTGGGGATGGCGGTCGTGTAGGGACCATAGGTCAGATGACCAGGGCCGCCGCTGGTATCTGCCGCCCATCCGCCATTTGGTGCGGCATAGCCGATGATATGAGGAAGCGCCGTAGCTGCCCAACTGCTATCCATCTGCCTTTGCACGTTGACGGACGACCGATTGTTGGCCTGATCATAATAATACTTGGTCAGCGCGCCTCTGCCCGCCTGGACGGACGTCAGTCGTCCAAGAGCGTCATATTGCATGACATCGGCGGATGCCTGGGCAAGAGCATGGCCGGGGCCAATACTCAGAATTAGCGCCGGGCTTGATAATATAAGCGAGAAAAATTTCTTCATATACACCCCCGATTTCGCAGGAAGCCGCCCTACAGTCTCGCGTCCCATTTTTGATGGCCAGGTTGAAATGCTATGATGGATTCGCGACGTCTCCCTTGCTGGCGATTGTACGCACAACCCGTTTCCCGCCCCGCCGCTCCAATTGCACAAACAGGTCGACCGTCCCGCGAATATAGTGGGCGACATCCTCCCGGCTCAGCCGCGTGCCGGACTGGAGTATGATGAGGGCAAGCTGCTCGATCGCCTTGGCCGGACTGTCGGCATGGATGGTGGTCATAGAGCCTGGATGCCCGGTGTTGATCGCGCGCAGAAAGGTATAGGCCTCGTTGCCCCGCAATTCGCCCAGGATGATCCGGTCTGGCCGCATCCGCAGCGACGCCTGGAGCAGATCATCAGCCGTCACCCGCGCTTCCCCAAGCTCTCCCTTAACCGCCACCAGGCCGATGGCGTTGGCATGGCTGAGCTGGAGTTCGGGCGTATCCTCGATCAGGATCAGCCGTTCGTGATCGGGGATCTCGCGCATCAGGGCGTTGAGGAAGGTGGTCTTGCCGGTCGAGGTGCCGCCTGAAATCAGGATCGTCCTGCGCTGCCGCACCGCCTCGGCCAGCAGCGCAGCGGGGCTGGCGTTGTCGGTGGAAGGCTCGTCGCGGGCTTGCTCATCCAGCCCTGCAAACGCGCCGCTACTGGCATAATCGTCCAGCGTCAGATCTGCCGACACGTGGCGGCGGATCGCCATCGCCAACGGCCCCCTGGTCGCGGGCGGCGCGACGATCTGCACGCGCGACCCGTCAGGCAGGCGAGCCGAGAGCAGCGGATGCTCGCGGTTGATCCCTTGGTGGGAGAGGCTGGCAATCTGGCGGGCAAGCCGCCACAGGCCCGCTTCGGTCAGGGTCGGCACCCCCTGCCATTCGATGCCGCCGCCCAGACGCTCGATCCATATTTCACCAGGATGATTGATATAGATGTCGGTGACATCGGGCTGGACAAGGACCGACGAGATAGGCGCCAGATAGGCGTCGAGGAATGGAAAGTCGGACGGCGGTGAACCCTGGGTTCCGTCCGGCACCGGCTTGACGTGGCCGGTCATGGACGCAGGCCCGCGCCGCTAAAATCCAGGTCCCTTGCCACGAACACCGATATTTCAGCGCCCGATCCGACCTTGATCGTGGGTGCCTGATCGAGGTTGGGCAAGAGATTTTGTCCGGTCGCCCCGATCTGGCCCGGCAAGCCCACGATCACGGAATTGCTTCGGGGGCGCGATGCGATGTTGACGCCGATGGTGAGTGCGGATTGCAGCACGGCATTGCCGAACCGCTCGAAGAAATGATTATTGACCTTGCCCCGGATCCCCGCGCCGCCCAGCACGTCGGCGGCAGGCGAGCCAATGCGGATCGCGACGCCGTCGGGCCGGATCAGCCGGGTCCATGTGACGAGGACACGGCTCTGCCCTGCCTTCATGTCGCCTGCTGCCTCACCGATCAGACGGCTACCGCGCGGGATGAGGACGCGGGTGCCATCAAAGCCGCGTGCATCGCGTGACACAACCGCCCTGACGAGCCCTGGACGGCGACTGTCGATCGGGGTTTCGAGAACCGCGCTGATCATCGCCCCCTGCGGCACAAGACTGGAACGGTTACGAATGACGCTGGCGCGCACAGCCTGATCGTCGCCTGCCGCGCCAGCGGCGTCCGCGCTATTTCCACCGCCATCGGCAGATGCCAGGTCAATGATGAGGGGAGACGCCTGCCCCGATGATGCTGGCGCGCGAGCGGGAGAAGCGTCTGGCATTGGCGGCTGCGCCATGGCCATTGGCGGCGCGTAGCTTGGCGGAGGTGAAGAGGATTGCCTCACTGCCGGCACTGGTGGTGTGAGAACCGGCGTGATCGGCGCAGCCGCGACCGGTTCGGGGTCGACCGGCGCTAGCGGTATCGCCAGGGGCTGTGGTGACATGATAGCTGCCTGGCTTGGCTGCCCTTTGGCCGCATCGGCTTCTTTCCCACGCCGGTTGGCGTCGAGGATGAAGAAGAGCCCGATCCCGATGACCGCGCACAAAAGGGCGATGCCTGCGCCTGACAGGCCTGCCCGCGGCATGGCCACGACTGGCCTCACATCCCGCTGATCGAGATCGTCCCTTGGGTCATCCGCCTCGACGCTCATGATGCCCCCCTGCCCGTTTGACGGGTCGCGACAGCCTTGCGCTTACCCGCGCGAAAGATGAAGCGCGACGCGATCGCATCGACGACAAACGCACCATCGCGCATCGCGCCGTTGATCAGCGTCTCCTGTCCCTGTGCATCGACCGCATAGATGGCAGGAATAGCAACTTCGGCTGGCCAGTTGATGGTCGTTGCCAGGCCATCGTCGGACATGGCGCTGGGGATCAGTTCCTTCGCGCCGCGCACGCGATAGGACGCGCGCGCCTCGCTGATCACCGTGGGCGGAGCCATGTCGATCCCGGCATAGCGAAAGCGCACGACATAGGGGCTGACTCCCATCATCTGCCCGGATGGCGAGAGGATGAAGCTGTAACGCCGCGCATCGGTCAAGACGATGAGGTTGGTCTCGCTGGCCCCTTCGGTCGGCTTGATGAACAGATGGTCGGCACGCTTGTTGGGCGTCACCTGCCAACCGCCGCTCTCGCCTATTGCAACATTCTCGATCCGCTCGTCGGCGGCAAATTCCAGGCTGAGCGTATAGCCTGCCGCGAGGCTCAGGCGAACGACCTGATCGGCATCATAATCGACCGTCTGGATACGGGGATCGCCGGGAGAAGGCTGCGGGACGACCTCCGCCGTCGCTGAGGTTGCCACCAATAGCAGGGCGAGAAAGAGCCGCTTCACTGCTGCGTCGTCCTGGGCGCGATTGGACTGGCGGGCATTGCGGTTGGTGGAGCCGTCAGGGTCTGCGCTGGGGCTGACAGCGTGACCGGCGCAGGATCAGGCAGCGCTTCCTGATCGCGGCGATAGTGCAGCACCTGGAAGCCGAGCGGATTGATCAGCCGATCTTCCATCGACATCGGCGCATCGACAAAGCGGTAGCGCACGACCGACACCCATGCATCGCGCGGCCCCTCGACCTGACCCTGATCCTTGCGCTCGGTCTCGAACCGCACCAGCGCGGTGCCGGGGCCAAGCGGCGATACGCTCTTGATATGGACCGCAAGCACTGTCGTGCGCCGAAAGCGCTGGAACGGGCTGGCAGGATTGGAAGCGGGCATCATCGCCAGATAGTCGCTGCGCGCCCGCTGGGCCGACCACAGACCGACCTTGCGATAATCGGCAGGCACGCTGGTAATATCAAACCCTTCGCGCGCGATCACATATTGCGCGAGCAGCGACTGGGTGAGAGCCTGATCGGGAACCAGCGTCTGGCGATCATCGCCTTTGAGCATCTGGACATAGCCGGTCGTGCGATCGACCAGCAGCGTATAAGGCACCACGGTCTTGAGCGGGATCATCAGCGCGATGGCGACCGCCTCGAACAGGGCGACGCCGCAGGCAATGCCCGCAACGAGCCAGGCGATACGCCGGGACAGGCGCAGCTTTTCCTGCCCGTCCTCCGCCCAACTGGCGGCGCGGGCATAATAAGTGTCGCGGTCGGTAACGGGCGCGTCGCCAGCCAAGCTCTTATCCTTCATATCGTGCCGTTCCGCTGGCTCATACTCTTGCTTCTGCGCATACTGGTCGAACGCCTGTGGCTTTGTCCGAGGGGTGTCGCTTGGATGGTAACAACCGCTCGTTCGGGGTTCTCATTCTGCTGCGAGATCTCCAGCCTGCGGTGGCCAAGAGCAGGGGCGTTCCCCTGATCGTCGCTGATCCTGATCGCATCGGCAATCAGTGCTGCACGGGAACGGCTTTCCTCCGGGTTGTCGCTGCGGGACGCAACCGACTGCGCCATTTGCGTCTGCGCCACGGTTCGCCATTGCTGGACCAATTGTGCGCCGACCGCTACGCTGCGTCCCACGAAGCGAAAGCCGCCGCCGATCCGCAAAGAGACCACAAGCGCAACCAGCAGTGCAAGGGTGAAGATCAGAACCGTCGCCAGCACTTCGCCAGGAAGCAGGACCGGCAATGTGCCGACCGTCATGGCCTCGATCAGCGCGGACAGTTGTGGTTCGATGATCGACATCTCGATACCGAGCAGCACGCCGGTGGTCGTGCTGGCGACCGCTGTGCCCAGCAAGGCCCGCACCCAGCCTTCAAACAGGCCGCGCGTCGTATCGAAGAGCAGGCAGGCGAAAAAAAGCGGCCCAAGCGCCAGCAGCAATCCGGCGATCAATCGCACCGTGATGAGGATCGCAAGGCCTGATACGAGCAGCGCAATACCTGCTGCCATCAACACAGGATTGCCTGCCAGCGAGAAGGGCAGTTTTTGCTGCGGGACTGGACCGTCTGCGCCTTGCTGTGGCGCAGATGGCGGGGCGAGGCTTGGCGATGGGCGCGTCACCTCGGCTATGGCCTGATAGCTGGTCTGCAATCGCGCGGGAAAGCTACGGCCCGATCCACCGCCAGCGCCTGGCAGCAGGGCGGTCAACTCCTGAGGCGCTTCCACGGTCAGGCCATAGACGATAGTGCGATAAGCGGGCCATTGGGTCGCGAAGGCCAGCACCAGCCCGATCCTGGCCGCCAGCAGCACGCCATCACGGACATGCAACTGATCGCCCAGCAGCAGGCGGTAGCCCTGGAAGGCGATGAGGATCGTCAGCAGTCCGCCCAGTGCGATGATGACCGGCGAATTGCTGGCCGAGAGCGCCGCATAGCCGCCTTCGCCCAACAGTTTCGCCTGGCAGTCGATGTAACTGGTGAGCGCCATGGCATAGCCCTGCGCAGCATCGAAGGGCGCGCAACTCTCCATCAGGCGACCTTGAGCAACCGGGGCAGCCAGTCGTCGGGATCATCGCCGACCTGCGCACGGATGTCATCGAGCAGACGCACCGTGCGTTCGCGGCCTGACAATATGGTGAGGATATCGCTTTCGCCGCCCAGGTTGAGACGCGCCACCACGCTGTCATTACCATGCTTGATCAGGAAGCAATGGGCGCTGTCGGGCAGGCTGCGGATAAGATCATATTCATGGGAGGTGAGCCCGAACCCGTCGCAATAATCCTCGCGCCTCGCCTTGGCGTTGGCCATGAATATCTGGGTTGCCGCCTGCTCGACGATGGCGCTGGCGATCTTGCTGGACAAAGCATCTTCCGCGCTCTGCGTCGCAAAGCCGACAATGCCGTTGCGCTTTCGGATCGTCTTTTCCCAATCCTTTATCTTCTGGACGAAAATATCATCATCGAGCGCTTTCCAGCCTTCATCGATCACGATGATGGCAGGCGTGCCGTCTAGCCGTTCTTCGACGCGGTGGAAGAGATACATCATCGCCGGCGTGCGCAATGTCGGCGTATCCAATATCCGGGTCATGTCGAACCCGACCGTCTGCGCGGCGATGTCGGTGCGATCCTCGGCATTGTCGAACAGCCAGGCATGTTCGCCCTCGCCCCACCAGGGACGCAGGCGCGACCACAGGTCATTGGCATGGGGACGTTCGCTGCCCCGGAACAGTTGCGCGAAATAGCGCAGGCGGCGATGGGCATGGGGCGCACCATAGCTCGCATCGACCGCTTCCTGGATCCGGTGCAGTTCCTCCGGCGTCAGCGGTTCGCCGGGACGGGCAACCAGGCGGCCGATCCAGTCGATCAGGAAGCGGCGGTTCTCGGGTGTGTCATCGATCTGGAGCGGATTGAGCGCTGCGGCCATGCCTGGGCGCAATATGTCATAGACCCCGCCAATCGCGCGGATGAACAGTTCCGCGCCGCGATCCTTGTCGAAGAAGATGATGCGCGGGGAAAATTTGCGCGCCTGCGCCAGCAGGAAGTTGAGTACCACTGTCTTGCCCGACCCCGAAGGGCCGATGATGGTGAAGTTACCCAGATCGCCCTGGTGGAAGTTGAAATGATAGGGACCAGCAGCGGTTGATTCCAGGATGGTGACCGCATCGCCCCAATGATTGCCGGTGGCTCGACCGCTTGGAAAATTATGGCAGCTGGCGAGGCTGGCGAAGTTGCGCGACGAGATCAGCGCGCGCCGGGCGACATAGGGGAAGTTCCCCGGAAACTGCGCCCACCAGGCCGCTTCAAGGCCAATCTCTTCGCGCACGGCTATCAGGCCAAGATCGGTGAGGGTTGATTGCACTTCGGCAACATGGCCATCGACCGCCGCCATATCGGTGCCGCGCACCGCAATGGTCAGATGATGCTCGCCAAAGGCGGCGCGACCTCCCGCGAGGTCATCCTTCGCTCCGCTGAGCGACTGGCGCAGACTGATCGCTTCATCGTCGGTTGCGCGCATCCGGCGCAAGGCAAGGTTCATCCGGCCAAGCCCTGCCTGCCGATCGACAAAGCCAAAACTCTGGCTTACCACCAGTTCGACCGGCAGGCGCAGCAGATCATCGAGCATACCGGGCGTCGTCTGGCCTGGATAATCCTTGATCGAGAGCATCGCCTGGAACTCGCGGGGCAGGTCGGCGGCGGCTCCCAGTTCGACCATGTCCTGGCCAAAGCTGATCCGGCGGTAGGGCAGATACTCGCCGACATCACCCTCAGGCAGTCGAACCGGGCGCATGTCGCCATTGAGGATCATCGAGAGAAATTCCAGCGGTTCCGAACAGGGACCGTGGAGCGTGTCGTAGGCGCTCAAGATACGCGGCTTGTAATGGCCCAGCGCAGCCACGACCTGGTCGCTGGCAGCATCGAGCGCGCGCAGGTCGGTTGCGCGATCCGCGACATCGGAAGTTCCGCCAAGGAATTTGCGGGACAGTCGGTCGGCGGTACCGCTGCGTCCCTGCATGGGACGGCGCACGATCGTCAGGAACAGGTCGTTGACATAGAGGCTGCGTGTGCCGAGCCGCGCACGCCATGCTGCATCCTGCGTATTTCGCAAAAGTCGGACAGCTGCTTCGCTAAATCCCGGACAAGCGCTTCAGTAAATCCGGGACAGCTGGTGTAGGCAGTGGATGCCTGGTTGCTGTCAGGGTTGAGTGATTTCGATATTTGCTTCCTGGGTCAAGCCATGCGGAGCTTTTTGTCGCCGCATGCTGTCTCCTTTCAGCGTGATGCGATGGGCATTGTGGACGATGCGGTCGAGGATAGCATCGGCGATCGTGGGCTCGCCGATCATTTCGTGCCAGGCCGCCACGGGGAGCTGGGCGGTGATGAGCGTGGATCTGCGGCGATACCGTTCCTCGAAGATTTCGAGCAGATCAAGGCGTTGCTGATCGTTGAGACTATGGGTACCCCAGTCGTCCAGAATGAGCAGCTGAACGCGGGCAAGCTTGTCGACGACGCGTGGGAAGCGACCGTCGAGGCGCGCGAGTGCAAGATCCTCGAACAGGCGCGGCATGCGCAGATATAAGACGGAGTGATCCTGGCGCGCCGCCTGTCGCCCGAACGCACATCCCAGCCACGTTTTTCCCGTGCCGGTTTGGCCGGTGATAATGAGATTCTCATTTGCCTTGAGCCAGGCACCCTGTGCGAGCGAGAGGATATTGCGGCGATCCAGTCCGCGATGCGCCCCGAAGTCGATATTTTCGACACAGGCGTCGACAAAGCGCAGTTTCGCGCTGGCAAGACGATTAGTCAGCCGTCGATCGGCGCGAGTGGCGATCTCGCGGTCCAGCATGAGCCCGAGCCATTCGTCTCGGGTCAGATCGCCAGCGGTGTCTTGCTCGGCAATGTCGCGCCACGCGGCCGCCATGCCCGCTAGCCCCAGGCTATGCATTTGATCAAGGGTAGGATGCGTCAGCACAAGATCGTCCTTTCATTATTGATAATAGGACCCGCCACGGATGTTGTCGTGCGCCGGTGTTGGTTTGAGCGGCCCCGCTGTCGGCTGGATCTTGTCGAGCCCGGCCTTGAGGATGGCGTTGAGGGATGAGTAGGTAACGGCGCCGATCACCAGCGCTCGATCGCAGGCGGCTTCAAGCCGATCGCGCTCGTAGCGCCGGGCCAGCGAGAGGACGCCCATGGCGGAGCGATAGCCCTGCTCGGGATGTGGCTTGTCGATCATCAGCCTTTCCACGAACGTCGCTGTGTTAGGACCGGTTTTCCTGGCGCGCTCGATCAGGCTCGCTGGCGATATATTCGCATAGCGCTGATGCGCCTTGGGCATGTGCTCATTCACGGTAACGTGCCCACGGCGCTGCGATGTCCGCATATGGCTGGCGACCCGCGCATGATCGTAGAAGATCTCGACCACTCGATGCGTCAGGCGGATATCGACCTGCCGGCCGATCAGTCCGTGCGGCACGGAGTAAAAGGTCTTGTCGACCTCGACATGATAATCAGGATGGACCTTGGCGCGTTTCCACTCGGCATATTCGAACACCGACGTAGGTAACGCCGCCAATGCCGTCCGTTCGATCTCGTCAAAGATTGCGCGACGGGATTTGCCGACATGGCGCATGGGCCGATCATTGAGATCAACCAGCAAGTCCGCGATCGCGGCATTGAGATCCGCCAGACTGAAGAAGCGCCGATTGCGCAGCCGCGCCAGGATCCAGCGCTCCACGATCAACACTGCGCCCTCGACCTTTCCTTTGTCGCGCGGCCGCCGGCTCCGGGTAGGCAGGATCGTCGTATCGTAATGCTCGGCCATCGCCGCAAAGGTCGCGCTGAGCGTGGGCTCGAACCATAGCGCTTTGGCAACGCCCGCTTTCAGATTGTCGCACACGATCGCGCGCGGAACGCCGCCAACAAAGGCCAATGCCCGGCACTGCGCGTCGATCCAGTCCGGCAACTGCTGGCTCAAGCTGGCCATTGCGAAGGTGAAGGATGAAGCACCCAGCACCGCTACGAAGATCTGTGCCTGGGTGATGACGCCCGTCACAGGATCGATCAGCGGCACAGTCTGCCCGGCATAATCGGTTTGCAGGACGGCGCCCGCCTCATACCGATTGCGAAAGCTGACATGGGTCCGCCGCTGGAAGGACAGGAACCGATCGCAAAACCAGGTATAGCCATAGCCATTGGGATGGGCAGCCCGATATTCTTGCCACAGCAAAACCAGCGTCACGCCCTTGCGCTTGATCTCCCGCGCAACCACTGGCCAGTCCGGCTCGCCCAGATCCTGAGGAGGGCGGCCGACACGGCGGAACACCAGCCGTTCGATCGCTGCGTCGTCGTCGTAGCCGGCCGGCAACGGCCAGCCTGTCAGCCCAGCCTCGCGCGCCCGCAGTAAATAGGTCGACACCGTCGTCTTGCTAAGCTTCAGCCGCTCTGACACGGCCCGTACCGACAAACCCTGATCGTAGGTCAGCCGGAGGATCGATCGCATGTCCTTCACGTCGGTTCGTCTCGTCTGCTTCCGCCTTGGCATCACCCCTCCCATCGCAACGATGAGGAGCAACAATGCCAGAGCGGCGCATCACAAAACCTAACCTTGATCCTGTCCCAAACCCTGTCCGGGATTTAGCGGAATCACTGTCCCGTATTTACTGAAATGCCTGTCCGCGATTTAGTGAAATAACTGTCCGGAATTTTCCGAAACACGCACTGCATCCAGCCTGGCGCTGAAGGCGTCGGTATAGTCGGCTTCGAGCGAGGTATCGACGCGGCGGCGGATGATGTGATGATAGAGGGCAAAGCGCGACGAACCGACTGCCTGCAACATCGCATCACGCAGCGCCTTGCGATAGTTGAGTTCGTCCGTATCCGCCGTCTCGAACAGGAAACCGCCAAGGTGGATGACCTGCATCAGCAGCCCGTCCCGGGTCAGCAGGGTGCTGTCATCGATCTGCGCGGCATAGGGCAGCCGACTACCTACCGATCGATCGCGCCGGGCGGTCTTCTGCGATGCGCTCAGGGACGATAGGAATTGCAACGCCATAGCCGATAGTTGGGAATGCGGGGGCAGCGTGCGACCTTGACCAGCCATAAATCGAAGATCCGTGGCTCGCGCAGGCAGGCGAGATAGCCAATGACATGGATGATGACCGCCGCCAGCAGCACCCACATGGATTTAAGCACGAGAAATAGCTCGGTGGTGACGATCGCGTTGATGACGAAAAAGCTATAGGTGACGCCCGCGAACATTTGCGGCCGCGCCAGTGCCACGAACAGCGTGTCACGATCGAGCTGGCTCACCGGTCAGTAGCCGGGCGAGGCGGCGGACTGGATGCCGCCCACGATGCTGGCAGCGCCGAACAGGATGAAGCAGCCCAGGATCACCACTGCGCCATAGCGCCAGTTCATGCGGCCGGTCAGCATCATGAAGCCCACGGCAGCGACTGCCATGACCGCCGCGACGGTGGCGACGGTGCCGAGCATCGTGCCCTGGAGCCATTGCAGCGCGCCCACGATCGGGCCGGAACCTGCGGGGTCGGAATAGACATCCTGGCCGAAGGCGCTCTCAGAAAATACTGCCAGCGCTGGCACAATCAGGAGGCGGATTGTTATCAAAGAAAATTCAAGCTGCCGCTTCATGAATGCGGACCCCTAGGCGTATTGATAAATCCCGGCGTTTTGCCAGGCTGATTAATCGATGCATGATCAACGACGCATCGTCAATGGCCGCTCTAAATCACCCCGCCCGTTCCCAACGACAGTCGCATTCCAAAAATATGGCTGTCTGGCCGATCGACAGGGCGGCAATCTGCGGAGAACAGAAAAGCATTGATTGCTACCCATCAGTGTGAAGGGGGACGAAAAATAGTCCATTTCGGACGAGTGTCCGACGACGAGAACGCGCGATGCTGCGCTTCAGGCGAATGACGGCGCTACAAAAATTCGCCTCCGTTCACGCCATGCTGCAAAACCACTTCTCGCTGGAACGCCATCTCGTAGTTCGAGAAACATCCAAGGAGAGACGCTCCGCCGCCCAGGCAGAGTGGCAGGCAGTCGCGAGCTAGGCCCCTACCCTTCCCGTCTGGAATGCATCTGGTGGAGACGAGTTCGCATTAGACTGACAGCACCGCCACTGGACGGTCTCCCGCGAGCCGCGGCGGACTATCCAGAACCTCATAAAAACTAATGATACCAGCACGTTGAAAAATAATTTGCGGCCGTTCTGGTTCGTGGCTGACCGCCGTAGGCCGCAGCCACGATTGGGAACAGAATTGGGGCTGGATATCGGCCCACGGGCTTCCCAGCTGAATGTGCGGAGGTCATGATGGCACGCAGATTCGGCAATAAACTGGTGGCCAAGCAGGTCGCCGCAATCACGAAGCCGGGAAAGCACTCCGACGGCAATGGCCTCTATCTGCTGGTAAAACCCAACGGAAATCGATCGTGGGTTCTGATCCTCATTGGGGGTGGCCAACGTCGGGAGATGGGATTGGGCAGCCCGGATTCCGTATCGCTCGCCACAGCACGCAAACTCGCGGGAGAAGCGAAGGCCGCATTCGTCGAAGGACGCGATCCGATCGCGGAGCGGGTCGAGGCACGGCCGAAACCGTCCGAGCCTGATAACGTAATTCTACCCGGGCCTAAGCGCCGTACCCGCCTTCAAGGTGGGGTCACCTTCTGGGGCTTTGCGGAAAAGTTGATCGATGAGATTGAAGGCGGGTTTCGCAACGACAAGCATCGCAAACAATGGCGGGCGACGTTGAAAACCCATGCCGCGAAACTTTGCGACATGGAAATTTCCACGATCGCCACTGAAGATGTCGTTGCGGCACTGCAGCCGATCTGGTCGAGGGTTCCGGAGACGGCCCGACGCGTGCGGGGCCGCATCGAGCGTGTTCTCGATGCAGCTCGGGTAGCCGGGCATCGAGCGGGCGAAAACCCCGCGCGTTGGAAGGGACATCTCGAGCTGATGATGCCTAAGCATCGAAAACCGACGGAACATCATGCGGCGATGCCTTACGTTCAGGTGCCGGACTTTTTCAGTAAACTCAAGCGGCGGGAGGCGATCGCTGCTCGCGCGCTCGAATTTACTATCCTCACGGCAGCACGAACAGGCGAGGTCATCGGCATGACCTGGGGCGAGGTCGATTTCGAGGCTCGACTGTGGACGATCCCGGCTTTGCGGATGAAGACCGAGGCCGAGCATACCGTGCCGCTCACAGATCACGCCGTAGCTCTACTGAACGCTCTCAAGCCGAAGAATGCGGGAGTTCACCAACCAGTCTTTCCGGCGCAGCGTGGCGGCAAGCTGTCGAACATGGCGATGTCGATGCTACTTAGACGGATGGGCGTAGACAGCGTTACCGTACACGGCTTCCGTTCTTCATTTCGTGACTGGGCTGGTGAAGAGACCAATTTCGAACGGGAGACGGTGGAAATGGCGCTGGCTCACATGGTCGGCAGCAAGGCCGAGCGGGCTTACCGACGCGGCCGGGCGCTCGCGAAACGGCGAACCGTGATGGAGGCATGGGATATCTATTGCTCGGGAGGAACTGAAGGCGCGACTACTCGGGGCCCCGCAAAAGCGGTAAATGGCGACGGTGATATCGCGGAGGCCGTTTGACGCATGGCTATATTGCTCGGTGACGAAGACTGGTACTCAGCCCGTGCTGAATGGCAATCCATACGTGTTTCTATCCGATGGCGGACAGGCGCATTTCTTTGCGGCGGACGGAGTACTTAGTGATATCTGCAAGCAGCTCGGCTGGGATGACGTCATTGCCAATACGCTTTGGCACACCTTCGGCACAGATATTCGGATCCAACCGGGGCGTCGTTCTGGGCGGCTCCTATGCGTCTGATGGACTGGTGACGATCCGTCGGGCAGGTTGAGGCCCATAAGGGGGAAATTGAGAACGTGGTGGATCTGACACAGGTTGAAGAGGCAATCGCGGCCAAGCGGTTGAGCTGGACGGCGGGCGAGACCCCGATCGCCGCGGCGGCAGCGACGCCGGGCCGCTTCGGTCTCAGGCCAGCGAGCCTCGCGGCCGAAGCGCTTCAGGTCGCGACGATGATGCCGGATGCCTTTCGCGGAAAGCGACCGGCGAAGATCGACTGGCGGGACGACGGCCGTGTCAGCTCGATCAAATATCAGGATATGTGCGGAGCCTGTGTGGCGTTCGCAACCTGCGCGGCCATGGAGAGCGCATTGGCGATTGCTGAAGGCACTGCTGCGGCAGTCGATCTGGCCGAAGCGGATCTGTTTTTTTGCGGCTGTGGTGATTGCTGCGAGGACGGCTGGGACTTCGTGCCCGCTCTGGAACGTGCGACGAAAGGCGTCGGCCTCGAGCAGGATCTTCCCTATGGTGTCGATGCTGTATGCAAGGCCATCCCGGCGGCACTGCGTGTCTCGAGTTGGCAGACGGCGCATAGCGCCGAGGATCGCCGCTATGCGGTAGCCCGCGGTCCGGTTATCGCCGGCATGCGGGTGTTCGACGATTTTCGCTATTACACGGGTGGAATCTATGAGCATGCGACCGGCGATGAGGTCGGCCTGCATGCCGTGTGCGTCGTCGGCTATGACGACGAGGCGTCCTGCTGGATCATCAAGAACAGCTGGTCCGAACGCTGGGGCGAGGACGGCTTTTGCCGGATTGCCTATGGGCAGTGTGGGCTTGATCAGGAATTCCCGTTCATTGGTATTGAGGTCGAGCGGCCATGACGGCGGCAGACCCGTGGTGACGGAGGTTCCTGAGGGTTCGACTGTGCTCGATGCCCGATTGGGCCAGTCCCTCGAACTCGCGCTCCCCGGGGGGGGGGCAACGGGCTTCCGATGGGAGGCGCGGGACGTTGATGGGTTAGAGGTTGAACGGCTCGCCGCCAGGCCAGCGCAATCCTTTGGTGGGAAGGGCCGCGAGATCTTTCTGGTGACCCCACGACGGCCAGGCGACATTTGCTTACAGCTCATGCTCCGCGCGCCGTGGGATACAAAGCCGGCGGAGATCCGGGAACTCCGGTTCAGAATTCGATAGAGACGCGACAATGTTCGGGTGCATGCTTAAGGAGCAAGATGGGAATGTTCGTGGAACGGGAATATCTGGCGTGATTCGGTTGGCCGCAAAGAACTTGGAGTGTCTGTCGACTTCAGGCAAACTGGAAGGCGGAGCCAAAAGGCTACCGCGCCGGGGGAAATAGTGGCGAGCGCAGCTCAGATCATCTCGCTTGTCCGCAGCCATGCGCGCGGCGACGGCAGCCGTTTCACGCAGATTGCGTTGCAGCTGGCTGCGGATGCGGCCAAGCGCGGCCACACGAGGGTCGCGGAAGAGCTTCGTACGCTTGTCGAGGAAACGCGCAATCAGACTGCGACGATCGAGCGTACGCGTGATCCTATTCCGATGGTCCGGCCACGGGGAGAACTCGCCGGGATCCTGACCGCGAGCTTTCCGACCGAAGGTTTGTCGTCGCTGGTGCTGCCGGACAAACTGGGCGACGCGCTCAAGCGGATCGTCAAGGAACAGCGTCAGCGCGAGAAACTCGACGATCACGGCTTGAGCCCCCGGCGTAAGCTGCTGCTGAGCGGGCCACCCGGCACAGGCAAGACCAGCACCGCGGCGGCGCTTGCGTGCGAACTTTCACTGCCTTTGTTCACGATCGAACTCGACGGCATCATCACGAAGTTCATGGGCGAGAGCGCAGCCAAGCTGAGACTGGTTTTTGAATCGATCGCCAATAATCGCGGCGTCTATCTGTTCGATGAGCTCGATGCGCTTGGTGCAGAGCGTTCGATGCAGAACGACGTCGGCGAAGCGCGCCGGATTTCGACGGCATTCCTCAAATTCCTTGAGGAGGATCGCAGTACAAGTCTGATTCTGGCCGCAACCAATCACGCGAAGCTGCTCGACAAGGCGCTGTTTCGCAGATTCGACGCGATCTTCAGTTACGGGCTGCCCGATGCCGAACAGGCGCGTGCGGTGGTCGAGAACAATCTGACGACGTTCGATCTTTCCATATTCGACTGGGCGCGGCTGCTTGAGGAGACGAAGGAGATGTCGCATTGCGACATTGCGCGCGGCTCGGCCGACGCGGCGCGTATCGCGATCTTGGATTATGACGGCGTGCTGTCATCGGATCTCCTGATTTCAGCGCTGGCTGAACGCCGGCAAGGGCATGTGATTTGAGCTCTAAGGTCAGCGTAGGCTAATCCGTATGGCTGATCCCCGCCCCCATCTTTTCGTCGGACGACGAGGCGAGCCGATTCCGTTCCGCGGCGTTGCGCCCAGGATCGTGACGCAGCGCGTGACCCGAGGCAATCGTCGGGCCCATGTCGATGCGCTGGTCGGCGCGGTCGAGCAGGCGATCGAACGCAACGCGCAGCGGATCGCCGAACAGGTGCTGCTGCCGGAGGCCGAGCGAGGTGTTTATCTCAGCTTCGAGGCGCCCATCGCGACGCCGATGCCGCTCGCCTTCTTCGACTCCAGCCGTCGCGGCATCGACCTGCTCTCTGTCGAGGTCGACCAGGCGCGACAGACGGCCAACGTCTTCATGCGCGCGGAGAAGGTCGACAAGTTCAAACGCGCTACCGAAGCCTATGCCGACAGCGAGCCGGACGTGGGCAAGAAACCCGACAATGAGCAGTTTTTCGACCGGCTGGCCCGCATTCGACCCGCGACACTGCGCGACCTTTGGACCGACACCGCCGACCTCCCCGAGATCGACGAGATGTTTGCCTGGGAGCTGTGGCTTCGGCCCGGAACCGAGGACTGGATCCGGGACACGGCACCTGAACTCGATATCGGAATCGAGCGCGGACGGCTGCAGTTTCCGGAAGCCGTGGTTGTTCGGGCACGATGCACACGGCGGCAATTGCGCGAGCTGATCCGCAAGGCGCCAGCGGTCGCCGAACTGCGCGCCGCGTCATCTTTCATGGCGCATTTGCTGGAGCTTGCCCCAGGTCAGCAGGCAGCGGCTGCGAACCGTCTGCTTGAACGGATCGTCGAGCCGGGTGCGGATGCACCCAGAGTGTGCATCCTCGATAGCGGCGTGCGTCGGGGGCACCCCTTGCTCGCGCCGTTTCTGGCTGCCGATCGCTGCCTGACGATCAATCCGGCCTGGAGCGCGACGGACCATCACGGCCATGGCACAGGCATGGCCGGGGTAGCGCTATACGACAATCTCGCACCGCTGTTGGCCGGCGCCGCTCCGGTCATGGTGACACATCGCCTCGAATCCGTGACGGTGCTGCCCCCTGCCGTAGCGGGCGTGGCGCAACCCTTACCCGGTGCCTCGATCCGCGACGCGGTGCGACTGGTTGAGCGAACCGATCGCGCCAACCGCATCTTCTCCCTGTCGATGAGCGTCCCGCGCGAGCGATCTGACGGGCGGCCCTCGAGCCTTTCGACGGTAATCGACCAGCTCGCCTTCGGCCGGCCAGGCAAGCAGCGGCTGTTCTTCGTCCCCGCGGGCAATATCGATGAGCAGGCCTATGAGGTCGATGATCATATCGCGCTCAACGATGCCTCGCCGATGCGATCGCCAGCGCAGGCGCTGAACGCGATCACGGTCGGCGCCTGCACGCATCTGGTCGAGGATGACGAGCCCGTCGGCCATGTGTCCGGCGAAGGGGACCTTTGCCCGACGTCGCGTACCGGCGTGGCATGGCTGAGGCCAGTGCTGTGCAACAAGCCGGACATCGTCATGGAAGGTGGGAACCGCGTTGCGGACGAGGATGGGGTCGGCACCCTGAATGCGCCGCATCTGAGCGTCGTAACAACGGCGCGAGATTTCGCGCAGCATCGCTTCACCTGTACCGGCGAGACGAGCGCCGCGACGGCAGCGGCGAGCGGCCTGGCTGCCGCGATCCTTGCCGCCTATCCCGATGCGACGCCCCAGACGGTCCGGGCACTCATGATTCATTCGGCGCGCTGGACGCCCGCCATGCTCGCCCGTCTGCCCGGCAACCCCAACCGGTCGGATTATGCGACGTTGCTGCAGCGTTTCGGGTTCGGGAAACCGGATCGCGAGCGCGCGCTTGCCAGTTTCGACAATGCCCTGACCATGATCGTTCAGGACGAGATTCAGGCCTATCGTCGCGGCGCTGCCAGCATCGCGCTTGGCGAGATGAATTGGCATGCGCTGCCATGGCCGCGCGAAGCACTGGAGCAACTCGGACCCGAGGAGGTCCGGCTGCGGCTCACTCTGTCCTATTTTGTCGAGCCGAACCCGTCACGCTCGGCACGTCAGCAATCCAATCGTTATCCCTCCGTAAAGCTGCGGTTCTTCCTCAAGGGAATTGACGAGACCGCCGATGAGGCGATCGCCCGCGTCAATCAGCTGGCGCGCGGCGAGGATTATGAGGCCGAGGATCTCGACGAGGATGACCGGTTTACGATCGGGCCGACCAACGCGCGACGGGGCTCGTTGCATCATGACGTCTGGACAGGTCCGGCCTCTGATCTTTTGCTGAAGGACGGTATCGGGGTGATGCCGGTCAAGGGCTGGTGGGGAGACAAGAAGAAGGGCGCACGCTGGCTGCGCAAAGTCCCTTATTCGCTGGTCGCCTCGATCGAGACGGCGGAAGTCGATATCGAAGCCGCCATCTATCAGGAAGTCGCGGCGATCATCGAGAACGATGTCCAGGTTGCGATCGAGAATATGATCGGGTGAGCGGTTCGGCTTTTACCGATTGCACGGAAGAACGCGCTTGGGCGGAAGACACGATGCTCATGCACATGTCTGCCTGTCACGCGCGCGGCGCTCTGCTGGCGAATTATCGCCCTTCCAGGGTTTCGCCAATTGGCTGACAATCTTGCCTTGGAAGAACAGGTCATCCGATCGGCGCGGGTTTTGATGGCTTTCCTCAAGGCGAACCGTAGATCGGAACTACTCGACTACCCCTTCGCCTATTCCTATCCACGGAACTGCTGCGAAAGCGTTTCGATCATCTTCTCCCATCTGCTTGAGGAAAAGTACGGCCTCACCGATGTTAAGATCGTCCGGGGCACCAAACCCGAGAAGTATGAGCATCATTTCTGGGTGCGCACGGGAGGCCTCTTATACGACCTGACCGCCCATCAATTCCCGCAACGGCGACCCATTTTGGGCGTTGTGCAGCATTCCCTGTTCGCATCTTTCCCTGAGCAACGCGACCTGCACGAAACTGATTTCGTCGATCGCGAGGCGGTCGTTGCACTCTACCGCGCCGGCGTCCTGCCGTTCTGACCATGAGACACTCCCAGATAGACGAAAGCGTCCGCGCCGGCTTCGACCTCCTCCACCGGGATCGGCGCTCGCATGGTGCCGCGGTCGTGGCTGGCGGCTCAGGGCCAACGCGCAGCCAGGCGCTCGACGCCGGAAGAGCGGTGACCGAGAAATATGGTTTGGCTTCGAAAAATCCGCGCGGGTTCAGCGTGATTTTTGGCGGGCCGGTCGCGGGCGCAATCTTCCGAAAGGCTGTCTAGAACGGATGCCACATCATATCTTTTTCTCATGGCAGAGCGATGTCCCAAATCCCGTCGGTCGCAGCCTCATTGAGCGGGCGCTCGAACGCGCGATCGGGAAGCTCCACGCTGATGCCGACATCGATCTGGCTGATCGTGAATTGGCGATCGACAGGGACACGCTCGATGTTCCGGGATCGCCACCGATCCTCGACACGATCTTCGGCAAGATCGATCGCGCGACAGCTTTCCTGTCCGATCTGACCTTTGTTGCGACGCGGGCAAATGACAGCCGTTGCCCCAATCCCAATGTCTGCATCGAGCATGGTTACGCGTTGAAGGCGGTTAGCTGGCGCCGGGTGATCGCGGTGATGAATACCGCTTACGGCCATCCTGACGAGCACGAATTGCCGTTCGATCTGCGCCATGCGCGCCGACCGATCTTGTTTTCTTGCCCCGAAGGTGCCGACGCCGAGACCAAGCGTGTGGCGCGCGATGCGTTGACCGGTGCGTTTGTCGTCGCGCTGCGGGCGATCCTGACTGACGACGTGACCCGCGCCGCTGCGGTACTTGCCGAGCCGCATCCACACGACGTTGCCCTGCTGGCCCAAGTTCGCCAGCAGCTAGGCCAAAGCCTCCGCCAATTTCTGCGCCAGCACAATTTCGGCACCCCGTTTCGGCGCGCAATCCTCGACCCGTTGCACGACATGAATGAGGATTGGGTCGGCGCTGCTTTTGAGTTTCACGATGCGCAGCTTCAGGAGAGCTTCGTCTCGGTGCGCGCAGCTGCTGAGTCCCTGGCGTCGCTTGTGTTCGAACGAATTCATGTGATGGACCGCAATCCGGACATGGCATGGCCGAAAACCGATGTAGATCGGGCGCAGGGCATGCAGCCGGAAACGATGCACGCGATTACAGAGCTCAACCGTAGGGCGAGTAGCTTGGGCGACGCGCTCGACGCCTTTGAGCGCCTGGCGCGCGACCGCATCCGTGTCGCGACAGCGCCACCGGTCGCTGAGCCTGATCCACGTCCGGCGCAGGCGATGGAGGCGCTGTCTGCACTCGCACTCGATCCGCAGCTCGGCGCCCTGCCGGAGATCGTCACGCGACCGCGCATGACGGTGCGTCTCGTCCCGCTCGTGGCGACCGAAGGGGGGCGGCTCGATACCGCAGTCGTGCAGCGGGCGCAGCTACTCTTCCCGCCTACGTCGCAGGACCGGGTCGAAACCGACAGTGACGGCCGCCAATGGTGGAGCTGCGGACCTCGCCATCGACCGGCTGAAGGCAACAATCCTGAAACCGGCTGGCGAATGCGCCTGGTGCGACCTGGCTATCTTGAGTTCCAGGCAACGATCGGCCGCAGGATCGACGATGATCCGGACATCCCCATCGATGGACGCCACCTTGAAGGCCAGGTTGTCCGTACGCTCGAGCGAATGGCGCGTATCGCGCTGGAGCTAGGGCTCGAAGGGCCAGCGCTGGTCCAGGTTGGTTTCGACGGGATCGACGATGTTCATCTGTTGCGCGCGCGAGGGGGCGGACGGCGCATGCGTATCCCCGAGCTCGGCCTCCCGGTGCTGACACTGGCCGCGCTCCGACCGCCGCTGGCGGGCGCACTCCACGAGACATTCGACATTTTGTGGCAGGCCGGAGGGTGGCCGGACGGATCACCCTCCTATGGCGGTGATAAATGGGCGGGCTATGCCGATACTCGCAATTATGGCGACGGTTAGTGGCACCAGTGGTTACGTAAAATCTGGCGTGCTGCCTTGGATCAACGCGGAATCGACAGCTGCATGATTTAGTGGATCGCCTTCAGTAATACGCGGTCCAGCTGCGCAAAAATGCGTACAGCCCAACCTTACAAGCCGCACTTGGAACTCATACGCGCGAGCGGTAGAACGGCAACATGGCAGAGCGGGACGAAGATCAGCGGCGACGCGACGAAGAAGACGAGCAGCGCCATTGGGAGGGCGTCGAGGACGAGCGTCGCGCTGAGGAAGAAAGGCAGGCTGCGGGGTAGTGTCTCAGTTTGAATTTTAGCCGATCACCTGTCGCATCCGGCCGCCGCTTCCTATATGCTTAGCGGAAAGCATGGAGGCAGGCGTGGAATATACAGTCAGACGATACGTAGCCGAAAAAATCGTCGGTACAGCGCAGTGGGATGATGTTCCCTTAGATGCCGCGATGATAAAAGTTCAAGATTGGGTAAAAACAGGGTTTGCCGAGAAGGTTGATATTGTCGATCATAGCGGAATGCTATTATTCGCCCACCCGAAGAAGCCTGATAATGCCTAAAGGACCACGCGGGGAGAAGCGCCCAGCCGACGCGATCGGCTTGGCTGTGCTGATCGGCAAGATCGCAACCGGCGAGGTCGAGGATGAGCGCGACGAAAAGCTGTCCAGCGCGGCGGCAGAGATGGGCCGCGCTGGAGGCAAGAAGCGCGCTGAAAATATGACGCCTGAGCGGCGCAAGGAGATTGCGCAGAAGGCGGCAGCTAAGCGGTGGGGGCACCCCAAGGAATAATTCTGGAATAATTTTTATTGTTATGGACAGGATTTTGCCTTACCCTCGCGCGATACGCTGCAACAGGGATCAATTATGCCAATCCGAACCGCTGAAGAGGCACATGCCGATATCGGACATTATTTTGATGGTCTGCGTGAACTTGGTTTGGAGGTTCATCGAGATTTTCAAGAAAAGTGCCGCTTGATCGCACCATTGCTGAATGCCAGCACCAAGGCGTCCATATACAGGCAGATTTTTGTCCGTAAGCTTTACGATTGGTGCGAGGCTGTTTCCGGCGCCCATCTTCATCGTAAGCACCAGCTTATTCTTGTCGGATTGGTAGGGAAGTATTTGTTGCGGGTAAAGAAGTTGCGCGATGGGTTCGCTGTTGCTGTAAGCCCGACCTTCGCTTCGGCGGAGTATGACGCCAATCAGCTTCCCGAGTATGCAACCGATCTTTATCCAAACGCGCCCGAAGCTACGCTTCTTTATCTGGGCTGGAGCGTTCCGGAGAACGCACCGTCTCAAATCAATCTCTATCTTGTCTGCAACAATCCGGAACAGGATGTCCTGTGGGTGATTCCGCTTAACGGCGAAGGCGACGGTCGTGGCATTCAGACAGATATCCCGCTGGACGGAGACGACGAAGGAGTCGGAATCCGTGTTCTGGTGAAGGATGGCGAGCGCAAGGCCAATGGATAAGGTATTTAATGGAAGCCTTCTAACCCTTGCGCGACAGGTTCGCCGAAAAGGGCAGGCTGAACTAGTCGCAGTTCTAGATGGAAGCATTACGCAAGGCACGCTATCTAAGCTTGAGCATGGTCGTATCCAACCGCAGGCAGAGTTGGTTGAAAAATTGGCGTCCGCGCTGCGCGTTCGACCAAGCTTTTTTTATCGAAGTGCATATGTCCGCGAGCCGATGGTTAGCTATCATCGTAAACGGGCGAAGCTTGCCGTTAAAGACCAGGATGCGGTTCATGGGTTGGCCGAGATATTCCGCCTCAATCTCAAATCTCTTCTTTCATCGGTAGAGATAGAACCGACATTGCCGCCACTGCCCGCCATTGATCCGGATGAATATGGCCGCGATGTTGAAGAAATCGCGCGTATGCTTCGGCAGCGTTGGCAGTTGCCAAAGGGGCCAATAGACGATCTTACCAAAATTGCTGAGCGAGCGGGTATCATTATTATTGCCTTTGATTTTGGCAGTGAATTGATTGACGGCTTTTGCCAGCACGCTTGTGACGGACTGCCGCCTATTGTTTTTATCAATTCTAATCAGCCAAAAGATAGATATAGGTTCAGCCTTGCCCATGAAATTGCGCATTTAACTTGCCATCAAACCCCTCATCCTGAACAGGAAATAGAGGCTAATAGATTTGCGTCCGAATTTTTGATGCCAAGTCGTGATATAAAGAACGACTTTGAGCCACACTCTTTGACCAAGTTCATGGATCTAAAACTGTATTGGGGAACCTCAATGCAATCGCTAATGTATAAGGCTTGGCAAATTGGCTCTTTGTCGGATCGTATGTATAAATACTATGTTATTGAAATGTCCAAGCGAGGATTTCGTAAAAGAGAACCGGTTGAAGCCTCACATCTTATTGAAACCCCTTCCACTTTGCGCTCAATTATACGTTCGCATTTGCAAGACCTTGATTACTCTGTTGATGAGTTGTCGGAACTGTTCGGATTGACCAATGAAGATGTTGCCGCGCTTTATCCGATTCCATTGCAGAAGCCTCGCCTCCGCCTAGTTTCGTAGCGAATATATGCTTGCCACTAAGCATAAAAGTTCATATTAAAATGAGTATGAACAAGCTGCCCCACGCCAAGCGCATCCAAATCCTCGCCATGCTCTGCGAAGGGTCGTCCATGCGCTCGATCAGCCGCGTTGCGGACGTGTCGATCAACACAGTGTCAAAGCTGCTGGTCGAGGCCGGGGAAGCCGCGCTTGCCATCCATGACGAAATGGTCCGCAACGTGAAGGCGTCGCGTATCCAGTGCGATGAAATCTGGTCGTTCTGCCACGCCAAGCAAAAGAACGTCGCAACTGCCAAGGCAGCCCCGGAGGGAGCTGGTGACGTGTGGACGTGGACCGCTATCGACGCCGACACGAAGCTGATTGTCGCGTTCAATGTCGGTGGCCGTTCGGGTGAAGATGCCATGGACCTTATGGATGATCTGCGCAGCCGCCTTGCCAACCGTGTCCAGCTAACCACCGATGGCCACAAGGCTTATCTAGAGGCGGTAGAAGGCGCGTTCGGCGCAGACGTGGACTTTGCCCAGCTTGTGAAGTTGTATGGTCCTACGATCACCGCACCGGGCCGTTACAGCCCCGCCGAATGCACCGGGATCAAGAAAATCCGCGTTGAAGGCAATCCCGACATCAAGCATGTCTCCACCAGCTACGTTGAGCGCCAGAACCTCACCATGCGTATGTCCATGCGGCGCTTCACCCGCCTGACCAACGCCTTCTCAAAGAAGCTCGACAACCACATTCACGCGCTGGCGCTTTACTTTGTGTTCTACAACTTCACCCGCATTCACAAGACGCTGCGCATGTCGCCTGCGATGGCTGCTGGCATCACCGATCGCTTGTGGTCGCTGGACGATGTTGTTGCTAAGATCGACGCGATGGCACCGGCTCCTAAGCCGCGCGGGCCGTATAAGAAGCGGGTAGTCTGATCGCCTACCCTAAAAGGGGGAAGCGTGGCTCAGAACAATGCCTATGAATGGGTGATCGTAGAAAGCTATGAGCCCGCGCAAAGCTCTGGGCTTCATGGGCGGGTTCATATCCGACCAGTCCCAGGCCAAGCATATCCGGCAGACATGCACGTCGAATGTTCAAAAAAGCTGAGCCAAGACTACCCGACAGGCACGCGCTTCCGCTTGCGGGCTAAGCTCACCGATCGTGAAGGTGGCGGTGCCTACCTTTACTCCTCATGGCGCTGGCCGTTCGAGGTCATCCCATAAATTCAAACTGAGACACTACCTATGTCTCGCTTGAGTTGACGCCGCAACAGGTCGCGGGTTCATGGCACTTCATGAAGGACATCCGCACCCGCACGACCGAACTGGCCGGTACGCACCGCATGACGGTGCAGCGCGGCGCGAAACAACTGGTGGATGCCTGATCGGAACGACTCTCGCCTTCACGGACTATGTCCCGTCGAGGCGGGGGCTCACTGGACTGGCGCTACTGGCCCAGAGTTGACTTTGGATAACGCTACCAATAGGCAATCCGGGACCGTTCTGGTTCTCGGCTTGCAGGGCGGCGGACCGATCTGGAGGCTGAGAGCAGGCTCGAAAAGGCGGACGACGATCGAACCACAATTGCTCTATGTCGGACGCGAAAAAGTGCCGGTCCTGATTGTCGACAATTATGTCGCCAACCTTGACGCGATTGTCAGTCGCGCGCGCGCGCTGTCGCCATACCCGCAAGCCACGGGTCCTTATCCGGGCGAGCGCCATTTCCTTAAGCCGGGTGATAGCCTGATGGCTGGCTATGTCGGCCCCATGCTGAACATCTTGGCGCCCCTAATCAGCGATGCGTTCGAAGCAGATATTTTGGGGGCCATATCCGCAAGCCTTTCAAGGGTCACGACGCGCCCTGAAAAACTTACGAGATATCAGAGCAACCCTCATTTTGATGACACCAGTGGCAAGATGATCGCCATTTTGCACTATCTGACTCCCACCATGGGCACGGCCCTCTACCGCCATCGCGCCACTGGACTGGAACGAATAACTGAAGACAAGCTCAGCTACTATCTAACCTCCATAGAGCATCTCGGAGCGCGCAAAAATTATATATGCGGGTCGAATGACGACTATGAAATGACCGCCGCCATCACTGGACACCCCGGCAGGA
Organism: Sphingobium sp. JAI105; assembly: GCF_015752145.1. NCBI lineage: Bacteria > Pseudomonadati > Pseudomonadota > Alphaproteobacteria > Sphingomonadales > Sphingobiaceae > Sphingobium > Sphingobium sp. JAI105. The sequence goes on along the minus strand of NZ_JADOUC010000001.1, from coordinate 2,850,936 downwards.
TCGCGGTCTACCCAAGCAATGCTCTCCATTCAGGGATGATTCCGCCAGATCACTTCACGGACCAGGGATGTCAGGAAAGACTGACCACCAATGTCTTCATTCGCCTCGCCTAGGCCCTCGCATGGCGGATTCGCGCCACCGCCAGTTGGCACAGGATTATAGCGCGCCGACTTCAATCCTTGTCCCATCGGACCATCGCGACAGCCGATAGGGGTGGGGATCGACGCTGGGCTTGTCATTGGCGATCAGTTCCGCCGCCAGAAATCCGATGCCCGGCCCGACGCCAAAGCCATGTCCCGAACAGCCAGCGGCCAGATAATAGCCGCCAATCCCTTCGATCGGCGAAATGACCGGCACCGCGTCGGGGGTCGAATCGACATAGGCGCCCCACGCCTCATCGACTTCGATGTCCGCCAGCGCCGGGAAACTCGCGCGGACATTGGCCAGGATCGCGGCGATGAATTTCGGATCGGGATCGGGGTCCAGCACCCGGATGTCGGAAAAGCGGCGCTCCTTGGCGGACCACCAGCTCGAAACGGATTCCGGCCCGACGAAAAAGGATTTGCCGACACCCACCTGTACGGCCCGCAGGCGCTTGAGAAACATGGGCATGAACGGCTTGGCGTAGCGCAGGCTCTGGGGCGTCACTTCCAACGTGGCCTTGCCGCTGATCGTCATCGTATAGCTGCCGTCCAGCCTGCGGGTGAGCGCGCAGTCGGGGGTGTAGAGCACTTCGCCGACATTGGGCGCGGGGCGGGAGCGGAGCGCGGTCTGGCGCACGCTGGCCTGGGGAAAGCGCACGCCCAGTGTATGGCAAAATGCTGATGCCCAGGCACCGGCAGCGCACAGGACGGCATCGGCCGCGATAAACCCCTTCTCCGTGTGGACGCCGCTCACGGCCCCATTGGTTACATCGAGCGCATAGGCGGCGCATTGTTGATGGATGGTCGCGCCGTGCGCGCGCGCACCTTCGGCAAGGACAGGCGCGGCCAGCGCGGGTTCCGCCTTGCCATCGCGGGCGGCGTGGATGCCACCGCGCCATTTGCGCTTGGTTTCGGGGAAGGTTTCCGCCGCTTCGCGTGCCGACAACATGCGCGTTTCGACATCAAACAGCCGAGCGACCTCCTGCCACTTTTCCCATTCGGCCAACTGCTTGTCATCATCGCTGGCATAGAGAAGGCCGGTTCGGCGAAAGCCCAGATCCTGACCGATTTCATCGGCCAGCCCGTCCCAGAGCCGCATCGACAGGACCGACAGCGGCATTTCGCGCATGTCCCGATTCTGTTGCCTGCACCAACCCCAGTTCCGGCTGGATTGTTCACAGCCGATATAGCCCTTTTCCAGCAGGGCCACCGACAGGCCGCGCCTGGCGAGATAATAAGCGGTCGCCGCGCCGACGATACCGCCCCCGATGATGACGACGTCGGCGGACCGGGGCAGACTTTCGTCGCTGGCGATCTTTTTGGTTCTGGGGGACATGATGAAGTTCCAGCCTGCGTTCAGTCAATAAGGTGGGAAAGGTTCTGGCGACAGCCCCTTCAGACGTTGGTCATGACGGGCCGTATCCCAATATCGCCTTGGTTTCGAGGCATTCTTCCAGACCGAAAACGCCATATTCGCGGCCATTGCCCGACTGTTTGTAACCGCCAAAGGCGGCATGGGCGTCCCAGGCGGGGTGATTGATGTGCACCTGGCCGGATCGGATGCGGCGCGCGACCCGGCGCGCGCTTTCCAGGTCCGCCGACTGGACATGCCCGCCAAGGCCGTAGACGGTGTCGTTGGCGATGGCGATCGCGTCATCTTCCGTCGCATAGGGGATGATGCACAGTACCGGCCCGAAAATCTCCTCCTGCGCGATGCGCATGTCGGTCGTGACATCGGAAAATATGGTGGGCCGCGTGAAATAGCCCTCGCCCAATCCTTCGGGACGACCGGGACCGCCGCAGACCAGCTTCGCCCCTTCGTCGATGCCGACGCGGATCATATGCTGGACGCGGTCGAACTGCGCCTTGTTGGCAACCGGGCCCAGAACGCTGTCCTGCGCCATCGGATCGCCAACGATCATGGTTTCCGCATGACGGCGGGCCAGCGTCTCCACCTCTTCCAGCCGGTCGACGGGTACGATCATCCGCGTCGGCGCGCTGCACGACTGGCCGACATTGCGCAGAGCTGACGCGACGCCCAACGGCACCACGCGCGCGAAATCGGCGTCGGGCAACAGGATGTTGGGCGACTTGCCGCCCAGTTCCTGCACCACGCGCTTGACCGTTACCGCCGCCGCCTGCGCCACCAATATGCCCGCACGCACCGATCCGGTGATGGATATCATGTCGATGTCGGGGTGCGACGCCATCGCTGCCCCAACCTCTTCCCCGGTGCCGTTGACCAGATTGAAGACACCGGGGGGCGTGCCCGCATCATGCATGATCTGCGCGAACAGCAGCGCGCTCAGCGGCGACAATTCGCTGGGTTTCAGGACGGTCGTGCAGCCCGCCGCGATCGCCGGCGCAACTTTGGCGGTGATCTGGTAGAGTGGCCAGTTCCAGGGCGTAATCAGGCCGCACACGCCAATCGGCTCGCGCACGATCGCGGTCGATCCCTGGTGGGTGATGAACGCATAGTCGCTCAGCGCCTCCATCGCCGCCCGCACATGGGCGATGCCGAAGGGCACCTGCGCGCTGCGCGCAAAGCTGATCGCCGTGCCCATTTCCGTGGTCATCGCGATCGCCAACGCTTCGGCCCGCTCCTCCATCAGCGCCAATATCCGTCCCAGCAGCGCGCGCCGTTCCTCGACCGGGGTCAGGGAAAATGTCGCGAACGCGCGTCTGGCGGCGGCAACGGCATCATCGACATCGGCGTGGGTGCCCATGGCCAGCGAACCGATGACCCTTTCGGTCACCGGGCACAGGATGGCGCTCATCTTGTCGGACGATGATGTACGCCACGCGCCATCAATATAGAATTGGCGATATTCTGGGACGCTCACGCTGATCTGTCCTTATGAAGCTGTTGCCGACAGGCCCGGTATCCGGGACCGTTTCAGTGCAATATGTCCTGCAATTTATAATAGGCGCCGACGAACGGCAGGAACCATGTCGGTCCGAAATGCCCCGGAATGGCCGGCCAGGCGAAATCGCCCCACGGATTGGCAGCGGGGTTGCCGTCCATCACCTCGGCCATGATCTGGCCCATATGGGTCGACATCTGCGTGCCGTGCCCACTATAGCCCATGGAATAGAAGAGACCGTCATGCTCGCCCGCGCGCGGCAGGCGATCAGCCGTCATATCGACCATGCCACCCCAGCAATAATCGATCCGGGTGTCGGACAGGCCGGGGAAAATATCGACCATCGATTTCTGGAGGATGGTCCCGCTCTTCATGTCCGAACGGGGATTGGATCTGGCAAAGCGCGCCCGCCCGCCAAAGAGCAGGCGATTGTCCGGCGTCACGCGGAAATAGCTGACGAAATTGCGCGTATCGGTCGCGTTGCGGCGATGCGGCAACAGGCTGTCTAGCCGCGCCTGCGACAGGGGTTCAGTCACGATCAGAAACGCGCCGACCGGAACGATGCGGCGGCGAAAATAGGATAATGGCCCGACAGCGGAGGTGCCCGTCGCCAGCAGCACCTGCCGGGCCGTGACATCACCCGATGGCGTGGACAGGCGATGGGCGTGGCCGTTCAGCCGCTTCATCCCCGTGACCGGGCTGTCCTCATGCAGCCGGACGCCATGGCGCGCCGCTGCGCTTGCCAGACCATGGACGAATTTACCCATATGCATCGCCGCGCTTCTGGGAAAGATCAGCCCGCCGAAATAGCGGTCGGTACCGACTTCCGAGGGCATATCCTGACGCGAAACCATATAGGCGTCCGGGTCCGCGCCCTGCGCCATCAGTTCCTGCGACCGCGCCAGCTTGTCATAATGCGCGGGTTTCGCCGCCATCTTGAGCTTGCCGACGCGCTTGAAATCGCAGTCGATCGCTTCGTCCCGAACGATCTGCTCGACCGTGTCGACCGCGCTGTTGAAGCTTTGGTAGAGGCGTTTGGCGACATCCGCGCCAAGGCGGCCGACCATGCCGGCATAATCCTGCGCAAAGCCGTTGTTGCACATCCCGCCATTGCGCCCGGATGCACATCCGCCCAGTCGCCCGGCTTCCAGCAGGATGACGCGCGCGCCTTTCTTCGCCAGCGCCAATGATGCGGAAAGGCCGGTAAAGCCACCGCCCACCACTGCCACGTCATAGTCGCCTTCGACCGGCCCTTTTTCGGTGCCAGAAAAGACGGGGGCCGTGTCGTGCCAATAGGGGATAAGTTTCATGAACTGCGCCTTCAACCGAAAGACTGGCTTGCAAGACTATAGGTCCGGGCTTCTCCTGCGACGGCAGGCCGCTGACCCCGGATCATGGTCGTGACGTGGCCGACTTCGGGCAGGCCATTTGTCGTCAGCCAGTCGCCCAGACCGCTATCGCCGCTAATGTCGATCCGCAGAAATGTGCCCGCATGTTCCGCCATGAAATGGTGGATCAGTTGCCGCGCGTCGCCTGCCGTTGCCGCGACGACCGGCCCGACCGCCTGACCAAAGCCAAAGCGCCGGCACATGGCAAAGCCCGTGATCACCCCGTCCCGTTCGATGACTGCGGCGGTGCCGATGCGGCTGAACGCCTCGATCAATCGGGTCCGCGCCGCGCCGAAGGCCTGTTCGTCCAGCCTGACGATGGCGGGCAGGTCGCTTGCCTGCGCCGTTCGCACCGCGCTGTCCGGCAAGGGAGGGACGCTATCCGGCAGCCGGGCCTGATGCTGGTGAACCGTGCTTACATCGCTGAACCCGAAGCGTTCATACAGGCGATGGCCCTCCACCGTCGAATTGAGCAGAAGTGCCAGGTCGCCGGTCGCGTCGAGCATCTGTTCCATCAACGTCCGGCCCAGACCGCGTCCCTGCATGGCGGGCGACACGATGATGATGCCGCAGGTGGCAAAGGCGTCGCCATAGGGCCACCAGAGGATGGAGGCGACGATGGCGCCATCGGCTTCCGCCAGCAGGCCGTGGCCCAGTTCCAGCGCGACGCGCCAGTCATCCTTGCGATATGGCCAGCTGACCGCCTGCGATAGCGCCAACGCGCCATCGAGATCCGGATCCGCGCCGGTCATGGGACGCACGATGATGGAAGGATGGGTGGAAATCGCTCTATCCTCTTTCATGTCAAGCATCAGTTCATCGCCATCAGTTCGCGCAGGCGGCGATGGCGTCAATTTCGACAAGATAGCCATAGTGGAGATGCGGGACGGGAACGACCGACCGGGCCGGGCGAACGTCGCCCAGCAGATCAGCGTAGATGGCATTGAAGCGGGGCCAGTTTTCGATGCCGACGATATAGACCGTCACTTTCAGGAGATTTTCGGCCGAACTGCCGGCTGCCTGCGCCACCGCCAGCAGGTTGCGGATGGCCAGCCGCGCCTGATCGTCAAAATCCGCTTCGGGACGGTGCGTGCCATCAGGGTCGATCGGCAACTGGCCGGAAATATAGGCAAGACCGCCATGCTTGATGGCCTGCGCATAATGACCGCCTGCCGCGGGCGCATTGGCCGTCGTCACGGGAAGCGGGCCGTCGCCCGTCGCGTCGATGCGCGTCATCACCATCCTCCGAACCGGGGCCATACGGCCTCGATCCTGTCGCCCTGCCCGCTGACGACATGATAGCTGTCATGCTGCGCGCCCGTCGCGCAGGCATGGTTGGGCAGGATGCGCAGCCGCGTGCCGATCGGCAAGTCAGGGAGCGACGCCGTCGAACCGGGCCGAAGCGTGATGATGCCATGCTCCTGATTCGCTTCGGACAGGATCAGATCGTCCATAGGCTGGCCGTGCACATCGCAGACAAGGCCATATCCCTGATCGACCGCCTGCTTGGCGGTACCGCGATCGCGCGACATCGCCATCCATCCGGCATCGACCAATATCCAGCCCTTTTCAGGCTGGTGCCCGATCACCGTCGCCAGCACCGACACTGCTATATCGTCGATCGCACAAACGCCGATCCCGGCCATGACCAGATCGAAAAAGACGAACACGCCCGCGCGCATTTCCGTCACGCCGTCCAGCGTTTCGGCGAAATGCGCGGTCGGCGTGGACCCTGCGCTTACGACCGGGCAATCGAAACCCGCTTCGCGCAGCAGCGTGGCGGCCTGAACCACCGCCGCGCGCTCGCCTTCGGCCGCTGCGCGGATCGCATCGTCGCCGATCGCGCCATAGCTTGCCCCGGCATGGGTCAGCACCCCGCGCAACTCGCCGCCATCTTCCAGCGCCTGGGCGATGTCGACCAGCAGCGCGCGATCGCCGGGCAGGACGCCCGACCGATGACCGTCGCAATCAATCTCGATCAGGGCGGGTATCCTGTCGCCCGCCCGGCGCGATGCTTCCGCCACCGCGCGCGCCTGCTCGACCGTGTCCAGCGTGACCGACACGTCGACCCCCGATGCACGCAGGGCCAGCACCCGGTCGATCTTGTCGGGGGAAATGCCCACGGCATAGGTCAGGTCGGTCACGCCAGCGCGTGCGAACTGCTCCGCCTCCTTCAGTGTCGAAACCGTCGCCGGACCCGCTGGCGAGGTCATGACCCGCCGCGCGGCATCGACCGACTTCGCCGTTTTCAGATGGGGCCGCAATTGCACGCCCAGCCGCTCCATTCGCCCGCGCAGCCGCGCGACGTTGCGGTCCATGCGATCCTGATCGAGGATCAAACAGGGGGTGCCAACGGTCCTGAGCGTTTGAGCGCCCGCATCGGCGGCATATCGTGTCTTTTCATCCAACAAGGCTGGTTCCGCTTCACTCTTTAGGGGGCGTGACAGAACAACCAGTCTATGGAATTTCCCTCCGTCTTCAATTAATAGATTCGTCACTTCCAATTAAGGTAAAACTTAATGCTTTCGAGTGAGGATTTCCTGTTCTTCGGAGTCATTGCCGGGTCAGCCTCCCTGGCGGACGCATCGCGTCGGCTCAACGTGTCGGCGCCAGCGGTGACCCAGCGGCTCAAGGCGCTTGAACAGCGCGTGGGCGTACGGCTGATCGAGCGTTCGTCGCGCGGGCTCATGCTGACCGATGAAGGCGAGCTTCTGGCCGCCCAGGGCTCGGCGATCGTCGACGCGATCGAGCAACTGGACAAACGGCTGGGCCAACGGTCGACGAGCGTCAGGGGAAAATTGAGGATCGCCGCGCCCTATGGCTTTGGCCGGGAATTCGTCGCCCCGGCGGTAAGCGAATTCGTCCGGCTGCATCCGGAAGCGACGGTCGCGCTGGAACTGTCCGATCATCCCGCGTCGCTGTCATCGGACAGTTGGGATGTCGTCATTCATATCGGGTCGCTGCACGGGACGACCCGGCTGGTCACGACGCTTGCCCCCAATCGCCGCATCGTCTGTGCGTCGCCGGCCTATCTTCGGGACCATCCCGTCATCAAGGCACCCGTCGATCTGCAACAGTGCCGATGCCTGGCGTTGCGGGAAAATGACGAGGACGTCACGCTATGGCGATTTTCCCGGCCCGACAGCAGCCCCGAAACGATCCGGATCAAACCTTTCATGTCGACGAATGACGGCGCGATCATGCGCGGCTGGGCGCTTGCGGGACTGGGCGTGATCATGCGGTCGGAATGGGATCTTGCCGACGACCTTGCGACCGGCAACCTGGTGCAGATCCTGCCCGACTGGCGCGCGCCCGACGTGGACGTGGTGGCCCTGCTGAGCGCGCGCCATGGCCGCAGCCGCCGCATCACGGCCTTCCTCGACATCATGCGCAGGCATCTGCATCCCGTGCCGTGGCGGGTCATGCGATCGGGCGGCTATTCAGCGCCGCCAGTCCCATAACGCGGCCCCGGTGAGGCTTCGGGCAACATCGCCTTCAACCGCTGGACGATGTGGGCATAGCGTGGATCAGCCGCCAGATTGCGCGTCTCGCCCGGATCGCGATCCTCATCATAGAGTTCCGCGCCCAGCTTGCCCTTCTCCCACTCCGTGTAGCGCCAGCGGGCGACGCGAACGCTGCGACCGCCCTGCACCTGGCTATAGGCGGGCTGCGTCCACGCCTTCGACGCCGGATTGTCCAGCAGTGGCTTCAAACTGTCGCCTTCAAGGCCATCGGGCTTGGGCAGTCCGGCGATCTCCGCGATGGTCGGATAGAGATCGACCAGTTCGACCATCTTCCTCGACACGCGCCGATTGCCTTTCGCGCCGGGCATGTTGATGATCAGCGGCACCTTCACAGACCCTTCGAACAGCATCTGCTTTTCCCACTGGCCATGTTCGCCCAGCAGGAAGCCATGGTCGCTGGTGAATATGATGATCGTGTTGCGATCCAGCCCCAGCGGCTTGAGCGCATCCAGCACGCGGCCGACCTGCGCGTCCATGAAGGATGTGGCGGCGTAATAGGCGCGCACGAAGCTGCGCTGCTGATCGACGGTCAGGTCCAGATTCTGGAAGCCGACCAGTCCGTAGGATGCGGGCAGCACCTTGGCCAGGGCCGCCGGGTCCTCCGGTTCGAACTTGACCTTGTCCAGCGGATACATGTCGAAATATTTTTTGGGCGCGACTTCGGGGACGTGCGGGCGATAGAAACCGGCGGCAATGAAGAAGGGGCCGTCCCGATGCTCTTTCAACATGGCGATGGTTTCGGACGCGACCTTGCCGTCGGTCTGCTCCTCATCCGTCCCTTCATCCGCCAGGAAAGCAAGCGCGCTGCCCAGCCGCCCGGACGGATGCGGGTTGAGGATAGTCATCCGGCCATCCCGCTCATTGATCTTGTCCCGCCCGGCAGGATTGACGACCCGGTCCCATGATGGCGTGTCGTCAGGCCCGCTGGTCCCGATGTCGCCGGGCACGCCCTGATGATAGATTTTGCCCACGCGCCCGGTAAAATAGCCATTCTGGCGGAAATATTGCGGCAGGGTCACGACGCCGGGCAAATTGTCCCGAAACTTGGTTTTCAAATCCCAGACGCCGGTGGTGTCGGGCCGTCGCCCGGTCAGGAACGAGGCGCGGCTCGGCCCGCACCAGGGATATTGCGAATAGGCGTTGGCAAAGTTCACGGATCGCTTCGCCAGCCGGTCCAGATTGGGGGTCTGGACGGGCTTGAAGCCGGTCGCGCTGGTCCGGGTGTTCAGATCGTCGGCGATCAGGAAAAGGACGTTCATGCGCTGCTGCTGCGGGGCGGCCTGTTCCGGCGCGCTGGTCCGGGCGTCAACGGGCTGCGACATGGCGCAGGGGGCCAGCGCCAGCATTGCCGCCTGCACCCACAAACCCGCCCTCTGCCTGCGCTGCCTGCTCATCATGCTTCCCTGATCCCTTCTGCCGCAGGACGAACGCACGCCCTGCCATAAACTACAAACGAATGTCGGCGGAGAACGCCCATGTGAAACTCTGTCCCGGCGACAGCAGCACGACGCCGCCATCGGACAGCGCATTCTGCCGCCCATACCATGGCTCTGGACTGAAAAAGCCCTTCTCGACATTGCCCCAGAGATTGAAGGCAACGACATCGCGCTCCGCCGGACGCCGCGACTGTTGCATGATCATGATCGATCCCACGCCAGGCTGCGTCAGCGTAACGGCGGGGCGACCTCGAAAGCCCGACCAGAGCAGAGGAAGTGCCGTTTCGGTACCGAGCGAGGACAGCGGCGCTGCTTTAAGGGGGCCGACCGCGCCTGTGCCTGCGGGCCGTCCATAGGCGTCCAGCAAAAGCCGCCCTCGCCCATCGGCGCTGATCCTTGCGTCGGCAGCGTCGCCCTGCCCGCCAAGCGGCAAGGCGAAGGTGATGTGATTGCCGATCGAAAAGGGCATCGCCACATCGCCAGGGTTCGTGACCTGATGGGTGACGCTGATCCGGTCGCCACGCAGCGCGTAGGTGATCGACAGGCGAAACGGGAATGGGAACAGCGCGCGGCTTTCGGGCGTGTCGCGCAACGCGATCGTGACGCTCTCCCCGCTCGCCACCTTTGGCGGGGTAACGACCGACCATGCGCCATTTTTGGCAAAGCCATGGATCGGCATCGGCCACAGCTTCCCCTGCCATTGCCAGCCGGCGGCCTTGTCAGCCTTGCCCTGCGACGGATCGGCGGCGAAGGTGCGTCCCGTTGCAGGCCACATCACCATCGCCTTGCCCGCAAAGCCGGGCAGCGGGCAGAAATCCATGCCGCGATAGAGAAGTTCATGGCTCTTGCCCGCCCGGCGCAGCTGCAACCCGACCAGTTGTCCACCCAGCGTCGGGGCGATCACGGCCGTTAGGCGCGACCTTTTGGGCTGGAGGCGGATCAGCGTCGCCGACAGGCGCTGGTCCAGGCATCCCGGTCCGTCCTGCGCCGCCATGGCAGGCGCGGCTGCAAGCGCCGCCGCCGCCGCCATGGCCAGCCCCGCCCGGCGCGGCGGGCACGTCACCGGCGGCACATCAGGCGTCCGTGCCGTCAATCCTTGATTCCCGCATTCGCATTCGCTTCCGGCGAGCCAAGCACCGGGAACCGAACGAACGCCTTGCCTTCATCATGCGCGCGCTGCTTGGCGACGCTGTCGGGCAAGACATTGTCCTTCCTGTCCACGCGATTGGGTTCCACCAGCCAGCTGTCCGGAAAAGGCGCAGCGCCGGTTCCCGCGCGGTTGCGCCGCACGCTGCCGATGGCGTTGCGTTCGCCATAGGGAATGGCGTGGCGACCGTCGCGATTGGCCAGTTGCTGGTACAACGCCTTGCGCAGATCGACCTTGGCCTGAAGATAGGCCGGATCGTCGATCAGATTGTGCATCTCGTCAGGATCGCGCGCCAGATCATAGAGTTCGTCGGTGTCGTAGACGCCGTAATATTGGATATATTTCAGGTTATCGCGCTGAATGGCGAATGTACCCGGCGTCATTGGATAGGCCCATTCCCAATAATATTCATAGGTGAAGTCGGGCGCCTTCCAGTCCTTGTCCGCGACCTTGCCGGTAATGAGCGGCCATGCGCTGACCCCTTCGAACTGCGCTGGCTTCTCGACCCCGGCCAGGTCCAGAAAGGTCGGCGCATAGTCGAGATTGCGTATCCGCCCGGTGTTGCTTGCTCTTACCCACAAGTGCCTGCTGGGGGCCTCGAGATTCGAGCTCCCTCAACGAGATCGGCGAGTCGCGTCATTCCTCTCCATATGACGGTCGTGCCGGGTGGTGGGTCAGACGCGCGGTCCAGGTAGCCTCCGAGCCTTGCGACGGCTCTGACATAGAATGCGAGGTTGCGGGATGGCGCGCGTCTCAACTTTGGCGTCGAGCTATCGAGAAGGTTGCGCTCCGTTTCGGTGAAGACGGCAGCAGGCGTGGCCTCTGGAGCCTCACGAGCCAGGATCGTCAGCCATGACACGCGCCAGGCAACGACGCAGCACAAGGCGATACAATTGGCCAAGCGGTTGATCGTAGTCAGGCGAAGTTCTTCGATCCGGCACCCGGTTTTCAGGGTCCGGAAGAATGTCTCGATCTTCCAGCGCTTGGAGTACCAGTCAAGCTTATGCACGGCATCGGCGTGGTTTTTGACAGGCAAATTAGTTATAAGCTTCCAGTGAATCCGTTCGCGATCTTCCGGCGGATTGAGTTCTTCGGCATGGATGATCTGAAGCTCTTGGTTTATGTATTTCTTCTGTTTTCCGATTGGAGGCCGGACCGTCATTGTTGCATATCGTATCGATAGCACTGCCCGCTGCTCCTTGCCTTTCGCATCGCGGAATTGGATCTCGTGGGTCCCGCTGCACGGCGTCCTTTCCATAACTTGGGCGATGGTCGTCTTGCCATCTTGAGCCAGGCGGTCGACGCAGCTGCGCACGAGGAATTTGGTACCGAGCTCTTCAGCCAAGCAATAAAGCTCGTAAATGTCGCTTTCGCGGTCTCCGATATGTACACATCGCCCCGGCTCTCCAGCCAATTCGGTAGACCGGCGCAAATTATCAAGCCAACGGATACTTTCCTTTTGATCGATGGGAATTCGGGTCAAATTGACCCTGCGCTTGAGCTCTGCAGTTCCCTTGAACTTGGAGCGTGACCAGAATTTCGCCGCCGTGAGACCCAACGGCAGTCCATCTGGCGTAATCGCAAGGCTGACATGCATCAGAAGGCCGCAGATCGTGAACTTCTGGAACCGGCCATCCTTCAACTTGCGACCAGTCGAGCTTTTCGTAAATCCGATCTTATCCGGATCCGCGCGCTTGAAATTGAATTCGGTGGTGTCCTGCAAGATGAGGATCGGACCTTCGGTTGCCTGAATGCGCAAGGCGGATGCTGCAAAATGCCCTTCCAGGATTTTGTCTTCGCTCACGTTCTCGTTCGAGAGGAACCGGTAGGCGGCCTTAGTATTCGACCAGTCCTGAAAAGCCGTCGGCAGAGATTGCCCAGGGCGCTGTTCAAGTGCTTCAAGCATCGCTCCAAGTCGTCGGTTCAGCCGCGCATCACCCAAATTGGTCTCGGCCGTTTCCTTGTCCACCCAGCTATGTTCCATCCCGGCACCTCACTATCCAAAGGTGCCGGAGAATGAATCATGGGTGATTCCAGCCACGCAATGGGCGCGCGGCAGGCCGAATCACGCACGCGACCACTTGTGGGTAAGAGCAAGCCGGTGTTGACCACACCGGCCGGCACCGTCCCCGGCTCATACATGACCATCGGCACGCGCACCGACGCCTGATAGGCAGTCCGCTTGTCGATCAGGCCATGATCACCGATCTGAAACCCGTTGTCGGCGGTAAAGACGACCAGCGTATCCTTTTCCAGCCCGTTCGCCTTCAGATAGTCGGCAATACGACCAACACTGTCATCGACCGCAGCAAGCGCGCCATAATAATAGCGCAGATATTCGGTCATCTTCATATCGGTGTTGAAGAAGAAATCGATGCCGTGCCATGTGTTTCGCTGGTTATAGACCCACATCGGCTTGCCCTTGTAATTTTCGGGCGTGTTGGCGGCGCTGGCCGGAATCTTGAAATCGGTCCGATCGTACAGATGGCGGTAGCGCGGCGGCGGCAGAGGGTCCGAATGGACCGCCTTGTGGCTCAGATACAGGAAGAACGGCTTGCTCTTGTCGCGTTCCTTTTCCAGCCAGTTCATGGCGTAGTCGGTCAGCTCATCGGTAATATAGCCTTGCTGCGCGACCTTCTTGCCATCGACGTTCCACATCGTCGTTTCGCCGCCCTGCACGGCTGCATCGGGATCGCCGCTCGCAGGATAATAGCTCCCCTGCCCCCGGAAACTGACCCATTTGTTAAAGCCCGGACGCGGCGTGTCGACGTCGTTGCCCATATGCCATTTGCCGATGAAGGCGGTCTGGTAACCCGCCTTCTGCAGATAGGACGGGAAGAAGGTCAGTCCGGCTTCCGACGAATTCGCATTGTCGACGATGCCATGGTTGCGCGCGGTTTCGCCCGTCAAGATGGTCGCGCGGCTGGGGCTGCACAGCGATGACGTGACCACCGTATTGGGAAAATAGGTGCCGCCCCGCGCCAGCCGGTCGATATTGGGGGTTCTGAGTTCCGGCTGCAAAAAGCCCATGCCGTCATAGCGCAGGTCATCCAGCAGGATGAAAACCACGTTCCGCGGCTTGCGCGCCGGTTCGGCCTTGGCGGGACTGGCCGCCTTTTGCGCGGGGCGCGCGGACAGCAGGGTCGCGGGGCATGTCGCCAACACCATACCCGCCGCCAGCAACCCGTATAGACGCAGCCTCTTCATGACCCCTCCAATCTGTTTAGAGCGGTAATATCGCAATTGGCAGCGCTGTCAATGTCGCGCCTTACATGTCCTCGCCATGCACCTCGGCAGCCGCTCCCGGTTGCGTGGACCCACGGATGATGAGTTCGGGCACCAGTTCCTCCAGCGCGTCGGCATGGCCCAGAAGGACGGAAATGGCATTGCGCGCCATGCCCGGAATTGGCTGCCTCACTGTCGTCAACGGCGGGTACATGGTGCGACTGCCCGGCGAATCGTCGAAGCCCGCAATCGCTATGTCGCGGGGTATGTCCAGGCCGATCTGCCGCGCCGCCGCCATCGCGCCCAGCGCCATCGCATCGTTGGTGGCGAAAATGGCGTCGGGCGGTTCAGGCAAGGCCAAGAGCAGCTCGGCGGCGGCCTTGCCGGACGCGAAGGTGAAATCCCCCTTCACGACATAGTCGGCACGATAGGGCAGGCGCGCCTGGGCAAGGGCGGACCGATAGCCCGTCACCCGTTCGCTGGCGGCGGCCTTGTCGAACGGCGGCGCGATGAGGGCGATGCGCGACTTTCCCGTTGCAGCGATATGCGCCACCATTTCGTGGCTGACGTCCGTGTCCCTGACAGGAACGATGTCGCCATAGCCCGTCAGGGTGGACGCGACCCTGACCAACCGGGTTCCCTTGCTCTCGATCGCCCTGACGATCGCGGCGTCGTTGCTGAGCGGCGGGACCAGCATGATGCCGTCCGGGCGCAGATTGGCCGTCACCCGCTCGACCAGCCTCTCCGCAGTCTCGTCCTGATCCCTTACCTCGACCACGAGATGATAATTGCGCAGACGACATTCGGTCGATGCGGCCACCAGCATGCTCGTCTGATAGCTGCTGAAAACGTCGCTCAATATGAAGGTGATCAGGAAGGATCGGCTGGCCGCCAATTGCCGCGCCGCCAGATTGGGGCGATAGCCAAGTTCATCGATAGCCTTCATGACCCGGTCCTTCATGGCCGGGCGGACATGGGCTTCATTGTTGAGAACTCTGGAGACGGTTTTCATGCCGACGCCGGCCTTGGCCGCCACATCATAGATCGTGACCAAAAATCTCACCTCATTACGGACTGTCGCTCGGCGAACGGCCTATGGCAGCAGTTGGGCAGATGCAAATGTCATGATGTAGCGCAACCACGGAGTGCGACTCCATCAAGGCGGCACGGGTTTCATGGCCGCTATAGTTAGCGTTAAAGCGGGGCAGGCATGCCACGCTTGCGCATCGGGATGACGATTACCCCGTACCCGCCATCCGGGGCCATGCCCGGCAGGCTCAAAAGAAAAGGCCGCCCCGATCGAAATCGCGGCGGCCCATTATCCGGCAGTGGTCCGATCAGTAGGCCATCCGCACGCCGACGCGGAAGGTGCGACCCAGCACGTCGTAAAGATTGGCGTTGGTGCCGATATTGTTGGCCGGCGCCACCGGCGGGTTGGTGTTGAACGCATTCTTGATCGCGCCAAACACTTCCACCATGCGCGGGCCGTTGTCGATGATGCGATAGCTCGCATTCACGTCGACATAGGTGACCGCCTTGACGCGATTGTCGGAGATGCTGTTCGGCAGGGTCGGGCTATAGCCGTCATCCTGCGGCCCGACATAGGTGGTGCCGAACTTGCCCTTGGGAATATAGCGCGACTGCATGCCCAAAGTCAGCGGCCCGCTGGTGAAGGTGGCCCGCGTGTTGATCTGATAGCAGGACATGCTGGGATAGGCCTGCTGCGTGACGGTGCCGTTCTGGCATTTGCCGTTCAGTGGCGATCCCGCGTTGACATAGGTCAGCTTCGTATAGGCCGTGCCCAGGATGCGCAGGTCCAGCGTACCGATATTCTCGATCTGCTTGCGATAGCCCAGTTCGACGTCGAAGCCCTTGACCTGCAACTCGTTCGCGTTGGCGGAGATGTTGCGGATGAAGGTCAGAACGCCATTGGCGTCGCGGGTGACGAAGGCGCATGCATCCGGCGCGCCCTGGAAGCACTGGGTGACCAGGGTGGGACCGCCCACGGCCGCGATATAGCCGGTTACCTTGATGTCATAATAGTCAACCGACAGCTGGAGATTGGGTATCGCTGCGGGCTGGATCGTGACGCCGAAAGTCTTGGTATGCGAAATTTCCGGGCGCAGGTTCGGGTTGCCGCCGGACTGGGTGGCGACCTGCGTGCTGGTGTTGGTGGCCGGGTCCAGGATCGCGCTGTTCTGGACGTTGGGCAGGATATATTGCTCGTTCATGTTCGGCGCACGGAAGTCGCGCGAAATGGTGCCGCGCATCCGCAGCCAGTCCACCGGCTTGTAGACCAGGCCGAGCTTCCAGGTGACTGCGTTGAAGCTGGAGTCCGCAGGGCCAACGGCGCCGCCCGCCAGGGGCGCTTCGGGGCTGGAGAATTTATAATGGGCGTGCCGCACCGCGCCATTGACTTCCAGCGTCTCGGCAAGGGGAACGTTGGACAGCAGCGGCACATTGGCCTCCGCATAGACTTCGAACACCTTGCTGCGTCCGTGCAGGGCGCTGTAATTCTGGATAAAGCCACCGGCGGCCGATACCGGGTCGACGTCCGCCGCGATGCTTTCGGTGCGATATTCCGCGCCCGCTGCGACCGAAACCGGTCCGCCCCAGGCGTCGAAAGGCTGCCCCTGGACGTTCGCGCTGACGTCGTCCAGCGTGATCCTGGACCGCTGAACGGCCGTGCCATAGACATATTGCAGCGCAGCGTCGCTGGCTGTGCCGACACCGAACAGGTTGAGCGGCTGACAAGCGGCATCCGTGGTCGCCGACTGGTTGACCGCACAGACGATCCTGCCGGCATTGGCGCCCGTGCCGTTTACGGCCTGAACCGCGCGCGAGAAATTATTCTGATTGATGATGTTGCGCGCGACATTGTCCAGCTTGCTGACGCCCCGGACATAGCTGGCGTCCCAGGTCCAGCCGCCCAGATCGCCCTTCAGGCCGGCGGCGACCCGATAGCTTTCGACATGATAGTCGACGATCGGAACCAGCAGACCATCGCCCGCCTTGCCGATGTTGACGTTCGCCAGGCCGATCTGCTGCATCTGGCTGCGCAGCTGGGCGGGAAGGAAGGGATTGTTGACCGACAGCGTGATCGCGCCGGTGTTGAGCGGGCCCGCCCGCAATGTGCCTGCGGCGTTCTGGTTACCCGAACGCAGCTGCGCGAACGTGCCCTGATTGTCCGTCTGACCGTAGGAGCTGTCCACCCACGCCTTCAGATTGTCGCTCAGTTCCGCTTCCGCCCGGAAGAGGGCGGCCAGGCGCTTTTGCGGCCCCTGAAGATCGAAGGCGCTGCTGGCAGGATTGATGCCGCGGCGCGACCCGCCGATCATCTGGTTGTTATTGGGCGCGTAGAGCTGGCCGAAGGTGAAGGGCAGCAGCGTCGTGCCATCGTCCGACACCTGTTGCCCGCCAAATGCATTGGTCAGCCTGGAACTGACGATCAGACCAGCGGGCGTATTCTGGGACCAACGCACGTCGGGCGAGATGATCAGGGCCGGCAGGCCGTTCTGCGCGGAATTGGCGTTCGACATGACGCCATATTCCTGGGCGCACCAGCTGCGCGAGTAGCAGTTGCCCGTCCTTTTCCGGTCCTGATAATCAAGCCCGGCGATGATGTGCAGACGGCCATCTAGGAATTTCTGGCCCACGCCGAACGAGTATTTCTGCTCATCCCCATCGCCAGCGTCCGTCACGCCATATTGCGCCGAAGCGCGAACGCCCTCCAGCTTGTTGTTGAGGATGATGTTGACGACACCGGCCACAGCGTCCGAACCATAGGCCGCCGACGCGCCGCCGGTGACGATGTCCAGCCGCGACACCAGCGAACTTGGAATGAGATCAGTGTTGAACAGGCCGGTGAAGGTCGTCGCGGGAAAGCGCAGCCCGTCCACCAGCACGAGGGTGCGAACCGCGCCCAGACCGCGGAGGTTGATCAGATTGTTGCCGGGGCCGTTGCCGCCACCGCCGACGAACGCCGTCGTCGAACTGGTATCGGTGCGCACGACAGGCAGGTCGTTGATGACTTGCGACAGCTGGGTCGCGCCGGTTTGGGCAATCAGGTCCGCGCCGACCACCGTAACCGGCGTGGGCATGTCCGCGCCGTTACGAACCACGCGCGAACCGGTAACGATGATGGCTTCGCTTGCGCCATCCGCTTCCGCCGCCTGCTCCTGCGCCATTGCAGCGCCGCAGCATGCCATCGCGGCCCCCGCGAGCAAGAATCCCAGATAATGACGATGACGCTGTGAAGCCACGATACCCTCCCCTGTTGCGGCGGCCTGTCAGAATTGGCCTGCCTGATTATGTGCCCCGACATCAATTCAGACGTTTGAGGGCTCACCCGTTGATGTAGCGGTAATTTTATATGGCAGCGCTGTCAATCACATCGTTGCACGCTTGCCGACAATTGCCTGGCGAGCGATACAGTTTTGCAACAGTGCCTTGCGCGCCAGATACTTGCCTATACCGACCCGGATACTGCCAAATCATTTCAGACACAGGCCCGCCCCCCTGGGGAACAGCGCCTCCTCGTCGTCCGACAGGTCCGGGCGCTGCCGTTCGACCGCGGCCATGGATGCCGGAAGCGCGAAGGGCAGGTGACCGCAGGCCGGGCTGCGCCCCGACACTATGTCGAACAGGGCCACGTCGCTGGTACCGAAATTGACGAGCACGGCCTTGGCGTGCGGCATGAGGGCAGTCAGCACCGCGGGGCGATCCATTTCCACCGCGGCAATGACGGGCACATGCGCCGCCGCCCGCTTGAGCGCCACCAGTGCCGGATCATCGGCCCTGAAGTCGAGCCGCCCTTCATGCTGCCGCGACCCGAAAAAATGAAAAGGGTGCAGCTTTTCGAACGGCGTGGCGGCGCGCACCAGCGCTATGTCGGCCTCGGACGGGTCTTTGACGACGACATAACCCGCCGAACCCGCAACAGCCTCATCCACGCCATAAAGCCAGATTTTCTTGCGCCCTTTCAGCGGCAATAATCCGCCCTCGTTGCGCAGCAGGATCTGGCTTCGCCGCTGCGCCTTGTCCGCCTCGCTCTGCCAGGCGGCATTGCCGACCAGCCTGGCGGCGGCCTGTTCGTCGACATAGGGATTGTCGAACAGACCCTGCCGGAACTTGAGCGCCAATATGCGTCGCGCCGAATCGTCGATTCGCTCGACCGAAATTGCGCCGCTGCGCACACCTTCCAATATCGGGGCGGCATCATCGACGCCGCCAAACTGGTCGATGCCTGCGTCCACGCCCTTGGCGAATCGATCGGCGACGCTCAGCGTTTCCACGCCCCATGGCATGCCAATCGCCTGCGGCGCCTGGGGATGAGCCGCATCCGGCGATACGCAGGTCTCCGGGCAGTCGCGCGTGATCGACCAGTCCGAAATGATCAGGCCCCGATATGCCTTTTCGCCGCGCAGCAGGTCGGTCAGCACCTGCTTGCTGAACCCTGCGCCGACCGGCTCGACCGGCTTGCCGCCAATCGAGGGGCCATGCAGCGCGACATAGGTGGGCATCACGCCCTCGCTCGCCGCTGCCAGCGGGCCATCGAACGCACGGACATGATCGGCAAATGACGCATCGGTCAGATGGACGTTGCGGCCATAATGATTGTGCCCGTCAAACCCTTCCGGCTCCGCGCCATAGCCGACCCAATGCTTGACCACGGTCGCAACGCCCGTTGGCGTCACGCCGGTCGCGCCGCCCTGGAACCCTTCCACATAGGCGCCCGCCAGGCGGGAGATGATTGCGGGGTCGGAACCGAATGTCGCGGAAAAGCGGGACCAGCGCGGCTCGCTGCCCACATCCGCCTGGGGCGACAACGCCATATGGATGCCGACGGCACGATATTCCTGCCGCGCAATATCCCCGAACCGGCGGACGAGATCGGCGTCGTCCAGCGCCGCAAATCCCAGCGTATCGGGCCACAGGGTGAAGCCACCGCCTGTCGTGCTCGCGCCGATCGTGGCCTGAAAATGATGGCGCGGATCAGTGCTGATCGTTGCCGGAATCCCCAGCCTTGTGCCTTCCGCGATCTTCTGCACCATATTGTTCTGGCGCGCGAATTCCGCCGGCTTGACGACGATCCGGGTGATGAAGCTGCTGATCTTCCCGCCTTCGATCATGGCGCGCACCCGCGCCATGTCATAGCCGGTCGATGACACGCCGATCGCCGATCCCTGCCCCGGCAGGCTCGCATGCACCATCAGGCCGACTTTTTCCTCGATGGTCATGCGCGCCATCAGGTCATCGACCCGCTCCTCGACCGACAGGCGCGAATCCTCGTAGCGGTCTAGCTGGTTGTTGCGGTTCAGATCCCGCCACTGTGGCGCTTCAGGCGCGGCGGCGACCAGCGGCGTGGCCAGGGCGAAAAGCCCGGCGACGCAGGCCGGAGCCAGCATTACGCCCCGATACAGCTCTTTCAAGGCCATGCCCCCTCCTGTCCCGCAATGTCAGTTTAATTTAGCGCTATATTGATTATATCGCAGAAGTGGGCAAGACTGCATTTGCACAAGGCAGCATATCAAGTGACGGACCGGCCAGCCCCGCAGGGTGACGCGACGGTGGCCGCAAGGGAGGATGGGATGATCAACCAACGCAAGCGCAGGTTTTTGCAGGCCAGCGCAGCCGCCGCCATCATGGCCGCGTTTCCCCGCTATGCCCAGGCGGTCGACTATGTGAAGCGTGATCCGCGCAAGCGCCACAATCTGCTGCTCATCACATCGGACGATGTGGACTGGTCGGCGCTCGGCTTCATGAACGGACGGCGCGGCCTCACCCCCAATCTCGACAGCCTCGCCGCGCAAAGCCATGTCTTTGAGCAAGTGCGTACCGTGGCGCCGATCTGCATGCCCTCGCGCCAGGCGTTCATGAGCGGCCTGCTGCCGCACAAAAATGGCGGCAACGGCTTCTTCCCGATGCGGGAGGGTACGCCGACGCTATGCACCACCCTGGCTGCCGAAGGCTATTATTGCGCCGCCAGCCACAAGATCGGCCATATGCAGCCCGCCTCCTCCTTCCCCTGGGACTTAAAGCAGGAAGGCAAGGACCGTCATCCCATGGTGCATGCCGACATGCTCCGCCTCGCCGTCACGGAAGCGCAGGCCCAGTACAAGCCCTTCTTCATCAACTGCAACATCAACGATCCGCACCGGCCATTTTATGGCGCGGAAGATGCGCAGGAAATCGATCACGAGCAGACCGGCCCGTATCGCATCGCCCGGCCGCTCAAGGCGGGCCAGGTTCCGATCCCCGCCAATCTCGAAGACTTGCCCGATATTCGGGAGGAGATGGCGCAATATTGGAATTCGGTGCAACGCCTCGACATCGCCGTGGGCAATATTCTGAAGGCTCTCAAGGATAGCGGCACTTGGGACGACACGATCGTCCTGTTCGTGGCGGATCATGGCATGCCGATGCCCTTTGCCAAGGCCAGCGTCTATGACCATGGCATCCGTACGCCCGTGCTGCTGCGCTACCCCGGCATGGGAAAGCCGCGCCGCTTCGATACGCTCACGACCAACCTCGACATATTGCCGACGCTGATCGAGCTGTTGCAGGCCAAACCGATCGCGGAGCTGGACGGGCAGTCCTGGGTTCCGATGCTGAAGGGCGGCGCGGCGCAGGACAAGCCGTTCGTCATGTCCTATGTCGACTATGTGTCGAGCGGGATGCTCTACCCTTCGCGCACCTTGCAGGACAAACGCCACGCCTTCCATTACACCGCCTGGGCGAACGGCAAGACCGAACTCAAGATCGAAAGCATGTGGGGTCTCACCTTCCCCGCCATGGCGAAGGCCGCGGAAACCGACGCGCGCATCGCCGCGCGCGTGAAGCAATATGTGATGGGCTATCCCATGGCGCTCTATGATCTGGAGGCTGATCCGGGCCAGCGGAACAATCTGATCGCCGATCCCGCCTACAAGGCCAAGGTCGATGAGATGCAGCGGCTGATGCTGGCCGAGATGGAGCGGACGGGCGATCCCCAGCTGGAAAATTTCCGCGTCTCGCTGGCCGGTGGCACCCCGGTCCTGAAGCAGGAGCCGGCCAAGTTCCGCATCCGCGGCGGTGACTGATTGGCCGAACCAGCCCGGCCAATGGGCCTGGTCGTCAGACTGTGGATTGTTTGCCAATCCCCGCTTATGACGATGTCCTTCGCCAACCGACCAGGGATGACATGACGAGCCCGGACACTACCCGCAAACGCCGGAGAGGCGCGAAAGGCCCCACGATCACGGCAGTCGCGCGGGAGGCTGGCGTATCGGCCATGACGGTCTCCAACGTCATCAACAACAAGAGCTTCGTCAACCCGGTCGCGCGCGAAGCCGTTTTGAAGGCGGTGAAGGCGCTCAACTACACGCCCAATTCCGCCGCCCGCAGCCTGGCGGCGGCCAAGACGCTGCGGATCGGCCTGCTCCACCGCGACATTGACAGCGCGCTGCTGAGCGCCATGCTGGTTGGCAGCCTGCGCGCCACGTCACGCCTTGGCGTGCAGCTGGTGCTGGAAATATACGACTTCTCCGATCCTGTCGGCAGCATCGAAAGGATGATCCGAAGCGGCATTGACGGCCTGTTGCTGCCGCCGCCGATCTGCGAGATCGCCAGCGCTGCTGGTCTGCCCGAAAGGCATGACGTGCCGATGATCGGCCTGGCGCCCGGCGGCGACCTGCGCAACATGGATTGCGTGCGCATCGACGATGAACAGGCGTCCTATGAAATGACGCGCATGCTGCTTGGCAAGGGGCACCGCCGGATCGCCATTGTCACGCTGCCGACCTCACTGGTGGCGGCCTCCCGCCTGAAGGGCTATCTGCGCGCGCTGGGCGACGAAGGGGTCGTCGCCGATATGAAGCTGGTCTGGGAAGCGCCCCCGACGTTCGAAGCGGGCCTGGCGCTGGCGGAGCGCGTGCTGACGACGCAGCGGGATTTCACCGCCGTCATCGCGGGCAATGACGACATGGCGGCGGCGTTCGTGAATGTGGCGCTGCGCAACAAGATTTCGGTGCCGGACGACCTGTCGATCACGGGTTTCGACGATACGCCGATCGCCGTCAAAATCTGGCCGGAACTGACCACCATCCGGCAGCCGCTGGCCCTGATCGCCGAACGGGCGGCAGAGCGGCTCGTCGCGACACTGCGCGGCGAGCCGCCGGAAACCCAGCCGCTGGCGATCTACGTCGATTACAAGATGATCGAACGGCAATCGACCGGACCGGCACGGGCCTGATCGTCTCCCGCTAACGACATCCTTACTCGGCGTCGGGCTGGCGATCGGGCCGCGCGGCGGCAAAGGCGGGCAAGGCGTTGCAGGCCGCTTCCACAGCCTCGATCCGGGGAAAATCCGTGCGCGCGCCAAAGCGACGGGCATTGCCCAGTTGCGGGATCAGCACGATGTCGGCCAGCGTCACCTGATCGCCGAAACAATATGGCCCTTCCCGATCGGCGATCAACCGCGAACAGGCTTCAAGCCCGGTCTCGATCACCTCGCGCGCCCAGCCCTGCACGGCGTCCTCATCCAGTCCGCGCGCTGCCAGCATGCGCAGGATCTTGAGGTTCTGGACCGGGTGAATATCGCACGCAACGGCCTGGGCAAACCCCCGCACGGTCGCCCGCATCAGCGGGTCGGCGGGCAATAGCGGCGGATCGGGATAGCATTCGTCCAGATATTCGCAGATGGCCATGCTTTGCGTCAGCACCGTGCCGTCCACCTCCAGGGCTGGCACCAGCCCCTGCGGGTTGATCGCCATATAGGCGTCGGACCGCTGCTCGCCCGCACGCAGGCGATAGGTGCGATCCGACCATGTCAGGCCCTTCAGTCCCATGGCGATCCGCACGCGCCAGGACGCGGAGGATCGCCAGAAGCCGTGCAGGATCATGTCAGTCATGGGCAACCGGCGTGATCATGACCCTGGTATCGGTAAGGCCGTCGATCGACACGATGATTTCATCGCCCGGCACGACCGCGCCGACGCCTGCGGGCGTCCCTGTGTAGATGAGGTCGCCCGGCTCCAGCCGATAGGCGCGCGAGAGGAAGGCGATGAGTTCGGACACCGGATGGATCAGATCGGCAAGGTCGGCCTGCTGCTTCACCTCGCCATTGACGGTCAGGCGAATGGCGCCGGTCGACAATTCCCCGGTCTCGCTGATCGGGTGGAGCGTGCCGAGCGGGGAGGATTGCTCGACATTCTTGCCCGCGTCCCACGGGCGCCCCTTGGCGCGCGCGTCGAGTTGAAGGTCGCGGCGGGTCATGTCGAGGCCAGTGGCATAGCCGTAGATATGGTCGACCGCCTTGTCGGCGGGAATGTCGCGACCGCTCTTGCCGATGGCGACGACCAGTTCGGCTTCATAATGATAGTTGCCGGTCATCGTCGGGTAGGCGATCGGCCCGCTGGGCACGACCGTTTCGGCCCATTTGGTGAAGTAAAAGGGCGCTTCGCGATCCACCTCGACGCCCATTTCCTTGGCATGATCGGCATAGTTGCGGCCGATGCAGAAAATGCGGCGGACGGGGAAATCATGGCCGTCGCTCGTGGGGGCCAGAACGGGCGACTGAGGGTCGAACAAGAGGGTCAATGGTTGCACTCCCGGTAGAGGTCGAGCTTCATCTGTGAAGCCTTGTCGGAATAGCCGAACAATATCGTCTGCGAATGCGCCTGGAAGCGGTAGGGAACCCAGGACGGTATGACAACCATGTCGCGCGCGCCCAGCCGGATTTCCTGATCGCCCAGTTCCAGCGTCGCTTCGCCTTCGACCAGCACGAACACGGTGCCGTCGGTCGCCTGCCGCGTCCTGGTTTCAAACCCTGCGGGCAACAGGCGGACATGCGCGGAAATGGTCGAAAGGATGGGGCCGCCATCGGCGGGGTTCAGAAATTCCAGCGCATGGCCGAAATGCGGATCGATCTCGGCGCTCGACGCCATCGCATCCAGCGCGGGCCGCCAGTCGGCATAGCGATAATGGAACAGCGGGCGCGCGCTGGGGCGACGGTCCGCCAGGCTCCCGCGCAACGGGCGCATATTGTGGCCATATCGGGTCAGCGTGTCGCCGGCGGGCACCGTTTCGGGGTGGGCGGCGACATCCAGCCGCTCGGCAAAGCTGGCGTCGAACAGGCGGACGGTGGGAATGTCCAGCCCATCGAGCCAGATCATCGGCTGGTCGGTCTGGTTGCCATGGTCGTGCCACTGGCCCGCAGGCGTCAGCACCAGGTCGAAAGGCTGCATGACCGCCTTTTCCCCGTCCAGTGCGGTGAAGGCTCCGCTGCCTTCCATCACGAAGCGCAGCGCATTCTGGGAATGCCGGTGGCACGGCGCGACCTCGCCCGGCAGGATCAGCTGCAATCCGGCATACAGGCTGGGGGTTATGGCGGACAGGCCGCCAAGGCCCGGATTTTCCAGGATGAGCACGCGGCGCTCCGCCTGTTCGGCGCTGATGATGTCGCCTGCGCGCATCAGATGGTCGCGCACCTCGTCATAGCTCCACCGCCAGGGCTTGGCCGGGGACTGCGGCTCGGCCAGGACCAGCGCATGCAGGCTTTCCCACAGCGGCAGCAGCCCTTTGGGGGCCATGGCGGCATATAGCGCCTCCAACTGGGCGCGCTGATCGTTGGCGCCGTGACCCTGGGACATGACCGTCATATCGCTCTCCTTACCAACGCAACTGTTCCTGGCCGCAAAATGGATCAACGGGACTGACGCCGGTGAAGGGCGCTTCGCCGGTCAGCCGACGCACTGTTTCGCGCAGCACCGGCTCGATCGCGCTGTAGGCGTTGACGCATGTTTTCATATGCGGGGCATCATATAGATAATAGGGCTGCCCGAACGACAGCAGTGCGGTCGGGATTTCCTGCGCGAACTGGCTCATCGCCTTGCGATTGGACCCGTGCAGCTTCACCAGATCCAGAAAGATGTGCGCCGCGCTGGGCGTCGCTTCCTGCCCGACCAGATAGAGGACAAGATCGGTGTCCTCGCGCGTCGGCCACTGGTCCACGTCCAGCATCCGCGGCTCGAAGCCGCGGGCGCGCAATTCGTCGAGAACCGGGCCATAGCCGCGCGACAAGGCGCCGTCCCAGAAGCTGAACCCTTCTTCCGCGACGATGACGACGCGGCGATGGGTCGCGGGCGCCAGCGGCAACAGCGATTGCGTGTCCTTGACCAGCGTGATGCTCTGCCCGGCGGCCTGCAACGCGGCGACACGATGGTCGGGCGTCTGCAAGGCGTCCCGCATCGCCTCGATCGGCATCATCCGCTCGGCCGGATCGATCCGGTGCAGCCCCAGCCGCGCCTTCAGCGTCAGAATGCGGGTCACCGCCTCATACAGGCGGCCTTCGGACAAACGGCCATTGCGCAGGCCATCGAGCATGAAGCCATAATCTCTCTGTGGCGCGCGGCTGAACAGGAACATGTCGCAGCCATTCTCGATCACCGCCGGCACCGTTTCGGATCGCTCCATCCAGCCAGTCAGCCCGCCCATGCCGGTCGCATCCGACACGATCAGGCCTTTAAAGCCCAGTTCCTCGCGCAGCAGGCGCTGGTTCAGCAGGTGCGACACGGTCGCGGGCTGGAACGCCTCGCGCCCCGCGTCCGGCAAATGCGCGCGGATATAGGCGGGAAAGGCGATATGGGCGGACATGACCGTCATCACCCCTTGCCCGATCAGCTGGCCGTAGATGCGGCCGAACAGGCCGTGCCATTCCTCAACCGACAGCGGATTGACGCTGGTGACCAGATGCTGGTCCCGGTCGTCGAAACCATCGCCCGGCCAGTGTTTGAGGCAGGCGGCAACGCCTTCTTCCTGCAAGGCGCGGATATAGACGCTGGCCTGCGCCAGCACATTTTCCGGGCGCGAGCCGAAGGATCGCGTACCCACGATCGCGCTGCGGAACGCATGGTTGATGTCGACCACCGGCCCAAAGGACCAGTCATAGCCCAGCACCCGGCTTTCCCGCGCGACCAGCCGGGCAATGGCCTCTGTCGTCGCCAGATCGTCGCACGCCGCAATGCCCATGATATTGGGAACGGTCGTGGCGAAGGGATAGCTGATCGTGCCCCCTTCTATATCGCCGGTAAAGACCGGCGGCACCACCGCCTGCTCGATCGCGTGGACGGACGCGGAGCGGAACGCGGAGAGGTCGTTCCGGGGAAAACGGTTGATGCCGCCGGGCTTGAGCGCCAGGAGCGGGCCTAGCTCCTCGGCGCTGTCTTGTGACGTTGAAAAGATGAAGAGTTGCCCGATCATCTCCTCGATGCTCATGGCGTCACGCGTGCGCTCCACCCATGCGCGTGCTTGCTCGTCGATGGAGAGCGGTTCTGTCGGGGGCGGCGTGAGACTGTCCAGGAGCATGCTGTACCCTAACAAAAGAGTGGAGGAGCCGGACGCACATCGCCCGGCTCCCGGCCCGATCAGAAGCGCGCGCTAAAGGTTGCCCCGAAGTAGCGGCTGCTGTCCTTGTTATAGGTGCCCACCAGATCCAGCGGATTTGCCACGGTCGACATGATGGAGTTGTGACCGATGTTCGTCAGGTAATTTTCGTCGAACAGGTTTTTCACGAACAGCGTCACGCCATAGCGGCGGTCGGACGTGGTGACGCCCACCGTCGCGTCGACCAGCGTGTAGGCCGGCTGGATCGTGAGCGGATCGAGTTCCGACGAGAAGAACTGCGCGCTGGTGAAGTTGGCGCTGACCTGTGCGAAGGCGTTGAAATTGTCGCCTTCATAGTCATAGCGCGGCGTCACGCCGATGCGCCAGTCGGGGCTTGCCTGCAACGGGCGGTTGCGCAGATTCTGCTGCGGCGTGGCGCCGGGCGCGGTGCGATAGCAGATATTGGTCGGCGTGCCGCTCAGCACCGGCGCTGCCGCCTGAAGCTGCAATGCGCAGTTGAGGCCGTCAATGTTGATGCGCGACTGCGCGTAGGTCACGGCGGCATTGACCGAGAAGGAGTCGGACGGACGCAACGTGGCTTCGACTTCGAAACCGCGGCTGCGCGACGAACCGGCGTTGGTGGTCACGAACTGGATGATGCCGGTGGTCGGATCGGACCGGTTGGCCTGCACCTGAAGGTTGGAATAATCAGCCTGGAACAGGGCGGCCGAGATGCTCAGCGTACGGTCAGCCGTGCTGCCCTTGAAGCCGATTTCATAGGCGTTCACATGCTCTGGCTGAATGGCCTTCTGGTTGGCCAGATCGCCGCCAATCTCCATTTCATAGCCCAGCCCCTTATAGCCGCGCGTGTAGCTGGCATAGACCTGTGCATTGCGGCTGAATTCATATTGCAGGCCCGCCTTGCCGGTGACGGCGGTGTCGTTGGCGGAGAAGGTGCCGCTGCGGGGCGGATTGCCGGGGAAGATCGCGTCACCCGCGACGATCGGCGCAATGCGATAGCCGCTGTTGGTGCCCTTTTCATACTGCACGCGGATGCCGCCGATGGCGCGCAGCCCGCCGACGATGCGATAGTCCGCCTGGCCGAACGCGGCGATGCTGTCCTGCTTCAGCCGGATGCGGCTGGCCGACGACTGCCAGACGATGTTGGCGGGCGCGCAGGGCTGGCCCACGACACCGGCGGTGCAACGCGCGCGGCGACGATCGAAGGGACGCAGGATGTCGCTGTGCATGTAGAAGATGCCCGCGACATAGTTGAGGTCGGAATTGCCGTTGTTGGCGATGCGCAGTTCCTGCGACCAGCCCTTCAGGTCAACCGTGCCGTGGTTCTGGTTCCAGAAGGTGTAGGGCGCGAAGGCAGCCGTCCCCAGAAAGATGGGCGAGGTCGCGGGGATGCGGTCGATCGGCTGGTTCACATCCAGATCATATTTCTGGAACGCGCTGATCGACGTGATCGTGGCGCTGCCAAGATCCCAGTCGGCCTGCAACGAATAGGTCTGCGCCTTGCTGTTCGCATAGGTTTCGGTGTCGTCGTTGATCTCGCGATTCTCGCGCGATGCGTTGATCGGCCCGACGATCGACTGGAGCACAGGGTTGCGGATCTGGATCAGCGTGGAGGCGCAGCAACCGGCGTCCGTCTTGCGATATTCGCCGGCCAGCAGCAGGGTCAGGCTGTCGGTGGCGTCCCATTCCAGCTTGCCGCGCACGCCCCAGCTCTTCGACCCGTTCGTCCACTTGTTGGTGGCCAGGTTGCGGGTGATGCCCTGGACGTCGCTGTAGAAGCCGGAAACGCGGGCGCGCAGCGTGTCGGTGATCGGACCCGAAACGGTGCCGCGGGCGCGATATTCATTATGCTCGGCAATGGTGATGTCGCCCTTGCCCTCAAAGTCGCGCGACGGGCGCGCCGTCGTCACGCTGATGACGCCGGCCGACGCATTCTTGCCGAACAAGGTGCCCTGCGGGCCGCGCAGCACTTCGACCCGCTCCACATCGGCGAGTTCGGAAAAGCCCTGCGCCGAACGCACGGCGACCACGCCATCGACGACGACCGAAACCGAAGGCTCAACGCCCTGGCCAAACAGCGCCGTACCGACGCCGCGAATACGGAAGCTGGTGTTGGTGGGGTTGGCGCCCTGCTGGAACGAGAGCGAAGGCACGGCCTGGACCAGCGAGTTGGTGTCGTTGATCTGACGCGACGCCAGCGTGTCCGCGCCCACGGCGGTAACGGCCAACGGCACGTCCTGCAGACGCTCGGCGCGCTTTTGCGCAGTGACCACGATTTCGCCCGGCTCATTCTCAGGCATTGCCTGGTCCTGCGCCACGGCAGGCATGGCCAGCATCGCCATGCCCATGGCCAGGGCGGAGGCCGCCGGAATTAACGTGCACTTATAGGTGGCCACTTCAGATCCCCTCATGTCGAGATTTTTGACGTCAACGGTTTGGCGACTTGGGAACCAGATCCGTGAGTCGCTTCGATGTACCGCTAAATGACTTTTTGAGCGGATTGTCAATCGGCTTTCGCACGTCCATCCATAGATGCGTGCCGCCTCCCCGCCTGCTATATGCCCGATAACAGGGGTTAGAATGTCCGTCCGGTCACGCCGATATTGACAGCAGGGCCGATACAAGCTTTGTAGCGCTACATATTCGTGGAGAGGTTGAAATGGCGGAGTCGACGACAACAGACACGTGGCCACCAGCGCGTCAGGCGTGGTTCGCGGCGTTCATGCTTGCCGCTGCCAATACATTCGCCTTTGTCGACCGGCAGGCTCTGGCGCTTCTGGTGCAGCCCATAAAGGAAGATTTGCAGGTCAGCGACACCGCGATGAGCCTGCTTTACGGCCTCAGCTTCACCATGTTCTACGTGCTGGTCGGCATTCCGGTCGCGCGGCTGGCGGATCGGGCCAACCGCCGCAATATCGTTGCCGCCGCTATCTTCATCTGGAGCCTCGCGACCGCCCTGTGCGGTCTCGCCCGCAGCTTCGGCATGCTGTTCGTCGCCCGTATCGGCGTGGGCGCGGGCGAAGGGGGGCTCAGCCCCGCCGCCTACTCCATCCTGTCCGATTATTTCCCCAAGCACCGGCTGCCCGCGGCCATGGGCGTCTATCAGATGGGCATCTATGTCGGCGGCGCGGCGGCGCTGCTGCTTGGGGGGCTGCTCGCAACGGTCGTGCCGCCATCCAGCATCGTGAACGTGCCGCTGATCGGCGAGACCAAAGGCTGGCATATCGCGTTTCTGGTGCTCGGCCTGCCCGGCCTGCTGCTCTCCGCGCTCATGCTGCTTGTCCCTGAACCCCCGCGCCGGGGCGAAGGCGTCCATGCGCCCAGCCCGCCCTTTCCGGTGCTGTTCGCGCACATCGCCCGGCACTGGCAGGCCTATGTCGGCATCAGCCTGGGCTTTGCGCTGATGATCCTGGTCGGCAATGCGACGGGTGCGTGGATTCCCGCTTTCCTGGAGCGCAAATTCGGGTTGACCACCGCGCAGATTGGCGGCCTCTATGGCACGATCACGGCGGTCTGCGGCGTGAGCGGCACGCTGATCGGCGGCTTTGCGGCCTCGGCATTGCGGCGGCGCGGGATCGCGCGCGGCAATCTCTATGCCGCCCTGTTCGGCTTCATCAGCCTGATCCCGGTGACCATATTGTTCCCCCAGATGCCGACCGCGGCCCTGTCGCTCGCGCTGATCGGCGCGATGAACTTCCTGGCTGGATTCAATTTCGGCGGTGGTCTTGCCGCCTTGCAGGAAATCACCCCCAACCGGATGCGGGCGTCGGTATCGGCGGGCTATATGCTGATCGTCAATCTGATCGGCGCGGCTGGCGGGCCGTTCGCCATCGCGCTCGTGACCGATTATTGGTATGGCGATCCGCAGGCTTTGCCCGCCGCCATCACGCTGGTCTGCGCCATCGCCTCGCCGCTGTCGGTCGCCGCCCTGCTGCTGGGCATGCGGGGCTATGGCCGCGCCATCGCCGCATCCGCCGACGCCGTCCTGCCCGCCTGACATCGCTTCGCAAGAAAGGGTCCACCCGATGGTCCAGCGCCCCCGCCGCCCCCTCGCCTCGTTGCTGCTGGCCGCCAGCGCCCTGACCTTCGGGCTGGGCGCGCCGACGACGACCGGGATCACCGCGACGCCCCAGCCGACACCTGCCACGCCAACGCCTGCCAGGGACGTGGCGGCGGCGGCACGCCCCAATGTCGTGATCATCCTGGTGGACGATCTCGACTGGGCGGACGTGTCGACCTACGGCCGTCGCGATGCGCCGACCCCGAACATAGACCGGATCGCACAATCGGGCGTCGCCTTTTCGGACGCCTATGTCGCGGCGTCGGTATGCGCGGTCAGCCGGGCGGCCCTGTTGACCGGCCGCATGCCCCAGCGTTTTGGCTTCACCTACAATATCAATGATGAAGGCGATAAGGGCGCTGGCCTGCCCGTCGACCAGAAGACGCTGGCCGACCGCCTGCGCCCGCTTGGCTATCGCGCCGCTGCCTTTGGCAAATGGCATCTGGGATCGGACCCGCAATTCTATCCCACGCGGCGCGGCTTCGACGAATTTTTCGGCTTCCTGGCCGGGGAAACCAATTATGTCGATCCCGCCACGCCCGGCATCGTCACCACCCCGACCAAAGAGGATAAATATGAAATCGGCCCCCGCACCGGCAACCATGCCATGGTGGAAGGCCCGGACGCGCGCCCTGCGGACGATTTCTCGCGCTATCTGACCAACCAGATCACCGATCGCGCGGTCGATTTCATCACCCGCGCCACGGCGGACAAGAACAGCCCGTTTTTCGCCTATGTCGCCTACAACGCCCCGCATTGGCCGTTGCAGGTGCCGCAAAGCTATTATGACCGGTTCGCGCATATCAAGGATCCGGTACGCCGCACCTATGTCGCGATGATCGCGGCGATGGACGATGGCGTGGGCCAGATACTCGATACGCTGGAAAAGCGCGGCGTGCGGGACAATACGATGGTCCTGTTCCTGTCCGATAATGGCTGTCCGCATCGCTTTGGCTTTTGCAATCCCGACCATCCATTCGGCGCTGGCAAATTCACCTATCTGGAAGGCGGGGTGCGGGTGCCCTTCGTATTTTCATGGCCCGCGGGCCTCAAGACGCGCGGCATCAGCGCCAGCCCGGTTTCCTCGCTCGACATTGCGGCAACGGTGCTGCGCGCCGCAGACCCGGCCCATGCCCTGCCCAGGGAACTGGAAGGGCATGACCTGGTGACGACCGCGCGCAAGCCACAGCCCGACCGCCTGCTGGTCTGGGGTCAGGAGCCGGTCTATGCCGCGCGGCAGGGCGACAAGAAAGTCTGGCTCTCGCGCGACTGGAACCAGTCGTATCTTTACGATCTGAAGGCCGATCCCGCCGAAGAGCAGGATCTGTCGGCCAGGGATCCAAAGAATGACAAGCGACTGAAAGGCGCGATCGAGCGTTATCGCACATCGCTCCCCGCCCCGTTGTGGAAGCTCCATTCCACCCGCAAGGTGACGGTGAACGGGCGGGAAACGGAGATGGTCTATTGATGGACGGGCCGTTTCAAGGCCATTCCCGGCGTCATCGGAACGCCAGCCTATTATATCCAGTTAAAGCAGATTGAGAGGACCGCGCTGTGTCGAACAACAAGAAATGGGCACCCACGCTGCGCCGCGCACTGACGGGCGCGGCCTGCATTATCGCCTGCTCCTTCACGGCGCCCGTCTCGATCGCCGCCGCGCCCAAAAAGGCCGCGACCGCCCCTGCCCAGGAGCAGCAGCAGCGCCCCCGCAACATCATTTTCGTGCTCGTGGATGACCTGCGCTATGACGGCATGGGCTTCCTTCAGCCGGGCCTCCTCAAGACGCCGAACATCGACCGCATGGCAAAGGAAGGCAGCTATTTTCCCAACGCCGTCGTCACCTCCTCGCTATGCAGCCCCAGCCGCGCGACCATCCTGACCGGGCAAACCGCGCGCAACCACGGCATCGTCGACAATAATGACAGCAGCGAAGCTGGCCTCACCTATTTCCCCAGCTATTTGCAGCAGACCGGCTACAACACCGCCTTCTTCGGCAAATGGCATATGGGCAGCGAAACCGACGGCCCGCGCCCCGGCTTCGACAAATGGGTCAGCCTCAAGGGGCAGGGCAATTACTGGCCGGCAAAGGCGGAAAGCGCGCATAGCTCCCCCAACCTCAATGTCGATGGCAAGGCAGTGCCGCAGCAGGGCTATATCACCGACGAACTGACCGACTATGCGATGAACTGGCTGCAGAAGGAGCGCGATCCCAAAAAGCCCTTCTTCCTCTATCTCAGCCACAAGGGCGTCCATTCCGACCCCCTGCCCCCGCCGCGCTACGCGCATCAATATGACAAGGCGCGCTTCACCCTGCCCGCCAGCGCGGCGAACACGCCCCAGAATAATGAAGGCAAGCCGGTATGGGTGCGCAACCAGCGCAACAGCTGGCATGGCATCGACTTTTTCTACAATGCCGACGTGCCGATGACCGAATATCTCAAATATTATTACGGCACGCTGTCGGCGATCGACGACAGCCTTGGCCGGATCATGGACTATCTGCGCAAGAATGGACTGGACAAGGATACGCTGGTCGTTTTCACGTCCGACAATGGCTATATGGTCGGCGAACATGGGCTGATCGACAAGCGCAACGCCTATCAGGCGTCGGTGCGCGTGCCGCTGCTGGTGTGGGAACCGGGCACGATCCCGGCGGCCACGGTCAATGAAGGCCGCATCCGCAATCTCGATTTCGCCCCGACCTTCCTCGACGTCGCGGGCGCGGCCCGCCCCGAACAGTTTGAAGGCAAGAGCGCATGGGCGCTGTGGGAAGGGAAGCAGGCCGCCAAGGACTGGAAGCCGGGCGATTTCGTCTATGAATATTATTGGGAATATAATTTCCCGATGACGCCGGGCACCTTCGCCATCGAACGCGACAATGTGAAATATATCCAATATTACGGCGTCTGGGACACGGACGAACTGTATGATCTCAACACCGACCCGGACGAGATGCACAATCTCGTCAACGATCCGGCCTGGGCCGCGAAGAAACAGGAATTGCGCGTCGCGCTCTACCAGCAGCTTGCCGACCGCAATGGCCGCCACAACATTCCCTACAGCGCGCGCCTGTCGATCGGCGCGGTGCGGCGCGATATTGACGGCCCGCGCGCGGCCGATTTCCCCGCTGACTGGTATGTGAAGCCCAACCCCGTCGACCGGCTCGATCCGATCCTGCCCGACAGCCCCGCCAAGCTCAAGGCGCAGGCCGCTGGCAAGCCGCTCATCTACACCCCGCCGCTCAGCGAAGAATTGACGCGCCAGGTCCAGGGAAGCACCAAGCCATGACCCATGACATCTCCCGTCGCACCATATTGGGGTCAGCCGCTGGCCTCGCCGCCGCCGCTGGGTCGGGCGCGCTGGCAAAGCCCGCCAAGGGTGAGCGCCCCAATATCCTGTGGATCGTGAGCGAGGATAATAATCCCTATATCGGCGCCTATGGCGACCGGCTGGCCCATACGCCCACGATCGACGGGCTGGCGAAAAAGGGGCTGTTGTACCGCAACGTCTATTCCAACGCGCCGGTCTGCGCGCCCTCGCGCTTTGGCATACTGACCGGCGTCTATCCCGAAAGCTGCGCGCCTGCGAACCAGATGCGCGCCGTGGCAAAGCTTCCCAGGGACTTCCGCACCTATCCCGAACTGATGCGGGCGGCTGGCTATTTCTGCACCAACAACGCCAAGACCGACTATAATTGCGATGTCGATCCCAAGGCGATCTGGGATGGAGAAGGCAATGCGGCGCACTGGCGCTCGCGCACCGACAGGACGCAGCCCTTCATGGCCGTGTTCAACTATGAAACCACCCATGAATCCCGCCTGTTCAGTCCCACGCCTGGGCGGGTGACGCCGGACATGGTGACGCTGCCGCCCTTCCTGCCCGATACGCCGGGCATCCGGCAGGATTTCGCCAGCTATTATAACCTCATCGAAAAAATGGACGGCCAGTTGGCCGAACGGCTCGCCGAACTGGCGGCCGACGGGCTGGCCGACGATACGATCGTCTTTCATTATTCCGACAATGGTGGCGTGCTCGGCCGGTCGAAACGCTATTGTTATGATGAAGGCCTGCGGTGCGAAATGGTCGTCTATGTGCCGCCCAAATGGCGGCACCTGATGCCTGCCAAGCCGGGCAGCGAGGTCGCCACCCCGGTCAGCTTCATCGACCTTGCCCCCACCGTCCTGTCGCTCGCCGGCGCGGCCCAGCCCAAACAGATGCGCGGCAAGCCGTTCCTTGGCCCCAAGGCGCGGCCACAGGCCGTCGCGTTCGGCATGCGCAACCGCATGGACGAGCGGATCGATTTCCAGCGCACCGTCACCGATGGCCGCTGGCGCTATATCCGCAACTATATGCCGCATCGTCCCTGGGGCCAGCATCAGGCGTTTGAATGGCTCGCCAAGGGCTATCAGGATTGGGAACAGGCGCATATCGACGGCACGCTGAACGCGGTGCAGGACCGCTTCTTCCAGACCAAGCCGTTCGAGGAACTGTACGACCTGTCGTCCGACCCGCATGAGATCAAGGATCTGGCGCGTGAACCGGCGCATGCCGCCACGCTCGCCAAATTCTCGCGGCTGCTCGACGATCATATGATCGCCATCAACGACAATGGCTTCCTGCCGGAGGATATGAAGGGCGAAGGCTGGGAAGACTCGCGCAATCCCGCGCTCTACCCGCTCAAGGACGTCATGGCGCTGGCCCATTCCGCCGCCGCCGCCCGGCCCGACAATCTGCCGCAACTGCGCGCGGCGCTCGCCAGCCCGGTAGAGGTCATTCGCTATTGGGGCGCCATGGGCCTGCTGATCCATGGCGATGCTGCGCGCCCGGCCCAGGCCGACATGCTGGCCCGGCTGAAGGCCGAATCATCCCCCCATGTCCGCATCCAGCTGGCCGAAGCCTTGGCCCGGCTGGGCGAAACGGCGGACTCGGTCCCGGCGCTCATCGCCTTGTGCGCGCCCTCGCAAACCTGGCAGGTCCGGCTCCATGCGATCAACGCGCTCACATTCATCGGCGAAGCGGCCCGCCCTGCCCTCCCCATCGCAAAGGTGGCGGAAAGCGATCCCAAGCTCTATCTTGCCAATGCGGCCCGCTATTTGCGGCTGACGATGAACGGCGAATATACGCCATCGACGATCATTTTCGACCGGGAGGCGATGCGGGCGGCGGGCGGCCCTGGCTAACCGACCATAGCCAGGCCGAACTGAGTGCAAGGACGATCGGATTGACTGACAAAAACGGAATGCGGTGGATCGAAGGCGGTGCCTTCCAGATGGGATCGGTCAATTTCTATCCAGAAGAAGCGCCGGTACGCACCGTGCGGGTGGACGGCTTCTGGATCGACGAAACCCCCGTCACCAACCGGGAATTCGCCGCTTTCGTCGATGCGACCGGCTATCGCAGCTTTGCCGAAATTCCGCCCGACCCCCGCGACTATCCGGGCATGGACCCGGCACTGGCGGTGGCCGGATCGCTCCTGTTCCAGCGGACGGCGGGGCCGGTCGATCTGGGCGATTACAGCCAGTGGTGGACGTTCAGCACCGGAACGGACTGGCGGCACCCGCATGGGCCCGACAGCAGCATCGCCGGGCTGGAGGATCATCCCGTGGTCCATGTCGCCTATCAGGATGTCGAAGCCTATGCCAAATGGGCGGGCAAGACCCTGCCCACGGAGGCGGAATGGGAATTTGCCGCGCGCGGCGGCATGGACGGGGCGGACTATGCCTGGGGCGACGAACTCGCGCCGGGCGGCGCCATGCTCGCCAATTACTGGCAGGGCGCGTTTCCCTACGGCAACACGCTGGAGGACGGCTATGAACGCACCTCGCCCGTGCGCAGCTATCCCGCCAATGGCTATGGCCTGTTCGACATGATCGGCAATGTCTGGGAATGGACGTCCGACTGGTACGGCCAGCCCAGGCTCGAACGCAAAAGCCGGGGCAGTTGCTGCGTTCCGGCCAATCCGCGCGGCGCGACGAAGCGCGAAAGCCTTGACCCCGCCGCGCCGGACATCGCGATCCCGCGCAAGGTGCTCAAGGGCGGATCGCATCTGTGCGCCGCCAATTACTGCCAGCGCTACCGCCCGGCCGCCCGCCACGCACAGGCGATCGACAGTTCGACGAGCCATATCGGCTTCCGCTGCATTTCCCGTTCGCGCTGAACGGGGCGTCCGTCGCGATGTCAGAATCGCCAACCACATGACGGCCATCCCGTCGCGTCTGTCCGAAAGTTCATCTTCCGGTCACGCTCGCGACGGGGCGCTGCTGCCATAAGGATCAGGCAGTCCAGAAAGGACCGCTTGATAGGAGTTGAACCCATGAACACTCGCCTGATCCTGACCAGCCTGGCTTCCCTCGCCGTGGTCGCGACCCCGCTCGCCGCATCGGCCGCCACTGCCTCGGCCAAGCCTGCCCATCATGCCATGAAGCACAAGGCCGCCAAGAAGGTCTCGACGACGACCACCACCACCACGACCGCGACGAAGCCCGCCTCCAAATAAGCCGGTAACAGCCAGCCCCGCGACGGGAAGTCGGCATCGGGTGTCCCCCCTGTCGACCCGACCCGGCTCCCGTCGCCTGAACAGTGCCGTCGCGCCACCGCGCCCCTAAGCGGGGCGCCTGAGCAGCATTTCCACGGCAAATTGTTCGTCGCGACGGTCGAATCGCACGTCTCCTCCGTGCATCCTCGCAACCGCCGCGATGAGAGAGAGACCGAGGCCGGCCCCTGCTATCCCCCTGGCAGGGTCCAGACGCCCGAAGCGGCGCAATGCCTCGGCCTCTCGTTCGGGCGCGATTCCCGCCCCCTGGTCCGCCAGCCCGACGATGACTTCGTCCCCCTCGACCGTCAGGTACAGCGTCATCCGTCCCGCCCCATATTTCAGCGCATTGTCGATCAGGTTGGCGATCGCCTGCCCCAGCAGTTCGCGATGGACCGGCAATGTGACGGGATGCTCGATCGATATGGCCAGCGTCCGCCCCTGATCCTCGCTGACCGGCTCGTACAATTCGCCCATGTCGACCAGCATGGCCGCCAGGTCGGTCGCGACGAAACGGTCCCGCCCGATGCCCGCCTCCATCCGGCTGACCTCCAGCGCGGTCGCCAGCATCGCCAGCAACTGGTCGGCCTCCCGGCTGATCCCGTCGATCGCCTCGCGCAGGTCTGCCGGATTGTCCGACAGCATCGCCCGGTCGATCCGCGTCCGCAACCGGGTCAACGGTGATCGCAGGTCATGGGCGATGCTGTCCGTAACCGTCCGCAATTCCGCCAGCAGCGCACCGATCTGGTCCAGCATATTGTTGATCGTGCGGCCCAGCGTGTCGAAACTGTCGCCCGATCCGTCCAGCGGCACGCGCCGGTCGATCTCGCCCGCGCCGACCCGCGCGGCGGTCGCTGCGATATGCCCGATCCGCCGGTCGATGATATGGACCACCAGCCATGCCGCGACGATCGCGAGCGGCAAAGCCATCAGCAGGGCTGTCAGCAGCGTGCGTTCCACCGTCTCGCGGATCTGGTCGCTGTCGTCGGTGCTTTCGCCCACCATCAGGCGGCGGCCATCCCGCAATCGGGTGGCGACGATCGTGTAGGACAGGGCATCGGTGTCGCCGATGCGATACAGCTTCGCCTTGACCCCTTTGGTGTCGGCGGGAATGACCGGCGGCCAGCCTGACAGATTGCCCGCGATCCGGCCGCCATCGGCTCGCGCGAGGAGCAGCACGGCGTCGCTTTCCTCCTGCGCCCGCGCGGTGACGGCGCTGGCAAGCGCTCGATCCCCGTCCTGCCGCCCGATTTCCAGCAACGTGTCGCGCGTGTCGCGCGCAATGGCATTGTCCGCCGCGTCCAGGCTGGCGTGGACCAGTTGCGTCACCGACAGCAGCAACGCGCCACCAAAGACCAGCTCCAGCAGCAGGATCAGCCCGATGAAGCGCGCATGGGACGATCGCAGCCAGCGCAGGGCGCGGGTGGCGGTCATTGGTCCAGCCTCATGCACCCGGCCTCATTCGCCCAGCCGATAGCCCGCGCCGCGCACGGTATGGATCAGGGGCTGGTCGCCATCCCCGTCGACCTTGCGGCGCAGGCGGCTGATATGCACGTCGATGACGTTGGTGCCGGGGTCGAAATGATAATCCCACACCCCTTCCAGCAACATCGTCCGGGTGACGACCTGCCCTGCATGGCGCATCAGATATTCCAGCAGGCGAAACTCGCGCGGTTGCAGGTCGATGACGCGCGCATCGCGCCTGACCTCGCGCTTCAGCAGGTCCATGCGCAACGTGGCGCACATCAGGACCGTCTCGACATGCGTGCCGCTCCCGCGCCGCCGCATCAGCAGTTCCAGCCGTGCCAGCAACTCGGCAAAGGCGAAGGGCTTGACCAGATAATCGTCCGATCCCGCGGTCAGCCCCGTCACCCGGTCATCGACGGAGCCCAGCGCGGACAGCAGGATGACCGGCGTTTCGATCCCGGCAGCCCGCAGCGCGCCCAGCACCGCCAGCCCGTCCATGCCCGGCAGCATCCGGTCCAGAATGATCGCGTCATAGCCGCCGTCGGTCGCCATGAACAGGCCGTCGCGGCCATTGGCGGCATGGTCGCCGACATGGCCATGTTCGGCCAGCCCCTTCATGATGAAGTCGGCGGTCGTCCGGTCATCCTCTACCAGCAAAATCTTGCGACCCATGGGATTGATCCTTCTAACCGATGCTGGCCCTGCCGCACTGCCAGATTATCGCTCGATAGGGAATGCCATGCCGCGCCAGCATCAGCGGCATGGCGCAATGCCCCGGCGCGCGCACCAGTCTGCGCACCGCCTCCAGCGTCGTTGCCGGTCGCCCCGCCATGCCGGTCAGCTGATCGCCTACCGCGATGCCATCGCGATCGGCGACGCCGCCGCTGCGCAGGCTGGTCACGACGATATGATGGCGCTCGTCCTCGCCCAGCGTCAGCCCCATGCGATCGCTCACCGCCGTAGGGGCCGATGGCGCGCGCGCCAGCCGCGTCGCCAGCAGCGGCGCGAAGGACGCCAGCAATATCGCGACGGCATAGAAAGGGCGGGCGGACCAGATCATGATCGTCCTTCTAACCCATGGCTCTTGTCCCCGCGCTGTCCGGTACATGACATAGAGTTCATGCAAAGGTCACCGATGCGATGGATAAGCCGGCGCAAAAGGGCGAAGATAACAGACCAGAGGCCCGACGGATGATGCGCAAGTCTAAAAAGCGATGGATAGCAGGGATCGGCGCGCTGCTGGTGGTGATCGCGCTCAAACTCGCCTGGCTCGGCTATCTGGGCGGCGACCTTTTCACGCCGATGCGCCCGGCCCATTATCAGCCGCAACCCTTAGCCCCGGTCGCGATCCTGTGGTCGGGCGACATGGGATTTCGCGTCGGCATGGGGCCAAAGGTCGCGGCCAGGCTGGTCGCGGACGGCGTACCGGTCGTCGGCGTCAATTCGCTCAGCTATTTCAGGACGACCCGCACCGCCGCCGATGCCTACGGGCTGCTGGAATCGGCGATCGCCCAGGCCCGCAAGATCAACCCACGGGGACGGCTGTTGCTCGTTGGCCAATCCTATGGCGCGGACATGCTGCATGTCGCGCTCAGCAAATTGCCGCGCGCCGATCGGTCGTCGATCGGACTGGTCGCGCTGGTGGTGCCGGGGGCGACGGTCCAATACAGGGCATCCCCATCGGAAATCTTCACCTTCGCCATGGCGGAATCGGACGCATGGCCGACCGCGCGCCAAATCACCTGGACGCCGCTGCTGTGCATTCAGGGGCGCGAGGAAGCGTCCAGCCTGTGCCCGCTGCTGCATCAGCCCAACGCCCGGTCCGTGGCCTTGCCCGGCGGCCATCGGCTGAACGGCGATGTCGACGCTGTCTATGGCACGTTGCGCGCGGCGATGGTCCGCGCCCATCTTGTGGGACGGTCGTAAACCATGCCGCGCCTTGGCCATTGGCTGATCGTCGCCAGCGCCCTGCTCCTGAGCGCCCTGTTCCTGCCGCGGCCCGGCCTTGCGGCGGAACCGATCGAGGGCAACTGGGTCAATCCCCATGGCAGCGTGGTCGTGACGACGGGCGCCTGCCGCGACGCGCTGTGCGGCTGGGTGCGCTGGGCCGACGGCCACGCGACCGCTGATGCAGCCGATGCCGGGGTCGCGCATCTGGTCGGCACCGCATTGCTTCAGGATTATCATTATCGCGGGCCGGGGCGCTGGTCCGGCTATGTATTCGTGCCTGACAAGGGCCGCAGCTTTTCCTCGACGATCGAGCAACTCGATGCCGATCGATTGAAGATATCGGGTTGCCTGTTTCGCGGCTGGCTGTGCAAAAGCCAGATATGGACGCGGCAACGGGGGTGAAGAACAGCATGACCGATCGCACGATGGCGGGTCACCCGTTCCAGCGGTATCGCATGGCCCTGTCGGTGGGCATCGTCATATTGCTGGCCGCGCTGGGCTTCGTGGCGCTCGACCATCTGTTGCAGGAGGTCCATCTGCATCAGGTCCGGGCGGCCTGGCACGCGCTGCCGACCACCGGCCTGCTGGCGGCGGCGGCGCTGACCGCGATCAGCTATCTGACGCTGACCCTCTATGACGTATCGGCGCTGCGGGCCATCGGCCGCCCCCTGCCCTATCGCACCGCGGCGCTGGCATCCTTCACCAGCTATACGCTCAGCCATAATCTTGGCCTGTCGCTGCTGACGGGCGGATCGGCCCGCTACCGCATCTATACGGCGGCGGGCCTGTCGCTCAGCGACATTGCGCGCGTGGTGACGATCGCCAGCGCGACTTTCTGGAGCGGGGTGTTCGTGCTGGCAGGCGCGATGCTGGTCTGGCGTCCGCAAATGATGGCGATCGGCGCGCTGGCCGGATCGACGGACCTGCTGCGGGGACTGGGCATCGCGCTGCTGCTGGCGATCGCCGGCCTTGCCGTCTGGGCGGGACGGCGCGGACGCACGATCCGGCTGCGCGGCTGGAGCGTCCCGGTCCCGCCAGCCACCGGCATCCTGGCGCAGATCGGCATCGGCACGATGGATATTGCCGCGGCCAGCGCCGCGCTGTTCGTCCTGGTCCCCGGCATCGGCCTTGACCAATGGCCCGCCTTCTTCATCGGCTATACGCTGGCGATCATCGCCGTCCTCATCACCCATGTCCCGGGCGGCATCGGCGTATTTGAGGCCGTGATGCTGGCCGCGCTGCCCGGCACGGGTCGGCCGGAACTGGTCGCCGCGCTGCTCGCCTATCGCCTGATCTATTATATCGCGCCCCTGCTGCTGGCGGTTGCGATCGTCCTGTTTCAGGCAGGCAATCGCTGGCATCGGCCGATCGCGCGCACGCTGGGCGGGATGCGGGTCGTCGCCTCCGGCCTTGCGCCCATGATGATGGCCGCGCTCGTCTTTCTGGGTGGCGCGGTGCTGCTGGTGTCGGGATCGCTGCCAACCGTACCGGGCCGGGCCGCAACGCTCTCCACCCTGCTGCCCCTGCCCTTTACCGAAATATCGCATCTGGCGGGCAGCCTCGTGGGCGCGGCGCTGCTGATCCTGTCGTCTGGCCTTTATCGGCGGCTGGACGGGGCCTTCTGGCTGACGCGCCTGCTGTTGATCGCGGGCGCGGCCTTTTCACTGCTCAAGGGGCTGGATTATGAGGAAGCAGTCGTGATGCTCCTCATCGCGGGCGCGCTGCAATGGACCCGCCCGGCCTTCTATCGCCAGACGCACCTGCTGGCCGAAGCCTTTTCGCCGGGCTGGCTGGCGACCGTCGCGGTGATGGTCGGCCTGTCGATATGGATCGGCTTCTTCGC
This sequence comes from Sphingobium sp. JAI105, assembly GCF_015752145.1. Taxonomy (NCBI): domain Bacteria; kingdom Pseudomonadati; phylum Pseudomonadota; class Alphaproteobacteria; order Sphingomonadales; family Sphingobiaceae; genus Sphingobium; species Sphingobium sp. JAI105. The sequence goes on along the minus strand of NZ_JADOUC010000001.1, from coordinate 2,807,974 downwards.
CTACAAGCATGTGGATTATCAGAACGACCTGTGGTGGCAATTTGCCCGGCGCGGGGATGCGTCGCGCTTCCTGCGGGCCAGCTTTGCCGTGGCCATCCTGCTGGCGGGCGTCGCCTTCCTGCGCCTTTTCCGCCCGGCCGCGCCTGTCCGGCAGGACATCAACGCCGCCATCGGCCCAAGCGACGCTGCAATGGCGCTGGCCCAGCGGACCGACGCCAATCTCGCGCTGACCGGCGACAAGCGCTTCCTGCTGTCCGCCACGGGCCAGTCCTTCCTGATGTACCAGATACGCGGCCATAGCTGGATCGTGATGGGCGATCCCGTCGGCGCCGAATCCGAATGGAGCGACCTGCTCTGGACCTTTCGCGAACAGGTCGATGCCGCGCAGGGTCGCCTGCTGCTGTACCAGATCAGCGCCGCCGCCCTGCCGCTGGCGATCGAACTGGGGTTGCAGATCACCAAATATGGCGAAGAGGCGCATGTCCCGCTCGACCGCTTCACGCTGGACGGACCTGATGCCAAGCCGCTGCGCTACGCCGAACGGCGCGCCACGCGGGAAGGCGCGACCTTCGACATCGTCCCGGCCGAAAAGCTGGCTGGCGTCATGGACGAACTGGCGAACATTTCGGCGCATTGGCTGGCGGCCAAGCGGCACCGGGAAAAGGGGTTCAGCGTTGGCCGCTTCGATCCCGCCTATATGGCCCATTTCGATTGCGCGGTCGTGCGCGTGCAGGGCAGGATCGTCGCCTTCGCCAATATCTGGAAAACGCAGGACCGATCGGAACTGTCGGTCGACCTGATGCGCCATCGCGACGACATGCCCTATGGCACGATGGATTTTCTGTTCGTCCATCTGATGCAATGGGGACAGGCGCAGGGCTATGGCTGGTTCAACCTCGGCATGGCGCCCCTTTCGGGGCTGGAGGCGCGGCGGCTGGCACCCTTATGGTCGCGGCTGGGGGCGATGCTCTACCAGCATGGCAACGCCCTGTACGGCTTTGAAGGGCTGCGCGCCTATAAGGAGAAATTCTCGCCCGAATGGGATGCGCGCTTCGTCGCCGGGCCGCAGGGGCTGACCTTCGCCCGTACCCTGATCGATCTTCAGGCGCTGGTCGGCAGCGGCGGCGGATAGGGCCGCCCCCCTCTATATGACGAACTTGTCATCCGCCCGTAAATGGCGGGACAGTTGCGTTGGCGCATGATGCATCCTGGTCATTAGGGGTTACCGCTCATGCGCAAGATCATTCGCACCATGTCCAGCCTCGTCGCCGGATGCCTGCTGGTCGTCACCGGGGTCTGCGCGCCGGTCCGCGCTTCGGCCGACAGGGGCGTCAGGGAAACAGCCTACAGCCTGGCGCCCTTTGGCGGAATCCGCCTCTACCGCCCCGGCGGCCAACCCCGCGCGACCGCGCTGTTCCTGTCCGGCGACGGCGGATGGAATGCGGGCACCGCCGCGATGGCGCGCGATCTGGCGAACCGCGGCTTGTTGGTGGCGGGCGTGTCCACCCCCACATTGATGCGCACGCTGGAACGGCAGCACGATCGCTGCATCGACCCCAACTATGCCCTTGTCGCCCTGTCGCGCGATGTCCAGCATCGCGCGGGCGTCCATGCCTATATGAAGCCCATCATCATCGGCTATTCCGCTGGCGCGACGGTCGCCTATGCCAGTCTGGCGCAATGGCCCAACGGGGCGTATCGCGCGGTCCTGTCGCTGGGGTTCAGCGCCGACATCCCCGGCAAAAAGCCCTGGTGTTCAGCGCCCGGCTTTCGCGCCCATGCCATCGCAAAACCAGCGCGCGGGTGGCTGTTTGCCCCCAACCGCCAGATCAATCTGCCCTGGATCGTGGTGCAGGGGCAGCGCGACACGGTGGTCGATTTCGCCGCCGCCCGGCGCTTCGTCGCCCAAGTCCCCCATGCCCGCCTGATCGACCTGCCCCAGGGCGACCATGATTTTGCCGATCGCGCCCGCTGGATGCCGCGCGTGATGGCAGCGCTGGCGCCGATGCTCAATCGCGTCGACGCGGCCAATGTCGACGACCTGCCGCTCAACATCGTCACGCCCGCCCCGCGCGCGACCCATGACGACAGGATGGCGGTCATCTATTCGGGCGATGGCGGCTGGGTCGGGCTGGATCGCGACATTGCCGGCCAGCTGGCGGCAAAGGGAATTCCGGTCGTCGGCATCGACAGCCTGTCCTATTTCTGGAGCCAGCGGACGCCGGCGGGCGCGGGGCAGGATCTGCGCCGTATCATCGCCGCCTACAGCGCGCGCTGGAACCGGCCGCGCGTCATGCTGATCGGCTATAGTTTCGGCGCGGACGCGCTGCCCGCGATCATGGGCACGCTCGATCCGCAGACGCGCGACCAGATCGCCAGCCTGTCGCTGCTGGGGCTTGGACCAACCGCCGATTTTCAGTTCCACCTCGCCTCATGGCTGAACCTTGATTCAGCGCAGGCCCAGCCGACCGTGCCCGCGATCATGCGCCTGCGCGACGTGCCCATTCGCTGCATCCGCGGCACGCTGGAGCAGGACAGCGCCTGTCCCGCCATTCCGCGCGGCCTGGCGACGCAGATCGTCGTGCCGGGCGGCCATCATTTCGACCGCAACGCCGCGCTGCTCGCCAACATCGTCCTCAACCCCGCATCCCGGCAGAGGGTGTGACGCGAAAGTCTTACGCCCCCACCGCGTCCCCCCGCGCCACCAGAGCGCGCGCTTCCTCGACATGCATCGTCTCGATCATCCGCCCCTCGAACCGCTCCGCCCCGCCGGTCGCCGCCTCGATCAGCCGCCTTGCGTCGGCCAGCGCCTGCGCGTCCGGCCCGAACACCTCGTTGGCCACCGCCACCTGTGCGGGATGGATCAGCGTCTTGCCGTCAAAGCCCAGATGGTGACCGGCGATGCATTCCGCCGCCAGCCCGTCCAGATCGTCCAGCCGGTTATAGACCCCGTCGAACACCGCGATGCCCGCCGCCCGCGCCGCCAGCACCACCGTCTGCATCGCCAGCGTCAGCCCTTCGCGCCCCGCACCGGCGGGTATGCCAAGGTCGCGGCGCAGGTCATTGACGCCGATGAATAGCGCCGCGCACCCTTCGCCCGCCGCGATGGATGGCGCGGCCAGCACGCCCTTTGCGCTTTCGATCATCGCGATCACGGGCTTTTGCGCCACGCTGAACACGTCGCGCACCTGCTTGGCATTCTCCACCTTGGGCAGCACCACATAATCGACGCTCGCCCCCTTCATCGCGACCATCTCCATGCCGTGCCAGGGAGTCCCTTCCACATTGATCCGCACGCCGGTGATGCGCCCGCCAAAGCCCTCGGCCAGCGCCGCCACCGCACCCGCCCGCGCGTCGGCCTTCGCCTCGTCCGGCACAGCATCTTCCAGGTCCAGTATCACCATGTCGCACGGCAGGCTGCGCGCCTTGGTGATGGCGCGCGCATTGGATGCGGGCAGGAACAGCAGCGAACGGGCATGACGCAGCAACATCGAAACTCTCCTTGGTTTGACTTTCCCCGTTAACGAATAAAGCGCATAGTCCAAGCCTGTTTCGGGGAGACCATGATGCTGACGACCTTCGCCCTTACACTTACAGCGCTCGTGCTCTTCTACCTCGCCGTCAGCGTAAAGGTGGTGCGGCAGGGCTATCAATATACGATCGAACGCTTCGGCCGTTTCACCGAAGTCGCCAAGCCCGGCCTCAATTTCTACCCCGCCTTCTTCTACGCAGTCGGTCGCAAGATCAACATGATGGAACAGGTGGTCGACATTCCGGGGCAGGAAATCATCACCAAGGACAATGCCATGGTGTCGGTCGATGGCGTCGTGTTCTTCCAGGTGCTGGACGCGGCGAAGGCGGCCTATGAAGTGTCCGAACTCTATGTCGCGATCATGCAGCTCGCCACCACCAACCTGCGCACCGTCATGGGCTCTATGGACCTCGACGAAACCCTGTCGAAACGTGACGAGATCAACGCCCGGCTGCTGTCGGTGGTCGATCATGCGACCAACGCCTGGGGCATCAAGATCACCCGCGTGGAGCTCAAGGACATCCGCCCGCCCGCCGACATCGTCAACGCGATGGGCCGCCAGATGAAGGCCGAACGCGAAAAGCGCGCCAACATCCTGGATGCCGAAGGCGCAAGGGCCGCCGAAATCCTGCGCGCTGAAGGGGAAAAGCAGGGCCAGATATTGCAGGCCGAAGGTCGGCGCGAAGCCGCCTTCCGCGACGCCGAAGCCCGCGAGCGCGAGGCGGAGGCCGAAGCCAAGGCGACGCAGATGGTGTCCGACGCCATTTCGGCGGGCAACCCGCAGGCGCTCAATTACTTCATCGCGCAAAAATATACCGAAGCCGTCAGCCAGTTCGCCACCAGCCCCAATGCCAAGACCATCCTCTTCCCGGTCGAGGCGACCCAGCTGATCGGCACGCTGGGCGGCATCGGCGCGCTGGCGAAGGAAGCGCTGGGCAGCGACGGCACCCCCACGCCAACCCCGCCCGCCCCCCGGCGCGGCCCTTTCGGCCAGAGCCAGGGGTAAGCGCGATGGGCGCGCCCAACGCTCTTGGCCCCTCCCCTTCAGGTTCAAACTCCGCCACACCCCCACCTCCGTTCGTTTCGAGCGTAGTCGAGAAACGTCGCACACCGGTTTCTCGACTACGCTCGAAACGAACGGACCTTATGTCCAGCCACCAACCACCCCGTCATCCCCGCGAAGGCGGGGACCCATCTCCCAACCTCTCCACCCAACGCCACGCTTGCGAGACGGATTGGCTGACGCCGAACATCGTTCACCGCCCGCATGGGCATGACGGAAGCAAAGAGACCCCCGCCCCATGACCATCGCTACCCTGCTCGAAGATCATTGGGCTTGGCTGGTATTCGCCGCCCTGCTGGGCATCGCCGAAGTGATGATCCCCGGCGTGTTCCTGATCTGGATCGCCATCGCCGCCGCCATCACCGGCCTGGCCGCGCTCGCCCTGCCCATCGGCCTGCCGCTGCAACTGCTGATCTTCGCAGCCCTCAGCATCGCTGCCGTCTGGGCCGGTCGCCGCTGGTATGCCGACCACCCCGTCGCCTCCACCGACCCCCTCCTCAACGACCGCACCGCCCGCCTGATCGGCCAGACCGTCACCGTGGTGGAGCCGATTGTGGGCGGCGAAGGCCGCGTCAAAGTCGGCGACAGCGTCTGGACTGCGCTAGGCCCGGACGCAGAGGTTGGCGCACGAGTGCGCGTGATCGCAGCGGAGGGGACGGCGTTGCGGGTGGAGGGGATTTAGGGGCGGGCGCACCACGTCCTGCAGTGCCAGGGCGACATCGCCACAATTGCGGCTTCGGCTTTAAGCGGCCCGCAATTCGGACAGGAGTTGCTGCGTAGTATGCCCCAATGCGGTCACGCGCGTGACGATCAGGTTGGTGGCATCGGCGACTTCGGCGGTCAGTAAGCGCGTCCGCTCCGCCCGCCGCGCAGTATCGGCCACATCATTATACAGGCTTTCGGTTCCATCGGCGGTTTCGTCGGCCGACAGCCCGATCAAGGCGGCGACGCGCTGTTGTTCGATCACCGCGGCAGTCACTGTATCGGCTATGCCCGCGACCTCATCGACATGGCCGATCACCGCAGACACGCTATCGACCGCGCTGGCGACGCGCTCCTGAATGGCTGCCACTCTTCGTGCAATATCGCCCGTTGCGCGCTGGGTTTGCCCGGCCAAGGACTTTACCTCCGACGCGACGACCGCAAATCCGCTTCCGGTCGCGCCGGCACGCGCAGCCTCGATCGCGGCATTCAGCGCCAGCAAATTGGTTTGCCGTGCAATCTCCTCGATCAACGCGACGATGTCGCCGATCCCCTGCGCATCTGCGACAAGCGCACGGAATGCCGCCTGGGTACCCGTTGATCGGTCTGCAGCGGCCATGGCCAGCGCGACCTGCGCTTCGACCTGCGTTCCGACCTTGCCGACAGAATCGCCAAGCTGTGCTGCGGTCTCGCGCATCATCTGTCCCGCCTGTTCGATCCGGTGGGCGACCTCGGCCGTGCGACCCGCCGCATCGGCATCCGCGACGCTGATCGACGCGAGCGACATCGTTGAATGCTGCGCCGTTTCAGCGGCTGCTCCCAGCGCCGTGACCGCGTCCGCCACTGTCCGTTCAAATTGGGTGGCCAGGGCCGTCATCTCCTGCCGACGATGCTCGACGGCAAGGCTGGTCGCGCGCGCCTGAGCATCACTTTCGCTGACCATCAGCTGCAACCGCGCTGTCTCCGCCTGCAATGCCAGGCGCTCATGCTCGCGGGTCACCGCGACAAGATCGTCATGCGACCGGATTGCGTCGGACGATGCGCGCGACATCGCCAGGATGCTCCGCGCAAACAGCGCAATGAAAACCGTTAGCGCCAGCAGCACTTCTAATGGAGCTTCCGCGATCAGGAACATGTCGACCACGGACATCACCAACCATCCGGCCATAAAGCCCAGGCTCGCCTTGGGCACGGTCGCCACATTAAGGGGGCCGATACATCCAACGCCGACCAGCGTGCAGGATATCAGCAATTCCCAATCGGTTGGCGCCTCGTAGATCGCCGCACCCAGCAATATTCCCCACAGCAGCGCAGTAACGAAGCTGACCCAAGTCAGTCGTTTCACGCTCTGCGTGGGATCGGGATAGTGCCAGCCTGCGCGTCGCTCACGACGCCACGCCAGAAAATTGCAGATAGAAAATGCAATCAACAATGTGGCCGCGACCACCACCTGCCATCGATGCCCGGTGTCGGGGACCGCAATGGCCAGCAGGAGCGCAACGGTGATGGTTCCGACAAATGTTGCGGCATACCCCTCACGCGCGGCCCGCAATTGCCCCTCGATCACATGATCAGGCATGGGCGCCGCCTTACGAACCCGTGAAAGGAATCGTGGCGTCCCAATAGCAAATAAGCGAAAGTTAGTTGCTGCCATGCGATATAATACTACAAATAAGCTCAAAATTTGGTTAATTTTGTAGCGGAGGCCGGAAATAGCTCATCACTACTTATAGGAATTTTTTGCGGCGCCTCCGCGCCGAACCAGACATTTCCATTCTCGACCGCCCACGGTCTGACAATCGCCCACCCGGCATTCTGGCGTCGGGCAATGGCCCGTCCGCGACCAGCCAGTCGTGCCCCCTGTCCTACACCCCGTTTCCCATGCCATGCTCCCCATCATGTCCGACGCTCCCAACCTTCTCCGCTTCACCCCGGTCCCGCTTCAGCGCCGTGCGCGCGGATGGACGCCTGATGCGCAGGCGGCGTTTATCGCCGCGCTGGCCCAGTGCGGCATTGTCGCGCATGCGGCGCGCAGCGTGGGCTGTTCGCCGCGTTCGGCCTATCATCTGCGTGCGCGGCCCGGCGCGGACAGTTTCGCCGCAGCGTGGGACTGGGCGATCGAAATGGGGCTGGATGCCGCGCGGGATCGCGCGATGGCGCTGATCCATGACGATGCGCCGCGACCGCTCTATCGGGGCAGGCGGGAGGTCGGCTATCGCACCGGGCCGGACCATCGCATCATGTTCGCGGCGCTGCGCTCGCTGGCGGGCGACGTCGAAGGGCTGCGCGCGCATATGCCCCATCGTGTGCGGATCGACCAGCGCGAGCAGACGGAACAGGCACGCAGCGATTTGTTATGATCTGTCGCCAGTAGGAAATATCATGTCGCATTTGCCGGGAAATATGCGAAGTTAAGCGGCAACTATCCTATCCCGGAGCGCTTGCATGACTGCCACTCGCCGCGATTTCCTCGTCGCTGGTTCCTCCGCCTTCGCCCTGACTGCGCTGCCCGCTTGCGCTGCCGACGCCCTTGCATCCGGCCCGGACGCCCGCGCCGAAGCGACCCTTTCCGCCATGGCCGAAGCGATGCTGGTCGATGCGCCCGAAAGCGCCAGCGGCCTTGGCATCGACACTGGCCCGCGCGCCGCGCTCAAGCATCGGCTCGGCAATAAAAGCCCGGCGGGCCAGGCGCAGATCGCCGCCCATGTGACCGACCGCCTGAGCAAGCTCCGCGCCATCGACCTTGCCCCGCTCTCCCCCGTCACCCGCACCAATGTGGAGGTCGCCCGCGCCGCGCACGAACTGGCGGCGGAAGGGTTCGCCTTCCCCTTTGGCGACACGGCGATCATGAACAGCAACTGGTCCTACCGCAACGCGCCCTATGCCGTTGCGCAGAATACCGGCAGCTTTGTCGAGACCCCCGATTTCCTCGACAGCAATCATGCCATCGCCAGCCCCGCCGACGCCGATGCCTATCTCGACCGGCTCACCGCCTATGCCGCCAATCTGGCCGGCGAAACGCAGCGATTGCGCCATGATGCGGGCATCGGCGTCAGCGCCCCCGCCTTCCTGCTCGACAAGAGCATTGCCCAGATGGAAGCCGTGCGCGCCCTGCCGCTCGACCAGTGGGTGCCGGTCGCCTCCATCGCCCGCCGCACCGCGTCGATGCCGGGCGACTATGGGGCAAGAGCGCTTCAGATCGTGCGGGACAAAGTCGCCCCGGCGCTCGCCGCCCAGGTCGCCGAACTCAAGCGCCAGCGCGCCACCGCGACCATGGACGCGGGCGTGTGGAAGCTGCCCGAAGGGGAGGCCTATTATGCCTGGGCGCTCAAAGCCGGGACCACGACCACCATGTCGCCCGAAGAGGTGCACCAACTGGGGCTGGAGCAACTGGCCGCCCTCCAATCCGAAATGGACGGGCTGCTCAGGGGTCTGGGCATGACCCGCGGCACTGTGGGCGAGCGGATGACCGCGATGGGCAAAGACCCGCGCTACCTCTTCCCCAATGACGATACGGGACGCGCGCAGATATTGGCCTATATCGACGGCCGCCTGACCGACATCCGTACCCGCCTGCCCCGCGCCTTCGCCACGCTGGTCCCCGCCAAACTGGTCGTCAAGCGCGTGCCGGTGGAGATCGAGGCGGGCGCGCCCGGTGCCTATGCCGGGGCCGGGTCCATCGACGGGACGACGCCGGGCAACTATTATATCAACCTGCGCGACACCAGCATCTGGCCGCGCTACGGCCTGCCGACGCTCACCTATCATGAAGGCATACCGGGCCATATCTGGCAGGGCGAATATACCTACAAACTACCGCTGATCCGGTCGCTGCTGGCCTTCAACGCCTATAGCGAGGGCTGGGCGCTCTATGCCGAACAGCTGGGCGACGAACTGGGCGCCTATGACGGCGATGTCGCCGGGCGGCTGGGCTATCTCCAGTCGATCGCCTATCGCTGTTGCCGTCTGGTGGTCGACACTGGCCTCCACGCCAAACGCTGGACTCGCGACAGGGCGATCCACTGGTTCGCCACCACCAACGGATCGACGGTCGAGGATGTCCAGGCCGAAGTCGACCGCTACTGCGCCTGGCCGGGTCAGGCCTGCGGCTACAAGGTCGGCCATGGCGAAATCAACCGCCTGCGGAGCATGGCCAAGGCCGCGCTGGGCGACCGCTTCGACTTCCGCCTGTTCAACGACGCCGTGGTCAAGGGCGGCGGCGTGCCCATGACCGTGCTGGCCGGCCATGTCGACGCATGGGTGGCGGAGCGGAAGCGCGGTTAGGTTCAAAAAGCAACGTGCTCCCGCGCAGGCGGGAGCCCAGTCCCGCCCTTTCTACTGGGCTCCCGCCTGCGCGGGAGCACGCTGCTTCAACCCCCTGACGAAAAAAAGGGCCGGAGGATCGCTCCCCCGGCCCCGTCCTGTTCCGCTGCGATTGGGTTTTACCCCACAAACGCCCGCTCGATGACGAATTGCCCCGGCGCGGCGTTGGAGCCTTCGGTAAAGCCATTCGCCTCGAACCAGGCGGCGAACTGCTTGATCATCTCCATGCTCCCGCACATCATGATCCGGTCGGTTTCGGGATCGAATTTCCCTGCGCCCGGAATCCCCTCGAACAGCGCGCCGCTCTCGACCAGCTTGTCGATCCGCGCGGTGTGGCCGTCAAACGGTTCGCGGGTCACGGTCGGCACATAATGGAACTGCGCCGGCGCCTGTTCGGACACCAGCGGATCTTCCGCCCATTTGGATTCCAGCTCCTCGCGGAACGCCAGATCGCTGACCCGGCGTACCGAATGGATCACGACGACCTGCTCGTAAAATTCATACACGTCCGGGTCGCGCGACAGGCTCAAGAATGGGGCCAGGCCCGTGCCGGTCGACAGCATGAACAGCCGCTTGCCCGGCAGCAGCGCGTCGGTCACCAGCGTGCCGGTCGGCTTGCGGCCCAGATAGATCTGGTCGCCCGGCTCGATCAGCTGGAGCTTGCTGGTCAGCGGGCCATCCTCGACCTTGATCGACAGGAATTCCAGTTCCTCGTCCCATGACGGGCTGGCGACCGAATAGGCGCGCAGCAGCGGCTTGCCATTTTCGCCCTTCAGGCCGATCATCACAAACTCGCCGGAACGGAAGCGGAAGCTTGCCGGGCGGGTGATGCGGAAGCTGAACAGATGCTCGTTCCAGTGCCGCACCGACAGCACCGTTTCCACGCTCAGCGCGCCGGTGGGTTCCAATTGCGGCTTTTCGATCGTCACGTCGGTCAAGACCTTCTTCCTTGCCATCTATGCGCGCGGGCCGGGCGGGCCGCGCCTGTTGCGTATCGTTCGCAACAACTGATATCTGACGCGAATGGAGCCATCGCCCCATGAAGGCAAGGCGAAAAAAACTTGGGGGGCCGATAGCTGCCCCCCGCAGCGGTCGGGCTGTTCAGCCAAACAGACCCTTCGCCAGGCCACCCAGTTCATTGAGCGGATTGCCGTCCCCATCGCGATCGAACATCCCGCCCAGCTTGCCCAATATCGCTTCGGGGCCACCGAACTGGGCGAGCAATTCCTGCAACTTGTCCGCCGACACGCCATGTTCCGCCGCGGTTTCGGCGAGCGCCGCCACGCTGGTTTCACCCGACCCGATCTTGCCGCTGATCTCGCTCATCAGCCCCTGCATCTGTTCGGGCGTCAGGCCGATCTGCGCCGCGATCGCTTCCAGACCGCCCACCTTGCCGATTAGATCGTCGAACATGCCCATCATCGTCACTCCTGCTTCGCACCGGCAGCTACCATAGCATCGTTACGCAGGTGCAAAAAGAAAAAGGGCCGGAAGGATCGCTCCCCCGGCCCCGATTTGCGCGAATGCGTCCGATCAGGCGGCAGCGACCAGCGCCGCGCTGCGTACGCCTTCGTCCACATGATCCTCGAACTGCGCGAAATTGTCGACGAACTGCTTGACCAGCACGGCAGCGGTTTCATCATAGGCGTTGGCGTCCGCCCACATCGCGCGCGGGTCCAGGATGGTCGAATCGACACCAGCGACCGCCACCGGCACGTCGAAGCCGAAATTGGGATCGGTGCGGAATTCGGCCTGGTTCAGGCTGCCGTCGAGCGCGGCGTTGAGCAGCGCGCGGGTCACCTTGATCGGCATCCGCTTGATCCCCGGCATCGTCGCCTTGCCACCGGCCCAGCCGGTATTGACCAGCCAGCAGGTGACCCCGCCCTTGTTGATCCGTTCCTTCAGCAAATTGCCATAGACGCTGGGATGACGCGGCATGAACGGCGCGCCAAAGCAGGTGGAGAAGGTCGCGGTCGGCTCGGTCACGCCGATCTCGGTCCCTGCAACGCGCGCGGTGTAGCCCGACAGGAAATGATACATCGCCTGTTCCGGGGTCAGCCGCGCGATCGGCGGCAGCACACCATAGGCGTCGGCGGTCAGGAAGATGATATTCTTGGGCACCGGACCCAGATTCTTTTCCGATGTATTCGGGATAAAGTCGATCGGGTAGGAACCGCGGCTGTTTTCCGCCAGGCTATTGTCGTCCAGGTCGATTTCGCGAGTCTCCTCGTCAATCACGACATTTTCCAGCACCGTGCCGAAACGCTTGGTAGTGGCGAAAATCTCCGGCTCGGCCTCGGCCGACAGGTTGATCATCTTGGCGTAGCAGCCGCCTTCGAAATTGAACACGGCAGTGTCCGACCAGCCATGCTCGTCATCGCCGATCAGCGTGCGGCTGGCGTCCGCCGACAGGGTGGTCTTGCCCGTGCCGGACAGGCCGAAGAACACAGCCGTGTCGCCGTTCGGGCCGATATTGGCCGAACAGTGCATCGGCATCACGCCCTTGACCGGCAGCAGATAGTTGAGGATGCCGAACACCGACTTCTTCATTTCACCGGCATAGGCGGTGCCGCCGATCAGGATCAGCTTTTCGGTGAAGTTGACGGCAACGACGGTTTCGCTGCGGCAGCCATGACGCGCCGGATCGGCCTTGAACGTGGGCAGGTCGATGATCGTATATTCGGGCGCAAAGCCCGCCAGTTCATCGGCCGTGGGACGCACCAGCAGGGTGCGGATGAACAGGTTGTGCCAGGCGCGCTCGTTGATGACGCGCACATTGACGCGATGTTCGGGCTGCGAACCGCCGAACAGGTCGGCGACATAGAGCGTGTCCTTTTCGCCCAGCGCCTTGAAGAAATCCGCCTTGAGCGCGGCGAAATGTTCCGGAGTCATGCCGCGATTGGTCTCGCCCCACCACACCGTCGATTCGGTTTCGGCATCGCGGACGATGAACTTGTCCTTGGCGCTGCGGCCGGTATGCTTGCCGGTCTTGACGACCAGCGGGCCGTCCTTCGACAATATGCCTTCGCCGTTGCGGATCGCCGCCTCGACCAGAGGCGCGGTGCCGAGATTCCAGAACTGGACGGCATTGGTCGTAATGCCCTGGTTGGCCAGGGTGATTGAGGATTTGGCCTGCACGCCTTTGCTCCTGATGTAATAATTCCGTGTCACAAACATTCTGTATATTCGCGACCGGTCCGCCCCTCAGCGCCGCTATCTTGCGGGCGGCGTCATTCTTGCAGACATTGGCGGCATACGGCTTTGCGTAGGGTGCGTCAAATCCCTGTGTTCAGGCGTTTGTCCCGAATAGCGACTGTCCTGCCGCATGATCGGCCGACCCCGCCTTCCTTGCAGCGCGCGCTGGCATCGTCTAACGCTCGTTCCGCCCCCGCCACGCATGTTTCTGACCACACATATTTCTGGGATGCCGCATGACAGCAACCATCGCCCTGGTGGATGACGACAAGAATATCCTGACGTCCGTGTCGATCGCGCTCCAGACCGAAGGCTTCATGACGCGGGTCTATTCCGACCCGGAAGGCGCGCTGAAGGCGTTGCTCGACAATCCCGCCGATCTGGCGGTGTTCGACATCAAGATGCCGCGCATGGATGGCCTTGAACTGCTGCGCCGCCTGCGGGAAAAAAGCCCGATGCCGGTCATTTTCCTGACGTCCAAGGCGGATGAGCTGGATGAGGCGCTGGGGCTGGCGATGGGGGCGGACGACTATATCTCCAAACCCTTTTCCCAACGGCTGCTGATCGCCCGCATCCGCGCGATCCTGCGCCGCGCCGAAGTCAGCCGGACGCCCGAAACCCCCGACCAGCCGGTCGCCGACCCGATCATCCGCGGGCGGCTGGAAATGGACCCCGCCCGCCATCGGGTGAAATGGAACGGTCAGGACGTGACGCTGACTGTCACCGAATTCCTCATCCTCGAAACGCTGGCCACCCGCCCCGGCGTGGTCAAGAACCGCAACCAGTTGATGGACGCCGCCTATCAGGACGACGTCTATGTCGACGATCGCACCATCGACAGCCATATCAAGCGGCTGCGGCGCAAATTCCGCGAGGTAGATTCCGATTTCAACGCAATCGACACACTCTATGGCGCCGGATATCGCTTCTCCGAAGAGTGACAGCCTGGGTGCTGATGGCCTGCGCTGGTCCGGGCGGATCAGCCTCACGCCGCGCATCCTGGCCGTCAACGTCTTTGCGCTGGCGCTGCTGGCGGGGGGATTTTTCTATCTCGACAGCTATCGCACGCGCATCGTCGACGCGCGGCTGGAACAGTCGGCGCGGGAACTGCAATTGCTGGCGATCGGGCTGGAAAGCGTGCCGCCCGAACGCCAGCGTCAGCTGATCGCCGCCTATGCCCGCCAGACCGGCGACCGGGTGCGCCGCTACGCGCCCGACGGCCATCGCCTGTCCGACAGTTTCGCCATGGACGCGCCGCGCTATCGCCTGCGCCAGCCGTCGGAAGAGGACTGGCAGCGCCATGTCGCACGCTTCCTTGACAAGGCGATGGACCGGGTCGTGTCGGCGGACCGGCCGCCCGACTTCATCGAACCCGCCGTCGATCGCGCGGACGCCTGGCCCGAAGTGCAGATGGCGCGCAAGACGGGGCGGCCGCAGGCGGTCAACCGCTATGCCCCCGACCGGACCTTCGTGATCTCCGCCGCCGTGGCGATGCGCGACGGAACCAGCCTGTTCGCGACCGAAAATGCCCGCGACATCACCCGCACCGTCCGCGCGGAGCGGCTGCGCCTCGGCATGGTGCTGGCGGTCGCGGTGCTGGCATCGGTCCTGCTCTCGCTGTTCCTGGCGCGCACCATCGTGCTCCCGCTCCAGCGCCTTGCCCGCGCCGCCGTGCGCGTGCGGCTGGGCCGCGCGCGGCAGGTGACCGTGCCGCGCCTGCCCGAACGGCGCGACGAAATCGGCATGCTCGCCCGCGCCCTGTCGGACATGAGCCAGGCGCTGCGCCAGCGGATCGACGCGACCGACGCCTTTGCCGCCGATGTCAGCCATGAACTGAAAAACCCCATCGCCTCGCTACGCTCCGCCCTCGACGCGCTCGAGCGGGTCGACCGGCCGGACCTGCGCGCGCAGTTGATGGCGATCGCGCAGGACGATGTCCGCCGTCTCGACCGGCTGGTCACCGACATTGCCGAAGCCTCCCGCGTCGATGCCGAACTGTCCCGCACCCGGTTCGAGCCGGTGGACCTTGGCCAGCTCATCGAAAGGATCGTCGGCGCGCATGAGGCGCGCGGCGTACCCCGCGGCGTGCGGCTTGCCTTCGCCCGCCCGCGCAAGAATGTCGCGGTGGTGCTGGGCGAGGAGCAGCGGCTGGTGCGCGTGCTGGAAAATCTGATCGACAACGCCATTTCCTTCTCGCCGGACGGCGGACTGGTTCAGGTGGTCGCGACCGTCGCCGACGATCAGGTGCTTGTCAGCGTCGAGGATGAAGGACCGGGCGTCCCCGAATCGGAGCGCGAGCATGTCTTCCGCCGCTTCCACAGCGTCCGCCCCGAAGGCGAAAGTTTCGGCAAGCATTCTGGCCTGGGCCTCGCCATCGCCCGCTCGATCATCGACGGTCATCAGGGCCGCATCAGCATCGCCGACCGTCAGGACGCCCAGAGCGGCGCCTGCTTCATCCTGCACCTGCCGATGGCGGTGGCGCGCGATCCGGGGATGGTATCGGAATGATCGCGATCGCCCCGCCATGGCGGTTGGCGACAGGCCGTTAGCGGGCTAGGGTGGCGGCCCATCATGTCGACCGTCCCCATCCCCCGTCGGCGCGTCCACCGCCTCGCCCTTGCTGCGCTGCCCGGCCTGCTTGCGATGATGGGCGGCTGTTCGGCCGACAGCAACGATCCCGTCGTCGTCAGCGTCGTGGGGGATCGCGAAGATTTCGCCAAACCCTTGCAGCATCTGCCTGATCCGGGCGCCAAGCTGTTTCTGGAAGCGACCGCGCAGGGGCTGGTCGCTTTCGACGCCAGCGGCGACATATTGCCCGCACTCGCCCAGCGCTGGATCGTGGAGGATGACGGGCGCAGCTATATTTTCCGCCTGCGCCGCGCCTTCTGGGCCAATGGCGCGCGGGTCGCCGCACCCGATGTGGCGCGGATGCTGATGGCGCGGATCGAATCGCTGCGCCGGCTCGACCCGGACGGACCGCTCGACGCGGTGCAGGCCGTGATCCCGATGACCGGCGAAGTGATCGAGATCCGCCTTGCGACGGCCCGCCCCTATATCCTCCAGATGCTGGCCCAGCCGCAAATGGCCATCGTCTCGCGCGACGGGGGCACTGGCCCCTATCGCCGCAAGACATGGGGCAAGGCGATAATCCTGACCCCGATCGACCGGCTGAGCGACAATGACGATGCCGAAGACACGCCGGTCCCCGCCTGGCAGACGCGCGTGCTGCGCGCCGAACGCGCTGCCCTTGCCATCGTGCGCTTCCGCGAAGGGCAGGCCGCGCTGGTGCTGGGGGGGCGACTGGCCGATTTGCCGCTGCTCGTCCCCGCCGGGGTCGATCGCGATGCCGTGCGGGCCGATCCGGTGCAGGGGCTGCTGGGGCTGGCCGTGACGGGCCGGGGCAGTCTGCTCGACGATGACGGCATACGCGCGGCGATCAACATGGCGATCGACCGCAGCCAGATCCCTGCCCTGCTGCCGATCGGCGGCTGGGCCACCAGCAACCGCATCGTCCCCGACCAGCTCGATCTTGGCCGCGCGCCGACCGATCCGGACTGGGCCGCCCTGTCGCTGGAGGACCGGCGCGGCCGGGCGAGCGCTGCCGTTGCCGTCTGGCGCGACGATCATGGCGACCCGCCGCCGTTGCGCATCGCCCTGCCGCAGGGGCCGGGCGCGACTTTGCTGTTCGGCCTGCTGCGACGCGATCTGGACGCCATCGGCCTGCCGGTGCGGCGCGTCTCCATGACCAGCGACGCGGAACTGCGGCTGATCGACGAAGTCGCCGCCTATGACAGCGCGCTCTGGTATCTGGGCCGGGTCGGCTGCGCCCGCAAAATCCATTGCAGCGACGCCGCCGATGCCCAGCTTCAGGCCGCCAGCCTTGCCAGCAAGCCGGAGGACCGCGCCGCCCGCATCGCGGAGGCCGAAGCGCTGATGGTCGCGCATAACGGCTATATCCCGCTTGGCACACCGATCCGCTGGTCGCTCGTGTCGAAGCGGCTCAACGGTTTCCAGCCATCCCCCCGCGCGCGCCACCCATTGAACCATCTGTTCCGACGCACCAACTAGGGCAGGCAACAGGAGACGCCTTGCCCATGCCGATTTCGCCCGACTCCACAAATGGCGCCGCCAGCGCCATTCCGGGCCTTGGCCGCGACCCCGCCTCGGTGCGCCGCCGTATCGAAGCGATGGAGGCGGTGCTGGAACGCCTGTTCGTCGTCCCCGGCATCAATCGCCCCGTCGGTATCGACAGTATCGTCGGGCTGGTGCCGGTCATCGGCGATCTGGCGACCGCATCCATGGGCATGTGGATGGTCTGGGAAGCGCGCAATCTGGGCATGTCGAAATGGCAGATCACCCGCATGTCAGCCAATGTCGGGGTCGATACGCTGCTGGGCGCGATTCCCTTGGTCGGCGATCTGTTCGACTTCGCGTTCCGCTCAAACACCCGCAACCTGCGCATCATCCGCAAGCATCTGGACAAGCACCACCCCTCGACCGCGACGATCGAGGGCTAGGGACTGACGATCGAGGGCTAGCGACTATAGCGGCGCGATCCGCAGCCGGCTTGTGACCGGCGCGCCGCCCTGATGCGCCGGGCAGCGGGTAAACTCCATCGCCCGGTCCATGCACAGCCACACCTCGCTCAGCCAGTTGCCCCGCGTCGTCGTGACACGCAGCATATCGGGCTTCAACCCCCGGTTGGCGCGCGCAAAGGCCTGCGCAAACTGCCCGACGGTCAGGGACTTGGTCCGCGCCAGCGCCCCCATGTCGGGGTAGCGGATCGACTGGTACAAGGCACGGGACAGGTTGAAATAGAGTTCCGGCTTTGTCGTCATGCAGGTGCCATGCTTGGCCCATTCATGCTGGATCAGCTGGACCGACGGCGTCGCGCACAGATTCTGCCGGATCACTTGCCGGGGCACCAGATTGGCGGCGCGACAATATTGCGGCCATTCCTTGCCAAAGCCGTCCGGCCACAACCCATGCAGGGTGAAGCCGAAACGGCCATGGCGGCCATCGCACTGAAGCGCGCTCCCCTTGCCCCGCGCGGTCGAACAATATTGCGGCGACCAGCTGAGCGCCAGCGTATAGCTGCCGATCGGCAGGATGCGCTTGGGCTCCTTGGCGGTCGGCCCCTCCAGGTCGGGCCGGGCAATCTGCGCGGGCGGGCTGCACTGGGCCGATTGCGCCAGCGCCGTCCCCGGCATCGCGATCAGCGCCACCAGGGCCAGCCCTTTAAGCATAAGCGAAATCCAGCCCGATGTCCGCCGCCGGGGCCGACTGGGTCAGTCGCCCGACGCTGATATAGGTGACGCCCGTGTCCGCCCTTGCCCGGATCGTCTCCAGCGTCACTCCGCCCGATGCCTCGGTCGGCACGCGCCCGCCGACCAGCGCCGTCGCCTGCCGCAGCGTCGCCGCATCCATATTGTCGAGCAGCAAATGCGTGGCCCCGGCGGCCAGCGCCGGTTCGATCTGGTCGATCCGGTCGACCTCTACGATGATGCTGGCAACCCCGGCATCCACCGCGCGGCGCACCGCTTCCTCGACCGATCCGGCGACCGCGACATGATTGTCCTTGATCATCGCCGCGTCCCACAATCCCATGCGGTGATTGGTCGCCCCGCCCATCCGCGTCGCATATTTCTCAAGGACACGCAGCCCCGGAATGGTCTTGCGCGTATCCAGCAGCGTCGCGCCAGTTCCATCGATCGCATCGACATAGGCGCGCGTCATCGTCGCGATGCCGCTCAGATGCTGCACCGTATTGAGCGCCGATCGCTCCGCCGTCAGCATCGCCCGCGCCTTCCCACGAATCCGCATGATGTCGGTCCCCGCCGCCACCCGGTCACCATCCTGATGCAGCAGTTCAATCACCACATCGCGATCGAGCGCCCGGAAAAAAGCGGCTGCGACCGGCAGTCCCGCCAGCGTCACCGCGTCGCGCGTATCCATCACCCCGTCGAACATCGCATCGGCGGGGATCACAGCCTCGCTGGTGACGTCCCGGCCATCCGGCCCCAGATCCTCGGCCAGCGTGGAAGCGACGAAAGCGTCAAGGTCGAAACGGGGGAGGGAGAAGGTCATGGCTTATCGCGCCCCCAAATCCCCCTGCCCCACCGTGCCGCTGGCCATTTCCAGCATCCGGTCGAGGCTCTTCTTCGCGCCCAGCCGCAGCGTTTCGTCCATCTCGATGCGCGGCTGGAGGTCGCGCAGCGCGAGGTACAGCTTCTCCATCGTGTTGAGCGCCATATAGGGGCAGATATTGCAGTTGCAGTTGCCGTCCGCGCCCGGTGCGCCGATGAATGTCTTTTCCGGCACCGCCTTTTCCATCTGGTGGATGATATGCGGTTCGGTCGCAACGATCAGCGTGTCGCCCGGCATCGTCTTGGCAAAGTCCAATATGCCGCTGGTCGACCCGACATAATCGGCATGATCGACGATATAGGGCGGACATTCGGGGTGCGCGGCGATCGGCGCGTCGGGGTGCTGGGCTTTGAGCTTCAGCAATTCGGTCTCGCTGAACGCCTCATGCACGATGCACACGCCCGGCCACAGCAGCATGTCGCGGCCCAGCTTGCGCTTCAGATAACCGCCCAGATGCTTGTCGGGGCCGAAAATGATCTTCTGATCCTTCGGGATCTGCGCCAGTATCTTTTCGGCGGACGAAGATGTCACGATGATGTCGGACAGCGCCTTCACCTCGGTCGAACAGTTGATATAGCTCAGCGCAATATGGTCGGGATGCGCTTCGCGGAACGCCTTGAACTGGGCGGGCGGGCAGCTGTCCTCCAGGCTGCAACCGGCATCCATGTCGGGCAGCACGACGATCTTGTCGGGCGACAGGATCTTGGCCGTCTCCGCCATGAAGCGCACGCCGCAGAAGGCGATGACGTCCGCGTCCGTCTCCGCCGCCTTGCGCGACAGTTCCAGCGAGTCGCCGACAAAGTCCGACAGGTCCTGAATTTCCGGGCTTTGATAATAGTGACCCAGGATCACCGCGTTGCGCTCCTTGCGCAGTCGCTCAATCTCTGCGCGCAGGTCAGTCCCCTGCGGAATGCCGGTAAAAGCGTTCATGTCCCTAAAACTCCTCGGTCCTTGACGAGCGCCCTAGCGCTGCGCTCGCTTGTTGGCCAGCACCTCGTTGATCGGCGTGGTCACATCCCACCGCTCGCCATTGCGGCCCCTGCGCTCCGGCGGGAAGGTGACGATCACCCGCGCATCGCCATAGCCCGCCGCGCTGAGCGGCGCGGCCATCAACTTGCCGATCGCCGCGCGGCCATATTCACGCGCCTGCGCCATCCGTTCGGGCGAGCGCGCGGTTGCCAGCGCGCGGCTTTGCGCATGGGCGGACACGCGGCGGCTCAGCGCCTCACTCGCCTGCCGGGTCACGAACAGGCCGTTGGTCTGCACCAGCGTACGGCGGCTCTCATCGACATTGGGCTTGCCCGCCATCACGTCGGGCGCGTTGACGATCAGCGTACGGGTCTGCCCGTCCCATTCCAGATCGTCCGCGCCCAATCCGCTGACATCGACGAAATAATCGACCGAGAAGGGCATTTTGACGACCTGGTCGGACTTGAGCAGGCCAAAGCCGCGCACATCCTGCGCGCTGCTCTGGATCGTGCCGTTAAGTTCGGACACTTTCAGGCTGCTGACCCCGGCGATCTTCGCGGCGATCACCTTGGTGACGGCAGACCCGTCCTCCTCCACCGCCACGACATAGTCGCGGTCATAGCGCTGCCAGCCGATCCACATCGCCATGCCGACGAACAGCAGCAGCAGTCCGGCCACAAACGGCCCGGCATAGCGTTTCAGCGCATCTGCCACAGATCGTCCGCCGCCATGACCAGCCCCCGCTGATGCAGGTCGATCAGATGCGCCAGCACCGATCGCCCGGCGGCCGGGTGCAGGCGCGGATCGACGCCCTTGTACATTTCGGCCACCATGTCGGGGATCAAGCTGTCGCCATTGCGCTCCAGAAAGCGCAAAATCTGGCCCTCCCGCTGCTTGCGATGGCCGATCATGCCGCGCACCAGCCGCTGCGGATTGTCGATCGGTTCGCCATGGGCGGGATAATAGATAGTGTCCTGACGCTCCAGCAACCGCTGCATCGACCGCATATAATCGGCCATGTCGCCATCGGGCGGCGAAATGACACTGGTGGACCAGCCCATCACATGGTCGCCGGTAAACAGCGCCTGTTCCTCGACCAGGGCGAAGCACAGATGGTTGGACGTATGCCCCGGAGTCGCCACCGCCTCCAATGTCCACCCCTCGCCGACCAGCCGTTCCCCGTCCGCCAGTATCCGGTCGGGACGATACGCCGCGTCGAACGCCGCATCGGCGCGCGGCCCGTCATCGTCCAGCGTCAGCGGCGCGCAGCCGATCACCGGCGCGCCGGTCATGGCGCGCAGCGGCTGGGCAGCCGGGCTATGATCGCGATGGGTATGGGTGCAGACGATCGCCACCACCGGCCGCCCGGCAATGGCGGCGGTGAGCGCCGTCAGATGATCCGCCTCGTCCGGGCCGGGATC
This sequence comes from Sphingobium sp. JAI105, assembly GCF_015752145.1. Classification (NCBI taxonomy): domain Bacteria; kingdom Pseudomonadati; phylum Pseudomonadota; class Alphaproteobacteria; order Sphingomonadales; family Sphingobiaceae; genus Sphingobium; species Sphingobium sp. JAI105. The sequence continues at coordinate 2,786,622 of NZ_JADOUC010000001.1, read as the reverse complement.
GATCACCGCCACGTCGCTCGATCCGACCACATAGGTCTGGGTGCCGGTGAAGGTGAAGGGCGACGGATTGGGCGCCAGCACGCGGGCCACCAGCGGCGACAGGGGCATCGCCACGCCCGTCGGCAGGTCGGCCAGATCAAAAGGGGGTGCCATGCTTCCCATGTGCCCATTTCCCGCCGGATTTCAAGGCCACGCCTGTCCTATCGCCCCGCTTGGCCCTATGCTGCCGCCGCAACTCTCCCATTTCATCGAACCCGGCCCATGCCGGACCGGGCAATCCCAACCCTTCTTCCTGGCTCAAAAATTAGGCGAACATGCGCTGTGCAAAGCCGACCCTGGAAAATCCTCCCCTGCAAGGGGAGGGGGACCGCCGCGAAGCGGTGGGGGAGGGGTGTCGCCCTATCAGAAGCGCGATCCCCTCGGCCTGGCCTCTGGTCAACCACCACACCACTATCGAATTTGCAACGTGCTCAGCCGTCACAAAATGTCCCAACCTTGTTCTTTTATGTCGCATTTGCCGGGAAATATGCGAAGTTAAGCCCGCCATTTCCTATTTCCCGCGCCTGCCCTAGACTGCCCTCATGCCCTCCCCCGACCTTATCGAACGCTGGCGTCATCATCTCAGCCTCGACCGGCGGCGATCGACCCATACGGTGCGCGCCTATGTCGCGACCGCCGAGCGGCTGGTCGCCTTTCTGGAGGCGCATCATGGCGAGCAAGTCACCGCTGCGCTGCTGGCGCAGATCAGCCAGGCGGACCTGCGCGCCTTCCTCACCGCGCGGCGGATGGAGGGTATCGGCAATCTGTCAGCGGCGCGGGAACTGTCCGCCGTGCGCGGTTTCCTGCGCTTCATCGGGGGTGAGGACGCCCGCGTGCCCCTATTGAAAGGCCCCCGCACCAAGCGGGGCCTGCCCCGCCCCGTCTCCCCCGATGAAGCCGTCGCGCTGGCGCAGGACATTGCCGAAGGGGCGCGTGAAGCCTGGATCGGCGCGCGCGACTGGGCGGTGCTCATGCTGCTCTATGGCGCGGGACTGCGGATCGGAGAGGCGATGGGGCTGACCGGTGCGGCGCTGCCTCTGGGCGAAACCCTGCGCGTCACTGGCAAGCGGGGCAAGATGCGCGTCGTCCCGCTGTTGCCACAGGTCCGCGCGGCGATCGACGCCTATGTGGCGCTCTGCCCCTATCCCATGACCCGCGACGAGATGCTGTTCCGCGGCGCCCGTGGCGGCCCGCTCTCCCCCGCCCTCATCCGCCGCGCGGTACAGGGCGCGCGCGGACGGCTCGGCCTCTCGGACCGCACCACCCCTCATGCACTGCGCCACAGCTTCGCCACCCATCTGCTGGGGCGCGGCGCGGACCTGCGCAGTTTGCAGGAACTGCTCGGCCATGCCAGCCTGTCCTCCACCCAGGTCTATACCCAGGTCGATGCCGCGCACCTGATGGACGTCTACCGCAACGCCCACCCGCGCGCCTAACCCTTTGGCCGCCAGGTCGCCAGCCGCCACAGATAGAGGATCACCGCGCCCACCACGCACAGGGTAGCGGCGGGGCCGATATATTTGTCGATCTGGCTGAAATTCCTGCCCAGCACGAATCCGGCATAGGCCAGGATGATGTTCCAGATCAGCGCCCCGCCCGCTGTCCACGCCAGGAATTTCACATGCCCCATGCGGAACAGCCCGGCGGGCAACGATATCATCGTCCGTAGCGCTGGCATGAAGCGGAACACGAAGACGACGATCTGGCCATATTTGCCGAACAGTCGGTCCAGCGCCTCGACATCGCGCCATTCCAGCGTCGCCCAGCGGCCATAACGATCGACCAGTGGCTTCAACCGGCCAAAGCCCAGCACATGGCCGACCAGATACCAGAAATAATTGCCGACCGTGGTGCCGATGGTGCCGGCCAGCAGCAGCCATTCCATCGCCATCCGCCCCTGACCCACGCGAATGCCGCCAATGCCCATGATCAGTTCCGACGGGATCGGCGGAAAGACATTTTCCAGCACCATCAGGACGAAAATGCCCCAATAGCCGCCCGCGTCGATCAGGCGGAGCACCCAGTCGGTCATGTCACGATGCCCGAATGAAGGATGATATTCTTCTTCCGTTCGCCCTGAGCGAAGTCGAAGGGTTTGGCCGACCGGAGGGAGGTCACTTCGCTTCGCTCAGTAGAGGGCCTCGACAGGCTCAGCCCGAACGGATCTGGAGACAAAAACTCGCTCAAGCCGCTGCCCGTGCCGCCAGCCGCGCGTCGATCGCGTCCCAGATCATCCCGCCCGTATCGGTGCCGTCAAAGGCATCGATTGACACGATCCCGGTGGGCGATGTCACGTTGATTTCGGTCAGCCACTCGCCGCCAATCACGTCGATGCCCACGAACAGCAGGCCGCGCGCCTTGAGTTCCGGTCCCATCGCGTCGCAGATTTCCCGCTCCCTGTCGGTCAGCACGGTCTTGGCCGCCGATCCGCCAACCGCCAGGTTGGACCGGATTTCGCCCGCACCCGGAATCCGGTTGACCGCGCCCGCGACCTCGCCGTCGATCAGGACGATACGCTTGTCGCCTTGCGCGACACCGGGGATGAAGGCCTGAACCATGAACGGCTCAACCCATGACGCCTTGAATATTTCCACCAGCGAAGACAGGTTCGCGCCATTCTTGCCGACATGAAAAACGGCGACGCCGCCATTGCCGTAGAGCGGCTTGACGACGATCTCGCCATGCTGGGCCAGGAAGCTGCGCACTTCGGCCAGGTCACGGGTGATCATGGTCGGCGGCATGAAGCGGGCATAGTCCAGCACGAACAGCTTTTCGGGCGCATTGCGGACACTGGCCGGATCGTTGACCACCAATGTTTCTTCCTGCACCCGCTCCAGCAAATGGGTGGCGGTGATGTAGCTCAGGTCAAAGGGCGGGTCCTGCCGCATCAGCACGACATCGACATCGCGCCCCAGGTCCAGCATTTCCGGCTCGCCAAAAGCGAAATGGTCGCCTTCCACCTTCTGCACATTCACTGGCCGCGCCTTCGCCAGCACCCGGCCATCGCGATAGGTCAGGTCGGTCGCCAGATAATGGTAGAGCCTGTGTCCCCGCGCCTGCCCGGCCAGCATGATGTGAAAGGTCGAATCGCCCGCGATCTTGATGCCCTCCATCGGGTCCATCTGGACGGCGACGGTCAGGGGGTTCAGTTGCGTCATCTTCATTCCTTTTCCGTTCGCCCTGAGCGAAGTCGAAGGGCTCCGCCGAGCGTTAGCGAGGTGCTTTGCCTTCGCTGGCGCTCAGGCGAGGGCTTCGACTTCGCTCAGCCCGAACGGTTTTGGGGGGAGAGGCACATCACCCCCCATGCCAGACATTGGCCAGATGGCGTGGCGCACGGCCCGGCGCAAGGAGGATGACGTCGATTCGCATGTCGTCGCCCGCTTTGGCCAGATCATGCCACAGAATTTCCGCCGCCGCCGCGACCCGGCGCAACCGCCGCTCGTCGATCGCCAGGTCCAGTTCCGCCGTCGTAGCGCGGGCCTTGACCTCCACAAATGCGAGCATCGCGCCCTTGCGCGCGACCAGATCGACCTCCCCCGCTGGCGTCCGCATCCGCCGCCCGACAATCTGCCAGCCCTTCAGCCGCAGCCACCAGGCCGCGATCCGCTCTGCCTGACGTCCGCGTCGCTCGGCCGCTTCCCGCTTCACCCCTTCAGTTCCGTCGCCCGGTCATACAGGGTGCGCCGGTCCAGCCCCAGTTTCTTCGCGACCTCGCCCGCCGCCTTCGACACCGACAGCCGGGTCAGCGCCTCCAGCAGGGCCGCATCCGCATCCTCGGCGCTGGCCGGCGCAGCCTCGCCGGGCGGGCCGACCGTCACCACAATTTCGCCCCTGGGCGGCGCATCGGCGTAGCGGGCGGACAGTGCGCTCAACGTGCCGCAGGCCGTTTCCTCGAAGGCCTTGCTGATTTCCCGACTGACCGCCGCGTCCCGGTCGCCCAGATGCGCGGCCATGGCGGACAGGCTTTCCGACAGGCGCGGGCCGCTTTCATAGAAGACCAGGGTCGCCCGCAGCCCCGCCACCTCGTCGAGCGCATCGCCGCGCGCCTTGGCCTTGCTGGGCAGGAAGCCCATGAACAGGAAACGGTCGGTCGGCAGGCCCGACAGCGTCAGCGCCGCGATCGCCGCGCTGGGACCGGGCAGGGTCGTGATCCGCCGTCCCGCCGCCCGCGCATCGCGCACCAGCTTGTAGCCCGGATCGGAAATGAGCGGCGTTCCCGCGTCCGACAGCAGGGCGACCGATTCGCCCGCCATCCGGTCAACCAGCCTTTGCCGCACATTTTCGCCGCTATGGTCATGATAGGGGATCATCGGCCGGTCCGAACCGGCATGGCGCAACAGCCGCGCGCTCACCCGCGTATCCTCCACGGCGACGACATCGGCCAGCCGCAGCACCTCCGCCGCGCGCGGGGTAAGGTCACCAAGGTTGCCGATCGGCCCAGCAACGATATAAAGCCCAGGTTCAAGACCCGATGATTGTGTTTCCATAAGGACGCCAGATGACAGAGACGGATGCCTCCCGGCAAGCGGACTTGTTCGCTTCTTTGAAACGCGGCACGCGCATTATGCTTGCCGCGGGCACGCTGCTGCTCGCCGCCTGTCAGTCGATCGTGCCCAAGGGACCGGCCCCCGTCACCCCGACCGGCCCGACAGGACCGACCGGCCCTGATGTGACCCAGGGTCTGCCGACCGACACGCTGCGCCACCGCGTCGCGCTGCTGGTACCGATGAGCGGCCCCAATGCCGCCGTGGGCCAGTCGATCGCCAACGCGACCACATTGGCGCTGATGGACACCCGGACCGACAAGATCCGCATCACCACCTATGACACCGCGCCCGGCGCCGCAGCCGCGGCGAACCGCGCCCTGGCCGAGGGCAACCGCCTGATCCTTGGCCCCCTGCTGGCGGAGGACGCCCGCATCGTGGGGCCGATCGCCGCGCGCACCAATGTCCCCGTGATCAGCTTTTCCAACGACGCCAGCGTCGCAGGCAATGGCGTCTACATCATGGGTTACAACCCCAACCAGTCGATCGAGCGGGTCGTGGGTTTCGCCCATGACAAGGGGCTGTCGCAGTTCGCCGCGCTCATTCCGCGCGGCACCTATGGCGAACGCGCCGGCAATGCGCTGCTGCGCGCGGTTGAACAGGCGGGCGGCACCGTCGTGTCGATGCAGACATTCGATCGTAGCCCCGGCTCAATCACCGCAGCGGTGAAGAAATTGCAGGCCTCGTCCAGCTATGACGCCTTGCTGATCGCCGACAGCGGCAAGGTCGCGATCCAGATCGCCCCGATCGTGCGCAAGAATGGCGGCGCGACGGCCCGCCTGCTCGGCACGGAATTGTGGAATACAGAAGGCACGCTGGCGGCAAGCCCGGTGCTGCGCGGCGCATGGTTCGCCAGCGTGTCGGACACGCTCTATCGCCAGCTCGCGGGCAAATATCGCGCCCGCTACGGCACGGCGCCCTTCCGCCTGTCCTCGCTCGGCTATGATTCGGTCCTGCTGACGGTGCGGATCGCGCAGGACTGGAAGCCCGGCAGCCCCTTCCCCACCACGCGCCTGCGCGATTCGGGCGGCTTTTCGGGCATTGACGGCGCATTCCGCTTTGGCCGCAACGGCGTCGCCGAACGTGCGCTGGAAGTGTCCGAAGTAGGGGCTGGGGCAGTCACGGTCATCGCGCCTGCTCCCCGCAGCTTCGCGGAATGAAATCATCCTCCCCTGCAAGGGGAGGTGGCAGGGCGTAGCCCTGACGGAGGGGTGTCACCCTATCGATAGCGGGACACCCCTCCACCACCAGCTTCGCTGGTTGAATGGAGTCACGTGCCTCCATTCAACCCCCTCCCCTTGCAGGGGAGGATTTTAGATGCGCCCGGTCGGCAGGATCAAGGGCCAGCCATTGCCCGGATCGATGCAGGCGGTGATGCCATAGACATCGGCCAGCGCCTGCGTCGTCAGCACCTCCATCGGCGCGCCGTCGGCGACCAGCGCGCCGCCATCCATCAGAAGCAGCCGGTCGCACCAGCGCGCCGCCATGCTCAGGTCATGCAGCACCGTCACCACCAGCGCGCCGCTGCGCGCCTCGTCGCGCAGCAGGTTCATGACGTCGATCTGATGGCCAGGGTCCAGCGCCGCCAGCGGCTCGTCGGCGATCAGCCCGCGCGCCCCGACCGCCAGCGCCCGCGCCAGCAGCACCCGCGCCCGCTCCCCGCCGGACAATTCGGTCGCGATCCGTCCTTTCAGGTGCAGCACATCGGCCCGCGCCATCGCTGCCTCGACCGCTGCCTCATCTGCGTCGGACAGGCGGGACAGCGGCCCCAGATGCGGCAGCCGCCCCAGCGCCACCAGCCGATCGACGCTGAGCGGCCAGTGCAATGTCTGACCCTGCGGCAGATAGGCGATGGCGCGCGCTATCGCCCCCCGGTCGATCCGCGCCACATCCTGTCCGTCGATCAGCACGCGGCCCGCCCGCGGCTTCGCAAGGCCCAACATTGCCCGGATCAGCGTGGACTTGCCCGCGCCATTGGGACCGATGATGCCGACCAGCTGGCCCGGCTCCAGCGTCACCGCGACATCGCGCACCGCCGCCACATGACGGCCAAGCCGGACGGACAGCCCTTCTACCGTCAGGCTCACCATAACCGTCGCTCCCGCATCAGGTGGATCAGGAACACCGGCACGCCCAGCATCGCGGTGACGACCCCCAGCTTCAGCTCATTGACCGACGGGATCAGTCGCACGCCAATATCCGCGAGCGTCAGCAGCACCGCGCCGCCCAGCAGTGACGGCCATAGCACCGCCGATGGCGACCGATCGGTCAGCGGGCGGACGATATGCGGGACGATCAGACCGACAAAGCCGATCGCGCCGGACACCGCCACCGCGCCGCCCACGCCGATCGCGACGCCCAGCATCATGCGCAACCGCGCGGCATTAAGGTTCACGCCCAGCGCCTGCGCGCCTTCCTCCCCCAATGTCAGCGCGTCCAGCGTCCGCCCGTCCGCCAGCAGCAGCGCCGCGCCGATCGCGATGCAGGGCAAGGCGACAAGGACATGGACATAGCTGCGGTTCTCCAGACTGCCCATCAGCCAGGTCATGATCTCCATCGCGGCAAAGGGATTGGGCGACAGGTTAAGCGACAGGCTGATGCCCGCCCCCGCCAGCGTCGCGACCGCGATCCCCGCCAGGATCAGGGTCAGCGGGCTTTCCGATGGACCGGCCAGCAAGAACAGCCCGGCAATGGCGACAAGCGCGGTGGTGATGGCGAGCAGCGGCAGGACCAGCGGATGCAGCGCACTGAGGCCGAAATAGAGCGCGCAGACCGCGCCCAGCGCCGCTGAATTGGACGCGCCCAGCACGGACGGTTCGGCCAGCGGGTTGCGCAGATAGCCCTGCAACGCCGCGCCCGACAGGCCCAGCATCGCGCCCACCAGCAGGCCCAGCAGCATGCGCGGCAGGCGCAGGTCGATGATGATCGCACGGGCGACCGCATCGCCGCCGCCGGTCAGCACCGCCCATATCCGCGCCGTGCTGATCGCGACGGCCCCCAGCATCACCGATCCCATCGCCGCGCCGACCAGCAGGATCAGCAGCGCGGGGACGAGCAAGGGATGGTGGCGGGGCGTCACGGGCGCTCCCCTTGGCGGTTGGCAAAGCGCCATGTTCCTGCGAAGGCAGGAACATATCCTACTACAAGACAGGCTCCATGATCCGTCCGTTGATCCTCGCCATTGCCGCCCTGACACTCACCGGCACGGCACACGCTGCGCCGCGGCGGATCGTGTCGCTCAACGTGTGCGCCGATCAATATCTGATCGCGCTGGCCGACAAGGGCCAGATCGCGGCGCTCAGCAGCAATGCGCTCGACCCGGAATTGTCGGCGGCGGCGGACAAGGCGCGCGGCTATCATACGCTGCGCCGCGCTTCGGAAGAGGTGCTCGCGATCCGCCCCGATTTGATCCTGGGCTATCCGATCGGGCCAAACATGGTCGCCGGAGCGCCGCCGGGCCAATGGACCATATTGGGCCTGGCCAGTGCGGACAATTATGGCGCGATCGAGGATCAGATACGGCAGGTCGCGCGCGCGGTCGGCCATGTCGACCGGGGCGAAAAGCTGATTGCGCAGATGAACCGCGATCTGGCGGCACTGCCGAAAGCGAAGCGCGGCGGCGTTGCCGCCTATTATCAGCGGCGCGGCTATATGACCGGCACAGGCACGCTGGTCGATGACCTGATGCATCGGGTCGGGCTGACCAATCTGGCCGCAAAACTCGGCAAGCCCGCGCTGGCGCAGGTGCCGCTGGAGGCGATGGTCGCGGCGCGGCCCGACTGGCTGATCGTGGAAAGCGGCAGCGAAGCGGTGGTCGATCAGGGGACCGAAATGCTCCAGCATCCGGCGATCAAATCCATCCCGCGCATCAGCCTGCCGCAAAGCTGGACCGTGTGCGGCGGCCCGGCCTATGTGCAGGCGGCGCGGGCCATCGTGGTGCAACTTGGGGCGCCACGTAGCAAAGGCACGGCGCAACTTGGGGCGCCACGCAGCAAAAGCGCGGCGCGTCAGAACGCGCCAAGGTGAAGGGACGAGCAGCGCGCCCGTCCCCTCTTGTGCCATATCAGAAGCGGACACGCACGCCGCCAAAGGCGGAGCGGCCATAGACGCCATAGCCATAGGCCGTGGCGTAGGCTTCATCGAACAGATTGTCGATCCGGCCATAGACTTCCAGATGCTCGCCCAGCGGCAGCGAAGCCCGCAGGCCGACAAGCGCATAGCCATCCAGACGGCGGGTGTTGGCGGCATTGTCGAAACTGTCGCCTACCATCGTCACGGTCGCCCCGGTCGACAGGCCGAACGACCAGACATAGTCGCTCGAAACGCTGATCGCATTGGCCGCACGGCGCGGCAGGCGGTTGCCGTCTGTGATCCCGCCCGACCGGTCGCGCGCATCGACATAGCTATAGCTGCCCGTCACGGTCAGCGCGTCCACCGGCTTCAAGGCAATGCTCGCCTCCACGCCCTTGGCGCGGGTGCGGTCCAGATTGCTGTAGCTGAAGGTCGCATTGTCATAATTGATCTGGTCGGTCGTGTCGCGACGAAACGCCGTTACCGACAGGATCGCCCGGCCACCATCCAGGCTCTGGTCAAAGCCGACATCATAGCTTTTCGACCGTTCGGGGCGCAGCGCGCTATTGCCGCTGAACATGTCGTACAGCTGATAGAGCGAGGGCGCCTTGAACCCTTCGCCATAGCTCAGGCGAAAATTGGTCGCGCCTGCATTGGGCGAATAGTTGGCATTCGCGCCGAACGTGGTCGCGCCGCCAAACTGGCTATGATCGTCATGCCGCACACCGCCCGTGACCGACAGGCCCGTAAAGGGCTTGACGATCGCCAGCGCATAGACGCTGTCGATATTGATCTTCGCCGACGACGTGCTGCCAAACCCGAAGAAATCATAGTCGGGCCGCTCATGCTCGTAGCCGAATACCAGCTTGGCCTGATCGACCGGGGCATAGACGCCTTCATATTCAAAGCGCAGGTTGGTGCCGGAATAGCCATAATCCGGGTCGGTGCCGCGCACGAAATAATAGTCGCGGTCGTTGCGCAGATAGGTGACGGCTGCGCGGTTCGTCAGCTTGCCATCCAGCAAAGCCAGGTTGAGGCCCGCATAGCCCACATATTGGTCCAGCTTGCTCACATCGCTGCTGTCGGCCGGTGCGCCAAAGAAGCTGTCATAGTCGAGATCCGCATGGATATAATAACCACGCAGGTCGAGGCTCAGCGCATCGCTGAACGCCAGTTTGAGCCGCGCGTTGGTGGCGATATTTTCATAGCCATCCTTTTCCGTACCGCCCGCGGCAGATGAAATGCCATCCGTGCGGAAATAGGCCGCGCCCACGCCGCCCGACGCGATGCCGCTGGAGCCGGACACGTCCGCCTTGGCATTGACCGTATCGCTATAACCATAATCGACCGAGGCGTTCGCGCCGAAGCCGTCCACCGGCACGCCGGTCATGATGTTGACCACGCCGCCGATCGCCTGGCTGCCATAGACGACCGAGTTGGAGCCGCGCAGCACTTCGATCCGCTTGATATTGCCGGTCAGCAAATGGCCGAAATCATACCCATCGCCGATGCCGCTGGGGTCATTGACCTTCACCCCGTCGATCAGCACCAGAGTCTGCGTCGTTTCCGCGCCGCGCAGCGATACGCCGGTCACTCCGCCGGTGGACCCGTTACGGTTGAAACGAACGCCGGGCGTCGTCGCCAGCAGATCGACCACATCGATAGCCTGCCGGGTCTGGATGGTCTGCGCGTCGATGACGGTGATCGCCTGCCCCACTTCGTCGCGCGACTGTTCGATGCCCGATGCGGTGACGATGATGTCGTCGTCCTGCGCCAGAGCGGGCGTTGCCGCCAGCAGCGCAATGAGAGAAATCCCTGTTTTTACCATGATATATGCCCTGAGCGTCCCATGCGACTTCAAGGCCAGGGCGTCCGCGCACGCGGTCGCGCCATGATGCGGGATGACGCCAGCCCCCGCCGCACGGCACGATGCGGCCCCGGCCGCACAGCGTCGCTCGACGGAAAACCACCGTGCCATGACCAATCCCCTGGATCAGGGCAAGAGCGACCAGACGCCGGCAGGTCTCCTGGCTCACGGGTCAGGGCAATGATGCACGAACCTTCCCAGACATTGGCGTCCAGTGGCCGGGTCTTGCGACCCTTATGCATCATGCTCACCGCTTACAGTTGCAGGGACAGCTGCGGAATAGGGCGCTTCCACGCCCGCACCGCATTCCCATTTTCAGCCCCTTGCGGGACACCGGCGCGATCTAGCTGCAAGAAAGGCGAGCCCCCCTCACGCGACGCGCTCTAGGGCAAAGGCGCGGTATTGCCAAGCGGCTGATTCGCTACGTCAGCGGGGCGTTGCCCCGGTGCAACATCGCGTCGCGTCGCGCCAGCACGACCAGCGGCAGTCCCGCCGCCGCCGCGCGCTCCGCCGCCAGCCTTGTGGGGGCAGAAATCGTCACCAAAAGCGGGCATTGGCTCAGCACCGCTTTCTCCACCAGTTCATAGGAACAGCGTGACGACAGCAGCGCAAAGCCCTCATCCCAGCCCGCGCCCGCGCGCTTCATCGCGCCGATCAGCTTGTCGAACGCATTGTGCCGCCCGACATCCTCCCGCGCCAGACGGATCGCCCCGTCCGCGCCGACCCAGGCGGCGGCATGGGCCGCGCCTGTCGCGGCATTGAGCGGTTGATGCGCCGCCAGCCCATCAAGCGCGCGAAAGATCGCCGCCCGGTCGGCGCGCGATCGCGTCGTCACTGGCGGCAGGGGCCGAATCGCCTGTTCCAGATTTTCGATCCCGCACAGGCCGCACGATGAATCGGACGCGCGGTGCCGTACCCGGTCCAGCAGCAAATCGGTCCGCGATGGCGGCAGCGTCGCGCGCGCCACTATGCCCTGATCGGTATCATGGGTATCGACGTCGAAGGGCGCATCGTCCGGCCCGATCAACCGTTCCGCCAGCGCAAAACCCAGCACCAGATCGGTCAGATCAGTGGGCGTCGCCATCAGCACCGCATAGCCGATGCCGTTGAATTCGATCGCGACCGGCACTTCGTCGGCCAGCACCCGTTCGACCGCTTCGCCCTGCCCATCGCGGGCCAGGCGGGTGAAGGTCAGCGCGTCGCCGCCCTGCTTCAAGCGCTGATCCGGCGCACGGCCTGCGCCGCGATCGGCGACAGGGCGTCGGGCTGCTCCGCCGCCAGCGCCACGATCCGCGCGCGCATATGCGGGTCCCAGAAGCTGGCGATATGGCTGGCGGTGGACGCAACCGCCTCCGCATCGCCCTGCGCCGCCAGATTGCGCGCAATCTGGTTGGCCATGTAGATCAGCCGGTCGGCGGTGGACATGACGTCATTTTCGTCGCTCATCGGGCCGATCCTATTCCGCCGCTTCCAACGGCGCAATGCGGCGGCTCATCCTGGCCTGATCGGCATAGTCGAGTTGCCAGTCGCTGGGGCCGTTGGATGGCATCACCTGCACCGCCGTCACCTTATATTCCGGGCAGTTGGTCGCCCAGTCGCTATAGTCAGTGGTGATGACATTGGCCTGGGTTTCGGGGTGGTGGAAGGTCGTATAGACGACCCCCGGCGCAACCCGCTCGGTCACCTGCGCGCGCAGCGTGGTTTCTCCCGCCCGGCTTTTCAGGGCAACCCAGTCACCTTCCTTGATCCCACGATTTTCCGCATCGGACGGATGGATTTCCAGCCGGTCCTCCGGGTGCCAGGCGGTGTTCGCCGTCCGTCGCGTCTGCGCGCCGACATTATAGTGGGACAGGATGCGCCCGGTCGTCAGCAGCAGAGGGAAGCGCGGGCCGGTCTTTTCGTCCGTCGGCACATAGTCGGTGACGACGAACTTGCCCTTCCCCCGCACGAAACCGTCGATATGCATGGTCGGCGTACCGTCGGGCGCAGCATCATTGGCGGGCCATTGCAGCGATCCTTCCGCCTCCAGCCGGTCATAATGGACGCCCGCAAAGGTCGGGGTGAGCGCGGCGATCTCATCCATGATCTGCGCGGGGTGATCATAGGTCCACTGCAGGCCCATGGCGTTGGCCACCAATTGCACGATTTCCCAGTCTGCATAGCCATTGAGCGGGGCCATCACCTTGCGCACCCGCTGGATGCGGCGTTCGGCGTTGGTGAAGGTGCCGTCCTTTTCCAGGAAGGTCGATCCGGGCAGAAAGACATGGGCGTAATTGGCGGTTTCGTTGAGGAACAGGTCCTGCACCACGACGCACTCCATCGCTGCAAGCCCCGCCGCGACATGATGGGTGTTGGGGTCGGACTGGAGAATATCCTCGCCCTGCACGAACAGCCCCTTGAACGTCCCGTCGGTCGCGGCATCCAGCATGTTGGGAATGCGCAGCCCCGGCTCGGCGTCCAGGCTGACGCCCCATGTGCGTTCGAACAATTGCCGCGTCGCCGTGTCGGACACATGGCGATAGCCGGAAAATTCATGCGGGAAGCTGCCCATGTCGCAGGCGCCCTGCACATTATTCTGCCCCCGCAGCGGGTTCACGCCCACGCCTTCGCGCCCGACATTGCCGGTCGCCATAGCGAGGTTGGCGATGGCCATCACGGTCGAGCTGCCTTGGCTATGCTCCGTCACGCCCAGGCCATAATAGATCGCGCCATTGCCGCCGGTGGCATAAATGCGCGCGGCAGCGCGCACCTCGTCCGCCTTCACGCCGGTCAGCGGTTCGATCGCTTCGGGCGATCGGGCGGCTTGCGAGACGAAATCGGCCCAGTCGGCAAATTCGTCCCAGTCGCACCGTTCGCGGATGAAGGCTTCGTCATAGAGCTTCTCCGTGACGATGACATGCGCCATCGCGGTCAGCATCGCGACATTGGTGCCGGGGCGCAGGGGCAGATGATGATCCGCCTCGATATGGGGGGATTTGACCAGATCGGTGCGGCGCGGGTCCATGACGATCAGCTTGGCCCCCTGCCGCAAGCGCCGTTTCATCCGGCTGGCGAACACGGGGTGGCCGTCGGTCGGGTTCGCGCCGATGACCAGAATGACCTCCGACTGCATCACGCTGTCGAAATCCTGCGTGCCGGCCGACGTGCCGAAGGTCTGGCTCAGCCCATAGCCGGTCGGCGAGTGGCAGACGCGGGCGCAGGTATCGACATTATTATTGCCAAAACCCTGGCGGATCAGCTTCTGGACAAGGAAGGTTTCCTCATTGGTGCAGCGGCTGGACGTGATGCCGCCGATGGAGCGGGTGCCATATTTCGCCTGGATGCGACGGAACTCGCTGGCCGTATGGGCGATCGCCTCGTCCCACGACACTTCGCGCCATGGCTCGTCGATGCTGGCGCGGATCATCGGGTTCAGGATTCGGTCCTGATGCTGGGCATAGCCCCAGGCGAAGCGACCCTTGACGCAGCTATGGCCGCGATTGGCCTTGCCGTCCTTCCACGGCACCATGCGCACCAGTTCCTCGCCCCGCATTTCCGCGCGGAAGGTGCAGCCCACGCCGCAATAGGCGCAGGTGGTGACGACGGCGCGGTCGGGGGTGCCGACTTCGACGACCTTCTTTTCGATCAGCGACGCGGTGGGACAGGCCTGCACGCAGGCGCCACAGGACACGCATTCGGACCCCAGAAATCCCTCGCCCTGCGACGCGGAAACCTTGGAATCAAACCCCCTCCCCTCGATCGTCAACGCGAACGTCCCCTGCACCTCGTCACAGGCGCGCACGCACCGCGAACAGACGATGCACTTGCTGGGATCGAAATCGAAATAGGGGTTCGACTGGTCCTTCGCCTGCCCCATATTGGTCGCGCCATCATAGCCATAGCGCACGTCGCGCAGGCCGACTGCGCCAGCCTGATCCTGCAATTCGCAGTCCCCGTTCGCGCCGCAGGTCAGGCAGTCGAGCGGATGGTCGGAGATATATAGTTCCATCACCCCGCGCCGCAACTGCTTGAGGCGGTCGGTCTGGGTACGGACCACCATGCCTTCGGCCACTGGCGTCGTGCAGGACGCGGGATAGCCGTTGCGGCCCTCCACCTCCACCAGGCAAAGGCGGCACGAACCAAAGCTTTCGACGCTGTCAGTGGCGCACAGCTTGGGAATGGAGCCACCCAGCAGCGACGCCGCGCGCATGATGCTGGTGCCTTCGGGCAGGGTTATCGCCTGCCCGTCGATGGTCAGCGTGACGGACTTGCCGGTCGCAATCGCAGCGGGCGTGCCATGGTCGGTTTCGCGGGTAAAGGTCATTCCGCAGCCTCCTTCAACGGCGCAGGCGCGCCGAAATCTTCTGGGAAGTAGTCGAGCGCGCTCAGCACCGGATAGGGGGTGAAGCCCCCCAGCGCGCAGAGCGAGCCATATTTCATCGTATCGCACAGATCGCGCAGCAGCGTGGTTTGCGCGTCGAGCGATGTGTCGATCCGGCTGGGGGAACGGGAGTAGAGGGCTTTGCCCAGAACGCCGTGCTCCTGCGAAGGCAGGAGCCCAGGGTCAGGTTGCGCTGCGGCTGCGGGAGCACGCCCCGCCATGATCCGGTCAACAATCTCCACCCCGCGCGTCGATCCGATCCGGCAGGGCGTGCATTTGCCGCAGCTTTCCGCCGCGCAGAATTCCATCGCGAAACGGGCCATATGCGCCATGTCCACGCTGTCGTCGAACACCGTGATCCCGGCATGGCCGATCAGGCCGCCAGCCGCTGCAAAGGCTTCATAGTCGAAGGGCAGATGGAACATGGATGGCGGGAAATAGGCGCCCAGCGGCCCGCCCACCTGCACCGCGCGTACGGGCCGCCCGCTGGCCGTGCCGCCGCCGACATCGTTCACCAGTTCGCCCAGCGTGATGCCAAAGCCGATCTCATACAGGCCACCATGGCGCACATTGCCCGCCAGTTGCACCGGCATCGTACCGCGCGACCTGCCAAAGCCGACGGCGGCATAGGCCTCCGCCCCTTCCGCCAGAATGAACGGCACGGCCGCCAGGCTCAGCACATTGTTGATGACCGTCGGCTGGCCGAACAGACCTTTGAGCGCAGGCAGAGGCGGCTTGGCCCGCACCTGTCCGCGCTTGCCCTCGATGCTGTCGAGCAGCGCGGTTTCCTCGCCACAGACATAGGCACCCGCCCCTTCGCGCACTTCCAGCGTGAAAGGCGCGATCAGATGGGCGGCATGATCGATCGCCAGTCGCATCGTGGCAACGGCGAAGGGATATTCGGAACGGATGTAGATATAGCCATGCCGCGCGCCCACGGCATGGGCCGCAATCGCCATGCCCTCGATCAGGCAATAGGGGTCGCCCTCCATCAGCATACGATCGGCAAAGGTGCCGCTGTCGCCTTCGTCGGCGTTACAGACGATATATTTGTCGCCCGCAGGCGCATCCAGCACCGTCTGCCACTTGATGCCGGTCGGGAACCCCGCCCCGCCGCGCCCGCGCAGGCCCGACGCCTTGACCGCATCGACCACGGCCTGGGGCGTCATTGCGCGCGCCGCCTCCAGCCCCTTCCACCCGTCCTGCGCCGCATATTCGGTCAGGCTGACCGGATCGATCACGCCACACCGGGCGAAGGTGAAGCGCTGCTGTTCCGCAAAGAATGGATGCTGGTCGACCGGCCCCAGCCGGTTGGCGTGGCTGCCATCCAGCACCGCCGCGACATCCCCCGGCCCGACCGGACCATAGCCGATCCGGCCTTGCGCCGTTTCCACCTCGACCAGCGGTTCGATGCTGAACAGCCCGCGCGATCCGGTGCGGATCACATCGCACCCCGCATCGGCAAAGGCCTGCGCGACAGCGTCCGCGCCCAGCGCCACCGACGCCATGTCGCGGCTCACATAGATTTTCATGCCGCCACCTCCGCCGCGATCCGGTCCAGCGCCGCACCGTCGATCCGCGCGACCGGGCGACCATTAACCAGCGCGTTCGGCCCGACCGCGCACAGCCCCAGGCAATAAACCGGCTCCAGACTGATCGCGCCATCGCCGCGCGTCTCCCCCATCGCCACGCCCAGCCGCTGCGCCGCCGCCGCCTCGATCACCGCGCCGCCCCGCGCCTGGCAGCTTTCGGCCCGGCACAGTTTCACGACATGGCGGCCCGCAGGCGTCCGGCGGAAATCATGATAGAAGGTGACGACGCCATGCACATCGGCGCGCGACAGGTTCAGCGCGCGGGCGATGACCAGCACGACAGCGTCCGCGACATAGCCAGCCTCTTCCTGCACCGCATGCAGCAGCGGCAGCAACTGGTCGCGGGTTGCGCCATGACGCGCAGTCCAGCCTTCGATAAACTCTTCCATCCCGATACCCTGCCTTATGGCCCAGCTTTTGCCGCGATTGTGCGGCGGGAAGGTGCGCCGGTCAAATCGAAGCCAGCGATGCTTGATAGAGTTTATCTATCAAATGGAGCCAAAGCCGGGCGGCAGGCGCAACCCGCGCGCCACCGCCAGCACGGCCTGCGCCAATGGCCCCATCGGTGCGCTGTCCGATACGATCACGCCCACCCGGCTGCCCTCCCCCATGTCCGGCAGCGGCGCGGTGCGCGCCCAGCGCAGCCCGTCCAGCAAGGCGGCATGGCTGTCGGGAATGATCGAACAGAGCCGTCCCTGCTGCACCAGCCCCAGCAGCGCGACATAGGAGTCGGCGGTCACCAAGGGCCGCAGCGCCAGCCCGCGCTCGGCCAGCCGCGCGTCCAGTATCCGCCGGTTCTGCATCCCCTGATGCAACAGGCAGAGCGGCAGGCTGGCCAGGTCCGCCCAGTCGAGGACCGCCGGGATCGGCACGCCATGTGCCGCGCTCACCAGCATCGCCCGTTCGGCATATAGCGGCACCGACAGGGCATGGGCGGGCGGCTCGAAATCCAGATAGGTGATGCCCGCATCCAGCTCGAACGCGGCCAGTTCGCGCTCGATCTGGCGCGACGTCAGCGCGCGGACGGAGATATTCAGCCCCGGATGCCGGTCCAGCATCGCGGTTGCCAGACAACCGATCGCCGGCATGGCGGCGGGAATCGCGCCCAGCCGCAGTTCACCCTTCAACGGCCCGCGCGCGGTTTCCGCCGCCTGCCCCAGCGCTTCGGCGGCCGCCACCAACTGCCGCGCCCATGGCAATATCGCCTCGCCCTCCGGCGTCAGCCCGGCATATTTGCGGTCGCGCCGGATCAGCCGCTTGCCCAGTTGCGTCTCCAACGTCGCAATCCCCGCAGACAGCGTGGGTTGCGACACATGGCATAGCGCCGCCGCCCGCCCGAAATGGCCTTCGCGCTCCAGCGCCAGGAAATATTCGACAAGGCGGGTCTGCATCTCTTTGCTATAGGGCTGATAGAGCGGCGCTATCAAGGAAGCATCATGGCGGAACGGCGGATATTGGGGGCGGTGCTGGCGGGGGGGCGCTCCAGCCGCTTTGGCAGCGACAAGGCGCTGGCGGTGATGCCGGACGGGCGGACCCTGCTGGACCATGCGATCGCGGGGCTGGCCCCCCATGTCGAAAAAGTGGTGATTTGCGGTCGCGCAGGCGGTCTGGCGGATCGGCCCGCGCCCGACATGGGACCGCTCGGCGGCCTCAACGCAGCGCTGCATCACGCGCAGGCCCATGGGTTTGCCGGGATATTGACGACAGGGTGCGACATGCCGGTCTATCCTGCGGACCTGCCCGCCCGGCTGATCGGTGAACAGGCCGCGATATTGGAGGGCCAGCAACTGCTTGGCTGGTGGCCGGCATCGCTCGCCAACGCATTGGACGCGCATCTGGCGGAGGCGAATAATCGCTCCATCTACGGCTGGCTCGACCGCATCGGCGCCCGTGTGGTGACGGTGCCGGGGCTGGCACTGCCCAATATCAACCGGCCGGAGGATCTGGCGGCGCTGTAAACGGGGTCAGTGTGCGGCGGACGTGTCCACATTGGGGCGGGGACGGGGCGCCAGCCAGACCATCGCCGACGCGAAGAACAGGATCAGGGCCGATATGAAGAATATGTGATCCACCGAAATGGCCGTCGCTTCCTGATCGACGATGTTCGAAATCACCTGCCGCGCCTGGTCGGTCGACATGCCGATATTTGCCAGGGCCGCCTGCGTATCGGCGGGCTGGAGGGTACCCGCCAGTTCACTGCGCGACACGCGCTGGCCATTGCCCCAGCCGGTCAGCACCAGCGACGTCGCGATCGCCAGCGCCATGGTGCGCAGGAAATTCTGAAGCCCGGCAGCGGAAGCCGTCTCTTCGGGCCGCACCGACCCCAATGTCAGCGTGGTCAGCGGAATCATGAAGAAGGGCATGGCAAACCCCTGAATGAACTGCGGTGCAGCCATCATCCAGAAATCGACGCTGCTGGTCCAGTGCGCGCGCCACACCGTCATCAGGCCCAGCCACAACACGGCCCCCGAAATCATGAAGCGCGGATCGACCCCCCGGCCCATGATCCTGGCGGCGACCGGCGCACTCATCAATGCGGCCATGGCCGTGAAGGCGGTGACGATGCCCGCCCATGTCGCGGTATAGCCCCTGGCGGACTGAAGCCATTGCGGGATGATGACGATGCCGGAAAAATAGGCACCATAACACAGCGCCAGCGACAATACCCCGGTGGTGAAGCCGACATGGCGGAACACGCGCAGATCGACGATCGGATGCTCTTCCGTCAATTCCCAGATGATAAAGACCAGAAAGCCGATCAGCGACAGAATCGCCAGGCTCAAGATCAGCGGATCGGCAAACCAGTCATGGTCCCGGCCAAGGTCCAGCATGACCTGAAGGCAGCCGATCCAGAAAACCAGCAACGCCAGCCCGATCTTGTCGATCGGCACCCGCGCCGTTTCCGTTTCGACCGGACGCAGCAGCGCCATCGCCGCAAATACGCACAGGATGGCGATCGGCAGGTTGATGAAGAAGATCCAGTGCCAGCTCCAATTGTCGCTGATATAGCCGCCGATAATCGGCCCCATCGCCGGACCCAGCAGCGTCGTCATCGCCCATAGCCCCATCGCCCGCGCGCGCCGTTCGGGCGGAAAGACGCGCAGCATCAGCGTTTGCGACATGGGCATGATCGGGCCACCGCACAGCCCCTGGCCAATGCGGCAGACCACGATCATGCTGAGCGACATCGACAGGCCGCATAGCACCGAAAACAGACCAAAGCCGATCATCGCGCTGATGAACATCTTGACGACGCCAAAGCGCTGCGCCAGCCATCCAGTCAGCGGCACGCAAATCGCTTCGGCGACCGCGTAGGATGTGATGATCCACGTCCCCTGATCGGGCGTGATGCCCAGATTGCCCGAAATATGCGGCACGGAAACATTGGCGATGGTCAGGTCCAGCACGACCATGAAATTGCTGAGCGCCAGCACCATCCCCGCCAATGTGCGCTGTCGCGGCGTCAGCCGGGAAAAAATATTTGCCTCGCCGCTCACGACCCGGCCTTTCAGTGACCGGAAAGGTCGATATCGACCTCCGTGGAAAGGCCGACGCGCAACGGGTGGGCGGCCAGTTCCTTGGGGTCCAGCGCGATGCGGACCGGCAGGCGCTGGACCACCTTGATCCAGTTGCCGGTCGCATTTTGCGCCGGGATCAGCGACAGCGACGATCCGGTGCCACCGGAAAAGCCCACGACCTTGCCATGATAGACGACGTCGCCGCCGTAAATGTCGGCAACGACCGTGGCGGGCATGCCGACCTTCACCTGGCGCAACTGCCGTTCCTTGAAGTTCGCGTCGACATAGACCTGCGCCAGCGGCACGATCGTCATGATCGGGCTGCCCTGCGCGACGCGCTGTCCTACCTGCACCTGCCGCTTGGTGATGACGCCATCGATCGGCGCGCGGATGACCGTGCGGTCCAGGTCCAGCTTCGCCGCATCCAGCTTGGCCTGCGCGACCATGACGCCCGGATCGGTATCGACGCTCGACCCGCTGACCAGCGCGTCATTGGCGGCCAGCTGCCCGCTCGCCGCGCTGCGCGTCGCCTGCGCCGTGTTCACGCCCGCCTGCGCCAGTTCCAACGCAGCGCGCGCGGCGGCATAGGCGGTGCGCGCGCTGGTCACTTCGTCGCCCGACACCGCACCGTCGCCCACCAGCGCCTCGCGCCGCTGCAGGTCGATCCGCGCCTTTTCGACATTGGCCTGCGCTGTCGCCAGCTGCGCGCGCGCCTGCACGATGTCCGCGCCGCGCGCGTCGACCTGCGCCGCCAGCGCGCTGCTGGTCGCGCTGCTCTGGCGGAAGCGGCGCCGCGCCTCGGCCAGATCGGCCTGCGCCTGCGCAAGGGCGATGCGCGCATTGGTCGGGTCCAGCCGCACCAGCACGTCGCCGCGCTTCACCGCCTGGGTGTCGCTGACCAGCACCTGCGTCACCTGCGCGGAAATCAGCGGCGTCACCTGCGCCATTTCGGCATTCACATAGGCATTGTCGGTGCTGACATGATTACGCCCGATCAGCAGATACCAGGCCGCCCACAACAGGCCCAGCACCACGACTGCCAGCGCCAGCCGGGTCAGCCACAGCTTGCGCACAGCGGCACGATCCGCCTTTTTCGTGTCATCCGGCGCAGTGGCATCCGAAGCCTCTGAGGCAGAAAATTCAGGGGTGGCATCAGCCATGCGCAGCATCCTTGGGCAGTGTAGCGCTGTCGGCGAAACCGCCACCCAGCGCACGGATCAGGGCAATATCGAGCGAAAAGGCGCTGGCTTCCAACGCAGAAACGGACCGGCGCGCGGCGATCAGCTGATCTTCGACATTCAGCACGTCGAGATAGGTGGACAGGCCACCATCATAGCGTTTGCGCGCCACGCCATAGGCGTCCTGCAACGCCGCCAGCGCCGCGCGCGCATCCACCAGCCGATCGTCGAGCGTGCGGCGGCTGGTCAGCGCATCGGCAACGTCGCGATAGGCGGCCAGCACCGTCTTGTCATAATTGGCCACCGCTTCATCATAACCGGCGCGCGCGCCGCGATACTGGCCCTGCAACGCGCCGCCGTGGAAAATCGGCAGGCTGATCGCCGGACCGGCATTGCCGAACAGCGAATCCTTCTCGAACAGCCTGTTATAGAAGGGCTTGGCCGATCCATTGACGCCGGTGCCGGTAAACATCGTGTCATAGCCCAGCGCCTGAACCCCGATCAGCGCGCTCAGGCGCACCGCCGGATAGAAATCGGCGCGTGCGACCTTGACCTGCTTGGCTGCCGCTTCCGTGCGGGCGAGCGCGGCGGCGATGTCCGGGCGGCGGGCGACCAGATTGGTGGTGACGTCCGCGGGCAGCCCGACCGGCATCAACCGGCCCTTGGGCGGACGGGTAATCGCCAGCCCGCGATCCGGTCCGGCCCCGACCAGCGCCGCAATCTGATGCTGGCGCAGCGCAATCGCCACGCGCGCCCCAGCCAGTTGCGCGCGCGCCGCTGCAACCGTCGCGTCCGACTGGCGCACATTGCCGCGCGTTTCCAGCCCGTTCTGGCGGCGATCGGCAACCAGCTTCTGGCTGGCGGTCCGAATGTCCAGCGTGCGCTGTTGCAGTTCGGCTTCGTCATACAGCCGCGCCAGATCGGCATAGGCGTCGGCGATGCCCGTGGTCAGCGCCAGCCGCGCCTGTTGCGCGTCCAGTTGCGCCGCGCGGACCTGTGACGTCGCCGCTGCCAGCGCGGCCTTGTTCCGACCCCAAAGGTCCAGGTCAAAGCCCAGATTGAGCGCCACCTGACCCGTACCGAGCCAGCCCTGCGGAATGAACTCCTTGGGTTGCCCCATATTATAGCTTTGCTTGGTCGTCCCGGCCCTGGCGTCCAGATCCGCCGACGGCAGCAATGTGGCACCCGCCTGTTGCGCCATGCCCTGCGCCTGCGCGAATCGGGCGGCGGCGATCGCCATGTCGGGCGCGTTGGCCAGCCCTTCCTCGATCAGCGCGGTCAGTTGCGGGTCGCCATAGGCGGTCCACCAGCCTTCGCCCGGCCAGGCGGCGTCAGGCGCGTGCAGGCTGTCCTGCGCCGCCACGCTCTGCGCCGTGCGAATCGCCGGGGCGGGGCCAAGATCGGGCACGGCCGCACATGCTGACAGCAGCGACAGGGCCGCCGTCGAAATCATGATGCGTTCGGGGGAAAACAGGCGACTCACCGACATGACAAACCGTACCATCCAGTATGAAAACCGCCATTGCCGCTGTTGCCAGGCCTTGTCAACAAAATTGCCATACTCTATGGTACGGTTTAATGACAGCTGTGGTCAAATCTCCTCCTCCCACGCGAAGGGAAGCGCGCAGGCTGGACCGGCGGGACTGTATCCTGACGGTTGCGGAGCGCTATTTCCTGGAACATGGCTATGCCGGAACGACGATGTCGGGCATCGCGGCGGCTCTGGGCGGGTCGAAGGGGACGCTCTGGAATCATTTTCCGTCGAAGGAAGAGTTATTTTCCGCCGTCGTCGATCGGGTCGTGACGGCCTATCGGATGCAACTGTCGCAAATCCTTGATCCCTGCGGCCTGCTGGAACCGACGCTGCTGCGCGCCTGCCGCAGTCTGCTCGACAAGGTCTGCTCCCCTCAAGCCATCGCCCTGCACCGCCTCATCTATTCGGAAGGTGGGCGATTTCCCGAACTCAGCCGGATTTTCTTCGAGCTTGCCCCCCGCCATACCCGCGCGCTCCTCGCCGACTTTCTGGAAGGCGCGATGAATCGCGGCCAGATAAGACGGGCCGATCCAACCGACGCCGCGCGCATGCTGATGGCCATGACCATGGGGGGCAGTCATCAGCAATTGCTGATGGGGCAGATGCGCGAGCCACGACCGGAAGCCTTGCAGGCGGATGTCGCCCTGGCTGTCAACCTGTTCATGCGCGCCTATGCCCCTGAAAGCACGGTCGCCGCCACCGGGCAGAGCGCATAGCCTTTCCCCTTGATCGTCCGCAGCAGCGGCCAGTCAAAGTCCCGGTCGATCTTGGCGCGCAGGCGCGACATATGCACTTCCACGCTGTTGGTGCCGGGGTCGAACTCCAGCCCCCATATCGCCCGCAACAGCGCCTCCCGGCTGATCGCCTCCCCCGGTCGTCGTGCCAGGTGGAGCAGCAGCGCATATTCGCGGGCCAGCAACGGGATCGCTCGGCCCGCCCGCTCCACCTGCCGGTCGACCAGATGGATCAGCAGGTCGCCCACGCGCAGCCGGGGCTGCTCATCGCGGGCAAGCCGGATGATCCGCGCCACCGCTTCGTCTTCATGCATCCAGGGGCCAACCACATCCTGCACGCCGCTTTCCAGCGCGCGGGCGCGCGCGGCGGGATCGTCCACGCCCTGCCACAATATCGTCGCGTCGCTGATGCTGACGCGCGGCGGCTCGCTGCCCGGCCCCAACATCGCCAGGTCGAATCCGCGCGCGCTCAGCGCCCGTGCCAACGGGGCGAAATCACTGCCCAATCCGTGACAATCGACCCGCCTGCCCACCTGTCATCCACCCATTGCTGACCAGCCGCATCCGACCGCCGACGCAGTCCGAAAACAAGCCAATCCCTATCCATTTCGGACCATTCGGAGCGCGGCCTCGCTCGCATGCCGGATCAGCGGGCTGCTGCCCCGCGCGCCCGATTCCCAATGCTCGATCCGGGCCGCGCCGTTCATCGCGGCGCCGATCGCATCCCAGGCGGTGCGCCGCATCGCGTCGACCGGGTGGCGGGCCGCAAAATCATGCGCCAGGTCGATCGCATTGTCCGTGCCGCATCCGACCGCCAGTTCCAGCAGCAATTGCGCGCTGGCCACGGTCATGCATTCGGCGATCGTGCTGCGGGCGGTATCGAACCGATATTGCCGTCGCCAGCCCTGGTCGGGCGCGCTCGCCAATATGTTGAGCGAGACAGAGAGGGAGTCCGGCGGCAATTGCGCATGAATGTCGCGATTGGCGCGATAGAGCAGCATCCGCCCCTGCGACAAATGGCTGCGCTCGACAAAGCGCAGCGCCACCGCCTCCCCCGCCGCGCCCGCGACATCGCCGTCATAGACATAATAGTCCGACCCATAGCCCGGCCCCAGATAGCCGATGGTCAGGAAATCAAAGCCATGATCGTGCGGCACATGGTACAGGAAGGGGGCCGGGCCGCTCATCCGCATCACATGGTCGCGCTGGGCGGGCCAGAAGGCGGCGCGCAGCACATATTTGCCCCTGGGTGGACGCAGCAGCATGACCTGTGCCGAATAGGGGTTGGACCGCCGCTGCCCCGCGCACCGCGTCTTGAGTTCAGCGATCGCAAAATCGGCCAGGAAATGCCGGTTGCGCCCCAGCGCCCGCAGCATGGGCGCGGCAGCCGCCAGCCCGTCCTCGTCGGCGGGATCGAAGGCCGGACTTTCGCACCAGTCGATCAGGGCATCCAGGTCGATCATCCGCTCGTCTGGCGCTGGATCGATCAGGCGGGGCACGCCATGTTTCCTACCTGCATGTCCCCGATCTGCATCAGCGTCCGCGCGGCCAGCGCCCGCACTACAACGTCGCTTTCCCGCTGCGCCATGGCGCGCAAGGCAGGCAGGGCGCTTGCCGTATCCAGCGCCAGATATTCGCGCATCACCGCCCAGCGTTGCGCGGCAAGCGGCGTGTCCAGCGCCTCGCCAAATTGCGCCGCCGCGTCGGCCCGCCCCTGCGCCCGCAACAGCGATAGCAGCATCAGCGCACGGACATGGCCCTCATCCGCCTCCGCCCGCGCCACCAGCACCCCGGTCGCAAAATCGCATATACGCGAACGGACCGGCCCTTGCGGCGCGACCTGCGCGCGCAACAGCATCAGCGGCGCTTCGTCCGGCAGAATGCGCAGCGTTTCGCGCCGCTCGTCCACTTCCAATATCTCGCCCATCGCGCAATGCCGCTGTCCGGTCGGCACGGCCCGGTCTGCCTCCAGCCGAAACCCCTCGGCCCGCAGCGCGCGGTTGAGCGGGCGGCACAGCATGTGACGACCGGAAAAATGCACCCGCGATCCTGTTTGCGGCACCGGGTCGATCACCGTCGCTGACAGCCATATCCGCTCCGTCCGCGCCAGCACCAGATGCCGGGCCGCACCGTTGCGGCTCGCGCGAAAGCCCGGCAAATGCAGCGGATCGTCGGCCAGCGCCGCGCAGCCCTGCGCCAACAGGTCGGTGAACCAGCCTATGTCATGCAGGAACGGCCGGATCAGCGCCAGCGCACGGCCAGATGGCGCATCCTGCGCCTCGGCCACTGCCCGCCCCAGCGCCGCCCCCAACGCTGCTGGCGTCACGGCTGGTCGATGATCGCAATCACAATATCCATCAGGCTGATGTCCAGCACGTCGCCATCCTGCAATCCGAACAGGCTGACCTCGCCGGGCAGGTCGGCAATATCGTCAATCGCCAGTTGAGGCACGGTCTGTGGCATCGGCATCCTCCTTCTGCGGGTCGCAGGGGCAACGCTATGGCGCGCGGGAAGGGGGGACCAATTAAATGTAATTAATCGTGGCTACCGCTCATTAACCAATTCTTTGTGCGGCCATCCTATCATGGGGATTGTAGCAAAAGGGTGGAGCCATGCCGATCTTCAAACGCGTTCGCAGCCGTCGGCCCGACGATCAGGACATGAGCGAGACTGCCCGACCGCAACGCCGCCTTCGCATATTGCTGATCGACGAAAATCCTACCGCGCGCGCCGTCGTCGCCCGCCGCCTGTCGCACCTGAACTATGACGTGGCGCTGGCGGAAAATGGCTTTGTCGCGGTCAACCTGCTCGTCACGCGTCCGGCCGACATCATCCTGATCGACATGGGGCTGACCATGTTGTCCGCGATCGCGACGATGAAGAAAATCCGCGCGGCGAACCTTTCCGCCTCCGCCTGCTTCGTCATGCTGACCGGACGGCTCGACAGCCAGTCGACGGTGGAGGCGCTGGAGGCCGGGGCCGACGACCATGTCGTCAAACCCTTTGATTTCGACGTGCTCGACGCGCGCCTGCGTCATCTGTGCCTGCGCGCCGAAACGCTCGGCACGCTCACCCGTCACAATGCCGAACTGGACGCCCGCATCGCGCGGCGCGCCGTCGAACTGGGCGAAACGCGCGAAATCCTGCGCGAACTTCAGGCCGACCGCGCCCGCCTCGTATCATCCATCCAGGCGCTGCATGACGAAGTCGAGCGACTGAGCGCGCAACAGGGCTGACCCACGCATCGCCGTTCGTTTCGAACGGACGAGATTTAGGCTATCCCCTCGCCCAACGTCACCCACAGTGACAAGCCCTCGCCCGGATGATCAGGCGGCCCGTCCGCCACGATCCGCGCCGCATCGGCCCGCGCCCGGTCGAGGATCAAGGCAGGCACTGACGGAGAATGATAGACCCGGTCCGCCTGTGACAGCATACGTGCATCCCGCAGCGTCATATCATCCGGATCACCCGACCTTAGCCTGAGCATGTAAAGTTCAGCCATATCGGCATCGGGCGCTTCATCGAGCCAGAAGCCGACATCCGGATCGAACCCCAGAGGGTCTATCGCGCCGCCCGGCGCAAGGCCCCGCGCAATGGCTTGCCTGCGTTCTGACGCATCTGGCCAGATACGACGCAACTCGCCCCGCGCGTTGAACAAGGCACGGGCCAGATCGCCGATATGCGTAGGCAAAAGCGCTTCAAGTCGCTGCCGCAATGCGGCGGCCAGCCCCGCCGACGCCCCGCCCGTGCCGATCGCGATCAGCACCGGATCGCGGTCGACGATTGCGGGCAGGGTGAAATCGCACAGGTCGGGATTGTCGGTCGCATTGACCAGCACGCCGCGCGCCCGCAGCCGCTCCGCCATCGCCGCGTCGCCATCCGACACGATGGCGATCCGCGCAGCGCTGTCCTCCTCGCCCACGATTTGTGCGCCCGCCCGCTCCAGCAGGCGGCGCTTGGCGTCGGCCGCCTCGCCCGCCCCGGTCAGGATCACCGGCCTGCCCGTCAGGCGCAAAAAGACGGGCAGGCTGTGCATCAGTCGGCCAGCCAGTCGGGAATGCTATCGCCAGCGATCAGCGCCTCGATCGGCGGGCGCGCACGCACCACCGCCCATTTGTCGCCCGACACCAGCACTTCGGGGGTCAGCGGGCGGCTGTTATAGGTACCCGCCATCGTCGCGCCATAAGCGCCCGCCGTCATGAACGCGACCAGGTCGCCCGCGGCCACCACGTCCATGTCGCGGCCCATGGCGAAAGTATCGCCCGTCTCGCACACCGGCCCCACCACATTGGCGGCGGCGCGCTGCCCCGCCGGGATCACTGCGCGAATATCATGCCATGCGTCATACAGGCTGGGCCGCAACAGGTCGTTCATCGCTGCGTCGACGATGACGAAAGGCGCCTTCGCGCCCTGCTTCACCCGCACAACCCGCGACAGCAAGGCTCCCGCATTGCCCACGATCACCCGGCCCGGTTCGAACATCAACCGCACCGGCCAGTCCTGCGTTACCCGGCACACCATGTCGCCATAGGCCGCCGGGCTAGGCGGCTCCGGCAGGGCGGGGTCATAGGGGACGCCCAGCCCGCCACCCAGATCGGCAGTGCGAATGTCATGGCCCGCATCGCGCAGCGCCGCGATCAGCGCGCCAACCTTGGTAAAGGCCGCCTCCAGCGGGGCGAGGTCGGTCAACTGGCTGCCGATATGGACGGCAACGCCCTGCACATCCAGCCCCGGCAGATCGCGCGCGGCGGCATAGCTTTCCAGCGCCCTGGCATAGGGGATGCCGAACTTGTTTTCCGACTTGCCGGTCGAAATCTTGGCGTGGGTACCCGCATCCACATCCGGGTTGATCCGATAGGCCACCGGCGCGCGCTTGCCCATCGACAGTGCGACTTGCGACAGCATTTCGGCTTCCGGTTCGCTTTCCAGATTGAACTGGAAAATGCCATGGTCCAGCGCCAGCCGCATTTCCTCGGCCGTCTTGCCCACGCCCGAAAAGACGATGCGGTCGGCCGGAATGCCCGCCGCGATCGCGCGCAGCAATTCCCCGCCCGACACCACGTCCGCGCCCAGGCCCAGTTTCGCCAGCGTCGCCAGCACCGCCGCATTGGGGTTCGCCTTGACCGCAAAGGCGATCAGCGGATTGTCGAGGCTGCCCAGCGCGTCGCGGAACACGCCGACATGGCGCATCAGGGTCGCGGTCGAATAGACATAGACCGGCGTGCCGACCGCATCGGCGATCGCCGCCATCGGCACCTGCTCCACCTGCATGGCGCCGTCCACATAGTCGAAATGGTCCAAATTCCGGTCCTTAGTCTCTTATTGGGGCTGCTTTTCGGGCGGCAGGTCAAATTCGTCCGCCTGTCGCTCTTGCGACTGGGTCAGCAATTCCACATTGCGTTGCGGCCGCGCCTGGGTCGATGGCGTCATCAACTGTGCGGCGGTCGGCGAAGTCGCCGCGCCCACCGGCACCGCTGGCAGCTCCTGGCCCGCAACGGGCTTCAACGGTTGCCGCCCACCGCAGGAAACCAGCGTCAGGGCGGTAAAGGCCAGTCCCACAATCGTCCGAATCGTCATGATCCCAATTCCTCCTGCGCCTGCGCGATCCGCGCCCGCACCTGCATGGGCGCCGTGCCGCCATGGCTCATCCGGCTGGCGACCGACGCATCGACCGTCAGCACCGCATAGACGCGATCGTCGATCCGCGCGTCGATGCCCTGCAACGTGGCGATGGGCAGCTGGTCGAGCGGCACGCCCGCCGCTTCCGCCGCCGCCACGGCACGTCCGGTGATATGGTGCGCCTCGCGGAAAGGAATACCCCCTTCGCGCACCAGCCAGTCGGCCAGGTCCGTCGCGGTGGCAAAGCCGCTTTCGGCCAGGCCGCGCATCCGGTCGGTGCGGAACGTCACCGTTTCGATCATCCCGGTCATCGCCGCGATCGACAGGGCCAGCAGGTCGTGCGCCTCGAACACGGGCGGCTTGTCGTCCTGCATGTCCTTCGAATAGGCGAGGGGCAGCCCCTTCATCGTCACGCACAGCGCGTTCATGCAGCCCATGATCCGCCCGGCATGGCCGCGCACCAGTTCGGCGGCGTCGGGATTGCGCTTTTGCGGCATGATCGAACTGCCAGTCGAATAGGCGTCGGGCAGCTTGACGAAGCCGAAGGGCTGGCTGGCCCAGATGATGAACTCCTCGGCCAGCCGCGACAGGTGCAGCGATGCCTGTGTTGCCGCCATCAGATAATCGAGCGCGAAGTCGCGGTCGCTCACGCTGTCCAGGCTGTTGTCGGTCGGCTTGGCAAAGCCCAGCGCGGCCGCCGTCGCGTGCCGGTCGATCGGAAAGCCCGTGCCGGCCAGCGCCGCCGCGCCCAGCGGGCATTCGTCCGCCCGCGCCCGCGCATCGGCAAAGCGGCTGCGGTCGCGGCGCACCATTTCATAATAGGCCATCAAATGATGGCCCAGCGTCACCGGCTGCGCCGACTGCAAATGGGTAAAGCCCGGCATCACCGCATCGGCATTCTCGTCTGCCCGCGCCAGCAGAGCGCGTTGCAGGCCGATCAGCCCCGCCTGCACCTCGTCGATCGCATCGCGCACCCACAGGCGGAAATCGGTCGCCACCTGATCGTTGCGGCTGCGCGCGGTGTGCAGCCGCCCGGCGGTCGGGCCGATCAGCTGCGCCAGCCGCGACTCGGTGACCATGTGGATGTCCTCAAGGTCCAGATCCACCGGCACGCCGTCGTCTTCATATTCCGCCGCGATCCGGTTCAGCCCCTCGGTAATCGCCTGCGCATCCTCGCCATCGACGATGCCCTGCTTGGCCAGCATTGCGACATGCGCCTTCGATCCTGCGATGTCCTGCTTCCACAATCGCTTGTCGAATGGGATGGAGGCATTTATCTCGCGCATGATCGAAGCGGGGCCGGCCGCGAACCGGCCACCCCACATGCTGTTGGAGCCTTCTCCCTTGGAACCCCCATTGTCCCGATCTGCTTCACGCGCGCTGATGATACTGCTCCTGACTGCCGGATTGGCGGCCTGCGATAGGCAATCGCCGCCCGCTGGGCAAGCCAATGCAAGCATGAGCGGTGAGGTTCCCGCGTCAGGCAATGCGTCGCAGGGAGACGGCGAGTTCAGCTATCGGCTGGACCGCAGCAAGGCGGGCACCCCCGCTCCCACCTTCGCCTTCCAGAATCCCGACGGGGGCGAGGCTACCTTGCAGGATTTCGCCGGACGCCCGATGCTGGTCAATCTGTGGGCGACATGGTGCACCCCCTGCGTCGCGGAAATGCCAACGCTCGACCGGATCGCGCAAAGCTATGGCCCAAAGGGGCTGGCCGTCCTCACCATTTCGCAGGACACGCAGGGGGCAAAGGCGGTCAAGCCCTTCTTCGCCAAGCATCCCCTGCCCCATCTCAAGGGCTGGGCTGATCCGGACAATCATTTCGGCTTCGACTATGCCACCGGCCTGCTCCCCACGACCGTCCTTTATGACGCAAAGGGCAAGGAAATGGTCCGCGTGATCGGCGCGATGGATTGGGAAGGGGCGGAAGCCAAGGCGCTGATAGAGGCCGCCATGGCATCCTGACCACACGGCTCTTTGGCGCAGCCGCAAAATCGGCTTACGCAGCTGCGCCTGCCAAATATCGCCTCGTTTCCGACATAGAAACGAAGTAGAAACAATCCATAAATCTGTAATTTTTGTGCAGCGCAATAGAGGATCGGCGCCACCCCTTCGTCATTCCCCCTGTCATCGATAAAGCTAAACAGGGGGCATGAATGACACGGTTATCGGCGCTTAAACTCTCACTGATCCTCGCATCGTCCTGGTCCGCCTGCGCCATCGCGCAAGACGCGCCGCAGGAACCACAGGTTGACGAAGGCGCAGCGATCATCGTCACCGGCACGCGCGCCGTCGGCATGCAAGCCGCAGACAGCGCCGCACCGATCCAGGTGCTCAGCCAGGACGCCATCGCCCATGTCGGCCAGCCGAACCTCAACCAGGTGCTGACCCAGATCGTACCAAGCTTCACAGCCCAGACGCAGGGTACCGACCTTTCCAGCTTCTCGCTGTCGGCCCGTCTGCGCGGTCTCAGCCCCAACCACACGCTGGTGCTGGTCAACGGCAAGCGCCGCCACGGCAATGGCATCCTTCAGGTGCTCGGCGCCTTCTCCGGCTCGGCCGCGCCCAGCATTGATCTTATTCCGCCAGACTCGGTCGAACGCGTCGAAGTGCTGCAGGAAGGCGCCGCCGCCGTGTATGGCACGGACGCCATTGCAGGCGTCATCAACTTCATTCTGAAGGATGATCCAGAGGGCGGCTCGATCAAGCTGACCGGCGGTCAGCATTATGACAGCGAAGGCGAACTTTTCTCCGTTTCCGGCAATTATGGCGTCCGGCTTGGCGAGGACGGCTATATCAACCTGTCCCTGTTCCATCGCCGCCAGGACTATACCACGCTTGGCGAAGGCCAGGTGCAGGTGACGAAGCTGGATGGCACGCTCCAGCCCAATGCCCCTGCCCAATGGTCGAACCTTACCGGCGATGCGCTGGCCGGGATCAATGGCGGCCAGCCCAAGACCGAACTCAACCTGCTCTTCTACAATGCCGGTTATGATTTTGGCGGCGTGGAAGTCTACAGCTTCGGCAGCCTCGCCCGCCGCGAAGGCTGGGCCAAGCAGGGCTACCGCCATCCCAAGCGCATCTGCTACGAATCCGGCAATCTGGGTGGCGGCGTCACGCCCGCGGCCTACAATCCCAATATCTGCTACAGCAATACCGGCACTGTAGGCATGGTCCCGCTCCAGCATGTGATCGAGGATGAATATAGCTTCACTGTCGGCGCGCGGGGCGAAACGGCAGGCTGGAACTATGACCTGAGCACTACCTACGGCAATCAGAAGAACGACATCTGGACCGAGAGGTCCGCCCATCGCGAAGTGTGGCAGGAAAGCTATGCCGCGTCGCTATTGGGCGTCGGCGTCCCCAACACGCCTGACAAGGCCTATGACGGCGGCTTCCGCCTCAGCCAGACCACAGTGACCGCCGACATCCGCAAGGAATTCGACATAGGCATGGCCACTCCGCTGACCTTCGCGTTCGGCGGCGAATATCGCAAGGACACCTATGAAATCGTCCAGGGCGATTTCTATTCGACCTACAAGACGGGGGTTCAGTCCTTCCCCGGCTACAAGGCGACCGACGCCGGGCGTTTCAAGCGCAGTTCGCGCGCGGGCTACCTGAACTTCATCGCCAACCCGGTCGAAGGCTGGAGCGTCGATCTGGCGGGCCGTTACGAAGATTATACCGATTTCGGCGATACGCTGATCGGCAAGATCACGACCCGCTATGATCTGTCCGATGCCTTTGCGGTCCGCGCCACGGCCAGCACCGGCTTCCGCGCACCGACACTGGCCGAACAGAAATATTCGACCATCAATGTGGGGCCGACCAGCGCCGTCGCCCAGCTTCCCGCTGGCACGCCCGCTGCCGCCCTGCTCGGCTTCGACTCGCTTGGCCCGGAAAAATCGAAGAACTTCTCGGCGGGCATCGTTCTGCGCCCCGTGCCCCGGCTGGCGATCACCGTCGATGCCTATCTTATCAAGATCAAGGACCGCATCGCCGCTACCGCATCGCGCAACGCCGTCCAGGGCGGCGTGGTCCAGCCCGGCGCTGCGGCGATCTTCGACGCGCTGGCGGCCGCCGGCATCGTTCTCGATACCGCGCTCCAGACGGTTGGCGTGCAAAGCTTCACCAACGGCATCAACACGGAGACCAAGGGCATCGACTTCTCCGCCAGCTATCCGGTCGCGCTTGGTTTCGGCACGCTCAACCT
Organism: Sphingobium sp. JAI105; assembly: GCF_015752145.1. Lineage (NCBI taxonomy): Bacteria > Pseudomonadati > Pseudomonadota > Alphaproteobacteria > Sphingomonadales > Sphingobiaceae > Sphingobium > Sphingobium sp. JAI105. Next base: position 2,753,353 of record NZ_JADOUC010000001.1, on the reverse strand, counting down.
GTCGCTGAACGGCAATTACAACAAGACCAAGATCACCAAGAACAAGGTCGGCTATCCGCTGTTCAACGCCGCGTCGGAAAGCAATATCGAAGATACGACGCCCAAATATAAGGTCGGCTTCGGCGCCCTGCTGAAGGCTGACAAGCTGACCGTCAACCTGCGCGAAACCCTCTATGCCAAGCAAAGCGTTCTGGTCCGTCCGGGCGTTGGCAGCGGCGTGATCCCGGATGGCGGCTTCCTGATCGCCGACGGCGCGCTGATCAACGGCGTCAATGCGAACCAGCTCTATTTCAACGGCGTGGTGAAACGGGCAATCATCACCGACCTGGAAGTCGGCTATGATTTCACCGACAATGTCACCTTCTCGATCGGTGCGAACAATCTGTTCGACAAGATTCCAGAAGTGCCCAAGCTGGTGACCGGCACCGGGGTGGTCGTCAATCCCGGCGTGTCGCCCTACATCAACGGCTCCGGCTCCTATAACAGCCCCTATAACCACGGCGCCTATGGCACGTCGGGCGGCTATTATTACGCCCGCATCGACTTCAAATTCTGATCGACCGTTAAATCATGTCATAAAGGAAGGGCCGGTTCGGAAACGCACCGGCCCTTTTCCGTCCGACAGGGGTCCGTCCATGCAGCCATTCGCCCTCCTCGCCGCGCTCAGCCTGACCATCGCAGCACCCGCCATGGCGCAGCAGGCGATGCCCGCGGCTCTGCCCTTCTCTCCTGCCGTCCGCGTCGGCGACACGCTCTATCTGTCCGGCCAGATCGGGCAGGTGCCGCCGGGCATGGACCCGCACGGGGAAGGGTTTGACGCTGCGGTCAGGGCGGCGATGGATTCGGTCGGCAGGATATTGGCCGACAACGGCCTCGACTTTGGCCATGTCGTCAAATGCACGGTGATGCTGGATGACATGGCGGACTGGCCCCGCTTCAACGCGGCCTATCTCCCCTATTTCAAGGGCAAGCGCCTGCCCGCGCGCAGCGCCTTTGGCGCCGATGGCCTGGCGCTGGGCGCGCCGCTGGAAGTGGAATGTATCGCCGCTTACCCGTAACCATCTCCGTATTTGGCTCAGATCGCCACCGCCTCCCGCAGCAGCAGCACCGGCACGCCATCGCGCACCGGATAGGCCAGCCCCGCCGCATCGGACAGCAATGCCCCGCGCGCATCGTCCCAGCGCAGCGGCGTGCGCGTCACCGGGCAGACCAGCTTGGCCAGCAGCCACGGGTCGACCGGCGCGCCAGCACTTGCCCCGGTCATTGCCCCGTTCATTGCATCGTCGCGCCGCCATCGCGCTCGATCCGGCCGAAAATCTGCATCAGCTGGATGATCCGTTCCGACCGTTCGCCCAGCGTGTCCGCCTCCAGCAGCGTCTGCTTGGCCGCCGCGTCGAATGGCGCGATCTGGGCGATGCCATTGACCAGCGCCATATCATCGAGCCGCGACACCGCCGTCCAGTCGACGACATAGCCCAGCGCATCGGCAAAACGGCGCGATTCCTGCTCCAGCGCCGCCCGTTCTACCGCATGCAGCACCTCATCCTCCTGCGGCGCCTGCATCACATCGGCCTCGATCTGGCGGAACTGCGTCGTTACCGGCAATTCGCGCACCACCTTGAACCGCGCCAGCCCGGTCAGGATGATGTTGAACCGCCCATCGTCCAGCGCCTCGATATGGCTGACATGGCCCAGGCACCCCATGTCGAACAGCGGCGGCACCGGCCCGTCGCCACGCGGCTGGATCATGCCGATCCGCCGGTCCCGCGCCATCGTGTCCTGAATCAGCGCGCGGTATCGCGGCTCGAAAATATGCAGCGGCAAATCCATGCCGGGCAGCAGCAGCGCGCCGGACAGCGGGAATATCGAGACGCGGGCGAGAGGCACCGGCCGGGCCGTCAGGCGAACAATATCTGCGACAGCTTGCGACGCTGCGCCGATACCCAGGGATCTTCCAGCCCGACCGCCTCGAACAGGGTCAGCAATTGCGTCCGCGCCGCGCTGTCATTCCACGCCCGGTCGCGCCGGACAATCTCCAGCAGCGCCTCTGCCGCGCCGTCCCGGTCGCCATTGGCCATCAGCCCGCCCGCCAGTTCGAACCGTGCGGCATGATCGTCCGGATCGGCTGCGACCTTCGCCTCCAGCCCCGACAGGTCGGCCACCGGCTTGGCGTCACGCGCCAGGGCAATCGCCGCGCGCGCGCGATCCACCGCCTGATCCTTGGCCGCATCGGCGGGCAGCGCGTCCAGCACCGCGTCCGCCTCGTCCAGCTGCCCCATCGCCACCAGCGCCCGCGCCTGGCCCGACGCCACATCGGCATGGCCGGGCACCATGTCGGCAATCTGGGCAAAGATCGACAGGGCGCGCTCGGCATCGCCCGCCGCCAGCGTTTCCTCGGCCATGGCGATCAATGGGGCGATTTCCAGTTCCTGCGCCTTTTCCTCCGATTCGATCGGCAACTGGCCCAGCAACTGGTCGAGATATTGTTTGAGCTGCCCTTCGGTCCGCGCCTGGGACAGGTCGGCGACCGGCTGCCCCTGGAACACGGCATAGACGGTCGGGATCGACTGGACCCGGAACTGGCTGGCGATAAAGCCATTTTCGTCGACATTCACCTTGACCAGCTTGACGCCCTTGGCCGCATAGTCGGCGCATACCTTTTCGATGATCGGCGTCAGCTGCTTGCACGGACCGCACCATTCGGCCCAGAAATCCACGATCACCAACTGCGTGCGCGAAGGCTCCACGACGTCGCGGCGAAACGCCTCCACGGCCAGCTTGTCGGCCTCGCTCATTCCCAGGGTCGCCACGCTTTCATCTCCTGCCACTGCGGTACGTCGCCGCCTCCATAGCCCGCAATATGGGTAGCGTCACCCTCCCCGCAAGGCAGGAGATACGCGCGCTGCAACAAACTCGCCCGCTCCCCTGCCCGGATGCCCTACGCCAGTATTCTATGGGTGGCCGGGTGGGGGAGCGGGCCGGTGCGGCAGCACAAATGCGCTCTTTCGCGCATTTTTAAAAAAAACTTCTCAGAAAGTATAGCCAACCCCGAGCGCGGCGAGAAACTGGTTCTTCGACCCGGCAATCGCCACCACGGGCGAATCGGCATAGCGGCCCAGCATCCGCGAATAGCCAACCGCGCCGACGATCACCCAGCCCTTGCGGATGTCGCCGGACAGGGAATAGCCCCCCGTCAGATTGGCGTTGACGCGCCGGAACCCGGAACCGCTGCCGCCGCGCGTATAGACCGGCAGGCCGCTTGCCAGCGCGCCCGCTGCATCGACATCGAAATAATAGCGGCCAAACTTCTTGCCGGCATAATCGGCCGACAGGCCGATGCCCGCAAAGCTGCGGATCGACAGCGGCGTGAAATATTCGATCGCGGGGGTGACGATATAGCTTTCATGCGCGCCCGCGACATCCTTGGTCACCGCGACCCGCGCGCTCAGATTATCATAGGCGCTGGTAATGATCCCGGTCTTGCCAATGCCGACATAGCCGCCGACCTCGATTGCGGTATCGCGCTTGCCCAGCGCTTCGACCGCGCTGTCCTTGATCTGCTTGCGGCTGGTCCGGTCCAGCCGGACGCCCACGGCCGGTCCCGCCTGAAAGTCGATGCCGCTATCATCCCGGTTGGGAATGGCATCGAAAAACAGCATGGGGCCACGGGTGAAGAAGGCATGATCCTTCACCTTGCCGCGCAATTGCGGGCCAACGATCAATCGGGAATCGTCGGACCCTTCATAGCTGGGAACGGAAGCGACGCCCAGGCCGATGGTCAGGCTGCTGTGATCCTCCGCCTCCTGCGCCAGCGCGGGCGCGGCGGCCATGAAAGGAAGGGTGAGAAGGAGGATGCGGGTAAGCTGGTTCATAAGGCCCCTGTTCAGCCAATGGCGGTCGGCCACACAATGTTTCACGCCGGTTACAGGTTCCGCCGGATATGCCTACAGGAAATATTTGACCCGGATGTCCTGTTCCACCGGCGCGCCTGCGACCGCAAAACTGGCCGATCGGAAACTGGGCGCGCCAAAGCGCAGCACCGGATTGCGGGAAAAGCCGACCCCCTCGCGCGGGATGCCAGCGAATGTATCCAGCTTGCCATTGCCATTTTCGTCATGGACGATCGCGATGGCGTAATCGCCCGGCGTCACATTGCCGATCGTCACCGCGCCGCCCCTGGCCGCTACCGCAAAATGCCGCTTGTCGGGATCGTCGCTGCAATCGGGGAAATAGCGCGGCACCCGCGTCACGCACACCAATATCTGTCCCTTGGTCGATCGCAGCCCCTCCAGCGCCATGATGAGCGGCTGCGGCTGCCCCAGCGGCGCCGCGCCCAGCAACAGCGGAACCAGCAACATCAACCCACCGGCCCGCCCCTTCACGCGCGCGCCTTTGCCGTAAAATCGCCCAGCCCCCGGTCCGTGCCGCACAATCGGTCCCAGACCCGGAAATAGAGGCCGTAATTGCAGGCATAGAGGTCATGATGCCGCTGATGATGGGTGGCGGTGATCAGCCAGCCGCCCAGCGGCCCGCGCACCATCCAGCGCGGAAACATCTCCCACCCCATATGATTGCTGACCCCCATGATCGTCATGATCGTCAGCACCGCCGCCAGCGCGCCGACATGGATCGGGATGATGAACACCAGCGCCGGTATCACCACCGCCCCGGTCAGCGCTTCCCAGGGGTGAAAACTCATCGCCGCCCAGGCCGTCGGCGGGCGGCTGGCATGATGCACCGCATGGGCGATGCGAAAGGGCTTGGGCCGGTGCATCCAGCGATGTGTCCAGTAAAACCATGTGTCATGCGCGGCCAGGTAAAGCAGTACCGACACGGGGATGTACCAGATCGGGAAGGCTGCGACATCGGTGTAGATGCGCGTCCATCCGCGCGCCTGCCATCCCCATGCGACGATCCCGGCGGGGATGCCGTAAATCAGCGCGGACAGCAGCGACCAGCCGATCTCCCGACGCATCTGCCGCTCCAGCCCGCGATACAGGCCCGGCTGCCGCACCCGCGTCGCCAGCGCAAAACCACCGCTCGCCAGCAGATAGCGAACGCCGACAATGGCGCTCATCGCCAAAGCGGACCAGAGAATAGCTGCGACCATCCAGCGCCTATAGCCCAAACAAATCCCGGCATCCCAACGAAAGCTGCAATCCCGCCTTTTTCTTCGCACCACTGTGACATCCTCCCCTTGCAGGGGAGGTGGCAGCACGACGTGCTGACGGAGGGGTGTTACCCTATCGAGACGGCGACACCCCTCCGTCTGGCCTGCGGCCCGACACCTCCCCTGCAAGGGGAGGATGATCGATTGCGCACCCCTAAGTCCGTGGCCGCGCCTGCCGATAACTGCCCAGCATCCGCACCCATTTGGTGTGGAATTCCAGTTCCGCCAGCGCCCGGTCGACCGCCGGGTCGCCCGGCATGCCTTCAATATCGCAGAAAAACTCCGTCGCGGCGAAACTCGCGCCGCGTTGATAGCTTTCCAGCTTGGTCATGTTGACGCCGTTGGTCGCAAAGCCGCCCATCGCCTTGTAGAGCGCGGCGGGGACATTCTTCACCTCGAACAGGAAAGTCGTCATGACCGGCCCGACATTGGCGACCGGCATCCGCGGCGCGCGCGCCAGCACCAGGAAGCGCGTCACATTGTCGTCGCTATCCTCGATATTCTCCGCAATCAGCCGCAGGCCGTAAATCTCCGCCGCCAGATAGGGCGCGATCGCCCCTTCGCCCGGCAGGCGCGTTTCCGCCACCAGCGCTGCTGCGCCCGCCGTATCGGCATAGGCCACTGGCTGGATGCCCCGTTCGCGCAGATAATGGCGGCATTGGCCCAGCGCCTGGGGATGGCTGATCGCGCTTTTGACCGGGCTGTTGTCCGGCGCCATCAGGCAATGGCGCACGCGCAGGAAATATTCGTCCACGATGGACAGGCCCGATTCGGGCAGCAGGAAATGCATGTCCGCCACCCGCCCGTGCAGGCTGTTTTCGATCGGGATGATCGCCCGTTCCGCCTGGCCGTTGCGCACGGCATCGATCGCATCCTCAAATGCGAAACAGGGCAAAGGCACGCAATCGGGCGCATAGCCAAGCGCCGCCAGATGCGAATTGGCCCCCGGCGCGCCCTGATAGGCAACGGCGCGGGTCGGGTCGGCGGCGGCTTTTTCAGCCAGTTGCGCGACAATCGCGCGCGCGGGGGCGGGATAGTTTTCCATGGATGGCTGCGCGCTTAGGCAGTTGCGCGGGGCCGCGCAAGCGTCGGCGGCGCAAGCGCGACACGCCCCTGCGCATTTGTGGTGTCAAGCCGGGTTGCACGTTCGCGTGTCCGCCATTATGGCAACGGCCAAGAGGGGGCGCCAAGACAGCCGCCCGAACAGAAATGCAAGGGAAATCGAGCGAAATGGGCGATCGTTTCAATACCGTAGCGGGCTGGGCGCTGTTCGCTGGCATTATCGCGCTCGGCGGCGCGATCGTCAGTTCCAAATATTTCCATGACGAACGGCCCGAACCGATGGGCTATGCGATCGAAGGCGTCGAGGCTGAAGGCGAAGGCGCGGCTTCCGGCCCCGGCCTCAACACCCTGCTGGCCAGCGCGGACGTCGCAGCGGGCGAGAAGGTGTTTGCCAAGTGCGCCGCCTGCCACACCATCACGTCGGGCGGCGCCAACGGCATCGGTCCCAACCTGTATGCGACGGTCGGCGAGGAAATCGGCAAGGGCAAGGCCGGTTTCGCCTTCTCGGCGGCGCTGTCCGGCAAGGGCGGCAGCTGGACCTTCGAAAATCTCGATCACTGGCTGAAGAGCCCGCGTGAATTCGCGCCTGGCACCAAGATGACCTTTGCGGGCCTTGGCAATCCGGTCGATCGCGCCAACCTGATCGCCTGGATGAACACGCAGGGTTCCAACCTGCCGCTGCCAGCTGCCGACGCTGCGCCGGCCGCCGAAGGCGCGAACGCCGCCGAAGCCGAAGCGGGCAACGCTGCCAATGCGAGCGAAGCTCCGGCAGCGAACGCTGCCGAGTAAAGCCCGATCGGTACGCCGGTCGACATATGCGAATTGACGGGCGCGGCACTGGTTGCCGCGCTCGATTCGTTGGCGGACCTGCGTATCGCGGTGTTCAGGGACTTCCCCTATCTCTATGACGGGGACCGCGCCTATGAGCGCGATTATCTGGCCGCCTATGCCGACAGCCCCGGCGCGCTGGTCGTCGGCGCCTTTGCCAGGACCGATCAGGGCGACAGGCTGGTCGGCGCCGCCACCGCCGCGCCGATGGCCGATCATGCCGCCGCCTTCGCCGCCCCCTTCCGGGCGCGCGGCATGGATATTGGCCATGTCTATTATTTCGGCGAATCGGTCCTGCTGCCCGAATGGCGCGGCCATGGCATCGGCCACGCCTTTTTCGACCGGCGCGAAGCCAGGGCACGCGACCTTGGCTTTTCCATCGCGGCCTTCTGCGCCGTCATCCGCCCGGCCGATCACCCTGCCCGCCCCGCCGGCTACAGTCCGCTCGACCCCTTCTGGCACAAGCGCGGCTTCGCGCCGGTCGATGGGCTGATCGGCCAGTTTGGCTGGAAGGACAGGGGCGACGCCGCCGAAAGCGACCACCCGATGCAATTCTGGGTGAAAAGGCTGGACTGATCGTCGCTCAGCGCTGCGGCACCCAGACCGCGCCCTTGATGTGGCGGATCAGTCCGTCCGCATCGAGCAGATAGAGGATCAGAAACTCCACATCTGCGCTGCCACCACGATTGACCGGCGTCATGCCTGGATAACCCTTTTCCGCCAGCACGGCCGGGGTCAGATCCTTCAGCCCCTCAAAGCGGATGACGACATGGGCGACGAAGCCGTCCTGGCCCGGATAAAAGCCGCGGAACAGCACGGTTTCGCGGATATAGTCATGGAAAAACGCATAGAATTCGCGGAACGCCGCCTTTCCCTGGACCTTGAACCCCGCATTTTCCAACGCGAAATCGTCGGCAAAGAACGTCTCCAGCGTCTTGTAGTCGCGCGCGTTGAACGCGGCGACATAGGCCAGATAATCCTGTTCGGTAAATCGCATGATCCTCTCCTTTGGGGAAGATCATAACGAATGTTAGTATTTCGGCAACCGATTGTCCCGCGCGCCTCAGCGCTCTGCGACCAGCACTTTGTCGATCTTGCGCCCGTCCATATCGACAATCTCGAAACGGAAACCCTGATCGTCGACGAAATCGCCGACTTCCGGCAGGCGCTTGAGCAGCCACAGCGCATGGCCCGCCACGGTCGCATAATCGCGATCCTCCGACAGCAGGATGCCGATCCGCTCGGCCAGCTGGTCGATCGGCATCTGCCCGGATACCAGCAGGCTGCCATCCTCCCGTTCCACCACGTCGGGTTCGTCATAGGCGTCGCGATCGGACGCGAAATGGCCCGCAATCGCCGACAACAGGTCGGCCGGGGTCACGATCCCCTCGAAATGGCCATATTCGTCATGGACCATCACCATCGGCACGTCCGACCGGCGCAGCACTTCCAGCGCGTCCATCGCATCGACCTGGTCAGGCACCACCTCCGCCTTGCGCATCAGCGCCCCGACATTCAGCGTCTCGCCCCGGAACAGCGCGCTCATGATGTCGCGCGCCTGGACGATGCCGACAATATCCTCCACCGATCCGCGCCCCACCGGCAACCGGGTATGGGGCGTTTCCAGCAATCGCGCGCGAATCGTCGCGTCATCCGCCGCAATGTCGATCCAGTCGACATCCATGCGCTGCGTCATCACCTCGCGCACCGGCCGGTCGGCCAGCCGCACCACGCCTGAAATGATCGCCCGTTCGCTTTCCTCGATCACGCCCGACCGGCTGGCCTCCGCGACGATCAGATGCAACTCCTCGGCGGTCACATGCTGTTCCGATTCGCGGTTCATCCGCAACAGCTTGAAGATCAGCGCGCTCGACCCGTCGAGCACCCACACGACCGGCGCAGTCGCCTTGGACAGCCACAGCATCGGCCCGGCCATGATCACCGCAATCGGTTCGGGCGCGCGCAGCGCAAATTGCTTGGGCACCAATTCGCCAATGATCAGCGATGCATAGGTGGTAAAACCGATGACCAGCGCAAAGCCCAGATTTTCCGCTGCATTGGACGACAGGCCTATGCCCAGATTCTGGCCCAGCGCATAGAGCCGCTCGCCGACCGGGCCGCCCAGGCTCGCGCCCGAATAGGCGCCCGCGACAATGCCGATCAGGGTGATGCCGATCTGCACGGTGGACAGGAATTTGCCCGGATCGCTCGCCAGCCGCAATGCCGTCGCCGCGCCCTTGCGCCCGGCCTTCTCCAGCCCCTGCAAGCGCGGCTTGCGCGCCGATACGATGGCAAGCTCCGACATCGCGAAAATACCGTTCAACGCCACCAGGGCGAGAATGATGAAAAGATCGGCCCAGGGAAAGGGCGTCGGATTGGGAAGGGGGATCGTGGCCATGGCGGTCAGCGACCTCCTATAACCGTTATTCTTTCAATTGCACAACATCCCCATCATCGCTCGTTCAGTTCGCTTGTGGAACAAACACATAGCTCGGTGATTTTGGGGTTATTCGGCTCATACGGGCGCCAAAACGAGATTCAAGAAAGACAAGGGATCAGGATCATGAAGATTTCTCACCGCATCATCGGCGCGGCAGGCCTGGCCGCGATGCTGGCCACCACCGCCTGCACGACCGATCCCAACACCGGTCAGCGCACCATTTCCAAGGCTGCGATCGGCGGCATCGGCGGCGCGCTGGGCGGCTATCTGCTGGGCGATCTGGTCGGCGGGCGCAATGACCGGACCGAAAAGATTCTGGGCGCTGGCATTGGCGCCATCGCGGGCGCGGGCGTGGGCGCCTATATGGATGCCCAGGAACGCAAGCTGCGCGAAGAAACCGCCGGCACGGGCGTCGACGTGATTCGCGACGGCGACAATCTGCTGCTGCGCATGCCCTCCGGCATCACCTTCGGCTATGACCGCGCCGATGTGCAGCCCCAGTTCCAGCCAACGCTCAACGACGTCGCGAGCGTGCTGGCGCAATATCCCAAAACCTATATCGACGTGCTCGGCCATACCGACAGTGACGGGTCGGACGCCTATAACCAGACCCTGTCGGAACGGCGCGCCCGCTCCGTCGCCGATTATCTGATCGGTCGCGGCGTCCAGTCCGCCCGCATCGGCACGCGCGGCTATGGCGAAACCCAGCCGATCGCGTCCAACGCGACCGAAGAGGGCAAGGCCGCCAACCGCCGCGTCGAAATCAAGATCGCCCCCGTCACCGAAGCCGACGTGCGGGGTTAACAACTTATCCTCCCCTGCAAGGGGAGGGGGACCACGAAGTGGTGGAGGGGGCGTGCAATCAGGCGCCCCCCTCCGTCAGGCTTCGCCTGTTCAACAGAGGCATGTGACTCTGTTGAACTCCCCGCGCCGGGGAGGATTAAAAACTCGCCTTCAACCCGTCGATCACGAACTGCGCCGCCAGCGCGGCCAGCAGCACGCCCAGCAGCCGAGTGATCACCGCCTCTATCCTGTGGCCCAGCAGCGCCATCAGCGGCCCCGCCGCCAGCAACGCGCCCAGCATCAGCATCAGCGTCACGACGACAGCACCCAGCACCACCATCCGCTCTCCCATGCCATCGGCGCGCGACATCAGCAGCATGACGGTAGCGATCGATCCCGGCCCGGCGATCATCGGCATCGCCATCGGGAATACCGACACATCCTCGACATGCCGCTCTTCGGCGCTGATCTTCTGTGCCCGGTCCTCGCGCCGCTGGGTGCGCTTTTCGAACACCATGTCCATCGCGATCATGAACAGCATGATGCCGCCCGCGATACGGAAACTGTCGAGCGCAATCCCCAGCACGCCCAGCAATTGCTTGCCCCACAGCGCGAACACCAGCAGGATCGCGGCGGCAATGCCGACCGCCCGGATCGCCATCGCCTTGCGCTGCGCCACCGTCGCCCCGCCGGTCAGGCTGGCATAGATGGGCGCGCAGCCGGGCGGGTCGATCACCACGAACAGGGTGACGAAGGCGGAAATGAACAATTCGGTCATGATGCCGCCCCTACCCTGTCATCGATCACAATATCATAGTCGCTGCCATTCCACATCCGCACCGTGACGCGGCGGCCGCCATCGGGCGCAACCTGCGCCGACCAGAGCAGGCTCTCGTCGGGCGGGGGCAGCGGCGCGTCCTTTCCTGCGGCTGGCGGGCCATCCTGCGGCGGGCCTTCGCCGCGCGCGGGCCGCTTGCACGTCGCCACCTTGCCGCTCAGAAATTCCGGCACCTCGCGCGCCTTGGCCAGCGTATCGCCATGATCGGCGATCCACTTCCAGACGCCCTTCTTGTCGCGCCGCCAGATGGTCGTGAAATAACCGACCGCGCCATCGGGCCGGGTCCAGTTGCCGGTGCTGGCGGCCAGATTGCCGTTGCAGGAGACATAGACGACGGATGGCGACCATTTGACCGACGCGGGCGGATCGGCCCGCCCCTTCAGCCACGCCTTCGCCGACACCTGCTGCGGCACGAACATCACTGCATCATCGTCGGCGGTGGCGCGAAAGGCGGTCCATTGCCCCTTCTCCTGCGCCAGCCGGCTAAAGGCGATTTCGGCGGCGATCACGGAACTGGGATCGGGCTGAAAGCGCATCGGCGGTTTCGCCGCGACCAGCACCGCCGCCCCCAAAACCAGCAGCGGCGCCAGCAGCGTCGGGCGCACCCTCACAGCCCGTCGGGCTTCGCCAGCCCGGCGCGGGCATGGGCCGCGACCAGCGTATTGCGCAGCAGCACCGCGATCGTCATCGGGCCGACGCCGCCCGGCACCGGCGTAATCGCGCGGACATGGGCCAGCGCCTCCGCCGTCGCGACATCGCCCACGATCCGGCTCTTGCCATCCTCGGTATCGGCCACCCGGTTGATGCCCACGTCGATCACCGTCGCGCCGGGCTTGATCCATTCGCCCTTCACCATTTCGGCCCGCCCCACGGCGGCAACGACGATGTCAGCGCGATGGACGATGCTCGCAATGTCGCGGGTGCGGCTATGGGCGATCGTCACCGTGCAGCTTTCCGCCAGCAGCAATTGCGCCATCGGCTTGCCGACAATGTTCGACCGGCCCACCACGACGGCTTCAAGGCCGCTCAGGTCGCCCAGTTCGTCCTTCAGCAGCATGATGCAGCCCAGCGGCGTGCAGGGGACCAGCGCCTCCTGCCCCGTCGCCAGCTTGCCGGCATTGACGACATGGAACCCGTCGACATCCTTGGCCGGGTCGATCGCGGCCAGAACGGCGCTCTCGTCGATATGATCGGGCAGCGGCAGCTGGACCAATATGCCATCGACCCGCTCGTCATGGTTCAGCTCCTCGATCAGGTCGAGCAGATCGTCCGCGCCGATGCTCGCCGGGCGCTTGAACTCATAGCTTTCCATGCCGGTGGCGACCGTCATCTTGCCCTTGTTGCGCACATAGACCGCGCTGGCCGGGTCTTCGCCCACCAGCACCACGGCCAGGCCCGGCTTGCGCCCCGCCTGCGCGGCGAAAGCGCTCACGCCCTCCGCCACCTTGTCGCGCAGCCCCGCCGCAAAAGCCTTGCCGTCGATGATCTTGCCGATGGTCATGTCACGTCAACCTGTTCTTCCATGATGGCGATCAGGCGCGGCTGTGCGCCGCCCCGGATACGCAGCCGCTTTAGCCGGTTGCTGTCCCCCGATTCCAGCGAAATCGCCCCCTTGGGCCAGTCGAGACATTTGCTGAGCAGGGCGACCAGCGCGTCATTGGCCCGCCCTTTTTCCGGCACGGCGGTCACGCGGGCGGACAGCCATTGCGCGCCCTTTTCATCCGTCCATATGCCGCCGATCGCGGCCTTCGATGCGCCGGGGGTCAGCCGGACGGCCAGGATCAGGTCGTCGCCCGTCTGGCTCCAGACCGTCACACCAGGCCGAACAGCGGCGGCAACACAGCCTGGCGGATGATCAGGATCGCCAGCAGCACGACCATTGGCGAAAGGTCCAGAGCGCCCAGATCGGGCATGACCTTGCGAATAGGATTGTAGATGGGCGCGGTCATCCGGTCGAGCGCGGTCATGACGGTCCGGACGAAATCACTGCCCATATTCACGATGTTGAACGCGATCAGCCAGCTCATGACGGCCTGAATGATGATGATCCACCACAGCACGTCGAGCAGGATGACAATGATCTGATAAAGCGCGTAGGCCATGAGGTCTCCGAAAAATATTGCCTCTCTCTACCCCGTCCGATGGCCGGGGGACAAGCATCGCCGCACGCTTTCCGAAAGCTTTTTCCTGGCTGGCATGGGCATCACAGGCACATAGGGTATCGGGCCGAACCGGCGCAGGATCGCATCGGCGCGATGCTGACCGGGCGTTCGCCGCGCCGGGAAAGGTCCGATCAGGCGGTCGGCATCGTTCCCGGCCGGATAGTGGGGAACAGGTGCGCGACATAGTCCGCCTTGCCCAGGTCCACCCCATTGGCCCGCAGGATCGCATAGGCCGTCATCAGGTGAAAATAAAATTGGGGCAGCGCCCAGTCGCGCGCATATTGCTCGGCGGTCAGATCCAAAATCATCCCGTTGGGCAGCGCATGGGCAATCATCGTGCCAGCGGCGGCATCCAGCGCATCGGGGGCCAGCCCCTCCAGCAAGACCAGGGTTTGCGCGATCCGGCCCTTGGCATCCGCGATCGAACCGGGATGCTCCGCCCCATTGCGCCCCTCATCGCGCAACGCGCCCAGCGAATCCGGAAAATCCTCTCCCTTCAGTCGACACATCGCTTCCTGCGCCTGCACGCAGGCGAAGCGGATCTGCGTCGACAGGGGGAACATGTCGGGCGCCAGACGCGCGGACAGCAGTGCATCGCCGGTGGAACCATCCGCCTTCTCCAGCCAGGTGGACAGACGATTGAGCATCTGCACAAAGGTCGGGACGAGAAGATTGGTCAGCGACATGGATCGGCTCTCCGGACAGGGTGCAGGTGACGGCTTATTTGCGGATCAGCGTGCCCGCACCGCGCTTGGTGAAGATTTCCAGCAGCATGGCATGCGGCACCCGCCCGTCGAGGATAACGGCGGCGTCCACCCCGCCCTCGACCGCCTTGACGCAGGTTTCCAGCTTCGGGATCATGCCGCCGCTGATCGTGCCATCCTGTTGCAGCACCTCGATCGCGGCGGGATCAAGATCGGTCAGCAGATTCTTGTTCTTGTCCAGCACGCCCGCCACATCGGTCAGCAGGAAGAAGCGCGACGCGCCCAGTTCCGCAGCGATCGCGCCCGCCATCGTGTCGGCGTTGACATTGTATGTATGGCCATCCGCGCCGATGCCAACCGGCGCGACGACCGGAATGATGCCGTCCTGCGTCAGCGTATCCAGGATACGCCGGTCGACCTTCACAGGATCGCCGACAAAGCCCAGATCGACATTGCGCTCGATCCCCGAATTGGGGTCCGCCTCGCGCTTGCCCAGCACCTTTTCGCAGACGACCAGCCCGCCATCCTTGCCGGAAATGCCGACCGCCCGGCCACCAGCGCCCGCGATCCAGCCGACGATTTCCTTGTTGATGGAACCGGCCAGCACCATTTCGGCGATCTTGGCGGTTTCCGCGTCCGTCACGCGCAGCCCGCCGATAAATTCCGATTCGACGCCCAGCTTCTTGAGCATCGCGCCGATCTGCGGCCCCCCGCCATGGACGACGACGACATTGATGCCGACCGCCTTCATCAGCACGACATCCTCGGCAAAATCGCGCGCCGCTTCCGGGTCGCCCATCGCATGGCCGCCATATTTCACGACGAAGGTCTTGCCCGCATAGCGCTGCATATAGGGCAGCGCCTCGACGAGGGTTTCAGCCTTGGCGAGCAGCGCCGGGACGGGATCATGCGAACTGGTCATGCGCGGGCGCATAGGGGCAAAGCGGGCGAGGAGCAAGAAGCGACGCGCGCCCGCCCGCCTCACACGCCAACCGGCATCATTCGACGCCGTCAAAGCTATCGAAGCCAGACCCCCAAAGCCGCGCAACACCGCGTTTACAATTCGATTAGTTAGCTAACTAATCCATTTTTGCCATTATCGTGCATATGTTCGGCTTACTGTCGCACATTGCCGGGGTCGACTGCCGCCGCCCTCAGCGGTCCAGCCGCCGCCCCAGCGCGACCAGCAGATAAATGACCGGCGGCACCAGCAATGCGGACAGCACGACCTTGGCCAGCATCTGGCCCAGCAGCAGCTCGCCGATCGGAAAGACGCCGTAAAAGGCGATCGTCACGAACAGCAGCGTGTCGGCGATCTGCGACAGGATGCTCGCCACCGCCGCGCGCAGCCACAGCAGGCGGCCACCCTCCCGCCCCTTGAGCATCGCGAACAGGGTCACGTTCAATGTCTGCGACACGCCATAGGCGATGATGCCGCCCGCCCAGATGCGCGGCGTGCCGCCCATCATCATGGCAAAGGCTTGGGCGCGGGCCGGGTCCATATCTCCCGCAGCGGGAGCCGCCAGGACCAGGACCGACAGCAGGATAGAGGCGATCAGCGGCAGGAAGCCGATCTGCACCAGCCGGTTGGCCACCGCGCGACCGTGAAGTTCGGCCACTGCGCTGGAAATCGTCACCAGCAGCAGGAAGGCGAAGATGCCTGCCTCCACCGCCAGCGGACCCAGCCCCAATGCTGGCCCGATCGCCGACACCGGCCCCAGCGTCACCTGCTTGTTGCCCAGCACGCCCGCAATGCAGACCATGCCGCCATAAAAGATCGAAAAGCCAAAGAGCGATCGGCTGAGCGGCGCGGGAGAAGATGTCATCGCCGGGGCTTAGCCAAGATTACGCGGCAGGGGAAGGTGGGCAGTGCGGGCATGTTGCTCGGTCCGTCATCCCCGCGTCCACTGGCATGACGAACCTGTTGAAGTCCCTACCCCTCACCCCGCACCAGCCGATATTTCACGCCAAGCGTCTGCGCCAGATGCCGCAACCGCCGTTCCACCACTTCGCCGCCCAGCGCCACATCGTCGCTGTCCAGTTCCAGCAGCAGCAGCCCGTCCCGCAACGTCAGCCGCGTATGGGTCAGCGGCCGCTCGACCCCGCCGGACAGGCGCTGCGCGAGTCGGATCGCCAGCCCCCACAGCATCGCGCGGCGCAACGCCTCGGCACTGGCGAGCCGTTCCAGCCCCGGCGCGATCGCCGTGCCACCGCCGAAATGGCTGAACAGCGCCTGCCCCAGCATCGCCCGCTCCGCCGCGGTGATACCCACCCAATTGCTATGCAGCGCAATCTCCATGCCCCGTTCGGCGCGGAAATCGGGATTGGCGCGCCAACCGACATCGGCCAGCAGGCAGGCAGCGCGGCGGATACGGCGGGCGGCGGGCGCATCATCGGCGAACAGGGGCGCGATCCAGCGTTCGATCCGGTCGCCATGGCCGCGAAACCGCGATTGCGCCTCCCCCTCCGCTTCGGCTGCGACCAGCAGCGGATCATGCGCCCGAATTTCGGGCGGCAGCCCTTCGAACAGCAATCCCTCGCGCAGGCCATAGGCGGACACGACCAGACGGCTCGACCGCAACTGGCGCACGACCACCGACAGCAACGCCGCCGCATCGCCCAGCGTCGGCACGCGCGACCCGCTCATGCCCGGAATTTCCTTCAACCGCGCGCGATCGACATGGGACACGATACGGATCAGCTGCTCGGCGCGGGTCGCGGGCATTTCATATTGATGCACCACCGGCAGCGGAAACTGGGTCAGTTGCATGTCGAACCGCGCCAGCGCCCGCCACGACCCGCCGACCAGATAGAATGGCAGGTCAGGCGCCTGATGCCACCCGGCATCGGCCAGCATCTTGGCCACCTGCCGTTCCAGCAATCTTGGCCCTTTGGCGCGGATTTGCGGCAGGCGCAGCACGCCCAGCGGCAGGGATATGGTGTCATGCACCTGCCCATCCCTGATCCGCGCCAGTTCCAGACTGCCGCCGCCCAGATCGCCGACTATGCCGTCCGCATGCGGAATGCCCGACAGCACGCCCATCGCCGCGCCGACTGCTTCCTGCCGGCCCGACAGCAATTCCACCGTCAGCCCCATGGCGGCAGCGCGGGCGATGAATTCCGGCCCGTTGGTCGCGTCCCGCACCGCCGCGGTCGCCACGCAGCGAATATCGGCAACCTTCATCTGTCGGCACAGATGGGCAAAGCGTTCGGCCGCGCGCAGCCCGCGCTCCATCGGTTCCGGCTCGATCTGTCCGGTCCGCGCCAGCGCCGCGCCCAGCCCCGCCATCACCTTTTCATTGAACAGGATGAACGGGATGCGGCGCGGCCCGTCATACACCACCAGACGCACGCTGTTGGAACCAATGTCGATGATCGCGGTGCGACCCGTCGTCGGTTGCGCCGACATCGTCATCGTATGCGCCGCTTCGCGGACCCGGCTGAGCATGGAATTCATCAGGCTCAGGTCCGCCCGCGCAGGCGCAATGTCGGCACCGCTTCATTGTCCAGCGCCGCGCCCCGCCCCGACAAGGACGGGTTCGTCATGAAATAGCGGTGCAGGTTGAACGGCTTGTCGCCCGGATCGAGCCTGGTGTAATGCCCCGTGCTGTCGAGCGTCCAGCTTTGTTCGCTGTCGATCAGATTGGCGACCATCACCTGGTCCAAAATCTGGTCATGCACGGTCGGATTTTCGATCGGGGCCAGGAATTCGACGCGCCGGTCGAAGTTGCGCGGCATCCAGTCGGCCGAACTGATATAGACTTTGGCGCCGTTATTGGGCAGCGCCTTGCCATTGCCGAACACGGCAATGCGGCTATGTTCCAGAAAACGGCCGACCACCGACTTGACCCGGATATGCTCCGACATGCCCGGCACGCCGGGGCGCAGGCAGCAGATACCCCGCACGATCAGGTCGATCTGCACCCCGGCATTGCTGGCGGCATAGAGTTTTTCGATCAGCGCCGGGTCGACCAGGCTGTTCATCTTGGCCCAGATGGTGCCGGGGCGACCGGCGCGGACATGGTCGATCTCGGCATCCACCATCGCGCACAGATGATCGCGCAGGCTGCGCGGGGACATGACCAGCTTTTCCAGCCCCTGCGGCTCAACATAGCCGGTGATATAGTTGAACAGCGCGGCGGCATCCCGGCTGAAGGCCGGATCGGCGGTGAAGAAGCTCAGATCGGTATAGATGCGGGCCGTGACCGGATGATAATTGCCGGTGCCAAAATGGCAGTAGCTGCGAAACTGATCCCCCTCGCGCCGGATCACCATCGACACTTTGGCGTGAGTTTTCCAGTCGATGAAGCCATAGACGACCTGCACGCCGGCCCGCTCCAGCGCGTCGGCCCACATCAGGTTCTGCTCTTCGTCGAACCGCGCCTTCAATTCGACCACGGCGGTCACGGACTTGCCCGCCTCCGCCGCGTCGATCAGCGCGCGGATGATCGCGGACTGCTTGCCCGCGCGATAGAGCGTCTGCTTGATCGCCACCACATCGGGATCGACCGCCGCCTGCTTCAGGAACGCGACGACGACGTCGAACGCCTCATAGGGATGGTGGACGACAATATCCTTGGCCCGGATCGCGGCGAAACAATCACCGCCATATTCGCGGATGCGTTCGGGAAAGCGCGGCGCATAGGGTTCGAATTTCAGGTCGGGCCGGTCCTCCTCGACGACGCCGGACAGGTCGCCGATGCCGATGAACCCCTCCACCTCGACCACCACGGCCTCATGGCCCTGAAGCATGTCCTGCAACATCTCCTCGACCGGTTCGGGGATGCGCTCTTCTATCTCCATGCGGATGACGCGGCCCCGGCGGCGGCGCTTGATCGCGCTGCGATAGTGGCGGACCAGATCCTCGGCCTCTTCCTCGATCTCGATGTCGCTGTCGCGGATGATGCGGAACACGCCACTGTTGCGCACCATATATCCGGGGAACAGATCCACCGAAAAACGCCGCACCACCGCCTCCAGCGCCATGTAACGCGCCGGTTCGCCGGGAATGCGGACAAAGCGTGCGAGCGATGCGGGGATCATCACCAGTTCACGGATCGGCTGCTTGTCCGACAGGCGTTGCAGGTCGAAGACGATCGACAAGCCCTGATTGGGGATGAAGGGAAAGGGATGGGCCGGGTCCAGCGCCTGTGGCGTCAGGATCGGGAAGATCTGGTTCAGGAAATGGTCCCGCAGCCAGGCTTCGCTCAGCGGATCGATCGGACTGGTCGGGCCGACCACCTCGATCCCCACCTGCGCCAGCTCGCCATGGACGACGCCCCACACCTTCTGCTGCGCCTGCATCAGCCGGTCAGTTTCCGCCGCAATGGCGGTCAATTGCTGCCCCGCGGTCAGCCCGTCGGCCGAACACATGTCCACATCCTGCAACTGCTGGCCCTTGAGGCCCGCGACCCGGACGGAGAAGAATTCGTCCAGATTGGCGCCGGAGATCGACAGGAAGCGCAACCGCTCCAGCAGCGGATGGGCGCGGTTCATCGCCTCCTCCAGCACGCGCTGGTTGAACGCCAGCCAGGACAGCTCACGGTTGAAATAGCGACCCATCGGCTGGGTCAGGCTGGTCGCGGGATCGGCTTCGGCCACTGGGATCACTCGCACGGATCGAGGGAAGGGTCGGGCGCTACTATAGGCAGATAGCCAGCGCCTTGCAGGCAGTCTTTTGCCATTGAGATGGAAATCTTACGGCCAGATGACAAAGCCGCCTGGTCGAGCAGCCGCGTAACCGCCGCGATTGCGCCATAGCTGCGCTCGATCCGGCGCAACAGCCAGTCGGGCAGGTCGGCGGCGAAGCGTGCCCCCGCCGCGCCCAACTGGCGCTCGATCAGCGCGCGCGCCAGCGCCTCGTCCGGTTCGGCGATCGCGACATGGGGCGCAGCGGCCAGCCGCGATCGCAGGTCGGGCAGTGCCACGGTCCAGCTGGCGGGGGGCGCATGGCCGATCATCAGCAATGGCTGGCGGCTCGTCTGCGCCTCGTTCCAGGCATGGAACAGCGCATGTTCGTCCTTTCCCTGCGCATCGTCGATCACGCTGCCACCGCTCATCTGCGCGAAATGGTGCGCCAGCGTCGATCGGCCCGACAGGGGCGGCCCGGTCAGCACGCTCACCGACAGCGGCCAGTCGCGCCAGCGTTCCAGATGGGCGACCGCCTGGGCATTGGCGTCGCTGACCAGAAAATCTCCGCCGCTGGCCGCGCCTTGCCAGTCGAAAGGCAGGCTGATCTGGCTCATTGCTGTGATGGTGGCGTCGGCTGCGGCGCCTGCCTGCGCACGATGCGCAGGGTGGTGCCCGATACGCTGACGGTATAGCCGCGCGCCTGCAACCCGTTGCGCAGCATATCCACCGTGCCGTCAAAGCTGACCTGCATCACCGACGTGCCGCCCAGCGCCAGGCTGCTGGTCGATGCCGACCGCACGCCGGGGATCGCCCGCACCGCCGATTCGCCCGCGCTGATCGACCCGACATCGGGCGTGTCGAACTGGATCGCGAAACTGCTGGTGCCGCTCGTGCTGGCCGCCGTCGGCAGATCGTCCGTCTCGATCACCGTATCCATCGCATTCTCGATCGCCAGCGCGTCAGGATCGACCGGCTCCTCGATGATCAGCGACGGGTCGGGGCGCAGGCGGCCATCATTGAGCGCGCGGATATACATTTCATCGATCCGCCGCGCGCCCTCGTCCAGCATCTGCGCGACGCCGCTGGCATTGGACGCGCGCAGCGTCACGCTGCCGATCAGGCTGTTGTCCGGGCCATAGCGCGCGGTGAAGGTGCCGGTCACCGGGCCGCCGGGATAGGCGCGGTCCAGCCGCGCGATCGGGATCACCACGTCGGCCGCGCCATATTGGTCGAGCAGCACCCGCCACCACAGGCGTCCGCGCCGCCCGGTCTGTCCGGCCGTCAGCAATATCGGGTCCGCGACCGACCCGGCCACGCGCACATAGTCGATCGCGCTGTCGCCGGTGCGATACCGCGCCCAGGCCTTCTGCCATTCATTGGTCCGTTCATAGGACACCGCAGATCCGCCATCCCACAGAACCGGTATCACCAGCAGCGGCGGCGACCGCATGACATTGCCCGACACGCCCAGCAATTGCCCGGTACGTGCCCGGTCGAACAATATGCCCAATGTCGCGACATAACGGGTCGGTCCGGCCTGCTCGAAATCAATCTCTATGCCCGAAACCATCGCCTCGATCTGCGAATCGGACAGGGCCGGCGCACCGCCGCCGCCATGGGTGCGCGTCCACAGCATCCGCCACGCCTGCCGCTGCGCCATCCGCCACCCGGCATAGCGGGCGCTGTCGGCATCCTTGGCCACGACATCGACCTTGACCCCGCGCACCTCGAAATCGCCGCCACTGGCGATCGGCGGGACGCCGCGTTCCCCCTCCATCTGCGCAAACAGCGCTGCGGCAATCAGGCCGATGGCGATGGCGAGGAGGATCTGGACCGGGCGCGACACGGCGCGCAGCAGCGCGCCGGGCTGGAACGGCAGGCGATTAAGGGTCTGGCTCAGGCTCACGAGCGCCTTTTGGCGGGATTTGCCCAGGATGCCAAGCGCCAACCTTCACTATGCCCCACCCCTTACCGTTCGGGCTGAGCGAAGTCGAAGCCCTCTGCTGAACGCAGTGAAGCACCCCGCTACGCTCGGTGGAACGCTTCGACGTCGCTCAGGGCGAACGGATGTGCAATGATGCCGCCAAGATCGAAGGTTCCGTTTTGCCCGCCTTTGCTCTAGGGCGCTCCCCCATGAGTGAGAACGAATCCTACAGCTACGCCAAGGCTGGCGTCGACATCGCCGCGGGCAACGCCCTCGTCCGCGCCATCGCGCCGCTGGCCAAGGCGACCCGCCGCCCTGGCGCAGACGCCGAACTTGGCGGATTTGGCGGCTTTTTCGACCTGAAGGCCGCAGGCTATGACGATCCGCTGCTGGTCGCGGCCAATGACGGCGTCGGCACCAAATTGAAGCTTGCGATCGACCATAATCGCCATGATGGCGTGGGCATCGACCTGGTCGCCATGTGCGCCAACGACCTGATCGTCCAGGGGGCAGAGCCGCTTTTCTTCCTCGACTATTATGCCACCGGCAAGCTGGAAAGCGGCGTCGCCGAACGTGTCATCGCCGGGATAGCCGAGGGGTGCCGGATCGCCGGTTGCGCGCTGATTGGCGGCGAAACCGCCGAAATGCCCGGCATGTACGGGCCGGGCGACTATGATCTGGCCGGTTTCTGCGTCGGCGCGGTCGAACGGCAGAAGGCGCTGACCGGCAATCGGGTCAAGGTCGGCGACGTGCTGTTGGGCCTGGCATCCTCCGGCGTCCATTCCAACGGTTTCTCGCTGGTCCGCCGCCTTGCCGCCGACAAGGGCTGGAAGCTCGACCGTCCCGCCATTTTCGATCAGGATATTTTGCTGATCGACGCGCTGATGGCGCCCACCAAAATCTATGTGAAAAGCCTGCTGCCCCTGGTCCGCGCCGGCATGATCAATGCGCTGGCCCACATCACCGGCGGCGGACTGCTGGAAAATATCCCGCGCGTCCTGCCCGACGGCTGCCATGCGATGGTCGATGCCGACGCATGGGACCAGCCGCGCCTGATGGCCTTCCTCCAGGCGCAGGGCCATATCGAACCGGGCGAAATGGCGCGGACCTTCAACTGCGGCCTCGGCATGGTGCTGAGCGTCGAAGAAGACCATGTCGCAGGCGTCACCACCGCGCTCGAAGCCGCGGGCGAAACCGTCCATCGCATCGGCGAAGTGCAGGCAGGCGAGAAGGGCTGCACCGTGCGCGGCTCGGTCGAGACATGGAGCGGCAAGGCCGACTGGCGCGCCACCCATCTGGGCTAAAATCACCCCCTCCGTTCGTTTCGAGCGAAGTCGAGAAACGGTCGCGCCAGGGTTCTCGACTTCGCTCGAACCGAACGGATGTTGTTATGCAAAAGGCAAAAGTCGGCGTCCTGATCTCCGGTCGCGGGTCCAACATGGCGGCGCTGCTCTATGCGGCCAAGGCGGAAAGCTGCCCCTATGAGATCGTACTGGTCGCCGCCAACGATCCCGATGCCGCTGGGCTGACGCTGGCCGCTGCGGAGGGCATCCGCACCTTCGGTCAGAGCCATAAAGGCCATAAGCGCGCCGAGTTCGACCGGATCATCGACGCAAAGCTGCGCGCGGCGGGTGCGCAATATGTGGCGCTGGCGGGCTATATGCGCCTGCTGTCGCCCGAATTCGTGTCGGGTTGGGAAGGCCGGATGCTCAACATCCACCCCAGCCTGCTGCCCAAATATAAGGGGCTGGACACCCACCAGCGCGCCATCGACGCGGGCGACAGCCATGCCGGTTGCTCGGTCCATATCGTCACCGCCGAACTGGACGATGGCCCGGTGCTGGGCCAGACCGCCGTGGCGATCCTGCCCGGCGACACCGCCGACAGCCTGGCCGCCCGCATCCTCATCGCCGAACATCAGCTCTATTCCCGCACGCTGGCCGATTTCGTCACCCGCGAACGCCAGCCCGACTGGCTGCTCAACAAGGTCCGTGAAAGCGCGCTGGCCCTGCCGCAGGCGGACGAGATTGTTTCGCACGGCATGCCCTGCTTCGGCATCGTCAAGGGCAAGAAATTCGCCTATTTCACCCGCGACCATCATGGGGACGGCATCATTGCCCTGCTGGTCAAAACCACCGCGCCCGAAGAACAGGCCAGCCTGATCGAAGCCGATCCGGCCCGCTATTACCGCCCCGCCTATTTCGGCAATGAATGGGTCGGCATCCGGCTGGACCTGGGCGACACGGACTGGGACCATGTGGCGCAACGGCTGCGCGAAAGCTGGCGTCAGGTCGCTCCGCGCAAGCTGCTTGGCCTCATGGACATTGCGGACGAATTCTGACCCCTTCCCTTTGCCCGGCCGGATCACCATAGAGTGGAGCCATGACCGAAACGCCCGCATCCGCCCCAGAGGCCGCCATCGAGATCCGCAATCTCACCAAAATCTACAAGGGCGGCAAGCGCGCGCTCGACGGCATGAAGCTGTCGATCCCGCGCGGCCAGATTTACGGTCTGCTCGGCCCCAATGGCGCAGGCAAATCGACGACGATCAATATCCTGGCGGGCATGGTCAACAAGACGTCGGGCACAGCCCGCATCTGGGGCTTCGATACGGACGTCAATCCGCGCAACGCGAAAAACTCCATCGGCATCGTGCCGCAGGAAATCGTGTTCGACCCCTTCTTCACGCCCTTCGAGACGCTGGAAAATCAGGCCGGCTATTATGGCGTGCCCAAGGGTCAGCGCCGATCGATGGAATTGTTGCGTGCCGTCCATCTGGAGGACAAGGCGCACGCCTATGCCCGCACATTGTCAGGCGGCATGAAGCGCCGCCTGCTGGTGGCCAAGGCGATGGTCCATTCCCCCCCGATCCTGGTGCTCGATGAGCCGACCGCGGGCGTCGACGTGCAATTGCGCCAGCAACTCTGGGCCTATGTGCGCGAACTCAATGCGCTGGGCGTCACCATCGTCTTGACGACCCATTATCTGGAAGAGGCCGAGGAACTGTGCGACCGCATCGGCATCATCAATCATGGCCGCCTGATCGCCGACAAGCCGACCCGCGAACTGGTCGACATGGCGCAGGAAAAGGTGGTGCAGGTGACCGTGGACCGCGACATTACGACCCCGCCTGACGCTCCCTGTTTCGAGAAGGTCGAACGATCGGGCGACCGCACGCTGACCATCACCTACCTCAAGGACCGCGCCAATGCGGGCCAGGTGCTCAGCGCCGTGCAGGCCAGCGGCCTGGCGATTGTCGACGTCGTGACGCGCGACCCGGATCTGGAGGATGTGTTCCTCAATCTGACGGCGGCGGCGTGAACGACGAAGCCCATTTTGTCCCCCCTCCCGCAAGCGGGAGGGGGCTAGGGGGTGGGCAAACACGACCTTTCAAGCACCGCGCCACCCTTCGCGCCAAGGCATTGCGCCATAGCGCCACCACCCCGGAGCAATTGCTTTGGCAATGCTTGAAAGGACGAAAACTTGGCCACAAATTCAGTCGCCAAATGCCGATCGGGCCTTATTTCGCTGATTTTCTCTGTCGAGAATTGAAATTCGTCATCGAACTTGACGGCACCAGTCACGATCAAAGCGTCAATCATGACATTCGGCGTGATGCTTATTGCCATTCCCTCGGTTTCCAAATCTTGCGCATTTCTAATCGCGATGTGATGACAAACCTCGAAGGCGTGGTGTCGCATATCAAAACGACCCTTGCGCAGGCCCACCCCCACCCCCTCCCGCCTGCGGGAGGGGAGTAAATAAGAAGCAGCAAGACCATATAATGCCCACAACCACCCACGACGTCATCATCATCGGCTCCGGCGCTGCAGGGCTGACAGCCGCCATCAACCTCGCGCAGGATCGCAAGGTGCTGGTGCTGGCCAAGGGCGCGCTGGACGGCGGGTCGACCAACTGGGCGCAGGGCGGCATTGCCGCCGTACTCGACGCCGGTGACAGTTTCGAGGCGCATGTCGAAGATACGATGGTCGCGGGCGCTGGCCTCAATGATCGCGCCACGGTCGAGTTCGTCGTGTCCGAAGCGCCTGCCGCGATCGAGCGCCTCGCCAAACTCGGCGTTCCGTTCAACGCCGGTGAGGATTTCGGCGATCGCTGGCACCTGACGCGCGAGGGCGGGCACAGCCATCGCCGCATCGTCCATGTCGATGATGCCACCGGCCATGCGGTGCAGGTCGCCCTGCTGAAGGCCGCCCGCGCCAATCCCAACATCACCCTGATCGACGATCTGATCGCGATCGACCTCATCACCTCCCGCCATGGCGAGCGCTATTCGGGCGATGGCCATGTCTGGGGCGTCTATGCCTTCAACAAGAAAACCAAGCATGTCGATGCGCTGCTGGGCAAGGCGACGATCCTGTGCACCGGGGGCGCGGGCCGCACCTATCTTTTCTCCACTGCCCCGCGCGGCGCCACCGGCGACGGCATCGCCATGGCCTGGCGTGCGGGTTGCCGCGTGTCGAACATGGAAATGAACCAGTTCCACCCGACCTGCCTCTATAATCTGGAGGTCAAGAATTTCCTGATCACCGAGGCGGTGCGCGGCGAAGGCGGGCATCTGAAACTGCCGCCCGGCGTACCCGGCGGCGGCGAGCGCTTCATGCCGCGATTCGACCCGCGCGAGGAACTGGCCCCGCGTGACGTGGTGGCCCGCGCCATCGACCATGAAATCAAGCGGCTGGGCCTCGATTATGTCCATCTCGACATCAGCCACAAGCCGCCGGAGTTTGTGCGGCAGCATTTCCCGACCATCTATGCCCGGCTGCTGGACCTGGACATCGACATTACCAAGGAGCCGATTCCGGTCGTCCCCGCGCAACATTATACCTGCGGCGGCGTGGTGATCGACCTGGATGGCCGCACCGACCTGCCGGGTCTCTATGCCGCCGGCGAAGTGACCGAAAGCGGCCTCCATGGCGCCAATCGCCTGGCGTCCAACTCGCTGCTCGAATGTTTCGTGTTCGGCGAAGCCGCCGCCAAACATATCCGCCATCACTGGGACGAATTGCCCGCCCCGCCGCCCATCCGGCCATGGGACGAAAGCCGCGTGACCAACAGCGACGAAGAAGTCATCGTCCAGCATAACTGGAAAGAGATACGTCGCTTCATGTGGGATTATGTCGGCATCGTCCGCACCACCAAGCGGCTGGAACGCGCCCAGCACCGCGTCGCCCTGCTGGCGCAGGAGGTCGATGATTATTACGGCAATTTCCGCGTCACGCCGGACCTGATCGAACTACGCAACCTGCTGGAGGTCGCCCGACTGGTCGTGCGCTCCGCACTCCATCGCAAGGAAAGCCGGGGACTGCATTATACCCTCGATTATCCCGACATGCTGGAAAAGGCCGTCGACACGGTGCTGACGCCGTAAAAAAATGGCGCGGTCGCCGGGTCGGCGCCGCGCCTCAAGGTGGAGGAGGGAGACGCTGAAAGCGCATCCGATTTCCGCCCTACCCCTGTCGCTCGCACCACGCTTTGACGCCTATCAAATATCCTTGAGGAAAGCACCGAGCGCGGCCTGAAAGCGTGCAGGCTGATCCGCCATCACCATATGGCCGCTGGGGCCAATGGCGCGCAGCACGGCATCCTTCTTGGGGGCATAGGCGCTGCGGAACCGGCTGGTGATGACCGCTGCCTGCTCCCGGTCCGCGCCGACCGCATAGACTATCTCAAGCGGGATAGAGAGGCGCGCGAGTTGCGGGCCAAGATCGATATTCGCCAGATCGCGCAAGGCGTTGGCGATGACTTCGGGATCGCTGCCCCTGGCGCCGGGCGCCTGGCCCACAATCTGCGCCAGATAGCGTCGCCCTGCGACTGTCCCGGTCAGATAGCCGCCAAGCTGGTCCGCCAGAAAGCCAAGGCCGCTGGCAGTGCCGCCGACCATCGCCGCCCCGGCTGGCAGCATGTCGACCACCATCGCCCGGCCAGCCACGCCCTTGAGCCCCACCATCATCGCCAGTGTGCCGCCCATCGAATGACCCACGATCGCCGGGCGCTTGAGGCCAGAGACCGTGATGTAGCGGGCAATTTCGTCGGCCAGCGGCTGAACCAGCGGGCCGCTGGCATTGGCATCCGCCGCCAACCCTGCAAAGCCGCGCACCTGAACCAGATGGAAGCGATAGCCTGGCATCGCGCCCAGCACCCCGTTCCAGATGCCCGGACCACTGGCAAGGCCGGGGATCAGCAGCACGTCCCGCCCCGCCCCCCGTACCGTCACCGCGATCCGGCGCGAGGTAAAGGGCGCAGCCTGCGCCGTCCCGCTCCACACCAGGCCGCTCGCCGCGAGCATCCCGCCGAGCAGCGCCCGCCTGTCCATGCCTTTGTCCATCATGCCGCCCTATTGCCGCTGCGCCGCTTAACCGCAACTGAGCGGAAGCGGTTTCGTGCTGGTTCCCCGTTAAGCCTCCTTACATCGCATTTGTGGAATCATTCGTCGCATCGGCCTTGCCCGCCAACCGGGCGGCTGACCCTAAATGGCACTTGCAGAGTGCGGGGAATGGAATGAGATCGAATGATAGCCGGGGCGGTTCTGCGCGCCTGGTCCTGTTGATGGCGGCGCTGTCCGCCTGCGTAAGCGCCCCCGAACCGCGCCCGGCGCAGGCTGCTGCCGCCGCGCCCAAGGGCGTGCAGCCCACGACCAACACCTGGCCGATCCGCAAGGTCGCCAACCCGCCCCTGCCCTACAGGGACATCGACCAGACCGAAACGCCCTCCCCCGCGCTGGTCAGCGTCGTGCGCAATCTGGGGCAAAGTTTCCGGGGCAAGGTGGGCATCGCCGTTCGCAGGATCGGCGCGGACTGGACCGTGGCATGGAATGGCAATGCGCTGTTCCCGCAGCAGAGCGTGTCCAAACTTTGGGTCGCGATGACGTTCCTGGACGCTGTCGACCGGGGCAAGCTGCGCCTGGCGGACACCACGACCATCACTCGCAACGACCTGACCCTGTTTCACCAGCCGACCGCCGCGATGGTCGGGACCAAAGGCTGGACCACCAGCTATTCCGACCTGATGCGCCGGGCCATGACGCAAAGCGACAACACCGCCAACGACACGCTGCTGCGCGCGGTCGGCGGGCCGGACGCCGTGCGTGGCTTTCTGGCGCGGCGGATGATCAAGGACATCCGCTTTGGTCCGGGCGAAAGGCTGCTGCAATCGGCGACGGCGGGGCTCGACTGGCGGCAGGATTATGCGATCGGCCGCAACTTCTACACTGCCCGCGCAAGGGTGCCGATGGCCGCGCGGGTGAAGGCGCTGGACAATTACCTCGCCAGCCCGCCCGATGGGGCGGCGCCCGCCGCGATCGTCCAGGCGCTGGCAAGGCTGAAACAGGGCGATATGCTATCGTCCGCATCCTCCCGCCTGCTGCTGTCGATCATGTCGGAGGCCAAGACCGGGCCGCAGCGGATCAAGGGCGGGGTGCCGCCGGGCTGGTCCTATCTGCACAAGACCGGGACCGGCCAGGATCTGCCGCCACGCTCCACCGGATATAATGATGTCGGCATCATGACTGCGCCTGATGGCACCAGCTACGCGGTCGCCGTGATGATCGGCAGCACCACCGTCTCCATCCCAGAACGCTGGGCGCTGATGCAGGCTGTGGCAAAGGCCGTCGCGGCGAACCACGAGCCGAAATGAGATAAGGGCGCGCGCCGGTGACGCGCGGTTCGATCGATCGGGTCCGGTCGCCGGACTTTCTGTCGACCTGACGACTGGAGGGAGGATGCGTAACCCGCTATCCCCCTTCCCCATGACCCAGAATCACCTCTATCTCGTCGATGGCAGCGGCTATATTTTTCGCGCCTATCACCAGCTCCCGCCGCTCACCAACCAGCATGGCCAGCCGGTCGGCGCTGTCTATGGCTATACGACGATGCTGTGGAAACTGGCGGAGGAACTGGGCAAGGCGGAAGGACCAACGCATATGGCGGTGATCTTGGACAAGGGGTCGCACACCTTCCGCAACGATATGTACGACCAGTATAAGGCGAACCGCCCGCCCGCGCCCGAAGATCTGGTCCCGCAATTCCCGATGATCCGCGACGCGACCCGCGCCTTCTCCCTCCCCTGTATCGAGGAGGCGGGATATGAAGCGGACGACCTGATCGCCAGCTATACAAGGGCGGCGATTGCGGCGGGATGGCATGTCACCATCGTCAGTTCGGACAAGGATCTGATGCAGCTGATCCAGCCGGGCGTCGACATGTATGACACGATGAAGAATGAACGGCGCGGGGCCGATTATGTCGTCGGCAAATTCGGCGTACAGCCGGAGCAACTTGGCGACGTGCTGGCCCTGATGGGCGACAGCGTGGACAATGTGCCGGGTGTGCCGGGCATCGGTCCCAAGACGGCGGCCAAGCTGATCGTCGAATATGGCGGGCTGGAAGCGGCGCTGGAGGCAGCACCGGCGATGAAGAAGTCCAAGATGCAGGAAAATCTGATCGCCCATGCCGACATGGCACGCCTGTCGCGGCGGCTGGTGGCGCTGCATGACAGTATGGATCTGCCCGAACCGTTGGAGGATCTTGCGCTCAAGGGTATTCCCAAGGAGCCGTTGCAGGATTTCCTGACGCATCACGGCTTCAAGACGCTGCTCAACCGGCTGGGCGCCCCAGCCGCCGCCGTCGCGGTGGCCGCGGTCGCCTCCGGCGTGCCGGAACCCGTCGCCACCCCGGTCGCGCCGCAGGAACCGGCTATCGACCGCAGCCTGTATGAAACCGTCGTCAGCGAAGAAGCGCTCGACCGCTGGATCGCACAGGCGACGGCGGAAGGGATCGTCGCGGTTGATACCGAAACCGACATGCTCGATTGCGTGTCCTGCCAGTTGGTGGGGGTGAGCCTGGCGACCGGCCCCAACAAGGCCTGCTACATCCCGATCGGCCATGGCGGGCGCGACATGTTTGCCGAAAAGCCGGAGCAACTGCCGCTGGCGACCGTGCTGGCGAAGCTCAAACCGCTGCTGGAGGATGATGCAGTCCTGAAGGTGGGGCAGAATCTGAAATATGACATGACCGTGCTGCGGCGGCACGACATCGCCGTCACGCCGTTCGACGACACGATCGTCATGAGCTTCGACTTGGATGCCGGTCAAAGCCTGTCGGGCCACGGCATGGATGAGGCCGCACGCACGCACCTCAATCATGAGTGCATCAGCTTCAAGGAAGTGGTCGGCACCGGCAAGAGCCAGATCAGCTTTGCAGAAGTGCCGCTGGACAAGGCGACCGCCTATGCCGCCGAGGATGCGGACGTGACGCTGCGCCTGTGGAAGCTGTTCAAGACGCGGGTAGCCAATGAAGGCGCAAACCGCGTCTATGAACTGGTCGACCGTCCGCTGGTGCCGGTGATCGCGCGGATGGAGCATCGCGGGATCAAGGTGGACCGCGAGCATCTGGCGCGGCTGTCGGGCGAATTTACCGCTGGCATCGCTGCGCTGGAGACGGAGATTCACGAACTGGCGGGGCAACCCTTCGCGATCGGATCGACCCAGCAACTGGGCGCGATCCTGTTCGACAAGATGGGCTATAAGGGCGGCAAGAAGGGCAAGTCCGGCGCCTATTCCACCGACGTCACCATCCTTGAGCAACTGGCCGCGCAAGGTGCGCCGATCGCCAGCAAAATATTGGAATGGCGTCAGCTTTCCAAACTCAAATCCACCTATACCGACGCGCTGCAAGCCCAGATCAACAAGGATACAGGCCGGGTCCACACCAGTTACTCGCTGACCGGGGCGCAGACCGGACGGCTTTCCTCGACTGATCCCAACCTGCAAAATATTCCGATCCGCACCGAAGTCGGGCGGCAGATCCGCCATGCCTTCGTCGCGGAACCGGGCAATGTCATATTGGCAGCCGACTATAGCCAGATCGAATTGCGGCTGGCCGCGCATATGGCCGATGTGCCTGCGCTGAAGGATGCCTTCGCGGCGGGCGAGGATATTCACGCGGCGACCGCCAAGGAACTGTTTGGCGAGGTCAACCGCGACACGCGCGGCCGGGCCAAGACGATCAACTTCGCGATCCTCTACGGCATCTCGCGTTGGGGACTGGCCGGACGGCTGGAGATCAGCGCGGACGAGGCGCAGGAGATGATCGCCAAATATTATGAGCGCTTCCCCGGCATCAGCATCTATATCAACGAAACGATCGAGAAGGCGCGGGAACGCGGCTATACCGAGACTTTATTCGGGCGAAAGACCTGGTTCCCGCGCATCCGCGCATCGATCCAGCACGAACGGCAGGGCGCCGAACGCGCCGCGATCAACGCACCGATCCAGGGGACCAGCGCCGACATCATCAAACGGGCGATGGCGCGCATGGAACCGGCGCTGGAGGCGGCGGGGCTGCCGGGCGTCAGGATGCTGCTGCAAGTGCATGACGAACTGGTGTTCGAACTGCCGGAGGGCGATGTGGACGCCGCCAGCGCCGTGATCCGCCGCGTCATGGAAAGCGCCGCCGAGCCGATCGTAAAACTGAGCGTGCCGTTGGGCGTGGAAATCGGCACGGGGCCAAGTTGGGGCGCCGCGCATTGAGGTCGGGTTTCAAAGAGTAAGTGACATTCCAGCCTTCATTGGCATGACGATCATGATTTTGTCCGTCATGCCAGCGCAGGCTGGCATCTCCCTGCCTTTTGAAGCAACTTGACTTCCATGAGGGGCGGCTGGGTATACGTCATGACAAACCGCGCATACGGCGTGCTGTATGTCGGCGTTACCTCCAGCCTGCCGCACCGTGCTATGCAACACCGCGAAGGCACCGGGTCGGATTTCTGCAGACGCTATCGGCTCGACCGGCTGGTCTATGCTGAGCCGCACGAGACAATCATGGACGCAATCGCGCGGGAAAAAGCGATAAAGGCTTGGAAGAGAGAGTGGAAAGTCGAATTGATCGAGAGCATCAATCCCAAATGGGTTGATTTGTTCGACACGTTGCATTTGGATTGATGGGCAGCGAGAAGAAGGGGGATGCCAGCGTTCGCTGGCATGACGGGGAAAGGATACGCAAAAAGGCCGGCCCCGCAGGACCGGCCTTCCTATCAATCGAACAGCTCTTCCAGAAAGCTCTTCTTGCGCTTTTTCGGGTAGCCCCGCCCGTCGTCGCGATAATCGCGGTCCGGGCGGTAGCTGGGTTGCGCGAAGGGCGCTGGCCGGGCGGGCGCAGCCGTGTCGGACATGGCCCGGTCGATAATCTTGTCCAGTTCGCCCCGGTCCAGCCACACCCCCCGGCATTGCGGGCAATAGTCGATTTCGACCCCCTGCCGATCCGTCATCGCCAATCCGACGTGACAGACCGGGCAGAGCATGGCCGATACGGCCGCTTGTTCCCGCATCCGCTTACTCCCGCTCGCCGGTCAGGCTGAGGAGCATCTGGAACAGGTTGACGAAGTTCAGGTACAGCGACAGCGCGCCCATCACCTGCATCTTCGCCGCCATTTCATGGCCGGCATAGGCGAAATATTCCGACTTGATCCGCTGCGTATCCCATGCTGTCAGGCCCGTGAAGATCACCACGCCCAGGATCGAGATGACCATCGCCATCGCCGACGATCCGATGAAAAGATTGATCAGGCTGGCGACGATGATGCCAATGAGGCCCATGATCAGGAAGCTGCCCATCTTCGTCAGGTCACGCTGCGTGGTATATCCCCACAGCGACATGGCCAGGAACATGACGGCGGCCGAGAAAAAGGCCTGCGCGATACTGCCGCCGGTGAACACCAGGAAGACGCTGGCCAGCGACACGCCCATCACGGCGGAAAAGGCCCAGAAGGCCATGCGCGCGCCTGCGGTCGTCATCTTTTCGATGCGGAAGCTGAAGAAAAAGACAAAGGCCAGCGGCGCGAAGATCGCCACCCATTTGAGCGGCGTGCCGAAGATGACAGCGGCCAGCACCGGCGTATTGCCGATGAACGCCGCGACCAGGCCGGTAATCACCAGACCCAGGCCCATATTGCGGAAAACGCCCAGCATGTGCGCGCGCAGCCCGGCGTCGGTCTGCGCCGTGCGGCTCGCACCATAGCCCGGCATACGAACGGGATTATTCACGTAAGGTCACTCCATCCATCAAGATATGGTTCGAGTGGCCCGGTGCGGTCTCCTGCGGCATATGAGGGGGGAATTGCCGCAAAACCTGCACCGGGCGCACCCGATGCGGTCCGACATCACGGCTGGACCAGGGGGGAGAAGTCCAGCGCGTCAGAGGGGCCCGGCCCGCACCAACCATATTGGCGGAGGAACGCGCCGGTACAAGAGCCGGAGGCCGGCGCAACATTTTATTACAAATTCTCGGTTCTTCCCCCGCGCGGCGAGGATTTCTTCTTATTGACCCATGCGCCGCTTCGCGTCATCGCTCTGCGCCATGTCCGACGACCAGCATATCGCAGCGCCCTTGCGCCTGTTCAACAGCCTGACCCGCACGATCGAGCCGTTCGCGCCGATCGAGGACAATCATGCGCGCGTCTATAGCTGCGGACCGACCGTCTATAATTATGCGCATCTGGGCAATTTGCGCGCCTATGTCTTTACCGACACTTTGCGGCGGACGCTGCTGTGGAAGGGGCTGTCGGTCACCCACATCATCAACATCACCGATGTCGGCCATCTGACCAGCGACGCGGACGCGGGCGATGACAAGATGGAGGCGGCGGCCCGCGCCAGCGCCAAGAGCATCTGGGACATTGCCGCCCACTATACGCAGGCTTTCAAGCAGAATATCGCCGACCTCAACATCATCGCGCCCAGCGAATGGACGGTCGCGACCGACTATGTGCCGCAGATGATCGCATTTGCCGAGCGGATCGCGCCAGCACATTGCTATGAACTGGACAGCGGCCTCTATTTCGACAGCGCGACCGTGCCTGATTATGGCGCGCTGGCTGGTGGGCGGGACGATGCCGCCCATGCCCGGATCGATCCGGTCGCGGGCAAGCGCAACCCGTCCGACTTTGCGATCTGGCGCAAGTCGCCGCCCGGCGAACAGCGGCAGATGGAATGGGACAGTCCGTGGGGCAAGGGCGCGCCGGGTTGGCATCTGGAATGTTCGGTGATGAGCCAGGCGCGCCTTGGCCATCCGTTCGACATCCATACCGGCGGCATCGACCATCGCGAAATCCATCATCCCAATGAAATTGCCCAGAATCAGGCCTTCCACGCCTGCTGCGGCCCGGATGTCGGCGCGGCGGAAGCGGGCTTCACCGGCGCGCGCTGGTGGATGCACAATAATTTCCTGGTCGATCGCAGCGGCAAGATGAGCAAGTCAAAGGGCGGTTTCACCACGCTCTTTTCGCTGATCGACGCGGGCGTGCATCCGCTGGCCTATCGGTTGCTGTGCCTGGGCGCGCATTATCGCAGCGAACTGGAATTCAGCGCGGAGGGTGTCGGCGCGGCACTCACCCGTCTGAAGCGGCTGGTCATGGGCGTCGAGGGTCTGAAGACCCGCGCCGAAGGGGTGACGTGGCAATCGCCCCGGCTCGACTATTTGCGCGCCAACATGCACCCCAAACTCGCGCCCCTGCTGGAGCAGTTTGACGCGGCGATCAGCGATGACCTGATGACGCCGCGCGCGCTGCCTTTGCTGGAAGAGGCTATTGCGCTCAAGAAAGTGCCGGTGGATGAGAAACTCTGCCTGATCGCGGCCTTCGACGCGGCGCTGGGTCTTAACCTCATGACCCTCACCCGCGCCGACCTGCGCCTCCAGCCCAAGGATGCGCAGATCGCGCCGGAAGAGATTGAGGCGGAACTGGAACGCCGTGCCGCCGCGCGCGCCGACAAGGATTTCGCCCTGTCGGACGAGATACGCGACGCCCTGATCGCGCGCGGGGTCGATGTCATGGATGGCGATCCGCTGCGCTGGGACTGGCGCCTGACGCTGGCATGATCGTCCGGCCCAAACGCTTGTAACTTGACGCCAAAGCCCCCGCGCCCGCAAAGGATGCCGTAGGGGCAGAGTCAGGGGACAGGCGATGGGGCTTTTGGCAGGCAGGATAGCCGTGATGCTGGCGCTGGCGACGATGCCGGTGCTGCCGGGCGTTGCCCAGACCGTGCCGGGCTTTCGCGTCGACGATCCGCGCCACGCCCAATTGCGCGCGCTCGATGAAAAAGCGACGACCCTGTTCGAAAATGACGATTTCGCCCAGTCGATGTCGCAAAAGACGCGCGACGCCTGGGCGGCGTTGCACGACAAGGCGATGAAGGTGCGCGTGGGCAACCACCCTCATCCGCTGGCGGGCGTCGGCCTGATCAAGCTGGGGTCCATGGACCAGATCGAGGGCAAGAATCCCTCCGCCCTCGCCCATGTGGACAAGGGGCTGGCGCTGATCGCGCCGTTCCGCGACGCCTATCCCATCGCCTGGCTGGAAGGCATGTCGGTCAAGGGCTATGTCCAGTCGATCATTGGCGACGTCACCGCCGGGGCGGAGACGCTGGCGCAGGCCAGCGCCTATGCCGATGGCTATTTCGCGCGCGTCGGGCCAAAGGCGCTTTCCGAAGCAGACTATATGCTCAAGTCCAACATCGCCTTTTCCCATGCGCAGGCACTATCGCGGCTGGGGCGCTATGGCGAAGCCGTCGACGCCCAGCGCGCCAGCCTGGAAGCGCGCACGACCAGCCTTGGCCCCAATCATCCCGATACGGTGGCCGCGACCTACACCTATGCGCAGATGCTCTATCGCGCGGCGCGGCTGGTCGAGGCGGAAAAATATGCGCGGCTGGCGGTCAATATCGCGACCGACCATGTTGATCGCAAACATCCCAGCTATCATCGGTCGCTGGAAATGCTGGGGCTGCTGCTGGCGCGGACGGGGCGACGGGCGGAAAGCCTGGATTATATGGAGCGCTCCATCGCCATCAAGCGCGAGACGGTGGGGACGAAAAGCCTCTTCTATCATTTCGGCCTCTATAACATGGCCGGCGTGCTGTTGCCGATGGAACGCTATAGCGATGCCGAACCGCTGTTTCTGGAGGCGGAGCGCGGTTTTCGGACGATCGAGGGCGACAATAGCCCGCAAGGCGCGCGCGCACTGGCCTTTGCCGCCGTTGCCAGTGCCGCGTCCGGACGGTCGGAGGAGGTGATCGAGCGTACGCGCACGGCGATGGACCGCGTCCGCACACCGACCGCCAGCGATCGGGACATGGGACAGCGTGTCTATCCGCTGCTCGTCCCCGCGCTGATCGCCACCAGACAGCAGGACGCCGCGCGGGCCGCCGCCGCCGATTATCTGCGCGAAACCCGGCAGATCGATGACGCGCCTGCCTTCGCGCTGGCCAATGCCGCCATGATGGCCGCCTGGGCACAGGGTGACGGCGCTGTCGCGGCGGCGCGGCAAATGGCCGGGCTGCTGCGCGAAAGCCAGTCGCTCGACGATGATGGCGACCTGAATGAGGAACAGCGCGCTGCGCTCGATACCATCCTCAAGATCGCGGTGCAGGCGAACGACCCGGCGCTGGCGCTGGACGCCATGGCGATTCTGGCCGGATCGCGCATTGCCCAGGCCAACAGGCTAGTGGCAGAGCGGCTGGTGGCCGATCCAGCGCTCGCCGCGCGGGTCCGCACCTTGCAGGACAAGCTGAAGGCGCTGGCCAAGGCGGACAGCGCGTTGCTCAAGGCGCTGGCGACCGACAAGGATGTCGACGCCGCGCGCGCCGCCCGCTCCGCCGTGGAGGCCATTGCCGAGGCCGAACGGGCCGCCATCGCCCGCGAC
Organism: Sphingobium sp. JAI105; assembly: GCF_015752145.1. Lineage (NCBI taxonomy): Bacteria > Pseudomonadati > Pseudomonadota > Alphaproteobacteria > Sphingomonadales > Sphingobiaceae > Sphingobium > Sphingobium sp. JAI105. The sequence goes on along the minus strand of NZ_JADOUC010000001.1, from coordinate 2,716,100 downwards.
TATCCCCGCTGGATCGAGGCGCGCGGCGGCATCCGGCCCGACCTTGCGACATTGCGCGCGGGATTGGCGCAGGACGAAGCCTTGCTGGCGGTAATGCCCGCCTTTGACGGGGTGTATCTGCTGGCGGTCGATGCCGACGGCGCGACCGTGGAGCGCGCGGGGTTGGGCCGCGCCGCCATGGTCGCGCTGGTCGACCGGCTGCGCGGCACGATGACACCCGGCGGGTTCGACCGGACCGCTGCGCATGATCTCTATGCCCAGATTTTCACGCCTACCATCCTCGCCCGGCTGGGCAAGGCAAAGGCGTTGCGGATCGTGCCCACCGGCGCTTTCGCCTCGCTGCCCTTCGCGATGCTGCCGCAGCGGCCCGTCGTTACGATCGATCGGGATACGCCCTGGCTGATCCGCCGCTTCGCGATAGAGGTACAGCCTGGCTTTGCCACCGGCCCGGCGGCGCCACAGCGGATCGCCATGCGTAACCAGAGCTTTCTGGGCGTCGGCGCGCCTGCCCCCTTTGCCGCCGGGACCAGGCCAGCGGCACCTGCGCTGCTCGCGGCGAACCATTATTTTCGGGGCGGCACGGCCGATGCGGCTGCCTTGTCCGAACTGCCGTCCCTGCCCGGATCGCTCGCCGAATTGCGCGCCGTGGCGGATCGCTTCGGCTCGGATCGCGCGACCCTGCTGGTCGGGGCGCAGGCAAGCGAAGCGGCACTGCGCGCGCAGGATCTCGCGCCCTATTCCGTCATCCTGTTTGCGACCCACGGACTGGTCAGCGGCCAGATGGAGGGCGTGACCGAACCGGCGCTGGTCCTGTCTCCGCCCTCCCCCGGCACCGGCGATGACGGACTGCTGACCGCTTCGGAGGTCGCGGCAATGCGGATCGGCGCGGACTGGGTGATCCTGTCGGCCTGCAACACGGCGGCGGGCGACAGCGCGCAGGCACCGGCCTATTCGGGACTGGCGCAGGCGTTCCGCTATGCAGGGGCGGGATCGCTGCTGGTATCGCACTGGCCGGTGCGCGACGATGCCAGCGCTTTCGTGACGCTCGAAACGGTGAAAGCCGCCAACCGGGGGACGCCCCGCGCGGTGGCGCTCCAGAAGGCGATGCGCAAGCTGATGCGGTCAGGGCGGGCCGATGCGGCACAACCCTATATCTGGGCGCCGTTCATCCTGATCGGGCGCTGAAGGGATTTCAGCCCGCTTCCAGCGCCGCGCCTGCTTCCATCCAGACTTCCTCCGCCGCTTCCAGCTTCTTTTCCACTGCGGCGCGCTTCACCATCAGTTCGCTAGTCGTCATCTTCGCTTCCGCCCCGGTGGCGGCCTTGGGATCGAACAGCACGGCGTCGATCCGCTTGCGCTCGGCGATCAGCGCCGCCATTTCCTTTTCGGCGCGGGAGACGGCGTTTTTGAGCGCCTTCTGCTTTTCGCGCCATTCCGCCGCTGCCTTCTTGTCAGCCTTGCGATCGACCTTGGGCGCGTCGCCGCTGCTGTTGCCATCGGCCTTGCGCAGGACGATGTCGGTATAATCCTCCAGGCTGCCGTCGAACGGCTGGGCCGTCCCGCCATCGACCAGCACCAGCCGGTCGGCCACCAGTTCGATCATGTGCCGGTCATGGCTGACGATCACCACCGCGCCATTATAATCGTTGAGCGCCTGCACCAGCGCCTCGCGGCTGTCGACGTCCAGATGGTTGGTCGGTTCGTCGAGGATCAGCAAATGCGGCGCATCACGGGTGATGAGCGCCAGCGCCAGCCGCGCGCGCTCGCCACCGGACATGCTCCCGACCTTCTGGATTGCGCGTTCGCCCGAAAAGCCGAACCGCCCCAGTTGCGCGCGCACCGCGCCGGGGGTTGCCCCCTTCATGACGCGGGTCATATGTTCCAGCGGCGTATCGGTGACGTCCAGTTCCTCCACCTGATATTGGGTGAAATAGCCGACCTGCATCTTGGACGAGCTTTGCATCTGCCCTTCCATCGGCGCGAGTTGCGCCGCGATCAGGCGGGCCAGCGTCGTCTTGCCGTTGCCGTTGCGGCCCAGCAGCGCCAGCCGGTCGTCCGGGTCGATGCGCAGATTGACCCGGCGCAGGATCGGCGTGTCGCCATAGCCGACCGCCGCCATGTCCATGGTGATCAGCGGCGGGCGCAGTTCGGGCGGGCTGGGGAAGCTGAACGCCAGCGTGGGGTCTTCGATCGCCGCCGCAATCGGCTGCATCCGTGCCAGCGCCTTGGCGCGCGACTGGGCCTGTTTCGCAGTGGATGCGCGCGCGGAGTTGCGCGCGACATAATCCTGCAATTTCTCCCGCTCGGCCTGCTGCTTGACCCGCGCAGATTCAAGCTGGGCGAGGCGTTCGGCCCGCTGCCGCTCGAATGCGTCATAGCCACCGGGATAGAGGGTGACCTTGCCGCCCTCCAGATGCAGGATATAATCGACGACGTTGTTGAGCAGGTCACGCTCATGACTGATCACGACCACCGTGCCCCGATAGGCTTTCAGGAAATTTTCCAGCCACATCGTCGCTTCAAGGTCGAGATGGTTCGACGGCTCGTCGAGCAGCAGCAGGTCGGGATTGGAGAAGAGCAGCGAGGCGAGCGCCACCCGCATCTTCCAGCCGCCCGAATAGCTGTCGAGCGGACGCCCCTGCATTTCCTCGTCAAAGCCAAGCCCCACCAATATGCGCGCGGCGCGGGCGGGCGCGGTATAGGCGTCGATGCTGGTCAGCCGCTCATAGATATGGCCCAGGCGATCGGGGTCTTCGGTATGCTCGGCCTCCGCCATCAATGCGGCGCGCTCCTTGTCCGCTTCCAGCACCGTTTCGAACGGGGTCGCGGTGCCGCTGGGGGCTTCCTGCGCAATATAGCCAAGGCGCGTGTCGCGCGGCATGTCGCAACTGCCATCGTCGGGATCGAGCTGGCCGATCATGACCTTCATCAGCGTGGACTTGCCCGCGCCATTGCGACCGATCAGGCCGACCCGGCTGCGTGGGGGAAGCGCCGCGCTGGCGCGGTCGAGGATGGTGCGGCCACCAAGGCGCACGGTGATACCGTTAAGATTGAGCATGGGGGCGCTTTAGCAGGAAGCCACGCACAGGGAAGGGGCTTGCGCCCCTGTCTCCATTCTCCGCCCTCAAGCGACGCTGCTTTTGTCGGGGCCAGGTCTGCGAAAGCCGGTGCGGGTCGCCGCGCGTCAGCCATAGCCGGGATAAGCCGACAGCGAACCGAACATAGGTGGCGGAAAAATGTCCCGAACAGCCTTTGGCGCGTGCAGTTCGCCTAATGGCTGTTCGGGATCGCAACGTTGTACGTCTTGGAGAAGGAATGACAACGCTGTCCAGGTGCTTTAAGCAGATTTCGGCACGCAGTTCAATCGCCTTTTATCGACCCATATGTCGATCGAACGTCAGCCAGCAAATAGATGGGTCGGCAAGCCACGCACGCCGCAATCGACTTCGAACAAGCCGCCGTCACAGGGCGTCGCGTCCAGGCCGATCGCGGCTGAACTGACGAACATGCGATCCAGGTCGGGTCCGGCAAAGCAGATGTTGGTCACCTGCCGCGCGGGCAAGGCAATGGCGCGGTCTAGCCTGCCATCGGGCGTGAACCGGCTGATCCGCCCGCCGCCCCAATGGGCGACCCAGATATGGCCGTCGGCATCCACGGTCATGCCGTCGGGATAACCGTCCGCATCCGTGAAGGAAATGAAGGGTTGCCGATCGGCAATTCCCTCTGCCGTCCGGGCGAAGCGATACATGACCCGACGGGCCGTATCGCTATGATAGAGCCATTTGCCGCAGGGCGAAAAGGCCGGGCCGTTGGGGACGCGATAGCCGGCATCCATCTGTTGCCAGACAAGATCGGGGGTCAGGCGATAGAGCGATCCGCTGTCGCTTTCCTCCGCCATGTCCATCGTGCCGCACCAGATCTGCCCCTGCGCATCGGCCTTGCCATCATTCATGCGATTGCCCGGCAGATCAGGTTCCGGGTCACCGATCGGCGTGATGGTCAGCGGGTCGAGGCTGATCTCTGCAAAACCGCTCTTGAACCCGCCGATAAAGCCGCCGCCCGCCCGCTCGGCCACCCAGCCCAGCGGTTCGGGCACTGCCCAGCGTTCGACGGCGCCGTCCTTCAGGGACAGTCGGTTGAGCGCGGGAGCAAGGATGTCGACCCAATAGACCGCATCATCCCGCGCCGACCATATAGTCCCTTCGCCCAGCATGTCGGCGCCATCGCGCGCGATCATCCGCCACTGCGCCATGGTTCACCGCTTGACCGAGAGGCGATAGACCATCGCGTGATGATAGGGTTTGCCGGGATCGACCCGCGCCGACACGAAATTGGGTTTGTTGGGCGCATCGGGGAATTTCTGCGGCTCCAGCGCGATGCCGTCACCCATGCGATAGAGGTGACCGCCCTTGCCCACCAGCGTACCGTCGAGAAAATTGCCCGCATAAAATTGCACGCCCGGCTCGGTCGTCAGCACCTCAACCACCCGGCCCGATACCGGATCTTCCAGCCGGGCGGCCAGTTCGGGGGTCTTGGTCAGCCCCTTGTCCAGCGCCCAATTATGGTCATAGCCACGCCCCAACACGATCTGCGGATCGCGTCCGTCGCGAATGCCGTCGGCCACGCGGCGGGGCTGGCGGAAATCGAACACGCTGCCATCCACCGGCTTGCGTTCACCAGTCGGGATCAGCGCTTCATCGACCGGGGTATAGGCTTTGGCCGGAATCGTCAGCAGATGGCCCAGCGCCCCGTCCGGCGATCCTTCGCCACCCAGGTTGAAAATGGCGTGGTTGGTCATGTTGACGATGGTGGGCTTGTCCGTCTTGGCATCGAATAGGATGCCCAGATTGCCCGCCTCATCCAGCGTGTAGGTGACGCTGCTGTCCAGCTTGCCCGGATAACCCGAATCGCCATCCGCACTGGTCAATGTCAGCACCAGCGTTGCGACCGGCCCGCTCTTGACCGACGCGACTTTCCAGACCTGCTTGTCGAAACCCTTGCCGCCGCCATGCAGGCTGTTGGTCTTGTCGTTGAGCGGCAACTGATAGGCCTTGCCGTCGATCGAGAAGGCGCCGCCCGCGATGCGATTGGCATAGCGGCCCACGGTCACGCCGAAATAATTGGGATGGTCGACATAGTCTTTGAGGTCATCATAGCCGAGCAGCACGTCCGCAGTCTTGCCATGCTTGTCCGGCATCGACAGCGACTGGAGCGTCGCGCCATAGGTCAATATCCGGGCCGATATGCCCTGCTTGTTGGTCAGGCTGATCACCTCGACCGCGGTTCCGTCCGCCAGGGTTCCAGCGGGCGCGCGGGTGGCTTCGGCGGCGAGCGCCGCCCCGCTTGTCAGCGCCAGCGCGACTGCGTATGACAGCGTTGTTTTGATAATAGCGACGTTGCGCATGAGGCTTCCTCTTATGACCATGACCCATTGACGGGCGGTTTCGGGGAATATACTCAGACAAGATAAGCGGATGCAACCCCTCATAGCGGCTGTGCCGCATTGGAATTTACGGAGACGGATGAATGGCAGGACCAGTTTCCTCGACCGCCGCGCCATCGATGGCGCATAATCCCGGCGTTCGCTACGGCCCGGCGCTAGGGCTGCTGGCCAGCCTGTTTTTCATGTGGGGCTTCATCACGGTCATCAACAACACGCTGCTGCCGCATCTGCGCAGCGTGTTCGACCTGAGCTACACCCAGACGACGCTGATCGAATCAGTCTGGTTCATCGCCTATTTCTTCGCCTCCATTCCATCGGCCAAGCTGATCGAACGGGTCGGCTATCAGAAGTCGATGGTCATCGGGCTGCTGATCATGGCGGCGGGCGCAGCGGGCATGACGCTGGCGGCGTCCATCCCCTCCTATGGCGTGACGCTGGTCATGCTGTTCGTCATCGCCAGCGGCATCACGCTGTTGCAGGTCGCGGCCAACCCCTATGTTGCGGTCGTTGGCAAGCCGGAAACCGCCTCCTCGCGCCTCAATCTGGTGCAGGCGATGAACTCGGCGGGCACGATGCTCGCTCCCCTGTTTGGCGCCTATCTGATCCTGGGCCGGTCAAAGGGTGGCACGTCGCAGGGCGATGTCGTCCTGACCCAGGCCGAACGGCTGGCCGACGCGCAGTCGGTGATCCTGCCCTATATCATCGTCGCGGTCATTTTGGTGGTTCTGGCGGTGATCATCGCCCGCTTCCCCCTGCCCGCCATGGGCAATGCGACATCGCGTCACAGCAAGGAAGAGCGCAAGAAGCACTCGCTCTGGGTGCATCGCAATCTGGTGTTCGGCATCCCGGCCATCTTCATCTATCTGATCGCGGAAATCGGCGTCGCCAACCTGTTCGTCAATTTCGTCAGCCAGCCCGATATCGCCAACCTGACCCATGAGCAGGCGGGCAATTATCTCAGCCTGCTGTGGGGCGGGATGATGGTTGGTCGCTTCGCTGGCTCCGCGATCATGCAGAAATTTGATGCAGGCCATGTGCTGGCCGCCTTCTCGATCGGGGCGTTCATCGTCATGCTGGTGACGGTATTCACCACCGGCCCGATCGCGATGTGGTCGCTGATCCTGGTCGGCCTGTTCCATTCGATCATGTTCCCCACCATCTTCACCCTGGGTATCAAGGGACTTGGCCCCTTGACCGAGGAAGGGTCGGGCCTGCTGATCATGGCGATCGCCGGTGGCGCGCTGGTCGTGGTGCAGGGCAAGCTGGCGGACGAATTCGGCCTGCAATGGTCGTTCCTGCTGACCGCGGCGTGCGAACTCTACATCCTCTTCTACGCGCTATGGGGATCGAAAGTGACCCATGCGCTGCCCGACCAGCCAGTCGCGGAATAAGCCAAAAACAGCCGAGGGTCGCACTTCGGGGCAAAAAAGGCCGGAGCAGGACCATCCTGCTCCGGCCTTTTTCATTCCCCGTACCGGGCAGGGTCATCCCCCCATCGCGCTTGCAGTATCCTCCAGCGCCAGATCGACCAGCACGCCCATCGCCTCGGCCGCCGCCGCCGCGTCTCCCGCCGCGATCGCGTCGAACACGCGGACATGGTCGGGGATCGGGTTGCGCGGCAGAGCGCGGGCGCGCTGCTTATATTGGGTGGTCCAGTTGACCGCCGATCCGATGCTGGCGGACAATACCTGAAGCGCATCGTTGCGGGTCGCGTTGAGGATCGCATTGTGAAAATCGCGGTCGGCCGCGCGCCCCAGCTCGGTCGCCAGCGTATGGCGGCGCATCGCGGCCAGCGCGTCCTTCATGATCTTGATGTCATTCTTGTCACGCCGCTGCGCCGCCAGCCGGGCGGCGGCCGGTTCGACGATGGCCCGCAGCTCGAACAGGTCGCGCACGAACTGGATGTCGGGTTCCCCGGCAAAGGCCCAGCCCAGCACTTCGGGATCAAGCAGGTTCCAGCGGGTGCGCGGCAACACCCGCGTTCCGGCCTTGGGGCGGCTTTCCACCAATCCCTTGGCGGTCAGCACCTGAATCGCTTCGCGATAGGCGCTGCGCGACACGTCCAGTTCCTCGGCAAAGGCGACCTCGCCCGACAGGACATCGCCCGGCGCATATTGGCCAGACAAGATCGCCGTGCCCAGCTTGTGCGCGATCGCCCCGTGCAATCGCCTGCCAGGCCCCCGCGCCACTTTTGCCGAATCCCCATTTTCCGCGGCATGCGCAGTTGTTGACGGCCTGTCCTGTCCCATCCCGGCTCCTCCCACCTTGCACCTATCAGGCACGGATCGATGTAGAATACAAGCATTGCCATTACCATCTTCCTGTAATATGTCGGAGTAATTGAGAGAGTCATCACGCAAGCGCTGCTGCATATTGCAGCCGCCCAAGCACATGATCGGCCATCATTCAGGATCAGCCAGCGCCGCGAATGGCGTGCGGGAGGAGAGTTTTTTCATGACATTGCGCCTGTTGCAGCATCGTGCCCCCAGCGGCGTCCGCTCCGTCATCGCGGCGCAGGGCGATGCCGCCCATATCGTGCCGGGCTATGCCAGCATCCGCGCCTTGGCGCTCGACGCGATCGCCCGTAACATCAGCCTGAGCGCCACAGTCGAAGCGGCGGGCGCGGGCGATGCGATCGACATTGCCGCGGCCTTTGCAGCGGGCGAATTGCTCGCCCCCATCGACCATGACGATGACGCGCATATCCAGTTGACCGGCACAGGCCTGACCCATCTCGGCTCCGCCGAAGGCCGCGACAAGATGCACCGCGAGGCAGCGGCGGCGGAACGGCAGACCGATTCCATGCGCATGTTCCTGGAAGGGCTGGAGGGCGGCAAGCCCGCGCCGGGTGCCGTCGGCCAGCAGCCCGAATGGTTTTACAAGGGCGACGGGTCGCAACTGGTGGGGCCGGGCGAACCGCTGACCATGCCAGCCTTTGCCAAGGATGGCGGCGAGGAGCCGGAACTTGCGGGCATCTACATCATCGGCGATGACGGCCAGCCCTATCGGCTCGGCCTGGCGCTGGCCAACGAGTTCAGCGACCATGTGACCGAGCGGCACAATTATCTGTGGCTCGCCCATTCCAAGCTGCGGCAGGCCGCGCTTGGCCCGGAATTGCTGGTCGGTACCCCGCCCGCGCATATCGAGGGTGCCAGCCGCATCCTGCGCGACGGCGTCCCGATCTGGGAAAAGCCGTTCCTGTCGGGCGAAGGCAATATGTCGCACAGCTTCGCCAATCTGGAACATCATCATTTCAAATATGACCTGTTCCGCCGTCCCGGCGACGTCCATGTTCATTTCTTCGGCACGGCGACACTGTCGTTCAGCGACGGCATCGCGACGCAGGAAGGCGATGTGTTCGAAATCGCCGCCGCGCCCTTCACCCTGCCGGCGCGCAATGTGTTGCAACGCGCCCGACCCGTCGAAGTGGTCGTTCAGGCGCTCTGACCGCCATGGACCCGATCCGCATCGCAATCGTGGGCATGGGCAAGATTGCGCGCGACCAGCATGTCCCCGCCATCCGTGGCAATAGCGCCTTCAGCCTGGCCGCGACGGTCAGCCCGCATGATGCCGGGCTGGACGGGATGCCGCATCTCGCCAGCCTGGACGCGCTGCTGCATGACGGCCCGGCGGTGGACGCGATAGCGCTCTGCACCCCGCCGCAGGTCCGTTATGATCTGGCGGCGCAGGCACTTGCGCGCGGCATCCATATGTTTCTGGAAAAGCCGCCCGGCGCGACGCTGGCCGAAGTCGGCGCGTTGCAGGCGCAGGCGGACAGGGTGGGCGTTTCCCTGTTCGCGGCCTGGCACAGCCGCTTTGCCGCGGGCGTCGCTCCGGCGCGCGCCTGGCTGGCGGAGCGGAAGATCGACAGCGTGTCGATCGTCTGGCGGGAGGATGTGCGCGTCTGGCATCCGGGGCAGGCGTGGATCTGGCAGCCCGGCGGCCTTGGCGTGTTCGATCCGGGGATCAACGCGCTCTCGATAGCGACCCACATCCTGCCGCGCCCCTTCTTCCTGAAGGATGCAACGCTGATCCTGCCGGACAATCGCGCCGCCCCGATCGCGGCTGACCTGCATTTTCGCGACACGGGCGGCGCGCCGATCCACATGGACCTCGACTGGCGGCAGACCGGCCCGCAAAGCTGGGACATTGCCGTCGAAACCGACGCAGGCACGCTCAAATTGTCGCAAGGGGGCGCGGTGCTGCACCTTCCCGGTTCCACCGACCATGGCGAGGATGTCGAATATCCGGGGCTCTACAGCCGCTTTGCCGCGCTGATCCGGGGCGGGCGATCGGACGTCGATACCGATCCGTTGCGGCTGGTCGCCGACGCCTTCCTGCGCGGGCGGCGCGAGACCACTGACGCATTTCACGATTAAGATTACAGGAGTGGACGACATGATCAAAGCCCTGCGCCGCACGACGGCCACGCTGCTACTTTGCGCTACGGCGCTTGCCACCAGCGCCCATGCCGACACGGATGGCAAGCCGACGACCGCGACGATCAACGCCGCCAGCCCCGGCCCGGTCTATGACAAGCGCATCTTCACCCAGTTTGCCGAACATCTGGGCAACGGCATTTATGGCGGCCTGTGGGTCGGCAATGACAAGACGATCCCCAATACGAATGGCTTCCGCAACGATGTGATTGCGGCGCTCAGGAACCTGTCCGTGCCTGTCGTACGCTGGCCCGGCGGCTGCTTTGCCGACGAATATCATTGGCGCGAAGGCATTGGCGGCAAATCCAAGCGCCCGGTCAAGATCAACACCCATTGGGGCGGCGTGACCGAGCCGAACACGGTCGGCACCCATGAGTTTTTCGAGCTGATCCGCCAGATCGGCGCGGAGGCCTATGTCGCGGGCAATGTCGGCAATGGCACGCCGCAGGAAATGGCCGAATGGGTCGAATATATGACGTCGCCTGCGGGAACGCTGGCCGAAGAACGCGCGAAGAACGGGCACAAGGAACCATGGGCCGTTCCCTATTTCGGCGTCGGTAACGAATTGTGGGGCTGTGGCGGCAATATGCGCGCCGAATATGCCGCCGACGTCACCCGCCGCTACGCCACCTTCATCAAGGCGCCGCGCGGCACGAGGATCATGAAGATCGCGGCAGGCGCCAATTCCGACGATTATAACTGGACCGAGACGATGATGAAGATGGCGAGCGGCCAGCTCGACGCGCTGTCGCTCCATTATTACACCATCCCAGGCGCCTGGCCGCCGCGCGCTTCCTCCACTCAGTTTGACGAGACGGGCTGGGCCAACACATTGGCCGAAGCACTGCGCATCGACGAATTGATCACCAAGCATAGCGCCATCATGGACAAATATGATCCGGCCAAGAGAATATGGCTGGCGGTCGATGAATGGGGCACCTGGTATGCCGATGACCCAGGCACCCATCCCGGTTTTCTGCGCCAGCAAAATACGCTGCGCGATGCGCTGGTCGCGTCGATCCATCTCGACATTTTTGCGCGTCATGCCGACCGGGTGAAGATGACCGCCATCGCCCAGATGGTGAATGTGTTGCAGGCCATGATCCTGACCGATGGCAGCAAGATGGCGCTGACGCCGACCTATCATGTGTTCGAGATGTACAAGCCCTGGCAGGACGCGACCGTGCTGCCGATCAGCATCGACACGCCCTGGTATAACAAGGATAAATGGTCGATGCCTGCGGTCAGCGGGTCGGCGGTGCGAGGCAAGGATGGGAAGGTCCATGTCGGCCTGTCCAATCTCGACCCGAACCAGCCAAACACGGTGACGGTCAAGCTGGATGGCCTGAATGCCGCAAGCGTCACCGGCCGCATCCTGACGGCGGGCGCAATCAACGCCCACAACACGTTCGACGCGCCAGACACCGTCAAGCCGGTCGCCTTCACCGGCGCGCAGGTCAGCGGCGGCACGCTGAGCGTGACCCTGCCGCCCAAATCGGTCGTGGTGCTGGAGTTGCAGTAAAGCCTGAAGTGCCATGTGCCCCCGCGCAGGTGGGAGCACATGGCTTTAATTGGAGAGGTCCGCATGAGGCGACCGACGTTCATCGCTTGGCTGGCCCTCGCCCTTTTCGCGATCCCCGCCAGCGCGCAGCAGCCGTCCCCGCCGCCGCGCGACACGCTCAACAGCCGCCTGACCGGCGACCTGACGCCCACCCATGATCCGGTCATCATCCGGCAGGGCGACACCTATCACATATTCAGCACCGGCCATGGCAAGCGGCTGATCGAAACCCGCACGTCCCCTGACCTCATCCACTGGACCGCCGGCGCGCCGGTCTTTACCGCCCTGCCCGACTGGGCGAAGGCGGCGATCCCCGGCAGCGATGGCATGTGGGCGCCCGACATCAGCTATGTGAATGGCCGCTACCGCCTCTATTATTCGGTCTCCACCTTCGGGTCGAACCGATCCGCGATCGGCCTGGCGACCAGCCCGACGCTGGACCCTGACGCGCCCGATTATCATTGGCGGGACGAAGGCATGGTCGTCATGTCGGACAAGAGCGACGACTTCAACGCGATCGACCCCAATTTCATCATCGACCGCGAAGGCCGCCACTGGCTTTCGCTCGGCAGCTTCTGGACGGGCCTTAAACTGTTCGAACTGGACCCAAGGAGCGGCAAGCTCAAAGATCCCAAAGCCAGGCCCGTCGCCATCGCCCGGCGTCCGGCCCCGGCGGGTGGTCCGGCCCCGGTCGAAGCACCCTTCATCATCGACCATGGCGGCTATTATTGGCTGATGGCGTCCTACGACTATTGCTGCAAGGGCGCGGCCAGCACCTATTACACCGTCATCGGTCGGTCGAAGGCGATTACCGGCCCCTATCTGGGCAAGGATGGCAGTTCGATGCTGGAAGGGGGCGGCACCATCTTCCTGCGCGCCGACCTGCAGGAACAACAGCGCTTCCGTGGTCCTGGTCATGCGGGCTGGCTGCATGACAGGGACGGCCAGGATTATGTCGTCTACCACGCCTATGACAAGCAATCGAACGGCGCCCCGACCCTGCGGATCGCGCCGGTCCGCTGGGGCGCGGACGGCTGGCCCCAGGCCGATTATTGAATACCGACCGGAGAGAAAGACATGCATTTCACCCTGTCCCGCCGTGGCTTCATCGCCAGCAGCGCCGCCCTGTCCGCCGCGCCGATCATTGCGCGCGCCAAGGTCGCCGAAGCGCCCGTAGCCGCACCGCAAAACCCGCTCGTCCGCCAGCGCGCCGATGCGCAGATATTTCGCCATGACGATGGCCATTATTACATGACCGGGTCAGTCCCCGAATATGACCGGCTGGTGCTGCGCCGGTCAAAGACGATCGCGGGCCTGACCAGCGCAACCGAAGCCGTGCTGTGGCGGCATGAAAAGACCGGCCCCCTGTCCGGCTTCATCTGGGCGCCCGAACTGCACCGGATCGATGGACAGTGGATCATCTATTTCGCCGCCGGGCCCAGCGGCGGGGGCGAGGATGTGTTCCGCATCCGCACCTACGCGGTGGTGTGCGACGGGCCGGACCCGATGACCGGCAAATGGAGCCTGCTCGGCCAGTTTCAGGCGCCGTGGGACAGTTTCAACCTCGATTCGACCAGCTTCGTCCACAAGGGCCAGCGCTATTTCGCCTGGGCGCAGCGCGAGCCGGGGATCGAGACGAACAGTAACCTGTACATAGCCAAGCTGGAATCCCCGTTGAAGCTGGCGGGCAAGGCGACCCGCCTGACCGTGCCGACGCTCGACTGGGAAATTCGCGGCTACAAGGTCGCCGAAGCGCCTGCTGTCCTGCACCGCAATGGCCGTCTTTTCATGACCTATTCGGCCAGCGCGACCGACGCGCGCTACTGCCTGGGCATGCTGACCGCGGATGAAGATGCCGACCTGCTCGACGCGGCCAGCTGGACCAAATCGCCACAGCCGGTTTTCACGACATGCCGGGAAACCAGCGTGTTCGGCCCTGGCCACAACAGTTTCACCGTGGACGAACAGGGACGCGACATGTTGGTCTATCATGGCCGGGACTATGAGGCGATCCAGGGCGATCCGCTGTTCAACCCGGACCGCCATACCCGCGTCCAGCGGCTCTATTATACCGCCGATGGCATCCCCGATTTCGGTGTGCCGGTAGGCAACGGACCACTGCCGGAGCGCTTTGCGTCAGCCACCAATGCCAAACTCCTGCTGGCGCATGACGGCCCCCGCCTGATCGCGGGCAACCCCTTGCTGGCCCAGACGCAGTTCCGCCAGACGCCCGGTCGCGCGGGCCAGCAAAGCGTCATGCTGTCCCCCATATTGATGCCCGGCCATTATCTGGTCGCGCGCAAGGACGGATCGGTCGCGCTGGAGCCTGACAGCAACAGTGCCGATTTCGACCTGCGCAGCCAGTTCGTCCGCCTGGCCGATGCGCGGCGGGGCACCATCCGCTTTGCCGCGATCGCCGCGCCGGGCAAGGCGATCGGCGTGGCAGACGGCCAGATTCGCCTCGTGCGCAGCCGTGACGCTGCGGCACGCTGGCGTGCGGACTGACGTCAACCGATATACTCCGACAAAGAGGCAATGTCGGATCTTGCACATCGGCGGGCCGCCAGCCCCTCGCCAGACCCGTTCCGGCCGGACTATCCTTGAATATCCAGCACTTCCTGATGCAGCAATAATGTCACGCCGCGCCGTCATGCGGACCAACCAGAAAATTTCGCTTGCACTCCATTTGTCTGAGCAATAATTAGTCCGAGTAATTCAGGGCATGGCGAATGGGCCAGCCATAGGGGAGGACTTGAAATGGCACGTCTGCCGATCGCATTATGCTCCGTATCCATGTTCGCGCTGATGCTGGACGCCAGCGCCCACGCGCAAACCAGCCCCGCCCCCCAGATGGCCGCAGAGGACGACACCGCCGACATCGTGGTGACCGGCGTGCGCGCATCGATTGTCGGCGCGCTCAATGTCCGCAAGAATTCGACACAGATCGTCGATTCGATCGTGTCGGAAGATGTCGGGAAGCTGCCCGACAATAATGTCGTCGAAGCGCTCCAGCGCGTCACCGGCATTCAGGTCACCGACCGCGCCGGAGGTGAAACGGCGGGCATCACCATCCGCGGCCTGACCGATCCGCTGACGACGCTCAACGGCCGCAACATCTTCACCGCCGCTGGCACATCCTTCGCGCTGCAGGATATTTCCGCGAACCTGGTCAGCCGGATCGACGTTTACAAGACCCGCTCGGCCGATCAGCTTGAAACCGGCCTGGCGGGCCAGATCGACGTCCAGACCCGTCGCCCGCTCGACTTTGACGGCTTCACCATTTCCGGCCTGGCGCGTGGCGTCTATTCGGAACTGGCGGACAAATATAATCCCAATGTCGCCCTGCTCGTCAGCGATCGGTGGGAAACCGGCATCGGCGACATCGGCTTGCTGGTCAATGCCAGCTATACCAGGGCGCAATATCGCAACCAGAATCTGCAGGCCGGCGCGATGGTGCCCTTCGCCACCGAAGCCCCGCCCGCCGGTTCGGGCCTGACGCCGCTGCAACGCATCTTCCCCGGCGACAGTAACGAAAATTGGACGCCCGGCCTGGACGCGGGCCTGCCGACCGCCCCCGGATCGACGCTCAACATCAATGGTGTCGCCACCCCCTATTATCTGTCGCGCGACGCCGTCATCGCGTCCGACCTGTACGGCAAGCGTGAGCGGCCCTCGATCAACGCGGCGCTGCAATGGGCGCCCAATGACAGTTCGGTCTACACCGCCGAAGTCTTTTACACCGGCTTCCGGGGCGAAACCTTCAACAGCCTGCATTTCAGCTTCGCCGACTGGTGGGGCAATCTGCCCGCGGACGTCGCCAACAGCTTTGAACTCTATGAAGGCACGAACATCATCAAGTCGCGCCGGGTGGGCGCGGTCGCAGGCTTCAACAGCGGCGACATGGCAACCAACCGCACCGACAGCTATGTCTATGCGCTGAACGCCAAATGGGATGTCGGCGCCAACGGCAA
The DNA here is from genome assembly GCF_015752145.1 of Sphingobium sp. JAI105. Taxonomy (NCBI): domain Bacteria; kingdom Pseudomonadati; phylum Pseudomonadota; class Alphaproteobacteria; order Sphingomonadales; family Sphingobiaceae; genus Sphingobium; species Sphingobium sp. JAI105. The sequence goes on along the minus strand of NZ_JADOUC010000001.1, from coordinate 2,700,686 downwards.
GATCGTCGCCGACCTGGCCTATCAGGACAGCAAGAACGAAACCTCCTTCTTCGCCATCCGCACCGATCGCGGCCCGCTCGATCTCGACATTGATTTCAACGCAGGTGGCGGCCTGCCCGCCTACAGCTTCGGCAATCAGGACGTGCTGACCGACGCCAGCAAATGGACCGTGGGCAATCTGTTCGACAGCGGCACGAAAAATACCGGCAGCGCGCTGACCATGATGCTGGACGGCGAATATAAATGGGACGACGGCTTTCTGCGCCGGATCAAGGCGGGCTGGCGCTATGACAGCCGCAAGGCCGACAGCTATGTGCGCGATCAGGGCGCCGGTGGCCTTGGCGTCACGCTCGACGCCTTTGGCGAGGGCAGCCCCTTTACCAATAGCGGCTTCTTCGATGGGCGCGCCGACATTCCGACCAGCTGGGTGCTGGCCGATCCGCGCAGCATGAACAAGGATGCCGTGCGCCAGTTGTACCGCGCCGTCGCGCCCGGCCTGCTGCTGTCGGACCAGATGACGTTCGGCCATGTCTTTGGCATCAACGAAACGAACCTCGCCGCCTATATATTGGCCGATGGGGAGATCGAAATTTTCGGTCGTCCGCTTCAGTTGCAGGGTGGCGTGCGCTTCGTCGCGATCGACACCGAATATGACTATTTTGATCGCGGCAATGGGTTCGCCCGGACCACCGTATCGACGGGTTCGGAAAAATTCCTGCCGTCCTTCACCGCGCGCTACAATATCACCGACAATCTGCGCATCCGCTTCAACTATGGCGAAACGCTGCGTCGTCCGGCCTTTGGCGATCTCAATCCCAATCTGGCGCTTACCGGCGACCTGTCGCGCGTCGGTTTTGGCACCGGATCGTCGGGCAACCCCAATTTGCGGGCGACCCAGTCGAAGAATATGGACCTGGCGATCGAATGGTATTTCGGACGCAACAGCGCCATCTACGCCACCGCCTTCCAGCGCAAGATCGACGGCCTGGTCGTGCCGCTCACCGTGCGGGAGTTCATTCCGAACAATTATCTGCCCCGCAACGAAACCTATACCGAATTTTTCAACATCACTCGCCCGGCCAACGCATCCAACGGCACGCTCAAGGGGCTGGAACTGGGGCTGACCTATTTCCCCTCCTACCTGCCTTCGGTCCTCGACGGCCTGGGCTTTACCGGCAGCGCGACGATCCTGGATTCGGAACAGACGATCCCGGTCGTCGACAATGCCGGGCAAATCACCGGCACCGCCAAGTCGGCCTTCTTCGGCGTGTCGAAACTGTCCTACAACGCCACGCTGGCCTATGACAAAGGCCCGGTCGGCGCGCGCCTGTCCTATATCTGGCGCAAGGGGTTCCTGAACAACAATGAAGCCCGCGCCTTCGCCAACCCGATCGGCATGTGGCGCGCGCCGGAAAAGAGCCTGGACTTCCAGCTGACGCTGAACCTGAACGAAGATATCGGCATCACCTTCGACGCTGTGAACATCACCAAGGCGAAGCAGCAAAATTATTACAAGTTCGGCGATGTCGGCAACCCGACGGAGTTCATTTCCAGCACCTTGCTGATCGACCGCACCTTCGCCTTGGGCGTCCGCTTCAAATTCGACTAGGCGCCCCGTGCAACGCGGCAGTCATCGCCGCCTTGCATGTTTGGCGGTCGTTCCGGGTTTCCCCTCCAGCCCCGGAACGACCGCCATTTTTGCGATGTGCCTGTGGCGCATCGGCTTGTCGGCCGTTTACGCCCGCGCGGGCAAGACCTGCGCCCGGCATTCGCCAAAGCCGATGGGCACGAACCCATCCGCCTGCGCGACCGCTTGCAATATGATTTCGTCGCCATCGGCCAGAAAGGCGCGGGTTTCGCCTGTGGGCAGGCTCACCGGCTCCTTGCCCCCGACGGATAATTCCAGCAGGCTGCCAAAACCGTCCCGCGTCGGCGCGGAAATGGTGCCTGTGCCAAGCAGATCGCCGGGCATGATGTTGCAGCCATTGGACGCTTGATGGGTCACGATCTGCTGCACCGTCCAGTAGAGATTGCTGGCCGGACCCTGGCTCAGGCGCATCGGCGCCATGCCCGCATCGCGCATCGCTGCGCTGAGGAGATAGACAGACAGCATCACGCCAAGCGCGCCATGCGCCTGATCATCGGCATCGGCAAGATAGGGCAAGGGCGCCGGATCGCCATCGGGCCGCGCGGGCTGGGCGATGCGGAACGGCGCCATCGCTTCCGCGGTCACGACCCAGGGCGAAATGGTGGAATGAAAGCTTTTGGAGAGGAAGGGGCCGAGCGGCTGATATTCCCACGCCTGCAAATCGCGCGCCGACCAGTCGTTGAGCAGGCAGAAGCCGGCGATGTGATCCGCCGCGTCATGAATGGCTATGGGCGCGCCCTGCTCATTGCCCTGGCCGATCCACACCCCCATTTCCAGCTCATAATCAAGCCGCACGCTGGGGCCATAGACGGGCGCGTCGGCATCGGGCGCCTTGCGCTGGCCGCAGGGACGCAGCAGCGCCTGCCCCGACGGGCGGATCGACGAAGCCCGGCCATGATAGCCGATCGGCACATATTTATAATTGGGCAGCAACGGATTGTCGGGCCGGAACTGGCGACCGACATTGGTGGCGTGGTGGATGCCGACATAGAAGTCGCTATAGTCGCCGATCTGCGCAGGCAGATGCAGCGTGCAATCGCACGCGGCGTAGAGATGCGGTTCGACCGCCCCCTGCATCGCCGGGTCGGACAGCAACATGCTGATCGCGCGGCGCAGGGTGCGGCGTGCGTCGACCGGCATCGCCATCAGCGCGTTGAGCGTCGGGAGCAGCAGCCTGTCGCCCCCCTCTCCGATCAGTCCCGCGTCCGCGCAGGCCGCCAGGTCCAATATCATGTCGCCGATCGCCGTGCCGATCCGCCCCTTCCCCCCGGCTGGCGAAAAGACGCCATAGGGCAGGTTCTGGATCGGGAAATCGGCATGACCCTGCGCGCTCGCAACCCAGCTGGTCCGGGCCGGATCATGCGTTTCGTCGGTGGTCCACCAGCCGGTCATGGCAGCCGCGCCTTTGGAAAGCCCTGCCAGCAGGCGTCATAATCAGCCTGCAACAAAGGGGTTTCCATTGCCCAGCGGGTGGGGCGAAACGCCATCCTGCTCTCGATCATGAACGCCATGCTTTCCTCTATCTTGTGGGGCGAAAGGACGGCATCCACCGCCTTGCGCCAACTGTCGACGTCCGGGCCATGGCCCGACATATTATTGTGCAGGCTGCCCCCACCGGGTGCAAAGCCACCTGCCTTGGCATCATATTGGCCGTGGATCAGCCCCATATATTCGCTCATCACATTGCGATGGAACCAGGGCGGGCGAAACGTGTCCTCCGCCACCATCCAGCGCGGCGGGAAGATCACGAAATCGACATTGGCCGTGCCCGGAGTATCGCTGGGGCTGGTCAGTACCGTGAAGATGGACGGATCGGGATGGTCGTAGCTGACCGTGCCGATCGTGTTGAAGCGCGTGAGATCATAGCGACAGGGCGTCAGATTGCCGTGCCAGGCGACTACGTCGAACGGGCTATGGTCAAGTTCGCTCTCCCACAGCATGCCGCCATATTTCTGCACGATCCGGGTTGGCCGCTCGACATCCTCGAACGCTGCGACCGGCGCCTCGAAATCGCGGGCATTGGCAAGGCCGTTGGAACCGATCGGTCCCAGGTCGGGCAGCCGGAACAGCGCGCCGTGATTTTCGCAGACATAGCCGCGTGCTGCGCCGTCCGGCAATTCGACGCGAAAGCGCACCCCGCGCGGGATCAGCGCAACCTGCAACGGCGCAACCTCCAGCACACCCATTTCGGTAACGATGCGCAGGCGCCCCTGTTGCGGCAGGATCAGCATTTCGCCATCGGCGCTGAAAAAGGCGCGATCCACCATGGACGCGCTGGCGGCATAGAGATGCACCGCGCAGCCGGTCCCCGCGCCAATATCGCCATTGGACGCGATGGTGACGAGGCCATCGACGAAATCCACCCCCGCCCCGGCGGCGGGCAGCGGATTCCAGCGCAGCCGGTTGGGCGTATCGACCTGCCCCGCTACGATCAGCGTATCGCGCCCATAGGGCCGGAACGGCGGATGCCCCGCGCTTGGCCGCATCCGGTAAAGCCAGCTGCGCCGGTTGTCATGGCGCGGCGCGGTGAAGGCGGTGCCGGACAATTGTTCGGCATAGAGTCCGAACGGCACATGCTGGGGCGAATTGCGCCCCACCGGCAACGCCCCGGCCACTGCCTCGCTCGCATGATGATTGCCCCAGCCGGGGAGATAATGCATGTCGATCCTCTCCTCCCAAGCCTTGCGTCAGGCGTCGACGCTCACCACCCCGCGCCGTATCTGGTCCAATTCGATGCTTTCGAACAAGGCCTGGAAATTGCCGTTGCCAAAGCCTTCATTGCCCTTGCGCTGGATGATCTCGAAAAAGATCGGCCCGAACATCGGCTCGGTAAAGATCTGAAGCAACAGCCCCTCGGTTTCAACATCGCCATCGATCAGAATGCGGTTGCGGCGCAACCGTTCCAGATCCTCCCCATGGCCGGGGACGCGCTTGTCGACCAGTTCGTAATAGGTCTCGATCGTGTCCTGCAACCGCACGCCGCGCGCGCGCAGCTTTTCGACCGTGCCGTAAATATCGTCGGTGGTCAGCGCCAGATGCTGAATACCCTCGCCATGATATTCGCGGATGAACTCCTCGATCTGGCTCTTGTCGTCCTGGCTTTCGTTCAGGGGAATGCGGATCGCCTTGTCCGGGGCGATCATCGCCTGGCTGGTGAGGCCGGTCGCCTTGCCCTTGATGTCGAAGAATTTCTGCTCCTCGAACCCGAACAGGGTGCGGTAGAATTCGCTCCACACCCGCATCTGCCCGCGCCGGACATTGTGGGTCAGATGGTCGAGCAGGTCGAGCCCGACATTGTTGCGCGCCTCCGCTTCGCGCCAGCCGGGAAATTCGGCCCAGTTGGCGTAGGGATCGCCATGGTCGGGCATGAAATAGAGATAGGCGCCGCCAATCCCCATGATGACGGTGTCATCCTCCTCCGTCGGCTGCGCGCCATTGGCCAGCGCCCATTGCAGCGCGCCCTGCGGATTGGCGACGCGGAACGCCATGGCGCTGGCAGAGGGGCCGTGCATCCCGCGAAACGCCGCCACCCGGCCCGCATCGTCGCGGTTGAGCATCAGGTTGATCCGCCCCTGCTTGAAGCGGGTGATATTCTTGGTCGGGTGCCGGTGGGTCGCGGTAAAGCCCAGCGCCTCGAACTGCGCGGCCATCGCTTCGGGGTCGGGCGACGTGAATTCGACAAATTCAAAACCGTTAAGGCCCAGGGGATTATCGGCGCTGGTGGTCATTTCGGCTCCTCTTGCATTTTCTTATGGGCATAGGCCTGCGTCCCGCGGGTAAAGACCCGGTCGCCTGGCAATATCGTGTCGGTATCCAGATCGCTTTGCTGCGCCAGCGCGGCATAGAGCGGCGCGAAATCGGTCTCGACGGTCTGGCGCAACAGCTGATCGAAACTGTCGATGACGAAATAGCTCTGCTGGAAATCGTCGATTTTATAACGGGTCCGCATCAGCCGCTGAAGATCAAAGCCCAGCCGGTTGGGGGAGGCATCCTCCAGCGCGAAATGCGATTCGGCATTGGACGACACGATCCCCGCGCCATAGAGGCGCAGGCCCTCATCCGTGTCGATCAGCCCGAATTCGACGGTGTACCAGTAAAGCCGCGCCAGCTTCTCGATCGCGCCCAGCCCGTCGGCGCGCAACCCGCCCTGGCCATAGGCCTGCATATAATCGGCGAACACCGGATTGGCGAGCAGGGGAACATGGCCGAACACGTCGTGAAACACGTCCGGCTCCTCCAGATAATCCTCCTGGCTTGGCGTGCGGATGAAGCGCCCGGCGGGAAAGCGGCGATTGGCCAGATGGTCGAAAAACAGACGGTCGGGCACCAGCCCCGGCACTGCCACCACCTGCCACCCGGTCGCCTGCATCAATCGGTCGGACAGCGCGTCGAAACGCGGGATGCCCGGCTGGTCCATCCTTAATATATCCAGCCCCGCCATGAATTCCGGCACCACCCGCCCCGGCAGCATGCGCGCCTGCCGCTCGAACAGCCGGTCCCACATCGCATGATCGGCCGCGCTGTAGCGGTCCCAGTCCTGCGGAACGGTCCAGTCCTCCGCGGCGTGCGCGGGACGGTCGAGTGGGGTTTCGGCGTGCGGGGTTTCAGCCATGGCCCCAGCATCGCAAATCGGGCGCGAAATTGCTTTTCAAAATGGCCGATAATCAGGGTATAACTGTAATTTCAATTCACATATCGGTGATTTCATGACGAAATTTGTTGAACTGGATGCTTTGGATCGCCGCATCGTTGCAGAGTTGCAGCGTGACGCCGCGCTCAGCAATGCCGATCTGGCCGAACGGGTCGGCAGCACCGGCCCATCCTGCTGGCGCAGGGTCAAGGCGCTGGAGGAAGCGGGCGTGCTGCGCGGCGCGGTCCGCCTCGCCGATCCGCACCTGCTGGGGCAGGATGTGACCATATTCTGCCATGTGCGGATGAAGGAGTTTTCGGGCGATTCGATCGCCGCGTTCGAAGCGTTCGTGCGCGACCATGATCAGGTGATGGAATGCTATTCGATGTCGGGCGAATGGGATTATCTGATGCGCGTCGTCGCCTCCAATGTCGCTGATTATGAGCATTTCCTGATGCGCACCCTGCTCAAGCACCCCTCGGTCGCGGGCGCATCATCGCAATTTGCGCTGTCGGTCACCAAATATCAGACCGCCTTGCCGGTGCGCGGCTAGGCGCGCCCGCGCCTCGTCACGCCATTTTACCCCTTGCCCCGGCGGCAATCCCATGCACAAAGAATGCCAACTGCCCCGCGGGCGGACCAATTTTTACTGGCGGTCAATCCATTGGCTGCAAGAATGGACGAACCATGCACGACGTCACCACCCAGGATCGGCCAGCCCAGGCCCACCACCCCCTTGCCCCGCAGGAATTGGGTGACGGCCTGTCGGTCATCTCGATCGCCAAAAGCTATGACAAGCGCGTCGTCCTGTCCGACGTGTCGTTGACCGTGGGCAAAGGCGAAGTGGTCGGCCTGCTTGGCCCCAATGGCGCGGGCAAGACGACCTGCTTCTATTCGGTGATGGGGCTGGTCCGCCCCGACCGCGGCCGCATCGTGCTGGATGGGCAGGATATTACCGGCCTGCCCATGTATCGCCGCGCCATATTGGGGCTGGGCTATCTGCCGCAAGAAACGTCGATCTTTCGTGGCCTGACCGTCGCGCAGAATATCAGCGCCGTACTGGAACTGGCCGAGCCGGACCGTGATGCGCGCGACGCCCGGCTGGAACAGCTGCTCGACGAATTCGGCCTGACCCGTTTGCGCGATTCGGCGGCAATGGCGCTGTCGGGGGGCGAACGCCGCCGCTGCGAAATCGCCCGCGCGCTGGCCGCCAATCCCTCGATCGTGCTGCTGGACGAACCTTTTGCAGGCATCGACCCGCTCTCCATCGCCGACATCCGCGACCTGGTCAAAGATCTGAAGAACCGGGGCATCGGCGTCCTCATCACCGACCATAATGTGCGCGAAACGCTGGAAATCGTCGATCGCGCCTGCATCATCTATGGCGGCCAGATGCTCTTTGCCGGCAGCCCGACCGAACTGGTCGCCAATGCCGACGTACGCCGCCTCTATCTGGGCGAGAATTTCTCGCTTTGACATGATGGCGGCGCGCACTCCCATTCATGACGCAGTTATGGTCTGATGGCGCTCGGTCCACGCCTCGACATCCGGCAAAGCCAGTCGCTGGTGATGACGCCGCAGCTCCAGCAGGCGATCAAGCTGCTGGCGCTTTCCAATCTGGAGATTGATGCGTTCGTCGCTGGTGAGCTGGAGAAAAATCCGCTGCTCGACAGCGGCAGCGCGCCCGACGACCTGCCCGCGCCCGATGGCATAGACCGGGATGTGGAACGCCCTGCGCTTGCCGCCGAAACGGGATCGAGCGACGATCTGATCGGCCAGGGACTGGGCGCCAGCGATTCCCCGCTCGACGTCGATTATGGCGCCGAAACCTTTATCGACGATGGCCCCGGCGATCGCATGGCCAGCGCCCATGGCACGAGTAGCGGTTCCGGCAGCGGCATGGACGCGCTGACGGGGGGCAGCGGCGAAGCGGTAGATTTCGACAGTTTCGCCAATCCCGAACCCAGCCTTCAGGAACATCTGATGGATCAGGCCCGCGCCGCTTTGTCGGGCATGGACCTGATCGTCGCTGGCCAGCTGATCGGCCAGATCGACCCGGCAGGCTATCTGGAGGCCAATCTTCTGGAAACCGCCCATGCGCTCGGCCTGCCGCTGTGCGACGTGGAACGGGTGCTGGGCGTCATCCATGGCTTCGACCCCACCGGGGTTGGCGCGCGGTCATTGTCCGAATGCCTGGCGCTGCAAGCCAAGGAGGCCGACCGTCACGATCCCTGCATGGCGCGACTGCTCGCCAATCTGGATCTGCTGGCGCGCGGCGCGCTGCCACAGTTGCGCCGTATCTGCGGCGTGGATGAAGAGGATATGGCGGACATGATCCGCGAACTGCGCAGCTATGACCCAAAGCCCGGCCTGCGCTTTTCCAGCGATCGCGCCGCGCCCGTCACGCCGGACCTGTTCGTGCGGCCCACCGCGGACGGCTGGGCGATCGAGATTAACAGCGCGACGCTGCCCCGCGTCCTCATCAACCGTAATTATTATGTCGAACTGGCGTCGGGCAAACAGGACAAGAGCGCCAAGGCATGGCTCGCCGATTGCCTGGCCAGCGCCAACTGGCTGGTGAAGGCGCTGGACCAGCGCCAGAAAACGATCATCAAGGTCGCCAGCGAAATCGTCCGTTGCCAGGAGGATTTTTTCCGCAAGGGCGTCGCGCACCTCAAACCGCTGACGCTGCGCACCGTCGCGGACGCCATCGCAATGCACGAATCCACCGTCAGCCGGGTGACGTCGAACAAATATCTGTCCTGTCCGCGCGGCCAGTTCGAGCTCAAATATTTCTTCACCAGCGGCGTCGCCAATGCCGAAGGCGACGGTGCCGTCTCGGCTGAGGCAGTCAAAAGCCATATCAAGGCGCTGATCGCCGCCGAAGAACCCCATGCCATCCTGTCCGACGACACGCTGGTCGACCTGCTGCGCGCCAAGGGCATGGACATAGCGCGGCGCACCGTGGCGAAATATCGTGAGGCGATGGGCATAGGCTCATCGGTGCAACGGCGGCGGCAGAAAGCGTTGCAGGGCAAGGCGGCTTAGAGGGGGCAGTCAGGCAGGGCCGTGCCCTGTCCTACACAACCCGCCCCTGATATATTTAGACCCGGCTCCTTTACATCGTCCACCCCACCCCCTTGCCCGCACCGGCAGACGACCGACTTTGCGTCAATTTCCCATGCGCGATATGGGCGAATTTAGCGAAGTTCCGCGTCCGCCCTTCCCGCCGCAACAGCGTGATATACGACGCCAAGCCGCTTGACCCTGCCCGCCCGACCGGCAAAAGCAGGGACTTCATCGCCTAAGGAAATGCCCCGCTTCATGTCGATCGCCTATCTCAACGGTGCCTTTCTACCGCTTGCAGACGCGCGGATCTCACCGCTGGACCGCGGCTTCCTGTTTGCCGATGGCATTTATGAGGTCGCGGCGGTCATCGATGGCAAGCTGATCGACAGCGCCAGCCATCTCGCCCGACTGCAACGTTCCGCCGCCGCGCTTGGCATCGCCCTGCCCATAAGCCTTGCCGAAATTGAAACGGTGCAAAAGCAGCTCGTCGCCCGCAACGCGCTGAATGAAGGTCTCGTCTATCTTCAGCTGACCCGTGGCGCGGACGCAACGCGCGACTTCCTGCCGTCGCCCGATACCGCGCCGACCCTGTTCCTGTTCGTGCAGGACAAACCCATTCTCCATGTCCCTGCAGTCACGACCGGCATCGCGGTTGCCACGATGCCCGACCTGCGCTGGAAACGGCGCGACATCAAAAGCACCGGCTTGCTGGCGCAGGCGATGGCCAAACAGGCTGCGCGCGACGCGGGCGCACAGGAGGCCTGGCTGGTCGAAGACGGCTTCGTGACCGAAGGTGCGTCCTCCACCGCCTTCATCGTCACCGACGAAGGCATCGTCACCCGCCCCTACAGCCAGGCGGTGCTGGCAGGCTGCACCGGCGACGCGCTGACCGCGCTGGCCGTCGAAAGCGGCCTGGCCGTCATCCGCCGCCCTTTCAGCGTCGCAGAAGCGCTGGCCGCGAAAGAAGCGTTCATCACCAGCGCCTCGACCCTGTGCCAGTCGGTCGTCACCATCGACGGCCAGACCATCGGCACCGGCACCCCCGGCCCGGTCGCGATGCGACTGCGCGCACTCTACATCGCCTTCGCCCGCGCCACGGCGGTGTGATCGTACCAGATGACTCCATTTCGGATGCAAATCTCGTCAAGCCAAAGCCCCATAATGGCGAGAATATGGACCCAATGATCATGTCCGGCCGATCAGTCCCAGACGCCTTCCTCCATTGCGGAGAAAGCAGGGGCTGCATCCCGGCGTCGGAACGATAAGGTGCAGAACAGAACAGGCACAGGAGCCACGCGATGACGGTCGACCCCTTTACCCCCGACTATGACGCCCCGTTCGGCGCACGCGATGAACGGCCCGGTCTGCTGGTCGTCGCCGATGATGCTTGGGGGGACGAGGCTGCCGCATTGGCGCGGGCAGCGGGCCTGCGTCTGCTCGACATCGTATCACTGGCCGACGCGCCGCTCAGGCTCGACATCCAGGTTGGTTGCGACATCGTCATGCTCTTCTGCCCGCGACCCGACCCGACGCTCGATCACCTAATCGTCCAGTTGGAAACCGTCGCAATCCAGAATGGCATGGCCATCATCCTGCTGGCGGGCATCGAAACGCTGGACCTTGCCTATGCCTGCGTCCGCAATCCCCGCACCCAGTTGCTATGCAACCCCGACCGGACCGATGTCGCCGCTGCCCTGCTGGCCGCTGCCAAGCATGAAAGCGCCGGCCAGAAATTGCACGAAATCACCCGCGAAGGCGAAAGCACCCGCCTGCAGCAATTGAGCGAAGAGGTCGGACGCCTCGCCCGCACGATCGAGGCTATGACCCAGCGCCCGCGCGGCGTCGCCGCGCCCAGTTTCGATCTTGGTCCGCGCATCGCGGACCGGGCGAGCGATTATATCGGTATGCCTGCGATCGCGCCGATCGGCAGCGAAGTCGCCAGCCCGGACGCTCCGCCGATCAGCGCCACCCAGGTCCGCGACCTGCTGCGCGCACGCCGCATTCGCGCCGATTTCCTGCCCGGCGACCTGTTTGCCGATCCGGCCTGGGACATGCTACTCGACCTGCTGGCCGCCAGGCTTGAGCATGAGCGCGTCTCCGTTTCCAGCCTGTGCATCGCCGCCGCCGTGCCGCCGACCACCGCCTTGCGCTGGATTCGCACGCTGACCGACAAGGGGCTGGTCGAACGGCAGGCCGATCCCCATGATGGCCGACGCATCTTCATCGCACTGGCCAATGAGGCCGCCGAAGCGCTGACCCGCTGGTTCGGCGCCAGCCGCCGACTGCTCACCGCCTGACTCCCGGCTTGACGCCCCGGCATTTTTCCCTAGATAGACGCTTCTCCGCAGGAGCGGGCGATTAGCTCAGTTGGTAGAGCGTCTCGTTTACACGCGGATTTGCTGGGTGGCTGTAGGCCGCAGGAAAGCTAGGCTTTCCGCTTTCTCTTTTTAATCTGGTCGGGACTATGTCGGGACTCGCTGGCATCGAGCGCGTTGCGAACGTCGTCGTCCAGAACGTGGGCGTAGCGCAGGGTGGTTTCGATGCGGCGGTGCTTGAGGGCTTCCTTGGCCGCTGCCAGTGAGCCGGTGGCGCGCACGATGCGGGTGCCACGTGTGTGGCGCAGATCGTGAACACGGAAATTATCGACGCCGGAATCGGCCTTGGCCTGTTCGAACGGCTTGCGCAGGGCAGTGGCGGTCAGGCGATAGCGCTGGCCCGCGCGGCGGTCGCCACGGCTTTTCTGGCAGACATAAGTGAAGACATATTCCTTCGCCTCTTCATCTTCGGCGTGTGGCTGGCGCGCGATGATTTCGACCAGGGTGGAAGTGAGCGGGCGGGTGACGATGTCGCCGCCCTTGATCTGCGTCACGGCCTGGCGGCGCGGGATGTTGACGTCCTTCCAGCGCAGGCCCAGCACCTCGCCCTTGCGCCAGCCTGATTTCAATAGGAAGTCCACGGCGTCCGTCACGTCGGTGCGGAGGGCAAGGAACAGCTTTGCCTCTTCGGCGATCGCTAGTTCGCGCGGTGGCTGGCGCGGCACTTTGAGGAAGAGCTTTCCCCAATCGGGCATCTCGCCGATATCATATTTGGTCGCCTGCGCGTGACGCCAGATCGAGCGGGCATTTTCCATTTCCCGGTTGACCGATGCATTGGCGCGGCCGTCGCGGCGCTTGGCGACATAGAGCTGCAAATCACGCTGGGTGATTTCAGACAGGAGGCGGGTGCGGCCGAGGCCTTCGACCAGCGCGGCGATCATGTAGCGGATGGTCGGCCAGCTGGGCAGGTGTTCGGCATGTTCCTGATACAGGCCACCGGCCTGATCGAGCGTGATGGGTGGGCGCTGAACTTCGGGCAGCGCGGCGCGGTGGCGTTCGCGCCGTTCAAATTCCTCCGCCTTGCGCTTGGACGTGCAGCCGGTGGAGCCGTGGTAGCGGCGTCCACGGAACTGAAAGTCGAAGAGAAAGTGTGGTTTGCCTGCAGGCTTATAGACGGTCACGCGGTCACCGGCGGACGCTGCGCTCCGAAAAAGGGATGATCACACCGCCGCCTTTGGGGCGTGGACCTGATATTCTGGACGCGCGCTGGGCAGGCTGACATGCGGATTGGACCTGGCGAAGTCGCTCGATATATGATTCGAGATCCGCGACAGTGTAGCGCACCGCGCGGCCGATCAAAATATAGGGAAGCGCGCCGTCCTGCCGGGCCTTTCGCAAGGTACGGGTGCAGAGGCTCAAGCGTTGGGCCGCTTCCTTTTCGGTCAGAAGGATAGGCGTCATGTGGCCTCACGCTGTTTTGCGGTCGTGCGGGCGTCTTGGTGGAAGGACAGATAGGCGTCGATGCCGCGCCAGAAGCCGCGCCATAAGGGGGAGCTGGGCAGTTCGCTGTTGTAGAGGATCGCCAGATCCATCAGGCGGTCACGACTGGTGAGCAGCTCGATATAGCGGGCGACGCGATGGCCGTGGCGATCGGCCAGATAGGCTCGATCTGGAATCTCCAGACAATCCTGCCGGATACTATCGGAGAGAGTTGCGATCTCGCGGCCGAGCGCGGGGCCGTAGCGGGCGATGCCATCTTTCAGCTGGTCGATCTTTTCCGGCACGGTCGCCTGTGTGCCGACTGGCCCAACGCCGGTAACGACGCGCCGCCAGTCAGCGACGATCGCGCGCCAGATCTCTATTTCGCGGGTCGACGCTTGATGATCCATGCGGCCCGCCTGCACGAGGGCGGGATATTGCTCTTCTCGGCGGGCCAGCGCGCCTTCGACTTCGGCGAGGCAAGGCGCGAAGGTGGCGCGAAGGTCGGCGATCGGGTCGGTCATGGCGTCCGAAGTCGAGCGCCACGTCGGTACGGCCAGTGAGGGATCTTGGAAGGTCAATGTTGCCCCTTTCAGAGCAGGGAGGAACCGATGCCACCCAAGGTGAAGGGGTGGTCTGCGCTTGGGGGTCTAAAAGTGCGGGTCAGGCGCGCGCCGGCGGCGATGCGGGCGAGTTGTTCTTCAAATGTCGGGCGGCGGCGCGATATGGGGGAGGGTTCGGGAGGCGACGGGGCCGGTGCTGCCGATTGCGGCGGAGGCAGCTGGGCTGGTGGGCATTGCGGCGCAGGCGGTGTTGCTGGTCGCGGCGATGCCGTCCTTTTGGGCAGGACCAAGGTGGCCAAGGGGCGTTCGGTCGGGCCGAGGGCGCGAGGCCATGGCTTGCCGTCGCGGGTGAGCTGCCGCTTCGTCTTGTCGATGAGGCGGCGCGCGATCGAATGGCGGATGCCCAGCTGCGTCGCCGCCGAATAGACGGGCCAGCCATTGAGCCAGAGCATCTGCAGATCGACCTTTTGCTGATCGGTAATCATGCGCGGGCTTCCCCTTGCGCCTGTCGGCGCTGTTTGCGGATGCCGCGTGTCCAGGCGACCTGCTGGATGGTCCGGCGCGTCCGGTGGGGCAGCAGGCGATGCACGGTAGCGGAGCCGCCGGTGGGATATTCGCGATCGAGGATCGCGAGTTCTGTCGTCCGCCAGCAATTGGGTGCGGGAAGGTCATCGGCGTCAAAGCCGGTTCGTGTGCGGGGATGATCTTTCACGGGATAATCCTTGAAAAAAGGCTGTCGACGCTGATGCAAAGCCAGCGAAGCGCGGGAAATGTGGCCAGCCAGAGCAAGGCGGATGCGATACCGATTGCGAGGGCGGCGGCGGGGTGAACGGGAGGGGGGGGGCGTCATCGCGGCGCACCTGCCGAGTGTGGACCTGCGCAATCTTCGCAAGGGCATTCGTCACCCATCGGCGCGGGTCGAGGCGCAGGCGCCGGGCGGCGGATCGGGGTTAGGACACCGCTGGAGACACGGCGGTAGAGTGGGCTGCGACCGCGCCCCTCCCCGACATAACCGTGTTTACGCCAGCCAAGCCGCTGCATGATGCGGACGAGCTGGCTGTTGTCGGCATAGCGGGGGATGCAATCATCGCGCGCGGCGGTAGCCAAGCGGTCACTCAGATCGCGCAGAGCCACCTGATCGACATTGCGGAGGATCGAGGCAACATAGAGTGCGATGCGGGCGACGGCGATATCGTCGGGTGTCACCAGCGAGACCGGCCCAGTGGTTTTGCCGCACTTGCGGGGCATTATGACGTGGATCATGAGCGTATCTTTCCGCTTCAGTCCTGCTCACCGAGCAGGCGCTGCTGATTGGCGAAGGCTTGTTGCGGGGTTACCCGTGGGCGGATGGGCGCACGGGGTGGGCGCGCGATCTGGGCGAGGTAGCGGGCTGCTTTTTTGCAGGCGGCGCGCCAGTCCGGGTTGCGGCCGAGGCGGCGGGTTTCGATGATGCGGTTGCGGATTTCGCGCGGGAGCGCTTCGAAGCATGGGGTGCAGAGGCGCTGCCAGCTGGCGCGGGTGCGGGTACAGCCGGGGACGTCGCAACGGTGGATGCGTGACATGGCAATCTCCTTTTAGTGGGACGGCAGTCGGGACAGCGGGCGACGCCGTGGCGGATCGCCCAGCCCTGCGGCAGGGTGGCGTCGGCGCTGATATGTTCGGCTTCACAGGCGGCGCAGATGAAGGTGCTGGGGATGGCGGCGTCGGCATGCGACGGCCCGGCGATGCTTCGCTTGGTCACAGGATATTCTCCGGCTTTTGGGGATTGTCGAAGACCCAGCAGTGGACGACATGCTCCACGGGGTTGTTGACGGGCTTGGTCGCGACGAACTTGCGCGACTTGGAGCCGCGCAGCAGTTTACGCAGCTTGTCCATTTCAGGGGGCTGGAGGCCCGCGTTGCGGCAGCGGGCTTCGTAATCGACCAGGCGGATGGCAATCAGGTTGGGATCGCGGTGCTGGTTGAGCGATTTGCCGCTGGCGTGATCGTCCGTGCGTTCGCGATCGAGCAGGTAATCGACCTGTTCCCAGAAGCGGGACACCAGCGGGTGGTCGCCGCCGCAACTGTTCTGGCGATCGAGCGCCATGGCATCGACCATCTGGAGCGTTTCGGCAGTCCATTCGGGGCGAATGGTGGGGAACAGCCGGGGCAGCGCTTCGACGGCGGCGGCAAGTTGCGAATGGGTCTTTATCGGGCGGCTGTTGACCAGGCCGGGAACGCGCTTGGGCATGTCCCGATCGTGATGAGTGAAGCGTTCAAAGAAGAAGGGGAGGAATTTCGCCTCGCTCCGCACGACATGAACGATGGTGCCGGACACGTCCTCGATCGGCCATTGTTCAAGCCTGATGGCGGCGTCGCGGGTCGTTTCGGACCAGCGCGACTTGTCGATCGCCATGGACATGAGCCGTTCCAGCACCGCCGGATGGGCGTCGATCCGTTCATTCTGCATGAGGTAGATCGAGCCGAGAAAGGGCGGCTCGGTGGTTTCATAGCCGCCGGACTTCTGGCCCAGGCCGCGCGGGGAGCGTCCGCCGTAGAGGATCAGCAGTTCGTTGGGATCGAACTGGCGATTGCCGCTGCGCTTTTCTTCGTCGCGGCCGCTTTCCATGAGGCCGACCGGCAGGTTGCTGACCTTGAGGAAGCTGCGCGCGATAAAGGCGGTGGTGCCCTTGTTCGGGTCGAAGCCTTCATATCCGGCGCGACCTGCCAGCTTCCAGCAGAATTCGATCAGGGTCGATTTGCCGGAACCGGGAGGGCCGGTCAGTTCAAGGAAGCCGAGCGATTTATTGCGTTCGCGGATCTGCACCGCGAAGAAGCTCATCACGAAAAAGGAAAGCGTGATCAGGCCCTTTGGCCCGAAGGCGGTCCAAATGTCATCGACCCAATCGAATTTGATCTGGTCGGGGTCGTAATGGATATCGAGCAGCTTTTCGGGGCTGCGCAGCTTCACCGCCTGCTTGCCGAAGTCGAAATAATTTTCGGTGTTGATCCGTTCGACGCGCCCTTCCCGCACGGCAAAGTCACCGAACAGCCAGGCGCGGTGGGGCGCGGAATAGCCGGTGAAGGGGATGGGTTCGACGACCTTCAGCTTGCGCGTCTGGTTGCGGATCAGCCGGTCCAGCTGGTCGCCCGTCCCGCTCCACATGCCCGCAAAGGCCATCATCCGCTTCTTGAATTCAGCGGAGTTGGAACAGGCGGCGGCGGTGAAGCGGGCTTTTACCGTGGGCTGATCAGGGAAATCGACCTGCAGGAAATAGTTGGTTTCGTCGGCAACTTCGTCCCGTTCGCGATAGAGCATCCGAAAGGCGCAGTTGGCGATTTCATCGACCAGCAGGTTGCGGGTCTGATCTTCGTCATAGGTGACGCGGCACCACCACAGGCGGTTGCCATGGCGGAAATCGAAGCTGGCCAGCTTCGTGCGTTCGTAGATCAGCTTGGCCTTTTCGCGCGGCGTCTTGGCAATGGTGACCGCGCCGTTCCACAGATACTCCTCGATTTTCGCGGGGCCGAGGGGCGCGAGTTCGGGATCATCCTTCCATTGCTGGTGGCGCAGGAGGAGGTCATTCCAGTCGAGCGTGGTGCCTTCGCCATCAGGGCGGACCTGCGCGGCTGTGGCCTGCCACCCTTCGACATGAGCGCGGTCGACGAATTTGCGCGCCCATTTGACGCCAGCGCCGCCGGGATCGAAGGCGAAGACCAATTCGGGTCGGGTGGCGCGCTTCAGGGTGCGCAGGGCTTCCTTGACCTGATCAAGGAAATGTTCGGGCCAGTAGTTGCAGGACATGGCCGACACGGCGAGCTGGCCAGCGCCCTGGTCGAGAGCAATGGCGTTGAAGATGCCTTCGCAGATCCAGATGCTGTCCGCCTGGGCGTAGTCCTCGATCGAGCGCCTGGGCGGCATCCAGCAATGCCCGCCGGGCTTGCCGCCGCGCTGGAAGTGCGCCTTCTTGCCGAAGCGCCCGGGACGATCGATGATGCGTTCCCAATAGGTCGGGCCGATGGGAAAACGCACGGTCGCGGCCGACTGGTTGCCCTCCGCGTAGGTTTCCTGCGTGTAGGCACCGCGCAGATGCTGGAGATCGAAGCCGCGTTCGTGCGACAGATAGGCGTCGGCGGCGGCGTTGGGATTGGCATCGGTCGCCGGGAAGCGCCTGGACCAGTTTTCGAACAGGTCAGGGAACAGGTTGCGGACGCTGTCTTCCCAACCACAGCGTTCCTGCCGCCCGCAACGGACGATCTTGGGGTCTTTGGCCGAACAAAAGAGTTCGGGCTTCTTGCAATCCGGGCAAATCCCTTCCTGCAGCCAATCCCCTTTCGTCTTTTTGAAGCGGAAACGGTCGTTCAGGCTTTTCAGAATGTCGGCTTCAAGGCTCACCGGTGCGCGCCCCCGGCGATAAGGCGCAGGTCAGGTGCTTTGGTTTTGGGTGAGCGGATCGGGTAAGGACCGGTGTAAGCGCGAGCCGGGCCGCGCGCGGGTTCAACGCAGGCGCCGCAGAGAGCGACGAATCCGCGACCAGACATGAAGGCGTCGAACAACGTGCGGTAGCGGGTGCCGCAGCCGTCGCAGGGCGGTTGATTGGTAACAGGCAAAGCGTCCCCCTCGCCCGCAGCGCGGGCGTTATTGAAATCTGGTCTGGATTGATGGATGCGGTGCGGCGGTCAGCCGGAGCCGAACATGGTGATCTGGTTCGGATCGTCCCGGCCACGTTCGGGCGGCAGGATGTGCGGCACCTGATCGCGCGGGCAGACCGGCAAATCGAGGTCGGGCCGTTCGAGCAGACCGGGATTGTAGGAATGGCGGAACACCAGTTCGAGGCCGAAGGTGTGACCGCAGCCGGTGTTGGTGCAGTGGGCGTCGATATGCTTGACCCGTTCGGTCACGCGGGTGCTGCGCCGGATGAAGCTGGGCGCTTCGCATTTCGGGCAGGTGATCAGCGCATTATGCTTGGCGCGTTCGCCGCCAGAGCTGGTGCGGAATTGGAGGGGCGCTTCGATCAAAGGGCGGGTCATGACAGGTTTCCCTTTTCCTGACGGTCGAGCGCGGCGAGACTGGTTTTCATCGCATCTACCGCTTCGTGGATTTCCTGACGCGCGCGGCGACGTTGCCGCACATCCTTGCTGCCGCTGGCTTCGATCATGGCGGCGATTGCTTCGCCGGTTTCCTTGGCAACCTGACCGGCCAGCGAGGCCAGACACTGGTCGGGCGTCTGCCTGCCCGCGATGTCCAGGCGCAGGGCGTGAAGGCGATGGAAGGGGGCATGGTCGCCACCATGATCCATGTAGGCACGGTCGAGTCGTTCGGCGTCGATCATGCGGATTTCGGTTTCGCAATCGGGATCAGACCAGTTGCGGACGGCCTGTTCGGAGCGGACCCCGCAGATCGCGGCGCAGCGGTCCCACCCGATGAGATTAGCGACGTTGGTCAGGGTGCGCTGATAGGTCAGCGGTTCACGCAATTTGGTCATAGCGCCAGCCGCTTGGTTTTAGACGAAATTTCCAAGGAGACGCGACTTGTCCGCCGGTCTACGCCATTGGCTCGGGCGGCGGCGAAGCGATCGACCCCCGACCAGCGGGAGGACGCAGGCGGCAAATCGATAGGGTAGATATCGGGGCGAAGATGATGACGAGAGACTCCAGTGGCGGCTTCCAAACCCAGAACATATTCGGCGGGAAGGCGCTTAGAACTCTGCACCCACTTCCAAACCGCTGTTGGCGACACGCCGCATATGCGCGCGATTTCGGACTGTGAGCCGGCGATCTCAATCGCCTGCGTCAGCGCTTCAAAAGGGGTTACCGTTTCAACCATGGTTGTTGATTTAACTAAAGTTGCTAATGGATGCAATAAGAAAAGTTGTATCGCTGGTTTTTACCAAAGTTGTAATGGTCGAGGGGTGTTTCGCAGCGATCGATTGGCGGCCCTCATGGCCGAAAAGGGCCTTAGCCAGAGTGAGTTGGCAAGGCGTATTGGCATATCTGCCACTGCGATATGGAAGATGGTGAATGAACCGGCCCAAGGGTCGAAGCATATCCACAAGATTGCGCGTGAATTGCAAACCTCGGCTGAATATTTGATGGGCGAGACGGACGATCAAAGCATGTCTCGTCAGCTGCTTGCCGTGGCGTCGACGGAATCGGAGATTGACGAAGACCTAGTCGAAATCGACAGCATCGACCTAAAATACGGCATGGGCGGCAGTTTTCTCGATACCGACCATATCGAGGTCGAAAAGGTGAAGTTCGCCCGTAGCTGGATTCGGCAATTCACGAACAGTCCGCCAAACATGCTCTGCACGACCAAAGGCATCGGCGATTCTATGATGCCGACGATCCACGACCAGGATGTGGTCATCATTGACCGATCGCAGACCCGCCCGGAAATGGGCGATATGATCTGGGCTGTCGCTTATTCAGGTTGGGGCATGATCAAGCGGCTGCGCGCCCTACCTGATGGCCGAATCCGGATCAGCTCGGACAACCAGCTGGTGCGCGATGAATATGCAAGCGACGGCGATTTGTTCATCGTGGGGCGCGTGATCGCGGCAGTGAAGAGCCTCTGATGGCACGGGTACCCACTCCGCTGCCCGCGATATTGTTAGCGGTGGTAGGCGTGAAGCATCCCAATCGCGACGGCGGCAATCGTAGGTCTGAAATTTTGCTCTGCAAGCCGGGCGATCCGATTGAGCTGCAATGAGGAATGGCCCGAAGATAAATGGACAAATGTCGAGTTTAGCGCCGCTGGGCACCGATAGTAGCTAAGGTTGGGATCTGAATGTGGCGATGCTCATGGCCCAAAATAACAAGCTCCTTATTTGGAGCAAGCCGGCAAATTGTTACGGCCGGTTTGCAGACCGTTATATTGTCGCGAGACCAAGTGCGGGCGGTATCAGATCGACAGATTGACTGTTTCATCCGTGAAGCCGCCTTTTCAATCGCATCGGGGCAGTCATTCGTTAGATATCCACCAACGTGAAATGTCACATTCGCCCACATTCTGGCGGCCTTGAAACGAAAGGCTCGTAGGTAATGAAAATCTTTCCCATTATCGCCGCTTTACTCGTGTCGATGTCGGCGACAGGATGCGCTTCACTTGGCGAGCAGGCGCAGAGCGTGAATGGAAGCTGCGAGCCTGGACATGACAACCGATCCAGTTCTCTTTGCGCTGATTGGGCGGCGGTTGACGCCGCCCGCGCTGCAGTCACATCTAGCAATCAAGCAACTGATCTGGCGAGGTGGAGTTTTTTTATCGGTCTCATCGGCGCATTCGGACTTTTCTTTACAATTCGAGAAAGCATTAAGCAAAGCCGTGTATCAAGTCGTTCATTAATGCTTTCAAACCCCCCACACCTGAAAGTAACCAACATTGCTATTTGGGTTCGTGGTGAAGATGAAGAGTGCTTTCCTGACTTAAAAATAGCCCATCAGGAGATCGAAGGTCGCGTGTTCATCGTAAATGTTGGTCGCGATGTTGCACACATTGGGAATAATCCTCCGACCGCGAGAAACAATGGTAAAGATGAAGAAAATTGGTCAAGCCAGTGTATAGCTTTTTGGAACACCGGTCCGCTCCCCATAATCAGGCCATTCCAAGAAGGAAAGGATTGGCACAACCCTTCGGACATTAAACATCTAGAGCCGGGCAGATTCCATGAATGGAAATTCAGAACTGTTTCCCAGCCTGAAATGGATCTTTATATAGCGGGGTTTGTGACCTACTGGGGATCGGAGGGTAACAGACGGCATACCGTGTTTTGCCGTAAATATTGTCCTGAAAAGCACCGTTTCTTTCCGGAACCGGCGTATCCTGAATATGAGACAGAAGAATAACGGCTCATGCTGTAGAGCTTTCCAGCTGAATTTTTTGTCGAAGTCGTGTCGCTGATATTGTTGTTTCGATCGCCTCGACGACCCACTTCGCCCCGTCGATCGTGCTGTTCCACCCTTTCAGCCTCACGCGCCTATTGGGCGTGATCCGACAATCTGCAATGGCTAAGTCATATTCGAAGCGGCATCCGCCGCGTGCTCGCTTCTTTGCCTCCGCCTCCGCCGCCTGTGTGGCGTCGGCTTCGGTGGCATAGACTCGCTTCAGGCGCTTGGGGTTATTGCCACCCGTCGCATGCTTCTTGCGCCGTCCAGCGGCCTGGTCGTGCCATTCGGCTTCCACCCCGTCATTCTCATCCCGCTGCGCACGAATGAAGCTCCAAGACCAACCATCCTGCCGGGTCAGGGTGAGCGATGGGATCGCGTTCCCGTTGGCCGTCGTGGCGCTCCCAACAGGGATGAAGATCAGGCGCCGGTCTTTCCATGTGGCAAGCGCGTCGTAGCGGCTGCCCAGATCGCGGACCATGGCCATGTCGCTCTTGCCGTTCTGATCAAGCGCGGCGATCGGCTTCCCGGCCAGATCGGGATGGACCTGTGCGGTGATGCCATGGCGCGCGGCGATTTCGGTCAGGACCGCGCCCAGCGTCGTCCCCTTCCAGCTTTTGGTGCGGCGCTGGCGGTAGCTGCCCGACAGATCGGCGGAGCGGGCGCGGATCATGATCCGGTCGGGGGGGCCGGACGCCTCTACCTCGTCCACCTTGAAGCGGCCCTTGTCGACCAGGCCGACCGGCACATCGTCGCCCTGTTCCCACCCAAGCGCCAGCGCCAACACCTTGCCGGGGTCTGGCATCGCCAGTTTGCCATCGGCATTTTGCAGGGTGACGGACAGTTCGTCCGCCTCCCCGCCGCGCTTTTCGGTGAGAGTGAGTTCCACCAGGCGCGGGTTGATCTTGTCGGCCAGATCGACGCCGTCGAGCGTCAGGCGCGCACCGGCCTTGTTCGCGGTCATCCGTCGACCCGTTTCAATTCCATGGTGAAATTCTGGCCGCGCGGCAGGCCGCCGGCCATGATGCCGACATGGCCCAGATCGATCGCGTCGATGCGATACTGACCCAGCACCCTGCCCAGACCGTCGACCAGCGGCCAGTTGTCGCCAGTGGCGGCCATTTCGACAAGCCTATCGATCGCGCCATAGCTGCCAGCGACTTCCGGCACGACAAGGGCAGCGATGGTGATGGCGTCATCCCCCGGCCCGGCAAACTGGCTGGCGGCGCGCATGCCAAAGCGTTCGCTTTCTTCGTGCCGCCAGCTCATGCGGCGTTGCAGATCCTGATAGGGAATGGTGTCCATGCCGAAGATGAACATGCCGAGCGTCATCAGGTGTGCGGGGCTTAAGGGAAGGGATGCCATCAGCGATCATCCTCATAGCTCGAACGGGATTTGCGGGCCTTCAGCTGCTCAATCTTTTCCATCACGCGCCGGGCCAGCGCTTCGGCATCTTCGCCAGGCAGCTGCTGGATCTGCAGAGTGATGTGGTAGGTGTCCCCCCCTGCCCTGCCAGCGCCGCCACCGCCGCGCCCGGCTGCGCCTGCCGGGGCCATGGCCAGCGACCCTGCCGCCAGCACACCCGCCGCCATGCGACCAGCGGCACGGGCCGGGCCGTTGCGGTTGCCGTCGATGCCGCGTTCCAGACCGCCCGCGACATGACCGCCAAGCGCCATGAAAACGCGCGACGGGCTTTTGATGCCCAGATAGTTTTTGAGGGCGGTGATCCCATTCTTTGCCATGGCGATCAGTCGCGCGCCCAACGCCAGAGGATTGATGGCTGACAATAGCCCGCTCATCATCATCGATCCGATATTCTTCATCCATGCCGGAAAGCTGTTGAGCAGCCCCTTCACTGCGCCGACGCCACCAAAGAATGCCGCCTTGATGCTGTCCCAATGAGTGTAGATCAGATAGGCTGCACCACCGATCGCCAGGACAATGGCGGTGATCGCCAGCACCATGGGATTTGCCAGCATCATCGCCCCGGCCTGCAATATGCCACGGGCCAGAAACATGGATGCCGTGCGCAACAGACCCAGCACTGGCGCAGCCTTGCGCGCAACAGCAATGACACGGCCTAGCGGCCCCAGCACCGCGCCAAGCGCATATTGCGCCACGCCCAGACCAACGCGCAGCGTGATCAGCGCCGCTGCTCCCTTCATGATACCAGCTGCCAGGCCGGGGTTGGCCTGAGCCCATGCCGCCACGCTTTCAGCCGCGCCGGACATCATCCCCATGACTTCAGTGCCGACAGGCAACAGCGTCGTTCCCAGCACGATTGCCAAGCGGGAGGCCGTGCCAAGGAAAGCGCGCCATTGCACGGTGGCATCGGCTGCGACCCGCTGGTTGAAGGCGCGATCGACGGTGCCGGATGACGCCGCGATCTGAGAGCGCATCTTCTGGAAGTCTTCCATGTTCAGAATCATTGAACGCAGTGCGGATTGCGCCTGCATATCCTCAAACGCATAGCCCAGCTTGGTCATGTCGCCGCCGGTCGCCTTCTTGGTCAGTTCGGCGATCGCTTCCAGCGGGGTTTTTCCTTTGGCATAGGCGGCTTTGAGGGCGGCGGGCAGATCAATCCCGAAATTCTTCTCGAACGCCTTGACCGTAGCCGGCGCGTTGATCTTGGACAGAAGGTTCTGGACATTGTTTGCGGCTTCGTCGGCGTCCCCTGCCCCGCGTCGTGCGATCTGGAGCGCGGCGGACAAGTCTGCCACGGCAGGGACGCCCTTTTGCCCCAGCGCCTGCATCTGTGCGGTCAGGCCGGGGAAATGGCGGGCCATATCCTTGACCTCAAACGCACCGGCATTGCCAGCGGCGGCCATGACGTCGAGCGCGCGAGCCGTCTGGCCAACCGGCACCTTCAGGTTGTTGAGATTGGCATAGGCGGCGGCTGCGCCGTCGGCGATTTCCACCTTGAACGCGGTGCCGAGCCGTCCGATCGGCGCGATCATGCGGGTGGCGAGGCGCGGATCTATGCCGAAGCCGGACAGGACATCGACGCCCGCGCGCATCGCTTCGGGCATCTGCTTGGCGGCGGCAGCGGCGTTGACGATGTTGTCGGCCATGCGCCGGGTCGCGGCATCCGACAGATCGGCCTTTTGCTGGATATCGACCATGCCGCTGGAAAAATCAGCGGCCGCCTTGACCGCCAGGATGATCGGCGCTGCCATGGTTGCGCCGCCCACGACATTGTCGCGACCTTTGCCTTTCAAATCCTCGCCACGGCGTTGCATGGCGGCCTTGTCCGCATCAATCGCGGCCAGATGCTTCTGCCGCTCTAAGTATCTGTTAGTCTGAACGAGCTGGCGTTCGAGGTCCCGTTCGCGGTCGACCAGCTGGGTAATGTTGCCTGCGCCCTTGGCTATTTCGCGCTGCACGGATTTCAGTTCACTTGTCAGCTTCCGAGAATCGCCGGCCAGGGCGCGGAGTGACTTTGACCCTTTATTGCCCAGGCCGATGATATTCTTCATCGCACCGGACATCTTGTCGACGCCGACGAAATTTACGAGCAGAGACAGTTTGTTGTTCATTTCCCGCCGTCCTTTCCGCCCCACATGGCGTTGAAACGGTCGGTTGCCCGCCCGCTCCACTCGATCAGTTCATCCAGCGCCAGATCGCGCAATTCGGACAGCGGCCAGTGGAACACCGCCGCAATATTGGCGATCAGGTCATCGGCAGTTGATTGGCGACGTAGCTTTCGATCGCCCTCTTCTCCGCCGCCGTCATAAAAAAACCACGGATCACTCCGCCAATCTCGGCCAGGTCATCCGCCTCCAGCTGTTCCGCCTCCTCGCGGATCAGGATGGGATCGGAAATGCGAGGGATAAGGGTCAGGATCGCGCCGACGTCGCTGGTCAGAATATCCTGCAGCGACAGGCCGCGCAGCTCACCGCCCTTGGGTTTGCGCAGGGTCAGCTTTTCGATGGTCGTTTCGCCGCGCAGGATGGGCGTAGCGAGCGTGACGGTTTCGAAGCGATTGTTCGGTTGTGTGACGGCGGCAATTTCGGCGGGGTCGCTCATGCGGGGTTCCTCCTGGGAGGCGGGGCGGATTGGGCCGATAGGGTTAAGAGGAATACCCCTATCGGCCCGCCACCGGATGACCGCCCCGCATTGGGCCGCCCGGCGGATCTGCAAAAAGGGGTCAGCCCAGCAGGATCGCCATGATCTCCGCATAGCGATCGACGCCATCGACCATGAAGATGCCCTGCACCATGTCGATCTCAACTTCGGTGCGACCGTCCACGACACGGCGGTAATAGGCGACGGCGCAGCTATATTTATGCTCGGTCTGGTCGCCGGGCTTATCCTTGCCCATGTCGATTTCGGTGAAGCGCCCGCCGAGGAAAATCTCGACGGCTTGCGCCGCGCTGCCATCATCGGCGCGGTAGGCAGCGACCAGGCGCAGGCGGGTGCCTTCGACGCTGGTAGTGCCAAATTCGCGGATCAGCGCCTTTTCATGGCCCCCCATGGTGATGGTCGCTTCCAACGGCTCGACGCCCTTATCGAGCTTGACCGATCCGACCATGCCACCGCCGCGCCAGTCTTCGGTCGCGATGGCCAGCTTGGGCTGCTCAAATTCAGCGATCACGCCCAGATAGGACAGGCCGCGTGAATAGGCGTTGATGTTCACAAGTGTGCGAGGCAGGCCCATGGCGCTATCCTTTGCTTAAAGTGGGTCAGGCGAGCTGTTCGGCGAAGCCTTCATAATATTCCGCCGTGTTGATCAGCTCGATGATCGGGTTTTCCAGCGGGGCCGCTGGCGTATATTTCAGGCTGATCGTCGGACGGCCTGCCGCCAGCTGGGTCGGGCCGTTCTTCGACGGATCATAATAGGCCAGCGCGCCGATGATGCGCCCTTCGACCGTGAGCTGGCGCAGCTGCGCGTTCACGGTTTCGAGCAGATCCTTGATCAGGCCGACCGTCATAGGCTGGTCCATGAACGGCCCCAGCGCAGAGACGATCATGTCCTGAAGCGCGTGGCTGGTCCGCACCGCGCTTTCAAAGCTGAATTCGGGCTGCTGTTCGCTGGCGCAGGTGCGGTTGCCCCAGAAGCGGAATCCTTCGTTGCGGATCAGGGTCGTGACATGCGCAGCATTGAGCAGCCCGGCGGGGGTCGATTCATCCTGCAGGTCAAAATGCACATCTTTGGTCAGGCGGGTGACGCCGCCGATCGTCACATTGGACAGCGTCTTGTGCCAGCCCTGCTGCTCATCGATCATGGCGCGCAGACCCAGCGCGCGGGCAACGGCATCGCCGGGTGTATCGGCGGACGTATCGGGCCAGATCAGCATCAGTTCCCGGTCGCCAAAATTGTCGCGATAGGTGATGACCTCCGCCACATCATCGCCGATCGCAGCGGCATAGACCATGGCGCGCAGCTTTTTGGCAGCAACTACCAGCTCCGCTGTCACTTCCTGCGTATCCAGCCCCGGCGCGCCCAGAATGCGGGGACGGACGCCCAGGACTGACTGCGCGGCCAGCAGCGCCTGGATGCCGGTATAGCTGTTGCCGTCCGTCACACCGATGACATTCGCGTCGGTTTCCTCCTGATCCTCGCCTTCAGCCACGCGCACAACGACGGCAATGGGGCTGGTCTGATCGCCGATCGCTTCGAGCGCGGCTTTAAGCGTGCCGCCGGTGCCGGCATTGCCGGCCGCTGCATCGACGTCGGTCACCAGAACCGGTGTGTTGAGCGGGAAGGCTGCGTTCAGAGCCGCGGTTGCTGCGCCCGCTTCGGCGGTGGCGGTGGCGATCAGGCCGATGACGGCCAGGCTAGCCTGCCGGATCGTGCGCGCGCCGGTGGCGGTTTCGTTGATGGTGATACCGTGCATGACAAATCCTTCAGGCGATGGTGGCAGGAAGCGGGATGGACAGGGTGGTGCGCGCCGTCGCAGCGGGAAAATCCGTGCGGGTGCCGGACAAAGTGATGACCAGATTGCCCGCCACAGGGGAACCGGACAGGGTGACCTGGGCAAGCCGGAAGCGCGGTTCCCAACGGCGCAGGGCAACGGCGGTGGCCGCGCGCAGCAACATCGCGGTCGCTGCATTCAGAGGCTGGTCGATCAGATTGAACAGCAGCGACCCATAGTCGCGCAGCATGACCCGGCTACCCAGCGGCGTGCCGAGAATGTCAGCTATCGACTGCGCCAGATGATCAGCGCCGCCGAGAGGCTTTCCAGTACTGGCGTTCATTCCGTTCATGCTTGACGCATGGCGTGGAGACACGCGCGCGCGAAGGGGCCGGTAGGGTAGCGCGGGCTGCTACCAAGGTAGATGCCCTAGCATCGCTCCTGTCATTAGGCTGAAGCCTTGGTGAATCGCGCTCGACGCATCAAATAAGATTTAATGTAGGTTCAGTTTGAGTGTAGACGCATCGCTTACTGCATTAACTGCCCATTCTGGACCCTGTAGTTGCAAGTACGGAGGCTACATGAAAATGTTTCAGATCACTACGACCGTGAAGAGCGCGATGAGGGTTGACCCGCGACTTTATAATAGAACTGAACTCGTGCGCCGCGTGAGGGAGATCAACGCTGGCGGCGCAGATCGCATTTCAATAGAAGATACGCGAACCGGCAAAATCTTTGACGGTAGAGAGCTTATAAATGTCTAAGGGAAACAAGTAGGTGACCCTTTCTGCCGCATCTAGACCAGCCATCCCGGCACGAGCAAATCGCGCCAAAGATGACAGCGCTAAGGAATATTGATTTCCAAAACGAGACCGCCCCTCAACGTGCGCCCTTTGCCCTGAACCACGGCGTGTCGGTCGCATCAATTATCATGCTTTCCGCCGGATAGGGCCGATCAAACTGATATAGATCCTTCAGCGGCGCGGTGAGCCAAGTATCCCAGTCCTGCGGATTGAGGATGACCGGCGACCGATCGTGAATGTCGGCCAGCTCCGGCGCATTGTCGGTCATCACGCCGGTATAGACCGCACCCCATTCGTCGCTCTGCGTCCACAGCCCCGCCCAGGCAAAGATAGGCTGATCCTTCACCGATAACCATGTTTCGGTCATGCGGCCCGCTTCGCCCACAGCCTCCGCGAATCGTGCCGTCGGGATCAGGCAGCGCTGGTGCGGTTCGGCGGCCCATCGCTTCCAGAATGACCCCAGCTTGTCGAAGCGCGCATTATTGACCGGCTTGGGTTTGAGCGGCTGACCTTTCTTGCCGCGCAGCGATACGGGGAAGCCCCATGTCATCTGCTCCAGCACCAAGCCGTCGCCATCCATTCGGACGACGCTGCCCGGTGATTTGGGATGGACCTCCAATGGCCCCTCATTGAACCGCGCGCCGATCCGCGCGCCGAACAGTTGCAGCACCTTCTGCGTGTCGCCGCGCTCAGCCCGATTGCACATGGTCGGGAAGGTGGTTTGCGACAGGCCGCCTGTCAACACGCTTGACCCGACTCGCGCCGATGTTCTCATTACGTTCTCATGAAGCAGTTGAATCAATCACGTCTGGTGCGTTGGCGGAAGGACCATGGGATCGCGTTCACGACGGAATTTGAAAGCCGTGGTATCCTCTGGTGTTGCTGGATTACTGCCGTACAAAAGGGTAGCCTGCTGGGCCAAGGGACGTCGGTCCAGATACATGGGAAGCAAGCTGCGTTCGAAGTTGCCCTGGATGAACTTGTCGCGACGCTCCGCAGGAAGGGGTATGCTTTGCGGGGAAACAAGGAATGAAAGACCGAATCTTCGTCGCCGCCTGCACTTTTATCCGACTAAAGCGCGTGAGCGGATGAGCTACCACTGTGGGATGAATACATGGGTGGTTAGAGGACAGTCTGCTTTTCGCCGGGGGAAAAGTTAGCGGCATCCATCGCGGCTCATGCCATAATGGCTTGCCCCTATCGCAAATGCTCTGCAAATTTACCCAACCAACTGCCCCAAAGCTGGGAGGAATGGGGTGAGCACGGTCGTGTAGTTGGCGAGGAAGCCCATCAGCTTGCCCAGCCAAGAGCTAAACTCAGGTGTGCCCTTGGACTTGTCCATTTCCCTGACGATATCCAGCATGGCCTCGCGGTCACGTTCGTGCGTCACGCTGCTGTCAATGGTGGCGATAAGCTGGTCTAACACGTTCTCGGTCGTGATCGTGTTTGTGGAATTATCGGTAGAGTTAACGACTGTGCGGTTCTGATTGCCGCTCACGTTACCCTGATGCAGTTGACCCGAAAAATGATCAATTCTGATTGAGGGGGCTGCGGTCGCGGCTTTTTGTTGTTCATCCATTGAGAAATTGACCCCTTCGCCAGATATGCCTCGCTCTTCCAAATCCAATGCCCAATCCAGTGCGAGGTTGCGAACAGCATCTATGGCCGAGATTACCAAGCTCTTGCTGAATTTGATGGAGATAATGCAGCCGACGTTCATTCCAGCTTGAAGCCGCGCCTCTAGCTCAGGGCTGAGGCCCATCGAGCAAGTAGTACCTTCAGAACGTGCCAGGTTCTCAAGAGCTGAAATTGGATCGCGTAAAAATACTATTGAGCAAAGAGCGATGGCCTGTGGATCGCCTGTAATCTGAGAGCGCATCCAGCGGTTTTCGCCCATGAGTTTACCCGAACCTATGCGATAAGCAGGAAGCTCGTTTTCGTCGACATCGTAATAACCTGTCTGCTCTTTGTCGACCCATGCGACAGTGTCGGTCAGATTGAGCTTCGTAGCGGCAAGCTTAACGATGCGAAGCAAGGCAGAGACGCTAGTTTCAGGATTGACGGCGAGCACTTGAATTTGTTCAACCAGCCCTGTCATATTGCCCCCTGTTATCATGGCTAAGTGGGCGCTTGGCGAGATACAGTCAAGACAATCGGCAAGTAAACGGGAGTTGACTCCGCTCTAACGGGATACACCTAGTTCCAGGCACTACGAATCGGAAATTCCGCTTCCGGTCAACGTCGAGATGTCGCTGGACGGCATTTTCTGGTCGCTTGAGGATATTCTGAATCTGTCTACGCGATCTAACGATCCATATTCGCGGTGCCCGAAGCGAAATGCGTGTTTAAGTGATTGTCTGTAATGCGGCATTCCCAACCATAAATCGGTTTGCTGGATTAATCGGAAACTGGACATTCTCTTGGAGGCAGATGGGGAGCAAGAGCCGGAATCAATCTTGCCCGAAGCGGCTCGAGAGTGGCGAGTCCCCCTATATCGGGTTGAGTAAGAGCCTCTAATATGATTTCAATATAGCGCTCCTTCGTGACCCCTAGCTCTTGAACCAAAATGCCGAGATTCTCCTTACCGGGAAGAATTTTTAGAATTTCTTTGTAGTCTTCGCTACCCAGAGCAGCATCCACGATGCCCTCGTGCTCATCATATAGTGCGCCTGCATCCGGGATGGCGCTTGCTATGTTGGCTGCAGCAATGAAGTTCGATCTAGTTATATCGCGACTTGGATTAGGGTGCGCAGCGTTCGCTAAGCCGAGCAAACGAACGTCAACGTCCCGCTTCGCTCGTTCCAAGGCGACCTTATTTAACAAAATGCCCACGTATTTATTACGGATTTTAGCAATAAATTGCCCATAACGATAATCAAAATTATTTATAGCAAGATGATCAGCTACAATTTCAGCAATTTCTCGGAACGCAATTAGTCCCTCCATTTCATGAGCTGGAAGGATATGTATTCCTTCTTGTTTCAGACTTTGCAAATATGAATTTGGCCAATAGTCGCGTTCGACCATCGCTATCGGATGCGCATTTTTGATAATGGCTGTGTCCTTGAACGTTTGGAACGCGCGGCGTACCGTTTCGCAACTGCCAACAGAGACAACGGCAGTCTTTGGAGCCCGGAACCAAGCTCCGTAGACAGGTGCATCTATGCTTCTGTCAGTCTTACCTTCGCAGAATACGATCCGTTCCGCGACAACAGACAAGCTCGCTGCTCCAAGGATACTCTCAAACAATTCTGGCGGCAGGTCAGATTTTTCCTCAATTATCTCAACTTCTTGTGGGCCGCGAACGATACCAATTTTGCCTCGCCTCGACAGACCAAACGAGAGATCATGTGTGATGTAAATGAAGCGACAGTCTGGGCGGTTTGCCTCGATAACGTCCCAAAAGCGTCGGGCGAGCATAGGGTGGAAATGAGTTTCGGGTTCGTCAATAACGACAGGACCTGGGTTCGCCCTCAACAACCTAGCGATATGATAAACTGCGCTGCGCTCACCGTCACTCATCGCATGGGCGGAATAGAAGCCAGATAATCGTCTAGGATCATTCCATCGAGCCATAGGAGAAAAGCCGGAAAAATTAAGTTCCCGACCCGGAAACATCATTTCCCACAAACGCTTCAAAGTTTGAAGTTTTGTAACTTCTGGGATATGGATGGTTCCATCATTTTCATACGCTCTATCTCGAAATTCGGATGCACTTTGAACATCATATGCCTTCAATTCGGAAAGGATTGCGATTAGATCTTGCGCCGGACTAGAGGTATCTTTTCTAAATTGACTTATTTGCTCCTCACTATGTTGCTTGGCTTGCTCCACAGGTTGAACCCCCATGTGTGAGATGTTTAGCGCCCTCTGAGCAGAGACGCGATCATAGCCGAAAGCCGAAACGAGATACGCTCCCAGACGAGTTTTTCCTGCTCCATTTGCGCCGATGAGCGTGATTGGTTCGATGCCGTCAATTTCTAAAGTAGGGCTGAGCTTGATCGGGATTGCCATCGCGAACTCCGTTGAATTCGCATTCGTTATGTGCAGCACTTTCGCGTTGCAATTACAATTGCTGTCATATCGAAGATATGCGGCAGCTTATTTGCTCCACGTGACCGAAAGTGAACGTCCGCAACCGGCCATTTTCGATGACATCCGGAATTCCGCTATCAGACGACGAGCGGATGATCACGAGCCATTTTTGGAATAGCTTCAGCCGCCTGCCATCCAGCTTTCAAACTCCACGGCCGAACACTGCCCTTGCTGCGGATCTTCGCCGGTCTGCTCCAGATAGTCGACTATGTCGCCAGCCACCGCCAGCACCTCGCGCACATCGCCGCGCGCATTGGTGTAAAGCTGCCCATATTCGATTGTCATGCCGCGCTCCTACGCTGCCATGTCCAGCTGCACCGGCTCTTTCATCAGCAGGTACATCGCCGATGTCGGATGCAGCCCGTCCACGCTGCCCGGCGATCCGCCGATCTGGGCGATACGATCAGTCAGTGTTGCATCCGCCATGACGTTGGTCGAGGTATCGACGACGGAAGCGATGCCATGCGTCCCGATCGCCGCGACCAGGCCGTTGTTGACGTCAGTCCGGCCGCCCACGTCATTCACCGCATAATTGCCCACTGGCACCTGCGACGCCGGCGCATTGGCATAGCTGCCGGCAGACACGCGCGGCGTCATCTTGATCGGGTGGATTTCGGCGTCCGGGTTCACGGCCAGTATCTGGTCATACATCGTCATGCGATCGGCGAGGATCTGCGCAGCCGTTCGCGCGCTGCCCGTCGACGTGTTGGTGTTGCCTAGATCGTTGGTGCCATAGTCGTCAAAATAGTTGGAGAAATAGGGGTAGAGCAGCGCGCGCTTGGCATTACGCGGCACACCGCTGTCCGACATAATATAGGTCGAAACCGACGTCGCAGGCCGTGCGACGGACGTCCATGGCAGGCCGAGCGCGAAGGCCGCCTTGCGCAGCATCCCGCCCTGAAACTCGCCATCATTGGCCCCCAGCAGTCCTTCGCCCTGCCCATAGGCGATGCTGTTGCCGATGAAGAACGGCGTCTTGCCGTGCGTGTTGGACAGGCCCTTGATGAGGATAGGCATGAACAGGTTGGTGTTCGCTCCTCCGCCCGTGGGCAGGGTAAGCGGACCTGATCCCATATGCTGGTCAGTACCGGCCCCGCTGGTCGGACAGGTATAGGCGCCCTCTCCTGCGACGCTGCCAACGGTGCCGTTGAACACGCGAACGTCGCCGGTGATGTTGTCGCGGTTCGCGCGCAGCCAGAATATCGTTCCCGCCGGGAAAATGAGCAGGCCAAAATGGGAAGGGAGGATCACATCGCTTTCCACCCACGCCGCGCCGCCCGCCATGATGACGCTGCCCGCGCCAGACCATTTGACCTCGATTGTCTGTGTCGGCGCGCCGGGGATTTCCATGCTCACGACCAACGTCGCAGCGGCAACCGCGCCATCCTCCCGGTTGGTCGTGCCGACGAAGTAGTTGGCATAGACCAGCGTGATGCCGAAATAGGTGCCCTGCCCCATGACATGACGGCTGCGGCACATGAAGCGTGGGTTTGCGCCGGTTGATCCGGTCGATGTGGCAACCTCGCCCCGCGTCGCGGCAGCCATCCATGTCGCCACGGGCGCGACTGCACCGGCCCATAGTCGCCCGCGCGGGTTGACCCATGTAGGCAGCGTCCGATCGAGATAGCGGCTGCGCATTCAGGGCACCCTTTTGAGGGTCGCGAACGCAGCGGCCGTGCCGGTCAGGACAACGTGCAACTCCGCATTTGATGGCAGGGCCACACCCGTTCCTGCACCGTTGGCGTCGCTGGCATTCTTGCTCAGCAGATCGAGCCAGGTCACGCCGTCCGGGGCGCGGATCTGCAGCTTCACCGTACCATAGGCACCGGCCTGCTGGGCGAAGATATAGTCGCCGCCATAGACTGTTACGGCGGCTGACACGACATTGTTATTGGCGAGGGCGAAGCTTTCCTGCTTGCCGCCGATGGGCAAAGGTGACGCTTGGCTGATGGATTGGGGCGTTTCGCCCGGCGCGCCAAAGGCGATGGCGTGCATCTGGGTCAGCGTCTGTTTCAGTATCCGTGCAACCATCTCGTCATCCTTCCGCGCAGCAAAATCGCTGATGCGCAGCCAGTCGCGCGCGCGAAAGGGGATGCGGAGGTAAGAGGCGTTGCTACCGGGTTGCTACCAGCGGCGGGCGAAGCCCTTGGCGATCAGATGGTCGCCCGCGTCCCTGCCGCCCACGCTGATCGTGGCAAGGGTGCGGCCATAGCGATCGACGCCGCTACGCTCGATCTGCGCCGGGCCAGTTTGCAGGAAAGCCGCGAGCGCGTCTCGGCTGCGGATGGCCAGCGGGAAATCGCACCATCCCGCCCGCCCGCGCCGCCGTCTATCCTGGCATTTGGGGCTACCGCGCATTTCGGGGGCGTCGATATTGGCGATGCGGATGCGTTCGCCCGCGCAGGTGCGGATGGTGTCGCCGTCATGGACGGAGCCAACACACAGGGCGGCGACGGCAAGCAGGGAGAATATGGGCATGGGGCCGCCCTAGCGCGGGCTAGACCGGATCGCCAGTCTGACCGCCGCCGCTTTGGACATTGCCATGCTTGTGGGTTTTCAGGCTGATACCATCGGCGGTCACATCATCACTGGCGTCCATCCGCCCGGTCAGGGTCACGTTGCCCTCGATCGTCACGTCGGCGCGAATGGTCAGGCCGCCGGGGGCTTCGACCAGCGCGGTCGCGCCGTCGGGCAGAATGGCGGTGAGCGCGTGATTTTCCGGGTCGTAGCCGATTTGCGCGCCATCCTCATATTCAACCATTTCCGCCAACGTGGCACCGGGCGGCGGAAAGCTGTCCTGCCAGATGCCGACAAGGGCGACGGCAGCGGCCAGCTGTCCGTCCGGAACGAGAAGCAGCGCCTGTTCGCCAATGCTGGGCGGTGACCAGATGCGCGTCTTGCCTGCGCGCTGGGCCAGCCAGCGGATAGGCGGTGTTTCGGCCCCGCCATCGTCATCATCCGGATCGCCATAGCGCACGGTGCAGGTGGCGGCGGCCAGATCGACCGAGGCGATCGTGCCAAGGCGGATCAGTTCCGACAGGTCGGCCGGAATATCCTCTGCCGCCCGCGTCACGGCGCGATCGGGCAGATCCGCGCGACCGCCCTTTGCGCCAGTTCCGCCGCCATTCTGGCATTGTCGCAGGTAGCGTAGGAGCGGGCAGTGGTGCAGCCACTAAGGAGCAGCAGCAGCGGGAGAAGACGGGTCACCATTTCAGTGTCCTTTTCCAGACGGAATAGACCAGGATCGCCAGCAGCCCGCCTTCGACCAGCAGGACGGCACCGACCCCGGCGAAGAATGGCATCATTGCAGACCGACCCGATTGGCCAGCCAGCCATAGAGGAAGGCTTCATTGGCCGGGCGGCTTTCGGCCAGCGCGATGTACCGTTCGCCCTGCATCGCCTCCAGCGCCTTGAGTAACACCTTGTCACCTGCTGGCCCGCGCAACGCCCGGAACGCCTTGAGCGCTTCGATCGTGCGAGGCCCGATCGCCCGGTCGACTTTCAGTTCGGGGTAATCGCGGGCGTTACGGTTAAGGGCATTCAGGGCGCGCTGAAGAAAGCCGCTGGCAGTTGCGACGCCCATGTTGACGGCAGTGTCGAACAATTCAAAGGCGATCGTCGGCGCAACCTGCGCGACCAGGCCATAGCCGGGCTGTTCCCAATAAAGCCGCCGATAGATGCTGACCGCCGTGGCGCGCGGCAAGGCGCGCATGTCACCGGCATAACCATTTTCACGGGCGACCGCCTTGGTGATGCCAAAGTTGGTTTCGCCTCCGCGATCAGCGGGATGGTTGCTATAACCGCCTTCGCGGCCGATCACTTCATCAATCAGGGTTTCGATAGTCATTACCGGTCCTTAGAGCCGCGCTGGCGGCAATGATGGCGAAAGGGATTGCGGCGTTTCCACGCGCAAAGCGGATCGATCCGCAAGACACGGGAATGGAAATGGCGGGCGCGGGCATAGGCAAGCGCAGCGCACATGGCCGATGCCAGCATAATCAGGATGGCAGACAGGTCGCTCACCGGACATCTCCCCCGATCCCCAGGCGCTTGCGGAAAAGGAATTGCAGTGCGTCGAGGAGAAAAGCGAAGCCCAACCCGCCCAACGCCATGGCGAACAGGATCACGGCAAGGTCGGGCCAGCCCTTGAGCCGCCCGACCATGACAGCCAACATCGCAAAGGCGGGAAGCGCCGATAGTTCGGAAAAAATCAGCCAGCGCCGCTTGCGCTGCCACATGCCGAACGCCACCGGATCGTCGGGCGGTTCAGGGGCGACGCCGAACAACATCCAGCCAAGCCGCGCCCCGACCATCGCCAGCCCGCCGATCAAGGAAACCAGCCAGAGGATAATGTCTTCAAACTTCATGGCGGTCTCGCTTTCGTCGGCTGACCGCTGGCATGGCGCATGGGTTCCCGCGCGCGAAGGGTGTCTGGCGGTAAAAAGCGCTGTTACCGCCGTTCAGTCCGGCGTGTCGGTTTCGACAGGGGCTTCGACTGTCCTGACCGCATTGGCGCGCACTTCCGCCTGCACCTTGGGAAGATCAGCCTCCAGCTGCGCTTCGTCGAGTTTCCCCGTTTCGGCCTTGCGAACGAGCTGTTCAAACACTGTCATCATGTCTTGCTCCAAACCGGGTAACAGTAAGTCACGCCTTCAATTTCGACATCCATCCACAATGCCGGATCGCTGGTGGTGCCGGGTTTGTTCGCGCCCAAGGTTGGCACAGCTGCGCCAGTGCCAAACGTGCCGACCAGCTTGGTCTTATGATCATTCAGATAAAGCGCGTCGGAGACGTAGAGTGTGTTCTTGCCCGTTACGATGGATGTTATCTGGCCATTAAAATCGGCCCAATCCTGCGGCGCGACCAGGCCGAGGCTGTAATAGAGCATGCTGGCCCCGAATGCCGCGAAACGATTTTTGGGATCAGGAACCAACGGGACATTGAAGATCGGATCGACGCTCTCGATGCGCGGGGCGTACAACGTCACCACTTCGCCATCAGCGCCACCGCCCAGCAGGGAGCCATACTGATGCCCATTATAGGTCGTCAGAGAAAAGCCCTGAATTGTGACGGAATTTTCATTGCTGAATTTGACCGCGCATTCCTGCCCTGCTCCCTCGAACAATATGTTGAGCAGCTGCAATTGCTCGCAGCGCGGGAAGCCGGGATCAGGGAATCCTACCTCGACCGGCGGCTGACCATAGGACACGACGTAGCAGCTTTCTGTCGAAAAGCCTTCTGTGCGCGCGATATAGATTGGCGGTTGTTCTGCCTGCCGGATGACGACGCCGCCGCCCGTATAGACCGGATAGCTTGTCGTATCGAGATCGACGGTCAGTGTCGTGCTCGTGCGCGCAATGACCGTGGGCCTCGATCCCATCATGTTGGTCATGCCGCCGACATATTGGAAGCAGACTTTGTCGCCGGTCTGGAACTGGTGTCCCGGCGCTGTCACCACGGTCGTTGCGCCCTTCACGACATTGGTGATCGCTGCGATATTTTCATCCGCTGGCAGATAGCGCCAGTCGCAATTGAGGAACTGCTTGTTGATGAAGCTGGTCGCCCCGGTCATCACCGACGCATAGTCCGACGTCATTTCATGGGCGTCATAGCCCTCATGGATGGCGACGCGGGCGGTATGGTCGCGGTTGTAGATCGTGCAGTGATCCCACTGGACCGTTTCCTGCCCATAATCATGCGCAGCAGCACGCGTGAAATAGCCGTCCGTGAAGCACTCCTTGAAGCTGGCATTATCGCAAAAGCCGCCGGGCGTGCCGCGCTGCGCCTGAAAGCCAGCGGCGGGACGGTTGGCCTTTTCGCCCCAGATGCCGACGCTCTTGAACGTGTAGCCGCGCGTCCCGATCGCGTCGATCACCGCCTTGCCGGTGCAAGCGCCGACGAGGTACAGGTTTTCGACGGTCAGGTTCCATGCCGAAATGTTGGTGACATTGATGCTGTCGGTCGTGCGATACAGGCGGTTACCGCCATTGACGACGATAATGGTGAATGGGTTTTCGGTGAGCAGCTCACGCACGCGATCGAACATCGCATTGAGCGCGGGGCCATCGTTGCCGGTCCCAAGGCCGGTCGCGCCGAATTGCATCGGCGTTAGGGTGATTACGGCCAAGTCGCTCCAGGTCGCAAGCACTTCGCCGCCGAACTTGCCGCCCGTGCCGCCACGAAACCTTTCGAGGTCCATATCGAAGATAAATGCGCCAGGCTTGAACAGCTGGCCGGATAGTACTGCCGAGTATCCACGTGAAACGCGAAGTTCCGCCATTCTTAAAACTCCAATGCGCGGGTGACGAGCAGCAGGTTCATATTCGCATCTGCGGTCGCGGAAGCAGTTGAAATCATGACCTCATAATCAATGTGCGTCGCATCCACCGATGCGACGCGGAAGAAAGCGTAGGCATAGTCGGAAACATCTGTGCCCCGTAGAGGGGAGACGAGTACATCGTCGGCTTTCGGCTCCACCCCGAGATGGTGCTCGACCGATCCGGTTTTGAGGCCGATGCTGTCGACGGGGATAGCTACGACGCGTTTGGAACTTGTGCTGATACCGGCGACGTTGAGCAACGAGGTTCCGGTACCTTCATTGACGAGATTGGCAGTAGTGCCGCCAAATATCTCGCCACGCACACGAATTTTGGTGCAGCCCTCGCCGATCCAAAGATTGGTGCCATTGCCTACGATCACACAGTCGATCGTGGCATTATCCACACTGTCGAGGTGGACGCCGAAGACGTTGTTGCGCGCGACAAAGCGCAGACGGGACTGATCAGCCTCCGCCCCCACATCGGAGTAGCTGTCCTGCCACAGATATGCGCCCTTGTGGCAACTGCGCACGATCGCGTCCGTGACGAAGCAATCTGGATTGGCGAGGTCAAAACCGTGGTTCCAGCCAACATATTCGCCGCCCTGGATGCGCGCCCACCGTGTCTTTGCGCGCACGCCCGCGCTGCCGCTAATCGTCGTCGTCTGCGATCTCCCGCCATAAGCCTTGCCATTGACGATCGCCGTCGCTTGCTTGGGGGTCGGGTCTGGGTCGCTGGCGGAGTCCTGGATGCGGATGCCGTCGCGCGGATAGGTGATCGGGTCGTCTGCATCGATCTCCAAAAACGGATCGATGACGAGCCACCCGGAGCGCATGTCATACGCCGCCGATTGCGTGCCTGGTTCGGCAAGCCCCCACTCTCTGGCGCGCGGGCTTTCCAGCACATTGCGGGTGTTTCTGCTGCTGTCGCCCTTTGCATCGACTGCATCCGAGCCGGTGCGGTAAAAGGTGATTTGGCGCAGGATGATATTATGGAAGTCATCGCGCTGGACGCCGATGCCGTACCATTGGCATTCCTTGATGGTCGCCCGTTCGCCCAGGAAGTCCGTGCAGCCGGTTGAGATATCCACGCCGGAATTATTAAAATATGTAGCCTGATTGGCTGGCGTCTGATTGTCGCGATTGCCGTCAATCGTCAGGTCGCTGAAACCGCAGCCTTTGACTGCGATCGACGCGCCGACACGCTGACCGAATTTGAGAACGTGGGCGTCCTGGCCATCGGCCAGCTGCAGGATCGTAACATTCTCGCCTGCACCTTTCAGGCGGATATTATCATGCTTCACCCACAGCCCGGCCTGGTTGTCCCAGTTGCCACCGCTGCGCGTCGTGTCGCTATTGGTGTTGCCGATCAGGAACAAACCGGCGGTGAAATGCAGGGTGCCGCCGCCGAGCGAATGAAGATAGGCGAAGGCGCTGGTCGTCAGCTTGAGCGTATCCGCGCGGGTCCCGATGCCAACGAAGCCGAAGTGCCCTGCATGAACAGGGCCTGCTGGCACCCAGCCCGGCAAATCGGGGATCGCCGTTGCCCCGCTCTTTCGCACATAACTCAACCCCTCAGCGCTCACCGTCTGGCCATCGACCGTCTCGGCAAAGACGATGGCGACCACAGCAACGAAGATAGAGCGCGCAGGGAAACCCAGCGTCCAAGGCGCTTTGAGCGAGGCCCATTCTCCCAGATCGACGACTTCGCCGTCGGGCGTCCAGATGCCGTAATCGAAGGTTCCGCGATAGAGTTTGATCGCTGCTCCTAACGAGCCGTCGGGATATTCGGCATTGAAGTCAAAACCCACCAGCGCCGCGCCCTTGTCGGCTGCGTTCGACTGCAAATCTGAAAGACGGACGCGATGGGCCACCGCCAGAGATGACGGATAGCTGCCCAGTTCCTCCGATCCCGACACAGTGCGGCGATGCAGGGTTGCAAACTCCTCGCCACCGCCCCGGACACTGAAAATGTCACCATTGGCAGTCGCCGCCTCACCTTCGGCCAATGTGTCAAACAGGGGAGCCGAGAGCTGGACAGCGAGCGCAGCCAGTTCGGCGCGGTGCGCACTGTCCTCGGCCGCTTCGACCAGCGGCTGCGCCAGCGCGTTGACGATGCTCCCCAGCGGCGCGCCAACGGTCTTGTTGTTCTGGACCATGACCACCCGTTCACCGCCGGTGGGCACGGCTGCCGGCAAGTCGGAAATCTTGCTCATTCTGCTTCTTTCCACGCGGGGTGACCGCCAATGTCCAGCGCCTCCAGTTCGGCGCCGGTCATGCGTTCGATCTGCTTTTCGATGGCGTCGGAAGCTGCGCGGATGGCGTCGATCGCAGCGAAACGGCCATCCCCAGCGGCAGATGGCGCACGCAGATCGTTGCACTGGCGCCACAGCGGCGAAATCGCGTCGATCCTTAGTGCGGCTGCGCGCTTTACCTCTTGGGAGCGAAGCAGCCGCTTGTGGGTCAAGG
The DNA here is from genome assembly GCF_015752145.1 of Sphingobium sp. JAI105. Classification (NCBI taxonomy): domain Bacteria; kingdom Pseudomonadati; phylum Pseudomonadota; class Alphaproteobacteria; order Sphingomonadales; family Sphingobiaceae; genus Sphingobium; species Sphingobium sp. JAI105. The sequence continues at coordinate 2,659,582 of NZ_JADOUC010000001.1, read as the reverse complement.
TCGAACTGGAAGGCCGCTGCAGCATTGGATGGCCGTCAGCCCCGACAATGATTTCGCGTCCCTGCGCCTGTCCTTCCAGCAAGGAGCGACGACGCGCTGCAGTAATCTGCACAGCATCCGCCGGCATGCTGTCGTGCAGGTCCGTCGAATAAAAGCCGGACGTCGAAGGGGAAAAGAACAGCTTCATGTCAAACCCCGATCGCCAGCCAGTCGAAGCCGTCGATCCGGTTATCGACCGCGTCTGGTGCCTGAATGTAGGCCTGAAACCCGGTTGAGCTGCGATCACGCATCTGCACGAACATGTCGCGCAGATTGTCAGCGGCAGAAATATAGGGGATCGGTGCGACAAAGAGGCATGAATTGGGAAATGCGTCCGCAAAGGTGATCGGCACTACGACTTCAGCCGTATGGATCGCACGATAATAGCCCAGCTGAACGATGATCGGTGTGCCGGGGATTTTGAAGAGCGGAATGGTCGCATTCCACCCCCCCAACTGACTGAGTGCGCCAATCAGGCTGGCAGGTGTGACCGCTTTGTCCACCGATGAACCGGCAGCTGCCTCCGACGTAGACGCTCCGGCAACTGTAATGACTCGGTCGCCTGACAGATCGCCCCCGCCAGTCGCCAGGCCTTCCCCGACGATGGTGCGAGCGCCAAAAGCGAGAAGAGCGGCATTGATCGCATCCAGACTGATCCCGAGCGGACCCAACAGCGTATCGAGCCGCTGTTTGAGTTTGAGCGGTGTGACAACGCGGCTGTCATCGGTTCCGGCTGCCACTTCGGTACCGGTTGCGATTTCCGCGACGCCCTTCACCGTTTCGGTTGCCGGGGGAAACAGAAATGCGGATTCGCCAAAGATGATGTCGGCCGCCCCGCCGTTGGCGAAGGCGACATCGAGCGCCAGCAGGAAGCTGGCGATCGACACCTTGCGGAAGATCGGATCAGGCTGGGCGTAGACGGCAAACAGCGTGCCGTCGTCCAGATAAAGACCGATGCCGCGCAGATCATAGACATCGTTCGAGCTGTCCAGCGCCGTCATGTGGATGATGGTTTCGCTGACCGCCTGTCCCGACACGGCATCGATCCGCTTGAGTTCGCCAGGCAGTACCGTGATTGTCGGGGCCATGGTGAAGGCATTGGCGGTCAGGCCAACCTCTATCACCCTGATAGCATCGGTTTCGCCAGCCTGGGCATCCACCAACGCGTCGAGACCAGCGGTGGTGATCAAAAGCTCGATCGCCATCACACAACCTCCAGAAATGGACCGTTTTCGGCCTCGATCGGTTCGCCATCTTCGGTCTGCAGATAATTGAGCCAGTTCGGACTGAGCGCACTGCTGATGTCCGCCGCCATGTCGAACCGCTCGAAGCCCGCCAGCGATGCGGCCGAAATAAGCCAGGCTTCCGCTTGCGCGCGCAGGCGGTGAACCGCAAACATGTGGGCGCTGGCAGGTTTGACAGCAGCAATGTCACGAAGGATGCGGGCGACCATGGCTTCGTCCAGCTGTACGTCGCTGTCCGCTGCGAGCGGCAGTTCGAGCCGGAAGGTCGCCGGGTCGAGATTATCACGATCCTCAAACCATTCGACAATGCCGATCAGCGGGTCAAAGCGATCGAGGACAGTCCGCAGCGACGCCTTGGTCCCCTTCATCTGTTGGAAGCGGATAGCGTCGGCAATGGCGGCGCGCTTGACCGGCTCGGTCCAATCCGCGTCCCACAGGTCAATCGACAGGCCCCAAGCCAGCCAGGGCAATAATTCCACAGGACAAGTGGCAGGATTCCAGAGCCGGTCGATCGCCACCGGCACGTCGGCCAGCGCCGCGTCAAACGCGCCGACCATGGCCCGTTCCAACTTTGTCGCATTGGGGGGAAGGAGCTGTTCGACGGGCATCAGGCAACCCCGATGCTGATGGTGGCCGCGTGACCGGCCTGCGTATCACCGATGATGATATCCGCCGCCGGACTGACGAGCTGCACGGTTTCGACGCCTTCGACCTGCAAGGCACCGGCAATGCCCGTCGCGCTGATCAGGCGACCTATTTTTCGACGCGAGGCGAGATAGGCAGCCAAGGCGGCCTGCGCGGCGGCAAGGATGATCGCCGGATCTGGCCCGGTATTGAGGAACAAGGTTGCAACGATATCAAAAGGGATGATCGTCGCGCTCTGGACAGCGACCAGATCGGTGAGCGGACGCACTTCGTCATGGGTCAACACAGCTTCAACCGCGGCGATCTGCTGCGGTGTGGCCGTGCCGTCCCCTGTGCTGCCGAGCAGGCTGACCAGCACTTCCCGCGGCACGGGCGAGGTGGCGCTGGCATCCAGAACGGTCGCGTCAGCAGTCAGGGCGTGAAAGATATAGGCGGTAACGGGACCGGCGACTGAAAAGCCATCGGGCGCGAGCTGGACGCGGCGGCGCAGTCGATCGTCATCTTCCATGACCGCCGCAGCACCGGTGGTCGGGTTGGCAGGTGAGACTTCCAGTCGGGCGACACCGTAAAAGGCGGCGAGATGATCGAGGTCGGTCCCTGCCGCCTTCGCCAACAGCATCGACACGGCCCGCTCGTTGAAATTCTGGCGCAGCAGCAGCACCTGGTAGGCGCCGACTTCCAGCGCCTTGATGACCGGATCGCTTTCCACGATCGCATCATGTTCGGGCATCAATTCCTGAAATTTCGCGATCATCAGGGTGCGGATCGCGTCGTAGGACAATTGTTCGACTACCGCCGGGGCAGGCAGGCGCGACAGGTCTACAGCCGTGACGATGGAGGGAGATGAAGCCATGGGCCGCTTGTTGCCCGCCGGAACGCGCGCGCGAAGGGGTTGGCCGGGTAGCAGGCCTTGCTACCGCCGGTAGCTTCAATCGGCGTCGGGATCGAGCATCGATGCGGCGATTTCGGCCACCAGAGCACGGTCTTCATCGGCAAAGCCGAGCAGGCGGCGCTGGGGATATTTGGTGCGGATCACGCGGCCATCGCGCAGGCGACCCACCGTATCGGTTTCTCCGAAATGATGGACTGCGGCGACACGGTCGATGGATGAAGACGAAGGCATGATTTCCAAGCCATCGGCGCTGGCGTCTATCTTCCAGGCCTTCGCCAGACGAAGGCGACGGAACATGCGCCCGCCTGCCTTTTGACGGACCCTGCCCGGCTTGCGCTTTTCCATAGCGCCGCCCTCCGGCTCGACATTGGCACCGATGCGCTGGATGTTGGCACGGCGCAGCGCCTGCCCCAGCTTCAGTGTGGCGGAGCGACGGCGCGCGGGCGCAAGGCCCGCCATGATACGGCCAAGCCATCGTTCCAGTTCGGCCAGATCCTCCGCCATCAGCCGGGCTGCTCATCCCAATCGACGGCATCCAGCAGCGGCACGGGATCGACACCGGCAAAGCCCAGATCGTCGCCGAACAGCGGATCAGGTTCGGGCAGATAGGCCAGCGCGAAGCTGCCGCCATCCTGCGGCGCGACCGTGACATTCTGGGTCAGCTGGATCTGAAGCATGACGTCGGCGCTGCCATTGTCCAATATGTCGGCGTCGAAGCTGAAACCTTCCTTGCCCGGCACCAGCAGGTCAGGCTGGTTGACGCGCAGCCAGCGAAAAATGGCGTGGGACAGAACGGCAATGTCGCTGGTCATTTCCACGATCAGGACATTGGCCTGAAAGGTGAAGCCGAACGCGTCGGTCGCCGTCCCCTGACAGCGCCCTGCCCCGCGCTCGATCCAGATCCGCAGATTTTCCGGGCTGCGGGCCAATTCCGGCAGGGCAGCGGTGATTGCAGCGCGCAAGGTTGTCAGTTTGAGCATGTCAATCCCACAGATTGACGGTTTCAAGGGTGGTGGGTGCGAGATCGGGCAGCGCGGGCAAATTGACGATGGTCCCTGCGGGCAGCATCGGCCCCAGCGCGGCCAGCCCCGGATTGAGCGCCAGCACCTGTTCGGTCACGTCCTGCGTTCGACCCAGAACCCGCCAGCAGATGGCATCGACCGTTTCACCGTCCATGGCGGTTGCCGTGGTCAAATCAATTCCACCATGTTGCGGGCGACGGGATCGCCGCCGATGCTGAGCAGGTCGGCGACGGCGGCCAGCGCGCGGCGGCGCAGTTCGTCGCTGGTCAGGTCTTTTTCGGCGGAACGATCGAGGCCCTGATCGGTGGCGGTCACGTCACGATAGTCTGCGGCCAGATCCGCGCCGGCAAAATAACGGACGATGCGTTCCCAAAGCACCTCCGCAAGGTTGCGCCCGTTGATTTCCAAATCGGTGACCGCGTCAAGCGCTTCATGGCCCGCAAGTACCTGAACGGTGCGCCAGTCAACCAGCTCGCGAAAGGCATGGAGCATCCCGCCCTCGATCGCTTCGGTCAGACGCGAAGTGGTGACGACGCCTTCGCCCAGGCGTAGCCGGTCGCGGACGTCGGCCAGCGCGATCGGCGGGAACCAACCGTCCGCAACGACGATGGTTTCGGGCGCTTCGGGTGCCGGGGCAGGTGAGGAAATCAGGCCGGTCATGCGGGGCAAGTCCTGTCATTTTGGGGGGGTGAGGATGGCGTGGTCGGCGAAACCGTACAGGGTCGCCGCCGCGTCATCCGCCCCCCCAGCGCCGGGGGGCGTTCCTATTCCTGATCGCCGTCGTCGCCAGTGTCATCGTCGGAGGTTGCATCTTCCATCGCCTTGAGCTTCCGGGCGACGCGCTCCATGTCCTTTTTCACGCCCACGTTGCGGTCGAGTTCGAAGGCGCGGGCCAAATGGGTCATGGCTTCGCTGGTGAAAGCGGCTTTGCCGCCCGCCGGGGCATTGTCAGCGGCGGGATCGAAGGTTTCCGCCCTCCGCTCATAGGCGCGGCCGATGGCCTTGTGCAGCTTCGCCCGCGCCTGATCAGGCATATCGGCGTCCTTCGAAAGGGTGCTGGCGCGCATCAGCTGTTCCAGCGTCACGTCTTCATGTTGGGCCAGGGCGACGGTCGCAATGTCTTCAGCCAGAAAGCAGGCGGCAGTGCGGTTGTAGCGTTCAGGCAGGACCAGATTGTATTTCAGGACATGCGCGCCAAGGCGCAGCGCATAGTCGAAATCGCGATAGTCGATCGCCCAGATCATGTTGGTGACCAGGATTTCATCCTGCGCCGCCTGCCCCGCTTCCCCGGCGGCCAGCACGCCATCGATCCACGGCCTGAAGGCCTGCGCCATCTCCGCCTTCATCGGGTTGCGCGCCTCGATCGACTGGACGTCGGCCAGCTTGCGCAGATTGTCATGCAGCAGCACCCGCAGGGACGCATATTCACGGCCCGCCTCGCTGTCGGTAGCTGGCTCAGGCGGAGCGACGCTTTCGTCGGGGATGTCACCGGCCAGCTGGGCAAGCACTTTCTGGCGGTGGCGCAGGGCGGGGCTGAACATGGCAAGTCTCCGATAAAATGTGACCGCCCTGTTCGGTGGGCGATCGACCGGGTCGGTTATGGGCTATCCGCCCCCTCCCCGGCCATTGGCTCAGGCTCCGGCGGCACCGGCCCGAACGCCAGTATCCGCCATCAAAGCCCCTCCGGTTATTACGGGGCGGGTCGGGCTGGCGACGCGCCGAGCACGATGTTTTCAACGAGCGAACACATGCCATATTCCTCGACCACGAAATCCTCATTGACGCTTTCGTAGTTGGCGATGCGGTTATATTCCGGTTCATCCTTCAGCTGGCGACGGCGCGTTTCTTCCTGCCAATAGATGGACAGGTTATCGAGCCGGGTGATCAGGATGGCGTTGGCCGGGAAGAACGGTACACGCACCGCCGGAAGCCCGCCGATCTGCTTGGTCGAACGCAGGATGCGATCGGTCGCTTCCACTTCGGTAGCCGTGGTACCGGTGGTCTGGGCAATGTTGAAATATTTGTCATCGACCAGGTCATGCCCAACGATCGCCACCAACTCGGTGTCACCACGCCACCATTCGGGGATCAGCCGCTTGGCATCCAGCACCAGCGCGTCGAGCGAACTATAGTCGGCTTCCGCAGTGGTCGCGTTGTTCAGGCTGGCATCGTACAGGTCAAACCCGGCCTGGACGTAGATCGCCTTCAGCGCCGGGTTGTTTGTGCCATCCGTCTTGACGGTCAAATTACCGTCGCTGAACACTTGGGCGGGCGCATGGGTGCGAATTTTATGGAGCCAGCCTTCATTCACATCCTGCAAGAGCGGATTTGCGTCGCGATCGGTTTCGTCAGCTGCCTCTTCGCCGTACCAACCGATCATGATCCGGTCCCGCCCCTGCTGCTGCAATATCGCGTTGCGCAGCAGGATTTCGAAATCAGGCTTATGACGCCAGGCATCCATCGCCGCATAGCTACGTGACCAGTCATACTCGGTCTGTTCACACATGTAGGTGCGCTTCCGGCTATTTCCGGTCGGATCGGTCGGATTGCGGCGAGCGCCGCCGCTGGTGTCCGTCCGACCTGCGATGGTCCGAGTGGTGGTAAGGCCCAAAACCTCGCCCTTCTGCTGGGTCACAGGCACAACGTTGATCGCGTTCAGGAATTCGGACGATTCCTTCATCACGCTTTCGAGCTTCTGCTCGATCACGGGATCGACATTGAATTGAGTGGTCGCGCTGGGGACCGAATTGATGAGCGCGATCTGCGAACAATAGGCCGAGAAGAGGGCACGAGTTGTATTATGCATGGGTGTTCATCCTGAAGGTGTGGCCGGGGCGGATCGCGGGGATTGAGGGGTCAGCAGTCGGTCTTGGCGAATTGACCGCTCTGGCCATTGGACAGGGGCCGCTGGCGATATTCTCGCGCCGGCTTCTTTTCCTGTTCGTCGCCCAGCTTCTTGAACTGGAGCGCCAGGCCGTCGACTTCGGTGCGCAATTCGGTACGGAGCGCGCCGATCTCGGCGGTAACGCCCTTGGACAATTCTTCGAACATCGGCTTGAGCATCGTGAAATCGAAGATCGCAGGCTTGTCGTCGTCGGCCTTGCCGCCCGGCTTTTCCTCCGGCTTCTGTGCCCCGAACTTGGCGGCGAAGGCGTCAAACATGCCGCCCAGCCTGTCGAAGAATTTGCTTCCATCGTCACCCGTTCCCGCTTCGGCCAGCTCGATCAGAGCCGCTTCGTCGCGCGACAGGTGAATGGTGCCGGGCATTTGCCGGTTAAATTGCAGGCGCCCCGTGGCGATCGCCGCCGGACTGTCGGTCAGGGCGCAGCCCATGAGGTAGGCGAAGCCCTTGCCTGCGAAATTTTCCTCGATTTCGATGGACGGATAGACCTTCTGGCCCGCGTCGTTGAGCGCCTTGGCATCTTCGGTCACGTCGAACACGCCGAACAGGCCCAGGCGCTTTTCGGTCTTGCCGTTGAAATTAACGTCCACCTCGGCGGTCGAAACCTCCAGCACATCGCCATAGCTGCGGAACGGCTTGTCGCCGGAAATGCCCCGGATATGCTCGATGTTCAGGCGCGCGCCATAGGTTTTGGGGTCGTAGCTGGACGCAATTTCCTTCAGTATCTTATCATCGATATTGCGCCCGTCGACGGTGGGACCGGCAGTGGCGAGCAGGAAGGGCTTGGTTTTCATCAGGTCGGCTCCGGTTCAGGCGGGTCGTTGCGATTTCGTCTGATCCACGGAAAGCCGATCCGGCACACCATAGGCAACGCGCGGGCGCGGTAGCATCGTCTGCTACCCCGGCACCCGTTCGACAGAGGCCACGCAAGCGGGTGCATGGCAGGCTATGCCCAGCGCCGCCCTATCCGATCCCGACAGTTACCAGGCCATCAGCCGACAGGTAGGTCGCGCCCAGCGGCGGGAGGCCCGTTCGCTCTATTGGCGCGGGTGGCGGATCAAGGACATCGCCGCCGATCTGGATCTGGCCGAAGGGACGATCTCCAGCTGGAAGAACCGCGATGGATGGGATTTCGATCCGCCGGTCGTAATCATTGAAGACCGGATTGAGGCGAAGATCGCCACATATCTGGACAAGCCCGATTTCAACGAAGGCGACATGAAGCGGGTCGACTTCCTGATGCGCCAGCTGGAGCGGGCGGCGCGCGTCCGCAAATATAGCGAGAGCGGCAAAGAGGGAGACCTGAACGAAAAGATCGGCGCGCGGAACGACGATAAGGCCAAGGCCAAGCGGGCCGACAAGCGCAAGAATTTCCTGACGCTGGAGCAGTGGCAGGCGCTGCTGGACGACTTTCACTCCAGAAATTTCGACTATCAGGAGCATTGGTGGGAACACCGGCACGAGCGCACCCGCAAGCTACGCAAGAGCCGTCAGGTCGGCGCGACATGGTATTTCGCGCGCGAGGCGCTGGCCAAGGTGGCCGAGGCCGTGCTGCAGGGCATTGGCGCGGATGCGCTGGAAGAGGATGAACGCCCGCGCAACCAGATATTCCTGTCGGCCTCGGAGCGCCAGGCGCTCAAATTCCGACGCGAGATTGTCGGGTGGGTGCGGCGCGTTACCGGGGTGGAGCTGACCGGCAAGATCATCATGCTCGATTTCGTCGGGCAGTATCCGGCCGATGACGAGGGCGAGGCCAGCGGCCCGTCGCTCGATCCGGTCGGTTTTTACTTTCTGTCCACCAATAGCGCGACCGCACAGGGCGAGAGCGGTGATTTCTACTTTGACGAATATGCGTGGGTCCATGGTTTCGCGCAGCTGAGCAAAGTCGCCAGCGCGATGGCGACGCACAAGATTTACAAGAAAACCTATTTTTCCACGCCATCGACCAAAGCCCATGAAAGCTATGCTTTCTGGTCGGGCGAGGAATGGAACAGGGGCCGTCCAAAGGGCCAGCAGCAGCCGTTCGACATCAGCCTGAAGAATCTGCGCAAGGGCGCGCGGATGCCCGATGGATCGTGGCAGCAGATATTGACCATCCATGATGCGGTGGCCGGTGGGCTGGGCAAGCTGGTCGATGTGGGCGAGCTGCGCCGCGAATATTCGGAGGAGGAGTTCCGCAACCTCTTCGACTGCGAGGATGTGGACGATAGCGAGAGCAGCTTTCCCTATGCCCGCATCGCCCCGGCGCGCGTCGATAGCTTCCTCAAATGGCGCGACTTCAAGCCCGCGCTGGTCGACATTCCCGGCGCGCGTCCCTTTGGGGAGAAGCGCGTCTGGCTTGGCTATGATCCCAATAATCAGGGCCGCGACGATGCGGCGCTGGTCGTGCTCGCACCGCCCGATGATCTGGGCCGGGGCAAGTTCCGCGTCCTGGAGAAATACCGGCTTAACGGGATGGATTTCCAGCAGCAGGCCGATTTCATCAAAGCGGTGGCGGAGCGTTATAATGTTACCGACATTGCGATCGACACGTCTGGAAGTGGCAACGGCGTCTATCAACTGGTCAAAAACTGGTTCCCGACGGTCCGCAAGATCGAATATTCGGTGGCGAGCAAGACGGCGCTGGTCATCAAGGCGCAAAGCATTTTCCGCGCCCAGCGGATCGAATTCGACGCGGGTTGGACGGACCTGATGCAGGCGTTGATGGCGATCCGCCCGACGCTGACCGGCAGCCAACGCGGCGTCACCTATACCGCCAGGCGCAACGGCGAAATCGGCCATGCCGACCTTGCCTGGGCGTTGCTGCACGCCCTTTCCAACGAACCACTTGACGCGGGGAGCGCCAGCGAAGGCAGCGGCGGCTCCGTGACCTTTTGCGACTGACAGGAGCCTTTTGCATGAATGACGTTCCATCCACCGACGTGATCGAGCAGGTCAAGGCCGACGATGTGCGCCTGACCGGCGGCGGGGACATGTTCAGTTTCGGCGATGCCGAAGGCGTCCTAGATCGCCGCGAACTGGCCCAGTATTTCGAGGTCTGGCACAATGGCCGCTGGTATGAGCCGCCATTGCCGATGGGCAGGCTGGCCCAGACGTTCAACATGTCGCCCTATCATCGCAGCGCCGTGGCGCTGAAGGTCAATCTGCTGGTCTCGCAACAGGTGTCGAGCCGGTGGCTGGACAGCGACACGTTCGAGCGATTCGCGCTGGATTTTGTGCAGATGGGCAATGGGTATCTGGAATGGGTGCCGAACATGGCGGGGCGCGTGGCGCAGGCGGCGCACAGCCCGGCTGTGCATACGCGGGTTGGGGTGAAGCCAGGCGTATTCTGGTTCGTCAACGGGCCGGTGGGCGGGATGCATGAATATGAGGCTGGGCGGATTTTCCACCTGCAGCAGCCCGATGTGGCGCAGGAAATATATGGGATGCCGGAATGGCTGGCGGCTCTACAATCGGGCCTGTTGAGCGAAAATGCGACGATTTTCCGCCGCCGCTATTATCTGAACGGCGCTCATGCCGGATTTCTGCTTTATCTGAGCGAGCCACTGGCCGACGTGGCGACCGCCGATGCGATGAAAGAGAAGCTGCGCCAGGCCAAGGGCGTCGGCAATTTCAAAAATATCTTCGTGCATATCCCAACGGGCAAGAAGGACGGCATCCAGATTATGCCGATCGCCGATGTGACGGCGAAGGATGAATTCAACAATGTGAAGAATATCAGCCGCGACGACTTGCTGGCAGGTCACCGGACACCGCCGCAGATGATCGGCGTGATTCCGCAGAATAATGGCGGCTTCGGCAAGATCAGCGAAACGCGGGACGCCTATTACGAAATGGAGATCGTGCCAATCGCCCGCCGGATGCTGCGCATGAACGCATGGTTCGGGGTGAAGATACTGGCCTTTGCCGATTATGTGTGCGCCGACGGGGCCATCATCCGTCAGGTCGGGGACAGCTTTCAGAAGCTGCCTGCAGGCACGCGCTAGAGATACCCCCGCCCGAAAAGGCGGGGGGCCGGGGCGCTGTAACGCCCCAAGCCCGACGAGACCAGCTCGTCATGATCCCGTTCGGTCCCGCCACGGGACCACCCCGCCTGCCGACTCGGCGCGGGGACTCGTATGGAAACAAAGACATGGAGTCGACTCTTCAAACTGGCCTCGATCCGGTGCAACCGGCGAAGCCACTGGCCCCCTATATCGGAGGCAAGCGCCAGCTTGCCGCCCGGCTCATCCGCCTGATCAACGATATCGATCATCAGACTTATGCCGAAGCTTTTGTCGGCATGGGCGGCGTGTTCCTGCGACGCGATCGACGACCGAAAAACGAGGTGATCAACGACTGGTCGGAGGATGTTGCGACCTTTTTCCGGGTCATACAGCATCACTATGTGGCGTTTCTGGACATGATGCGGTTCCAGATCACGAGCCGGGCCAACTTCGAAAAGCTGCTGGCGCTGGAGCCTGCATCGTTGACCGACATGCAAAGATCGGCGCGGTTTCTCTACATCCAGCGGCTTGCCTTCGGCGGGAAGGTAGCGGGGCGTCACTTTGGCGTCGCGACCGAACGGCCAGGGCGCTTCGATGTGACGCAGCTGGGCGCGATGATCGAAGCGGTGCATGAGCGCATGGCCGGGGTGATCATCGAACGACTGCCATGGGCGGACTTCATTGCCCGCTACGATCGGCCAGGCACGCTCTTCTATCTCGATCCGCCCTATTACGGGTCAGAGGGCGACTATGGCCGCGCGCTGTTCGATCGCGGGCAGTTCGAGACCATGGCGGAGCAGCTGCGCTCGATTCGTGGGCGGTTCATCCTGTCGCTCAATGACCATGTCGAGGTGCGGCGGATTTTCGCCGGGTTTGATTTCCGCACCGAAGAGCTGAGCTATACGGTCGGCGCGCGCGGGGCCACGGCTGCCCGCGAGGTCATCATTACAAACTGACAGGCGGCGCGGGCGGGAGCGAGGTTGCTCCTGCCCGATTGCCGCCCTGTGTGGCCGCCACAGGCCGCCTCGGGGCGTTGACGCGCTCCCCACCCACCCACATCGACTGATCACGCCCCTGCGCCACGCTGGGCGGCTGTCAGGCTACCCGATGCCTGCGCCCAGCCCCCGCGCGCCGCGCTCACCCCCACGCCTCGCTTTCGGCTTCATCATCGATTTCCTTGCATCACAAGCGCTCTGCCCGCGCCTTGATGGCCGGGTCTGCCCATCGCAGCGACCTAACATTCCTAATGTGGCCGGAAAACAACGCTAGAACCCGCAGAAAACCGCCATTTATGGGATTAGGTCTGCGACATAATATGACCTAATATTCTCGGCCAGCAATCCTTATCCCTTTGCATTTGCGTCATAATTTTGACGGTGGATATTACAAGAGATAGACATAATCTCATTATATAAATGTTATGTTTTTATTATGTGCTAAGTATCTGAAATGAGGCCCATGTTAGGAATGTTAGGTGTTTGCGACGCATACCCGGCACTTGTGTCAGCCTGACGCATTGCCGCGCATTTTTCCGCTGGCTTCAGTTCTGAGCCTAATGGTTCGGACTTGGTGCGAGAGCTTGCAGATCCCTGCGCCTCGCGCTCGCTATGGCCGGGACAAGCTTTGGTCGGGACTATGTCGGGACTCTAGGTTCCCTTCTGTTCCGTTCAGTCCCGCTCTGTTCCGCGAACGCGCTGTTGACGGATGCGAAAATTCGCCTAAAAGCGCCGGAATTCCCTACGGGGGCGATTAGCTCAGTTGGTAGAGCGTCTCGTTTACACCGAGAATGTCGGCGGTTCGAGCCCGTCATCGCCCACCAGTTTTGCCCTACTGGTTTCGCGCAAGCGAGGGCACCATCAATCAAACCGCCTGCGTATCGTTCATCCTGTAGCAAGTATCACTGCGGCACCATCGCGCCATGCCTTTCGCAGCCCTTATTGGCGGCACCATCGCGCCTGCCCTGCTGATGCTGTCCCCCTTTGCGGTGATGGTGGCGAGCGATTGCGCCGACTGGAGGCCCGCTGCCAAGGCCGTGCAGGATAGCAAGGGTCAGCCCTGCAAAAGACCCCGCCTGCCGCTGATGTAAGCGCTCACCACATATTGCAGCGCAGCGCCGCCGCTGCTAGGTCCGCGATCATGATCCAGCCGCCTGAAATCATCCGAGTCTCCAAATCCCGCGTCTCCTGCGACGGTTCAGGCGACATTCCCGCAGCGCTCGGCCATCCGCGCGTGTTTCTCGAAATCGACGAACATGGCTATGTCGATTGCGGTTATTGCGATCGGCGCTTCGTACTAATCGGCAGCATCGCCGACACTGGCGACATCGGCAGCAAGCCCGATATCGCTTCGGGCGCCAGCCTCTAACTTTTCCTTTGGGCCTGGCTACTGTCGCCCCTATATCGGGGGCATGACCGATCCGACCGCCCAATTTACCGACGCCCGTGGCCTTCTCTATCGCCCCGGCCTGCTTGATCCCGATGGCGCACGCTGCCTGACCGCCGATGCGCTCAAAAGCTGCGACGATGGCGAACTTTACCTGCAATATCGCGCGAGCGAGAGTTTCGGCTTCGACGATGGGCGGCTGAAAACCGCCGATTATTCGACAGATGCCGGGTTCGGCCTGCGCGGCGTATCGGGCGAAATGACGGGCTTTGCCCATGCCAATGACATCAGCGAAGCCGCTATCCGCAAGGCGGCCCAGACGCTGACCCTGCTCGATCCCGCAACCGCTCCCCCCGCGCCGCCGCCCCAGCGCACCAACCGCCATCTCTATACCGACGCCAATCCGCTGGAGATCGTCCCCTTTGCCGAGAAGGTGACGCTATGCGCCGCGATCGACGCGGCTGCCCGCGCGCGCGACCCGCGCGTCGCGCAGGTGTCGGTCAGTCTGGCCGGGAGCTGGTCGGTGATCGAGATCGTCCGCGCTGACGGCTTTACCGCCACCGACATCCGCCCGCTGGTGCGGCTTAACGTCTCGCTGATCCTGGAAGAGGATGGTCGCCGCGAAACCGGCAGCTTCGGCATTGGCGGGCGCTATCTCTATGATCAGGTGATGGAACCTGCCGTCTGGAATCGCGCCATCGACGAAGCTCTGGCGCAGGCGCAGGTCAATCTCCGCTCCGTCGCTGCGCCTGCTGGCGAGATGACCGTGCTGCTTGGTCCCGGCTGGCCGGGTGTCCTGGTGCATGAAGCGATCGGCCACGGGCTGGAAGGCGACTTCAACCGTAAAGGGACCAGCGCCTTTTCCGGTCGCATTGGCCAGCGCGTCGCCGCGCCTGGCGTCACCGTCGTCGATGACGGCGCGATTGCCAGCCGCCGCGGTTCGCTATCCATCGATGACGAAGGCACTCCGACGCGCGAGAATATCCTGATCGAGGATGGCATATTGCGCGGTTACATGCAGGACCGGCTCAACGCCCGGCTGATGGGGGTTGAGCCCACCGGCAACGGTCGTCGCGAAAGCTATACCCATGGCCCTATGCCGCGCATGACCAACACCTTCATCAAGGGCGGCAATGACGACCCGGAAGAATTGTTGTCGCGCATGAAGTCCGGCATCTTCGCCAAAAGCTTTGGCGGCGGTCAGGTCGACATCGTGTCGGGCAAGTTCGTTTTTTCCTGCACCGAGGCGTACCGGGTCGAGAATGGCAAGCTGGGTGATCCGATCAAGGGCGCAACGCTGATCGGCGATGGTCCGACCGCGCTGACCAAGGTGGTCGGCATCGGCAACGACTGGGCGCTGGACGAAGGCATCGGCATGTGCGGCAAGGGCGGACAAAGCGTGCCTGCCGGGGTTGGCCAGCCAACCTTGCTGTTGGAGGGGCTGACGGTCGGCGGCACGGCGACCTGACGCTTTGCCGCTACGGAAGGCGGAACCGGTCGGGAGGGTCGTGAGTATAGGCCCTATGAACATGCTGACCGACAGCCACGAAGCGGTTACTGCCGATTGGGCGGCGGCCTTGCTCGACTTCTGGTTCAACCAGGTCGGGGAAACAGGCTGGTACAGCCATGACCCTGCGCTTGATCATCAGTGCCAGGCGCGATTTCAGCCTTTATGGGCCGAAAAGAAGGCGCTGCCTGCCGACGCTTTCCTTGACCGCGCCGACGATGCGCTGGCCGCGGTGATTCTGTTCGATCAGTTGCCGCGCAATATGTTCCGCGGATCGGCGGAGGCATTTGCCACCGACGCGCTGGCGCGGGACGTGGCGCGGGGGGCGATTGCCCATGGCTATGACATCCAGATCGGCGGGGCCGGACGGCTCTTCTTCTACATGCCGTTTCAGCACAGCGAGGCGCTGGAAGATCAGGAACTGTCGTTGAGCCTGTTCGAAGGTACAGGTGATGAGCGATCGATGGATTTTGCCCGCCAGCATCATGCAATCATCGCCCGCTTCGGCCGTTTCCCCCATCGCAATGCCGCACTGGGCCGGGAAACGCGGCCGGAAGAGGCCGACTCCGCTACGGAAGGCGCGCAATGGTAGGCTGATGCTGCCTATTTTTTAAGCATCAATAGATGGCTGCCCATTTTTTTGGCGCTGCCCTTCGCATCATCGCGCCATAAGCCCGCATTAACGCGTGTTTAACAAATTGGCACGTCTCTTGCTGAGTAGTCCCCTGCACACCAGTAACAGGGGGCGACATGAAACTTGTCATGGCTATCATCAAGCCGTTCAAGCTTGACGATGTCCGCGAGGCACTCTCCTCGCTCGGCATCGCAGGTATGACGGTCAGCGAAGTAAAGGGCTTCGGCCGCCAGAAGGGGCAGACCGAAATCTATCGCGGCGCCGAATATTCCACCAACATGGTCCCGAAGATCAAGATCGAGGTCGTTTGCGACGACGACCTTGCGCCGCGCGTCGTGGAAGCGACCCAGGCGGCCGCCAATTCGGGCGCCATCGGCGATGGCAAGATCTTCGTCCTCGATGTCGGTCAGGCCGTGCGCATCCGCACCGGCGAGACCGGCGAAACCGCGCTGTAAGAAGGGGGAAATAATGACCTTTTCCAAAAAACTTTGCGGGGTTGCGGGGGCAGCCGGGCTGTCGCTCTTCACCGCTCTGCCCGCTTGGGCACAGGATGCGGCGGCACCCGCCGCGACCGTCGACAAGGGCGATACGGCCTGGATGATGATGTCGACCGTCTTGGTTCTGGCGATGATCCTGCCAGGCCTGGCGCTGTTCTACGGCGGCCTCGTTCGCACGAAGAACATGCTGTCGGTCATGACGCAGATCGGCGCGGCGGCCTGCCTCGCGATGCTGATCTGGGTGATGTACGGCTATTCCATGGCATTCGGGCCGGACTATACCAGCGGCCTGTCCAACTTCATTTCGACCTTTGACAAGGCGTTCCTGAAGGGAATCACCCCGGCGTCGCAGGCCGCGACGTTCACGGCGGGTGTCGAAATCCCCGAATATGTGTTCGTCTGTTTCCAGATGACCTTTGCCGCGATCACCGTGGCGCTGGTGCTGGGTTCGGTAGTCGAGCGCATCAAATTCTCGGCCGTGATGGTGTTTGCCGCTGTCTGGCTGACGATCGTATATTTCCCGATCGCGCACATGGTATGGGCAGCGAGCGGCTATTTCTTCAAGCTCGGCGCGCTCGACTTTGCGGGCGGCACCGTCGTCCACATCAATGCGGGCGTTTCGGCTCTGGTAGCCTGCATCATCCTGGGCAAGCGTATCGGCTTTCCCAAGGAACCGATGGCTCCCCACTCGCTGACGCTGACCGGCGTTGGCACTGGCCTGCTGTGGGTTGGCTGGTTCGGCTTCAACGCCGGTTCGGCCCTCGAAGCCAATGGTTCGGCGGCTCTGGCCATGATCAACACCTTCGTCGCCACGGCGTCGGCTGGCCTCTTCTGGATGCTTGCTGAAAAGCTGAACGGCCACAAGGGTTCGGCTCTGGGCTTCTGTTCGGGCATCATCGCCGGCCTGGTCGCCGTTACGCCGGCCGCTGGCAACTCCGGCCCGTTTGGCGCCATCATCCTGGGCGCTGTCGCTTCGATCATCTGCTTCTATGCCGTGACCGTCATCAAGCCCAAGCTTGGCTATGACGACTCGCTGGATGCATTCGGCATCCACGGCGTTGGCGGCATGATCGGCGCCATCGGCACCGCGATCGTCTACTCGCCTGCCTTTGGTGGCCCCGGCGCGGAAGATTATGTGATCTTCGACAAGCTGCTGGTCCAGCTTTACGCGGTCGGTGTGACCATTGTCTGGGCCGCCATCGGCACCGTGGTCGCCATCTTCATCGCCAAGGCAGTTACCGGCCTGCGTGTCAGCCAGGAAGTCGAACTGGAAGGTCTCGACCTCGGCGAGCACGGCGAGCGCGCCTACAATATGTAAGACTTGGCAGGGCGGGCCGCCCGGAACGGGACAAGGCCCACCCGCCCCACATTGTTCCTCCTGCGAACATGCCTCGGGCCGATGCGAAAGCATCGGTCCTTTTTTTGGCGCGTGAGGGGCAGCGTCAGGCGGTGGGGCGGGTCCACAGGCCGGCCGGGCGCGGCGTTGTTGCGGGCCAGCGGCGCGCGCGGCCAATCACCTGCCAGCCGGACCGGGCTACCCACAGCAGCTTGTCGGATTTGGGCGTGACGACGCGATGGTCCCATGCCTGCTCGCCCCGTCTGGCGACCTCCCGCGCGATGTCGCCATAAATGCCCGCTGCGGCCAGCACAGCCCATGCCGCGCGCGGCGGCAATGCGCCGGTGCCGTGGCGCGCGCTTTGTTCATAGGCGGCGGCCATGTCGGCCATACGCTTGCCCAATAGGGCAAGGCGCGGGCGGACCCATGGCTTCATATGCTCGCCGGGCGGAATATCCATTTCCGCGAGCCACTCCTGCGGCAGGTAGCAGCGGTCGGCGGCTTCATCCTCGCTGATGTCGCGGGCGATGTTCGCCAGTTGAAACGCCAGCCCCAGATCGCAGGCGCGGTCAAGCGTCGCCTGATCGGCCGGATCGACCCCCATCAACACCGCCATCATGCAACCGACAGCGCCCGCGACATGATAGCAGTAGCGCAGCATATCGTCCTGGCTGCGCGGCCTCCAGTCACGCGCGTCGAGCGCGAACCCTTCGATCAGGTCATGCGCATAGCGGGCCGGAATGGCGCATTCGCGCATCACCACGCCAAAGCCGTCAAAGGCCGGATCGCCGGTCGCCTCACCGCGCAGCGCCATGTCGGTCATGACGCGGATGGTCGACAATCGCGCCTGCCCGTCGCTTACGCCGGTGAGCGTGCCGCCATGGTCCTGTCCGTCGGCAATGTCGTCGCACTTGCGGCACCAGGCGTAGAGCAGCCAGGCCCGTTCGCGGGTTACCCGGTCGAACAGGGTCGAGGCCATGGCGAAGGATTTGGAGCCGCGCGCGATGCTCGCCTGCGCATGGGCGACGAGGGCGGGACGGTCGAGATG
Source organism: Sphingobium sp. JAI105 (assembly GCF_015752145.1). Lineage (NCBI taxonomy): Bacteria > Pseudomonadati > Pseudomonadota > Alphaproteobacteria > Sphingomonadales > Sphingobiaceae > Sphingobium > Sphingobium sp. JAI105. Next base: position 2,641,448 of record NZ_JADOUC010000001.1, on the reverse strand, counting down.
TGGCGAACCTGTCAGAGCCGCTCCGCCTTCATCGCGAAGATCGTTTCGTGGGGCTGATAGGCGGCCATGGTATCGAGCAGGGCGTCTATGCTGTCGGCATGCAGCAGGATGCCCGCATGCTGGGCGCGGATGAAGCCTGCCGCCACCATCTGCCGGTTGAAGCCGATCAGCTGGTCGTAAAAGCCGCCGACATTGAGCAGGCCGACCGGCTTTTGATGATAGCCCAGCTGCGACCAGCTGATCGCCTCCCACAATTCGTCCATCGTCCCTACCCCGCCCGGCAGGGTGACGAAGCCGTCCGACAGGTCGGTAAAGAGCTGTTTGCGCTGGTGCATGGTCTGGACGACGTGCAGCTGCGTGCAGCCGCGATGGGCGACTTCCGCACCGACAAGGGCGTCGGGGATCACGCCAATCACCTCGCCACCAGCCTCCAGCGCCGCGTCAGCCACAGCGCCCATCAGGCCGAGACGTCCACCGCCATAGACGACGCCGATTCCACGGGCGGCGAGGGTGCGTCCGACATGGCGGGCGGCTTCGATGAAGATCGGATCGGCGGGGGTGGCTGATCCGCAATATACGGCCAATCTATTCATACTCTTCCCATATTCACCATATGGCATCGTGATAATATCGATATAATTCAGATGCTTAGCCTAAAGCAGCCAGATCCTCTATCATCAGTGCCGCTGTCGCCTTCGCGCTGCCGACGACGCCGGGGATGCCAGCGCCCGGATGCGTGCCTGCCCCTACCAGATACAGGTTGGGAATCACATCGTCGCGATTATGCGCGCGGAACCAGGCGCTCTGGGTCAGCAAGGGTTCCAGGCTGAAGGCGCTGCCCAGATGGGCGTTCAGATCGCGGCCGAAATCGGACGGCGCATAATGGAACTGGGTGACGATGCGCGACTGGATGTCGGGGATCAGGCGATGCTGGATTTCGTCCAATATCCGGTCGGCATAGGCGGGGGCGAACTGATCCCAGTCGATCGGCAGCTTGCCCATGTGCGGCACCGGGGCGAGCGCATAGAAGGTCGAATGACCGTCCGGCGCCATCGACGGATCGGTCACGGTCGGATGGTGCAGATAGAGCGAGAAATCCTCCGGCAGCACGCCATGATCGTAGATGTCCGTCAGCAACCCCTTATAGCGCGGTCCGAACAGGATCATATGATGCGGGATGCCGGGCCAACTGCCCTTGATCCCGAAATGCAGCACGAACAGGCTGGGCGACCAGCGCTTTTGCGCCAGCTTTTCCCCCTGCTTTGCCCCGCGCGGATGGTGGGCCAGCAGATCGCGATAGCTGTGCATCAGGTCGGCGTTGCTGGCGACAGCATCCGCCTCCCCGCGCCAGCCCGACGCTGTATGCACGGCGGTGATCCTGTCGCCCTGGGTTTCGATCCGGGTCACCTTGTCACCCAGCCGCAACGTGCCGCCCAGCCGTTCGAAATGAGTCGCCATGGCCTGCACCAGACGATTGGTCCCGCCCTTCGCGAACCAGACGCCGCCATCCTTTTCCAGCTTGTGGATCAGCGCATAGATGGCGCTGGTGTTCATCGGATTGCCGCCGACCAGCAGCGTATGAAAGGACAGCGCCTCGCGCAGCTTGTCATTCTTCACATAGGACGAAACGATCGAATAGACCGACCGCCAGGCCTGATATTTGGCGAGCGCGGGCGCGGCCTTGATCATCGAGGCGAAGTCGAGAAAGGCGACCGAGCCGAGCTTGCGATACCCCTCCTCATACACCCCGGCGGCATAATCGAGGAAGCGTTCATAGCCGGCGACGTCGGCGGGATCGAGCTTGGCGATCTCCGTGCGCAGCGACGCTTCGTCATTGCTGTAATCGAAATTGGTGCCGTCGCGCCAGTTGAGGCGGTAGAAGGGGCTGACCGGCATCAGCGTCACGTCCTGCGCCATGTCATGCCCCGACAGGCGCCACAGTTCCGACAGGCAATCGGGATCGGTGATGACGGTCGGCCCGGCGTCGAAGGTGAAGCCGTCCTTTTCCCACATATAGGCGCGGCCACCGGGACGGTCGCGCGCCTCTACCAAAATGGTGTCCATGCCGGCGGATTGCAGGCGGATGGCAAGCGCGAGGCCGCCAAAGCCTGCGCCGATGACGATCGCTTTTCTGGTCATCAGGCGGGCGGATTCAACAATGTTCGCATGGCATCCCTTATGGGCACGGGGGGGCGTCCGCACAAGATGCGGATGCGGTCGGTCAGGGTGGAGCGCCCGGCGTAGAAGCGCTGGATCAGCGGCGCGGACAGGCGGTAGAAGCGGGCGAAGATGCGCCAGCGCTGGTCGGGCCGGGCCGCACCGAACAGCATCTTGCCGAGCAGGCGATAATAGCCGCCAGCGCGCCAATGGGCGGCGGCGCGGGCGCGGGTGACCATGGCCAGACGATCGAGCGGCTGATCCACGAGCCAGGTGGCGAAACGGACGGCATCAGGGAGCGAATAGCCGGTCATGGGCTGAAACAGCCCCGCCCGCACACCGGCGCGGGCGACCGTATCTTGCGCCGGCCAATAGCTGTCGAAATCGCCGCCATGGACAACCGGCAGCACACCCTGTTCGCGGTGGACGACCGTGCCGTGCCAGCCCTTTGCCTGCGCATAGGCCGCGATCCGCGTGCCGATGCTGGCGACATCCAGCGCCGGGCTGTTGCTGTAATATGTGTCTTCGATGAAGATGGTGCGGGCGTCCCAAGGCAGCAGATAGACGAAGCGATACCCGTCAATCTGCTCCACACTCGCATCCATGATGACGGGCCGGTCGATCCCGTGCGGCGCATCGAGCCGTAGCGTATGGCCCACAAACTTCTGCCAGCCACAGCGCAGCGCCGACAGGTCGCCCGCCCCGCGCGCATCGATCACCGCCCCTGCGGTAATTTCCAACCCGTCGGCCAGCATGACCGCATCGGGCGTCACCGACACCACATCCGCCCCCGTCAGCACGGCGTCACCCAGCACGGCGCGGATATGCGCGTCGAGCCGGGGCGAGGCGATGCTGTTATAGGGGGTATCGAGTTGCCGATGGTGGCCGGGAAAGCGGACATCATGCCCCTGCGGCCAGCGATGGCTGATCAAGGGATCGACCAGCCAGCGGTCGCCGGGCACCACATCGCCATCGAAAAAGGACCAGATATGGTTGCCGCCAATCCCGGCGTCGCGTTCCACCAGCGCCAGCCGCACATCGGGCCGCCGGGAGGCGAAGGCGAGCGCGATCAGGCTGCCCGCCAGGCCGCCGCCAAGGATCGCCAGATCGCATTCCACCCGGTTGGTCATGCGATCCTGTTAGGGGAGGCTGTGCGGCAAGGCCATGACCCAAATGGCGCGGCGGTATGGTTTTTGGGGAAGCGATTGAAGATGGCGGACCTGTTCAGCACAGCATGACCATAGCTTGATCCGTTGGTTTCGAGCGCAATCGAGAAACCTGCGCGGTGTTTCTCGACTTCGCTAGAAACGAACGGAGGTTTGAGCAGGAGGCTCTGGTAAGCGTCCCCAAAATAGTATAGGGGGGTACCCTATGCATATCATCGCCGATCGGGACAAGTTGCTGGCGCGGGTGCGCCGTATCGCGGGACAGATTGCCGCCGTGGACCGCCAGTTGACGGGGGACGCCGACTGTTCCGAAACGCTGCAACTGGTGGCGTCGGTGCGCGGCGCAGTCGGCAGCCTGATGGAGGAACTGATCGAACAGCATATGCGCGAGCATGTCGCACGACCGGGCCTGACCGATGCCGAGCGGAGCGCCGCAAGCGAGGAAATGCTGGCGCTGATCCGCCGCTACGGGAAATGACGATGCACGACGGCCATGATCACCGGCATGACGATCACAGTCATGACCACACCCCTGCCCCAACGCCCGACACGGCGTCCATGGAGGGCGAGGACAGCCATTATTTCGACCATATCTATCTGTCCGCCGGGCATGACGAGAATGCGAAGCGTACCCTGTGGGTCGTATGGCTGACCGCCGCGACCATGGTGGTGGAGATTGTCGCGGGATGGACCACCGGATCGATGGCGCTGCTGGCCGACGGCTTTCATATGGCGACGCATGCGGGCGCGCTGGCCGTGGCGGCGGCGGCCTATGCTTATGCCCGGCGGCACGCGCGCAACCCGCGTTACACGTTCGGGACGGGCAAGGTCGGCGATCTGTCCGGCTTTGCCTCTGCCCTGCTGCTGGGCGTCATGGCGCTGTTCATCGCAATCGAATCGGGGATGCGGTTCTTCCAGCCGGTCGAGGTCGCCTTTGGCGAGGCGACGCTGGTGGCTGTCGTCGGGCTGGTCATCAACATCATCAGCGCGTTCCTGCTGGGGCATGACCATAGCCATGATCATGGCCATAGCGATCATGGGCATGATCATGCCCATGGGGCCAAACACAGCCATGCCGACAATAATCTGCGCGCCGCCTATGTGCATGTGCTGACCGATGCGCTGACGTCGGTACTGGCGATCGCGGCGCTGCTGGCGGGGCGCTATCTGGGCTGGCGGTGGATGGACCCGGCGGTCGGGCTGCTGGGCGCGGTGGTGATCGCGCGCTGGGCCTGGGGGCTGATGAAGGATACCGCCGCGATCCTGTTGGATACAGCGGAACCGGCGCTGATGGCGAGAGTACGGACGCTGGTGGAGGCCGAGGGCGCGACCATCTGTGACCTGCATGTCTGGCGCATCGGCCCGCATGCCCATGCGTCGATCATCAGCCTGGCGCCGGGCGCGGACGTTGCACGAGTCCGGGCGCGGGTGAAGTCGCTACCGCGGATGGAGCATGTGACGGTGGAAGGGTGATATTTCCATGCTGTAAGGGGATTGCCCTGCGCACCGGCTTTGTCCGATGATGCGCCATGGATTTCATGAAATGGATCAACTCGCTCGACGAGCTTCTCTACGAAGTCATGAGCTGGCTGCTCTTCTTTCCGCTGACGCTATGGCGTTCGATCGTCCATCCCTTTGCGATGATGGACTATGCCGACGATCAGCTGGCTCTGCCCGACGACCAGCAATATGGCGCAGCGCTCAGCCCGCCGCTGTTCCTGGCGATTGCGCTGCTGATGGCCCATGTGGTTTCGCTGACGCTGGGGCAGGTCGATGCGATCGTTGCGGACCGGCACGGGCTGGGCGCGCTGGTCAATGACGATGCCAGCGCGCTGGTGCTGCGGCTGGTCGTCTTTGCGTCCTTTTCCCTGTTCACCGCCACAAGGATGGTGCGTCGGCGTGGCCTGCCGATCGACCGCAATACGCTAAGGGCACCTTTTTACGCGCAATGCTATCCCACCGGCGTATTCGCGCTGGGGCTGGGCACCGGCGTTGCCCTGGTCCGCACGGCATGGCCCGCCACCCATATAGGCGGCATCGGGCTGGTCGTCGCGAGCATCCTCTATTATGTCATCATCGAGACACGCTGGTTCGCCATGAAGCTGGGTACCGGCTATATCTCCGCGATCGGTGCGGTCGCCATTACCCTGTTTGAAGCATTTACCCTGTTCCTTATCGTCGGATTTCTGTTCACGCGCTAATGTTTGCATCTGCGCCCCTTCAGGAGGATTGGTCCATGCGTTTCCTGCCTGTGATAACCGTCCTGCTGGCGGCATCCGCGACCCCCGCCATCGCCCAGACGCCGCCCGATGTCGCCGACCTGGTCGGTGCCAGGGCAGCCGGGGGCGAAACCCAGCTGGAGGCGCGGGGCTATCGCTTCGTCACCACCAATGTGGTGCGGGACACGAAATGGTCCTTCTGGTGGAGCGAGCGGCAGCGGCAGTGCATTTCGGTGGCGACGGCCGAGGGCCGCTACAACGCGATCGGCACGGTTCCGGCGGCCAATTGCAACGCCGGCGGCGGCGCGACACCCCGGCCGACACAGCCCTTTGAGAGGATTTCGCTGGTCTGTATCGGCACGGGCAGTGGACCTGCGGCGCAAAGCACGTCGGGCTATCGCTACAATCGCAAGTCGCGCAAATTCGAGCCGGAATTTGGCACGACCATGGGCCGCGAAGCTTTCTCGTCCGATCTGGAGGTCGAGATTGCCGATGGCGTCGGCCGGGTGCATCCGTCCGGCAAGCTGGTGTCGCCGATCCATTCGGGCGGGAATGATGGCTGGTGGCCCATCGCCGACCTGCTGGTGACGCCGGACCGGATTACGGGCAGCTATCGCATGAACGGGCTGAACAAGCCGCGCATCGACTATGATCGCCGCACGCGCATCGTCCGTGTGCGCGCGGCGACCGAATTTACCGGGCGGTGCGAGGAGCAGTGATCACTCCGCCTTCAGCGCATCCATGATCTGGCGCACCGGGGCGATGTCATAGCCTGCCGCCGCCGCCTGCGCCGCCAGCACGTCGCCATTGTCGCCTGCCCGCGCGCGGGTGAGCGCCCAGAGCAACGTGCTGCGCGTGCCTGAGCGGCAATAGGCCAGCGTCTTGCCGGTGCCTGCCTGCTCCAGCGCGGCGGCCATGCCATCGAGCTGCCAGGGGGCAAAGCCGCCATGGGCGACCGGCACGGCGACATAAGCGATGCCCGCCGCCTTGGCCGCCGCTTCGATCTCCGCGCCGTTGACCTGACCCGGCTCCTCATTGTCGGGGCGGTTGTTGACGATCATCGTCACGCCCTGCGCTTTCGCCTCTGCCACCTGATCGATAGTGATCTGGGGGGAAACGAGGATATGGTCGGTCAGCTTGCGGAACATGGCGCGGTCTCCTTTTGCCGCAGCCATGCGCCGACGCAAAAAGGGATTCAAGAATAAACCCCAAAACCGTTCGGGCTGAGCGCGTCGAAGCCCTGCCTTGCCTGCGCGAAGAAAAACGGCCCTTCGACAGGCTCAGGGCGAACGGATGGGGGTATGGATTTTTATATGAAAGGCCGGATCGCGGCCAGGAAGGCGTCGCCCCAGGCATCGAGCTTCTTTTGCCCGACGCCGCTGATCATGCCGAGATCGCGCAGGCTGGTGGGGCGCTGTTCGGCCATTTCGCGCAGGGTCGAATCGTGGAAGATGACATAGGGCGGCACGCCCGCCTCCTGCGCCAGTTCGCGGCGGCAGGTGCGCAGCGCGTCGAACAGCGGATCGCCGACCGGATTGGCGTCCGCGCCGTTGCGGGCGTTGCGCTTGCGCCGTTCGCGCCTGGGGGGCACGAGGATACGCACCTCCTCCTCCCCGCGCAGGATGGGCCGGGCGTTGGGGCCGAGCATCAGGCCGCCATGTTCGGTCGTTTCCAGCGCGTCGCGCACCAGCAGCGCGCGCGACACCGGGCGCAATAACGCGGTCTCATCGCCCGACACGATGCCATAGACCGAAATCTTGTCATGGCCGCGTTCGCGCAATTTGTCGGTGACGCCGCCGGTCAGCACCGCCTCTATGTGGCCGGAGCCGAAGCTTTGCCCGGTGCGATAGACAGCGGAGAGATATTTGCGCGCGGTTTCGGTAGCGTCGACGCTGGCCGGAGGGGACAGGCAATTGTCGCAATTGCCGCAGGTCGCCGGCGGGTTTTCGCCGAAATGGCGCAACAGGATGGCGCGACGGCAAGTGGCGGTCTCCACCAGCGCGCCGAGTGCGGCAATGCGGGTGCGCTCGCCCTGCTGGCGGGACGGGTCGAGTTCCATGATGCGCTGACGGGCGCGGGCGAAATCTTCCGCACCCCAGAAAAGATGCGCGACCGCCGGTTCGCCGTCGCGCCCTGCACGGCCCGATTCCTGATAATAGCCCTCGATCGATTTGGGCAGTCCTGCGTGCGCCACAAAACGGACGTCGGGCTTGTCGATGCCCATGCCGAAGGCGACGGTGGCGACCATCACCATATCTTCGCTGGCGATGAAGGCGGCCTGGTTGCGGGCGCGGACGGCGGGGTCGAGCCCGGCATGATAGGCGCGCACGGGGCGGCCACCACGGCCCAGCGTCTCGGCCATTTTCTCGGTCGCGGCGCGGGTCTGGGCATAGACGATGCCGGGGCCGGGATGGGTCGCAACCAGATCAGCGAGCTGGCTCGACAGCCCGTCGCGCGGATGGACGGCGTAGCGGATATTGGGCCGGTCGAAGCCGGAGATGATGAGGCCATCGCGCGGGATGCCCAGCTGGACGAGAATATCATCACGGGTATGCGCGTCCGCCGTTGCAGTGAGCGCCAGGCGCGGGACGTCGGGAAATTCGTCGAGCAGCGGGCGCAACAGGCGATAGTCGGGGCGGAAATCATGGCCCCATTCGGACACGCAATGCGCCTCGTCGATCGCGAACAACGCGACCTTTGCCGAGCGCAGCAGCGAACGAAACCCCTCCTGACTGGCGCGTTCGGGGGCGACATAGAGCAGGTCGAGATCGCCATTGCGCAGGCGATCCTGCGTCTCCCGCCAGTCGGCGTCCACGCTGGTCAGGCTGGCGGCGCGCAGGCCAACCGCATTGGCTGCGCGCAACTGGTCGTGCATCAGCGCGATCAGCGGCGATACGACAACGCAGCAGCCATCAAGCGCGGCGGAGGGCAGTTGGTAGCAGAGCGACTTGCCCGCCCCGGTCGGCATGATCGCCAGCGTCGGCAACCCCGCCATGACCCGCCCGACCACCTGTTCCTGCACCCCGCGAAAGGCGGAAAAGCCGAATATATCGTGGAGAAGGGTGGGAATGTCGCGCCGCATCGCATGGCCTGTAGCGGCTGAGGCGCAGGGGGGCCAGTGGGTGTTGCGTTATGATGGGGGTGATGGGGGTGATGGGGGTGTTGGGCGAGGATGGGTGGGTGGCGGTATGAATTTCACCGTCACCCCAGCGAAGGCTGGGGTCTCAGGCGCAGATGCGCTACAGTTGGATATGGCGCGAGGCGGCTACACCTATGTCATGACCAATAAGCCAAGGGGCGTCCTCTATATTGGCGTCACAGCCGACATCGCTGCGCGCGCCCAACACCATCGAAACGGCACCGGCTCCGCCTTTTGCAAGAAATATGGGTTGACCCGCCTTGTTCTGGTCGAGCCACATGATGACATTAGGATCGCCATCGCCCGCGAAAAGGCGCTCAAAGCCTGGAAACGCGAATGGAAAATCCGCCTTGTGGAAGAAGCCAATCCAGATTGGCGGGATATGTCAGACGTTATCTTCTGACGCCTGAGACCCCAGCCTTCGCTGGGGTGACGATGAAGGAAATGGCCGATTCCAAGTCTTGGCGCAGTGTATTCCAGAGGCAATTTCTTGGTCGCTTCCAGTCATTCCCCCCTCCCCTTCAGGGGAGGGGCTTAAAGTCGCTTCTGATCACTGCCGGACTGTCAAAAAGCGCCCGCTTCAGTCCACCGGGTCGAGCAGGCAGCCCCAGCCGGGGCGGAAGCGGGCGGTCCGGGTGGCCATGAGGGGGACGCTGGCGTCCACCGCCTTGTCGTCCGGGCGGTCGGTCAGCCGGACCAGCGCCATGCCCGGTTCCTTGTCATCGGTGCAGCTGCCCATGGCGCGCCCTTCGACATAGCGGCAGGAACAGGTCAGCCGCGCGCCATAGGCGGCGCCCAGCCGGGCCTGATCGCGCAAGGCATTCCAGTGCCAGCCCAGCGTAACGAGCAGCGCCAGGCAGAGCGCAAGGGCAAGATAAATGATCGTCCGACGACCCGGCATATTCCCGACTCGGTTGGGGATGGCTAAGGCCGCGGCTTATGAAGAGGGAATGGAACAGCGTAAAGCGGCTTGGTCTGGGTGTCGCCGTGGCTGCGCTGGTCGGCGCGGGCGGGATGTGGAGCGTGCGCGCAGCCGATCCGCAACCGCTCTATCGCGTATCATCTGACGCCGTCGTGAGCGAAACCGCGCTGCGCGCCGCGATCGACCCGCTGTTCGATGAAGCCGATATGGGCGACACGCGCGCCTTGCTGGTGATGCGCGACGGGCAGGTCATCGCGGAACGTTATGCGCCCGGCTTTGGCCCGGACACGAAATTATTGTCCTGGTCGATCGCCAAGAGCGTCACGGCGGTACTGGTCGGGCTGATGGTGTCGGACGGGCGGCTGGCGCTGGACTCGCCGGTGCCGGTCGATGCGTGGCGCCAGCCGGGCGACCCGCGCGGGCGGATTACGCTGCGCCAGTTGCTGACGATGACGTCGGGGCTGGACCATGTGGAGGATGGCGACCCGCTGCCCGCTGGCGACACGGTGCGGATGCTGTTTACCGATGGCGCGCAGGACATGAGCGGCTTTGCCGAGGCCAAGCCGCTGGCCCATGCGCCCGGATCGACCTTTTCCTACTCGACCGGCAGCACCATGATCCTGACCGACCTGATGACGCGGATGCTGACCAATAGCGACGATCCCGATGCGCGGCGGCGGGCGATGCAGATGTTCATCGACGGAAGGCTGAAAGCGCCGGGACGTCTGCCCAGCCTGACCCCGGAATATGACGCGGCGGGCACGATGATCGGCGGCAGCATCGTGCATATGACCGCGCGCGATTATGGCCGCTTTGGCGAATTGCTGCGTCGCCGGGGCCGCAGCCCGACCGGCCACCAGATATTGCCGGAAAAATGGATCGACATCATGACCACGCCATCGGCCCGCAACCCGGCCTATGGCGCGCATCTGTGGCTGAACCGGGAAGGCAGCGAGAGCGCGCTGATGCCGGGGCAGGCGCCCGCCAGCCTGTTCGGCTGCGTCGGCCATAATGGGCAATATATCCTCGTTTCCCCGTCACAGCGGTTGACCGTCGTGCGGATCGGCATGTCGCCGCACAAGGAACAGCGGGTGGCGGTCAAGACGGCGCTGGCGCGGTTGATCGGGCTGTTTCCGGGCTAGAGCAGGAAGCGCCCCTCTATCACGGTGCGGCACCCGCCGGTCAGGATGACCCGGTCGCCCGCCAGCGTGCAGCCCAGCCGCCCGCCGCGCGTCGATGCCTGAACGGCGCTGATGTCGGTCTTGCCCAGCCGCGCCGCCCAATAGGGGGTGAGCAGGCCATGGGCCGATCCGGTGACGGGATCTTCATCCACGCCGCCGCCGGGCACGAAAACCCGGCTGATGATGTCGCTGTCATCGCCCGGCGCGGTCGCCATCAGCAGCAGGTCGCCCGCCGCGCGCAGCGCCGCGAAATCGGGCGTCAGCGCGCGGATCGCGGCGGCATCGCGATAGACGAAGAGCGCATAGCCGCCGTCGTGCCAGCGCGTTTCCAGCACATCGCCGCCCATGCCCGCCGCCAGGTCAGGTAAGGGCCTGACCTCCGTATCCCATGCGGGGAGCGACAGTGCATAGCCCGCCCCGGCCCGCGCGACCGTCAGCACGCCGGCATGGCGGGTGCGGAAACGGATGGCGTCCCGATCGCCGATCAGCACATGGCCGCTGGCCAGCGTGGCATGGCCGCACAGCTTGACCTCCACCGTCGGGGTGAACCAGCGCAGCGCATAATCCGCATCCGGATCGTCGGGGGCCGGAATCGTGAATGCGGTTTCGGACAGGTTGTTTTCCGCAGCGATCGCCTGAAGCGTCGCGTCGTCGAGCCACTGGTCGAGCGGCATGACGGCGGCCGGATTGCCGCTGAAGGGCGCGTCGGCAAAGGCGTCGACCTGGGTGAAGGGCAGGCTGGGCATGGCGGCTCCTCGTTGGACAGGGCGCCCTGATGCCGGGTGGGCCAGGGCGTGAACAGGGCCGCCCGCATGGCATTGGCCGCCTATCCCAGCACCACCAGCGCGCCGCACACCGCCAGCCCGACGACGATGTTGATCGGCACGCCGATCCGCACGAAATCGGCAAAGCGATAGTCGCCGGCGGCGTAGACCAGCGCGTTGGTCTGATAGCCGATCGGCGTTGCGAAGCAGGCCGATGCGCCGATCATCAGGGCGATGATCAGCGGACGCGGATCGACCCCCAATTGCTGCGCCAGCGCGATGGTGATCGGCGTCAGCAGCGCCGCCACCGCGTTGTTGCTGAGCAGTTCGGACAATATGAGCGCGAAGAAATAGATGACGAACACCAGGGACCAGACCGGCACGATTTTCAACAGCGGCGTGATCCAGCCGACCATCAGCGCCACGCTGCCCGCCTGTTCGAGCGCCAGGCCGACGGCCAGCATCGCGAAGATCAGGATGAGGACGTCGCCGTCAATCGCCGCCCAGGCTTCTTCAGGGTCGATGCAGCGGGTGACGAGGATGATGCCGACCGCAATGAAGGCGGCCATGCCGATGCCGATTATGTTGAGAGCTGACAGCAGCACGACCGCCGACATGGCGACGATGGCGATCCACGCCTTGTTACGGCGAAAGGCGCGGGTGCGGCTGATGTCGACGCCGATCAGATGGGGATTGTCCTTGAGCGATCGGATCGCATCGTCGCTGCCCGCGATCAGCAGCCGGTCCGCGCCGCGCACCCGCGCTTCCGCCAGCGCTGGACCGGGCAGATGGCGCGAACGGTGAATGCCGATGATGCGGACGCGCAGGGCGTGGAGGAAGGGAATGTCCAGCAGCCGTTCACCGATGGAGGGATGGCTGGGCGCGACCATCGCCTCTATCACCTTGCCTTCGCGCGCTGACGTGGCGGAATCGGCGGCAACACCCAGATCAAATCCGCCCGATTCACGCAGCGTCATGATGGCGGTGCCGTCCGCCCGCACGATCAGCCGATCGCCCGACCGCAACTCCTCGTCCAGAATCTCGCGCCGCCTGATCTCGCTCCCGCGCTTGAGGCCGAGCAGCACGACGGAGGGGCCGAACAGGCCCAGCGAGCCAATCTCGCGCCCGATCAACTCGCTATCGTGCGGCACCACCAGTTCGGTCAGATAATCCTGCACCGTGCCGCCCGTTTCCCCGCTGATGGAGGGCGGATCGCTGGGCAACAGGAAGGACAGGCACAAAAGGGCGACGATCCCCGCCGCCGCGCCTGCCAGCGCGTAGGGCGTGATTTCGAAAATGCCAAATGACGCCATGCCCTGATCAGCGGCGATGCCCGCGACGATCAGGTTGGTCGATGTACCGATCAGCGTCAGGCAGCCGCCCAGCACCGCGATCGTGTTCATGGGGATCAGCAGCTTCTTGACCGGATAGCCGGTCGCCTGCGCCAGTTTGAACATGATCGGGATCAGCAGCACGACCACGGGCGTATTGTTGAGGAAGGCCGACAGCACAGCCGCGCCAAGCGCCACTTCGGCAAGGGCCAGCCGGGGATGTATTTTCGCGCGCGCCATGATGAGGTCGGCCACGCGATTGATCACGCCGGTGCGAATCAGCGACCCGGACAGCACGAACATCGCCCCGACGGTTAGCGGTGCGCTGTTGGAAAAAACCGAAAAGAGCGATTTTTCGTTGAGCAGGCCCAACAGTGCGAATGCGCAGGCCCCCACGACCGCGATCACCGTGGGCGAATAGCGTTCGCGCACGAAGGACACGAACATCAGCGCCAGGATGAGCAGGCCGATTTCGGCGCGATACACGCCCATCAGCGCGATAATGAAATGCATTTGGCCCTACCCCCCGACGGCACAAGCGCCCCCGCTCGCACAACGAGGGAAACTGGACATCGTTGCACGCAAAGCTGGCGGACAGGTCCGCCGGGGGCAAGCGCGCATCCTATAATGATTGAACGAATTCACAACATCATAACCAATATCCATCAATGTTAGCGCAATCATTAGGGATCATCAGCCTTTCCAGGATGCATATGTCGTCATCTTCTTTCATGGAATCCGAGCGATTCCGGCTGCTGCAGGATCAGTGCGGTACCGCAATCATTGAATTTGCAATCGTTGCCGCGCCCTTTATCGCCCTGCTGTTGGCGGTCATGGAGACCACGCTCACCATGTTCACGCAGCAGGTTCTCGAAACCGCGGTCGAAAAAAATGGCCGGACCATTCGCGTGGGGCAGGTTCAGGCGGACGGGATCAGCCAGTCCGCGTTCAAGACCCAATTGTGCAAGACATTGCCCAAATATGTCGACTGCGCCGACGTGATGATCGACATACGCACGGCAAACAGCATGGCGGATGTCGACAGCAGCACGCTGGCATTGACATATGACGGTTCGAACAATGTCACCAACAGCTGGAAATATCTGACCGGCGGGCCCGGTGACATCGTCATCATGCGCCTGATGTATCAGATGCCCGCGATCGGCGGACCGCTGGGCTTCACGCTCGCCAACATGAAAAATGGCCGGCGCCTGCTTGTCGCGACATCAGTATTCAAGAATGAGTCCTACTGAAATGCGCCGCCTCTTCTCATGGTGGCGCCGGTACGCCAGCGACTGCCGGGCGATCGCGGTGACGGAGTTCGCCCTGCTCGCCCCGTTCATGATCCTGCTCTATCTTGGCTGCTTCCAGCTTGCCGACGCCATTTCCGCGTCGCGCAAGGTGACCGTGACGACACGCACCCTTGCCGATCTGACATCCCAATATCGTTCGGTCACGCAGGCAACCACCGACAGCATATTGCACGCCGCCAGCCAGGTCATGGCCCCCTACAACGCAAAGGCCGGCGTCTACACGATCACGCATTTGTCGACCAATCCGTCCGACAAGCCGCGCGTGGACTGGAGCCGCCGCTTTGACGGATCGACCGTGAGCGAGGGGTACAGGCGGAACGAGAAAATCGATCTGCCGGACAGCGTTTCCGAGGAAGGGTCCAGCGTGCTGATGGCCGAGATCACCTACGAATATCAGCCGGTCGTGGCGTCCGCCATGCTGGGAAAGATCACCATGACCGACACCATCTACATGCTGCCGCGCCGGTCCGACTCCATTCCGATGAATTGAGATGATGATGCGCCAATCCCCTGTGCTTTCGATGATCCGCATCGTCCGGCGCCTGCTAAGGCAGGAACGCGGCAATGTGATCATGATCTTCGCCTTTTCGCTCATCCCGCTGGTGTTTGGCGCTGGCATGGTCATCGACTATGCGCGGGCGGCGCGTTTGCAGACCAAGATGAACGCGATCACCGACGCGACGGCCCTCTACGCCGTCAGCGCGCCGATGCTCAAGAATGACCTGGATGAAACAAAAAAGCGCGCCAATGCCTTTTTCGACGATCAGGTCGTGGGATTGAACGGGCTGATCTATGGCAAGGACGTCAAGATTAACATCACTGAATCGCTGTCTCCCACCCTGCAACGCAATGTGACGGTGAGCTATGCCGCAGCGTCAAACAATATTTTCGGGGCGATCCTGTCCAGCGCCAGCATAGCGATTGGCGGTTCTGCCAGCGCCAAGAGCGTTACCGCGCCCAATATCGATTTTTACATGGTGCTCGACACGTCGCCGTCCATGGCCCTGCCGGCGACAAAGGCCGGGCTGACGGCGTTGACCGCTGCGACCGGCGGCTGCGCCTTTGCCTGCCATCAAACCAACACATCATCGACCAATCCGGGCAATACCCGCATGGTGAACGGTCAATATGTCGATTATTATTATGTCGCCAAGACCGATCTCAAACTGGCTTTGCGAAGCGACCTGGTGACGTCGGCTGTCGAGGACCTGGTGGATGTGGCCAAGGAAACGGCCCAAGCCAACGGCGCGACCTACCGCATGGCGCTGGGGCATTTCGACTGGACCTATCATTCCATAGAGGACAAGCCGGTCGATCTGGATACCGCCAAAGGGCTGGTATCCCAGGCGCAACTGCTGACCGTTTGCCAGAATAACCAGCGTGTGTGCGGCATCTACGACAGCGACATGCTGACCAACTTCACCACGAGCCTGACCAGCATCAATGCGATCATGCCTGTGCCCGGAGCGGGGACCAAGAAGGGCAGCGATTCGCCCCACGGCGTCATGTTCCTGATCACCGACGGGATGCGGGACGAAAATGCGGGCGGTCGCCAGCTGGGACCGATGCCGACCGCCATGTGCGATACGATCAAGGCCAAGGGAATCCGGATTGCGGTGCTCTACACGGAATATCTGTGGGAATCGGCGTCCGATGGCTGGTCGATCAGCAATGTACGCACGCCATTTCTCAATCCGCCGGAAAAGATCAGTCCGCCACTGGAAAGCTGCGCATCGCCGGGGCTCTATTACAAGGTGACGACCGACAGCGATATGTCGGCTGCGTTGGCCAGCCTGTTCCAGAAAGCCGTGCAGGCCGCACATCTGACCAAATAGCGAATGCATGAAAAGGGCCAGCCATGGTTGCATGGCTGGCCCGTATCGCGGCGGTATGGGGACATTTTGTCGTCATGTCCGCGCCATGCGCGGTGACGTTCCCCAGGCTTACGCTCTGCCGCTGGCC
The DNA here is from genome assembly GCF_015752145.1 of Sphingobium sp. JAI105. Lineage (NCBI taxonomy): Bacteria > Pseudomonadati > Pseudomonadota > Alphaproteobacteria > Sphingomonadales > Sphingobiaceae > Sphingobium > Sphingobium sp. JAI105. Next base: position 2,625,294 of record NZ_JADOUC010000001.1, on the reverse strand, counting down.
CTGTGGCGGGCTTGGGTCAGAGCCTATCCTAAATTTGCCGAGTCGTCTCGCCTTTTCGGCGCAGGATCGCTTCGCTTTGGCGCGTCAGTCGGTTTCAGGACGTTCGCCGCATTGGGCGCGGTGGAGCAATTTCTGGTCGGCCAGCACCAGCGCCATCATCGCTTCGACCACGGGCACGCCACGAATGCCGACGCAGGGGTCATGCCGCCCCTTCGTGATGATGTCCGACGCAGCACCGTCGCGCGTGACCGTTTCGACCGGAATCAGGATGGAACTGGTGGGCTTGAACGCCACGCGCAGCTTGATCGGCTGACCGGTCGAGATGCCGCCCGCAATGCCGCCTGCATGATTGGCGAGGAATATGGGCCCATCTTCGCCCGGCCGCATCGGATCGGCATTTTGTTCGCCGCGCAGGCTGGCGGCGGCAAAACCATCGCCAATCTCGACGCCCTTGACCGCATTGATGCTCATCATCGCGCTCGCCAGTTCGCTGTCGAGCTTGGCGTAAAGCGGCGCGCCCCAGCCGGCCGGGACGCCAGAGGCGACGCATTCGACCACGGCGCCCAGCGAGGAGCCATCAAGGCGCGCCGCATCGACCAGCTTTTCCCACCGCGCAGCGGCCTCCGCATCCGGGCAGAAGAAGGGGTTTTGCCCGATCAGCGCCGGATCGAAATGCGCATAGTCTATGGCGTCGCCACCAATGGCGCTGACATAGGCGAAAATATCGACTTCGGGGATGACCGCGCGCGCCACCGCGCCCGCCGCCACCCGGCTTGCGGTTTCCCGCGCCGACGAACGCCCGCCGCCGCGATAGTCGCGGAATCCATATTTGGCGTCATAGGCATAGTCGGCATGGCCGGGACGATAGGCCTTGGCGACGTCCGAATAATCTTTCGATCGCTGGTCGGTATTTTCGATCATCAGGCTGATCGGCGTGCCGGTCGTCCGCCCTTCAAACACGCCCGACAGGATGCGGACCTCGTCCGCCTCGCGCCGCTGGGTGGTGAATTTGGACGTGCCGGGCTTGCGCAGGTCGAGCCAGGGCTGGATGTCGGCCTCGCTCAGGTCCAGCCCCGGAGGACAGCCATCGACGACCGCGCCGATGGCAGGACCATGGCTCTCGCCCCAGGTGGTGAAGCGGAATACGCGACCGAAACTGTTGAAACTCATATTCCCCTCTCCCCTTGGGGGAGAGGGAGGGGCCCGCCCGGCGCAGCCGGGTGGGAGGGTGAGGGGTTTTGGTGCGCCGTCATCAATATTGTCTCCAACACCCCATCGATATTGCTCATTACATCGGCATTGGCGAAACGGACGATGCGGATGCCTTCTCGTGCCAGTCTTTCCGACCGATGCCGGTCCGCTGCTTCCCTAACGGCATGGTCATCGCCGTCAACTTCGATGACTAGGCGGCGATCGACGCAATAGAAATCAGCGATATAATCGATCAGCCAAACCTGTCGCCTGAACTTCAAGCCTGCAAGCTGGCGACCGCGCAAACTGGCCCAGAGTCGCCGTTCCGGTTCGGTCGGGTCGCGTCGCATGGCGCGAACCCGATTCAGGGAGTCTGGCGTTGCAGGATCAGGTCGTCTCATTCCCCTCACCCTCCCACCGCTTCGCGGCGGGCCCCTCCCTCTCCCCTGAAGGGAGAGGGTCAGTAATTACCTGTCCAGTGCGATGTCCGGGGCGTCCTCCGCCTTCATACCGATGACGTTATAGCCGGCATCGACATGGTGGATTTCGCCGGTCACGCCACTGGCCAGATCCGACAACAGATAGAGGCCCGCGCCGCCGACATCCTCGATCGTCACGTTGCGACGCAGGGGCGAATTCAGTTCGTTCCACTTCAGAATGTAGCGGAAGTCGCCGATGCCGCTGGCGGCCAGCGTCTTGATGGGACCAGCCGAGATGGCGTTGACGCGGATATTTTCCGGCCCCAGGTCCATCGCCAGATATTTGACCGACGTTTCCAGCGCGGCCTTCGCCACGCCCATCACGTTATAATGGGGGATGACCTTTTCCGCGCCATAATAGCTCAAGGTCAGGATGCTGCCGCCATTGGGCATCAGTGCGCGGGCACGGCGGGTGACTGCCACAAAACTGTAAGCAGACACGTTCATGGTCAGCAGGAAATTGTCCAGGCTGGTGTCGACATAGAGGCCGCGCAGCTCATTCTTGTCGGAAAAGCCGATCGCATGCACCACGAAGTCCAGCCCGCCCCAGCGTGTCTCTATTTCCGCAAAGGCGGCGTCCAGCTTGTCCATGTCCGTGACGTCGCAGTCGATCAGAAAATCTGATCCGACCTGTTCCGCCAGGGGCCGCACCCGCTTGGCCAGCGCGTCGCCCTGATAGGAGAAAGCCAGTTCCGCACCCTGTTCATGCAACGCTTTCGCGATGCCCCAGGCCAGCGACTTGTCATTGGCCAGGCCCATGATGAGGCCACGCTTTCCTGCCATCAAGCCGTTCATATCGTTGTTCCATTCCCTCAGATGTCCGCCGCCGGGGCATCTTCCTCTTCGGGAAATTCCGCCAGCGCCGCATTCAGTTCCGCGCCAATTACCACGCCAAGCCCGACGAGAAAGAAAAAAATGAGCGTGATCATGACACCCGCCAGACTGCCATAGGTACGGTCATAACCGCCCAGCAGCGACAGGGTCGGCGGCAGCAGCAGGGTCGTGGCGTACCACCATAGGGCGGTGGCGACCGCGCCGGGCCATTTGGGAAAGCGGCGGTCCTTGTAGGCGGTCGGCGTCAGCGTGACGAACAATGACCAGAGCGCGACGCCCACAATCCCCATCGGCACCAGTTTGGCCGACGCGACCAGCGCGATCGCATCATCGGCCCAGGGCAATATCTGTTGCAGAAACTGGTCGATGCCGGTGATCACGACCTGAAGCGAGAAGGCGAACATCACCGCGACGACGCTGACCAATGTGATGCCGACCGCGCCCAGCCGGTAGCGCCAGAAGGGCTTGGTGCTTTTCGTGCCGTAGGCGCGGCGCAGAATATCGCGAATCGTTTCGATAAGGCTGCCCACGGTCCACAGGCCGACCAGCGCGCCCAGCCACAGCAAGGGGCCGGACCGGGCGGCCAGCACATCGTTGATCGGCTGGCGCACGACATCCGCCACCCCGCTGGGCACGGTGGTCAGGAAGGCGTTGACCGCCTGTACCCCGTCCTGCGTCCGGCCAAAGATGCTGGCCACCGCCGCCGCGACGATGAAGAAGGGGAACAGCGTCATCAGCGAGAGATAGGCGAGGTTCCCGGCATGGATGAACCCGTCGCTATAGGTGCCGACCGCAACCCGCTTGAAGATTTCGAACGGGTGCGATCCGGGGCGGACGCGATTGATCTGGCGGTGAATATGCCCCGCCATACGGTGGCGACGGGATTCGGGCGACAGGGGCGAAGGCATCGGCATTCCCCCGATAACGCCCTAGACGCCCAGATGGGCGCGCACCGCCCGCCGGTCCTGCCATTTTTCCACCAGCGCCTGGATCGCGGGATCATCGGCGGGGACGTCCACCATCAGGGTAACCAGCTGGTCGCCGCGCGTGCCATCCTTGCCGGTAAAGCCCTTGCCCCGCAGCCGCAGCGTCTTGCCCGACGTGGTGCCGGCAGGCACGCCCAGCATCACCGGGCCGTCGACGGTCGGCACCTTGACCTTGCCGCCCTTGACCGCTTCGTCCAGCGTGACGGGCAGGTCGAGCCGCACATTGTCGCCATCGCGGGTGAAGAAGGGGTGCGGCCGCACTTCGATCGTGACGATCGCGTCGCCAGCGCCGCCCAGCCCCTGCTGTCCCTTGCCCGAAAGGCGCATCTGCGTGCCGCTTTCAACGCCTGCGGGCAGTTTCAAGTCGATCGTCTTGCCGTCCTGCAACGTGATGCGCTGCGGCGCCAATATGGCCGCGTCGGCAAATTGCACAGCCAGCCGATAGGCGACGTTGGCGCCCCTGGGTTGCGGTGCCTGACGGCCAAAGCCGCCGCCCGCGCGACGCCCCGCGCCGCCGAACAGCCCTTCGAAAATATCGCCGAAATCGGCGCCGCCGGTTTCAAAGCCGCCCGGCTGGCCGCGAAAGCCGCCGCCGCCACCGCCGCCAAAGCCGAAGGGCGCGGTCGGATTGCCATCCGCGTCAATTTCGCCCCGGTCGAAGCGGGCGCGCTTATCCTTGTCGGACAGCAGGTCATAGGCGTTGGTCGCAGCGGAAAATTTCTCGGCAGCCTTGGGATTGTCCCGATTCTTGTCGGGGTGCAGTTCCTTGGCCAGCTTGCGATAGGCGGATTTGATCTCCGCGTCGGTCGCGCCGCGCGCGACGCCCAATGTGGAATAGGGATCGGCCATCATCTTACCTGTTGCGAAAAAGCATCACTTGGCGACTATGTGGCGGAGGATGGCGCGACATTCAAGCAATGGATGCGCAACACCCCCGTCATACCCCGCTTGGGGTATGCGCCGCGCAACGCCAATTGCTAGCCGCCGCCTGTCTCGCGTGGGGAATGCGAGTGTTTTGGGGGTTACACCATGATCAAGAAATTTGCCTGGGGCGCTGTGGCGACCCTTTCGATGCTCGGCCCGATCACGACCAGCGCGCAGGCGCAGGTCGGCCCGCCACCGCCAACGCCTCAGCAACTCGACCAGTTGCAGAGCCTGTTCCGCATTGGCGTGACGCTGGGCCTGCCGGGTGGCATCACCCGGACCGACAGCTATGGCCTGGACATTGCCAATGACGGTCAGGATTTCATGAATCCGCAGCGTTTGCGCGAACGCTATGGCGCGCAATATAATGACCTGTTCCCGGTCAGCGGCGTCATCGATTTTCGCGGCCTGCCCATATATGGCTTTTATGACGCCAACAGCCCGGTTTTCCGCATCTCCATCCCCGCGCTCGATGCAGAAGGCGAAACCTACCAGAACCGCTTTAACGGGGTGACGCGCCAGGCGTCCTACGACCTGTTCAACGAATATCTGGACGAAGTCGACAGCGCGGAAGCCGAACGGCTGGTCCGCCTGTTGCTGAAGTCGCTGGCGCGCTATTCTCCGGTCGATCCGCTCGCGGGCAATCCCAATTCGGTGCAGAGCGGGCTGGTCCGCTCCAGTCTGGACCTGTCGTCGGGCGATTCGGCGATCGAACAGGCGGCCAATGGCGGCACCAACACGGCGGGCGATCCGTGGATCGTGGGCGCCAATTACAGCGGCGGTTCGTCAAATGGCGGGCGCTATGACTTCATGCGCGTCGATGGCCGGATCGCACGCAGCTTCCGCCTGACCGAAGGCGGCCGCGCGCTGCTGAAATTCGACCTGCCGATCAGCTATTCCGAAGTGAACGGCGCGCGTGCCGCGACCGCGCAATTCGGCGTCGGCGTCGAATTTCCGCTGATCGCGCAGCGCTGGTCGCTCGAACCGCGCATCGGCTATGGCATCACCGGGTCGGATCAGCTCGGCTCGCTCGGCCATATGATTTCGACGACGATCGCCAGCCGCTATGTGCTGAACGGTCTGGGCCGGGGTCGGCTGATCATCGGTAACATGGTCGGCTATACATCGACGATGAGCACCGGCTTCACCGGCTACAACGTCAATCCGGGCCTGAAGAACTGGGCGTTCCGTAACGGGGTGGCCTATGACCTCCCGCTCAAGTTCCGCGGGTTCGGGCGCAATACGTCGGTGCGGGCCAGCTATGCGCTGACCAACTATACCGGCGACAAGCTCTACTATGACACGTTCCACGAAATGACCCTGTCACTGGGCATCCGGGGCCGCGAAGAATCGGCGCGCAACGCCCGCGACCTCATTCGCCTGAACTTCAACCTGATCAAGGCCAGCGATTATACCAGCTGGTCGGCGGGTCTGGGCTTCCGCTTCTGACGATAGGGGGGGTGCCTGATCGGCACCCCCTCACCTTGCATCTCTTTCTTTCGGCTCCGTTCCTTCGGCAAGCCCGTATCGACAGCGTCGCGTCCCGCCCGTAAAGACCGGGCATGACTGATCCCTTTGCCCTGTTCGACGACTGGTACGCCCAGGCGCGCGAGACCGAAATCAACGACAGCAATGCCATGGCGCTCGCCACAGCCGATGCGCGCGGTCATCCGTCGGTACGCATGGTGCTGCTGAAAGGACATGGTCCGGACGGCTTTGTCTTTTACACCAATTTTGAGGGGCGCAAGGCGGGCGAACTGCTGGCCAATCCCCATGCCGCATTGCTGTTCCACTGGAAATCGGCGCGACGGCAGATCAGGGTGGAAGGCCCGGTCGGCCCGGTCGATGACGCCACCGCCGACGCCTATTTCGCAACCCGCAGCCGCGACAGCCAGTTGGGCGCATGGGCATCCGACCAGTCCCGCCCCCTGCCCGACCGCCAGACCTTCATGGACAGGTATGAGGCGGAACGGGCGCGGTTCGAGGGTGGCCCGGTGCCGCGCCCGCCGCACTGGTCGGGCTTTTGCGTCAGGCCGGAACGGATCGAATTCTGGCAGGATCGCGAGCATCGCCTGCATGAGCGGCGAGTCTTCACCCGCGCGGGCGCGGGCTGGAGCGAAGGGCTGCTTTACCCCTAAAGGCTTCTGATGCCGCCATTCCGGACGAAGCGAGGCGCGGAAACCGCCCGCTGGTTCGTCTATGAAGATGCGCCCCGACGCGCGCCGATTGCCGCTGGCCCATGGGCCTGTTAGGTGTCGGCCTGACACATGTAAAAGAAGTGCGGAGCCGGTGGCTCCTGCGGCCTAGAGGGACACGGATGCGTAACAGACTGACCGCCTTCATTCTCACCGGCATGGTTTTGGGGGTGATTGTCGGCTTCGCGGCCAATCTGTGGGTTGGCAGCGACAAGACGCTGGCCAAGGATGTGGCCGGCTATTTCCACCTGCTGGCCGACATATTTCTGCATTTGATCAAGATGATCATTGCGCCGCTGGTCTTTTCCACGCTGGTCGCGGGCATCGCCCACATGGGCGACAGCGCGGCGCTGGGGCGGATCGGCGGGCGGGCGCTCGCCTGGTTCGTGATCGCCAGCCTGATTTCGCTGACTTTGGGGCTGATGTTCGTCAACTTCTTCGCACCGGGCGAAGGGCTGAACCTGGTCCGGTCGGGCGTGGATTCGGGCGTGAATACCGAAGCGCTGAATTTCCGTGATTTCATCCTGCACGTCTTTCCGACCTCCATGGTCGGCGCGATGGCGGAAAATTCGATCCTTCAGATCGTCGTATTCTCGCTGTTCGTCGGCGTCGCGCTGACCGCGATCGGGGAGAAGGGCAAGCCGGTCGTCACCGTCATCGAATCGATGGTCGAACTGATGTTGCAGGTGACAGGCTATGTCATGCGCGTCGCGCCCTTCGCCGTGTTCGGGGCGCTCGCGTCGGTCGTGACGACCGAGGGGCTGGGCGTGCTCGTCACCTTTGGCGAGCTGATCGGCGAATTCTATATCGCGCTGGGCGCGCTGTGGCTGCTGCTGTTCGCGGCGGGATCGATCTTCCTGGGCAAGCGGATGTTCAAGCTGGTCCGCTATGTCCGCGAACCGATATTGATCGCTTTCTCCACCGCATCGTCCGAAGCCGCCTATCCCAAGATGCTGGAGCAACTGGATCGCTTCGGCGTGCCGCGCCGCATCTACAGCTTCGTGCTGCCGCTGGGCTACAGCTTCAACCTTGACGGGTCGATGATGTATTCGACCTTCGCAACTATCTTCATCGCGCAGGCCTATGGCATCGATTTGCCGATCGCGACGCAGATCACGATCCTGCTGGTGCTGATGGTGACGAGCAAGGGCATCGCCGCCGTGCCGCGCGCCAGCCTTGTGGTAGTCGCCGCCACGCTGGGCCAGTTCGACCTGCCGGTCGAGGGCGTCGCCTTCATCCTGGCGGTCGATCATTTCATGGACATGGGCCGTACCGCGACCAACGTGCTGGGCAATGCCATCGCGACGTCGGTGATCACCAAATGGGAAGGGATGCTGGAGGTCGAGGAACCGATCGACGTGCCCCATCCCAAGGCACCGGCGCATACCGCCGCGCATGGCCGCGCCGGGCTGGAACTGGCGCCGGACATGCTGGAGGAAGAGCGTAAGGGGTAACCGACGCTATAGTGTTCCCGCGCAGGCGGGAACCCAGTCCAAACGTCGGAACTGGGTTCCCGCCTGCGCGGGAACACGGGCGTCTCTACCACAACACCCCACGCACAGGCTTTAGCGGTTCGGGCGCGGGATCGCCGATCGACTGGAGCAGGTCGATCTCGATCGTGTGGCACATGGCGTTGAGCGGCACGTCATGGACCGTGTTGGCGAAGGGATCGACCAGATCGTCGCCGATCCGCAGCACCGCCAGGAACATGAGACCCGCGACCGTGGAGCCGAGCGGCGTCGCCAGCCCCAGCGTTTCGACCAGCCCCAGCGGCAGGAAGAGACAGAAGAGATGGGTGAAGATGGTCGGCAGATAGCGATATTGCACCGGCAGCGGGGTATTTTTGAGCCGCTCCATCCCCCCCTGCGCGTTGGCGATGTCCACCAGCACCGCCTCCATCTGCGTCTGCTGGATCGTGTCGATCCACCCCGTGCGCCGGGCGATGTCGATGCGCCGCCCGGTGCTGTCGAGCAGTCCGTTGGCGACATTCACGCGGGCGAGCGCCAGCCCCTGATCCTTTTCCTCCAGAAAGCGGGTGACATCGTCGTCGATCGGCAGCCGCCGCAACTGGCAGCGCAGCGCATTTACATAGGCGATCTGGCGCTTGACGATCTCCCGCTTCAATTCGCGCCCGTCCGGATCAGGCAGGAAGTTGCGGGTCGCGCGCGCCAGACTGCGCGATGCGTTGATCATCGCGCCCCACAGCGTGCGCCCTTCCCACCAGCGCTGATAGGCGGAATTGGACCGGAATCCCAGGAACAGCGCCAGTCCGGTGCCGAAGATGGTCAGCGGCAGTCCGGGCGCCTTGAACGGCAGCACATAGTAGGTGATCGTGACGACGCAGTCCCACACGAACAACAGGGTCAGCGGCTTCCACACCTCGGCGGCCATCCGATGCAGGCTGGGGACGGGGTCGACGATCATGCAATTCTCCAAAGGACAGGACCGCGCCAACGCAAGAGGCGCATGAAAGCTCCCTTGATGCTATAGCGAAATGACCTGTGCGTTAGAGTGCAACTCGCAGCCGGGCCGGACCGTTGGGCAGATGCGGCAACAGGAGGACAGGCCATTGACCGGCACGAGCCAGGAACCAAGCGCTGAAACCGGCACAAGGACGGCGGCCCTGTCGCTCCAGTGGCAGATGCTGGCGGGTTTCGTCATAGGACTGGTGGTGGGCCTGGCCGTCTATATGGCCGCGCCCGACGCGCGCTGGGTCGATCATGTCACGACCTATGTGACCGGGCCGATCGGCCAGATTTTCCTGCGCCTGCTGTTCATGCTGGTCATTCCGTTGCTGGTGTCGGCGCTGATCGTGGGGATCGCCGAAATGGGCGAGATCCGCGCGCTGCGCCGCGTGGGGCTGCGCACATTGGTCTACACGCTGATCGTGTCGGCCATTGCGGTGGCGGTCAGCCTGCTGGTGGTCGACCTGCTCCGGCCCGGTGCGGGCATCGACCCGGCCATGGCGCGGGCGATGCTGAACGACGCGGCACCGGGCGCGAAGGCGATATTGAGCCGGGGCGATGACGCGCCGCAGGGCATGGCCGCCTTCATCGCGATGATCCCCGACAATATCGTCGCAGCCATGGCGGGCAACGACATATTGGCGGTGATGGTCTTTGCCCTGTTCTTTGGCATCGGACTGATGCTGGTGCGGACGCCGCAGACGCAATTGCTGCTGAGCGCAATGGAGGGCCTGCTGTCGGTGACGATGCGGCTGATGGGACTGGTCATCCGCCTGGCGCCGATCGCCATCGCCTGTTTCATGTTCAACCTGGCCGCCCATTTCGGCTGGGATTTGCTGATCCGCCTGTCCGCCTATGTCGGCGTGGTGCTGCTGGCGCTGGCGATCCAGATGTTCGGCATCTATTCGCTGCTGATCACCTTCATCGCCAAACGATCGCCGCTTCGCTTCTTCGCCGCCGTGCAGGAGGCGACGGTGATGGCCTTTGCCACCGCCTCTTCCAACGCGACCCTTCCGACCGCCCTGCGCGTGGCCGAAGAGGAATTGCGCCTGCCCCGCCGCATCAGCCGTTTCGTCCTGACCATCGGCGCGACCGCCAACCAGAATGGCACGGCGATGTTCGAGGGGATTACGGTGATCTTCCTCGCCCAGTTTTTCAGTATCGAACTCAGCATCGCCCAGCAGGTCATGGTGATGATGATGTGCATATTGGGCGGCATCGGGACAGCGGGCGTACCGGCCGGATCGTTGCCGGTGGTGGCGATGATATTGGGCATGGTCGGCATTCCGCCCGAAGGGATCGGGCTGGTGCTGGGGGTCGACCGGCTGCTCGACATGTGCCGCACCGCGCTGAACGTAACCGGCGATCTGGTCGCGGCGACGGTGATCGCGGCGGGTGAGGAGGACCAGCCATGATGGCAAGGATGGCGGCGGCGATCGTGGCGCTTGTCGCACTGGCCGGGCTGGTCGTGCAGTTCGCGGCGACGCTGGACCAGACCGGGTCGGTAGCAGGCACGCTCTGGACATTGCTGCGCTACTTCACGGTGCTGACCAATCTGCTCGTCGCGCTGGCCTTTGGCTGGCTTGCGATCGGTGGCCGGCCGCATCCGCGCCGACTGGCAGGCGTCATGCTGGCGATCCTGCTGGTCGGGATTATCTATGGCCTGCTGCTGCGCGGACTGTTGACGTTGAGCGGCGGCGCGCTGCTCGCCGATACGCTTCTGCACAAGGTGACGCCGGTACTGGTCCCCTTGTGGTGGATCGCCTTTGCGGTGCGAGGCCAGTTGCGATCGCGCGATCCATGGGGATGGACGCTGTTTCCCGCGCTCTATTTGCCCTATGCCTTGCTGCGCGGCATGGCGGAGGGACGCTATGCCTATCCGTTCATCGACGTCGCGAAGATCGGCATCGGCACGGTGCTGGTCAATGCAGTGCTGATCGCCATGGGCTTCGTCGCGGCTGGCCATGCGCTGGTCTGGATCGACCGGCGCATGGCCCGGAGCGGCTAACGCAGCTTGGCGATATTCAGCCCGTCTTCCTTGGCGCGGGCCTTCGTTGATTCCTCGGTCCGGGTCAGCGCCTTGGCAATGGCCTTGAGGCCCATGCCCTTTTTCGCCAGCAGGTGCAGCTTCTGGATCTCGTCCTGGGTCCAGGGCTGCCGGTGCCGTTCGAATTTCTCGGCCATGTGTCGTCCTTCGGAAAGATCGCAGGCTGTGCTCGCCCCCCCCTATACCCTTAATCCGCGAACGGATCGCGCACCAGGATGGTATCCTCGCGTTCCGGGCTGGTGGATACGAGCGTGACCGGGCAGCCGATCAGTTCCTCGATCCGGCGGATATATTTGATCGCCTGCGCCGGAAGGTCCGCCCAGCTGCGCGCGCCGGCGGTCGTGTTGTGCCAGCCTTCGATCGTTTCGTAGATCGGCTGGGCCTTGGCCTGATCCTGGGCATGGGCGGGCAGATAATCGTAGGTCTGGTCGCCAATCTTGTAGCCGACGCAGATGTTGAGCGTGTCGAACCCGTCCAGCACGTCAAGCTTGGTCAGCGCGATGCCGGTGACGCCCGACACGGCGATCGACTGGCGCACCAGCACGGCGTCGAACCAGCCGCAGCGGCGCTTGCGGCCGGTGACGGTGCCGAATTCATGGCCGCGCTCGCCCAGCCGCTGGCCGGTGGCGTCCTCCAGCTCGGTCGGGAACGGGCCGGAGCCGACGCGGGTGGTATAAGCCTTGACGATGCCCAGCACGAAGCCCGCCGCATTGGGGCCAAGGCCGGTGCCGCTGGCCGCCGTGCCCGCGACCGTGTTGGACGAGGTGACGAAGGGATAGGTGCCATGGTCGATGTCGAGCAGCGTACCCTGCGCGCCCTCGAACAGGATGCGCTTGCCCGCCGCCTTGGCGCGGTTGAGCGTCAGCCAGACGGGCTTGACGAAGGGCAGGATGAAATCGGCAATCTCGGTCAGTTCCGCCATCAGCGCGGCGCGGTCGATCGGCGGTTCGCCAAAACCGGCGCGCAGCGCGTCGTGATGGGCGGTCAGCCGGTCCAGCTGCGGGCCAAGATCGTCGAGATGAGCAAGGTCGCACACGCGGATGGCGCGGCGGCCGACCTTGTCCTCATAGGCCGGGCCGATGCCGCGCCGGGTGGTGCCGATCTTGCCCGCGCCGCTCGCATCCTCGCGCAGGCCATCAAGGTCGCGGTGGAAGGGCAGGATCAGCGGACAGGTTTCGGCGATCTGGAGATTGTCGGGCGTGATCGACACGCCCTGCGCGGTCAGCTTGGCGACTTCATCGCGGAAGTGCCAGGGATCGAGCACCACGCCATTGCCGATCACCGACAGCGTGCCGCGCACGATGCCCGACGGCAGCAGCGAGAGTTTATAGACTTTCTCGCCCACGACGAGCGTGTGGCCGGCATTATGGCCACCCTGGAAACGGGCGACGACATCGGCGCGCTCCGACAGCCAGTCGACGATCTTGCCCTTGCCCTCGTCACCCCATTGGGCGCCGATCACGGTTACATTTGCCATGGATACAGATCTCCGCCCGCCGCGCGGACCGGCCATGCCCTTCGACGGGACTCGACATGCCGGTAGGATCGATTGGGCGCCCGACAGAATATGGGGCACCCGGTGCGGGCGCGGGTTAGCGGCGCGGGGCTGGCGCGTCAAGGCGGAGGGACGATTACACTTTGATACAGCGCAACGGCTTTACGTGGGGAAGCAGGCGCGCGATCTTGATTATCCGTCGTTCGTGGAGATACGCCGTGCGGATAGCCTTGATCCTTGTCCTGTGCCTGTCGCTTCTGTCCCCCGCGCATGGAGCGCCGCTGCGCGCGCCGCCCGGCGAACAAGTGATGGCCTATGGCAGCGATCCGGCGCAGACGCTGGATTTCTGGCCGGGCAAAACCGACAGCAAGCCGAACATAGCGCGGCCATTGGTGATCTTCGTCCATGGCGGGGGATGGAAGCGCGGTAGCAAGGACAATGCCACAGGACGCTATAAATCCGTTCATTATCAACAGCTTGGATATGCTTTCGCGTCCATCGACTATCGCCTGGTGCCTGGCGCCACGGTCGAGCAGCAGGCGCAGGACGTGGCCGATGCCGTTGCCTTCCTGCGCCGCCGCGCGGCGACATTGGGGGTCGATCCGGGCCGGATCGTGCTGATGGGGCATAGTGCGGGCGCGCATCTGGTCGCGCTGGTGGGAACGGACATGCGCTATTTCGCCAAAGCAGGGCTGTCGCCCGACGCCGTGCGCGGCATCATCCCGCTGGATGGGGCGGCCTATGACGTGGCGGCGCAAATGGCGCAATCGGGCCGGTTCATGAAGGGCACCTATGAACAGGCGTTCGGCACCGATCCCGCGCGGCAACAGGCCCTGTCGCCGACTCGCCATGCCGCCCGGCCCAACGCCCCGGCCTTTCTGATCCTGCATGTCGACCGGGACGATGGCACGGCGCAGTCGCAGGCGCTGGCCGCAGCCTTGAAGCGCGCGGGTACGCCCGTCGAGATACGCGCGCTGGAGGGGCGCGGGCTGCGCGGCCATATGCAGATCAACCGGCAGATGGGCGATCCGGCCTATCCGGGCACGGCGGTGGTCGACGACTGGCTGGCGCGAGTCTTGCGTTAGAAGGCGCGCAGTTCCGCGCCATCGAGCCAATGCGAACAGCGCAATGTTGCGCCATCCTCATCGCCGACCAGCGCGGCGACCGTGTGCCAGCCCTCGGCCCGCAATGCAGCCGCCCGCGCCGCATCCGCGCCCAGCGGCAGGAACAGTCGCCGGGGCGCCTTGTCGCCAAAGCCAGCGTCGATCAGCGGATCGGGATAAAGGGAGAAGCCGATGGCTGGCTCCTCCTCTCCATCGGCGCGCAGGATGGCATAGCTGCCGCCCCGGCCGATTTCGCCGATAAAGCCTTCGGCAAAGATCGAGAAGCCAAACCAGTTCTGATATTCAAAACCGTGCCGCTCGGTCGGATCGAGCGTCAGCGTGATGTCCCAGCCGATCGGCTTGGCGATGGCGCGCAGGCCCGCGATGCGGCTGTCGATCGCGCCGCCAAGGCTGGCATTGAAGGCTTCGAGCCGCTCCATCGCGGCGTGGAACGGACCCGTCGCCTCGATCAACGGCAGATAGGCCGCGGCCTGCGGCCCCAGCGCAACGAGGGCGCCTGCATCCTTGGCGTCCAGTTCAGTGCGGACCGCTTCCAGTTCGCCCGCCGCCAGCGGCAACGGACCGGCGGCCAGCATGTCGATCAGGTCGGGCAGGGTGAAATCGATGGTAAGGCCGCTGACGCCCGCCGCCTGCAACGCCTCGATCGCGACATTGACGATCTCGACGACGGCCGTGACGCTGTCCGACCCGATCAGTTCGGCCCCGACCTGCAACTTCTCCCGCTCCGGGCGCAGCTGATTGGCTTTGAGGCGGATCACCGGCCCGGCATAGGAAAGGCGCAGCGGGCGCGGCGCGGTGGCCAGGCGAGTCGCGGCGATGCGGCCGACCTGCGCCGTCATGTCCGGGCGCAGCGCCAGGCTGCGCTGCGACACGGGATCGACAGCGCGAACCAGATCCTGCGCGCGCATGGATTTGAGGCGCTGGGTCAGCGTATCCTCAAACTCCGCGAGCGGCGGCATGACCCGTTCATAGCCATGAGTCGCAACCGTATCCAGAACGCGGCGGGCAAGCCGGGCGGAGGCTTCGGCCTGCGGCGGCAGGCGGTCGGACAGACCCTCTGGAAGGAGGCTGGGCGGGATCATGGTCATCCTTTACTCCCTCTCCCCTAGGGGAGAGGGCTGGGGAGAGGGGGAAGCGCGCAACGCCTGCGCAATCACGCCCAGCACAGCCTCGACATTATCCATCACATCGGGATTGGCAAAACGGATCACACGATAGCCCAGCGATTCCAGAAACTCGGTTCGCCGGGCGTCATAGCGATCTTTGACGTAATGTGTATCCCCATCGACTTCGATGATGAGGCGCGCAGCCTTTGACGCGAAATCGACGATATAGGGCGCGATGATGGTCTGGCGCGTGAATTGCCGGTTTTCGAAACGGTTGGCGCGCAGGGCCAGCCAGAGTTTCTGTTCGGCGGGCGTGGGGTTGGCGCGCATATCCTTGGCGCGCTGTTTGAGCGTTGGGTCCAGCCGCATCGTTGCTCCCCCTCTCCCAACCCTCTCCCCAAGGGGAGAGGGCTTTTAGGGCAGCTTAGGCGAAGCGCAGCACCTTCACCTGCTTCACGCCGGTCAGGTTGCAGATTTCCCAGCGCAGCGGTTCGGTGACGGTGCCGTCGACCGACAGCAGCAACACCGCTTCGCCGCCCTGGTTGCGGCGGCCCAGGTGGAAGGTGCCGATATTGACGTCGGCTGCGCCCAGCGTCGACCCCAGGCGGCCGATGAAACCGGGCGCGTCCTGGTTGACGATGTAGAGCATGGTGCCGTCGAGATCGGCCTCCACCTTGATGCCGAACAGTTCGACCAGACGGGGGCTGGCATGGCCGAACAAGGTGCCCGCGACCGAACGCTCGCCGCTTTCGGTGGTGACGGTGACGCGCACCAGCGTCTGATAATCGCCTTCGCGGTCATGGCGCACTTCGCGCACGTCAAGGCCGCGTTCCTTGGCCAGGAAGGGCGCGTTGACCATGTTCACCGTGTCCGAATAGACGCGCATCAGGCCCGCCAGCACGGCGGCGGTGATGGGCTTCTGGTTCAGTTCGGCGGCATGGCCTTCCACCTCTACCGCAACGCCGGTGATCTGGTCGCCTTCGAGCTGGCCGACCAGGCTGCCCAGCTTCTCGGCAATCGCCATATAGGGCTTGAGCTTGGGCGCTTCCTCCGCCGACAGGCTGGGCACGTTGAGCGCATTGGTGATGCCGCCGTCGAGCAGATAGTCGGACAGCTGTTCGGCGACCTGCAACGCCACATTGACCTGCGCTTCATCGGTCGACGCACCCAGATGCGGGGTGCAGATGAAGTTGGGCGTGCCGAACAGGGGCGATTCCTTGGCCGGTTCGGTCTGGAACACGTCCAGCGCGGCGCCCGCGACATGGCCCGAATCGAGCGCGTCCTTGAGCGCGGCCTCGTCGATCAGTCCGCCGCGTGCGCAGTTGACGATACGCACGCCCTGCTTGGTCTTGGCCAGATTTTCGCGGCTCAATATGTTGCGGGTCTGGTCGGTCAGCGGCGTGTGCAGCGTGATGAAGTCGGCCTTCGCCAGCAGCGTGTCGAGATCGGCCTTTTCCACGCCCATTTCGATGGCGCGTTCCGGCGTCAGGAACGGATCGAAGGCGACCACCTTCATTTTCAGGCCCAGCGCGCGGCTGGCGACGATCGAGCCGATATTGCCCGCGCCGATCAGGCCCAGCGTCTTGCCGGTGACTTCCACGCCCATGAAGCCGTTTTTCGGCCACAGGCCCTGCTGGGTCTGGGTGTTGGCTTCGGGAATCTGGCGCGCCAGCGCGAAGATGAGCGCGATGGCATGTTCGGCGGTGGTGATCGAGTTGCCGAACGGCGTGTTCATGACGATCACGCCCTTGGCCGAGGCGTAGGGGATGTCGACATTGTCGACGCCGATGCCAGCGCGGCCAATGACCTTGAGGTTGGTGGCGGCGTCGAGAATGTCCTTGGTCACCTTGGTCGAGGACCGGATGGCAAGGCCGTCATACTGGCCGATCATGGCCTTCAACTCTTCGGGGGTCTTGCCGGTGATGACGTCGACTTCGACGCCGCGCTCACGGAAAATGGCGGCGGCGCGGGGGTCCATCTGGTCGCTGATAAGTACCTTGGGCATGGATGTGATCCTTCTGGAATAAGAAAGCCGTTCGGGCTGAGCGAAGTCGAAGCCCTCCACTGAGCGAAGCGAAGTGGCCTCCCTTCCGGTCGGCCGAGCCCTTCGACTTCGCTCAGGGCGAACGGGAACAGGCAATATGTTAAGCGGCAGCCTTTACGGTCGCATAGGCCCAGTCGAGCCAGGGACCGAGCGCTTCGATGTCGGCAGTATCGACGGTCGCGCCACACCAGATGCGGAGCCCGGCGGGGGCATCGCGATAGCCCGCGACGTCGAACGCGGCGCCTTCCTTTTCGAGCAATGCGGCGAAGGCCTTGATAAAGGCTTCGTCGGCACCCGCGACGGTCAGGCAGACGCTGGTTTTCGAGCGCGAGGCTTCATCGACCGCGAGATGGCCGAGCCAGTCGCGCTCCGCCACGATTTTGTCCAGAGCCGCCGCATTGGCGTCGCTGCGGGCGATCAGGCCAGCGGCGCCGCCGATCGACTTGCCCCATTCCAGCGCGAAGATCGCATCCTCGACCGCCAGCATGGACGGGGTGTTGATCGTTTCGCCCTTGAACACGCCTTCGGCCAGCTTGCCCTTCGACACCAGCCGGAACACCTTGGGCAGCGGCCAGGCGGGGGTGTAGGTTTCGAGGCGCTCAACGGCGCGGGGACCAAGGATCAGCACGCCATGGCCGCCCTCGCCGCCCAGTACCTTCTGCCAGGAGAAGGTGGCGACGTCGATCTTCGCCCAGTCGATGTCATAGGCGAACACCGCGCTGGTCGCGTCGGCGAAGGTCAGCCCTTCGCGATCCGCCGGGATGAAATCGGCATTGGGGACGCGGACGCCCGACGTGGTGCCATTCCAGGTGAACAGCACGTCGGTGCTGAAATCGACCGCCGACAGATCAGGCAGCTGGCCATAGTCGGCGCGAATGACGGTGGGGTCGAGCTTCAACTGCTTGGCGGCATCGGTCACCCAGCCTTCGCCAAAGCTTTCCCAGGCGATGGTCGTGACCGGGCGCGCGCCCAGCATCGTCCACATCGCCATTTCAAAGGCGCCGGTATCCGAACCGGGGACAATGCCGATGCGGTGGGTGTCGGGCAGGTTCAGCAATTCGCGCATCAGGTCGATGCAGTAAGCGAGGCGGTTCTTGCCGATCTTGCTACGGTGCGAGCGGCCCAGCGAGTCGGTGGCGAGCGCAGCGGCGCTCCAGCCCGGAGGCTTGGCACAGGGACCGGAAGAGAAAAAGGGGCGAGCCGGCAGAGTCGTCGGCTTGGCGGCAGGCGCAATACGGGCGCCGGCTTCGGTAACTTCAGTCATGTAGCTTCTCCTTACAGAGAGCAGCGCGGCGTTGGGACCGCGTGGCCCGTCGGCCGCCCTAGAGATTTCGGCGGACCTGTCAAGCCGGTTGCGAAAATGACCCAGTGCTAAAAACGGGACGAGCCGTGCCCGCCGTTAACCATCAGCAAGACTTGTCCTGCTACCATGGCTGGCTCCTGATAGAGCGGGCGATGACGATGACGATGTTTCGCGGCGCGGCGCTGGCCGTGACGATGGCGATGATGCTGAGCGCGTGCGGCGGCGATCTGGTGCCGCGCGGCCGTGTGGCGCGCGTCTCCAAGCCCGCGCGTCCCGCAGCGCCGCAGCCGATGGCGTTTCGCCAGTGTCTGGCGAAGCTCAATGCGCAGGCGATCGCCTATACCCCCCTGCCCGACCGGACGTTCGGCGGCGGGTGCAGCGCGCTGAGCAGCGTCAAGCTGATCGACTTTGGCGTACCCGCGACCAATCTGGGCGCGATGACTTGCCAGCTGGCCGCCAATTTCGCCGCCTGGGCGCGCTATGGCGTGCAACCCGCCGCGCGCGCCATATTGGGGACGGAGATTGTGCGGATCGAGACGTTCGGCACCTATAATTGTCGGCCCATCGCAGGCCTTGGTAAATTGTCCGAACATGCCCATAGCAACGCGATCGACGTCGCCGCTTTCGTGATGGCCGACGGGCGCAAGATCAGTGTCGAACAGGGATGGAACGGCGATCGGGAGACGCGCCAGTTCCTCAAGGTCATCCACGCCAGCGCCTGCAAGCGGTTCAATACCGTCCTCAGCCCCGATTATAACGCGGCCCATCGCGACCATTTTCATTTCGACATGGGCGGGCGCGGCGGGTTTTGCCGTTGAGCGCCAAACAGGAGGGCGGGTTTTGCAGGTAATCCGCCTTGGCAATGTCATCTGCGCCCCTTAAGTCGTAGGGATGACAAAAAAAGACATTGAAGAACGCAAATTCCGCCCCGCCAGTCAGGAGGCGGCCGACGCCCGCAAGGCGATCGATACGCCCCAGACCAGCAGCAGCGCCTACAGGCTGGCCTTTCAGGACACCGAATTTCTGCTGCGCGAGGATCTGCGCCCGGTCCGGTTCCAGCTGGAATTGCTGAAGCCGCAATTGTTGATGGACGAAGCGCGAATCGAATCGACCTTCGTTTTCTATGGTTCCGCCCGCATTCCCGAACCCGACCAGGTACAGGCCCGGATCGACGCTGCGACCACGCCGGAACAGAAGCGTATTGCCGAAAATCTGGGCAAGAAGGCGCATTATTATGATGAAGCCCGCAAGCTGGCGAGCATCGCAGCGCAATATCCGGTGAATGCGGCGGGATGCCGCCACTTCGTCGTTTGTTCAGGCGGCGGCCCTTCCATCATGGAAGCGGCCAATCGCGGCGCGGCCGATGTCGGCCAGACCACGATCGGCATGAACATCGTCCTGCCCCACGAACAGGCGCCCAATCGCTTCGTCACGCCGGAACTGAGTTTCCAGTTCCACTATTTCGCGCTGCGCAAGATGCATTTCCTGTTGCGGGCGCGGGCGCTGGCGGTGTTCCCCGGCGGTTTTGGCACGTTCGACGAGATGTTCGAACTGCTGACCCTCATTCAGACCGGCAAGATGAAGCCCATTCCCATCCTGTTGTTCGGCAAGGAATTCTGGAACCGGGTGGTCGATTTCGAGGCGCTGGCCGACGAAGGCGTGATTGCGCCGGCTGACCTCAACCTCATCACCTGGGTCGAAAGCGCCGACGAAGCATGGCAGGCGGTGCAGGCCTTTTATGAGGACAGCGAACCGCTGGGATGTTGATCACTCCTCTCCCCATGGGGGAGAGGGAAGCGAGGCTTGTCGGCTTTGCCGCCTGGTCGCAGCCGGAGAGGGGGTGCGTCGCACGCCATGCCCATCCCCCTCTTCCAACTTCGCCTAGGCCCTTCGGGCCAAGGCTATGTATCCTTCTCCCGCACGGGGAGAAGGGTTAGTGGCTTGCCCTTCCCGGCGCACGGGACTAGGGCGCGGCCATGCTTGCCGATCTGGCCCATGTCGACACCTGGATCTTCGATCTGGACAACACGCTCTATCCGGCGAAGGCGGACCTGTTTGCGCTGATCGACGTGAAGATGGGCGAATTCATCCAGGGGTTGCTAGGCTGCGACCCGATCATCGCGCGGCAGACGCAGAAGCGCTATTTCATGGAGCATGGCACGACCCTGTCGGGGCTGATGCACCATCATGGCATCGACCCGCGCGACTTTCTCGACTATGTTCATGACATATCGATGGACCGGCTGGAGGTCGATGCGGAGCTGAATGCCCATATCGCCGCGCTGCCGGGCCGCCGCCTGATCTTCACCAATGGCGATGCGGACTATGCCGGCCGCGTGCTCGACAAGCTTGGCCTGTCCGGCCTGTTCGAACAGATCCACGACATTCATGCCTGCCAATATGTGCCCAAGCCCGATCCGTCGGGCTATGCCGAATTGTGCCGCGTCCATGATGTCGACCCGACCCGCGCCGCCTTTTTCGAGGATATGGCGCGCAATTTGCGGCCCGCCAAGGCGATCGGCATGGCGACCATCTGGGTCAATAATGGCTCCGAAGCGGGCAATCATGACCATCATCCCGATTTTATCGATTTCGAGACTGATCATCTGAGGCCGTTTCTGGCCGGCATTTTTGGGGAAAGCGCATGACCGACCTGCAAAGCATAATCGACGCCGCCTGGGAGGACCGGGCCAATGTGAGCCTGACCACGCAAGGGGCGGTGCGCGATGCTGTGAACGCGGCGCTGGCCCTGCTGGACAGCGGCAAGACGCGCGTCGCCGAGCCGACTGCCGATGGCTGGCAGGTCAACCAGTGGCTCAAGAAAGCCGTGCTGCTTTCCTTCCGCCTGAATGACAATGTGCTGATCGAAAACGGTCCCGGTGGCGGTTATTGGTGGGACAAGGTGCCGAGCAAATTTGCAGGCTGGGGCGAGGCGGAGTTCCGCGCCGCCGGTTTCCGCGCGGTGCCGGGCGCACTTGCCCGCGCGGGCGCGCATATCGCCAAGAACGCGATCCTGATGCCCAGCTTCGTCAATATCGGCGCGTTCGTGGATGAAGGCACGATGGTCGACGCCTGGGTGACGGTGGGCAGCTGCGCGCAGATCGGCAAGAATGTCCATCTGTCCGGCGGCGTCGGCATTGGCGGCGTGCTGGAACCGTTGCAGGCCGACCCGGTCATCATCGAGGATGACTGCTTCATCGGCGCGCGGTCCGAAGTGGTCGAAGGCGTGCGCATCGGCAAGGGGTCGGTCCTGTCGATGGGCGTATTCATCGGCCAGTCGACCAAGATCATCGACCGCGCGACCGGCGAAGTGTTCATGGGCGAAGTGCCGCCCTATTCGGTGATCGTGCCGGGATCGCTGCCCGGCAAGCCGCTGCCCGACGGCACGCCCGGACCCAGCCTCTATTGCGCCGTGATCGTCAAGCGGGTGGACGCCCAGACCCGGTCCAAGACCGGGATCAACGACCTGCTGCGGGATTGATCCAAATTCACCCTCCCCGTGCCGGGGAGGGTTGTTCCAGCGCCAGCAGCGCGAACGTCGCCAGCCAATGTTCCCCCATATAGTCGCCAGCGACATGGGGCAGGCTGGCGGCGATATGCCGTTCCGCCGCATCCAGCGCTGATGCCGCGACCGGATCGCCCGGTCCCAGCGCAGCGGCAATCGCGCGCCAGCACCAGCCGCGGCTGAGGTTCAGGCCATCGAGATGGGCGATCTTGCCATCGCTGCGGTCCGACACGGTCGCGGGGGTGAATAAGGTCGCCGGTTCACCCTGCGCCAGATGCGGCAGGAAGGCGTGGAACCAGTCGGCAAAATCGGCACGCGCCAGCACGCGGCTCATCAACAGCGCCTCACACAGAGCGGGCGAGAGAAATTCGTCGCCGCCCGGCTCCCATGCCTGGCAGGCGCGATCATCGCCGAACCAGTGCAGCGCCCGATCGCGGATCAGCGCCACCAGCGCGGGATCGCGCCCTTCGGCCCATTCCAGCGCCAGCGTCAGGGCAAAGGCGATGTTGAAATGGGTGCCGACGCGCGGCGGATAGGTAAGTTTGGGCAGGAAGTCGTGGAAGCGCGCGGCGAAGGCCAGCGCCAATGGTTCCAACGCCGCCGCCCAGGGCGCTTCATGCCGCGCCAGTTCGCCATGCAGGGCCAGCGCCCACGCCCAGCCATAGGGCCGTTCAAAACCCGTGGCAGTGGGCCGCGCGAGGAAGGCGAGTTCGCCCGCCACCTTGTCCGGCACCAGCATTGCGTCCGCCTGCGCCCGGATCGCGCTGGCCTGCGGCATGTCCGGGTAGAGGCGCAGCAGCCGCATCACCTGCCACCAGCCATGGACGCAGCTATGCCAGTCGAAACTGCCGTGGAAGATCGGATGATGGTCAGCCGGTTCGCGCGCATCCTGCGGCCCAGCCAGCACCAGATCCATCTTGTAAGGGTAGCGCCGTCCCAGATGGGACAGGGTCAGCGTAGCAAAACCATTGGCCATGTCGGGGGTCAGGTACGTCATGGGAAAGCCAGACAATAAATGAGCGCGATGTTGACGGCCAGCAGCGGCAAAGCCGTGCCGACCTGTTGCCTGATGACGCCATGCTTGTCTTTAAGTTCCAGCAGGGCGGCAGGGACGAGGTTGAAATTGGCCGCCATCGGCGTCAGCAGTGTCCCGCAGAAACCCGCCAACATCCCGATGGCGCAGACGATCGCGGGATCGCCGTGATAGGTGCGGATCAGCAGGGGGATGCCGATAGCGGCGGTCATCACCGGGAAAGCGGCAAAGGCGTTGCCCATGACGATGGTGAAGAGCGCCATGCCAAGGCCATAGGCGATCACCGCGCCAAGCAAACTGCCCTGCGGAATTGCCTGACTCACAAGCCCGCCGACCGCGTCACCGACCCCGGCCAGCGCAAATACCGCGCCCAGGCTGGCGAGCATCTGCGGCAGGATCGCCGCCCAGCCGACCTGATCCATCAGCCGCCGCCCCTGCTGCATCGGGACGATCGGCCCGGCGCGCAACCACAGGCAGCCAGCCATCAGGGCGATCACCACGCCCAGCGCCAGCGCAATGAGCGTCGCCTGCTTGCCATCGACCCAGGTTGGCACGCCCTTGAAGAGCAAGGTGCCGACCAAAGCGGTGGCCGGTATCACCAGCGCAATGGCGAACAGCCCGTTGCCAAAACGCCCCGCCCGTTCCTGCCGCACCCTGTCCGGCACCATGCCGCCGCCCCGGCCCAGCCCGGACGCCGCCAGCGCCACCAGCCCCAGCACCAGCACGCCATTGCCCAGATCGCCCAGCGAATCCCCGGCCCACATCGACAGCGCCAGCAGCGCCCAGAAAGCGGCCGTCCGCCGGGCGCGCAGATTGCTGGTGTCGTTGACGCCCAGCAGCGCAAAGGCGGCGAAGATCGCGCCTGCCAGCGCATAGACCCAGTGCAGCGTGATCATGGCCGTTCCGCCCGGTTCAGGCGACGGTCGAGCCGCCACAGTCTGAACCCGTGGATCAGCAAGGCGGCAATCGCGGTCGGGATGGCCCAGACCGACAGCTGGAGCGGCTCAAGGTTGATCCCATATTGTTCCAGCAGCCCCTTGATCAGCAGGATCGACCCGATCGCCAGAAATATATCCTCGCCAAAGAACAGCCCGACATTGTCGGTCGCCGCCGCCATCGCCTTGACCTGCTCCCGCTCCGCATCGTCCAGATCGCCCGACTGGCGTTCTGCGGCGGCTTCGGCGATCGGCGCGACCAGCGGGCGCACGGTCTGCGCATGGCCCGCCACCGATGTCAGCCCCACCGCCGCCAATCCCTGCCGCGCCAGCAGATAGAAGGTCAGGAAGCGCCCGACCGTCGCCCCGCGCATCCGCCCGATCAATCCGCGCGCGCGTTCCTGCAACCCATGCGCCTCCAGCAGCCCGACCACCGGCAGCACGATCCAGATGATGCTGACATAGCGCGCTTCGTTGAACGCCTTGCCAAAGGCGGCGAGGATGGCGAGCGGATCAAGCCCGGCAGCGATCCCCGTCACGACCGCCGACGCCAGGATGACGAGCAGCGGGTTGAAGCGCAGCACGAAACCCGCAACGATCACCGCGATGCCGAGCAGCACCCACATCAGTCGGGCGCCCTAATAGCCAGCCTCTATCGCCAGCCTGATCCCTTCCGCCCCGGTCCTGACGCCCAGCGCCTTGAGCATCGCGGCGCGGTGCATCTTTACCGTGCGTTCGGTCAGGCCCAGATCCCAGGCGATCTGCTTGTTGAGCTTGCCCGCCGCCATCGCGATCAGCACGTCACGCTGGCGCGACGTCAATGCAGCGATCCGCTCACGCGCGCCCGACGACCGTTCCGCGCCCGTCGCGTCCGGGGCTTCCACCGCCATTTGCGAGCCCAGAAAATAGTCCAGTTCGCCATCGACGCCAAAGATGGGCGCGACCATCACGGCGTTGCGGAACGGCGTGCCGTCCTTGCGGTAATTCAATATCTCCACCAGCACCGGTCGCCGTTCGCGCACACCAGCGCGGATCGTCTCGCTGAGCCAGGGTTCGGTATCCGGCCCGGACAGGAAGCGGCAATTGCGCCCGACAATTTCATCCCGCGTATAGCCGGTCAGCGCAATGAAGGCTTCATTGCATTCGACAATCGGATTGTCGGGCAGGCGGGGGTTGCTGATCACGGCGGCGATCGCGCTGTTGGCGATCATTTCAGACAGAGACATGGGCACTCACAGACTGGCGGGCGATCGGCGGATGCGGTGCCCCTTTGGGCATGTTGCCCCAAATGCCCCGCCTGCCGCAAGCAGGCTGCACCAGGCCCCTGATGAACGAAAGGGAAAGGCCATGAATTTTATCCCCACTGGCCTTGGCGGCTATGCTTTCGACGATGATGGCCGCCCGATCGTGCCTGAAGCCGTGCAGGACGCGGTACGAACGCTGATTCGCTGGGCCGGGGACGATCCGGACCGCGAAGGGTTGCGCGATACGCCGGCACGGGTCGGGCGGGCATGGCGCGATTATTGCACCGGCTATGAGGAAGATCCCGGCCGCCATTTGTCCCGCACGTTCGAGGAAGTCGGCGGCTATGACGAGATCGTCCTGCTGAAGGACATTCCGTTCCAGTCGCATTGCGAACATCATATGGCGCCGATCACCGGCAAGGCTTCGATCGCCTATCTGCCGCGCAACCGGGTGGTGGGCATATCGAAGCTTGCCCGCGTGCTGCACGGCTTTGCCCGGCGGTTGCAGGTGCAGGAACGGCTGACCGCCGAAGTGGCGCAAAGCATTCAGGACCATCTCCAGCCCCATGGCGTCGCGGTGGTGATAGAGGCGCAGCATGGCTGCATGACGGGCCGGGGCGTGCGTACGCCTGGCGTCGCGATGGTCACCAGCCGCCTGCTCGGCTGCTTCCTCGACGATCGCGCCAGCCGCCGCGAACTGCTTGCGCTGATGGGCTATTGACGGTGGGCTATTGAAACAGGACATCACAGGGTGACGCTGGCAATCATAGGCGCAGGCATGGCCGGGCTGGCCTGCGCCGACCGGCTGGCGGAGGATGGCATCGCCGTGCGCCTGTTCGACAAGGGGCGCGGGCCGGGCGGGCGCATGTCTACCCGCCGGGTGGAAACCGCGATCGGCACCGCCAGTTTCGATCATGGCGCCCAATATTTTACCGTGCGCGACCCGCTGTTCCGCCTTCAGGTCGATGGCTGGGCCGCAGCCGGGGTCGCTGTTCCCTGGCCTGAAGCCGGGGCCGACGCCTGGATCGGCAACCCGGCGATGAACGCGCCGATCCGCCATATGGCGGGCGCCCATCGGGTGGATTTCCTGCATCATGTCCATGGCCTGCAACGCGACGCGGCCGGTTGGTGGGTGCGGCTGGACGAGGGCATGGAGGGGCCGTTTGACGCGGCCATCGTCGCGCTGCCTTCGGAACAGGCCGCCACCATATTGGGCCTGCACGATCTGGCCATGGCGCGGGTGGCGATGACGGCGCGATCGCAACCCTGCTGGACCGCGATGATCGCCTTTACCGAACCCGTCGACCTGCCGGTCGATCATCTGACCGGCGGCGGCATCCTGTCATGGGCGGCGCGCAACAGCGCCAAGCCGGGACGCGACGGGCCGGAAGCCTGGGTCGTGCAGGCCAATGGCGCCTGGTCGGCCACCCATCTGGAAGAAAGCCCCGACACCATCGCCCCCCTGTTGCTCGATGCGCTGGGGCAGATGACCGGCGGGGCCGCGTTGCCGCCCGTGGCGTACCTTACCGCGCACCGCTGGCGCTTCGCCATGACGCGCGGCACCGACAATGGCGCGCTGTGGAACGATCATATCCGGCTGGGCGCGTGCGGCGACTGGCTACTGGGCCCGCGCGTCGAACTGGCCTGGCTGTCTGGCCGGATGCTCGGCGCGCGGGTTGCGCAGGATTTGACGCTGCCGGTTGCCCGGTCGGGCTGACGCCTTAATCCACGAAATTGCCCGGTCGGGCGAACGTCGCGATATCCTTGCGGTCGCTCGGCACCTCGCGCGCTTGCAAGGCTTCGGGCAGGGCCGACTTGTCGCCCATCCGCCCGATCGCCACCGCGGCCTCGATACGGAAACGGTCCGGCACCGCCAGTTCGGCGCGGGCGGCATCGAAATCCACGCCGCTCATCGCATGGGTGTGATAGCCCAGCCGCGTCGCCTGCAGCGCCAGCAAGGCCCAGGCCGCGCCCGCATCGAAACTGTGGCTGTGCGACGGCTTGAAATCGTCCGATCCGGGCGCGGCAGTCAGCGTGTCGGACAGGATATAGACCAGCGCGCCGGCATGCTGCACCCAGCTTTGGTTGAAGGGCAGCAGGAGGCCAAGGAACCGGCTCCAGTCGGCGCTGTCGCGATGGGCATAGAGAAAACGCCATGGCTGGTAATTGAACGCCGACGGCGCCCAGCGGGCCGCATCGAACAGCGTATCGAGATCCCCCTGCGGGATGGGCGACCTGTCAAAGGCGCGGGGCGACCAGCGTTCCAGAAACAGCGGATCGACCGCGCGGGTCACGGTACGGGGACTGGTGGCCATGGAGGTTCCTTGCGTGCAGGTGAAAGACCGCCTCCATATAGGGTGGATATTGCAGTTGCGAAGGGGTCAGCGGATCGCTTCGCAGGGCTGGCCAGGCCGATTGCCCTGATCATGCGCCCGCATGAAGGTATCGGCGTCCCGCTCCAGCAAAATCACCGTGGGTTCGCGCAAGAGCGCCCGCGCCAACCGCGCCCGCAATCGGGCAAAGCGCCCGTCCTGCCCATATCGTTCGATCATGCATCCCCCTGCCGACTCACGCAGCTTATCTATCGATCCTATAGACAAAAATCGCGCAAGCAATGCTGGGTAGCGAGACAGAAATGCTTTGGGTGGGCGGCGGCGTGGCGCGCCGGGTCCGGCACGGCAGCCGGAATCGGGTCAGGCCGATCTGGCAGGACCGGCCACCCTGAAGATTGGGGGGCACCCTGACGCGGGTGCCTGCAACAGTGTCAGCGCTGGGCCAGCTGGACGCTCGACTTGCGGCTGATGGTCAGGCCGTTGCGGGCCCATTCGCCCTTCGACTGGCACTGGGTGACGGGGATCAGCGAACCGGTCACGGTTTCGCGGAAGCAATAGCGGTCGGTCTTGGCGTCATAGGTCACCTTGGCTTTTCCAAAGCTGCCCCGTGCCTCGGCAAAAGCGGGGGTGCTGGCGGCCGAAACGGCGAGGGTGGCGGCAACAACGGCGGCGGCGAAAGCGATGGTCTTCATGATGAATGTCTCCCTGAATGATGGTTGGCGATCCGTATTGGATCATGCCAACAACATTGCAGGAGGCGTGCCAGTTTCAAAAAAACCCCAGAAAACCGTGACTTTCCGATCCAGCTTCTGAACATGGTGTGAATTTTTCACTATTGGTTGGCAATATTTGCGAACTGTCCGTAATTTTTTCGCGATCGATTCAGACGATAGTTTCCTTGGCCGCTGCAGGCGGAAAAATCACCGGCGCATCACCCTCGCGCCAGGGCGGGACGCGCAGCATCGCGGCGGCGAACAGGGGGCCATGCAGATGGATGTCGAGCCAGCGACGCAGATGGGGCAGCGGCTGCGCTTCGAACCAGGCCGGGTCGATTGCCGCAAACTGGCGAACGAAGGGGAAGATCGCCATGTCGGCCAATCCGCGCACCGCGCCGCATAGCTGCGCGCTGATGTGCAATCGACGGTCGAGCACATGCAGACAGTCCAGCGCCGCGCCGCGGTGGACCGCCGGATCGCTGCCATGGCGATCGGGATATTTGGTCCGGTCCAGATGCATCTTGAACGGGCCGTCATTGGCGGCGATCAGGCCAGCATCGTCCCGCATCAGCCATCCTTCCGGATCGGCCCGCCCCAGCGCCCAGCGCATGATGTCGATACTCTGGTCGATCACCTGCCCATCGGGCAGCACCAGCACCGGCACGGTCGCCTTGGCCGATGCCTGCCGCAACGCATCCGGCTTGTCGCGCAACACCACTTCGCGCAGCGCAACCCCCTGCCCGCTCACCAGCAAAGCCAGCCGGGCGCGCATCGCATAAGGGCAGCGGCGGAAGCTGTAGAGAATGGGAAGCGACGACATGGGAAACACCGCCCTTATCGCGCAAAAGCACCACGACAGCAATGGATCGACAGAAAACTGGCGGAGAGGCAGGGATTCGAACCCTGGGTACCGTCACCGGCACGCCGCATTTCGAGTGCGGTGCATTCGACCACTCTGCCACCTCTCCGCAGAAGGCCGGGACATGCGGCTTTTCGCACAGGAAAAGCCCGTCCCAACCGGGTCGAGCGCGGCCATTAGCGAATGAATCCCGCCTTGCCAAGCTGGCTTGTCGGTATTTTTCTTGTGTGGCGGGCGAAGGCTCCTAAATTGGACATATGAGAAACACGATTCAGATTTTCGGCACGGGCGTCAGCGCGCCGCCGATTGTCCATGCCCGCTTCAGCATTGGCGACGTCGTCAAGCATCGCATGTTTGGCTTTCGCGGCGTCGTGTTCGACATTGACCCGGTGTTCGCCAATAGCGAGGAATGGTATGACGCCATCCCCGAACATGCGCGGCCAGACAAACAGCAGCCATTCTACCATCTGCTCGCCGAAAATGGCGAATCCAGCTATGTGGCCTATGTCAGCCAGCAGAACCTGATCGCCGACGACAGTGACGAGCCGGTCGATCACCCTGCCATTACAGGTATGTTCGGTGCCTATGCGGACGGCAAATATCGCCTGCGCCACCTCCATCGCCACTAGGGCGACCGCCGCGCTGCTGCTGGCGCTCGCCGTGCCCGGCGCGGCTGGCGCGCAGGCGCAGGATCGGCCGCCCAATCCCGACCCTGCCTTTCCGTTCGCGCGGGAGATCGAGGCCTTTGCCAAGGCCAATGCCAAAAGCCCTCCGGTCGATGGCGCGACCCTGTTCCTGGGCAGTTCCAGCATCCGACTGTGGGACATAGCGGCAAGCTTTACCGACATTCCGACCGTCAATCGCGGCTTTGGCGGGGCCAGCACCCCCGACGTGTTGCGCTATTATCGCCGCCTTCTCCCGCCGATCGAACCGCGCACGATCGTCGTCTATGTCGGCGAGAATGACCTGGCTGCGGGCGCCAGCCCCGACCGGGTCACTAACGACATATTGACCCTGCTCAAGCGGCTGCGCAGCGACTATCCGCGCACGGAGATCGCCTTCCTTTCCCTGAAACCCAGCCCGATCCGCTGGACCTTATGGTCCAAAATGGCGGCGGTGAATCAGGCGATCGCCCATCGCGCCGCGAAGGAGCGCTTCACCTTCCTAGACGTCGGCAGCCTGTTATTGGCGCGTGACGGCCTGCCCGACGCCTCGCTCTTTCGCCCGGACGGACTGCATATGAACCCGCGCGGCTACCAGCGCTGGACGCGACTGGTCGACAATTGGCTCGATCACGCCACTCAAACGCCAAATGCGACAAGAAAGGCCTCCTGAGCCACCCGATTGCACTTTCCGATTGATCCATAGCCAAGCAACATTATTACAAGTCCGGGCGACAAGCGCCAAGCCAAGGGGATAAAGGGTGACAATGGAGAAGGCACAGGCCAGCGCGATGGCCGAACTGACGCTGCGCGGGGTAATCCTCGGCGCGCTCATCACGCTCATCTTCACTGCCGCCAACGTCTATCTTGGGCTCAAGATCGGGCTGACCTTCGCCACATCGATCCCCGCCGCCGTCATCTCGATGGCGGTGCTGCGCCTGTTCGCAACCGGCACGATCCTGGAAAATAATATCGTCCAGACCATCGCGTCGGCCGCAGGCACCTTGTCCGCGATCATCTTCGTGCTGCCGGGGCTGGTCATCATCGGCTGGTGGCAGGGCTTTCCCTACTGGCTTTCGGCCTGCACCATCGCCCTGGGCGGCATATTGGGCGTCATGTATTCCGTGCCGCTGCGCCGCGCGCTCGTCACCGGATCGCCCCTCCCCTATCCCGAAGGCGTCGCCGCCGCCGAAGTGCTGAAGGTTGGCGCCGGATCGCGGCTGGGCGAGGAAGAAAATAAGCGCGGCCTGTCCGCGATCCTGCTGAGCGCGCTGGCCGCCGCTGCCTTTTCCATCGTCGCCAAGACCCGGCTGCTGGCTGAGGAAGCCGCAACCTTCTTCAAATTCGGTGCAGGCGCGACATCCATGTCGACCAGCTTTTCCATGGCGCTGATCGGCGTTGGGCATCTGGTCGGCCTGTCGGTCGGCGTTGCCATGTTCGTGGGCCTGCTGATCAGCTGGGTCGGCATCGTCCCCTACCTGACAGCGCCCTTGCCCGCCGGCGCGGACCTGGCTGATCTGGTCGGCACCACCTTCCGCATGAAGGCGCGCTTCATCGGCGCAGGGACGATCGGCGTCGCCGCGATCTGGACCCTGCTCAAAATCCTTGGCCCCATCGTCAGCGGCATCCGGTCCGCCATGGTCGCCAACGCCACGCGCAAGGCGGGCAATGCCGGCCTGCTGGAACTGACCGAGCGCGACCTGCCGATCGGCATTGTCGGCGGCACAATCATTGCGTCAATGCTGCCCATCGGCGTGCTGCTGTGGATTTTTGCCCAGGGCGGCCCCATCGCGGCCAATCCCATTCCGGTGATCGCGCTGACCTTGGCCTATGTGCTGGTCGCGGGCATCGTCATCGCATCGGTCTGCGGCTATATGGCCGGGCTGATCGGCGCGTCCAACAGCCCGATTTCGGGCGTCGGCATCCTGGCCGTGCTGGGCGCGTCGCTGATGCTGGCGGCGATCTACGGCTCCGGCGGCGATCCCGATCGCGCGCAGGCGCTGGTCGCCTATGCGCTGTTCACCACCGCGATCGTGTTCGGCATCGCCACCATTTCCAACGACAATCTGCAGGATTTGAAAACCGGCCAGCTGGTCGGCGCGACCCCGTGGAAGCAGCAGATCGCACTCATCCTGGGCGTGCTGTTCGGCGCGCTCGTCATCCCGCCGGTGCTCGACCTGCTCAACAGCGCCTTCGGTTTCGCCGGGGCGCCGGGGGCCGGACCCAATGCCCTGCCGGCCCCGCAGGCCGCGCTCATTTCGGCCCTGGCCAAGGGCGTGCTCGGCGGCGATCTCGACTGGGGATTGATCGGCATCGGCGCGGGGATCGGCGCGGTCGTGGTGCTGGTGGATGAATTGCTGGGCAAGGCGGGCAAGCTGCGCCTGCCCCCGCTGGCGGTCGGCATGGGCATCTATCTGCCAATGGCGCTCACCCTGCTGATCCCGGTCGGCGCGGTGATCGGCCATCTCTACAATCGCTGGGCGCTGCGCCAGTCGCACCCGGAATTTGCCGAGCGGATGGGCGTGCTGATGGCCACGGGTTTCATCGTGGGCGAAAGCCTGTTCGGCGTCGCCTTCGCCGGGATCGTCGCGGCGACGGACAGCGATACCCCCCTCGCGCTGGTCGGCGAAAGCCACTGGGCCATTCCCCTGTCGATCCTGATCTTCGCGTCGGTGATCGGCGGCCTGTACGCCAAGTTGAGACGCTGGGCTTCCGCGCCTCTGGCCTGACGGCCTCCGTCAAGCCCTGTCCTAAAGGGAAGCGGAAACGGATCGCTATTTGTGCATTGCTGATACTTTGGGAAGACTCACTAGACGGGCGCAGCGATGATCAACGACCATAACCAGGCAGGGCCGCCGGACGTAAACCAGGTCAGTCTGGATGATGCCGAGGCGGTCGAGTATTGGACCCGCCGTTTCGGCGTATCGCGCGAGGAACTGGAGGAAGCGGTCGATACGGTGGGCGAAAGCGTCGACGCCGTCGCGGCCTATCTGAACGTCGCGCCCTGACGTGGGCCGGGATTAACCGCCTCTCGCACGAAATGGGCTGCCCCAGTCGGCTTGCGCGCGCCGTAACGTCATAAATGCAGCCTTCACGAATTTGTCACGGTTCTGGAATGACCCTGTAACATCAATCTCCCAATGCGCGCCCCAACGACAGGCGGGCGGACCAATACCGCATTGCCGCGCACAACAGGGAGTCCTATCGATGAACCACCGCGTTCGCGGCGCGAGCCGCTTTGCCATCATGCTTGCGCTCGCCAGCCCCGCTGCAGCAATTGCCGGCACAATCACGGGCACCGTGTCCGACGGCACCGGCACCCGCGCCCTGCAATCGACCCAATTGCGCATTGTCGAAACCGGCCACATTGCTGAAGCCGGACGCGACGGCAGCTACCGCTTCCCAGACATGGCGCCCGGCACCTATACCATCGAAGCGCGCTATACCGGTGCCGATCCGGTCCGCACCACGGTAGTCGTGCCTGCCAGCGGCGATGTCGATGCCGACATTCGCATCGGGTCGGACATCGATTCATCCATCATCGTTGTGGGTCAGCTGGCCAACCAGGCGTCCGCCCTGTCGCGCCAACGTGCAGCCGACGGCGTCGAAAGCGTTCTGACCCGCGACGCCATCGGCCAGTTTCCTGACCAGAATGTCGCTGAATCGCTGCGCCGCCTGCCTGGCGTCAACATCCTGAACGACCAGGGCGAAGGCCGCTTCGTATCGGTCCGTGGCCTTGACCCCGAACTCAACGCCGCATCGGTCAATGGCGCCCGCCTGCCCGCGCCCGAAAGCGACGTTCGATCGGTCGCGTTGGATGTCGTCCCATCCGAACTGATCGAATCGATCGAGGTCAAGAAGTCGCTGACGCCCGATATGGACGCCGACACGATCGGCGCGTCGATCGAAATCAACACCACCAGCGCCTTCGACCGGAAGAAGGATCTCTATTCTGCAAAGGTGGAGGGC
The DNA here is from genome assembly GCF_015752145.1 of Sphingobium sp. JAI105. Lineage (NCBI taxonomy): Bacteria > Pseudomonadati > Pseudomonadota > Alphaproteobacteria > Sphingomonadales > Sphingobiaceae > Sphingobium > Sphingobium sp. JAI105. Next base: position 2,591,845 of record NZ_JADOUC010000001.1, on the reverse strand, counting down.
AGTTACAACGATTATGCCAACACCGTCACGCCAAAGGGCAGCGTCGACTTTTCGACCCGACTGACCGATCGGTTCGGCATTTCAGGTGGCCTGAGCTATTATAAGCGCCGGTTTGAAACCGATAATATCGAGGCGGCCGACTGGACCAGCAGCGACGATGGTATCGACTATGCCGAAACGCTGGAATATCGCGACTATGACGTGGCCCGCAAGCGGATCGGCGCCACGCTCAACATGGACTGGATGCCCAGCGACACCACGAAATTGTACGCGCGCGGTATCTACAATCAGTTTGACGACCATGAATATCGCCGCCGCCTGACCTTCGTTCTGGACGAGCAGCCTGCATCAGGTGGTGCCGACAGCGCAAACTTCACCGATGAGGACGGTCGCATCGAAGTGCGCCGGGATCTTAAAGACCGGTTCGAACGGCAACGCATCAAGTCGCTGGTTTTGGGCGGCACCACGGAAACCGGGCCGTGGAAGCTGATCTATTCGGGCAGCTGGTCGGAATCGAGCGAAAAGGAAGCCGGATCGATCGATCCGATCCGCTGGCGCGCCCGTTTCGACGGAGATGGCGTGGACGTGAATTTCAACTATGCCGACCCGCGCATCCCGACATTCGACGTGACCAGCGGCGCTGATCTGTTCAACGACCCGTCAGAATATGCATTCAACCGCGTCGAGCAGACAATCCTGTCCGATTCTCGCGACCGCGAATATGCGATCAAGGGCGATATTGCCCGCGCCTTCGCAACGGATAGCGGCACCTTCACCGTCCAGGCAGGCATGAAGGCGCGCTGGCGCAAGAAAAGCTATGACTTCAACATGAACTATTATGACAAATCCAATCTCGATCTGGCGGATGTATTGGGTGACCAGACCTATCGTCTGGCCAATATCGGTCCGGTCCCGGCCAAGGGCGCAGCGAGCGATTATTTCTATGCTAATCAGAGCGCGTTCCGGCTGGACCCCGTCGCCAGCGAATATGAGTCCGCCGCTGCCGACTATGACGCGAAGGAAGATGTGCTGGCCACATATCTGATGGGGCGTTGGGACAGTGAGACGCTGCGTCTGATCGGCGGCGTACGCATGGAACAGACCCGCAATGTCCTGCGTGGGAATCTGGTCGATACCGATGGCGATGAAAACAGCATAACGCCCAACATCTTCACCAAACATTATACCGACTGGCTGCCCAGCCTGACTGCGCGCCTGGAACCGTCGCAGGGGCTCGTTTTCCGTGCCGCGGGCTATAAGAGCCTGGTCCGTCCGAAGCTGTCGCAACTCGCGCCGCGTTTCCTGCGGGACGAGGATGGCGCAGCCGAATTCGGCAACCCGGATCTCAAGCCATTCCGCGCGTGGAACCTGGATGCGTCGGCTGAATGGTATTTCAGCCGCAATGGTGCGCTGACCGCTGGCCTGTTCTGGAAATCGATCAAAAACTATACCGCGCAGATTCGCGACTTTGACAATGGCAGCTATAACGGCGCTGCCTATAGCGAAGCGTCCTACTTCGTGAATGGCGACACCGCCAAGGTGAAGGGCGTCGAACTGTCCTTCAGCCAGGTGTTGAACTTCCTGCCTTCGCCGCTTGACGGACTGCTGGTGAACCTCAATTACAGCTATACCGACGCCAAGGCGAAGATCACCAGCTATGATGGTGACGATAATGCCTATCTGCGCACCATCGGCCTGCCCAACGCATCGAAGCACACCGCCAACGCCGTGCTGGGCTATGAAAAGGGTCCCCTCTCGCTGCGCGCAGCCGGCACCTATCGCAGCAAATATCTAGACGAGGTCGGCGACGCGCCCGACACGGACCGGATCGTCGACAATCATTTCCAGCTCGACCTGTCAGCCAAATATAAGGTTCTGCCGGGCGTGCGCCTGTTCGCAGACTGGGTGAACGTCAACAACGCCAAATATTTTGCCTATCAAAACTTCAACGGCAACAAGCGTCTGCTGCAATTTGAAGAATATAACTGGACCGTGAAGTTCGGCATGGCGGTGAATTTCTGATGAAAGCGATCGTCTCCGCCCTGCCCTTGCTCGCCCTCGCCGCCTGCGCGACGACGGGCGAACGGGAAGTCCCGGTGTCGGTTCGCATCGCCAATGCCACGCCCGCCGTTTCCGTGACTGCACGCGGCGAGACTGCGCCGGTCGGCACGACCAATGCCGATGCGGCGGACGATCCCGCGATCTGGCGCAATGCCGCTGATCCTGCCGCCAGCCTGATCGTGGGCACGGACAAGAAGGCGGGCCTTTATGTCTATGGTCTGGACGGCAAGGTGCGCGACTTTCTGGATGCGGGCCGGGTCAATAATGTCGATCTGAAGGATGGAGTGATGATCAACGGCCAGCGCGGCATTCTGGTCGCCGCTAGCGACCGCAGCGCTGTTGCCAATGCCAAGATCGCGCTCTTCCGGCTCGATCCCGCCACCGCCAAGCTGACCGCGTTGGGCAAGGTCGATGGCGGCGCGGGCGAAGCCTATGGCATCTGCATGGGGTCCGACGCTGACGGGCTTTACGCCTTCATCGTGCTGAAGGACGGGACGATCAATCAGGTCGCGCTCGACATGTCCGGCGCAGCGCCGATGGGTCGCATCGTCCGCACGCTCAAACTGGGTACGCAATCGGAAGGCTGCGCCGTCGATGACCGCACGGCACGCCTTTATGTCGCGGAGGAAGATGTCGGCCTGTGGCGTTTCGATGCGCGCGCGACCGGCCCGGCCACGCCAGTGCTGATCGCGGCGGCGGACGGCAAGAATCTGGTCATGGATGCCGAAGGCGTCGCCATCGCGCCCATGGGTGAGAAGGACGGCTATGTCCTCGTTTCCAGCCAGGGCGACAATGCCTATGTCGCCTATCGCCTGTCCGACGACGCCTATGTCGGCCGTTTCCGCGTGGTCGATGGCGCGATTGGCGGATCGGAAGAAACCGACGGCATTGAGCTGATGCTGGGCGATTTCGGCCCGCAATTCCCCGGCGGGCTGTTCGTGGCGCAGGACGGCCACAACGCGGCAGCGGCGCAGAATTTCAAACTGGTGGCGTGGGACGATATCGTGAAGGCGCTGGGGCTGTAATGCCCCTCCCTTCAGGGAGGGGTTAGGGGAGGGGCTGTACACGCCCTCCCCCGACCCCTCCCGCAAGCGGGAGGGGAGCGATCAACTTTTACTTTTGCCCCGCGAACCAGGCCGCCAGCGGCGCCTTCAGCCGATTGCGCGTTTCGATCCGCGTCTTGATCGCGGCGATGGACCGATCCACCACCTTGCGCGATTCGGGCGTCAGATATTGGGTCGCATAGGCGTCCAGCTTGGTCGCCATCGCCGGGTCGGCCGATCCGCCGCCGAGTCGTGCGAGGGCCTGGCTGCGCGCCGATACGTCGATCAGCGCCTCATATTGCGCCCGGTGCGCCAGCACATAATCGACCGCCAGCATCGGATGTTCAGCGCCGACCTGCGCGATGATCGCCGCACTGGTCGTCTTGCCCGGCTCATCGGTCAGCGCCAGATCGAGCGCCTGCTGACCCAGCTTCTCATCCTTGGCCGCGCCCAAAAGCGCGAACAGGCTGCTCTTTTCCAGATCGGTCTTGGCACCCTTGGCCATTGCGCGCAGCTTGTCCCAGGTTGCCTGGTCCGCATTCTTCGCGATGATCGCCAGCCACACATTGCGCAGCGGCCCGTCGAGCGCGGCGGGATCGCTCGCCAGCGCGGCAAAGCGACGGTTGGCTTCGGCGACCACCGCCTTGTCACCCATATCGCCCAGCGTGGATACCAGTGCCGATCGCAGCACCGGCACCTGCGCGCCTTCGCCCGCCTTCGCATCATAGCCGATGGCCGTGAGCGCCGGGGTCAGCTTGGCCGACGTATAGGCCGCGACCCGGCCCTGCGCCGCCTTGTCGCTTTCCAGCATGGCATAGGCACTGTCGAGATAGCCCGGCACCTCCGCCAGTACGGCGGGGCTGGCGGTCATCGGCACCGCGTCGATCAGGTCCAGTGCAAGCCCGATCGGCTGATAACCGGCCAGCCCCAGCTGGAAATTATCCGCCAGCAATCCGGTCTGGTCGATCGAGGCCAGCTTGGTGAAATCCTTGGCCAGCGCCTGCACATTGGCGGCGGGATAGAGCGAGCGATAATAGCCCGTCTGCCCCGCATTGACGATATAGGCGCCGCAACCGGGCAGCGTCATCTGTCCCTTGCCCTGCAGGATCAACCGCTGCGGCGCGCCGCCGATCGTCTGCGCCATCACCGGCACATTCCATTTGAGCGGCGCCTTGCCCTTGGCGTCGCGGCTATATTCGCCCTGGCTCAGGCTCAGCACCGTCTGCCCGCCCTGGCATTGCGCGCTTTCGACCGTCACCAGCGGGATGCCCGGCTGGCTGGTGAAATCATGGGCGATCGCGACCAGACCCTTGGCGCCCGCACCCTCGACTGCCTTCCACAGGTCATCGGTCACGGTGTTGCCATAGGCGTGCGCCTTCATATAGCTGCGTATGCCATTCTTCCACACATCCTCGCCGGCAAAGCCCTCCAGCATGGTGATGACCGCCTCACCCTTCTGGTAGGTGATAGCGTCGAACGCCTGATTGACCTGATCGACCGTGGTGATTTTCTGCACGACCGGATGGGTGGTCGCGAGCGAATCGAGGCTCATCGCCGCCTCGCGCCCGTCCACGCGGGTCAGCAGCATTTCCCAGTCGGGTTGCAGCTTGTCGGTCACCTTGGTCGCCATCCAGCTGGCGAAACCCTCGTTCAGCCAGAGATCGTCCCACCAGGCCATGGTGACCAGATCGCCGAACCATTGATGCGCCATTTCATGCGCGACGGTTTCGTAGATACGCCGCTTGGTCGCTTCGGATGTGAAGCGCGGATCGACCAGCAGCGCGCGTTCGAAGGTGAAGATGGCGCCCCAATTTTCCATCGCGCTGAAAAACTGGCTCTGGCCCGGCCCGGCAACATTGTCGAGCTTGGGCAGCGGATAGGGCACGCCGAAATAATCGTTGAAATAGGGCAGGATATTGACCGACGCGTCCAGTGCCAACGTCGCCTTGCCACTGTTGCCCTTGCCCGTGATCACGCCCACTTCGGTCGCGCCCGACATCTTGGTCGCCCGCTCCAGTTCGCCAAGGCCGAAGAAGAGCAGATAGGAGGACATTTTAGGGCTGGTGCCGAACGTCACCTGGGTCTTGCCGCCGCCCAGATCCTTGGTGGTTTTCACCGGCATGTTGCCGACCGCCAGTTCGCCGGTCGGAATGATCGCGCTCAGATCGAACGTCGCCTTGTAGCTTGGCTCGTCCCAGCTCGGCACGAAACGACGCGCATCGGGCGCCTCGAACTGGGTGAACAGGGCGCGCTTCGCCTGGCCTTCATTATTGGTATAGTCGAGCGCGAACAGCCCGTTCGCCTGCGTGTTGATGACACCGGCATAGGTGATCGCCAGCTTATATTGGCCCGGCGCCAGCGGCTTGCCGAAATCCAGCGTCACGGTCTGCGCCCCGGCATCCACCTTGGCGCTGCCCTTCATCGCCTTGCCCTTTGCCGGGGTCAGCATGACGTCGCCAATGCTGAGGTCAGCGGCGTTCAGCACCAGGGTGGGCATCGCCTTGCTGACTGTGACGTCGATCATCACCTTGCCGGTGAAGGAGAGGTTCGCCGCATCGGGCGTCACTTCAATGGCATAATGGGTCGGCGCAGCGCCGCGCGGCAATTGGGTGGTGATCCCGGCAGCGGGACCGGCGGCGGTACCGGCCGACGAACCAGATTGCGCCAGCGCGGGCGTGGCAAGGGCGATGGGTGCGGCCGCGATCAGCAGCGGCAGGATTTTGGCAAGCGACATAGGATTTCAGACTCCGACACGTCAGACAGGCTTGGGTCCGATCGGACCGGCACCGTGATGAAACGCGGGATAGCCCGTTTCGCTGCATCGGTCACGCGATGACATGGCGTCGCGATGTCGCTGGTCGAACATTGTTGTGCGTTCGTCAAACAGTAGGAGGTGCATAGCGCCACCCTCCGTTCGCCCTGAGCCTGTCGAAGGGCCGCAGAGCGACGAGGCTTCGACAGGTTCAGCCCGAACAGATCTGGTTCTTCATCCCCGCCCGCGATAGCCGGGCACATCCTGCGCGGGCAGCCACAAATCCTGCGGCGGCGCGCCCGATTGCCAGAACACATCGATGGGGATGCCCCCGCGCGGATACCAATATCCGCCGATACGCAGCCAGACCGGCTTCATCTCCGTAAACAGCCGTTCGCCGATGCCCACCGTGCAATCCTCGTGAAAGGCGGCATGATTGCGGAATGAACCCAGAAACAGCTTGAGCGATTTGGATTCGACGATCGTGTCGCCGGGCGCATAATCGATCACCAGATGCGCGAAATCGGGCTGGCCCGTCACGGGGCAGAGCGATGTGAATTCCGGCGCGGCAAAGCGGACCAGATAATTGCGGCCGGGGCGCGGATTGGGGACATAATCCAGCACCGCCTCTTCCGGGCGGGCGGGCAGGGCGCTGGTCTGGCCCAGATGGAGCGGGGTCATGGCAGGGTCGGTCATGGCGCTGCCCTACGCGATTGCACGGCTGGTGTCATCGGCTTCTCATTGTTCACTTGCGGTTCAGCCGCGCTTGTGCCTTGGCTCGGCCCATGGGGTATCATCGTTCGTTCCTGTTCGCCGCGCCGTTGCTGCTTGCGCTGCCTGTTCATGCCCAGCAGGCGGAGGACGCCGCGCCGGTCTTTACCTTGCCCCCCACCAGCGCGCCGCAACCGGCCAATCCCAACCGGCAGGGACCGGAACTCGACGTGTTCCGCGCACCCGCGACAACAGCGGCCCCGCCGCCGGTCGTAGCGCCGACGATCACGCCGACGCCCGCGCCCGCGCCACAAGTCCCCGCTCAACGGGCCGCGCCACCGCCTGCCCGCCCGTCCCGCGCTACCCCGGAACAGACAGCGCCCCGTGCGGCAGCGGAACGCGCAACGCCTGAAGCTGAAAGCAGGTCCGCCGCCACTCCAGCGCCGGAACGAACCCAAGACCCAGCGCCGGAATCAACGCCCGCGCCGCAGCCTGCCCCGACGCCCGCCGCCAGTGCGCCAGAAGAAGCACCGCCGCCGCCCGCGAACGCGAACACCACGCCCTGGCCGTGGATCATCGGCGGTGCGCTCTTGCTGCTGGCGCTCGCCGCCTTCATCCTGCTGCACCGCCGTCGCCCGACTGCACCGGATGCGGCAGAGGTGGAGATTGCGACACCCGCCCCTGTTCCGGCTCCCGCCCCGCCCAAAGCCGCGCCTGCACCAAAGCCCGCGCCGACGCCCGAACGGGCACCCGAACCTACACCCGCCGCCGCGACACCCGACGCACCTGATCGCCCATGGCTGGACATGGCGCTGGACCTCAGCCTCGCGCGCTATTCGCTGGTCGGCATGACCGTGGGCTATACGCTATTGCTTCACAATCGGGGCGATACGCCCGCGCAGGACGTGCTGGTGCGCGGGATCATCGGCAATGCAGGGGCGGAGCAGCAGGCGCTGCTCCAGTCCTTCTTCGCCCAGCAAAGCGGCCTGCCGCTCCATTCCGCCATGGCGATCGTGCCGGGCGAAACCCGGCGGCTGACCGGCGAGTTGCGGCTGATGCCCGACGAGATCGTGCCGGTGACGATGGGCCAGCGCAGCCTGCTGATCCCGCTCGCCGCCTTCGACGCCAGCTATCACTGGGGACCGGATGGGGGCGAGCCGCAAGGGCATGGCCGCACCGCCCGCGCCTTCATATTGGGTCAGGAGCAGGAGCCACCCGCCGACCGGCTTGCCCCGTTCCGCCTCGATCAGGGACCACGCCAATATCGCCGCCCCGCCACCCGCGCCGCAGGAGAACTGGTCCCGTCCTGATCCCCCTTTCCAGCCCAGCCTGCGCGCCCTACTAATAGCTTGTAGCGCCACGAAATCAGGCCAAAGGGCATTGCATGGACATTCTCGTTTCGACCGACTGGCTGGCCGCAGAACTGGGCAAGCCGGACCTTTGCATCCTCGACGCCAGCCTGTTCCTGCCCGGCACGCCGCGCGACCCGCGCGCCGAGTTCGAGGCCGCGCATATCCCCGGCGCGGCCTTCATGGACCTGCCGACCCTCAACGACCCCGACGATCCGACCCCCGGCATGCTGCCGCCAGACGCGCTGATGACGCAGCGCGCGCAGGCGCTGGGCATCAACACCGACAGCCGCGTCATCGTCTATGACAATAGCCCCACCCACAGCGCGGCGCGCGGCTGGTGGATGGTGCGGCTCTATGGCCTGGGCGCATCGGCCGCGATTCTGGACGGCGGCCTGCCCAAATGGGTGGCGGAGGGCCGCGCGACACAGAGCGGCCCCGTCACCCCCGCAACCGGCAACGCCATCGCCCGCCGCGCCCCCGGTCAGGTCCGCACCAAGGCCGACCTGATCGCCAATCTGGCAAGCCACGACGCGCAAGTGCTGGACGCGCGCGGCGCGGGTCGCTTCACGGGGGAAGAGGCCGAACCGCGCCCCGGCATGGCGTCCGGCCATATCCCCGGATCGCGCAACCTGCCCTCCGCCGCGTTATTCAATCCCGACAACAGCATGAAGACGGGGGACGATCTGCGCCAGTTGCTGCAGGACGCGGGAATCGACATGGAGCGCCCGGTCATCACCACCTGCGGTAGCGGCGTGACCGCGGCGATCCTGCTGGCGGGCCTTGAAATGCTGGGGAATCGCGACGTCACCCTTTATGACGGCAGTTGGTCCGAATGGGGCTATGATCCCGCCACGCCCAAGGCGACCGGCCCGGCATGAGCAAGGGGGGATCGGACAAGGACGCGCGCAAGCCGCTGACCAAGCTGGCGCAGGCGGGGCGCAAGCCCGAATGGACCGGCATGCCCGGCCAGCCCGGCGCGATCGTCAGCCCGCCGGTCTGGCGCGCATCGACCATACTTTATGATGATGTCGCCCATCTGCGCCGCGCGGCAGGCAGCAGCACGCATGAGCGGCTGTTCTACGGGCGCAAGGGGACGCCGACGGCCTGGAGCCTTGCCGACGCGCTCACCGAAATGGAACCGGGCGCGGCGGGCACGATGCTGTTTCCGTCGGGCGTCGCGGCGATCGCCTGCGCGCTGATGGCGGTACTCAAGCCCGGCGACCGGCTGTTGATGGTCGACAGCGCCTATGACCCGACCCGCAACTTCTGCACCCAAATGCTTGATAGTTACGGTATAGAAACGATATTTTACGATCCGCTCGATCATGTTCAGCTTAGTGTCGCCTTAGCCGATGAGAGGGTCCGCGCCCTCTTCCTAGAAAGCCCCGGCAGCCTGACCTTCGAGGTGCAGGACGTGCCCGCCATCACCGCGCTCGCCCGCCAGCATGGCGTCACGACCCTGGCCGACAATACCTGGGCGACGCCGCTCTATTTCCCCGCCCTGTCCCATGGCGTCGACATCTCGATCCTGGCCTGCACCAAATATATTGTCGGCCATAGCGACGTCATGATGGGCAGCATCACCGCCAACGACCAATGGTTCGCCAAAGTCCGGCAGACCGCCTATCTGCTGGGACAGATGGTCAGTCCCGACGACGCCTGGCTCGCGTCGCGCGGGCTGCGGACGCTCGGCGTGCGCCTCAAACAGCATCAGGACAGCGCGCTTGCCGTTGCCCGCTGGCTGAAGGATCAGCCGGAGGTCGCCCGCGTCCTTCACCCCGCTTTGCCCGACTGCCCCGGCCATGCCCTGTGGCAGCGCGATTTCAGCGGATCGACCGGCCTGTTCAGCTTCATCCTGAACGGCGGGGACGATGCGGCCCGCGCCGCCCTGATCGACGGCCTGGCCCATTTCGGGATCGGCTATAGCTGGGGCGGCTTTGAAAGCCTGGCCCTGCCGATCGATCCCGCCCGCTACCGCAGCGCGACCGTCTGGCAGGCGCAGGGACCGGCCATCCGCCTTCATATCGGACTGGAAGATCCAGCCGACCTGATCGCCGACCTCGCCGCCGGCCTTGCCCGTTTCCGCGCCGTCCGCGACGGGGCGTAGGGCGATGCTATCGGGCATAGACTGGCTGTTGGCCCATGTCCCCGACGACAGCGGCATCATCCATCCGCTGATCGCACTGGCGTTCGCGCTGCTGCTCCACCTGGCCGCCGCCGGGTGCGCCCGCTTCATCGGCCCCCGCCTCCAGCCGCGCGCGCAGGTCATGGGACCAGCCTTCGCCCTGCGGCTCCGGGCGATGCTGCGCTACGCCATTTCCGCCCTGATGATCGGCATCGCCGCCGCCTTCTGGCCCCATGATTCGGTCGGCCACCTGGTCCTGGGCATCGGCCTTGGCCTCTCGGTCGCGCTGCTCGCCGTCTATGCGCTGCGAACCCTGGCCATTCCCCGCTGGGCGGTATTGCCGCTGGCGCTCCTGCTGTTCCTCAGCATCGTGTCGGGCACCAGCGGCGGCCTTGCCCCGGTTGGCGCGATGCTCGACACGGTCGGCATCAGCCTTGGCAAGCGGCGCATCACCCTGCTTGGCCTGCTTTCCATCGCCGCCACCTGCGTCGCGCTCTTCGCGCTCGTCCGCCTCGCCAACCGGTTGATCGGGCGATCGATCGACCATACGCAGGGCTTCGACCCGACCCAGAAGCTGCTGGCGCAAAAGCTTGCCGCGATCGCGGTCATCGTCGCCGCCTTCTTCATCGGCGTCGACCTGCTGGGCATAGACCTCACGGCCTTTGCCGTCTTTTCCGGCGCGCTGGGCCTGGCCGTGGGCTTTGGCCTGCAAAAGACGTTCGGCAACCTGATTGCGGGGATCATCCTGTTGATGGATCGCTCGATCAAGCCGGGCGACGCCATCGTTGTCGGCGACAGTTTCGGCTGGGTGAACAAGATCGGCGTCCGCGCCGTCAGCGTCATCACCCGCGACGGCAAGGAACATCTGATCCCCAACGAAAATCTGATGACGCAGGAGGTGGAGAACTGGTCCTATTCCAACCGAAATGTGCGCGTCCGCATTCCCGTGGGGATCAGCTATGATTGCGATCTTGCGCTGGCGCAAAGCCTGATGCGGCAGGCCGCGCTCGATTGCCGGCGCGTGCTGCGCGAACCCGAACCCAATGTCTGGCTGATCGGCTTTGGCGACAGTCGCGTCGATCATGAGATTCTGGTGTGGATCAGTGACCCGGAAGGCGGCGTCAGCAATGTGAAGTCGGACGTCCTCAACCGGCTGTGGCACCTGTTCAAGGATAATGGGATCATCATCCCCTACCCCCAGCGCGTAATCCACGCCGCCCCGGTGCGCCCGGCCTCGCCCGGCCCCGACCTTTCGTCCACCTCGTAGCTTTACGGGTCGCGCCCGCGCGCCCGCCCGCCTATATGGATGTCATGTCGATCCTGCTGCCAGCCCTCGTCTTTCTAGCGACCGTCATTGCGATGGAGGGCTTTGCCTATGTCATGCACCGCTGGGTGATGCACGGGCCGGGCTGGTTCCTGCATGCCAGCCACCATCGCCCGCGCTTGGGAATGTGGGAGGCCAATGATCTCTATTTCGTGATCTTCGCCCTGCCCTCCATCATCCTGCTGCTGGGCGGGGTGCAATGGGGCTGGGGCAATCTGGCCACCGCCTGCGGTGCCGGGATCGCGGCCTATGGCGCGATTTACCTGGGCTTCCATGACATCATCGTCCACCAGCGGGTGAAGAACCGTTATGTCGCCCGTTCTCCCTATATGAAGCGCATCGTGCAGGCGCACCGGCTGCATCATGTGGTCGAGACCAAGGAAGGCACGGTCAGCTTCGGGTTTCTCGTGGCCCCGCGCCCGGAGGATCTGAAACGCGAACTTGCCAGCCGCAATCGGGCGGGCGTGCGGACAGCGAGTGGCGCAGCGAAAGGCGGCTAACACAACAATGTCTATTTACTCCGCCGCGTCCGGCAACGCCCGCAACGCCTCGGCCGAAGCTGGATCACGCACCAGCGCATCGACCGGCGCCAGTTCCTCCAATTCCTTGCCACCCGTCTCGATATTGAGGTCGCGCAGCTTGCGCCCGGTCACCAGCACCCGGCTTTCGAAGCTGCCGACAAAGGCGTTATAGTCGCCCACCGCGCCGTGCAGCCGGTTGCCGAGCTTCTTGAGCGATGCCGCCGCCGCCGCCAGCCGCTCATATAATTCCTTGCCCAACTGTCCGACCTGACGCGCCTGATCCTGCAACTTGGCCTGCCGCCAATGCCCCGCCAGCGTGCGCGAGAGCGGCAGGAAGGTCGCAGGGCCACAGATGATGACCCGGTTTTTCGCCGCCCGTTCCCACAGGTCCATGTCCGCCTCCAGCGCGGCGGTGACGAAATTGTCGCCCGGCACATACATGATGACAAAATCGGGCGCCTTGTCGAACTGCTCCCAATAGGCCTTGCGCCCCAGCGCGTCGGCATGGGTCCGCATTGCGCGGGCATGGTCGGCCATATGCGCGTCGCGAAGCGCGGGATCGACCTGATCGACAGCATTGAGATAGGCAACGAGCGAACATTTGACATCGACCACCATCTGCTGGTCGCCGGGCAGGCGGATGATGAAGTCGGGGCGCAAGCGGCCATCCTCGACCGTCACCGAAACTTCCTCGCTGAAATCGACGAAGGGAGACAGGCCCGCCGTTTCGATCAGATTCTTGAACTGCTGTTCGCCCCAGCGACCCCGCGTCTTGGGCGCGGCGCGCAGCGCATTGACGAGCTTGGCGGTCTCTTCGCGGACCTGCCCCTGCCCCAGCTGCACCTGGTTTACCGCCTCGCGCAGTTCGGCATAGCTGCCGACGCGATCCTTCTCGACCCGCTGGAGGCCTTCCTCATAGCGTTTGAGCGTCGTTTCGACCGGGGACAATAGCGTCTTGAGCTGCGCCTCGCTCTTCTCGTTCGCCTGGGCAAATCGCTGGTCCGCGCGATCGAGGAAGGTCTTTTGCGCTTCCCCCAGCAGCTTGCCGCCAATTTCGCTGAACTGGGCGGACAATTGCTCCTTGGCGTCGCGAAGCGCCACGATCTGCGCTTCGAACGCTTCCGCCCGCGCCTGCGTATCCGACTGGAGCGCCGCCAGGTCGCGCAAGGCTGCCTCCCGCTCGACCTGCGTGGTGTCGAGCCGCTGGGCAAGCGCGGCCTGCGCCGCTTCCAGCCGCTGCGCCGATGCCGCCGCCTGCGCCACCCGCTCCTTCTCCACCGCCAGTTCGCTGATCGCTGCGTTGCGCTGACTGACCGCCATCTCCAGCCGGCCCGCAAGGTCGGTTTTCTCCGCCATCAGCGGGCCAAGCGTCTTCCCGCGCAGCAGCCAGCCAACCGCCAACCCGATGAGCAATGCAACGACAATCAACAGGATCGGCAGGATTTCCATGAACAGCCCTTTGGGAACGAAAAGGGAACTTAGCGCCCTTCGCCAGACCCTGCAACCACCCGTCGGCGAAAGTCGGCCAGTCGCGCAACCGCCTCATCCAGCACAGCGTCCGCCTTGGAAAAGCACAGACGGACCAAATGGGTGACGGGTTCATCGGGATAGAAGGCGGAGATCGGGATCGCCGCGACCCCGGCGTCGCGCACGATGCGCTCGCAAAAGGCGCGATCGTCCATGGCGATGCCGCTGCCGGGCAGATCGACGCAGACGAACCATGTCGCCCGGCTGGGCAACAGGACAAACCCCGCCGCCCGCAGTCCCGTTACCAGTCGGTCACGCGACGCCTGATAGTCTGCACGCATCGCGCTGAACCATTCGACCGGCTTGGCCAGCCCCTTGGCAACCGCCCATTGCAGGTTCGGCGGCGTGGTGAAGGTGAGGAATTGGTGCGCCCGCGCCAGCAGCGTGACAATCGGCGGCGCGGCGCACATCCATCCGTCTTTCCAGCCGGTCAGGGAGAAAATCTTGCCCGCCGATCCAATCTTCACCGTCCGCTCGCCCATGCCCGGCTGCGCCATCAGCGGGCGGTGGCGCAAGCCGTCAAAGGTCAGATGCTCCCACACCTCGTCGCATATGGCGATCAGGTCGCGATCGACACAGAATCGCGCCAGCAGCGCCAACTCGCCGTCGCGCAGGACGATGCCGGTCGGATTGACCGGATTGTTCATCAACAGGAAGCGGGTACGGGGTGACGCCGCCGCCTCCAGCGCCGCTTGCGTGATTCGCCACTCCGGCGGGGTAAGCCGCACGACCTTCGCCACACCGCCAGCCCGCTCGATAAGGGGCAGATAGGCGTCGTAAAGCGGGGCCAGCACCAGCACCTCGTCGCCCGGCTGCACCAGCGCCAGCAAGGTCGCGGCAATCGCCTCGGTCGCACCGGACGTCACGATGACGTCCTGCGGGGTCAGCGCCAGACCTTGATGCGCCGCATAATGGCTCGCCACCGCAGCGCGCAGTTCCGGCAGACCAGCCATGGGCGGATATTGGTTGGACCGGCTGAGCAGCGCGTCGGCCGCGACGTTCAGAATATCCGCCGGTCCCGGCGTGTCGGGAAAACCCTGTCCCAGATTGATCGCCCCGGTTTCACGCGCGAGCGCCGACATCTGTTCGAAAATGGTGGTCGGCATGTCCCGATAGACGGGATGGCCATGAGCGGCGCCGGTCATGTCAGTCTCCAACGCTGCGGCAGCTTGCGCCAACGGGTAAATCGGTGCCGTCCGATTATTCCCACTCTAATATTTTTTCTACAATAAGCGATTGATTTTATTGCATAAAATCTTTTCTTTGGCCGCCAGCGCCGAGGCGCAGGCCGTCAAAAACTTATCCTTTTGATTTTACGAGATTTTTTGGCAATTTTAGCGCAGAAAAAATTCTGTGAACTATCGGCATCTATCGACCGTTTCGCAGTGGGACATAGACCTCAAATCTCGAATCTTTTGCCTCCGATAAAGTACCGTCAGAATCGGCAAAATCAATACACCCACTCGATGCTAGATCGCTGGGATGGCGGGTGGCCTTAGCGATTAAGGGAGGCCGAGATGAAGTGTGGCTTCACAGAATCATCAAACGCAGCTATCATCACGCCGTAAGGCGTGGTGGCCGGAGGCGGAGCTTAAGATACTGGGATTTCGCGCTGATCGCCAAGCCATCGGAAACAACGCTGGCTTAGGACGGGCGCTGAATGACATTTGTAGCGTACCGTGATTCTAACCAAGAATCGCTTCGAACGCCAGAGGGCGTTGATGCTCAGCTCTTAAAGCTACTCGATGCTAAGGGAACTGATCCTGATTTTTGGTCGTCCAAGGATCGGGATCGGACTGACAGCGCGCATAATATTTTCCAGTATCCCGCGATGATGGTCCCCCTGGTTCAGCGCCGATTACTCGGTGCAGTGCTGGATGCCCGGCCAGAGATCCAATCGGTGTACGATCCCTTCATGGGGTCGGGTACGTCGCTTGTAAGCGGGATGCATTACGGGCTCAATGTCTACGGAAACGACATCAATCCGTTGGCGGTACTCATTAGCCGTGTCCGCACTGCTCGATCGGTGGAATTCACGGTTGGCGCGATCGCCGAACAGGTGGTTAGCAACGCTGCGGCTGATCGGCGAGATACGATCGAGACCTCCATGGCGAACCGTGAAAAGTGGTTCCAGGCGGACGTCTCATTGGAGCTGTCCCGCCTCCGGCGCGCGATCCGCAAGTGTGACGACCTTTGGGTTAGGCGGTTCTTGTGGGTCACCCTCGCCGAGACCGTCAGACTGACGAGCAACGATCGAACCTCAACCTACAAACTCCACGCGCGCCCATCGTCCGAAATCGAAAAGCGGGTCTTATCGCCGATCGCTGTCTTCCGCGATCTGGCACGCAAGAATGCTGCGAGCTTCTGGATGTTCCGGCGTCGCTTGAATGATGCCAAGCAGCTCAAGTCCGCCAAGTATGTCGCCCAAACCGACGTTCGGGTTGGCGATACGCGCAACGCCCAGGATTATTGGGGTGACGCGGCCCCATTCGACCTGATGATGACATCCCCGCCTTACGGGGACAATCTCACCACGGTCACCTATGGCCAGCACTCCTATCTCCCGCTTCACTGGATCGATTTCAAGGACATCGACCCGGCGGCGGATATCGCAACCCTCCGCACAACCCACGAGATCGACCGCCGTAGCTTGGGTGGTGCAGCGATTGAAAACGTTTGGACGGAGGAGAAGTTGCTTGCCGCATCGTCGCGGCTGAAGCGCTTCGCGGATGGACTGCCAGCCAAGCCGGAGGACGGTCGCGCTAGGTTGATCCGCTTTTACAGGGATTTTGGGGCAAGCCTTGACAGCATCCTGAACGTCATGAAGCCGAACAGCTACATGATTTGGACCGTCGGCAATCGTAACATCGCCGGTCAGCAGGTGCCGACCGATCTAGTGCTCGGCGAACTTGTCGAGGGCCTGAAATGTAAGGTGGTCACTACTTTGACCCGGCGGATTCATCACAAACGGATGCCGGATCGAAACGCCAGCTCGGCGACCATGCGCGAAGAGAAAATACTCCTCGTCCGCAAGATTGAGGCCTAACCTGTATGGCCGATCCACATTTCGACATCAGCGCGGCCGTTGTCCGGCAATTGGGCGACGAACTGGTTTCCGACGAGGTCACGGCGATTGTCGAGCTTGTTAAGAACGCCTACGACGCGGACGCCACCTATGCCAACGTCGTCGTCAACACGGCCGATGCGCCACCGGGCGTAGAGAGCAGGTTTCCGAAAGCCGATGGCTACGTAACTATCGAAGACGACGGCATGGGTATGAACCGTGCTGACATTGAGCGCGGCTGGTTGATGATTTCGCTGTCCGGCAAGCGGGTCATGAAGGCTGCTGGGCACACCACGCCGAAGGGACGCACCCCGCTTGGCGACAAGGGTTTGGGCCGCCTCAGCACTCAGAAGCTGGGTCAAAATCTGGAACTTTACACGCGCAAGGATGGACAAGCCGAAACTCTGCATGTCGCCTTCGCTTGGAATGCGTTCACCGACGACAAGAGCCTCAGCGAGGTCCCGGTTTCGATCGAAACGGTGACGAAATCCGCTCGGAACAAGGGCACCATGCTAGTCATCTCCGGCTTGCGAAATGCGGAGGTTTGGCGCGGTCGCGCAGTCGAGAAGCTGATCGCCGATCTCTCTCAGATCATCTCGCCGTTCGCCGAGGCTCGTCCCTTTTTAGTGACGCTCCGCATCGACGGGCGCCCGATCGACCTAGGGCAGGTTTCGGCAAAGGTCCGCGGCGCCGCTGTGGGGAAATTCGTTATCAATTTCGTCGACGGCGCCATGAAGCTGACCGGGAAATTCCGGCTCGTGAAACTCCGCGGCAATCAGGACATAGACTCATACGAGCAACTGCTGGCGCGGGATAACGGCCGCGCGTTCTTCGAGTATCTCAAGGGGCGCAAGGCGCCAGTCGATTTCAAACTCAGTGACGATCCGAACTACTTCTTGGAGTTCGACTACCGCCTGTCGCTCTCGGCGCTCGGCGGCGTTGAAAAGGTGCCATCGGACGAACAGAACGCTCCGCCGATAGATGCCAATCCAGGACCGTTCCACGCCGAGATCGACGAGTTTCTGCTGCGTGGCGATGAGGTCGGAGCCAAGCTTGGTGGCCTTGCGAATACGAGCGAAGTTAGGGGGATCGTGCAGCTTCACGCGGGCATCAAGGTGTTCCGCGATGGATTCGCGATCAAACCCTATGGCCTGAACGGGGAAGATTGGCTGCGGCTAAGTGCGCAGCAGACCAGCGCATCCTCCTATTATGGTCTGCGCCCGCAGAACGTCATCGGCTTCGTGTCGATCAGCGAGGCAGCGAACGGCCATCTCAAGGAGAAGACGGATCGGGAAGGCTTCGTTTCTAACCCGTACTCACAGAATTTTCGCCGCCTGATGATCCAGGCCGTCGATATGATCGGCAGCTTCTACGAATGGACCCGACGAAATTTCAATGCCTACAAGGCGGCGCTTCCCGAGCAGACCAAACCGTTTGAGGGCGGGCGCAAGGCGATTGCGGACGCTGAGAGTGTGGCGCGCCGATTGGCGAGCTACAGCAAAGCGGCCAAATCGCTGGACGCCAACACGACGGCCGCGCGGCAGAAGATCGCCGCAGTGACGACCCGCATTCGGCAGGCGCCCCTGCTGTCGAGCGCTGCCGAGCGGGAGTTAGCGGGTCTCCTCACCGAGGCTCAACAGGCTCTCGAAGCATCACAGGTGCTGTTCTCCGACCTAACCGGGTATGCGGCGGAAGCCAAGGATCTCGCCGACATTGTGGCTGTGCTGTCTCCGCGGTTGGATGTCTTGGCTGATCAGCTTCAGGATTTCTCCGAACTGGCAGGCTTGGGGCTGCTCGCCGAGGCGCTCTCCCATGAAGTTCAGAACCAGACCGATCGCTTGATGCAGAAGGCGTCTGCGGCCGTGACGCGCGCCAAGAAATCCGTGCCACCGAACGTAGAGCTTCTGGTCCTAGGCCAGGATGTTACTTCGGCGGCTTCAGCACTCCGTCGGCAGATCGGCCATCTGTCGCCGTCGCTCCGCTACCAGCGCGACAAGATCGATATCTTCCCAGTTTCAAAGCTCATTGAGGATATCCGCGAGCACTTTGCGGATCGGTGGGCCGACAATGGCATTCAGTTGGAAATCGCGGCTGGCAGCGCCGATTTCGCGGTGAAGACCAACCGCGGGAGGCTGACTCAGGTGGTCGATAACATCGTGCTGAACGCCGAGTATTGGCTGAAGGAAGCCCAGGCTCGCGAGGCGGATTTCGTGCCGAAGCTGACCATCGCCTATGCGTCGCCCCGGCTGCGAATTTGGGACAATGCCGGCGGCGTCGATCCAGCCGTCGAGGACGCTCTTTTCGAGCCCTTTATTACCCTGAAGCCGAAGGACGAAGGGCGGGGACTGGGTCTTTTCATCAGCGCCCAAATCCTGGAGTCGATGGGGTGCGCGATCTCCCTCTTGAGTGAGCGTAACGAACACGACCGCAGGTATATTTTCGAGCTGGATTTCTCAGGGATTGTCGATGGCTAAAACACCAAAGCCCGCCAAGGCGAAAGTCGCGGCCCCGCCGGTGGCGGCTCAGCCGACCGAACTTTCTGCAGAAGCAACCCTTCCGCCCATGGCGATCGAAGCCGAGGCCAAGGCGCCCCCTGTCGAAGGTGGTGAGCCGTTGGTCGATGACACTCGCGCCAGACTTGCTCAACTCTTCGCCCATCTGAAAATTACCAAGATCGTCTTCGTTGACGACAAGGCCGAACTTCAGACCGACGCTGGCGGCGTCATCAAGGTGTTGGCGGCGAACGAAGCAGCGAAGGAACCGCTGGCCGACTTTTTCCCGGGTGTAACGCTGACGCTTGAGAACGATGCCTTGCAGGAACAGGTGACCGCCCGCCTTGGCGAACTCGATGCTGAGGGGCTGGCGACCCTTCGCGAAGTACTGGCCGCCCAGAGCGATGACGCCGCCGAGCGTGAGGCGCTCGGGCGGCTGCAGGACTTGTTGCCTGAGGGGACGACCGCTCACTTGCTGACACCCCACGCCTGGCACGAGCGGCGCGACGCGCTGGTCGGCGAATGCGCCGAAGAGCGCCGGACTCTGTTCCTCTTCGACCAGGAGTTGGAGGTCGATGACGCGACCTTGGGTTTCGCCAAGGGCTCTGACATCATCCGCGACATGGCCGAGAAAGAAAAGGCCGGCTTTGGCACGCGGTGGTTCTGCGGAATGCTGACTCACACCGTTGCAAAGGGCGACGAGGTTACGTCGTGGCGTCAGTTGGAGAAATCGGAAAGGCTCGATCTTCGATTCTTCATGCCGATCGCCAAGGCTGCCTTGGACGACGCGCCGGCCTTTTACGGAGCCGTTTACCGCACGCTCATCAACACCTACTGCCAGACTATGAAGAATTTGGCCCAAGACGCTTTCGAGGAAGCGTTGAAGGACGCCTTGGAACGCTTTGCGGACCTAGACCCCATCGACTTCGAGCATATGGTCGTCAATTCGTCCGGCGTCGAAGGCGTTTCGGAGTTGGAGACCCTGATACGGTTATACGGTATCATTCAGAAGGATCAGGTCAAGTCGCAGATCCTCCAGCAGGCCAGAGTCGGTGAGTTTGCTGCCGCCGCACGATCGGCGAAGGATGTCGCCGATATTGGGCGAGCGTTGTCGGTGACTTCGCAGCAGCGTCTGCACAAGTTGCGGCGGGAGGAGCTGTATGAAAGCGATGAGCTCGTTAACAGCTACAACGACCCCCTTCGCAACGGTGACCTCTTCGAGATCGGGGAAGGCGACGATTTGAAGCTTTGGGTACTTGTCGCCCAGCCATGCGATCTCATGGTGCGCAGCAATGGCAAGCGCGTCCGTGAAGAGAACTTCAAGGTCGCCGTCTTGGCGCCATTGCGCACTAGGCCTTTAGGGGATGAGGCGGGGGCGAGGGAAGGATTGAATTTTTCGCTGGAACACTACGATCACGGCGGCGCTCAATCGGCCGTTGTTCTATTTGCTGACGCCACGCCCGCCAATCTGCAGGTTCTAGACCTTGCCGTCTTCAACAAGGACGGGCGTTGCCAATTAACTGCTGCGCCCGACCCCGCCGTAAGTCTGCCGAGTCGAGCGTGGGAAAGGCGGGACGCCGAACTGCGCAATCACTTCGGAAAGGTAACCAAGCAGATCGAAGCAGCTCGCAAGGCTCACAAAGACCCCGTCGCCGATCTCCTCGCTGCTGCGATCATTCCGCGGGGCGCGCCGAAGAAGGCGTTCGCCAAGTATGGCGTGTATGAGAGCGGCGCATTTAGCTATCCGATCCGCCGATGTAGTCGTATCCGTGATCCCCTGGCCACTTCGCTGCTCATGGCCTACAGCCGGTTCTTGGCCAGGGATGCCTATGAGCACGACTTTTCGAAAGCTGAATAGAGGTACTGAGACGAGCCCCAACCTCCACCCGGCGGCGAAATTACTAAGGCGACGACCATAAGTCCTAGCTTCGAAGACCTGAGCAGGCGTTGCGAACGTTAAGCGATATTCAGGCGCTCGCATATATCGGCCAGTTGATCGACGATGTCCGCAATCGCTCTTCTCAGGTCACGGCAGTGCTGAGCGCGCGGCCGCAGGCCGCAACCGTTCCACACACGAACAGCAGAGACTTCGCGCGCGACATACCGACGTAGAGGGTCTCACGGTCGGCAACCGGATCGCACGCATCCAACCCCCACAGGATAATGATGGGCCG
Source organism: Sphingobium sp. JAI105 (assembly GCF_015752145.1). NCBI lineage: Bacteria > Pseudomonadati > Pseudomonadota > Alphaproteobacteria > Sphingomonadales > Sphingobiaceae > Sphingobium > Sphingobium sp. JAI105. The sequence continues at coordinate 2,570,699 of NZ_JADOUC010000001.1, read as the reverse complement.
TTCGAGCCCTTTGAACTTGGCGACGCTATCCACGGTGATTGATCCCGGTCCATATCCTTCGAGATGACCCCATCTCGCTGTTTTCGGGATGGTGGTCGCCGCCAACGCACGCTCGAACGATGAGCGGGCACGCCCGTCGCAGAGGAGGACGCCGATGTCGTGGGGGGGCACGCCTTCAACCGCGACCAGGCGGGTGACGAGCGCAGAAATCTCGCGCGCCTGACGATCAGTGTCGGGCGCGGTCAGCAGCGCGACCTCGGTGCCGGCGATTTTCGGAGCCTCAATCTTGGCGCCCCGATAGTATCGATACGCGGCGGCATGAATGGTCGTGGTGTTCCGGCAATTTTTGTCGAGCAGCATCGGCTCGCCCTTGATCGGTATCGCGGCCGAGCGCCCGTAGATGTCCTGGTTCTCGTCCAAGAAGACGTAGAGCAGGCCGTCAGCATGGTCGGAAAGCATCATCTCGATTGGCATCCAGAACTCGTCGCCAAAGTCCTGTGCCTCATCCACAACGATGGCATCATAATGCGGCCCGAACGCGTCGATCGCGAACGCCAGGGCTATTGGCTGGTGGTGGTCGAACTCTGTCCCGCCGGGATAGTCGTGCCGCGCCTCAGCCATCAGGTCGCGACCCAACTCGGATTTCGCCTTATCGATCCAGCGCTTGCAGAGTTGGTGGAAGGTAGCGACGTCGAGTCCTTCAATGCCCTCGCACTGCTCCCGCAGATGATCGGCAAGCCCGCGATTGTAGCAAACAAGAAGAGTCTTGAGGCCTTCCTCGGCCGACCGTACCGCCTTTTCGCGGGCAATGAGGGTCTTGCCTGTTCCCGCACCGCCCGCAACCATGACCCGTCGCTGCCGCGACAGAAGGTCGAGGATCGCGGCTTGTCGTTCAGTCAGCTCGATCCGGGTCTGCTCTTCCTGGACGAGTCGGGCCGACACCAATGGCCGGGTCATCGATACGCGAGCCAAAATCCGCCGCACTGTCGCGACACCGCCTACTCCCAGCTCGGACAATCGGCCCTGACCGCCGGGACCTGCCCAGTAGGCAAAGGCCCGATCGACCCACTGCGATATCAAAGTCATGTCCTGGCGACCGCCGATGATTTCGAGAGGTGCGTCAGGGCCTACGAGGCCACCAACCCCGTCGACATCCGGGAAGAAGGCGGCATGCCCGAGCGCGATGCGGCCCAAGCCCAGCTTCTGCCAGAACGGGCTTTCCTTAAGCTTCTCCAGAATCGCGAACTTACCCTTCATCGCCTGTTCGAAAGGGTTCGTGATCTCGTGCTCGTCGCCATGTCGATCGATCGATGCGAAACGACGGTTAGCGTAATCGAGGATCACGCCGCCGCCTTTCACCTCGACGACGAGAAGACCGTGCCGCGGGTGGCAGATGAGGAAGTCCACTTCCCCATCGCGCGGGCCCGCCCCTCGGGGTTTCGCGATCCACTTGACCGAATGAAGCACGAGGAAGTCGTCGCCAAGTCCCGATCGGAGCGCTTCGTAGAGCTTCCTCTCGGCAGAGGATTCCGTCGATGCGTCTAGCGGTGGAATGCAGATCGCCATCGTCAGTCCACGAATTCTAAGCTGGAATTGAACGGGATCAGCTTGCGCCCCTCATCACCGAAATTCATCAAGAGTGAGATCGCAATCCCGCGACGATTGACCTGCTCGATAGTGCCGATGCCCCACATGGCATGCTTCAGCTTAACGCCCACCTCCAGATTGATGTCTGCGGCCGCCCCGACCTCTTCGATCACGCCCTTCCATCCATGGTCGAACCAGTATTCTACGACCTTTGAGAACGGGTTGGCGATCGCGCTGACCCGCTGGTTTTTCAGATCGCGAGCATGCTCGACCACGTAAAGCCAATATTCGCCCGGATAGGTCTGGGCCGTCGCGAACTGTACGTGCGATAGCTTCACGCCTCGCTCCGTCCATTCGCCCTCAAGGCCCTTCACTTCGATTAGGCGACGCGGCATACCGTCCGCGACAGCCGACACGATGTCGAAGCCCGGATTATTATGTGGCTGCTCAATAGGATCGCGCCCAGCTCGCCTCTCATATTTGAGGACCGCTTCGATCGCCGCGACATCGATCAGCGAGCCGATATCCTCGCCTGCCGTATACTGATCACCGGATGCCCCCTCTCGGGGCGTGGCGTTCGCATAGGAAAGCAGGCGAGACCGTCGCTCCTGGCGTTCGGCCCTTGAAGGCCCTGGCCGGCTGTGCGATCTCGATCCCCAGCCACCGCCGCCGGATGTTCCACCTCCGGTGGATTCGCCCGTTTCAGCTCCGAACTTGCCGCTGTCGGCTTTGGATGAGAACGGAGCGTCTTCGGCTTCACTTCCTTCGCCTTCATCTGATTGTTCATCCGCAGTAGTCTTACTACCGGTCGCATCGATATCGCCGCTGTCGACTTCTTCAACGGCGGTCTCGGCCTCGTCGCTCTCTGGAGATAGATCGTCAGAGGCATCGTCGTGATCATTACCGGCCAAGCCCTCGTTGATCGCTTCTTCGTTTGTGACATCTCCGCCGATCGACCCCTCCTCATCGCCCGCGACCGTCTCAGGGACGTCTTCGTCTTTGGTATCGTGCAGATCCTCAGTCTCGGGCAGATCCTCGTAAGGCGCCTCAGGTGGATGGTAGTTCGCATTCTTGAGCGCCCGTTCGGCGTCGACCCTAGTCGGCATGGTCACAATATAGGCAGCCGTCATAATTACCGGCGGCAGATCCACTCCGATGGTGAGCTGCTCTAACGGTGCGAAAATCGCCTTGAAGGCAGCGGACCAGTCAAAACTCTCTCCCGGCGTAGCCCGGACATAGAGAAGCGAGGCCCCTATGTCGAAATAGGCATCGGCCTGACTCACTGGAGAGCGGACCGGGGGGTCAAACTCGACAATCTCGACATTGACCTGCAACCGCTCGACCATCTGTACCTCAATGCGGCTCAAGATGCTCCGCAACCGATCGTGAAACTCCACACTGGGTGCTAGCCACAGCAGGAGATCGCCGCGCGTTTGCAGGCGCGCAGTGGCCTCCGGGGCAGCAATACCCGCGGGAACCTCAGCCAATCTGAGCCGCGCGATCTCCGAAAACCTGGCGACACCGAGTTCCTTGTAGAGCCGCGTTGCCGCGACCCGCGATACCGCAGGCGGCGACACGAGCCTGTCATCGAGGGCACCCGCGAAAGGTTCAACAAGGATCGGCGAATCCAACCAAGTGGCCTCGTCAGCCCATATCGTCGCGCCAGAGAGATTGAGAAGGACAGGGTCTTCCCCGACTGCCTGAAGCTCGGCGAGCGCGCCCTGGTCCTCGCGCTCGAGCGCGTCAGCGAGCCAAGCGAGGCACCGCCGATGCACCTCCTCGTCAAGCTCGGTGATACTCGCCTTCGCCGCGATACCCTTCAGGAGTGCGACATAGTTTGAAGCTGTGGGAACGTCTTCGACACCGAGATGGCGAAACAGCGTCTCGCGCAGTCGCATCCTTGGGCTCGGTGCATGCCAGTATCCCCGAAAATAGGTTGGCTCCCAAAAGATCTGATCCGCTCGGAGATATTCATCCAGCTCTGGATCGTAGATACACGCGGTTCCGGAGAGCCTGTCTATGGATGCTGCATCTTCTCCACCGAGGCGTTCGCTCAGCATGCCGTAGACGACGTCCGAGGCGGGAGCGCCGCTCGCCATGCAGTGTTCGAGGTGTGCCACGACTGCCTCCGTCGGAGGCTCGGCCTTCATTCCGAGGAAGTCGAGGAAGTCGACAAGCGAACGACTAGCTTGCCCGCCGCCCCGTAGGATCGGTAGATCGACAACATTCACCTGCGAAGCGTAGCCTGCGGCGCGGAATGATCGATAAAGGCCCGTGGGGCCAAACCGCTTTCCCTCGATCCGCTCTCCGCTGATAGCCGCAGGCAGCCAGGAGATCGACCTCAGCCGTTCGAGCGCGGTTCGCTCTTCACCAGTCAGGCGGGCAAAGCGCTCCAGAATGTGGCGGACGATCGGCTGCGTCTGGTCTGCAATTTGATCGATGGTGCCGGTGGCGGCTATCGCATCGATGCGCGAGACTAGATGCTCGATGGACACCGTGCGGCGCATGCCGAGCGGGCCTTCCAGAACGTCCTGGAACCGCGCTGCGGCCTGTCCCGCTGGCATCCAGTTCTCATCTACGAAAAATCGCTTCTCGCCGCCGAGCAGCGCGTCGATCTGCGGCGACCAGAAATAACACTCAGTGGGTCGGACATAGGTCCCGGACCGAGTACGGACAAAGGGCAGGCCCGCTAGCGACCGCAGGCCACCTCCCGCGTCCAGTTCAGCGCGATGCTTCAGAATCTCATTCAGCAGCGCAACATATTGTTCCCGAGTCGGATCACCCTTGAGGATGTCCTCGAGATGATCGTCAACATATGCCTGGAAGGTGAGCACGTCGACGCGCAGCCAGTCCCGCGCAAAGGCCTGTACGCTGTCCGACATCAAACTTGTGTCGACAAGTTCGAAATAACCGACCGGATCTTCGAATCCGCCCGGCAGTTGGCCGCGCGAAGGCTCGACGAACCCCGAACCTGTCCGCAGAAAGGGGGTGTTTGCCAGCTTGGCGCAGGACGCTGCGGTGACTCCATCGGGTACGAACGCGGGCAGAAGATTGTAGAGTTCGCGTTGACCTTCACCGCCGAGACCGATCACCGCGCTCGCCCTTTCTTTATCAGGGATCGTAGCTGCAAGGTCCCGAGCAAACTCGTCGAAGCGATATACGTCGATCAACCCTGCGAGCGCCTCGAACGCGAGAACCTCGCGCTGAACCATAGGCGTTCCCGGCAGGAAACGATGAATCCGCTCGGTGGCGATCCCCATAGGCGGGCGGTAGAGGTCGTCGATCGACGCCGGCGCGCCATCATAGTCCAGAATGAACTTGACGGCCTTCAACCGGTTAACCAGCGCAGGAAGATCCTGGCGAGCCTTCGATTGCGTCAAGATCGCATCAACAGCCGCCCATAGGTCCTGCAGATTGGCAGCTTCTGCGGTGATTTCCGTGACTTCAAGCGCGGCGACCAGAGCTGGCAGACGCAAGGGTGACGCAGCGAGGGCCTGGAAAACCGACCAATAAGGGCGAAGGTCTGCATGGAGGAGTTTCAGTTCAATTGAAGCGAGGGCGGCCTGAGCCTCGGCAGAAAGCTGCTCAGGGAGATGGCAGTCGCTTGGTCGCGCCATCTGTTCGTCCACCGTCAGCACGCTACGCGATGCTTTCGCGACGACCTGTATCTCCAGCCAGAAGGATTGGAACGAGGCCTTGTCTTTCAGGGCGAACGCGGCGCCTACCAAGGACCATAGCCGGCGCGGGCCGATGAGATCCCGCATCTCCTCGAAGCTCTCCGCTATCGCCTTGGCGGCCGCATCTAGAAGTAGTTCGTTCCAGTACCGCTCGTGCTGCTCTCCGGTAAGCGTGATCGTGCGCCGCGTGGGATGCGGAAAGAAATCAGCATTGATGTGCAGCGGCATGCCGGACGCCTGCTCGGTCGGCAGATAGGCGTAGAGGAGGCCACTAACCGATTCCTCGTGGACCGGCAGGGCGATACTCACAATCGGCGAACGATCCAACTCGACCAGAGTGGGAAAGTCCTCGAAAATTCTCCGCTCGACCGCAAGGTCGGAGGCGTCCCGTGTCAGGATTTTCCATTTCTCGTGCCTGCCCTCCGGTTTGATCTCGAGACCAACCACGCTTCCATCCCGGGCGATGGATACAGAGCGCACGAGAATCCCGTTCTTAAAGAGTTCGATCGTCCGCAGGTTGCGAAGGAAGAAGAGCCCCTGTGCCATGACATCTGCGATCGCGTCGACCACGAGGCGAACGACATCAGGCGGTGTCGGGGACGCATTAAGGCCCTTGCGAGTGTCGGAGGCCAGAGCGGCCCACGGCAATTCGAACTCGGTTCCTCCGCTGCGTGGAACCACCTTCGTCTCACCTGAGCCATCGATCGGGATCAACTGCATCTCGATGCCTGTCGAGCGCACAATGGGAGTATCGGTGACCTGATAGACGGAAACGAAACCGATCCCGAAACGACCGATCTGAGAGGCGACGCGGATCTTGTTTCGGCTCCCCATGCGTGAGATCGCATGGAAGTTGCACGCTCGGTTGTGGCCATCAGGACCGCCTCCCTGCTCCCATGGGCAGCGAATTTCGTGAAGGCCGCAGGTTGAAAATTCCGCGTCGTTCCGGACGAACAGGCCAGCTTCTGTCACGTCGAAGACAAGGTTCTCCGCTCCCGCATCGTCCGCATTCTGGATGAGTTCGAGCGCCATAACGCCGAAGCCCTGAAGGCCAGCCAAAGCTTGCTGGATGTTACCCAGAAGATCCGCCTCATAATTGAGGGTAATGGGCGACGCCTCTTCCAAGTTCAGCATTCACACTCCCCCGACAAGGTGTCGTAACAAACGACAACATCCTTACCGCCAGCAACGCTGAGACTCGAGTGACGGAATTTGCGCGTCAGCGCGTTAGCGTCTTACCACTTTCGCCCGCGTAAACGCTACGGATGTTGAATAGAAAGCGGTATCATGCGGCGGCGGATGGCGGAATATAGGAGGGTTGAACGCGAACATCGAAACAGTCCAACGCGCGCTCCGCGCGGTCATATATAATATCCGTTCTCAGGAAGTCCTCACCGATGTCTACAGAAGCCGCGGTGGTGGCCATTGAAACGCTCGCAACACATCCACAAAAAGGATAGGACAGGAGGCAGGGCTTGCTGACACTCGAAATCTTCGATGACGGCGGTGTTTTCCGTCATGGCGATGGTTATGAACAGATCGTCGAGGAACTGGATGACGCGCTTGATCAGCGCGACGGCGGGACGCTCGCGCCTGCAAAGTACCTCAAGACGCTGAAGGCGCTGGTCGATCGTCACCCCCACTTCATCGATGGCTATGCCCACTTGGGCAATGCACTCATGGAAGAAGGCAAGCCCAAGCTCGCACTGCAAGCCTGTCTTCATGGTCTGGACGTCGGTGAGCGCGCGATCCCCGCCAGCTACGCCGGTTCGATCGAATGGGGCTTCCTGGAAAATCGCCCCTTTCTGCGCGCGGCGCATGGCGTTGTCCTTTCGCAGCTCCGGCTTGGCCAGCGCAAGGATGCTCTACGGCTGATGGAGAGGATGCTTGCCTGGAATCCGAACGACAATCAGGGCATCCGCTACCTGATTGGTCCGGAATATCTACGCGCCGGTGAAACGGCAAAGGCCGAGCGCTTTTTCACGGATGAAGCCCCACACTACCCGCCTTATCACTATGAGCATGCCCTGCTGCACCTGAAGGCCGGTGACCCCATCTCTGCCGCGACTAGGTTACGCCATGGTTTTGTCGCGAACGGCTATATCGCCGAGATGTTGTCCGGGAACCCCGAGCCGGCGGCGCTTGCGATCTGGCACGGCTCGAACTTTGCCGAACCGGAGACGGCTCGCGACTATCTGAACCAGTGCGGCGACCTATGGCAGCGAACACCGGATGCTGTCGCCTTTGTACGCTGGCTGCACACGCATCCCAAAGTTCTCGCCGAAAGAGCCGCGGTCCTCGAATGGCAGGAGGCGCTGTTGTGGGAGCACGACTTTGAAAAACGGCAGGCGTTGGGCTTGAAAGAGGAGGCAGCACGCGCGCGGATCGACGATGTCCTTTCGGCGGATATCGTTCGGAAGAAGGCCGACCGCCATGGGCGGCCGATAGAACCATGGCGATATCAACGCATGCGTTTTTGAAGCCTTGATTACGGTGCCCCGCTTCATGGTTCTCGGGTTCGTCCCCGTAACCATCTAAGCGGCGCGACGTTATTTATAAGGCGGATCGGTGATCGGAAAAAATCATATTTGACCGATAATCGTCGATAGTTTGTCAAATATGACTTAAAGACTGCGCGCCATTTGCATCTCATCACCGACGAAAGCAGCCTCATAGTCGCGCGCCGACGCGCCAGAGACGCCAACCTGTCTGAAGGCCTCCCGCCATCCGTCCGAAACGCGCTGCGCCATTGTCCGGATCATCTCCCGTGCCTCGGCCTCGGGGATCTCGAAAAACGCGCAGGCTTCCAGTGCGAGGATGATCGACCGATCATGGGCGCCGCCCTCAAGGATCGCCGTCTCGAGATGGGGGTTGCGATCCGGTGCTGGGTTCACGTCGAACACCGGCGACAAGCGCCACTGACCCGCCCCCACATAGAGGAAGCCGTGGTTCTTCAGGTGATCGTCTTTGTTGGACACGAGGATAGTGAAGATCAGACGCCGGTAGAGTTCGCGGAAATCGGCCACGGGATTGGGTGAGTAAGCCCGCATAAAATCGACGATCTCAGTATAGGAACCCAGCTCCGCCCCTGTCTTGCCGAGCGCGGTGCGCGCGGAGATGTAAGGGATCCGAGCGGCCCCGCGTCGGTCGAACCGCTGGATCAGTGCAACTGGAAACGGCGTGTCCGCCAGTTCCAACCGCGCCTCGGGCGTGCGGATACCGCAGGCTGCCGCCAAGCGCAGCGTCGCGACCTCGACGCGCTCGATCGGCTGTTGATCGTGGACCGAGGTGAACTTAGCCAGCCACAGCGCGTCGCCGTCCTTGACATTGGCTTTGGGGCGAGCGCCGCCGGAGCCACCGGCACCGGCCAGCGCCTGCATCTCCTCGGGCGAGATTTCCTTGCCTTGCTCATAGGCTCGCGCAATCGCCGTGATGGTTTCGAGATCGACCAGACGCGGAACGGCGTCCGCTGCCTTGCCGCGAATGACCTCGCCCTTGTCATCCAGAAAGCGCAATGCACCTTGCCGGCAGGCATCGTCGGAAAGCGTCAGATACTCGAATTCGTTGAGACCATTGCCATAGGCGCGTTCGAGCAGCCTGCGTCCCCAACTGTCCGGAGCCGCATCCGCAAAAACGCCCGCCAATGCGTCGCGCATGTTGCCGGGCTGACCCGAAGTGTGGAATGGGCCGGCCTCAAGAGGGAAATCGGGCTGTATGGCGAAGGCGCGCGGGTTTTCGATCCATTCGGCACCATAAGCGAAAGTCGAGAATTGCCGTGGCCCGGTATGGGTGAAACGCAACTGGCCCACCGATGTCCGGCCTTCGCCAAGCGCGACATGGGCGACAAAATCGGCCATCAGAAGGAGGCCCCGTCAGGGTCCACAACGTCCTGCCGATCCTGCGTCTCCTCCGTCTGAGCCTTCTGCTTTTTCAGCCTTGCCGCGAAGGAGCGGCCCCTGCGCGGTCCGTGCTCCGCTGCCAGCGCCAACCCCAGATCGTCCTTACGGATATCGACCAGGTCAGCGAGCCGCTCCAGAAGACCGAGCACAACGAGAACGTCGGCAAGCGTTCCGATGGCAACGCCTGGATCACCCCGTTCAAGACGGGCGATGGAGCTTGGCGAGGTTCCCGCACGCACGGCGAGATCCGCCACAGCGATGCCACGCCGCAGACGCGCGTTGCGAATATCCTGGCCCAGCCGTTCCAGTGCTGGTTTCGCCTTAGGGGAACCCATATCAATCATCCATATTTGATAGAATGTCGCCATTAATCGATCATATATGACTGATTACGCCTTTGGTCAAGATTTCTAGCCAGTTTCCCCCAGCAGCGGCATCGTTTCGGTTCGACATCTGCGGCCAGAAGGTGGGGAAGGCCTTCCCCTGCGTCCGAGCCTTGGGTCTCGGCCGACCCCTTCGAGCTGGGAGATCCCCGCAACGCCCCCAGAGTGAGAGGGCGGATCGGTTTCTGTGACGGGTGAATAGCTGGGAGAGAGGCTCCCGCGCCAGTCGTGGAGATTGGTCCCATGAACATGCAAGTACTCGATGCGCGCCGTGACACGAGCGGCGGTTACAAGGTGGATGTCAGCCGTGGCGAGCGGATCGGCCGCGTCTCGTCCGAATGGTTCTCGCGCCCAGCCGACGAGCGCTACCTGTCGCTGTCCGAGTTGGCGCGATCGGTGCGCGATCGCTCCGATCGCAGCCGGACCCGCGTGGTGGAGAGTGCGCTCATCCACGTCGAGGCGAACCGCAACGACCCGGAACGGCTAGCGCTGATCCTGCCGGGCACCGACACGGCCACCGCGCCAACGCACTGGTCCTTTGGACAGCTCGCCAGCCTGGTCGGAGCGCCCGCCGCCTATCTCAGGCAGCTCCCAGCCGCACTTGCCGCCATCAACCTGCAATACGGCCTGACCTCCAATCGGGCCGAGCAGATCAAGACGCTCGAAACCGATACTGGCCGTGTCGAACTGCGTGCCGTCACTGGCCCGGACTATGGCCGCATCTACGATCATGAACTGGTCGAGGCGGTGCAGCGCATTGCCGGCAACGGCACGGGCGACACCCGGTGGAAGGTGCCGGGCGTGCTCGACTGGTCGACCGGGATCTACAATCCGCGCGTCGACATCACCAAGGATACGACCACGCTCTATGCCTCCGACCGCGACGTCTTCCTGTTCCTGGTCGACGACCTGAATCCGATTGAGGCCGGCCGACTGCCAGACGGATCGCCCGACCTCTATTTCCGGGGCTTCTATTGCTGGAATTCCGAGGTCGGCGCCAAGACACTCGGCATGGCGAGCTTCTATCTGCGGGCGGTCTGCCAGAACCGCAATTTGTGGGGTGTGGAGGATTTCGAGCAAATCACCATCCGCCACTCCAAATATGCGGCCAACCGCTTCGCGCACGAGGCGGCCCCGGCGCTGTTGAACTTCGCGAACTCCTCGCCCCTGCCATTCGTCAACGGCATCAAGGCGGCGCGCGAGCGGATCGTCGCCAGAACAGACGAGGACCGCACCGACTTCCTGCGTCGGCGCGGCTTCTCCAAGGCCGAGACCGGCAAGATCATCGACAGGGTGCTGGCCGAGGAAGACCGTCCGCCCGAGTCCATCTTCGATTTCGTGCAGGGCATCACTGCAGTCGCGCGCGACAAACGGCATCAGGACGCCCGCCTAGATATGGAGGGCAAGGCCAAAAAGCTGCTCGATCGCGTCGCCTGATTTCCGCGAAGCCGGGGATGCGGTTTTCCGCCTCTCCGGCTTTCCGCTTCCGTGCCTTTCAGGTTCGCTGGTTCGTGGCGCTGCCCCCCTTTAGAGGAAGAGGGCGGCGCTTCGCTTCGTGACGGGTTGGAGGTTGAGAGAGAGTCTCTCGGCCGCCCGTCGCGGAGTAAATCCCGATGGCTACTGCCGTTCAGAAGATCATCCTGTCGTCCTCGCGCGACATCCCCTTCAACAAGCTGGTGCTCAGCCAGTCCAACGTCCGGCGCGTCAAGGCCGGCGTCTCGATCGAGGACCTCGCGGCCTCGATCGCTCGTCGCGGCCTGATCCAAAGCCTCAGCGTCTCCCCCGTCGTTGACGCCGAAGGCAACGAGACCGGTATGTTCGAGGTGCCTGCCGGCGGCCGCCGCTTCCGCGCGCTCGAACTGCTGGTGAAGCAGAAGCGTCTCGCCAAGGTCGCGCCCGTCCCCTGCGTGGTCCGCGATCGCGACGGCGCCATCCTCCCCGAGGAGGTGTCGCTCGCCGAGAACATCGAGCGCGCTGCGCTCCATCCTCTCGATCAGTTTCGCGCCTTCCACGACATGCTGATCAAGGGCATGACCGAGGAGGAGATCGCCGCGGCGTTCTTCGTGCCCGTCAACGTGGTCAAGCAGCGGCTCCGCCTCGCAACCGTCTCGCCCGTCCTCCACGACGTCTATGCCGACGACGGCATGACGCTGGAGCAGCTCATGGCGTTCACGGTCTCCGAAGACCACGATCGTCAGACCCAGGTCTGGGACGCGATCAAGGACGCATGGTCAAAGGAACCCTATCAGATCCGGCGCATGCTGACCGAGACCACAGTGCGTGCGTCCGACAAGCGTGCCGTCTTCCTCGGCATTGAAGCCTACGAGGCGGCTGGCGGCAGCGTCATGCGCGACCTGTTCCAGTCCGACGACGGCGGTTGGCTGCAGGACGTCGGGCTTCTCGATCGCCTCGTCGCCGAGAAGCTGAAGGCCGAGGCCAAGGCGATCGCCGCCGAGGGCTGGAAGTGGATCGAGGTCGCGGTCAGCTTCCCCTACGACGCCGTACGCGGCCTTCACGAAGTCTCCGGCACGCCGGTCGATCTGTCGGCCGAGGAACAGGCGACCATCGAGGCGCTCACCGCCGAGCAGGCCAGGCTCGAAGCGGAATATCAGGACGCCGAAGAACTGCCCGACGAGGTCGACGAGCGCATGGGCGAGATCGAGACGGCTCTGGCCGCGTTCGACGATCGCCCCGAGCAATTCGATCCCGCCGACATCGCCATCGCCGGCGTCTTCGTCAGCATCGACGCCGACGGATCGCTTTCGGTCGATCGCGGCTTCGTTCGGCCCGAGGATGTGCCTCAGGTCCGGACCGATGGTGAGGAAGGATCGGAGACGGACATCGAATCCGATGGCACCGCGAGCCCCTCGGTGCAGCGCGCCGTCATCACCATCGGCGGCCGGTCTGTGGAACCGGAAGAGGACGATGAGGACGACAGCATCAAGCCGCTGCCCGAACGCCTCGTGATCGAGCTGACCGCCTATCGCACCCTCGCGCTGCGCAACGCGGTGGCGGAGAACCCGCACATCGCCATGACGGCGCTCCTCCACAAGCTGGTCTCGGACAGCTTTATGACCCGCATGTACACGGGCGCCATGGAGGCAGGGGTAAAGCATATCTTCTTCCCCGTTCAGGACGAGGCGCTGAAGGACAGCCCTTCTGCCCGCGCCGTGCAGGAGCGTCACGACGCCTGGACCAGTGACATCCCGAAGGACGACGACGCCCTTTGGGATTGGCTCGCTGGTCTCGACGATGCCAGCCGCATGGCTTTGCTGGCGCATTGCGTCAGCTATGGCGTGAACGCGCTCTATGAACGGCCGAACCCGCACAGCGCGGGCGGCGTGTCGCAGCACACGCTCGATATGAGGCTCGCGCAGGCCGACCGGCTGACGCGGGCGACCGGGCTCGACTTGGTCGAAGCCGGCTGGCGTCCGACCTTCGGCAACTACCTCAACCGTGTCACCAAGCCGCGCATCCTCGAAGCCGTCCGCGAAGGCGCCGGCGAACGGGCGGCCGAGCTTATCGGTCATCTGAAAAAGGGCGACATGGCCAAGGAGGCCGAGCGTCTCCTGGCCGATAGCGGTTGGCTGCCCGAGCCGCTTCGGCTTGCCGGCGTCGACAGCGATCCCGCAGCGGACACGGATGGTGACGGCGAAACCGACGGGGCCGAGCTGCCTGACTTCCTCAGCGCTGACGACGAGTCGGAAACGCCGGCCGATGGCGAGGATGACGAACGTCACCTCGTCGCCGCAGAATGAGCGGCTCGCGGGGCGGCTTCGGCCGCTCCGCATTTTCCAATTCCAACCACTCCGAGCCCGGCCCAGCGCCGGGCTCTTTTCGTTTCAGGAGCCCGACATGCCCGATTTTCTCACCCGCTTCTCCTGCCTACTCGACGTCGGTTCGCTCGCCAATGTCGCGCGGGCCTTCGAGATCTACACCGCGCTGATGGCCGAGAATGGTCGCGAAGACCCGCCGGCCGAGCCGTTCCTGCTCTCGCTGACGCCCGGGTACGGCACGACGCGTCTCTGGCTTTGCGACCCCGGCACCGCCGATCCGCAGTTACTGATCACATTCGTCACGCGCTGCGCGGAGACATTCGCGCTCACCGGCACCTGGGGGTTTCAGTGGGCCGGCATTGCCTCGGACCCTGTCGTCGACGGTTTCTCTGGCGGCGCCCATCTGCTCGATCTCTCCACCGGCCGCACGATCAAGTGGATCAGCACCGGCCGGTGGCTAGCAGTGGCAGGTGTGCGATGATTCCCGACCATGCGCGCGCCCGGCCTCACGGTCGGGCGCTTTTTTAATGTCAGCGTACGAGAGGGAGAGGACGGCCGGGACGGGTCGAGTCCGGGCGGTCGAGAGAGAGCGCCGCCGGGCTTGTCCCTTTCGCTCTCCCGAGGTTCCTCCCATGAACATTCAATCTCCCGTGGCCCCTCCGGCCGCGCCGGTCACCCGTGCGGCCCCGATCCTCGCGGTGGCTCAACAGCTTCTCGATCATCTCGAACGCGGCCAACGCATCGACGCCGCGATCCTTCGTGCAGCGATGGATACAGCCTTCGGCGCATCCGACACCAGCGGCGCCTGGGACTGGAAGGCGGCCTATGAGGCCTGCGAGGTCGCGACAATCTTTTTTCTGCGCAAATACGGAAAGGCGCTTTTCCGTAAGGCCGCATCTCCCGCTACACGTCTTTCCGCTCTTGCGAAAATCGCCACGCTCCTGCCGACGCATACCCGGCGCTCGGAAGAATCGCAGGCGCTCCAGCAATTCTCGACGCCGGCGCCGCTCGGCCTCGCCGCTGTCGCAGCTGCAGCCATTGGCGCAGGCGACATCGTGCTGGAGCCATCGGCTGGCACGGGCCTGCTCGCCGTCCTGGCCGAGATATCCGGCGGAGCGCTCCTCCTCAATGAGCTCGCCGAGACCCGTGCCGATCTGCTCGCTGCACTGTTTCCGGCCATTGCCGTCACGCGCTTCGACGCCGCCCATATCGACGATCATCTGGCGCCAGGGGCCGTCCCCTCCGTCGTGCTGATGAACCCGCCATTCTCGGCCATGGCAAACGTCTCCGGCCGTGTGGCCGACGCCGCCTATCGCCATGTCGCTTCAGCACTGGCCCGGCTTGCCGATGGCGGGCGGCTGGTGGCGATCACGGGAGCCAACTTCAGCCCCGACCATCCGGCTTGGGCCGCGGCCTTCGTCAGGCTTCAGGAGCGTGGCCGCATCGTCTTCACCGCAGCCGTGGACGGCTCGGTCTATGCCAAGCACGGCACGACCATCGACACGCGGCTGACGGTCATCGACAAGCTGCCGGCCGAGGATCGTTCGGCATTTCCCCCTTCGCCCGGCATCGCGCCCGACGTCGACACGCTGCTCGGCTGGATAGAGACGAAGGTTCCGCCGCGTCCGACTGCCAACCTCCCGCCAGTGGCAACCTCGGCGCCCCCCGCGACGTCCCGCACCGTTCGCGGATACCGCGCCCGTACCACTGCCGCGCCCGCCACGCCCGCGTCCATCGAGCCCGAAGGCGTCGAACTCGCCTATGAAGCCGTGGACTGGACACCCGCCGAAGACGGCCGGATCACCGACGCGATCTATGAAGAATATGGATTGCAGGCGATCCGCATTCCCGGGGCGCAGGCCCATCCGACTAAGCTTGTGCAATCCGTCGCCATGGCCTCGGTCGCGCCGCCCAGGCCGAGCTACCGGCCCCGGCTGCCAGCCAAGATCGTCTCGGATGGCCTTCTCTCTGAAGCCCAGCTCGAAACCATCATCTACGCCGGCGAGGCGCACTCCGACTTCCTCGCCGGGTCGTGGACGCTCGATGAGACCTTCGACGTCGTCTCGGCCGCACCCGAAGATGCGCCGAACGCCGTGCGGTTCCGCCGGGGCTTCATGCTTGGCGACGGCACCGGTGCGGGCAAGGGTCGCCAGTCGGCCGGCATCATCCTCGACAACTGGATGCGGGGGCGCCGCAAGGCGGTGTGGATCTCCAAATCCGACAAACTGCTGGAGGATGCGCAACGCGACTGGTCGGCGCTCGGCATGGAGCGGCTGCTGGTCACGCCGCTGTCGCGTTTCCCGCAGGGCAAGGACATCACGCTCTCGGAAGCCGTCCTATTCACCACCTATGCC
The DNA here is from genome assembly GCF_015752145.1 of Sphingobium sp. JAI105. Taxonomy (NCBI): domain Bacteria; kingdom Pseudomonadati; phylum Pseudomonadota; class Alphaproteobacteria; order Sphingomonadales; family Sphingobiaceae; genus Sphingobium; species Sphingobium sp. JAI105. The sequence goes on along the minus strand of NZ_JADOUC010000001.1, from coordinate 2,555,023 downwards.
ACGCTACGGTCCGACGACCGCGGCGAGAAGCTTTCCCGCGTCAAGCAGATCGTCGAATGGTTGGGCTCCGACTTCGATGGAGTGATCATCTTCGACGAGAGCCACGCCATGCAGAATGCCGCCGGCGGCAAGGGCGAACGCGGCGACGTCGCCGCCTCGCAACAGGGCCGCGCGGGCCTGCGCCTCCAGCACGCGCTGCCGAATGCGCGCGTCGTCTATGTCTCGGCGACCGGCGCGACCACCGTCCACAATCTCGCCTACGCCCAGCGCCTCGGTCTCTGGGGCGGCGAGGACTTTCCGTTCTCCACCCGCGCCGAATTCGTCGAAGCGATCGAGGACGGCGGCGTGGCCGCGATGGAAGTGCTGGCCCGCGACCTGCGCTCACTCGGCCTCTACACGGCGCGGTCGCTTTCCTATGACGGCGTCGAATACGAACTGGTCGAGCACCAGCTAACTCCTGAGCAGACCGGCATTTACGATGTCTGTGCCGGAGCCTTCGCCGTCATCCATAACAATCTCGACGCCGCAATGCAGGCCGCCAACATCACCGGCGGCCCTGATGGCAGTGGGGGCACGTTGAACCGCCAGGCCAAATCCGCGGCCCGCTCAGCCTTCGAATCCGCCAAGCAGCGCTTTTTCGGCCATCTGCTGACGTCGATGAAGACGCCGACGCTTATCCGCTCGATCGAGCAGGACCTGGCGGACGGCCATGCCGCCGTGATCCAGATCGTCTCGACCGGCGAGGCATTGATGGAACGCCGGCTCGCGGAGATCGCGACGGAAGAATGGAACGACGTCCGGGTGGACATCACCCCGCGCGAGTACGTTCTGGATTATCTCGCCCATTCCTTCCCGGTGCAGCTCTATGAGCCCTTCACCGACAGCGAGGGCAACCTGTCGTCGCGACCGGTGTTTCGCGACGGCCAGCCGGTCGAGAGCCGCGACGCCGTTGCCCGTCGTGACCGTTTGATCGAGAGGCTCGCTTCGCTGCCGCCGGTCCCCGGCGCGCTCGATCAGATCGTCCAGCGTTTCGGCACCGACATCGTGGCGGAGGTGACGGGACGGTCGCGCCGCATCGTCCGTAAGACCAGCCCCGGTGGCGTTGACCGTCTCACTGTTGAGAACCGCGCCGGATTGGCCAATCTCGCCGAGACCCAAGCGTTCATGGACGATCAGAAACGCATCCTGATCTTCTCCGACGCCGGCGGCACCGGGCGCAGCTACCACGCCGACCTGTCGGCGCGGAACCAGCGGCTGCGCGTCCACTATCTGCTGGAGCCGGGCTGGAAGGCCGACGCCGCCATACAGGGCCTGGGCCGCACCAACCGGACCAACCAGGCGCAGCCGCCGCTGTTCCGGCCGATCTCAACCGACGTGAAAGCGGAGAAGCGCTTCCTCTCGACCATCGCACGCCGACTCGACACGTTAGGCGCGATCACGCGCGGCCAGCGCCAGACCGGCGGTCAGGGCTTGTTCCGGCCCGAGGACAATCTGGAATCGCACTATGCCCGCGACGCGCTGCGCCAGCTCTATCTTCTTCTGGTCCGCGGCAAGGTGGAAGGCTGCTCCCTCCAGATGTTCGAGGACGCCACCGGCCTCAAGCTGATGGACGACACCGGCATCAAGGACGCGTTGCCACCAATCACCACCTTCCTCAACCGCTTGCTGGCGCTCACCATCGAACTGCAGTGCGTGCTGTTCACCGCCTTCGAGCAATTGCTGAACGCCAAGATCGAAGGCGCCATCGCTTCCGGCAGCTACGACGTCGGGCTGGAGACGCTGCAGGCCGAGAGCTTCATCGTCACCGACCGCCGAACGATCCACGTCCATCCTGGCACGGGGGCCGAGGCTCGGCTGCTGACCATCACCCAGCGCCAGCGAAACCGTCCCGTGACGCTGGCCGAGGCGCTCGACCATCTCGATGATCCGGGAGCGAAGCTGCTGGTCAACGAGCGTTCGGGCCGCGCCGCCGTACAGGTCCCGACCACCAGCATCATGCTCGACGATGGCGAGATCGAACGGCGTGTCCGGCTGATCCGGCCGATGGAAGCGCATAACATCCCCATCAAGATGATGGATGAGACCCATTGGGTGCAGGCGGAGCGGATCGCCTTCATTGCGGCATGGGATGCCGAGGCGGCCGAGGTGCCGGAGTATGCCGATAGCACCATCCATGTCGTCAGCGGGCTCTTGCTGCCGATCTGGAAGCGGCTGCCGAACGAGTCGACGCGGGTGTATCGGCTTCAGACCGATGACGGCGAGCGCATCGTCGGCCGCCGCGTCTCCCCGGCTTGGGTGGCTGGCGCGCTCGCGACCGGCACGTCAACCCTGACGCCCGACCACGCCTTCATGGCGCTGATGGACGGCAAGACCATCCTCGATCTGACCGAGGGTCTTCAGCTTCGCCGCGTCCGGGTCATGGGCGCCAACCGCATCGAGCTGTCGGGCTTCACCGACGCCATGCGCGATCGCCTGCGGGCCTATGGCCTGTTTCACGAGATCATCTCGTGGAAGCTGCGGATGTTCGTGCCGACCGATACGACCGGCGCCGCTATCCTGGCCAAGGTGCTGGAGCGCTATCCCGTCGAGCGCGTCAGTGAGCGGGAGGCGGCGTGATGGCACGGCAGGACGCCTCCGAACTGGCAATCCGTCTCGGCCGGCAGGCCGAGGCGGTATGCCGCCACTACCTCTCTGCCGGTCATCGGGAGGGCCGCTATTGGCTGGTCGGCGATGTGCGCAACACGCCCGGCCGCTCAATGTTCGTGCGGCTAAAGGGCGGTGAGATCGGCAAGGGCGCGGCCGGAAAATGGACCGACGCCGCGACCGGCGAGCATGGCGATCTTCTCGACGTCATCCGCGAGAGCTGCGGCCTGGTCGATTTCAAGGACGTGGCCGATGAGGCGCGCACCTTCCTGTCGATGCCGCATCCCGAACCGGACCGTCCGCATGGTGGCGAACGCAAGTCACCGGCGCCATCAGGATCACCGGAAGCGGCACGACGGCTCTTTGCGATGGCGCAGCCGATTTCCGGCACACTCGTAAAGACGTATCTGCGGACACGCGGCATTACGGATTTGCACGGAACCGGAAGCCTGCGCTTCCACCCCCGCTGTTATTACCGGCCCGAGGAATATTCCCCGACCGAGACCTGGCCAGCAATGATCGCATCGGTCACCGATCTCGCCGGGCGTCAGACCGGCGCGCATCGCACCTGGCTCGCACCTGACGGCTCGGACAAGGCTCCGATCGACACGCCGAGACGGGCGATGGGAGACCTCCTCGGGCATGCTGTTCGCTTCGGTGTGGCGGGCGAAGTGATGGCGGCGGGCGAAGGTATCGAGACGATGCTATCGCTCAGGATGGCATTGCCCAACATGCCGATGGCGGCGGCGCTCTCGGCAGCACATCTCTCGGCCATCCTGTTCCCCGACACGCTGCGCCGGCTCTACATCGCCCGCGACAATGATCCGGCAGGCGACGGTGCAATGGCGACGTTGATCGAACGGGCGAACGCAGCCGGGATCGAGGCGGTCGTGGTGTCTCCGAGCCTGGGCGACTTCAACGAGGATCTCCGCCTGGCAGGCCTGGACAGCCTCCGGGCAGCGGCACGGGTGCAGATCGCGCCCCAGGACGTCGCACGCTTCATGGCACTGGTGGCATAGGCCGACAGGAGAATGCAGGCGGCGGGAGCGGCGTCGCCGGCATCGCTCGGATGATCCCCAGGTCGGACAGAACCGCGCCCCGGCCTTCGAGAGGGCGATCGGCCAGCAAACGGCCCGGACCCGCAATGCCTGCGGCGGATTATTTTCCGGCGCGGCCGAGAGCCGCTTTCCATCGCGAGGCAAAATAGCCCGCCTTCGTCATCCTCCGCTGCGCTCCGGCCCTCCGCTTCGCTGCGGATGCAGGTCCGGCCCGCCCGCCGGCTTTCGTCGCCATGAAGGCCGCGAGGGTCGCGGTCGAACCGACGGAGCATCCCAATGAGCGAGCACGACGACTACTACGAACCGCACCACGCCTCTTCCCCCACCGACCATGTCCTGAGCGAACTCCAGCTTTACGGCTACCGTCCCTTCACGGATGAACCCGACCCCCGACCGCTTCCGGAGGGCGACCACGTCGCCGGCGCCATCGCCGACATCTTCGACGCGCTGATCGCCACCCTGGAAGACACCCGCCTAGAGCCCGACCTCGACGATCTCCTCTGGTCGACCGTCAACCTTTTCCACCGGGCTACCGACCGGATCGAGCGCGAGCTGGACGACAATGAACAGGCGCAGCGCCGCGGCCAGCGCGAACAGGACGGCAGCGAAGTGAAGGCCGTCGAGCTGGAGCGCCTGACGGCCGAGGGCCAGACCATGATCGAACGCCGCAACGCTTTCGAGCTGATGCGCGACCAGGCCGCCGAGCATTATGAGCGCCACACCGGATCGAACTGGCGACCGCGCAGCGGATCGATGGTCAACCACCGCAACCTCACCTCGGCGATGATCGACAGCCGGGACTTCCTCGCCGCCAGGAAGCGAGCCGACAACGAGGTGCTGCTACCCGCCGGTCCGAAGATCGCCTTCACCGGCGGGCTCGACTTCAACGATCACCACCTAATCTGGGCCAAGCTCGATCAGGTCCACGCCAAACACCCCGACATGGTGCTATTGCACGGCAAGTCCCCCAAGGGCGCCGAGAAGATCGCGGCCAAATGGGCCGACGCCCGCAAGGTGCCGCAGGTCGGCTTCGCCCCCGACTGGACGAAACATGCCAAGGCCGCACCGTTCAAGCGCAACGATCAGATGCTCGACGTCCTGCCGATCGGGGTCATCGTCTTCCCCGGCACGGGCATCCAGGACAATCTCGCCGACAAGGCGAAGAAGCTCGGCATCCCAGTCTGGAAGTTCGCAATGGGCGGCGCTTGAGCGCCGCTACTGCTAAATCTCGCAAAGGCGGTTATTGTCTTCTCAGCAAAGTATTCGAGGAACGGACTGGCATGCTCACAATTACTCATCCAGAAATATTCCCCGAACTTGTGAGCTTTCCTGGAGGCCTCTGGCCCCTGCGTTTATCCGAGGAAGAGGCTACAAGACTGATCATCAAGTGCCCAAAAGAGTACATGCTGGCAGCAAAGGTAAAGCGTGAATTTCGCTTCTATCTAGTACCGCTCACAGCAGACGGCTCATCCTCTTATGGGCTCGTAACGGCCTTCTTCGACGACCACGACGAGCCGTTGACATTCTGGTCTCCGCTGTTCGACGACCAGATGACCATCGACATCAGACAGCTGCTTTCGTCCGATCACTTTAAGATCCATTTTCTCGACGAGCATAATCGTGAACTGCTGGGCTATTCCGCGAAGAATGATGACGCCCCCCGCTTTCGGGCATTCGCTGAAACCATGAACTTCTTGCCGTTCTCATTTCATCTAGCGAGGGACTTTCTTGATCAGATGCCTGATTGGTTCGGCCGTAGGACAACGTTGGACGACGAGCAGTCATTTGCGATCCATCTCCAAGAGCCTCTATTTCCGGAAGATCTCTATATCTCGGACGTCCGACCCGAAGTAAACTCGTATCATGGCAAGAAAACCAACATGCACACGGTCCTAGAGCGTGATGATGCCGGTCACTTCAGTGAACTCGACATCGTTCATGCTCTACATCGGACATTCGCGAGCGACCAGATCTATCTAAATCCGATCAGGCCCGACGACGGGAAGGAGTTTGTAGATGTCCTTGTCATCACAGCTTCTGCCATCCTGCTCATTCAAGCGAAGGACAGCCCGAACACGGAGCGTGCATTGCAAAGATCTATTGAACGTAAAAAATCCACCGTTGTCTCCCATCTTACGAAGGCGACGGCTCAATTGCGCGGCTCTATTTCATATGCGCAACAGAACCACTCTCTTACGTTTCTCACGAATGGCATTGTTCACAAAATCGATGTTGGACGCCGCGATATTATTGGTCTGATTGTGGTCAAAGAACTCTTCATGAATGAATTTTCGGTTTATACACCACCAGTTATGGGAATATTCGACGATACCGGCATTCCATGCTTCGTTCTGGACTACCCAGAACTTCACAACTATACGCTTCATCTCCGAACAGAGGACGCGTTCATTGGGGCGCTTGAGCAGGTATTCAAGGTCGCTCGCGAACGCGGTGAATTCCCGCGACTTCGATTCGGTCTGACACCCTCCTCCTGAGAACGCGTCGCCATCAACCGCTCTCTATGCGCTGATCCTTGGTCCAGCCACTGGCCTGGCGCCATCAACCCGTAAAGGGTCGGACTACGCAAAGCGTGCCGCCGCTTCAGCTTCGCCTGCGCGGTGATTGCGGCCATTGGCCGGACACATCGGGCGCCTGTCGCGCGGGAGATGGTCTCCCGCCTCCAAGACAGGAGCCGGTCAAATGTCCCTCAATCAAGCTCACGCGTTCGCCTTCAGCCTCGCTACCACCCTCATGGTTTCAATCGTCATCTTCCAGGCCGGCGACGGCACCATGGGCGTCATGCCCGCCGGCGAATATGACGGCGAAGCCGCAGCCATTGTTCATGAGGTCGATCCCTTCGCCCGCTGATCGCGGGCAAGGCGGCACGGCCGCAAGCGGGAATCCTGCGGGATTTCCGCTCCCGTCCCGCCTTCTCTTCGGCTATACTGGCAACGCGCCGTGGTGGTGGTGGAGGCGCAACCGTCAGACCTTTATCTCGCGGAGAACACCACCATGATCTTCATCAGTATCCTCGCCAGCATCGCCGCGATCGGCGGCCTGTGCTGGCTGTTGTTCACCCTGGCTGTCTTCGCGTTGCCGTTCTTCGCGGGCGCTAGCGCCGGGACATGGGCCTATCAGACTGGCGCCGGCTGGCTCGGTGCAATCATCGTCGGCTTTGGCGCCGCCGCACTGACGCTCGGGCTCGGGCAGTTCCTGCTCGCCTTTATCCGTCCGCTCTGGATGCGTCTTGCGATCGCACTCGCCTTCGTCGCGCCCGCGGCGCTCGCCGGCTACCACGCGACGCACGGCATCGTGAAACACACCATGCCCTCCGACACCTGGCAGATCATCTTCTCCGTCATCGGCGCGGTCGCGGTCGGCATCACCGCCTTCGTGCGGATCGCGGGGATGGCGGCGGCCACGGGTCCGTCCGGCCGGGACCTTGCGCGGACCTGACAGGTGTTATCGCCATTGCGAAGGCCAGACGTGCGGTGGGCGACGACCGCCCACGCCGCCTGAGGCCGATGATGGAAGCGCGGGGTGCGGAACGACGCCAGGTCCCGGCAAACGGCCTTCGTTACAGCGCTAGAGTGGCAGGACCTTGTTTCCGCGACAGACCGAAGAACCGGCGCGGCGATCTCCCAGTTGTTGGTGGAGGGTCAGGATGCAGCGCCGATGTTCTGGCCGGTAGGAAACGAAGCCGATGAGCATCGCCGCGACGCCGGTCTGCCGGTGCGGGATGGCCACCATTTCCTCCGTTCTCTGACCGTGCCTCGACCGCTCCAAACGGCCTCTTCAATGGCCTGATCTGGCCGAACGCCGGCTGACGCCTCGATCGCCTATGACGCAACAGCCGCGTCAAACTTTCTTCCCCTGCCGGCTGCGCCGTCATTCCTCGCGAGACAAGAAAGCCCTCCTTGGCTGTCAGGCCCCTTCGGGGTGCGCCGTCGATCACCTCCGGCCTGCCGATCGCCATCGAGGCCGCAATGGTGCGGGCTCGGGAACGGAAAACGGAGATTTGCAATGGCGACCATCGGCACCTTCAAGAAGACCGGCTCGAACGAGTTCACCGGCGAAATCGTCACCCTCAGCGTCCAGGCCAAGAACGTGCGCATCGTCCCCGACCAGCGCGCCACCGGCGAGAACGCCCCCAGCCACCGGGTTCTGGTCAGCCGCGCCGAGATCGGTGCCGCCTGGTCCAAGCGCTCCAACGAGGGCCGCGACTATCTGGGCCTCAAGCTCGACGATCCGAGCTTCAACGCCCCAATCTACGCCAATCTCTTCGACGACGAGGACGGCGACACCTTCTCCCTCATCTGGTCCCGCCCCAACGGGCGCCGGGGCGACTGAGGCCCCGCGCGAGGCCCCGGCCGAGAGCCCGGGGCCTTCGCCGCACCAACGACCCAAGCAGCCCCATGAGGATCAAGGGACGACCTCGCGACGCGTTCGTCGCTGGCCTTGCTCGCGGAGCCATTCTGCAAACTCCTCGGCATGATCGGCCGCATGATGCGGTCTTCGACCCGGCCGATTCCCCGCAACGACGGCCGCGCGATCTTCTTCCCCGCCGACTGCTTCGGCTCCTCGCGAAGCAACAAGACCTTTGCCCACCGCCCTCCGCGTTGTTTCGGCCCGATGGGTGCGGGGCAACCGTCACGGGACTCCTTATCGCCACAAGGCCGCGATGGTCGCGGGGGCTTGAGCAAGGCGACACGACTATCATGACGCAGATCGGCACGTTCGCCCGCAGCGGCGATGGCAGCTACCTAGGCGCCGTCAAGACCCTGCCGTTCAACGTCTAGGGCCGCCTCGTTCCAAGCGATGATCGCACCGGCAGCGAGATGGCGCCCAACCTCAGGGTGGTCGTCGCAGGACCCTGAACCGGTGCCGCATGTCGCCGCACTCAAAGGACGACCGGGTCTATCACTCGGTCAAGCTCGACGAACCCTCGATCACAGCACCCATCTACGCAAACCTGTTCGAGGGCGACGGTAGCGAAGACGCGCTGATCTGGTCACGGTGACCCTGCGCCCGCGGCGCGGCGCCACACGGCAAGACGCCGCAGCACCGCCGTCGCCTATATCAGATGACGAGTGCGACGGCTCCGGCCAGAAGCGCGCCATAGGTTGCTAGCATGCCGGTGGCGCGCGCCGGCGTCAGCCCGCTTAACATCCCCGTCGCATGGAGGAGACGTCCAGCGACAAGCAATCCAGCAATGGTCCACACCAGCCCCGTTGCCGCCTGTCGGTATTCCGCGAGCGCCAGCAGAATGAGGCCAAGTGGCACATATTCGATAAAATTACCCTGCGCCCTGATACGCCGCAGCAACGCCAGATCGTCGCCCATACCGATCTCGGTTCCCACCTTCATCCGGCGTAAACTGACCGGCAGGCTCAAGGCAATGAGCGACACCGCCGCCAAAGTCGCAACCATGGAAGTGATCGGAAGCATCTTGTTTCTCTCCCCCTATACCGAACGGCTTCGGCCGGAGTATACAAGCTGACTTGTAGTTTGCAAGTTAGGATCATCTGCTCATGCCCAGCTTTCGCTCCGGCTGTCCCATCGCCTCGGCGCTTGATCTCATCGGCGACAAATGGACCTTGGTCATTCTGCGCTCGATGGTGATGGGAGCAAGCAGCTACTCCGATTTCCTATCCGCACCGGAGCGGATCTCCACCAACATCCTCGCTGAACGGCTGCGCAGGATGGAAGCAGCGGGTCTCGTCGAGCAGCGTGCTACTCGACGGGGCGCCAGTCGTGGCGTCTACGCACTCTCCCGCAAGGGGGCAGCGCTTCTGCCTACGATCCAGGAACTCGCGCGTTGGGGAGAGCAGCACATCCCCGACCGCTGGCACGCGCCGGAAGAATTCTACGCTGCCCGTCCTGAGCAGCTTGCCCGATAACTGGTCCGGCTCCGCCATGTCGATGTCATACGGAGCAAAAGCTCCGACATTGGCGGATTGCCGCAACTCCCAGCACTCGACTCCGCTGAATTGCGCGCCACGCATAATCGACCGTAGGCGGTGCTCCGCATCCGTTCGAGATCTGCGCCGCCTGGTCTAAGCGCTCCAACGAGGGCCGCGACTATCTGGGTCTCAAGCTGCATGACCCGAGCTTCAACGCCCCGATCTACGCCAACCTCTTCGACGACGAGGAGGGCGACACCTTCTCGCTCATCTGGTCCCGCCCTAACGGCCGGCGCAGCGACTAAGGCCCGCGCGAGGCCCCGGCCGAGAGGCCGGGGCCTTCGTCGCACGGACGACCGAATCAGTTCGCGGCCCATAGGGCCTAGGGTCGACCTCTCGACGCCGTTATCGCTGGCCTTTGCCCTCAAGAACGACTATCATAGTCGTAGTACTGGCGTACGCGTAGGTCCAAATGGGAGGTGATCATGCATGATCACCGCCCGACAATCGCGGGCCGCACGCGCGTTGCTGGGTTGGACACAGGAGACGCTCGCTGACCGAGCCCGGGTTTCTTTGACAGCGCTCAAGCGCCTCGAGTCCGAAGCCGGCCTCGAGGTCTACGAGAGCACGCGCGATGAGGTCCGGCGAGCGTTCGAGCGCAGCGGCATCGTCTTCCTGAACTCCGACCAAGGTGTGGGAGTGATGCTGGTCAATGGACAGAGAGACGCCTGACTCATTGGCGGGCCATCGCTCCCTAGGACCATGCGGCATGCGGTCTAGCGGTCGCCGTCGTTCTCAAAACAGCGTTAACAATCCCCTTCAAAACGGATACATCTATGGATGGGGGATACTGTGACCAAAGAAGACTTTCTGGATCAGCCGCCAGACGGCGCAGCGCTTACCGCCTATGACCAGGCGCACCTAACGCTTTACCTCAGACTCCTCGACGCTGACGCCGACGGCGCGGATTGGAAGGAGGTCGTCGAAGCGCTGTTCGGCATCAGCGCCAAGCGCGATCCCGAGCGCGCGGCGCGTGTCCACACCGCACATCTTTCTCGCGCCAAGTGGATGACACGAAGCGGTTGCGGCGAGCTGCTCGGACCCCGCCTCCACTGACGTGATGCAGAAACTGCATCACGTCGATCCGACTTCGTTCTTCCCCGACATTGCTCAACTTGGGATCATCAACCCTTCACAACTCGCGTTGCGTAACATTTGCGCGGAGGTGGCGGAGGATGTCCGAGGAAGAGAGTTGGCGGTCCGAGACTGCCTACGACTATATTGACCAGCTCACGCCAGGCGAGCTTGCCTGGGAATTCCTGCGACGGAACCCGGATTACCAAGCGGCATATCTCGGACTCGCCGCCTCCGGGCGATTGACAGAAGAGACTACGCAAGCCTTCGCCAACCAATGGGGGCTGTGTTTTCGCCGCTGACCCGGGCATCTCTGCACTCGCGCAGCCCATCTTCTGGACCCCGCAAACGGATCCGGGGGCGATCGTCCTCCGGAGCGGCCCCGTCGCGCCCGAAGGGTCTCGTCTCAGCCTTGACGAAATACGCGCTCGCGCGTTCATCGAGCGCGACGACGCGCTTTTTCGCCTCGACCTCGACGGCGAGCGCTTCGACGTCAGCCTTTCGGGCGCGAGACAAGGCAACGCTCTCTCCGCGGTAATCTATCTCGACGAAATGACACCCGACCGCCTGACCGCCTTGGGCCGGTTCTGGTCGGCCGCCAGCGGCCGTGGAGCGCCTCCGGATCCTCGTATGACGTCGCAGCGACGACATCGGGCGCGGCAGATGCTGCGCGTCGTCGACGGCCGAGCGACGGGCGCCGCCTACCGTGCCATCGCACTCTTTATCTTCCCGCGACATGAGAATGATCCGGCGTCCTGGGTCGGTAGCGCCATCCGCGAAACCACCATTCGTCTTGCCCGCGACGGCTTGAAGCTCGTTCGCGGCGGATATCGGTCGTTGCTGCGACGTCCGAGACGCGGACGCTGACACCTGCCGAGGTGTCGAATTTAGCATCCTTACTTCGACATCGTCCGAGGCGCCGGCTTTGCGCCACCGTGCTCGCAACCCGCCGCTAATCCGCAGCGGCCACCCGCGAGATCACGGAGGTGCGATCATGGCCGAAAGAGCCGCCAATTTGCCGCCACGCTACCTGAGAACGCAGGAGGCGGCGCGCTTCCTCGGCCTGTCCGAGCGCACCCTCGAAAAGCACCGGACCTACGGGACCGGCCCGATCTACCGCAAGCTCGGCGGCCGCGTGGTCTATTCCGTCGATGACCTTCAGGCTTGGGCGGATCGCGGTCTCGTCACCTCGACCTCCGATCCGCGCGGCGGCACAGTGCTGCCGGCCAAACGCCAGATCGCCTCGACCGCCACCGCCGGCGGCCGCTTCCCGCGCTGAGGTGGCCGGCCGTGTCGTCCCGCCACACCCATCAAGATGAGCGCGCTCAACTCGATCTGTTCCGGGCGCTGCCCGGCGATCTCGCGCCGCGCGATGCGCAGGATCTCATGGCCTACCCGTTCTTCTCGCTCGCCAAGTCGAAGCGCCTGGCGCCGATCGACTTCAAGGCGGGCTCGGTGAAGATCCGCGTCGAAGCCGTTCCCGAGCATGGCATGGCTACGATCTGGGACGCGGACGTCCTCATCTGGGCCGCCTCGCAGATCGTCGAAGCGCGCGATGTCGGCTTGCGCCCATCGCGCCTGATGGCGACCACCCCCTATGAGATCCTGAACTTCATCGGACGCGGCGTGTCGCTGCGCGACTACGACCGCCTCAAGGCCGCGCTCGATCGGCTGCAATCGACCACGGTCGCGACCTCGATCCGCCAGCCGACCGAGCGGCGGATGCACCGCTTCTCCTGGATCAATGAATGGAAGGAGCGCGCCGACCATCGGGGCCGTCCGCTCGGTCTCGAGCTGATCCTGCCCGATTGGTTCTATGGCGCCGTCCTCGACGACGCGCTCGTGCTGACGATCGACCGCAACTACTTCGATCTCACCGGCGGGCTGGAGCGCTGGCTCTACCGCCTGGTGCGAAAGCACGGCGGCAAACAGGAGTTCGGCTGGAGCTTTGACTTCCCGCACCTGCACGCCAAGTCGGGCAGCCTCTCGCCACTCAAGCACTTCGCCTACGACCTGCGCGACATCGTCCGCCGCCAGCCGCTGCCCGGCTACCGCCTGGCCATCGAGCAAGGCGTCGGCGGTCCGGAAATCCTGTCCTTCGTACCCACCGATCCCGACGCGCTCGGCATCCCGCGCCGCCGTCGCCGCTCGTCAACTCGCCCTGGGGATAAGCTGTGAATAGTCTCGTGCTATCAGGGACCGGCACTGTCGTGCCATCGGGGACCGGACTCTCGTGCTATCGGGGACCGGAATCGCCGATTCCCGGCGTTGAATCAGCAGCTTGCGGGCCCTCTAACTTATCTAACTTAGATTCCTTCGGAATCTTTCTAACGGAAGTGCGCTTTTCCACGCCTGCGGATAACCCTCCGCTGGCCGACAGGAGCGCGCCATGATCGTCGCGCTCCTCAACCAGAAGGGCGGCGTGGGCAAGACGACGCTGGCGCTGCATCTCGCCGGCGAATGGGCGCGCGCTGGTAAGCGCGTCACGCTGATCGATGCCGATCCCCAGGGCTCATCGCTCGACTGGTCGCAGCAACGCAGCCGGGAGGGATTGCAGCGGCTCTTCGGTGTCGTCGGCCTGGCTCGCGACACGTTGCATCGCGAGGCGCCGGAGCTGGCGCGTGACGCCGACCATGTCGTCATCGATGGGCCGCCACGCGTCGCCAGTCTCATGCGCTCGGCGTTGCTCGCCGCCGATCTCGTGCTGATCCCGGTGCAGCCGTCGCCGCTCGACGGCTGGGCCTCGGCCGAGATGCTGGCGCTGCTCGGCGAAGCGCGCATATACCGCCCCGAGCTTGCCGCTCGCTTCGTGCTGAACCGCTGCGCGGCACGCACGGTGCTCGCCCGCGAAACCGCCGAGACGCTCGCCGATCACGACCCGCCATTGCTGGTGACGACCATCGGTCAGCGCATCGTCTTCGCCGATGTCGTGCAGACCGGACGGATCGCCGCCGAGCAGGACGAAAATTGCCCGGGCGCGCGCGAGATCGCCGCGCTCGCGGCCGAGGTGACGAGGATCGGCGCATGAACGAACGGTCCCCCAAGCGCGGCTTCGCATCCCGGCCCGGTGATCCGGAGAGCTGGATCAAGACGCCTGATCGCCAGACCCAGAGCGCTCTGCCCGCCGATGACTTCTCAGCCAGGCTGACCATCGATGTCACCGCCGACATGCGTGGCCGGATCAAGATCGCGGCCTTCCAGCGCGGTCAGACGGTCGCCGACATGCTGCGCGCGCTGTTCGAGCGCGAATTTCCCCCAGCCCAAGGAGACGCCCAATGACCGGCTTCGCCGCCGCATCCGCGCCCGCCTGCCGCGCGCTTCATACGCCGCCGGAAGATCTCACCCAGGTCGAACTCGTCTGGATCGAGAAGCAGGTCGAACACTGGATCCGTTTCGGCCGCGAGGTCCGCGAACAGGTCCTCGACCGCCGGCGTCGCATCCTCTTCTTCCCTCCCGGCGCGGCCTTCGCGCTGGTGCGCTGGGCCGCGAACGAGCACGGAACGGTGCTCTCCCGGCTCGACATCCTGCGCGCCGTCGGCTCCGGCGAACCCTGCCAGACGATCGCGACCGTGACGCCCGGCGGCGACATCCTGCTGCGCGTCGATGGCTGGCCAAAGGTGGAGCGCATGCTCCAGCTCATCGATGCGATCGAGGCGATCGGCATCGATCCGGCCGAGGTCGCGCCTGATCACTGGCGGCACGTCCATAACCGCTTTGCCGCCGGCGAGACGCCACGCGCCTACACGATGCAGCGCCATCGCGCCTTCCTCTTGGCGCGGAGGATCGGCGCATGACCCGGCTCGGCTACGCCATCACCACGACAGCCGCCGTGTCGTTGCTAGGCGCCCTGTCGCTCGTGTCCTTCGGGCCGAAGCTGATCTGGAACGCGTCGGCCAGCACGCCGATCGGCCTCTATGCAATCGAGCCCGACCCGTCCCCGAAAGTCGCCGATCTGGTCGCCGTGCGCGTGCCCGAGCCGCTCGCGAGCTTCCTCGCTGAGGGCAGTTATCTGCCGCGCGGCGTGCCGCTGATGAAGCGCGTCGTGGCGCTCCCTGGCCAGCGGGTTTGCAGGACCGGCCTCGCGATCACCGTCGACGCCGTGCCGATGGGCGAGGCGCTCGATCGCGATCGTCGCGGCAATCGGCTGCCCGTCTGGCAGGGCTGCCGTGTCGTCGCGGACGGCGAGCTGTTCCTGATGAACCGGGAAGTCCGCGACAGTCTCGACGGACGTTACTTCGGCCCGCTTCCCGCCTCCGCCGTGATCGGTCGGGCCATCCCTCTCTACACCGACGAGGACGGCGATGACCGCTTCGTCTGGCGCGCGCCGACGCGGTGACGGCGTGCCCAATCCCAACCTCACCGCACATCCACGGAGGCAATCATGTCCCTGATAGGTCAATTCACTCGCGACGATGGCGGCTTCATCGGCCACTTGGAAACACTCCTGCTGCATCAGGACATCATCATCATTCCGGCCGAACCGTCCGATGCCGAGAACGCGCCCGACTTCCGCGTCCATGTTCTCGACAGCATGAACAATGAAACCGGCGCGGAGATCGGTGCGGGCTGGAAGCGCACCGGCGAGAAGGCCGGAGATTACGTCGCGCTGCAGTTCGACGATCCATGCTTTCCGCAGCCGATCCGCGCCAACCTGTTCCAGTCGGCCGACGACAAGTCTGCCTGGGGTCTGCACTGGAGTCGCCCGCCCAAGCGCGGCGAGCGGGATTGAGCTATGCCGGCTCGCCGCCATCGCGCTGTCGTCGGACGGTTTCCCACCGTCCGACGCACAGCCTTCCTTCTCCTTTCCGGCCTGCTTAGCGGCCTGTCGTCGACCGTCCCGGCCGCCGCACAAGACGCATCGGTGGAGCGCGCATCACCTAGCGATCCCTATGCCGGTCATATCGCCGACGCAGCGCGCCGGTTCGGCATTCCGGAGGCGTGGATTCGGGCCGTCATGCGCGTCGAAAGCCGCGGTGATGTGCGCGCGATCTCACCCAAGGGCGCGATGGGGCTGATGCAGATCATGCCAGCGACGTGGGGCGATTTGCGCGCTCGACATGGTCTCGGCGGCAATCCCTACGACCCACGCGACAACATCATGGCAGGCGCTGCGTATCTGCGCGAGATGCACGATCGCTACGGTTCGCCCGGCTTTCTGGCGGCCTATAATGCCGGTCCCGGGCGTTACGAGGAATATCGCGCCACCGGCCGCCCATTGCCGGCCGAAACGCGCGCCTATGTCGCCGCTCTCGCATCGATTATCAGCGGCGGCGATCCGACTGCCCCCGGCACGGTGGCGACCGCCGATCCGCTCGCCTGGACCCGTGCGCCGCTCTTCATCGTGCAGGTCGATAGCAACACGGGTGCAGATCGGCGACAAAACGACGGTGCTCCGGCTGCACCATCCGCGCAGGAGTCCGCGCGCGATCCGGTCCTGCCTGCACCGCTATCGGGCGGCCTATTCGTGGCGCGAACCGATACTGCGGGGCCGCGATGAGTGACTTCGCACTCCCTGCGGCATTGTCGGGTTCGGGCGTGGATTTGGCGTCAGAGGCGGGAAGAGCAGGCAGCACAACCGAACGATGGCGAGATAAAAGCGCGCGATGTGCGGCTTGGTGCGGTCGTGTGTTTTCAGGGGCTTATGGCGCATCGGCGCGAGGTGCGCCTGATCGGCGCAGCCTGCGCATCCTCCATTTCGCCAAGGTTTACCGCGCGTTTGCGCGATGTGCGGAGCCTCGGCCATGAACGGCGAGGACGATTTCCGTATCCGGCCGGGCCGCATCCGATCCACGCGCGCACAACAGGCGCGCCCCTTCATCGCCCAGGCGCTCGCCGCCGCCCAGCGCGCCGGTGGCAGGGTCTCGCGCTCCGGCCAGATCAGCTCGGGCAACCGCTCGCGGTTCGGCCGCGGCCAGCGCGCGACGGTGCAGGCCAATCGTCTGCTCACCAGCCGATCGCGCAACACGGTGATCAAGACACGCGTCGTCCGGCACACCGCTCGGGCCGCGCCGCTCTCCGCCCACCTCAGCTATCTCCGACGCGAGGGCGTCACCCGGGATGGGGAGAAGGCCAGGCTGTTTGGACCGGAGTCCGAGGACGCCAACCCCAAGGCCTTCGCCGAGCGGACCCAGGACGACAGACATCACTTCCGCTTCATCGTCTCGCCGGAGGACGCGACCGAGATGTCCGACCTCAAGACCTATGCCCGCGACCTGATGGGACAGATGGAGAAGGATCTCGGCTCCAAGCTCGACTGGGTCGGCGTCGATCACTGGAACACCGACAATCCCCATGTCCACATCATCCTGCGCGGGCGCACCGATGACGGCCAGGACCTCGTCATTTCGCGCGACTATATCAAGGAAGGCATGCGCGCCCGTGCGCAGGATCTCGTCACCCAGGAGCTGGGGCCGCGCACCGACCAAGAGATTCGCCGAAATCTGGAACGGCAGGTCCAGGCGGAACACTGGACCAATCTCGATCGCCAGATCGCCCGCGACAGCTACCGTACCGGCGTCGTCGATCTCGCCCCGCAGCCAGATCGCCAGCCGGACGAATTCCACGCGATGAAGGTCGGCCGGCTGCGCAAGCTGGAGACGCTCGGCCTCGCAGATCAGGTCGGCCCCGGCCAATGGGTCGTGTCAGAGAATGCCGAGGCGACGTTGCGCGAGCTGGGCGAGCGCGGCGACATCATCAAACGCATTCATCGCGGCCTCACCGAACGTGGCATTGAGCGCAGCGCCGCGAGCTATGTTCTCGCCGGCGAAAGCCTTGACGATCCTGTCGTCGGCCGGCTGGTCGATCGCGGTCTCGACGATGAGATGAAGGGCACGGCCTATGCCGTGGTCGACGGTACGGACGGTCGCACTCACCACATCAAGTTGCCCGACCTTGATGCCGCCGGCGACAGCGCGCCGGGCTCGATCGTGGAGCTGCGCAAATTCGACGACGCGCAGGGACGACGTCTCGTCGCGCTCGCTGTCCGCTCCGATCTCGACATCTCCGCCCAGGTCAACGCGACCGGTGCGACCTGGCTCGACCGGCAGGCGATCGCCCGCGATCCCGTCGCGCTCGGCGGCAGCGGCTTCGGCGCGGAGGTTCGCCAGGCGATGGACCGGCGCGCCGACCATCTCGTTGGCCAAGGCCTCGCCGAGCGGCAGTCCCGCGGTGTCAGCTTCTCGCCAGCGTTTTGCGCTCGCCTCCGGCCGCTTCGCCATGATCGACGATGGTCTCGGGTTCCAGCTCGTGCCCTGGTCACCATCCCTCGAACGCCAGCTCGGCCAGCACGTCTCCGGCGTCTCGCGGGGCGCCGGCGGAGTCGACTGGAGTTTCGGTCGAAATCGCGGCCTCGGCATGTAGTCGCAATAAAGAAAGGAGTGCCCGCCATGTCGGCGACCAAAATCCTTTGGGGCCAGATCCTCACCGTCTTCCTGATCGTGCTGATGACAACCTGGGCGGCGACGCAGTGGACGGCCTACCGTCTTGGCTTCCAGCCACAGCTTGGACTTCCATGGTTCGAACTGGCCGGCTGGCCGATCTACTATCCGCCCGCCTTTTTCTGGTGGTGGTATTTCTATGATGCCTATGCTCCGCCGATCTTTGTCGAGGGCGCCTATATCGCCGCTTCCGGCGGCTTCATCGCCATCGCGGTTGCGATCGGCATGTCGGTTTGGCGGGCCCGCGAAGCGAAGAACGCGGAGACCTTCGGTTCCGCCCGTTGGGCCGATGGGGGCGAAGTGCGCGCCGCCGGGCTGGTGGGAGCGGATGGCGTCGTGCTGGGGAAATTCGATCACGACTATCTCCGCCATAACGGTCCCGAGCATGTCCTGTGCTTCGCACCGACAAGGTCCGGCAAGGGCGTCGGCTTGGTCGTGCCGTCACTGCTGACCTGGCCGGGGTCCGCCATCGTCCATGACATCAAGGGCGAGAACTGGACGCTCACGGCAGGTTATCGCGCACATCATGGCCGCGTCCTGCTGTTCGATCCCACCAACACGAAGTCGGCAGCCTACAATCCGTTGCTCGAGGTGCGCCGCGGCGAGTGGGAGGTCCGTGACGTTCAGAACATCGCCGACATCCTCGTCGACCCAGAGGGCTCACTGGAGAAGCGGAACCACTGGGAGAAGACCAGTCATGCGCTGCTGGTCGGCGCGATCCTGCACGTCCTCTACGCCGAGGCCGACAAGACCCTGGCCGGCGTTGCCGCCTTCCTCTCCGATCCGAAGCGGCCGATCGAGTCGACGCTGGCCGCCATGATGAAGACCGCTCACCTGGGCGAGGCCGGCCCGCATCCGGTGATCGCCAGTGCGGCGCGCGAGCTGCTGAACAAATCCGACAACGAGCGGTCGGGCGTGCTGTCGACGGCGATGTCGTTCCTCGGCCTCTATCGCGACCCTGTCGTTGCTGAGGTCACGCGCCGCTGCGACTGGCGCATCGTCGATATCGTCGGCAGCAAGCATCCGACCACGCTCTACCTCGTCGTGCCGCCGTCGGACATCAACCGGACCAAGCCGCTGATCCGCCTGATCCTCAATCAGATCGGGCGGCGCCTGACCGAGGATCTGCAAGCCAAAGGAACCCGGCACCGCCTGCTGCTCATGCTCGACGAGTTTCCGGCGCTCGGCCGTCTCGACTTCTTCGAGAGCGCACTGGCGTTCATGGCGGGCTATGGCCTCAAGGCCTTCCTGATCGCCCAGTCGCTGAACCAGATCGAGAAGGCGTATGGACCGAACAACTCGATCTTGGACAACTGCCATGTCCGCGTCAGCTTCGCGACCAATGACGAGCGGACCGCCAAGCGCGTCTCCGACGCGCTTGGCACCGCGACCGAAATGCGCGCCATGAAGAACTATGCCGGTCATCGCCTGTCGCCCTGGCTCGGCCACATGATGGTCTCACGCTCGGAGACAGCCCGGCAACTGATGACACCGGGCGAGATCATGCAGCTACCGCCGTCGGACGAGATCGTCATGGTGGCGGGCACCCCGCCGATCCGCGCGAAGAAGGCGCGATACTATGAGGACCGCCGGTTTCAGGAGCGCATCATGTCGCCGCCGAACCTGATGAAGCCGGCAACGGCCCGACCGGACGACTGGAGCACGCTGCCCCTTCCGGCGACGCCAGCGGTCGCGATGGCCACTAGCGGCGTCGGATCGGAGGACGAGGATACGACCGACTCCGAGCGCCGGCATCAACCCGAACTCAGCCGCGCTAAGCCAGTCGAGCGTAAGGCGCCCATTGACAACGAGTTCGAGATCGAGCCGCGTGACGACGTCGATGAGGATGCTGCACGCCTGTCGCGCATGAACCAGACCATGCGCCAAGTCGCGCGCCAGGCGTCGCTCGATCCCGGCGACGGCATCGAGCTTTAGGAGGCACAATGACGAAGCCTCGCAAGAAGCAGCGACTGTCGGTGTACCTCGAACCGGACGTCATGAAGGCGCTTGCCGCTCATGCCGCTCGACGCGATCAATCTCTCTCGCTGATCGCTGAGGCCGGCATCGCCTCCTTCCTGTCGCCTGACGCCGCCGAACGGCAGGAGGCTGCCACCACCAAACGGCTCGACCAGCTCGACCGGCGAATGGCGCGCATGGAGCGTGACCTTGGAATCGCCGTCGAGACGCTGGCCGTGTTCGTCCGGTTCTGGGTGACCACGACGCCAGCACTGCCCGAGCCCGCCGCTCAGGCGGCACGCGCCAAGGCCGGCGAGCGTTACGAGGCGTTCGTTACAGCGCTCGGTCGCCGACTCGCTCAAGGGCCGAAGCTTAGACAGGAGATCTCAGACGACATCGCGCCCGCGCGCGACGCGAATTAATCACGGGGAAGCTGGAAGCAAGTATTCCTGCGTTCCGCCGTTTCCCTGTCTTTGTACGCCACAGTACGACGGCCACGTCATGGTTGTTGTCAGACCATAATTTCTGCCTCTTCTACTCATTCCCGATCCAGGGCCGCATGTCGCGGACCCGCAAGAGAACGGGGACGACGTGGCGGCCACTCACCGAAAATCGGAGGCGATCCTTCGCGGCGCACGCATGCTGCGCACGGCCCTCGGGCCGGCAATCGCCCGATTTCTGGAAGACCCCGCGATCGTCGAGGTGATGCTCAACCCCGATGGGCGGCTCTGGGTCGACCGGCTTTCCGAAGGGCTCGCCGACACGGGTGAGCTGCTGTCGCCTTCAGACGGCGAGCGGATCATCCGCCTGGTCGCTCACCATGTCGGTGCCGAGGTTCACCCCGGCGCCCCACGTGTCTCGGCCGAGTTGCCCGAGACGGGGGAGCGGTTCGAGGGGCTGTTGCCGCCAGTGGTGTCCGCGCCGGCCTTTGCGATCCGCAAGCCCGCCGTCGCCGTGTTCACGCTCGACGATTACGTCGCCGCGGGGATCATGGCCGCAGCTCAGGCCGAGACACTGCGCCAGGCGGTCGCTGATCGTCGCAACATCCTCGTCGCCGGCGGCACCTCAACCGGCAAGACCACGCTCACCAACGCGCTGCTCGCCGAGGTGTCGAAAACCTCTGAGCGCGTCGTCCTCATCGAGGACACTCGCGAGCTGCAATGCGCAGCGCCGAACCTCGTCGCGATGCGGACAAAAGACGGCGTCGCCTCGCTCTCCGATCTTGTCCGCTCCTCGCTGCGCCTGCGCCCCGACCGCATCCCGATCGGCGAGGTTCGCGGCGCCGAGGCCCTCGATCTCTTGAAGGCCTGGGGCACCGGCCACCCCGGCGGCATCGGCACCATCCACGCCGGCACCGCCCTCGGCGCCCTGCGCCGGATGGAGCAACTGATCCAGGAAGCCGTCGTCACCGTTCCGCGCGCGCTCATCGCCGAAACGATCGATCTGGTCGCCGTCCTGTCCGGCCGCGGCGCCTTGCGCCGCCTCGCCGAACTCGCCCGCATCGAGGGGCTCCGCCCCGACGGCGACTACCGCGTCACCCCCGCAACCCAGCCCCTCACAGGAGACCCGTCATGATCCAGCATGCTTTGCGCATCCGCCGCCACATCGCCACGGCGGTGTCCGTCACCTTCATCACGTTGACGCTCGCGCCCGCCGCCCACGCCTCCGGCTCGTCGATGCCGTGGGAAGCGCCGCTGCAATCCATCCTCGAATCGATCGAAGGGCCGGTGGCCAAGATCATCGCCGTGATGATCATCATCATCACCGGCCTGACTCTCGCCTTCGGCGACACCTCGGGCGGCGCACGGCGCCTGATCCAGATCGTCTTCGGCCTGTCGATCGCCTTCGCCGCGTCCAGCTTCTTCCTGTCGTTCTTCTCGTTCGGCGGCGGAGCGCTGGTCTGATGGCGACGTCGGCCGAGACGGCGAGCGAAGTGCCGGGCTTTTCGGTCCCCGTCCATCGCGCGCTGACCGAGCACATCCTGCTCGGCGGTGCGCCGCGCTCGCTCGCCATCCTGAACGGGACGCTGGCGGCGGCGCTCGGGCTCGGCCTTCGCCTCTGGCTGGTCGGCCTTGGCCTCTGGGCCTTGGGGCACTTCGCAGCCGTCTGGGCTGCCAAGCGCGATCCGCAGTTCGTCGACGTCGTGCGCAAGCATCTGCGAATCCCCGGCCACCTGTCGGTTTGAGGAGCGACGCCGATGATGAACCTTGCCGAATATCGCAACCGCAACACCCGGCTCGCCGACTTCCTGCCCTGGGTCGCGCTGGTCGGCGAAGGGATCGTGCTGAACAAGGACGGCAGCTTGCAGCGCACCGCGCGCTTCCGCGGCCCCGACCTCGACAGCGCCGTACCGGCCGAGTTGGTCGCCGTCGCCGGCCGGCTCAACAACGCCTTTCGTCGCCTCGGCTCTGGCTGGGCGATCTTCGTCGAGGCGCAGCGCCACGGCGCCGCGACCTATCCCGCCAGCATGTTCGCCGACAGCGCTTCCGCGCTGGTCGACGCCGAACGCAAGGCCGACTTCGAGGAAGCCGGCGCGCATTTCGAGTCCAGCTACTTCCTCACCTTTCTCTATCTCCCGCCGGCCGAGGATGCGGCCCGCGCCGAGACCTGGCTCTACGAGGGCCGCGATCACGTCGGTGTCGATTCCCACGAGATCCTGCGCGGCTTCGCCGACCGCACCGATCGCATTATCCAGCTCATCGACGCCTTCATGCCGGAATGCGCCTGGCTAGATGACGGCGAGACGCTGACCTATCTGCACTCGACCGTCTCGACGAAGCGGCATCGCGTCCGCGTGCCCGAGACGCCAATGTATCTCGATGCGCTGCTCGCCGATCAGCCGCTTACCGGCGGGTTGGAGCCCAGGCTCGGCGACACGCATGTCCGCATCCTCACCATCGTCGGCTTCCCGACCGCGACCACGCCGGGCATTCTCGACGAGCTGAACCGACTGGCCTTTCCCTATCGCTGGTCGACGCGGGCGGTCCTCCTCGACAAGACCGATGCCACCAAGCTGCTAACCAAGATCCGGCGGCAATGGTTCGCCAAACGCAAATCGATCGCCGCCATCTTGAAGGAGGTGATGACGAACGAGGCCTCCGCCCTCGTGGACACCGATGCGGCGAACAAGGCGGCCGACGCCGACATGGCGCTGCAGGAACTGGGCGCCGACTATGCCGGCCAGGCTTATGTGACCGCCACCATCACCGTCTGGGACGACGATCCTCGCATCGCCGCCGAGAAGCTCCGGATGGTCGAGAAGGTCATCCAGGGCCGCGACTTCACCGCCATGCCCGAGACCATAAACGCGGTCGATGCCTGGCTCGGCTCACTGCCGGGCCATGTCTACGCCAATGTCAGGCAACCGCCGATTTCCACGCTCAATCTCGCCCACATGATCCCGCTGTCGGCGGTATGGGCGGGACCGGAACGGGACGAGCACTTCGATGCACCCCCGCTGCTTTACGGCAGAACCGAAGGCTCGACCCCGTTCCGGCTTTCCATCCATGTCGGCGATGTCGGCCATACGCTGATCGTCGGCCCAACCGGCTCCGGCAAGTCGGTGCTGCTGGCGCTGATGGCGTTGCAGTTCCGGCGCTATCCGCAGAGCCAGGTTTTCGCCTTCGACTTCGGGGGATCGATCCGAGCCGCCGCGCTCGCCATGCGCGGCGACTGGCATGATCTCGGCGGCGGCCTGACCGAAGGCACCAACGACAGCGTGTCTCTTCAGCCGCTCGCCCGCATCGACGACGTCGCTGAACGCGCATGGGCCTCCGACTGGCTGATCGCCATCCTCGGGCGCGAGAGCGTGCCTGTCACGCCTGAGGTCAAGGAGCATCTCTGGTCTGCGCTCTCATCTCTGGCCTCCGCGCCGGTCTCCGAGCGCACGCTGACAGGCCTGTCCGTCCTGCTCCAGTCCAACGACCTGAAGCAGGCGCTGGGACCTTATTGCGTTGGCGGCCCCTACGGCCGTCTTCTCGACGCCGAGGCCGAGCATCTCGGCGAGGCGAAGGTTCAGGCGTTCGAGACCGAAGGGCTGATCGGCACCGGCGCTGCCGCCGCCGTGCTCGCCTATCTCTTCCACCGCATCGAGGACCGCCTTGATGGGCGCCCGACGCTGTTGATCGTCGATGAAGGCTGGCTCGCCCTCGACGATGAGGGGTTTGCGGGTCAGCTCCGCGAATGGCTGAAAACACTGCGCAAGAAGAACGCCAGCGTCATCTTCGCGACCCAGTCACTCTCCGACATCGACGGCTCGGCGATTGCGCCGGCGATCATCGAGAGCTGCCAGACCCGCATCCTGCTCCCCAACGAACGCGCGATCGAGCCGCAGATCACCGCCATCTATCGCCGCTTCGGTCTCAATGATCGTCAGATCGAGATCCTCGCTCGGGCGATGCCCAAGCGCGATTACTACTGCCAGTCCCGGCGGGGCAACCGACTCTTCGAACTCGGTCTGTCCGACGTGGCGCTGGCGCTCTGCGCGGCCTCGTCGAAACAGCACCAGACGCTGATCGCGGAGGTTCACGCCCGTAGCGGCACCGAAGGCTTCCTTGCCGAATGGCTCGCGGAAAATCGCCTCGGCTGGGCCGCCGACCTCATCGCCGGTCTCACCAACGTCACCCCCCAAACCAATCCGGAGGCACACCCATGACTCGTTCCGTTCGTTCCCGCTCGCGCGCGCTGTGTATGTCGGCGGCGCTGTTGACCACGTCGATCGCGTTCTCGCCGATCTTCACCACGCCCGCCACCGCGCAGTGGATCGTCTACGATCCGACCAACTATGCGCAGAACGTCCTGACGGCGGCGCGCACTCTGCAGCAGGTCAATCAGCAGATCACCCAGCTTCAGAACGAAGCCACCATGCTGATCAACCAGGCACGCAATCTGGCGAGCCTGCCATATTCCTCGCTCCAGCAGCTTCAGCAGTCGGTGCAGCGCACACAGCAGCTTCTGCAACAGGCCCAGGGCATCGCCCTCAACGTCCAGCAGATCGACCGTGCATTTCAGACCACCTATGGCAACGCGTCGATGTCCGCGTCCGATCAGGCGCTCGTGGCCGGCGCGCGCGAGCGCTGGCAGAACACGGTCGGAGGCTTGCAGGACGCGATGCGCGTCCAGGCCGGCGTCGTCGGCAACATCGATACCAATCGCGGCGAGATGTCGGCTCTGGTCGGCCAGAGCCAGGGCGCGACAGGCGCCCTGCAGGCGACGCAGGCGGGCAACCAACTTCTCGCTCTACAAGCGCAGCAGCTTGCGGACCTGACCGCAGTCGTCGCCGCAAACGGCCGAGCGCAGAGCCTGTCCGAGGCCGAGCGCGCCGCCGCGGCCGAGCAAGGACGCGAGCAGCGGCGTCGGTTCCTGACGCCGGGCACCGGCTACCAGCCGGGCAACGCCCGCATGTTCCCGGACGGCAACTGAGGATACGGCCATGGACGGCAAGATGCTGGCCCGGCTTGGCGCTGTCGTGTTCGTGGCCGTCGCGATCACCGCGACCGTGATCGAAATGAACCGCAAAGAGGAAGTGCGGGAGGCGTGGCCGGCTGGCCGGACCACCCAAGCGCAAGGCGATCCGTTGCACGACGAGCTGATCCGCTGCCAGACGCTCGGCGAAGCGGGCCCGCGCGATCCGGCGTGCCTGCGGGCCTGGGCCGAGAACCGCAACCGCTTCCTCGCCCCCGGTGCGCGACCCGTCGAGCGGCTGCCGGATGTACCACCAGCGCCGCGTGGCGACCTCACCCCCGAATCGGGCCGCTACGATCCGCCGATCTTGGCGCCCGCCGCACCGATCGTGCCGTCTCAGCTCGACGAGGCGAGATGACATCATGGGCGGCACCGGCGTTATCGACCATTTCCTTGAGGTCTTCACCCGCTACATCGACAGCGGATTCGGGTTGCTCAGCGGCGAAGTCGCCTTCATCGCCACGACGCTGATCGTCATCGATGTGACGCTGGCGGCGCTGTTCTGGTCCTGGGGCGCCGACGACGACATTCTGGCGCGTCTGGTGAAGAAAACTCTGTTCGTCGGGGTGTTCGCCTACATCATCGGCAACTGGAACAACCTGGCCCGCATCGTCTTCGAGAGCTTCGCCGGCCTCGGCCTGAAGGCCAGCGGCACAGGCTTCACGACCGCCGATCTGCTCCGCCCCGGCAAGGTGGCCCAGACTGGCCTCGATGCCGGACGTCCGCTCCTGGAATCTATCTCCGGCCTGATGGGCTACTGGTCGTTCTTCGAAAACTTCATCCAGATCGCCTGCATGTTTTTGGCCTGGGCGCTGGTGTTGCTCGCCTTCTTCATCCTCGCCATCCAGCTTTTCGTCACCCTGATCGAATTCAAGCTGACGACACTCGCCGGTTTCGTACTGATCCCGTTTGGCCTGTTCGGTAAGTCGGCCTTCATGGCCGAACGTGTGCTTGGGAACGTCATCTCGTCCGGCATCAAGGTGCTGGTGCTGGCCGTCATCATCGGCATCGGCTCCACCTTGTTCTCCGAGTTCACAGCTGGCTTTGGCGGTGCCACGCCCTCGATCGACGAGGCGATGGCCATCGTGCTCGCCGCGCTATCGCTGCTCGGTCTCGGCATCTTCGGTCCCGGCATCGCCAGCGGCATTGTCTCCGGCGGCCCCCAACTCAGCGCCGGTGCGGCGGTCGGTACAGGTCTAGCGGCCGGCGGCATGATCGCCGCCGGAGCGGGCGCGGTCGGCGCCGCCGCATCTGGCGGCGCGGCCCTTGCCGGAGGCGCAGCAGCCGCGGCCCGCGGCGGTGCCGCGATGGCGGGTGGCGCATCCACTGCCTACAGCCTCGGCGCAGCCGGCCAGTCCGGTGTCAGCGGCGTCGCGTCGGGCCTTGGCGGTGTAGCCCGCGCTGGCGGCAGCGCAGCGGTCTCGCCACTGCGCCGTGCCGCGTCACGCGCCGCCGATAGCATGCGCTCGAGCTTCAATGCCGGTGGCAAGGCCGCGTTCGAAGCGACCGGTGGCTCCTCGACGATGGGATCAGTCGGTGGCGACGCAGCCGGCGACGGCGGCGGCTCGGCTGCTCCGGCAGCGGCGGGCGGGCCGCCCGCATGGGCACAGCGCATGCGCCGCTCCCAACGCATGACCCACGCCGTTCAGGCGACCGCCCACGCCGTGCGCTCCGGTGACGCCCATGGCGGCGGCTCTTCCGTCAATCTCTCCGAAGGCGACCGCTGATGTTCAAACGACCCTCCACCCACTATGGCAAAGCCCCCGAACCCGAGACGCCCTATCAGCGCGCCGCACAGGTCTGGGACGAACGGATCGGGTCCTCGCGCGTCCAGGCGAGGAACTGGCGGCTGATGGCCTTCGGTTCGCTGATCCTCTCCGCTGGCTTCGCAACCGCGCTGGTCTGGCAATCGGCGCGCGGCACGATCGTGCCCTGGGTGGTGCAGGTCGACCGGCTCGGCCAGGCGCAGGCCGTGGCGCCGGCTGTTGCCGACTATCGTCCGACCGACCCCCAGATCGCCTTCCACCTGGCGCGCTTCATCGAGCAGGTCCGCTCGATCCCGGCCGACGCCATCATCGTGCGGCAGAACTGGCTGCGCGCCTACGACTTCACGACCGACCGCGGCGCGGTAGCGCTGAACGACTACGCGCGGGCCAACGACCCATTCACCAAGGTCGGCCGACAGCAGGTCGCGGTGGAAGTCTCGAGCGTCATCCGCGCGTCTCCAGATAGTTTCCGTGTCGCCTGGGTCGAGCGCCGTTACGAGAACGGCCAACTCGCCACTACCGAGCGCTGGACCGCGATCCTGACAATCGTCGTGCAGGTCCCGCGCAACGCCGATCGGCTCAGGGCGAACCCGCTCGGCATCTATGTCAACGCCATCAACTGGTCACGGGAGCTTGGTCAATGAAGCCGTCTTTCCGTAAAGCCGGAAACCCGGCTTCACACATTTCCGCAATCCCGGCTTTGCGCCGAGGCGCATTGCCGCTTCTGCTGCTGGCGACGTCCGCGCTCGCCGGCTGCGCCACCACCAATCCTCCGCCGGAGATCTCCTACGACAACGCCGCGCCTGCGGTGCAGACGGTGGATCCCCCAGCGCCGGTAACAGTCGTGGAACTGCCCCGGCCCCTACCATTGCCCGGGCAGATGAAACCGGTGGAGCGCTCCCGTCAGGCACCCGAACCGACCGATCCGACAGCACGGGTCAACCAGGCCAATGCTGCAGCCCGCATTCAGCCTGCGTGTTTCGGAAAATTCCGGACAGTTATTTCACTAAATCGCGGACAGGCATTTCAGTAAATACGGGACAGTGATTCCGCTAAATCCCGGACAGGGTTTGGGACAGGATCAAGGTTAGGTTTTGTGATGCGCCGCTCTGGCATTGTTGCTCCTCATCGTTGCGATGGGAGGGGTGATGCCAAGGCGGAAGCAGACGAGACGAACCGACGTGAAGGACATGCGATCGATCCTCCGGCTGACCTACGATCAGGGTTTGTCGGTACGGGCCGTGTCAGAGCGGCTGAAGCTTAGCAAGACGACGGTGTCGACCTATTTACTGCGGGCGCGCGAGGCTGGGCTGACAGGCTGGCCGTTGCCGGCCGGCTACGACGACGACGCAGCGATCGAACGGCTGGTGTTCCGCCGTGTCGGCCGCCCTCCTCAGGATCTGGGCGAGCCGGACTGGCCAGTGGTTGCGCGGGAGATCAAGCGCAAGGGCGTGACGCTGGTTTTGCTGTGGCAAGAATATCGGGCTGCCCATCCCAATGGCTATGGCTATACCTGGTTTTGCGATCGGTTCCTGTCCTTCCAGCGGCGGACCCATGTCAGCTTTCGCAATCGGTATGAGGCGGGCGCCGTCCTGCAAACCGATTATGCCGGGCAGACTGTGCCGCTGATCGATCCTGTGACGGGCGTCATCACCCAGGCACAGATCTTCGTAGCGGTGCTGGGTGCTTCATCCTTCACCTTCGCAATGGCCAGCTTGAGCCAGCAGTTGCCGGACTGGATCGACGCGCAGTGCCGGGCATTGGCCTTTGTTGGCGGCGTTCCGCGCGCGATCGTGTGCGACAATCTGAAAGCGGGCGTTGCCAAAGCGCTATGGTTCGAGCCCACGCTCAGCGCGACCTTTGCGGCGATGGCCGAGCATTACGATACGACGATCCTGCCTACCCGGAGCCGGCGGCCGCGCGACAAAGGAAAGGTCGAGGGCGCAGTGTTGATCGTGGAGCGCTGGATCCTGGCGCGGCTGCGCAATCGGCGCTTCTTCAGTCTGGCGGATCTCAATGCCGCGATCGCGGACTTGCTGGTTGATCTCAATGATCGGCCCATGCGCCATGTCGGCAAATCCCGTCGCGCAATCTTTGACGAGATCGAACGGACGGCATTGGCGGCGTTACCTACGTCGGTGTTCGAATATGCCGAGTGGAAACGCGCCAAGGTCCATCCTGATTATCATGTCGAGGTCGACAAGACCTTTTACTCCGTGCCGCACGGACTGATCGGCCGGCAGGTCGATATCCGCCTGACGCATCGAGTGGTCGAGATCTTCTACGATCATGCGCGGGTCGCCAGCCATATGCGGACATCGCAGCGCCGTGGGCACGTTACCGTGAATGAGCACATGCCCAAGGCGCATCAGCGCTATGCGAATATATCGCCAGCGAGCCTGATCGAGCGCGCCAGGAAAACCGGTCCTAACACAGCGACGTTCGTGGAAAGGCTGATGATCGACAAGCCACATCCCGAGCAGGGCTATCGCTCCGCCATGGGCGTCCTCTCGCTGGCCCGGCGCTACGAGCGCGATCGGCTTGAAGCCGCCTGCGATCGAGCGCTGGTGATCGGCGCCGTTACCTACTCATCCCTCAACGCCATCCTCAAGGCCGGGCTCGACAAGATCCAGCCGACAGCGGGGCCGCTCAAACCAACACCGGCGCACGACAACATCCGTGGCGGGTCCTATTATCAATAATGAAAGGACGATCTTGTGCTGACGCATCCTACCCTTGATCAAATGCATAGCCTGGGGCTAGCGGGCATGGCGGCCGCGTGGCGCGACATTGCCGAGCAAGACACCGCTGGCGATCTGACCCGAGACGAATGGCTCGGGCTCATGCTGGACCGCGAGATCGCCACTCGCGCCGATCGACGGCTGACTAATCGTCTTGCCAGCGCGAAACTGCGCTTTGTCGACGCCTGTGTCGAAAATATCGACTTCGGGGCGCATCGCGGACTGGATCGCCGCAATATCCTCTCGCTCGCACAGGGTGCCTGGCTCAAGGCAAATGAGAATCTCATTATCACCGGCCAAACCGGCACGGGAAAAACGTGGCTGGGATGTGCGTTCGGGCGACAGGCGGCGCGCCAGGATCACTCCGTCTTATATCTGCGCATGCCGCGCCTGTTCGAGGATCTTGCACTCGCGCGCCTCGACGGTCGCTTCCCACGCGTCGTCGACAAGCTTGCCCGCGTTCAGCTGCTCATTCTGGACGACTGGGGTACCCATAGTCTCAACGATCAGCAACGCCTTGATCTGCTCGAAATCTTCGAGGAACGGTATCGCCGCAGATCCACGCTCATCACCGCCCAGCTCCCCGTGGCGGCCTGGCACGAAATGATCGGCGAGCCCACGATCGCCGATGCTATCCTCGACCGCATCGTCCACAATGCCCATCGCATCACGCTGAAAGGAGACAGCATGCGGCGACAAAAAGCTCCGCATGGCTTGACCCAGGAAGCAAATATCGAAATCACTCAACCCTGACAGCAACCAGGCATCCACTGCCTACACCAGCTGTCCCGGATTTACTGAAGCGCTTGTCCGGGATTTAGCGAAGCAGCTGTCCGACTTTTGCGAAATACGCATTCAGCCGGTGCGCGACGGCTTCATCAATTCGATGCAGGTCTATCCGTTCACCCAAGGCGCGCTCTATCAGGTCTATACCGCCGTCGGGCAGATCACCGACATTGCGTTGCAGCCCGGAGAGCAGCTCGTGGGCTCCGGCCCGGTCGCCGCCGGCGACACAGTGCGCTGGATCATCGGCGATACGCAGAGCGGCTCCGGGCCAACGCTTCAGGTCCATATCCTGGTGAAGCCGACCCGGCCGGACCTGATGACCAATCTCGTCATCAACACCAATCTTCGCACCTATCACATGGAGCTACGCTCGACCGAGCGCACCTACATGGCTTCGGTCTCCTGGCAATATCCGCAAGACCAGCTCATCGCGCTGCGTAGGCAAAACCAGGAGGCACAGGCCGCACAACCCGTCGCCACAGGGATTGATCTCGCCAACATCAAATTCCGCTACGAGGTGACCGGCGACCGCGCGCCCTGGCGTCCACTGCGCGCCTATGATGACGGCCGTCAGGTGTTCATCGAATTTCCGCGCGGGATCGCGCAAGGCGAGATGCCGCCGCTGTTCGTGGTCGGGCCCGAAGGTAACACGTCGGAGCTCGTCAACTACCGCGTTCGCGGCAACTACATGATCGTCGATCGGCTCTTCGCCGCCGCCGAGTTGCGGTACGGCTCCGGCGACCGCCAGAAGCGCGTCCGCATCGTGCGTACCGATGGGAGGCCGGCGTCGTGAGCGAGACAGAGCCCCGGAAAGAGGAAGGGCCGGACGAGGAGGCTCGGCCGTTGACCGGCGAGCCCGTCGGTCCCGCGCCGATGCGGCTACGCGCCGAACCGCCGCGCGTCACCCGACTGTCGCGAAAGGTGCTGGCCGGTCTCGGCCTGGTCGCGAGCGTCGGGATCGGCGGTGCGCTCATCTATGCCCTTCAGACACGCGATGGCGGTCGGCCAAACGAGGAGCTCTACTCGACGGAGAACCGCTCGACAGCCGATGGCATCGCCGGCTTGCCCCGCGATTATAGCGGCGTGCCTCAGCTGGGCCCACCGCTTCCGGGCGACCTTGGCCGCCCCATCCTTGGCGCACAGAATCGCGGCCAGCACGTACCGACGCCCGGCGTGACCCCACCCAACCCCGGCCTCAGTCCGGAAGAGCAGCGGCGCATTCAGGAACTCGAATCGGCGCGCACGGCGCGGCTGTTCGCCGCCACCGAAACTCGGACGGCCGCGGTAGCACCGTCGCAAACTACGCCCGGCGCACAGCCGACGCCCGATCTCACCAGCCTCGGCCTCGCCCCGCCGCCGACGACGCCAACCGCCCAGGATCGGCAAAACGCCTTCCTCAATGCTGCAGCCGATCGGCGCACCGTCGCGGCTGATCGCGTCGCCGCGCCAGCCTCACCAAACGTGCTGCAAGCGGGCGCCGTGATCTCCGCCGCACTGATCACCGGCATCCGTTCGGATCTCCCCGGCCAGATCACCGCCCAGGTGACGGAAAATATCTACGACAGCCCGACGGGTCGCATCCTCCTTGTGCCCCAAGGCACACGCGTCATCGGCCAGTACGATAATAACGTCCAGTTCGGGCAGAGCCGCGTCCTCTTGGTGTGGAATCGGCTGATCTTCCCGAACGGACGGTCGATCGTTCTCGAGCGCCAGCCGGGCGCCGACGCCGAGGGCTACGCCGGCCTACAGGATGGCGTCGATTATCACTGGTGGGACCTCGCCAAAGCTGCGGGCCTCTCGACCCTGCTCAGCGTCGGCGCCGAACTCGCCGTGGACAATGACGATCGCCTGATTCAGGCGATCCGCAACGGCGGTCAGGACACTATCAATGATGCGGGCCAACAGATCGTCCGGCGCCAGCTCAACGTCGCACCCACGCTGACGATCCGCCCAGGCTTCCCGGTGCGCGTCATTGTCACCCGAGACCTGGTTCTAGAACCTTATGGAGGCTCATGATGCCCAAGCTCAAACTTGGCCCTTTGATTGACGAAAAGCCAGTCAAGATCACGGTGGAACTACCCGCTTCGTTGCATCGAGATTTGGTGGCATACGGAGGCGCCATGGGCCGCGAGCACGGACAAGGGGCGATCGAGCCTTACAAGCTCGTTGTTCCGATGTTGGAGCGCTTTATCGCGACGGATCGCGGCTTCACAAAGCTCCGCCGGGCTCAAACCGCCGGTTGATGCTCACCGCGAAGTCTTAGGCGCTCCGTCAATTGTCTCAGCGCCGGATTCGCGCATTGAGCGGTCCAAACCGCGGTCCATTGCAGGTGATCTGCGGACTGAACAGGCAAGATGCTCAAGTCGGGGGTGTTCGGGCTGATCATGGACTTCACTGCGAGCGTCAGTCCGAAACCCTCTCGCACGAGGTATATGAGATTGTCTCTACCGACTTGCTGCAAAGATAGTTGCGGTCTGCTGCCGAGGCGTCGCAGATGCCACCCCAGAATCTCCGCGACCTTGAGCCCAAAGGCGTCCGAACTGACAAGGATTGTCTCTTCGGTTAGGTCGCTCCATCCGACAGTCGCAAGCCGCGCAAGAGGATGTTCGACCGACGTAACGACGACGAGCGGCTCCTTCCAAACAGGCAACGCGTCAAACCCCTCGATCTGCGGCTCTCCGATGACAAAGGCGACATCGAGCCGCCCTCGCGATACGCCCGCGAGGGTGTCATCGAACGAAGCTTCCTCCACTCGGATCTTCACCTTCGGATATTTTCGTCGATAGGTTCTCAGGAGTTCCGGCAAGGGGCCTTGAGTAAGCGTTCCCATCAGGCCGATCCGCAAGTGCCCGTGTTGCCCGGTGTGGGACGACGCCAGTTCCTTGACCGCCCTGTGGAGATGTTCCGCTCCAACACGCGCTTCCTGAAGGAAATGGCTACCAATGGGAGTCAGGACCACCCCAGTACGGCGGCGCTCGAACAGAGCGACGCCGAGCCGCCGCTCGAGAAGCTGTACTCGGCGTGTGAGCGTAGACTGGTTGACCCCGATGGATAGTGCCGCGCGACGGAACGATCCGTGCTCCGCGGCAAGATGAGCATAACGAAGGTATCGCAGGTCAAGCGAGAGATCGGGCACTCTCGGCCCTCCGCTCCGACCTCCGCATGGTCGGCGTGAGCTTGCAGTTCATCCGACGCGATCGCCAGCCTGGGCCGCAGGTGGCCATCCAAAACCAACCTGCCGGTGAGATCCATCTATCCCCAAACCTCCTTCGGAAGCTCTCTTCCATTCCTCTAAACTCCGCATTATAACCTTTATAAGCCATTATGTGCGACTGAGTCCCTTATATAGGGAATTTAGAGGAACTTAAAGCCTGCCAGAGGTAACAAAAATGTCGGAAGAGTTCTATACGGTCGAGTTCGCCGCGGAGCAGTTGAAGCTGCATCCAAAGACCGTCCTCAAATTCATTCGTCAGGGTCAATTGCGCGCCACCAAGGTTGGTCGCCAGTATCGCATCTTGCGCTCAGACCTTGCCGCCTTGGTTGGTGATCATCGTGCGGCTCGGGGCGCGTTGCGCGAGGTTAGGTCGACCACGATCGTCGACATCTCCAACGCGGATGCCGAGTTCGCACGGAGGATGGCGGCACTTCTGACCGGCGCCCGCAAGGCAAACGGCCGGTCTGCCGAGCCCATGAGCGTGGACGTCACACACGATCCGGCGAACAAGCAGGTCAAGATCATCATCGTCGCCCGGCCATCGGATGCTGCCGAACTCCTGCAACTCTCCGAAGTCCTGCTGGAAGGCCGTACATGAGTTCCGCCTTCCGAACACCAGAAGGCGCGAAGGCGGTCCGCGAGAGCTATGAGCAGCTTCTGGAGCATTGGCCGTCGCCAAGCCGTCGCCATCTTGTGCCGACCTCAGCGGGTGAGACGTTTGTGATTGAAAGCGGCCCGCTCGATGCACCAGCCGTCGTCCTGTTGCATGGCACTGCTGCGAATTCCGCCATGTGGCTGAGCGACGTTGCCGCGTGGACCCAGC
This sequence comes from Sphingobium sp. JAI105, assembly GCF_015752145.1. Classification (NCBI taxonomy): domain Bacteria; kingdom Pseudomonadati; phylum Pseudomonadota; class Alphaproteobacteria; order Sphingomonadales; family Sphingobiaceae; genus Sphingobium; species Sphingobium sp. JAI105. Next base: position 2,520,100 of record NZ_JADOUC010000001.1, on the reverse strand, counting down.
GATTCCACGTGTTTGCTGTCGACATCATCGGCGATGCTGGTCTCAGCGCCTTCAACCGCCCCGCGCTCGATACCGACGCGCATGCGCGATGGCTAGACGAGGTCCTCTCAGCTCTTTCGATCCAGCGCACGTCGCTTGTCGGCATCTCCATGGGCGGCTGGCTCTCGCTCGACTACGCGACGCGCCGTCCTGAGCGCGTGCAGAAGCTCGCCGTCATCAACCCCGCCGGCGTCGGCGAGCCTCGGAACGTGCTCATCTGGGCGCTGCCGCTCTTGATGCTTGGCCGGTGGGGCCGCCGCAAGATGATTGAGCGGATCGCCGGCGCTCCGAGCGGTGCGCCGTCCCCGGATCAAGCGGCAGTGGCTACCTTCCTAGAACTGATCTTCAGCCACTTCCGGCCGCGCACAGCGGCGCTCCCCCGGTTCGACGATGCCGCATTGGATCGGCTATCTATGCCTGTCCTGGCGATCATCGGAGGTAGGGACGTCTTTATCGACGCGCCCGGTACCCGCGCGCGTCTCGAGGCGCATGTTCATGACCTGACGATGTCGTTCCTTCCAGACGCCCATCACTTCGTACCCGGTCAGACTTCGAAGATCGAAGCATTCCTGGCGGCCAAACCGACAGCGTCAGCATAGGAGCGTCGCTTTGAAGGAGAAGATCGATATCAAACTCGTCAAAGCCCTTCGCAAGCGCACCGCAGCCGGAGTGGTGAGTTGCAGAGACGCGCTGATCGACACCGGTGGCGACCTCGATTCGGCAGTGAAACTCCTGCATGAACGGCATCTCTTGCCCGCCGCCATTGAGCGCCGACCTACGGCCGAGGGGCTGATCGCCTTCCTCGTCGATGGCCGTTGCGGCGTCATCGTTGAGCTCGCTGCAGAGACAGACTTCACTGCCCGCAATCCGCTGTTTCAACAAGCAGCGCAAGCTATCGCGCGTACCACGTTCACGGTGGGAGGCGAATTGGCCGATACGCTCGCAGCGCCGTCGCCCGATGGTCAGGGAGACATCGCAGGCTATGTGCGACGACTGGCTGCAACGTTCGGCGAGAACATTCATGTCCGGAGGGCAAGCATCCTCAGGACCGAGAATGGGTTGATCGGCGCATACGCGCACAATCCGCAGGTGCCGGGCCTTGCGAGAATGGTAGCGCTAGTGGCAATCAGCGGACATGCCCTCGGTTCGTCTGGCAATTTAGTTGCCAAGAAGCTGGCCATGCACGTCGTCGGCGCCTCGCCACTGTGGTCGAGCGTCAATCATGTTCCGCCGTCGATTCGCGATCAGAAGCGGTTGAGAATCGACGACGACCGTGAGCATAGCCCAGACGAACGCGACGTCAGTTCCGCCATCGAAGCCCGGCTGGAGCGGTTCTACGATCAGACCGTCCTTCCTCGACAACGCTACCTGCTCGACCCCTCGATGACCGTTGCCGAGTTTCTGGCTGCCGAGGCCGGGTCCGATGCTCACATCGAGGGTTTCGTCTGTTTCCGCATCGGAGAGGACGCCGCGCACGACGCGCGTGTTGCCGAAGCTGCGGAGTTCGAATGGACCTTCGGCAACGATTGGTCTGACGAGCGCCCTTCGAAACTGACCGCCATCGGCAATGAGCGGGTCTTTGAGATCTCGCTTCGTGGACCGAAGCTGCGGGACGATCGTGATGCCGTCGATCTTATCAATGCGGCATGGTCGGGCGGAGCGACCATCATCGCACTGCCTGTGGAGCGTCTGTCGACGGACTTCTTCCCCCTCAGCACAAGGAAAGCCGGAGCGATCCTCCAGAAGTTCTCGAACTTCGGCACACGCGTTGCCATTGTCGGCGACATTTCCTCCGAACTCAGTGCGAGTTCGGCGCTACGCGACTTCGTCTATGAATCCAACCACCGCGGTCAGGTCGTGTTCGTTCCCGACCTGAAAGTGTTGACGCAAGGATTGCGGAAATCACAGCACGACAACGGGGATACCGCATGAAAAGCCAAGCGTCGCGATCATCGGCCGAACGCTGGCAGCCAACAAGCTTTTGAAGGACCGAGAAGATCGCCAATCGCCTTTAGGTAGCCTTCCAACGCAGCACGCCCAGTCTCAGACAGGTGAAAACTTGTAGCAGCCGACAGAAACCCGCCGATGTGTACGCTACAGCCCGAAAATACCGCACGGCATTTCGAGGAGGCTTCCAGTACCGATATCTATCGCTTTCAATCGCCTTAGAGAAGGAGATTGAGAATGCGAAAGACCGAAACTACCCAAATCAGGCGAACAATCCGGCGCCACCAGTTACGCGAGATGGTGCCGATGGCTGACAGCACGATTTATGAAATGGAACAACGTGGCGAGTTCCCCCGTCGGTTCGCGCTCTCGCCACGGTGTATCGTTTGGGACCTGGCCGAGGTCGAGGCCTGGCTGATGGCAAGGCGGGCTGCCCCGATCTGTCGAGCACAGCACCCTGACGTCACCAAGCGCAAAACCCGACCGGTCAAAGGGCGGGATCAAGCTCCATCACGGGCATAGCTGGCGGCAGAAGCGTTGGGGCGTGCTTCCGACCGTCGATCCAGGCGTCCACGGTATCCGCCCACTGCTGCATCATATGCCGGCGCTGCACCTCATACTCGGCCTTGTTGTAAACGCCGCGCGATGAACGCCCGTCCTCGTGCGCCAGGCACTTTTCGATCCAGTCGCTGTTAAAGCCCAGCTCATTTAGCAGCGTCGAGCCCGTCCGCCGCAGATCATGGACCGTGAAAGGCTCCAGCGGCAGCCCCTCCTTCTTGGCCTGTTCGACGACGGCATAGGTGACCCGATTGAAGGTCGCGCGCGACATCGGCGCGTCCGCGTCGTACCGGGACGGCAACAGATATCGGGAGTTGCCGGAGCAGGTCTTGAGGGCGATCATGATGTCCAACGTCTGTCGGCACAGGTAGACGTTGTGCGGCTTCGACCTCTTCATGCGCTCCTTCGGGATGGTCCAGACGGCGTTGTCGAAATCGATCTCGTCCCACACCGCATCCTGCAACTCACTTTTCCGGACCATGGTGAGGAGGAAGAGTTTCATGCCGAGGCGGATTGTCGGTAGCGTCGCGACGTGCTCGAGCTGTTTGAACATGATGCGGATCTCGGCGGGTGAAAGCGCGCGGTCCTTCGGCGTAAAGGTGGCGATCGAGGCCGGACCAACGTCATCGGCCGGATTGGCGACCTTCTCGCCGTGCAGAATGGCATAACCGTAGATCTGCTTGAGGATATCCCTAACGTGGATGGCGGTCGCAGGCGCACCCCGCTCGACGATCTTGCCGCAATGGGCGCGCAGGTCATCAGGTGTGATCTCTGTCAGAAGTCGGTTCCGCCAGACGGGCATGAGTTCGCGTTCGAAGATGGAGCGACGCATCGCGCGCGTGCTGTCGGCCATCGTTGCGTTGGTCAGCCATTTCTCGCCGAACTGGCCGAAGCTCTTTGCTTCCTTGATCCGGCGCTTCTCCCGCTGCTTCTCGATGGCGGGGGACCGCCCCTCGGCAATCGCCCGGCGCGCGTCAATGCATAGCTCTCGAGCCCTGGCGAGCGATATCCCGTCGCGGGCATACCTACCGAGATAGACGGTCTCCCGCCTGCCGTTCAGCCGATAGTCGAGCCTGAACGAGATGGCGCCCGACGGCGCGACGCGCACATACATGCCGTCACGATCGGATACCTTGTACATTTTGGCTTTTGGTTTCAAACACTTGAGTGCTGCATCGGTCAACATTTCGGGCCTCCTTGCGGAAAAGTACCGTCACGCGGTTTTTGGAGGCCGATGTCGTCGAAAACGCTTATATTTCAGCGTATTAGTTCGAAAAAAGTACCGTCATGAGCCTCATTGCTCCTGACGGTACTTTCGTTTTTCCAGTTGATCAATGGGGGTGAGTTCCGTCAGCGAGGCCGCCGAACGCGATCTATGCCCACCGATAGATGTCGATAGGTATAGGAGGAATTTATTTTTGTTTTAAGTGTGTTAGGTCGTATCGCAGCGTAGATTCGGCGGCGTTCGGATGGGTCTGAATCATTCCCACTCGATCGTGCCAGGCGGCTTCGACGTATAGTCATAGACCACGCGGTTGATGCCCTTGACCTCATTGATGATCCGGGTCGCCACGCGGCTGAGGAAAGCTGCATCGAACGGATAGATGTCCGCCGTCATGCCATCGGTCGAGGTGACGGCGCGCAGGGCGCAGACGCTGTCATAGGTGCGCAGGTCGCCCATCACGCCAACGGTGCGGACGGGCAGCAGCACGGCGAAGGCCTGCCAGATCGCGTCATAGAGCCCCGCGTTGCGGATCTCCTCCAGATAGACCGCGTCCGCCTTGCGCAATATGTCGCAGCGTTCCTTGGTCACTTCGCCGGGGATGCGGATGGCAAGGCCAGGGCCGGGGAACGGATGGCGACCCACGAAAATCTCGGGCAGGCCCAGTTCCCGGCCCAGCACGCGCACTTCATCCTTGAACAGTTCGCGCAACGGCTCGACCAGCTTCATGTTCATGCGTTCGGGCAGGCCGCCGACATTATGGTGCGACTTGATCGTGACGCTGGGGCCGCCGGTGAAGCTGACGCTTTCGATCACGTCGGGATAGAGCGTGCCCTGCGCCAGGAAATCGGCCCCGCCGATCCTTGCGGCCTCTTCCTCGAACACGGCGATGAATTCGCCGCCGATGAACTTGCGCTTCTTTTCAGGGTCGGTGAGGCCAGCCAGGCCGCCCAGAAAGCGATCCTCCGCATTCACATGGACCAGTTTGATGCCATAATGTTCGCGGAACAGGGTAACGACCTGTTCGGCCTCGCCCAGCCGCATCAGGCCATGGTCGACGAACACGCATGTCAGCTGGTCGCCGATCGCTTCGTGGATCAACACTGCCGCGACGGCGCTGTCGACACCGCCGGACAGGCCGCAAATCACCCGGCCAGAGCCAACCTGCGCGCGAATATCGGCGATCTTGGTCGCGCGAAACTCCGCCATGGTCCAGTCGCCCGCCAAGCCGCAGACATGACGAACGAAATTGGCGAGCAGCTTGCCGCCATCGGGGGTATGGACGACTTCGGGATGGAATTGGGTCGCATAAAAGCGCCGGGCTTCGTTGGCGGTGACGGCGAAGGGCGCACCCTCGCTGGTGGCGACGACCTCAAAGCCGTCGGCCAATTGCGTCACCTTGTCACCATGGCTCATCCACACCTGATGCTTTTCGCCCGGCGCCCAAAGACCGTCGAACAAAGCGCAGGGCTTTTTCACCTCGATGAAGGCGCGGCCAAACTCGCCGCTCTCCCCGCCTTCGACATTGCCGCCCAGCTGCTGCATCATCGTCTGCTGACCATAGCAGATGCCCAGCACCGGGACGCCCGCGTCGAATATCGCCTGCGGTGCGCGGGGACTGTCATCCCACATGACCGAAGAAGGGCCGCCCGACAGGATGACGCCCTTGGGCTGCATCCGGGCGAAGGCTTGCTCGGCGCTGTTGAAGGGGGCGATTTCGGAATAGACCCCGGCTTCGCGTACGCGCCGGGCGATGAGCTGGGTCACCTGGCTGCCGAAGTCCACGATAAGGATGGAATCCTGAAGGGGCAGCGTCATCGAATCGCCTTTATATCGAGCGGTGGAAGGGATTCGCGCCCGGTTAGTCGCCCCGCCCCGATATGTCCAGTTTTCGCGACCTATACGGCATCGGCATCCAGCCCACGGCCCGCCGCCCAGCCCAGCAATGCCGCGCTGCCCAGCACCGCCGCCGCAATCAGGAAGGCGCTGCCGATGAAGGGCAGGGTCGGATTGCCGCCAACCGACAGCGCGTAAATGCCGCCAAAGAAGAGGGGCGATACGATACCTGCAATACTGCCCACACTGTTGTTCGCGCCCTGCAACTGGCCCTGTTCGGATTCGGACACGCGCTGCGTCATCAGCGACTGGATCGTCGGCATTGCCAGCCCCCACAGCGCATTGGGCAGCATCGCGGCGACAAACAGCCAGCCGGTCGGCGCGAGACCCATGCAGGCGATGCCGACCGCACCGAAGGCCAGGCCCGTCACCATCGTCGCCCGGTCGCCCAGCCGCTTGACCACGGGCCCGACCAGCAAGCCCTGCACGCCCATGTCGAGCAAGCCGACCAAGGCGAGCAGGCTGCCGACCTGCCACGCGCCCCAGCCATAACGATCCCCGGCATAGAGGACGAACACGGCGGAGAAGAGATGGTGGGCGAAATAGAGCAGGAAATTGACGATCGCCAGGCTCGATAGTTCGGGGTGGGACCGCAAAAGGGTGAGCGCGCCGAATGGGTTGGCGCGGGCCCATGAAAAGCCCATCCGCTTTTCCTGCGGGAGCGATTCGGGCAGGACGACCAGACCATAAAGGAATGCCAGTCCCGACAGGCCAGCCGCCGCCCAAAAGGGCGCGCGCAGCGAAATCTCGCCCAATATGCCGCCAAGCAGTGGCCCGGCGACAAAGCCGCCGCTGAATGCCGCCCCGATCAGCCCATAGCCGCGCGCGCGATCTTCAGGTCGGGTGATGTCGGCCATATAGGCAAACACGGAGGTGAAGCTGGACGAGGTGACCCCCGCCAATATCCGCCCCAAAGCCAGCCACCATAGATTGGGCGCGACGGCCATCAGCACATAATCGAGCGCCAGACCGCACACCGACAGCAGAATGACGGGCCGCCGCCCGAAACGGTCGGACAAGGACCCGATAATCGGCGAGCAGATGAACTGCATCCCCGCCCATAGCGCTACAAACAGGCCATTCCACAGGCCGGCCGCGCTGCTGGAGCCGGACAGGGATTCGATCAGTTGCGGCAGCACCGGGATGACGATTCCCATCGACATGACATCAAGCAGCGCCGTCACCAGGATGAAGGCGATGGCCGCATTGCGGCGGGGAAGGAAAGGAGCGGGCATGGGCAACCGCCTAGAGCGGATGGACAGTCATGCCAAGCGGTCGGTGCGCGGCAACGGCCCCAGCCAGAGGCTCCACGCCAGCAACAGCAGGCACCAGCCGCAAGCCACCCACAACGCGCCAAGGTCCATCCGCCCAAACAGCACAGCCCCGGCCACTGCGCCTGCGACAAGACCCAGCCAGAGCAACAGATGGGGCAGCCAGCCAAACGCCGGACCACCGGTCACGGCACCGGCCAACGCCTGTCCGAGCTTCACCAGTGCGCCGGTCATATAGGTGACGCCAATGCTCACCTCGCCATCGCGCTGGAACATATTGTTCACAGCGCCCATAGCCGCCGCCATCAGCAAGGTCAGACCATCCCCGGCCGATCCGGCCAGCGATGCCGCGATGGTCAACAACGCCAGCACCAGTGCCAGCACGGCTTGCTTGCGCCACCGTCCGGCCATCCGCGCCAGGAGCGCGCCGACAAATACCCCGCCAACAAAAGCGCCGATCAGCCCGGCGGCCGCCCATGCCAGCGTCGGCTCTGTCGCGATGCCCACTGCCATTCGGGTCGAATTGCCGCTCATGAACGACACGAAGAGCCCGCCCAGTTTGAGCAGACCCAACGCATCGACCATCCCCGCAAGCGCCGCCAGGCCAAAGGCCAGGACATGGCGCGACGGAGGGTGACGACGCACGGCGGCGCCTTATCGCATCACGACATCGCGGCTCAGATAGACCTCCGCGACGCGGCCATCCTTGATCGTGCAGGTGAAGCGGCGGGTCTTGCCGGTCGGGGCGCGATAGTTGGCGCGCGATTCGACCTCTCCGTCGATATTATACCCGCCTTGGGCGGCGCGCGGCTCGTCGATGCGCCGCACCTCGGCATAGCCGCCATTCTGGCCCTGCGCTTCATCGCGCGCGGCGACGGCGCAGGCGTCCGTCATCTGATCCTGATCGCCATAGGCGGCGGCGACATCGGAGAAATCATCGTCGCGCCGGACATCCGCGCCATAATCCGTGCCATCGACCGGCGGGGGAGCCGCGGCGTCACTATTGCGCGCTGCCTTCTTGTCCTTCGACATGGAAGAGGCGACGATCGCCACCGCACCGATCAGCGCTGCCACCCCGACGGCATCGCCAAAGCCGAAGCCATTGCCGCGATCGCGATGGTGATGATGGCCCCAATTGCGGTCATAGCGCGGACGCGCCTGCGCCGGACCTATGCTGCCAACCAGCAGCGCCAGTCCAACCAGCGATCCTGTCATCCAGCGCGTCTTGCCCATGCCTGTGTCTCCTGCGGTCAAACGGTATCTATCCGCGTCCGGCTGTCGCGCGGCTGAACGATTATTGCGGATCATCCTTGATCTGCAAACCCGTGAATGAGGCCAGAAAGGCATAGCTGTCGGCATATTCGTCGATCAGCTTGTCGATCGGCTTGCCAGCGCCATGGCCGGCGCGGCTTTCTACCCGCAGCAGGTGGGGCTTGCTGCCCACATCGGCAGCCTGCAAGGCGGCAGCATATTTGAAACTGTGGGCGGGCACGACCCGGTCGTCAGTATCGGCCGTGGTGACGAGGATCGCGGGATAATCCTTACCCGACAGGATGTTATGATAGGGCGAATAGCCGTAGAGCAGCGGAAAATCCTCCGCCCGTGCCGGCGATCCATAATCGTCCACCCAGTAACGCCCGGCGGTGAAGCGGTCAAAGCGCAGCATGTCCATCACGCCCACGGCTGGCAGGGCGGCAGCGAACAGATCGGGACGCTGGTTGACTACCGCACCGACCAGCAGGCCGCCATTGGATCGCCCCTCGATCGCCAGGCCATCCGGCGTGGTATAGCCATTGGCCTTAAGATACTCGGCCGCGGCGATGAAATCGTCGAACACATTCTGCTTGTTGGGGCCACGGCCAGCCTCATGCCATGCCTTGCCGAATTCACCGCCGCCGCGCAGATTGGCGATGGCATAGACCCCGCCCTGTTCCAGCCAGGCCAGCCGCGTCGCCGAATAGCCCGGCGTCAGGCTGATGTTGAAGCCGCCATAGCCATACAGGATCGTCGGCGCCGCGATCGCCCGGTCCGCCAGCACCTTTTTGCGGATCACGGTCATGGGCACGCGGGTGCCGTCCTTTGACAGATAGCTGATCTGTTCCACCCCGAATTCATTCGGATTGAAGGGCAGGTCGGGCTGGGCGAACAACTGGCTTTGCAGGGTGGATGTGTCGAAGCGATAGATGCTGGACGGGGTGGTGAAGCCCGAAAAGCTGAAAAACGTCTCCGGGTCGCCATCGCGCCCACCAAAACCCGCCGCAGTCCCCATGCCGGGCAAGGGCACGTCGCCCACCTTGCGCCCATCCAGTTCGACCAGTTCCGCAATCGTTTCGGCCTGCGTCATATAGGCCAGGATCAGTCGGCTGCCGACCAGCGAGCCGCCCGCCAGCGTATCGGCGCGTTCGGCCACGACCTGTTGCGGCCTGCGCCGGGGCTGCGCCGCATCGAGCGTCACAACTCTCAGATGGGGCGCATGATCATCGGTGATGAAATAAAGGGTCGACCCCCGACTCCCAATCAGCCGCCAATCCTGTACCGGCCCCTTCACCAGACGCCGAGGCTTAACCGGCCCGCCGTCCAGCGCGGCGACATGGATTTCACGGCGCGGGTCGATCCCCTGAAACGAACTGATCACCAGCCAGCGCCCGTCGTTGGTGACCTGCGCGGTATGGCTCAGTTTCGGCCGGTCTGGCGTGGCGTAGATCAGTTGATCCTGCGCCTGCGCGGTGCCGACGCGATGATAGAAAAGCTGCTGATCTTCATTGGCGGCCCTGAAAGCCGTATCTCCCTGCGGCGCAGGGTAGCGGGAATAGAAGAAGCCCTCGCCACGTCCGTCCCAGGCCAGGGTCGAAAATTTGACCCAGTCGATCCGGTCGTCGAGCACCTTCCCCGTATCGACATCCAGCAAACGCAGGGTCCGCCAATCGCTGCCCGCTTCCTGCACGGCAAAGGCCAGGGTCCGGCCGTCCGGCGAGGGAGCCCATTCGGCCAATGCGCTCGCACCATCCTTGGCCCAATCATTGGGATCGATCAGCAACCGCTGCGGGCCGTCCAGCCCTTCACGCACGTAGAGCGGGGTCTGGTTTTGCAGCCCCTTGTTATAACCGTAGAAATAGCGCCCGCCGGCCTTGCGCGGGACGGTGTAGCGGCCATGCGACAGCAACGCCTGCATCCGCGCCTTCAGCGCCGCCCGGCCTGGCAGGCCGTCGATATAGCGGCGGGTCAGCGCATTTTCCTGCGCCACCCAGTCGCGCACGGCCGGGTCCGCACGCAAATCATTTTCCAGCCAGCGATAGGGATCGGCGACCTTTACCCCGAAATGATCCTCCACCAGATCAAGACGCCTGGCGATGGGGTAGCGCAAGCCCTGCCCGGCCGCGTCGATGGCGACCGTCTCCGGCCCCGCAACGACCGGGCTGGCCACCAGCAGCAGCGGCAGCAGGAACAGGCGGGCCGTTGCGCGCATCCTCTTTTTCGTCTCTTTTTAACCAGAACAGGCCGTGGCTCCTAAAGAGCCACGGCCTGTCGGTAAAGCATCCAGTCCTCCCCGGGAGGACCGCACTCAATCAGGCAGCTTCATATTCATCTTCGTCGGCGGTCTGCACCGGGCCGCTATCCTGCCCCTTGGCGCTGACGTCGCGGTCGACCAGTTCGATGATCGCGATCGGCGCGGCGTCCGACGCGCGGATGCCAGCCTTGATCACGCGGGTGTAACCGCCGTTACGATCCTTATAGCGTTCGGCCAGAACCTCGAACAGCTTGGCCAGCTGCGCATCGTCCTTCAGGCGAGCATCGGCCAGGCGACGGTTGGACAGGCCACCCTTTTTCGCCAGCGTAATCAGCTTTTCCACATAGGGGCGCAGTTCCTTCGCCTTGGGCGTGGTGGTCAGAATCTGCTCATGCTTGATCAGCGAAGCGGCAAGGTTGCGGAGCAGCGCGACGCGGTGACCGGTGGCGCGCTGAAGACGACGTTGACCCATTCTGTGACGCATAGTTCATTCCTTCGTTCGTTAAGGGCCCGTTTCAGGTAGCCCAGACCAGGCGGTGACGTGGCCGCCATTTTGTTCGTCATTCCCGCGAAGGCGGGAACCCGTCTCCGACCCCATCCCCAGGCGCAAGGCCGGGAGATGGGTACCCGCCTTCGCGGGGATGACGGAGCTTTTTAGCCCAGCAGCTCTTGTTCGAGCTTCTTGGCCATTTCCTCGATATTTTCAGGCGGCCATCCGGGGATGTCCATGCCGAGGCGCAGACCCATGGACGACAGCACTTCCTTGATTTCGTTCAGCGACTTGCGACCGAAATTAGGCGTACGCAGCATCTCGGCTTCGGTCTTCTGGACCAGATCGCCGATATAGATGATGTTGTCGTTCTTGAGGCAGTTGGCGCTGCGGACCGACAGTTCCAGTTCGTCCACCTTCTTGAGAAGGTAGCGGTTGATCTGGTTGGTGTCGCTTTCGCCTTCCGACGCCGATGCGACCGCATGGCCACCCTGCGAAGGCGCGGCGGTGGGCAGCGCGTCCTCGAAATGGACGAACAGCTGGAGCTGGTCCTGCAGGATGCGCGCGGCAAAGGCGACCGCATCCTCCGGCGTGACGGTGCCGTCGGTTTCGACGGTCAGCGACAGCTTGTCATAGTCCAGTTCCTGGCCGACGCGGGTATTGTCCACCTTGTAGGCGACCTGACGGACCGGCGAGTAGAGCGCGTCGATCGGAATGAGGCCGATCGGCGCGTCTGCGGGACGGTTGGCGACGGCGGGGACATAGCCCTTGCCGACATCAGCGGTCAGTTCCATGTTCAGCGTCGCGCCCTGGTCGAGGTGACAGATCACCAGGTCCGGGTTCATCACTTCGATGTCGCCGACGACGCTGATGTCGCCAGCCTTGACCACGGCAGGACCGGTAGCCGACAGCTGAAGCCGCTTGGGACCATCGCCTTCCATCCGCAGGGCGACCTGCTTGATGTTGAGGACGATGTCGGTGACATCTTCACGCACGCCAGCGAGCGACGAGAATTCATGCAGGACGTTCTCGATCTTGATCGAGGTGACCGCCGCGCCCTGAAGCGAGGAAAGAAGAACCCGGCGTAGCGCGTTGCCAAGCGTCAAGCCGAAACCGCGCTCCAGCGGCTCGGCAACGAAGGTCGCCTTGCGCTTACCGTCGCTGGTTGGCTTGATTTCCAGCGCGTTGGGCTTCTTCAATTCCTGCCAGTTCTTCATGTTGACAGTCATGTACTTCCCCTGGGGATGTGGCCGAAACGCTTATGATCCTGGACCCGACAGGACGTTGCGGCCGATGCAGACGGGTAACGGGCGGCGCGTCCGCCGCCCGCCATATCGCTCAGCCGAATTTAGACGCGGCGGCGCTTGGACGGACGCACACCGTTGTGCGGGATCGGCGTTACGTCGCGGATCGAGGTGATATGGAAACCGACGGCCTGAAGGGCGCGCAGGGCCGACTCACGACCTGAACCGGGACCCTTGACTTCGACTTCCAGCGTGCGGACGCCATGTTCGGCGGCCTTGCGACCGGCATCTTCCGCGCACACCTGAGCGGCGTAGGGGGTCGATTTGCGGCTGCCCTTGAAGCCCATCATGCCAGCCGAGGACCACGAAATCGCGTTGCCCTGGGCGTCGGTGATGGTCACCATAGTGTTGTTGAAGCTGGCGTTGACATGTGCCACGCCGGCCGAGATGTTCTTGCGCTCACGGCGCTTAATGCGCTGGGGTTCGCGTGCCATTTTGCTCTATCCTACTCGAAATACTGACAAAAGAAGTCGGGAGGGCAAGGCCGCAAGGCCCGCCCTCTGGCGCTTACTTCTTCTTACCGGCGATCGCCTTGGCCTTGCCCTTGCGGGTGCGGGCATTGGTGTGCGTGCGCTGGCCGCGAACCGGCAGCCCCTTACGATGACGCAGGCCGCGATAGCAGGCCAGGTCCATCAGGCGCTTGATGTTCATCGCGGTGTTGCGGCGAAGATCACCCTCGACGGTCAGGTCAGCGTCGATCGTTTCACGGATCTGGAGCACTTCGGCGTCCGACAGGTCCTGCACGCGACGGCTGTGGTCGATGCCCAGCTTGTCGGCGATGTCTACGGCGGTCTTACGGCCGATGCCGTGAATGTAGGTGAGCGCGATGATTACGCGCTTGTTGGTCGGGATGTTAACACCCGCAATACGTGCCATGGTCAATTAATCTCCTGCTCCACGGGGCGATTGGCGTCACCCCATCTCAAAGCGTCAGGGCCGCGACCCCATGGCGTGGGACCGCAACCAATGTATAGCCCCGGACGCAAAAAAGACGGCCAGTGCGCGAAGCACTGCCGCTCACCAGCGTGTCGGGATGTGCGCGCCCTAGCGATTCGGCCGGACGGTGTCAATATCGGCGCGGCAAGCAAACGCGTCGGCCCGGCCTGCCCCCGCGGCTCTTCCGCTCATCCTTTTCCAGTTGAGCCGCCTGCGCCGGGCAGGCATGGGTGGGCAATGCGCTTTACCACCCACCTTGCCCTCGCCGCACCCTTCCTCATCCTGCTCGGCTCCTGTGTCGGCCCTGCAACGCGCCAGGCCAGTCCTGCCCCCGCGCCTGCCCCGCGTCCGGCCCAGGCTTCCGCGCCGATCCGGCCCGCCGCCCCCGCCGCGCCATTGGCCAGCGACTGGCAATATCGCCCCACTGCGCCGGGGGATTGGCGCTGGCAATCCGACGCAGCCATGTCGATCGCCCGTTTCGGTCCAACCGCGGCCGACCCCCGCCTTACTATCCGCTGCGATCGGGCGGCGCGGCGAATCAGCATTATTCGCGCAGGCGCGGGGCAAGGGACGATGACGCTGCGAACCAGCTATGGTGCGACCAGCTGGCCTGCGACGGCCACCACAGCCTCCGTGCCGCAGACGATAGCGGTGCGGGCCGCTGCCGATACTGCGCTGGACCAGATCGCCTACAGCCGGGGCAAATTCGCGATCGAGGTGATGGGACTGGAGCCGCTTATCGTACCGGCATGGCCGGAAGTGTCACGTGTGATCGAGGATTGCAGGGGATAGCGACGCGACGCCGGGATTGCGGACGCGAAAGTATGATTCGAAAAAAGAATAATACAAGTCTTGATCATGCCTTCCGTCTGATTCACATTCCATCCCGTGGCCGCACGAAGCGCAGTCGAAGTCGGCCATAACGGGCTTCAACATAGCGAAAGGAGGTGATCCGATGTCTCATGGTTCAGCAATGGGGTCGGTCAAGTCCATTCGGGGAACGCGCCGCTGAGCGACGCCATGCCGTCGATCTCCCTCCACATCGCGAGATAAAGCGCGCCGATATACAGGCCGTCTCCCGTTGGAGAAGATAGCGCGACCTTCGTTTCCCCTGGGCGGCACTTCCGGCCGCTGACCATGCACATGATGGGCCGTCGGGCTTTGACCCGGCGGCCCCTCTCATTTGCGTTTCTCGCCGCCGCGATTCCTTTCTTTCCTCACAACCGACTTGCCATGCTCCATGTATCCATTAATCTGGATATATGGAAAACGAATCCGCCATCGCGGCTTTAGCCGCCCTCGCACAGTCCACGCGGCTCGACAGTTTCAGGTTGCTCGTCCGCCACGAGCCCGATGGCCTGCCCGCCGGGGAAATCGCCCGGCTGGTCGGGGTCCCGCAAAATACCATGTCGTCCCATCTGGCGATCCTGTCCCGCGCTGGACTGGTCCGGGCGGAGCGGCAGAGTCGATCCATTCATTATCGCGCCGATCTGGAGGCGTTGGGCGCACTGACATTGTTCCTGCTCAAGGATTGTTGCGGCGGGAACGCGGCTTTGTGCGCCCCGATCATTGCTGAACTGACCCCTTGCTGCTGATCCAGAGGACATTCCCTTGGCGACCGACATCATCATCTATCACAACCCCGCCTGCGGCACGTCGCGCAACACGCTGGCGATGATCCGCCATGCCGGGATCGAGCCGCATGTCATCGAATTTCTCAAGACGCCGCCGTCACGGGCTTTGCTGGAACAATTGATCGCCCGTGCCGGCATCGCACCGCGCGCCCTGTTGCGGCAGAAGGGGACGCCTTTTGCCGATCTGGGGCTGGACGATCAGACGCTGCCGGACGCGGCGCTGATCGACGCGATGATGGCGCACCCCATATTGATCAACCGCCCGCTCGTCGTATCGCCCAAAGGGGTGCGATTATGCCGCCCGTCCGAGGCGGTGCTGGAGTTGTTGCCCCATCCGCTGCCCACACCCTTCGTCAAGGAAGATGGCGACGTGGTGGGAGCCGCCTGATGTCATTGTTCGAACGCTATCTCAGCCTCTGGGTCTCGCTGTGCATCGTCCTGGGGATTGGACTGGGGCATCTGTTCCCGTCGGCCTTCGCGCTGATCGCTGGAGCCGAGATCGCCAACATCAACCTCCCGGTAGCGGCGCTGATCTGGCTGATGATCATACCCATGCTGCTGCGGATCGACTTTGCCGCGCTGGGCAGCGTAAGGCGGCACTGGCGCGGTGTCGGGGTGACGCTGTTCATCAATTGGGCGGTCAAGCCTTTCTCCATGGCGCTGCTGGGCACATTGTTCATCGGCCATCTGTTCGCGTCCTACCTGCCTGACGGACAGGGGCCGTCCTATATTGCGGGCCTGATCCTGCTGGCCGCCGCCCCCTGCACCGCGATGGTGTTCGTCTGGTCCAACCTGCTGGATGGCGATCCTGGCTATACGCTCGGTCAGGTGGCGCTCAACGATCTGATCATGCTGTTCGCCTTTGCGCCGATCGTCGGACTGCTGCTAGGCGTCGCCTCGATCAGCGTGCCATGGGATACGCTGCTGCTGTCGGTCGGCCTCGATATCGTCGTGCCCGTGGTCGTCGCCCAATGGCTGCGCCGGGCGCAGTTGCGGGCAGGCGGACAGGCAGCTCTGGAACGGCTGCTGACAAGGCTCGGGCCATTTAGCCTGCTAAGCCTGCTCGCTACGCTCGTGCTGCTCTTCGCCTTTCAGGGGGAGCAGATCGTCGCCCAGCCGCTGGTCATCGCGCTGATCGCAGTGCCGATCCTGCTTCAGGTCTATCTGAACGCTGGCCTTGCCTATTGGCTCAGCCGCAGCATGCGCGTCGACTGGTGCGTTGCGGGACCGGCTGCATTGATCGGTGCGTCCAATTTCTTCGAACTGGCGGTCGCCGCAGCGATCAGCCTGTTCGGCCTCCACTCTGGCGCGGCTCTGGCCACTGTCGTCGGCGTATTGGTGGAAGTGCCGGTAATGCTCTCTATCGTCGCTCTCGTGAAGCGTTCGCGCGGCTGGTATGAAGGGAGCGCGGCCGCCTAGGCGCTACCGCTCTGCCCCCTTCGCCTTGCCCCATGCGCGCGCGGCGGTGTAGCCCAGATAGCCAGTGCCAAACAGCGCGTAGAGCGGTTCAGGCAGGGCGTTGAGATAGTCGCGCATCCCCGCCGTGATCGCCGCCGCCATAGCGGGTCGCCACCCCGCGATGACGCCCATCGGCAGCGACCAGAGCAGCAGCGCATACATGACATAGAGGAAGGTAGGCCGCGCACGTGCGGCCCAGGGATCGGGATCAATGGACTCGGAAACCATGGCTTCATATCCTGATTGAAAAGACAGCTCCGGGCGACGTTCGCGCTATAGCTTGGCGCAAAACGCACTAGTGCTCATGAGAGCTAACCGATTCGGTTGGCCAGCCAGCCGTAAAGAAAGGCTTCATTGGCGGGGCGGTTTTCCGCGAGCGCGATATAGCGTTCACCCTGCATCGCTTCGATCGCCTTCAGCAGTACCGCCTCACCCGCCTTGCCCCGCAACGCACGAAAGGCGCGCAATGCCCCCAGCGTCCTTGCGCCGATCGCCCGGTCCAGCATCAGATCCGGATAATCGCGCTGGTTGCGGTTGAGCGCATTAAGGGCGCGCTGGAGAAAGCCGGTCGCGGTTCCCACGCCCATATTGACCGCAGTATCGAACAATTCGGCCGCAACGGAGGGCGCAGTTTCCGCGACAAAGGCGTAACCGGGCTGATCCCAGTAAATCCGCCGGTAGATCGCCACCGCCGTCGCGCGCGGCAACGCTCGCATGTCGCCGACAAAGCCATTGTCCCGCGCCACCGCCTGGGTAATTCCCCAATTGGTCGGCCCGCCCCGATCAGCCGGATGGTTGGAATAACCGCCTTCGCGGGCGATAACATCGTCAATGAGCGTAAGGATGTCCATGCTGCGCCTCTCTGTTTCGAACGAGGCGGATCATTTATCCCATATGGTTTGTTGTAGGACAGGGGAAATTCCGGCCGAAGCTCGAAAACCGAACCTGTCAGCTTTCTGCGCGCAGTTTTTCCGCCAGTTGGGCGATTTCATCCGGCTCCAGCAGCCAGGTGCGCGTCCGGCGGCCCTCCCGATGAACCGGTTGGGTCAGCAACACGCGCGCCTGCGCCTTGGCCTCTGCCTTGAAGATCGCGAAATGCTGCGCGCATTGGCGGATCGTGCCGATCAAGGGCGCCTTGCCATCCAGATCAATCATGGTGGCTGGCTGATCCCAGTCTATGGCGGACATGGCAGCTTCCTTTCATCTCGTCATCCGGGTCTGTCTCGCGCGCCCGCGTCAGATAGGCGGTCGAACCACCCCCCTGCAACGTCCGTGCGATCAAGCGCAATTGCCCCTGCCCTTGCGGGGCGGGGACTGTCAATTCCGGCTGATCCTGAGCATCAGGCAAGTGAATGGTGCGGCCAAGAAGACTCGAACTTCCACGGGCTTTCGCCCACAACGACCTCAACGTTGCGCGTCTACCAATTCCGCCATGGCCGCACATTCAAAGGGAAACCGGCAGGACCGGCATCTGGTAGGCGCTGGCCATTAGCAAAGGCTTTTGCGCCATGCAACAACCGATCTGCATCTGCGTTATGATTGATTGTCGTGCACGATGCGGCACGCCGAAAGGCCAGTGCCCGCAAGCAAAAGGATGGAAAGCAGGACCATGCAGCATTGGATACTGTCAGGCGTGACAGTGGCCGCCGCGACGGTCATGGGACTGGGTTTGGGCGCCTATGTCACGAGTCCGCAATCCTCTGCTCCAAGGACACAGAAAGATGTCGCCTATGCCGAGCCCAGCGATAGCAGCCTGTCCGATCAGGTCGCCGACCCGGCCGGTCGCGGTCCCGACATAATCCGCTGTACCGGTTGCGGACCAACGCTGGCGGAACGGCAAATGGCTTCGGACATTTCGGGGCTGGACGCAGACGGCATGATTGACGGCACCAGCGATCCGGTCGTGCATGACTATCTGACGCAAGGGGAGGCGGCGGAAGCGGTCTATCCCGTCCCACCACCATCACCGATTCATCAGCTGCCACCGCCAATTGCGCGCTTCGCCGCCGGGGAGACGGCCACGCCTCCACCGACTCTGCAACCTGTCCAAGGGACAGCCACTCCCGCCGTCATGGCGACGGCAGCAGGCAGTTCCTTCCCTTAGAACGCCTATTCGGCAGCAACGACCTCCGCCGGCGCATCGCTCAGCGGATGAGCGAGGCGGTTGATCATCTCCTTGGGGCACACTTGCCAGATATAGCGCCGCCAACGGTCCCAATCCTCCAATATGGTGCTGGACCATTTGCTGTCGGTCGCCTTGGCGTGCTGGGCGATCAGATCCTTGACCTGCGCCTCCCAATGCGCGCTTTCCAGCCGCTGCCAGACGATCCCTTCGGGGTTGGCCCGCGACGGGAAGCTGCCATCCTCGTCCAGGATGAAGGCCATTCCGCCGGTCATGCCCGCGCCGAAATTGGCGCCGGTCTTGCCCAGGATCACGGCGATGCCGCCGGTCATATATTCGCACCCATTGGCGCCGCAGCCCTCGACCACGACCTGCGCGCCCGAGTTGCGGACCGCGAAGCGTTCGCCAGCCTGCCCCGCCGCGAACAGCTTGCCACTGGTCGCGCCATAAAGGACGGTGTTGCCGATGATCGTATTGTCCTTCGACGAGAGCGGGCTGGAGACGGTCGTGCGCACCGTGATGATGCCGCCTGACAGGCCCTTGCCGACATAGTCATTGGCGTCGCCGAAAATTTCCAGCGTGATCCCCTTGCACAGGAATGCGCCCAGCGACTGGCCCGCCGACCCGCGCAGGCGCACGGTCAGATGTCCATCGGCCAGCGCCGACATGCCGAACTTGTCAGTTACCGCCGACGACAGGCGCGTGCCGACCGCGCGGTGCGTGTTGCGCACCGTATAGGTCAGCTGCATCTTCTCGCCCCGCTCGAACACTGCCTTGGCGTCGCGCATCATCTGGGCGTCCAGGCTGTCGGGCACGTCGTTGCGCCATTGCTTCAGGCTGAAACGGCGCTGGTCGTCGGGAGCGTCCACCTTGGCCAGGATCGGGTTGAGATCCAGGTCGTCCAGATGCTCGGCACCACGATTGACCTGCTTCAACAGTTCGGTCCGCCCGATCACCTCGTCCAGGCTGCGGAAGCCGAGCCGGGCCAGCACTTCGCGGACTTCCTCGGCGATGAAGGTCATGAGGTTGATGACCTTTTCCGGGGTGCCGGTGAATTTGGCGCGCAGCTTTTCATCCTGCACGCACACGCCCACGGGGCAGGTGTTGCTGTGGCACTGACGCACCATGATGCAGCCCATGGCGACCAGCGACAAAGTGCCGATGCCATATTCTTCGGCGCCCAATATCGCGGCGATCACGATATCGCGCCCGGTTTTGAGGCCACCGTCGGTGCGCAGCTTCACCCGATGCCGCAACCCGTTGAGGGTCAGCACCTGATTGGCTTCGGACAGACCCATTTCCCATGGCGTCCCGGCATATTTGATCGATGTTTGCGGCGATGCCCCGGTTCCGCCGACATGGCCCGCGATCAGGATGACGTCGGCATGCGCCTTCGCCACGCCCGCTGCGACCGTGCCGATGCCCGCCTGGCTCACCAGCTTGACGCAGACGCGTGCGCGCGGGTTGATCTGCTTGCAGTCGTAGATGAGCTGCGCCAGATCTTCGATCGAATAGATGTCATGATGGGGCGGCGGCGAAATCAACGTCACGCCGGGCGTCGAATGGCGCAGCCTGGCGATGAATTCGGTGACCTTGAAGCCGGGCAGCTGCCCGCCCTCGCCCGGCTTGGCCCCCTGTGCGACCTTGATCTCTATCTCTTCGGCCGACGCCAGATATTCGGCATGAACGCCAAAGCGGCCCGACGCGATCTGCTTGATCACGCTATTGGCATTGTCGCCATTTTCATAGGGTTTGAAGCGCGCGGCGTCCTCGCCGCCCTCGCCCGACACCGCCTTCGCACCGATCCGGTTCATCGCGATCGCCAGCGTCTCATGCGCCTCAGGCGAGAGCGCCCCAAGCGACATGCCCGGCGTCACGAAACGCTTGCGGATTTCCGTGGTGGCCTCCACCTCGTCGATCGGCACGGCTTCGCGCGCGAAATTAAACTCCATCAGGTCACGCAAATAGACCGGCGGCAGATCGCGCACCCCGCGCGAGAATTGCAGATAGGTCGAATAGCTGTCGGTCGCGACCGCCGTCTGCAACAGATGCATCAATTGCGCGGAATAGGCGTGAGCCTCCCCACCGTTGCGCTGGCGATAGAAGCCACCGATCGGCAGCCGCACGACCGATGCGTCATATGCCTGCTGATGGCGCAGGATCGCGCTATAGTGGAGCGAGGCATAGCCTTCGCCCGAAATCTTCGCCGGCATGCCGGGGAACAGATCATTGACCAGAGCGCGCGACAGGCCGACCGCTTCGAAATTATAGCCGCCGCGATAGCTGCTGATGACCGCAATGCCCATTTTGGACATGATCTTGAGCAGGCCTTCGTTGACCGCGACGCGATAGCGCTCGAAACAGGCGTCTAGGTCGAGAGACCCGAACAGCCCGCGCGCATGGCGGTCGGCGATGCTGGCTTCGGCCAGATAGGCGTTCACCGTGGTCGCGCCCACGCCGATCAGCACCGCGAAATAGTGGGTATCGAGCGCCTCGGCGCAGCGCACGTTGATGGACGCATAGGAACGCAGCCCCTTACGCACCAGATGCGTGTGCACCGCGGCCGCCGCCAGCACGCCCGCAATGGCGATGCGCGTCTCGCTGACGCCCTCGTCGGTCAGGAAGATTTCCGTCCGCCCTTCACGTACCGCCTGCTCGGCTTCCTCCCGGATGCGTGCGATTGCCGCGCGGAGCTGCTCCTGCCCGCCATTTGCCGGGAAGGTGCAGTCGATTTCCGCGACCGCCGGACCGAAATGCGCCTTCAACCGCGCCCATTCCGCGCTGGTCAGAACCGGCGATTCCAGCACGAGCACATGGCTGTTCTGCGCATCCTGCTCCAGGATGTTGTGCAGATTGGAAAAGCGCGTTTTCAGGCTCATCACATGCCGTTCGCGCAACGGATCGATCGGCGGGTTGGTGACCTGGCTGAAATTCTGACGGAAGAAATGGCTGATCGTTCGCGGCTTGTCGGAAATGACGGCCAGCGGCGTGTCGTCGCCCATGGAGCCGATGGCTTCCTTGGCATCCTCCACCATCGGCGCCAGGATCAGTTCCAGATCCTCCAGCGTCAGGTTGGCCGCCACCTGCCGCCGCGTCAGTTCCGCCTTGTCCCAGTCGGGCAGCGCGGTCGGCGCATCGGTCAGGTCGCCGATCGCCATAAAGTCCTTGATCAGGTCGCCATAGGGGCGCTCACCCGCGATCCGATCCTTGATCGCGGCATCGTCGTAGATTTCGCCTTCGGCCAGATCGATGGCGATCATCTGGCCCGGACCCATGCGCCCCTTGCGCACGATGGTGGTTTCGGGAACCACGACCATGCCGGTTTCCGACCCGACGATCAGCAGATTGTCGCCCGTCAGCGTGTAGCGCAGCGGACGCAGCGCGTTGCGATCCACCCCGGCCACGACCCAGCGCCCGTCCGTCATCGCCAGCGCGGCAGGGCCATCCCACGGCTCCATGACGGAGGCGAGATAATCATACATGTCGCGATGCGCCTTGGGCAGTTCGCCATTGTCGGCCTGCCAGGCTTCGGGCACGAGCATCAGCTTGGCGGTGGGCGCATCGCGGCCCGACCGGCAGATCGCCTCGAACACGGCGTCCAGCGCAGCGGTATCGGACGCGCCCGCCGGAATGACCGGCTTGATATCCTCCGACTGCTCGCCGAACGCGAGGCTAGCCATCTTGATCTCGTGGCTCTTCATCCAGTTCTTGTTGCCGCGGATGGTGTTGATCTCACCATTATGGGCAAGCGTGCGGAACGGCTGGGCCAGCCACCATTGCGGGAAAGTGTTGGTCGAATAGCGCTGGTGGAAGATCGCCACCCGGCTCTCGAACCGCTCGTCCTGCAAATCGGGATAGAATACCGACAGCGATTCGGCGAGGAACAGCCCCTTGTAGATGATGGACCGGCACGACAGGCTACAGACATAGAAATCATTGATCTGCGCGGCGATCACCTGCTTTTCGATCCGGCGACGGATCAGATAGAGGTCCTTCTCGAACTCGGCCTGATCGCGCACTTCGGGCATCGGCCCGGCAATCATGATCTGCTCGATTTCAGGGCGCGTGCGCTGCGCCTTTTCACCGATGACGGACACGTCCACCGGCACCTGGCGCCAGCCATAGATGGTATAGCCTGCGTCGATGATCTCGCTCTCAACGATGGTGCGGCAGGTTTCCTGCGCACTGAGGTCCGTGCGCGGCAGGAAGATCATGCCGACGGCCAGGCGATTGGGCAGCGGCTTGTGACCGGAGTCGGCGATCGCATCGTCAAAGAAGCGCACCGGCAGGTCGACATGGATACCCGCGCCATCGCCGGTCTTGCCATCGGCATCGACCGCGCCCCGATGCCACACAGCTTTCAGCGCATCGATCGCGGAGGCGACAACACGGCGTGAGGGGCGGCCATCCGTCGCGGCGACGAGGCCCACGCCGCAGGCATCGCCTTCCAGGTCAGGATGATACATGCCCTCGGCGGCGATCCGCGCGCGTTCTTCGGGGCTTGCGGTGAAGTTGGTGTCGGTCATGATGACTTACCCTTGCCTGTAGCCGTCCATTTTTGGGCACGGCCGCTGTCATTTCCGTTGATTACCGACCTGATCGGCGTCGATTGTCAGTTTGCCTTCTTCGCGTCCTTGCCGAGTAAGGCGGTAAGACGGTCGCGTTCAGCTTTTGTCAGCTCATTATATGTTCGCGGCTTTGGCAGCTTTTCGAGTTCGGCTGCGGACGATTTCATGATCTCCGGCATGGCCTGCATCATCTCAGGCATGACCTTCTGCATTCGGCCAATATAATGCGGATCGGCGGCAAGCTCCATGAAACCCGCACCGAACTTGGCGCCAATGGGGGTTTTGAGGAAAGCAGCAATCTGGTCCAGTTCGGCAGCAGTGTATCGGTAGGCGAAGGCCTCAGCCATGCCTTCCCGCATATCCGGCTCATATCGCCCCATGAAACGGCCCATCGCCGGCATCATCGTGTTGACGACGACGTCCATCCGCTTGCGGAAATTCGGGTCGATGATCGCCATCATTTCCTCGACGGTACCCTCGCCCAGATTATCCACCTGTTTTGGGTCAAGGCCGCCCATCCTCAGAAATTCGCGGATCGGCATCTTGGTCATGCCATCCATCATCGGCCCCATCATCTTCTGCATCATCGGCCCCATCATCTTTTCGATGGTGCCGTCGGGCAGAATGACAGAAGCGATCGGCTTGGCCTTGGCCAAACGTACCGGATCGACAGATTGAACTGTTGCCGTCGAAGCCTCAGCCTGAACCTGGGCACCGGCCGGAGCCGATAGGAGCAGGCACGAAAGGGAGAGAAAAGCAGCGCGCATCACGCCGCAACCCTCTCGCCCGCTGCCTTGGCTTTCGCCTTCAAATAGCGGTGCATATGCTCGGTCACGTCGCGACCGTCGCGGATCGCCCAGACGACCAGGCTTGCGCCGCGAACGATGTCGCCGGCGGCGAACACGCCGTCCATGCTGGTCATCATCGTCTTGTGATCGACGCGCAGCGTGCCCCAGCGGGTGACGGACAGGTCGTCCGCACCGAACATTTTCGGCAATTCTTCAGGGTCATAGCCCAACGCCTTGACGACCAGATCGGCCTCCAGCGTATGTTCGCTGCCCGGATCGGGTTCGGGCGCGCGGCGACCCGATGCATCGGGCGCACCCAGCCGCATCCTGGTGACTTTGACGCCGGTGACATGCTCGGTGCCTTCAAAGGCGATCGGCGCGGTCAGCCAGACGAATTCGACGCCTTCTTCCTCGGCATTGGCGACTTCGCGCTGCGATCCGGGCATATTTTCCCGGTCGCGGCGGTAGAGGCATTTGACCGATTTCGCGCCCTGGCGGATCGCGGTGCGGACGCAGTCCATCGCCGTGTCGCCTCCGCCGATAACGACGACATTCTTGCCGGTCGCGAGCAGGCTGCCGTCCGCATGTTCGGGGACGTCGTCGCCAAAACCGGCCTTATTGGAGGCGGTAAGATAATCGAGCGCCTTGACCACGCCCGGTGCGCCAACGCCCGGCGCGCGAATGTCGCGGGGCTTGTAGACGCCGGTGGCGATCAGGATCGCGTCATGCTTCTCACGCAGCGCTTCCAATGTCGCGTCGCGGCCAACCTCGAAATTTTCGTGAAAGACGATGCCGCCATCGCGCAACCGCTGGACCCGGCGCATGACCACGTCCTTTTCCAGCTTGAAGCCGGGAATGCCGTAGGTCAGCAGTCCGCCAGCGCGATCATGCCGGTCATAGACATGCACCTCATGCCCCGCTGCGCGCAGATATTCCGCCGTGGTGAGACCAGCCGGCCCCGCGCCGATCACGCCGATCGACTGGCCGGTGGGCTTGCCGGGGACCAGCGGTTCGACCCAGCCTTCCTTCCAGGCGGTGTCGGTGATGAATTTTTCGACACTGCCGATCGTCACGGCACCATGGCCGGAAAATTCGATGACGCAATTGCCCTCGCACAGCCGGTCCTGCGGGCAGATGCGGCCGCAGATTTCGGGCATGGTGCTGGTCAGGTTGGACAATTCATAGGCTTCACGCAGGCGGCCTTCGGCGGTCAGGCGCAGCCAGTCGGGGATGTGATTGTGCAACGGACAGTGAGTTGAACAATATGGCACACCACATTGCGAGCAGCGCGACGCCTGTTCTTCCGCCTTGTCGAGGATGAAGCTGCGGCTGATTTCCAGAAAGTCGTCGGCGCGGGCATCGGCATCGCGCTTGTCGGGGTAGGCTTGTCCCTTGCCTACGAATTTCAGCATTGGATTGTCGGCCATGATACGCCCCTGACTCAAGTTACAAGGGCGCGCATAGCATAAAAACCCGCGGAGTCACGCGGATTCTGCATTTTAGGTCAATAATGCTGTCTAAATTACACCCTGTATCCACTCTAGTTGCGAAATGATCGCAGGAACTTATCGCATAAATAGACCGTTTCGGCCCTATCTCATCCCCAGCCATATCAGAGCGGCCACGCCAGCGACGATTCGGTACCAGGCGAAGGGCGCGAAGCCATGTTTGGACACAAGCCCGACGAACCAGCGGATGACCAGCAACGCGACAATGAAGGATACGACAAAGCCCAAGGCTATGCTGCCCCAGCCTACCGCTGCGCTGGTGATCTGATCGCCCTTCTTGATCAATTCCAGCGCGGTTGCGCCCAACATGGTCGGGATGGCGAGAAAGAAGCTGAACTCCGCCGCCGTGCGCCGTTCGACCCCTAGCATCAGCGCGCCCATGATCGTCGCGCCGGACCGGCTGACCCCCGGCACCATGGCCAGACATTGGATGAAGCCGATCGCCAATACTCGCACCATCGGAATATCGGCGATGCCATGAAATCGCTGATCCTTGACCGCCCGTTCAATCAGCAGGATCGCGATGCCACCGGCAATCAAGGCCCAGGCAACCACCTGCGGCGCGCCAAGCAGAATTTCGATATAATCGTGCAGGGCAAGGCCGATAACGGCCGAAGGCATGAAGGCGATCAGCAGATTGCGCAGGAACCGCCAGCTTACCGGCTCACGCCGCAAAAGCCCCATGCCGACCGCCCAGAAAGTGCGCCAGTAGAGCACGACGACCGCCAGAATGGCGCCAAGCTGGATGACGACGTTGAACATTGCCCAGGTCGACGCATCATAGCCCAGCAATTCGCTGGCCAATATGAGGTGCCCGGTCGAGGATACCGGCAGAAATTCGGTCAGCCCTTCGACAATACCCAGCAGGATGACGGTCAGATAGTGCAGGTCCATGATTGGGATCGTCCTCCGATAATCATCCCGTCACCCCGAACGTCATGCTGAACATGCTTCAGCATGACGATGAGGGAGAAGATTGTCTTGCAGCTGATAGCCCCGCGTCACAACGGAGCAATGCCCTTAGGCGCTCACCCGACCGGCGAAGCGACCATGCTTGCGGTAACGGACCATCCATTTGTCCGCGACCCCCGCCATCGGCGTGGCGGCGACGCCCAGTGCGTCCAGCCCCTTGGCCCCCGGCGCCACAACATTGTCGCGCCCCAGCATCGCCAGTTGATCGCTGGTGATCGGCCCGCCCGGCAGCATCGCCAGCAGCTTCGCGGCCGCATGTGGCACATCGACCAGCGCCTTGTCCCGGCCAGCCGCCCTGGCGATCCACTGGTTGATGTCCTTCATGCTCAGCACCTGCGGCCCGCCCAGTTCGTAGGTCTGACCGCCATGGACACCGGGCTGCTCCGCCGCATTGGCGATAGCCTGCGCGACATCGGCGACATAGACGGGCTGGAACCTGGTCGCGCCGCCGATCACGGGGACCACTGGCAGCATGGCGACGATCTGCGCGAAGCGGTTGAGGAACTGGTCCTCCGCGCCGAAGATGATCGACGGACGGATGATGGTGGCGTTGGGGAAAGCAGCCTTTACCGCCGCTTCGCCTGCCGCCTTCGACCGGCCATAGGCAGACGGGCTATCGGCGTCGGCACCGATCGCCGACATATGGACCAGCGCGCTGACACCGGCGTCTGCCGCCGCCTTGGCGACATTGGCCGCGCCGCGATGGTGAAAGGCGTCGAAATCGCCCTTCAATATGCCCACCAGGTTGATGACGATGTCGCTGCCGGCCACGGCCCGCGCCACGCTGGCGGGGTTGCGGATGTCGGCGGCGATGAACTGCACCTGGCCCAGCCCGCCCAAGGGCTTGACCCGCAGCGCAGTGGCGGGATCACGCTGGGCAATCCGCACCCGCGCGCCGCGCGCCAGCAGCACCTGCGCCACCTGACGACCGACAAAGCCGCCGCCGCCGAATATCGTAACCAGATAGTCTTTCATCACCTGACCCACGTTCGTCCGAGAGGGAATATGCTGCCCATTCCCTTGCCCCAGCCGCGCCGCGCTGACAACCGCTTTACCCGATCCAGCCGACCAAATCGGCGATCATCCACAGGCCCAGCAGCAGGAACAGCAACGCGGCGCCAACCTGCAACGCGCGCATTGGCACTTTCCTGGCCAGCGCCTCGCCAAACAGCACGGCGGGGACATTGGCGATCATCATGCCGAGCGTCGTCCCCGTCGTCACCGCGATCAGATTATCGAATCGCGCGCCCAGCGCGATGGTCGCCACCTGCGTCTTGTCGCCCATTTCCACCAGAAAGAAGGCGACCAGTGTGGTCAGGAACACGCCCGCCTTCGACGGCGCCTTGAGCGGCGCATCTTCGTCAATCTTGTCGGGCACCAGCGTCCATGCGGCCATGGCGATGAAGCTCAATGCCACGGCATAGCGGAACCAATCCTGCGTCAGCACGCCCGCAATGGAGTGGCCCAGAAGGGCGGCGAGGAAATGATTGGCGATCGTCGCGATCAAAATGCCCAAGATGATCGGCACGGGCTTGCGAAAGCGCGTCGCCAGCAACATCGCGAGCAATTGCGTCTTGTCGCCCATTTCGGCAAGGGCGACGAGTGCGGTGGAGGTAAACAGAGCTTCCATCAGACAATATCCGGGGCCGGGCGGAAGTGATAGACGCAATGCCACCGTCGCCTCCCGCCCGGCCGGACAGAAAAGCGCCGATGCCATTGGTCTCGCCTTACGCAGAATGTTCCGCGTCCCCCATGCCATGACCTCTCGGCCAAATATGTTGACATAAGGCCCGCTCCATTTGCGCTGGAACGGCTGGCTACTCCCCAGATGACAGGCTAGCCTCTACGCGTCGAAGCCGGGGATGACAAGTCATGGGTAGGGACAGCAACAAGACGATCGAGACCGATAGCGACGCGGCAGCGTTTCTCGCCGCGGTCGAACCACCCGAACGGCGGGAAGATGGGGAAAGGCTCGCCACGCTGATGCAGGCCTTGTCCGGCGAGCCGCCTCGCCTGTGGGGATCGTCGATCATCGGTTTTGGCCGCTATCATTATCGCTATGACAGCGGGCGCGAGGGGGATGCGTCGCGTATCGCCTTTTCCCCGTGCAAGGCCGAACTGGTCCTCTATCTTTCGGGCATATCGGACGAGGATTGTGGGCCGCTGGGCAAGCATCGGCGCGGCAAGGGATGTCTCTACATCAAGCGCCTGTCGGGCATCGACATGGATGTTCTGGAGGCGCTGATCCGGCAGAGCTGGTCCTATATGGCGGACAAGCATCCGGCCTGAACGAACAGGTCAGAGCGGCAGCAGCGCTGCGACGATCCAACGTTCTTCGGCACGCAGCACGCCCCAGGCGCGGGCGGCTGCGCGGCTGTCCATTGCCTCTACGCCGATCCCCAGCGCCTCGACCGCGCGGACAAAGGGCCGGGGCGGCTGGCGCAATCCCGCGCCGGTGCCGAGCAACAGAAATTCCGGGCGCGGATCGCCGTCAAACAGGTCGCCCAGCGCGGCAAGTGTCAGCGCGTCGATCGGCGGGGCATCGTCCCACGCCATCGCCCGCACCGGGCTGAGCAACAGCCCGGTTGGAAACACATCATCCCGCACCCGAAATCCGCGCCCCTGGAATCCAGTGACGATAGGCCCCTGGCCGCTATCGTCGCGGCGCAGTTCGATGCCGATGCGCTTCTCGCCGCTCAGGGCTGCGCTCCGTCCCGTGGGCCGACCCGTTCGGCCTGCGCGGCGATGTTGGCCTTGCTCGCTTTCTTTTCCGACGACATCGGGGTCAGCCCCAGCGAGATCAGCAACGAAGAGGAGACATAGACGGACGAATAGGTGCCAACGACAATGCCCAGCATCATGGCCGCGGTAAAGCCACGCAGCACATGACCGCCAAACAGCAGCAGCGCGCCCAGCGCCAGCATGATCGTTACCGACGTCATCACCGTGCGCGGCAGGGTTTCGTTGACGGACAGGTCGATCAGCGCCTTCATGTCCATCTTGCGATATTTGCGCATATTTTCGCGGATACGGTCGTCGATCACCATCTTGTCGTTGATCGAATAGCCGACGATCGTCAGCACGGCCGCGACGATGTTGAGGTCGAATTCCAGCTGCGTCACCGCGAAAAAGCCCAGCGTCATCAACACGTCATGGACGATCGCGACGAAGGTGGAGACGCCGAACTGCCATTCGTAGCGGAACCAGCTGAACACCGCGATGCCCAGTATCGCCAGCACCACGGCCAGTACGCCATTCTGGATCAGTTCGCCCGATACCTTGCCCGATACCGTGTCATAACGGG
Organism: Sphingobium sp. JAI105; assembly: GCF_015752145.1. Classification (NCBI taxonomy): domain Bacteria; kingdom Pseudomonadati; phylum Pseudomonadota; class Alphaproteobacteria; order Sphingomonadales; family Sphingobiaceae; genus Sphingobium; species Sphingobium sp. JAI105. Next base: position 2,490,575 of record NZ_JADOUC010000001.1, on the reverse strand, counting down.
AGAAAGTGACGCCGGGGAATTGCGCGGCCATCGCCTTGCGCGTCTTTTCGACCACAGCGTTGGCCGCGCCAGCGCCGCCCTGTTCAGGCAGCGGCAGGCGGATCTGCACCGTCTTGGGATCGCCAAACTGCTGGAGCGAGCTTTCGCCCACACCCAGCGATCCTATCGTCGCGCGGACCTTGTCGGTTTCCACATTCTGAGGAAATTTCGCCTCGATCATCAGCCCGCCGACAAAGTCGACACCCATGTTGAGGCCTTTATAGGCCGTTGCGCCAAGGGCCAGCACGGTCAGCAAGGCGGTGAGCGCGAACGCCCATTTCCGCATCGCAACGAAACCGATATTGGTATTGTCAGGGACGAGTTTCAGAAGTTTCATAGGTGTGTCCTCCCGCCCCTCTTAAATGGTGATGTCCGTCGGCCGGGTGCGGCGCACCCAGTTGGCGACGATCATGCGGGTGAAGGTGACGGCCGTGAACACGCTGGTCGCGATGCCGATCAGCAGCACGATGGCGAAGCCCTTGACCGGGCCGGAGCCGAGCGCGAGCATGATGCCGCCGGCGATGGCGTGAGTCACATTCGCTTCGAAAATCGTGCGGCTCGCTTCCTTGTAGCCATGTTCGATCGACTGGACGACATTGCGCCCGCGTCGCCTTTCTTCGCGGATACGTTCGTAAATCAGCACGTTGGCATCCACCGCCGTGCCGATGGTCAGCACGAAGCCCGCAATGCCCGGCAGCGTCAGCGTCGCGCCCAACATGCCCATCACGCCCAATATGACCGCCACGTTGATGGCGACCGCCAGATTGGCATACATGCCAAAGCGGCCATAGCTCACGAACATGAAGAGCGCGACCGCGACCACCGCGATGACCGACGCGATCAGCCCCGCGCGGATCGAATCGGCGCCCAGCCCCGGCCCGACGGTGCGTTCCTCCACCACCGTCAACGCCACCGGCAGCTTGCCCGACCGCAGCGCGATCGCCAGCTGGTTGGCGCTTTCGACGGTGAAATTGCCGCTGATCTGCGCGCTGCCGCCCAGGATCGGTTCGTTGATATTGGGGGCGGACAGCACCTTGCCGTCCAGGATGATGGCAAAGGGGCGGTTGACATTCTGCGACGTCACCTGCCCGAATTTGCGCCCGCCAGAGCCATTGAAGCGGATGTTGACGATCGCCTGGTTATTCTGGTCATAGCCCTGCGTCGCGTCGGTCAGATCCTCGCCCGACACCATCACCTGCCGCTTGACCGCGATCAGCGGCACGCCCGATGGATTGTCGGGATAGGGCAGCACTTCGCTGCCCACCGGCGCGCGACCTTGCGCCACTTCGGCGGGGTTGGCGGTGAAATCGACCAGCTTGAATTCCAGCTTCGCGGTCTGGCCCAGCAGATCCTTCAGCGCCTTGGGATCTTGAAGGCCGGGCACCTGTACGACGATGCGATTGTCGCCTTGCTGCTGGATCGTGGGTTCGCGCGTGCCCATCTCATCGATGCGCTTGCGGATCACTTCGGTCGCGACTTCCATCGCGCTCTTGACCGCATTGTTGATCCCCGCTTCGGTCGGGGTGATGACGATGGTGGAGCTGTTGACCACCTCGACATTGAAATCGCGCTGTCCGGTAAGGCCCGCGCCCTGCGTCAGCGGACGGATACGCTCGACCGCGGCATCCACCTGCGACGGATCGCGCACCATGAAGCTGAGCTTCCCGTCGCGGCTGGAGATGTCGCCGATCGCGATCCGGGGGTCGCCCCGGCGCAATTCGGTGCGAACCTGCTCCTCCATATTGGTGAGCCGCTGCTTGGCGACATCCTGCGTGCTGGCTTCGAGCAGCAAATGGCTGCCGCCCGACAGGTCGAGACCCAGATTGACCCGCGTCTGCATGAAACCGGGCAGCCGGGTGACGACCGAATCCGGCAGGAAGCTGGGTACGGCGCACAGCACGCCGATAGCCAGCGGCAGGATGATCGCAAAGACCGCCCAGCGCGAAAAGTTCAGCATCGTGGGATCAGTCGTTCGCTGGCTTGGCAGTGGTCGGGTCGAGCACGTCTGTCAGGGTGGACTTGACCGCCTTCACCTTCATGCCCGGCGCGATTTCGACTTCGGCGTAAATCTCGTCCACGCGCGTGACCTTGCCCAGCAGGCCGCCACCGGTGATCACCTGATCGCCTTTTTTCACTGCGTCGATCTTCGCCTTGTGCGCCTTCATCCGCTTTTGCTGCGGGCGGATCAGCAGGAAATAGAATACCACGAAGATCAGGACCAGCGGCGCCATCTGCACCAATATGCCGCTGCCGGATGCTGGCCCGCCCGCAGTCTGGGCAAAGGCTGTCGATATGAACATGGGTGGGACTTTCCTGAAGCAGGTCGCGCCTTGGTTTCTGTCGGCCGCAGGACGCACATAGCGCCCACGGATCAAGCCGCGGCGGCTACCACAGATGCAGGCGGGGAGGCAATATGATTAGGCCGATACGCAGCAGCCGCAAAAGAGCAGCATCGAATCCCTTGCAACTTGGCGAATGTGCTTCTAAGAGCCGCCCTCCGGTCGGGACGTAGCGCAGCCTGGTAGCGCATCACACTGGGGGTGTGGGGGTCGGAGGTTCGAATCCTCTCGTCCCGACCAAAATTTTGAAAAAGTGCGGCCGTTCGGCGGAAGGGCGCACGAAAATCTCCCAGGCGCTATCGCGCGGGAGTCCATGTTCAGCAGCGATGATCGTATCGGGGAGCGGACGCTACCCTAAATGAGAAACATGGCTGCCAGAATCAGCAGCCAGATGGTCAAGGCTGCACCAGCGACTATCGCCAGTTTTTGAGGTAGGCTGAGACCCGCTGTGTCTGCGGACAGTTCAGAACCATCCTTTTCCGCGATATTCGCGGGAGCAGCCTGATATTTGAAGTTTTCCTGGACGACGGAACTGTCGAAGCGGAGAATCGTGTCGAGCTCCGCGCGATTGAGTGGCTGCACAAAGGCGCAGCCAGCGATCGTTCCTTCGACACGGACGATCCGCACCGCCCTGATGCCGACGCCCGGCACGCCGATGGTCGTCGCCTGATCGGGCAAAATCTCGAAAGGCAATTGCATGCGAAAGCCGGTGAGCGAGATATCCTCGATCTGCACGTCGAACGGCGTATCCTCACCATCGCGCAAGGTCGAAGCGCGGTCCAGCTGCATTCGCTGCGCGCCACGATTATCGCTGTACAGGGTCGCTCGAACTGACATTGGCGGGCTCCATAGCCGGGGACGGCAATTTGGACCCATTCGCCTAAGAAATCGTAAAGATACCGTTGAGGATTGAACGAGAAGCGGCGGAAAGCAGGCCGGCTTTGGGTGGGCAAGCATGGATCAACCTGGGCAGCGACGCGCAGCCCCGCCGGTGTTCACCCATCAGCGCGCTGACGTTCAGCCCCGCGACCGCAAATGGGCAAACAACGCCATATAATTGTCGACCGCGCGATCCAGCGTGAAATCGGCTGCGCGCGCTTTGGCCGATACCCTGTCGAGCGGCATATCCAGCGAAGCGCCTATGGCCTTTGCCAAGGCGTCGCTGTCATCGACAGGAACGAGCCGTCCGAACCTGCCCCCTTCCAGCACTTCGAGCGGGCCGCTGGGGCAATCGGTCGCAACGATATTGGCACCGCAGGCAAGTGCTTCGATCAATACGGTCGGCAAACCTTCCCAACGCGACGACAATATGAAGGCATCGGCAGCGCGCATCATTGCGAATGGGTTGCGGCTGAATCCTGCCAGATCGACATGATCGTCCAGGTTCAAGGATTTGAGCTGCGCCTCCAATTGCGGACGCAGCGGACCTTCGCCCAGAATGACCAACCGGACGGGGCGTTCATCCAGCACTTTGCGCACAGCGCTGATCAGGACATCGAAGCCCTTCTGGTGATGCAGTCGCCCGCAACCCAACAGAACGGGTATGCCCGCCCCGTCGGTCAACCAGCGATGTTCCGGCGCTTCGCCCGAAAGCGCCACCAGCCCGTCAGTGACGACAGGATTGTGGATGACCTGATGATTGTGCGGGTGACCGCGCGTAAAGGCCAGGACAGCCGATTCGACGCCCTGAGAGACGCTGACGACCCGCGAAATACCCGGATAGACGAATCGCGCCAGACGATAGGCCGCCTTGACCGAGCGGTTGGTCAGCAGCGCGTAATTCTGCCCCATCTGATTATGTTCGACCGCCACATGCGGGATGCCCGCCCGTGCGATCCGGTTGGCCAGCGCAGCGGCGACATTAACATGGGTGAGATGGCTGACGAGAATATCCGGCCGCGTCGAACGCAGCCAGCGGGCAAGCGGGCGAATGCTGGAAATGGAACGGCGATTGCCAAGATCGACCAGTTCGATCGCCGGATCGAGATCGTCGAGATAAGGGCCTTCCCGCCGCGCCAGGATCAGCGTAACCCGTTCGCCGCGCGCCACCAGTCCGTTCATCAGCAGGACGGCCACACGCTCCGCCCCGCCGCCGGCAAGGTCCTGAAGAAATGTCGCGACGTGCATAAGTGACTAGCCCACCAGCAGCTTTATGCCGACCAGCATCAGCACCAGCGCCAGCACCGACCGGACCAGACGGTCGGGCAGTTTGGACGACAGCAGCGATCCGACGATGATGCCCGGTATCGATCCGACCAGCAGCGACCCCAGCAACGCAAAGTCGACATTGCCGATCCACAGGTGGCCAAGCCCCGCCACAGCCGTCAGCGGCACGGCGTGGATAATATCAGTGCCCACCAGGCGCGCCGCCTTCATCCGCATGGGATAGAGCGCGATCAGCATGGTCGCCCCCAGTGCGCCCGCCCCCACCGACGTCAGCGTGACGAGCACGCCCAGGATGAATCCGGCCAGCACCGTCAGCGGCAATTGCATACGCCGGAAGCGTTGCGCCGTGTCCTCCTGCATATCGCGGGCATAATCATGGATTTGCCGACGCGAAAGCGTGGCGATCGCCGTCATGATCAGCAAGACGCCGAGCGCCGAAAGGATAAGATCACTCTGGAAGGAACTGCGGGGCAGTTTGGACAATAATGCGATCGTCAGGACGGATGCCGGAAGGCTGCCCATCAACAGGCGACGCACCACGGTCCAGTCGGGCTTCCCGAAATGATGATGGACGACGCCCCCGACGGTCTTGGTGATCGCCGCGAACCAAAGGTCGGTCCCGACGGCAGTGACTGGCACGATTCCAACCAGCAGGATGAGGATGGGTGCCATCAGCGACCCACCGCCCACGCCGGTTATTCCAACGAGCAAGCCCACGAGCAGGCCAGCCAGGCTGTGCACCCAATCGATCATCAATACGCGTCCCCCTTGCCCGCTCAGTGACGGACGACTGGTCGGACATGCACGATTGGCTTGTGCTTGGGAAGGCGCAACTTGGCCTTGACGCGCTTGTAAATGGCTCTCTGCTCCCTTCGTGGGCCGATCAATTCGGCCATTATCCATTCAACATGTGACCATGAAGCGGGGCACAGGCGTCCTGCGAGGCAAATTCGTGGTTTTCCGCCAGTTAACCCTAACGAGTGATTCGGGTTTAAGGGAGGCGGGCCTATGCCGTTTTTGGTACCAAGACACGGCGACAAGGTAACGGCATGTTCCCCAATCCAAAATCCCTCATCCAGACCACGCGCTATGCGCTTGGACTGATGGCGCTGGCCCTTGTGGCCGCTGGGGTCATGCTTGCGACGGACAGGGTTCATTTGTCGCCTTCCGCTATATCCTGGTTGTCGCTCACGGCGGTTGCGGTCCTGTTCCCGGCGCTGCTCGTGGCGTTTCCCCGTTCGCGTCGGTCCGATCTGCTGGCCGCGACGCTGATCCTGGTCATCGTGGCGGGTGGCGCACGGATCGCCATCGGGGACATTGCCGGATTGGGAGACATGTCCGCGATGATGATCCTGATCGTCGCGATATATCTGTCGTCGGGCATAGATATTTTGCGCCAGCGCGCACGCCGCTACCCCAACGAATTGTTCGAAGTCATCGCCATCGAGGAAAAACGGGCGCGCCGACGCGGGGACGCCAGGCGAGCCAGCCCGACCGTACGACCAGAAAATGCCAACCCTATGAACCAAATAGGATAAAATTTTTCGGTTGCCGATCCTATTTGCTGTCCTACAGGCCATGGCTCGGCATATGTGAGTCGCCTCTTCACGCAGGAGGCGGAAAATGACCGATCCCTATACCAGCTTCATCGACAATCCGATTGCATCGGCGCGGGCGCCCTACGCCGTCGTTCCCCATGACAGTGACTCTCTGCCCGTCGTGCCCAAAGCGCTGTACATCGGCACTGGCGGCACGGTCATATTGCGGGGCGTCGATGGCACCGCTGACGTCAACTTCCTCAATGTCGCCGACGGACAGGTGCTGGATGTTCGCGCCCGTTACGTCCGTGCGACGGGCACGACAGCCGCCAATATCGTGGCGCTTGCCTGATGACGCGGCTCGGATATGGCTTTGGCCGTGGCGCGCGCGGTCCGGCAAACCCGCGCCCGGAGGCGCTATGGCGCCTTGCCACCGTCCGCGCCGGCGAAAGCGCCTACGGCATCGGCAATGTATCAACGTCCAATTCGGCGCGGACCAGCGGGCGCATAAGGGACACGCTGTCCAACGCGCACATGACCGCGTTGCGCTACGCCGATGCGGCATTCATCATCGGGTCCGACCAGGCCGAAACGGCAGTCAGCCCGCAATCGATACAAAGGGCGCTGGAAATCGGCCCGGCAGTCGGGCGGGTAACCTGGTCCGGCAGCGCTATCGGGACGATCCCCGGCGGAGCGCTGCTATGGTCCGACGATCTCCTGCCCGGCGCGCTCGGCCTGTCCGAATTCCCACCCGGTGCCATGGTCTGGCATCGATCGATGAAGGACAATCTGGTCGGTGACACCCGCGCCAACTTTCCCATGACCGGGCCTGGTACGCCCGAGGGAGAAGATCAGAGGGGCACCACGATCGGCGTAGATCGATTGATGCAAACTGGCGCACTTCCCGCAGATGGCGGAGCAAGGGCCCAGATCGATGGTGCACCGGGGGTACTGATCGGCCTGGCCAGCGATCATGGTCCCACTGTGCTGGTCGGCGGCGACAGTCGTTTCTATGGCGTATCGGGTAATGCCGGGCCCGGCACCGGGACGGCCGGCGGGCCGCCACGCATGGCGCTGGAACAGGCGGGCATTCCGCACGCGATGCAGGCACGGTCGGGGTCCAAGATCCAGGATTTCGTCGCGGGCGACTTCGCCAAGCCGGTCTTGCGGATCGGGATCATTGCCTATGTCAGCGACATATTATGCAACTGGTCCGTCAACGACATGAGCAACGGACGCACGGCCAGCCAGATATTGGCGGACATCGCGGCCTTTGTCGCAAAGGCGAAGGCGATCAATCCGCAGGTGCGGATATGGTGGACGACGATGGCCCCCTCCACCAGCGGGTCCAATATTCCGGTCGGGCTGTACGCCAACAGCGCGAATGACGGGCGTCAGGCGTTCAACAACGAGGTCAGGACCAACTTTGCCGCCTATGGGCTGTCGGGGCTTGTCGATATTTCAGCGGCAGTCGAAGACCCCACACAGACCGATCGTTGGGCCGACTTTGCCAATGACAGTTCAGATGGGCTGCATTCCCGCCAGACGGGGCAGGTCAAGGAAGCGGCGGTGATCAAGGCGTGGGCGGATGCGCTGCCCGCACCCCTGGCCGCTTATTGACGCGCACCGCGATGGCGAAATGACGGCGCGCGGCGCTCGCCATTTCGCCACGCTTGCGGCCACACAGGTGAAATCGCGGCTTTACCGGGCCTTGGCAGAATCTATCTCGCATTTCCAATCTCTATTGTTTAAGTAGAGATTTAAGGAGATGAGCCATGTACATGGAGTCAATCGTCGAGGTGGAAGCCACTTTTGTCCCTTGGCGCGGTACGTCGCGTCCGCGCGCCAAGCGGCTCAAGCCATGGAAAGTGTTCCGCAACTATGCGATTTTCACCGCTATCGTGGGGATGATCCTGGCGTTCTGGGCAGCTTTTGTCGCGGGGCTGATGCTCCTGCTGCCCTGACTGGCTACAGACGAAGCAGGCTGTCGATCTGAGCCTCGCGGCGCAATTTCTCGCACTCGGCTTGCCAATGCGTTGCCTCCGCACGCAGGCGTTCGAACTTGTCCAGTGGGATCCAATGACGCGATCCGCCCAGCGAACCGTCCGCGCGGACGGTGACGCTGTCGGCGAGCCGTTCCATCATCTGCGCCAGCTTTGCAAAGTCGCTCACGCGCAGGCTCACCTGGGCACCGTCGCTGGCTCCGTCAATCGCCGCGCGCATCTTGCCTGCTTCTGCCCGAACGATGGCGGCGATCTGTCCGGCTGATGTTGCTTCCATCCCTGCCTCCTGTCGATACAGCATCATCTGCGAACGAGAATGATAGCCAAAGAGGGTTAACCGCTCGTAACCATGGCGCGCCGTGCAGCGCGCACCAATCATTAAAAGCCGGAAAATCCGGGGATCAGTATGGTGGCTGGCTGCTGTGGCGGTGTGTCAGCCGTGCTGGAACTGATCGGCTTGGGTTGGGGCGCAAAGTCAAAATCCAGAAATTTGCCCGTGCTGCGCGCATAATTATCCTTGGGATCATAATAGGGCCGATCGATGCCCAGATCGCGCGCTTCGGCCCGGCCCATATTGGCCAGAAGCGTGAAGGCCGACACATAGGCATCGCGGCGCGCACTGACCAATTGGACTTGCGTGTTGAGCAATTCCTGCTCCGCATTGAGGATGTCGAGTATGGTTCGCGACCCTGCGGAGTTTTCAACCTTCACGCCATCAAGCGCCAGTTCGGCCGACTTGACCGCTTCTTCCGCGGAGGTGATCGTTTCGAGTGCAGCGCGCCAAAGCGCATAAGAGGCGCGGGTTTGTGCGATCACGGCGCGTTCGGTCGCGGTCGCCTGCTCGATCGCGCTCGATTCGCGTGCGACGGCCTGGCGCTGCTGCGCGCCGGGACGCCCACCCTGATACAGGGGAATGGAAATAGTCGCCCCTGCCGATGCCGCCTTGTCATTGCGGACATTCACTATGCCACCCTGATTAACGACCGTGGACCCCAGATAGTCCGTCTGCGATCCGTTGATGAAGGCGCTGACCCGCGGCATGATCTGGCCATTGGCGGATTTCACGTCATATCGCGTCGCGTCGCGGGCCTTGTTGGCCGCAAGCAAGGCAGGATTGTTTGCCAGCGCCAGCGCCACGGCCGCCTCTGCACTTTCAGGCAAGCCGGGCAGCGCGGGCGGCACTTCAAGATTTTGCGGCGGCTTGCCGACAAGGGCGATGTAATTTTCCTTCGACGCGATGAGCTGCGCTTGGGCGCTTTGCAGGCTGGAGCGCGCCAACGCCAGGCGGGAGCGGGACTGGGCCACGTCGGTCCGGGTCAGATCGCCCACCTCGAACCGTTCCTGACCAGCGCTGAGGTTGATGTCCAGGGCGCGGACATTCTGGCGGTTCAATTCGACGATTGCACTGTCGCGCAACACGTTCATGTAGGTCGCGACAATGGACTGGAACAGATTCGCCTCGACGCTGCGCAGCGAAAACTGGCCGGATTCGACCCGCAATTTAGCGGCGTTCACGGCATTGCGGACGGAGCCACCATTATAGAGCGGCAAAACCACCTGCGCGTTCATGCTCAACGCTTCACCTGCAGAAATCTGGGGAAACTGGCGATAGATATTATTGGAATAGCTGATGCTGCTGTCCGCGAAGGGAAGGCCGCTGGACCGCTGGATGGCGACACTCTCGTCAACGGCGCGCTGGTCGGCCCGGGCTGCGGTGATGGAAGGGTTGTTCTTGTAAGCCAGCGCCAATGCTTCCATCAGCGTTTCGGCCGACGCTGGCGTCCCCACCATGGCAACAGCGATTATCGCTGCCAGCGGGAAAAAATTGCTTCGCCGTCCCATCATTGCCTTGCCCCACATTCCACCCCGCAGCAGGCATGCTGCTTGCGCACAGCCCTGCCAGAATAAGGTTAATGGTTCGCAAAGCATGATTGCGTCCGCATGCCGCCAGACGCGACCGGCCTATTTGGGCAAAAGCCCCATGCGGTTGTCAGGCAGACACTGCCGCGGATCAGGCCGGTCGATCACGGCGCAGTCGAAAAGGACGGTTTCCTTGCGCCGATCACCATCCACCCGATAGAAGAACGACATGGTCCGTGCCGCAGCGGCGGATATGACCGAACCGGATGGCAGGTCGCCAGGGTTGAGCCAGCCGATCACGGTACATTCCGGCTTGTCGCGACACATGCGATAGGCGGTGACGGCATAGGAACCCGCAAATGCGCCGGGTTCCAGCGACAACATATACGCGCCGGCAGCGGGCGCGGCGTCATGCAGTCGGCTGCCCTTCAATATCCATGCAGGAACGTCCGCCCCGGCATCCTTGCCATCGGCGCCGTTTGCCACCGACGAATGATCGCGCCAGTCGCCCATTTTGGCAAGGTCGTAGGACAGGATGGAGGACGGGCCATCTTCCTTTTTCGGATCGCCCGACAAGCTGGCGATCGACGCTATGACGGGTTCATCCGACATGCTGACCCTGCGCAGCATACCTGCGTGGGACCAGCGGAAAAATATATGCCCGCGTACCATCACCAACTTGTCCATCTGCGCGGACCAGTATGGCACGACATAGTCGGTGTGATAATGGGTTGCGGTGCTGACAGCCCCGAACACATAGCCGTTCAAAGCGGCCTTCGCGGCGATCAGCGCCCGCGACCAGGCTGATGCGCTGGGGCGGCGCCGCGCGATCGAGCCGTCGCAGGTAAAGGTGAACTGGCAACCAATGGCGCGCTCGCTACCCTGAAACACGACGCCGCACACGCTTTTGGGAAAGGCCGGGTGGCGCACGCGGTTCACCACGACCTGTGCCACCGCGCGCTGGCCAACCGGATCGTCACCGGCTTCATAATAAGCGGCGCTCGCCAGACATTCCTGCGCCCGCCGCCAATTGTCCGCCGACCCCGAATAGATGAACGGAGGCGCGGGAGGCCGGGGCGCCGTGGAAAAGGGCTGCGCAGCGTTGATCGCACGCGCATCGGGCGCGGCCAATGGCTTGAAGATCAGGGGCGGCGGTTCCACGCCGGTCGCCGATCGGCCGGTCGCCATGTGCGATCGCGGATCATAATTGGGGGGCACGCCATAATCGGGCTGCGACGGAACCGCTGTGAGCGCGTCGACAAAATGAACCGCCAATGACAGGCCCGCGGCTAGGATCAGCCCGCATAATAGGAGCGCGACGGTCTGGCGCGCCGACGGCTTGCCCCAACGACGGGGCACCGCATATTCGACCACGGCCGGATCAATGTCTGCGCTTTGATCGGCGGATGGAGGAGATGCAGTCATCTGGCGAATCCAATTTTGAAGCAGCCCCCTAACATCAAATGGTTAATGATGTGGGAAGAAAATGCGATTGGTTGTAGAAGAAGAATATTCCATGCGAGTCAAAACCTGAATGGAACGGGAGGGGCGAAATAGTCTGATGGACATGCCTACCGAACAGACCCTGCGCCGGCGGATTCTTTATCGTCCCCGTTCGTTCATTGCCACTGCGCGACTCCAGGCGCTACTGGCCGTTCGGCGCGGGGACCGCATGTCGCCCCATATCTTCATCGTCGGCGCACAAAAGGCAGGCACGACATCATTGTTCCGGGATCTGGCGAACCACCCGCAGATCATCGCGCCGGTCGCCAAGGAGATCCATCAGTTCGACAGGCACAAGATGCGCCCGCTCGACAATTATCTCGCCCACTTCCCGTCGTTGCAGGATGCAGAGGAGCGCATGCGCCGAGTGGATGCGCCGGTGATGACGATGGATTGTACCCCTTATTATTTCATGCATCCCCAAGCCGCCGAACGCATCAGCGCCTTTTGCCCGGACGCGAAGATCATCGTAATGCTGCGTGATCCATGCGCGCGTGCATGGTCGCATTATTGGCATGAAGTCGCGCGCGGTTTCGAAACATTGGAACCGGAGGCAGCCTTTGCCGCCGAAGCTGAACGGATCATCAAGCCGCACGACCATGTCGGCCCCGACAGGCAGGCGCGTTTCGCGCACCAACATCACAGCTATTGCGCGCGTAGCGAATATGACGTGCAGATCAGCCGGTGGCAGGCGCTGTTCCGATCCGATCAACTCCTGTTCATCGCCACGGAGCAATATCAAGAGAATCCGGCAGCAGAGCGCGATCGCATAGCGGCGTTTCTGGCGATCGGACCTTTCGCGCATGCGCAGGACCAAGGCAGGCTGAACGAGGGACGCTACCCCGCCCCTGCCCCTGCCATGGCCGCCTGGCTAGACCAGCGCCTGCACCGATCGCGAGAGCGGACCCGCGCCATGCTTGGCGCCGATTTCGGGTGGCCCACATGGCGCGGATAATCCAGACCCCGCCCCCCGCGCCTGCCGGCACCCAACCGGCCTGGCCTGCGCACGACATCCCGCCAGGCGATGCAAGCCCCTGCTCCACGCATCGCGAATATGGCGCGACGGCTATCCCCTCAGCGATCGGGAAAGAAATAACCCCGATATTCGTCGTTGGCTGCCAGCGAAGCGGATCAACCCTGCTGGGGGCCATGCTGGGCAGCGGAAATCGCATGATCGCAACGCCCGAGTCGCAATTTGTCGCCGACCTGATGCCTCATGATCCTCGCCAGATCATGGAGTTGGGACGGGCGATCGACGCGATCACGGCCCATCCGCGCTTCAAGCTGTGGAATTTTTCCATCGGCGATCTGCGCCCCGCCGGATACGGCACGTTCATGGACGCGGTGAATTGGCTGGTGCGGACCTATGGCGCCCGATCGGGGCGCATGGATATAGATTATTGGGTGGAGCATCAGCCGGGCAATGTGCGGCATATGCGGGCTTTGGCGGAGGCGTGTCCGGACGCGCGATTCGTCCATATCGTCCGCGATGGACGAGCCGTAGCCAATTCGCTGCTCAAGGTTGACTGGGGACCAAACAGCATTTCCAGCGCGGCCCATTTCTGGTCTCAACGGGTGGCCATGGGCATGGCGCTTCGCGACTGCCTGCCGCCCAACCGTTGGGCGCGCGTGCGATATGAGGATCTGCTCGCCCAGCCGGATGAGGAATTGCGCCGCATTTGCGCAACGCTGGAATTGCCCTTTGACGAAGCGATGATTGCGGCGCGCGGCTATCATGTGCCGCCATCAACCCGCAAACAACATCACCTGGTCGGCCAGGCGCTTGCCCCCCAACGGATCGATGCCTGGCAGCAGGAATTGAGCCAGCGGCAGGTCGAGATATTCGAGGCGCATGTCGGCCCGCTGATCACCTATCTTGGCTATCAACTTTCCTTTGGTCGTTCAGCGCGCCTGCCCAGTGCCGCCGAAACCGCTCGCATGATCATGGTCCAGCTTTTTCAGGGCTATCGTAACCGGTTGAAGCTTGCGATCAACATCGGCAGGGCGCGCGCTGAGCGGCCTGCTGCCGATAATGGGAGCACGGCCGCTACCGCCTATCCCTGGCGGCGTGGCGTCTTGCGCAGGATCTGCCAGATGGCGTCCAGGTTGGTGGTCAAATAGCGCCAGAACAACCGGCGCGGCTCCAACGCCATGCGATACAGCCATTCAAGGCCCGCCCGCTGCATCCACATCGGCGCGCGCGGACGACTGGCGGACAGGAAGTTGAACAGCCCACCGCATGTCTTGACCCAGGCGATACCGCCGAAGCGATGCAGGTTGCGCGCGACGAAAACATCTTCCCTGGGCATTCCGAGAGCGACCCACAAAATATCCGGTCGAGCATCGAGGATTTGCTGGACCACGGCATCTTCTTCTTCGGCGGAAAAATAACCGTTGCGCGCGCCAGCGATTACAAGGCGCGGGTAAAGCTGGCGAACCCGCGCAACGGCCCGGCCATTTTCTTCGTCCGTCGCGCCAAGGAAATACATGCTGTAGCCATGATCCTGTGCCGCTGCGGCAAGATCATGGAACAAGTCGGTCGTCGCCGCGCGATCGGGAATTTCCCGGCCGGCGATCAGCCTGGCCGCCCACAATACAGGAACGCCGTCAGCCGCCACCGCGTCAGCGTGGCGATAGGCGTCCCGAAATACGCGGTTACGCGCATATGCGGAAATGACATTGCCATTGATCGCGGCGTGGTAACGGGTTGTCGCACGTCCCTCGCGCGCCTCACGGCAGTCATCGAGCATCAGTTGCACCCATTGCCGAGTGGACAAGGGCGAAACTGGAATGTCGGCAATGATGACGGGCGCGACAGGTTCAGGCGAGTCGGATAAATGTAGTGACTTCATCGCTTCCCGTGCCCATCAGCATATGTCGATGTTGCTTGTCACACCGCCATGGCAAGGTCAATAAAGACCGTTATTCCGCTTATTTGCCTCGGCGATTCGAGGGAAAATTGTGAAATTGGGGGTTTGCTATGCGCTCTAAAGCCTGGATTGTGGCGACAATCATGATGAGTTCGGTACTGACGACCGGATGCACCACCAGTGGCCCGCTGCCCGCGGCGGCGCCCGGATCAGTGGCCGCGACGACGACATACCGGATCGGGGCTGGCGACAAGTTCCGTCTGAACGTATTTAACGAACCCGCTTTGTCCGGTCAGGAATATTCGGTGAATACCGAAGGGGAAGCATCGCTGCCGCTGATCGGGCTGGTCAAGGTCGACGGCATGACTCCCCGTGAAGCAGAAGCGGAAATCACGAAGCGCTATGCTGCCGGTTTCATCAATAATCCGCGCGTAAATATCGATATCAGCCAGTATCGGCCCTTCTATATATTGGGAGAGGTCAAGCAGCCGGGCCAATATCCCTTCGCCACGGGCCTGACCGTGCTCAGCGCCGTCGCTATCGCGCAGGGCTATACCTATCGCGCGGACCAGAAGCGGGTGTTCGTGCGGCATGGCGACAAGTCGAGCGAGGAATCCGTACCGCTTGCTGCGGATACGCCCGTGCTGCCTGGCGACACAATCCGTATTCCCGAACGCTTCTTCTGATCGCCAGGCCTATGGTCGCTTTGGGCTTTGCAGTCCCGACCAGACGCCTCGACAGGAGATATTGGCAGACCCTGTGTGCAAATGTGCACGGGGTCTTTGCCCCAGCGCCTAATCGTGACTATAATGTGCAACAACGGTCCAAGGCGTGAACGCACCCGACTGGCGCGCGCGTATTGCGTACCTGTCCTATTATTGCTTCACGGTTTCAAAATGAAACATTGGACGGCATAAACTCATTGCCTGGCATAAGGCATCCGGTAATGTTGGGGTATTAAGATGCCCGCGTCGAGCAGGTATTAAGGGGTAGCCGTGTATATAGCCGCGGGAACTAGTACTTCGGCTGAGAAGTCCCGTAGGGATGGCAGTCTAATTCGTGTCGGCATCTATGGGCTGCAATGGGCGCTCGACGTGCTGATCCTGATCGGCAGTTTTTCTTTTGCCAGCCTGATGCGTTTTGGCCACCTGCCCGTGGGGGAGAGCCGGAACTGGATTATCGTCCTGGTCTCGGTATTCATGGTCATCGCCTTTTACGGTCGACTTTACACGCTCGATTCCATGCAATCGCTCACCACATCGGTCAGGCGCGCGGCCATGGCCATGATGTGGGCCCTGTCGATTGCGGTGATGGGTTTTTTTGCGTCGAAACATGTCGATACCATATCTCGGCTGGTACTGTTCACGGGCACGATCACGGCGTTCACGCTGCTGCTTTTAGTTCGCCTTCCTTTCTTCCTCCTCATCCACCGCATCGTCGGCAATCGGCTTTTGCGCAAATTATTCATCGTGGACGGCGTGGAACCGCGCGAAATGGAAGGTTATGATATCGTCCTTTGCGCTGATCTCGGTTTGAAGATCGATCTGCACGATCCCGCCGTCCTGCATGCGCTGAGCAGCAAGATCCGCGAATATGACCGTGTCCTCGTCGATTGTCCGGTCCATGAACGTGAAAACTGGTCTCTTTTCCTGCAAGGGGTAGGCTGCATCGGCAGCCTGCTGATCCCCGAACTGCAACCCGTCATTTCCGATCATGCCAAATTGAGGCTGGAATCGGCGTCTATCCGTGTTTCCACAGGCCCGCTCGATTTGCGAAGCCGTGCATTGAAGCGGGTTTTCGATCTGGCGGTGACCTGCTCCGTGTGCCTGTTCCTCGCTCCCTTGCTGGCCATCACCGCCATCTGCATCAAGCTGGACAGCAAGGGGCCGGTACTGTTCAAGCAGCTGCGCATGGGCAGAGGCAACCGGCTATTCTATGTCTACAAGTTCCGCAGCATGCGGGACGATCTGGCCGACGCTACCGGCAGCAAATCGGCATCGCGCGACGACAAGCGGATCACGCGCGTCGGACGGATCATTCGGGCTACGTCCATCGACGAATTGCCTCAGCTTTTTAACGTGTTGCGTGGCGACATGTCGCTGGTGGGGCCAAGGCCGCATGCTCTTGGTTCGAAGGCCGGCAATGACCTGTTCTGGAAAGTCGATACGCGCTATTGGCTGCGTCATTCGACCAAACCCGGCATTACCGGACTGGCTCAGATCCGGGGGTTCCGAGGCGCGACCGAAACCCATCGCGACCTGACCGAACGCCTGCGGTACGATCTTGAATATCTGCGCAACTGGTCGATTTTTCGGGATATCAGCATCCTGCTCGCAACCTTTGGCGTGGTCGTGCACAAAAACGCCTATTGACCGCTATCGCAGGATCGGGACTGCCCGGTTCGCTGCATAGAAATCAAGACGCGCGCTATCGCAACTGCAATACTCAGTTGCCCCTTCGCCGCACGGCCCATTGCTGTAGCGGATATTTGGCAAAGTTTCGGGCCAGATCGCGCAGCGCAAACAGCCAGTCCGTGGCTGGACGATCGCTCAGGGAACGGATCGCTCGCCTCTGCACCTCGAAGGTGGAGAGGAAATAGCCCGGCGACCAGGCGAATTTCTGTCCGAAATGATAGCGCTTGGCAATCCGCACCGGCGCGCACCGGGCAAGCCGAAAACCCGCCGCGCCGAGACGCACCCAAAGATCATAGTCGAAATGGCTCCGACGATCGAGGGCATAATTGCCCACCGCCTGCATGGCGTCGCGCCGGATGCATGAACCTGAATGGGAAAGCTGGTTCTTGCGGCCCAACCGGTGGGTCACGTCGGTCAGCGCCGTTGCCTGGGGCTGAATGCGTGTCCAGTCGGCAGCCTCGCCAGGGCCGATCATCAACCGTTCGAAACTGATCGCGGCGACGTCCGGCCGGTCATCCATGACAGCGCACGCCGTTTCCAGCCAGGTCGGATGCGCCAGATCATCCGCGTCGAGAATTGCCACGAGCGGCGCGCTCCCTTGCGACAATGCGAAGTTGAGCGCCTTGCCACGCCCCCGATCAGCATTAGTGAATAAGGCAAACCGGCCATCCTTGTCGCAAAATGCTCGCGCGATGGCCGCGCTGTCGTCCGTGCTCCCGTCATCCACCAGAATGAAGCGGGCATCAGCCAGTGTCTGGGACGACAGGGATGCCAGAGTGGGCTCCAGCGTGGCGGCAGCATTGAAAAACGTGCAAAGCAGATCGATGCTGGCCGGCGGCAACGTCATATGGCGCATATCCTGACATGAAAACGCCACCCTAGTCGGCAGGCGAGACTCTGTACCCCACCGCGAGGCCTCTCGCAAGCAGAGGCGGACGTCGGGCGAAAGACGCCTGACGCTCAACGGCCCGTCTCGAAATGACTCCTTGGCACATCGATCGAAGCGATAAGCCGTCGAGATCATGCGGCAGGCAAATGCAAACTGTGAAACTGGCAAATGGTTTATGCACTGGACAAAGCCGGACGCTTCTTGGACAGACAATGCTGTCCTGCAACAAGGCGACCGACGCTGATGACGCAAATGCTTTCGGCAAACTCCGTACGACGGCCCGCCATGGCCGGCGGCACGCGTGCGCATAGCAATCTGGAACTGCGCTATGCCATCGGGATAGTCGTCTATATCCTGATCTATCCAGCGCTGCTGTCCGCGCTCGCGGGCAATTGGGCAGGCGCGATCGAACAGCGCGAGGAAGGGTCAGCGATCATCCAGCTGCTCAGCATCGCGGTCTATGGCCCCGCCCTGTTCATCATGATCGCACGCTTCGGCGAAGTGCTGCGCTATCTTCGTCCGGCCTGGCCGCTATTGCTGTTGCTCGTGTGGGCGGGCGCTTCGATCCTGTGGTCCGTTCAGCCCGATGCAGCCGTCCGCCGCTTTTTCGCCCTTATCCTCTTCAGTCAGGCCGTGTTGTTCGTCGCAATGCAGCAACGGCACGAACAATGGCTGCCGATCATGGCGAAGATCTGCTTTGCCGTGCTGGTCATCAACGTGATTTCGCTCGCGATTCCCGGCGTAGGGTTCAATTTCGTCGGCAAATATGCTGAAAGCGGGTCGATCCGCGGGATTTACCCAGGCAAGAATTATTTCGGCCCGGTACTGGCCTTTTCCATGCTGGTTTTCGCGACACAGGCCTTCGCAACAAAGGGTTCCACCCGCCGTCGATGGGCGGCGGTCGTGCTGGTCAGTCTGGTGATGCTCTTTTTCTCCAACTCCCGTACGCCGCTGATCGGCTTTGTCGGCGGGCTCGGCGCCATGTGGCTTACGCGCTTTGTCGTGATGCCGGAAGGATGGCAGCGGCGCCTTACCCTGCAGTTGCGCGCGGGACTGTCGGCCTTTGCCCTGTTCGGCACCATCGTCGTTCTGCCATCGCTGATGATCGGATTACTGACGCTGCTGGGGCGCGACCTGACTCTGTCGGGCCGTACGCGTCTATGGGATTATGCTTATGCCATCGGCATCAATCGCCCAATGATGGGGGCCGGATACAAGACCTTCTGGGTCGACAAGCTGACGGCCAATCTGCGTGACTTCCATGCGCATTGGTCGGAAGGTTCAGCGACCATGGCGATGACGGCGAACGGCCATAACGGCTATCTCGACATGTGGCTGGAACTGGGAATGGTGGGGCTGGTTTGTTTCCTGTTCGCCTGGTTCATCCTTCTGGCGCGCAGTCTGCGCAACATCCGGCAGACCCGTGATCCCGCCAACCTGTTCCACATCGGCGTATGGGCATATTATTCCATATATAGCATCACCGATTCCAACATTCTGACACATTCCGACCTTAGCTGGTTCTTTGTGACCTATTGCTTCCTGACGCTGGGCATTGCGTCCTATCGGACGCGCCCGCGCCAGGTGCAAAGTTGAATATGGCTGCTCTCATGACCGTTCCCAATCTTATCGTGGCTGGCTCGCAGAAATCAGGCACGACGTCCTTGTGCGCAGCGCTGGAGCAGCATCCCGACTGCTATCTTTCCAATCCCAAGGAACCCAACTTCTTCTCGCGCGCCGTCAACGAACAGCGGCTTGCAAGCTTCAGTCGCTGTTTCCGCGGCGTTCCCGGCCATGCGCAGGTCGTTGTGGACGGGACGACCACCTATATGGCGGACCCGGCCATAGCCGAGCGGATTTACCGCATGCTGGGCCCCGACACAAAATTCATCTTCGCCCTGCGAAGCCCGCGCAAGCGCGCCTATTCCGGCTTTCTCCACATGCTCAAGCGGGGTCATGAACGCCGCACCGCACAGGAGGCCTTCCTCTCCCTGCCCGACGATCCCGTAGCCGCGGTTCGGGCCGAACGGGCCAATGTCGAGGTTGCCGCGGCTGCCCGCCAAGTCGTCGCCGGGCCCTATGTGCGCCAATATGATGATGTGCTGTGGAATTTCCGCTATCTGACCAACAGCCTGTTTGCCGACCAGATCGAACCGTTTGAACGTCTGTTCGGTCAGGACAATATCCTGATCCTGTTGTTCGAGGATATGGTGACCGATTTCATGTCCGAACGGGCGCGGATCGCTGCATTTCTCGACATTCCAGAACAGGGTTTGCCCCAAACTCTGCCGCGCGAGAACCAGACCCGCATGCCGGACACCGGCACATTATGGGGCAGGATCGACGAGCAATTGCGCCGTATCAAACGGGGCAATTTCGTTTTCGTGCGCAAAGCGGAAGGGCAGGCGCCGTCCCGCGCGCCATCCGATGTCGATGGCAAGCTGACGCGTCTGACCGACAGCGAAGTCGCGGTTTGGGAACAGAGACTTGGCCGTGATTTGCGGGCGATAGGGTGGTGACCGGCAACAGTAAGGTTACCGTTGTTGACTCACTTCTGCCGCGATGCAAGAACCCTGATTTCAGGGCATCTCCTCGTGTCAGAAAGTAAATCTTTCACCACGATGACGATGGACAAATATCAGGTCGGCGCAAAGTCGGCGCAAAGGAAGCAACGATGACAACGGCTGAAGGCCAATATGTAACGCCTACAGAAGACAGCCCAATTGATCTGCGCACTTTGTGGCTGATCATGCTGCGCAGGCGGATACCCTTTCTCATCGTGGCGACGGTCGTGCTGGCAATCGGCTTGGCCGTCGCGCTGATCATCCCCAGCACATATGTCAGCTCAACCAGCGTGTTGATCGAACGTCGATCGACCAATGTTGCAGAGGGGCAGTCGATCGTATCGAGTTTGCCTGCTGATTCGGCGGCGGTCGATACCGAAGTGCAGGTTTTGCGTTCGCCCGACCTTGCCCGTCGCGTCGCCGAGAAACTCCATCTGGACCGTGATCCGGAATTCAACCCCAGACTGCGCGATCCCGGATTTGGCGAATGGCTGAGCGGGCTGTTCGGCAAATCCCCCCCGCCTGTGCGGCCGGGGCTGGATGTCGTCACCAACTCGCTGCTCAATCATATGTCGGTCGGCCGACAGGGTCTGACCTATGTCATCAACATCAGCGTGTCGTCGCGCTCGCCCCAGACCGCGGCCGACATAGCCAACGCAACAGCGCGCGAATATCTGGCGCAGCAGGCCGAATATAAGCGATCGGTCGCCGAGAAGGCGCAAAATTTCTACACAGAGCGTATGCGCGCGCTGAGCACGGATGTGCAAAGCAATGCGTCCAGTGCGTCCTCCATTCGGGCGCGCACCGGCATTACCAGCGGCTCAAACCCCTCTTCCTATGACGAGCAGACCATCGCGGACCTGCGGCGGCAACATTCCGAAGCGTCCGCCAGCCTGGCCGCCAAGCGCGCGCGTTACAATGCCGCCAGCCGTTCGCAGAACAATCCGTCGTCATTGCCCGACGTGCTCGCATCGCAAGTCATCCGCGACCTGCGTTCGCAGCGTGCGAAAATCGCGGTCGATGCGTCGCAGGCCACTACCCGCTATGGTGAAAACCACCCCGAAGTGGCGCGGACCCGCAACCAGCTGGCCGAAATCGATGCTGAAATCGCGGCTGAAACGCGCCGGATCGTTTCCGGCCTGGCGGCCGAAGTCAGCACCGCGCAGCAGGAAGTCGCCAGCCTTGGCGCCGCGATCGCCCAGCAGCGATCGGCCGCAATACGCAATTCCGACGCATCGGTGACTGCCCGGAAATATGACACGGACGCCGACGCATCGCGCGCAGTCTATGAAGATTTGGCCAAGCGTCGCAAGGAAACCGTCGCCACGGACGAACTCGCCACGCCCGACGCCAGCATCGTCTCTGTCGCTTCGCCGCCCAATTCGCCCAGCTCGCCCAACCGGCCCCTGCTGATCCTGCTGACGCTGGCGGCCGCTCTCACCTTCGGATTGCTGGCGATCATCATCGCAGAACTGCTCGATGTGAAGATTAGCTCCGGTGAGGATGTGAAACGCCATCTGGGGCTCAATCGCATCGCATCCATCCCTGGGGTGAGCCCAAAAAACTATAACGAGCATCTGGCGCGTCTTGTCTATGAAAAGCCCCAGTCGAGCTTTTCTGAAGCAGTCCGGGCGCTCAACATGACGCTGCGCGGCGGACATGCCAAGCAGGCCCTGCCGACTGGACAGGTGATCGTCATCACATCGGCCCTGCCGCATGAAGGCAAGACGACCATCGCGACGTCGCTGGCCCTGTCCATAGCCAAGGCAGGCAGCCGCGTATTGCTGATCGACGCCGACGTGCGCCGGCCGCAGGTCGCCGCATCATTGGGGATCGCGACGCCCGAACATGGCATAGCCGAAGTGGCCACTGGCAAGATCGATCTGGCGTCGGCCCTGGTGTCCACTGGCACCCCGCTTGATCTGCTGCTGGTCGCCGTGACCGCGAAGGGCATCGACATTTTCTCAAGAGGCCAGTTTTCGGACCTGATCGAAAAGGCCCGCAAGAAATATGATGTCATCGTGATCGACACGCCGCCTGTCCTGGCCGTTAGCGATGCGACGGTCATCGGTCGGGAGGCCGACCATGTGGTGTTCATCACCAGGTGGCGCCGGACATCGCGCTTTGCTGCAAAGGCGGCAGTGGAAGCGCTCAAGGCCAGCGAAGCGCCCTTGTCGGGCGTGGTCCTCAATGCCGTCGACCTCAAGAAGCAGTCGCTCTACGCGGACAGTGATCCGCTGGCCTTCTACGGGGCTTACAAGGCCTATTACGCCAACGAAGAATGATAGACCGCTTCGCTTGGCGCGGTTGAGCCAATCTTCCTGGGCGGGATGTTCTGATAATGGGCATCCAGCCCAAATAGTGCGTGCCAAGAGAGTCGAGAGCATGACGCGCGACGCGAACCAAGCTCGCTGACCGAGGGTGTGTCGCCCTGTTCCCCGACACTATGGATTGATGACCGGCGCGCGCCAAGTGCATAGGCTTGGCCGCAAAGGCGACATCGTCAGGGCAGATTGACGATACGGGGCTCATGCCCCTTGTCACCCAGCCAGCCCGTCAGGGCGTCGAACGGCATCGCGATCGTCGCCGTATTGCGCAGGGGATGGACGGCGATCAGCGGCTGATCGTCGAAGCTTGCATCGAACACCACGCTTAATTCTTCGGCTGACGCATTGGGCGCAGCGAGGGGTGAAACCGCGCCGGGTGTGATGTGGAGCAGGCGCTCCATATCGTCCGGCTTTCCGAACGAAAATTTTCCCGCGCCCAGCAGTTCGGCAAAGGCTTTCAGATCGGCACGGCGATCATGCGGCAGTGTGATGAGCCAGAACTGCCCCTTTTTGTCCTTCAGAAACAGATTTTTGGTATGTGCGGCCGGCAGCGCCTCATGGATGGCAGCGCTTTCGTCGACCGTATAGACAGCCGCATGTTCGTGCTTCTGCACAGGGACGCCGCGCGCGGCGAAATCGGCGTAAATGTCATCTTCGGTCATCGGCGGCAGGATGACGAGCCCGAATGGCAGCCGCGCGGACAATGGCGTCACGCTTTCCGGACATTTGCGACACATCCCCTCCCAGCCGCAGCGTGGGCATGAGCCAGCGGACCCCTATGCCAGATCGCCAAGCGCCTTCCTCAGATCGCCCAGCCAGGGTTCGAAAGGCTTCCAATTGTCCACGCCTTCCCGGTTGATGGGACGGCGAACCTGCTCGGAACTGGCGGTGCGAACCGCCCGGTCTGTCTTGTGAAAATCAAGGCAGGACTGTTCGAACGGAACCCCCACATAATCAACTATTCGTCGCACCTCCGCTTCTAGATCCGCCAGCACATCTTCATGCTGGACGCGCAGGATACGGCCGGGTGGAAGCGCCCTTTCCCAATGAGCCATCAGATCGACATAATCGCTATAATATTGCCCGATCTCGGTCAGCCCATAGGTGAATTGCTGGCCATCGGCGAAGAGTTGTTTGAAGCCCGAAAAGCAGCAATCCATCGGCGCGCGCCGGGCGTCGATGATCTTTGCGTTGGGCAGGATCAGGTGGATAAGGCCGATATGCCGGAAATTATTGGGCATCTTGTCGATGAAAAAGGGCGCGCCCTTGCGATGGATGCGGGTATTTTCAATATAGGCTTCACCCATCTGCCGCAGTTGATCGGCGGGCAGATCATGCAGGATCGCCGGATAGGCATCGCGTCCCCGCCCCCTTAACTGCTGCGCCAGCGCCAAAATATCGGGCAATTCCAGCGTGCCGTCGATTTGGCTGTGTGAGGCCAATATCTGCTCCAGCAGCGTCGAACCAGCGCGCGGAAGGCCCAGGATGAAGATCGGGTCCGGCGCAGAGCAGCCATTGCCCGCATTTTTGTCGAACAGATCGGCTGTGCACGCTTCGGACTGCGCCCGCAGTTCCGCTGTCATCTGGTCGGCGCTGTAGCGTAATTGTTCGCGTTTCAGCCTGTTGCCAGCGTCGTAGAAGCGGAAGGAATCCGCATATTCCCCCCGGTCCTCATGCGCTTTGCCAAGTGCGAAACTCAGGTGGACACGGTCCATCAGTCGCAGGTCGTCGCGGGCAAGCTGGGCATGCATCGCCGCCACCTCGCCGTCCTCGAACCGGAAAGTTTTAAGATTGGCCAGCGCGTACCAGGGATCGCCGAGGTCAGGGCGCGCCGCGATGGCGGCACGATAGGAAGCAATGGCTTCCTGCTGCTGCCCACAGGTTTTGAGCGCATGCCCCCGCGACGTCAGCGTGGCCGGATCATCCGGCATGCGGGCCAACACGGACTCGAACAGGCCAAGCGCCTTGTCATATTTGCCCGTCTGCATATTTTCGATCGCGAGATGCGATTGAAACAGCGGATTGTCGGGCTGGAGGTCGACCAGATGCTGCGCCTGCGCTTCCGCCGCAGAGAATTTCTGCCGTTTGCGCAGAACCTGCATATAGTCGAGCCGAAGCTGGATATTGTCCGGTTCGAAAGCGACCGCGCTTTCCAGCAGAAATTCCGGATCGTCGAATATGCCCAGCCGTACGCCGATATCGGCAAGCAGGCGCATCGCTTCGACATTATGCGGATTTTCGCGAAGGAAGTGGCGGCACAATTCCTCCGCCTTGAGGATGCGTCCTTCATGGATATGGTTGAGGACGGCAAGCAACATGCGCGGCAATCCGGCAAGCCGCTCCGCCTGCGCCATGCAATTGCGCGCCTCGCCTTCCCTGCCGCGTTGAGCGAGCAAATTGGCCTGGTGCGTCCAGCTCGCCTCCAGTGATGGATTGAATTCGCAAGCCCGGCGATAGGCGACGATGGCGCCCTCCAGATCGCCGGTATCGCGCGCCAGATGTCCCGCCTCCTGCCAACCACGGCCATGTTCAGGATGGGACTGGCGCAGACGCCTTACAAAATCACGCGCGCAATCGAATTTTCGCGCATAGCGCGCGGCCACGGCGGCGATATAGAGCGCGTCGCCGTTGGCCGGGTCGTCGCGAAGCAGCGCTTCGCACAGGTGGATGGCGCGATCATGCGCCTGCTGCTGCAGCGCCTGCCTTGCCTCAGTCAGCACGTCGTCCTTGCTTTCGTCGGTCGCCGCACCGTTCATATCAGTTCCATCGCCCCAAGGTGGGAAGCGGCCCGGAAAGGCCGCTTCCCTCTATCGTAGCAACAAGGCGTCGGTTCAATAGTTGAACGAGAGGCGCATGCCGACCGTCAGCGGACGGGCCACGACTATCCGGGATACGCTGTAGACCGCATCGCCACTGGTCTGCGCCGCCTTGTCGGTCAGATTGTCGCCGAACAGTTCGACCGACCAGTTGTCCTTCTCCACACCCGCCGACAGGCCGAAGGTCGTATAGCTGTTCAGCTTCGTCCGGTTGGGAAGGATGACGTCGGTATATTTCGATGACGAATGCACCATCTGCGGCATGATATGGGCCCGCAACCCTGTGTCACCCAACTGCCATTCATAACGGGCGCGCAGATTGCCCTGGAAGGACGGGGCATAGGCCAGTTTCTGACCGACCTGCACATAGCTGGTCTGGAGCAGGACTTTCGTGATCTTCGTATCGATGATCGAGAAGCCGCCCGACACCGTCAGACCGTCAACCGCAGCCGGTGCGAATGTGACCTCGCCCTCCACGCCCTTGGTCCAGGCATTGGCCGCATTGTCCGAAAAGAACAGGTTGGAAATGCTGGGATCGAGAATGCTGGTCTGCAGCCCCTTGATATCGACGAAGAAAGCGCTGCCGTTGAACAGCAACTGATTATCGAACAGCTTGGTTTTCCAGCCGATTTCATAGTTCCGGACGTCGTCCGTACCGACCGCATAAGGCACGGTGTAACCGTTGCGGGTCGTGCCGCCGGGCCGGTTTAGGAGCCCCGGACGGAAGCCTTCGGAATAGGTGGCGTAGAACATGACATTTTCGACCGGGGTCAGCTTCACCGTCCCCTTGAAGATGACGCCGGTGGCCTTGGCCTGGTCCGGAATACCGGCAATATCGCCCGAATATTTGACGCTCAGATTGGTGCCGTAAAGCTGGCGATCGACCGAACCCGAACCGAAAGTGGGCGAAATCCTGTTGTTGAAGGAGGAGTTTGCGCTGCCTTCCAGATCGTTGGTCACATTATAATAACGCGCGCCGAAGGTCGCGGTCAGAAGGTCCGGCACGACATCGAAGCTGGCTTCGCCGAAAATGCCAAACTGCCTGTCACTGCGCTTCACATCGTTACGGAAAATGACGCCTGCCGGGAACGGCCCCGGATCGCTGAAATAACCCGGTCCGGCATTGCCGATCAGACCCGTGACCGATGTATTGGTCAGCGGGTAGTTTGGCAGGAAGCCCGGCGTGACCCCATCGGCGCCCAGGGCGCGGATCGATCCCTGATAGTTGAAGTCGTTGCGTTCCTTGAGAATCTGGTTGCTGAAGAAGCCGCCCGCCGTGACCCGGAAGCGATTTTCAGCCGGGGTATTGAACCGCAATTCCTGCGTGAAGCTCTTCAATTTCGACTTGGACGTCACGAAAAGATTTGGCGGCTGGCAGGTGCCGGTCGGGTTCATGCCACCATAATAGACCGTGGTGTCGCAGACATAATAGGGAATGTAGGGACCAACGAACAAATAGTCGGTATAGTCGACCCGCTGGTTGGTTTCACGTTCCGTATAGGCGCCGGAATATACCATTTCGAGCGCGCCGAGACGGCCTTCGACAGTCCACGCCGTGTTGCTGAAATTATCCTTGGTCTTGTCCTGCTCAAAGCGCTCGATCTTGTATTCGCCAAGGGTCGGATCCTCGGAAAATACGCCATCCGTATCAAGACCCTGGCGGCTATGCGCGACCTTGAGCGACCAGTCGGGCGCGAATTTCCACAAGGCCGTCACGCGGAAACCGCGATAGTCGGCGTCGTTGAAATTATCCTCCACCAGACCGCTATTGTCCGCCTGAAGGAAGGTGACGCCAGACAGGTTGGCGCCGCCCTGGCCGGTCGCCTGATTGCCGACCAACGTGCCGTTCTGACGGAGATCGGTAGCCCTGCGGAACCGTCCGCTCTGGGCAACGCTGCGCGTGCCCCGGACGTTGTCGATATAGCCGCCCTGATGATCGAGATAGGCGACCGCACGTACCGCGAAATTATCCGCAACGGGAATATTGACGACGACCTGGGCATTGTTGCTCATGTCACCGCCCTTGGTGAAGGATACACCAGCCTGGGCGCGGCCTTCAAATTCCCCGATTTTGGGCTCGTTGGTGATGAAGCGAACGACGCCGGCCTGGCTACTCGCGCCGAACAGGGTGCCCTGCGGACCCGCAAGCACTTCGACGCGGGCAAGATCGGCCGCATAGACGTCAAGGTTGCGCCCCGGTTGGGACAAGGGTTGTTCGTCCAGATAGGTGGCGACGTTGGGTGCAAGGCCCGATACACCAGCGGTCGTCAGGTTCGGCGTTGTCGAGGCGAGACCGCGAATGTAAATCGTATTCTGGCCCGGACCGCCACCGCCCGCCGTTACGTTGGGCATCTGCGCGATGATGTCGGCCGTGTTGGCGACCCCCAGTTGGGCCAACGTTTCGTTGCCCATTGCCTGGACGGCGACGGCGACCTTCTGCATGCTTTCGCTGCGCTTGGTGGCGGTAACGACGATTTCCGCAACGCCGGATCTGGGGGATGCGTCGTCACCCCCTTCGTCCTGAGCAAAGGCGGGTATCGCAACCATATGTGAAGCGATGATCGCGATGAAAGAGGTAGCCCCGAATAGCGTCTTCATACAATCCCCCATCTAAGGATAGAATATTATTTTATGAATTTTTTCGACCTTAAATTCGCTAATTATCACAGAATATTCGACGACCAGTATTTGCCCGGAATAAAGTCCGGACAAATCTGTCATTTTACTGTCGCTTAACTGTGCAAATTTAACGATATGCACGAATAAATCTTATAAATTTTGGAACAAATTAAAGATTCAAATCATTTCGCATTTGATCTGCCTATCCCAGGAAGATCATCGGATATTTGGAGTGTCTCGGAGCATGATCCCCTGACAGGGTAACTGCGTGAATGGATGCGCCATCGCTCTTGAAGATTTGCGTCATTCTTGACATCCGGCCGGCCACAGCCTGGCTCTTCACTATGTCGATTCTTCAAACGGCACCTTACACCCCATAGCGGACGGCGATCCGGTTTAGCCATGTCGTTTAGCTGCGACGCGGATGACGCAAACATACTGTCTCATTCGTCACCACCGCATGATGATGCGCAATCAACATTGGAGGGATGGCGTGACGCGCTTTTCTTGGACATCGCTGCTCACCAACGCGCTGACCGGCCACAAGAACTGGGACCAGCAATGGCCGGACTCAGAACCGAAGGCTGAATATGACGTCGTTATCGTGGGTGCGGGCGGGCATGGGCTGGGCGCCGCCTATTATCTTGCCAAGGAACATGGCGTCACCAACGTCGCGGTGATCGACAAGGGTTGGCTTGGCGGCGGCAATACCGGCCGCAATACGACCATCATCCGGTCCAATTATCTCTATGACGAAAGCGCCGCGCTCTACGAACATGCCATGAAGCTGTGGGAAGGGCTGTCCCAGGAACTGAATTACAACGTCATGTTCTCGCAGCGGGGCGTGATGATGCTGGCGCACAACGTCCATGACGTGCAAAGCTTCAAGCGGCACATTCATTCGAACCGACTGAACGGCATCGACAATGAATGGCTGACGGCTGAGCAGGCAAAGGCATTCTGCCCTCCGCTCAACATTTCGCCCGATGCGCGTTATCCGGTGGTGGGCGCCGCGCTTCAGCGGCGCGGCGGCGTCGCCCGCCATGACGCGGTCGCCTGGGGCTATGCACGCGGTGCAGCTGCGCGCGGCGTCGACATCATCCAGAACTGCCCGGTCACGGCGATCCGCCGCGACGCGACCGGCAAGGTCATCGGCGTGGAAACCGCGCGCGGTTTCATACGGGCGAAGAAGGTGGCGGTGTCGGCGGCTGGCAATACGTCAGTCGTGATGGATTCGGCCAATGTCCGCCTGCCGCTTGAAAGCTATCCGCTCCAGGCGCTGGTATCGGAGCCGGTCAAGCCGATTTTCCCGTGCGTCGTCATGTCCAACACAGTCCACGCCTATATCTCGCAATCCGACAAGGGCGAACTGGTGATCGGATCGGGCACCGATCAATATGTGTCCTACAGCCAGCGCGGCGGCTTGCCGCTGATCGAGCATACGGTCGCGGCAATCTGCGAAGTGTTTCCGATCTTCAATCGCATGAGGATGCTGCGCAAATGGGGCGGCATCGTCGATGTGACGCCGGATCGCTCGCCGATTATCGGCAAAACCCCGGTGCCGGGCCTCTACGTCAATTGCGGTTGGGGCACCGGCGGGTTCAAGGCGACACCGGGTTCGGCCAATGTCTTTGCCCACACTATCGCTCGCGACGAGCCGCACCCGATCAACGCGCCTTTCACGCTGGAGCGCTTCAAGACCGGCCGACTGATCGACGAAGCGGCGGCCGCCGCGGTCGCGCACTAAAGACGGAGCGCAGCAGATGCTTCTCATCCATTGCCCCTATTGCAATGCCGAACGTCCCGAAGTGGAGTTTGCCTATGCGGGCGAGGCGCATATCGCGCGCCCGACCGACCCTTCGCAGCTCGACGACGATCAATGGCGCGACCATCTTTACATACGCTCAAACCCGCGCGGCCTGCATTATGAACGCTGGCGCCATATCCATGGCTGCGGGCGCTTCTTCAATGCGGCCCGCGACACCCTCAGCGACAAGTTCGTAACGACATACAAGGCCGGTTTGCCCCGTCCGCAGATCGTGCAAAGCGAGGATACCCCGTGACCAACCATCGCATCGCAGGCAAGGGCCGGGTAGACCATGGTCGGCCGGTCCATTTCACCTTCAACGGCACCCGCTATGAAGGGTTTCAGGGCGATACGCTCGCTTCCGCCCTGCTGGCCAACGGCGTTCATCTGGTGGGTCGGTCGTTCAAATATCACCGTCCACGCGGCATATTGGCGGCAGGGTCGGAGGAGCCGAACGCGCTGGTCGGCGTGACGCACGGCCCCGGCCGATTCGAACCCAACACCCGCGCCACGGTGCTGGAAATCTCGCAGGGGCTGTCGACCAATAGCCAGAATCACTGGCCTTCGCTCAAGCGCGACATAGGCGCAGTCAACGACGCGGCCTATATGCTGTTCTCGGCGGGCTTCTACTACAAGACCTTCATGTGGCCTAAGTCCTTCTGGAACAAGGTTTACGAGCCGTTCATCCGGGGTGCGGCGGGCCTTGGCGTGTCGCCGACGCAGCCGGATCCCGACACCTATGCCAGCCGCCATATCCATTGCGACGTGCTTGTGGTCGGTGCAGGGCCAGCGGGGATCGCCGCCGCCCTTTCCGCCGGTCGCAGCGGCGCAAAGGTCATCCTGCTCGACGAACAGGCGGAATTTGGTGGTTCGCTGCTGTCTGAAACCGACGCGAGCATTGACGGGCGTTCGGGCTGGGACTGGCTGACCATGGCGATGACCGAGCTTGCCGCACTGGACAATGTAACCCTGCTCCCACGCACGACCGCCATTGGCTATTATCACCAGAATTTCGTCGGCCTGTGCCAGCGCCTGACCGACCATCTGGCCGATGTTCCGCAGGGTACGCCGCGCGAACGCATGTGGAAGGTTCGTGCAGCGCAGGTGGTACTGGCGCAGGGCGCGATCGAGCGTCCGCTGGTTTTCCACGGCAACGACCGGCCAGGCGTGATGCTGGCGGGTGCAGCCCGCACATATCTCAATCGCTACGGGGTTAAGGTGGGGCAAAGCGCCCTGGTCGTGACCACGCATGACAGCGCCTGGCTGGCCGCTTTCGATCTGGCGAAGGCGGGGGGCAAGGTTGTCGCCATCGTGGACCTGCGCCCCAACATCTCCTCCCATCTGCGCGCAAAGGCGGATTCGCTGGGGATCGAGGTGCTGGCGGGCTGGACCGTTACCGGCACCAGCGGCCGGCTGCGGATCAAGTCGGCACGGGTGCGCCCTGCCGACCCGACAGCCGGCGGCGCGCGTACCATCGCATGCGACGTGCTGATGATGAGCGGTGGCTGGACGCCCAGCGTCCATCTTTTCTCGCACACCAAGGGCAAGCTCAACTGGCATGAGGAAGAGCAGGCTTTCCTGCCGGGCGAACATGCCGAAGCCAGCCGCACCGTCGGCGCAGGCAATGGCAGCTTCGGCCTGGCCAAGGCGCTGGCAGAAGGGGCCGAGGCCGGAGCCGACGCAGCCTCCGACGCCGGCTATAATGGCCGTTCCGCCCAATATATGGTGGCGGACGAAACCGAGCTGACCGGCATTCGCGTCCGCGAGATGCCGACCGACCAGAATCCGGGCAAGGCGAAAGCGTTTGTCGACTTCCAGAACGACGTGACCGCCAAGGACATCCGGCTGGCGGTGCGCGAGGGCTTCAAGTCGATCGAGCATGTCAAGCGCTACACCACCAACGGTATGGCAACCGACCAGGGCAAGACGTCGAACATCAACGGCCTGGCCATCGCCGCGGACGCTGTGGGTGCGCCGGTTCCGGCGGTCGGCCTGACGACATTCCGTCCGCCATATACGCCGACGACCTTCGGCGCCTTTGCCGGCTATAACCGGGGCCGCCTGTTCGAAGTGACCCGCAAGACGCCGATCGACGGCTGGGCCGAGGCGAAGGGGGCTGCCTTTGAACCTGTGTCGCTGTGGCGCCGCGCATGGTATTTCCCCCAGGCTGGCGAGGATATGCATGCCGCGGTAGCGCGGGAATGCGCAGCGGTGCGTGCGTCGGTGGGGATTTTCGACGCATCGACCCTGGGCAAGATCGAAATTGTCGGGCCGGATGCTGCGGAATTCATGAACCGCATGTACACCAACCCCTGGACCAAGCTCGCCCCCGGCCGCTGCCGTTACGGCCTGCTGCTGGGCGAGGACGGGTTCATCCGCGACGACGGCGTGATTGGCCGTATGGCGCCGGACCGATTCCACGTCACCACGACGACTGGCGGCGCAGCGCGCGTGCTCAACATGATGGAGGATTATCTCCAGACCGAATGGCCCGATCTCAAGGTCTGGCTCACCTCCACGACCGAACAATGGGCCGTCATCGCGCTTCAGGGTCCGAACGCCCGCCGCCTGCTGGAACCACTGGTCGAGGGCATCGACCTGTCGGACGATGCCTTCCCGCATATGGCGGTGGCCGAAGGGCACATCTGCGGCGTGCCGACCCGCCTGTTCCGGGTGAGCTTCACCGGCGAGCGGGGCTATGAGGTGAACGTCCCCGCCCGCTATGGCCGCGCCATTTGGGAAAAGCTGTTTGCCGACGGTCAGGCCTATGGAATCACACCCTATGGCACAGAGACCATGCACGTCCTGCGCGCGGAGAAGGGCTATATCATTGTCGGCCAGGATACGGACGGCACGCTGACCCCCGACGACGCCGCGCTCGGTTGGGCGATCGGCAAAGCCAAGCCTGACTTCGTCGGCAAGCGATCCCTCACCCGCCCCGATATGCTGAAGAAGGACCGTAAACAGCTGGTCGGGCTGCTGACTGACGATCCCATGATGGTGCTGGAAGAAGGCGCGCAGATCGTGTTTGATCCGAACCAGCCCATTCCGATGAAGATGGTTGGCCACGTAACGTCCGCCTATTGGAGCGCCAGCCTCAATCGCTCGATCGCCTTCGGGGTCGTGGAGGGCGGACATTCGCGCATGGGCGAAACCATTTACATCCCCATGCCCGACCGAACATTGTCCGCGAAAATCACCGGGATGGTCTTTGTCGACCCCGAAAACTCCCGCCTCAACGCATAAGGAAGCGCCATGACGATGCATCCTCATCACCCCTTGAGCGGCGAAGGCATTACGCTCCACAAGCCCTTTCCGTTCACCATCCGGCCGCTTGCGGACAAAGCGCGCTTCAGCCTGCGCATCGACCCGGATCAGCGGATCGCAGCCTCTACCGTTCTGGGCCTCAATCTGCCCGGCAATATCGGCGACGTAGCATATGCCGGCGAAAAGACGGCCGTGTGCCTTGGTCCCGACGAATGGTATGTGACCGTTCCGGTTGCGGACCAGGCGGAAATCGAGGGCGGCTTCGCCGCGCTTTATGCGCAGCAGCCCCACAGTCTGGTCGATGTCAGCCATCGGGAAGTGAGCATCGGGATCGAAGGCCGCGATGCCGCGCTCGCGCTGCAATCAGCGATCGCCTTTGATGTGGACGCGATGGCGCCTGGCAGCGGTTGCCGAACGATATTCGACGGCAAGGCGCAGATCATTTTGCTCCGCGATGCGAAGGATCGGTTCCAGATCGACGTCTGGCATTCCTTTTCGGAGCATGTGTGGCATTTCCTGCAGGTCGTGGCCCGCGAAATCGAACTCGACATCTAGGCCCTGGATCTAGCCCCTGGCCCTGTCGATCGGACCAGTAGGACAGACTGCACTTTTTCATTCGCGCGATTTCCGAGCCGGTACTCCATTGGCTGAAATCGCTCCTGACCATGCTATTTTCGGAGATGTCGATATGACGCAGAGCACGTCCCATGCAGGCATGAAAGATCGTGCCGTTGCGGAAGCCATCGAACGCGAACTGGGTCGCCAGAAGGACCAGATCGAACTGATTGCATCGGAAAATATCGTTTCCGAGGACGTCATGCGGGCGCAGGGATCGGTCCTGACGAATAAATATGCCGAAGGTTATCCTGGCAAACGCTATTATGGCGGCTGCGAATATGTCGATGAAATCGAAACGCTCGCCATTGAGCGGGTAAAACAGCTTTTCGGCGCAGCCTATGCGAATGTTCAACCGCATTCGGGCGCTCAGGCCAACCAGGCCGTGTTCTTCGCCCTGCTTCAGCCCGGCGATCGCATCATGGGCCTCTCGCTTGCCCATGGCGGCCATCTTACCCATGGTTCGCCGGTGACCATGTCGGGCAAATGGTTCGACGTCGTCAGTTATGAAGTACGCGAGTCCGACCAGCGGATCGACTATGACGATCTGCGCGCCAAGGCGCTGGAAACCCGGCCCAAGCTGATCGTCGCGGGCGGCTCCGCCTATCCGCGCGAGATCGACTTCGCGGCCTTCCGCAGCGTCGCAGACGAAATTGGCGCCTATCTGATGGTCGACATGGCCCATGTGGCTGGTCTGGTGGCAGGCGGCGTCTACCCCGACCCGATCCCCCATGCGCATATCGTCACCTCAACCACGCACAAGACGCTGCGGGGGCCACGCGGCGGCATCATCCTCACCAATGACGAAGCGCTAGGCAAGAAGATCAATTCAGCGGTGTTTCCCGGCAATCAGGGCGGCCCACTGATGCATGTCATCGCGGCGAAAGCGGTGGCGTTCGGTGAAGCCTTGCAGCCCGAATTCAAGCTTTATGCCCGCAATGTCCTGAACAATGCCCGCGCGCTCAGCGACACGTTGATCGAAGGCGGCCTGAACATCGTTTCGGGCGGCACCGACAGTCACGTCGTGCTGGTCGACCTGCGCCCCAAGGGCGTCAAGGGCCGCGATGCGGAACATGCGCTGGAACGGGCTGGCCTCACCTGCAACAAGAATGCGATCCCCTTCGATCCTGAAAAGCCCGCAGTCACCTCCGGTGTCCGTCTGGGCACGTCAGCGGGCACGACGCGCGGATTTGGGGAGGCGGAATTCCGTCAGGTCGGCGCGCTTGCGCTGCGCGTGATCGACGCGCTGGCCCGCAACGGTGCGGAAGGCGACCCGGTGGTGGAGGCGGAGGTTCTGGCCGATGTGCAGGATCTATGCCGCCGCTTCCCCATTTACCAATGACCGGGAAGCAGGCAAGCTACACCTGACCTGACATCGACGAGGCCTGCCATGTTTCTAAGCGTCTTCGATGTGTTCAAGATCGGCATCGGTCCCTCATCCTCTCATACGATGGGGCCGATGACGGCGGCGGTCGCCTTTCTGGACCTGCTGCGGCAATCCGCGGCATCGCAGAGGGCGGTTCGGATTCGGGCAACGCTTTATGGTTCGCTCGCCTTCACGGGCAAGGGCCATGCCACGGACCGGGCCGTCACGCTCGGCCTGCTGGGATGGCTGCCAGCGGATCTCGACATGGAACGGGCCGAAGCGGAACTGGCGGACCTCAGGGAAACCACCACGTTGCGCCTGCCCGGCCTGCCCAGTCTGGCCTTCGATCCAGCAAAGGACGTCATCTTCGACTATGGCCCTCCCCTGCCCGGCCATGCCAACGGCATGATCCTGTCCGCCATGGACGAAACCGGCGATCCGGTATTGAGCGAGACTTATTATTCCATCGGTGGCGGTTTCGTCGTCAGCGCGGCGGAACGCAACGCGCCGCGGCAGACGGCCGCCGAAGAAGTCGCGGACTGGCCGTTTCCGTTCGAAAATGCCGCGGCGATGTTGCGGATGGCGGATGCCAGCGGCCTGTCCATCGCCGAAATGAAGCGCCGTAACGAAGCGGTCTCACGCGACGAGGCCGATGTCGAGGCGGGCGTGGCGCGCATCTGGTCGGTCATGAACGGATGCATCGAGCGCGGGTTGAGGCAGGACGGTGAGCTGCCTGGCGGCCTGCGCGTCAAGCGTCGCGCCGCCCATATTCACCGCCAATTGATGGAAGAGCGCAAGTCCAACTCCATCCAGCCTCATGCCTCGTCCGACTGGCTCAGCGTCTATGCCATGGCCGTGAACGAGGAAAATGCGGCGGGCGGCAAGGTCGTGACGTCGCCGACCAACGGCGCGGCGGGCGTGGTGCCATCGGTGCTGCGCTATTATCTGGATCATTGCCTGGGAACGGACCCGTCGAAAGTCTCCGACTTCCTGCTGACCGCCGCGGCGATTGGCGGGCTGATCAAGCATAACGCCTCCATTTCCGGCGCGGAAGCAGGCTGTCAGGGAGAGGTTGGATCAGCGGCGGCCATGGCGGCGGCGGGGCTGTGCGCCGTATTGGGCGGTACGCCGCAACAGGTTGAAAATGCCGCGGAGATCGCGCTGGAACATCATCTGGGCATGACCTGCGATCCGGTTGGCGGACTGGTTCAGGTGCCCTGCATCGAACGCAACGGCATCGGCGCGACAAAAGCTGTCGCGGCGGCTTCCCTGGCGCTGCGCGGCGATGGTTCGCATTTCATGCCGCTCGACAATTGCATCGAGGCCATGCGGCAGACCGGCGAGGAAATGAGCACGAAATTCAAGGAAACGAGCCTGGGCGGCCTTGCCGTCAATCTGCCCGAATGCTGACTAAAGCCGGTTAGCCCCGCGACATGGCGCATTTGTAATTGCCTGCGTCGCAGTCATGATGGCCCCCGGCGAACCAGAATGCTCCTCTTTGCAGCAAGCCGACGAGTCGATCCACGACGGAAGGAACCAGCCGGAAATTCGAACATCTCGTCGCGACCAAAAGTACGAAGCAGAGAGGATAAGGATATGAGCAAGAACCGAGGTGTGGTGTATCTGGAACCGGGCAAGGTCGCGGTACAGGACATTGCTGATCCGAAACTCGAGGCGCCGGATGGCCGCCGTATCGACCATGGCGTCATTCTGAAGGTCTTGTCGACGAATATCTGCGGTTCCGACCAGCATATGGTGAGAGGCCGCACGACGGCCCAGCAAGGGCTGGTGCTGGGTCATGAGATTACCGGCGAAGTGATCGAAAAGGGCAGCGATGTCGAAATGCTGGAAATCGGCGACATCGTATCCGTGCCGTTCAACGTGGCGTGCGGTCGTTGCCGCACGTGCAAATCGCAGGACACGGGCGTCTGCCTGACCGTCAATCCTGCGCGGGCGGGTGGTGCCTATGGCTATGTCGATATGGGCGGATGGATCGGCGGACAGGCGCGCTACGTCATGGTGCCCTATGCCGACTTCAACCTGCTGAAATTCCCCGATCGCGATCGGGCGATGGCAAAGATTCGCGACCTGACGATGCTGTCCGACATTTTGCCGACCGGCTTCCACGGCGCGTTGCGTGCGGGCGTCGGGGTCGGCTCGACCGTCTATATCGCGGGCGCGGGTCCGGTGGGTCTTGCCGCCGCTGCATCGGCGCAGATCTTGGGCGCGGCGGTCGTGATGATCGGCGATTTCAACAAGGATCGCCTGGACCACGCCGCCAAGGTCGGCTTCACGCCCATCGACTTGTCGCAGAGCGACCGGCTTGGCGATCTGGTGGCGGAGGTCATCGGCACCGACGAAGTGGACAGCGCAATCGACGCCGTTGGTTTCGAGGCACGCGGCCATACGGGCGGAGAACAACCCGCCATCGTCCTTAACCAGATGATGGAAATCACCCGCGCGGCCGGATCGATCGGCATTCCGGGCCTCTATGTGACGGAAGATCCCGGCGCTGTCGACAATGCGGCAAAGCAGGGTAGCCTGTCATTGCGGTTCGGGCTGGGCTGGGCAAAGGCGCAGTCTTTCCACACCGGCCAGACGCCCGTGCTCAAATATAACCGGCAACTGATGCAGGCGATTCTGCACGATCGTCTGCCGATCGCCGACATCGTCAACGCGCGCGTCATCTCACTGGAGGATGCGCCCCAAGGATATGAATCATTCGATCACGGCGCGGCAACCAAATTTGTTCTTGATCCGCACGGACTGCTCAACGCCGCATGATCTATCCTGCGCTCCTGATCGGCCTGTTCCGATTGCGGCGCGAGGGTTGAAAAAGTGACAAATCCGGTCGGCCTCCGAAACATGTCGGGGGCCGAAACCGGCATAGTGAATTCATTCGGCAGCATAACGAATTGGGGGCGTGGTGATGTTCCGGTTTATCATAAATCCACCGGTGTTTTTCGGATCGGTGAGCATCATTCTGCTCCTGCTGGGGGTCGGCGCCTTTTTCCCCCATCAGGCGGAGGCCCTGCTGTCGGACGTCGAAGCGCGGGTTCTGGCCGAAGTAGGCTGGTTCTATCTGCTGGCCGTCGGGATTTTCCTGTTCTCGGTCACGATCCTGTGCATCAGCCGTTACGGCAATCTGAAACTTGGCCCGGACGATTGTGAGCCTGACTTCCGTTTCGGGTCCTGGGTCGCGATGCTGTTCGCAGCGGGCAAGGGCATCGGCCTGATGTACTATGCCGTGGCCGAACCCATGATGCATTATGCAGCGCCGCCTGACGCCGATCCTATGACGATCGCCGCGCAGAAGGATGCGATGAGCATCACCTTCTTCCATTGGGGCATTCATGCATGGTCGATCTATTCCGTGGTCGGCCTTTCGCTCGCCTATTTCGGCTATCGCTACAATCTGCCGCTGACGATTAGGTCTGGCCTGTACCCTCTCCTTAAAGAGAGAATTCGTGGTCGGATCGGCGACGCGGTAGACATTTTCGCTATCTGCTGCACCGTATTTGGACTTGCGACATCGCTTGGTCTGGGCGTGCAGCAAGTCAATGGTGGCCTCAATTATCTGTTCGGCCTGCCGATGACCATTCCGATTCAGGTGGTGCTGATCGTCATCATCTCGACCATTGCCACGCTGTCGGTGCTGTCGGGCCTTTCCAAGGGCATCAAATTGCTGAGCGAGATCAATATCATTCTCGCACTGGGCCTGATGCTGTTCGTCCTGATTGCGGGGCCGACCATCCAGCTGATGCGTGATCTGGTCCAGAATATGGGGCTCTATCTTACCTCCTTCGTGCCCCGCACCTTCAACATCTACGCCTATGAGCCCAAGCCCTGGATCAACGCATGGACGCTGTTCTATTGGGCATGGTGGATCAGCTGGGCGCCCTTCGTCGGCATGTTCATAGCGCGCATTTCGCGCGGCCGGACAGTGCGCGAATTCATTCTGGCCGTCCTGCTCTTGCCCACCGTCTTCACCTTCATCTGGATGACCGTGTTCGGCAACACGGCCCTAATTCTGGATCAAGGCGTGGCCGCAGGCGCGATATCGAAGGCCGTATCGGGCAATGTTTCGATCGCCCTGTTCAAATTCTTCGAATATTTGCCCTGGGCCACTGCGACGTCGGCGCTGGCCGTGTTCATGGTGGGCATCTTCTTCATCTCGTCCCAAAGCTCCGGCTCGCTGGTGATGGACATCATCGGATCGGGCGGCAAGACGCAGACCACGACCTTGCAGCGGCTGTTCTGGTGCGTGCTGGAAGCATTGGTCACGATCATTCTGCTGATCGCGGGCGGCCTGGCCGCGCTGAAGGCGGCGACCATCATTGCCGCCCTGCCCTTTGCGCTCGTGATGCTTGTCCTGATCTTTGGCCTGTTCAAGGGCATGAAGGCGGATGTCGCGCAATATGAAGTCGGCCACGGCCGGTCGCGCGGCGCTCCCTCTTTCGCGCCCGAACCCACTTGGCAGGCCCGGCTCGCGCTGGCGCTCCATACGCCCAAACAGGCGGATGTGGCCGACTTTATCGGCAAAACCGTGCTTCCTGCGCTGGAAGCGGTGGCAGCGGAGCTCACCCGTAGCGGTCGCACCGCGTTCGTTTCCAGTGAGGATGGCGCAATATGCCTGAATTCGGCCACGCCCGACTGCCGCGGTTTCCTGTATGGGGTCCGGCCGGGGTCTCACAAGCTGCCGATATTCTCACCCATTGAGGCGGCGAACATCAGCGAACGGCATGAGGCGCGGACCTTCTTTTCGGACGGAAGCCGGGGATATGACATTATGGGCATGTCGCAGGAACAGGTCATTGCGGACATATTGGCCCAGTTCGAACGCTATCTGGCGGTGTCCTGCTCGCCCGATGCCAGTCTGCTGGCCAAGGCGCCCGCACATGGCGGCATCGCCACCGCCTGATCGATCGGAGGCAGGGGTTCGCTCCCTGCCTCCGACACAGCTAAACCAGGTTAGGGAAGCCAGATCGCAGCGCTTGGCCGCCGCCATGCACAGTCAGATCATGGCGGAGTGATCTTTGCCGATCGTGATCCAGTCGGTGTCCGGAATAAACGCTTCGCCCATATCCTCTACCGCAGCACAGTCCAATTCCAGCGGCATCGTGCCAGCCCGGCCCGGCGATGACACCCGGCTCTCGAACGGAGAGTGGCCGAACCTGCGACGGAACATCCGGCTCATATGCGACGAGTCGCAAAAGCCGCATTCCACCGCAATCATGGTGATGGATTTATCCGTTTTTTCAAGGAAATGGCGGGCGATCGACAGCCGCACGTCCATGAAGGCGACTTGGGGAGACATGCCCAGACTTGTCTGAAACCGGCGTTCCAGCTGTCTTTTGCTCTTGCCCATCCTGCGGGCGATTTCCGCCACAGACAGCGGCGCATCGATATTCTGCTGCGTAATCAGCAGGGCACGGCGAACGATGGGATCCTGCGTCTTGAACTGGAGAGGAATGCCCGGCTGGGGCTTTTCAGCATTCAGCGCATCGTCGATGATCATGATGTG
Source organism: Sphingobium sp. JAI105 (assembly GCF_015752145.1). Lineage (NCBI taxonomy): Bacteria > Pseudomonadati > Pseudomonadota > Alphaproteobacteria > Sphingomonadales > Sphingobiaceae > Sphingobium > Sphingobium sp. JAI105. Next base: position 2,450,049 of record NZ_JADOUC010000001.1, on the reverse strand, counting down.
CAGGCTTTTGCTGGCCTGCGCACGGCCGATATGCTTTTCGACAAGATAGGCCGCGAGATGAGCGGAACTGGCCCCGCCCGAACAGGTCAGCCTGTCCCTGTCGACGATGAATATCTGATCGGCGACCGGTTCAAGACCATCGAACTGTTCCAGAAAATCGCGGTGATGGAACCAGCTGACGCAGCATTTATAGCCCTTGAGGACGCCTGCTTCGTGCAGGATGAAGGCGCCGGTGCAAATACCCACCAATGGTATCCCCGCGGCCGCAGCCTTCCTGAGATATTCCAGATAGTCGCTGCCGACATTGCCTATCTCATCCACCAGGCCGCCGACGACCACGATATAGTCGAACTTGGCGGGATCGCCCAATCGCTCATTGGGTTGAACGGTGACACCGGAACTGGAGGACACCGCCTCCATCGTGTTCGACAATATCTTCCAGTCGCACAATATCTGCCTGCTGCGGTCCCCTTCGTCAGCAGCCAGTCGCAGGACATCGATAAAATTCGCAAATGCGCACAGGGTGAAGCGCCGTGTCAGGATGAAGCCCACAGACAGGCGCGTGCCGTTCGCCTGACGCCGCATCGCGGCGTTCAGCGCTGCCGGAGAACGGGTTTCCGCTTCTCTCGACGACAGAATCATCGCCCGCCTCCCTTTTTATGAACTTTATCTGACATGTCGTAGAGATAGCAAGAAACTGACGCAAATGTTCTTTTCCCCACCAGACTTGCGTCGCAAACCTACTCCTTACTGACGGCATTCCTGAGCGATCCGCAGACTGTCCGGCCGCTCTGTCACGGGAGCGGCTTCCCGGTCCCGGATCAACCGAATGGGAGGTCGCAACGCCTTGATCCATATGGATGTTGGAGAGGATTGCCGAATGAAAGTGGTGGTACCCGTCAAGCGTGTGGTTGATCACAACGTCAAGATTCGCGTCAGAACCGACGGCTCCGGCGTCGACCTGTCCAATGTGAAAATGTCCATGAACCCCTTCGACGAGATCGCTGTCGAGGAAGCCGTGCGCCTGAAAGAGGCGGGCGCGGTAGATGAAATCATTGCGGTGACCGTCGGCTCCGCTCAGGCGCAGGACGTATTGCGCACGGCGCTCGCCATGGGGGCCGATCGCGCCATCCTCATCAAGAGTGAAGGGCCGGTAGAGCCACTCGATGTCGCAAAATTGCTGAAAGGGGTGGTCCTGGCCGAAGCGCCCCGCCTGGTATTGCTCGGCAAACAGGCGATCGACGATGATGCCAATCAAACAGGACAGATGCTCTCGGCGCTGCTTGGCTGGTCCCAGGCAACCTTCGCCTCGCAGGTGGCGTTGAACGGCGACCATGCGCAGGTGACCCGTGAAGTCGATGGCGGCCTTCAGGTGATTGACGTCAGCCTGCCGACCATCGTCACCGTCGATCTGCGCCTCAACGATCCACGCTATGCCTCCCTTCCCAACATCATGAAGGCGAAGAAGAAGCCGATCGAGGAAAAGGCCCCCGCCGATTACGGCGTCAATGTCGATGCAAGACTGAAAATCCTCAGGACCGACGAACCTGCCGCGCGCGCGCCCGGCATCAAAGTCGGCAGCATCCCTGAGCTTATCGAAAAGCTCAAGAACGAAGCCTGCGTCCTTTAATCCGGATTGGAGCAACCTCCATGACCATTCTTCTTTTCGCCGAACATGACAATATCAGCCTGTCCGAACAGACGGCACGCGCGCTGACGGCGGCGGCCCGGATCGGCGGGGACATCGACATAGTAGTTGCCGGGAAGGGAGCCCAGGCGGTCGCGCAAGAGGCGGCCCGCCTTGACGGCGTGCGCCGGGTGCTGCTCGCGGAATGCGACGCTCTGGAACATCGGCTGGCAGAACCCACCGCCGCGCTGCTCGTATCGCTGGCGCGGAATATGACGTCGTGATCGCTCCGGCGACCACGACGGGCAAGAATGTCCTGCCGCGCGTCGCGGCGCTTCTGGACGTGATGCAAGTCTCCGAAATCGTGGAAGTCGTTGCAGCCGACACATTCAAGCGCCCGATCTACGCCGGCAACGCGATCCAGACCGTGCAGACGAGCGATGCCAGGACGGTCATCACCGTCCGCACCGCCAGTTTCCCGCCGACAGGAACGCAGGACGCCTCCGCGCCGATCCAGATTGTGGAGAGCGTCGGGAACGCGGGCCTTTCACGTTTCGTCGAAAACCGCTTCGCGCGCAGCGAACGGCCCGAACTGGGGTCGGCGCGGATCGTCGTTTCCGGCGGGCGTGCGCTGGGGTCCGAGGAGAAATTTGGTGAAATCATCCTGCCCCTGGCCGACAGGCTGGGTGCCGCGGTCGGCGCATCGCGTGCCGCCGTCGACGCAGGCTACGCATCCAATGACTGGCAGGTGGGGCAGACCGGCAAGATCGTCGCGCCCGACCTCTATATCGCCTGCGGCATTTCCGGCGCGATCCAGCATCTGGCCGGCATGAAAGACGCCAAGGTGATCGTCGCGATCAACAAGGATGAAGAAGCGCCAATTTTTCAGGTCGCCGACTATGGCATCGTCGGCGACATTTTCGACCTCGTTCCCCAGTTCGAGCGCCAGCTGTGATGCGGCCCCACACCCTTTCCGAAAAGGAATAATCATGCGTGAAAAAGCCTATATCATTCAGCTGAGCTGCGACGACCAGCCTGGCATCGTTGCCAATGTCACCACCATTATCGCTTCGCTGGGCGCGAACATCCTGGAATCCAATCAGTTCTGGGACCGACAGGCAGATCATTTCTTTCTGCGCATCGCCATTACCGTGCCGGCGGAAGTGACACGCGAAGCCGTTGCGCGCGCGCTGGAGCCTTCGATCGACCGTTTCAAGCTCGACCTCAAGGTAACGGATGTCGATCAGCGTCCCAAGATCATCATCATGGTATCCAAATTCGACCATGCGATGCATCACCTGCTTTATCAGATAAAGGTAAACTGGCTCAATGCTGAAGTCGTTGCGATCGTGTCCAATCACGAAGCATCGCGGGCGGCAGCGGAAATCGAAGGCATAGCCTATTATCACTGGCCGGTGACCAAGGAGAACAAGGCGGAGCAGGAAGAGAAGCTGCTTAACCTGGTGTCCGAAACCGGCGCTGAACTGGTGGTGCTGGCCCGCTACATGCAGGTTCTGTCCAACGAACTGTCCAGCAAGCTGTTCGGCAAGATTATCAACATCCACCACAGCTTCCTGCCCAGCTTCAAGGGCGCCAAGCCCTATCATCAGGCGCATGAGCGCGGCGTCAAGCTGATCGGTGCGACGGCGCATTATGTGACGCCTGACCTGGATGAAGGCCCGATCATCGAACAGGAAACCCAGCGCGTCAGCCACAGCCTGACCAGCGAGGATTTCGTCGCCACGGGTCGCGACATCGAATCGCGGGTGCTGGCGCGGGCGGTCAAATATCATCTCGAAGGGCGCGTGATGCTCAACAGCCACCGCACGGTGGTCTTCACCCCCTGAAGATGCTCGCCGGGCCGAGCAAGAGCGTTGATCAGCAGGGAACATAATCGATGACGAAGATCATTGACGGAAAGGCATTCGCGGAAGGATTGGGCGCGAAGATTTCCCAATCCATCCCGCATTTTGCAGAACAGACGGGTCGGCGTCCGGGTCTGGCCGTCGTTCTGGTTGGCACCGACCCCGCCAGCGAAATCTATGTCCGCAGCAAGGGCCGGATGGCTCGCAAACTGGGCATGGAAAGCTTTGAGCATATACTCGATGAAGGCGTGTCGCAGGAAGAATTGCTGGCGCTGGTTGGACGACTCAACGCCGATGACAGCGTCGACGGCATTCTGATCCAGCTTCCCCTGCCCGGCCATCTCGATTCGCTTGAACTGGTGTCGGCGATCGACCCCGCCAAGGATGTCGACGGCCTGCATCCGGTCAGCGCGGGCCTGCTCGCTTCCGGCCTGCCCGGCCTTGTATCCTGCACCCCGCTGGGATGCCTGATGCTGCTGGAATCCGTGCTCGGTTCGCTTTCCGGCCTCGACGCCATCGTCGTAGGCCGTTCCATTCTGGTGGGGAAGCCGATGGCGCAGTTGCTGCTCGCACGCAATTGCACCGTGACGATTGCCCATTCCCGCACCGCCAACCTGGCAGCCAAGGTCGCGCAGGCCGACATCCTCGTCGCCGCCGTGGGACAGGCGGACATGATCAAGGGCGACTGGATCAAGCCGGGCGCGACAGTCATCGACGTCGGCACCAGTCGCGTCATTCGCGACGGGCAGCAGAAACTGGTCGGCGATGTCGAATTCGCCAGTGCCGCAAAGACGGCCGGCGCCATTACACCAGTGCCTGGCGGGGTCGGCCCGATGACCATCATGACCCTGATGCACAATACGCTTCTGGCCGCCTATCGGCGCAACAGCCTGGCGGACCCGGCGCTATGACCGGCTCCGATTATTCGCGTCCATCCATCATTGCCCCCCATCCCTGACGAAGAGGAATGAAAATGTCTGCATTTCCTGAGAAGGCCCGTATCCTCATCGTCGGTATCGGCGGTATCGTGGGCGCATCGGTGGCCCATCATCTGGTCGAACGCGGCTGGGATGACATTGTCGGCATCGACAAGTCCGGCATCCCCACCGACATCGGTTCGACGGCGCACGCTTCGGACTTCTGCTACGCCACCAGCCATGATTATCTGACGACCTGGACCACCCTCTATTCGGTCGATTTCTTTGAAAAAATGGGTCATTACGCCCGCATCGGCGGGATCGAGGTCGCGCGCGTCGGCGACCAGCAGCGCATGGACGAAATCAAGCGCAAGGTGGCTTCAGGCAAGGCCTTTGGCACCCGCGCGCGGCTGATCAGCCCAGCCGAGATCAAGGAAAAATTCCCCCTTATCGAGGAGGATCTGATCCAGGGCGGCCTGTGGGACCCTGATGCGGGCCTCGTCATCCCCCGTTCGCAGACGGTCGCGGGCAAGCTGGTCGATCAGGCGGTGGACGCAGGCAAGCTCAACATCTTTGCCAATACATCGGCTCTCTCGCTGATCGTCGAGGATGGACGCATCAGGGGCGTCAAGACCACGCGAGGCGAAATCCGCGCCGATCATGTCGTCGTCTGCACCGGCCTTTGGGGTCGCCTGGTCGCGGAAATGGCGGGCGAGGATCTGCCGGTCTATCCGGTCGACCATCCTTTGACTTTTTTCGGCCCGTACAAGGAATTCGAAGGCACCGGCAAGGACATCGGCTGGCCCCTGCTGCGCGATCAGGGCAATTCAGCCTATATGCGCGACACCGGCGATCCCAGGACGGCCGAGGGCGGCCAGATCGAATGGGGCTATTATGAGGAGAAGGCGCCGCGCCTCGTCCATCCGCGCGACCTGCTCGAAAAGGAGTTCGCCCGCCTGTCGCCTTCACAGCGCGATCTGGAGATGGAGGAAGTGCTTGAACCGCTGGAACGGGCGATCGAACTGACGCCTATCCTTGCCGAGTTGGGCTATAATGAGAGCCACAGCTTCAACGGCCTGCTCCAGACCACCACGGACGGCGGCCCATCGATCGGCGAAAGCCAGAAAATCCGCGGCCTTTGGTATGCGGTCGGTATCTGGGTCAAGGATGGTCCGGGCATGGGCAAGCTGGTGGCCGACTGGATCACCGACGGTCGCACCGCCATCGACCATGCCAGCATCGATTACTCCCGCTTCAACCCCTATCAACTGGAAGAATCCTTCATCCGGGCGCGCTGCCTGGAAACGGCGGCCAAGATCTACAACCCGCCCGTCCACCCGCGCGAGCCGTTCGAAGGTGGCCGCAACATCCGCCGTTCGCCCTTCTACGAACGCGAGAAGGAACTGGGCGGCTATTTCATGGAACTGGGCGGCTGGGAACGCGCGCACGGCTATGCCGCCAACGAACATCTGCTCGACAAATATGGCGATCGCATTCCCGAACGAGAAAATGAATGGGACAATCGCCATTTCTGGCGGGTTTCCAATGCCGAGCATCTGGAACTCAGCGAAAATTGCGGCATCATCAACCTGTCGCACTTCCATATCACCGACATTGAAGGGCCAGACCATGTCGCGCTGCTGGAATGGCTTTGCGCGGCGAAGGTCGGCGGCGACAATAATATTGGCAAGGGCATCTACACCCACTTCCTGGACGACGAAGGCAATGTGCGCGCCGACTTTACCGTGATCCGGATGGCGGACCGCGGCCGCCTGATCAACGGCGCGGACGCAGGGCCGCGCGACATCAATTATATGCGCCGTGTCGCGCAGGATAAGGGTTTTGACGTCACGATCACCGATGTGACAGAAAAATATATCACCATCGGCATCTGGGGCCCCAATGCCCGCGAAAATCTGCAGAAGGTGGTCGCTGATCCCGATGGCCTGTTGCCGGAAAATTTCCCGTTCGCCTCCATCAAGCCGATCAGCATCGCGGGCAAGGATGTCGCCGCCTTCCGCATTTCCTATGTCGGGGAACAAGGCTGGGAACTGCACATGGCCTATGAGGATGGCCTGGCGGTGTGGGATGCACTGCGGTCGACCGGAGTCATTGCCGTGGGTGTCGAAACCTATGCCAATTCGCGCCGCCTGGAAAAGAGCCTGCGCCTCCAGAATGCGGACCTGCTGACCCATTACAATCTGCTGGAGGCAGACCTGAATCGCCCCAAGTGCAAGGAAGCCGACTTCCGGGGCAAAGCGAAGCATCTGGAACATCGCGCACGCGCACATCAGCCTGCCAAGCTTTGCACGCTCATCATGACCGACAATATCGATGACAAGGGCGTGGCACGCTATCCGGTCGGGATATTGCCGGTACTTGATCCGCAAACGGGCGAGACCCTGATCGACGAACTGGGCCGCCGTTCCTACACGACCTCGATCGCCTACGGACCGACGATCGGCAAGAATATCGCATTGGCCTATCTGCCATGGTCTTACTGTCAGGAAGGTCGCCAGCTTCAGGTCGAATATTTCGGCGAAATCTATCCGGTGGAGGTCGCTTCCATCGGGTACAAGCCGCTCTACGATCCGGAGAATAAGAAGCCGAAAAGCTGACGCGGTCGGTTCGACACTGCATGGCGCGGCACGACGGTGTCAAAGGCCGCGCCAGCCATTTCTCCGCGCCATCGGCGCAGGGTTTCGAAGGACGACATGATGCTAGAATTGACCCAATGTCTGAAGGCGAATGATCCGCCCCGGCTTCGAGCATCTGAAACCCTGTACGTCATACGTCTGAAGAACTGCGCCTTTTACGCCAATCATGGCGTGTTCGACGAGGAAAAGGCGCTGGGACAAAGATTCCATGTCGATGTGGAGTTGCACGTCAATGCGCTCCAGAGTCTGGAAAATGACGACATTCGAGGTACGATAGATTATGGGGCCGTGTTCGCCGCTATCGAACAGATCATCTCAGGCCAGCGCCGCTTCCTGATCGAGGCGCTGGCGCTCGACATGGCCAAGGCGCTGTGCCACCGCTTCACGCAGGTCGAGGCGGCGCAGGTGACGATCAGGAAACCCAATGCGCCCATCCGTGGCGTCCTCGATTATGTGGAGGTCGAAGTGCGTTGGCCGTTCGCATGACAGGATGGGCTATTTGCGCTTCGATACCGGCCGCTGGCCATGTCGCGGATCGGTAGAAAAATGTCGCATCCGTCCTATGGAATGGACGATGTGGCGCGATAGCCTGAATCTGTCAGGGGGATCAGTACAGGCCGGGATAAACGGCCGTTCCGATCGGGGTTGAGCACCATCAACCCAGAGAATGTAAGCAACATTGCCGTACTGTGTGAGAAAATGTCATCACCAATCGGCAGGATCTGAAATAGTGGGGAAGGAAGCGATATGACCGCGCGTGACGAGATGCTCAGCCTTATCCAGGGCCGCAAGCCCCAATACTCGCTTCCCCAGCCCTTCTATGTCGATCAGCAGTTTTTCGACCTGGACATGGAACTCATCTGGTATCGCGACTGGTTGTTTGCGGGGCATGATTGTGAACTCCCCAAAACGGGCAGCTATTTCACACTCCAGGTCGGCGCCTTTCCGATCGTCGTCCTGCGCGACAAGGATGGCGGGATTCGCGCGTTCCATAACAGTTGCCGCCATCGCGGCAGCCGGGTCTGTAACCAGCCCAAGGGCACGGCGCCAAAGCTGGTTTGCCCCTATCATCAGTGGACCTACAATCTGGACGGCAAACTGGCCTTCGCCCGCCAGATGGGCGATGATTTCGACCCTTCAGACCATGCGTTGAAGCCCGTCGCCTGCGAAAGCGTCGCCGGTTATATCTTTATCTGCCTGGCGGCAGAGCCGGCCGACTTCAAGCCCTTCCGCGATCTCATGTCACCCTATTTCACCCCGCACAATTTGTCGGAAGCAAAGGTTGCCCATGAATCGACGATCATCGAGAAAGGCAATTGGAAGCTGGTCTGGGAAAATAATCGCGAATGCTATCATTGCGCTGGCAGCCATCCAGAATTGTGCAAGACCTATTCGGAATCGCCCAATGTGACTGGCGTCAGCGGGGGGGGCGAAGATCCTGAAATGGCGGGGCATTGGGCGCGGTGCGAAGCCGCAGGCCTGCCCGCGCAGTTCCAGATCCATGACAGTGGCCAGTTTCGCGCGATCCGCGCTCCGCTGCTGCGCGATGCGGAAAGCTACACCATGTCGGGCAAGCGGGCGGTACGGCGCCCCCTGTCCGATGCCGTGACGGCAGAAAAAATCGGCGCGCTGATGCTGTTCAACTATCCGTCGACCTGGAATCATGTGTTGATCGACCATGCGGTCACGTTCCGCGTCATTCCGATCGGGCCCAATGAAACCGCGGTCACGACCAAATGGCTGGTGCACAAGGACGCGGTGGAAGGCGTGGACTATGATCTGGACGAACTGACCCACGTCTGGAAGCAAACCAACGATCAGGACCGCCGCATCGTAGAGGAAAATGCCTTCGGTATCCGTTCGCCCGCCTATGAGCCTGGCCCCTATTCGGCCCTGCATGAAGGCGGCGTGGTACAGTTTGTCGACTGGTATGCCAGCTTCATCGAACCGCGCCTGAAGGGTTCTGCGCCGAACCACCTCAAGCAAGTCGCATAACCGGCGCGGACCGGACGCTTTCAGCCCGCCGAGGGAAGAACTGCGCATGGCGTCGGTTTCGCCATGAAGCCTTTGCGGTGGGAAGGTTCCCGTAACGCTCGTAGCGGCGGTCTCCCTGAAGCATCCCCCGTCGTTGTGGCAGGTGTGCCGCGACGGCGGGTTTTGCCCCATCGGGTATAGGGAATGCGCGGCCAGCCGAGAAACGCTGTCGCGCGTTCTTACCCATAATCGCCCTGCGCTCTTCGAAAGCGCCCGAGCGTCAAATTGACCGATAAGCGTCTTTGCGCGCCAGATACCGATGCCGGAGCTGCGTCAATCCCCGTCGCCGAAAAACAGACGGGCAACATGCCGCGCCTGGCTATTCAGACAGGTTAACAAGTAGAAGTAAAGGAACACTCAGCGCAGTCGCCCCAGAAATCATTGATTTTTCGATGATTTCTGGAGCGGGCGAAGGGATTCGAACCCTCGACCCCAACCTTGGCAACGCTAGCCACAGTATGACATACCGAATCATACTGTGTCAATAGCGTCACTGGCATTTGGCACGCTGTTGCTATAAAACCCATGCATTGCCAGGGGAGCGCAGTCGTTTGCTACCCCGCTGGCTACCCAGCCACGGAGCCACCATGCCACGCCAAAAATTCACTGATCTCTGGATCAGCTCTCGACCCGCGCCCGCTCGAGGTCGCATCGACTATTCCGACGCAATCTGCCCCGGGCTGCAACTGCGGGTCACTTCAAGAGGAGTGAAGACCTTCTCCCTGATCTTTCGCCACGGTCATATGCAGCGCCATACGTTGGGCCGCTATCCGCGCTTGGGGCTTGCCGAGGCCCGGCGTCAGGCGATGCGCCTTATGCGCGAGGTGGCGGAAACGGAGAAGACGGGCAAGGCAACCTTGCTAACCTTTTCCGACATGGTTCACACTTATGCGGACCTATACCTTAAGCGGAACATTCGATCCTGGGCCAACACCAAGGCCATCCTTCAGCAAGACGCACTGGCGCACTTCGGTAAGCGCCGGGCTTCCAGCATCACGAAGAAGGACGTGGTGGCCGTGTTGGACCAGTTGGTGGCGCGCGGCACGCCGCACGCGGCCGTCAACCTACTGGGCAAGCTACGCGCAATGTTCAACTGGGCTGTGGGACGCGACATGCTTGTTGCCAACCCGTGCCTGGGCATAAAGCCGCCTGCCAAGACCACCCAACGTGACCGCGTGCTGACGGACGCCGAGATCGCAGCGGTGTGGAACGCCTGCGACAAGGTGGCTCAGCCGTTCGGCGTGATGGTGCGAATGCTGATGCTGACTGGCGCGCGCCGCAACGAGATAGCCAACATGCGGCGATCCGAAGTGTTGGGTGACATATGGACCCTTCCGGCTGAACGGTCGAAGAGTGGGCGCGCCAACGCGCTGCCCCTGCCGCCGACTGCTATAGCCATTTTGACAAGCCTGCCTGACCATGGCGCAACCAGCTATATGTTCAGCACGACGAGAGGCGAGAAGGCGGCAAGCAACTTCGCGAAAAACAAGCGCGCGCTGGACGAGGCCAGCGGCACGTCGGGATGGACCCTGCATGACCTCCGGCGAACGGCTCGCACCAAGCTTTCTGAAATAGGGATCGACCGTGAAACAGCTCGGCGGATCATCGGGCACGCGGGCGATACCCTGGACGAGACCTATGACAGGGCCACGCACGAACCGGCCAAGCGCGCGGCGCTCGCGCATCTGGCTGCGCATATCGACGCCATCGTTTATCAAGCGTCGAACGACCGCTCATCTGCGTGCTTAAATCCCCAATAAAGCACGCACTGGAAAGCTATGCCGATCCTCTGCACATAGGCCGTGTTCTTCAACGCGAAGGCAGTGCCGGACCGAGGGGCGGTGGGATTAATCTCACAGTCGATCGGCTTGCTCGACGACGGGTGCACACGGCGTCGATGTCTACGCAATGCCGAACGGACGCGACCGCATGCGGTCGCGTCAACGACGATAATCGCCCGGGCGAGATCGCACCAGCAACAATCGCACAAAGGAACCACCATGATAAGGTACGTCTCCAACCCGCTGTCGCGGGTTGTCGCTTCGACCAAGCGCGTCTGCGCCAAGGTCACCCCCTCGCGTCACAAGGCGCCCTGGAAACGGCGAGCCGCCTTCGACTGCGAGCACGGCCTCTGGAAAGGGTCGGATTTTCCGATCCCGCCGGAGATCGTCATGCCGATCACCGAAACCATGGCCGTCCATGACGGCCAGGCCGTGATCTATCACGAAGTGCGCGAAGACGACAGCGAAAGCCGGTTCGTCGTTCGCATGGTCTTCGCCGCCTAACCCCCTCAACACGCAAAGCTTTTCCGAACACGCTTCGGCGTGAAGGGGAAAGCTTTGCCAAAACACGGAGAAGTTTTATGGATTTGGAACTGCATATGCTTCCAGATTATGTCAATGATGACCTCAACGAGGCTGTGCCGTTGGCTTACAGCAGTGGTATTCCCGTCACCGATGTTGCTGTCCTCATCGAGTATCTCTGCGGCATCAAACTGCCTGAGGATGAAGAGGTGGCAACGATCGTGAAGGAAGCGGAAGCCGGCCTGCGCGCTGTTCGTGCCTTCCTGAATGCGGCCGAAGAGCTTGCCGAAGCGGACTTATCGCTGGCCGCGTTCGCCGCCACGGTCGACGTTCAGCCTTCGCGCTATATCTTCGGCCATTTCGGTCCCTATCAGCACATGGGCGAATTCGATCACTTCGTCGCGCGCCGTTCCCCCATCAATCCTCGCCATCAGCTGATCGCGACGATGATGGCGGGCGCGTTGAACCTGTGGCTCGACTATACCGAAGTCCCTGCAGATTTCTCCTTTGTGGAGACCGCAGACGGCCTCGTTCCGAAGCCGGGATCGGCGATGGCGTTCATCATGGATGCCGTCGGGCGTACCCATAAGATCAGCGCGGACGAATATCGCGCCGCACTCCCGCTCATGGAGGGGATGGTCGGCAAAGATGTACTCGCACCTTGGAAAAGCCAAGCGGCGATAGGTTCTGAACCGGCGTAGGGCGTTCTTCGAGCAGCATGAGTCCGGTATAATGGTGCGTCATCCGAAAGGATGGCGCACCAATTCTTCGTCTAGGGATGTCAGATGGTCGATCATCTTAAGATTTTTCAAGAACTTAAAAAGCTGAAGGTGGATGATTTCGATCTAGCCTGCCACCTGTCGGATGAAGTAAATGCGACCCTAAGGGCGCTGGAAAATGGCGTGTCCGCTGAATTGGTCGGCAACGTCATCGGTGATGTGCCCGGCCGCACGAACAGTTCTGTGGCCTTGGAAGGGGGGGCTTATCTTAAAAAGATCATATCATTTGCACAATGCGGGTGGAATGAACCGCCAGCCACCTATCGTGAGGTTGATCCGCTGATCATCGCCCTCTTTGATACTGATCACGGCGAGCGAATCACTATTCCGGGCGGGCGCGAGCGCGTGGACATCGCCGATGCAGCCCGCGCCCTAGGGAAAGACATCGCCATTCTGTGCGACAAACATCGCGTCTCGCTGGAAGCGCTGGCAGCTTGCGAAATCAAGGAGAAAAAGGGAGGCCGACCGCATCATGCCGACGATGCGGACTGGGCTATCGCGCAAACCGTTTGCTGGGTCATGGATGGCCGCCATCAGGGTGCGATACAATTTCATACGCACCGCTTCGCAGGCAAAGTGCCGGGCAAGCGTACCCCGCCTGAAATGATGGAACCACGATCGATCTTGGCAAAAGCAGCGGTCGCCGTCTTCGGGGCAATGGAGTCCAAGCTCGACGTTGTGAGCATCAAAAATCTGCTGACAAAATATCGAAAATCTTTGAATGGTGAGCCCTCGACACGGTTCGATGTGCGCCGATTAGACGCTGAAGAGTTTCCGGAGGTGCAAACAAAAACAACCTATAATGTTGTCACTGCGCTCAAGCGCGGGGGCGCTGTATTCAGAAGGTATACCAAGCAATAGCATGGAGGCCCAACGTAATGCAGCCCACCACTTCCCCCTCGCCCCGCGACGGCCTGATCGACATTGATGAGGTCGTCCGGGAGAGCTCGCTCTCCCGCAGCAGCATCTATCGCGGCATCAAAGCCGGCACCTTCCCGCAGGCCGTTCGCGTGTCCACCGGCCGGGTGGCCTGGCGCGCTTCGGAAATCGCCGAGTGGTGCGCCGACCCGCTGGCGTGGAACTACAAGGTCGATTTCTGATCGGCCCTGACCGGCCGGGCGTTGACCCGGCCACCCCTCTCCCAAGACTCAAGCCAGCTTCGCACAACAGAAGCCCATGATCCGCAGCGCGACCCCGCTTCGCGCGTAGACAGAGCTATGCCCGATGCCGACTTCCAATCCTGAAATGAATGATACGCCGCGCCAGGTCAGCGCCCACACCACATCCTTCCTATCCGCCATCGGCCGTGACGGCCCTCTCTCCTTTCGCGCCATCATGGACGACAAGGCCCGCAAGGGCATGTGTGTGGAACAGAAGACCGCTCCGTTCGACCAAGCCATGCAGAAGCTGCGCTGCTGGAACGAAGCGGGCTATGGCATCTTCGTCCAGGTAAACGCATCGGACGGGCAGGGTGTGACCGCCGCCAACATCACGGCCGCCACCTGCTTCTTTGCCGACTTTGACGGCACCCCGCTTGAGAATGTGGATCGGCTGGGCATCGCGCCGCACGTCATCGTGGAAACGTCGCCCGGCAAGCGCCACTATTATTGGCGGGTGATCGGCATCACGCTGGAACAGTTCACGGCCGTGCAGAAGCGGCTGATTGCCCTCTTTGAGTCGGACAAAAGCATCCACGACCTACCGCGCATCATGCGGCTGCCCGGGTTTCTTCACCAGAAGAACCCCGACGCACCGACCTTGGTCACCTGCACCGTAACAGAGGGGCTGGCACCTTATCCCATCGACCAGTTCCTGGCCGCCCTGGAAGCGGCGGAGAAGGCGCATTGTGTCGTTACGTCCGAACGGAAGACCACTGCGGAGAAGGTCGCCGCCCTGGCGCAGCCCAAGCCAGCTAAGGCCGAGTTGGTCCGCGCGGAGGCGATGGTGCGGCACATAATGGAAAAGGGCGCCTTCGACATTGACGATCGCCATGACTGGTTCGGGCTGCTCACCGCTTTCAAGAACAGCTTTGGCGAAGACGGGTTCGCCCTGTTCGTTGCGCTTTCGGCGGTGGGCAAGAAGTTCAAGGGTGAAGAAGATTGCCGCAAGCAGTGGGATAGCCTTAAGACCGATCGGCCCAAAGACCAGAAGCTCACCATTGCCACCTACTTCGCCAAGGCCAAGGACGCAGGCTGGGTCGATGCCTCCGAGAGGGCGGAAGGCGGCGGCAAGGGCGGCGGGGGCAAGGCCAAGCCCGACGCGGCCTCCATCATCCTCGACCAGGCCGCAGCGGCCGGCGACGAGGTGTTCCTGGCGCCGGACGGCAAGGCATATGTCAGGGTCGAGCTGGTACAGGCGGGCAAGCCCCGGCACGTGACGCTGGCCCTTGGCGGTGACGATTATCGCGGCATCCTCGTTCTGCGCTATCACGAGCAGCAGATCGTCAAGACCGCGCCCAAGGATCAGGTTAGCGCCGCCGTAGGCATCCTGCACGCCCGCGCGCGCCAAGCTGATGTGCGCCACCCTGTGTATCTGCGCGTGGCCCACCATGACGGCCGGGTTTACGTCAACTTCGACCCCGACAAGGGCGTGGTGGTGGAGATCGACGCGGCCGGCTGGCGGGTCATGGACAAGGAGCCGCCGGTGCATTTTGTCGCCGGCAGTCGCGGCCCGTTGCCCATGCCGCGACAAGGCGGCTCCATGGAGACCTTTGCCAAGCACTTCAACGTCGGTCCGGACGATCTCAAACGGGTGATCGGGTTCATGCTTTCCATGTTCAATGACGAGGGGGCTTATCCCATCCTTCTGATCGAGGGCGTCGCAGGCTCGGCCAAGAGCAACTTAGGCGACAAGACGCTGGCGCTAGTGGACCCGCCAGTAGGCGATCGGCAGGCCGCCCGGTTCAGCATGGCGGAGGAGGAGCGCAACCTGCACATCCAGGCTTCGCGCTGCTCCATGCTGTATCTGGACAACATCTCGGTCTTCAGCGCAGAAGTAGCCGACCAGCTCTGCCGCCTGTGTAGCGGCGCGGCATCTTCGCATCGCGTCCTCCATAGCAACGACGCCGAACAACTCTTCTTCGTTCGCCGGCCGTGCATCGTCAGCTGCATCGCCACGCCCAGCAATCGGGGTGACCTGTTGAGCCGATCGCTGCGGATCACCGCCACGCCTTTAGAGAAGCGGCTGACCGAGGCGGCCGTCTGGCGCGCGTTCGACGCTGACGCTGGCCAGATGGTCGGCTTCCTGCTGGACTGCGTGTCTGCCGGTCTGCGCAATCGGGCGGCCGTCGCAGGGCATGTCGAGAGCGGCGGGCTGGCGCTTCCGCGCTTGGCCGACTTTGCCGCGTGGGTGGAAGCGGCGGGCGAACCCATGGGCCTTGCGCCAGGCGAGTTTGCCGCGCTGCTCAACGAAGAGCAGGAGAGCATGCAGCGCAAGGCGGTGGACGGGCACCCGCTGATCGACGCCCTGTGCGCTTACTTTCAGAACCCGGAGGCGGCGATCGAAGGGCGCACCGCGCGTGATTTGCGCGACATGCTGTCGCCATACGACCGCACGAACAGCCTGCCGGCGGTCAACCAGTTCTCGCCGATGTTCCGCAGGTTGGCGGAGGGCTTACGCGCGTCTGGGTTCGAGGTGACGGAAGGGCGCGACGGCAAGCGCAAGGTGACGACGTTCACCATCGTTACCAACGACGCCTTTGAACGTGGGGCTGATAGCGGTAGTCCAGCCGGCAAGATCCAGCCTACCAACGACGACGATCCTCTGCCCTTCTGACCCGCGTTGGGGCGAGCTTGGCAGATATGGCGCAGTGTCTCCCCCCCCCCCCCCCGCCGCAATGGCGGGTACTGGCGGGTACTCCTCAAGATGAGTACCCGCCGTCGAAACCCACGCAAATGCTGGGGCGGCGGGTATGGCGGGCACTGCGGGTACCCTTTTCGATATTCAGTAAGAGAATAGGGGCGGGGCACGCCGTGCCCGCCGCCGTTGCCCAACCCTCGCCGCCCCGCGCGAGCCCCTACGTAAAACTCTCTCTAAGTGCCCGCAGTGCCCGCCATACCCGCCGACGGCGGAAATCCGTGGGTTTTGGGCGGGCATTGACCGTGGGGCAGTACCCGCCACATACCCGCCAGGGGACAGCCGGCCTCGTTTTACCCCGTCGCGGCTGACCGGAAATAGATTTTCGATCGGCGAGGCCGAATTATTTCGGGACTAATCCCCCGTTGCCAATGCTATCGGCCCGCGCAACATTACGACAATGCAATCTCCCAAACCCCGCGCCGTGTTAGGCATCGACGCCGCTTGGACAACAGCCCAGCGGCGTCGCACTTACCGTAGATCGGGGCAACGGTTGGAGACTTGTTGCGGCAGCACCCTCGTACCTTCACTTCTGCGCTTTGGCCGAGACAGGCCAGCTTCCAGACGACCGGCCAACAGGGCAAACACCTAACGTGCCCCTGCTATTAAACGCAGCGGAGCGGATAGCTGGAACGCCCATTGATCTGGTGGCCATCGATATGCCTTTGTCGATGCTGCCGATCACCGGCCGACGAGAAGCAGACAACGCGGTTTCGCGGGCCTATGGCGCCCGTAAGTGCAGTACCCATACCCCAAGCCCTGCCCGACCTGGCAAGATAAGCGATGATCTATATGCAAACTTTGGCCGGGCTGGCTACGTGCTCCAGGTTCAGGCTCCGGTCTTAAGGGGGTTGGTTGAGGTCTATCCTCATCCCGCCTTGGTCGAACTGATGGGGGCGGCGGAGCGGCTGCCGTACAAGGCAGGGAAGGTCAGAAGCTATTGGCGCAATCTGACGCCTGCAGAGCGCAAAGTTCAGCTATTGGCTCAGTGGGCAGCCATTTCCGCCGCGCTAAACACCGTGCTGGCCGGATCCATAGACGCCACGTTGCGGGCCGACGAAAACTCCACTGGCACACAATTAAAGTCCTGCGAGGACGTTCTAGACGCCATAGTATGCGCATGGGTTGGCACCACTATCCTCAGTGGTAAAGCGAGGCCATTTGGCGACGAAAAGGCCGCGATTTGGATACCCACAACGCCAGCCGGATGAGTTTACTTGCGCACAGTGACCGCAACAGATTTTTTAGCGCGCCCTGCCGCCTTGGGGTCGTCAGGCCAGGGCGTACGTTCCTAACGCCCGCATCGCCTCCACCGCCTCGAACGACCATCGCCGGTCGCCATGCAGGGTCACTCCCAGCTGCCGCGTGTCGCGGTGCCAGCTGATCTCCACCAGCCGCTGCTGTGTGTCGGGGTCCCAGGCGTTGATGCGGTCGTAACCGTCCGGATCGTCGCAGACGCGCTCGGCCTGGAGGGTTATGCCGTCGAAGGTGAGGGTGCGGGTTGTGTCGTTTGTCATGTCGCACACTTTACAGCTCGCCAGCGGCGTTGACCAACATTGCGCGCCTCTTAGGAGCTGCGCCCGCGCTATTGGCGGGCCAGCAGCTTAGGCTCAGGACTCACTGATCACAGCCAGAAGAGCACGGTGGCGGCCAGTGCGAGTGCGGAGAAGTAGACGGTTGGGCAACGGTCATATCGCGTTGCCACGCGGCGCCAGTCCTTCAGACGGCCGAACATGATCTCGATGCGGTTCCGCCGTTTGTACCGCCGCTTGTCGTATTTGACGGGCAAAGAGCGAGATTTGCGGCCCGGAATGCACGGTTTGATGCCCTTTTGCTCCAGCGCATCCCTGAACCAGTCAGCGTCATAGCCGCGGTCGGCCAGCATCCACTTGGCCTTGGGCAAATCGTCGAGCAAGGCCGCTGCACCGGTGTAATCGCTGACTTGGCCGGCCGTGATTAAGAAGCTCAAAGGTCGGCCGTTGGAATCGGTGACGGCGTGCAATTTCGTATTCATGCCGCCTTTGGTCCGTCCGATCAGACGCCCGAGATCCCCTTTTTTACCCCAAGGCTGGAAGCCGTGCGGTGGGCCTTGAGATAGGTTGCGTCGATCATGACGGTCTGCGGCTCGGCTCTCTGGGCGGACAGGCCTTCCATCATCCGCGTGAACACGCCCATTTCGCCCCACCGTTTCCAGCGGTTATACAATGTCTTGTGTGGCCCATATTCCCTGGGCGCATCCCGCCAGCGCAGCCCGTTCCGGTTGACGAAGATGATCCCGCTCAGTACCCGTTTGTCGTCGACCCGGGGCTTGCCGTGGCTCTTGGGAAAATATGGCAAAAGGCGCGCCATCTGCTCGTCCGTCAGCCAATACAGGTCGCTCATGCTCAGTCTCCTCGCGGAGACTGAATCACATCGCTCTCAGCCAATCAATGGGTCCTGAGCCTAAGAGTGGCGGCGTCACGCAAGCCGCCGAACCATCGGTCCAACGCGGCGCTAAACAGGACGCCGCCTCCAGATGCCTCGAACAGGGTTAGTGATGACCGCAGCTTCATGGCGTCTACGTCGCCCATCACGCCAGCAGCGCTGTTGCCGGGTGGCAAGTCCTGCAGCGCGCGCACGGACTCTTGCAAGCGTTGGCCCAGCGTGGGGTGCTCCAGATAGGCACGGGCTTCGTCCAAAGACGCGATCGCATAGCGCTGCGCCATCGGGCTGCGGCCCAGGCCCGCGAGCTGCGGGAATACGAACCACATCCAATGGCTGGCCTTTCTACCCCGACGCAACTCGGCCAGGGCAGCGGCATAGGTTGCTTGTTGGGCGTCGAGGAAACGCTGGAGGTTATGAGTTTCAATGGTCATGCCGCTATGACGCGGAATAGGTGCAGACGTTCCGTGTGGCTGGGTTGCGCCAATCCTCGTCGTTCGAGAGCAATTTTCTCGAGCCCCAAAGCCGACATCCAGATCTGACTTGGTCTGGGACATTTCAGCCGGTCGCCGCCACTGTTGAGAGTGTCGGGCGATGCCGAAACCGCTCATTCCTTGAGGCGCGTAAGCCATCCCCCTTTGTCCAGTTCATTGGACGAGCCACAATTTCTTCTCCAGATCAGTGCAAGGTGTTTAGCTGACACTCATACAGATCGAACAGGCAGACGGGCCGTGGGCGAAGTAACGCGACGATGCAGGAGTTAATCGGAATTGGATGGCCGAACCTGTTCGCTGCCTCAATGCACGCCGAGGGACCACATACCGACGGTGAACAAATCCCGCTCCGTTTGGCTGCGATCCGGTCGCTCCCGCCCGCTGGTGACATAATCGTATACGAGTTCAGGCACGAAGTACCGTGCAACCAGGTCCGAAGGCATGGTCTTGAGAGGCTGGTTCTCGGCTGCGAGCTCCATGATGTCGGAGAAGCCCAGAGATTTCAGATATTTCTTTTCTTGTTTCGCTCCTAGCGAAAAGCCCACGCGAACATTGAGGTCCTCGAGGTTTGCCCAGGCCTCGAGCACCCCTCCGATTCGAGCATGGTCGATCAGAACCCGCTGAGCAAAAGCCCTCAGGGCGATCCGTAAGTCTTGATCACGGGTGGCAGCGTCGAACAGAAGGCGCTGGTAGAAAAGGATGAAGCGAAAGCCGCTTTCGTAGATCGACGCCCGGTGCACCAGTTGTCGGCGCCGCTGGCGGGCGGCGACATGTGCAAGGCGGGATTCGGGTTCCCTCTTCGCTTCGTTCGTCGCTACTGCCTCTGCGAGTTGAAGTGCCTCGGTGTACACAACCGTAAACGCCGGCTCGAGCCGGTGATCCAGATTGTATGTCGCCTCCGCGATCTTAGCTTTGAGTTCATCGTCCTCGCCTACGAGTGTGTTCGCATCAGAGATCAAAAACGAACATTCTAAGGCGCGTTCCTCAGTTGTTGCGATGCGAGCAGGCATATCGTTTGGCTGCGGCTCCGGTGCCGAGTCCGTCGGGGGGGGCGCCGATGCTCTACTCGATTGGGGGTTCAGGCGTTCGCGCGCAAGATCATAAATGGCCTCGGCCAACAGCAGATACTGGTCCGGCCGGAGGTGTGCAGTGTCATCGGTGGCCTTGCCGCCGTTCTGTCTTGCGGCAATCCAGTCATAGAGGCGATAGAAGGCTTGGGAATCGCTTCGGTGACTATAGAGCCAGAGGCTGAGCTCCGAGATGCCTAGTCGGGTGTCGAACTCGTCTCCTGGCGCAGATGGCGCGAGCAGGGGGGCCAGGCCTGCGGCAGATCGCGCCATTTCCTTCGGAATGGTGAGCTCGCCTGTCCAGTTCTGCAGCTTGCGGGTGCCGTTGGGGGAAACCGACAGATAGACGTTACGGAGTTGCTGCACCGCCGCCAAAGCATTCCGGGTCGCCAAACTCAGACCGTCGAGGGTTCCGGCACCGGGCGCTGGCCCGTCGGCACCAACGACGTGCAGCGGTCGGAAGACGTTGCGGGAAAAGAACGATGTCACGTTGCTCTTATGGATATCCGCCTCGATCTCGAGCCTTGTCGCGGCGATCACGCTGCAGATCGGTTTGTCGGCGTTCTTTCTGCCAAGAGGCTCCAGAAGGGACTTTTCGAGCTCCGCGACTTGGCAGCGAAGATTTTCGGCATATTCGGCGCGATCGGGCGCGGACCTGAGATCGTCCGGTATGACGACGACTAGGTCGATATCGCTATGGCCGGGCTCAAATCGCTGCCCATCCCGGAATATCGAGCTGCCGAAAAGATAGATACCGCCGGATCCAATCATCGTGTCCAGCGCTTCGGCCCATTTCCTGAGGAGGACCATAACCGGTTCGAGGGAAAAGGAACTCAACGGAAAATCCTTGTAGCACGCTTGGTCTCTCGGCCCAGCTGCCAGTAGCCGTTCCTTCGCGCAAGCACCGGTGTTCGCTTCGGTGACAAAATCTGGTTTACTGCAGATGGTCAAACCATGCTGTTCCAAATGAAAAGCAGAAGCTGGCCCTGCTCGAGGCGGCGAAGGCGCCCAGTGCTTCTGCTGCCGCTGTAGCGCGAGAGGCCGATATTGCGACCTTGTCGATCTCTCGTTGGGGCTCGGAACTGTGCATCGCAATCGGGGTGATGTGCGACCAACCAATGCTGAGTGAACGACCGGATTCAAGGAGCCGAATTTCTCTCCCAGCATCAGCTTGCCGGACGCCTCCGATCAACCGGATATGACGGGCGGAATGGCCGGTGTCGGAATGAACTGACATTTCCGGCGCAGCACCGGAATGACATATTTTGGGTCGTCCATTGCCGGCTTTTTAATGGGACGAAGTGGGACAAGTACGAACCCTTCTTGCCCGGTATTACAACCGTGCGGATTCGACGCGCTGCCCTCCCCGCCGGCGACTTGGATGGACCACTACAGGTCTAGTTCGGCCGCCTGCTTGGCGGTCAATCTTCGCAGAGAAAGATTGCCGATGTCTGCGCTGCTGACATATAGCTGCTTGCCTCGGCACTCGAGAACGACGCTGGAGGCGGGGGCGTTCGGATAGTCTACATAGCTTACGGTCGCCGAGATGTTGTCGGCCGAACGCTTGTTTATCTTTACGTCTCCGCGTGATATACCTCCCTCATAGTATTTCCACGTGATCTGCCCTGACTTTCCGATCCTGACGAACAGGCCAGACCCGTCGCCGCTCTCCTCTGAAAAAGAGACGCTCGAGTAAGCGCCTATGCAGCCAAACTCCGCTCTGGCGGACGTCGGCATTGGGGTGTCAGGCACCACAGTCGTTGGCGTGGCTGTAGGGAGCGTCGCGGCGGGTTGAGGCACGACGTTCTGCGGCAGAGCTGGCGACGGTGCGGGCGATCGATCGCGAACGAGAAAGTATCCTATCGTCGCGGCAGCAATTACCAGCCCGATGGATACGCCGATCTTCAACCAGCCGAACGAGCGGCTACCAAGATCATCACCGCCTTCGACGCCATTACCGGCCTCTATCTCTATAGAATCGTGGGCGAATGGCTCACGGGCTCGTGACGGCGACCGGCCAGCTTCCATATCAAAGCCCGCTCGCGACCATTGAACCGGCCAGTATGCCATAAGCACTAGGGTTAGGATTCCCGTGCCGATGAGCAGCACAATCCGCGCAGCAGGCCAAGGTGCGTCAACGGCAGCTAGTTCGCGCGTAGTGGCATCAAGGCGAGACCGTGCGCTGATAACTGATGGGCTATCGCTGTAATCCTCACTGGGGCGGATATCTAGTGGAGGCGGTGCGCCTCTGCTGAACCGGCCGAGCGCATCATCAAGGTCCGAGAATGCCTGCTGGAGCTTCCGCTTGCGACGATCCACCTCCTGTTGGCTTTCTGCCGATGAGATGGCGGATAGATCATCTTTGGCTTGGGCGCGCAGTGAGGACTCCCGGTGCTGCGCTGCGATGTAGGCGTACGTTCCTGCCCCAATTGTCAGAAGCAGCCCGCCTGCAAGTGCGAGGATTAGCAGTCGCCTACGTCCTTCGTGCCGTATACGCCGGAAGGTGAACGCTGCTAGGGCGGCCAATGCCATAGCGAGGCCGATCAGCAGAAGGTCTTGCCAAGTCAAAGGCCATCACCGAGTAGAAGCGCAGATTTGCACATGTGTTTTCCCCCTTGCCCCCGGCTGCTCTTAACGACACCGCTTTACCTGCAAGCAGACGTCCTTTCTACCTGTAGTAGGAGAGCCGATAGAGAGGGGGCCACAAACGAAACCGATGCGGGGTAGCCGGTGACTGCATGCGCAGGCCCCCGGGTGGAAGGCTTGGCTTTCTCGAAACCTGTTCACGCTTGTGTTTTCCTGAAAGGGCGCATCGGAAATGGAGAGACGGGACAGTCGCGCTTCCCCCAAGCGGCCGGCTTCGGAAAGCCGGGGTGTCGATTGAACGGCAATGCCTGCGGCGCGTACTGTCTGCAGTTAGTGTGGCTAAATTGGCGGCTGCCGTCAGTTCCGGGCGTTCGGACCAACACAGGTAAACGGCAATATCTGCGACGCAACGAATAGGCGTGCGTTCGCCTGCTATGCACTGCCGCTCGCCGCCCGGTCCACAACTGGCGAAAAGCATAAACCAATAGCACTAACGTCCGAAACGGGAAAATATTCCGTATGCGAAACAATTGATGACCGGTGGTCTGGAGACGGTCCCGCTCCCCAAAAGGTGAACATGTGCTATTCCCACCAAGCCAGCGTGGCGGAATTGGCAGACGCACCATTGTAATGGTCTTCGTCGACGGACGGGGTGCCGGGTTCGATCCCCGGTCGCTGGCAAGGCTATGTTGGGTGGGGGGGAGAAAGTCAGGTTTCGGGCAGCGTGTTATGATTATCTAACATTCCCGTGCAATGTGGCTGGCGCGTCCTTGATTGCAAAAGCGACCTGCTCAAACTCTATCGCAGAAGTGTCCTCACCACCGATGGAATAACCCTCCAAAAGGCTCATTCGCCCATGCTCAAAGAAGAGGAGCACACCAAGGCCAAATTCCATGCCATTTACGCTTGTATATACGTTCAACCCTAATGGGCTGGATATGATCACGGCAGGTGTCGACGGCGACACCGAGATCGTCGTGAAGAAGCCACCACCGGTATTCTCTCGCTTCTCAACCGTCACGGATTGAAGCTGCTCGCTCAATGGACCGAAATGATCCGGCTTTTCGGCCAAGATTGCCTCTATGGCTGCCCGTTCTAGTTTTGTCAGCCACGTCATGGATGATGATTATCCCATACGATGGAGTGTCCGCAACTAGGCACCGCAGTTCGACCGATGGGGGCAAAAAATGGTCGGTTCTCGACCGTCCGCTTTTTCGTCTGGGTACTGGCCTGGAGCGGCACTCCTTGAAACCCGCTGCGGCGCGCCCGACCTGGGCAGTTTGCAGGAGAATGACAATGGTCGAAGCAAGATGGAACGGCTCGGTGATCGCTACCAGCGACGACACGATCGTCGTCGAGGGCAACCACTATTTACCCGCCGACGCCGTTAATTCCGCGTTCCTGCAGCCGAGCGAGACGACAACCGTCTGCCCGTGGAAGGGGACGGCGCACTATTACAGCCTCCAGGTTGAGGAAGCAGAGAATCGCGACGCCGCCTGGTATTACCCTGATCCGAAATCCGCGGCGGAGAATATCCGCGGTCGTGTCGCCTTTTGGAAGGGTGTGGAGGTAGGCTGATTTGGGACGCGGATCGGCCGTTGCACTTGTCCATATTCGCTTCAGCCGATCGCGATTCAAACAATAGCGTAGAGTGCGACAATGCCCAGCAGCATCTGCCTCACTCCGTGCGCTCCAGACTTGCGCCCCGTCGCATCACCCGCCGTACCTGCTCTGGATACCACAGCGGGCGACCGCTGGGCGCGGGCACGCCCCGCAGGTTCAGCGCGTGCGCCATCGCCCTGGCACTTGTGCAACCATCCGCCTCAAGTTGCCGGATCAGTGGCAAGACCTGGATGGCGCGCTGATCCGCCTTTTGGGCAAGCATGGCTCCGGCTTTTGCCGCTGCCACTTTGCAGCCAGGCAGCAGCGCCGCCGCGCCATTGGGATTGCCCAGCCGCACGCCCCGCGCCTTGGCAGCAGCAAGCGCCGCCTTGGTTCGTTGGCTGATCATCTCCCGCTCATGCTCGGCGATGGCCGCAAAGAGGTTGATCATGAACCTGTTGGCGTAAGGAGCGTCGCAGGCGACAAAGTCCACGTCCCCATCGTGCAGTCGAGAAATGAAGCTAACTGACCTGGAAAGACGGTCTAATTTCGCGATGCAGAGGGTAGCCCGATGCAATCGGCATGCGGCCAGCGCTTCGATCAAGACCGGTCGCTCGTCACGCTTCCCCGATTCGACTTCCACATATTCCGCGACGACCCGATGACCGCCGCCGAGGGCATAACCCTCAACAGCGGCACGCTGCGCTTCAATCGAGAGTCCGCTCCGACCTTGGGCTTGGGTGCTTACCCGGAGATAGACCACAAGATTCACAGGCCTGCACCATTGCTTGCTTCGGGCGAATGCTCGCCGAGGACCTGCCCGCTATCAGCCCAGGCCAGCACTCCGTCCCGCCTAGCGCCCGCGATATACGCGGTACACCAGTTGCGATCGGTCGGCTTGGCCTTGGCGTTGGAAAAGGTCGTGGCCGCCATCAGGTCAATCAGTTCGCCCCTGCTGACGTTGCCAGCAGCGCCCACTATGGCAGCAATTGTTGCATATACCGTGCCAGGATTGGGCGTGACGGCACCAAGAACGACTCGTTGCGCCGACACGTCGCGACCCCGGCGCTGGAAACCAGCCGCCTTGCGACGGGCTGCCAGGGCTTGGTACGCCCTCTCGTCAGCCTCAGACCAGGACGGCGCGACTGCGGGCAGCGCGGGCGCAGCGGGTGCCGACTGATCCTCGATAACGATCGAGGGGGGAGTTGCGGCAGGCTCGGCGGCCAGCGCAGCGGGGGCGGTCGACTCTATTATATCGACGACGGGCGCGGCTGCTGCTTGTTCGGCGCTGGCGGCCGCCCCGTCGGCGGTGGAGGCGCTGTCGTTGGTGGATTGCGGCGCGACATGGTTGGGAGCGGGAGCAACGTCGTCACCGACTGGCGGCGCGGGAAACAGCTCCTCTAGCGCCTCACCTTCGGGCGCGGGCGCGGGCGCGGCGGCGGCCTTGTCCATTGCCTTGCGGTGCAGGGTCTTCGGGCTGGTGCCCAGGCGAGTTGAGAGGGTCTTACGGGCGGAGGCGTTAGCGGTCTGTGTCATAAGTCTGCTCCAAGTCTATGCTTCGTCAAAGTATCGTTGATGCGTGTTTCGGAAAATTCCGGACAGTTATTTCACTAAATCGCGGACAGGCATTTCAGTAAATACGGGACAGTGATTCCGCTAAATCCCGGACAGGGTTTGGGACAGGATCAAGGTTAGGTTTTGTGATGCGCCGCTCTGGCATTGTTGCTCCTCATCGTTGCGATGGGAGGGGTGATGCCAAGGCGGAAGCAGACGAGACGAACCGACGTGAAGGACATGCGATCGATCCTCCGGCTGACCTACGATCAGGGTTTGTCGGTACGGGCCGTGTCAGAGCGGCTGAAGCTTAGCAAGACGACGGTGTCGACCTATTTACTGCGGGCGCGCGAGGCTGGGCTGACAGGCTGGCCGTTGCCGGCCGGCTACGACGACGACGCAGCGATCGAACGGCTGGTGTTCCGCCGTGTCGGCCGCCCTCCTCAGGATCTGGGCGAGCCGGACTGGCCAGTGGTTGCGCGGGAGATCAAGCGCAAGGGCGTGACGCTGGTTTTGCTGTGGCAAGAATATCGGGCTGCCCATCCCAATGGCTATGGCTATACCTGGTTTTGCGATCGGTTCCTGTCCTTCCAGCGGCGGACCCATGTCAGCTTTCGCAATCGGTATGAGGCGGGCGCCGTCCTGCAAACCGATTATGCCGGGCAGACTGTGCCGCTGATCGATCCTGTGACGGGCGTCATCACCCAGGCACAGATCTTCGTAGCGGTGCTGGGTGCTTCATCCTTCACCTTCGCAATGGCCAGCTTGAGCCAGCAGTTGCCGGACTGGATCGACGCGCAGTGCCGGGCATTGGCCTTTGTTGGCGGCGTTCCGCGCGCGATCGTGTGCGACAATCTGAAAGCGGGCGTTGCCAAAGCGCTATGGTTCGAGCCCACGCTCAGCGCGACCTTTGCGGCGATGGCCGAGCATTACGATACGACGATCCTGCCTACCCGGAGCCGGCGGCCGCGCGACAAAGGAAAGGTCGAGGGCGCAGTGTTGATCGTGGAGCGCTGGATCCTGGCGCGGCTGCGCAATCGGCGCTTCTTCAGTCTGGCGGATCTCAATGCCGCGATCGCGGACTTGCTGGTTGATCTCAATGATCGGCCCATGCGCCATGTCGGCAAATCCCGTCGCGCAATCTTTGACGAGATCGAACGGACGGCATTGGCGGCGTTACCTACGTCGGTGTTCGAATATGCCGAGTGGAAACGCGCCAAGGTCCATCCTGATTATCATGTCGAGGTCGACAAGACCTTTTACTCCGTGCCGCACGGACTGATCGGCCGGCAGGTCGATATCCGCCTGACGCATCGAGTGGTCGAGATCTTCTACGATCATGCGCGGGTCGCCAGCCATATGCGGACATCGCAGCGCCGTGGGCACGTTACCGTGAATGAGCACATGCCCAAGGCGCATCAGCGCTATGCGAATATATCGCCAGCGAGCCTGATCGAGCGCGCCAGGAAAACCGGTCCTAACACAGCGACGTTCGTGGAAAGGCTGATGATCGACAAGCCACATCCCGAGCAGGGCTATCGCTCCGCCATGGGCGTCCTCTCGCTGGCCCGGCGCTACGAGCGCGATCGGCTTGAAGCCGCCTGCGATCGAGCGCTGGTGATCGGCGCCGTTACCTACTCATCCCTCAACGCCATCCTCAAGGCCGGGCTCGACAAGATCCAGCCGACAGCGGGGCCGCTCAAACCAACACCGGCGCACGACAACATCCGTGGCGGGTCCTATTATCAATAATGAAAGGACGATCTTGTGCTGACGCATCCTACCCTTGATCAAATGCATAGCCTGGGGCTAGCGGGCATGGCGGCCGCGTGGCGCGACATTGCCGAGCAAGACACCGCTGGCGATCTGACCCGAGACGAATGGCTCGGGCTCATGCTGGACCGCGAGATCGCCACTCGCGCCGATCGACGGCTGACTAATCGTCTTGCCAGCGCGAAACTGCGCTTTGTCGACGCCTGTGTCGAAAATATCGACTTCGGGGCGCATCGCGGACTGGATCGCCGCAATATCCTCTCGCTCGCACAGGGTGCCTGGCTCAAGGCAAATGAGAATCTCATTATCACCGGCCAAACCGGCACGGGAAAAACGTGGCTGGGATGTGCGTTCGGGCGACAGGCGGCGCGCCAGGATCACTCCGTCTTATATCTGCGCATGCCGCGCCTGTTCGAGGATCTTGCACTCGCGCGCCTCGACGGTCGCTTCCCACGCGTCGTCGACAAGCTTGCCCGCGTTCAGCTGCTCATTCTGGACGACTGGGGTACCCATAGTCTCAACGATCAGCAACGCCTTGATCTGCTCGAAATCTTCGAGGAACGGTATCGCCGCAGATCCACGCTCATCACCGCCCAGCTCCCCGTGGCGGCCTGGCACGAAATGATCGGCGAGCCCACGATCGCCGATGCTATCCTCGACCGCATCGTCCACAATGCCCATCGCATCACGCTGAAAGGAGACAGCATGCGGCGACAAAAAGCTCCGCATGGCTTGACCCAGGAAGCAAATATCGAAATCACTCAACCCTGACAGCAACCAGGCATCCACTGCCTACACCAGCTGTCCCGGATTTACTGAAGCGCTTGTCCGGGATTTAGCGAAGCAGCTGTCCGACTTTTGCGAAATACGCATCGTTGACGAACAACTCGATGCATTGTAAATTTCACATAAGTAAAGTGACGACGATCAGGCACAAGAGCGGTTCGGCGTATTTCTAGCGGGAAAGTCCGCATGGTACCTTGTCAGGGTATTGGGCTGTGGGTGACCTATTGGTTCAGTCACCTTCTGTCAGAAAAATTTCGAATATTTCGATCGTGTTTTTCAGGTAGCATTCAAACAGCTTTTATCGCTTTGCCTTATGGAATCGCGATTTATGGCTTGGGTCGAAGGGTATCCGGTCCAACTTCGCCATCAGGTCGGCGAACATGTCGTCGCTGGTTATGGGGAGGTGCCGCCGGAAGCCGTCGCCCAGCTTTGCCAAGTCCCGCTCCGTCAGTAGCCCTATCGACACGATCCTGTCTGTCATGGCTGCGCTCTCCTCCAAGCCGCCAACTGCTGGCGTTGCCGGAAGTGCCAGGGATTCCGCTTGCGACATGATTGGCCGCTGCCGGGCGGTGTTTGGTTAGTAGGGCAGGTCTCCCCTTGCCTTTGCCGCAGCGCCTACTTTCTTGAGCGCCTCAATGTCCAGGGGCTTGACATTATTCTTGGCCTGCTCGGCAACGCCAACATCATAGGCGTATCGCAGAGTTGCCTGCGTGATCTGGTGCGACTTTCTGTTCCAGCCATCGCGTATCAAGTCTGCTGGCAGGCGCTCATTCATAGCCGCCGTCACGCCCGCCTCGTCGGGTAGAATTGCCCAACTGCCATAGTCTAGCTTTCCATCGCGCACCGCGCGATCAAACCCGTAGTCATCGTAGAAGCGCTTGGCCAACCGCTGATCCTGCGAACCGTCCCTCACCATGGCGGGATCTGCGTAAGCAGGTCGATACTCCCCGGGATTGTCGCCCAGCGCGTTGAGCATTACGACGCTCATCTCGTGAGCGGCAAGGCGATAGAAGACGCACATACGGTCTGCCAGCCTGCGCTCATTCTCACTGAAACCGGCCTTATCGTACGCCTTAAGAGTTCGGGTGCCAGCAAATATGTCGAAGAGGGCGCTATATCCAGCTTGGTCTGTTAGGCCGCCAGCAGGATCGCCACGCCTGGCGTAGGTGTCCATGACCTCCTCGTGTGCTGCGTCATCAACATCTCGGCAAATCGTGACTGCAGTCTGACGCCACTTGGGGTTGCGCGCCTTATCGGCCCAGTCGGGTGTCCCATCGTCAATCACCGTTGGCTCGAACATGCTGGTCAGCTTTGCGATAAATTGGTCCGGCCCAAGCATGACCGTACCTCCTACGCCCACGACCAGCACCAACGCAGCCGCGCCCCCTGCCAGCTTTGCCGCCAACGCGCTGCCGCTCACTGCTTAGCCTCCACCCGGTACTGCAGACCGGCATTGCTGGCACCCAGCAGCGTTATCCGCGTGTCGCGCCATGCCACCGTCTGAGGGAAGGTCGCCTCCATGGGAAATGACAACTCCTCCGTGAAGGCGGGCCGGGCCATGTCGTTACTGAACTCGCGGTAGCTGAGCCGCAGCGTGCCAGCCGAAGTGCCGAGATATATAAGAGCCTGGCGGAAGCTGTTGCCAGCCTCCGGCGTGGTGACGTTGACCAGTGTGTATCGTGCAGGCGGGTTGATCTTCTTGGTGGTGAACAGCACGTCGGCGGCGGACGCCTTGTCGAACGCGCCGTCCATGTCGTTGTCCATAAGGCAGGCTGCGCCGCGCGGACCTACAAGGTGGTCCACGTAGCCGCCGGACGTTGTGCATGCCTTTAACGGGTTTGCGCGCTCCACTGTCAGCAACGATCCGGCAGGCGCGACGATCTTGCCCTGGATGCCGAGCGACAGACTCAGTTCCGTCTCCAGGCGGGGCATGGCCCGCTCGGTCAAGTCGTAGCGCTCCAGCAGGACTGAGCCGACCGTGACGACGGACTCCACGCCCGGCTCTGGCTTTTGGCCAACTTTGCGCACCGGCTGGCCAATGGTTTGGCTGGAAGCAGGAAATGCCGTCGGCGCGGCGATGGTCGCCAGCACCAGAACGCAGAGTTTTCGATTAAACAGCATGCTCGCCCCCTGTCGCGGGACCACGCGCTACATCCACCCCGGCGTCGCCCCATGTTGATGTTGGGGCGACGGCCGAAAGCCGGATGTTGGAAACCTGGAGAAACCCACAGGCGCATGCGCCTTTACCGGCAGAACCGGCTGGACATGCGCGCATGCCACCCGGCCCCAGAAAAACTGTGACCGGCTGGTTTCTTCAGAGGTTTCCACGCCCCACCGCTGTCTCCAGCGGTGCCGACCTTCTGCCGCTGCGCCGTTGTCTTGGCAAGTGACGGCAGCCGTGGCGGCACGACAAATTTGCCATGGGTCTGCCCGACGAATACAGGCATATGTCGGTCGTCTGTTACGTTGTTACGTTATTACCCCTCCTCGACATTCGATTTGAATGAGGGGAAGGGTGTAGCAAGAGCCCGTATATATAGCCGAGCGTGTCTCGTTCTCCTGATCAAGTGTAACAACGTAACAAACCATAGCCGGAAGGCAGCAGGGTTTAATACCCGGCGCAGATCACCCGCCTATTGCGAGGAGCGGCCAGTTCGGGGCCGAAACTCCAGGCCTACAGGACGCATGACGCCGTCAGCCCTGATCCTGACCCTGATTAGTCCCTGCAAATGCGGGTCAGTCAGTTGTCGGGAGAGGGCCAGCGCGCGCGGTTGTGATGTGTATAATATGCCGCTGTCCAAGCCCTGCACTTCCCTGCGCGTGCCCAGGGTCGCCCGCGCGACGATAGCGCAGCTGCGGGTCTGTTGCGGACTGAGCGTGCCGAACGGCAGCTGCCGTACCCTGACGACCTGGGGCGCTCGGCCCTCTATGCAGAGTTGGCCAACGGCGAAGGGCACCCGCCCGTCCGCGCTCCGCTCGGCGCTGTCCCAAGGCCAGTCATACCGATACTGGACATAATGGCCCCGCAGCAGATCGCGCGGATCATAGCCCCTGACCGGGACATGCCACTCCTGCCCTTGCTGCGCCATGTGGTGGGTGGCGGCCCAGCTGTAGGCCAATGCCACTACCGGCAGGGCGAGCGCTGCGGCAAGGACGATGCGAGCGTATTTTGCGTCCATCACAGCTGGCCTTCCGCTACCGGGGCGAAGCGCTGGGAAATGCGTATTGTAATCCACGCAGCCAGCAGAGCGAGTACGCCCGACAGGATGAGGCCAAAGCCGCTCCCGAGCAGATCGTCGCTCAGCTCGAAACTGAGAATCACGATCCGCAAGGCGATCAGGGCGATTGCTGTCTGGAACATGCGTCGCCACTGCGCGTGCAGCGCGCCCATTGCCGTCGCACTCCACAACAGCAGAAAGAATAGGGCGCTGACCCAAGGCCCTCTTATCGGGGGATGTAGGTACAGCAGCATTGCCTGAACCATGTGCAGCAGCGCCACAACAGCCAAAATAGCTGCTGTTGCCTGACCGGATTTGCCGGGACGGGCTAGATGCACCGCCGCGCTTGCGCCGAGCAGGGCCATGCTCTGGATCGCGACGCTGCCCAACATCGTGCCTGATCGGCCGTCCAGCCCCCTGGCGACAACGACAAAGCTGAAGCCTGCCAGTATCGTGATGAGCGCGAGCTTTTCCAGCAAACGCCAGAAGGCAGGGCGCGTGCTGCGGAAGCGCGCATAAACCGCAAGGGCCGCCACTGCCATAGGCGGGCAGGCGATAAGCCCCCAGTAGAGCGCTGGGTAGGATGGTCGCACTGCGTACCCCGGCCACAGCGCCAGGCCGCCATACTCGTCGGCATGCGCCCAAGCGGTCCCCAGGACTCCCGCCATCCACAGACCGGCGACCGGCCACCCCTGTCCGTAGAGCAAGAGCAGCGGGGAGAACAGCAGCAGCCAAACCAGAAGGGGCTGCCACAGGGGAGAGCTTGTCTGGTATACTTGGCCGACATGGCCAAAGAAGGTGAGACCCAGGATCGCGGTCAGAAACAGTGCACCGTCAATGGCATGCTCCCTCGCTCCTCCGCGCGGAATATACCACCACAGCCACGATGCCATGCCCGCCACCACTCCAAGATGGACGCCCAGGCGCAACTGCCCAGGTATGGCTTCCCAGTTCGCCGCTACCACCGAAATGACGCCAAGCCCGATGGTTAGAACGCCCAGGCCGATTATCGCCAACAGGCCAAGCGGTCGGCTATTTTTGGCTTCCCAGGCGCAGATGCGCTCTGCGGTGTGCTGGTCTATAAGCCCTGCCTGATGCCAGGCTTTGAGTTTTCTCTCGGACATGGCCCCTCTCGCCTGCACAGTCGGACAGAGTAGCTTGTATGGTGGCCGGAGCAACATCGTTCGTCCGGTCGCGGCGACGGGCGACCCAATTTGTTACGTTGCTACGTTGTTACCCCTGATCGACATTCGATTTTAATTAGGGGACCTAGAAGCCTAATTTCTCCATCTTTCGCAGGACGCCTCTCGATCTCCTGACATATCGTAACAACGTAGCAGCCCTAAGCCGCCCACCGATCCAAGTCGGGAAACAGCGGCAACGCTGGCGGAACGCTGGGCTCTACCACGCGCGGATCAAAGGCAGCCACCGTTACCCAATCCACTCTCCACTCCACGCGCGCCAGATCGCCGTCAAAGCGCACGATGCCAGCGCCGTCCTGGGCCACTTCCCAGTGGCAACGCATATCGCGGTCGTACCAGCCCAGCAGCAATGTGCCGTCACTGAGGCAGATCAGAAACCGGTCGTCGGCGTCATATGGCACCATCAGCACGGTCTCCACGTCGCCGCTGACCCGCAGCCTGACGCTATCCGGGATGGGATAAATTGAGACGCACATAGCAGAATCACTCTTTCCTACATGAGAACATATAGCGAACATGCCGAACAGGAAAGGAGTCGGCAATGGTGATAATCGACGGATCGTTTCTTCTCGGCGTGGCCGCCGTGGTGACAAGCATAGCGACCCTTTGGAGGGCGATAAGGGAAAGGAGGGGGTAAAAGCCGGACAGCCGTCGGGCTGCCCGCTTATTTCCGGCAACCGCCGCCCCGCACGATCGTTTATCCACTCCATAACGAGAGAGGCATCATGACCCACAAGCCTGCAGTTCCGCCCGGCAGCACAGCGCCATACCCCGCCCATCCAGCGCCGCACGCAGAGAGCCTGCAAGCAGACCCGCTACCGGCGGACGCCGAAAGCAACGCAGGGGACGACAGATCGGTCGGCGGCGTCAGCGTGCTGGGCGCGGCTGTAGGTATCGGATCGGCGGCGATCGTGGCTGCGCTAGTATACGCGCGGCACAGGCGAGCCTGACTTTGGGGCGGGGATCTGCGCCTCGCCTTAACTCTGCCCCCGGCTCAGGCCTTCGCCGTCCCGTCGCCCAGCATCAGCCTCTCGCCCTGCGACTTTACGATCGCGGCTATTGGCCCGGCCATCAGGCTGAGCATGCCAGGCAGCTCCAGCGTGACGCGCAGCCGCCCGTCCTCAATGTCCACCTTGCACGGCACCTCTACGCCCATGCAGGACCGGGACGCCAAAGTCAGTGCAGTAAAAGGAGGTAAAGGCTATCTTGTAGAGGCCGATGGGTAGGGACATTCTCGAGCTCCTGCTGTTGGACAGCTGGACCGGGTGAGTTGGGCGTGGGCGGCCGGGTCCGGTCCGGCCGGGGTAATGCTGGAGAGTCGATAGCGGGATAGGTTGGCGGGGGGCAGCGACGGAAGCGAGAATTTAGACAACCAAGACTTTGCGCAAAACCGTCGCGCGCAATATAGACACACAATGTCCAATCATCTTGAACAGCTGACGGCGGAATGGCTCGAATATCGCGGCTATTTCGTGCGACAGTCGGTGCTGGTGGGAAAGCGAGATACGGGAGGTTTTGCGGGAGAGCTAGACATAGTCGCGCTCAATCCGACCACCCGTCACCTTGTGCATATCGAGTGTTCGTTGGACACCGACCCCTGGAGCAAGCGGGAGGCCAGATTCACGGCGAAGTTTGAAAGGGGGAGAACATATGTGCCCTCTCTGTTTGCCGGGCTCGACCTACCAGCCAAGGTTGATCAAGTCGCATTACTGCAATTTGGTGGCGGTACGCGCGAAACACTAGGCGGCGGGCGGCTGATCTGGGTGCCAGACTTTGTTGCCGACATGCTTAGCGTTTTACGAAAGAGCCGTCCGGACAAGGCTGCCATACCCTCTACCCTGCCCCTCCTCAGAACTTTGCAACTCGCTGCTCATTTCAGCCAACCCCGAGGCCGTACGGGTTGTATAATTGAGCAGCCTGAGGGAGCGACAATAGCATAATGGCCGATTGCTAACCGGCTGCTTCGATTGCACCGAGCGTGATCTTCAGACATTGCAGAGTGGTAAAATCAGGGAGCTGAAGCATGCCGACGTCAGACGACTTTCGTAGCGCACTCCGGTCGCAACTGCGGGTGGCAGAGCTCGAGGGCCTTCAACATGTGGAAATCAATTCAGGCGAACTCCATCGGAAACTCGGGGGCTATCCGGGCAGCAATCATCAAATGCCGAGTTGCTGTCAGGTTATGGAGCAAGAGCGGAGGGCGTTAGACGAAATCATCTCGGGGCCGCCGAGCGGGAAGGGTGCAAGCTTAACAGTGCGCTACCGCCTGCCGCGCTGACAGCTTTTCGTTTTTGGCCGGTCAGTCTGCTTCCGAGGAGCAGGTTCGCGATAGCCGCCCTTCCGGCTGGGCCTGCATCGAGACGCGCCGATCTTATTTGCTTCTGCCGTCCCTATTGCGGATGCTGGCCGGGAAGGCCAATGCCAACTTACGCCTTCAGGCGATCTTGCTCGGCCAGATTGCAATGTCCAAGGAGAAAACTGAAGTGCTGCGACCTAAGCGATTACTAAGTGAGCCTCTATGACTCCGCCAGAAGCCACTTTGATTGCCGCCGTAATTGCGGCGTCTGCTACGGTCATCACCCTTTTGTTCACGTTGATGAACAAACGTGGCGAGGAATTCAGGACTGCCCATCGCGACGTGATCGCTGAAGATCTTAAGGCGATTGGCAAGTGCGTGCATGAAGTCCTGGCCTTGTCCTACATACAGCTGAAAACGATAGCAGGCACGCAGCATCCTGACCGATATCGAGCTGCTGCTGACGCAGCAAAGCGCCTAAAACAGAAACGATTAGACGTTCGCTACACCTTGTGGGGAATTGATGACGCCCTTCGTACTCTAGCACGCCTGCCGGACTGGATCGGACACGCAAAGCCATCGCCAGAAACCGCGCAGATTTTGTTCACCCAAGCTAAGGTTATGGGCGAGCAAATCGACCTAGCTGTTCGAATTGCATATGTTGAAGGTAAGCCTCCCGGGCGGTGGCGCCTTTTTCGCGTGAACCGTGCGGTGAAGCAATTCAAGAAAACATACGAGACGTTTTCCAAATCTCGCAGACCTGCCAATTTAACTTCTCCATGAGACGCCAGCCATTGCCCCAACGTGTTTTGTCGATCGCATTGCCATGCGCGAGAAGCCAGCAGGACAGATTGCCCTTTGCGCTAGAAACAAGCGCGGGCAGCGACGGCCAACAACAGGTGGCGGTAACGAAGAATGGAGATCCAATTATAAGATGCTATTCATCGCGTACGATAGCGTCATCCATGCCAACGAACCTGCTCACAAGTGAAGGTAATCGATGTACAAATTCCTGAGTTTCGTTCCGTATCTAACCAGCGTCGTCATGATCGTTTTCGCTCTACTTTCTGCACGCAGCTGGAAGTTGTCCGCAGAGTTGCCGGTGCCTGCCGTGCCGGCGGAGGTTCTGGAGCCTGTGAGCGACGCCGCAGGCAGGCCTCTGCCGATCTCGATGATGGACGAGGCTCGACGCCGCGTTCTGGTGGCGACGACGACACGCGAGGCATTGACCGCCATGTCCGAAGGCGCACGCCTCAACCGTTCCGCTGCATGGTCCGCCGTATGGTCGGCCTGTTTCGCGGCATTGTCGTTTACTGTCCCCATTGTTCGGGACTTCGGGGTTTGGATGGGGTGGTGGATAACGACGCTTCTCCCGATTTGAGGACCCGGTGCCTCGCAGCTTAAACTTGCTTTTCTTCGTCGTCCCAGTTGCAGTCTGGTGACCATTCCAGTCTGGCTATAGTGGGGTGGCGGGTGTAGGCGCTGAACCTGCCGTTGGAAACGACATCCGGGAATGAAGGTATAGTTCCAAGCCAATCAGTTCGGCGATTGGACGACGAGTTGTCCGCGAATGTCCGCTGCCAAGCAAAAAAAGATTCTGACCGCACGGCAAAGAGTGGCGC
This sequence comes from Sphingobium sp. JAI105, assembly GCF_015752145.1. Classification (NCBI taxonomy): domain Bacteria; kingdom Pseudomonadati; phylum Pseudomonadota; class Alphaproteobacteria; order Sphingomonadales; family Sphingobiaceae; genus Sphingobium; species Sphingobium sp. JAI105. The sequence continues at coordinate 2,413,391 of NZ_JADOUC010000001.1, read as the reverse complement.
GACTTGGCCCGGCCGATTGCGGAATTTCGCTCGCGATAAGTTGGCTGTACAAAGGAATTTGAAGCATGCAGCGTCGATATGCTAATCGATGTGCATGACAGAGCTTCCTAAAGATAATAGTGTTGGCAAGTACAGTCGAGCCGGCCTCAATATAGCATCCGGTGCAATTCCATTCGTCGGAGGTGTTCTAGCGGCGATCGCTGGCATGTGGGGCGAAGCCGAGCAGGAACAGGCAAATAAGATTCTACATCAATGGATACAGATGCTTGAAGACGAACTTCGCGAAAAAGGGAAGACAATCGCGGAGATCATGGCCCGCCTTGACATGAAAGACGAGGAAACAGTCAAACGTGTTGAATCGGACGAGTATCAAGCATTACTAAAAAAGAGCTTTCGTAAATGGAGTTCGATCGACAGCGAAAGTAAGCGGGAAAAAATTCGGAATATACTTTCGAATGCTGCGGCCACCCGCTTGGTATCTGATGACGTTGTCAGTCTTTTTATAGACTGGATCGACGCATATTCAGACTTCCACTTCGAGGTGATAGGCAAGGTGTACCAGCAGGAGGGGATTACGCGCGGCGGTATATGGAGAGCCTTGAATCGTCCGCAGGTTCAGGAAAACTCTGCCGATGCCGATCTCTACAGGATGCTTGTTCGTGACCTCAGCATGGGCGGCGTTATGCGACAGCACCGCCAAACGGACTGGCAGGGAAACTTCGTAAAAAAGACTCCAGAAAAAGTCATGAAGGGCGGGGGCAGCCGCACGATGACATCTGCGTTCGACGACGTCGAGAGTTACGAACTGACAGAGCTTGGGAAGCAATTTGTCCATTACGCAATGAATGAACTGGCGCCGCGGCTTACCTTTTCCGACGAAGCAGGCGAAGCCTGATTGCTCCCGAACGCTAGCGGCTTAAGCCCGGCCAGAGTGATATGAACGAACGGCCGCTTTCGGGAGATGGAGATAAGCCGCCGGACGGCGACAAGTGGCGCAAACCAGCCATCCCAAAAACGCCCACCCCGACCGTCTGTTAGTTGTTACGTTAATACCCGCTCTCGACATTCGATTTTAGTGAGGGGATCAGGTTAAGAGGGGGCGCATATGTTTACAGACGCGTCTCGATCTCCTGACATAACGTAACAACGTAACAGGCCCACCAACCCATGCCCCGTGAACGCCCCATCACCCTGGAAGGCTTGCTGCTTCTCGACGGCCGCCAGCTGATTCTACAGACGCCCGACGGCGGGCAATGGCGATTGCTGGCCCTAGGCCGCCATGACCGTCTGCTGGGCCGCAGGGTGCGCGTCGAGGGTGCCCGGCAGGGCCACGACGTGGTGGCGGCGGACAGGATCGCTCTCGCGTGACGCTGACCCAGGATCACGTGCCGTGGGGCGCTGCTTCCATGCTCTTGCGTCAACACGGCGAGCGCGCTGCCTCTGTTGCCGCCGCGCGTGTCGCGGAGATGGAGCGGGCAGGCGACGCAGACGGTGCCGCGATGTGGAAGAAGATCGCGAGCTGCTTGGCCAAGCTTTCGCCGCCTGACCGCCTGTCCTAAAGTACGGCGGTCGCCTTTCCACGTCGTCCATGCTATCTACGCTCTGCATCACGCAATTAAAGCCAATCAAAAATCCCTTTCCCCAAATAGAGAGACAGGTCGCATGTCCACAGAAGCTCTAGCGCAAGACGCTCTTATCAACCTGACCGCAGACATTGTGTCGGCGCACGTGTCCAACAACTCCGTCAGCTTGAGCGATGTTGCCGGACTGATTGCCAGCGTCCACTCTGCCCTGTCCGGCCTGACCGCCTCCAAGGTGCAGGAGGCCCCCAAGCAGGAGCCTGCCGTCTCCATTCGCGCGTCGATCAAGCCGGACCATCTGGTGTGCCTGGAGGACGGGAAGAAGATGAAGATGCTCAAGCGGCACCTGCTGACGGCGTACGGCATGACCCCGGCCGACTATCGAGCCAAGTGGGACCTGCCGTCTGACTATCCCATGGTAGCCCCCAACTACGCTGCCCAGCGCAAGGAGTTGGCGCTCAAGATCGGCTTGGGCCGCAAACGTGCCGATTCCGTCACTGCTGAGCCAGCGGCTGAGCCTGCCGCCAAGGCACCCGCCAAGCGGGGTCGCAAGCCCAAGATGGCCGAGCCTGAGCTCGCCTAATCGGCGGGCGACCGGAAACCTTGTCTTTACCATGGGGCGGCATAGTGCCGCCCCATGTCGTTCAGGAAATCCTTCCGCGCCGTCCCTCTCAGGGAGGGTGCCCACTACGCCGCCCAGCGACGCAAGCGTCGGCGGGAGCGCAACGCCCTCCAGCTGTTGATTGGCGCTGTGCTGGCGGCGGCCGTTGGCCTTGGCTCACAGCTGCTCCCCAGCGACCGCGACGATAGCGCGGGGCAGCAGGCGACCGACATGTCGGCGGTGGCAGAGACAGTCCCGTATGTGCCGCAGCCGCTCATGTCAGCCGCAGAACTGGACGCGCAGCAGCCCAGCGCCGCTAACGCGCGCGCCTCCGTTTCGCCCCGCGCAATAGCGCCCGTGGCCGCAAGCGGTGGATGGTCATACCGCAACTGTCGAGAAGCGAGGGCCGCTGGCGCTGCGCCGCTATACGCCGGGCAGCCGGGCTACGGGCCGCATATGGACGGCGACGGCGACGGTATAGCCTGCGAGCCTTACGTCGGGCCACGCTGACGTGAGGCCACATGTACGTCTGCCATAGTCGCGCGGCTTTCTTCCATAGCTGGTGTGTCAGACGATATCGCAGGGGTGGCAGGAGGATCGCAAGGGTTGGTTGATAATGCGGCCAGACGTGTCCCACTTGAACATATCCCCCGCGCCGATACTGTGGCGCTCAAGGGGAAATCGCGATGGCGCGAAAGGCCGACGGCAATGGAGGGTGTGGGCTGATTGCCCTATGTCTGGTGATCATCTTCGCCGTGGGAAAGTGCGGCGGGTCGGCGGACAGTCTGCCGGACGCGCAGTCGCCCCTGTCGATCATCGGCTCAGACACGGCGGCTGTTGCCACCACCACCATGTACGTAATCACGGCGACGCTTAACTGTCGGGCCGGTCCACAGCCTGGCGCGTCAGTGATAGAGAAGTTGGCGCGCGGCGACGCGGTGTCCGCCGGAGAGACAAGGGAGGCGTGGGTCAGCCTTGACCGCGCAGGGCAGGACTGCTGGGTCGCCCAGCGCTTTCTGTCCGAAAGCCAGCCAGAGCCGGAGCCCACGCCAGCAACGCGACCAACCCGACTCTACTCTCCGTCGTCCGACAGCTTGGGCGCGCTGTCGTCCGGCCGGAGCGGTAGCAGTGGCGGCAGTAGCTGCGGAACGAAACGGACGTGCGGCCAGATGAATAGTTGCACTGAGGCGTATCATTATCTGAACGATTGTGGCCTGGGGCGGCTGGACCGGGACGGCGACGGGGTGCCGTGCGAGAGCATATGTTGATGAACGCATGGAAAAGGCAGCTTGTCCGTGCCGATGTTATTGGAGGAGGTCACTTTGCCGATAAATAAGGGGAAAATCCGTAGCGGTGGGTACTTCACGGCCAATACGCGCTTTCGACTTGGCACCCGCCCCCCCGAGATTGGTGATGATCGGCAACACAGGCTAATTTACGACGCTATGATTGAGATAGATACATTTGATCGGGGCCAGATGCTGGCTGTCATCCGTGATCTCCATGATCTCCGGCCACGAGCCGCCGTAGACGCGGTCTATTGTCGCACGCAGATACGATCAATGTTTGAGTGTGGCTATATAGACCTAGCATAGGGCAACGCTCAGTCCGCTATATGCGTCAGCCGCGCCTCGAATCTCACGCCCGGCACCTGCTTGGAGGTGCCGCGCATCCTCAGCGCGCCGTCGTCGGCCCTGCCCGCCATCTCAACGACCACGTTGTTGAACCCTATCACGCTTACCACCCCCGGAATGGGTCGATGCTGTGTCACGCTGACCTGCATGGTCAGCACCTCGCCGTCCTCCTCGTAGGTGCCGACATAGGCGTTGCCGCTGTCGCCGCCGCGCAGCTTGCCACCCTCCTGCAGGACCAGGACGCCAAAGTCGGTGCCGTAAGTGGAGGTGAAGGCTATCTTGTACAGACCGGTGGGGAGGGACATTCTCGGGCTCCTGCTTTGGGGCAGCGGGCCGGAGGGGCTGGCGTGGGGCGGCCGGCTCCGGGTCGGCTGGATGGTGCTGGAGTGTCGATAGCGGGATGAGGCGGCGGGGACCAGTGATGGAAAGGAAACGCTCTAGCCGCCCATAATCACGGCATCCATAGCTATCGCTGAAACTGGATGTGGCGCGCACAGGAGGTTTTGACTGGGTCAGCGAAGGATGACTCGGTTGGCGGCTCCATCCACGCAACTCTCTGCTTCACTTCGACGCGGCCAGCTTCAAATGCCGTTCGATCGTGTTAATTTTGCCCTGCAACTGAATGCGAACGGCCGAGTCCGGGCATTGGTTTGCGATTCCTCGAAGCACGGTTAGCTCAGAGATTGCGCGATCGAGGTCGGCCCTCATTCATCCAGTCCTTCCCTAAGCGGCCTTGCGGCCATCCCAATAACGGCGCTCCTCCACGTCATCGCGGAAATCGAGAAGCATCTGGATGGGTTCCTGTTCCGATTTCATGGCGTTATATGCTTCCACGTCGGTAGAAAGCTGGACGCAATCACCTACGATCTGCTCGCGCCGTTGGATGAATGCCTTTTGCATGTGCTCCCGAGGCGCATCGGCCATCATGGCCCAGAACGTGTGTTGGACCCCGCCGCGCGTTACGCGGACTGCATGGTTCACGCGATAACGGCGCCCTTCGCGATCAGTCGCATATTCTTCCCGAAGCGCTGCGGACATGTCTTCCGCAAGCTTTGCCAAGGGGTCGACCTCGGGCACTTCGATCATACGCTTTTGTACGCCCCACTGAACAGCCTCGCGGGCGGTGGCAGGAACTTGACCGTTCTCCTTTTCGAACTCGTGCCAGACACGCTGCAGTTGCTCTCTGTAAGTCGGCATATTCCCGCTCCTCAAAGCGAAACCGGAGCAACATCGCCCCATCCGTCAACGACGCTGTTACCCATCAGAAACTGACGCACTTTGACCTTGTGGCGGGTCAGCCAATCATAGCGGTCCATGCGTCTCTGCAGCTGACCAACGACGATCCCTGGGTGTCGCCCAAGCCTGCCGGCGAAGCCGATGACATCTTTCTCTGCGATGTAGGGGTATTTCCGAGTGAAGAAGGACTCCAGCTCAGTCGCCGGAACGCAGCAATCCTGCGCTGCTGCGTTTGCCTTGCGTTCGGCCGGGGGAAGGTCATCCCGACCACCAGCAGCTTCAAGATCAACATCGATCTGCTCGCCGTTCAGTTCGCCACGACCATCGCCATTGAGCACATGTTCTAGCTCGTGGCGCAGCACGAACCAAAAATTGTCGATGCGATCATGCCGGGTAGTCAGCCCCACTACCGGCGCATTGTCGTCCAGCCAGAAACACACGCCATCGATGCTCGCTTTCGGTAATGTCTCCACGATCAAGAAACGAACCCCGCACTCCGCCAGCAGGCGCGGCATATGCCGAATTTCTTCGGCATGCTTCATGTAACGCGGAAGGTCCGCCACAAGAGCCTTCAGCTTGGAGGCCGAATATGCAGGGGCCACCATTTCGGCGGCGATCTGGCGAACCCTGAACAGCCATGCCAACTGGAATGGGCTGGTTTCCGAGTAGTCCGCCTTCTTCGCCGCGTGGGCCATGTGAGGGACATCAGCCAAATCGTTCTTGCAGAAAAAACGCATGACCTGGGCTTCAAGTAGCCCAATGTCGGTATCTGCCAACCACCCGCGTTTTATCATCTCCCGGATCGGGAAAGCATTTTGCAGGTTAGCCCGACGCTCTACTGCCGGGTCAGGCGCGCGAGCGTTGGCCATCTCATAAACTTGCTGGAGATTGGCAAAATAGTCGGCAGAGACATCGAACGCCTTGCCAAGCGCCTTCGCCATTTCGGGGCTGATGCCTCTCTTGCCAGAAGTGATCAGGTTCACGGCCTGCTCGGGCACGCCAAGAATATATGCGAGGTCGCGCTGGGACCAGCCGCGCGCGTCCAGCTCCTCCCGGATGAACTCGCCGGGATGAGGAACGTCAATCAGACAAGACGCAATCGTCATTTCCGATCTCCCTCAATGCGTGTCGCCGATAGCGACAATTTTAATGGTCGGCGGCCGCTCATTTTCGAGCAAACGAAAGATAATTCGGTACTGATCGTTGATACGGACGCTTCGCCTTCCATCCTGGCAACCCTGAAGTTTCTTGTAGTGCAAACTCTTCAAATTCCTTAGATCCCTCTCGTCCACGGCCGCTTCCAGCTGCACCAAGCGGCGACGGGCCGCGTGAATCACCGCAAAAGGAAGCCCAAGTTTGTGAGCTTCATCGGTGCATATGCGCTGCAAGTCGGCATCGGCGAATTCGATCCTCATGCTGAATCAGCCTAGAGGCCGACCTCGAATAAGTCAACAACATGACTGAACTAGGGGCGTTCAGTTGCAGCTTGTGGAATCACGCGAATGCATCGTTCGGCTCGGGCAGGTGTTTCACCCACAATGACCGACACTATTGCCACCCTCCAAGCCAAGATGGACGCCGCAGTCCGCGCCCTGGATTTTGAGGAGGCGAGCCGCCTGCGCGACATGATCAGCCTGATGCGCGGCGGCGCCACGGCGGCGGAGGCCGAGCGGGCGGACCTGTCGGGCGTCGAGCGTCAGCGGCCGGGCGCTATGGGTCTTGGCACCAGCCGACAGCGCGTGGCCGCGCCGGAGGGTTGGAGGCCGCCCGCCAAGCCCGACCCGATGACCGCCGGCCGATCGTCCCGCAAGGGGCGCTGGAGGCCGTGACGGCGAGCGCGCGGGAAATGGCGCTGGCGCTGCTGGCCGGCAGGGCGCCGGGCGCGACCGTGTGCCCGAGCGAGGTGGCGCGGGCCATTGCTGGGCCGGATGGCTGGCGGGACGAGATGCCGACGGTGCATGCCGCCGTGGACGAATTGATGGGCGAGGGCTTGGTTCGGTTGAGCTGGAAGGGCAAGGCGCTGGCGGAGCGGGCTGGGCCTTATCGGATTGGGTGAAGGTGATGGTTCGGCCGTTGTTGCGGCACAGCGCCATTCTGCGGGTCGAGAGGAAGGTGACGAGCCTGGCAAGGGTGTTGCGCTGTGACGCACGCCGATGCCCCTCGAGACGCGTCGAGGGCGGAAATAGAAGGAACTGCGGCGCGAAGGGTACGGGGGCATACCGGTCAGCGCAGCCACGATTGCGAGTCAGCTTGTGCGGCGGAAGTGCGGAGGGCGGCGATGTTGAGAGGAATCGCCCGTGCCCGACAGAGCCAGTCCCGCCCAGCCTAGCAAAAAGGCAATGTTACCCCAGCGTTACCCCGCTAAAAGTCCGGTTCTGCCCCTGAGGGCTAAGACGTTGTAATTGCTGGCTTTTTGGAGCGGGCGAAGGGATTCGAACCCTCGACCCCAACCTTGGCAATTTGATTCCAACGCTACGCCACAGTTTCCGGTATTGCTATTTTGTACTATATTTCAATTAGATATTGATTTTAGTCTACCACGTCATATCCTGCAATACGCCACGAAACGGCATATTTTGGAGACAATATGGAGACAATGGCTACCGTTTGGAGCTTTGTCTCCAAATGGAGGTGGCGATGCCAACTGCCAAGCTAAACAAGCGTTCGATCGATGCGCTTAAGCCCCCAGGGGAAAAGCAGTTTGTCCTTTGGGACAGTGAGATTCGAGGTTTCGGCATTCGCGTGCTTCCATCAGGCCTCAAGACATTCATCATCCAGTACCGGAATGCCGAGGGCATCAAGCGCCGCGTCAATATCGGTCGCTTTGGCGTGATCACTGCTGAGCAAGCGCGCGATCTAGCCAAGATCAAGCTCGGCGCGGTTGCCGCCGGGGAAGACCCGGCGGATGACGCTCGCCGCGCCAGGAACGAGATGAACGTGGCTGAACTGTGCGACTGGTATCTGACGGAAGCCCATGCAGGCAGAATTCTTGGACGACGAAACCGGCCGATCAAGGAGTCCTCACTCGCGATGGATGAAAGCCGAATCCGAACTCACATAAAGCCGCTGCTCGGCAAACGGATCGCCCGTCATCTGACCATTGCTGATGTCGAGGCGATGCAAAACGATGTGGCGACCGGAAAGACGAAAAAGCCCCGACCTGACGGCCGGGGCGGCAAGGTGACCGGGGGCCCCGGTGTTGCAGCACGCTGCCTGGCGACCCTTCAGGCCATCTTGGGCCATGCAAAGCATAAAGGCTTACTCGCCGAGCATCCTACAAAGGGTGCCAAGAAGCTCGCTGGCAATAAAAAAACGAGACGTCTCAGCGTCGCCGAGATCAAAGCGCTGGGCAAGGCAATGGTCTATGCCGAGCAGCAGGGCGTCAGCCCGACCGGCATTGCCGTCATCAGACTATTGCTGCTGACAGGTTATCGTCGCGAAGAGGGACAAGCCATGCAGCGGGCATGGGTAAATCCGATGGGAGGCTTCGTCGCTTTCCCTGATACCAAGACCGATGGACAAATCCGAGCGATCGGGCCGGAAGCGATCAAGGTGATCGTGTCGCAGCCGCAGATCGCAGGCAGTCCTTATGTGTTTACCGCAACCACCGGGGATGGCCCCTTTACGGCCGTCAGCGCCTGCCTGCAGCGGGTTTGCGGGTTTGCCGGAATTTCCGACGTTACCCCCCATGTTCTGAGGCATACCTTCGCCAGCATCGCAGCTGAACTGGGCTTCTCCGAACTTACGATCCGCGCGATGCTGGGGCACGCTTCGCAAAATGTGACGCAGGATTACATCCACGTCGATGAAGCCCTCAAGCTGGCCGTACGACGGACATCCGACGAGATTGCCAAGCTCCTCGCGCAAGGGGCTGCGAAGCTGGACCGCCTCCGTCTGGTTGCTTGAGCCACAAAAACGACTAGACAAATGGTAACATATACGTTACCGGAAAGGCCATGAATTGATCGTACAGGAGTATATCCGTGAGGACGGCTCCAGCCCGTTCCGTTCATGGTTTGGCGATCTCGACACCCAGGCCGGGGCTAAGGTGGCAACGGCGATTGTCAGGCTGGAGCTCGGCAATCTGTCGAACGTCAAATGGATCGGCGGCGGTCTCGGAGAATATCGGATCGATTGGGGACCAGGCTATCGGCTTTATCTTGGACAGGATGGAGATGAACTGATCATCCTGCTTGTAGGGGGGACGAAGAAGCGACAACAGGCCGATATCGATCGTGCCAGCCTACTGCTGAGGGAGTATAAGAGCCGTAAGGCGGCTGCGAAGAAAGCCAAGGGATAGAAAAATGGTACTGACGCGCGATTTCAAGGAGACGGTGAAAGAGCGCGCAGCGCGCGATCCTGCCTTTGCCAAAGCCATGCTCGACGAGGCCGCGACGGCATTCCTTAACGGTGAGCCCGATATTGCACGCCTGATCCTTCGTGACCTGGTGAATGCGTCGGTTGGGTTTGAAGCCTTGGCGGCCCAAACGAACCGGCCGAGCAAAAGCCTGCACCGGATGTTGTCCGAGAAGGGAAACCCCAGCATGGACAATCTGGCAGCCATTTTCGGAGCGGTGCGCGAGCGCCTTGGCGTTGCAATCGTAGCACATGCAGTAGAGCTTGGCTGACTGCTGCCGGCACGGAAGCCGACCCATGTGTCTATCCAAATCCAACCCTTCAACGTGCCACGCCTCTACTTCACTGCGGGCCTGCGCAATCTGCTGCAGCCTCGGAGCAAAACCAAGTGTCCGACCTCTATTTGACTTGGATGACCATGTCAGCCGTGACAAGCGTGGGGCGAAAACGGCCGGTTCGGCACATTATTTGGCATACCCCGTGCGGACCTAGCACGGTCGGGCTCTACATTGTCTGTGAATCGGCGTGAACGGCGACAGCTACCGCCTCATGGAGTCCGCCCACCGCTGCCGCCCCGCTGGCCTGAAGTCCAACCGCCGTTGACACCTCCACCGTATAGGCGTCGGTGTGACAGATGCCGGTCGCCATGACCAAGCAGCACTTCGCCTAACTTCGGGCCCTCAAGGTCGACCTCAACGATCTCCAGCGGCCTTTTCGCTTCGAAGGCTACGGCGGCACGGGTTTTCATCGTTTTACTCTCGCTCCCTGCATGTTTCGCGGAGGAAACGCAGCGCGATCGGGTAGGATGGGCTCTTACAGGGCTTACCGAACGTGTGCGTCTGCCTCAGCCTCGACGCTTTCAGCCGGGCTGGAGGCACGGTCGACCTGACTTTCCTGCTCATGGCGGATTTTTCGTTGCAGCGTTCGTCTAGCAAGAACGGCACCCCGGTCGCTGGACAGGATGGCCGGGTGCAGATCCCACAGATCCTCGCCGCGCATGTTTCGCTGAATTTGCTCGAGCATCACGCCGTCTTCCTCTTCGAAGATTTGCGTGACCCGATCGAGATAACGACGATCGGCGACATCGAAGAAATAATGCGTGCTCTTGTCGGTCTCGGGCGTCATGATATGCGCCGCGACCCTTGTGTGGCCAACGCCAGTCTCCGCCTCAACCGGACGCGAAGCGCTTTTCAAAATCATCGCTCCGGGGGCATGCCAGATAACTTCGAACTCGGTGTGAACATCCACCGGATTTTCGGCAGACCGGTTCATAACCATACCCTTGCCGTCAAACACCCATTTGACGCTTACGACTTCTCCGTCCACCTGCGCCTTAGCCTGACAGCGCGCGATATCGCCACCTGTGCTGAGAGTGGTTGTGTGAACGAAGTCAGCGTGGCTCAAGTCCAATATGTTATCGGTCAGCAACTGGTAGTTGGCGTCCGTACGCAAATGGCCGCCAGCTCTCTCCGTCTCAATAGGAACATCAAGGAACGAGAAGTCAGGTATGATGCCGCGGTCGGCCGCTTCCGGATCGCCGGGCCATATCCAGATCGCGCCATATTTTTCGGCTACGGGATAGCTGCGGACCTTGGCTCGCTCCGGAATTTTCCCATCGCCGTGCGGGTTATGCACACATTGTCCGGACATAGCAAAGCGCAGGCCATGATAGGGGCATTCGACAACGTCATTCTCGAATTTTCCGTCGCTCAGCGAAGCGAAGCGGTGCGGACACACATTGCCAATGGCCGCTGTTTCGCCGCTTTGGCCGCGCAGCAGCAGCACAGGCTCCCCAAGCAAGACGCGGCGCAGATGGCGTCCGGGTGCCAACTCGCTCGCCCAAGCAGCGACATACCAGCAATTGAGGAGATAAATCCCAGACAAATTCTTGCTCCTTTGAGGCTCTGGTGTCGTTTGCCGCGATACTAGTTTTCCCTACAGGTTTCGCGCCAAAAAGTCAAAATATGCGACTTTGTATAGAATTGCTAATCCATAAGTTCATATTTAGGATTTTTATGTCTCTCATGGTTGCGTGTCTAACGCCTCGGTGCGATCGCGCGACGACATTCTCTCAATCCGCCGTTCGGGAGGTCTGTTCGCCAGACGCGATAGGCATCAGCCAAGCGGCAGCGAGGGTTAGAAACGCGATCACTAGCATTCCTCCGAAGCTCCAATGGAGGGCGGCATCAAACACCGGCACCAATACAGGCTTGTCGTAGAGGTGAGCCAAACCTTCGGGCGTGTTGAGCAAATGCTTCAGGGCCTCGGCCTGCCCGCCACGACCAAAATGGGCAATGCCGACATTTAGAACGGCTCCCATAACGGTTGCTCCCAGCGCATTTCCGAGACTGCGAGAAAAAATGATCGACGAAGTGGCGCTACCGCGCATCGACCATTCAACGCTCTCTTGCACCTGGACGATACTGGTGATGCTGATCAGCCCCATCCCCATGCCCATCCCAAGCGAGCCCAAGCTGGCGAAGACGGGACTGCTATGCGGCGTCAACAGGAGCAGAAGTGCCGCTCCGAGCGGCAACGCCATTCCGCCAAGCCGAAGTGCGCCACGCACTCCCAAGGCCGCATAAAGCCAATTGCAAAAAGACATGGATAACGTCCAGCCGACCAGCAAGGTGGTCAGCGTAAAGCCCGCAACAACAGCCGTGTGGCCCATGACCCCCTGGACATATAGCGGCATGACCGTGGTCACGCCAATAAAAGCTATCCCTGCGAGAAAGGATGCCGCATTGCTGGCGGCGATCAGCGGCCTACCCCATAAGGCGATCGAGATCATCGGATCGGCCGCGCGCATTTCGAAAGCAATGAACAGGATTGCCGAAGTTATGCAGATAGCGGCCAAGGCGATCCAAGTCGCGGTGCCGATCCCTGTCCCGGTCAGAAGAACAAGAAGGCTGACATTCGCTATCGCGAAGGTAACAGCCCCGCCATAATCAATTCTCGCGCTTTTGGGCGAAACCTCTACTTTCAGATATCCGGCCAAGCCAGCGATCGTCACCAGTCCGATCGGCAGATTAATCCAGAATATCCAGCCCCATGACAGGTGGGCGACAATGAACGCCCCCGTGAGCGGCCCGATCACAGCGGCCCCCGCCCAGACCGTTGCGACGATTGCCTGAATTCTTCCTCGTTCCGAAACTGTGTAGAGGTCTCCGATCATGGTGATCACCATCGGTTGGATAGCACCCGCACCGATTCCCTGCAGGAGCCGGAAGGCGATGAGCCACAGCATCGAGGTCGAGAAACCAGCGAGCAGCGATCCCGCCAGGAACACCGCAATGCCAAGGATCATGATCGGATTGCGTCCGAAGATGTCCGCAAGCCCACCGAATATCAGAGTCATCGTACATTGCGCGAGTAGATAACCAGAGAATACCCACGTATAACATGCAAAGCCGCCGATTTCCCCGACGATGTGGGGCATTGCCGTCGCGACGATGGTGGCTTCCATCGCCACCATGAAATTCGCGAGCAGGATCGAGACGAGCACGATCCGCCGCTTGCGGGGGTCCGCCAGCTCACCCATGGCAATTCCTGTTCAATCTGTGCAGCGCGCGAGAACGTCGCGGGCGGCAATGCGATCACAATCCGACCGGCCTAGCGCCTCAATCGGCAAGGTTGGCAGCTTGCTCCTGTTATTCGGCGTGGTCTGCTGCGGCAATGGAGTTGGAAGGCGCAATTGTTTCCTGCTCGCGACGAATTCTGCGTTCAAGAGCGCGGCGCGCCATGACGGCGCCCCGATCGCTAGAGAGAATGAGTGGAGCGAGATCCCAGAACTTCTCGGTCCTCATATTGCACTGTACCTCTTCGAGCATCGCGCCATCTTCAAGCTCGAACACTTTTCCGATCCGTTCGACGCGCCCAGCGTCAGTCGTGTTGAAGAAATAATGGGTACGATACTCGGACTCAGGCGTCATGATATGCGCGGATACGCGCTTATGACCGCCAACAATGTGACCTTGTTCGCCTTCAACGCCGATGGGATACGACGAACTGCGCAATATCATTGCCCCGGGTGCGTGCCAGGTGACCTCGAATTCGGTGTGAACGTCGATAGGATCATCAGGCAGACGGTTCATGACCATGCCCTTGCCATCGAACGCCCATTTGATCGTGACCACATCGCCCTCCATCTGCGCCTTTGCGCTGGCTCTAGCGATGTCGCCCTCGGTTCCGAGCGTGGTGCGATGCAGAAAATCGGCATGACTGAGATCCATGATGTTGTCGCACATCAGCTGATAGTTGGCCTTGGTCAGGAGATAGCCTCCAGTCCCAACCGACGGCCCGTCCAGGAACGAGAAGTTCGGAATATCGCTGGGATTAGCGATGTCGGGGTCGCCGGGCCAAAACCAAATCGCGCCATGGCGCTCAGCAACGGTATAGCTCCGCACCCGCGCTCGCTCGGGTATTTTGCCGTCGCCATGAGGGTTATGAACGCACCGTCCGTCCATGTCGAAACGCAATCCATGATAAGGACATTCGACAATTCCGCTCTCGAATTTGCCTTCGCTGAGCGACGCGAAGCGATGCGGACAGACATCCCCGATCGCGGCCACCTTGCCGGCATCGCTACGCATCAAAAGCACAGGCTGGTCAAGCAAGGTGCGCCGCAAATGAGCTCCGGGAGCCAATTCGCCCGCCCAGGCAGCAAGATACCAGCAGTTAAGGAGATAAAGACCAGACAATTTCATTCTCCTTTGGATACGAGGCGGCGCGGCCCAAGCAGCGCACGCATGGGCAGCTTCCCCTGCAAAATCGGAGCAAAAATGTCAATAAGAGAGAATATTGATTGCCATATAAAAACATTTTTGCCAGATAATGAGCTTATAGCATCACATCTTTGGGTTAAATGGCTATCAACGAGACGAGACGATGGCTTTTTCAGCATGCAGTATGGGCTGGGGAAGGCCATGACCGGGTGCAGGAAGGCACGTCCGCTCGAATCCTGCAGGCCGACTCAGTTTCGAATGCCCAGGTTAGAAGGAAGGTCAAATGAGCGTGGAATTCCAGATCGAAGTCGATGGCGGCGTGTTGGCAGGCCGCCGCGCAGATCCGAGCGACAAAGCGCGCATCAGAGGCGGCCCGCTGATCGTGGCCATCCATGGCGGCAGCTACACCTCCAAATATTTCGACATAGCGGGGTACTCACTGCTCGATCGGGCGGCGGCGGCGGGTTGCTCAGCCGTCGCATTTGATCGACCAGGCTACGGCGGGAGCACGTTGCTCGAATGCGAGGATGCAATTCTGCAGGCAAACGCTCACCGGCTAGAGGCAGGAATCGCTGAACTTTGGCGCCGCGATAACGGGCAGTCGAGCGGGGTGTTTCTTGTAGGCCATTCCATGGGAGGCGCGATTAGTACCCTGATCGCAGCGAGCGAACCCAGTTGGCCGTTGCTGGGGTTGGCGGTGTCCGGCATCGCACTCGCTCATCCGGAGGGCGTGCCTGCATTTGAAGGGGAGCCGCCGGAGGAAGTGTATCTCGAAGTTCCCGATGAGGTGAAAATCGGACATATGTTTGGCCCAGAAGGAACCTATGCGGCAGATGCACCGAAACATTCCGCGGCTGCAAATCATGCGGTCATCTTTCGTGAAATCATCGATATCAACGCATTCCCGAGCCGGGCCTCCGATGTCTATGCATTGGTTCGCGCGCCGGTGCACTATCGCCATGGCGAACATGATGTTCTCTGGTCGAAGGCGGAAGGCGAGGTCGAACGTGTCGCAAAGGCATTCGTACTATCGCCAAGGGTCGATGCCGCACTGGTGGTCGGCGCTGGTCACGCAATCGACTTTCATCATTCAGGCCAGGAATTGCAGCAAGCCCAGATCGCATTCGCGATTGGATGCGCCGTCCTGGAGCGCGGGGCCGACTAGGGTCAAGATCTGTAATTGCAGTTGCTAGGCGGTGCCGATCCCTTGAGGGTTTCATGGGCCTGTCCGCACTGGCCAAGCCGGAGCCTGGTCGTGCTGTATCGGGTCTCCCAGAGGCGAAAGTTGCATTGATTCTACGCGGACTTTTAGATCCATCTGAGCGCCTTCGCAGATCGTTCGCCCCTGCGTTCCCTCGCGGGACATCGCCCTCGGATCAGCTTTGACGCTTCACCGCTGGCAAACAGTTTCTATCCTATTTCACGCCTGGAACAAAGTCCCGTCGCGCAGCATGGCATGCATGATGACCGCGAGGCGACGAGCGAGGGCGACACGGACCTTCTTCAGGCTGCGGCGCTTCGCAACTGTCATGGCCCACGTCTTCAGTGCGAACGTCTCTTTGCTGCTGGTCAGGATCGAGTTGACGGCTTCGTCGAGCAGCTTGCGGACGGTCCCATTCCCTTGCTTGGTGATCCGGCCCGTCCAATCGAACTCGCCCGACTGATGACCTCGAGGTACGAGACCAAAATAGGCGCCGGCATTGCGTGATTGTCGGAAGCGTCCTGCTTCATCCACTGCAGCGGCGAAGGCGGCTGCCGTAAGCCTCGCATATCATGTCGAAGCGCATCTGGCGCGACCAGGCGGTGTTGCGGTTGCGCGGCTGCTCGGCGAACTGGATGCCATTACCTGTCAGGATTGTATGGACGCGGTAAGGTACGGCTTTCAGCAGGTGTTCCAGGAACTCCCACGCAGTTCGTCGATCGGCCTTGTCGACCAACTGGGTAACCGCAAACTTGCTGGTGCGATCGACGCCGACGAACAGGTATAGTTTGCCTTCCGCAGTCTGCACCTCGGCGATATCGATGTGGAAGAAGCCGATCGGGTAGCGCTTGAAGCGTTGCCGCTTCGGCTTGTCGCCTTCAACATCCGGCAGCCGTGAGATGCCGTGCCGTTGGAGGCATCGGTGCAGCGCTGATCGTGCCAGGTGCGGGATAGACGGTCGCAACGCATAGGGGCAGTCGTCGAGCGGCGGCAGTGTGTGACGCCGGAACGCGACAATCATCGCCTCCTCCGCTTCGGTCATGGTTGTTGAATGAGGGGCCTTCGGCCCGGTTTTCAGATCCTCGACGGTTGTCCGCTTGCGCCACTTTGCCACCGTCTTCGGGTTGATCCCCAGTTCACGGCTCAGCGTCGCTAGCGAAGCTTGCTATCGCTGTATTGCCGCTCGGACGGCGTGCGTGGTCGTGGCGCACCCATGACAATCCTGTCCCATACGGCTTCCTTCCATTCCAACGAAAGGATCGCACCATCAAACCGTGGGATCAAACACCTAGGGCCCCCTGTCTCAGGGTACCCGCAATCATGCGCTATCCAAAAGCTGTTACCGCAAGGCGGTCTGCGGGCAGCCATCGCTGGCTTCAAAACGGTGCGCCGCTCTACTCGCCAGAGCTCCGACAATCGCTGGGCCGGCGAGCAGAACGAGCAACCACTTTTCGGTCATTCCCGCCCCGAGCAGTACGCCGCATAGCGCCGGGCCCGCCATTGCACCAGTACGGCCGGCAATGGACGCGAAGCCGATGCCGGTGGTCCTGACGGTTGCCGGATAGGCGCTTGTCAGCAGAGCGATGATGAGAAGCTGCCCTCCGCCGGATGTGAGACCAAGCAATGCGCAACCCGCGAGAAGGACAGGCAGCGGGGCGCTCAATGCGTAACCGGTCACGACGAAGGCGCCCGCTGCCGCCCAGAAGCAGAGCATCAGAATTCGCGCCGTCCCAAAGCGGTCCGCGGCCCAGCCCAACGGAAAGCTTGCCACAATGATTCCGAGATTCAGCAGCACACCCGAGAGACTCGCCAGATGTACGGGCGTGCCGGATGCCACCAGTATCAGAGGCATCCAGCTCAGCAGCGAGTAGAGAAGCAGAAGATTGATCGCACAGACCAGCCACAAGATAAGGGTACGGCTGCGCAATTCGCTCCCGATCAGTGCGGCGAAGCCGCTCCTGGGTTGGGCGCTGCCGTCTGAACGGCCGAACGAGGCCGTATTCTGACTCGCCGAGTTCCGAAAGGCTGCCGCAGAACGTTCGCCCTTCTGGCGTTCCTCGCGCAAGATCTGGAACACCGGCGACTCCGGAAGGAATAGAAGAACGGCAATGGCAAGGAGTAGGGGCAAGGCGCCCCCGACAAGGAAGATGGTTCGCCAGCCATGGCTTGCGAGAAGCCAAGTGCTGATCGCGCCTGCTGTGAGCCCGCCCGTCGGCACGCCGACGCTCATCGCCATGACCATGCGCGAGCGCAAGCGTTCAGGAGCGAATTCGGCGGTAAGAGCGATGGCGTTCGGCAAAACTGCGCCCATCCCTACGCCGCCGACAAAACGCAGCGCCGTCATCTGGACCGCCGACTGCGCCAGTACCGACAGGAAGCTGCATGCGCCGAAGGCAACGAGCGAATACAGGATTACCGGCTTGCGCCCGAAGCGGTCAGAAAGCGCCCCTTGAACAAGTAGGCCAAACACCATGCCCACGATGCTTGCCGAGAGGACCGTGCCGAGTGCGGCTTTTGAGACATCCCATTCGCGCGATATCCCGGGGGCGGCGAAGGAGACAAGCTGATTATCAAAGCCGTCGGTCAACGCCACCAGAAAACAGAGCAGCCAGACCTTCGCAATTCGAGAACCGGAGACGATCGTTTGCTCTCCGAGGGAGGCCGTCCTTGATTCCATGCTTCACACCACCACCTTTAGATAGTTTCAGAAGGCGCCCAGGAGGAGGGCATTCCTTTGCTGGAAGCCATGTGATTCTGGGACAATTGCACCCTCAGCCATCGGTCGACGTCGTGAGCGGTAGGGTGACACCGTCACCGGCGCCCGGGGAAATTATAATGAAATCCGACTCGGCGACAGGATGGCCGCCGAGGCGATTCCGATTGATTAGAATTTCGTCGAAACAGCCACGACGAAGCGCCGGCGCTCACCCATAGCGCCAACGTTGCAGAGCGGCGTAGCGGCCGGACAGACACCATTGGCGTTAGGCGCAGCATAATAGGCCGGGAAGAATTCCGTGAAATACTTCTCGTCGAACAGGTTATCCACCCGCCCGGAAATCTCCCATCTGCCATCAGCGGATTCAAGCGCGATGCGAGCGCTCGCGATCCAATAGGACGGATTTGTTCCGACCACCGGACGGTAGTTTGGATCCCACTGGAACTTGTCCGAATAAGACGCGTCGGCATGAAGATTAAGGTTGAGAGAGCTGTTGAGCGGCTGGACATACGTAGCGCCCATGACAGCGGTCCACTTGGGCGAGTTCGGAACCTCTCGACCGGAAATGTCGACACTATTGAACCGAGCACCTTTGCGCCATTTCGCCGACAAATAGCTGGCACCAGCGTTCACCGTCAAAGCATCGGTCGCGCGGAAGTTCAAATTCACCTCGGCACCCTTGTTGATGGAGTCACCGATATTACTGGTCGTCTTCACCGTTACGCCGCCGACATTTGTCGAAGTCTGCAACTGGCGGTTCTTCTCGATCAGGTAGAAGAGATTGACGTCATAGAACAGCCGGCGATCGAATGCGTAGCCCTTGGCACCGATCTCAAAGTCAGTATTCGTTTCCGCCCTGTAGGGCCTCGTGGGATTCGACGTCGCGTCGGTTCCACCGGGGTTCAGGCCCTGCGAGAAGGAGGCATATATCGAGGAGTCGTTATCCGGCTTGAACGAGAGGGCCACCCGCGGAAGCACAAACGTCTTCTTTTGGGTGTATTCATTACCGATCGCAACGGTTCTCAAGAAATTCTGGTGCGTTTCCGACTTGTAGCGGCCGACGCGCACGCCCCCTGTCAAAGTGAATTGGCCGAAATGGTAGTTCCCCGTGCCGAATGCCGCAAAATCGGTGCGCTTCGTGTTGTAGTCGAAGAAGGGATTAGCAAATGGCACGATATAGACCGGTACGATGCTCGAAACGATCGGATCCTTGACATACTGACCGTAAAGACCCGCGATCCAGTCAAAACGATCGTTCTGCTCGGACGTGAGCCTCAATTCCTGAGTGTAGACATGAGGCTTGTAGGCGTCCGTGGTGTAGGCGTTGATCGTCGGATTGGGGCTGAAGTCGAGATCGACCCTGATATAGGGAACCTGCACCGTCGCCGAGGTGATCGATTTAAGCGACACCGATCCGAAATCATAGGTCAGGTCGAGAACGCCGCTATAGCTCTTGAACGTGTTCTTGCCGACGAAGTTGAAGTTGGTCACATAACGCGGCGAGAAGACATCGCTCTGCGGCGCGTAGGCGTTGTTGGTCCGCAGATCCTTGAATTTGAGCGTCAGCAGGGCGGTTAAGGCATCCGAAGGCTTCAGGAGGAATTGCCCACGGACGCCGGTTTCCCGGATCGGGCTAGAGGGCTGATCATTCGCGACGTCATAGACGAAGCCATCATCACGCGTGTGATAGCCTGATACTCGTAGCGCGACCTTGTCGCCGATGAGAGGCGCGTTGAATGCCCCATAGACGTTCACATAGTTCTTCGTGCCGGCGCGAGCCGAGAGTTCGCCCGATGTCTCGTCCAAAGAAGGCGTCTTCATCACATAACGTATGGCGCCGCCAAGCGCGCTGCCGCCGAAAAGGGTGCCTTGCGGACCTTTGAGAATCTCGATTCGCTCGACATCCTCGATGCGAGCGACTTGATCGGTGAATGTGATGACATCATCGATGAAGAAACCCACGCCCGAAACGGCCCCATAAGCCCCCACGCCGCGCATCGCCACGTTCGGCGTGTTGTTTTGACGAACGACCATCGTTAATCCCGGCGTCTGCCGGCCAAGGGCATTGAGCGAGGTTATGCCTTGTTGGGAGATGGCGTTCTCTCCGAACGCGGCCACCGCGAGAGGCACATCGACCAGTCGCTCCGACCTTTTGGTGGCGGTGACGACGATATCTGCCGTCGCGCTGGCATCGACGGCGTCGTTAGAAGCCGCGGTGCTCTGGGGCGCATCGGAAGGCGCCGCCGGGGTTTGCGCGTATGCTGACACGGAAATCATCACGGAACAGGCAGCGGTCGACAAAAACAGTGCGCTTCTCATTACGTCCTCCCCTAATGACCTGAAATCTCCTGATTTCTAGGCTTTATTAAAAGGTGCCGCACAGGCGTCGACGAAGCCGGACCTAGGACACCATGACAGAATGCGTGTCACTAGTGGTCCACGCAGTTCCAAGCTCAAAATCCAATACGCTATCAGCGAATCTTTTTGAGACATATTCCGGCTTCTTATGCGCAATGCGCTAATACGGTCAGTTTGATTTAACTTCATTTCTCATATTACGACTTTTAAGTTCGGTCAAGTTAGTTATTTATGTCAAGATGCCTGCCGTTGTCAGGACCAACGCACTAACCTGTGGGCAGTTTTCAACTACTCTGGCGCGCGCCGCCGCGTGATTTCAGGCGGATGAGTGCCTCGCTTCAGGCGACGCAATAATCCTGCCTGCGTACGTACGCAGGCGGTTGGGTCGAAAAAGGACGCGGACCACCGGTTAGCCGCCCTTGCGGCACACCAGGTCGCAACTTCATGCTTAGCCAGCGGTAATCGCGCTTTGAACGTTTACCGTCGGCTGAACGCGCCCCGGCCGAGAAGGCGGTCGAGCTTTTCGGGTGGCGCCGATGCTGATGGAGCCGGCATCTCCGCTCGTATATCTGCGGCCATCTGAAGTCCCTTGGCGACGGCCGGTCGCGCAGAAAGTCTTTCGATCCAAGCTTTCATGCTCGGGTAGTCTGCACTCGCGCCCTCGCCGAGGAAGAAGTCGACGGGTTGAAGCCATGGAAGAAAGGCCATGTCGGCAATAGTATATTTCTGCCCGGCGATGAAAGGTGTCTGCTCAAGGCGTCGTTCCACGACATCGAGTATGTTGCGAACGATCGTTCGATAGCGGGAACAGCCATAGGTCACATCGGGGGCATAACGCCCGAAATGCACTAATTGACCAAAATAAGGCCCGACATTGGACATCTGCATCATCAGCCACTGCAGCATATCGCTTCGCTGCAGGGAGTCTTCGGGCTGAAATTTTCCGGTTTTCTCAGCGAGGTAAAGTAGTATCGCACCTGATTCAAATACTGTATGCTTTGATCCCCCGATCGCATCATGATCGACAATGACGGGGATCTTGGCAGTAGGACTGAGCGTCACGAACTCGGGCTCGAAATTGGCGCCCTTGATCAGGTCGATGAGATGGAGCTCATATTCCAGGCCCATTTCTTCGAGTGCAATGAAGATCTTGACGGCGTTGGGGCTTCCGGTTGCATAAAGATCGATCATGATCAGAGGTCCTATTGCGGGGCCGGGGCTGCTTGGCTCATATCCCAATATTGTTGAACCAAGGTCTGCACTGGGGTTGGATCGGATCGCGTAGAAGTCCAGGCGTCGAGCGCGCGGTCGTCCGCATAGACCTGATTGTGACCCTCGCGAATGGCGGTCAATGCCCGTTCGACCACCTGCGAGGGCGGCGTTTTTGGGCGATCCACGGATGCCGCCATGTCAGTGTCGATATAACCAGCGAAGACCGCGATCACCTGCGTTCCCTGAGCCTTTAGCTGGGGCCGCATTCCATCCGTCAGCGCCAGACCGGCATGCTTCGTGGCCGCATAGGTGGCGTTGAAGGGATATGTGATGAGGCTCGTCACAGACAGGATGTTGACGATGGCGCTGTTGTCGTTTCGGGCAAGAACCGGCGCAAAGGCCCGAGCGACCCGCAGCGTACCGAAGACATTGACTTCCATCTCGGCGCGCAGCGCGTTTTCCGAACCTTCGGCCAACACCGGGCTTTCCTTCATGATGCCGGCGTTGTTGATCAACAGATTGACGTCAGGGCAAGTTTCCGCCGCAGCCTTCACGTCATTCTCATCGGTGATGTCGAGTTTTACCGGCACGACGCGCGGATCAGTAACAGTAACTTTTTGGGGATCGCGTGCGCCAGCATAAACCTTGGAGGCCCCAGCAGCCAGCAGCGCCTCGATAAATGACTTGCCCAGACCTCGGTTGGCCCCGGTGACGAAGGCGATAGAATTTTCAATGTCCATGATTGCGCTCCTTAAATTCAATGGGTCTGATCTGAACCTCTTGCGGCGCCCTAGCCGTGACGTGTATGGGAGCGCAGTTCGTTCCCAACGCGATGACCAAACGGGCCCACTGCGTCAGGCCGTTGCGGCCCTCACTGGCGATCGCGGCGGAACGCCGGCCAGGGTGCGGGCAATAATATATCCGAATGTCATGTTGGCGCCGTTGTTGGCGCCGTTTGCCGGTGGCAACCCTGCCCACATGGAGTTCGAATCTAGTCCGCAGGCGTACAGACCGGGAATTGGCTCATTCTGCTGGTCGAGCACTTCTCCAGTCACGCTGGTCCGCATGCCCAATGTCGAGCTGATCTCACCTGCGATGATTTCCAACGCGTAGAATGGGCCGTTTTCGATCGGTGCGAGGTTGGGATGAGGTTTGTTGGAATGATCGCCAAGATAGCGATCAAAGCCGCCGTCGCCTTTGCCCATGGGATCGCCTTGCCCGGCACGGGCGGCCGCATTAGCGGCCTCCACTGTTTTGAGGAGATTAGTCTCATTGATCCCAATCGTGCTCGCTAAGGCAACAAGCGTGGGCGCACGTTGCACATATCCTTGCCGCACCAGCCGCTTGAGACGGATGCCATGAGGATAGATCAGCCCAAGGCCCCATTTGTGGATGAATTTCGCATCGCAAATTATCCACGCGGGGAGCGACCCCGTCTCCCGCATCTTCTGGCCGACGAACAGCGTTGCCTCGTTCGTGAATCGCTCGCCATTGCGATTGATGACGATGACGCCAGGACGTCCGAGATCGATGATATGGGGCACAGGTTCGATAGTGCCGTCCTTCTGCCGATAGCGTGACAAAACTGTCCAGACCGCGTTGTCTGCATTGTCAGACTGCAGCGTAGCGCCCGCCCGCGAGCCGATGTTAATTCCATCACCGGTATTGCCGTCTGGCACCAGTGGCATTGTCTGTTCGACTCGGGGATAATATTGCTTGCGCATCATTTCATTCGCGGCGAACCCGCCGGTTGCGAGAACAACGCCACGCCGGGCGGAAACGCGAATATTTCTCCCGCCATGTCGAACAATTGCACCCGTGACGGCGGCATCTTGGTGGATCAAATCGACGACCGGGCTTTCCGTCCATAGTGTGACGCCCGCATCGATTGCGGATTTGAGAAAGCGGGCAACCAGCGCGTTTCCCATGAATAGCCGCGTGCCGCGTCCGTACAGGATTTTGTCGGAAGCATGCCGCGCAAACAGCTTGAGCATATGTAGTGCGGACTTCATGCTCCGGTTCGCAGCCATGCCGTGCTGGATGTCCGGCATACTCACCATCATGCCCCACGGAGCGTTGAACTGCTCGAGCGGCGGGCGAAGTTTCTGAAGAGTATCGCGGCTGAGCTCTCGGCCGTCGAAACCTACCGGCGTGAACGCTCGCCCGGCCTTCGATCCACCGGGCAGTTCCGGGAAATAATCCGGACCCGGGCGCACCATCATCTGAACGTCCGTGTTGGCCAACATGAAGTCGATCATTTCCGGACCATTGGCGAGGAACGCCTCGGCGAGATCAGGACGCAGTCTGTTGCCAACAACCGCCTTAAGATAGTCTTTCGCGGCTTCAAGGGAATCGCTGGCGCCGATAGCACCCATCTGATGATTGTTCGGAATCCAGCAGCCACCGCCCGACCAAGCCGTGATGCCTCCAAAATACTGCGTCTTCTCGACGAGCAGGACTTTGAGACCGCGTTTGGCGGCAACGATCGCTGTGGTCATGCCGGCGCTTCCGGAGCCGGCAACAATCACGTCGACTTCCATGTTCTCACTGTCGCCCAACGTCATGTCATGGTTTCTTTCTTTTGAAACTCAACCCGTTTTTTAGACACTGCGAACCGCGGATAAGCTCGGTCTACGCGCCGGCTGGCACCTGCCTCAGAGGCCCCACCCTTTGCTTCTTCGCAATTCAACGCGTACGAGCCGTCCCTTACCCTTCTTTGGGCGCAGGAGTCAGAACGCAATCTTCGCATGATCCCGATCGTTCTGCTGCCGAGGCTCAGGCAATCTTTCCGGGCGGATTGCTGGCGTGCTGATGCAGATTCCTCGGTACAAGCGGAGTGACGCTGGCACTCGCCCAAGCGGCAGCCGGGAGCGACATCACCAGTTCGTGAAGTTCGGCCTGGCCCGAGACTTCCCAAAGCGTGATCGTCTCGTGCTTCAGAGGCACCTTCCAATGCGCAACCAGCTTGCCACCTTCGGACAGTTCACGCGAACGCTTCTGCTCGGCGGCAACAAGCTGTTTCCGACATTCTTCCGGAAAATCGGGCGGCAATTGATTCGTCATTCTCACCAAAAACTGCATTTTTTTATCCTT
Organism: Sphingobium sp. JAI105; assembly: GCF_015752145.1. NCBI lineage: Bacteria > Pseudomonadati > Pseudomonadota > Alphaproteobacteria > Sphingomonadales > Sphingobiaceae > Sphingobium > Sphingobium sp. JAI105. The sequence continues at coordinate 2,388,680 of NZ_JADOUC010000001.1, read as the reverse complement.
CAATCCGGAATACAAATTGAGGCGCCCACGGCGCACTCCACCAGTGGCGTCGCCTGAAGCTTGCTCCAGCGCCACGCCGGCAGACTAGCGAAGGTCTCATGCAACTGCGTCGCATCGTCCGCTGTACAGATCAGGATGCGCGACCGCTGGCATGGCACTATCCAGACCTCCTTGAAAAAGGTACCGGCCGCAGTGATTTCAGAGGCGCGCTCACGCTCTTTGCGGGTAATCTCCGCAAGCTTTTCGGGATCGTAGTCCGGCGGAAAGCCAATCTCCATTTCGACAAAGAAGTCCATATCAGTCCTCACTTGATAATTGATAGTTCGAGTGGACCGGCACCCAATCGCGCCGCGCCCTCGGATCCGATCGCCACGGATTCGCCCCAGAAGCCCATCTCACCGGTGCTCTCATCGCGAACCTGCACCTTGAGTGCATAGATATGATGCTGCTGGATCTCGAACTGCAGGATCGCTGGATCCTGCGTGCCAAAGACGATCATGGGGCGGTCTTCGCCGAGTGCCCGGGTATGAATGACAGGTACGACGCGGAAGCTGGTCTGCGCGTTGCGCTCTTTATAGACTGCGAGGATGTCCCCTATCGTCGCCCCGGGTTTCATCGATGCCATCACGCTTGCGAAAGTTTCAACAGCCAGATCGAACATGGCTTTCATGGCGTCGCCGGGAGCGCCAAGGCTCACGGTTCTGGAAATCTGGCCAAGATAGCCCGACGTTCCCCGCGCCTCGATTTCGCAGTGGATGATATCACCCTGACGCAGCGGCCGTGCCGTCGGAAACGGTGCCAGGCTGAAACGGAAGCCCCCCCCCGCCGACCACATCAGGAAATTGGTAGGCAGCGCACCCCTTGCGATCAGATGGCCGACCATCTTGCCGTAAAGCACCCGCTCGGGCACGCCCGCCTTGGCCTCGCGCAGGAGGAGTTCAAACGCTTCTTCGGTCAGCGCCACGGCGTCCGCGACGGCCGCGCGCTCCTCGGCGGTCTTATCAGCCCGGAGTTGATCGAGAAGGTCCGTTGCATCGACGATCGCGGCGTCAGGAAACGCCTGGGAGATTCGATCGATGAACCCGGTTGTTGCAAGGCCCTCGGGAAAGCGCACCGTACCCTTTAAGCCGGGAATGCCGATACGCGCGCCGGCAAACCCCAGTTCGCGGAGGCGCCCTATCACCCCTTCTCCGACCGACCATGGCGTCTCCCGGACGTCGGTGACCCAGCTCTGCCAAGCGAGCCAAAACTCGGCCGAAGGCACGGGTCCTACGACAGCGGTGATTTTACCTACCTTGGGGAAGACGACGGAAACGGGGGCGTTGTTGCCGCCAACGGTCGAGAGAAAGGTCGCGTTGGCCTGGAGCTGATCCCAAAATCCGGGATTGGGAGGGGTGACGAGGACGTCGATTCCAGCCTGCGCCATGGCAAGCCTCACCCGCGCCCATCGCGCATCACGCTCGCCGAGCGTCAGCTCCTTTTCGCGACGATATTCGGAAAGATCGGACTTAACATGCTCCATAAGCTGGTTACCTTAAATTTCCTGTGCGAAATTCCGGCCAGGGCGCGCCGGCAAGCCATATAGCTACGCCGCGACCGAGAGATTAGCGATGCAGCCGAGGGCAGCCTTACACCCGTTGCGTGGCGCTTTCAGGCACGTCTGCCGACCGCGCACCCTTGTCGTCTTCTTTCCCACTTTATGTCAATGCCGCCGCATTTAGTCAATCATATATTTCATATTATGCGAAAAATGTTCATTTTTATGTCTTGTTCACGCCGGTCTCCACGTGCTCCGAACCTCCGGCGGTCTCATCCATTCAGCGTAGCAAGGAGCCCATATTTGGGTGCTTAACCGTATCGCTGGATGACAGCATTCTTAAATAAGGCGTTGCGGTCTAGCGGCGCCGAAACAAGGTCGCTTCCCCAACCCGGCGATCGATCGTTGCAAAAGCGACAATTCGCAACATACAGTCCTAAATGTCATAAATCGAGAATTTTGCTTGCATTGGTTATACATTATTGCCATTTTACGCCATGTGCTTCATAACACGCTACCGGATAACGCATGATTTCTTCGATGGAAAGGCAAGTAATGGCCGATCAGATCTCGTTAGAAACCCGCGAAAAGACAGGCGGGACTTCGCCGGACGCACCCACACCGGCGGAGGCTCAGCGGACCCCGCCTGATCTCGCGACCTTCCATGAGAATTTACAGGCAGACAGCCTCTTGCCACTCTGGGAGATCATGCGCCGCTTGGCGGCCAGCGAGCCTCGCAACGGCGGAGATCCAATCTTTTGGTCTTGGGCTAACCTGCGCCGCTATTCCATGGACGCCGGCGAGTTGATCACTGCGGCGGAGGCAGAACGCCGGGTGCTTGTCCTCGACAATCCGGCCTTTGCAGGCGAAGGGCGTGCTACCAATTCGCTGTATGCCGGCATTCAGTTGCTTCTCCCCGGAGAGGTCGCGGCCAGCCACCGTCATACGGCATCTGCCCTTCGCCTGATCCTGGAGGGAGAAGGCGGATACACGGCTGTCGATGGAGAGCAGGTAATCATGTCCCCGGGCGATTTCATCGTCACGCCGACGGGGACGTTCCACGACCATGGAAATCCCAGCGAAGAGCCGGTCCTGTGGCTGGACGGCCTGGACGTTTTCGTGGTCAATCTTCTGAACGCGCCTTTCGGAGAGGATTATCCAACAGATCGGCAAGCCATAGCGCGTCCGACTGGCGACTCACTTTCCAGATATGGGAGCGGGCTCCTGCCTCATGCTTATGCGCGTAGCGGAGCGCGGTCTCCCATGTTCTGGTGGCCCTATGAGCGAACCAAATCGTCACTCGATGCAGTGCGGGCCGCGGGCGGCGCGGACCCAGTGCTTGGCTTCAGAATGAACTTCATCGATCCCACTACGGGGCAGTCTCCGATCAAGACCATGACCGCATCGATGAGTCTTTTCCCCTCCGGTTTCGAGGGCGACTTCTACCGGTCAATCTCGGGACACGTATGCTCGGTAGTGGAGGGGACGGGTGAGGTGACCGTCGATGACCGTACATGGCGGGTCGGGCCCAAGGACGTTTTCATTCTTCCGAGCTGGAAATGGCACCGTTTCCAGGCGAGCGATGACCTGGTCATCTTCAGTTTTTCCGATGAGGTGCTTCAGCGACACCTCGGCTTCTGGCGCGACGAGCGCCGTCCCCATCCAAAGGCTTAAGTAACATGCGCATCTGTCGCTTCAATGACGACCGTATCGGCGTCGTCCGCAACAACCTTGTCCAGGACGTGACGCATATATTGGATGTTTTCGCTTCCAGCCGCTACCCGTTCCCGACCTATGATGTGCTGATAGCCAATCTTGACCTCTTCAAGTCACTTCCCGGATCAACAGAGGGGGGGATTCCGATCGATGATGTTCAACTGCTCAGCCCGGTTGCGAACCCTGGCAAGCTCGTAGCCGCGCCGGTCAACTATCAGGCGCATCTCGAGGAGGCTATCGCTGACGAGGCCACTTTCAGCCGGGCGCATGTGCGCAAGATCCAGGAAGCAGGCTTGTTCCTGAAGGCTACGAGTTCGCTGATTGGCGTTAGCGATCCGATCCAGATCCGGCACGGCGAACGGCGGACCGATCACGAGATCGAACTCGCCGTGATCATCGGGCGCACCTGCCGGGGAGTCTCGCGCGAGAATGCGCTATCCTACGTGGCCGGCTATTCGGTCGGTCTCGATATCACCATTCGTGGTCCGGAAGAGCGCTCGCTGCGCAAGTCACTCGATACCTATTCAGTGCTGGGTCCCTGGCTAGTCACCGCCGACGAGTTTGGCAATCCGAGCGGGCGTGACCTGCGGCTGTCGGTCGACAACGAGCCAAGACAGATCGCAAACACGCGCGATCTTATCATGGATGTGCCGGCGCTCATCGAGTTCGCTTCAGACTACTATACGCTTCATCCGGGCGACATTCTCTACACCGGGACACCGGAGGGCGTTGGACCGATCGCGCCCGGCCAGACCATCGACGCGTCGATTTCAGGCATTGGCTCGATTCAAGTGGGGGTGATCGCAGCATGACCGGGCAACTTCCCTTTCTCGTCGCAGGCGGCGGCATCGGTGGCCTCGCCGCCGCCCTCGCCCTCTCGATCGCCGGACGCCGCGTCATCGTAGTGGAGCAGGCCGAGGAATTCGCGGAAATTGGCGCAGGCATTCAGATGGGCCCAAATGGCTTCAGGATGCTGGAGGCTCTAGGGTTGCGCAACGCTATCGATGAGGCGGCGGTCTATCCGGACGACCTGATCGGAATGAACGGTGTGACGGCGAAGGAGATCACGCGGATCCCGGTCGCCCGCGGTGTTCGAGAGCGGTTTGGCTATCCCTATGCGCTGGTTCATCGGGCCGATTTACACCGTGCTCTACTCGACGCCTGTCTCAGCTCCCCATCGATCGAGCTCCTCGCGGGGAAGATCGTCGAGGATTTTGTTGAAGACGGTGCCGGCGTCACGATTTCGATCAAGGACAGCGCCAGCCTACGCGGTTGCGCGCTTGTTGGAGCCGATGGGCTCTGGTCCCCGATCCGCGCGAAGATCGTGGGGGACGGGCCGCCCCGCGTATCGGGTCACATCGCCTATCGCGCGGTCCTCCCAATCGAGGATATCGAGGAGCGCTTCCGCCAGAACGCGATGATCTTGTGGGCCGGTCCGCGCAACCATTTGGTCCAATATCCTTTACGCGGCGGTAAATTATTCAACCTCGTCGCGGTGTTTCACTCCGACCAATATGTCGAGGGTTGGAATCGAGAGGGCGATCCTGAAGAGCTCTACCGCCGCTTTGCCGGAAATTGCGAGGTCGTGCGCACCTTGCTGTCCAAGGTCGAAACCTGGCGGATGTGGGTACTCTGCGATCGTGAGCCGGTTAGGAACTGGAGCACCGCTCGGGTCACCCTTCTGGGCGACGCTGCACATCCCATGCTCCAATACCTGGCCCAGGGCGCGTGCATGGCATTGGAGGATGCTGTCGTTCTCGCGCAAAATGTCCTCACCGCTGGCGACAACATCAGCGCCGCATTTCAGACCTATCAAACGCAGCGCTACCTTCGCACCGGAAAATGCCAGATTATGGCCCGGGTTTATGGCGCATTTTATCACGCCGAAGGCGTGACACAGGAACTTGCCGCGCAGTTCCTCGGCAGTCGCGGCCCCGAAGCCGGAGTCGAGAGTCTTGCTTGGCTCTACGATTTCGATCCAGGGCAGATCGGCGCCGGTCCCGTGCCGACTAACGGGGAGGATGTCTCGGAGTGGGTCGGTCAGACAGCGAAAGCTGTCTGAACCACGGCTTAACAGCATGCCAGGCCGATCTGGGAGACCGCTCAGCCCCCGTTTGCTTTGAAGAACCTACCAAATCCATCCTACCATGAGATGAATTCGCAATAGGTCGGACATGCCAGCCACGCTCTATGAGAAGATTTGGAACGCGCATGTCGTAGATCGCCGCCACGATGGTAGTTGCCTGATCTACATCGACCGGCATCTAGTCCATGAAGTGACAAGTCCGCAGGCCTTTGAAGGCCTCCGCACTGCCGGGCGCAGCGTACGACGCCCGGAACTCACGCTAGCCGTGGCCGACCATAATGTTCCCACGACGCCGCGAACGGACGCGACCGGCAATCCTGTACCGATTGCCGACGCTGAAAGTGCAAACCAGCTCGCGGCGCTGCGGCGGAACACCTCCGAGTTCGGCATTCTGCTCTTCACCGAAACCGCCCCTGAACAAGGCATTGTGCATGTCGTGGGCCCGGAGCAGGGCTTCTCTTTGCCCGGTACCACCATCGTGTGCGGCGACAGTCATACAGCAGCACATGGCGGCCTGGGAGCGCTTGCCTTTGGCATAGGCACCAGCGAGGTCGAACATGTGCTAGCGACGCAGACATTGATCTTAAAGCAATCAAGATCGATGGAGATTCGCATCGACGGGCGCTTGGGATTTGGAGTGACACCCAAGGATCTCATACTGTCGATCATCGGCCGGATCGGCGTCGCCGGGGCAGCAGGCTTCGTCGTCGAATATACTGGCGAGGTTATCCGCGAAATGTCCGTGGAGGGGCGCCTCACCGTGGCCAATATGGCGATCGAACACGGTGCCCGTTCTGGACTGATTGCGCCAGACGAAAAGACATTCGAATATCTCAAGGGTCGACCGCTCGCCCCCACCAATGCAAACTGGCAGAAAGCGATATCGTGGTGGCGCACATTGCGGACCGATCCTGATGCTCGGTTTGACCGGGTCGTGGAAATCGATGGTTCAGCGATTGCTCCCAGCGTGACATGGGGAACGAGCCCCGATGATGTCATACCTATTACCGGGCGGGTGCCTGATCCGGCCTCCTTTGTCGATCCGTCGCGACAAGAGGCGGCACGCAAGAGTCTTGCTTATATGGGTCTGGTGCCAGGAACGCCCATGCAGAACATCAGCATCGACCATGTTTTTATCGGCAGCTGTACAAACAGCCGGATCGAAGATCTGCGGGCGGCAGCGGCTGTCCTGAGAGGCCGGAAGGTCGCTGATAACATCCGGCAGGCGTTAATTGTGCCCGGCTCGGGTCTCGTCAAGCGCCAAGCGGAAGCTGAAGGGCTCGACTGCATCTTCATCGAAGCCGGCTTCGATTGGCGAGAACCGGGCTGTTCCATGTGTTTGGCGATGAACCCTGACAAAGTGCCCCCAAGGGAGCGCTGCGCATCCACTTCGAACCGAAATTTCATAGGCAGGCAAGGTCCAGGGTCGCGCACCCACCTTCTTTCGCCAGCCATGGCAGCCGCTGCAGCTGTCACGGGACGGCTGACCGATGTTCGAGATCTGATGGTTTAAACGGCAGAGTCTTTCAATTACTACCAATATTTCTGATCCTGTCTAGTATCTCAGCAACCGAAGCTTTATTCGTAGTGTTCGACTATCGCCCTGCTGCAACCAAATTATGCGACGATGATTTGGTAATTAGCCTAGAAGGCGACTCGATCGTCACCCTTGAGACCTAGCATTTCGCGCGCCTCGGTTGGTGTTGCCGGCTCATGGCCCATTTCGCCGATTATGCGGACAAGTTTGGTGACCTGCTCGGCGTTCGACGCCGCCAGCTTCCCGCGCTCGATAAACAAGCTGTCCTCAAGGCCGACCCTGACATTGCCGCCAAGCAGCGCCGCTTGGGTAGCGAACGTCATCTGATGGCGACCTGCCGCCAACACCGACCATTGGAAGGTTTTGCCGAAGAGCCGATCGGCCGTCTGTTTCATGAATATCAAATTGTCGAGATCCGGTCCTATCCCGCCAAGGACACCAAAAATCATCTGGATGAAAAATGGCGGCTTCACCAATCCACGATCTAGGAAGTGCGCCAGATTGTACAAATGACTAACATCGTAGCATTCATGCTCGAACTTGACACCTTGGTCGCCCAACGTCTGAAGAATATAGGCGATATCTTTGAACGTATTTTTAAAAATCAAGTCCTCTGACCCGCTGATATAGTCTCTTTCCCAGCTGTGCTTCCAAGTCGGATACCGCGTCGCGGCGGGGAAGAATGCAAAATTCATGCTGCCCATGTTGAGCGAGCACATTTCGGGCGAGAAGCGTGTTCCCGCGCGGAGCCGTTCCTCAACCGTCATCGCAGGGCTTCCGCCAGTGGTGATGTTGATGACGGCATCGCTGCGCTGGCGGATGACAGGAAGGAAGCGTGCGAAAATGTCCGGGTCGCCCGTCGGCTCACCGGTCTCCGGGACGCGCGCGTGGAGATGAAGGATCGAGGCACCCGCCTCGGCCGCTTCAATCGACTGTTCCACGATTTGCTCTGGCGTGATCGGAAGTGCATCCGACATCGTGGGCGTGTGGACGGCGCCAGTTATAGCGCAGCTGATGATGACTTTTGCCATGAACGATATTTCCTGTTTTTCGTGTCCGTCGGCTGACGACCCGCTTACGGATTTAGCGGCTTCTGCTCGTCGCTCAGACCTGTGGTCCGCAATCGGGCCGAGACTCCACGCGCTATTTGCTGCCAGTGATGTCTTCGACCCAGAGATCCCAGGCGCGACCGATCTGCCCGTTGACAACCTCTTCGCACGCTCTGGCCTCCTCGTCCGACAGCGCCTTTGGTTCGCCCAGCTGGAGCGCTGAGAGCTGAAGCTCGCAATTCTTGGCAGTATAGAAGGCTCGAAAGGTTGCCTGGGGAATGTCTTGGCCTGTCACGGTAAATCCGTGGCCGCGCATCAGCACCACGTTCGCGTCGCCGAGATGACCAGCGAGCGATATTCCTTTGTCACGATCACGGATCAGCAGATCCGTTGCGGATCCAAAATGATCGGCTAGGTCGTAGGTGTCCGGCAGGCTGCTCAGGAAACCGCAGAGGTGGCATAGCGGCTGAACCTTTGCCGATTTTACTGCGGTGAACGGAAGGATCGATGGCGCATGGCTGTGAACGATCGCCGAGACGTCAGGCCGCGCCCGGTAAATCTCCGAGTGGATGAACCGCTCGATAAACAGTCTTTCGCTGCCGCTTTGCTTGAGTTCGCCGTCAAGGCCAAGCTGGACGACGTCCGGCGGGCGGACCCGTTTGGGGGCCAATGAGCGCGACATGAGGAAGCTGGCGGCATCGCCCGGAGTGCGGCAACTCACATGACCGAACGCGTCGAGAATTCCGAGATGCGCGAGAATCCGACTGGATAGGGATAGATCCTCCTTGGCGCGCTCAACGGTCATCGCCATCTTTCAAAACGTCAGCAAGGAATTGGGAGGTCACTCCATTTGCCAGGTTGGCAGCGCCTTCTTTCCATAGTGGGCTGTTCGGTCGAGCGAACCCATGCCCCGCAGATTGATAGGTGTGGAGCAAGAAGTTATGCCTGTGCTCGAACGCGGCGTATAGATCCTTCTGTGCTTGTTCGTCGCAGAGATGATCCTCGCCTGCAATATGGAGAAGGACGGGGACCGAGATTTTGTCGGCGAGATCGAGCGAACGGTGGATGGCGACGCCGTAATAGGAAACGGTCGCATCGATCAAATCGTCCGCTGCCGCGAGATAGGCCAAACGGCCTCCGAGGCAATAGCCGACGGCAGCAACCTTGCCAGTCGCCGTACTGCGGCGCCTCAGGCTTCGGGCGGCGCCAGATATGTCGGCAAGGGCCTCCTTTTCGCTCAGACCGGCCATAAGGGCCTGTGCGCGCTCCCGGTCCCCCGCATCCGTCGGATCGAGCTGCACATCCGCTTGCTGGCGCCAGAAGAGATCAATAGCGAAAACGTCGTAGCCTAGGGAGGTGAAGTTCTCCGCGATGATCCGCATGCTGGAATTTAGCCCGAAGATCTCTTGCAGAAGTACAATACCCGGCCGCGGAGCGTCGCCGCCGGCTGTGAGGAGAAGTCCCGGGGGCGTCTTGCCGTCTCCCTGCGAATGCCCATTACTCATGCTCCGTTTCCTCCTTGACCCACCGCAAACGAACGTGGCGCAAACAAGGGCGCATGCCAACCATGACGACAACACGTTCGTAAATTGCGACAATATTCCCGTATTGCGATTATATTGTCAATATATATAGACATAATCGTCTTAAAATGCAATTTTTCAAATTGACGGGCGACCGTCGTCGCAAGAGTTCAGCACGATGTTCGAGAGGACAGCATATTATGAGCACAAACCCACTCAAGGGATGGTCGGTCGATCCCGCCCAAATCGTCATGGTCGGCGAGGATCTCCAACGGCCCGAGTGTATCTTGGCCGAGCGCGACGGAACGATCTGGTCCGCCGACGCACGCGGCGGTGTGATGCGCATCGCCGCTGACGGTCAGCAACAGCTCATCAGCCAGAAGCAGGCTGGGGCGTTCGATCTAAATGCCGATCCTGCAGCAAGTCTCTTAACCGGCACCCTTCCGAACGGTCTGGCTTTCGCGCCAAATGGTGATTTTCTGATCGCGAATTTCGGTACCGATCGGCTCGAGCTAATGGATCGGAGCGGACAGACCTCGGTGCTGTTTGAGGACATCGACGGAAAGTGGCTGGGGAAAGTCAATTTCGTGCTGCGTGACAGCAAGAACCGCCTTTGGATCACCATATCGACCAAGATCAATCCTTGGAGCGATGCGATCTGCAAATCGGTATGCGATGGCGCCATCGTCCTTATGGACGAAAAGGGGCCGAGGGTCGTCGCAGAGGGCCTGTATTTCACGAACGAGCTGCGGCTCGACGCAGGGGAAGAATGGCTCTACGTCGCCGAGACGACAGCCAAGCGAGTATCGCGGTTCAAAGTGACGGCCGATGGTTTGGGTCCTCGAGAGACGTATGGCCCATCCGACCTAGGACGCGGCCTGATCGATGGAATCGCTTTCGATGCCGCAGGGAATCTCTGGGCGGCAATGGTATTCGCCGATAGGTTGGTGGCCATAACCCCCGACGGCGATGCGATCGAATTGCTCAACGACGGTGATGCGGCGGCAACGGACGCATTTGAGGCTGAGTTCGCTTCCGGAAAAGCCGTGTCCTTCGAAACCCTGTACGCCACGGGAGGAACGATTTGCCCGTGGCTGGCGAGCATCACCTTCGGTGGCGCTGACCTACAGACAGTGATGCTGGGCGGCCTGCGCGCATCGCGCATTCCCACCTTCCGTTCGCCCGTACCGGGTCTTCCGATGATCCATTGGTAACATGGCAGCCGGGATGGACAACAGCGCTCTCCCCCTCCGTTTCGCGCAGTCAGCCCGTTGGCAACGGGACATGCTCATATTGCGAGAGTCCGACGTCGATCTCGTTGGCGGCAGCCTGCACGAGGGCGGCTGCGCCTGCGATTTGAGCTTCCTTCGTGTCCTCCTCCCCGAGGACGATGCTGACGCTGCCCGCGATCTGGCGCTCGTCGTGGAAGATCGGCGCTGAGATCCCGATCATTCCCGGATCAAGTTGCCCATGCGTGACGCACACACGATCGGTCTTGATCTTGCGTAGCTTGTTTTTGAACTCGTCCCATGATTTGCCCAGCCCTGCAGCCTCTATCGTCTCCTGGTCCGCCGCATAGAGCGATCGCAGGGTCCGGCCCGGAAGATGCGCCAGGATCACTAATGAGGCTGCGCCCCTGTACAGGCCCATGGGCCGCCCCCGTTCATAGCTAACCGCTTGGTCGGGCTGATGCTCATGATGTTGATAAACGCACATGACCTGCTGGCGAAACCTCCGGCACAGAAGGCCAATTCCGTCGCCTCCATTCCGGCTCACCAGTCGTTTCAAGACGGGGCTCGCCACATTGATAAGGGGATCGCGGTGCCTGAGTTGCCGGTCATAGGCTATAATTGCAGGACCCAAGACATAGCGGCCACCAGACGTCGGATCCAGCAATCCGGCCTTGGTCAGGCTGCTGAAATATCTGTACGCTGTGCTCCCCGACACGTCGAGAGCATCGGCCGCGTCGTCAACGGTCCATTCGGGGGCTTCGAAACTGAAGAGCGCGAGCGCATTGAGAAGTTTGTCGGCTGTACTCATATTCACCCTTTGGTTCGAAGCCACAAGTTTGACCATTTTGCACAGATCGTTGCGCGATGTTAGGCAAAACTGTCGTATCCTGCGATTGGAGTGCATTCCAGTCGTGTTTGAACTGCGATTTGCGCTTGTGATACGTAAAATAACTATTGCGAGCCTGCAGCCAATTTGCGGTGGTAGCGCGCTTCGAGATGCCCTCCGGCCTACGATCTGCATGTGGCCTGCTGCCGGTCTGATGGACACCGAGATAAGGTGCTTTCATCAACCCGAGAGCATCAATCCAACAGAGGAAGTTCAGCCGCGAGTTCAAGCTCGAAGCGGTAAGATTGGTCCGTGAGGGCGGGGTGAGGGAAGCTATCGGCCGTTGGCAACGGCTCGTTGCAGCGATTCGGTCACGCAGCCGCCTTGTCTCGACCGCTGTTTCCACAAATTTCAACAACGACCCCGCGTAACCAGCGATGGCCTTCATCTGCGTCCAGTCGGGGATGCCACATCGCCGATATCGCGATTTCAGGGGTAGGCACGGGAAGTTCAAAGCTAGTAAGATTCACAAACATCTGTGCCGAACCCGTATCGCTAACCGTAAGACACGAACGCGGCACGAGCGCGACCAAGTCAGACTGGCCAGCGATGCGCATCGCATCGGCAAAGGCGGGCACGACCACTACCACATTCCGGTTCAATCCGAGCCTTTTTAACGCAGCGTCGACCGGTCCCATGAAGGAGCCTCTTCGGGACGCCACTACATGCTTGCAGGCCGCATATCGCTCGGGCGTTACAGGCGCTGTGAGGAGTTGATGCCCGGCGCGAACTGCACCGACAAATTCGGCTCGGAACAGTAGTTGCGTGCGTATCTCCGGTGCCGACAACCCGAGAACCCCGATTTCGAGATCGATTTGCGCTTCGCGCAGCAGGCCCGCGTCTTTATCGGGCTTAGGCGCAAAGCGCAGCCTGACGTGCGGCGCGACTTCGGCGACGCGCGCGACCAAGGGCGCGGAATAGAGTTCAACGAACCCCTCATTCGAGCGGATGGTAAAGGTACGCTCAAGTGTCGCGACGTCCAGTTCGCCGACGCGCGGGCTGAGTACCGTCCTTACGTCGCGCGCGAGCGCATGAACCTGCTCGCGCAGATTGATGGCATGGGGCGTCGGGACGAGCCGTCGTCCAGCGCGCACCAGCAGCGGGTCGCCGGTAGCTTCCCTAAGCCTAGCGAGCGTCCGGCTCATTGCGGAAGAGCTCAAGCCAAGCCTTCGCGCTGCTCCTACAACGCTCCCATCGGCGAGCAGCGCGTCGAGTGCGCTGAGGAGGTTCAGATCAACATCTTTCATGCAGACAGATTACCCAATGAGCGGCTCAATAGATAGCGCCGGGCGCAACTATATAGTGCATATGGTGCGTCTGGCGCGCATATTAGGCGTGAACCATATGCAATGCTTCAATGAACGATCGAAAGTTTTCGATATGATCAAGGATATGTCAGACGGCGTACAAGGCGCCATCCTCCTCGTCGGCGCATCGCGTGGTCTGGGCCTTGCCATGGCCCGCGAGTTCGTGAAGAAGGGGTGGAACGTGGTCGGCACTGTACAGGGTACCGATCGCACAGACCTGCACTATCTTGCCGAGCAGCACCCCGACCGCGTCGAGATCCTACAACTCGATATTACCGAGCCAGTCGATATCGCTGCCCTGCGTGATCGTCTTGCGGGACGTAGCTTCGACATCCTTTTCAACAATGCCGGCACAGCCAACAAGAATCAGGACGAGACCATCGCCGATGTATCGACGGAGGAATTCATCCATGTGATGGTCACCAATGCACTCAGCCCAATGCGCGTAATCGAAACGCTGCAGCAGCTTGTCCCTCCGACAGGGCTGATCGGCATCATGTCATCGGGTCAGGGGAGCGTTAGCGACAACAACAGAGGCGGACACGAGGTCTATCGGGGCACCAAGTCCGCGCTCAATCAGTATATGCGCAGCTTCGCGGCTCGCCATGCCGATGATCCGCGCGCGCTGGTGCTGATCGCGCCGGGCTGGGTGCGCACCGACCTTGGTGGCCCCGACGCGCCGCTTAGCGTCGAGGAGAGCATTCCCAAGGTAGTCGATGTGCTGCTTGCCCAGATGGGGACGCCTGGCCTGCGCTATCTCGATCGCAACGGTAAAACCGTTCCTTGGTGAGGCTCGTCGGCGTCTTCGATTGCTGATTGATGGGATCGAGGTGAGACATGATGATCGTTGGCCTAGAAGAGCATTTCGTTGCGCCTGAGGTTTGGACCGCTTGGCATTCGCTGGACCGGCGTTGGCGATATCCTGGACTTCAGCATCATCAATTCGATGACATCGGCGCGGGGACTGTCAGGAATTTCTGTGCGGCGAGGCATAACGGGCAACAAGGAGACCCAATATGTCACGACGCAAAGAACCTTCGATACCGAATGAGATTCTCGACCAACTGGACTTTTAACGATTTTGCGCCGGTCACCTATCTCATTATGCCATCTTGGCTTCGAAGGCGAGCGGGCTGATGCCGCCCAGCTATGAATGGCGGCGACCGGAATTGTAGAAGCCATTGATGTACTGGAAGATGGCTGTCTCTGCTTGCCGCCGGGTTGGCCAACTGTGCCGCCAGATCATTTCCGCCTTCAGGGATTTGAAGAAGGTCAAGATTTCCCTCTCCCCCCGGAGCACGCGGTTCTCAAGGCGAAGCCGTTCATTCTCACGTGCCAGATCTGCCTGCGACGCTGAAACCAGATCACTGGGCCGATACTGCGACGCCACTTGCCTAGCGTCGACTTGCCCACCCACAAATCCGACGCGACCCGTTCGCGTGACAACCCGCTGGTCAGCGCAATCGTAAGCGCTAAAATACCCCCACAGGGGAGCGCTTAGGCGGCTTGATCGATGACGGGGCTGGCGGTGGCGCGACTATCTACCCAGTTGTAGGGGAGCAGGTCATCGATGGGATCTGTGTCGCCGCGCAGGACGATGCGTGCGAGGACATCGGCGAGGTAGGCCTGCGGGTTGATACCGCCCAGTTTGCACGTTTCGATAAGGCTGGCGAAGGTTGCCCAGTTTTCAGCCCCCAGGTCATGGCCTGTGAACAGGGCATTTTTCCGCTGGAGGGTAATTGGCCTGATTGAGCGCTCAACGGTGTTGTTATCCAGCTCGATCCGTCCATCCTCAAGGAAGCGGACGAGGCCCTTCCAGTGGTTGAGGGTGTAACCGATGGCCTCGGCTGTATGGGAGCCGCGGGGTAGTTTGGGCAGCATTTCCTTGAGCCATGGCAGCATGTCCGCGATGATCGGAGCGGATTCAGCCTGGCGTACCGCCAGTCTGTGTTCGGGGCTGGAGCCTCGGATACGAGCCTCGATCTTGTAGAGCCCGGCGATCCGCCGCAGCGCCTCATCGGCGACTGGACTTGTAACGGTTTTGCGCCGGTCACCTATCTCATTACGCCACCTTGGCCTCAAAGGCGAGCGGACTGATGCCACCCAGATATGAATGGCGCCGCCGGGAATTGTAGAAGCCGTTGATGTACTGGAATATGGCAGCTTCAGCTTGCCGCCGGTTTGGCCAGCGCTGCCGCCAGATGAGTTCCGCCTTCAGTGATTTGAAGAAGGTCTCGACCGCAGAGTTGTCGTAACAATTGCCCTTGCCACTCATCGATGGACGCAGGCCATAGGCCTGCAGCTTCTTTTGATAGGCGTAGGAGCAATATTGACTGCCGCGATCGGAGTGGAAAATGCAGCCCTCGGGCGGCTGACGCAACCGCACCGCCATATCCAGCGCCCGGATCGCCAGGTCCTTTTTCATCCTGTCGCTGACCGCCCAGCCAACGACACGACGACTGTGCAGATCGAGGATGACGGCAAGATAGAGCCAGCCCTCCTGTGTCCAGACATAGGTGATGTCGCCCGCCCACTTGCGGTTGGGGGCATCGGCGGCGAAATCTCCATCCAACCAGTTCGCCGCTACGCCCAGGCGATGGTGGCTGTCCGTCGTAACCTTGTGCTTGCGCGTGCGGACCGGCTTGATCCCGTTGATCCGCATGAGGCGGCCGACCCGGCGCTCACCAACGTCGAGCCCGGCTTCCTTCAACTCCATCGTCATTCTCGGACGGCCGTAGCTGCCAAGGCTCAGGCTATATTGTTCCCGGATATGGGCCAGCACCCTCATGTCCGTCCGCTCCCGATGGCTGATGGGACGCGAACGCCAGGAACGATAGCCGCGCTCGCTCACCTGCAGGACACGGCACATCAACTCCACCGGCCAGCGATGCCGCCAGCTGTGCACAAAGGCGAACCTCACGGCCTTTGGCTCGCGAAGAACTGCGTGGCCTTTTTTAGGATTTCCCTCTCCTCCCGGAGCACACGGTTCTCAAGGCGAAGCCGTTCATTCTCTCGCGCCAGATCTGCCTGCGGCGCTGCCACCAGGTCAGACGGACGATAATGCGACACCCATTTGTTCAGCGTCGACTTGCCGACCCCCAAATCCGACGCGACCCGTTCGCGCGGCAACCCGCTGGTCAGCGCAATGCGTACCGCCTCCTGTTTGAACTCTTCACTATGCTTGATCATATCGTCGGTCTCCTTGAATGAGCCTTAAACTCTCAAGTGACCGGCACAAAACCGTTACAAGTCCAGACGCCCCGTCAGACGCAAGTACAAATTTGGGTTTGGCGCGTAGTCGGATGCTGCCATCTGTCCGGCCTCATTTTGCAGGATGTGCTGCGGGCCTGTATGGGAGTTCGCGGGTCAAATCCAAATCAAGTCCGCGTGCTTTGTGCACCTTGTAACGGTCTGGTTTTTTGACCCCGTCTCGCCGACTGTTGTGCCATACCTCCTTCGACCGACTGCGTCTTCCGACGACCTCTGATGACTTTGGCCGCCTATGCCACCATTGCCACCGGAGCTCTGTAATCCTCTTGCTTCGTAAGCAGTGCCCAGACGATCCGCGCTGTCTTGTTTGCCTGGGCCACTGTTACCAGCATGCGCGGCTTGCGGGCGAGCATTGCGGCAAGCCACGAACCTTCGGCCGCACCGCGCTTGCTGGCGTGACGCACAACAGCACTGCTGCCTATAATCAGCAATCGGCGCAGCGTGCGTTCACCCATCTTGGATGTCCGGCCCAACTTTGTCTTGCCGCCTGTAGATTTTTGCAGGGGCGTAAGGCCAAGCCAGGCGGCAAAGTCACGCCCGCGTTTGAATGTTGCTGCGGCAGGGGCCAGTGCGGCGATCGCTGTCGCCGCTATCGGCCCAATGCCGGGAATGGTCATCAGACGGCAAGCCACTTTATCTTCACGGGCTCGCCGCGCAATTTCCTTGTCGAGTTCCGCTACCCGGCGATCAAATTCTTCAAGTATCCCTAGCATGACGCGCAACATCTCGCGCGCAGCCTGTGGTAGCGACGTAGTGGCCTCATCATCGATCAGTTCGCCAAGCTGTGTTACCCAACTGGGGCCTTTAGGCGCAACCCAGCCATACTCGGCCATGTGCCCCCGAATCGCGTTGATAGTTTGCGTGCGTTGCCGGACAAGCATGGCCTCGATGAAGACGATCGGTTGAGGACTCGGCCGCTTTTCAAAACCTCTGCGACGAAGGTAGCTGCCGCTCGTCCCTCCTCCTGGTCCAGACCGTTGGTCTCGCCCGGCAGTCCGCCTGCTACGGGCGCTGTCAGGATGCGATCGATCAAGAGCGCGTTGTCCTGCGTTTCGACCATCATTTCTGTTTTGTCCCTTTCCGAACCAATCAGCGCACCACGGCGACACCCGGCATCGGGTAAACCGCAGCCATCGCGACTATCTGGGAATTCAAGGGGCGCCCCTTCGCTCGACTTGTTGAGGAGCGACAAATGCTTGGCGCATTCGACATCAGGCCTGGATGTCTGCCTTGGACAAGCGCGGCATTTGTCTGGCTGGCGAAAGGAAAGGTCGCGCAGGGACAAGTTTGCACCAGAGCCTCGCCTATCGTTTCCACCATTCTTCGAGAAAGGCTGCCAGCGGCAGTCGGAGAGGGCCACGGGGTGATCAACACGATATCTGAGCTGCTGCGCTGCTGGGCGCTTCGCGCGATCTGCGCAAACGAGGTTTCGGAATGACTCTCTCGTCCTATGTCCTCACTCTGTCCTGTCCGGACCAGCCCGGGATCGTCGCCCGCGTTACCGCTGAAATATTCAAGCATCAGGGCAATATTCGGGAGGCCAACCAGTTCGACGATGTCGAGACCGGTCGCTTCTTCATGCGCGTTCTGTTCGACGTCCCTAACGAAACTCTGGCTGCGGATTTGATCGAGCAGTTCGGGCCGATCGCACTGCGCCACAGCATGGCCTGGTCAATCCGGCAGCAGTCACGCCGTCGCAAGGTCCTGCTTCTGGCATCGAAGTTCGATCATTGCCTCAACGATCTCCTGTATCGGTGGCGGATCGGTGAGCTGAATATGGACGTCGTCGGCATCGTGTCGAATCATCCGCAAGAAACCTACGGTTCGACGGACATTGATGAAATCCCGTTTCACCATCTGCCAATCACCACGGATACCAAGCCTCAGCAGGAGGCGGAGATCAAAGCGATCGTCGACGACAGCGAGGCAGAGCTCGTCGTGCTCGCGCGATATATGCAGATTCTCTCCGGCGACCTCGCCAGCTTTCTGTCGGGCCGCTGCATTAATATCCATCACAGCTTCCTGCCAGGCTTCAAGGGCGCAAAGCCGTATCATCAGGCGCATGCCCGCGGCGTGAAGATGATCGGTGCGACGGCGCACTATGTAACCGCCGACCTCGACGAGGGCCCGATCATCGCCCAGGATGTCGAGCAGATTTCACACGCGGACTCTCCCACTACGCTGGTGCGGAAGGGCCGCGACATCGAACGCCGTGTTCTCGCACGCGCGGTCCGCTATCATCTTGACGATCGCGTACTGATGAACGGGTCCAAGACTGTCGTCTTCACGGACTGATCGTTATGGCGCAGATCATCAACGGCAAGTCGATTGCGGCCCAGATCGAACTGGAGGTGTCGGCCAGATCGGCGGATCTACTCGCTCATTTCGGAGACACCCCGGGCCTTGCCGTGGTGCTCGTTAGCAATGATCCGGCGAGCCAAGTCTATGTCGGGCACAAGATCGCGCAGACGAGAAAAGCAGGCATCCGCTCGATCGAGCATCGTCTTCCGGCGGATAGTGTAAACAGCCATTTGTCCTGCCGCTTCTGCTTGGCCTTGGTGAACTCGTAGAAGCCATCCATGAGGATCAGGCAGTGGTGCGACCCGAACTCGCGGCCTTCGGAGCGAAAATTATAGACGGGACGGTCGTTCTGGCTAGGCCAACTCCAGCGCCGATTGACGAACTCCCCGGTGCCACGCCGCTCGCCGCTGCGCACGATCGGCGCGACATCGGTGATCTTGATGTCTTCGCGCGAGGGCACATTGGGCAGACCCTCGGGCATGCCGAGCTTGATCGTGAGATTATCGAAATCCTCCGCAATCGACGCGATATCGACCTCAAGACGATAATCATTGCACATCGCGGCTCCTCATTCCGATGCCCTTGCCGATTGCGCATGTTCTATATATGTTCACGCCATGCAGGCCGAAGCAACCCGTTTCGATATGCACGCACCACTCGGCAGCCGCCGCGCGATCATCCGGCGAAACCCGGACGATAGGCAAGAGATCGAAATGGTGGAAGCGATCTGGGGTTCCGATCCCCGCTTCTCAGCTTCTCAAGCGGAAGCTCGATCCCTTTCATACGCTGCGAGGGCCAGCTTTTCTCCCGGAATCGGTGTCTCATAGCGGCCTCGGAATTCGTGATGGGCTATGGCCAGCAGCGCCAGCATGTCCGCCAGGCAGACGGCAACTTCTTCTACGTTGCTGGTATATGGAAGCCGTCTATGGCGGATTGCTGGCTCAGCTACCGGGTCGTGATGCTACCAACGAACCTCGATGTTGCACCCTTTCAGGATCGCAGCGGTGCAATCATCTTTCGGCGCCAGTTCATGCAGTGGCTGGACGCTACGCAGTCGAACGAGGAACTGCTCGCGCCTCCGCCCGAGGGAACCTTCGTCGTCGAACGGGCGGAGCTAGCTTTCTAGCTTGGCTGAAGCCCGGCTTTCGCTCGGGCGTTCCGGAAAGCGAGGATCAGAATCATGCCGCCGCTCAGAACGAGCGTGGCGAAACCTGCATATTGGACATAATGGAGTCCGATCGTCTCGGTGGGTCCGCTCTTGATGAGAAGCGCAGCCGAAGCCGGGCCCACTGCGTAGGCTGTGTTGCCAGCGACATACAGTGTCGCGTTCAGACGACCCGTCCCGTCGATTTTCGAGAGCAGACCGAGCAGATTGGGGAAACCACCGAGCCAGGCGAACACGTAAAGCCAGGTCGCGACCATGAAGCAGGGCCGGCCGGCCGGCGCCAAAAGCAAGATGATGACCGCGAGCGTCTGCAGGCCGATGAAGAAGACCAGCGGCTTCACAGATCCGAAGCGATCACCGACCACGATCGACAGCATCGCTCCGGCCAATCCGAACAGGTTGGCGCTTCCCAGGATGCGGGCTCGATCGTCGAAGGAAACCCCATGTTCTATTCCGAACTGGCCCATATACGGCCAGAAGCCGCCGATGCTGACATACCAGATGAACAGGGTGAGAAAGACGTAGAGATAGAGCGGTCGAGGGATCGGCGGAAGATCTGCGGTCTTCTTCTTGACGGCTGTTCGCAGGTCCGGAAACCATCGGACGGCCAGCATGGCGAGTGGGCCAGTGACCGCCAGTATGAAGAACAGCGCGTGAGGCCCGATGATTGTCTTCATCGCCGGCAACGACATCGCGCAGAGCGACGACAGGATCAGATAGCTTGTCGTGTAGAAACCCGACAGGCGCTGCGGGTGCGCCACTGTTGCGATCGCCGCTGCCATCAGGCCGACCGCATAGCCATGGCCCAAGCCTGCAACGGTTTGCCAGAAAAACAGGCTATTATCGTCGACCAGCGCGGTGCCGACGTTGCCAATAAGGATCGCGATCAAGGCAAAGATCAAAATCGGGCGTTGGCGCAACATCGTGGAGACGATCGTACCCACCGTAGCGGCGACCATCTCGACGCTGAGGAGATATCCGGCCATCGACTGCGAAAGACCGAAGTCCTTGATGAACGTCCCGATGTAGATCGCCTTGGTCGACGCGATCGCCATGCCCGCAATGCCGACAAGAACGATGGCGATATACCGGCGCGCGACGGAAACCTCGTCCGAACCGGCTGATCCCGCTTGAGTCAGCAACGTCAATCTCCCCGCCCCGACGCCGCTGGC
The DNA here is from genome assembly GCF_015752145.1 of Sphingobium sp. JAI105. Lineage (NCBI taxonomy): Bacteria > Pseudomonadati > Pseudomonadota > Alphaproteobacteria > Sphingomonadales > Sphingobiaceae > Sphingobium > Sphingobium sp. JAI105. Next base: position 2,367,899 of record NZ_JADOUC010000001.1, on the reverse strand, counting down.
ACCCACCAATCGCGCCTCGATTCCAATGGATTCGGTGATCCATCATGCGATGAAGGTCGCACGATCATCCCGTTCCGGATTGTCGCCAGCGGACATTTTGGTTATCAGAATGTCTGGAACGGACACGCTGGTTAACGACATGACTTTAGGATGACATTGAGCGACACCGGCTTTCTGGTCCGGTACGCGGCGATCAACGGCAAAGGGCTGGCGGGATGACGCGAGCGGATAGCATGCCATGACGACAGCGACCGAAACCATCGTGGCGACAAGCGATCGGCCCGCACGCGTCGGCTTCCTCCTGATCTCGGGCTTTGCGATGCTCGCCTATGTCGCCGCAATCGAGTCATTGCGCGCGGCCAATCAGATCGCGAAGCAGACGCTTTACACCTGGCACCATCTCCGTCCCGACGACGATCCGGCCGTGGCATCCAATGATGTCGCCGTCGCGTGCGATTGTCTTGCCGGGGGCACTGAGCAGTTCGATCTCATTTTCGTTTGCGCGAGTGACGAAGCGGTGAGCTTCGACCAGGGTCACGCTTTGGCCTGGCTCCGGTCGCAGGCAGCACGTGGCGCGATGATCGGCGGCATCGGCGGCGGAGCGTTCATCCTGGCCCGCGCCGGGGTGCTCACAAACCATCGCATGACGCTGCACTGGGCTTATGCGCCCGCTTTCGCCGAAGAGTTTCCCAATGCCGACTTGCGTAAGTCGCTATATGAGATCGATGGCAAGAGGCTGACCTGCGGCGGCGGCATGTCACCGCTCGATATGATGCACGCGCTGTTCGTCCGCCGTCACGGTATGGAATTGGCGGATGGCGTCAGCGATTGGTTCCTGCACACCGACATCCGCGAGAGCTGGGACTCTCAGCGGCGATCGCTGGAAGCGCGTCTTGGAGTCAGCCACCCTGGATTGATCCGTGCGCTCGAGGCGATGGAAAATCGAATCGAAGATCCACTCAGCCGTGCCGAGCTGGCCGGCATCGCCGGTCTGTCGGAGCGACAACTCGATCGTCTGTTCGTCGCCCAGCTCAACTCCGCGCTGACCGCCTATTATCTGCGCTTGAGATTGGATCGATCCCGGCAGCTCGTGCGGCAAACCGGCCTTTCGCAGATGGAGATTGCGGTCGCGTCCGGTTTCAAGAGCGCCTCGCGCTTTTCCAAGGCCTATCGCGCCATGTTCGGGCTGCCGCCCAGCGCCGAGCGACAGGAAGCGCTGCGCTTGCGTCGACATGAAAAAATATCGGGCGACGCTGTGGCGTGACATCGCGCCCTTCCCACGCTCCATAGCAGACGCTCGTCGAGTTTTTACGCGGTCTGCGTTCCATGTAGCCGCACCTCCGGGTCGATAACGCTTTGCCGAGAGAGGGTGATTAACCACTCTCGATCAACGGCCAACTTCTATGTCCCGTCCGTGTTTCGCAAAAAAGCGCTTCCGGGACGAACCCGGAAGCGCAGTGGAATCGCGGAGAGTTGCGATTAGAATTGGACGCGCAGCTCGACGCCGTAGCTCCGCGGATCGACCGGATAGATGATCCGGTAAGGCGTCGTGGCTGATGCCTGGATCTGCGGCTCCTGTGTATTCGTCAGGTTCTGACCGACGAAGTAGACGCCATAACCTTCACGCTCGACGCCGATACGAGCGTTGAGATACTGCTTCTTTGGGACGCGCTGCGTGTTGCCTACCGCCAGGAACTGCGCGCTGTGCCACGACATGTCGGCACGGGCGTTCAACGTCCAGACGTCATTGAGGGGCTGATCGACCTGGCCCGAGAATGAGCCGCTCCACTTCGGAGCACGCGGCGACGTCGTGCCGTTCGTCACGTCGGCATCCAGATATGCCAGCGTCGCACTCAGCGTGATCGGCTCGGCAATGCGAACAGATGTCTCTAGCTCGGCGCCCTTGATCCTGGTCTTGGGCACGGTCACCGGGATGCGGAAAGGTGCCACGTTGGTGGTCGCGAACAGCTGCTGGTTGGAATAGTCGATGTGGAACACCGATGCGTTCGCCACCAGCTTACGATCGAACCAGGACGTCTTGAAGCCTGCTTCGTAGTTCGTCGTCTTCTCCGGGATGGCGAAGGATCCGACGTTGAAATAGCCAGCCCGAAAGCCCCTCGACGCCGTGACATAGACCATTTTGGTTTCGTCGATCTTGTAGCTGATCTGGCCCTTGGGCTGGAAGGAGTGAGCGCGCTCGTGCTGGCTGTTCTGAAGCACACCCGTTTGGTCAGGGACGCGGATGATGTTGGTGTAGCCGAAATCGGCGTAGCTGGTGTTCTTATACTTCTGCCGATCGTATCGACCGTTCGCGGTCAGCTCGAAATTGCCCAGATGCGCGCTGATCTGACCGTAGACACCCCACCACTTGTCATATTTGCGATTGTGGGTGAACGAAACCTGCGGCCGGTTGAGCGTGCCAGCCACTTCGTTGAAGTTGCGGGTGACGGAGTCAACACGACGCCACAGACCGGAGCCGCCGACGAGCCACTCGATGGTTTCGCTGTCCTTCGAAGCGATGCGGACATCCTGGAAGAACGCATCGATGTCGTCCGAACCTGCCTGGAAGCGCTCGATGACCTGACCGGCGGCGGCGCGGTTGCCGAATGCGCGGGTATTGGCGAGACACAGCGTTCCGCCGAGGCCATCGGGGGCCGGGAAGCTGGGCGCGTTCACGTCGTCATAGCAAGCGCTGCCGACACCGTGCTGGCGCCCCTTGTCGTAGCTAGTGACCGAGCTGAGCTCCACGATATCGGCATCATATTTGAGACGCGCCGCAACCCGTCCGAAGGTGCGGGTCTGGGTGCCGGGCTCGCGACGGGCGAACACCGGGTTTTTGGTGTTGATCACGTCCGAGATATTTCCCGCCACCGAACCGCGGCCCTGGAAGCTGTAGCCGCCATGCTCGCGGTCATAGGTCGTGCGGATATCGGCCTCGAACCGCTCGGTCGGTACCAGGATGAGACGGCTCTCGAATGATTTGCGGTTGTGGAAGTCGAGATGGACGCCGTTGGTCTGGCTGTTGATTCGACCGTCATCGTCCCGATACTGACCCGAGATGCGCAGCAAGACCTTGTCGGCGATGAGCGCGCCGGAGACGGCGGCGGATGCCTGAAGATCGTCACCATTGCCGTAATAGACCCGGGCTTCTCCCGTGAAATCGTTGGTCGGACGCTTGGTCACGATGTTGATGGCGCCGGCGATCGCGTTGAAGCCGTAAAGTGCCGACTGCGGACCGCGCAGAACCTCGATCCGCTCCACGCCAGCCAACGAACCGGCCGTCAGAGCGTCGCTTGAGCTCGTGGGGACGCCATCGACGATCAGCGATACCGAAGGCCAGCCGCCCTGGGCGGAGCCGATACCGCGCATGCGTATATCGAAGAAATTGGCCGAGAAGGCGCGGCCGTCGCGGAAGTTCAGGTTGGGGGTGAGCCGCGAAAGGTCGGTGACATTCTTGATGTTGGCGTTAACAAGCGTCGACTGGCTGAATGCAGAGATCGCGTCAGGAACGCGCTGCAGGCTTTCGGAGCGCTGACGCGCCGTGACCACGATGTCGCCAATACCGCTATTCTGTTCTGCTTGTTGCGGAGCGGTCATTTGTTCCTGCGCAAGCGCCGGCGTGCCGGCGAGTACAACGCCGATCACGACCGAAGACCCTAAACAAAATTTTAGATAATGGCTCATAACAGCCCCCTTCCCTTTATTGTTACAGGAGTATTTATATGGGCTATTGGCGACGGTGAGTTTCCCGAGAGGGACGCATATTTGCTCATCAAACGCATTTTGCAGCGGCATTTTGAGCTGAGCTTCATGTGTGGCTATCTTGCCATTGTCTGCGCCGAACGGCGCGATCAGGACGACAGGAAATTCGGGCTGAATGTCAGTCCTTGGGACGACGGCGACGCATCTCGTCAGCCCGCTCCTCGCGCGGCGAGACGCCAAACACCCGGCGGTAGCATTTCGAGAAGGTGCTTGCTCGGTTGAAGCCGCAGGCCATCGCAATTTCCAGTAGCGTCATGTTGCTCTGGATGATCAGCTCATAGGCACGGCGCAGTCGAAGCTGCAGATAATAGGGACTCAAAGGCTTGCCAACCTGGGCATCGAACAGCCTGTTGAGTTGCCGTTCCGAGACACCCGCAATCTTGGCGAGCTCGGCGCGGGACAGTGGCTCCTCGAGATTGCCTTCCATCGCCTCGAGGGCTCGAATCAGTCCAGGATGGCTGACCCCCATGCGCGTCTGTAGCGAGGGACGCTGAGGCCGCTGGCCATATTCGGTATGAACTAGCCACTCGCTCACGTCGGCGGCGATCTCATTTCCATATCGCGCCTTGATCACCTCGTGCATCATGTCGATCGTAGACAGCCCTCCGCCACAGGTGATGCGGTTCCGATCGATTTCATAGATCGACCGCGTTACCTGGTAGGTGGGGAATTCTTCAAGGAAAGCCGACTGCTTCTCCCAGTGGACAGCGCATTTATGATTTTCCAGCAGACCGGCGCGAGCAAGCAGCCAAACCCCCCCGGAAAATCCGCCGACGATGATATCCTTGCGGGCCATGTGTCGCAGCCACTTGAACACGGTCTCGTCACGATACTTCGCGGAATTGCTTGGTGAAGAGACGAGCAGCATGTCGACGACGATATCGTCGTTAATGCTGAAATCCGCCTTGAAGGAGCCGCCACACAAGGAACTGACCGGCTGACCGTCCGCCGTGATCACCTTCCAGTCGAACAGCTTGCGTCCTGAACGTGTATTGGCGGCGCGCATTGGTTCGACCGCTGCGGCATAAGAAAGCAGGATGAACTCGGGGGGAAGAAGGAATCCGACGACATAGGGCCGCGGCGCCGCAAGTTTGGTCGACGCTGACACCACACGCTGTCGTGGTCCCGGTGGCTCATCTAACTCACGGTCGCGCACAGCCCTGTCCTTCGAACCTATATCCTCTGCAATTTTCGCGCCGGTACCCCGGCCGGACATCTATACCGAATATGCTGCGACGACCCGCATCCCGTGGCGTCGAGGTCGCCGCCGGTAAGGAGCAGGTCGGTGCCAACGAACCTGCTCCCGTCATCATTAATCCTAGCCGACCAATTCCGCGCTATCTGCGGCCTGGCTGGCCGCCGCCGGACCATAACCATAGACATCAGCCGCAGCCTCGGCACTTACCAGTCCGAGCCGGACGTCACGTTCGACCGCCGCACGATCGCGTTCCAGGGGATTGCCGAACCCTCCACCTCCCGCGAGCAGGATTTCGACGATCTCGCCCCGATCGGACACGGGGCGGACACCGCCCTTGTCGAGTACGGTGATCCGCATGCCTTCGGCGTCGAGAAGGGCGCCACCACCAACGCCGCCGGCGCCGCCGCCGAACAGGCCGGGCTGATCGAGCGAATCCGGGAAGAAGCCTATCATCGTATCGACGCCATCATTGGCCAGCTTTTGGAAGCGAACGCGCTGACCGAGGCCGCCGCGGAACCGGCCCGCCCCGCCTGAATCTTGAATGAAGCTCTTCTCGATCACCATGACGGGGACCCGCGATTCAAACATTTCGATCGAAGTGTTGCCCGCCGAGGTAGGGAACAGCAGGCTCGATCGGCCGTCTCGGCTCGACGACGCACCCTGCCCGCCGCCATTGAAGAAGAGTTCGGAATACGGCGTCCCCCTGGCATCGACGCCCGAAATCTTGGGATTGACCGGAATGCCGGTGAACGCCTGCACCCTGTCGGGCAGTGCCGTTGCAAGAGCCCGGAAGACCGTCGGATTGAGATACCAGCCCGATCGGGTCCGCTGGCTGACCGGTGCGGTACGGCTGCAGTTGAACAACGTCCCCTCCGGAATCTTCACCGTGAACGGACGATAGCAACCGGCGTTGCCTCGAACATGCGGGGTAAGGATGCACTTGAGGGGATAGGTCGCCGCAGCGGTTGAATAGCTGAGTGTGGCGTTGAACGCCCCCACCTTCAGCTGCGGCGGTGCGCCCTCGAAATCCAGTTCGATCTCGTCGCCCTTGACCGTCATCTTCAGCGGAATCCGAAGACGCTCGTCGACCGGGTTACACCAGCAATCCGACGTATATTCGCCATCAGGGATCGCACGGATGGCGTCACGCATGGCCTTTTCCGACAGACCCTGCACAACGGCGGTCAGCGCACGAAGATCGCCCATCCCGTAATCGCGCATGAATGCCAGCAGACGCTTACCACCGATCTCATTGGCAGCGACCATCGCCTGGATGTCGCCGATGACTTGGTCACTGCCGCGTACGTTCTCCGCGAGAATGCGGAATAGGGTTTCATTGGGCTTGCCGGCCTCAAACAGCTTCATCGGCGGGATTTGCACCCCTTCCTCGAAGATCTCGCGTGTCGTGCTCGGATTACGCGTCCCGCCGATATCCGAGACATGCGCGACGGTCGCAGTGAGCCCGACCAGCGTGTCATCGCGGAAAATCGGGGTCACGACCGCGATGTCGAAAAGATGACCTGCCAGCAACCAAGGGTCATTGCAGATCAGCACGTCACCCGGACGAAGGGTTTCGGACGGGTAGATCTCCAGCATCTTCTTCACGCCATTCGGCAGCGAGAGGTTGAAAATTGGCATAGCACGCGGCGAATGAACGATCGGTTCACCCTGCGGATCGAGGAGCTCGCATGCGAAATCCTGAGCATCCGAGATAACCAGCGAGAAGGCCGTCCGGCAAACTGTCGACCACATCTCTTCAGTTACGGTGACAAGGCGGCTCCACATGATCTCGAGCGCGATAGGATCGGCATGGATACGATCGATAGCATCTTCGAGCCGGGTCTGAGCTGTCACAATCTCGGGGAGCGCCACCGTTGCCGCGATCGAAATGCGTAGGTTCAAGGCTTCATCGACCACGAAAGAGTCGCCAGGCGCGATAACCGTCGTCGCCTCACGCTCCTCAATGATCGCAGGCCCGGCAAAGCTGTCTCCAGGGGTCAGCGCATAGCGGTCATAGACATTCGTGTCGTGATAGTCGCGGTCGAACCATGCCTTGCGGGTGCCTTTGCTCTTTGCCGCCTGATCGCCGCCGTCGGCTGCCCCCTTGAGCGATACAGTCGGTGCGCGGCCCGCGACGCGAACACGGAAGTTGATCGCCTCGACGCGCGCGCCGTCCGGTACCGACGTGTAGCGCTGTGAGTAAATTCGGGCGAAGTTCTCGCGGATCTCGTCGAGATGACGCCCCTCGAGATCACCTGCTGGCAGTGGCACCGAAATATCATGCAGCTGACCGACAAGGCGCATGTCCGCACTGGCGGCAACGCTGATATCGCTCGCGACGACACCCGCCTCGACCAGGCGCTGACGACCTTCTTCGGCCATCTCGCGCAGAACGGGGTTGACCGCTGCAGCATCGAAGCCTTCCGAGAACTCGATCGGGCGCGAGCGGACCATTTGATAGGACAGCGGCGCAGTCAGGAAACCGAGGGCTGAAGCGGCACCGGACCCCGGAGGAATGATCACCTGCTTGATGCCGAGGACACGCGCGACGTCGCATGCATGCGCCGGGCCCGCCCCGCCGAAACCGACCATGGCATAATGGCGCGGATCAAGGCCCTTCTCGATCAGATGGACGCGCGCGGCCGCCGCCATGCTCTCGACCACAACCTTGTGAATGCCCCAGGCCGCTTCCTCGACCGAGAGACTGAGCGGCTTGGCCAAGGTCCCAACCGCCCGAGCGGCGGCGTCCTTGTCGAGGGCCATGCGGCCGCCGAGGAAAAAGCCCGGATCATAATAGCCCAACACGAGGTTAGCGTCGGTAACCGTCGGCTTCGTTCCGCCAAGACCATAACAGGCCGGGCCCGGATCCGATGCCGCCGAGTGCGGCCCCACCTTCAGCAAGCCGACGTCGTCGATCGCCGCGATGGAGCCGCCGCCGGCACCGATTTCAATCAGGTCCACGGTCGGGGTCTTGATCGGCAGGCCGGAGCCCTTGGCGAAGCGATGCGCGCGCCCGGCTTCCAGCATAGGAGCGATTTCGACTTCGCCATTCTCGATAAGGCAGGCCTTGGCGGTCGTACCGCCCATATCGAACGCGATGACCTCGGTCTTGCCTGCAAGGCGGCCGAATAGCGCCGTTGCAAGCGCCCCGCCGGCGGGACCGGATTCGAGCAAACGGATCGGAAAGGCGCGGGCGGTGGTCAATGACACCAGACCACCTGCAGAGTGCATCAGATAGAGGATACCGCGGAAGTTCCGAGCGGAAAGCTCGCGTTCGAGCTTTTGCAGATAGCGGTCCATGAGCGGCTGAACATAGGCGTTCGCGCAGGTGGTTACGCTGCGCTCATATTCGGAGATTTCGGCCACCACTTCCGATGAAAGCGAAACAGCCAGTTCCGGGAACTCCGCCTGAACAATCTGACCGACAGCCTGTTCATGCGCAGGGTTGCGGTAGGAGTTGAGGAAACAGACCGCGACAGCCTCGACGCCCTCGTTGATGAGCTCGCGCAACTGCTTGCGCACCGCCTCGGTATCGAGGCCTTGCACGACATAACCATCGCGGTTGATCCGCTCATCGATCTCGCGCCGCAAATCGCGCGAGACCATGGGGTCCGGAAATTCAAGGAAAAGATCGTAGATATCGTAGCGTTGCTCGCGGCCGATCTCGAGCGCGTCGCGGAATCCTTTTGTCGTCAGAAGCCCGAGTTTCGCGCCCTTGCGCTCGATCACAGCGTTCGTCACCAGCGTCGTGCCATGGACGATTTCGCTGATATCGCTGAGAGTGATGCCGGCCTGCTCGACCAACTCCTGCAGGCCTGCGAGTGCGGCGATCGACGGATCCTTCGGCGTGGTCAACCGCTTGTGCAGGCGCACGCTGCCGCGCTCATTATCAAGCAGGACAAAGTCTGTGAACGTGCCTCCGATATCAAAACCAATGCGCCAGCGATCAGTGGTGGTGTTGATAGGGGCCGTCACGAATCTTCTCCTTTGAAACCGGTTTCCCGCATTCCTCCCGCCAAGGCGGCCGGACGCGACTTGCGCAGCGATGAACATCGACATCGACAGCGTTGCGCTCGGCATGTTCGCAAACGCTCATCTGGACGTCCGCCATCGGTGCGGTATGGGAGAAAGATACCGTCAGCGACCGGAATCCACTTTTCCCAGTCGGCCACGAACTTTCCTGAATGCGCCAAGCTGCGCATGGTACGCTTGCTTCTCACGCCCCCGGAAACGCGACAGCCTCGTCGCCCAGAGGCAACGAGGCTGCAGATCTCGCATTACCGAAGAATCTCCGTCCGCCGGGTTCCGCGATCAAAAACGGCCTACCCGAGACAGCTATCGCCCGAGGGCGATCAGACCGTCCTGACCGTGACCCCAAGCCAGTGCTCGAGACTGGCGGAGTAGCTACGATAATAAGCGAGGTCGAAAACGCCGTCGCCTTCCTGCCAGAGAAGGACGCCGATGTGCGCCAGGACGGTCGAGAACGCCCGATCGGTCTCGAATGCGCTAGGATGCAGGTCCAGAGGGATGCCGGCCTGCAGAAGCGTGCGCGCTTTGGGACCGCTGATACGCTGCACGGCGTAGCCTGCAGACTGATCGACGACGGCAGCCAAGCCCGCGACACAGGCCTCAATGGCTTCGAGCCACCCCTCTGCGGGCTTTTCCAGCACAAGAAACCAGGCATCGGGGCCAGTGCCGATCAGCTTGAGCTGCCCATTGCGGGACAGATATGCCCCCTCTACGACCGGCACGCCAAGCGCGTCGCACAGTTCGGCCGGCTTCACGCCCCTGCGCGACTGCAGCATCGCCAACGCGATATTACCGCGCTCCTCATAGTGCACTGCTTCAACCACGAACGCGCACTCCTTCGGGATCGACAAAGACGGGATTGCAGATTTCGACCGCGAATTGATCGCCCCGCACCGGATCATAGAGGGTCAGGGTCTCGCCGATCCGATTGGGACCGTTGCGTACGAAGGCTACGGCAATCCAGTGCCCAAGGCTCGGGGAGAAAGTGGGTGAGCTTACCCAGCCCTGATCATGCTCTGGTGCCGGCGCCATACCGGCGGTCATGAGATGCGCACCGCCTCCAATCGGTCGATCTCCGCCCACCGGTTTGATGCCCACCAGGGTCGGGCGGTCCACCGACGCCAGAGCCGGCCGCGTGGACATAACGCGACCGATAAAGTCCTTTTTCGTCGACATCATCCGCTTGAGACCCAGATCAGCGGCAGTCGTCCGGCCATCGAGCTCGGGACCAGCAGCGTGCCCCTTCTCGATGCGCATGACCGTTTGCGCCTCCGTTCCGTAGGGAACAACGCCGAATGGCGCCCCTGCCTCGAACAGCGCTTCGATCAGCTCCCGGCCCATGGTGACCGGCACTGCAACTTCATAGGCCAGCTCGCCCGAGAAAGAGACCCGGAACAGGCGAATGATGTGCCTGCGCCAAGTGAGGTCGCGAACGCCCATATAGGGGAGACCTGCGTCCGACAGATCCGTGTCGGGTAAAAGCGCCTGCAGAAGATCGCGAGCCTTCGGACCAGCGACCGCGTACGTCGACCACTGCTCGCTCACCGAACTCGCCTGGATATCGAGGTCGGGCCAGATCACCTGCCTGGCAAAATCGATGTGCTGCATCACCTTCGCGGCGTTCGCGGTGGTGGTCGTCATATAGAAGCGGTTTTCGGCGAGGCGAGTTACGGTACCATCGTCGAGAACAACCCCGTCCTCGCGCAGCATCACTCCATAACGCGCCTTGCCGATTGGGATCGTGGACATCATGTTGATATAGAGCCGATCGAGAAGCAGTCCTGCATCGCTGCCCTGAATGTCGATCTTTCCGAGCGTCGAGACGTCGCAAACGCCCACGCCACCGCGCACCGCCCGGACCTCGTCATTAACGATGGCCCGCCAATCCCGGCTCGACGATTTATTGAACCAGCGCGCACGCAGCCAAAGCCCGGCCTCGACGAATTCGGCGTCGCGGGCGACGGCCCAATCGTGCGTCGCGGTGCGGCGCTGCGGCCGATATTCCATGCCGCGGTGATGGCCAGCCAAGGCTCCGATCGCGACTGGCATATAAGGAGGACGCGACCGAACAGTTCCTGCCTCGGCTATCGACTTGCCGGTAGCAGCAGCGAGCAGGGCGTGGCCGTTTAGCTGGCTCGTTTTTCCTTGATCAGTCGCCATGCCGAGCGTGGTGTAGCGCTTGAGATGCTCAATCGACACAAAGCCCTCGCGAGCGGCGAGACCGATGTCACTGTCCGTCACGTCATGCTGGAAATCGACGAAAGCCTTCGTACGCCGCGTCGGCACGTGCCACAGTGGCTCGGCACCCGTCGCCTCTGCGGTGGCCTGCCATCCGACCTTCGTGACGTTCCTACCGACGGCCTCAATCGCCTGGCTGGCGGCGGCGAACCCGTCCTCCAGCGCATCCGTCAGGCTGAACCGCCCGGCCGCCGCGCCAACCGGAATCAGCCCCTTCGGAGCTGACCGCATGAGAAAGCTGTTGATGTCATCGGACCAATCTGGACGATGGCCGAGATTACTCGCGATACCAATGGAGGGGTTCCAGCCCCCCGACATACCAAGCGTATCGACGGCATATTTCTTCGTTCGCCCGTCCGACAGCCTGACGCGGATACCGCGTACGGACGAGCCGATAACGTCCTCCACCACCGCACCTGTAAGACAGTCGACGCCTTGCCCGCGCAGGCGGCCCGCGAGGTCTGCCGTCTTGGCACGTGGGTCGACGACAGCAACTACCCGAATGCCGGCTTTCACGAGGTCTGCTGCAGTCTGCCAGCCGCTGTCGGTAGTGGTGAAGATCGCCACGCGCCGGCCCGGCGAAACGCCGAAGCGGTTCACATAGGTCGACAGCGCCGAGGCCATCATCACGCCGGGACGATCATTACCGCCAAACACAAGCGGCCGTTCGATGGCACCGGAGGCGAGAACCGCATTCTTGGCGACGATTTTCCAGAAACGCTGCCGCGGCGCGCCCGGCACCGGTTTCGCGACATGATCGGTAAGCCGCTCGACGGCTCCGAACTCCTGGCCGTCATACATACCGAATACGATCGTCCGGTCGAGCACCACCACATTTGGCAGGGAGCGGAGTTCGGCGATCACCCCAATAGCCCAATCGCTACCGGACTGCCTGCCGATGTCGTAGCGCTCACCAAGCAGGCGACCACCGGCGAGCGCATCATCGTTTGCGACGATCACGCGTAGTCCGGCTCTTGCCGCGGTCAACGCTGCCGTGAGACCGCTCGGCCCGGCTCCGATCACCAGGAGATCACAGAAGCCGTGCATCCTGTCGTAGACGTCGGGATCCTCGGCTCCGCTGAGCTTGCCCAAGCCCGCAGCCCGCCGAATGAGCGGCTCGTAGAGCTTCTCCCAGAAGGCCGCCGGCCACATGAATGTTTTATAGTAAAAGCCGGCGACGAAGATCGGCGAGAACAGCTGGTTGATCGACAGAAAGTCGAAAGCGAGGCTCGGCCAGCGGTTCTGGCTGGTCGCGACGAGACCATCGTAGAGGCTGATGGTTGTCGCCTTGGTGTTCGGATCCGCGTGCGCACCTTCGCGCACCGTCACCAGTGCATTCGGTTCTTCTCCGCCAGCGGTAAGGATGCCTCTCGGCCGATGATATTTGAAGGATCGGCCGACGAGGCGCACGTCATTGGCCAACAGCGCGGAGGCAAGCGTGTCACCCTCGAAGCCCGTGTAACCCTTGCCGTCGAACGTGAAGTTGAGTGGCCGCGTGCGGTCGATCAGCCCCCCCTGAGCCAATCTGCTCATTGCGATGCCCCTTTTGCGATCGATGCGCCGAAAATCTGATGCGAAATGGTGTCGCGCTCGAGAATGATCCAGTTCCGGCACCCGTTGGCGTGATACCAGTGCTCCCTGATCACTCCGGCAGGATTATTTCGAAAATAGACGTAGTCGACGAAGGTCTCGACCGACGCGCTATCAATCGGCCGTTTAGGTGCCGCGTCGCTTTTGTAAGAGAATTCGAGAGAATCTCGCTCGCCGCAATAAGGGCAGGGAATACGCATCGTGACCGTCCTCAATGCAGATTGGGCTGCGGGCCTTGGCCCTTCTCGTCGATGATCTCGCCCGTGATGAAGCGATCCAGGCGATAGGCCTTGGCAACGTCATGGGAGCGGTCGGTCGCGAGCAGATGGGCGAAGCACCAGCCCGATGCGGGAGTCGCCTTGAAGCCGCCGTAACACCAACCGGCGTTGAGGTAGAGGCCCTCGACCGGCGAGTGATCGATGATCGGCGAGCCGTCCATCGACATATCCATCACGCCGCCCCAGCTGCGCAGCAGCCGCGAGCGGCCGACCATCGGCACCATCGCCATGGCGCTTTCGCAGGTGTCCTCGACGATCGGCAGATTGCCACGCTGCGCGTAGCTGTTGTAGCCGTCGACATCGCCGCCAAACACCAATCCGCCTTTATCGGACTGGCTGATGTAGAAGTGCGCCGCTCCGAACGTGACCACGCCAGGAATGATTGGCTTCACGGCTTCCGACACGAATGCTTGGAGGACATGGCTTTCGATCGGCAACCGGACGTCCGCCATCGCCGCGACATGGCCGGAATGCCCCGCAACCGCGATTCCGACTTTGCCGGCGCGGATTGCGCCGCGTGTCGTCTCGACGCCGACCACAGACCCGCTCGCGTCACGCAGGAAGCCTTTGACCTCGCAGTTCTGAATGATGTCGACGCCGCGAGCCGAGGCGGCGTGCGCGTAACCCCAGGCGACGGCATCGTGTCGGGCCGAGCCTCCGCGTGCTTGGAGCAGGCCGCCCTGGATTGGAAAGCGGCCATTGTCGAAATCGAGAAAGGGGCAGAGTTTACGGACCGCATCCCGGTCGAGCAGTTCAGCATCAGCGCCATACAGGCGCATCGTATTGCCCCGGCGTGCCGCCGCGTCGCGCTGGGCGTCGGAATGGAAGAGATTGAGAACACCGCGCTGGCTGACCATCGCGTTATAATTGACGTCCTGCTCAAGACCTTCCCAAAGCTTGAGCGACCATTCGTAGAATGGCTCATTGCCATCCAGCATGTAGTTGGACCGGATGATCGTCGTGTTTCGGCCGACATTGCCGCCACCGATCCAGCCCTTCTCGATCACGGCGACATTCGTGATTCCGTGGACCTTCGCAAGATAGTGCGCCGTGGCCAGCCCGTGGCCGCCTCCGCCAACGACGATGATGTCATAGGCCTCGCGGGGCTCTGGGCTTCGCCATGTTGGCTGCCAATTGCGGTGGCCGCTGAACGCGTTCCTCACGAGCGAGGCAATCGAATAGCGCGTCATATCAAGCTTCAAAGCCCCTCTCGATGGTATCTGGTCAAAACCATGACAGTCGCTCGAAGCCGAACTTGTTCTGTAGCGACATTCGCGCGTCAATGGGAGACGTGCGGCAAAAATTGCCGCACGTCAGAATTTGGTGGCCACCGCCCGCAGGCGGCGGCCGATTTCATCAGAACTTCAGGCTGACGCCCGCATAGACGTACGCGCCGATGACGTCGTACACCGCGCCGGCAGTATTCGTGCCGGTGGTCGTGCCAACATAGGGCGTCGGGAACAGCGGCGGCTTCTTGTCGAAGATGTTCTTGCCACCGATGTACAAGTCATACTTCTTGTCGATCGAGTACCGGACCTGGAGATCGGTGTACCAGAAGGCCGGCACGGCGTTACCGGCAAAGGTGCCGCCGACGACGCGATAGATCTTCCCGATGTAGCGCTCGTTGAGGTTTACGCTGAAACCACCCAGGGAATAGGTGAGGTTCAGGTTCGCCTTGTGCTCGGGATAGAAGGGCTGGCCCTTCAAATTGATGATCGTGGCACCAGCAAAAGGCGCCGTCTTATATTTGATGAGATTGGTATAGTTCAGCACCATATCGAGGCCACCATAGTTGCCAAGACCAGTCCGATAGGCGAGCTCCACATCGACGCCCTTCATCCGCTCATTGGCGGCGTTGATCGGGATCGTGTTGTTGAAAATCAGAATACCCGTGGTCGGATCGCGGGTAACCGTCGAGCAGAACCGGGGATCGCTCGTGTCGGCGCAGAGATTGACGCCGACCTGAGGATCCAGCGTCGTGATCGCATTTTTGATCTTGATGTCAAAATAGTCGACGCTGAGTGAAAGGCCGCGAATGAAGGTCGGCGTAAGGACCGCGCCTGCCGTCAGCGTGTTCGCGATTTCCGGCTTCAGGGCACGGTTGCCAACCTGGAACTGGTTGATCGGCGAGGGCGCCGGCGGATTGAAAGCAGTGGTGATGCCCGGCTGCGCCAAACAATAGGCCCGACGTGCAGCGTTGCCGCCTGCGGTGCAAGGATCGATCAGGTTGACGCGGTTGCTGGTCTGGCCACGGAACAGATCGTTGATGTTGGGCGCGCGGATATCTCGCGAATAGATGCCGCGGAAGCGAATGTCGGAAATCGGCGAATAGTTGCCGCCGACCTTCCACGCGCTGATTCCACCAGAGCTCGAGTAATCGGCGTAGCGATAAGCGCCTTCGACTTCGAGGCTGTGGACAAGCGGCACGTCCTTGAGAAGCGGCACGCTCAACTCGGCATAGGCTTCCTTGACGTTGAACTGCCCCTTGGTCTGCTTGTAATATTGCAGCGAGGTCAGGCCGTTCTGCAGATTGTCATCCGGAAGATAGTTAGAACGCTCGTTGCGATACTCAGCACCGGCGGCGAAACCGAGCGGGCCGGCGGGCAGCTCGATGAGCGTACCGGAGATCGAACCCGCAACGACCTGCTGTTCGTTAAACGAGTTGATGTCGGCGTTCTGACGGAGATAGTTCATCTCGGCCGACGTGAGCGCGCGGCCAGTGAAGAGATTGACCGGGATACATCCCTGCGCGCGAGCCGATGCGCTGGCGCACTGGAAACCGCCGGCACCGTTCGACTCCACTCGCAGCGCCTCGTACATGCGCTGCGAATTATAGCCGTTGAACATGGTCTGATCGAGGGTCGAGCGGCCATATTCGTAATAGGCGTTCGCGTTCCAGCTATCGCCCAAGAATGGCAGCTTCACGTCGACGCCAGCCACCGCGCGGTACAGTTCGCGACGATACTTGATCAGACGCCCTCCGAACTCAGGAAGGTCACGGCCCACGCTGATCTCAGTGCGTCCAGCCGGAATGAGTGCGCGCAGGGCGGCCGGGATGAACGGGCTCGTGGTGGGGATGGTGATTGGCAGGCCGGTCGGACCACCAATGTTCATTCGGCCGCTGGTTACATAAGTTTGGTCGAGTTGTGCGGTCACGTCGGTGCGCGCGAACGTACCGTCGATATAGCCGGTGATGTCATCGGTGAAGGCATAGCGGCCGCGCAAGTTGGTGACGACGCGCTCCATCGGCACCGACATGATGACGAACTGGTTCGGATTGATGCCGTCACGCGAGGCGAGTGGGGTCGTGACCGTGCCATCGGCGAGGATCGTGCGACGGATCGTCGATCCGGCAATCGTCGAGCCGTTCAGACCGAACACGCCCTGGCGCGTCTGGGCGACAGTGTAGCCCGCCGGGCCGAACACGGCCAGATCAGGGCGGGTCGGATCAGCAATCGTCACGCCGTCGGCCGAGATTTCACGATCCACGGCGAGGACGCCCTTGGTCTGGTCCCAGCTCGCGGCGAAGGTCACATTACCCCGGTCGTCAGCGAAATTGGTGCCGAACAAGCCGCTCAGCTTCGACTGGCGGCCGTCGCCACGCGTGCTGATGCCGCTTTGCGCGTTCAGCTTGATGCCCTGGTAATTCTTCTTGAGAATGAAGTTCACGACGCCCGAGATGGCGTCGGAGCCATAAACGGCCGATGCGCCGCCAGTGGTGACGTCGACGCGCTCGATCAGGTCAGTCGGGATGGTGCTGATATCAACGGCATTGGTGCCCTGCTGGGTGCCGACATAACGCTGACCATCGACGAGAACCAGCGTGCGGGTGTTGCCCAGTGCGCGCAGATCGGCGGTGTACGTGCCGGTCGATCCCTGATCGCGCGGGTTGCCCGACGGCGACTGGCGGCTTGCCCCGGCAGCAGGCACAGTTGCCAGAACTTCGACCACGTTGACGACACCACGACCTTCAATCGCGGCGGTCGAGACCGTGGTGATCGGCGTAGCCTGGGTCTCATTGGGCCGCTTGATGCGCGAACCGGTGACAACGATTTCCGATCCATCCGCTTCGGCTCCGGCCGGCGCCTGCGGCCCGGCAGTCTGTGCCATCGCCGAAGCGCTCATGATCAGCGCCGTCGCGGAGACCGCGAGTTGGAAACGATATCTACCAATAGTCATGACTGCCCCTTTTTCTCCTAAGGGGCTTCGCCGCTGTGACGGTCGAAGCCAAATGTTTCAATTTCAAGGCTAGATGGAGCGGCGGAGTCGAGTTGCCCGGGAGAGACAGTTTATTGTCTATTTCGGGACATTCCGTATTTGCCTTCGCGGATCTCGACACCATGCGCGCGCACCGTGGCCGCGCGGCGATGTGGCTTTGAGCAACAATGATGCGGCGATTACCGGAAATCCGTGATCAGAGCTCCGCGTTTCGGGTCTCTGGCGCCCAGAGCTGGCACACCACGGCGCCAAAGATCAGCACACCGACGCAGGCGGTGAGCGCATAGGCGATCCCGTGGTCCTCGACGACGACCGGCAGGACGAAAGTGCTGAAGGCGCTACCCAACCGGCTGCAGGCGACGACGACCCCGATACCCGTGGCGCGAACCGCCGTCGGAAACAGCTCGGGTGGGTAGACGAACTCGAGATTGACGCTTGCCGCGAGGATGAAGGCGAATGCCGCAAATAATCCGATCGTCACCGCAGTCATGCCGACTGGCACATTGAGAAGGATCGCGAGCAGACCGGCCATAAGAGCGAATGAACCTGTCAGGAATGTGCGACGGGGAATCCGATCCACCACGATCAATCCCAGTACGGCGCCCAACATCAGCAACAGATTGAAGATCAGCCCGGCGGAATAGCTGTCGGTCACCCCCAGTTTTCCGAGAATCGTCGGTAGATAGGTGCCGATCGCGAAGAATGGGATCACCTGGCAGGTGTAGAAGACGCACCCTGTTACGAGGTTCTTCCACAGCTTACGCGAGAAAAGGCCCGTCACTGGCTCGTCGGTGGCGACTGGCTTCCAAATATGCGGGAGCTCGACGTCCCGGCCCAGGGCGCGGTCGATGATCGCCCTCGCTTCTGCAACCTTACCTTTGGCGACAAGATAGTGGGGAGATTCAGGGATCTGCACGCGGAGCGCAAAGATCACCAGCGATGGAACGCCACTGGACAGCAGCGCCCAGCGCCAAGCCGATGGCCCCATATCACGGATCAGATATCCGGCGCAGTAAGAACAGACATAGCCGGCCGCCCAGGCAACGGCGAGGACGCTGAGCAGTCGACCGCGCGTTCTGATCGGTGCGAATTCGGTGACCAGGGATTTGCTGACGACATAATCTGCGCCGAGCGCGACACCGAGCAACAATCGAAGAAACAGCAGCTGCTCGGGCGACGAGACATAGAATTGGGCGACGGCGATGCCAGTGAAGACGAGCATGTCCCACGCAAAGATCGGCCGGCGACCAATCCGATCGCTGATCGGTCCGGCAACGAGACTGCCCAGGAACAGGCCCGCCAGAGAGGCGGCACCCAGCGCCCCCATCCACCCGCTCGACAAACCCAGCGGTGTCGCCGCTAGGCTGAGCGCGATACCGATAATGCCCAAGGAGAACCCATCGGCAAACTGGCCACCGGTTCCGCTCAGCACCACCCGGGCATGAAAACGGCTGAGAGGTACATCTTCAAAGGGCGTCGCCACGTGCTCTTTCCATCCGCAAGATCGTCAACAGGCCAGCTTGAGCCGGTTATTTGCCCCAGATCTGCTTATAGACACGCAGCCAGTTCTCACCCATGAAGCCACAAATTTCCGGGGCCGACCAGCCGTCGTCGCGCAGCGCCGCTTCAATATTCCGAAATTTCGAAATATCCTCGAAGCCGGAAACGAAGCGTCGCGGGCTCTTGTCGATCACCTCTGGGCCGAACATCGGATAGTCTCGAATGCCAGGTGCCCGATTGGGGTTCTCCGACGCACCCGACGTAAAGTCGGGGCCCAGGCCGACATGCTCGGCACCAACCCGGTTCCGGATATAGGTCGCATGTCTGACGAGGTCACGGACGGTGCCCTGCGGCGTCGGTTCCACGGTCGCCATCTCCTTCCCGCGCATCACGAAGTCGTTGATCGCATTCATGCCGATCACGCCACCCGACTGCGCGATCTTGTCGATCAGGATATCAGGAAGGTTGCGCGACGAATTCGCCAAGTGACGGGCATTGCCGTGCGTACAGACTACGGGAATACCCTTCGACATCTCGATCGCATCGAGGCTCGCTTGGTCGCCCGTGTGTCCGGCGACATCGAGCACCATCTTGAGGCTGTGAACCTGCTCCACCAAGGCGCGACCGGCGCGACTGAGGCCCATTTGGGTGTCGGTGCCGCCGCCACCAAAAATATTGGCGATCTGGTAAGCGATGCCAACGAAGCGCAGACCCAGCTCGTAATAGGCGCGCAGCTCGGTCTTTGGCGGCGTCCCCCACCAATCGTTCGTGCCGCTGCGGTTGTTGGCGACGACGTCGGCACCTTGCCATCCGAAGATGAGCGCGACCTTGCCTTCGGCGCTGGTACTGCGGATTTCTTCCACAGAACGGCAAATCGCCAGGATGTCGGAATTCTTGTCGACGAACTCGTACATCAGCGAGAACGTACGCAGGCTGCCCATGCTTTTGTGAATGCAGTTGATGCCGACCGACCTAGCGGTCAGGATGTAGTCACGTGTGATTTCCGACGTATCGAGACCGTCGACGATCAGAGCACCGCCAGATTTGGCGGCCCGCGCCGCAGCCTTCTGGCCCGAAGCCGACTGGGACAGGACGGCCACCGCCGCCGTCCCGCCGAGGATGAGTTCCCGTCTGTTCATGCCTGCCTCCCTCTGGCCGATTTATTCGAACCTTCATGTCGAAGGTACGCCAAGCTAGACCGCCGACTTGCCCATAGCAGACATGTTCTTGCAATCGTGAGCCGATGGCGCCCCGCTCGATGCGAGGCGCCCTCTCCTCTATCGCGCGACCGCAGCTCCGGTGGCTGCGCCGATGAGATCATGAAGCTCCTGCGGTTGCATCAGCCCCTCGGACACGACCAGTTCCGCAAACGGGATCGCTTCCTTCAGCGACCGACGCACGAGCGTCGATGCGCGCTCGTAGCCGATGGTGGGAAGCATCGCCGTTGCAATCGCGCTGGAGTGCAACAGATTATACTCCATCCGCTCGATATTGGCCTCGACCCCAGCAACGCATTTCTCTCGGAAAATCCGCAAGCCGTTGGTCAGGAGGCGCATGCCTTCGAAGAGGTGGAATGCGATCACCGGTTCGTACGGGTTGATCTCGAGCTGACCCTGCTGAGCGGCGGTCGCGACGATCACGTCGTAGCCAGTCAGCGTGAAACCCAGCTGGCAGATCGCCATCGGTACCACCGGATTGATCTTGCCCGGCATGATCGAGGATCCCGCCTGGAGCGTGGGCAGTAGCAGCTCGCCGAAGCCTGCCGTCGGACCGGACGAAAGCAGCTGGAAGTCGTTGGCGATCTTAGCGATCGACGTGGCAACGGCCCGCAATTCACCCGACAAACGAGTAAATACGTCTGCGTTCGATAGCGCGTCGAACATGTCCTCTGCAGCATCATAGCCTGTGCCGGTCCGACCCTGGAGATGTTGGAAGAACGCTTCGCGATAACCTGGCGCCGCGCCAAAGCCTGTCCCGATAGCCGTGGCGCCGATCGGCAGGACGAGCAATTCCTCCTCGCGCTCGCGCAGCATTGCGGCCAGGCGGCGAGCGAGCGCGCAATATGCTCCGAAGGCCTGTCCGAGCGTCATGGGTTGAGCATCCTGCAAACAGGTGCGACCGAGGCGGTACACATTGCTGAAGCGTTCAGCACGCTCTTCGAAGGCCCCGACAAGGAGGTCGACTTCGCGGATCAGACCGCCGAGCGCGATCCGGCAGCCCACCTTGATAGCGCTCGGGACGACGTCGTTGGTCGACTGGCACCTGTTTACGTGATCGTTGGGATGGACGAGATCATAGGCGCCCACCATCCCGCCAAGAAGCTGGGCGGCACGATTTGCGAGGACCTCGTTCACGTTCATGTTCAGCGACGTACCGCCGGAACCCTCGAGCATGTCGACCACCAGATGTGCATTGTGCCTCTGGTCGATGAGTTCGTCCGCAGCGGCGACTATCGCCCCGCCGGCGTTTTCGGAAATAAGTCCCAGCTGCGTGTTCGCGAGCGCCGCGGCAGCCTTGACCTGACCGAATCCTTCCACGAACTGCGGGAAATCGCCAAGCGTTCGCGAAGAGATGGCGAAATTGTCGACGGCGCGACGCGCGTTCGGCCCATAAAGCGCGTCGGCGGGTACGTTGATGTCGCCAAGGCCATCATGATCGGTGCGATAGAGTGTCATTACCTGCGTCCTTCGATTTTATCGTTGGAACGCGAACTAGCTGGTTTCAGACATCACGCTTGTCGTTGGCGGACACTATGAAGCCAGATTGTGCCATCTATCGGGCGGCGAGCAATCGTGTATTGCTAGCCGGTGAATCGGACATGTTATCGCTTCGGCAGACGCGTTCGGCCAAGCTCCGCCGATAGACAGCAAAATCCTCGATTGGATACTTGGCGACACGGCTCAGCATTGCTGCTCGCGCGACAGTTGGAGCAATCTCGACGAGGAGACGCTTGTCGAAAGGTGACGGGATGATGGTTTGCTCGGCGGCGATCAGGGTGGACCGCTCGTCGCTTTTGACGATCGAAACAATCGCTTCAACGGTCGCCATCTTCATGGCCTCGTTGATTGTCGTTGCGCCGACGTCGAGTGCACCCCGGAAGATATAAGGGAAGCATAGCACATTATTGATCTGATTCGGATAGTCCGACCAGCCGGTCGCAACGATGGCATCCGGGCGGCTCTGCAAAACCAGTTCGGGTAAGATTTCTGGCTCGGGGTTGGCGAGCGCGAAGATCAGTGGCTTGTCGGCGAGTGAATCCAGCCATTCTGGCTCACGCACGCGCGGCGCGGAGAGGCCGAGGAACACATCGGCGCCAGCGAGTGCCTCAGCTAGCGACCGATATTCCGTGACATGCGCATAGGGGATGAGAACATCGGAAAATCCTGACGATCATGCCGGACCACGCCAAAAATGTCCGTGAGCGTCACCTGACTGCCGGAAGTCCCATCGCGACCGACAAATTCACGCAAGCCATGGCGGCCGCCCCGGCCCCCGAAGTGACGAGCAGGATCTGTTCGAGCGTCTTCCCCTGGCAAGCCAAATCCGCCACGACGGCGGCGGCAACCACCGTAGCCGTTCCATGCTGATCGTCGTGAAAGACGGGAATGCTCATGCGCTCCCGCAGACGACGCTCGATTTCGAAGCATTCGGGAGCCCGAATGTCTTCAAGATTAATGCCGGCGAAGGTCAGCTCCATCAACGACACGGCGTCGCCAAAGCGATCGACGTCGATCGTATCGAGCTCGAGGTCGAACACGTCGACATCCGCGAACAACTTGAAAAGCGCGGCCTTGCCTTCCATCACCGGCTTGCTCGCCAGCGCCCCGATGGGCCCGAGCCCCAGCACTGCCACGCCATTCGTGATCACTGCTACGAGATTGGCGCGCCCCGTCAGTTGACCGGCTAGCGCGGGGTCCGCAACGATCGCCTCACACGCTACCGCAACACCCGGAGAATAAGCGAGCGTGAGGTCGGCTTCGTTGCGCATTGGCTTCGATGGCTCGACGCTGAGCTTTCCAGGTCGCGGATGACGGTGGTAATCGAGCGCCGCCTGTTGCAATTTATCGTTCAACGCAAACCCTAACCGACTGGAGGATGCTGACGGTCGCAGGACGCCGCGTCACGAAGCCGCCTGTTCGGCACCCCAGACCTGAGTGGCTACACGGAGATAGTTCTCGCCATAAACCGCCTGAATGTCTGACTCGGTGTAACCACGGCGAAGGAGCAGCTCGGTGATTTCGGGAAGCTGCTCCGGGGACATGTAGGCGAACTTCCCAGTGTAATGTTCTGCCGGCCACGAGGCGGGGGATCTCGCATAACTGCCCGGGGCCCACGTGTAATCGATGCCCATGCCGACGGCCGCGATGCCGATACTCTCTACCGCGATATCTATGGCGCGGACGAAGCTCTCGGAAGTAGCGAGCGGATCCCCGAGAAACCTTCCAACGCCAGTCACGCCTACCAGCCCACCGGCCGCCGCACAGGCGCGCATCTGGTCCAGGGTGATGTTTCGGGGGTGATCTGTATGCGCCTTGGGGTTCGAATGTGAGAAGATGACCGGTTGGCTCGAGGCGGCGATCATGTCCATCGTCGTTCGATAGCCAGTGTGTGAGAGATCGACGATCACGCCGAGCCGATTGCATTCGCGGACGAGGTCATGACCATAGGGGGTCAGTCCTGTATCGTCGTCCTGGCAACCGCCCCCGGCGCTGTTGTTCACATTGTAGACGAAATGCATCTGCCGAACGCCTAGCCGGCGATACAGTGTTAGCATCGACAGCTGGTCGCCAAGCGGCACCGCGCCCTCGAGATCGAACGCGATCGCCATCTTGCCCTCAGCCTTGGCCCGGCGAACGCACGCCGCCGTTTCCACTAACACGAAGCGCTCCGGCCGATCTGCGATCCACCGGCGATACGTTGCAATGGTCCGCACTGCGAATTCCCAAGGGTGGATATCGAAGCCGACGTTGATCGACAAAAAGTCGACTTTGGAGCGTTCCCAGCGGTCCAGCTCGTTCAGGTCCTGGTCGGGCTTGCTCGTGAAGCCGCCATGACCGTCCCAGACAAGTGCGTCGCCCAGGATGCGTTCGGCTTCAGGGCTGATGACGGTCAGTGCATCACTAACGATGGGGTCGCTGATGTCGGACATAGGATTCTCGTGCTTTCCCGGGGAGCTCTGTCTTCGCACAGTCTAGCCAAAGGACTTGCCTTATGGCGCCGTACCCTTGTCCATTTCAGACATGGCGCTTGCCCTTACCGCGCTGGACGAGCACGGTAGAACGAAGCTATTGCGCCATCCGGCTCACAAATTCGGACTTGGTCGTCTCTAATCTAGGACGGCTATTTGACCCCTATCTATACAAGAGCGCAACGGGCCGGGGGCCGAATGAACTATCAGGCTCGCTTCGGCGACCATTCCGACGTCAACGCATATTCCGACATAAATTTGGTAGAGCTCCAGCCACCATCGACAACGATCGTCTGCCCGTTGATGAATTCGGCTCCCGGCGAACATAGGAAGGCGATCGTGCTGGCGATGTCCTCGACCGTACCTAAGCGAGGATAGGGTGTAAGGTCGTTGTTCATCCGGCAGAACGCCTCGTTGTCGAACCGACCTTCGGTCATCGGGGTCGGGATTACGCCCGGTGCCACCGCGTTCGAGCGGATGCCTTGCGCCCCATATTGGCAGGCCAAGTGTAGGGTCAGCCCGGTCATCCCGGCCTTTGCCGCCGAATAGGCTCCGCCCCGCCAGCCACCAATCGCGGCATAAGTGGAAGTCACGTTGACGATCCCCGAGCCGGAAGCGAGATGCGGCAGGGTCTCTCGGATCATTCGAAACGGCGCGCGCAGCATCAGCCCGAGTACATGGTCGAGCGTTTCGTCGTCCGCCTCGTGCACCGGCTTGGGACTACCGATTCCGGCATTGTTTATCAGGAAATCAATCCGCCCAAAACGGTCGAGCGCCGTCGCGACTATTCGTTGCGGAGCTTCGTTGTCGGTCAGGTCGGCAGCGATGGTCGCGACCCGCTCGGGATGGCCGACGGCAGCTTCGAGTTCGGCCAGTTTGCCCATATCGCGGCCCGTGCCGACGATGGCATAGCCCATCCCGGAAAGCTTTCGCGCAGTGCCAAGTCCGATGCCGCTACCCGCCCCCGTTATGATCGCAACGCGCGTGGTCATATCCACTCCTTCCATCAGGCTGCCGCCACGATCGCAATCCGTTCCAGCGCAGCCTCGACACCGCCGCCGATCGTTGCCAGAAGTTGCCCCCGCTTCAGGAAAAGATGCGCATCGGCTTCATCACTAAAGCCAATGCCTCCATGTATCTGAATGTTTCGGCCAGCATTGTCGATTGCGCCTTGTGCAGCAATGATGAACGCGCTGTTGGCCAAGAATGCCGCATCCGGGCGGGCTTGATCCGCTGCAACTGCGGCGTAAGTGACGAGGTCGATAGCATTCCGAGCCGCCACCGCCATGTTGGCGCAATGATGTTTTACCGCCTGGAAGCTGCCAATCGGTCGTCCGAACTGTTCGCTGTTGATTGCCGCTGAGAAGTGACCCGGGGAAGCCAGTAATTTCCACTGAGAAGTGGCTCTGACTCACTTTTGCTGCTGTTGAGAGTATGCTCCCGCTGCTTCTATCGGGAGTATCTGCCATGCACGGTCGATTTCAGCGCGCGAGCCTTGCACCCGAAGGCTTTGTAGTTGTCTCAGTGCAGAGTGTCGGGGAAGATGTCCAAATCCTGCTACGCTCACGATGTATTTTTGGGGTTTGCCCTGACTGTGGGCGACCAGGTCGAAGGGTTCAAAGCCGATATGTGCGTCGACCGTCGGATCTTCCCCTTGGTGGCCGCCGCGTCGTTCTGAAGATCCTGACGCGTCGCTTTTGGTGCGACACTGTCGTTTGCGGGCGACGCATTTTTTGTGAACAGTTTGATGACGGCGTTTTGGCTCGCTATGCTCGGCGCACTCAGCGGCTTGAAACAATAGTCCACCACCTTGGGCTGGCGCTCGGTGGCAGGCCTGGGGCCGCTTTTGCCCACCGCCTCATGATGCCGGTAAGCAAGGACACCTTGTTGCGAGTGGTCCGTCGGCGCGTCAGTGAACAGAATGATGAACTGCATGTCATCGGCATTGATGATTTTGCCTTCCGGCGGGGCCAAACCTACGGGACGATCGTCTGCGATCTGGAGCGCCGGACGCCGGTCACACTATTGCCGGACCGCGCTCTGGAGACGTCCCGTGCCTGGCTTGCCAAGCGCCCATCGATATCGATTGTCGCCCGCGACCGGGGCGGTGGCTATGGTGAAGCGATCGCCAGAGGGCTGCCTGATGCCGAGCAAGTTGCCGATCGTTGGCATCTCATGGAGAACTCGAGCCGAGCGTTTCTGGATGCCGTCAACAAGTCCATGCGGCAGATAAGGCAGGCGGTCGGAAGCACTGTCGTCGATCCCAAGCTGCTCACTTATGCCGAAAAGCTGCAATATGAAGGCTATCTACGCCGGCAGGAGACCAACGACGCGGTCCGGGAACTGGCAAAAAATGGTACGTCCATCCGGCAGATTGTTCGGCAGACCGGCCATAGCCGAAAGCTCGTTCGCGATGTTCTGCGCGGGCAGCGAATGGACGTATTCCGCTCCCGCCCCAGCTTCCTGGACAGTTGGCTGCCATGGCTGAATGACCGATGGGATAACGGCACCCGCAATGCCCTGGCGCTCTGGCGCGAGATGCGCGCGGAAGGTTTTGTGGGTCAAAGCGGTGTCGTCTCACAATGGGCTCAACGCCGGCGTCTCGCCGAAAAGGCCAATCAAAGTGGCCTCGCCCGCACACCCTCGGCGCGCGTTCTTGCGCGCCTAATGACTTCGGCGTGGGATGGGCTTGCCAAATCCGAAGCGATCCTGGTGGCGGTAATCGAGGAAAACGTCCCTGAATTGGTAGTAGCGCGCAAGGCGATCGGCGACTTTCAATCCATGATCCGATCAAAGTCGGCGGCAAAGCTCGATGAGTGGATCGAGACGGCAAAGGGCAGCCTTATCGGGTCATTCGTCAATGGCGTCGAAAAGGACCTTCCGGCCGTACGAAACGCAATCGTCTCGCCATGGTCGAACGGTCAGACCGAAGGGCAGATTACACGCCTCAAACTCATCAAGCGACAGATGTATGGCCGCGCAAAACTCGATCTTCTTCAGGCCCGACTGGTGGGCGCGCCATGAGCCGGCCCATCAGCAAATGTGAGTCAGAGCCACTTCTCGATGAAAACCCCGGGTCACTTCTCAGCAGCAATCAACAATGCGATCATCATCCCGGCGATCGAAACGAGCCTGAATGAACATCACGATCAGCTCATGACTGTCATTGCCGGCACGCCGAGCGCTGGTCGCAGTGATGAAACCGATCTCGAGACGACCTTCGTCCGCCTGTACACCGATTTCAAAGGCGGTGACCTCAGCCAAACGTTCGAACGAGCAGGTGTCGCTGCAGGTGACGCTCAGTCGGGTCTGCTGGAGGCCGCCCTCGCCGCCGCTAGTGAAAAACTCACCCTCCCGGCAGCGGTTATCCGCCGGACTCCCAACATATCAGCGCACAAACAACAGCGGCTCTACGACCGGATAAGAGCCAAAGTGGCTCAGGGGCCCGACGTCGCTCGCACCCTCATCCCTCTGCACCCTCGGGAAAGTGAAGCTTTTCAGTCCTATGCGGATGTCCTGGAGCTTTGCCATGAGATCATTCTCGGCATCGACACCTCTAAGAATCTGCATCGGTTCCACGCGCTGATCGCGCGACGCTGGATGCTCGGCCTGCCGCTTCCTCAGATCATCGACGAACAAATTTCGCGAAATACGACGAAGCCTGTTCGGACAACGATCAGAAACACCCTGGATTTGATCGAGGGCGATATCCGATTCCAAGCCGTCCGCTTGTTTGGTTGCTATAGCGCTCTTCTTGTTTACGCCCTCGACAGCGCCGGACTGGTCGACATGGTCTCAAGCATTCCGTCGTTGCCGCTCTACCTGGAGATTGGCGCGTCCGACAAAACGATGATCAGCTTTATCTCGCTCGGTTTGTCGCGAGTCACCGCCATGAAGCTGAACGAAATGTCCGCGCGTAAGGACCTCGACACCGCCGGTGCACTTCAGTGGCTGCGTACCCGACCGCTGGAGGCGCTGGGGCTTTCCCCTCTCTTGCTCGCCGAAGTACGCGCGATCACCACTATCTCTTTGCCGAACTGAACAATCGACTGGCTACGAACACATGAGCTGAACGGAGCGCCGGTGGCGATCTTCGCTGGATACGCATTGATTGAATCTGATCTTGCGCGCTTATTGCGTGCCAGCAGGCTGGCTTTGACAAAGATCGCATGAGGAGTGGAGAATGACGAAAAGTCCACGGCCAGCAGCTTTTCGCGGGCCACGTAATCTCGTGCTTTGCTGCGACGGCACCAGCAACGAGCCCGGGCCTGCCGCCACCAATGTCGTGCGGTTGTTCCGTGCCCTCGACAAAGACGACACGCAACTCGTTTATTATGACCCAGGAATCGGCACCACTGGTATCCTCAATTTATGGAAGCGGCGCTCCGACAGGGCCAAAGCGCTTTTGGCTCAAGCGACAGGGCATGGCCTCGACGCCCATGTGACCGACGCTTATCGCTTCCTCTGCGAGCGCTATCTACCTGGCGACCGCATCAGCATCTTCGGGTTCAGCCGAGGCGCATATACAGCGCGCGTGGTAGCCGGGCTGATCCATCTCGTTGGTTTGCTGCGCGCCGAGCAAACCAACATCGCGGAGTTCGCGCTAAAGGCCTACAAGCAGTCGGCAGATGAAGACGACCTAGCGGTAGGTTGGCGTTTTGCCCGATCGCTGGAAACTCGGCGCGCGCCAATTCATTTTCTCGGTCTATGGGATACGGTGGGGTCGATGATCGCGCCGCTCAAGGATCGCATCGGTCTCGGACTTACTCACCTTCCGTACACCCGCGCCAACCCTTCCGTCGCAATCGTACGCCACGCGATGGCAATTGATGAACGACGACGGATGTTTCGTTTGAGCGGGTGGAGGGCTGGCCCTTATGAACCGGACCCATTTGCTTCGTCGACTGTGGCGCAGGATGCGCTGGAGGTCTGGTTTGCCGGTGGGCATGGGGATGTTGGCGGAGGTCATCCGGAGCCGGAAAGCGGCCTTGCCAAGCATTCCCTCTTATGGATGGCTGGCGAAGCGCATTCCGCAGCACTGCGCTTTGACACCGCGACTCTGAACCGCATTTGTCACGGCCAGAGGCGTACGAACGGGGAACTCGTTCACTGCCCGGCCGACGCCATGGGACCGATCCACCAGCAGCCGGCAGGTGGCTGGTGGATTCCTGAATGGATCCCCAAGCGCGCCCGAATGAAGGAATGGCCTGAACGCCGCGACTTGCTGGGCTATTATCTACCTGCGGGAGAGCCGCGTCCGGTGCCCGATGACGCGGTCATCCATCGATCGGTGCAGGTCCGGTGCGATGCGGGCGACTACACGCCGATGAATTTGCCGCCACATGGCAAGTTGCGCGTGGTCGACACCCAAGTCTTGGGCGAGAAAATGTCGTAGCGACGCCGCCTAGCCTCAGGCCGAATACGGCCCGGGCAGCGTCCAGCTCTTTGCAAAAAACCGCTTCATCCCCGCAAAAGGCTGGGATCGTCCCTGTTGGATTCGCAACTCGTTGACGACCTGCTGACGTGTGGCAGGATCAAGGGGCGTGAGCGTCATCGTGCGGAGCAGAGCGAAGGTGCGGTAGTCGTTGTATCGCTGCCGACGCAATTCCTCACGGTTGAGCCCAAGCACTGTCTCGACGGCGCTCAGCGCGCGATCGGCGCGCTCGCCGCCGGCCGATCTCAGCCAGATTTCCTGATTGCCGTCATCCGCTTCGTATCGGAACAATGGCTCGGGGTCCTCCAGATAGGGATGGGGCAAGTCGGCAAGCTCATCGTCCCAGATTGCTTTCAGATGATCATCATCCACCGCCGTCGCATCAAGGATGAGCGCTTCGAGGAGATCATCAAGATCCTGGCCGACAGGAGGTGCGGGCGGCATCGCCGGGGCGCCGGCGAGTGGTCCGCTGATGGGAAAGCGATCTCCCTTGTAGCTTTGATTGCAAATCTGGCAGCTAAACAGATAGTTGTCGAAAGCGAAGGCGAGCCACCAATAGACTGATTTGGGTCGAAAATGCTCCACATCGCCATGGGCGACGATGGCAGTCGAAGCTTCACAATATGCGCATTTGCCACCCGCGTCTTCCTTGAGCCTGCCCTTTGCTGGCTTCCAGGCACTGCCCGAAAACTCCATTTTGCCGGACAGAAGGCCAGCGTAATAGATTTCAGCAAGCTTGCCCGCTGTAACCGTGAGCTTCGGCGGCTGGAAGCTTTTCGGCACATGGGCCGCAGTTCGGCGACGCTTCAGGCGGATCACGGGAGGACTCTAACCGTTTTCTGGATTCGAGGCTTGGGTGATTGCCTCTAGGGCTTCGCGGCCTTCCACTTCCGGGATCATCTTGTCGGCAAGCTTCTCGAGCAGACGATTGGTCCGCTGTAGATAGGGCGGGACGTCACTCCAGTTTGAGGCGACCTTCAGCTCGCGCTCAATCTCTCGCATTCGCGCGGCCTTCTGCGCGGGTCGCCGGCTTGCGGACCCCGCCTGGAGTTGCCGAAGCTCTTCGCGCATGTCTTGCACCTGAGGAGAATCGAGCGACCTCAACCCGAATAGCGGACTTTGAATAAGCTCGGGCAACAGGAGACGGTTTGGAGCGCCTTCATAGGGCTGAATCGTCGCGCCTTCGTCACCGCGCTTGAGGACGAAGAGCTCTCCTTCCCCGGCTTGGTGAACGGTTAGAGGCGAATGCGTCGTTGCGACAATCTGGACGTTGGGCAATGTTTCCTGAAGGAAAGACATCAGCCGACGCTGCCACAAGGGATGGAGGTGAATATCGACCTCGTCGATCAACAGGAGCCCTCGCGCATTGAGCGGTTCCTTGTAGTCGCCGAACGTCTCGGTGATTTGCCACAGCAAATCACCGCACCACGCGGCCATGGCCTGATAGCCGTCTGACAACGCGTTGAGCGGCAGACTTCCATCCTGCGTTTTGAACATGAGTCGACGTCGCTCGCGGTCGATGCCTTCGAACTTCACGTCAGGCAGCAAGGTGTCAAGCGCCTTGCGTACGGCGGAAAGGCCTGAACGCCCGCGCCGATATTCGAGATCCATCGCCCATTGCTCAAGCGAGATCAGGGTGACTTCGGAACTGAACAGCGTGGCGACCGATCGTGCGCGCGGTGATCGAAAGAGCGAGGTCGCCTCACCGAAAGAGTGCCGCGAGCCCTGTGGGCGGCGGGTCACGCCATACCCGACAACAAAATAGTTGCGGTCGGCTTTGGCCACGGCAGCATCGATTTGCTGGAGGTGAGAGCGATTGTGATCGACGAAGTCGAGCGCGCTCATGCCGCGGCGGAGGATCAACGCCGATTGGCGCATCTGGCCTTCGATGTTGGCAAATTCGACCCGGATCTGCGCTTCGTCCCGGCCAAGTTTTATCCAACTATCGGGTTCCCCCACGAGCTCGGAGGCGGCATCGCTTCCCGCCAGGGCGAGCGCCAGACAGCGCAGAATCGAGCTTTTCCCGGTGCCATTCTCGCCGAGGAGGTAGGTCCATTTACGAGCCTTCTGGTCACCACTGACAAAACTCATGTCGAGTTCGCGAATCGAGCGCAAATTGGTGACGGCGAGATGGCGGAGGAACATCGTTCAAGTCTAAACGCAGCGCCCAGGAAACGCTAGAGAGGAGGATTGATAGGTCGCACATGGCCTGGCGCCAATCTGAGCACGCACAGGTACTTCAGAGCGCCAACGACTGGGGCATCACCCTCTTTCAGTCAGCGTCCTCAATCAACGCGTTAGAGCGTGGTCGCCGGCTAAGCGCTGGTTCCAAGCGACAAAGCCAGTTGCCTTGTGCCCGTGTGATGGACACTGCTGTAGAGCTGTTCGATGACGGGCGCGAGCCGAACCACGGCGGCGATTTCGAACTCGGGCGGCGCGGTGATCGGTGATACGGTTGCCGAGTCGATGCTGAGCCAGAGCACGAAGTCAGGCTCACCGACAGATTGGTTTTCCCGGAAAATATCTAAGAGGTCTTCATAATGAGCCGCAATGAGTGAGACGGGTAAGCCAATTTCGTCGGTCGCGCGGCTTAAAACCGCGAGTAGGGCTACCTCCTCGAAGGTCACGATGCCTCGACGCGATGCTCGCGTTTTCAAGCCAGGAATTTCGCGGCGCCAATGGCGCAGGCGTTCCTGCGTCATCCCTGTCAGTTCGAGGATTTGGGCGTGGGTGAAGTTCATTGGCGGCCCATGGAAATGCGGTAGACGGAACTCAGTTGGGGTTGAGCCCGTTTAAACTTGGTGTTAACCCCAAGTTGCGAGATATGCCAGATGGAGGGAGCTATGGCCAACCGTTACGAACGTGCCGAACTTCTGGCGGCTATCTGGAAGCTGGGCGCCCAGGATGAGCGCATGCCCACTTCTCATGGCATTCTCGACCGGGCGCTCAGCGACGAACTGGACAATCTGCCGTCGGCGCTTACCGACGGGCTGACCTTTTCGGTTACCGGCGTCGGTCTGCGCTGTCTGGAGCTGCCGGATATCTTGCTCGCCGCCCAGGAAGCGATGCTGACGAGCGAGCCGAACCCGACCTATCTGTCCACGATCGTTACGCTCGACAATGAGGAAGCGCGCCAAACTGTGCTTTCCTACGACCTGTCGACAGCCGAGGCGGCGGAGATTGGGGGTCGATTGCGCGACGCTGTATTTCGGGCGCACGAGCCGGCCGAGGAGGTTCTGGCGGAGGCCTGATTTTTGGCAGATGTGCCTATTCGAAGCGCACTACGTGACGCATCGCCTTCCCTTGCCGAACAGATCGACAGCCTTTGCGAGGAGTGGCTGGGAACCTTGCGCGCGAGTCTCGACGAGGCCCCACAGCGGTTCCGACCGAAGCAGCTCAACGATCCGATCTGGGGCACGATCGAGCTACATCCGCGCGAGGTGGCGCTTCTCGATTCTCGTATGCTGCAGCGCATGCGCGGCGTGCGCCAGCTCGGACTGGCACAGCTTGTCTTTCCCGGCGCGTCGCATGACAGGCTGGAGCACATCATGGGTGTGGTCGGCGCTGTCGACAGGATGGCGGATGCGTTGGAACGCCAGGTCGCGCGTCGCAATGGCGAGTTCAAGCGAAGCCAGAATGGCGAAATGATTCCCGGAGTGGATGAGGATGAGCGGGCGACGCTGCGCCTCGCCGCGATGTTCCACGACCTTGGCCACGGCCCGTTCAGCCACGCACTCGAACCTGTGCTGGAGTTGACCTCCCCTCTCGATGGTGTCGTGCAGGACGGAGGCGAATGGCGGCGAGAACTGCAGGGTGCAAGCCTTCTCCTGTCGGGCCGCTACAGCCTTAATAGTCGCCCGGCGACGTCGGAAGTGATCGCGGTCATGATCGTAACGTCCGAGCCGGTTACGGAGCTACTGCGTTCTGGCGCCTTTCGGCTCGGGAACCTGGATGCAGTCCAGGTGCAGGAACGCATTATCGCCTGCATCATCGGAGGTGTTGCCGGACCGGGCGTCACTCATCTCTCGACTGTTATTTCGGGCCAAGTGGACGCCGACCGGCTCGATTTTCTGCAGCGTGACGCGCACCATTCGGGCCTAGAAATTGGCTTCGATACCGAGCGCCTCTTGTCGAAGCTCGAGATCCTACAGATTCGGGACAGCAACCTGGAGAGCGCCGACGATTCCATGCGGAAGCGTATTGCGGCGGCGAAAAACAATGTCGTCCATCAGGTGGGGATCGCGGCATCCGGCTATGGTTCGTTCGAGCAAATGCTGATCGGGCGAACATTCCTCTATGATCGTCTGTATCATCATCACAAAGTCAGGGCCGCCGAAGCGATGGCGCAGCGCATGCTGCTGGTCGCGGAACGCGACCGCGGTCGGCGGTTCGATCTCGCCGAGATATTTCTGTCGGTCGGAGATGATACATTCCTTCGGCTCGTTGCCGGCGAGGTCACCCATCCCAAGCTAAATCTTTCCTCAGCACCGGCTTCGGCTCTTGCGAAAGGCATCCTCGAGCGCGACTTGCTGCATCGTGCGTTCGCATTCCGCGGTCGATTTATCGCCGCACCGCCAGGTTTGGGAGCGGAGAATGCCGACGCCAACCGGCACGCGCAGTGGAAAGAAGTAGTAAAGCGGCTCGACGGCCTGCACGCACGCTATGAACTCGGCGCGGAAATCTACGCGCTCGCCCGCGATATCACGGAAGTCTTGTCATCCGCCGACATCGACCGTGCCGAGATGGAGGTGATGGCGCGGGCTTTGGAAGAGACCGGACCGGAGCAGATCATCGTGGATCTGCCCGGGCGCAAAGCGGGGGCAATCCGGATCCTCGCGCGCTATCCTGATGGTTCGCTCAAGCTGCCGGAATTTTCCTTCAATCCTCAGAAATGGGCCGACGCCTACGATCTGCAAAAGCGGACGGGGTATGTATTCTGCGCCAGAGCGGTGCTCCCAATCGTCGCGCTTGCGAGCCGCATCGCCTTTTTGAGGCACTTTGGCATCGTCATGGCCAAGGATGCAGATGCCTATATCAAGGCAGGACAAACGATCGATGCTGCCTGGCTGAACGGGCTGATTGCCGCCGGTCTCATCGACGCCGATACATCCGCGCTGCTGACTTCGGATCGACATTCGCTCCTGCGCGTCCGAGCGGAGGATCTCGCCGTGCCTGATACGTGGCTGGCTGAAGACCCGGATTTCGCATCTCGAATGGCTGGCCAACTGAACCGCCATCTCAAAGGTGGCCTCATGGCCGCCGGCCGTGACGCGCTTACCAAGACGCTGGAGTCCCTCTGGCGTTTTGTCGATGGATGGTATGCTGGCCCACGCACAACATCGGAATTGGCCAATGAGGCCGAACTGCAAAAATTGCTCGCAGAACATCTGCGGGTTACTTTGCAGGTCGATGAAGGGACCGAAGTCGCCGGGGGCGAGCTCGATTTGCTCGTTGAACGGCAGGTCCTAATCGAAAACAAGTATCATGGCACGGCGGCAAATCCCGACAAGGTCGGCAAGGGGGCCGGGGCTCAAGGGCGGCGATATGGCCTGGCACTCTCGTCGCAACTGGTGGTCGTGGCGGCGGCCAGACGCATGACGGTCAAGGGACCGGTGCCGGCGAAAACGAAAGCTGTCATTGTGAAGGCAATTTCAGATGACAATGACAATCGCGTGGAGATCCGCATCGACCTCCCCTTCGGTGCGAAGCTGCCGTCTCAGGAGCAAGGCTAAGATCTCAAACGTTGGATCGTCGGACGGGCTTTCCGC
Source organism: Sphingobium sp. JAI105 (assembly GCF_015752145.1). Lineage (NCBI taxonomy): Bacteria > Pseudomonadati > Pseudomonadota > Alphaproteobacteria > Sphingomonadales > Sphingobiaceae > Sphingobium > Sphingobium sp. JAI105. Next base: position 2,332,696 of record NZ_JADOUC010000001.1, on the reverse strand, counting down.
AGCGTGTCACAACTTCACTCTTTGGCCAAGGCCCATGGTAGGCCCGCCAACAGTCATGCCGACAGGGCCGTAAGGCTCTGACAAAAAAGTAAAGACTGGCGCCGACCAGGCGATTCGAACAGCCGACCCCAAGCTTGACAAGTTTGAGTCAAATCTCTGCTTTCGGGAGCTAAGAGGTACGGTGCATATATCTGTCTCGACGGCGCGAAGCCGCCGATCAGCCTCTCACCAGTTCGATGCCCGCTTTTCCCACTTCATCCCCGATTCCGGACAGTCCCCAGTGTCCCCAACCGCCGACTTAAAGTCCCAACCCCCGGCCGCGCCCGAACGACCGTAAGCGCCGACGGAAGGCGGCCTTGTTGCCGGCACCGGAATAGGAAAGCTCGCGGCCTTTGAGGAGGCGTGAGCATGGACATCGAGCAGTCAAATGAGATGGGGTGGTTGCCGCCCTCCCCAGACGGCATTGAGATGTGCCAGGATAGTGGAATTAGGACCACTGAGCGGAAAGGACGGCAATCGTGTCAAAGGATACAATGATCGGCGTGGACTTGGCAAAGTCCGTGTTTCAGCTTCATGCAGCGTCAATGACAGGCCAGCCCAAGTTTCGGAAAAAGATTCCGCGTTCAGCCTTCGCCGCATTTATGGCAGCGCAACCGACGGCGGTGATCGTGATGGAAGCATGTGGCAGTGCGCATTATTGGGCCCGGGAAATGATCCGGCTTGGCCACGAGGTCAAACTTATCGCACCGCACTATGTTAAGCCGTTCGTGAAGCGCCAGAAAAATGATGCCGCTGACGCTGAAGCCATCGTGATTGCGGCTCAACGACCGGAGATGCGTTTTGTTGACCCGAAGTCGGAAGAGCAGCAAGGCAGGGCGATTCTGTTTCGCGGAAGAGAACGGCTGGTTCATCAACGCACGGAACTGGTCAATGCTTTAAGGGCGGCGCTCTACGAATATGGTCATGTAGTCCCCCAAGGCATAAATCAGCTCTGCCGGATTGCGGACATTCTTGATGAGCTTAACAGCGATTTGGACTTGTAACGGTTTTGCGCCGGTCACCTATCTCATTACGCCACCTTGGCCTCAAAGGCGAGCGGACTGATGCCACCCAGATATGAATGGCGCCGCCGGGAATTGTAGAAGCCGTTGATGTACTGGAATATGGCAGCTTCAGCTTGCCGCCGGTTTGGCCAGCGCTGCCGCCAGATGAGTTCCGCCTTCAGTGATTTGAAGAAGGTCTCGACCGCAGAGTTGTCGTAACAATTGCCCTTGCCACTCATCGATGGACGCAGGCCATAGGCCTGCAGCTTCTTTTGATAGGCGTAGGAGCAATATTGACTGCCGCGATCGGAGTGGAAAATGCAGCCCTCGGGCGGCTGACGCAACCGCACCGCCATATCCAGCGCCCGGATCGCCAGGTCCTTTTTCATCCTGTCGCTGACCGCCCAGCCAACGACACGACGACTGTGCAGATCGAGGATGACGGCAAGATAGAGCCAGCCCTCCTGTGTCCAGACATAGGTGATGTCGCCCGCCCACTTGCGGTTGGGGGCATCGGCGGCGAAATCTCCATCCAACCAGTTCGCCGCTACGCCCAGGCGATGGTGGCTGTCCGTCGTAACCTTGTGCTTGCGCGTGCGGACCGGCTTGATCCCGTTGATCCGCATGAGGCGGCCGACCCGGCGCTCACCAACGTCGAGCCCGGCTTCCTTCAACTCCATCGTCATTCTCGGACGGCCGTAGCTGCCAAGGCTCAGGCTATATTGTTCCCGGATATGGGCCAGCACCCTCATGTCCGTCCGCTCCCGATGGCTGATGGGACGCGAACGCCAGGAACGATAGCCGCGCTCGCTCACCTGCAGGACACGGCACATCAACTCCACCGGCCAGCGATGCCGCCAGCTGTGCACAAAGGCGAACCTCACGGCCTTTGGCTCGCGAAGAACTGCGTGGCCTTTTTTAGGATTTCCCTCTCCTCCCGGAGCACACGGTTCTCAAGGCGAAGCCGTTCATTCTCTCGCGCCAGATCTGCCTGCGGCGCTGCCACCAGGTCAGACGGACGATAATGCGACACCCATTTGTTCAGCGTCGACTTGCCGACCCCCAAATCCGACGCGACCCGTTCGCGCGGCAACCCGCTGGTCAGCGCAATGCGTACCGCCTCCTGTTTGAACTCTTCACTATGCTTGATCATATCGTCGGTCTCCTTGAATGAGCCTTAAACTCTCAAGTGACCGGCACAAAACCGTTACAAGTCCACTACAGCCAGCGGCCGCGCCCGATTGGGGCGCGGCCGCGATTTTGAGGCTGCAAGAATGGCCGGGACCGCTCACGCGGCCCCGGCCCAATGCCGCTATTCGGCTGCGACGGCGTAAGACGCTTCGCCGTCCTCCGCTCGGGTATCGGGGGCCTCCGCATCGGACGGCTGCTCCACGGTCCCAACATCATCGGCCTCGACGGTGGCGGGCTGATCCGCCTCCGGTTCCGGCGTCCGCAGGATCGCGGGCAACCAGCCGGTCCCGGCGAGAAGCTGCTCGGCGGCTTGCGCCATATCCGGCTTCTTCATGTCCGCGATACGGCGGGCGGCGTCCTCCGACACGCCTTCGGTCACGGCCTCGACGATATGCGCCTTGGTGACGCGGCCAAGGTAGCTGTCCACGGTGGGCGTCCAGTCCTTCGCCACGTCCAGCGCCAGCGCAGTCGCCAGCCTGTCCGCCGTTTGCAGCGAGCGGGGCTTGCGGTCCCACGGCAGACGCAGGGCGTTGACGGTGCGGGACGTGCAATGCGCCAGCAGCGCCAGCCGCTGCTCATCGTCCAGCCCGACGATGAAGCCCCACAGGTCCGCCACGTCGCGCGGCATCTGCTCGGCCCACGCCTCACATGCCTCGTTCGCCTTAGCGGTCAGCGGGGTGTCCTCGATCCCGTCCGCATGGCTGCCTAGCTGCGTCACGGTCGGACGAACCTCAAGGCAACCGGCCTCGGTGTAGCTGTAGAACAACTGCGCCGTGAGCGTGTGGGTCAAGGTGATCAGCGCCAGATCGGGCCGCTCGCCAAGCGCCACGCGCAAGGCCAACGTCCGATAAGCGGACAGGTCGCGGGTGAGGCTGTCGGAAATCGGCTTGCCCGGTTCCTCGTCCTCTTCCTCGATCTCCTGCACGTCCTCGTCGCCGCCCTCGGCCTGCTCGCCCTCCACGGCCTCCGGGTAGATGGTTTCGCCCTCATCCTCGGGCTGCGGATCGGCCAGCGCCTCGTCCTCGGCCCGGACGAAACCGCGCTCTATCCTGACTGTGCCGTCATGGTGAAGCACGACGAACGCGCCGCCATGCGCGATCACATTGGCATCGTAGGCGTAACGCTTGGCCGAAATGGCGTCGATCTCGTCGGATACCACCTCTAGCTTCACCGCCACGTCCTCGGGCATCTCGTCATAGGACGAATAGCCCTCGGTCAGCTCGTCATGCTCGGTGGACAGCGCTTCCAACCGGGTCTCGTCCTCGTCTGACAGGGCGATGGTCTGCGGATAGAAGCGCCGCATCCCGTGGGCGTGGGGGTAGTCGATATGAGCCTCGGCCCATTTCCAACCCTCGGCCTGCACGGTCCCGGCGATCTCGCGCAGCTTCTCGATGGCGAGCATGTCGAGCAAACCCGCATCCTCGAAGAACCCGCCCCGGTCCTCGCTGAACAGGTCACGGATGATGGTGCCGCCCGCCTCGATATAGGAGTCGGCCCCGACGAACACCGCGCGCCGGTCGGCGGCAGGCACGTTGGCGGCGGTCATGTCGCGCCGGATGATCCACGGCTCGCGATTATGATGCAGGTTCTCGAACACCTGCTCCTGCCGGGCGTGGTCCTCGGTGATGGCGAAGGCCATAAGCTGGTCCAAGGTCAGGCCATCCTCGCGATAGACCTGCAACAGCTTCGGACTGACGGCGCCCAAGCGAAGCCGCTGCTTCACCACGCCAGCCGACACGCCGAACCGCGCGCCGATCTCCTCCGCGCCCCAGCCCTTGCCGTCCGCAAGCTCGCGGAACCGCTCGAACTGGTCGGCGGGGTGCATCGGGGTCCGGGTGACATTCTCGTCAAGGCTGATCTCGGCCGGATCGTTCTGCGTATCCAGCCAGCAGCGCACGGGCTCGGACTTTCTGATCTGCTTGCGCTTGGCGCGCAGCAGCATCGCCAGCCTGCGGCCCTCGCCAGCGGTGACGAGGTAATAGCCGGTCGGCGTCCCGTCCTCCTTGACCTCCGGCTCCACGACAAGGTTCTGGATCAGCCCCTTATGCTGGATCGAAGCGGCCAGCGCCTCGATAGCGGCTTCCCCATGCGACACCTTGCGGGCGTTGCGCGGGGACTTCTTGAGCTTGGCGAGCGGCACGAAAATCTCGACGCCCGAGACAGCGTCGGCGGCTACGGTTTCGGTAACAGCGTTCATCACACTTCTCCTTCAAACCGCACTCACCCCGGAATGGGGTGGGCGGCGACGGAGCGGACCGGCAGGCCCGCCGGCCGAGCCGGGCAGCACCCGCAGGGCCGGAACGCAGAGGAGGTAAGCGCGCCTGCGCGCGTTGCGGCCCGGCGCGGCGGGCCTAAAGGGAAGCGTCGCCCACCCCCACGACAGGGAGAGCTACAAGCGACGCGATCGGGCCGGCAAACGCCCTGGCCCGATCTCCGCAGTTAAGGGAAAACGCAAATCCGCGGGCGCGGATTTACGACACAACGTGACACGTCGAGCGGGGCGTTGCGGGGCAGGCTGTGCCAAAACTTGTCAGGATATGGGCGCGGATATAGTGGGCACAGCGTCAGCGGGTGCGCGCCGCAGGATATTCTCGCCCGAATTACCTGGTGCGTCCCGAAGGCGTCCACGGCGTGGAGGATGGTTGGCGGCCTGGCCACCACGGATCGCCACGAGTTGCCTACTTAGCGGTTCATCCGTTCCCGACACAGCGACAGCTCTATAACCAAGCCCTCTGGCAACCACTCCTTAGAGAGTTCGCCGCCCAGTTGGCTGGTCACCGTCAGCCGCGCGAGTTGGCTACCGAAACCTTCGTTCGTCGGTTCGTGGCGAATGAGAGGACCGCCGCTTTCTGACCATCGAATGTGGAACAGGTCCTCGTCCTCGGAGCAGTCCACTTCGATCTGACCCGCAGCTGTGGAGAGCGCGCCATATTTCGCGGCATTGGTCGCAAACTCATGCAGCAGCAGTGCAAGGCCGGTCATCGCGCGACCCGAGATTGGCAGGTCAGGACCGGTGATAGTAATCCGGGCGGCCCCTTCACCTGCGGGATCCGCGTAAGGTGCAGAGATAGCGCCGATCAATGCGTGAAGAGTGGTCGCGCGGTCGGCCGTCTTGTCGGCATCTGAGATCGTCGATAGGGTCAGAGCGTGCGCGCGCGCCAGAGCGGACAACCGCTCCTGCACCGCAGAAGCCAATTCGCGGGCCGTGCCAGTGGAACGGGCGCTTAGCGCCACGACGCTGCTGGCGACGGAGAAAAGATTCTTGACCCGGTGATCCATCTCTCTGAGCAGCAATTGTTGCTGCTCCTGAGCCTGTCGGCGCTCGGTAATGTCGCGCGCCACCTTCGATGCGCCCACGATCTGGCCGACGACGTTGCGGATCGGTGAGATGGTGAGGCTGATCTCGACGAGGCTTCCATCCTTTCGGCGGCGAATAGTGTCGAAATGCTCAACGCGCTCGCCGGCGCGGATGCGACGCAGGATTTCAGGCTCCTCGTCGAGCCGATCGGCGGGGATGAGCAGGGTGACGGGCTTGCCGATAGCCTCGTCGGCCGTATAGCCGAACAGTCGTTGGGCGCCAGCGTTCCAGCTGGTGATGACGCCATCAAGATCTTTAGCGACGATGGCGTCCTCGGCGGATTCGACGATCGCACTCAGCTGTTGGGCCGCTCGTTCGGTATCCCGGCGATCGGTTGTGTCGACCAGCATGTTGACGGCGCCGACAACGCGGCCGGACGCGTCACGCAGGGGCGTCGGGTAGGGCATGAAGGGGACCCGGGTTCCGTCGGGGCGCTCGGCGATGGCCTCAATGCCTCGAACAGGGCGGCCCTCTCTAAGGGTCACAGCCATGGGACATTCATCGTGGGGGAGCGGGCTGCCATCGGGCCAGAAGAGCCTCCAGGATCCACACCATTGAGCCTCTCCCAGTTGCGGCCGATGTCCCCATAAGGCAGCAGCAGCATCGTTATAGTAGGTAATACGGCCGGCGGCGTCGGTGACGTAAATGGCCGCTGCCAGGGCGTCCAAGATCTCCCGTTCGTTGAGCTCATCGCCGATCAAATGTTTTCCCACATATTGGCTGGCGAAGAGGTCGGTGCCCTGCTGATTGCTCACACCATCCCTGACCGGCTATTCCAAGGCGCCGCCGATCCGTGTCGGCCATTTAATATTGGACTCAATTGTCTGGAAAGTCGATGCGCCAGAGGCATCCCTCCACTCCAGCGCCTCAGTCCGAACTTGGACACCTTGGGCAGTGCCGGCCGCGGAGCTGAGTGATTTCCACATCCCGCCAGTAACTCAGCCAGAGGCAAGCTGTACGCAACCCCTAGAGAGGTAACCGCTGATTGACATTGTGAGCTCGCGGAATAATACTTCGCTATATGGCGAAGCATTATTCCGCAAGCATGGATCGCACCTTCTGGGCCCTGGCCGACTCGACTCGGCGCGGCGTCCTGCAGCGTCTGATCGACGAACCCGGCCTGTCTGTCAGCGCCCTCGCCGAGTCGTTTTCTCTGAAATTGCCCGGCATGACCAAGCACCTCGATGTCCTGTCAGACGCAGGGCTGATTACCCGGATCAAGACCGGCCGGACCGTGGCGGTGACCCTCTCGCCGGCGCCGATGCAAGAGGCGATGGCTTGGCTCAACCGCTACGAACGCTTCTGGTCGGTTAGCCTCGATCGGCTGACTGCGCTCGTTGAGCAGGATGGCGAGCCATGACCGACCGCTTGCCGAGCCTTACCTTAGTCCGCCGGATCAAGGCCCCGCCCGCCAAGGTCTGGGCGGCGATCACCCAGCCAGACCTGATGCTGCAATGGTGGGGTCCCGACGCAGGGCCAACCCTCAGCGTGGAGGCGGACGTTTGTCCGGGCGGCCGGTTCAGTGTGGTGTTCCGATTGCTGAACGGTGACGAGCACAATCCGACCGGCGTCTATCGCGAGGTGGCGCCCGAGAAGAAGCTGGTCTTCACATGGGACGTGCCCGGAGCGCCAGAACCGGAATCGCTGGTGACCTTCCGCCTGGAACCGTTCGACGGCGGAACCGAGCTCACCCTCACCCATGAGCGCCTGCCTGACGAGGCGGCCCGCGCCAGCCATGAGCACGGCTGGAACGGACTTCTCGATAAGCTTCCCGTCTTCCTTGGAGTTGCCCAATGAACGAGCTGATCCTCACCACATATGACTGGGTTCCCGAGCCGCCGCGCGGCCTTGTTCGTGACCTGCGCGTGCGCTGGGCGCTGGAAGAGGCGGGGCTGCCTTACCGGGTGGAGAGCACGCCGTTTCGCGACCGACGCGCCGAGCATTTCGCCGCGCAGCCTTTCGGCCAGGTTCCGTGGCTGACCGATGGAGACCTCACCATCTTCGAAAGCGGCGCGATCTTGCTGCATCTTGCTGAGAAGAGCCCGGCGCTGATGCCTACCGATCCACGTGGCCGGGCCGAAGTGATCGAGTGGGTCATCGCAGCACTCAACTCAGTCGACTTGCCGAGCCAGCCATGGGCGCTGTTCCGTTTCATGGGCTATCCTGGCGAATCGCCCGAGGCCAAGTTCGTAGAGGACTTCCTGAAGGCCAGGCTCGAGCGGATGGAGGCGGTGTTGGCCGGCCGCGAGTGGCTGGTGGCCGATCGATTTACCGTTGCCGACTTGCTGATGGCGGACGTGTTGCGGCAGGTGGATAAGTTTGATGGCCTTGCGACGTACCCGGCCTGCCACGCTTATCTCGCGCGCATGACGGTGCGACCGGCCTTCCTGAAGGCGTACGACGACCAGATGACTCACTTTGCTGCCGGTGATGTGGCTTAATGCTTGCGCCACCAAAACGGCAATACGGCAAGCCCAAAGCCGTTGTCACGTCGTGACGATGGATGCTGTGGAATACGGCGAGACCGTTTCCCATCCCAGCGTCGAATAGAGGGCTCGGCCGTCTTCCGTGGCGACGAGCAATTCAGGCACGCTGGGATGTGATCTGCCCCCACCGAGTGGACCGGTTGGTTTGTTAGTGGATTAAAGCCGCTGCCGCCATATCCGGGTGGAGGTGGAGCGTAGCGGAACCGGAGGCCGGATATGGCGGTGTCGCCGTTTCCGGTGCCGGTGGTCGGTAGCCCAGGCTGCTATGAGGGCGGACGGTGTTGTAATGCCGCCGCCAAGCTTCGATCAGCACCTTAGCCTCGGCGAGGCTGTAGAAGATCTCGCCATTGAGCAGTTCATCGCGAAGCGAGCCGTTGAAGCTTTCGTTATAGCCATTCTCCCATGGTGATCCCGGTGCGATGTAGAGCGTCTTCACGCCGACTTGCCCCAGCCATTTCTGGACGGCGCTAGCGATAAATTCGCTGCCATTGTCGGATCGGATATTCGCTGGCGGGCCACGCGTGACGAACAGGTCGGCCAAGGCGGCCAGCACGTCTTCGTGGCGGAGCTGCCGTGCGACGATGAGCGCCAGGCATTCCCTGCTGGCCTCGTCGATGATGGTCAGGATGCGGAACTTGCGGCCGTCATGCGTACGCCCCTCGACGAAGTCGTAGGCCCAGACATGCCCCGGATACTCGGGCCGCAGGCGGATACATGATCCATCGTTGAGCCACAGGCGTCCCCGCTTGGGCTGGCGCGGCGGAACCTTCAGTCCCTCAAGCCGCCAGATACGCTCAACTCGTTTATGGTTCACTTTCCATCCCGCATGGCACAGCAGTGCCGTCACCCGGCGGTAGCCATAACGACCATATTGCTTCGCCAAGGCGATGATGTCCTCGGTCAACGCCTGTTCGTCATCCGCCCCGCGCGGCACCTTGCGCTGTGTCGATCGATGCTGCCCCAGCACCCGGCATATCCGTCGCTCGGACACCTGGACGGGCAGATCTCGTCGTACCTGATCGATGCAGCGCCGCCGCCGCGCGGGGCTCAGAAGTTTCCCTTCGCAGCCTCCTGCAAGATCAGCTTATCCAGCGTCAGGTCCGAGATCGCACGGCGAAGCCGCTGGTTCTCCTTCTCCAGATCTTTCAGCCGCCGCGCTTGGTCGGTCTTCAAACCGCCATACTCCTTGCGCCAACGATAATATGTCTGCTCGCTGACCGCGATCCGCCGGCATGCCTCGGCCGTCGAGGCCCCCTGCGCCAGCACAATCTCAACTTCACGCAACTTGCCGATGATCTCTTCCGGCTTGTGCTTCTTGCTTGGCATCTGTCGTCCCTTTCGTGGTCCAGACTATCATAGTCTCTGGGCCACTCAGCGGGGGGCAGATCACCTGCCGGTCCTCGATTTTGGGGATGCACAGCATAAGGAGACTTTCTCATGACCATGGTTCAGCCCATTGCCCTGGCATCGGATCGCGTGATGGCAGCCTTAAAGTCCGGCCTCGAACTGGAATTCGGGCGCGGAGCAGGCGAGGCTTTGGCCGCAAGGTTCCTGGAGGCCGAAGAAACAGATATTCGCTGGGATGCACGGGCGAGCGAACGCTGGGTCGGCGCCTATCTCGCCCAGCAGGAGGATCTGGAACTCGACCAGATCGTCGCCACCGGCTTTCTGGATGGGTACTGGTTCGTAGGGACCTTCATCGTCGATGGCGACGGCAATGCCCATGGCATGCTGTGCTGCCGGACCTTCGCTTGCGGCGAGGCGGCATCCCAGGCCTTCGCGCAGATGCGATGAGGGGTCATTTTCGCCGGGACGCGCGCCAGGCGTCCCGGCTCTGCCTTTGTGCCAATACGGAAAGGCACATGTGCGGATATACATATGTACGCAAAGTCGCATCCGCCCAAAGCTGTAATGCCCAAAATCAACCTGGCCGAGCCGTCCGACGATCGGCACTGGCGCGGTCTGCGCCCTGCCAAAGGATCAGATCAGCCGCCGTGCGACCGGCCGCAACGTCGCGCAGGCAGGTGTGCCATCCGCGCCGGTGCCGTTCACGCTTGTTTCGAGAATGCGCCCCTCGCGCGCGGCCCGGTCGAGCAAATCTGGGTCTATGTCGTGGATGTCGATCTTCATCCGCCGCGACCAGGGCGATGCGGCGTCACCCGCCGACTGCCCGATGCGAATATAAACGAAGCGGCGGGCCGGGCCTTCGCGACGGACCTGTTCGCCGAAGAATTTAGGCCCGGGGGCTATGCGAACGGAAAAATCGAAAGCCAACGGTTCGCCGGTTTGCGAATATCGGGGATCAAGGACAGCCTCGTTACCGGCCTGCAGGCTGTGCATCACGCCGATCACGGGCCGGTCGATGACGATCCGCATGCGGACGTCGGTCTGATCCAGGCGGGCCATTATATTCTTATAACGACAGTTGAGGCCGGGCTCAATTGCAAGGCTAGCCTTGGCCATGGCGATCCCCCCTCATGCGTGATTTTCAGGTAATGAACCGCAGATTTTCACGGCATCGGATGAAGCGCCTTCAATCCGGCAACAGCGAGCAGATCGCCACGCACTGCCCTTTCCCGTCAACGCCCCACCCACACGGCCTGCGTTCGATGGCCCTATATGACCGGGGACAGCTGCGCCTCGACCGGCTGGGTCGCAACCGGGCGGGCACGGCTATTGTCCGCCGTCGGCCATGCCGACTTTGCATCGCGAAGCAAAATAGCCGCGCCCGCCCGGTCCTTCGCTTACGCTGCGGCCTTGCAGGTGCGCCGCCGGTCGCCCCGGTCCCGTGATGCCCATCGAGGCCGCGATAGGCGCGGGCTCGAAGACAGGAGTGAACATCATGGCAATCATCGGCACCTTCACCAAGAGCTCGGACGGCTTCACCGGCACGATCAAGTCGCTGACCCTCAACGTCAAGACCAGCATCCGCCCAAGCGCCAAGGACAATGACAAAGCACCCGACTTCCGCCTTTTCGCCGGCGCAGTCGAATTCGGCGCCGCCTGGGCGAAGACCTCGGCTGCAGGCACAGACTATATGAGCTGCAAGCTCGACGATCCCAGCTTCCCGGCGCCGATCTACGCAAGCCTGGTCGCCGCCGATGACGGCGAGAGCTACACGCTCATCTGGTCGCGCTGACGACCCGGCACCCCGCTCGCGCGGGGTGCCGATCGATCGGCACCTGCGGACAAGCCTGTCCCCCTTGGCGGACAGGCTTGTCCGCAAGCAAGGTCTTCCGCCCGGCCCGCCAGCCGCCAGCCTTTCCTGGCGAAGGGAGCCGGGCGGATGGCCAAGGTCGAAGCGAGAAGCGGGCAGGACCGGAACGACTATGCGCAACGCTTCCTGTCACGAGCGCCCGCCTATCGCCTCGGCCATGCCGCCCTCAATGCGACCACCCCTTCCCAAGCAAAGGAGGACTTTGCCCGGTCATGGGGCCTTCGCTTTCCCCATCGATCCTGACCGTTCACCGCGCGATGATCCCGCGCTGTGGGATCCGGCGGTAGCCGCTTGCGTCGTGATCATCGACCCGGGGCCTGATTTCCCGGCTCCGCATGCGCTGCCTGGCCTCCGGCAGCTTGGGCAAGCCGACGACGGCACCCATGCCGTCCTGTTTGCAGGCGGACGCACGATCCGCCTGTGGCTGCGCGGCCCCCGGCGCGGTCTGCAGCGTGAACCCCGCACGGCCTTCCATCTGCCGGACGATCCCCTGTTCGACGGTCGGCTGCGCGCCACAGCGCATGCCCGCCTCTGGCTTGGGGGAACAGGCGGATCGGGCACGCCGCAAAGCGATCTGTCACCCTTCCAGGCCGCGCGCTTCGACCTGATGCTCCGCCTGCTCGATGCGCATGACGCGGGCGCCACGCTGCGGGCGTTGGCCTATCTGGCCTATCCGGCAATGCCGGACCTGTCGGCCGCGCTATGGAAGGCTTCGAGCGAGCGCCGCGGCACCCATCGCCTGCTCACCCAAGCCCTGCGCCTGCGCGATGGCGGCTATCGCGACCTGCTCCAGGCGGGCTGAACCTGCCCATCCCGCGCCCAAAGCCTGCTGCGCCACCTGGCACGCGAAGACATGCCCCCCGGACAGCCCCAGCGAGAGTTCCCAACAAACAGGCCCGGACCACAAGCAAAGGGGTGACAATTTTCGCCCGCGCTTTTGCCACTCCGCGCGGGCCTCCACTGTTCGCCATTCTCGCCAGCGACACCCCAGGGCTGGCCAGCCATGCCAGCCCCGACGCTGGAGACCGATATGGAACGCGACTTTGCAGTCGTCACGCCGCGCTATTTGCGGACCCCCGACGCCGCGCTGCATCTGGGCCTTTCGCCCCGCACGCTGGAAAAGCATCGCTGCTTTGGCACCGGCCCCGTCTTTCGGAAGCTCGGCGGACGCATCGTCTATGCGCTGGTCGATCTCGAAGCCTGGGCCGAAATCGGCACGCGCCGCTCGACCTCCGATCCGGGACGCGGCACCGTGCATCCCGCCAAGCGGATCGACCCCGGCGCGCCGGTGCGGCGCTAGCATGATGTCCGCTTCGCCCGACCGGACTCAGGACCGGCAACTCGATCTGTTTCGCGCGGTCCGCGGCGACATCGCGCCGCGCGACGCGCAGGACCTCATGTCCTGGCCCTTTTTCAGTCTCGCCAAGTCCAAGCGCATCGCGCCCATCCATTTCAAAATGGGCGATGTCGCGATCGCGGTGGAAGCCACCCATGAGCATGGCATGGCGACGATCTGGGACGCCGATATCCTCATCTGGGCCGCCAGCCAGATCGTCGAGGCCCGCGATAGGGGACGCCCGACCTCCCGGCTGATGACGACCAAGCCGCATGAACTGCTCCATTTCATCGGTCGGGGCACCGGCGGCGACCATTATGACCGGCTGAAGGCCGCGCTCGATCGGTTACAGTCGACCACGGTCGCGACCTCGATCCGGCAAGCCCATCAGCGCCGCCACCATCGCTTCTCCTGGATCAACGAATGGAAGGAGCGGCTCGACGAAACCGGCCGCCCGCTCGGCATCGAGATGATCCTGCCCGATTGGTTCTATGCGGGCGTCCTCGATTCCGGGCTCATCCTCACCATTGACCGCGCCTATTTCGCGCTGACCGGCGGCATGGAACGCTGGCTCTATCGGCTGGTCCGCAAGCATGGCGGCCGACAGGTCAATGGCTGGAGTTTCGAGGTGGGCCATCTCCACCTCAAGTCCGGCATGCTGATCCCAAGACGGCGCTTCCTCTTCAAGTTGCGCGGCATCGTGCATGCGCAATCCCTGCCCGGCTATGTGCTCGCGCTCCAGACGATTGCCGACAAGGAGATGCTGAACTTTCGTCCACTGCCGGACGATCCCTTCAACCTGGCCCTGCGCCGGGTGCGCCATGGCCGGGGGCAAAAGCGATGAAAAAACTCGGCCTATCGGGAACACCGAAACTCGGCCTATCGGGAACGCAAAGTTCGGCCTATCGGGAACGCATTCTGCCCGAAAACCCGCAGAAATGCGCGGTTTTTTGGCTCCTTAACAATGCTAATAGAAAATCCTACGGATTCTTTCTAACCTGGGCTGCGCCCGCGAGCGCGGATGCGACGCGCAAATCGCTACGTGCGACGCAGCGCAGGACGGCGACGAGGCCACGCGCCACAGGCGCAGCGAGGCGAAGGCCATGATCGTCGCCCTGCTCAACCAGAAGGGCGGCGTCGGCAAAACGACGCTTGCCCTCCATCTTGCCGGACATTGGTCGCATGAGGGCGCACGCGTCTGCCTGATCGATGCCGATCCGCAAGGCTCGGCCCTGGACTGGTCGGAGCAGCGCGCCCAGTCGGGGCTGCCCCGTCTGTTCGGCGTCATCGGCCTTTCCCGCGAGACGCTGCACCTGGAGGCACGGGTGCAGGCTGCCAGCGTGGATCATGTCGTCATCGATGGCCCCCCGCGCGTTGCCGGGCTGATGCGCTCGGCGCTGATCGCCGCCGACCTGGCGCTCATCCCGGTGCAACCATCGGCGCTCGACGGATGGGCATCGGCCGAGATCGTGGCGCTGGTGCGCGAGGCCCGCAGCTTCCATCCCACGCTCGAAGCCCGCTTCGTTCTCAACCGCTGCGACCCTCGCACGCGGATTGCTCGCAGCACGCGAGCCGGGCTTGTCGACCAGCAGCCATCTTTGCTCGGACCCGGCATTGCCCAGCGCATCCTTTTTGCCGAGGTGATGGCGCAAGGGCGTCTGGTGTTCGAAAGCGACCCCGACGGCCCCGCTGCGCGCGAGATTGCTGCCCTCACTTCTGCAATCGGGACTTTGGCCCGATGAAGAAGATGCCGACAGAGGCGGGCTTCGCAACCCGGCCAGGTGCCGCCGAGCGCTGGATTCGCCGACCGGCGCCCAACGCACCCGCCGCCGCCGTCCCGTTCAGCGCCCGGCTCACGATCGATGTGACGCCTGCGATGCGCCAGCGCCTCAAACTCGCTGCGGTCACGCGCGGCACCACCGTCGCCGACCTCATGCGTGCGCTCATCGACGCGCATTTTCCTGACACAGTTAAGGAGCCGACATGACGCGCCATGCCTGCCGCGACGAGCGCGACGGGCGCCATAGCGCCGACAGCCACACCCATATCGAACTGATCTGGATCGAAGGCCGGCTCGAACATTGGCTGCGCTTCGGCCTGCCTGTCGGCGAACGCATCGTCAGTCGCCGCACGCGCGTCCTGCACTTTCCACCCGACGCGCTGTTCGCGCTCATCCGCTGGGCCGCCAACGATCATGGTACTGTCAAATCGCGCATCGACATCGTGCGCACGATATGGCCGGGTGAAGCCTATACGACGTTGCCGTTCGTCCGCCCCGGCGGTGAAATCCTGCTCAGCATCGAAGGCTGGCCGCGGGTCGAGAAGGTGCTGGGCGCGATCGATATGGTCGAAGCGGCAGGGGTGGATCCCACCCGGGCCGCGCCCGACCACTGGCGTCATGTGCATAGCCGTGTCGCTGCGGGCATGGATCCGCGCAGCTATACAGCAGCGCGCCATCATGCGTTCGAACTGCGCCGGGATATCGAACAATGACCCGGCGGGGCTATGTCTTCGTCACTATCGTGGCGGCGCAGGTGACGGCATTGCTGGCCTGCATCGACCCGGCGCCGCGTCTGGTCTGGAACGCGACGGCCAGCGCCCCGATCGGCCTCTATGCGGTGTCGCCAGGTGCCTCGCCCATCGTCGGCGATCTGGCGCTGGTGATGCCCGACGCGCGTCTGGCCCATTGGCTGGCGCGTCGTCACGCCCTTCCGCTCGGCGTCCCGCTCATCAAACATGTCGCGGCCACCGCAGGGCAGACGGTCTGCCGCTCGGGTGTGACCATCTTAATCGATGGCAGGCCTGTCGCCAGGGCGCGGGCCCACGATACGGCAGGCCGTCCGTTACCCGTCTGGGCGGGATGTCGCAGGCTTGGGTCGGGCGAGATCATGCTCCTCAACGCGGCAGTCGAGGACAGTTTCGACGGACGCTATTTCGGACCGCTGTCGGCGGAAGGCTTGATCGGCACCGTGCGGCCGATGCTGACGCGCGCGGACAGCGGCGCGCCCTTTGTCTGGCATGGGTGGAGGCCATGAAGGGGAGGCTTCAGGGCAGTATGGCTGTCATCCTCGCGATCATGATCGTGCCACAGACGTGCATCGGATCGGCAGCGATCGCGCAGACCGCGGCATCAGATGACGCGGCTTCGACGGCCCAGCCCTATGCCGTGCCCGTTGCAGAAGCGGCGCAGCAATTTGCTATCCCGGCGCACTGGATTCGGGCGGTGATGGACCAGGAGAGTGGCGGCAATCCGCGCGCGCTCTCGCGCGCCGGCGCCATGGGCCTCATGCAGATCATGCCCGCGACATGGGACATGCTGGCCGCGCGCCATCGCTTGGGCTCTGATCCCTATGACCCGCGCGACAATATCATGGCGGGCGCAGCCTATCTGCGCGAGATGCATGATCGCTACGGCATGGCAGGAATGCTCGCGGCCTATAATGCAGGGCCGGGTCGTTACGAAGACTATCTGCGTTCGGGCAGGCCGCTACCGGCTGAAACGCGCGCCTATCTCGCGCGACTGCTGCCGCGCATCGGCATTGGTGCGCCGAGGGAAGCGGGCTCCCTTTTTCTAACGCCGAGCCCTCGCTGGACGCAAGCCGCGCTCTTTCCCCAACGGTCGGTGCCGGCGGAGATGGGTGCACACCCAGCGCCGTCCGGGCCACAGGATCGGACCGACGATGCAGGGCATCGGCGCGACGCCACCACAGCCTCTTCGCTTTTCATTGCGCGAACCGGAGTAAGGCCATGAGGGGTTTTTGGGGATTGCCGCTGTATTTGGGCGAGACTTGGCAGGTGCCGGGATGACCCAGATGCATGTCCTTGAGCTACGTGAACCTTGCGATGCAGGTGACATCGGCGCGACCCTTCCGTTGGTGAAACGGAAGCGAAGGAGTCGCGCCATGGAGTACTTTGCCGGGTTGGATGTGTCGATCGAGGAGACCGCGATCTGCGTGGTTGGCGACGATGGAAAAGTGGTGCTGGAAACGGCGGTGGCGACGGAGCCAGCGCTGATCGGCAAGGCGCTTGAACGCTATGTCGGTCGCCTACGCAGGGTTGGCCATGAAGCGGGATCGCTCTCGCCCTGGCTGCACGCTGGACTGCTGGAGATCGGCGTCCCCGCTGTGTGCCTCGAAACCCGTCATGTCCGCGCGGCCCTCTCCGCCCAGCGCAACAAGACCGACGCCGCCGATGCCCTCGGCATCGCGCACATCATGCGTACCGGCTGGTTCCGCCAGGCACTTATCAAGACAGAGAGCTGCTACCGGATCCGGCTGCTCCTGGTTCAGCGCCGCAATCTCAAACGCAAGTTCCTCGATCTGGAAAATGCGATCCGACATTCCCTCAAAGTGTTCGGCATACGGCTGGGCAAGGTCAGCCGGGGCGGCATGGAGAAGGCGGTGCGTGAGGCGGTCGCTGGCGACGCAATGACCGCCGGACTGATGGACTGCATGCTGCGTGCCCGTGCGGCACTGTGGGCCGAGTATCTCGTACTCAACAAGCTCGCAGTCCAGCTGGCGATGCGTGACGAGCTGTGCCGACGCTTCATGGCGATCCCCGGCGTCGGACCTGTCACCGCGCTCAGCTTCAGCAGCGCAATCGACGATCCGTCACGCTTCCGCCGCTCACGCGATGTTGCCGCCTACTTCGGCCTCACATCAAAGCGATGGCAGTCGGGCACGTCGATCGACGTGAAAGGGCGGATCAGCAAGGCAGGCGATCCCGATGTCCGCCGGACACTCTACGAAGCGGCATCGGCCATGCTCACCCGGTTCAAGGGACGCGACACGATCAAGAGCTGGGGCCTGCATCTGGCGAAGACCAAATGCCATGCCAAGGCGCGCGTCGCGGTCGCCCGCAAGCTCGCCGTCACCATGCATGCCATGTGGCGCGACGGCACTTTCTACGTCGGCGATCCCGATACGGCCGAACAGGAGATCGCCGCCCGCAATGCAGCCAAGGTGCAGCGCCTCGCCGCTGCCAGATCATGACGGGGAACCCACGGGCATCGTCATGGTGACGGCCCACAGCGCTTAAGGAGGTCCGCGTAAGCGGCAGAGGAATGGTACAGACCAGGAAAACGGGAAGCACGATATCTCGCCTGTGGCCAGCATTGCTGGACCACGCTCGAATGCCTGTGATGCTGCCCCGTAAATCCGATAGCGACATGTGCCGCGACGGTTCGAACGCTGCTTGCGAGCAGTTCCCACACACCGTCGATGAGCCCGGAGGAGTGCGCGGCGTACCTGACCTCGAATGCTTTGCAGGAGTTCACACACAGGTGCGGCAGACCTTGCATTTTACTTTGATGAAGGAGGAACGACGATGGCGAGACCTACGAAAAACACTGGCCCAAATAGGAGGGCGAGATAAAAGGCCCGCCGTCGGCTTGGGCGTATGTGGTTGGTTTTGGAGCGTTTTAACCGACGTCACTGAGCCTGTTGCGACGGCGCTTGGGGCGATTTCTGCCCTGTTTTCAATGTATCGGGCGCTGGCAGCCACCATTTGGGGCGGGAATCCTGCGCCATGAGCCGGGACGAGCAGGACTTCGACGTCCGCCCCGGCCGGACACGCGATCGCGGCGCCGGCCAGGGGCGACGCGCCGTATCGCTGACCACCCAGGTGCGGCGCGCGGCTGCCAAGGCCGGGCATATGCGTTTGTCCAGAGCCCGCCGTTCCGGCGGCACCGGCACGATCGGTCGGGGCAGGCTCGCGGCGGCATCGGCTCGATTCCGTGCCGACGGGCGCAAGGTCGTCATCAAGGCCCGGATCGTGCGCCACAAGGGCACACGTTTTCGCGCTGCGCCGCTCGCTCGGCATATCGACTATCTGAGCCGCGACGGCGTGACGCGCGACGGTCAGGATGCCCGGCTGTTCGACCAGCGTACCGATGGCGTGGACGCGACGCATTTCGCGCGACGCTGCGAGGACGATCGCCATCATTTCCGCTTCATCGTCTCACCCGGGGATGGTGCCGACATGGAGGACCTGCGCGGCTTCGCCCGCGACCTCATGGCCGACATGGCGCGTGATCTCGACACCGCGCTCGACTGGATCGGCGTCGATCACTGGAACACCGACAATCCCCATGTCCATATCCTGCTGCGCGGGCGGGCCGATGACGGCAACGACCTCGTCATCGATCGCGACTATATCAGCGAAGGCATGCGCGCTCGTGCCGAGGCGCGGGCGACGCTGGAACTGGGGCCGCGCACCAGCCAGGAGATTGCCCGGACGCTTGCCCGCGAGGTCGATGCCGAGCGCTGGACGTCGCTCGACCAGCATCTACAGCGGCTGGCTGCCCGCAATATGGGGATCGTCGATCTGCGGCCTGGGCACGCCGGTTACGAACCGAGCCAGGGCCATCATCCGGGCCTGGTTCCGGTGCCGGGTCGGGCGTGGGGATATGGTGCCCCCGACAGCCAGCTCCTTTTGGGACGCGCGGCCAGGCTCGAACGGATGGCTCTGGCCGAACCCGTTGCGCCAGCGATGTGGACGTTACGACCCGATCTTGAGGAGAGCCTGCGCGAACTCGGCATGCGCACGGACATTATAAAGACGATGCACCGGGCAATGCAGACAAGCGGACGCCGCCCCGACCTTGCGACCTTCACCCTGCACGATGGCGCGCCTATAGAGCCCGTCATCGGCAGACTCTCCGCACGCGGCCTTGACGACGAACTGACCGGCACGGCCTTTGCGATCGTCGAAGGGGTAGACGGGCGCACCCATCATCTGCGGTTCGAGGATCTCGAAATGACCGGCGATACGCCGATCGGCGCCATCGTCGAGCTGCGCAGCTGGACGGGTCGCGACGGGCGCGCCCGCATGTCGCTCGCCACCCGCTCCGACATGCCGCTCCACGCCCAGGTTGATGCGCTGGGTGCGACCTGGATCGACCGGCAGCTTGTGGGCGACGAACCCCTGTCCATGGCTAATGGCTTTGGTCGTGAGGTCCGCGATGCCCTCGACGCCCGGCGCGAGAAGCTGGTCGCGCTTGGCGTGGCGACCCACCGCGGCGGACAGGTGATCCTGCCTTTGGGCATGATCGCCAGCCTTCGCGCGTCCGAGTTGCAGGATGCCGCCACGCGGATTGCGCAGGCGACCGGGCTTGCCCACCAGCCTTCCTCACCCGGCGAGATCGTGAGCGGCCAATATCGCGAGCGCGTCACCCTGGCGTCGGGCCGCTTCGCGATGATCGACGACGGCCTTGGGTTCCAGCTCGTGCCCTGGCGTCCGGCGCTTGACCGCCAGCTTGGGAGCCAGGTGCTGGGCACCATGAACCCCGGCGGGCGGATCGACTGGTCGCCGGGTCGCAGTCGCGGGCTTGGCCTGTGAGATTCACCACGTAAAAGGAGTGACGACGATGTCGGGCACACGCATACTCTGGGGCCAGTTGTTGCTCGTCGGCCTGGTCGTGCTGATGGCCATCTGGGGCGCGACCCAATGGACCGCGGCCAGCCTTGGCTATCAACCCGCGCTCGGGCCACCCTGGTTCAGTATCGGCGACCATCCCATCTATCTGCCGCCCGCCTTCTTCTGGTGGTGGTTCAGCTATGACGCCTATGCGCCCCATATCTTCGAGCGCGGGGCCTATGTCGCCGCCTCGGGTGGGTTCGCGGCGATAGCGGTCGCGGTTGGCATGTCGGTCTGGCGTGCGCGTGAAGCGCGCACCGCAGAAACCTATGGATCGGCGCGCTGGGCTCTGCCTGCCGATATCGCGCAAGCCGGCCTGCTCAAGGATGAGGGGGTCGTGCTCGGCAGGTTTGGTCCGGACTATCTGCGCCATGACGGCCCGGAGCATGTTCTGTGCTTCGCGCCGACCCGCAGTGGCAAGGGCGTTGGCCTTGTCGTGCCCACATTGCTGACCTGGCCGGGCAGCTGCGTCATTCACGACATCAAGGGCGAGAACTGGCAAATATCATCGGGCTTTCGCGCACGCCATGGCCGTGTGCTGCTGTTCGATCCGACCAGCAGCGCGTCGGCCGCCTATAATCCGCTGCTCGAAGTGCGGCGCGGGCAGTGGGAAGTGCGCGACGTCCAGAATGTCGCCGACGTGCTGGTCGATCCCGAAGGCTCGCTCGAACGCCGCAACCATTGGGAGAAGACGAGCCATGCGCTGTTGGTTGGTGCGATCCTCCACGTCCTCTACGCCGAGAGTGACAAGACGCTGGGCGGGGTCGCCGCCTTCCTGTCCGACCCCAGACGCACGATCGATAACACGTTGCGCGCGATGATGACGACGCGGCATCTGGGCGAAGCTGGCGTGCATCCGGTCGTCGCCAGCGCGGCGCGCGAACTGCTGAACAAGAGCGAGAATGAACGGTCCGGTGTGCTTTCGACCGCCATGTCGTTCCTGGGCCTCTATCGCGACCCCGTGGTCGCCCATGTCACCCGGCAATGCGACTGGCGTATCGCCGATCTGGTCGAAGGCGCGCGCGCAACGAGCCTCTATCTGGTGGTGCCGCCTTCGGACATCAGCCGGACCAAGCCGCTCATCCGCCTGATCCTCAACCAGATCGGCCGTCGGCTGACCGAGGAACTGAAGCCCGACGCCAAGCGCCACCGGGTCCTGCTGATGCTTGACGAATTTCCGGCGCTCGGGCGGCTCGATTTCTTCGAAAGCGCGCTCGCCTTCATGGCGGGCTATGGCCTCAAGGCCTTCCTGATCGCCCAGAGCCTCAACCAGATCGAAAAGGCCTATGGCCCCAACAACGCGATCCTCGACAATTGCCATGTCCGCGTCGCCTTCGCCACCAATGACGAACGGACGGCCAAGCGCATTTCCGATAGCCTGGGGACGGCGACCGAAATGCGCGCGATGAAAAACTATGCCGGTCATCGCCTCTCGCCCTGGTTGGGGCATCTGATGGTCTCGCGCACCGAAACGCCGCGGCCGCTGCTGACCCCTGGCGAGGTCATGCAGCTGCCGCCCAGCGAAGAAATCGTGATGGTGTCGGGCATGCCGCCGCTGCGCGCTACCAAGGCCCGCTATTTCGAGGACAAGCGCTTTACGGTGCGCTTGTTGCCGCCACCCGAGGCCAGGACACCCGACAAAGGCAAGCCGCCGTCCGATGACTGGAGCGAATGCGTCCCCATCGAGGCGCCTGTTGCCAAGCCTCTCTCGCCAGTACCGCCCTCGTCCGTCCCCCCGTCATTAGCACCGTCGGCAAATGGCATGCAAATCTCCGGTGCCGGTGGGACGATGGACCAAAATCCTGCAGACGGGTCGTCGCAGGCGGACACTGCCAATGCCGGAATCCGCCGGGAACCCGATCTTCCCGAGCAAGAGGAGATCATACCCCCGCGTCCGTCCGCAAGGGCCGAGTTCGAATTCCACGAAAGCGACGATGACAATGATGCGGCCCGCGCGCGGGCGATGAAACGCATGCACCGTGCCGCGCGGCAGGCCTCGCTCGATCCTGACGATGGAGTGGAACTATGAGCGGGCTCAAGATCAAGCACACGATCCGCCTATCGCCAGAGATTTCGATGCAGATGGCGGACTATGCGCGGCGAAAGCGCAAGCCCCAGGCGCTTGTCGTCGAGGCGGCGCTTGCTTCCTTCCTGTCGGCCGACGGCTCCGATCGGCTTGAAGCAGCGATCGGACGGCGTCTCGATCGCCTGAATCGGGAGATGCAGCGGCAGGGATGGCAAAATGCGCTGAATGGCGAAGCGCTCGCCCTGTTCGTGCATGCGTGGATGCTACAGAACCCGGCATTGCCGCAGGAAGCGCGGCGCGCCGCGCTCGCGGACGCCAATATCCGTTGGACAGGCTATGTGGAGGCGCTGGCCAACCGCATGGAGGCAGGTCCGCGCCTGATCGACGAGATCGGGCAGGACTTAGGCGGTGACGAACCCGATCGAACCTAGGGTAGAAGCCGACGGCCGATGGGGCCGTCGGCGGTTGTATCAGCCGTTCAGCTTATCCTTGACCGCTTTGGCAGCGGAGAAGCCAAGCCCCTTGGAGGCCGGGATCGATAGGGGTTCGCCGGTCCGCGGATTCTTGCCCTCGCGCGCAGCATTGAGCTTGAGCTTGAACTTGCCGAAACCGTTGACGGCGACTTCCTCGCCCTTGCCGACGGCATCGCCGATCGCGCCGAAGGTGGCGTCGATGATTTTCTTGGCGTCCGCCTTGGTAGTGCCGGTCGCGCTCGCCACCGCGTCGATGAGTTCGGAAGAGTTCATGGGTGCAGCCTTTCCTAAGTGTCTTGGGCGGAAACGGTTGCCAATTTCGCGTGCCATCGTCGAGCAAAATCGGGCAGTCGGCGGCGCTGGCGTAGCGCCCGACCAGGGCGCACCCCCATTTCTTGGTATGGGAGCGCCAAGGCGCATCTGCTGTCCTTGCCGGGCCTTACTCAAGGGAGCCTGCCATGATGGAAATGACCGATGCCGGTCATGGCGCGCGCGAAAGCGCCGCCATGCGTGCGATGTTTGCTGCCCGCAAGGAGGTCTTCATCGACCTTCTGGGCTGGGATCTGCCTGTTCTTGCCGACCGTTTCGAGGTGGACCAGTTCGATACGCCGGACGCGCAATATTTGATCCTGCTTGGCCCCGATCATGTCCATCGCGCCTCCGCGCGCCTCCTGTGTACGCAGGGCGAACATATATTGGGGCATCTCTATCCCTATCTTTGTGCTGGCATTGTCCCGACCGGGCCAACCGTCCGGGAAATTACGCGCTTCTGTCTCGACCGGCATCAGCGATCGGTCGAGCGGCGCAGCGCTCGCAATCAGTTGGTGAGCACGCTGGCCGACCACGCCATCCGACATGGCATTACCGACTATACTGGCGTCGCCGAGCAGGCCTGGTTTGACCAGATTTCGCGGTTCGGCTGGGATTGCCGGGCGCTCGGACCATCGGTGCGTCATGGCCGTGACCTGTTGGTGGGCCTCCATATTCGTATCGATCATACCACCATCGACAAGCTGCGCGCGGGCGGCGTGTACGAGCCGATCCGCTTCGCCCTGATCGGTAGCGACTTGGAACCATTGGCGCGCGCGGGAGACATGCTGTCATGAATCCGCTCGAAACGATCGATCATCTCGCCGCGGTGCAATATTGGACCGGTCGCCTCCTGCGCGACGGCTTCTGCATCATACCGAACCTCTATTCGCCTTCGACGATCGAGGCACTGGAGCAGGACCTGTCACCCATCTTCGAGGCGACGCCGTTTTGCCAGGGCGGCTTTTATGGCGAACGGACCAAGCGTTTTGGCGGTCTGCTGCGTCGCAGCCGCCATATGGCACTCCTGGTGGAAGATCCGCTCATCGTCGCCATCGCGCAGGAGATATTGGGCAGCGCGTGCGACCGGATCCAGCTCAATGTCGCCCAGGCCATCGAAATCCATCCTGGTGCCCTGACGCAGCTGCCGCATCGCGATCACGACATGTGGCAAGGTGCCAAGGGCGCGCATGAATATCTGCTCAATGTCATGTGGCCGATCACCCCGTTCACGGCGGACAATGGCGCGACCCAACTCTATCCTGCAAGCCATGGTGCGGCCGGCATGGCCCGGCAGGATTATGACGAGCCGATCGCGGCGACCTGTCTGCCTGGGTCCGCGATCCTGTTCCTGGGTTCCACGCTGCACGGCGCGGGTGGAAACGTAACGGGTGACGTTCGCCGCGCGATCGTCACCGGCTATTCGCTGGGCTGGCTCAAGCCCTATGAGAATCCCTGGCTTGCCTATCCGCCCCCGGTTGCGCGAACCTTCTCGCCAACGCTGGCCGCATTGGTGGGATATGCCCAGCATCGCCCCAATCTGGGCAATTATGAGGGGCAATGTCCCTCGATCCTGCTCAGGGACGAGATACCGGCGCATATTGCCGCGATCGATGCGCTCCGGCCCGACCAGATGGATCTGGTCGATCATTACCTTAGCCGACAGGTGCCAGGGAACGACAGGCCCTGGCTGGAAGACAATGGTGCGGGCAAGAGCGGGTGAGTCCCGCGCAGATTCTCGAGCGCAGCTACCAGACGCTCAAGCAGCGCCTGATCGATGGCGGATTTCGTCCCGGGCAGCGTCTGGAGGCTGCCCGGCTTGCCGATGACATGCATGTCAGCATCACGCCTGTCCGGGACGTTCTCAATCGGCTGACAGGGGAAGGACTGGTCGAAGCCATCGCAGGAGGCGGCTTCTACGTGCCGTCGCTCGACGAGAGTATGTTGCGTGACCTGCTCGACTGGAACGCTGCACTTGCCCTTCTGGCCATCCGCAAGCCACGATTATCTATCAGCAGTGTCGCGGTTTTGGATCATGATGCATCGGATGTGCCTGAACGGACCGCGCGTCTCTTTTGCCGTCTGGCCTTGAGGCACGGCAATAGCGAGTTCACACGCGCTGTCGAAAGCGCCAATGACCGGCTCCACGCCATGCGCCAGCTGGATGAACGCGTGATTGGAAACACGCGTGAAGAATTGGCCGAGCTAGAATCGGCGGCCGAGGCTGCGACTGCCTCAGCATTTGCAAAGCATGTCCGTCAGTTTCATGCCCGGCGAAAAGGTCGGCTCGCCACCTATATACGCTTGCTGCGAACATTGCCCCCAGTGCCTTGAGTGTAATGGACCGGCTATTGAGCGCGTGATCGCATCATCATGTCCATCCGGCGTGCAATGTCTTTCCATAGCGCCACGCCAGCCATGTCTCCCTCAAAAGCGAGGGAACCGATCCGTTCGGCCACCTTGCGCGGTGCGTACTCACCATGCTGCTCCATCAGCATGGACACCGCCCCCCACAAAATCTGATCGCGCGTCATGCCAGGGTGAGCCGTTCGACCGAAATCAGATCGAAACCGTCACGCACGCCGATGATTGTGACGCGTTTGCCAAGGAGAGGTCGCCATGTCTTGGTGATGTCCAGTCGCCACTCTCCTCCATCAGCAACACGCAACACCGGATAGAAGTCGCCTTCCAGAAGAATGCCGGTCAGTTCGTGGCGCGTTCCTCTCGGCATCAGCGGCAATGTCCCCGCGCATAACGGTCCCAGCGCAAGACGGTACCTGACCTGATCATGGCGCAGCTTATGTCGCCCATGCCCGGCAGATTGCACCATGCCCCTGTGCGACCGCCCCGCGCCGATCCACTCG
Organism: Sphingobium sp. JAI105; assembly: GCF_015752145.1. Taxonomy (NCBI): domain Bacteria; kingdom Pseudomonadati; phylum Pseudomonadota; class Alphaproteobacteria; order Sphingomonadales; family Sphingobiaceae; genus Sphingobium; species Sphingobium sp. JAI105. Next base: position 2,306,977 of record NZ_JADOUC010000001.1, on the reverse strand, counting down.
ACACGCAGCGCAAGGTGGGCGCCGATACAAGAATATGGCCGCTCCGCGCCTTGCCTTTCGCGCCGCCCAGCAGGCGCACCAGCCGGTCCCGTGCTGCAATAGCCGATGCCTTGGGACAGGGGTGCCCCTGTTTGCATGTGCTGTCCATCTCGCGTGCGGCGATACCGGCCAACCGTATCTTCGGACCTTCGGCACACCAGATAGGGCCGTCCCCGTCCCAGACATGGGTCGGCGTACAGGCAAAGGCCTGCCCGGATGCCAGAACGACTGCGGATAGGACGGCAAGCATGAGCCTCGCTTCAGCCTTCGGCCAGGATGGTCATGACGCTGTCGAGACTGCCTTTGACAACGATATAATTGCCCTTCTCGAAATTGACCGCACTGGTGTCGTTTCACCGCGGAAGCGCCGCACGAAACTTACCCGATCGACATTGACGACCACGAAATCACCGTCCGCCGTTTCCAAACGCACATATCCGTTCATACCTGTTCCCGATTGCTCAAACGGCGACGCTAGCGCGGCTGTGCCAAGTTGCACAGCCACCATGCCGCCGATTGCACGAGATCGCAGGACGCAGCAGTTTGTTCGGCCAAGCTGACCATGTGCATCACTCAAAGTTTTTTGGGTTCCAGTCACAGACGCAGCATCATTTGGCGGGTGTCAGGGATTGTCGGAGGATGCTCCTTGGCAGCGATCACGCTTTGCCCCAAGCCTGCTGTTCATCAGATGCATTAATAACGGCAGGTCTGTCCCAAAAAGCGGCGATCGATTTCAATAAGGCCAGCGGTGCGCCGCCCCTGGCAGCAGGCGACCAAGATGCGTCATTCGCCGATCGCGCTTAGAACGGCAGTTTGTGATACAACTCGCCAATCGCCCAGCGCGAAGCCCGCCCGAAAGGATCGTGCCGACGCGGGCGAGGGTAAAGCCTTGCGGGTGCTCGCGGGCATGCGCTTCGACCTGGCGCCAGCTGATCGGATCAAAGTTTGATGAGGATTGGGTGCCGGCGAACCACATGAGCGGTTGCGCCCGGAAAGGCCTGGCCATAATCTCATGGTCCGTCCGGGCATCGCCCGCGTGCCGTTTTATCGCTGAGACATGAGATGCGTCGTTCGAGCCAGCCCGTCTATTTCACGCGCCTCGTGCTGGAGAATATCCGGTCGTTCGGCGCGCCCCAGTGCCTCGACCTGCTCGACGAGCACGGCCGTCCCGCGCAATGGACCCTGATCCTCGGCGACAATGGCGTCGGCAAGACCACCCTGCTTCAGTGCCTCGCGCGCATGCGCCCGGTTCTCAACGAGATGCCCGACGAGGGGGATAGCCTTGCCCAGCCAGTCGAACCCGAACTAGTGCGCGAGGAGGACAATGCGATCCTCCAAGCCCTGACCCGCTCGGGCACCGACGGTACGGCGCGTCTGAGCGCCGAACTCGTTGCAGGCGTCACCTTCGACGGTGCTAGCCGGCGCAAACGGCGCGCGATCAGCACCTCAGTCGAGATCACGCGCTCTAAAGGGCGCATCCGCGGCGTCAATCCGGAAGCCAGTTTCGAAGGCAAGGCCGTCGAACCGCTCGTACTTGCTTATGGCGCGGGGCGGCATCGCGGTGCCGGCAACCTCGAACGGGTCTCGGACGGTGCGACCGATTCGCTATTCGATGCCGCCGCCGAACTGTTCGATCCTGAGGAAAGCCTGTCGCGGCTCGATTATCTTCGGCTCAAGAAGCGGCCCAATGCCAAAGAGCAACTGGCGAGCTTGAAGGCGATGCTTTCCGAGATTCTGCCCTATATCGACGGACCCGACGCGATCGACATAAGAGGGCCGCGCCTGCCCGGATCGGCGGATGAGGATGGCGGCATCTGGATCAAGACCCCGTTCGGCACCGTGCCGATGGGAAACCTCAGCCTCGGCTACCAGACCGTGCTTGCATGGACTGCCGATATCGCCTGGCGGCTGCTCAACCACTATCCCGACTGCACCAATCCGCTGGTCGAGCCGGCGATCGTGATTGTCGACGAGATTGACCTCCATCTCCACCCGCAATGGCAGCGCGCGATGCGCGCGCATCTCACCCAGCATTTTCCGGCGGTGCAATTCATCGCCACCGCGCACAGCCCGCTCATGGCGCAGGATGCGCTCGAGACCAATCTCGCGGTACTCCACGATGATGACGGCGAGGCGCGGATCGTCAGCGACCCGTCGGTCGTCAAAAGCTGGCGGCTCGACCAAATTCTCACTAGCGAATTGTTCGGGCTGTCGTCGGCTCGCCCGCAACCGGTCGAGACCATGCTCTTGCGCCGCACCGAACTTGCGCGCAAAAAGAAGCCGACTGACGCGGAACGTGTCGAACTCGCCCGGCTCAATGCCGAGGTCCATGGACTGCCCACCGCCGAGCGCGCCGAGGACGAAAAGGCGATGGACATCATCCGTCGCGCCGCCGCGCTCGTGGAGTCCGGCAAAGCGTCATGATCCTCGTCGCCAAGCCGGACGCTCCCGCCAGGCTCGCCGAATTCGCCGGTCTTACTTCCGGGCATTGCGCCGCGCACGATGCCGACCGGGCGCGCTATGACCAGGGCGACGTAACCTTCGACATCCTCTCCGCTAATTACGGGCATGCCGACGTTAAGGATGTGCTGCGCGATGCCCAACACAGCAAATGCTGTTTCTGCGAGGGCATGTTCGAAGCCAATGCCGCCGCCGACGTCGAACATTATCGCCCGAAGAAATATTCGCAGCAGGGCCGTAAGAAGCCCAAGGTTTATCCGGGCTATTATTGGCGCGGCTATGCATGGGACAATCTATTTTATTGCTGTCAAGTGTGTAACCGCAGCCACAAGAAGAACTTCTTCCCGCTACGTAATCCGATCACAAGGGTGCGCCATCACAGTGGCGATCTCACGGGCGAAGCGCCGCTGATCCTCAACCCTGCCGGGCCCGCCGATCCGCGCGACCATATTTTTTTCAACAACGAAATTGCGGTGGGCGACACCGATGAAGGCGTCGCCACGGTCGACTTTTGCGGCCTCAACCGGCTCCCGCTGATCGAAGCCCGGCTCGAACATTTTAAGCGGCTCGAGACGTTGCGGCACGTTGCGGCGCTACAAGCAACGTCGCCTGATGTCGAAGCGGTCATTCTCGAGGCACAGACCTATCTTGCCGCTGCGGTCCTCCCGACCGCGAAGTTCAGCGCGATGGCGCAGGATGCGCTGGCGGCCTGACCTATCAGGCAGACGAATGAGTTAGCGGGCGAGCAGCATCCTTGCGAAGCGCTGCCCGCGCGGCGTCAGCGCGGACGAGGCGGTGAAGTTCTCGATGCTCGCAATCTCGTCCGCAATCTCCAGCCGCCGCCGGTCGGCGTAAGGATGGTCGTCGAGGGCAGGGTCTGCAGTCTGCAATGTTGCGAGCCACTCGTCGATCGCCCGAAAGACGAACAGGCCGTGGATCAGGCCCTGTAGCGGTCGGGCCTTGCCCTGCCAAGGCGAATGGGTGGTCGCCGCCGGATCGGCGACCAGTGGACGGAGCCGCTCCATCAGAGTCAGTTGGAGATGCATCGTCTCGTGCAGGAGCGCTTCTGCGACGCGCAGTGCCGCATCGGTCTCGCCGACCGGCAGGGTCAGGAAGATCGAGAACGGCAGCTCGGGATCCGAATGGCTTACATCATAGCCAGGTCCCTCGCTATCGAGCTTGTGAATGCTGCGAACTAGTGCGTCGACCGCGTCGATCAAGCCGGGCGCCGGAAGAAGCTGCTCGATCGCTTCGTCAACGAGTGCGATCTCGTCGGCGCGGGGCAGGTGCGGGGAGATAGCGAGACCGATCGCCTCATAGCGCCGTCGGCCTTCTTGCGGGAGCAGTTCAAAACGTGCACGCTTAAGGTGGCTCGCGGGGGACGTGTAGCGCCCTTCGGCGGCGCCCTCGGTCAGCCATGCCCAGCTCCCATAGCGACCTTCATGGGCCAGTAACTCGGTGCTGGCGGTGGGGGCGCGGCGAAACCCCCGCGCGAGCCGGGCGGCAAGTCCGGGCGACCAGATTGGCGCGTCAGCCACGCCCATTGGCATGGAAGGAATAAACGAGGGTGAAGCGCTCGCCGCCATGCATTTTCGAAACCGCGTGATGCGACGTGGGGCCAATCGCAAAGCCGAGCCCGGTGCGGCTAACTGGCCGCAAGATCCGGTGGACATCGGTGGCATCGTCGCTGTTGAACAGCATCATGTGACCGCCATCGGCGTCGGCAAGGCCGCGGTTGAGCTGCACCGTCAACCGGTGCGTCTCGTGTCCCGGCAGAAAGTCGTTGTGGATTCCGATGCGTTGGCCAGCGACGAGCTTGTGCGCGACGATCTCCATGGTCTCGCTCAGCGCCTCGCCAAACTCGGCCTCGATCCGACGCCGCAGATATGCCAGTGTGTCGGGAGCGACCAGTATGGCGGCGGCGGCGGGCAGCCGAGCGTCGAACAGGCTGAACTCATATTGATCGTAGAAATCCTGCGAGACGAGCCGCCACGGCGCATCGCTCTCGAACCAGTCGAGAAGTGCTTCGCCAACGTCCGCCGAAACACAATTCCGGGCGAGGAAATAGGAAAAGGGCGCCGTCGCCCGTTCGGTGATCTGCATGGTGTGTGCGATCGGTTCTACCGGCCTATCGATTATGGCGATGATAGGTCCGGTTATAGGCGGTCGCGTCGACAATATGGGTCGGATCGCTGCGAACCTCGTCGATAAGACGCTGCAGCGCGACGCTGTCGATCAGGTCGAGTTCCAGGTGCGGGCAATCTGCCTCGGTGCGGTTCGTGTCCAGGGGGCGTTCAAGCATCAAGATGTCCTTAGTCAAGCGGCCTTTGCCGAAATTTGCGCGAGCACGCCACGCATATTTGCTATGAGGCGGCGCTGGTCGGCGCAGAAGATGGTCGGATTGTCGAAGCCGCTTGTTTCGCTCCAGCGATGGGCGACCATGCCGCCGCCGCACACCGTCAGGTCGGGGCAGCTGAGGCACGTCGGGCTCAAATCGTTCTGCTGGCTATAATATCGGTTATAGGCCGGACTATCGAGAAATGTCTCGAGTGCATCGCGCAGGATCGACCAAGGGCGGTCGAACTGGTCAGCGGCGGCATGGGCGACCTTAAGCGTGTCATTCTTGTCGATCCGGCCGTCGGGCTCGATCACGAGGATGCCATAATCGGTGGTGCCGACACCCTCCTTCTGGGCTGAGCCGCCGAGCAGCAGCCGCATCATGTCGTCCAAAAGACGCACGCGCGGAGGGGTGGGGTCGGTTAGATAGACGCCAAGCATGCGCGACAGCCAGTCACCATATTCCGTGGAGCCGGGCGATGCCTTGCCGAACGGCAGCCGATGCCAGTTGCCGTCGCGCACAAGTACGTCGATGCTTGGAGAACCGGTCGCCTTGAGCTCCGCATAGACGTCGGCAGGATCGCTGGTCGGATCGATGACCGCGAGCACGCCGGCGAAGAGCGGTCGGGCATCGGTGCGGGCGGTGACCCGGGCAATGCCTTGCGCAACGCGTGCGTGCGACCCGCGATCGCGATGATCAACGCGGAAGCGATCATGGACGTCAGCCGGACCATCGATGCTGACGGAAATGCCGACATCATACGCAACAAGGACGTCAATGATCTCGTCGGTAAGGAGCAGGCCGTTGGTCTGCACGTGCAGGCCGCAGGGGTGCGGCAACGCCGATCGCAATGCCTTGCACAGTGCATCAAGCCGAGCGGCTCCGAGCATCAGCGGTTCGCCGCCATGCAGGACCACGCTGAATGGCGTTTGCTGGTGCCGATATTGGGCGCCGAGCGCCTCGGCGACCTTGTAGACGACACGCTGCGACATCAGCTTGGGCTGATCGCGCCAAGCCTCGTCACCCATATGGTAAACGTAGCAATAGCCGCAATCAAGATTGCACCGGCTCGCGACTTTGAGAAGAACGGTGTCAAGCTTCCGCAGGTCGTTGCCGCTATCGGCCAAAGTCACCGATTATGTCGGTTGTGGGTACGGTTATATCCCCGCATCGCGGAACACTGGCCGCCTGCCACTTCGTCGATCAGTCGGCGCAGCGCCGCGCTGTCGATGGGGAGATCGAGCGCCGCCGGGGTCGTCAATACCTTACTGTCCATCGCCTGTCTCCTTCGCTATCGCCTATCATAGCATCTTATGAAGATGACTGACAGAATTTATTGTGAAAGTCGATTATCGTCTGCGAGTTATTATAATAAAATAAAATCTGATTATTTATTAATATAGATATAGATTTTGTAAGATATAATAGAAATTCCCATTGTAGAATATAGCATTGTATTTAGAAAATGTGGCTCGATCGGTCGATCTCGCATGACTAAGGCGTGGAAAAGCAAATATGAGACTAGCGACGGCGACATAGCAAAGCGCGCTATCGACTTGAGAGGCAGCAAGAGAAGTGTGATGGCAATGGATGATATGATCTCGGCATGCCCCGATTGTTCGGCGAGCGGGCGATGCCGCCCGCCAAGCAGAATCAGAAACCCGGTGAAATAGGGCCGTCGGACTGCACGACCTGCAGCGGATGGGGGCTCGCAACCACTGAATGTCCATACCTCGCGAGAGCTGCCGCTCCCCGTACGATCGTTAATGGCGGGTTTGTCGAAGGCCCTGCCCATCGCAGCCGGTAACCTCCTGTCGCGCGATCAGCTTTACGGGCTCTGTGTATTTTGCCGAAATTCACCACTCCTTTGCCTAGACCGCATTGTTAGCTAGGCCGAGGTGAAAGTTGCTTAGGCGGCAATCAAGCTCCTGATCAACTGCGGGCTGACGTTGCGCGACAGCGAGCAAGGTCGCGGCCTAACGACACGGAACAGAATCACGGGCTCCATCCGCTTTGCGCACAGATCGTGGCGTCCGTGATCGGCACACGCCGACTATGCGCAACATCACTGCGCGTATTCGACGAAGCACCATAGCCAGTGGCGAACATCTTCACCGATCCCTGGGTCCCTGCAGGCGCGGTTGAGCAGCCCGAAGGCTTCGGCCTTGAGAAATGCGCGATCCGCATAGCCATCCTGAACTACGCCCTCAATATAGCGGGGAATCTCAGCTGCGACCGCATCGGAATCATGGCCGCGTCCCTTCTCGACCAGAAACCAGCCACTGTAATGCGTAATCCAACTGAGGAAGTCGGCATCGAGGATATCACGCGCATAGCGCACCTTGATCTGATAGACTGTATTCCATGTCTCGGCCCGGTCCTGTTCGTCGCCGATCATTGCAATATCCCACCGCGGCAGGACAAAACCGCCAACCGTGTTGCCCTTGAAGAATTCGCTGCCTGCCAAGCTGATGCGATAGGTCGGTCCGACATAGGGATCTGAGCAGCGGCGGCGCAGCCCGCCTAGGCCGGTCAATATGTCGATGCCACGCTTGTACGTTGAATTACACTCGTCGCAGGCCGGCGGTAGATTGCGCAGGTCGGCGGCAGCGAACGGATAAACGGAAATCGGCAGCAGATGGTCGAGCGCATGCCGCGGCGCTCCGGGCGCACGGAAATAATTAAGCCCGCAGAACGGACAAAATCTAATCTTGCTCGCGTAGATGACCCCATATTGATTGTCGCGCAAGAAGCCGTCGCCCTCCTTTAGGCTCGACAACTGCCCGAAGAGATAGGTCGCGAGCGCGCTCGCCGGCGCGCGCACTGAGGGCGGGAGCGAAGCGAGAGTCGGGCACGGGGCATTGTCGCTGAACACGTTCGGCAATTCGGTCTGCCGAAGGATGGCCGCACGCACGTCCGGTCGCTCGGCCACGGACAGCCTGCGATATTCGCGCAACAGGCTCGAAAGCTTGGAGCGCAGGCCGGTACGCTGCTCAAGCAGCGCGCGCCGAGCTGGCGGCAGGCACGCGGGCCACGCCGACGGCCGACGCCCCGCATCTATCGCGTCCATGCCAGCGAGCATCATGTCGACTGCAACCTCGTTCAGCCAGTTTTGGCCGAGAGCTTCGATCGGGTACGAAAACAGCATTGCTAGGCCTGATTCTTCAACTTTCGCAGGTGATCGGCCAGAAGCGCTTTCCCGATCGAGGGACCGAGGTCTTTAAACCCCTCTTCGACCTCCGCCAAATCCTTCGACTTGAGCAGCTTTTCGATCTCTTTTTCGGCGATATGCGAGTTGGGGGGACGGATGCCGAAGCAGCTTTCGAGGATGCGGTCGAAAGTGGTGCCGAACGTCTCGATCTTCGGATCGTGGACAGCGAACTTGCCAGTTTCGGCGTCCCTCGAGAAGATCATCACCTGATCTCTCGGCATGTCCGATGGCACGAACGGGGCGTGCGTAGTCAGCAGGAATTCCTGGTTCCCCCGCTCGCCCACCATTTTCATAAGTTGCTGGACGAACTCGACACGCCACCTCGGGTTGAAATGAGATTCAGGCTCATCGAGAAGGAAGATCGCATTGGTATCGGCGATCATTGCGTAGATACCGAGAATCAACGCCTGCTGATGCTCGCCGTCTGACAGCGAGACATAGTCGACCGGATCCGATGACTTGCCTGCGGGCCAGAAGCGGACCTCCTCAAAGCTGAAGACCATGTCTTCCTGCTGCGGCTCAGGCAGCCGCGAGGCGAAGCGCCGCTCCTTAACCGCTTTGTCGAACCGTTTGCGCGCCGGGCGCGGGATGGCGAGGTCATTGAGAAGCGCAAGCTTATGCAGCGAACGGTAGAGCGAAAAGGCGTCGGTCCAGAAATGTCCGAACGCGTCTCGTGTCGACTCGGAGATCAAGAAGTCGAAGGTGTAAGTCTCGGTCTTCTCATCGACGTGCCAGCATGTTGCGGCACCCTTGAGATTGACGATGACTGTCTCGAGCTCGTCAGTAAGCTGAATACCCTTGCGCGATGAGGTTCGTTTCTTCTTCGTACCGTTACGGACAACGGAGTGAGCGAGTCGCACAATGCAGCGGCAAGACGCAAGGTCGCCGAGGTTCGCGTGACGTAACAGCTCTGCTTGGACAAAGTCAGAACCAAGCATGAGATTGGAGAAAAGCACCTCCAGATTGGTGCCATAATCAATGAGCATCAAACGGTTATCAGGCACCGTCTTGGCATCTGTTTCACGCGCCGCCTCGGCGACATCCCGCGCATAACCGCTCCTGCTAGCGAGAAACGGTAGGCTTAGCGTCTCATTGTCTCCAGAAGTGTAACCAATGACCAATGTCGGCAGAAACTGTCCGAAGACAGGGTCTCCCGGCTTAATGCTTTGACCGTCGGCGCGGACGAGCTCGATCGGTCCGGACTTCTTGCCCTTGGCCTCGCGGACCAGTCGCACGGTTTCATAGCTGTCCGCCCCATCCGGCCGCACCATATATTCCAGGTCGAAGAGGACAGCGTCGTTCGCGCTGCGCCGCTCTTCGTCAGGCGCATGCGCGTGCCATGCCGCCTGAAAAATCTCCGCTATGAGCTGGAGGAATTGGGACTTGCCCGACCCATTGGGGCCGATCATGCACAGGGGTGCGAGGGCCTCGCTCGCCCTGCCGTCGCTATCGCGGCCGAACCAGATCTGGGTGCCGTCATAAAGGCCGCCGCCCGTACCGGATCGCTCGATCTTGAGCAGCCGCAATCTCATGGTGCAGCCCTCCTAAGCAACATGCGGCCTTCCTGCTTGTCGAAAACCTGCTCAAGGCTTGGAGACGCGCCACCCAGCAGCTCGAAGAGTGCATCGCGCACGGCGTTGTAGGGCAGCACCACACGTTTGGCGATCGCTTCAAACGGTAAACCCTTTTCGGGCCATTCAGCGCTGTCGGCCAACAGCGCATGCTTTGGATCTGTCTTCACTGTCTTTGCTTTCTGACGCTTGGGCACGACCGCGAGGGGGACAATCGGCATTTTCCGGATACGCTCGAGTAGTTCGCCGGCGGGCTCATCAGTGGGATCGTGTTCAACCAGTTGTCCAGAAAAGGCCTTTGCCAGGATGCGCTGCTCCGCCCTGTTGACCAAACGCAATGACCGCTCCACATTTTCGGCAACGCGATCAACCTTGGCAAGCGCCTCCTCGATCCGCCGGACGATCTCCCGCTGCTCCTCCAGCGGCGCGAGCTTAATGTTGAACGCCCTGATCTCGGGAAAATAGATCGTCGTATGCGTCGTGCCGCGTCCAAACTCGCGAATATCGTCGCCCTCCGACAGCAGGGCATACATGAGGTACCGCGGGTCTAGCGCCTCGCTGCACGACCAAGTGACGAAATCCTGGCTGGTCGCCATCTCGCGCCCCATTATCGCGACATAACCAACCGACGCTGTACGCGACAACACGACCGTTCCCGCCGGAAGCAGACGCGCGGCCGAATTGGCGAGGCCCGCCTCATTGATGGTCTGAACCGTCTTGTTGATCACGGCGCCATGGTGGCGATTGGCGTCGGGGATCCCCACCCACGGCACGTCCCCGTTCCACCATTCCGGGTGCGATCGGCTCGGCGTATGTCCGGTTTCCTGGCGCGCCACCCGCAGCAGCGGCACCCAGTCCCAGCCCGGAGTGAGCGGGGTGCCGGGGCTGTTAACGGATATTCCGCCCGTCCCGGCAATGATCTCGTTCGTCGGCGGCCGCCCGCCGCGAGCCTGTTCAGGTGCCATGACACGTGCCAGCAGGTCCGCGACTGGCTCGAGCGTACGCTCGGCGCGAAAATCGGCTGTGAGTTCGCCGCGAAATGCGGAGCGTATGAGGTTTAAGCGGTATTGATCAACCAGCGGGGCAACGCTCCGCAGTTCATCGCGCGACATATCGATGCGCGCGCTCATATCCTCAAGCCGGGCAACGATCCGACGCTGCTCGGCCACGGGCGGGATCGCTGCGAGATGGTCTTCGATATGGTGTTTCGAGAGGCCCGGAATATCGCCCTGCGCGTGCTCGATGATCTCGCTCGCGCGGTAAGCGATCGTCCGCAGCATGAACTGGAAGTCGAGCGCTGCGCTGGGCCGATAGGCCTGGATGTCACGCCCAATTGCCGCCTCTATGCCTGGAAAGGTTTTGCCGACGCCGCCGCCCTTAACGGTAATAAAGATGCAGCCCCCTGGCACGACCTTGCGCGGATCGGTCGTCCATTTCGGTTTATGGAACGCCCGCCCATCCCACTGTTCGGGTCCGGTAACATACGGAGTGCCGCGTCCCTCCTCGTTGACGGTATCTGCGCTCGGAGACTGCCCGGCATAAAGAGTGCCGATGTCGCCGAGCTTCACATAAACCCAGCCGGGCGGAAGCGCGTTCATAGGGCCGCGCGTTCTGCCGGCACGGACGCGCTTCGCCTCCGCACCACTCCGGTGTGGGTAACGCCGTATCCGGAACAGCCGCGAGCTGGGCTATCAAGTTTCGGTGCGTGGACAACGCTCATTGGGCGAGCTTCAGCTGAAAGTCCTCACCTTCGACCTCGGCGTTGAGCGCATTTAGTTCGCCCAAAGCCGCGCGCAGATGGCCGATTATCGCGACGAGGATTTCACCTGGATCCTCCATTGCGTCGTCCCGATCGCCGCTTTCATCGCGCAGCCACAACCAATTCAAATTGTCGCTTCGCCCGGCAATCTGCGCGCGCGAGAGCTTACGCCACCGGCTGTCCTCGCCGTCCTCTTCGCGCTTAGATTTGCCCGTGGGATCGTTGCCGTAGACGCGTTCGAAGTCATCGAAGTGCGTATCGAGCAAAGCGTTGGTCTTACCGAACGTGGGCATGTTACTGCGAAGATCGTAGAACCAAACATCGTCGGTCGCGAGACCCGCATCCTTAGCGAAGAACAGCACATTGGTCTTGACGCCAGCACCGGGGAAAATCCCCTTCGGAAGCCGTAGGATGGTGTGCAGCCGACACGTCGCCATCAATTCTTGGCGCACGGACCGGCCAACTCCGTCTTCGAACAGCACATTGTCGGGGAGCACGACCGCCGCGCGCCCGCCGTCGCGCAGCGTTAGAAAGATGTGCTGAAGGAACCCCAGCTGCTTGTTGGTATTGCGATAGGAGATGTCAGCGCGCAGCGCGCGGCGGCTGCCAGCTTTGCTGCCGAAAGGTGGATTGGCAAGAACAAGGTTAGCCGCGGTCAATTTGAGTCCGTCGTCGGTTAACGCATCGCCATGTACGATTTCTGCGTCGAGTCCGTTCAAAAACGTGTTCATTAAACAAATTCTGCGGGTGTTCTTCTCGATTTCTACGCCCTGATATCTGGGTGGATTATTGCGATATACTTTGGAAGGCTGGCTGGAACGTAGATAGCGATCGGCGGCGATCAAGAAGCCGCCACTGCCGACCGCAGGATCCTGGATCAGTTCTCCGAGAGCGGGCTTGCAGACTCGAACCATGGAATTCACCAGCGCGCGCGGCGTAAAATATTGCCCCGCCCCAGAACGAACATCCTGCGAGCTCTTCTCGATCAAACCTTCATAGATTTCGCCGAACCGGTCGCCGCTGACATCCTGCCAGGCGATCTTCGAAATACCGTCAACGACCGCGTAGAGATTCTCGGAATGCGAAAACACCGTAGTGGGAAAGGCATAGATGGCACGGATGACCTCGCTTTCGGCAGTGGTGCCGAGGTGGGTCAGCATTTCCTGATAGAAGCCGAGCAGGCCGTCCTTGGGATGGTGAGCGAGGTCAGCCCAGCGATAGTTCGGCGGGAGCAACTGCTCAACGCTGTTTTCCTCCGCAATTTTTAGGAACAAAAGATAAGTAAGTTCAGATACATACTGATGATAACTGATCCCGTCTCCGCGAAGAATATGGCACAAAGCCCAGATTTTTTGGACAATGCTCTCACTTTTCATTTTATTTCAATCACTTATGGTCAAAAATCGCAAGCCATTCACCGTTGATGCCTAGCCTCAGCACGACCCTACCGTGATTGGATAGAACAGGAAACAGCAGATTGCGCATGGTGGTAGTGACACGAAAGCCATACCCCAAGCGGTCGACAGCGTAACCCGCTCTGCTTCCTCAACGAGTTCATCTTTGGATTGATTGAGCGTTCGATAGTTCGAAGCTGCCACCGAAACCGTGTGCATCACAGCGCCAATCACAACTGAACGTCGATCTATCGAAGCCCCCTTCAGATCTACGCATCGAGACGGTTCTTGCTCAACTGACTGAATAGCGCCAGCCTTGCCTACCCTAAAGCCGCCGTGAGTCCAGCTTAACGGCAGCTATGTGGCGCACATCGCACATGGCGGCTCTCGGCCAGATGTCCGTCATCCACTTTGTCTTGCTCAGAAGCTGCCCGAGCAAAATGCCCCAGTTATTGCCGCGAAGCGGGCGGGGCGCACACTACCACCGGCCAGACAAGCAGACGCAATTTGCGCCAGTTGTAGTCGGCCCAATTTGATCCGTTTTGCTCTGGGCAGCAGTGCCCCTCTGACGTTAAGATGGCGAAATGCGAACCGATCTCGAACATTTACCGGCCAACAAGCAGCGTGAGCTAGACCGGGTAAAGCAGATCATCTTCGAGGAATTCGAGGATGCGCTGGCGCTTGCCCGGCATGATTGGAAAAAGAAGGGCCGCATTCTGAAGGTCATTCTGTATGGCAGCTATGCGCGCGGCGGATGGGTGGATGAGCCGCATACGGCCAAGGGCTATCAATCCGACTATGATGTCCTGATCATCGTCAACGATCAGCGTCTAACCGATCGCGTCACCTACTGGTCCAAACTCGATCAACGCCTCATCCTCGAGCTGACCGTTACCAAGGGTCTACGGACACCCGTGAATTTCATTGTTCACACCCTTCAGGAAGTGAACGATGGCTTGGCTCACGGGCGTTATTTCTTCATGGACGTCGCGCGGGACGGTATCGCGCTGTATGAGGCCGAGGACACCGAACTTCACCAGCCCAAGCCGAAGACGCCAGTTCAGGCGTTAGATATGGCGCGGGAGTATTATGATGAGTGGTTCCCGATCTCAATGCAGCGGTTCGAAGTTGCAAAGTTTTCGATGGAAAAGGGCTTTCTAAAGCCGGCAGCGTTCGATCTGCATCAAGCTTCCGAATTTTTGTATCATTGCGTACTCCTCGTCTGCACTTTCTATACCCCCCATGTACATAATCTCGGGTTCTTGCGGACGCAGGCCGAACGCATCGACCGCCGTCTCGTCCACGTCTGGCCGGGGGACACGAAAAAGGACCGCGCAGCCTTCGAAAAGTTGAAGGACGCCTATGTGAAGGCGCGTTACTCCAAACATTATCGCGTCTCTCTCGACCCGCTCAACTGGCTGGCGGAGCAGGTCGAGGAACTGGGTCGCGTCGTACATATTGTGTGTTTGGAACGCTTGGCCGTCCTCGAAGGCGAGGTCCGCAAGGCGGGCTGACCCACCCTTGCATGACTTTTGCCAAGTTGGCATGATAGCCGGGCACTACGGGATCGATCTGGCTACCGGGTGTAGGATTTCCCTGCCAGCATCATGCACACCTGTCCTGTCCGGACGGGTGGCCGTTTCGGGATAAGGCGCACACCGCGCTGGACGACGGCGACCATCGCTGATCTGGCTGTCCGGTATTCCGGATATTCCAGCGTGCCGCGTGGACGCTTTCCATGCCTTATCATTTTTGCCCGCCTGCGCGGACGAACTGCGAGCCATTGCCATGAGCGCCGGGTCAAAGGACCGGCCGGGGCTAACGGCGCCCAGCGCGGACAGCGCACTGCTCGACACGCTCTTTCGGCAAGAGTCTTCACGCCTGCTTTCCTATTTCCGGCGAAAGACCGGGGATGCCGAAGCGGCCAATGATCTTGTCCAGGAGAGCTTCGTTCAGATCGCGCGCGTCCCGCGTATTGGCGATCTGGTTAATCCCGCCGCCTATCTGCAACGCGTTGCCCGAAACCTCCTCTTTGGCCGCGCCCGTGGACCGCGCCGAGCCTTCGAGCGGCAGATGGTCGCGCTTGAAGAGGATACCGACTGCGCCCATCCCCCACAACAAGAGATGGAGATCGAAGCCAGTGATCTCCTTGTTCTTTACGAAAGGGCCGTCGCCGGTCTAGCGCCAAAAACGCGGGAGATTTTCCTGATGAGCAGGCGCGACGGCATGACCTATAAGGAAATTCAGGCGAGAGTCGCGTTGAGCATGGGCGCAGTGGAATATCATATGATGCGCGCCATAGCCCATATCGACCATTATCTGGACGAGCATGACCAACATGCCCGCTGATCCCGCCCCTGATCTGGACCAGCGCACCATTGCGGCCATGTGGCTGGCAAAAATGCAGCGGCCCGATGCCGAGCGGTATCGATCGGATCTGGATGCGTGGCTCGCCGCCGATCCTGCCAATCTTTCGGCTTACAATAAGGCGGCCGGCCGTTTTCACGATGCGAAGATGTTGAGCCGGTCAACGCGATGGCGACCAGCACCCATTGATAATCCCGGTCGCCGCAAGCAATGGGCTCTCGTCGCGGTCGTTGCCGTGGTATTGGGCGCAGCCTGGCCGCTCTGGAAGACGCTATCACCCCCTGCCACCATTGAGACCAACGGTCGGCAGATCACTGCAACCGACGCAGTTGTCGCATCAGCCACGATAGAAAATCAGCATGGCGCAATCACCCGTCGGCGCCTGCCCGACGGATCATTCGTATCGCTGGATACGCAAAGCGTGATGCGGTTTGCCTTGAATCCGAAGGCCCGGGATATCTGGCTGGATGCCGGCCGCGCGCGCTTTTCCGTTGTCCATGACGGCCGCCCGTTCATCGTGCACGCCGGAACAGGAACCGTGACAGCAACCGGGACAGTGTTTGACGTCGCCCTTGCGCCTGGCGGCGCGGTACAGGTCAGATTGCTAGAAGGGGGCGTCGATGTCCAACCATCGATCGCACGCCCAATGCCGCCGCGTAAGCTGAAGGCGGGTCAGGCTCTGACCTTCACCCGGATCGATCATGCCGTGCCGATCGCCGCCATCGACCCGCGCGACATCGAATGGGTCGATGGCATGATGGCATTTGAGTCCGCCCCCCTCTCGGAAATCATCGCGATCGCCAACCGGTACGCCCGCGCGCCGATCCGCATCGAGGGCAGCGGCCTTCCTGATGTGCGGCTGTCCGGCCGGTTTCGGATCGACGATCCCGACCGGCTCGCTGACAACCTGGCCCAAAGTCTCGATTTGACCGTAGAACATGAACCCTCAGGCGCGATTATCCTGCGACGCTGAAATTATTTTACGTCCCCCTTAAGGTCTTCGCCCACCCCCACATCGATCCCCTTGAACGACCGCCAACGGCAGGCGTCACACAAGGGGCTGACTATGCGTATTTCCGGAATTCTGCATTCTACTCTGCTCGCCAGCGCGGCGCTGGCCACGCTGGCGGTGTACCAATGTGCCACGGCGCAAACCGACGTCGCGGTGCCTTATAATCAGTCCAGCCAGCCAATGGCCGATGCGCTGCGCGAGGCCGCTGCTGCATCCAGGATGGAGATACTCTTCGTACCTGCCGATGTCGCCGGGCTTACTGCGCCTTCGCTCCAGGGACAATTCACGCCGCAGATTGCCGTCGATCGATTGCTGGCCGGAACCGGATTGCATGCACGCATTACGGACGGGACTATCTTCGTTCGGGGGCGAGACGGGGCGGCGGATGCCCTCACCTCGGGTGAAACGGCGAACGCGATCGTCGTCACCGGATCCCGGCTGAAGGGTGTTACGTCGCCATCACCCACCATCATGCTCGATCAGGACGACATGCGCAACGCCGGGCAAACCAATCTCGGCGACGTCGTCCGGAGCATCCCACAGAGTTTCGGCGGCGGCCAGAATGTGGGCGTCGGCCTGAATGTCCCTTCGGCCAGCGGCGTCAATGTCGGGTCGGGATCAAGCATCAATCTGCGCGGCCTGGGATCGGATGCGACCCTGACGCTGCTCAACGGTCATCGGCTGGCCTATAATGTGTCGCGGCAAAGCGTCGATGTGTCCGCCATCCCGATGCTGGCCGTCGATCGCCTCGAGATCGTGGCGGACGGTGCGTCCGCGATCTACGGATCGGACGCTGTCGCCGGCGTTGCCAACATCATCCTGAAACGCGACTTTGACGGCGTCAGCACCAGCGCCCGGCTAGGGATGTCGACCGACGGCGGCAACGAGCAGCAGCAATATGGCGTTATCGTGGGGAAGAAATGGGGCAGCGGCGGGGCTTTCATAGCCTATGATTTCGAACGCGACACGGCGATCGAGGCGCGCCAGCGCAGCTATACCGCCAGCTATGGCGCGCAATCCCTTTTTCCTGCTGTAAAACGGCATAACCTGATCATGAGTGGCCATCAGGCACTGACCGCTGATCTCACCTTTTCGCTCGATGCGCTCTACAACCACCGTACCAGCCTCTACAATTATCCGCTGAACGCAACCGGAGACTATCGCCAGTTGGGAACATTGCTGTTCCCGCGCAATACCTCCTTCGCTCTGGCGCCGTCGCTGGACTGGTCGATCGGCCAGGGCTGGTCGCTCTCCCTCGCTGGCATGTACGGCGAGGACAAGACGCACTATGATTCCGATACCTATATCGGCGGATCCCTCTTTTCGTCGGTCCGCGCCTGCTATTGCAACGATGCCCAGTCGATCGAACTGAATGCCAGCGGGCCATTGATGCAGTTGCCCGGTGGCGAGGCCAAACTCGCCATCGGCGGCGGCTATCGACGCAATGGATTTCATGCCTATCGGACTACCGGCTCGCCGCAGAACATCAATGTGTCTCAGGACAGCTATTATGGTTTTGCAGAACTGAACCTGCCGCTTGTATCGCGCATGATGGGCGTACGCTTCGTCGATCAACTGACGCTTAGCGGCGCGATCCGCTATGAGGATTATCCGGGCATCGACAAGATCGCCACGCCCAAGCTCGGCCTGATCTACGCGCCCACGCCCGATTTCTCATTAAAGGGATCCTGGGGGAAATCGTTCAAGGCGCCCACCATGTTCCAGCAATATTCGGGGAAATTCGTATCGGTCACCGCGGTGCGCAATGTGGGCGGATCGGGCTATCCGGCGAACGCCACCGCGCTATTGGTGACCGGGGGGAACCCCGATCTCAAGCCCGAGCGCGCCACGAGCTGGACAGCGACGCTCGATCTCCACCCACGAGCAGTCCCAGGCCTGCAGATCGAACTGAGCTATTTCGACATTGCCTATCGCGATCGCATCGTTGCACCCATCACCTACAGCAGTCAGTCGCTGAGCAATCCCATCTATGCGGATTTGATCAATGTCTTGCCGTCCGAGGCTGACAAGGCGTCCGCTCTGGCGAATACCGAGTCGATCAATTATCTGACTGGCGCCTACGACCCGGCGACCGTTGTCGCCATTGTGGATAATCGCAACGCCAATGCTACGCGGCAGAATATCAAGGGCGCGGATCTGTCCGTTCGCTACGCGCTCGCCCTTGGCGGCGGGCAACGACTGACATTGAGTGCCAACGGCAGCTATCTGCATAGCGCGCAAAAGCTGAGTGCCAGCCAGCCGCTCGTGGCTCTGGCAGGCACCATCTTCAATCCGCCCCATTATCGGGGTCGCGGTGCCGTCACCTGGACCAACGCCGCCACATCCTTGTCGACGACCCTGAGCTATATGGGATCGACGGAAGACCTTCGCTTCACGCCTGTCATCCGATCGGGCGAGATGACGACGATCGATCTTACAGCGCGGCATCATATAGGTGAGGCGGGTCTGCTATCGGACATGGATGTGGGGCTGACCCTTCTCAATATCCTCAATGAGAAGCCGGGGGTCGTGCGCCGCTCGCAAGTCTACGATTTGCCCTATGACTCCACCAACAATTCAGCGATCGGGCGCTTCGTCAGCCTTTCGATCACCAAGCATTGGTGATCGCCATGGCATTGGTATGCATGAACCATCGCGCGCAGTCGTTGATCGTGGGCATCGGCCTGTTCTTGGGCAGTGTCTGCGGAACGCGAGCCATGGCCTCGGAATGCGCGGATTTGCTCCCGGGTCTGCGGCAGGACGTCGCGCGCGCGGTAACGGCGGGCGATATCGCGAAGTTGCGGGACATAGGACCAATCGGCGGCATGCCCACAGGACAGAGTCCGCTTGCCCTGTCACCCGATAGGCGGTCGGTCGCTTTCATCCTGACCCGGGCACATCCTGAGACCAACAGCTATTGCCAGGGCCTCGTGGTGGTCGACCTTCGGCCGGGGAGCGTGGCCCGGCTCGTCGATCAAGGTGGAGAATTGATCCGGGTCACCTTCCAGAGCGAGCAGCGCGGACTTCTGACCGACACGGGTATCGCCGCGATCAACCAGCCGCGCTGGTCGCCCGATGGCTCCCAGATCGCTTATTTGCGCAAAGATCAGGGCAGGACGCAGGCTTGGCGAGCGAGCGTATATGGCAAAAGCGGAACGCAGGTGTCCCATTCGCCAGTCGATGTCGAAGCCGTTGCCTGGTCGGATGATGGGACGGCGCTCATTTATGCCAACCGGCCATCCCTGATCGAAGAGAATGCAAAGCTCGATCGGGAAAGCCTGACGGGCTACCTTTTCGACGATCGGGCGATGCCCATCTATGGTGACCGACCGATGATCCGGGGGCCTTTGCCCCTTCATTATGCCGCTGCAGATATTTCTTCGACGTCCTCATCGGATCGCGCCGCCACGCCAGCCGAGCGGACCGCGCTCGACAGGATCGGTCCGGGCATGCTGCTGGGACGTCCTTTGGCCATCACCGGGCCTTCTGGAGAGGAAGGGTGGGTGAAGGCGGAGGTGCCCGATCGTTATCTCAGTCCCATCCGCTTGTGGGGCAAGGACCGGCAGGGACGTGAATGGCAGTGTCAGCACAGCGACTGTTCCGATGGCATCATCGGCATGTGGTGGTCCGCCAAACATGGAGCCGTCCGGTATCTGCGCCGCGACGGCTATGGCGGCAGTCGCCTGACATTCTATCTATGGACGCCGGGACGCCCCGCCCCGCGAAAGATGTGGGGTACCGATGGCCTGCTGACGGGTTGCCTCCCTGCGGAGGATCATCTCATCTGCGCCCAGGAAGGATCGACCCAGCCCCGGCGCATCGTGGCGCTGAATGCCGATACCGGCCGATCAACGGTAATCTTCGATCCCAACCCGGAATTCCAGCATCTGCAGATGGGAAAAGTCCAACGCCTCTATTGGAAGAATCCGTTGGGCTTTGAGACGTTCGGCGATCTTGTCTTGCCCGCCAGCTTCTCCGTTGGCGCAAAACTGCCGATGATCGTCGTCCAATATCGAACACGCGGTTTCCTGCGCGGCAGTATCGGTGATGAATATCCCATCCATGCCTTTGCCGCGCAGGGCTTCGCCGTCCTAAGCGTCGAGAGCCCGCCATTCTTTGCTACCAGCCTGAAGCAAGGCAACTGGCGGACGTGGAAGGATGCCGAATCGGAAAATGTGAAAGGATGGCGTGAACGGCACAATGTCGCCTCGTCCATCGTCAGCGGCGTCGAGACGGCCATGGCGACAGGCGTGATTGATCCGAAGCGGATTGGCCTGACCGGGCTGAGCGATGGCTCAACCACCGCTTGGTATCTGCTCATCAATACCGATCTGTTCGCTGCAACATCCGTCAGCACCTGTTGCGCCGACCCCAAGACGGACCTGATCATGGGTGGACCGACCTGGGAAAAGGAACGACGGAGTTTCGGTTACCCCGCGCCGACCACCGATGATCCCGCCTTCTGGAAACCCATCTCGCCCGCCATGAATGCCGCCAGGATCAAGGGACCCGTGCTGATGCAACTGGCCAGCGACGAATATTTGCGCGCGCTCGAGGCCTATACCGCCTTCCGCGAGATCGGCCCGCCGGTCGAGATGTTCCTCTTTCTCGGCGATCACCACATCAAGTGGCAACCGGCTCACCGCATGGCGATCTATCAGCGCAATATCGACTGGTTCAATTTCTGGTTGCGCGATGCCGTCGATCCGGCACCGGAGAAGGCGGCGCAATATGATCGGTGGCGGCGGCTGAAATCGCAACGTCGTCCATAATGGAATGGATTCATCATTGGCGCGCTGCCCATGACTGCGCCCATGCTTCCGCATCGACAAGGCGCATCAGCCGCCAGAAATCGCCGTTCCGGGCATGTTGCGATCGATCGACGCTCTGCTCGATTGCGCCCATATCCAGAAGGCCCGCCTGTGCCAGAAGACCTTCCCGTAGCATGGCCGCAATGGTATTCTGATGGGCTTCGAACAGGGTCGCTACGAAGCTGTCGGGCGTACCTTTTGACAATCTAGCGATAAGCGGCAGGGGCAAGGTAGTTTCGAACGCCTTACGGGCGACGCTGCGATTGCGGCCGTCGCGGCACCAGAGCCAGGATGAAATTTTCAGGCAAAGTTCCACGATTGGCTGCGACAGCAGGGGCGAGATGACGGGCCTATTGAAACCACGTTCGCTGTCGAGATGGTTCTGGATACGCAAGAGCAGGGCGATATGGCTTGCCGTTCCCGGCAGCGCACCGTCGGGCGCGTCCAGCCAATCGTGCCTGCAGGCTGCCGTCGCTTCCTGCGTGGCAAAGGGAGACAGAAAGCTCAGGTCCGGCTTCCAGACATAACGAGCTGCCTTTTGCCGACTCTTCCGCCAACCGCTTCTGGCCACAGACCAGATATCTGCATGGGCGAGCGCGCTCATGTCCATGATCGCCCGCAATGTTCCACCACCGATGCCCTCGACCAGCATCTGATCGGCGATCGGCGCCCCGGATTGCAGATAGCAGAAGACATTGTCACCACCGCCGCCGTTGAAGAAGACATCTGCCCCTATCTCGTCTGCAAGCCCGATCCCCAGCGCGTCACCTGCCTGGGCGAAGGATCGGACCGAGGGACGTGGAAAGCGGGCGGCACCTGAGCGATGCAGGTCAACGAGGCCCACTTCCAGCATTCTTTCGAACAATGGCTGCCCGAGCTGATTGGTCAGTTGCCGGGCATAATCCCGCTCGTCTCCCGACGGATCGGCGGTCACCAACGTCATATGGCTTGCTCGAACGTCCTGGGGCATGGCCGCCGCGACGATGGAGGAATCGAGCCCACCCGACAGATAGAGGAGGACATGCGCGAACGGCTGCGTCCACGCCTGGACGCAGTCCATGATAGTCTCGCGCAGCAGGCGGACAGCCTCAACCTCATCGCGGATGAGCGAAAGGCGATCGGTGTGCTGCCACGGTGACCAAAAGGCCGCAACATCTTGGGAACCCGTCTCGGCAACCCGCATCTGCGAGCCCCCGGGCAGTTCGGTCAGGCCTTCGATACAGGTCTGCGCCGGACGCATTTGATCGGTGATCAGGAACCGCGTGAGTGCCCGCCAATCGATATTGGTCCCGGCAAGACCCGCCTCGACAAGCAAAGCCGGCTCGGACGCAAACGCAATAATTCCTTTATGCCGCACATGATAACAGGGGATCATGCCGGAGGGATCGCGGGCGATCTCGATCGCCATATCGTCCGGGTTCTGCCGGATGGTGACATAAGCCCCCCAGTTCGACGACCCGCGACTGGTCGGCGGTGCTTGGGAGATGGCCTCGACCTGGCGGCTGCCACCGCCAACCTTTTCGAACATATAGCCCAGAATGATCCCGGCGCGGTCATCCGCGATGACGAACGGGCTGCCGGGTTCAACCAACACGACCGCGCGGCCGAATGCGGCGACCTTTGTAAAGCCCGTCACGGCAATGACGCGATCCACCGCCGTGTCGATGCTTTCGAGGAGATTGCCTGGAAAGACGAGCGCGATGTAGCGAAGCGCCATTACAGAACCAGTATTGGCTTGAAACGCCGCACATGATCGACACGATCGTCGAGAATGAGATCGTCTTGCTCAACCCAGCTATGCGCCGAGAAGGGATGCAACTGCACACCAAAGACCAGCCTCGCATCGTGGCCGCGCTGCTGCGCGTGGCGATAGAGCGCCAGTGCCCGGATCAGGCAATGATCGACTGGGAGATAGTAGCGACGCGATGCTTCATAGGCAGCGCACAGGCGCCGAATCCCGGGCGCGGACGATCCAGAGACAACGCGCCGTGGCGTTGCTTCCCTAAGCCAACGCAGGATAGTCGGCAAACCCTGCCGCTTCAATGTGCGCCGCATTGCCGCCAAACGGACAATGATTTCAGGAATCTGGGCCGTCATGCGTGAGGCACCATCCTCTTCGTCGAAGATGCTGCGCCCCGCTGGTACGTGCTGGCAGGGTTTGAGTGGCTTGACGCCTTCACCGTGGCCAATGATTCTCGCCGCGCGCAGCGGCGCTATCTCCTGTTCCGTAAGGCCCATATCGGAGGACTTCAGGAGCTTTTGAAGACTGTCGCGCGCAGGCCCTGTCAGACTGAAATAGCGATCCGCCTCATAATCCATGAAGATGAGGTGATGCTGGATTTCGCAGAATGTCAGTCCGGGGCGAAGCGACAAGGCCATGAAGGCGCCTTTCCGATAACCGGTGCGCGGGAGCACCGCGCACCGGCAGTGGTGTCAGTCGTCGGAAAGGCCGACCGGGTTCTGCAGCCCGATCTCGTCACCCTGGCCAAGGCCTGGGCCCTTCGTCTCGACGCTGATTGCGCCGAGGTCGATCATATCGTCGTTGCGACGTTCGACAGTGTTTTCCATCACACGTTCCTCTTCGATAGACCGCGATCCATTTCGCGGCACCAACAAGGATGTGCCCGCCGATCGATTATAAGAATTTTATAATCCGATTATAATCGCGACCGACCTTCGATCCCCACGCATAATGGACCTCTGAGCGAATGCTAATAGGGAGAAGCCAGCCTATTTCCGACGCGGGACGTGACCGTGCTGTGAGACATGAGTTGGGATCATGCGCCGCCGTCTTTAGCAAAGCCTGGACATACACGACAGCGACCCGGTCACGCCCGCTCTGCCGGCGGCATTGATCCAAATCTATCCCGACATTTCTGCAATCGCAAATTCTGCCATCTGTAGGAGGTGCCGCGAGGGTTCGTTTTTCCCCCATTTCTGGGGATTTTCAGCATGAGTGAATCGCGAAACATTGGGTTTGTCTGAAGAACCAATGCGGCGAGGGTTGGAGCATGATCGAAATCCGTCACCTTCAATATGTCATAGCGACGGCGGAGCTTGGGAGTTTTAGCCAAGCGGCCGAGTCGCTGCGCATCAAGCAATCGACGTTGAGCCAACGGATCCGCCATCTCGAGCAGCGGCTTGGCACCAACCTGTTCGAGCGCTCGACCCGCGGCGCCCGACTGACACGCGCGGGAGATCAATTTATTTCGGGGGCGCGCCAGCTTGTGGCTGATCTCGACAGCCTTCACCGCAACACGATCATCTTTGGACAAGGGCGCCGCGGTGCCCTGAAGCTGGGCCTTTCAGGCGCAGTGCCCAGCAGCGCGGTGCAGTCATTAATGCTGGAATTCAGCAAACGCCATGCAGACATCCAGCTATCTGCTGCAGTCTGTGACAGACAGGCGCTTGTGCGCGACGTCGAGCGCGGCCACCTCGACGCCATCATTGTTGCCGGTCACCTGGCCCCGCCGGGCGCGGCCTATCATGCTATTGGCAGCAGCCGGCTTTTTGCCGTCATGGTCCACGACAATCCTCTGGCATTGCGTGCGCCGCTCTTCTGGTCGGATCTGCGCGACCTTACCCTTCTACTTGTGGACAGCGCGCGCGGGGACGATCTGCTCTTTCAGCTTGCGGGACGTCTTACCTTAGCCCAATCGCCGGCTGGTCTGGATCGCGCGGCGATCGTCCGTAGCCCGTTGAATTTGAATGGGCTCTACCAACTGATAGATACAGGCTGTTTTACCATCGTGCAGGAGAGCGCGTTCGCTGGCTTGCCCCCGCATCTCGCCGCCTTGCCCATCCACGAGCCCCATGGCCATGCGCGCATCGATTTTGGCCTCTGCTGGCGCGAAGACGCTAGCAATCCCGCGCTCGCCTCATTGCTTCGGACCATCATGACGGAGTCCGGGAAGACTTACCGCTGCGATGCCTAGCAAAGGCGCGGTCCGCTGCCATGAATCGTTCCAGCATCGGGGCGATCAGTCGCTCAGGCGAAACCTGTGCTTCGCCCGTTTCAGTGGCCAACGCCGCAGCATAGCGCACAAGGTCGCGATGGACATTGGCAGGCAGTTCCAGACTGATCTTGACGGGCTTGTCGTCCGCCAGCGATCCCAGGCGCAGCTTGGCCATCACCGATTGCCCAGAGGGGGAAGGATAAGGTCGCGCGTGATCATGACGCGCAGCGGATGGCCCGGACGGATGGTCAAGGTCGGGGCTATCGCTACCTGACGCTGTATGATCTGTTGCCCGGCCTGATTGAAGCTGTCCTGCGACCCGCGGCGCAGCGCCCGGATGATGTCGTTGTCGCTATCGGCCGCCAACTCCGTGCCAAGGCCCAAAAGAGTGGAGATCATGGCAGCGCGCACAACGCCACCCCAATGATTGTTTACGCTGTCCTGCAAGCCCGAAAAGCCGCTTGCATCGGCAGCAGGTTGACGCTCGAGCATCATCGAACGCCCGTCGGGCATGATGAGTCGCGTCCATGCCATCAGAAGCCGCGACTGACCGGCATCGATTTGCGAATCATAGTCCCCGATCAACCTTGCGCCTTGCGGAATGAGCAGGATGCGCCCCGTCGGGCTGTCATAGACATTCTGCGTGACCTGGGCGCTGATCTGACCGGGCAGGTCGGATCGGATGCCCGTGATCAAGGCGGCGGGTATGATGCTGCCGGCTTGCAGGATGTTGGCGGACGCCAGTGGTTCGACGGTAGATGAGGCGAGCGAGCGTGTGTCCATGGTGCCCGTCATGAAAGCACGTTTGGCAGCGCTACCCAAAGCCGTCATTCCCGGTGGCGCGGCAAGGTCTGGCTCGAACGCTGGCGCGCTGGTCGGCGCCCCCGTGGCGACATGCTCCGGCGCGGCACCCGTCGATTCGGCGCCCACATGTCCTGTAAACAACTGGCTTGCATGCGCAGCGTCCCGTTCCTGACGCGCCTTTTGCCGTGCTGCGACGGCCGGATCGATGGCCTGGCGATCGGATGGATAGCCTTGCCCGGAAACCGGGACGCCGTTGGTACCCTGTTGCGCAGCAAGGATTGGCCGTCCCAGGTCACCCGGAAGTGGCGGTCCCAATTGCGGAACCTGGCTATAGTCCTTGGGCACCGATCCCAGCCCGTCGGCCTTTGCCCGGCCTTCGGTCGCGTAGACTTCTTGGCCGACCGGTTTCTCCGGCGGCTGCAGCGCATAAATAAGAGCGCCCCCGATGCTCAGTCCTGCAATCGCGCCTACCCCGGCCAATGTCTTGCGCGACAGGCGCATTACCGTCGGTGCATCGCCTCCCAACTTGAACGGGGCCGCCGACGACGGCGCGGGCGAACTATCCTGTTCGCTACGGTCGCTCATGGTCGGGTTCCCCTCCCGCTTGCGATCCGTGTCAGACGCACCCGCTGCGCCGTCTTCTTGTCCCCCATACGCAACTCGGCTGCGCTGAAGAGCCGGTCGACGATGATAAAACGGTCCTGCACCCGATAATTGACGAGTTCGGCATTGCCGCCGCCGCCCAGGATGAAGACTGGCGGCATTTCGCCCTGCGCAACGCTTGCAGGAAACTCGATGAAAACCTGGCTGCCGTCGTCGAACGCGCGCAGTGGTCGCCAGCTCGGCTTATCCCCATCGATCGCGTAGCCGAAATCGAGCGAAGCGATGTTAATGCCCGCGGCGATCGGCGTCTTTGCGGCGATAGCGGTGTTGCGCTGTCGCAGCGCAATCAGTTCATCCTGTGGGTAGGACCAGGATACTGACGCCATATAGGTGGTCGGGGTGGCGCGCAGTTCGAGATGATAGGTCCGCCGATCGGTGTTGATCACCAGGTTGGTCAGGAGATCGGGCCGGGTCGGCTTTGCCAGGATGTGGACGCGTTGCGACTCACCCGCACCGCTGATCGTATCGCCGATAATCCATCGCACTGTATCACCCGCAGCGACGGGACCTGCGCCCACAAGCGTTTCTCCCGGCTGAAGGGCGATGTCCGTCACTTGGCCGGGTGCCGTGTAGACCTGATAAAGAGCGCCTTCCGCCCAGGGATATTGCTGCATGGCGTTGATGAAGCCATCGGGCGCGGGCTCCATGCGGGCCGCGGCATTGGCGGCGACGATCCTGGTCTTTGGATCAGCAAGGGCATGGTCGGGGGCTATGGGCGGCACCGGCTTGAGTTGCCCTGGCAACGGCAGCGGCTTTGCAACAGTCACGATCTCCACCTGTTTCTCAGGTTCCGCGATGCGCACTGCAGGCGTCTGCGTTGCCCCATACAGGGCTGGGCGCGTCGCCGCGCAGGCCGTGGTCGTGTTTACGGAAATCAGCAAAGCCGCAATTGCGGCCCCGGAACGATGAACGTGCATCATTGGGAAAGCTCCTTCGACCAGTTGATGGCGTTAACGAACAGGCCGAGCGGGTTCTTGCGCAGGGCATCGGGCGCGGAGGGTGGCTGGATCACGACCGTCACGATGGCCGACCACCGGCTTGTCTCAGCCAGTGCCCCATCCTGGTATCGCCGCTCGGTCCAGGAAACGCGAAAGCTGCTGTCCGACGACCGAATCACGCTCGATATATCGACCGCAACCTGCGTCTTGCCGACAAGCGCGAACGGGTCATTCGCCCGTGCATAATCATTGAGGACCATGGCGCCGCGATCCGTGGTGAAGTCATAGGCGCGCAGCCATGCCTGGCGCAGGACGATCGGATCGGCCGGGATGCTGCGAACCTGCTCGACGAAGCGCGCAAGATGGAAGGCGATCTGCGGATCGGTCGGACGGTATCCCGCATCGGCGGGGCCGACGGCCTGTGCTTCGCCGAACTTGTCCACCTGCACGACCCAGGGCACGATCGAGCCGCGCGCTGATTGCCAGATCAAGCCGGCGGCAAGACCACCAGACAGCATCAGCGTGCCGAAAAAGGCGAGACGCCAATTGCGCGCCTGGACGCGCGCCGAGCCGATGCGATCGTCCCAGGCTTGCGCAGCACGTTGGTAAGGCGTGACCGGCTCCGGGGTCTGGCCGTACCGGATGGATGGTCGTTTGAACATGATCAGTCCCTTCCGCTCAGATCAATTGAAGCGCCACCACCACCGCTGTCGCCGCCGCGCAATGTGTGGGCGGCGGTCGAAACCCCGTGGGCGATCGCCTGCCGCTGGCGCATTGCCGTCGCCCATTTGGGCGGCCCGGATGCAGTTTCAGCACCGGTGCCTTTGGTCGATGCGCCCGATTTCCCCGCTTCGAAGCTTTGCTTCATTGCATCGGCAGCGCGGCGCAGTGGGGACGTGGCGGCAGAGCCGGCCGCTCTTCCCAGCGCACCAATGCCGCCCGCGACGGCGTCTCCCCCGCTCTTGCCCGCTGCACCGGCGGTATAGGTGGCGCTGGTCGATCCGGCCGCACGGGCGGCGGCGCTCGATGCGCTCGCTACGGCCCCGCCGACAGCGCCGCCCGCGAGCCGTGCGCCCGCGGCCCCGCCGGCCAGGGTGGCACCGGCTGCAATCGCGGTACCCGCCGCTGCGCCTGCACCAAGCTGCGGACCTCCGGTCACGATGCCATTGGCGATGCCGGGGCCGAATATGCCCAGACCGAGCAACGCCAGTGAGGCGAGCGCAATCGACATGGCCTGTTCCGCAGTCGGCGCTGTTCCACCCAGCGCATTGATGAACTGGTCGAACAGTCCCGTGCCGATGCCGGTGATGACGGCGAGGACCAGGATCTTGATGCCGCTCGATACGATATGGCCAAGCACCCGCTCCGCCATGAATGCCGTCCGCCCAAAAAAGGCGAAGGGCAGCAGGACGAACCCTGCCAGCGTGACCAGCTTGAACTCGATCAGCGTGATGAACAGCTGTACGGCAAGAATGAAGAAGGCGAGGATTACGATTATCCAGGCCAGCAGCAGCACGGCGATCTGGACGAAATTGGCGAAAAACGAGGTGAACCCCATCATCTCGGACGCGGACGTGAGCAGCGGTTCGCCTGCATCAAGCCCAACCGCGGCAACGCTACCTGGCTTCATGAACTCGGCGAGGCTGATGCCGGCGCCGCTCGCCTTGAGACCGAGCCCGGCAAAGGACTGGAACAGGATTTGCGAGAGCGACGAGAAGTTGCCGATGATGAAGGCGAAGAAGCCGATATAGAGCGTCTTCTTGACTAGGCGTTGCAGGACATCCTCGTCGGCACCCCATGCCCAAAACACCCCGGCAAGTGTCACGTCGATGGCGATCAGCGTGGTCGAGAGAAACCCGACTTCCCCGCCGAGCAGGCCAAAACCGGAATCGATATAGGCCGTGAAGGTCGCGAGGAACCCGTCGATGACGCCGACATCATTCATGTCCGGCACGCTCCTGCAGATCGGATCGGGCGTTGCGGCCATCATCTGTGCCAAAGAAGCGGCGTCGCTCGGCTTCCCAGGCCGCTGCGCAGGTTGGATCCTGTGTCATGACGTCCCGACAGCGAATAAGGGCGGCCGCGCGTTTCCCGGTCGACACCGGCATCAGCGGTATCTGTTCAGTGGGCGTGCCTCGCTGCTGGTGCATGACCGTGAGCGCTGCAACCGTCAGCATGCCACCGCCGACGAGGCCCACCAGCGCCAGGCGTCCGCTTTGCATCCTATTGGCCCGAACGCGCCATGAAGCGCTGGAATCGGACGCGGCCTTCCGCCTCTGCGGTAGCGGCGCGCGCCGCTTCGATCGTCTGTGCGCGGCCCTGCGCTGCGAGCATGGCGGTGATATCGGCGAGTTGCTGGGACTGAAGAGCGACAAGCTGGTTCCCGGCCTGGGCGGCTTGCAACGCGCCCGATGCCGACTGGCTGGCTGAAACAAGATCGTCCATCGAGGTCCGGGTGCCGTCGATGTTGCCGACCACCCCGGCCTGGACCTTTAACGCATCCTCGAACGCATCGACGCTGGTGGACCAACGGTCCCGGGCGCCGGCGACCAGATCGGCGTCTGACCTCGACAGCGCTATATCGCCATATTTGGTCGAGAAGGCCTGCTCTATCTGGGTCACGTCATAGGCCAGGCCCTGTGCTTGCCCCAGCAGGCGCTGGGTCTGCCGCACCTGCTGCTGGAGCGCCTGAAGGCTGCTGAAGGGCAAACTGGTGAGGTTTTTCGTGTCGTTGAGAAGCGAGGCCGCCTCGTTCTGCAACGACCGGATCTGGTTGTTGATCTGCTGCAACGCGCGCGCCGCCTGCATCACATTGGAGGCATAGTTGGTGGGGTCATAGACGACCAGTGCTTGTGCCGGTGTCATGGCCAATGCGAGCGCAGCAGCGCACAGGCCAAGCGGGTGAACGATGAAGCGCGGTTTCATGAGATTTGATCCTTTGGCTCTTGCGTGGAAAGCAGGTCTGCCGCCCAGTCGTGACCGCACGCGCGCAGCCAGGCCGCGGCGAACTGTTCGTCGCCCGGTTGGCTCAGTATCTGGTCGATCCTGCGCTGGTCGGTCTTGGAGGACGCGGCGGTAAAGGCGAGCGCCACCTCCTTTAGCCCTAAGTCCATCAGGCGATTGCCGCGGCGTGACTGGACATAATAATCGCGCTTTGGTGTCGCCCTCGCCAATATCTCGATCTGCCGGGCATTGAGCCCGAACCTTGCATAGATGGCGCTGATCTGAGGTTCGGTCGCCCGCTCATTGGCAAGGAATATCCGGGTCGGGCAGCTTTCGATGATGGCTGGCGCAATGGCGCTGGTTTCGATGTCGGCCAGGCTTTGCGTCGCAAAGATCACGCTCGCATTCTTCTTGCGCAGCGTCTTGAGCCATTCGCGCAATTGCGCGGCAAAAGTCGGGCTGTCGAGCACCAGCCAGCCCTCGTCGATGATGACGAGGCTGGGCGATCCATCGAGCATGTTCTCGATCCGGTGAAAAAGATAGGCCAGCACCGGGGCGGCTGCGGCGCAGCCCACCAATCCCTCCGTTTCGAATATCTGAACATGGGCATCGCCCAGTTGCTCTGCCTCGGCATCGAGCAGGCGACCCCAGGCGCCGCCCAAGCAATAGGGCTGCAGCGCCTGTTTGAGGGCTTGGGATTGCAGCAGCACCGCAACACCCGTCAGCGTCCGTTCGTCGGGCCTCGCGCTGGCGAGCGATCGGAGCGCTGCCCACAGATGGTCCTTGGCCTGGGGATCGAGCGTGATCCCCTCCGCCTCCAGAATCGAACCGACCCATTGCGACGCCCATGCCTGTTCGGCCGGATCATCGATCCTTGCGAGAGGCTGGAGTGATACAGCCGCATTCTCGGCGTGGAGCCCGATCCCCAGATCCTGCCAGTCACCGCCCATCGCCAGCGCCGCAGCGCGCATGCTGGCACCATAGTCGAAGGCAAAAATCTGTGCGCCGGGATAGCGGCGAAACTGCATCGCCATCAGGGCGAGGAGGACCGATTTGCCCGCGCCTGTCGGCCCCACCACCAGCGTATGCCCGACATCGGCAACATGCAGCGAGAAGCGAAAGGGCGTCGAGCCCTCGGTTTTGGCGTGAAATAGCGGCGGACCATCGAGATGCGCATCGCCCGGCGGTCCAGACCAGACGGCCGACAGCGGCATCAAATGCGCTAGGTTGAGCGTGCTGATCGGCGGCTGCCGGACATTGGCGTAGACATGGCCCGGCAGCGATCCGAGCCAGGCCTCCACAGCGTTGAGACCTTCGCTCGTGCAGGTGAAATCCCGGCCCTGGATCACCTTTTCAACAAGCCGGAGCTTCTCGGTGGCGATTGCAGGGTTGGTGTCCCAAACCGTAACCGTGGCGGTCACATAAGCCTGGCCGATCATATCCGAGCCCAGTTCCTGCAAGGCAAGATCGGCGTCTGCAGCCTTGTTCGATGCGTCCGTGTCCAGCAGGGCCGAGGCTTCGTTGGTCATCACCTCCTTGAGAATGGCCGCGACCGACTTGCGCTTGGCGAACCATTGCCGCCGGATCTTGCCCAGCAACCGGGTGGCATCGGCCTTGTCGAGCATGATCGCCCGCGTCGACCAGCGATAGGGAAAGGCCAGACGATTGAGTTCGTCGAGCAGGCCAGGATAGGTGGAGGTCGGAAAGCCGGTGACGGTCAGACTGCGCAGATGGCTGTTGCCGAGACGCGGTTCGAGGCCACCGACCAGCGGTTCATCCGCGAGAAGCGCATCGAGGTGCATCGGTGTTTCAGGCACGCGCACGTTCTGACGCTTGGTCGAGATCGTCGAGTGAAGATAGGTGAGCGTCGCGCTATCGTCGAGCCAGGCGATTTCCGGCAGGAAGCCTTCGAGCAACTGGACGATCCGATGTGAGCGGTCGATGAAACCGGCTAGCAGTTCAGCACCGTTCGAGTCCGTCGTCGATCGCCCTTCGTAGAGCCATCGCTCGGCCCGGGCGCTGTCTTCCGCAGGTGGCATCCACAGCAGGGTGACATAATAGGCGCTGTCATAATGTGCGCCCTCTTCGTGGAATTGCTCGCGCCGTTCCCGATCAAGCAGTCGCGAGGCCGGATCGGGAAAGACGTCGTCGGGATAGTCGTTTGCCGGCACCCGCTGCGCCTCGGTGAATAAGGCCCAGCCCGAGCCGAGCCGACGCAGGGCGCTATTCAGCCGCGCAGTCGTCGCCACCAGTTCGGCGGGCGTCGCGGAATCGAGGTCCGGTCCCCGGAAACGGGCGGTGCGCTGGAACGAGCCGTCCTTGTTGAGGACGACGCCCGGCGCGACCAGAGCGGCCCAAGGCAGGAAATCGCTCAGGCTGCTCGCGGTCGAACGATATTCGCGCAGCGACATCATCCCCGTAGCCAGGTCGGATAGCGAACATGGCGACGGGCCACATCGACGAAGTTCGGATCGTGGCGGGCGGCCCATACGCCCAGCACATGACCGATAGCCCAAAGCACCAAGCCTGCGATCCATAGCCGTAGCCCGAGGCCGACGGCGCCCGCGAGCGTCCCGTTGACGATTGCCAGCGCGCGCGGCGCGCCGCCCAGAAGGATCGGCTCGGTGAGGGACCGATGGACCAGCACGTCAAAGCCTGGAACCTGTCCAACCCTATCCATCAGACAAGCGCTCCACCGCCGAACGAGAAGAAGGAGAGGAAGAAGCTCGTTGCGGCGAACGCAATACTCAGACCGAATACGATCTGGATGAGCTTTCGCGCGCCGCCCGATGTATCGCCAAATGCAAGGGTCAGGCCGGTTACCGTGATGATCATCACGGCGATGATCTTGGCGACCGGCCCTTCGATCGATTCCAGGATGGACTGGAGCGGCGCTTCCCAGGGCATCGACGATCCGGCCGCATAGGCCGGGATCACGGACGCCATGGCTATGATGCCAGCGAGCGCCAGATGACTGGCACTCAGGCGGATTGGCGGGACAGGCTGGATCATCAAACGTCTCCTTGGCTGGTGAGGAAATATTCGCCCCTGGGATCGAGGCCATCGACGCGGACCAGTTCGGC
This sequence comes from Sphingobium sp. JAI105, assembly GCF_015752145.1. NCBI lineage: Bacteria > Pseudomonadati > Pseudomonadota > Alphaproteobacteria > Sphingomonadales > Sphingobiaceae > Sphingobium > Sphingobium sp. JAI105. The sequence continues at coordinate 2,273,628 of NZ_JADOUC010000001.1, read as the reverse complement.
CAGACGGCGGCCATGGCCGTCGCGCACAAGCACCGCGACGATGTCGATCGTGTCGGCGATCAGGGCACGAGGGACCGTGACGACGGCTTCCTGGATGAGCTGTTCCATTCGCCGCAGTGCGCCCATGCCCGATCCCGCGTGGATGGTGCCGATCCCGCCCGGATGGCCCGTCCCCCATGCTTTGATAAGGTCGAGGGCTTCGGCCCCGCGCACCTCACCAATGGGGATGCGGTCGGGCCGCAGTCGCAGGGCGGATCGCACGAGATCAGACAGCGTGGCGACGCCATCCTTGGTCCGCATCGCGATCAGATTGGGAGATGTGCACTGGAGCTCGCGCGTATCCTCAATGAGGGCGATCCTGTCGGTCGTCCTGGCGACCTCGGCCAAAAGGGCGTTGGTGAGCGTCGTCTTGCCGGTCCCTGTGCCACCGGCCACCAGGATGTTCTGGCGCGTGGAGACGGCTTGCGCCAATATGTCGGCCTGGCGCGCAGACATGATATTGGCGGTGACATAATCCGCGAGCGTGAACACAGCGACGGCGGGCTTGCGAATGGCGAATGTTGGCGATTGGACGACGGGCGGGAGAAGCCCCTCGAACCGCTCGCCGGTATCGGGAAGTTCGGCCGACACGCGAGGCGCTCCGTCATGAACCTCCGCGCCGACATGATGCGCGACCAGACGGATGATCCGTTCGCCGTCGGCGGCCGACAGGCAGGCTCCGGTATCGCTGAGGCCTTCGCCCAGCCGGTCGATCCAGATATGCCCGTCGGGATTGAGCATGATCTCGATGACGCACGCATCGTCGAGCCAGCCGATGATCGCCGAACCAAGCGCCGTGCGGAGCATGCGCGAGCCGCGTGTCCTGGCTTCTGTACGGAGCGAATATATGCTCATGGATCGACCCTGCCAATTGCCGGACCGTTGGCGGTCCAGCTCAGGGGATGATCAAGAAAGCCACATTGCCCTTGTCCGCAACATCGAAATCGCTTCGGCGTAGGCTGGCGCAGAAAGACAGGGAAGCGGCGGTTTTACAGGAGCCATTTGATGAGGGGACGGCGCACCGCCCCCTCGACATGACGTTACCAATATCGGTGTCGCTGGAAGATTTCGGAAAAAGAGATGAGGCCATCGAACAGCGCCCGGATCACGAGCGACGTTCTCTTGCGCACGCCATAGCGTTCGCGCGCGAACTTGAGATGCTGGATCACTGTTTCCTTGGAGATGCCCAATATCTCGGCAATCTCTCCGTCAGTATTTCCACGGGCGGCCCATAGCACGCAGTCGCGTTGGCGCTCCGTGATCGCGGAATCCCCGGACAGGGTCGTGCGGCCCAAAAGGCGTTGCCCGCGTTCGAACGCGAGCCCGCCGATGAGTTGCGCCGTCCAGATCTGATCGCGAGGCAGCGGCTCGTCGGCTCGGGTGACGAATGTACAGGATCCACTGACTTCGCCAGGAATGTGCGAAGGGACCGTAAAACCTTCGCCCAGCCCATGAGCTTGTCCGGCAGCGAGTACCGCGCGATCGGCGGGCGTCAGTGTTAGAAATCGTGGAATGGTGAGCCAGGCAAAGCCCAGATGGGTCCGGTGGCTGGCCCGTCGGATGGGATCGCGCGGCCCCAGGTCCCTGTCCACATAATAGGCGGCCCAGCCGCGTGGATAATTGTGGATTTGAAGAGGTTGCTGTTGTGGCATCCTCAGATCGATGTGCTCAGCCAGCGCGAAATAGTCGAAACCCATTTCCCGCACGATCCTCGCCAGGAATTCGTAGAGCATGTGCATATCCGATGCCTCTGCTAACGCAGCGGCAAGGGCATCCAACCTTCGATAACGACCCATGATAGTAGCATAATCGACCGCAAGGGCGTTCCCAACCCGCAGGTCTCGCGATTCGCCTTCCTCAATCTATGCGCTCCCCGTTCGTCCTCACAACGATCGGTGAAACGAGGTGAGCGGACAGCTTATGGGATTTTCGCTATGTGACAATTGCATGACGGTCATATGGCTTTGCCATCCGTGCATGCAGATGCGCCTGCACACATCTGGACCGAAGGTTTGATACACAGTTTGGCCGATTTCAGGTTGGTCCACCGCAAGCTAACCTGGGATATCAGCACATCCGCTTCGCGCCATGGCATGAGGTGCCGATACGATCACTGCCAGTCAGCCGCTGACCAAAGCCCGTCTCTTACCCCTTGTAACGCAGCAGCGAACCTTAACGCCCACCTGTTTGAATCAACGTCGAGCGCGAAATGCCAACGGCAAACCAGCTACGCCACCCAACGCAAAAGAGCGCCGCAGTTACAAATTCGGTGGAGACAATGTGGAGACAGCGACCAATAGAAGGAGCTTTGTCTCCAACTTTTTGATCGCATCATGCCCCAGAAACCATTGATTTTACGATGATTTCTGGAGCGGGCGAAGGGATTCGAACCCTCGACCCCAACCTTGGCAAGGTTGTGCTCTACCCCTGAGCTACGCCCGCTCGACGCTTGATGGAGACGCTGTCCCCGTCGGGTGAGGCGGGCAACTAGCAGCGCTTTTTCGGGATGGGCAAGGGGAGAATTGCCAAGATCGTGAAATTCCTGCTCCGACTGGCAAAGTGGGCGACTTTGCAGGGCTTTGCGCCCGTGTCACCCGAAGCGAAAGGCATGCGCGGCAATGCCAGGGCCGCCGCTGCTGCCCATGATTGATTCGCTCTGTCCGAAAAATCAACGTGGGTGGCATTTCGCAACTTTGCCTGGGTGGTCATTCTGTTAATCTGGGGATCAAACTCCATATTTATGTCCAGCGGCGGATCATTTGTCGCGTCCCTTCGTATGACAGTCCAAGCAAGAGGAAGCACCCGCGATGCCATCCGATCATCTCACGCGCCGTTCCCTGTTGCAGGGAAGTGCGGCGGTTGCCGCAGCGGCCCCCACGCTGGCGTCTGCCGGTGCGGCCACTGCACGACCCACAGCCAAGGGAGAAACCGGGATGATCCCCGTGGAATTGACCGTGAACGGGCGCGAGGTGCATCTGCAACTCGATCCGCGCACCACCCTGCTCGACGCGCTGCGTGAGCATCTGCATCTGACCGGGACGAAGAAGGGTTGCGATCAGGGGCAGTGCGGTGCGTGCACCGTCATCGTCGAAGGCAGGCGTATCAACAGCTGCCTGACGCTGGCGGTCATGCATGATGGCGACACGGTGACGACGATCGAGGGGTTGGGAACAGCCGACAAGCTCCATCTGATGCAGCGCGCCTTCATCACGCATGACGGTTATCAATGCGGCTATTGCACACCGGGACAGATATGCTCGGCTGTCGCGGTGCTGGAAGAGATCGCGGCGGGCGTCCCCAGCCATGTGACCGATGATCTGGATCGGGTTGCGCTATCCGACCGAGAATTGCGCGAAAGGATGAGCGGCAATATCTGCCGCTGCGCCGCCTATCCCAACATCATAGCCGCCATGAATGAAGTGGCCGGGGAGAAGAAGGCATGAAGCCTTTTACCTATAGCCGCGCGACCAGCGTTGCGGATGCCGCCAAGACCGCAGCCGCAATGCAGGGCGCGCGCTTCATTGCCGGCGGCACCAATCTGCTCGACCTGATGAAACTACAGATCGAAACGCCGACCCACCTGATCGACGTCAATCATCTGGGCCTCGACCGGATCGAACCGACGCCAGAGGGCGGATTGCGCATCGGCGCGCTGGTCCCCAATACTGACCTGGCGGCCGACAAGACGGTGCGTCGCGACTATGGCGTGCTGAGCCGCGCGCTGCTGGCGGGCGCTTCGGGACAATTGCGCAACAAGGCAACAACGGCAGGCAACCTGCTTCAGCGGACCCGATGCCCTTATTTTTACGACACCAACATGCCTTGCAACAAGCGCAAGCCCGGCAGCGGCTGTGGCGCGATCGGCGGGATCAGCCGTAGCCTCGCCATATTGGGGGTAAGCGACGCCTGTATCGCCCAGCATCCCAGCGACATGGCAGTGGCGATGCGATTGCTCGACGCGCAGGTCGAGACGGTCGGGGCGGACGGCGTGGCGCGCGCCATACCCATCGCCGATTTCCACACGCTGCCCGGTGACACGCCCCATGTCGAATCCGCGCTTAAGAATGGCGAGATCATAACATCGGTGACCTTGCCCAAGCCAATCGGCGGCACCCATGTCTATCGCAAGGTGCGCGACCGGGCGTCCTACGCCTTTGCGCTGGTGTCTGTCGCCGCCGTGTTCGGCAAGGACGGCGGAGGCCGCTTCGCCTTTGGCGGCATCGGCGCAAAACCATGGCGAACGCCAGCGGCAGACGCTGCCGCCTCATCCGGGGCGAAGGCGGTGGCGGAAGCGGCACTGAGCGGCGCGCGCACGACCCATCACAATGCATTCAAGAAAACGCTGGTCGAACGGACGCTGGCGTCGCTCTATCGGCAGAAGGAGGCCCGGTCGTGAAATTCGATACGCCCGCCACCACCAACCCCATCGACAAGGGCCGCGTCGTCGGCGTCGCGCAGGACCGTATCGACGGCCCTGCCAAGGTGACCGGCAGTGCGCCCTATGCCTATGAACGGCATGATGCTGCGCCCAACGCCGTCTATGGCTGGATCGTCGGGTCCGCGATCGCCAAGGGAAGGATCGCGGCCATGGACCTGCGCGCGGCTGAAGCAGCGCCCGGCGTGCTGGGGATAGTGACCCACGCCAATGCCGGTAAGCTGGGCAAGGGAAATTATAATACCGCTCCGCTGCTGGGCGGCCCGGCGATCATGCATTATGATCAGGCGGTGGCGCTGGTGATCGCCGACACATTTGAAAATGCGCGCGCAGCCGCCAAGCTGGTGCGGATCGATTATACGCCGCAGGATGGCAAGTTCGATCTGAACACCGAACTGGACAATGCCGTCAAACCACCAGACAGCGGCTTCGGCGGGGCCGCCGACACTGCCGTTGGCGATTTTGACGGAGCCTTTGCCAAGGCAGCGGTCAGGATCGACGAGCGCTACACTACCCCAGACCACAGCCATGCCATGATGGAACCGCACGCTACCACCGCCGCGTGGAACGGCGACAAGCTGACGCTGTGGACGGCAAATCAGATGATTGCCTGGAGCGTGGGGGAAGTCGCCAAGACGCTGGGCATTCCCAAAGACAATGTCCGTCTCGTTTCGCCCTATATTGGCGGAGGTTTTGGCGCCAAGCTGTTCCTGCGCGCCGACGCATTGCTTGCGGCATTGGGGGCGAGGGAAGTCGGACGTCCGGTCAAGGTCATGATCGCCCGCAACCAGATACCCAACAATACCACCCATCGTCCCGCGACGGTCCAGCGCATCCGCATAGGCGCCGACAGGAATGGGGTGATCGACGCCATCGGCCATGAAGTATGGTCGGGTGACCTGCCCGGCGGCGGCCCGGAGACGGCCGCGATGCAGACGCGGCTGCTCTATGGTGGCGCGAACCGCCTGACCGCGCATCGCCTCGCCACGCTCGACCTGCCCGAAGGCAATGCGATGCGCGCGCCCGGCGAAGCCGTCGGTCTGCTGGCGCTGGAAATCGCGATGGACGAACTGGCGGAAGCATGCGGCGTCGATCCGGTCGAACTGCGCATCCGCAACGATGTGCAATATGATCCCGAAGCGGGGCCGCAACGCCCCTTTTCCAGCCGCAAACTGGTCGAATGTTTGCGCGCCGGGGCCGACCGGTTTGGATGGAGCAAGCGCAATCCCACGCCTGGCAAGGTGCGCGATGGTCGCTGGCTGGTCGGCATGGGGGTGGCCGCCGCGTTCCGTAACAATATGGTCGGCAAATCGGGTGCGCGGATCGGCGTGGATGGCGCCGGCAAGGTCATAGTTGAAACCGACATGACGGACATCGGCACCGGCAGCTATACCATCATCGGCCAGACCGCGGCAGAAATGCTGGGCGTATCGCTGGATGACGTCATCGTACGGCTGGGCGACAGCCGCTTCCCCGCATCCGCCGGGTCTGGCGGTCAATGGGGAGCGAACAGTTCTACAGCCGGCGTCTATGCCGCCGCCATGGCGCTGCGGGCAAAGCTTGCGGAAAAGGCGGGCTATCCGGTCGACCAGACGCAGTTTGAAGATGGTCTGGTGAAATTGGGCAATCAGTCGCAAACGCTGGCTGCGCTCGCCGGTCGCGAGGGTCTATGGGCGCAGGACAGTATCGAATTTGGTGATCTGGACAAACGCTATGCCCAGGCGACGTTCGGCGCGCATTTCTGCGAAGTCGGGGTGGACATCGACACCGCCGAAGTGCGCATCCGCCGCATGGTCGGGGCATTTGCGGCCGGGCGCATTCTCAATCCCAAATCCGCGCGCAGCCAGGTGATCGGCGCGATGACCATGGGTGCCGGTGCGGCATTGATGGAGGCGTTGGAGGTCGACACCCGCTTTGGCCTGTTCATCAATCATGACATGGCCGAATATGCCGTGCCGGTTCATGCAGACATACCCGAACAAGATGTACTGTTCATCGACGAACTGGACGACAAAAGTTCACCGATGAAAGCCAAGGGCGTGGGCGAGCTGGGCATTTGCGGCGCGGGCGCAGCGGTTGCCAATGCAGTCTACAACGCTACTGGCCTGCGGCTGCGCGACTATCCGCTTACCATCGACAAGCTGTTGAAAGCGCAGATGATCTGAGGATGGACCGACCCAAGGTCTAATGGAGCGCCGTCACCTGCCCCCCTAGCCTTCCTCCCATAGACATAATGGAGGATGGCATGAGGGGTGTGACGGCGCTGTTGGCAACCAGTGCGATGGCGCTGTGCGGCGGCATCGCGCGGGCGGATGAGGCAGATGCCGGTCGCCAGCCCATCATCGTGACGGCGCCAGGCGGCGGCATCGACAGCGACGACGGCCTGTCGCTGTCCGCCGCCGACATCGCCAAAGGCGGCAGTCCCGATCTGCTGGGCGCGCTGGTCCGTAACTTCGCCGGTGTCACCTTGCAGGACGCGCAAAACAACCCGTGGCAACCCAATCTGGTCTATCGCGGCTTTGTCGCTTCGCCGCTTCAGGGACAGGCGCAGGGGATCGCCACCTATCTGGACGGCGCGCGCTTCAACCAGCCGTTCGGCGACACCATGCAGTTCGACCTGTTGCCCGAAGCCGCCATTGCGCGGATCAGCCTGCTCGACAAAAGCGCGGTCTATGGCCTCAACGCGCTGGGCGGGGCGTTGCTGATCGACACCAAGACAGGGCTGAGCGATCCCGGACTGGAGGCCAGCGTTTCACAGGGCCAGTTCGGCATGACCGAAGCGAGCATCGCGGCGGGCGGGGCACGGGGCGATTTCAGCGCCTTCGCGGCGTTTCAATACACGCGGGACGATGGCTGGCGCGCCTTTTCGCCCTCGACATTATATAATGGCTATCTCGACCTGGGCTTCGACACGCCTGGTGGTGGCCTGCACCTCAAGCTGGTCGGGGCGGACACCGACCTGACCGGCAATGGCGTTTCGCCGGTCGAACTGCTCGCGGTCGATCGGCGCGCGGTATTCACCTGGCCCGACAATAGCGCCAGCCGCTATGGCCGGGTCAGCCTGCATCCCTGGGTCGCGCTATCGGATACGACCCGGATCGAAGGGACGCTCTACGCGCAAAAACTGACGCTGCGCAGCGTCAATGGCGATGCTGCCGATATCGAGGGTTGCGAGGAAGAGGATGAGGCTGGCCTGCTATGCCTGGAAACGGTGGGGGATACCGAATGTGAGGAGGAACAGGCGGTCCTGACGGACGCCAATGGCGATCCGATCGCCGACAGCCTGGGGGGTAAAGGCTATGGCGTCCTCAATCGCGGGCGCACCGCGACGCGGGCGATGGGGGCGCTGGTGCAACTGATCGACCAGCGGGCGTTGGGCGCGGGGGACAATCATCTGGCGCTGGGGCTGAGTTACGACACAAGCCGCACCCGGTTCGACACATCGACCGAACTCGGCGCGATGACCGAGGAGCGAAGCGTCGAAGGGCTGGGACCGATCATCATCCAGCCAGACGGCGCCATCGCGCCGGTGGGATTGGTCGCCCATACCGATTATTGGGGGGTATTCGCCCAGGATCGGTTACCCATCACCCCGCGCCTGTCAGCCGAAATCGCACTGCGATATAATTGGGCGCGGGTGGTGTTGCAGGACCAGATCGGCACCGCGCTCAATGGCCGGCATCATTTTTCCCGGCTGAATCCCGGCATCGAGTTCGACTATGAGTTGTCCGACGCTTTGGCGCTGCGGGCGGGCTATGCGGAAAGCAACCGCGTGCCGACTCCGGCCGAACTGTCCTGCGCCGATGAAAATGCGCCATGCAGCCTGACCAATTTCTTCATCGCCGATCCGCCGTTGAAGCAGGTGGTCGCCAAAAGCTGGGAAGCGGGTGCAAAGGGCAAGGCGCAGCTTGGCGGCTTTGCAGTTGATTGGCTGTTGTCGGCCTGGCGGACAGACAATCGCAACGACATTCAATATGTCGCCTCGGAAATTCGGGGCCGCGCCTATTTTCGCAATATCGGCAGCACCAGGCGGCAGGGGGTGGAAGCGACGATCAGCGCACAGCGGGGCGGGCTGCAAGCGGGCCTCAGCTATGCCTTTACCGACGCCACCTATCGCGCGCCGCTCAGCCTATCCAGCCCGGCCAATCCGACAGCGGACGAGGACGGCCTGATCGCAGTCGAGCGCGGTGACCGCCTGCCCGGTATAGCCCGGCATAGCGCGACGCTGAACCTGGACTATGCCGGTCAGGGCTGGAGCATTGGCGGCGATGTGATCGCGCGATCGGGCCAATATCTGGTCGGCGACGAAGGGAATGATACGCCCAGGCTGGGCGGCTACGCCATCGTCAATCTGCGCGCGAGCGTGGATGTGGTGCGCGGCGTCAGCCTGTTTGGCGAGGTGCGCAACGCCCTGGGCAGGCGCTACGCGACCTTTGGCACGTTCAGCGAAGTCGATGAGATCGAACTGGAGGAGGTGCCGGGCGCATCCAATCCCCGTGCCTATGGACCGGGCGCGCCGCGCCGCTGGCAGGTGGGGATCAGGGCGCGCTTTTGACGTCGATGCGCGGCAGCAATGCCGCTTCGATGCCAGGATAGAGATGCGACACGCTGCGCTGCACTTCGTAGCGGGCGGCAGCCATCCCGGCAAAGCGGGCGGGGATCGGCAGGTCGCCCGCCTCCACCATGTCGAGACCATCGCGCACCGCCTGCGTCAGTGCGCCTTCCAGCCAGTCGATCCAGTCGCGCGTCTGGGCAATGGCCGCCGTTCCTGTCGGGTCGAGCGGCCCATGGCCAGGCAGGACGCCGCCATGGGGCAAGGCCTTCAGCTGGTCCAGACTGGCGCGCCAGGCCGCAAGATCGGCGGTCGGGGTGCTGGGCGCGCGATCATGAAAAACGAGATCACCCGCCAACAGCAGGCCGCTTCTTTCGTCCAGCAGCGCCAGATCCGCACTGCTATGGCCGGAAAGCGCAAGCAGGCGCAGCACCCGCCCGCCAAAATCCTCCTGCGCCGCCATGATGGTCCGGCCCGGCAGGATCAGGTCCGTGCCGCGCATCCAGTCGCCCAGCAGCCTGTACATGCCATCGGCATAACCCTGCCCCTGCGCCGCCAACGCCGCGATCGTGCCCGGCAGCGCGGCGACGATGGCAGGATCGAAGGCGGCCAGCCCCAGGCCATGATCGGGATGGAGATGGCTGACATAGACCCGTATTATGCGCTGGCCCGTCAATTGCTCGGCCACCTGGCGCAGGGCGCGGCCATAGCGAAGCGAAGGGCCGCATTCCCATAGCACCGTCCCCACGGGCGTTGCGATGATGGCGATATTGGCGATCGCCCCGCCATTATGCTCTTCGATCGGCTCGTCCGCGCCGCGCACCATCCAGATGCCATCGCCGACCGGCACCGCCGTGATGCTATAGTCGGCCGCACGAGCGGGCATCGTCGCCAGACCCGCTATCCCGCCCAGCATGGCGCGTCGCGAAAGCTTCATCGTCCGCCCGGCATCGGCGACTGACGCGCCAGAATGAGGTTGGCCCGGTAGTCGCGCCCGTTGGTATCACGCGCCGCGACCCGCAGCGCCGCATCCGGGCTGCCGTCCACCATCAGCGTGATCGCCGGGTCTTCCGCCACCGATGCCCATATATCCATGTCGCCCAGCACACGCCCGTCCCCGTCGGTCACCGCCAACGCCTCCAGATGATAAGTGGCGATATTTTCGACAAGGCCGGTGTCCATCGGATGCCGGAAGCTCAGCCGCACCCGATTATAACCCTGCGCCATGGGCCAGACTTCGCCACGTATCTCGCCCAGATGGTCAGCCCAGTCGCCCTTGACCCGGCTGACGGGTGGCGCGGAACAGCCGCCGCCCGCGGCATCGACCCAGCCGCCCGACACCAGCCATTGCCCGCTGTCCAGTTGCACCGCGCCGCGTACCGGAGTGCGCTGATCCAGTTTGATCCGAGTCGCGACATAGGGCGCGGCATGCAGGGGGCGATAGTCGATCGCGACCGGAATGGGATTGAGGTCCGCGAGCAGGATCATCCGCCTGACCCCCGCTATTCCGCGCGCATCAATGACCACCGGAAAGGCGCGCTGGTTTTCCGCGATCATCGGGAAGGACACATGGACTCGGGGGTCGAACCGCACTGGATCATCATCGAACAGGGTGCGCGCATGGGCTATCCACATCGGTGAGCCGAGCGGATCGGCAGGCGGAGTGGCCCCGGCACCGGCCGGCGCCAGCGTCAGCATGATCGCGACCCATAGGCTCTTTGCCCTGCGCATATCCTTCTCCCTTATGACAGGGTCTAATGGAGGGCGCGACGCGCTACCATTGGCCCTTGGGTCATAAGCCGGGGAGAGGATCATGCGGCGCTTCATCATGGCGGCGATGCTGGTTGCGTTGCCCGCGCTGGCGCAGGAGCCATTGTTCGACACGGAGGGCTATCGCATCGCGCATTATCGCGCGCCAGTGCGCCAGCCGCCCGCCGGCGTCGGTCGAATCGCGCTTGCAGCAGCGGCGCAGCTTGTGCCGGACAGGGATGCCATCTTCATCGATGTCCTGCCGGCCGAAGGTGGTCATCGTGAACCGGACGGGCGCTGGCGGCTGGCGTCATCGCATGACTCCATCCCTGGTGCGCACTGGTTTCCCGATGCCGGGCGTGGCCAGCCCGATCCCGCCATTGCCGGGGATTTTGCCACCGGCGTTGTCCGGTTGAAGGCGCGCGCGCGCGGCAGGATGCTGATTCTGTTCTGCCGCTCCGACTGCTGGATGGGCTGGAACGCTGCCAAAAGGTTGCGATCGATGGGCTTTGCCAATGTCTGGTGGCTGGCGGAGGGGACGGATGGCTGGCGCGACCTTGGCCTGCCGCTCACGCCAGTCCAACCCGAAGGCGGCACGGCCACATAGGACCAAAGGCCCATTGTGCGCAGGCGCGCTCCGGACGCACTCTTGGCGCAATCTGGCGGCCATTAGCCGCGTGCATCTTTGGAGAGTGATGTGATCCATCTGCGCCTGTCAGCTGGCCTTGCCGCTGCCCTGCTCCTTTCGCCGCTGCCCGCTGCGGCAAAGGATATTGTGGTCCATATGAAAAATCAGGGCGCGGACGGGGCGATGGTGTTTGAACCATCCTTCGTGAAAGCTGCGCCGGGCGATACCATCCATTTCAAGCCGACCGACGCCAGCCACAATGCCGAAACGATGGCGAACATGCTGCCCGCGGGCGTAACCCCGGTGAAGGGCGCGATGAACAAGGAGATGGTGCTGACCGTCGCCAAGTCCGGCCTCTACGGCATAAAATGCATGCCCCATTATTCGATGGGCATGGTCGCGCTGGTCCAGGTGGGCAAGGTGTCCGCCGCCGACCTGGCAGCGGCCAAGGCGGTCAAGCTGCCCCCCTTTGCCGCCAAGCGCATGACGGCGGCGCTCGCAAAAGTGAAATAGATCCAAGGTGCAATGGCCCGGCACAGGTCGCCGCGCCATGTTTTCAGCCAATTTCGACAGGACAGGAGTAGGACGATGCTGCAGCAGGCGATGGAGCGGTTCACCGGCAAGACGCTGATCCGCAACCAGTATGACAATTATATCGACGGCCAGTGGGTCGCCCCGGTCAAGGGCGGCTATTTCGAAAATATTTCCCCCGTGACGGGCCAGGTCGTCGGGACCATCGCGCGCGGGACGGCCGAGGATATCGAGCTGGCGCTCGACGCGGCGCACAAGGCGAAGGATGCCTGGGGCAAGACCTCCACGACGGAACGCTCGAACATCCTGCTCAAGATTGCCGACCGGATGGAAGCCAATCTGGACCTGATCGCGATGGCCGAGACGATCGACAATGGCAAGCCGATCCGCGAAACGACCCATGCCGACATTCCGCTGGCCATCGACCATTTCCGCTACTTTGCAGGCTGCGTTCGCGCCCAGGAAGGGTCGATCAGCGAGATCGATCATGACACCATCGCCTACCATTTCCACGAGCCGCTGGGCGTGGTCGGCCAGATCATTCCCTGGAACTTCCCGATCCTGATGGCGGTGTGGAAGCTGGCCCCGGCGCTGGCGGCAGGCAATTGCATCGTGCTGAAGCCCGCCGAACAGACGCCGATGTCGGTTCTGGTGCTGCTGGACATTATCGGCGACCTGCTGCCACCCGGCGTGCTGAACGTCGTCAACGGCTTTGGCGTCGAAGCGGGCAAGCCGCTGGCCAGCAACAAGCGGATCAGCAAGATCGCCTTCACCGGCGAAACGACGACCGGCCGCCTGATCATGCAATATGCGTCGGAAAACCTGATTCCCGTCACGCTGGAACTTGGCGGCAAGTCGCCCAACATCTTCTTTGCTGACGTGATGGATGCAGACGACGATTATTTCGACAAGTGCCTGGAAGGCTTTGCGATGTTCGCCCTCAATCAGGGCGAAGTGTGCACCTGCCCCAGCCGGGCGCTGATCCAGGAATCGATCTACGAAAAGTTCATCGAACGCGCGATTGCGCGCGTGAAGGCGATCAAGCAGGGTAGCCCGCTCGACCCGGCGACGATGATCGGCGCGCAGGCGTCGAACGACCAGCTGGAAAAGATCCTCTCCTATATCGAGATTGGTCTGGCCGAAGGCGCGGAATTGCTGACCGGCGGCGCGCGTGCGCAGCTGGATGGCGAACTGAGCGAAGGCTATTATGTCACCCCGACGGTGTTGAAGGGGCATAACAGGATGCGGATATTCCAGGAGGAGATTTTCGGTCCGGTTCTGGCCGTCACCACCTTCAAGGATGAGGCCGAAGCGCTCGCCATCGCCAACGACACGCTCTATGGTCTGGGCGCAGGCGTGTGGACGCGCGATGGAAGCCGCGCCTATCGTATGGGCCGCGGCATCCAGGCCGGTCGGGTGTGGACCAACTGCTATCATGCCTATCCGGCCCATGCCGCCTTTGGTGGCTTCAAACAGTCGGGCATCGGTCGCGAAAACCACAAGATGATGCTGGACCATTATCAGCAGACCAAGAATCTGCTGGTCAGCTACAGCCCCAAGGCGCTGGGCTTCTTCTAAAGGGTCGCAACGAAGGCGCTTGCCTTTCCCCTGTAAGCGCCTTCGTCCCAGGCGGGCGTCCCCAACGGACGTCCGCCCCTTTTTGTAAAGGAAAGCCTGGCTGTGACGAACCCGCTTCCGCCCCGCATATTGGCGACAGATGCAGCGCTGGCGCTGATCGCGCAGCTGACCGACAGGCATGGGCCGCTGATGTTTCACCAGTCGGGCGGCTGTTGCGACGGGTCCGCGCCAATGTGCTTTCCGCGCGGCGAATTCAAGGTGGGGGCGCAGGACGTGCTGCTGGGGCATGTCGGGGGCGATGTGCCGGTATGGATCGGCGCGGCCCAGTTCGAATATTGGCGCCATACCCAGGTGACGATCGACATTGTGCCAGGGCGCGGCGCGGGCATGTCGCTGGAAAGCCCGGAAGGGATGCGCTTCATCGTCCGGTCGCGCATTTTTACCGACGACGAAAACGCCCTGCTGGAAGCGGCCGGCGATCCGCCAAGAGGCAACGCCATCGCCTGACGTGACAAATGCGCAGCACAGTGCATAACCCCTAAGAAAAAGGGGAATGCGATGGGAGAGAGCGAAATGAGTGTGGAGGCGGCGGATATTGTCTTTGCGTCGAGCCACATGCCTGATCCGGCCGATGCGATGGCGCAAGTCGCCCATGCCATGGGTGATTCACCATTGGCCGGCATGCTGCTATTTTGTTCGCACCGTTTCGATCGCGACGCGCTGGCCCGTGCGGTGAACCGCCATGGCGAACAACGGGTCGCGATCGGCTGTACCAGTTCGGGCGAACTGACCGAGCAGGGCTATGACGAGGATAGTCTGAGCGTCATCGGCTTTCCGGCCGCCAGCTTTCATATGGTGTCCCATTGTTTCGACGATATTGATGCGTTCGATCCGGTCGCAGCGCGGGAAGCCATCCGATCGCTTGCAGCGGTGGCGGAGCGCGACAGCCGCCATCTGGGTGACCGGGTCAATCATGTCGCGCTGTTTCTGGTCGATGGCCTGTCCCATCGCGAGGAACTGCTGACGATGACGATCCAGGATGCGCTGGGCGATGTACCGCTGATCGGCGGATCGTCAGGTGACGGACTGGATTTCCGCGAAACAGCGATCTTCCACGGGGGCCGTTTCCACCATCGCGCCGCCGTGATCGCCATCCTGTCCACCCCCCGGCCGATCCATGTGTTCAAGGGGCAGCATTATCGCCCCGGCGCGGCCAAGATGGTGGTGACGGGCGCTGTCCCGCAGGACCGGATCGTCACCGAAATCAATGCCGAGCCTGCTGCGCAGGAATATCTGCGGCTGGCGGGCCATGCCGGGGAAGCGCTGGGCCTGGCATTCTACGCCGCCCATCCGCCGATGGTGCGGGCGGGCGGGGACTATCATGTCCGCTCGATCCAGAGTGCCAACCCGGACGGCAGCCTGACCTTCTACTGCGCGATCGACGAAGGCATCGTGCTGACCGTGGGTGAGCCGGTGGACCGGATCGCGGGGATGGAGGCGATGTTCACCGATATTGCCGCCCATGTCGGCACGGTCGACCGGATCATAGCGTTCGATTGCGTGCTGAACCGGATCGACGCCGAACAGCGGCAGATCAGCCGGGCCGTATCCGAGCTCTATGGCCGTCATCGCGTCATCGGCTTCAATACCTATGGCGAACAATATCATGCGTTGCACGTCAACCAGACCTTTAGCGGACTTGCGATCGGGAAATGAGCAAGCGGGCGGAAACCGACACTGAACTGGACAGGTTGCGGGAAGACAATCGCAAGCTGCGCAAGATCAATGCCGCGCTGATCGACCGGGTCGAACGGTCGAGCGATATGGTCGGCAATGCCTTTTCGATGTTCGAGACCGCAATCACGCTGGAAGCCATGGTGCGGGAGCGGACGGGCGAACTGGAGGATGCGCTGGGCCGTCTGGCCACCGCCAATGCGGAGCTGGCCCAGGCCCATGCAACCGCCGAGGAAGCCCAGACCCGGCTGCGCGACGCGATCGATTCGATCAATGAGGGGTTTGTCCTGTTCGATGCAGAGGACAGGCTGGTTCTGTTCAACGAGGCCTATCTGAGTTTCTGGCCCGAAATTGCCGACCAGATTCGCCAAGGCCAGTCTTTCGACGAGATTGTCCGGCTCGCCGCCGCGCATCATCACGCGCTCGGATCGCTGGTCGCGCCCAACCGCTGGGTATCGGACCGGCTGGCGCGCCACAGCATTGCGGACGGCGGGCATGTGCAGGCGCTGTCGGATGGCCGCTGGGTCCAGATCAACGAGTTGCGCACGAGCGAAGGCGGTATTGTCGGCATTTATACCGACATTACCGAGGTGAAGGCGCAGGACGCCCGCAACCGGGCGCTGGAACTGGCCGAGCGTAACCTGATCCTGCAATCCACGCTCGACAATCTGTCCGAAGGCGTCTGCCTGTTCGACGCGCAGGGGCGCGTGGCGGCGTGGAACGACGCGCTCCAGCATCTGCTCGACCTGCCCGGCGGCTGGGCGCAGGAGAGCGGCAGCCATGGCGCGCTGGTCGCCTGGTGCCGCGAGCATCTGGGCATGGTGGATGAAGGGTGCCTGGACTGGCGGGGCGACCAGCCCGGCGGCGATCCGCGCCACGCGCTGGTCCATGCAGGGACGCGCAGCTTCGAGCTTCGCAGCACTGCGCTGGAACGGGGTGGGCAGGTAATCGGCTTTACCGACGTCACCGCGATGTTGCGGGCGCAGGCAGGCCTGCAGGAAACGGCCGAGACGCTGGAACGCCGGGTGGCCGAGCGGACCGCCGAACTGGAGACAGAGATCGCCGAACGCCGCGCGATCGAGGCGCAGTTGCGCGACGCCAAGACAGCGGCGGAAAAGGCCAACCTGTCCAAGACCAGCTTTCTGGCCGCCGCCAGCCATGACCTGCTCCAGCCATTGAACGCCGCGCGGCTGTTTGTCGCCGCGCTGGGCGACCGGCGACTGGCGCTGCCGACCCGCGCGCTGGTCAACCAGACGTCGACGGCGCTGGATTCGGTCGAGGATCTGCTGGAGGCTCTGCTGGAAATCAGCCGTCTGGACGCAGGCGCGATCCAGCCGGAGGTTGGCGATTTCCGGCTCGACAGGTTGCTCGACACGCTGCGCGTCGAATTTGCCCCGATGGCCCGCGCTGGCGGGCTGGAACTGGTGATCGCCAGCGAACCGGCATGGGTGCAATCCGACATCCGGCTGTTGCGACGCATCCTGCAGAATTTCCTGTCCAACGCGCTGCGCTATACCCAGCAGGGATCGGTTCGGGTGGATTGCAAAAGCGGGCCGGACGGCGTCCGCATCAGCGTGACCGACAGCGGCCCCGGCATTCCGCTCGACAAGCAGGCATTGGTGTTCGAGGAGTTTCGCCGGCTGGACACCCGCACCAGCGGCAAGGGGCTGGGCCTGGCCATCGTCAAGCGGGCGAGCGATATGCTGGGCCATCCGATCACGCTCGAATCGACGCCCGGTCGTGGATCGACCTTTGCGATTTGCCTGCCGGCGGGTGAGCCGGTGACCGATCCCGACAGCGAGCCGAACATATCCGGACGCGATCGCACGATGCGCGGCCTCAACGTGCTGGTGATCGACAATGAACGGGCGATCCAGACCGGCATGTCGACCCTGCTCGGCGGCTGGGGATGCAGTGTGCGGACGGCGGGCGGCTTTGCCGATGCGACCGCCCTGTTCACAGACGATGCCAAGCCTGACATCATCCTGATCGACTATCATCTGAATGACGGGGAGACGGGCGACCATGTGATCGACCGGCTGCGCGCCCATTTCGGCGGGCCGGTGCCTGCGGTGATGATTTCGGCCGATCGCGGCAAGGATCTGAAGGTCCGCCTGGACGCCTGCGGCATCCCGCTGCTGAGCAAGCCGGTCAAGCCTGCACAGTTGCGCGCGCTGTTGCGGACGATGCTGAAATAGATGGAAGGTCGTGCCGGGTCAGTCGGCGCGGAAATGTACCCGGTTCGCCTTGATCACTGCCTGGGTGCGGCTGAGTACGCCCAGCTTTTGCAGGATCGCCGATACATGCGCCTTGATCGTCGTCATCGACACATTGAGGTCGTGGGCAATCTGCTTGTTGAGGCGACCGTTCACCAGATGGCCGAGGACCGTCTTCTGCTGCGGCGTCAGGCTGTCGATGCGACGGGTGATGTCATCTTCGTCGGCGGACGGCGCTGCCCCTTCCCCCATGGTTTCGGGCAGATAGATTTCGCCCGACACAACCCGATGCAAGGCGTCGACGATGGCGCTGCGCTTGAGCGATTTGGGGATGAACCCGGCCGCGCCGGCGGCCAGCGCCTCCTGCACGATCGCGCGGTCGAACGCCCCCGACACCATCACCACCGGCAGGATCGGGAAGCGATCGCGCAGCAGCTTGAGGCCATCAAGCCGCCGCACGTCGGGAATGTGGAGATCGAGCAGGATGAGATCGAAATTATCCTGCTTTTCCAGCGTGGCGATCGCCTCGTCCAGGGTCGCCGCCTCGAAAATCTCGATATTGTCGAAACTGATCGCGATGACGCTGCGCAAACCGTCGCGCACCAGCGGATGGTCATCGACGATCAGCACGCGTTCCATGATCGCTTCGCCGCCCATATATTGGCCCATATCCTGCCCCTGGCCCGAATGATCGACCAAGTCATGGGATGTGGCAAGCCGCAAAGCGCAAGGCGGCAGTACCGGAGCCTGCATTGCATAGCTGCCACGTCCCATGACGATCATGACACTCTCTCCCTTATGACTTTGGCAGTTTGAACACCCAGAGCGCGCCGCCCTGATTGATGTCCTTGAACGATTTGGCGACTTCGCCACCCCACAGAGGCACAGCGCCGCCCCAGCCGGACATGACGGCGACATATTGTTCGCCATCCTGTTCCCAGGTGACAGGCGAACCGACCACGCCGGACCCGGTCTGGAATTTCCACAATTCCTGGCCAGTCTTGGCATCGAAGGCCTTCAGATAGCCTTCGGGCGTGCCGGTGAACACCAGATTGCCCCCGGTCGTCAGCACCCCGCCCCACAACGGCGCCTTGTTCTTATATTCCCACACGATCTTGCCGGTCTTGGGGTCCATGGCCCGCAGCACGCCGATATGATCTTCGGCAATCGGCTTGATGGTGAAGCCCGCGCCCAGATAGGCCGCGCCCTTCTTGTAGGCGATGGGCTCGTTCCAGATGTCCATGCCCCAGTCGTTGGACGGGATATAGAAAAGGCCGGTGTCATGGCTGTAGGCCATCGGCATCCAGTTCTTGCCGCCCAGGAAAGACGGCGAGGCGAAGACCGGCTTGCCCTTTGCATCGCCCGGTGCCGGCGGACGGCCTTCCACGATGTAATTCGGCTTGCCATTCTTGTTGAAGCCATCGGCCCAGGTCGTCTGCATCACGAACTTGCTGGCGCTGACAAACTTGCCGTTGGTCCGGTCGAGCACGAAGAAATAGCCGTTGCGGTCCGCCTTCGCGCCAAGCTTCATCGGCTTGCCGTTGATGGTGGCGTCGAAGGGAATGAATTCGTTGACGCCGTCGAAATCCCAGCCGTCGTGCGGCGTGGTCTGGAAATGCCATTTGATGACGCCAGTGGCCGGGTCGATCGCGATGGTGGATGCGGTGTAGAGATTGTCGCCGGGACGCAGATGGCTGTTCCACGGCGCAGGGTTGCCGGTGCCGAAGAAGAGCAGATTGGTTTCAGGATCATAGGTGCCACCCAGCCAGGTCGCGCCGCCACCGGTTTTCCACTGGTCGCCCTGCCAGCTGGCGTTCAGCTTGCCGGTGATGCCATTATCCTTGCCATTGAGCGTGCCCATATGGCCTTCAATCACCGGGCGGTGCCAGATCAGCTCGCCAGTGTTGACGTCGCGCGCATCGACCGCGCCGACCACGCCGAATTCGCCACCCGAATTGCCGGTGATGACCATGCCGTTGACGATCAGCGGCGCCGCGGTGGCGCTATAGCCTTCCTTATAGTCGGCGATCTGCTTGTTCCAGATCACCTTGCCGGTCAGGCGGTTGAGCGCCACGAGGCGCGCGTCGAGCGTGGCGAAGATGATCTTGTCGCCATAGATCGCCGCGCCCCGGTTCACCACGTCGCAGCAGGGCATGATGCCGTCGGGCAGGCGGGCGTCATATTGCCATTTTTCCTCGCCAGTGCGCGCGTCGAAGGCGAACATGCGCGAATAGCTGCCGGTCACATAGATGGTGCCGTCATAGACGATCGGCTGCGCTTCCTGGCCGCGCTGCTTTTCACCACCCAGCGAGGCGGAGAAGACAGGCACCATTTTCGACACATTGCCGCTGTTGATCGCATTGAGCGCACTGAAGCGATGCGCCTGCGGTCCCATGCCATATGTCAGCACGTCGCCCGTCGATTTGGCGTCGTTCATCAGATCGGCATCGGTCGGCCCGCTTTGCGCCACCAGCGGCGCGGCCCCCATCGCCATTGCCATCGCAGCGACGCCCGACAGCGCCCGCATGATCGGTCCTTTCATAACCATCCTCCCTGTGTAATCGGGCGCATTGGGCGCCCACGATTTCTGTGCAGACTATGCCGCTCCCGATCAGCGACAATTAGACCTTGGGTCGGGATATTGACGGTCCGCGCTCAGCCTGCGGCGTTGGCCGCAGTCCAGTTGACCCCGTAGCGCGCGAACAACGCCTTCATCTCGCCGCTTGCCGCCATGGCGGTAACGATCTCCTCCACCGCATCGCCCAGCGTGCGGCTGTTTTCCTTGACCGCCATGCCGATGTCCCAACCGGGCGAGGTGAAAGCGGGCAGCGGCCCCTTGCGCAGCGTGACACGGCCAGCGCCCGCACCGTGCAGTCCGTGTTCGATCTGCGCCCGGCTCGCCAGCACGGCGTCCGCCTGCCCGGCCAGCACCGCCGCCACCGCCGCCGATCCGGTCGGATAATGGACGACATCCTTCGCCAAAACGCCGCCGAAAGAGCCTGTCAGATAGAAGTCGGGGATGGAGTCGAGTTCAGCGGCGAGCTTGCGACCGCGCCACTCGGTCGGCATCCCTTCCAGCGCGACCGCGCCACCGGTACCGGCCAGCGCGAAACTCTCGCGATAATAGGGCGCGATGATCGCAACCTGATCATTGCGCGCCGCGAAGGTCCGGTCGAAGGGGACATGGAGCATCAGGTCGCCGGGCATGAAGCCCAGCAAGCCGCCCTTCCACACGCCGTTGCGCAGATCGTCATCGGCGCTTTCGTCCGCGACCAGTTGGGCCACATCGGCGCGCACGCCCAGCCTGCCCGCGATCGCCTGCGCCAGGTCAGCGTCCAGACCGACGATCTTGCCGCCCTCCTCCCACGACCAGGGCCGGTTGTCCTGATAGACGATCACGCGCAACGTACCGAGCGCCTTGACCTTCGCCAACGGGGCCGCGCCGCCGCGGCCCGCAGCCAGCGCGAGCGCCACACCCGCCCCGCCAATCAAGGCGCGACGGGTGAGCATCGCCCTATCCCTCATGTTTGGTTTCAAGCCAGGCGCGGATGGCCCAGCCGGCCTTTTGCCCCAATACGTCGCCAAAGGGCGGCATATAGACCTTGCCGTCATGGCTGGAGCCGTGGCGGAAGCGTTCGGCGAACCATTGATCGCCGGATTCGCCTTCCTCCAGATAACGCAGGTCCGGCGCGATGCCGCCGGATTCCGCATCCAGCCCATGGCAGCGCGCGCAATTTTGACCATAAGCCGACTGGCCGATCTCGATCGCCTTGGCGTTGCCGCTATAGGGGTTTTTTTCGAGCCAGGTTTCGCCAATCTCCGGCAGCGCACTCGTGTCGACTGCTTGCGGCGTGACGTCGCCATGCGCCAGCAGCGCGCTCGCCCCGGTCATGCCCAGCGTGGCAATGGCGCCCAGCAGCGCGATCCGTCCCAGTTTCATATGCGTCATCCTCTCACGCGGATTCTCGTTGACCGGAATATCGGCTAAGGCAGGCGCGCGGCCCATTGGCCATTGGTACAATCCCGTCGATCGTTACCAGCCGATAGGATGACGGCCAAAGCGGTGAGAGGATCAGGATATGAAGCGCATCGGCATTGCCGTCGGGGCCGTCTGGCTGGCGCTCCCCGCCGCCGCGCAGGGGGAAACCCTCTATGTCTCCAACGAGCGCGGGGACAGCGTGTCCGTGGTCGATACCGCGTCGGGGCAGGTGACGGCGACCTGGGCCGTGGGCGGCCGCCCGCGTGGCATCACCCTGTCGAAGGATGGCCGCTACCTCTATCTGTGCGCCAGCACCGACCATGCGGTGCAGGTGATCGACCGTGCAACCGGCAAGCTGGTCGCGGAATTGCCATCTGGGCAAGACCCGGAGCAATTTGCCCTCTCCCGCGACGGCAGGACGCTGTTCGTCGCCAATGAGGATAATGCCGCGCTGACGGCGATAGACCTGGCCAGCCGCACCGTCGCCTTTCAGGTCGATGTCGGCGGCGAACCGGAAGGGGTGGCGCAAAGCCCGGACGGCCAGTGGGTGGCGGTGACGTCCGAAGAGGATAATGTCGTCAACTGGATCGACCTTGGCACGCGCCAGATGGTCGCCGAAACCCCGACCGACCAGCGCCCGCGCCATGTCGAATTCACCGCCGACGGCGCGCAATTATGGGTCGCGGCCGAAATTGGCGGGACGGTCCAGATCATCGACACGACAAGCCGTGCGGTGCGCGAGACGCTGCGGTTCGAGATACCGGGCGTCCCGGCGCATCGCATCCTGCCGTGCGGCATCCGTTTCACCCCCGATGGCAGGACCGCCATCGTCGCGCTGGGCCGAGCCGATCATGTCGCGCTGGTCGATGTCGCGACCCACAAAGTCCGCGCCTATGTGCCCGTGGGCAAGCGGGTCTGGCATGTCGCGGTCAGCGCCGATGGCACCCAAGCCTATACAGCCAATGGCCTGTCCGATTCGGTATCGGTGATCGATCTGGCCAAAGCGCAGGTGAGCGCGACGATCGCCGTCGGGAGCGCGCCCTGGGGGATCGTCGCCGCGCCCTGACCGGGCAAGCAGCGCGATTGCAGCGACCCGCGCCAGATGGCATGGCGGGGCTATGACACGCATCGGCCTGCTCGGCGGCTCCTTCAACCCGGCCCATGGCGGGCATCGCGCGATTTCGCTGTTCGCGGCAAAGGCGCTGGGGCTGGACGAGATATGGTGGCTGGTGTCGCCCGGCAATCCACTGAAGCCCCGCGCAGGCATGGCGCCCCTGCCCGCCCGGCTGGCCCGTGCGCGCAAGGTCGCGCGGCGCGCCCCGATTCGCGCCACCGCGATCGAGACGCAGCTGGGCACGCGCTACACGGCAGACACGCTGCGCGCGCTGACCCGCCGCTACCCGCGCAACCGCTTCATCTGGCTGATGGGGGCCGATAATCTGGCGCAGTTCAGCCAGTGGAGGGACTGGCGCGGCATAGCGCGTCAAATGCCCATTGCCGTGATCGCCCGTCCGGGCTATGATGGTGCTGCTCGTGGCTCTGTGGCCATGAACTGGCTGCGGCGCTTCGTCCTGCCCGCTTGCCAGAAAGCAGGCTGGACGAATTGGAGACCGCCGGCGCTCGTGCTATTGCGCTTTCGCCCTGATCCAAGATCGGCGACCCTGTTTCGGCAGGCGAACCCCCTCTGGCATCGCGAATATGAACATGCACGTGTGCGGGACCCGCTCACGCGTCGGCTGATCGTCTAGAATGGAGCTTTTTTGACCAGACCCCTTATTGCCAACGATACGGCCGCAGCGGCCGATAGCGTGGCCGCCCTGCACGCCCTCGTCATGCAGTCGCTCGACGACGACCAGGCCCAGGAAACCATCTCCATCCCCCTCGAAGGCAAGAGCAGCATCGCCGATTATATGGTGATTGCGAGCGGTCGTTCGTCGCGCCAGGTCGCGGCGATCGCCGAGCATCTGGCCGAGCGGGTCAAGAAAGGCACGGGCCGTTCGTGCCGCATCGAAGGGCTGCCGGTCGCCGACTGGGTGCTGATCGACGCGGGCGACGTGATCGTCCACCTGTTCCGGCCCGAAGTGCGCAGCTTCTACAATCTGGAACGGATGTGGGGCTTTGTCGACGCGCCAGTGGCGGGGACGGCATAACCCGACGCCGTTCGGGCTGAGCGAAGCCGAAGCCTTCCACTGAGCGTAGCGAAGTGGCTTCGCCTGCGGCTCAGCCGAACCCTTCGACTTCGCTCAGGGTGAACGGATTAAGGCTGAATGCTCCTCCATATCATCGCGCGCGGGAAGATCGGGCGGTCGCCCGAAGCCGAACTGGTCGACCGCTATGTCAAGCGGCTGACCATGCCGCACAAGATCACCGAAATGCCTGATCGGGGCGGCAAGCTGCCCCCGCAGGCGCCCGGCATTGTCACGGTGATGCTGGACGAAAAGGGCAAGCAGCTATCCTCCATGGACTTTTCCCGGCGGATCGAAGGCTGGCGCGACGCGGGAACGCGCGAATGTCGCTTCCTGATCGGCGCGGCGGACGGGTTTGACGATACCCAACGGGCGAATGCGGACCTGCTGATCGCCTTTGGCAATATGACCTGGCCGCACATGATGGCCCGCGCGATGCTGGCCGAACAATTGTGGCGGGCCTGCTCGATCCTTGCCAATCACCCCTATCATCGCGAAGGATAGGCGGGTGACACGGGGCAGGATCATGATCGCGATGATGGCGGGCCTTGGCGTCCTGGCCGCATCGCGCCTGCCCGCCGCCGATGACGACGCCATCATCCTGCCCGGCACCGCCGGCACCACATTGCAACAGGAACAGGCCGCGCTGAAGGCCGCGCGCCGCCAGTCGGACGAGGCGCGCGATCGGTCCGCCCGGCTCGACCAGCAGGCGAGCGCAGCGCGCGACGAGGCCGAGCAGGCGCGCCGCCGCGCCGCCGCGATCGCCGCGCGCATCCAGCAGGCCGAAGCCGACATAGCGGGCGCACAGGCGCGCATCGCCATCGTCGCGCGGATGCAGCGCGCGCAGGCGGCCCGGCTGGCGGCCAAGCAGGAACCGGTCGTGCGCCTGACCGCCGCGCTCCAGATGATGGCGCGCCGCCCGCTGGCGCTGGCGCTGGTCCAGCCCGGCTCGATCACCGATGCCGTGCATATGCGCGCGGTGCTGGGGCAGATACTCCCGGTGATCCGCCAGCGTACCGCCGGGCTGCGCGCCGAGCTGGAACGCAGCCGGGCGCTGCGCGCCACGGCCCAGCAGGCGGCCGATGCGCTGGCCAGCAGCCAGCAACAGCGCAAGGAAAGACAGGCCCAACTCGCCGCGCTGGAGGCGCAGAAGCGGGTGGCCGCGCGCGACTATCGCACGAATGCGGGTATGGAGAGCGAGCGGGCGCTGGCGCTGGGCGAGCGGGCGCGCGACATTGTCGACCTGATGGACCGGCTGGAGGAAGCGGGCGACCTGCGCGACAAGCTGGCTGCGCTGCCTGGTCCGCTGCTGCGCCCGGCTCGCCCCGACCAGACCGGCGCCCCTGCCCCTGACCGGGCCGTGGCGATGCGCGGCCCGCCGCCCTATCGCTTGCCGGTCGTGGGCCAGCTGGTCACGGGCATGGGTGAGGTGAATGATGGCGGCGTCCGGTCACGCGGGCTGACGCTGGTAACGCAGCCGGGGGCGCAGGCGGTCGCGCCGACCGCCGGACGCATCGCCTTTGCCGGGCCCTATCGCGGCTATGGCCAGATATTGATCATCGACCATGGCCAGGGATGGACCACGCTGATCACCGGCCTGCATCGCATTACCGCGCAAGTGGGCGACAGCGTGCGGCAGGGCGAGCCGGTCGCCATCACCGGCCCTGGCCGTCCCACCATCACCATAGAACTGCGCCGCAACGGCCGTCCGGTCGACATCGTGCCGCTGGTGGGGCTGGGATGAGGATCGCGCGCCCATTAACCTGACGCTCATCGACCCTGCGCAACATTCGTCGAAGCGCGCTTTTGCGTCGGGACGCGAATCGGCTTATGATGGAACGCAGATGCCGGAATCAAGGACAACCATGAAATCCACCTTCCTCCAGGGCGCACTTGCGCTCGGGGCGCTTGCGCTCATTCCCGCCACCACCGCGGCGCTCGCCGATGGGGAGGCGTCGAGCTACAAGGCGCTCGACGAATTCATGGACGTGTTCCAGAAGGTCCGCAGCGATTATGTCGAGAAAGTCGACGATGAAAAGCTGATCAAGGGCGCGATCGACGGGATGCTGGCCAGCCTGGACCCGCACAGCAGCTTCCTGGACGCGCGCGATTTCCAGAATCTGCGGACCCAGACCGAGGGCAGCTATGGCGGCCTGGGCCTGTCGGTCACGCAGGAGGATGGCGCGGTCAAGGTCATCGCGCCGACGCAGGATACCCCGGCCTGGCGCGCGGGGATCAAGGCGGGCGACTATATCACCCATATCGACGGGCAGCTAATCTATGGCGGCACGCTGGACGAAGCGGTCGACAAGATGCGCGGCGCACCGGGCACCAGCCTGAAGCTGACGATCGTGCGGGCCGGACGCGACAAGCCGATCGACCTGACGCTGACGCGTGAGATCATTCAGTTGAAGCCGGTGAAATGGGAAGTGAAGAACGGCATCGGCGTCATCAACATCGTCAGCTTCTCTGCCAATACCGGTGCCGATGTACGGCAGGCGATCCGCAGCATCGACAAGTCGCTGGGCCACAAGCCGACCGGCTATGTGCTGGACCTGCGCTCCAACCCCGGTGGCCTGCTGGATGAAGCCGTATCAGTCAGCGACGCTTTCCTGGAACGCGGCGAGATCGTGTCGCAGCGCGGCCGGGCCAAGGGCGATGTCGAACGCTATTATGCCAAGCCTGGTGACGATGCGAAGGGTCTGCCGGTGATCGTGCTGGTCGATGCGGGATCGGCGTCCGCATCCGAAATCGTCGCCGGTGCGTTGCAGGACCAGCATCGCGCGCTGGTGATGGGCGAACGCAGCTTTGGCAAGGGCAGCGTGCAGACGATGTTGCCGCTGTCGAACACCACCGCGCTCAAGCTGACCACGGCGCGTTACTATACGCCTTCGGGCCGCAGCGTGCAGGAAGGGGGCATCCAGCCCGACATCCGCGTCCCGCAGCTGTCCGACCCCGATTACAAGAACCGCCCCAAATATCGCGAAAGCGACTTGCGCCGCCATTTGATCAACGAGATCAAGACCGACGACAAGACGCTGGAGGAAGATGCCAAGGACGATCCGCGCTTTGCCATGTCGGCCGAGGAATTGAAGAAGAAGGGCGTCGAGGATTTTCAGCTCGACTATGCGCTCAAGACGATTGGCCGCCTGGCCAGCACGCCGGGCGCGACCATCGCGCAGGCGGCGGCCAGGAAGCCGGGGGCGAAGTAAGGGGTTCCCTATCATTCCCGTTCGCCCTGAGCGGATGGTGTGGGAATCCCGCAAGTTCAGCATGACGAAAGGTGCCTGGGGGTTTAAGCGGGGATGATGAGCAAACTTCCCCTCGCTCGCGCCCTGGCGCTGCTGATCCCCGTGGCGCTGCTGGGCGGTGCCTATGCGTCGCAATATGTGGGCGGATTGCATCCGTGCGAAATGTGCTGGTGGCAGCGTTATCCGCATATGGCCGCGATCGCGCTGGCGCTGCTGGCCTTTGCGGCAAAGGGCAATCCGAGGACCAGCGCGATGTTCACGACGCTGGCGGCCATCGCCATCGCCATAAGCGGCGCCATCGGCCTGTTTCATGCCGGGGTCGAATATGGCTGGTGGGAAGGGCTGACCGCCTGCTCCACATCGCCGACCGGTGGCAATGCGGCCGATATATTGACCCAGATCATGGCGACGCCCATCACCCGCTGCGATGTTGCGCCATGGAGCCTGCTGGGCATATCGCTGGCGGGCTATAACGGCCTCTTGTCGGTCGGTGGCGCACTCGCCATCTTGGCGTTGTTGGGACGCAAAGGACGCAATGCATGAGCGCGAAGCAGGATTTTCCCCGACCCGGTCGCCGTCCCAAGCCCGCCGATCGCGCGTCCATGCTGCGGGTCGATCAGGCCGGTGAGTTCGGCGCGACCCGCATCTATGCAGGGCAGCTTGCCGTGATGGGCGATCGGCATCCCGATGCGCGCATCATTGCGGGCATGGCCGCGCAGGAAGAGCGCCACCGCCAGACGTTCGACGCCATGATCGCCCGACGCGGCGTACGACCGACCGCGCTGGCGCCGATTTGGAACGTGGCGGGCTTTGCGCTGGGTGCGGTGACGGCGGCGATCGGTCCCAAGGCCGCCATGGCCTGTACCGCCGCGATCGAGACGGAGATCGACCGCCACTATGGCGAACAATTAGTGCAATTGGGCAGCGACGATCCGGAACTCTCCACCGCCATCGCGGATTTTCAGGCAGAGGAAGTCGAGCATCGCGATGCCGCGCTGGCGCATGGAGCGCAGCAGGCCCCTGCCTACCCCCTCTTGTCGGGCGCCATCCGTTTGGGATGCCGGGCCGCCATCGCGCTGTCGAAGCGCATCTGAAAAGGACCGACGGATGACCAGGATACCGATGATCGCCGCGCTGTTGCTGATGGGCGCTGCCGGCCCCGCACTGGCCCAGCCGTCAAGCGCGCCCACCGCGGCGGCCGCGCCGACGACGGAGAAGGTCAACCTTGTCATCGTTTATGGCGACGATGCTTGCCCGCAAAGCCAGGGCGACGACATTGTCGTGTGCGCGCGCAAGGGGGAGGAAGAGCGCTATCGCATCCCCGAACCGCTGCGCGGCGATCCCAATGAACCCAGCAAGCAGGCCTGGGGCGAGCGGGTGCGATCGATGGAATATGTCGGGCGGTCCGGCACTGAAAGCTGCTCGCCGGTCGGCGGTGGCGGCGCAACCGGCTGCTTCGCGCAGCTGGCTCGGCTGGCCAAGGCGGAACGGCAGGCGCTCGACAATGCCAGCTGGAAGGATCTGGTAGAAGCCGAGCGCGCCAAGCGCCTGTCCACCATCGACGCCGACAGCGAAGCGATCGAAGCGCGGGTCGTGGCGGAGGAAAAGGCCAAGGATACGGCGCCCGCATCGCAACCCTGACGGGTCCGGACGCCGAACGGCGTCTGGACAAGGAGTCTCCGCTTTCGGGCAAGGCGGGCAATGACAGGGGCGAATGAAGGATTTTCCGATGATGCGTCTGTCTATGTCCCTGGCCTTGATGGGGGCGGCCTTGATCCCGGCGACGCCCGTGCTGGCGCAGCCTGAACCGCCGCCCGACCGCATATTCAATCTGATCGTCTATGGCGATGATCCCTGCCCCAAGGGCAAGGATGACAGCGAAATCGTGGTGTGTGCGCGCAGGCCCGAAGCCGAGCGCTATCGCATTCCCAAGAAGCTGCGTGAAAAACCGGCGGTGGCTGGTGGTCCCGGCTGGGGCAGTCAGGTGGCGACGATGGAACAGGTCCAGCGCCAGACCCTGCCGGGCAGTTGTTCGGTGATCGGCAGCAACGGCTTTACCGGCTGTGCGGCCCAGAGGCTGCAACAATGGTTCGCCGAGCGACGGATGCTGGAATCGAAGGGCGAACCCTGAGCTTTTAACGGCCTATGCCGGGCTGATAGCGCTGCTTGGCCGCGTTGACCTTGTCGATCAGGCTGGAAAGCGGTTCGGATGCTGGCATCGCACGGCAGGGTTGCTTCATGCTGCTCATCCGCTGGCTGAGCGTGCCGAAAATATGGTCGATGCGATCCATCAGTCTGTCCCGACAAGTGATAGCCCGCTATCGCGCCGCTGTGGTTAACAAGTGGTAATCGGCGGCCCGCCTTTGCGCCGAAGCGAATCACGCACCCGTCGAGTCGCAGGCAGCAAGCCCCTGCACATAGGTCGGGTAGTGTGGCGACCAGCCAAGCAGGCGTTTTGCGCGTCCATTGGCGACGCGGCGGTTCTCTGCATAAAAGGCCAGCGCCATGGGCGACAGCGCGGCCTGTTCCAGCGTCAGCAGGGGCGGATGGGCCATCCCCAGCATGTCGCAGGCGGCCTCTATCACCCGGTTTTGCGCGCAGGGCAGGTCGTCGGCCAGATTATAGATGCCCGGCGGCCCATCGAACGAAGCCATGATCCCCGCGACAATGTCATCGACATGGACGCGGCTGAAAATCTGGTCGGGCAGATCGATGCGATGCGCTTTTCCCGCCCTCACCCGGTCCAGCGCCGAACGGCCCGGACCGTAGATGCCCGGCAGACGGAAACGGCGCATATCAGGCCGCAACGCGCCCCATGCCTGATCAGCCTGCGCCCTGGCGGTACGGATGCCCGTGCCGACCGGGCTGCCTTCATCCACCCACGCCCCGCGCGCATCGCCATAGACGCCGGTGGAGGAGAGATAGCCGATCCAGCGCGCCGGTGCGGCGGCTATTGCGGTACCGTAGCGGGCCAGCACCGGGTCGGTGTCGCCTTCGGGCGGGACGGAGGAGAGGATATGGGTGGCGCTGGCGATGGCGGCGCGGACAGAGGGATCGTCATCGAAGGCCAGCGTGTCTGCGTCGGCATGGCGACGGGTGGCGGTGATGCGCCAGCCATCCGATCGCAGGCGGTCGGCCAGCCGGGACGCAGTATAGCCAAGGCCAAAGATCAATAGATGAGGCAACACACTCCTCCCTTCGTTTCGAGCGCTTCGACTGCATGCCAGGGCAGGCGCTCAGGACAGGCAAGGTCGAGAAACCTGTGCACCGTTTCTCGGCTTCGCTCGAAACGAACGGAGACAGAGACTAGACCGTGAAGCTCTCGCCGCAGCCGCAGGCGCCCTTGGCATTGGGATTGGCGAAGGTGAAGCCGGCGGTGAAGTCATCCTCCACCCAGTCCATCGTCGATCCGACCAGATAGAGCACCGACGCGCCGTCAATGTAGAAGGTGCCGCCGGGGGTCTCTATCTTCTCGTCGAATTTGGCTTCCTCGCTCACATAATCGACCGAATAGGCCAGGCCCGAACAGCCGCGCCGGGGCGTGGAAAGCTTGACGCCGATCGTGCCCTCCGGCGCGTTGGCCATCAGGTCGGCGATGCGCTGTTCGGCGCTGGGCGTCAGCGTGACGGCGGCGGGGCGGGCGCGGGTCTTGGTTTCGGTCGTCATCACAGCATCCCCAGTTCCAGCTTGGCCTCATCGCTCATCTTGGCCGGATCCCATGGCGGGTCCCAGACCAGATTGACCTGCGCATCGCCGACGCCGGGGACCGCCCCGACACGCAGTTCGACCTCGCCGGGCATGGATTCGGCCACTGGGCAATGCGGCGTGGTCAGCGTCATGGTGACGACGACATGATTGTCGGGCGACACGTCGACGCCATAGATCAGCCCCAGATCATAGATGTTGACCGGGATTTCCGGGTCGAAAATATCCTTGAGCGCGTCGATGACGCCATCATAGACATCGCCGCCCGGTTCCCCCGCCGGGCTTTCGGCAGGCTTGGCGGCCAGGAAGCCGTCCAGATAGTCGCGCTGGCGCGGCGCTTCTTCCACCCGTGCCTTGGGCGGGGCGTCAACGGCCTCTACCTCTTCCACCACGATCTTGTTCGCCTCGGTCATCCGAAGATCTTCCTTACCCGTTCCAAACCCGCGACCAGCGCATCGACGTCGCCCTGATCGCTATAAATGCCAAAGCTGGCCCGTGCGGTTGCTTCCACGCCCAGATGGCGCATCAGCGGCTGGGCGCAATGATGCCCGGCACGGATCGCGACGCCCGCTTCGTCCAATATGGTGCCGACATCGTGCGGATGCACCCCCTCGACTTCAAAGGAGAGGATTCCCGCACTGTCGTCCGGCCCGAACACCCGCACGCTGTTGAGATTGTCGAGCGCCGCGCGCGCCTGCGCCACCAGCGCACATTCATGCGCGTGGATCGCGTCCAGCCCGATCGCCTGCACATAGTCGATCGCCGCCGACAGGCCGATCACGCCGCTGATGTGGGGCGTTCCCGCTTCGAACCGGGTCGGTGCGGGCGCGTAGGTCGTTTTTTCAAACGTCACCTTGTCGATCATCGATCCGCCGCCCTGATAGGGGGGCATGGCGTCGAGCAGTTCCTGCCGCGCCCACAGCACGCCGATGCCGGTCGGACCGTAGAGTTTATGCGCGGAAAAGACGTAGAAATCGCAATCGAGCGCCTGCACGTCGACGGCAAGGCGCGGCACGGCCTGGCAACCGTCGATCAATATCCGCGCGCCGACCATATGCGCGATGCCGGCCGCGCGGCGGCAATCCAGCACGCTGCCCAGCACGTTGGACACATGGGCGAGCGCGACCATGCGGTGCCGGGGCGTGATCATCGCGCGCATCGCGTCAAGATCGATCCGGCCATCATCGGTCAGCGGCACGACGTCGATATGGGCGCCGACCTTTTCCGCCACCATCTGCCACGGCACGATATTGCTGTGATGTTCCAGCGTGGACAGGAGGATGCGGTCGCCCGCCTTCAGCTGTTCGCCCGCCCAGCATTGCGCGACCAGGTTGATCCCTTCGGTCGCGCCGCGGACATAGACGATTTCGCTGTCCGACTTCGCGCCGATGAAACCGGCCACCTTGCGCCGGGCCGATTCATAGGCGAGCGTCATGTTGGCGGACCGCGCATAGACGCCGCGATGAACGGTGGCATAGTCGGGGCCATAGGCGCGGGCGATGGCGTCGATCACCGCCTGCGGCTTTTGCGCGGTGGCGGCACTGTCGAGATAATGCCAGTCGAGGACGCCGGGAAAATCCGCGCGGAGCGACAGGCGTTCGGGGGCAAGGATGGCGTTCATGCGATCCTCCCCTGAAAGGGGAGGGGAACCACGAAGTGGTGGAGGGGTGTCGTGCTATCGATAGGGTGATACCCCTCCGTCTGGCCTGCGGCCAGCCACCTCCCCTTGCAGGGGAGGATGACGTTGCGTGTCATACCATCGCCTCCAGCTTGGCGATCGCCGCTGCTTCGAGCCTGTCCTTCACCGCCTCATCCGCCACGCTGTCGAATACGCCCGCCACGAAGGAGCGCAGCAGCAGCGTTTTGGCGGTCGCCGGGTCCATCCCGCGCGAGGCCATGTAGAAAAGCGCTGCCTTGTCCAGTTCGCCCACGGTCGCGCCATGGGCGCATTTCACGTCGTCGGCATAGATTTCCAGTTCCGGCTTGGCGTTGGCGGTTGCGGTGCGATCCAGCAGCATGGCCTTGACCGACTGGAAGGCGTCAGTGCGCTGCGCGTCGCGGGCGACCGCGATCCTGCCGAGATAGCTGCCGGTGGCGCGCTCGCTCAGGATCGAGCGGATCGTCTGGCCGCTGGTCGCGTCGGGCTGCGCATGGGTGACGCTGGTGACGATTTCCAACGTCTGATCACCACTGCCCAGAATGGCGCCGCCCAGTTCGAAATGGCTGCCCCGGCCCAGCGTCACGTCGATTGTCACTCGCCCCAGCTGGCCGCCAATGTTGAGGACATGAAAATCGCAACGCGCGCCATCGGCCACGGTCACGACATAATCATGCACCGCCGTCGCGCCATCGGCTGCGTCCTGCAACAGATGGTGATGCGCCGCTTCGCCCGCCGCAACGTCGATTCGCACCGGCGCGGGCAGCGGCCAGACGCTCTGGAGCGCCGAAAGGTCGCTATAACGCCAGCTTTCGTCGCGGCGGGTGGGAAGGTCCAACATGTTCATCGCTTTGTTTTCAATGCCTTGCGGTTCAAACTCGTCCAACTTCGTCCATATGCACGGTGTTTTCGGTATAAGCCTTTGTAATTTAAGTATATTATCCCGTATTTCGCCGCGATAGGACAGATATTCCGTTATCCGACCACCTCGGCCCCAACCACATCAGAATAGCCTTCACGTTCCAGTTCGAGCGCCAGTTCCGGGCCGCCCGACTTCACGATCCGCCCGCCAGCCAGCACATGGACATAGTCCGGCTTCACATAGTCGAGCAGGCGCTGATAATGGGTGA
Organism: Sphingobium sp. JAI105; assembly: GCF_015752145.1. Classification (NCBI taxonomy): domain Bacteria; kingdom Pseudomonadati; phylum Pseudomonadota; class Alphaproteobacteria; order Sphingomonadales; family Sphingobiaceae; genus Sphingobium; species Sphingobium sp. JAI105. The sequence continues at coordinate 2,240,258 of NZ_JADOUC010000001.1, read as the reverse complement.
TCAGCAGCACGGCCTTTTCGGGCTTGCGCATGATCGCGTTGATGCCAGCGCCCACAATCTTGAGCGCGTCGATGTCCAGCCCGGAGTCGGTTTCGTCGAGGATCGCCAGCTTGGGATCGAGGATGCCCATCTGCACCATTTCGGCGCGCTTCTTTTCGCCGCCCGAAAAGCCGACATTCACGGGGCGCTTGAGCATATCCATGTCGAGGCCGAGCAAAGCGGCCTTTTCCTTGGCGAGGCGGATGAATTCGCCGCCATTCAGTTCCTTTTCCCCGCGTGCGCGCTTCTGGCTGTTGAGGCTTTCGCGCAGGAACTGGAGGTTGGAGACGCCGGGGATTTCGACCGGATATTGGAAGCCCAGGAACAGACCGGCGGCGGCGCGCTCATGCGGGTCGAGGTCGAACAGGTCAGCGCCATCGAACGTCGCGGTGCCGCCGGTCACTTCATAACCCGGCCGCCCGCCCAGCGTGTAGGCCAGCGTCGATTTGCCCGCGCCGTTCGGCCCCATGATCGCGTGGATTTCCCCCGCGTGGATCTGGAGCGACAGGCCTTTCAGGATCGCCTTGCCGTCAATTTCGTTGGTCAGTTGGTCGATCGTCAGCATCATTTATCCTTCGTGCGCGCGCTGGAGCGTGCGGGCGGTCCAGAAGGCCATGTCCCGCACATCACCGGGCGCCGGAAACAGCGTGTCGATATGCCGCTTGATCGGCATATAGGGCCACCAGTCGACATTCTCTTCCGGCGGGCCTTTTTCGAGCAGCGCCACCACGAATTCGCTGACCGGACCCATGCGGGCCAGGTTGGGGGCCTTCGCCTTGTGGAACGCCTTGTCCTTGCGCAGCTTCTCGGTCATCGCGGCGTCCGCCTTGTCCAGCGCGGCGCGGCTGTCGGCCTCGAATGTGTCGAGATCGCCGAAATCGGCGCGGGCGCGCTGTTCCAGCTCGCCCTCTTCCAGCTCATAATCCTCGGTCAGGATGCGGATCGCGGCGGTCCATGACTGGCCATTGCCAACATCCTCCGCAAAATCCGCGAGGGCATCCTGAATATCGTCTTCGTCGCTCAAGTTTCCGTCCTCTTGGCTTTCAAATATGTGATGCGGGCGATCGCGGGGATCACCCCACGCTGCCTTCCAGCGAGATCCCCAGCAATTTCTGCGCCTCGACCGCGAACTCCATCGGCAGTTGTTGCAGCACTTCGCGGGCGAAGCCGTTGACGATCAGGCCTACGGCGCTTTCCTGGTCCAGGCCGCGCTGCATGGCGTAGAAGAGCTGATCATCGCTGATCTTGCTGGTGGTCGCTTCATGTTCGATCTGGGCGCTAGGGTTCCGCACCTCGATATAGGGGACGGTGTGCGCACCGCACTGGTCGCCGAGCAGCAGGCTGTCGCACTGGGTGAAGTTGCGCACGCCTTCCGCGCCCGGCGCGACGCGGACGAGGCCGCGATAGGTGTTGTTGCTGCGTCCTGCGCTGATCCCCTTCGACACGATGGTCGATCGCGACCCCTTGCCATTGTGGATCATCTTGGTGCCGGTGTCGGCCTGCTGCATATTGTTCGTCAGCGCGACCGAGTAGAATTCGCCTACGCTGTTTTCGCCGTTCAGCACGCAACTGGGATATTTCCAGGTGATGGCGCTGCCGGTTTCCACCTGGGTCCAGCTGACCTTGGAATTGCGGCCTTGGCAGAGCGCGCGCTTGGTCACGAAATTATAGATGCCGCCCTTGCCGTCCGCGTCGCCGGGATACCAGTTCTGGACGGTCGAATATTTGATCTCCGCATCATCGAGCGCCACCAGTTCGACGACGGCGGCGTGCAGCTGGTTTTCGTCGCGCATCGGTGCGGTGCAGCCTTCGAGATAGGAGACATAGCTGCCTTCGTCGGCGACGATCAGGGTGCGTTCGAACTGGCCGGTATTTTCCGCATTGATGCGGAAATAGGTGCTGAGTTCCATCGGGCAGCGGACGCCCTTGGGGATGTAGACGAAGGTACCGTCGGAAAAGACCGCGCAGTTCAATGTCGCGAAATAATTGTCGTGCATCGGCACGACCTTGCCCAGCCACTTCTTCACCAGATCGGGATATTCGCGCACCGCTTCACTGATCGAGCGGAAGATGACGCCCGCTTCCTCCAGTTCCTTGCGGAACGTGGTGGCGACCGACACCGAGTCGAACACGGCGTCGACCGCGACGCGGCGGCTGCCCTTCACCCCGGCCAGCATTTCCTGTTCGGCAATCGGGATGCCCAGTTTCTGGTAGGTGGCGAGGATTTCGGGATCGACCTGGTCCAGCGAATCCAGTTCCACCTTCTTCTTGGGCTCGGCGTAATAATAGGCGTCCTGATAGTCGATCGGCGGGACGTTGAGCTTGGCCCAGTCGGGCGGCGTCATCGTCTGCCACATCGCAAAAGCCTTCAGCCGCCAGTCGAGCAGCCATTGCGGCTCGTTTTTCTTGGCGGAGATGAAGCGCACCGTGTCTTCGTTCAGCCCCTTTGGCGCGAAGTCCTGTTCGATGTTCGACGCCCAGCCATGTTCGTAGGTGGACGCACGATCGGCGGCCTCCTGCGCCTGGGCATTGCGCGCTTCTCTGGTCGTCACTTCGGTCATGCCAATTCTCTCGTCAAACTCGCGATCGTTACCCCGGCCAGCGCCGAACGGATCGCCATGTTCGCCACATTCATATGCGGGCGGATGCGGCAGTCCTGCTCCAGCGTGCAGTCATGCGCGCCGGTGTCGGCACAGGCGGTCATGGCGATCGGCCCTTCGACCGCCTCCACCACGTCGGCCAGCGTGATCGTGGCGGGGGGACGCGACAGGCGCACGCCGCCCCCGGTGCCACGACTTGATTCGAGCAGGCCCGCAGCAGACAGGCGGCTCACCAGCTTCTGCGCGGTAGGCAGCGGAATGCCAGTTTCCGCGCTCAGCGTCGTCGCGTTCATCTTGGCCGCGCCGCAATGGCGCGCGGCGGCCGACATCAGGACCACGGCATAGTCAGCGAAGCTGGACAATTTCATGCGCGTTGCGAACCATTCTCAAATCAGACTAATTTCGTCTGATTGGGCATTTGGTCCCGCCCGCATCATTTATCAAGGCTTTTTTGGCTTTGCCCTTGCCTCAGCTCAGCCGGTTGAGCGTCGCCACATCCCCGCCCAGCGACCGGCGCAGCAGGGTCAGTTGCGCGACGGCGGACGGTTCGGTCTGCAACTGGTGCGGGGTCAGGCCGATGAAATGCTTGATCTCCCGGATGAAGTGGGACTGGTCGTAAAAGCCCGCTTCCTCGCACATGAGTTGCCAGCTTTCCCGATCGAGCGCGATCTTGGCCGAACAGCGCAAAGCGCGATATTTGCGGGCCAGCAATTTGGGCGGCGCGCCATAATATTTGTTGGTCAACCGGGCGAGCTGGCGCGGGGACAGGCCAGTGGTTTCGGCCAAAATCTCGATCCGCGGCGACCCTTCGTCCATCAGCCAGGCGTCGACCGCATGGAGCAGCGTCCAGATGGCCCGGCGCGGCGGCTTGATCTTGGCGCCCAGTCGCGCCCAGCACAGCGCCGCCATAACGTCCGCCTGATCATCGTCCAGCGCGCGCAGATCATCGAGCAGGCGTGTATAGGCATCGCCCTTTTCCGCCGCCATGTCGCACAAGCGGTCCGCCAGCAGACTCGCATCCTTGCCATAGAGAGCCAGCCAGCCGGCGGGCAGCAGCGAAATGCCCACGACGCGCGCTGGCCGGTCCAGTTCGAACCGGGTCGCGCCCATGGTGGGGCCAAGCAGGCAGACGTCGGGCGTCGCCATCGCTACGCCGTCCTGAAAATGATACTGGCCCCCGCCGCTCAGCATGAAGCGCAATTGTGGCACATCGGCACGGGTCGCGTCGGCATATTGGTCCGCCGACACAGTGAACAGATAGAGCGAGCCGAAATAGGCGCGTAAATGTTCCGGTGGGGCAAAGTAACGCAACCGCACCGGCCCCTGCGCAGCCGCCACGGTATAGGATAGTGGCCCCCGGTCGTCCGGCAGAGCGACACCGCCCCCGGTCCTGTCGATGTTATGCGACCCCATATTCTTACCCCAGTTGGGATTTACTATGCGCCAACATCGCCGCCGCGCAAGCAGGATGGATAATGAATCGTAACTTTTGTTGTTTTCTGTTGCGCTGCACAAAAAAATGACCCGGCAATTTGCATTGCCGGGTCAGGAAAAGGTCTCATCGGCTGGAAGCCTAAGAGCCTTCGGGTCGCAGGGACGCTTTACCCCCGAATCGCGGCAATATTATTGGACGGATCAGACATTTTTTCGCCGAAAACGATCCCAAACATGACGTTTCCTGTTATGAAATGACGTGGGGCGAGTCTGTTGCCATGCTGCAACAGCGACTCGACGGGCCGCCCCGCCGCTGGCATAGCGCGGCCATGCCCTACCGTCTGATCCGCCCGCTTTTGTTCGCTCTGGATGCCGAGCGCGCCCATAATCTGTCGATCGCCGCACTGCGCCTGATGCCGACTCCGGCCCCGCTGACGCCCGATCCGGCGCTCGCCAGCACGATTGCGGGACTGCATTTCCCCAACCCGGTCGGCCTGGCGGCTGGTTATGACAAGGAAGGGCGAGTCGCGCACAAGATGCACGGGCTGGGCTTTGGCTTTGCCGAACTGGGGACGCTGACCCCCCTGGCCCAGCCGGGCAATCCCCGCCCGCGGCTGTTCCGGCTGGTCGAAGACAGGGCGGTGATCAACCGTTTTGGCTTCAACAATGGCGGACAGGGCGCAGCGGCGGACCGGATCGCGCGCTATCGCCGTCCGGTGGGGGAAGGGCCGGTGATCGGCATCAATATCGGCGCGAACAAGGATGCGACCGACCGGATCGCCGATTATGCCACCGGGGTTCAGGTCATGGCCCCGCTGGCGGACTATCTGACGGTCAACATCTCCTCCCCCAACACGCCGGGCCTGCGCGCCTTGCAGGATCGCGCTGCGCTCGACGAGTTGCTGGGCGCGGTGATGGCGGCACGGGGTAGCCGCGCCACGCCGATTTTCCTGAAGGTCGCGCCCGATCTGGAACCGGCGGATGTGGAGGATATTGCCGCCGCCTGTCTCGACCACCGGATCGACGCGCTGATCGTGTCCAACACCACGATCACGCGCCCGGCGCTGCGGTCGGCCCATGCAGGGGAAACAGGCGGGCTGTCGGGCGCGCCGCTGACTGACCTGTCGTTACAAAAATTACGCGATTTCCGTCGCTTGCTGGGCAAGCGACTGCCGCTGATCGGCGTTGGCGGGATTGGCAATGCGGAGCAAGCCTATGCCCGCATCCGCGCGGGCGCGTCGCTGGTCCAGCTCTATAGCGCGCTGGTCTATGAAGGGCCGTATCTGGCGAAGCGGATCAATCAGGGTCTCAAGACGCTGATGGCGCGCGACGGCTTTGCCACCATCGACCAGATTGTCGGCATCGACGCCTGACGGGCGCTGTCATTTAGAGTCTGTGTCGAAATGCGCGAAAGAGCGCATTTCAGTTGCCGCACCGGCCCACACCCCCACCCGACCTCCCATTCAGGATACACTCTGTGGGCGGTCGGGTGGGGGTGTGGGCCGGTGCGGATGCGCCAAAGGCGCATTTCGACACAGACTCTTCAGATTAATCGGTCCGCCTCCAGCGCGAGCGCCAGCGAGTCGCGGCCCCTGGGGGTCCGTGCGTGAAGATGGGCGTCCGCCTGGACCAGCCGTTCCACGCCGATCGCAAGCTGGGCCTCGGGCAGGGTGAAGGGCAGGCGCAGGAAGCGTTCGAACGCGCCGCTGACGCCGAAGCGCGGCCCGGCGGCGACCCGCACCCCCAGGCTTTCGGCCAGCGCGGCGAGCGCGGTTGCCTCCGCACGGGGCAATTCGGCCCAGAGCGACAGGCCGCCTGCAGGCGATTCGACCCGCCAGTGGGGCAGATGCTGTTCGAGCAGCGCCAGCAGATGGTCGCGCCGCCCGCGCAGCATGTCGGCGCGCGCGCCCAGCCCTTCGTCGGCGTCGATCAGGTGCGCCACGGCAAGCTGTTCGACCACGGGACTGGCCATATCCGTCGTCGTGCGCAGGCGGCCAAGCGCCGCGACCGTCTGCGGATCGGCGCGAATCCAGCCGACCCGAAGCCCGCCCCAGAAAATCTTGCTGGCCGACCCCATGGTGATGACCTGTCGCCCGGACGGATCATGGATCGCGACCGGCGGGGGCGGGGCGAAGTCCAGCCCCATCGCCACCATCGTTTCGTCGATCACCAGCGGCGTGTGGCTGCGCGTGGCGGCCGCGACCAGCGCGCGACGAGTCGCAGGGTCCATGCTACGCCCGGTGGGATTGTGGAAATCGGCGATCAGATAGGCAAAGCGCGGCGCGGTCTGGCGAAAAGCCGCGTCCATGGCGTCAATATCCCAGCCATGGGCCGGCAGGCCGACCGGCACCGGCACGACATGCGCGCGCTGCAACGCCTGAATCGCGTTGTGATAGGTCGGGTGGTCGATCACGACGCGATCGCCCGGCCCGGCAAGCCAGTGGAGCAGCAGCGAAAAGCCCTGCTGCGCGCCATTGGTGATGATGATCTGATCCGCGTCCGTCGGGCAGCCGCGCCGATCGAAATGGGCAGCGACCGCGCGCCGCAATACGGGCAGGCCGAGCGGATCATAGCCCAGATCCCCCAGATAGGCGGGCAGCGCCTCGACCGCCGCCTGCATCGCGCGACCGACGCCCGGCGCAGCGGGCAGCGCGGCATGGGTCCAGTTGAGCAGATTGCCGCCGGTGATCATGTCAATGTCTGCCTGGGGCGGTTCGACCCGACCCGGCGGCAGGCGGGTGACGCTGCCCGACCCCTGCCGACTTTCCAGATAGCCTTCGTCCCGCAGACGGTCGAACGCCGCCGCGATCGTCGTGCGCGACAGGCCAAGCGCAGCGGCCAGTTCCCGCTCGCCCGGCAGGCGGACGTTCAGCCCCACGCGCCCGTCGAGCACCAGCATCCGCAACGCCTGCGCCAGTTGGCGATAGGCGGGCTGGGCGCTGTCCTGCGCGCGCCATGCGCCCAGCAGGCGGAGCAGGGAAGGCGGACGAAGGAAGGAAGTGGACATGATGATCTGATCCAATTGGCGGATGGTCAGGGCCATTTATGTCGAAATGGTCCTTTTGGAAAAGGCCAATTGTGAAGAAGAAGCCTGCCCATGATGATGTACCGCCGCCTTTTCCAGCTATTCTGGGGCCTTGGCCTCTATGGTTTTTCCATGGCGCTGATGCTGCGCGCCAATCTGGGCCTCGATCCCTGGGACGTGCTGCATCAGGGGATTGCGCCCCGGCTTGGCTTAAGTTTCGGCATGACGGTCAATCTGGTCGGCGCCATCGTGCTGTTACTATGGTGGCCGCTGCGCCAGCGGCCGGGCATCGGCACGGTGACCAATATCATCGTGATTGGCATGGCGGTGGACCTGTCGCTGATGCTGCTGCCGGTGCCGGAAGGCTATATGATGCGCGCGACCTGGCTGGCTGCGGGCATCGTGCTCAACGGCATTGCCGGGGGTGCCTATATCGGCGCGGGGTTGGGGCCGGGGCCGCGCGACGGGTTGATGACCGGATTTTGCCGCCGCAGCGGGTGGCCAGTCAAATGGGTCCGTACCGGCATAGAGATCAGCGTGCTGGCGATCGGCTGGTTGTTGGGCGGGACCGTGGGCGTCGGGACCATCCTCTATGCCATGAGCATCGGCTGGATCGTCCACCACGCCCTGCCCTGGTTCCGCATAGACGCGCCGGAGCGTGCAGCGATCGCCTGAACAGTGATTGACCGGGGCGGCTATCCGGGCATGATCCGCCTGCCCCATCCTGATAGCGGAGCCGACCGATGCGCCCCCTCCTCGCCGCCGCCTTGTTACTGACCCTGACCGCAGCGACGCCCGATGAGCGCGCGCTCGCCCCGCTGGCCTTTGAACAGGTCGCGCCAGCGGGCACCAAAATGCCGCGGTTCAAGGTCGATGCGGCATGGCCGACCATGCCCACCGACCTGCTGCTGGGCCAGGTGAGCGGCGTGGCGGTCGCGCCCGACGATTCGGTCTGGGTCGTTCATCGCCCGCACAGCCTGACCGCGACCGACACGGGCCTGGCGCAAAGCCCGCCGATCGCGGTCTGTTGCAAGCCAGCCCCGCCCGTGGTCCATTTTGCCAGCGACGGGCGCTATCTGGGCGGTTGGGGTGGGCCAGACAGCGCGCCAAGCGTCGGCGGCGTCAACCAGTGGCCAGCCAGCCTGCATGGCATCTTCGTCGATGCAGCGGGAACGGTCTGGTTCGGCGGCAATGGCAAGGACGACCATGTCGTGCTGAATTACCGTGCCGACGGCACCTTCATCCGCGCGTTCGGCCAGCGCGGCAAGACCGGCGGCAATGATGCGACGGACCAATTGGGCAACCCGTCCGATGTCAATCATTCCGACGGCATGGTGCTGATTTCGGACGGCTATGTGAACCGGCGGGTGATCGGATATGACGCGCGCACCAATGGCTATAAGGGCCGCTGGGGTGCCTATGCCAGGCCGCCGATCGCGCCGACGCGACAGGGCGCGTTCGACCAGAGCCATGCGGTCGACCCCAGCAAGGTCGCCGATCCCAAGGCGCAGACCTTCGCCGACATCGTCCATTGCGTCGTGCCGACCAGGGACGGCCACGTCTATGTCTGCGATCGCAACAATAATCGCGCGCAACTCTTCAAGCGGGGGAAGGATGGCGACCTGACGTTCGTGCGCGACCTGGTGATCGCGGGCGAGACGGGCGGCACCCACACAGTCACCGACATCGCCTTTTCGCCCGATCCCGACCAGACCTATCTCTATGTCGCGGACATGATGAACGGACGCATCTGGATATTGGAGCGCAAGACGCATGCCGTGCTGGGCGCGATCGGCCGGGTCGGACGGCAGACGGGACAATTTACCTGGCTGCACAGCATTGATACCGACAGCGAGGGCAATATCTATGCAACCGAGGTCAATACCGGCCGGCGCGTGCAGAAGCTGGTGTTCACCGGCATCCAGTGAGAGAGGGACGCTTCATGGCGACCGCATTATATGATCTGACCGTGCCCGTCTTCATCCGCGGGCTGAACGCGCTGTCGGGGCTGCTCGACAAGGGTGCTGCCTTTGCCGCCGAAAAGGGGATCGACCCGGCGACGCTGACCGGCGCGCAATTGATCGCCGACATGAAGCCGCTGACCGCGCAGGTGCAGTTCGCCTGCGATACCGCCAAGGGCACGGTGACGCGGCTGGGCGAGCTGGAGCCGGTGGCGATGGCCGACACCGAGCAGACATTTGCCGAGTTGCAGGCGCGGATCGCCAAGACGATCGCGCTGCTGGAAGCGGTGCCGCGCGACCGGATTGACGGGCGCGAGGATGCCGATGTGGTGTTGAAGGTGCCGGGCGCCGACATTCCCTTTACCGGCCGGTCCCATGTGCTGACCTTTTCCCTGCCCAATTTCCATTTCCACCTGACCATGGCCTATGCGCTGCTGCGCCAGGCCGGTGTGCCGATCGGGAAAATGGACTTTCTGGGCGGGGTCTAGTGGTCCACTAGCGCTTAACCGGCGATCAGCCGGACATAGGCGCTGGCGACCCAGCCGCTGACGCAGGGGCCGTCATAGGGCTGTTTGCGATCGACGGGGGAGGAGACGCCGCAATCGGGGGCTTGCGCGCCATTGTCGGCGGCAGGCGGCGGTGCCAGCACGACGCCCAGCCATTTCTGGTCGAGGCTGCGGGTGCAGATATAGGCGCGATCGCCTTCGTTGAGGGTGGCCAGCACCTTCGCATCGCCAAAGGGGGCGGCGCGCAGCGGCTGCCCCCCTGCCCCCGTGCGCAGCACCTGTCCCATGCCGCCGCAAGCGTCGAGGCGCGGGCCATCCTCCCCAATCGTCACGGCGCGCGCGACCGGCGCGTCCATGCGGCTTTCCGACACGTCGGCGCGCGGTGCGCCCGCCAGCGAACTGTTGGGCAATTCATCCAGCACCTCGCGGCTGTCGGAACAGGCGGCGAGCAGAAAAATCAGGGCGATGGCGCGCGTCATGGCACAGGGGATAGACTGGTCTGGCGTGCGGGGAAAGGCACCATGTTTCGCTTTAGTTTCAGCGAGGCTTTCCCTATATGCTCGGCATGAGCGACGAACCCCAGAATAGCCCGAACAGCAACGCATATGGCGCCGACAGCATCAAGGTGCTGAAAGGGCTGGACGCCGTGCGCAAGCGGCCCGGCATGTATATTGGCGACACGGACGACGGATCGGGCCTGCACCATATGGTGTTCGAGGTCAGCGACAATGCGATCGACGAGGCGCTGGCCGGCCATTGCGACCGGATCGACATCACCCTGAACCCCGATGGATCGGTCAGCGTCATGGACAATGGCCGGGGCATCCCGACCGGCATCCACAGCGAAGAAGGCGTGTCGGCGGCGGAGGTCATCATGACCCAGCTGCACGCGGGCGGTAAGTTCGAGAATACGTCGGACGACAATGCCTACAAGGTGTCGGGCGGCCTGCATGGCGTGGGCGTGTCCGTGGTGAACGCCCTGTCCGACTGGCTGGAACTGAACATCTGGCGCGACGGGCAGGAACATTGGATGCGGTTCCGCAACGGCGACGCCGAAGCGCCGCTCAAGGTGCTGGGTCCGGCGGCGCCGGGGCAGAAGGGGACCAAGGTCACCTTCCTGTTTTCCGCCGAGACGTTCAAGAATGTCACCGAATATGATTTCGACAAGCTGGAGCATCGCTATCGCGAACTGGCGTTCCTCAACAGCGGCGTGCGCCTGTTCCTGACCGATGCGCGGCATGAGGAAAGCAAGACGGTCGAGCTTTATTATGAAGGCGGCATCGCGGCCTTCGTCAAATATCTCGATCGCAACAAGGCCGCGATGATGCCGGAGCCGATCGCCATTTCCGGCACCCGCGACGATGTGACCATCGACGTCGCGCTGGAATGGAATGACAGCTATTATGAAAATGTGCTGTGTTTCACGAACAACATCCCGCAGCGCGACGGTGGCACCCATCTGGCCGCATTCCGCGCGGCGCTGACCCGCACCCTCAACAATTATGCCGATAAATCGGGCATGTTGAAGAAGGAGAAGGTGTCGCTGACCGGCGAGGATATGCGCGAAGGGTTGACCGCGATCGTGTCGGTCAAGCTGCCCGATCCCAAATTTTCGTCGCAGACCAAGGACAAGCTGGTCAGTTCCGAAGTGCGCCAGCCGCTCGAAAGCCTGATGGCCGACAAGATGGCCGAATGGCTGGAAGAAAATCCCACCCATGGCAAGATGATCGTCCAGAAGGTGATCGACGCCGCCGCCGCGCGCGAAGCGGCCAAGAAGGCGCGCGAACTGACCCGGCGCAAGGGGGTGCTGGACATTGCCAGCCTGCCCGGCAAGCTGGCCGACTGCCAGGAACGCGATCCGGCCAAGTCCGAACTGTTCCTGGTCGAAGGCGATTCGGCAGGCGGGTCGGCCAAGCAGGGCCGCAACCGGCACAATCAGGCGATCCTGCCGCTCAAAGGCAAGATATTGAATGTCGAGCGGGCGCGGTTCGACCGGATGATTTCGTCCAAGGAAGTCGGCACGCTGATTCAGGCGATGGGCACCGGCATTCGCGACGATTTCAACATCGAAAAGCTGCGTTACCACAAGATCGTCATCATGACCGACGCCGACGTCGATGGCGCGCATATCCGCACGCTGCTGTTGACCTTCTTCTACCGCCAGATGCCGCAGATCATCGAGGCCGGGCATCTCTTCATCGCCCAGCCGCCGCTGTACAAGGCGACGCGGGGGCGCAGCGAACTATATCTGAAGGACGACGCCGCGCTGGAGCAATATCTGGTCGACAATGGCGTCGAATCGATGGTGCTGGATGGACCGGGCGGTAGCCGGACCGGCCATGACCTTAAAAATCTGGTCGATCATGCGCGACGGATGCGGTCGGTGATGCGCTATGTCCCGCGCCGCTATGATCCCGCGATCATCGAAGCGCTGAGCCTGACCGGCGCGCTGGACCCCGAATTGTCGCAAGATGCGCAGGCAGAGCGGCTGGCGGCTGCGGTTGCATGGATGGGCGCGCAGGATGCGGAGGGCAAATGGACCGGCCGGATCGCGGAGGAAGGCGGCTTCCATTTCGAGCGGCTGTGGCGCGGCGTGACCGACCATCATGTCATCGAGCATGGCTTTGTCGGTTCGGCCGAAGCGCGCAAGCTGCACACGCTGGCGAGCGAGGAATCGCAAAGCTATGTGACGCCATCGCGGCTGGTGAGTGCGAAGGCTGCGCAGGCGGCCGAGGATGCGGGCGAGGATGATCTGCCAGCGGTCGCGGCGAAGGGTTCGACATTGGTGACCCGGCCAAGCGAATTGCTGGCCGCGATCCTGGCCGCCGGGCGCAAGGGTCTGGCGATCCAGCGTTACAAGGGGCTGGGCGAGATGAATGCGGAACAGCTGTGGGAAACCACGCTGGACCCCGACAATCGATCGATGCTGCGGGTGGAGGTCGAGCAGGCGGATGTCGCCGACGAGATTTTCAGCCGCCTGATGGGCGAAGTGGTCGAACCGCGCCGCGAGTTCATTCAGGACAATGCGCTGAACGTCGCCAATCTGGACGTCTAGACATGATCGGACTGCGGCTGGCTGGCCTCGTGGCGATGGGCGCGGGGCTGACTGGCTGCGACAGTAAGCCGAACAATGATGCAGCGTCGGTCATGCAGACGGTGCCGGTGGTGGTGAACAGCGCGCCGCCGGAGAATGTCGCTGCGCCTGTTTCGCCGCCCAAGAATCTGAAAAATAATCACTTTCCTGTTTCACGTGAAACGCTGGCACCCCCAAAAGCACCCCCGGTGAAAGCGCAGCCGCAGCCCGATTATCGCGCCATCGGCACCGAGCCGTTCTGGGCTGTGACGGTGCGCGGAACGGTCGCGACGCTCGAACGGCCCGACCAAGACCCCATGCAATTTGCGGTGGCGCGCGCGAGCAAGAAGCGGACGATCCGCTACGTTGGCGACGGCTTCGCCATGACGATCAGCCAGGGGCCGTGCAGCGACGGCATGAGCGACGCGCTATGGTCAGACCGGGTGGCGGTGGCCTTTGCCGATGGCGTGCTGAAGGGCTGCGGGGGTGAGCGGGACGCAGGCGACAGCCCGCCCGGCTAATCCGCGCGCATGGCTGTATTAACCAGCGCCTCCGCCTCCATCAGCAACGCGTCCTCCGCCGCGCTTTGCGCGACCTGTTCGCGACCGATCAGGATCAGCACCGGGACGGCGAGCGGGCTGACCCGGTCAAGGCTGACATGCAACATGGTCGTGGCCGCACGGTCGATCAGGTCGCCCAGCCGCCCCACATCGGTCATGCGCGCGCGTGCATCGGCCCAGGCGGCCTTCAGCAACAGATGGTCCGGCTGATATTTGCGCAGCACATCGTAGATAAGGTCGGTCGAAAAGGTGACTTGCCGCCCGGTCTTGCGCTTGCCCGGATGCTGGCGCTCGATCAGGCCGGATATGACGGCGACGTCGCGGAAAGCGCGCTTGAGCAAGCTCGACTGTTCGATCCAGTCGATAAATTCATGGTCGAGAATGTCGGCGGAAAACAGGCTTTTGGGATCAGTGACAGGCTTCAGGCCATAGATGGCCAGCGCATAGTCATTGGAAACGAAGCCCAGCGGCATCAGCCCCTGAGCATCCATCCGCCGGGTCAGCAACATGCCCAGCGACTGATGCGCGTTCCAGCCTTCGAAACTGTAGCAGAGCAGATAATGACGCCCTTCGTGCGGGAAGGTTTCGATGAGCAGCTGACCCGGTTGCGGCAGGACGGAGCGCAGTTTCTGCATGTCGAGCCATTCGCGCACGTCCGGCGGGAAGCGGTGCCATTGATCGGGCTGCGCCAGAAACGTGCGGACCCTTTCGGCAAGGCGCGTGGACATGGCCATGCGGGTGCCGCCCCAGCTGGGGATGCGGGCCTGTTTGGAGGTCGCCCGCACGATCAGGTCGCTGGTGTCCATCCTGACGACTTCCAGCGCCATGCCGGAAAAGAAGAAGCTGTCGCCGGGGGTAAGCTGGGCGGCGAACCCCTCCTCCACCGTGCCAAGCTTGCGACCATTGGCGAAACGGACGGCGAGCGCTGGCTGATCGACGATGATGCCCGCATTCAGGCGATGCTGCTGGATGAATCGGGGATGGGACACGCGCCAGGTGCCGTCAGCGTCGTGCGTCAGCCGCTTGAACCGGTCATAGGCGCGCAGGGCGTAGCCGCCGCCTTCGATGAAATGGAGGACGGAGGCGAAGGCGTCGGGCGTCAATGCGCTATAAGGTGTTGCGGACTGGATTTCGGCCAGCATCTCCTCTTCACGGAACGGCCCGGCGCAGGCGAGACCCATGACATGCTGGGCCAGCACGTCGAGGCTGCCCGCGCGAAAATCATCGGCGTCGCGTTCGCCCGCTTCAACAGCGTCGAGGGCCGCGCGGGCTTCTAGATATTCAAAGCGGTTGCCGGGGATCAGTATGGCCTCGCTCGCCTGATCGAGCCGGTGGTTGGCGCGGCCGATGCGTTGCAGCAGGCGGGACGATCCCTTGGGCGCGCCCATCTGGATCACGCAATCGACATTGCCCCAGTCGACGCCAAGGTCGAGCGAGGCGGTCGCGACGAGCGCGCGCAGCTTGCCGTCGGCCATGGCGCTTTCCACCTTGCGCCGCGCCTCGATCGACAGGCTGCCATGGTGGATGGCGATGGGCAGATTGGCGTCGTTCGCCGACCATAATTCCTGAAAGATGAGTTCGGCGAGGCCGCGCGTGTTGCAGAATACCAAGGTGGTCTGGTGCGCGGCGATTTCCGCCATGACCTGACTGGCCGCATATTTGCCCGAATGGCCCGACCAGGGGACACGCCCTTGCGGGATGAGGATGGTGACGTTCGGCTCCGCGCCGGCTTCGCCCAGCACCGTGGCGACCGTGTCGATATCGCCATCGGGCGCGAGCCAGGCCCGGTAGGCGTCGACATCCGCGACGGTCGCGGACAGGGCGACGCGGCGCAGGCCGGGATTGATCCTCTGGAGCCGCGCCATCGACAGGCTGAGCAGGTCGCCGCGCTTTTGCGTGGCAAAGGCATGGACTTCGTCGACGATGACCGTTTGCAGATCCGCGAACATCAGCGCCGCATCGGGATAGCTGAGCAACAGCGAGAGCGATTCGGGCGTGGTCAGCAATATGTGCGGCGGCTTGATCCGCTGGCGCGCCTTGCGGTCCGATGGCGTGTCGCCCGTGCGGGTTTCGACGCGGATCGGCAGCGCCATCTCCTCGATCGGGGTCAGGAGATTGCGGCGGACATCGACCGCCAGCGCCTTGAGCGGGGAGACATAGAGGGTGTGCAGCCGATCGGTCGGCTGTTCGATGAGGTCGGTGAGCGTCGGCAGAAACCCGGCCAGCGTCTTGCCCGCGCCGGTGGGGGCGACCAGCAGCGCATGATCGCCCCGGCGCGCGGCGGCGAGCATGGCGCGCTGATGGACGCGCGGGGTCCAGTCGCGCGCGGCGAACCATTGCTCCAGCACCGGGGGGAGGATGTCCATGACAGCGATGTAGGGAGGCGCTGGCCCGGTGTCACCGCCTTCGTCCAAGTCCTGCAACCCCGGTAACTAAAATACCATCGGGCGAAATATTCTTACGCACGCCTCTGGCCCTCCGCCCCATCCCTGCGTTATCATCATGCCATCAGGAACGGCGCAACAGACGCCGTATCGAGCAGGAGATATATATGCCGGGCGAAACCGAAGCCGACCTTAGCGGGGTCGAACCCAACCGCCGCCGTCCCAAGCCGCCGATCATGGAGATTGACGGACGACCGCTGAAACCCGCGACGCTGATGATGGGCCATGGTTATGACCCCACTTTGTCGGAAGGGTCGCTCAAGCCACCGATTTTCCTGACTTCCACTTTCGCGTTCGAGAGCGCGGCGGCGGGCAAGCGGCATTTCGAGGGGGTGACGGGCATCCGGCCGGGCGGATCGGACGGCCTAGTCTATTCGCGCTTCAATGGCCCCAATCAGGAAATCGCCGAAGACCGCCTGTCGGTGTGGGAGGAAGCGGAGGATGCCCTGCTCTTTTCCAGCGGCATGTCGGCCATCGCCACCACCCTGCTGGCGATGGTGCAGCCCGGCGACGTGATCGTCCATTCAGCGCCGCTCTACGCCGCGACCGAATCGCTGATCGGGCGGATATTGGGCAAGTTTGGCGTACAGTGGCTCGATTTTCCCGCTGGCGCGACCGAAGAAGAGATTGGCGCAGTGATCGAAAAGGCCAAGGGGCTTGGCCGCGTCGCGCTTATCTATCTGGAAAGCCCGGCAAATCCGACCAACGTACTGGTCGACATCGAAGCGGTTGTCGCGCGGCGCAACTTCCTGTTCGACGGCGAAGCGCATGTGCCGCCGATCGCGATCGACAATACGTTTCTGGGGCCGTTATGGCTGAAACCGCTGGCCCATGGCGCGGATCTGGTGATTTACAGCCTGACCAAATATGCCGGCGGGCATAGTGACCTGGTCGCAGGCGGGGTGCTGGGGTCCAACGCGCTGATCACCACCATCCGGCTGATGCGCAACACGATCGGCACCATATTGGACCCGCATAGCGCCTGGATGCTGTTGCGGTCGCTGGAAACGCTGGAATTGCGAATGAGCCGGGCGGGCGAAAATGCCGCCAAGGTGTGCGCCTGGCTGAAGGACCAGCCGCAGGTGGAAAAGATCGTCTATCTGGGCTTTCCCGAAAGCGAACGGCAGCGCGATATTTATGCGCGCCATTGCAGCGGGGCGGGATCGACCTTCTCGCTTTACCTGAAAGGTGGCGAAGCGGAGGCGTTCGCCTTTCTCGACGCGCTCAAGATTGCCAAGCTGGCCGTGAGCCTGGGCGGGACCGAGACGCTGGCGAGCCATCCCGCCGCGATGACCCATTTGTCGGTGCCGGCCGCGCGCAAGGCGGCTTTGGAGATTGGCGACAATATGGTCCGTATCTCGATCGGATGCGAGGATGCCGATGATCTGATCGCCGATTTTGCCCAGGCGTTGCGGGCGATCGGCTGAGATGGGCGACAAGGTGGATCGACCGCTTCTGTTGGTGGGCCAGCCCTTGCTGGCCCCCTTGCTGCCGCTGCTGGCAAGCGATCATGACGTCATCGCCCTGTGGGAAAAGCCCGACGCCGCGCAACTGGCGCGCGTCGATGCGGTGATATGGGCAGGCGAATTCGCGCTGGACCGATCGCTGATCGACGCGATGCCGCGCCTGTCGCTGATCGCCTGCTTCACCGTGGGCTATGACGGGGTGGACCTGGCGCTGGCCAAGGCGAAGGGCATCGCGGTCACCCATGCGGGCGACGCCAATGCGCAGGATGTGGCGGACCATGCAATCGGGCTGATGATCGCCCATCGTCGCTGGATCGTCGGCGGCGATCGGCATTTGCGGGCAGGATTGTGGACGATCGAGGCCAAGACGCGCACCCGGTCGATGGGAGGGGCGCGGCTGGGGATTATCGGCATGGGGTCGATCGGCATCGCGGTGGCGGAGCGGGCGCAGGCGATGCGGATGCAGGTGAGCTGGTGGGGGCCGCGCGACAAGCCTGCCCTCCCCTGGCCCCGCACCGACAGTCTGGAGGCGCTGGCGCGGCAAAGCGACATATTGCTGGTCGCGGCGCGCGCGGACGAAAGCAATCGGGGCATGATTTCCAGGGCGATCATGGATGCGCTGGGGCCGGACGGGCTGCTGGTCAATGTCGCGCGCGGGCAGCTGGTGGATGAAACAGCGCTGATCGCTGCGCTGAAATCGGGGGCTCTGGGCGGAGCCGCGATCGACGTGTTCGACCCCGAACCGACTGACCCCGCGCGCTGGGTGGATGTGCCCAATGTGGTGCTGACCCCGCACACCGGCGGGGCGACGCACGAGGCGGTCGGGCGGATGGCGCAGATGCTGATCGCCAATCTGTCCGCCCATTTCGCAGGCGAGCCGCTCCCCTCCCCCGTTCGCCTCTGAACCCTGCGTCGAGTCGTGCGTTGAGCGCGGCACGGCGATGAGGCCGTTGCAGGAGGGGGTGCGCCGTGGGGATGACAGCAGGATCGCGATGGGCTGTCCGCATTGGCGTCGGGCTGCTTGTCCTGATCGGGCTGCTGATCCTGCTGCTGGCGGCATTTCCATGGGGCATGTTCAAGGGCCGGATCGAGGATCGGCTGTCGGACCGGATCGGCAAGCGGGTCACGATCGGCTCCATGGTGCGCGAGGATAGCCTGTCCTTTCACCCTGTCGTGCGCCTGACCGATATAAGGGTGCCGCAGCCCGACTGGGCGCCGGGCAACGCCGATCTGGCGCGGGTTGGCGAGGCGCGGGTCGGCTTTTCCGCGCTGGCGCTGCTGACCGGCGGGCCGGTGCTGGAACGGCTGGACCTGGCGCATGCGCGCCTGTCCTTCTATCGCGCCGCGGACGGACGCGAAAGCTGGAGCGGCGAGCGCAGCCGCGCGAGTGACGACAAGGGGCAGCGCCCGGCCCTGCGCAGCCTGACGGTCAGCGACAGCCGGATCGCCTATCGCGACGACAAGCGCGGTCGATCGGTCGACGCGGCGCTGATGGTCGACGCCAGCGGATTGCGCCTGTCGGGCACGGGCGATGTCCGCGGCCATCCGGTTAGGGTGACCGCCAGCGGCGCGCCGATCGTCGGGCACAAGACGGGTGCGCGCTGGCCGTTCAAGGCGGAGATTGCCGGCGAGGCCGTGGGCATGACCATCGACGGCACGATGGATGGGCCGCTCGACATCGGCCATTTGCGCGGCAAGGTGACTGGCCATGCGATCGACCTGCGCGTGCTGGATGCGATCATAGAGGCGGGCCTGCCCGGCACCCAGCCCGTGCGGCTTGCGGCGCAGGTCGCGCGCGACCGGCCCGACTGGACCATTGAAAATCTGAAAGGCACGATCGGCCGGTCCGACATTGCAGGGCGTGCCACCATCCGCAAACGCGATGGCCGCACGCGCATCGACGGCGCAATCGCGTCGGCACGGTTCGATTTCGACGATCTGTCGTCCAACGAAGGCAAGCGCAAGGCGGCGGCCAAACGCGCGAAGCTGGGCGAACGGCTGATCCCCGATACGGCGATCGACCTGTCGCACATGGCGCGGACCGATGGACGCCTGGAGGTGCGGGCCGACAGGCTGTTATGGCCCGGTTCCAGCCCGTTCCGATCCTTGCGCGGCACATTGAGTCTGGAACGCAGCCGACTGGTGGTCGAACCGCTGCGGCTCGGCCTGACGCGCGGCATATTGACGGGCCGCCTGGCGGTCGATCAGCGGCAGGGAGGGCCACGTCTCGATCTGGCGCTCAATCTGCGGTCGGCGCGGTTGCTGGATTTCTTCCCCGAAGCGCGGATCGATGGCGGGCTGGCCGGGCGGGTTGCCCTGAATGGACCGGGCCGCACGATCCGGCAGGCGGTGGGGCGATCGTCCGGCACCATCGCGCTGGTCGGTCGCGACGGATCGATCCCGGCGCGCACGGCGGCGCTGATGGGACAGGATGTCGGCAAGGGGCTGACAGTGGACAAGGACAAGATGGCGGTCCTGCGCTGCGTGGTGGCGCGCTTCGACGTCAGCAATGGCGTAGCGCGCGCAAACCCGGTGCTGATCGACACGTCACGCGCCCAGACGCGCATTGCCGGGACGATCCGTCTGACGGACGAGGTGATGGCGCTGGAAGCGAGCGGTCAGCCCAAGCAGGGCAGCCTGTTGCGGCTGAACGGCATGGTGCCGATTGGCGGGACGATCAAGCAGCCCGATATTCGCGTGCCGACCGAGGCGCGATCGGCCAAGGGCATATTGAAGATGATCGGCAAGGCGATTGCCGGTGACAAGGTGCCGCGCGCGCGCGACGCGGACTGCGAGGGGCTGGCCAAAACGGCTATGCGCTAAACACATATTTCCGTCCGTTTCGAACGGATGTGGGGATATTAAACCCAGTCCACCCGCGTCCAGCCGCGGGCGGCCGCCAGTTTCGCCAGCTTCCTGTGCGGGTTTGATGCGAAGGGGATGTCGGCGAATTCCAGCATCGGCGCGTCCGAGACATGGTCGGAATAGGCGCGGATATGCGCCTGGCCACGATCAATCGCCTCGGCCGCCATCCACGCCTTGATCATCCGCAGCTTGCCCGTGTCATAGCAATTTTCACCGGCAATCTTGGCACGGACATAGCGCAAGTCCTGCGAAAGATGATCGGTGGCGATCACGGCGTCGAAACCCAGTCGCCGGGCGATCGGCTCGACATACAGGCGGTAGGATGCGGTGGCGAGGACGAGGCGATAGCCATCGGCGCGGTCCTGCGCGATCTGGGCCACCGCGCCCTGCCGCAAATTGGTCGCCACCACCTTGTCGGCATAGGTTTCGACATGCGGCATGAGCCGCGCACGCTCGACATTGAAGCCGATCATCAGCGCCTGATTAAGCTCTTTCAACCGCTGGCGCGTGATCAGCTTGACCACATAAGCGAGCATCAGCAATCCGACGCAGGGGAGCAGCGCCAATCGCCACGGGGCCATGGCGCGCGCCATGTGAATGAGGAAGCCGGTATAGGTACCGCTGAACGTCACCGTGCGGTCCATGTCGTAAATTGCCAGACGGTGCGTCATGCCGTGTCCGAAACTTTTGCCCTTGTCCTTCGTTCTGACTTGCAGTTGGGCCGTTTCGGCTTGCCGCGCAACCGATATTGGACCAGTAATCCCATCGCATGAACAAAGCCGCCGATCTTGCCGAAGAAATGCGTGACGACGGCACAGTGATCCGACTTTCCGGATCGCTGGCCGTTGCCTGCCTGCATGACCTGCCCGGTCGGCTGGATGCGGTGCAGGGCCCTGTCAGCGCGATCGACCTGTCGGAGGTCGACCATATCGACACGATCGGCGCATGGACCGTGCATCGCACGGCCAGGCGGCTGAGCGCCCCGATCACCGGCGGGCGCGACGATACGATGCGGCTGATCGACGCGGTCGGGGCGCTGGATGAACCTGTATCGATCCGGCCCGATCATGTCCCGGCGATCCGCCGCGTCGTCGGCCAGATCGGCGAGGCGGTCAGCATGGCGGGATCGACCATGCTGGGCCTGCTGGGCTTTTTCGGCGGCACGCTGGTCGCGACCTGGAACATCATCCGCCACCCCAGCCGGTTCCGCGTCAATGCCGTGGTCCAGCGGTTCGAGGTTGTCGGCGTGTCGGCGCTGGGCATTATCGGCCTGATGAGTTTCCTGATCGGCATCGTCATCGCGCAGCAGGGATCGGTGCAGTTGCGCCAGTTCGGCATGGAGATGCTGACGATCAATCTGGTCGGTCGGCTGACCTTCCGCGAACTGGGCGTGCTGATGACCGCGATCATGGTCGCGGGCCGGTCCGGATCCGCGTTCGCCGCGCAACTTGGCACGATGAAGCTGACCGAGGAAGTCGATGCGATGCGCACGATCGGCGTATCGCCGATGGAGGCGCTGGTGCTGCCGCGCACGCTGGCGGTCGTCGTCATGATGCCGCTGCTGGGCTTTTACGCATCGATCATGGCGGTCATCGGCGGCGGTTTCCTCTGCGCCATCGCGCTCGACATACCCCCGATCACCTTTGTCCAGCGCCTGCGCGAAGTCGTGCCGATCACCGACCTGTGGGTGGGACTGATCAAGGCCCCGGTATTCGGCCTGATCATCGCCATTTCCGGCTGTTTTCAGGGGATGCAGGTCAAGGGCAATGCGGAGGAAGTGGGGCTGCGCACCACGGCTGCGGTCGTGCAGGCCATTTTCCTGGTCATCGTCCTCGACGCGATATTCGCCGTGTTCTTTACCTGGGTGGGGTGGAACTGATGGCCGAGCATGACGACATCGTCGCCGAGGAAGAGCGGATCGAAACCGTGATGGAGCAAAGCGACATCGCGATTTCGGTGCGCGGCATCCGCAACAGTTTTGGCGATCAGGTGGTGCATGACGGGCTGGACCTGGACGTGCGCAAGGGCGAGATCATGGGCGTTGTCGGCGGGTCCGGCACCGGCAAATCGGTGCTGATGCGGGCAATCATCGGCCTGCAGACCCCGGACGAAGGGGAAATCCACGTCTTTGGCGAATCGATGATCGGCCGTTCCGACGACGAGGCGCTGGCGATCCGCAAGCGTTGGGGCGTGCTGTTTCAGGGCGGCGCGCTGTTTTCCACACTGACCGTCGCGGAAAATGTCGAAGTGCCGATCCGCGAATATTATCCCAATATCGGCGCGGAACTGCGCGACGAAATCGCCGCCTACAAGATCCGGATGACTGGTCTCCCTGCCGAGGCTGGTCCCAAATATCCGTCGGAACTGTCGGGCGGGATGAAGAAGCGGGCGGGGCTGGCGCGCGCGCTGGCGCTGGACCCGGACCTGTTGTTTCTGGACGAGCCGACGGCCGGGCTGGACCCGATCGGCGCGGCTGCGTTCGACGAACAGACCCGCCAGTTGCAACAGACGCTGGGGTTGACGGTGTTCCTGATCACCCATGACCTTGATACGCTCTATTCGATCTGCGACCGGGTCGCCGTTCTGGCCGACAAGAAGGTGATTGCCGTCGGCACGATCAACGAATTGCTGGCCACCGATCATCCGTGGATTCAGGAATATTTCAACGGCCCGCGCGGCCGCGCCGCGACGGCGGCGGTTACCCGTCAACATGACCGCGAACAGGATAGGGTGGCCCAGACGTCGCCCGATGGAAGGCAATAGGATATGGAAACCCGGTCCAACCATGTGCTTGTGGGCACGGTCACGCTGCTGCTGCTGGCGGCGATCATCGGTGCCGCCTTCTGGTTTTCGCGCCTGTCCGATGGCGAGAATAAGGAATATGACATCTTCTTCAAACAGTCGGTCAACGGCCTGGCGAAGGGATCGAGCGTCAATTATTCGGGCGTGCCGTCCGGCCAGGTCGAAAAGATCGAGCTGTGGAAGCGCGATCCCGGATTTGTGAAGGTTCGCATTTCGGTGAAGGACGGCACACCTGTCCTGCAAGGCACGACCGCGACGATCGCGGGTGTGGGCTTTACCGGCGTCAGCGAAATCGTGCTGGATGGCGCGGTCAAGGGCGCGCCGCCGATCATTTGCCCGGCCAACAATCCGTTGACGGTTTGCCCCGATGGCGTGCCGGTCATCCCGACCAAGCCGGGCGCGCTGGGCGAATTGCTCAATAATGCGCCGCAACTGCTGGAACGCCTGTCGACCCTGACCGAGCGGCTGACCGAATTGCTGAACGACAAGAATCAGCAGTCGATCGCCGGCATCCTGGCCAATGTCGAGCGTATTTCGAGTTCGCTGGCGGATCGCAGCCCCGAAATCTCCGCCACGCTGGCTGAAGCGCGCATCGCGGTGCAGCGCACCGGGGTTGCGGCCGAACAGATTGGCAAGCTGGCCGCGACGACCGATTCGCTGCTGACCGACGAGGGCAAGCCGCTGATGGCCGACCTGCGCAAGAGCGTTCAGTCGGCGACGCGCAGCATCGACACGCTGGATAAGACAATTGCCGAAGCCCAGCCGGGCGTGCGCGCCTTCAGCAACCAGACCATGCCGGAGGTCAACCAGCTGGTCCGCGACCTGCGCGAAATGTCGCGCGCCTTCCGCGGCGTGGCCGAAAAGCTGGATCAGCAAGGCGCTGGTTCGCTGGTAGGATCGCCCAAATTGCCGGATTACAAGCCATGATGAGAGGGACAAGGCGTATGTTCAACCGCCAAACGCGCAGCGCCACGGTTGCGCTCACCGCAGCCTTCCTGTTGGCTGGCTGCGTCTCCTTCGGGGCCAAGCCGCCAGAACAATTGCTGGCGCTGAGCGCCACGCAGAGCGTCGCGCCGGGACGCCTACTGACTGGCGCGCAGGGACCAAGCCTGACCGTGGCCGATCCCGAAGCGCCCAAGACGCTCGATACGGTGCGGGTGCCGGTGAAGCTGTCGCCCACCTCGATCGCCTATGTGACCAAGGTGCAATGGGCCGACACGCCCCGCCATCTGTTCCAGAAACTGCTGGCGGAGACGATTTCCGCGACCAGCAACCGCATCGTGCTGGACCCAGGCCAATATACGGGCGACGCTGGCCAGCGGCTGATGGGCGAACTGGTCGCTTTTGGCCTGGATGCGCCGGGCAACAGCGCGGTCGTGACCTATGACGCGATATTGACCAAGGGCAGCGGCACCGTGATCGCGCGGCAGCGCTTTACCGCCACCGTGCCGGTCGGCGCCAAGATCGAGGCAGGCACGATCGGCGTGCCGCTCAACGCAGCGGCGAACAAGGTCGCGGCCGATGTCGCGGCCTGGCTGGCAACGCAGCCGGGTTAAAGTTGGGTAGACGCACGCCAACTTCCGTTCGTTTCGAGCGAAGTCGAGAAACTGCGTACTAACGTTTCTCGACTTCGCTCGAAACGAACGGATTGATGTGAAGGCGTCGCACCCTAAGCCCGCTCCAGCGCTTCATTCACCTCGCCGCCTGCCGCTTCGAGCAGGCGGCGCTCAAGCGTTTGCAACCGCGCCTTGCTCTCGATCTTGCCGCCGAGCAGGTCGGTGACATAGAATGTGTCGACCGCGCGTTCGCCATAGGTGGCGACATGGGCGCTATGGACGGTTACCTTCGACTGGAACAGCGCATTGGCCAGGCTGAACAGCAGGGCTGGCCGGTCGGCAGCGTTGATTTCCACCACGGTGAAGCGGTTCGACGCCTTGTTGTCGATCAGCACGTTGGGGACGATGCGGAACGCTTCGGCGCGGGTTCGGGTCAACGGGCGCGCCGACAATTTGGTGATCATCCGGTGGCGATTGGACAGCGAATCCTCGATCGCGTTGCGGATGCGGGTCAGTTGGTCGGGATCGTGAAAGGCACCGCCAAACGGATCCTGCACCAGAAAATTGTCGATCGCCACGCCGTCGCGTGTCGTATGGATGCGCGCGTCGATGATGTTGCCGCCCGCCAGGTGGATGGCGCCCGCGATGCGATAGAACAGCCCCGGATGGTCGGTCGCATAGACCGTCACCAGCGTCGCGCCGCGCTGCGGATAATAATGGGCGGCGATCGACAGGGGCGCATCGGCAGACGCCATGATGTGCTGCGCATTGTGGATCAGAATATCCTCTGGCTCGGCGATCCAGTAGGATTCGGGCAGCCGACGACGCAGCCGTTCAAATTCCGCATCAGGCAGACCCAACGCCTGCCGCGTCGCTTCCTGCTTGGCTGCGACCCGCTCGCTGCGCCCCTTCTGCTTGTGACCCAGCCGCAGCAATTCTTCGGCGGCCTCGTACAGGTCGCCCAGCAACTGCCGTTTCCAGCTGTTCCACACCCCCGGCCCGACCGCGCGAATATCCACCACGGTCAGGCAGAGCAGCAGGCGCAGCCGCTCCGGGCTTTGCACGACATCGACGAAATCCAGGATCGTCTTGTAATCGGCCAGATCGCGCTTGAAGGCGGTGGCCGACATCAGCAGATGATAGCGCACCAGCCAGGCGACCGTTTCCGTCTCCGCCGGGGTCAGGCCCAGCCGCGGGCACAGTTGCTTGGCGACGTCCGCGCCCAGGATACTATGGTCCCCGCCCCGTCCCTTCGCAATGTCATGCAGCAGCACCGCGACGTACAGGACGCGGCGCGACAGCAGCTTGCCCATCAGTTCGCTCGCCAGCGGATGATCGCCGGGCAGGTCGCCCTTTTCGATCCGGGCCAGCAGGCCAACGGCGCGGATCGTATGTTCGTCCACCGTATAATGGTGATACATATCGAACTGCATCTGCGCCACGACGCGGCGGAAATCGGGAATGAAGCGTCCGAAAACGGTCGATTCGTTCATCCAGCGCAACACGGTTTCGGGATCTCGCGGGGATGTGAGCACATCCATGAAGGCCGCATTGGCGCGCGGATCCTTGCGCACCTTGGCGTTGATCAGTCCGGCGTCGCGGCTGGCCGCGCGGATTGCGCCGGGGTGGATGGCCAGGCCATGGCGGTCGGCGACGGCGAAGATTTCCAGGAGCCGGACCGGATCGACCTGAAAGAAATCATCGCTGGGCAGCGACAGCCGACCGCGTTCCAGGACGAAGCCGTCCAGCTTTTTGGGTCGGCGAAACAGGGCGGGGATGTAGCGCCGCCCCCTGGCCCCCAACTGATCGTCCAGATGGGCCAGGAACATGGCCGTCAGATCGCCCACAATCTTGGCGTTCAGGAAATAATAGCGCATGAAGCGCTCCACCCCCGACCGGCCATGCCGCCCGGTAAAACGCATCCGCGTCGCGGTTTCCAGCTGGAGGTCGAAGGTCAGCCGATCCTCCGCCCGGCCGGTGATGGTGTGCAGGTGGCAACGCACCGCCCACAGAAAATCCTCCGCCTTCTGAAACTGGCGCAGTTCCAGCTGGGTCAGCAGCCCGACATCGACCAGTTCGGCCACCGAGCGCACCCGGTTCACATATTTGCCGATCCAGAACAATGTGTGCAGGTCGCGCAGGCCGCCCTTGCCCTCCTTCACATTGGGTTCAACGACATAGCGGCTGTCGCCCATCCTTTTGTGGCGCTCGTCACGCTCCGCCAGCTTGTCGGTGACAAAGGCGCGGGCAGTGCCCTGCATCACTTCCGCGTCGAAGCGGGTTGATGTTTCCTCGTACAGCGCCCGGTCGCCCCAGACATAGCGCGCCTCCAGCAGGGCAGTGCGGACCGTGAGGTCGGCCTTGGCCATCCGCATCGTCTCGTCAATCGAGCGGCTGGAGTGCCCGACTTTCAGACCAAGATCCCAGAGCGAGTAGAGCATGGATTCGATGACCTGCTCGGTCCAGCCGGTCGGTTTCCATGGGGTAATGAAGCCGATGTCGACGTCGCTATGCGGCGCCATTTCGCCCCGGCCATAGCCACCAACCGCGATCAGGGCGATCCGTTCGCCCGTGCTGCGATTGCCCGACGGGTAGAGATGATGCGTCGTCGCGTCATAGAGCAGGCGCAAAATCTGGTCGATCAGGAAGGCAAAGGCCGTCACCGACTCCCGCCCACGCGTGGGCTTGGCATGCAGCCGCCGGGCGATTTCGGCGCGGCCGTCGTCCAGCGCTGCCTTCAATTCCTTGACGATCACGCCGCGCAGCAGCATCGGATCGCTCCGGTGCAGTTGCGCCTGTGCGGTAATATTGTCGGAAATCGCACGCCGATCGATGATCGCGCGGCGCGATCCCAGCGCGGGAAATTGCATGACCATGATGGCTATCTAGTCTTGCTCGCTGGTCGCGGCCAGTTGTTTCAGCCGATATATGTGATCGAGCGCTTCGCGCGGCGACAATGCGTCGGCATCAATGCCATCAAGCGCGGCGCGCAGCGGATCGACCAGCGGTTCGGGCTGGGCGGCGACGGCGGCGAACAGCGGCAGGTCGTCCAGTCCCGCCGCGATGCCGCCCGTCCTGGCCTTGCCCGCTTCCAGCCGGGCCAGCACGTCCTTGGCGCGTTTGAGGACCGCGGCCGGCAGGCCCGCCAGCCGCGCGACGGCCAGGCCATAGCTGCGATCGGCCGGCCCGTCGGCCAGTTCATGCAGCAGCACCAGTTGGCCCTTCCACTCGCGCGCACGCACATGATGGAGCGAGAGCGAGGACAGGCTTTCCGCCAGCCGGGTCAGTTCATGATAATGGGTGGCAAACAGGCAGCGGCAGCGATTGACCTCATGCACCGCCTCCACCACCGCCCATGCGAGCGCAAGCCCGTCATAGGTGGATGTGCCGCGCCCGACCTCGTCCAGAATGACGAAGCTGTCGGCGGTCGCCTGCGCCAGGATCGCGGCGGTCTCCACCATCTCGACCATGAAAGTGGAGCGGCCCCGCGCCAGATTGTCGGACGCGCCGACCCGGCTGAACAGCCGGTCGACCAGACTGAGCGTCGCGGCCTGCGCCGGGACATAGGCGCCCGCCTGCGCCAATATGACGATCAGCGCATTTTGCCGCAGGAAAGTGGATTTGCCGCCCATATTGGGGCCAGTGACCAGCCATAGCCGGTCGTCCTGCACCAGACGGCAATCATTGGCGACAAAGGGTTGCCCTTCGCGCCGCAGCGCGTCCTCCACCACCGGATGCCGGCCGCCGACAATGTCCAGGCATGGCCCGGCTCCGTCCGCCACCACGAAATGGGGCCGCTGCCAGCCGCCCTCCGCCGCCCGTTCGGCGAGCGCTGCGGCGACATCCAGCCGGGCCAGGGCCTGGGCGGCGCGCGCAATGTCCGCCTTGCGATCCAGAACGGCGGCGATCAGGTCTTCCAGATGGGCCGCTTCGGCGACCAGCGCATGCCCCCCCGCCTGCGCGACGCGCCCGGCTTCCTCATGCAGATCGACCGAGTTGAAGCGCACGACGCCCGCCAGTGTCTGGCGGTGGGTAAAGCCGCTGTCGGGTTGCATCAGCGTGTCGGCGGCGCGGGCGGGAACTTCGACATGATAGCCCAGCACGCCATTATGGCGGATCTTGAGGGCGGAGATGCCGGTTTGTGCGCGATATTTCGCCTCCAGCGCAGCGATCGCCCGGCGGCCATCGCCCGCCATGCGGCGCAATTCGTCCAGCGCCGGGTCATAGCCATCAGCAATATAGCCGCCACTCGCCGTTTCGGTCGGCGGAGCAGGCACCAGCGCGCGCGCCAGATTGTCGACCAGCGCGCCATGGCCATCGAGCGCGGGCAGCAGGCGGGCGAGCAGCAGCGGCTGGTCGGGCAGACGCCCCAGCCGCTCCCGCAACAGGCGCGCTTCGCCAAGTCCGTCGCGCAACTGGCCAAGGTCGCGCGGGCTGCCCCGGCCCACCGCGACCCGGCCCAGCGCCCGGCCAATGTCCGGCAGTGCGCGCAAAGCGCCACGCAACTGGTCGCGCAGTCCCGCATCGTCATGGAACAATTGCACCAGTCCCAGCCGCGCGTCGATCAGGCCCATATCCATGAGCGGCGCGGACAGATCCTGCGCCAACAGCCGCGCCCCCGCCCCCGTCACGGTGCGATCGACCGCGCCCAGCAGGCTGCCCGCCCGCGCGCCATTCATCGTCGCGACAATTTCCAGGCTCTCGCGCGTCGCCGCATCGATGGCGACATGGCCACCGCTCGTCTGGCGCAGGGGTGGCGCAAGGAAGGGCAATGTCCCCTTGCCCGCATGGTCGAGATAGCCGATCAACCCGCCCATCGCCGCCAGTTCGGCGCGGCTGAACTGCCCGAACCCGTCCAGCGTCGCGACCCCGAACAGCCGTTTGAGCGCGGTTTCGGCGCGGCTGCTGAAAAAGGCGGCGCGATCAAACATATGCGCGTCGGCTATGTCGAGCGTCGCCCCTTCCGCCACCACCGTCTCACTGGGGCGCAGGCGGGCGAGTTCGGCGGGCAGATCGGCGGGCCGGCATGTCATCGTTTCGAACCGGCCAGTCGAGATGTCGGCGGCGGCCAGGCCGACCTCGCCCTCTCCGCCCACCTGCGCCAGCGCGACAAGCATGTTGTCGCGACGGGAATCGAGCAATGTTTCCTCGGTCAGCGTGCCCGCCGTCACATAGCGGACGATGTCCCGCGCCACGAGCGTCTTGCCGCCGCGCGCCTTGGCCTGCGCCGGCGTTTCGGTCTGTTCGGCGATGGCGACCCGGTGGCCCGCCTTGATCAACCGGGCCAGATAGCCTTCCGCGCTGTGCACCGGCACGCCGCACATCGGGATCGGCACGCCGCCATGTTCGCCCCGACTGGTCAGCGCAATGTCGAGCGTCGCGGCCGCTGCCTTCGCATCGTCGAAGAATAGTTCGAAGAAATCCCCCATGCGGTAGAAGAGCAGGCAGTCATTCGCCTGAGCCTTGAGCGCCAGATATTGCGCCATCATGGGCGTGGGGGCGGGCTGGATCGCGATGTCGTTCGGGGCGCTGGGCATGAAGCCCGGATAGCGCCAAGCTGCACAGCAGGAAAGAAGCCTTCTCGCACTTGCCCACAAGGCGCGCTTGCCGCTAGGGCCGACGGAACGGACAGCAAAGGGCGGATGAGTGATGACCGACAAGTCGAGTGTGGAATTTTCCGAGCGCGAGGCGCTGTTTTTCCATTCGACCGGACGCCCCGGCAAGATCGAGATCATCGCGTCCAAACCCATGGCGACCCAGCGCGACCTGTCGCTGGCCTATTCCCCCGGCGTTGCGGTGCCCGTGCTGGCCATCGCGGCGGACCCCGCCACCGCCTATGATTATACCGCCAAGGGCAATCTGGTCGCCGTCATCACCAACGGCACGGCGATTCTGGGCCTTGGCAACCTCGGCGCGCTCGCATCCAAGCCGGTGATGGAGGGCAAGGCGGTGCTCTTCAAGCGCTTTGCCGACGTGGACAGCATCGACATTGAGCTCAAGACCGAGGATGTCGACCGCTTCATCGAGGCGGTGGAACTGATGGAACCGACATTCGGCGGCATCAACCTTGAGGATATCAAGGCGCCCGAATGTTTCATCATCGAACAGGCGCTCAAGGAGCGGATGAACATTCCGGTATTTCATGACGACCAGCATGGCACCGCGATCATCGCGGCCGCAGGCGTCATCAACGCCGCGATGCTGACCGGGCGTGAATTGAAAGACCTGAAAGTCGTGGTCAATGGCGCGGGCGCGGCATCGATCGCCTGCACCGAACTGATCAAGGCGCTGGGCGTGGCGGGTGACAATGTCATCATGTGCGACAGCAAGGGCGTGATCTACCAGGGTCGCACCGAAGGCATGAACCAGTGGAAATCGGCCCATGCAGTCAGGACCGACGCGCGCACGCTGAAGGAAGCGATGAAGGGCGCGGACGTATTCCTTGGTCTGTCGGTCAAGGGCGCGGTGACGCCGGACATGGTCAAGGATATGGGCGAAAAGCCGATCATCTTTGCGATGGCCAATCCCGACCCGGAAATCACCCCGCCCGATGCGAAGGCGGTGCGCCCCGAAGCGATCGTGGCGACGGGCCGGTCGGACTATCCCAACCAGGTCAACAATGTCATCGGCTTCCCGTTCATCTTCCGCGGCGCGCTGGACGTGCGGGCGACGACGATCAACGAAGCGATGAAGGTCGCCGCCGCCCATGCCATCGCCGAACTGGCACGCGAACAGGTGCCGGAGGAAGTGGCCAAGGCCTATGGCCGTTCGCACAGTTTCGGACCCGACTATATCATCCCCGCCCCGTTCGACCCGCGCCTGATGGAAGTGGTGCCCTCTGCCGTCGCGCAGGCGGCGATGGACAGCGGCGTGGCGCAAAAGCCGATCGCCGACATGGCCGCCTATCGCCAGTCTTTGAAGGGCCGGCTGAACCCGACCACATCGGTCCTGACCACGGCCTATGAAGTGGCCAAGGCCAATCCCAAGCGCGTCGTCTTTGCCGAAGCGGAGGAGGAAGTGGTGTTGCGCGCGGCGATCCAGTTCCGCGACCTGGGCTATGGCATCCCGGTGCTGGTCGGTCGCGGCGATGTGCTCGACAAGCTCAAGGCGCTGGGCGTGCGCGATCCCGACAGTTTCGAACTGCACAACAGCGTCAATTCGCCGCTGGTCCCGCAAATGGTCGACCTGCTCTACGCGCGCCTGCAACGGCGCGGCTATCTGCGCCGCGATTGTGAGCGGATGGTGAACCGCGATCGCAATATTTTCGGCACATTGCTAGTCAGGATGGGCGTGGCCGATGCGATGATCACCGGCATGACCCGCCCCTATGCGCAGACATTGCGGGAGGTGAAGCGGGTGATGGACCCGGCGGCAGGACGCACCCCGTTCGGTATTCATGTCATGGTGGCCAAGGACAAGACCGTGTTCCTGGCCGACACCACCGTCAACGAGCGCCCGACGGCAAACGAACTGGCCGATATAGCAGAAGGCACTGTCGCCGTGGCCCGCCGCATGGGCCATGACCCGCGCGTCGCCTTCCTCTCCTACTCCAATTTCGGCAACCCGCCCGGCGCGTTTCTGGAAAATGTGCGCGGCGCGGTGAAATTGCTCGACGAACGCGGCGTCGATTTCGAATATGAAGGCGAAATGACCGCCGATGTGGCGCTCAACCCGGCGGTCATGAAAAGCTATCCGTTCAGCCGCCTGTCCGGCCCCGCCAATGTGCTGGTGATGCCCGGCCTGCAATCGGCCAATATCTCGGCCAAGCTGCTGCGCGAACTGGGCGGCACGTCGATGATCGGCCCGGTGCTGGTGGGCATGGAAAAATCGGTACAGATTGCGACGATGGCGTCCAACGCATCGGAACTGCTGACGCTGGCAGTGCTGGCGGCGGGCGGGATCGCGCTTTGATCGACATAAAATCGCACCCCATCCTGTGGCAGCAAGGAAACATGATGGGGTGCAGGGGAGAGTCCGCATGAATGACGTGATCAGTTTCGACAGCGCAACCTTCCGCCGGGTGCTGGGCCATTATCCCACCGGCGTATGCGTCGTCACCGCCGTAGAGGCGGACGGCGCGCCCGTCGGCATGGTGGTCGGCTCCTTCACCTCGGTCTCGCTTGATCCGCCGCTGGTCGCCTTCTTCCCCGCCAAAACATCGCAAAGCTGGCCACGCCTGGCTGCGGTCGGCAAATTCTGCGTTAATGTGCTGGCCAGTGACCAGCAGGCGCTGTGCCGCCAGTTGTCCGGGCGCGGCGAGGACAAGTTTGCCGGCGTCTCGCACCGTGTATCGGCCAATGGATCACCGATATTGGACAATGTCGTCGCCTGGATCGACTGCACGCTGGACGCGGTCCACGAGGCAGGGGACCATTATATCGTGCTGGGCAAGGTCATCGCGCTGGAAGTCGACCGGCCTGAAAGCCCCTTGCTGTTCTTTCAGGGCAATTACGGGGAATTTTCGCTGCTCGCGTGACGGGGTGGTCATTGTCGCAGCGTAGGATAGGGATGGCGGCGGATTGACGGCCCGATGCTATCTTTCCAATATGTGGACCAGAGGACATATTGGGGACATATCACCGGTCCTTAACTCCTGATCCCTATTGCTGTCCAATTGCCTCCCCACGACCGGATCGCCCATGACCGCGCTGCTCATCACCGTCGATACGGAACTGTCCGCCTCGCTCCAGCAGCGCGGCGTCGACCTGGATGACAATATCCGCCGTTCGATCTGGGCCGAAGCGCAGGGGCAGGCGCATGGCATAGGCTGGCAGATGGACATGCTCGACCGCCATGGCCTGAAAGGCGTGTTCTTCCTCGATCCCCTGCCCGCGCTGGTCCACGGCGCCGATTTCCTGACCCCGATCGTCACCGCGATCGTGGAGCGCGGCCATGAAGTGCAGATGCACATCCACACCGAATGGCTCGCCTGGGCGAAGGAATCGCCGATCGGTGGACGACAGGGCCGCAATATCGGCGATTTCACGCTGGCGGACCAGATCGTCCTGCTGGGCCTGGCCAGGCAGCTGCTGGAACAGGCCGGGGCGCCCGCCATCACCGCCTTTCGCGCGGGTAATTTCGGGGCCAATGACGACACGCTGCGCGCCCTTGCGGCAATCGGCCTGTCCTGGGACAGCAGCGTCAATCCTGCCTATCTGGGCCATGACTGCCATATCGATGCCGATCCGGGCGAGATAGGCGCAAGCCGGCTGCACGGTATCAGAGAATTGCCGGTATCGGGCATATCCGACCGGCCCGGCCGCTTTCGTCCGGCGCAAATCTGCGCCATGTCCGCCGCCGAAATGCGCGCGGGGCTGCGCCATGCTGCGCAGGAAGGCCATGATGCCTTCGTCATTGTCACCCATAGTTTCGAAATGCTGTCCCGCGACCGGCAACGCCCCAATGGCGCGGTCAAGGCTCGGTTCGTCGCGCTATGCCGGGAGGCGGCCCGCCTGCCGCAGATCCGTGGCGCAGGCTTCCACGACCTGCCCGACGATTTGGCCGATCGCGCTGGCCGCAGCCTGACCCGCGTGCCGCCCAGTCGTCTGCGCACCGGGTTGCGGATCGCCCAGCAGGCCTGGTCGACATGGCGCTACGAACATCGGCTGGTGCCTGCGTGACAGCCCTGCCCGGCGCCATCGTCCTGGGTCTGGAAAACGCCATCGGCCTGACGGTCGTGCGTGAACTGGGCGAGCAT
The DNA here is from genome assembly GCF_015752145.1 of Sphingobium sp. JAI105. Taxonomy (NCBI): domain Bacteria; kingdom Pseudomonadati; phylum Pseudomonadota; class Alphaproteobacteria; order Sphingomonadales; family Sphingobiaceae; genus Sphingobium; species Sphingobium sp. JAI105. The sequence continues at coordinate 2,206,230 of NZ_JADOUC010000001.1, read as the reverse complement.
GGCGTGCCCGTGCACGGCGTCGCGAGCGATGCGGACAGCGTGGGTGCGGCCTCTCGCCATTGCACCCGGTCGCACTTGCGCCCCGACGGCCCCGCCGCGCTCTGGCTGCCGGACCTGATCGCCCGCACCGGCGCGGGCGCGGTGTTGGCCGTGTCCGAATCGGACCTTCTGGAACTGGCAGAGCTGCCACCCACGATCGGCGATTGCCACATATTGGTGCCCCGACCCGACCGGCTGGCCAAGGTCATCGACAAATTCCGTACGCTGGACATTGCCGAAAAGGCTGGCCTGCGCGTGCCGCAGACCTGGCAACCGCAGATCGGCGAGGATTTTGCCGCCGGTGTCGCGACGATGCATTATCCGCTGGTCGCCAAATGGGCCAATCCGCCCGCGATCATGCCAATCTTGGAGCAGGCCGGGCTCGAATGGCTCAAGACCGAATATGTCCACACGCCGCAAGAGCTGGTCGCACTGCTGGACCGCTACGCGCCTGTAGGCCTTTGGCCGTTGATCCAGCAATATTGCCGGGGCGTCGGCCTGGGGCAGATGCTCTACATGGAACAGGGACAGGCGACGCTGCGCTTCCAGCATCGCCGCCTGCACGAATGGCCCCCCGAAGGAGGCGTATCGACGCTGTGCCGGGCCGAACCGGCGAACCTGCATGGCGATCAGATGGCGCTGTCCGAACAATTGTTGCGCGCGCTCGACTGGGACGGGCAGGCGATGGTCGAATATCGCTATGAGCCGGACAGCGGACGCTATTGGCTGATGGAGGTCAATGGCCGTTTCTGGGGCAGCCTGCCGCTGGCCCGCCATTGTGGCGCGCATTTCGCCTGGGAAGCCTATCGCCGTACCGTGCTGGGCCAGCGTGACCCGGCGCCACCGCCGCGCGATGATCTGCGCGCGCGCTATATGGTGCCGGAAACCAAGCGTCTCATACGCCTGTGGATCACGCCGGGACGCATCAGCGATCCGTTCTTCAAACGGCGGCCAGTCAGGGATCTGATCGGCTATGTGCTGGGCTTTTTCGACCCGGCAACCCGCTATTATGTGCTGACGTTGTCCGATCCCCGCCCCTGGATGCGGGATATGGCGCAGATGTTCAGGAAAGCCGTGCGCGGGGGAAAGCGCTGACCAGCCCCTCGACCGCCCGCTCGATTCGGGCGAGGCAGGTCGCCATATATGGGTCGTCCAACCCATAGGGATCGTGCAGATGCGGCAGCACCGGCACCGTCCACCGCCCAAGCAATGTCCGCGGTAGATGGTTGAGGCGCGGATCGGTGGCCAGCCGGTGCAATTGCCGCACCTCCATCGCCAGCAGCAGGTCGCCCGCCCGCGGCACATAATCCGCCATGTCGACCGCACGATGCTGCGCCAGATCATGACCCAAGGCGCGGGCGGCGGCGATGGCGGGATCATGCGCGGCCCGCCCCGTGGTGGTCGACAGCCCGAAAGACGCGGACCGCAGCCCCACCCTGCGCGCCACGACATCGGCAAAGGCGCTGCGGCAGATATTGCCCTGACACACGAACACCAGCCGCCGCACCTGCGCGGGATCAGCCGGGCGACTTGCGGACAAGCCCAGCGCCAGTTGCGGATAGGACAGGATCAGGCGGACCAGGCCGCGCAAAGTGCCGAAACGGGCGCGGATCATCGGTTCAGTCCGAAAAAGGGTGGCGGAGACGGAGGGATTCGAACCCTCGGTAAGGAGTTATCCCTACGACGGTTTAGCAAACCGTTGGTTTCAGCCACTCACCCACGTCTCCAAACATGGCCTGAACGCCCGCATGGGGCGGGGCTGCGGCTAGGCGACGTGTCCTATAGCGACGGCTTTGGCGCATGGCAACGGTCCTGTTCGGGGATTTTTTGCGCTAATGTAATGCTTGTAAATCGTTCCGGCCCGGAATCGACTCAGGTGGACGTTCGTTCATTGTCGTTTCAGGTTGAAAGCCGATAGTCTGGGGGATGGTTAAGATGGAAGTTTGCGGGGAGCATCGGGCATGATCGGGATTATGGGACGGAAGGGCGCCCGCCTGGCACGCGCAGGCGCGCTGGTCGTGGCGCTGGCGGGGCTGGCGCTCAGCCCGGTGGCGTCTGCCCAGGTGCGCACCATCGATCCCAACACCGCGATCGACGCCGATCTCGCGCCGCCGCCACCCGCGCGCCCTGCCCCTACAGAACCCGGCGTCGATCCCAGCGTCTATAATGACAGCCCGGCCAACAGCGCCGTCACGTCCGGCACCACAGCAACCGGCGCACCCGTTACGGAATCATCCCCGCCTGCCGCCATCGCGCCCAGCGATTCCTATCAGCAGGACGATCTGATCGGCGCGGCGGAAGGCGTGTTCGGCAAGGGCGCGGAAGGGCTGGCGGGCCTCATCGAAAAAATATTGAAGGATCAGGGTCGCCCGAACGCCTATATCGCCGGGCGTGAGGCGTCAGGTGCCTTCGTTGTCGGCCTGCGCTATGGGTCCGGCACGCTCAATCACAAGGTTGAGGGCAAGCGCGAAGTCTATTGGACAGGGCCATCGATCGGCTTCGATGTCGGCGGCAACGCGGCCAACACCTTCGTGCTGGTCTACAATCTCTACGACACGCAGGATCTCTATCACCGCTTCCCGGCGGCCGAAGGCACCGCCTATTTGGTCGGCGGCTTCACCGCCAGCTATCTGCGCTGGGGCAATGTCGTGCTGATCCCGATCCGTCTTGGCGTCGGCTATCGGCTGGGCGTCAACGCCGGTTACATGAAGTTCAGCGAAAAGCGGACCTGGCTGCCATTTTAAGGGGCGATCAACGGCGTGCGGACTGACGGCTGCGGCTTACAGCCCCAGCGCCAGTTGATCGCCCTGCCCAGCCTCCTCCTCCACTTCCAGATTATGCACCCCCAGTCCCAACAACCGCGCGCCCATGCGCAGCGGTAGCTGGGCCAGCAGCAAGTCCCGCGCCGCCTGCGCCAGCAAGTCGGGGGAGCGCACCGGCGTAGCAAAGCTGCGCGAGCGGGTGATGATACGGAAGTCGGCGAATTTGATCTTGAGCGTCACCGTCCGGCCCCAGGCCTGCGCCTTTTCGATCCGGCCCCACAGACTGGCGGCGATTCGCTCTATCTCCGCCACCAGCCGATCCCGATCGGTCAGGTCGTCAAAAAATGTGTCCTCGACACTCACTGACTTGCGCTGCTCGCGTTCGCGCACTGGCCGGTCGTCCTGCCCGCGGGCGGCCCGGTAATAATATTGGGCGGCGTTGCCGAAATGCGCCTGAAGGAAGGGCAGGTCGCGCGCGCGCAGGTCTGCCCCCGTCTCGATCCCCAGCGCGTGCATCCGCGCCGCCGTCACTGGACCCACGCCATGAATGCGCCGCACCGGCATGGCGGCGATAAAGGCCGGGCCTTCGCTTGGCCGCACGACACATAGGCCGTCGGGCTTGTTCTGGTCCGACGCCAGCTTGGCGATCAGCTTGTTATAGGACACGCCGGCCGAGGCGGTGAGCCCGGTTTCTGCGCGAATCAGCGCGCGAATCTCCGCCGCTACCTGCGTCGCCGACGCGATACCCGGCTTGTTCACGGTGACGTCCAGATAGGCTTCGTCGAGCGATAGCGGCTGGATCATGTCGGTAAAGCGCGCGAAGATCGCCCGGATCTGCCCGGACACCGCGCGATAGGCGTCGAATCGCGGAGGCACGAAGATGAGGTCGGGGCAGAGCCGTCGCGCCCGTGCGCCCGGCATGGCGGACTTCACCCCGAACGCCCGTGCCTCATAGCTGGCCGTGGCGACCACCCCGCGCGGGCCACCCCCGCCAACCGCGATCGGCTGACCACGCAGCGCGGGATTGTCCCTCTGTTCCACCGACGCATAAAAAGCGTCCATGTCGATATGGATGATCTTGCGCGGCGATGGCGGCGGGGCGTCCATGGCCCGATCTTATGCCATGACAGGAACGAAAGGGAAACAGCGTAGCCGCGACCGCGGCTTATTCCTTGCCCTTAAGTGCCAGCAAAGCGGCAAAGGGACCGGCCTGATCCTCCTGCAACACGCCTGCTTCGCGCAAAATGGCGTCGGCATCGGGCGCGCGGGGATAGGGCGCCATCGCCAGCGCCACTGTCTCGGCGACGGCTTCGCCCATGTCGATGCTGTTGCCGCTATAGCCGATCGTGTCGCAATCTTCGGCATCCAGCTCCATTTCGGCCCCTTCGAGGAGTTCCTCATCGTCAGGGACGAAGCGGAGCAGGAAATCTGTGTCGATAGTTTCTGCCACCGGCTGGCCAGTCGCGACACAGGCCTGCGCCAGGCTGGCCCGCACCCGACCGCGTGCGAAGATGCTGCCATTCTCCTCACTGATTCGATAGTCCGCCTCCAGCGCATCGAGCGCCAGCAGGCCGAACCGGCGCATCAGCGCTTCCCGCTCGGCCGCGTCGGCGACGATGCTGGTGCTGCCGCTGATATGGCCGATCTGGTCCAGCCGGACGGGGCGCGAAAATTCGGGCGTCGGCAGCGCGCTCATCCCAGGTCCCCCGCCAGCATCGCATCGCGGGTCAGGCAGCCCAGCCGCGTCCAGCGTTCTCGCAACGCGCCTTCGACATGGGCGAGCGCGGCGTCGCTCACCGGCGCGCCGCGATAGAGGTTGCGGCGCAGCGCGTCGGCCATGTCGGCTTCCCCGGCCAGCGCGGCACGATAGGCGCTGATCCGGCCGCCCAGCGCGCCCACCATCCGGCCGATATGCTTTCCGACTACGACATCGCCTATGCCTTCCTGACGCAACTGACCGTCCATGTCATCGACGAACAATTCGGTCAGCCAGACGCTTTCCTGCGTTGCCCCCTGCTGCTCCAGCCGCATCAGCACCTGCGCCAGGACCGCGACGATCATGTCGAATCGTCCGTCCAGCGTGTCGGGCACCGCGCCGTCGATATACCAGTGCGGCTGCCGCCCCTGCGCGACGATGACGTTGTAGAGCGGCAGCAATCCATCCTTGGGATCGGTGCGGCCAAACAGGCGCTGGAGGAAGGAAGGGGAGGCTGTGGACATGGGGACTATGCTTTTTTAAGATGGATCGTTCGACGGAGCACCGTCTTGCCAAGTGTCGCCCCTTGCCGGGAGCGACGCATTTCCATATTGATCGAGCCGCTGCCCAATGCAATGGCGGCGTCATGTTTATTGGGTTCGCGGGAGCGTTCCGCCAGGAGAAGTCCATGCGTCAGTTCAGCCGTCATTCCACACGCGGGCGTGTCCTGTTGGCTCTTGGCCTGGGCGCGCTGGTGCTGGGAGCATCGGGCTGCACCCGCATCCGCACCCATCAGGGCTATCAGGTCGACAAGCTGCTGGTCGATTCGGTCCAGCCGGGCATCGACAATCGCGCATCGGTGGAAGGCACGCTGGGTCGTCCCAGCTTCGTCTCGCAATTTGGCGAGCAGGACTGGTATTATGTGTCGCGCGACATGCGCGCGCTGGCCTTCTCCAACCCCAAGCCCGTCGCCCAGACGGTGCTGCGCGTCCATTTCGACGCGGCGGGCAATGTCGCAGCGGTGGATCGCATGGGGCTGGAACAGGTCGCCCATATTTCGCCCATGGGCGACAAGACGCCGACGCTGGGCCGCAATCGCAGCCTGTTTGACGAGATATTCGGCAATATCGGTGCAGTCGGCGCTGGCGGCATGGGCGGCAATGCCGGCGGCAGCGGTCCGGGCGGCGGCCCGAACGGCAGCTAAGCCCGCCTGCCCCTCACTCCAGGCTTTTGCTGGCCTGTTCGGTGACATCCTTCGACAGGCCCGGCTGCGCCAGGATGCGTGACAATTGCGCGCGCATCAGCGCGGCCCGATCAGCATCGAAACGCTTCCAACGCCCCAGGGGCGGGACCAGCCGTGCCGCGGTCTGCGGATTGCGCTTGTCGAGCGCGATGATGCAGTCGGCCACCAGTTGATACCCTTTGCCCGACCGATGGTGGAACGCCCATTGGTTGCCCGAAAATGCGCCATAGAGGGACCGCACCCGGTTTGGATTGGACAGAGTGAAGGCCTTGTGCCGCCCCAGTTCCTCGACCTGATCGACCGTATCGGGATGCAGCGCGAACGCCTGGGTCTGGAACCATTTGTCGAGCGTCAGCGCGTCATGGCCATAGCGGTTGTAGAATATGTCGATCGCAGCGTCGCGTTCCATGCTGGTCCCATTGGCCAGCGTGGCGAGCGCTGCCTGCCGCTCGGTCATATTGTCCGCCTCGTGGAACTGGGCGAAGGCAATGGCGGGGCCATCCTCCGCGCCCGACGCCACCAGATAATGCAACGCTGCGTTGCGCAGCTTGCGCGCGCCCTTGGCCGCCGGTGACAGCGAAAAGCCGTTCGCCTTGGTGCGGCTGTGCATGTCGCGCCATAGCGGCGCCAGATCCGCGCCGATCCGCTGTTGCAGCGATTCCCGCGCTGCATGGATGGCATCGGGGTCGACGACCGCCATCTGGTCACCCAGATAGGCTTCACTGGGCAGACGGATGGCTTCGGCGACGAAGGCAGGGTCCAGCACGGGATCGCTGATCGTATTGCGCACCGCTGCGACGACGGCGGCGTCATCGACTGGCTGCCCCGCGATCGCGCCGACCAGAACGTTGACCATCAGCTGCTGCATCGCTTCATAGCGCGCGAACGGATCGTCATCCCGCGCCGACAGGAACGCGAGATCATCCTGGCTGCGGTTGGTTTCCACGATCACCGGGGCGGAAAAGCCACGGTTGATTGACAGGATCGGCGGGGCGGCGAAACCTTCGAAACGAACATTCTGCTGCGCCTCCGTCAGCATCAGCAATTCATCGCCATGATGCGTGCCGGTAGCGGGATCGAACAAGGCGACCCGCAGCGGAATGGCCATGGGCTGCTTGTCGGGCTGGCCGGGGGTTGGCGGGATGCTCTGTTGCAGATCGAGGTCAACCGTGCCGGTCGCCGCGTCATGGCGCAGCAGCGCGCGGACATGCGGTGTGCCCGCCTGCTCATACCAGCGGCGGAACTGGGTCAGGTCTATGCCTCCGCCCTCTTCCATCGCGACCACAAAATCCTCGCAGGTCGCGGCCTGCCCGTCATGCCGGTCGAAGTAGAGATCGCTGCCGGCGCGGAAGCGTTCAGCACCCAGCATCAGCGCCATCATGCGGATGATCTCCGCCCCCTTATTATAGATGGTCGCGGTGTAGAAGTTGCTGATTTCCATATAGGATTCAGGACGGATCGGATGCGCGAGCGGGCCGCTATCCTCCTGGAACTGGGCGGCGCGCAAGATGCGGACGTCCTCGATCCGCTTGACCGCGTGACTACCCATGTCGGCGGAAAAATTCTGGTCGCGAAAGACCGTGAATCCTTCCTTGAGGCTCAACTGGAACCAGTCGCGGCAGGTGACGCGGTTGCCCGACCAGTTGTGGAAATATTCGTGCGCGACGACGCCTTCGACCCCGTCATAATCAATGTCGGTCGCGGTTTCGGGATCGGCCAATATGTAGCGCGAATTGAAGATGTTGAGGCCTTTGTTCTCCATCGCGCCAAAATTGAAATCGGCCACGGCGACGATGTTGAACACGTCCAGATCATATTCGCGGCCATAGACGCGCTCGTCCCACGCCATGCTGTTCTTGAGCGCCTGCATGGCGTGCGCGGTGCGGGGCAGATCGGCTTCGCGCACCCATATGCCCAACTGCACCTCCCGTCCGCTCATCGTCACGAAGCGATCGGCGTTGCAGGCCAGGTCGCCGGCAACCAGCGCGAACAGATAGCAGGGCTTGGGAAAGGGATCGTTCCAGAGCGCCCAATGGCGGCCATCGTCCAGCACGCCCTGCTCGACCGGATCGCCATTGGCCAGCAGGATGGGATAGCGCGCCTTGTCGGCGGTCAGCCGGACGCTGTAGCGCGACAGGACATCGGGCCGATCGGGGAAGAAGGTGATGCGCCGGAACCCTTCCGCCTCGCACTGGGTGCAGAGCAGGCCGCCGCTGGCGTAGAGGCCCATCAGCTTGCTGTTGCTTTCCGGGGCCAGCTCGACGAGCGTTTCGATGCTGTGCGCCGCGCCGGACAGCGCGATGATCAGCGACCCGGCCTCCATATGCCAGTCATCCGCAGCCAGAGCCGTGCCGTCGACCTTCACCTCCAGCGGCACCAACCCGTCGCCATCGAGGCGCAGCGGCCTGTCATGATCGCCATTGCGCGTGACCGACAGCGTTGCGCGAACGATGGTCAGCGCCGGGTCGAGATCGAAATCCAGCGCGATGGCGGGGACCAGCCAGTCGGGCGGGCGATAATCCGAGCGACGGATGATCGTGGGAGCGGCGGTAGAGCTTTGCATGTCGGCCATGCCCCGCAACCTAGGGAGCGGGTGGGTAAAAGACCAGTCTGCTTTGGTTCAAACTCTTCAAACTTCGCCCATGTCGCATATGGCGATTCACGGTCGGCAGCGCGCTACCCCGTGATCGCCTAAATGCGTTCGCCCGACAGGCGCTGGCACAGCATATCGAGCTGGTCGAGCGTCGAGTAGCGCAGCGACAGCGTACCGCCCGCGCCGCTGGCATGATCGATATCGACCTTCAGCCCCAATATGTCGGCCAGATGCTGCTCCAGCGCGGCAATATCCGCATCCTTGTCGCCCGAACCGCCGCCGCGCCGTGCGGCCGGTGCGTCCTCGCCCTTCTTGACCCGGCGAACCAGCTGTTCGGTATCACGAACGGACAGTCCCTTCTGTTCGACCTGCCGCGCCAGCGCCTCGCAATCGGGCGCGCCGATCAGCGCGCGGGCATGGCCCATGCTGATTTTCTGTTCGACCACCTGCTGCTGCACCGTTGCTGGCAGATCGAGCAGGCGCATGAGATTGGCCACATGGCTGCGCGATTTGCCGACCAGGCGGCCAAGCGCTTCCTGGCTATGGCTGAATTCGGCGATCAGTTTGCGATAGGCTTCCGCCTCTTCGATCGGGTTGAGATCCTCACGCTGGATATTCTCGATCAGCGCGATTTCGAGCGTTTCGGCCTCATCGAAATCGCGCACGATCGCGGGGATGCGGTGCAGATGGGCGCGCTGCGCCGCGCGCCAGCGGCGTTCGCCCGCGACGATCTGGAAGCCGCCGCCATGGGGCCGGACGATGATCGGCTGGATCACGCCGCGTTTGCCGATGCTTTCGGCCAGTTCCTGCAACGCGCCTTCGTCGAAATGGCGACGCGGCTGTTCCGGGTGCGGCTGGATCAGCGCGACCTCTATGGACTGGATCGCCTTGCCCGATGGCGATGGCGCGACCGCCGCGACAGGTTCTTCGCGCGCGACATCGCCGAGCAGCGCGGACAGGCCACGGCCCAGCCCGTGCGGGCGCTTGGCCATTTTGGGCTTTTCGCTGGTTTCGTCGCTCAAGCCGCTACCTCCTGCCGGGGCAGGCGCGCGATCAGTTCGCGCGCCAGTCGCATATAGGCTTCCGACCCCGAACAGCGGAAGTCATAGATCAACGCCGGGACGCCATGGCTGGGCGCTTCGGACAAGCGCACATTGCGCGGGATGACGGTGGAGAATACCAGATCGCCCAGGCAGGCGCGCACATCGTCGGCAACCTGATCGGTCAGCCGGTTGCGCCGGTCATACATGGTCAGCGCCACACCCATGATCGACAGGCTGGGATTGAACCGGCCCCGGATGCGCTCCACCGTCTGGAGCAGCTGCGACAGCCCTTCCAGCGCGAAAAATTCGCACTGCAACGGCACCAGCAGCGATTGCGCCGCCACCATCGCGTTGATCGTCAGCAGGCCGAGCGACGGCGGGCAATCGATCAGGCAGATGTCCCATCGACCTGCCGGAGCTTCGGACAAGACCCGTTCCAGTCGGTGCGTCCGCTCTTCATATTCGATCAGCTCAATCTCGCAGCCGGACAGATCCTGCGTCGCGGGAACGATGTCCAGCTTGGGCACGCGGGTCGCGACAATGGCGTCCTCCAGCGCGCAATTACCGACCAGAAGATCATAGCTGGACTGCGCCCGATCCGCCTGCATGACGCCCAGGCCGGTCGACGCATTACCCTGCGGATCGAGATCGACGAGCAACACGCGCAACCCCGTGGCCGCCAATCCCGTGGCCAGATTGATGGCGGTGGTGGTTTTGCCCACGCCGCCCTTCTGATTGGCGATGGCGATGCAGATCATGCGCGGCCTTTCCTCCTGGCGACGGGTTTGACGGATCGGGCGATCAGGATGGCGCTATCGGCATCCGTTACGCTGGCTTCCATGTGAAAGTCACCTTGCCACGATGGGCGCACGGCCTCCAGTTCATTTTGCGCATTTCGTCCCTTCGGCAGCACCCATAGCGTTTTTTCATTCGCCAGATGCGCCGCGGACGACAGAAGTTTGGGCAAGGGCGCATAGGCACGCGCGCTGATGACCGCCGCTGCCGTTGGCGGAACCGCTTCGACCCGTCCACCAAACACATGCGCGCGCTTGAGACCCAGTTCGTCGATCACGCCGTCCAGAAATTCGATCCGCTTGCGCCGCGATTCCACCATCACAACTGGCCTGGTAGAAAGGCAGGCGATGACGATGCCGGGCAGCCCCGCACCAGAGCCGAGATCATACCAATCCCCCTCCTCTGCATCCTCCGCATGGCGCAGCAATTGCGCGGAATCCACGATATGCCGCGCCCAGACATGGGGGCGGGTCGATTGGGCGATCAGATTCTGCTCGTCCATCGCGGCCAGCAGGATCGCGACATAGCGCTCCAATCGATCCCATGTTTCACGTGAAACAACGAACTGTGTATCGAGCCAGGCCCGCGCTTCATCTTCCGTCACGCGGCCACCCGGCGGACATGAACAAGAATTGCTGCCAGTGCCGCCGGGGTGATGCCTCTGATCCGGCCAGCCGCTGCGAGCGTATCGGGTCGCGCCGCATCCAGCCGCTCGATCATCTCCGTCGACAGACCGCCAATCCGTGCAAAGTCGAAATCGGCGGGAATTATCACCCGCTCGTTGCGGCGCATGTCGGCAATCTCGGCATCCTGCCGTTCGAGATAGGGGGCATAATGGGCGTCCTCCAAAATCTCGGCGCGCAGATCGTCCGGCGCATTGCGCAAGCCGGGCACCAGTTCGAGCAACAGCGCCTCGTTCACCTCAGGGAAACGCGCCCATTCGAACAGGCTGCGCCGCGCGCCATCCTGCCGAACCGATGCCCCCGCACGAGCCATTTCCGTGGCGGTCCTCATGCGCGCCAGTTCGGTTTCGATCGCCCGACGTTGCGCCGCGCGACTCCCCAACCGCGCCTCTCGCACCGAGCCGATCAGTCCATGCGCTAGGCCGATCGCACCCAATCGCGTTTCGGCATTGTCGGCGCGGAGGCGTAGTCGATATTCGGCGCGCGCCGTCAGCATGCGATAGGGTTCCGTCACACCCTGTAAAACCAGATCGTCGATCATCACGCCGATATAACTGCTGGCGCGATCAAGGACCAAAGCCGCCTCCCCACGCGCCCGCGCCGCGGCGTTAGCACCGGCGATCAGTCCCTGCGCCGCCGCTTCCTCATAGCCAGTGGTGCCGTTAATCTGTCCCGCGCAGAACAGGCCGGGGATGGCGCGCACTTCCAGCGAAGAGTCCAGTGCGCGCGGATCGACATGATCATATTCGACGGCATAGCCTGGTACGACGATCTCGGCCTGCTCCAGCCCGCGCATCGAGCGGACCATCGCGGCCTGCACATCGGTCGGCAGCGACGTGCTGATGCCATTGGGATAGACCAGCGGGTCGTCCAGCCCCTCCGGCTCCAGAAAAATCTGATGGCCATCGCGATCGCCGAAGCGCTGGATCTTGTCCTCGATCGACGGGCAATAGCGCGGCCCCCGCCCCTCTATCGCGCCGCTGAACAGAGGCGAGCGCCCCAGCCCGTCGCGGATGATCTGATGGGTGCGTTCATTGGTGCGGGTGATGGCGCAGGCGAGTTGCGGCAGGACGCGACCATCCGATAGTGGGGACATGGTCCAGCCTGCGCCGTCCGACGGCTGCGCCTCCAGTCGCGCCCAATCGATCGTGCGACCATCAATGCGCGGCGGCGTGCCGGTCTTGAGCCGGCCGATCGGCAAGCCAATCTCGCGCAGCTGAAGGCCAAGTGTCGTTGCCGCGCGCTCGCCTACGCGACCGCCGGTCTCGCGCTCGTCACCCCGGAACAGCCTGCCGCCCAGAAACGTCCCGGTCGCCAGCACGATGGCGGGGGCGGACAAGAGCCGCCCGTCCGCCAGCTTCAGCCCGGCAACAGCCTCCCCGTCGAGCAGCAACGCATCCGCCTCACCCTCTACGATCGTCAGTCCCGGCTGCGCGTCGAGCATCTGATGGATCGCCGCGCGATACCTCTTGCGGTCCGCCTGAACGCGCGGCCCCTGTACCGCTGCGCCCTTACTGCTGTTCAGCATGCGATAATGGATTGCAGCGGCATCGGCGGCGCGGGCGATCAGTCCGTCCAGTGCGTCGACTTCGCGCACCAGATGGCCCTTGCCCAGACCACCGATGGCCGGGTTGCAGGACATCGCGCCCACGGTCGCCCGTTCAAAGGTGAGCAGCGCCACCGTCGCGCCCTTCCGCGCTGCGGCAGCGGCCGCCTCGCACCCGGCATGGCCGCCGCCGACCACGATCACATCATAGGTTGTTCGCATGGTGCCGCCCTTATCAGAAAGGGGCGCGCGGAGCAAAAGCGTTCCACGTGGAACATGCCGCTCATTTGCCGATACAGAAGCCCGCAAACAGCCGGTCTAACATATCCTCGGTTCCGGCCTGGCCGGTCAGCGCGTCGATCTCTCGCCGCGCCTGTCGCAACTCCTCGGCCAGGATCAGCAGGTCATGCGCGCCAGCGGCGGAATGGAGAAACGCCGCAATCTGTCCAACGCGCTGTCGCTGTCGCGCGTGCAGTGCATAATCGCCCTCGCCCGGCAACATGTGCGCGGCGCGCTCCAGCAGCAACGCCACCAATGCGTCCATCCCTTCGCCCGTGCGCGCGGACAGGCGCAGGCCCGGACGCTCTGCCGCGCCGTCGCGGTCGCACTGCGCCGCGATCAATATCGCATCGTCGCGCGGTGCGTCTGCGTCATCGCCCAGCCACAGGATGATATCCGCCGCCGCCAGCGCCGATCGCGCCCGGTCGATGCCGATCGCCTCGATCGCATCGCCTGTCTCGTCCCGCAGTCCCGCCGTGTCGGTGAACAGGAAAGCGACGCCGCCGATCGCCGCAGGCACCTCGATCCGGTCGCGCGTCGTCCCGGCAATGTCGGATACGATCGCTGCATCCCGTCCGACCAGCGCATTGAGAAGGGTCGACTTGCCCGCATTGGGCGGCCCGGCCAGTACCACTCGCACACCATCCCGCAACCGCTCGGCAGACGGCGCGGCGAGCACAGCGGCTACATCCTGCGCAAGGGCCATGATGCCTGCGCCGATCCGCTCTTCGATCGCGGCGTCGGGCACATCATCCTCATCGGAGAAATCGAGCGCGGCCTCCGCCATCGCCGACAGGTCGAGCAGGGTCGCGCGCCAGCCTTCTATCCGTCGGGAGAAATGCCCTTCCGCCATCATCAGCGCGGCGCGGCGCTGTTGCTGGGTTTCGGCGGCCAGCAGGTCCGCCAGCCCTTCCACCGCATTCAGGTCCATCCGGCCATTGGCGAAGGCGCGACGGGTAAACTCGCCCGCTTCGGCGCGGCGCAGCCCCGGCATCGCCGCGAGCGCCGCCTCTACTGCCGCCACGACGGCGCGGCCGCCATGGCAGTGCAACTCGACCAGGTCTTCGCCGGTGACGGTTGCCGGACCGGGGAGCCACAGGGTCAAGGCCCGGTCGAGCGGCGCATCGTCCTGCGGGTCGACCAGCAGCGCGAGGCTAGCGGTTCGCGGTGGCGGGACGCGGCGGGCCAATCGTTCCAGCGCGGCGCGGGCGGCGGGACCACTGACGCGGATCACCGCAATCCCTGCGGGCGGCGCGCCGCTCGACAGGGCGAAAATCGTGTCGGTCACGGTCGGTGGCGTGGCTTATTTCTTCTCGGTGGCGGACATGCCCGACAGGCCGATATTCATCATCTGCTGAAACAGGCGCACGCCCGCATCGCCCATGGGGGAGAAGCTTTTGAACAATGTTTCCATCTGTTCGGCGCTGCCGACGCCTTCAAAACCTTCCAGCATCGTCTTGATATATTTGTCGTGAATCGGGGTCACGTCCGGCAGGCCCAGGAAAGCGCGCGCTTCGGCCGGGCTGCAATCGACATCGACGGTCACTTTCATGTTCAAAGCCCTTCCAGCGCGGAAAATTCCGTTGCGCCCGTCATGCCGCAAGTGGGGCGGTCATGGCAAATATTTTGGGCGATACGCCCGTTGCGCTGCCTGTCGATCAGGCCAATATGGGCCGGGCACAACAGTTGGAAGGGATTCCCATGGCAGGCTTTATTTCCGTCCCCACGCTGGAAGAGGACGGCGCATTCGACGCCTATGTCGCCAAGCCGGCAGAGGACGCCACCGCCGCGATCGTCGTCATTCAGGAAATTTTCGGCGTGAATGAAGGCATCCGCCGCAAGTGCGACAGTTGGGCCAAGGCGGGCTATGTCGCCTATGCCCCCGACCTGTTCTGGCGCGAAAAGCCGCATGTCGAACTGGACGCCGACGTGCCGGAGGATTTCCAGGCCGCGCTGGGCCATATGCAAAAGCTGAATCAAGACCAGGCGATCCGCGACATCGAGGCGACGATCCGGGCGGCGCGGGCAGCTGTCGGCGGCGGCAAGGTCGGGCTGGTCGGCTATTGCCTGGGCGGGCGACTGGCTTTCATGGCCGCGTGCCGGACCGATGGCGATGCGTTCGTGGCTTATTATGGCGTGGGCATCGACGGCTTGCTGGGTGAGCAACATGCGATCGGCAAGCCGACCATGCTGCATATTCCGACCGCGGACGGCTTCGTCCCCGCCGAGGCGCAGGCCGCGATGCATGCCGGGTTGGACGATAATCGCCATGTCACGCTGCACGATTATGACGGTCTGGACCACGGCTTTGCCGCTGAAATGGGCAATCGCCGGGACGAGGATGCGGCCCAACTGGCGGACAAGCGGACGGCGGATTTCTTTGCCGAGCATCTCGCCTGATGGCGGGAGCGTGGCGCATGGTCGCCCGCAGCCATGGCGGGCCGGAAGTGATCGTGCGCGAGGATTTCGATCCCGGCGCATCGGGTGAAGGCGAACTGCTGGTTGCGCAGGACGCCGTCGGCCTCAACTTCATCGACACCTATTATCGCACCGGCCTCTATCCCGCGCCCCTTCCCACCCCCCTGGGGTCGGAAGGCGCGGGCCGGGTGGTGGCTGTCGGCGCAGGCGTTACGGGCTTTGCCGTTGGCGATCGGGTTGGCTGTGTCAGCGGGCTGGGCGCCTATGCCAGCCACCGTATCATCGCCGCTGACAAGGCCGTGACGATTCCCGATGGCGTGTCGAACGAAGATGCCGCTGCGATGATGCTCAAGGGCATGACCGCCTGCTACCTTGCCGAGGACAGTATCGACCTGCACGCCGGGCAGGTGGCGCTGGTCCATGCGGCGGCTGGCGGTGTCGGATCGATACTGGTCCCCTGGCTGCGCGACAAGGGCGTGACCGTCATCGCCCATTGCGGGTCCGCCGAAAAGGCGGCGCAGGTCGATGCCGACCATAGCCTGCACGGTCCCTTTGACGGGTTGGCGGCGACGGTGCGCGACCTGACGGGCGGCAAGGGCGTCGATGTCGTCTATGATGGCGTGGGCAAGGATAGCTGGGCCGCATCGCTCGCCAGCCTCAAGCGGCGCGGACTGATGGTCAGCTATGGCAATGCGTCGGGCGCGGTGCCGCCGGTCAGCCTTCTGGAACTCAGCCGTGGCGGATCGCTCTATGTCACCCGCCCTACCCTGTTCGATTATATCGCGACGCCACAGGAACTGGCCAACACCGCCGAGCGATTGTTCGACCGGATGCAGCGCGGCGTGGTGAAAGCGGTGATCGGCCAGCGTTTCGCGCTGAGCGACGCGGCGCAGGCGCACCGCGCGCTGGAGGCGCGGCAGACGACCGGGGCGACGGTGCTGGTGGTGTGATCCTCCCCCGATGGGGAAGCACCGCTATCGCGTACGGAACGGACCTCATTTTACTTCGTCATGCTGAATTCATTTCAGCATCCATTGTGCCCCAAACGCCACCGTTTGGGGCGAGAAATGGACCCTGAAACAAGTTCAGGGTGACGAGTATAGTGGGGATGGCTCCATATGCGACAGCCTCATTGGGCCATAAACGCCACAAAAAAGGGGGGCGAAACCTGTGTGGTTCCGCCCCCCTTTTTGTGGCGTCGCTGCGTTCCGCCTCAGGCGAACAGCGTCAATATGCCTACCTGATGATCGACGAAGCCTTCGTAGATCATCTTGACCGCGACATAGACGATCACCGCCAGGCCGAGATAGGCGATCCAGCGGAAACGCTCGATATATTTGGCGATGATGTTCGCCGCGATGCCCATCAGCGCCACCGACAGGATCAGCCCGATGATCAGGATGCCAGGATGGTCCTTGGCCGCGCCAGCGACCGCCAGCACATTGTCCAGGCTCATGCTGACATCGGCGACGGCAACTGCCCAGGCGGCGGCGGCGAAGCTCTTGGCCGGGCGCAGGCCCGATATATCATCGTCGCTGGTGTCGCCGGGCGTTTCGCCACCCCGCTTGGGATGCAGTTCACGCCACATTTTGAAGCTGACCCACAGCAGCAGCAGGCCGCCAGCCAGGATCAGGCCGACAATCTGCATCAACTGGCTGACCACCAGCGCAAAGGCGATGCGCAGCACCAGCGCGGCGATGATGCCGATCAGGATGACCTTCTTGCGCTGGGCGGCGGGCAGTCCTGCCGCCAGCGCACCGACGACGATCGCATTGTCGCCCGCCAGCATAATGTCGATCATCAACACCGCGCCAAAAGCCTGAAGTTGGCTAGCAGACGTGATATTGCTGAAATCATCGACGATATGCCCCCAGACATCAGCGGGCGAACCCAGCCCCTGAGCGGCGGCTGCGGCGGTGGTGAGAAGGTCGAACATCTCGGCGTAATCCCGCTTACTGGTTCATCGAATCGAAGAAATCTTCGTTGGTCTTGCTGTCCTTCATCTTGTCCAGCAGGAACTCCATCGCGTCGATCGTGCCCATCTGCATCAGGATGCGGCGCAGCACCCACATCTTGGAAAGCTTGGCCTTGTCGACCAGCAATTCTTCCTTGCGGGTGCCCGACTTGCCGACGTCCAGCGCCGGGAAGATGCGCTTGTCGGCGACCTTGCGGTCCAGCACGATTTCGGAATTGCCGGTGCCCTTGAATTCTTCAAAGATGACTTCGTCCATCCGGCTGCCCGTATCGATCAGGGCGGTGGCGATGATCGAGAGCGAACCGCCCTCCTCGATATTGCGGGCCGCGCCGAAGAAGCGCTTGGGCCGCTGGAGCGCGTTGGCGTCCACACCGCCGGTCAGCACCTTGCCCGACGAAGGAACGACCGTGTTGTAGGCGCGGCCCAGGCGGGTGATCGAATCGAGCAGGATCACCACATCCTTCTTGTGCTCCACGAGGCGCTTGGCCTTCTCGATCACCATTTCGGCGACCTGGACGTGGCGGGTGGCCGGCTCGTCGAAGGTGGAGGACACGACCTCGCCCTTCACGCTGCGCTGCATGTCGGTCACTTCTTCCGGGCGCTCGTCGATCAGCAGGACGATCAGGAACACTTCGGGGTGATTGTCGGTAATGGCCTTGGCGATGTTCTGGAGCATCACCGTCTTGCCGACGCGCGGCGGCGCGACGATCAGCGTCCGCTGGCCCTTGCCCTGCGGCGACACGATGTCGATGACGCGCGCCGACTTGTCCTTCTGGGTCGGGTCGCCCGGATCGAGCGTCAGCTTCTGTTCGGGATAGAGCGGCGTCAGATTGTCGAAATTGACGCGGTGGCGGACCACATCGGGATCGTCGAAATTGACGGTGTTGAGCTTCACCAGCGCGAAATAGCGTTCGCCGTCCTTAGGTGCGCGGATTTCGCCGTCCACCGTGTCGCCGGTGCGCAGGCCAAAGCGGCGCACCTGATTGGGCGAGACATAGATGTCGTCGGGACCGGCCAGGAAATTGGCTTCCGGGCTGCGCAGGAAGCCAAAGCCATCGGGCAGCACCTCGATCGTGCCCTCGCCCATGATCTGCTCGCCATTTTCGGCCTCGGCCTTCAGGATCGCGAACATCAGATCCTGCTTGCGCAGGGTCGACGCGCCCTCGACGCCCAGTTCCTCTGCAAGTTGCACGAGGTCGGCTGGCGCGGTTTTCTTGAGGTCCTTGAGATGCATTGCGAGTCGGTCCGATGACGAGAGGAGAATTGTGCCGGAAACGGCGAGATACAGGCAAGCAGGACGCCGCCAGACGCCTGCCCAGGACGGACAGGGTCGATAATGCGCGCATTTAGCGAAGCGGGCCGGCCCAAGTCAAGGCGGGACTATGGGCAGGGACCAGAGAAAATGGCTTTTCAGCGCGGTTTCGGGTCAAAGAGTGTCGCTGGTGCGACCACGCGGCTTCATGCTATAGCGGGCCGATAAAATCGGGAAAGGATGCGGCAATGGGACGGCACCGGCTCACAGGGTCAGGGGCCATGGGGCTGGGGGCGCTGGCCATCGGTCTGGCGATGGTCGGCCTGATGACCGCCGGAGCGCCGCTGGCCGCGCAGGACGCGCCGGCGCTCGATCCCGCCGTGCCGCCAGCCATCGTCCGTACCGGCCCGTCGCCTGACGAACGGGTGACCATCCCCATTCATATCGACGGCAAGGGGCCGTGGAACTTCATCATCGACACCGGATCGCAGCGCACCGTCATTGCCCGCGATCTGGCCGAGCAGCTGGCGCTGCCGCCCCGCGCCAATGTGACGATCCTGAGCATGACCGGCCGGACGGAGGCCGAGACGGTCGCGGTGCCCAAGCTGGGTTTTGGCGGCGGGACGATCGACGATATCGAGGCGCCGGTGCTGGAGGGTGAGAATCTCGGCGCGCCCGGCCTGCTGGGGCTGGACAGCCTGCACGCCAAGCGGCTGCTGCTCAATTTCCGCACCGGGCGGATGGAAATCAGCGCCAGCGGCGGATCACGCCGCCGCATCGCGATAGACCCCGACGCCATCGTCGTGGAAGCGCGGCGGCGGCGCGGCCAGCTGATCCTGCTCGATTCCGAAGTCAACGGCATGACGGTCGCCGTCATGCTGGACACAGGCAGTCATTTCAGCATCGGCAATCTGGCGCTGCGCGACCGGCTGATCGCCAAGAAGCGCGCGCCGGACATGGTGGAGGCCGTGCTGACCAGCGTTACCGGCGGGCAATTGACGGGCCAGGTCGGGCGGATCAAATCGGTGCGGATGGGCCGCGTCAACCTGATCCAGGTGCCCGTGCTGTTCGCCGACGCCAGCCCCTTTGCCGAACTGGGCATGAAGGACAAGCCCGCCTTGCTGCTGGGGATCAGCGCGCTGCGGATATTCGACCGGGTGGCGATCGACTTTGGCCGGGGCAAGGTGGATTTCCTGCTGCCCGACGCCAGCGCGATCAGCCAGACGCAGCTGGCGGCGGCAGTCCCGCCGGATAAACTGCCCGGTCAGTAATCGAGCGAGCGGAGCAAAAACCTCCGTTCGTTTCGAGCGGACCAAGGTGACGTGATCAAACCCTACGGACTAGGCGCTGGCCGGGGAGGCGGCTGGCGCTGACGGTCGCGGCCCAGCACATTGTCGATCCATTGCTGGTCGATCCGCTGCGACGACAGCCGGTCCTGCGGATCGACCTCCATATCCTGATCGTCGCGCGGATCAGGCTGCACGGGACGGGCGCGCTCGATCGGCAAGCCATTCTCGTCCACCATCATGCCGTCATCGACGCCATTGTCGGGGCTGCCATAATAGGCTTCGGCGTCCGGCTCCAATTGCCATTCGGGCAAGGTCACTTCGGTTTCGAACGGTTCGACCGGGCGTTTGGCAACCGCGACCTTCATATAGTCGGCAAAGGCGCGGGCCGGGGCGCGCCCCCCCTGCAAGCCGCCGACCGCGCGGGCATCGTCGCGGCCCATCCATACGCCGGTGGTGACGCCGCTGGAAAAGCCCAGGAACCAGCCATCCTTGTTGCTGGTGGTCGTGCCGGTCTTGCCCGCCACGGGCCGTCCGATCTGCGCCGCCTTGCCGGTGCCGGTGCTGACCGCGGTCTGCATCAGGTCCGTCATCCCCGCCGCGACCCAGGGCGCGACCAGCACGCGGCTGGTATCGTCCTGATGCTCGTACAACAGCCGCCCGTCGGCGGTCGTCACCTTGGTGATGCCATAGGGCGTCACCGCAATCCCCTTGCGCGCGATCGAGGCGAAGGCGCGGGTCATGTCGATCAGGCGCACGTCCGACGTGCCCAGCACCATGGACGGATGGGTGTTGATCGGCGTGGTGATGCCAAACCGGCGCGCCATGTCGGCGACGGTCGGAAAGCCGACTTCAACGCCCAGCTTCGCCGCGACCGTGTTGATCGAATAGGCAAAGGCGGTGCGGATATCGATATCGCCGGAAAAACGCCCGGAACTGTTGCGCGGCTTCCAGCCGTTAATGTCGACAGGTTCGTCCGTGATCCCGGTGTCGGGGGTATAGCCCGCCTCCAGCGCGGCCATGTAGACAAAGATTTTCCACGCCGATCCGGGCTGGCGCGTCGCGGTGGTCGCGCGGTTGTAATTGGACGTCACATAATCGAGGCCGCCGACCATCGCCCGCACCGCCCCGTCACGGTCGAGCGACACGAGCGCACCCTGCGTGCCCGCGGGCACATTGGCCTGGATCGCGGCGGTCGCCGCCTTCTGCATGTTAAGGTCGATGGTGGTATAGACTTCCAGCGGCTCGTTCGGCTCGTCGATCAGCACGTCGAGCTGGGGCAGCGCCCAGTCGGTAAAGTAGCGCACGCTGTTCTGCGGCGGTTCGGGGGCCAGCTTCACCCCCTGCATGTCGACCGCCGCCCGTTCCGATGCGCTGATCACGCCATTGTCGCGCATCAGGTCCAGCACCACGCCCGCACGGCCGATCGCGGCTTCGGCGTCGGCGGTGGGCGAATAGCTGGACGGTGCCTTGACCAGCCCCGCGATGATCGCGGCTTCGGGCAGGTCGAGCGTCGTGGCGGAGTGACCGAAAAATTTGCGGCTGGCCGCGTCGATGCCATAGGCGCCGCCGCCGAAATAGACCTTGTTCAGATAGAGTTCCAAAATCTGGCGCTTGGAAAATTTGCGCTCCAGCGCCATCGCCAGCACCATTTCCCGCACCTTGCGGCCCCAGCTATAGCTGTTGTTCAGGAAGATGTTGCGCGTCACCTGCTGGGTGATGGTCGATGCGCCCTGCCAGCGGCGGCCCTTGCCGCGATTTTCCACCGCAACCCAGGCCGCGCGCGCCATGCCGATCGGGTCGACGCCGGGATGAAGGTAGAAACGCCTGTCTTCGGTAGAGATCATCGCGTCGACCATGACCTTGGGGATTTGGTCATAATCCATCCAGCGCCCGAAACTTGGCCCCAGCGATACGATGACGCTGCCGTCGGCGGCATGTACGCGGATCATCTGGCCATTGGGGGAGGATTTCAGACTATTATAGTCGGGCAGCGACTGCATCGCGATGACGACGGCGATCACCACCGCCAGCAGCCCGGCTACACCCGCCGCGACGCTGATCTTCAGGCCGCGAACCAGCCATCGCTTCGCCTTGCCCGGCGTGCCCTTGCTCTTGCCTGATCCTGCCATCTGTGCGCCCCGGATACCCGCTAATCCCGGCCCCGGCCAGCATGTTTCATGCGTCCCGCCCGGAAAATTGCCAAGATCGTCTCCATGGCGATGGCCGCTTTACGGGCGATGAACGATCCATCCATGAAATTGCGCGCCAAAGCGCATTTCGTGCCGAACGGCTACGCGTCGCCGTCGCGCGGCTTGAAGTCCAGCGAAGCGCTGTTCATGCAGTAGCGCAGACCGTTGACGCCCGGACCATCGGGAAACACATGGCCCAGATGCCCCTCGCACTTCGCGCAGCGCACCTCGGTACGGATCATGCCATGGCTGGTGTCGCGAATTTCCTCGACCGCGTCGATATCCACGGGCGCGGTAAAGCTGGGCCAGCCCGACCCGCTGTCATATTTTTCTTCCGCGTCGAACAGTTCCGCGCCGCAGCCGGCGCAATAATAGACGCCGTCGGCCTTGTTGCTGTTGAGCTTGCCGGTAAAGGCCCGCTCCGTCCCGCCTTCGCGCAACACATGATAACGGTCGGGAGAAAGGCGCTCGCGCCATTCGGCATCGGTCAGATTGATCTTGTCCATGGCCGCAATATGGGCGCTGGCAGCGCGCCGATCAAGCATCCGCGATCCGGGTGAGCCGCATCGCCAGGCGTGCCGCGCCCGGTGTCGCCGTCAGCAGCCGCAGCAGCCCCGGCGAGCGTCCCAGCGCGCGAAACCCGGCCGCCGCGCGCAGCGGCAGCATCGCGCGACGGGAAAAATCCCTCTGATAGCGGACCGCGCCATCGCGCCCCTCCCCCTGCCAGCGCGCCACCGCCGCCGCCGCGCTGGCCAGCGCGATGCCGATCCCCTCCCCCGCCAGCGACGGGATCACCGCTGCCTGATCGCCCAGCCGGTAAAGCCCCGGCCAGCTTGTCGTCGCGCGCCAGCCATAGGGCACATCGCCAATCGCATCGACCTGCGCATCGTCCGGCACTGCGCCCAGCCGGTCGGCCAATGCGGGCGAGAGGTCGGCCAGCCGCGCAATCAGGGCGATCGGACGCCCGCCCGCCGCTGCCAGCGCGCTCTTGCGTACCGCCATGCACAGATTGGCGCTGCCATCCTCCTGCAACAACAGCCCGACATAGCCGCCATCGATCCAATGAAGTTCGATCCGGCTGCCGATCAGTCGGTGCCGCGCAGGACTGGACGGCAGGCGCAGGCGCAGGCCGAGTTCCGGGTCTACGCCGCCATGGGGCCGCGCCGCACCGCGCAGGTCATGCTTGCCCGTCGCCAGAAAGAGGCTGTCCCAGTCGATCGCGTCGCCATCGTCCAGCGTGATCGTGCTGGGCGTCAGCGTCCGCACCGCGCGACCCAGGCGGAACGTGACGCCCGCTTCCTGCGCCGCAGCCCGCAACATCGTGTCGAGCCGATGGCGCGACAGGCCCATGCCCGCCGCAGGGAGCGGCAGGACGATTTCCTGCCCGCCCGCGAACAGCGCCAGCCTATCGACCCTGTGGCCGCCCAGCGCCGCCGCATCTATCCCCAGCGCCTCGATCTGCGCGATTGTCGCCCAACTCAGGAACCCGCCGCACAGCGCATCGCCCGGCACAGTCTGCCGGTCGATCAGCAACGGTGCCGCCCCTGCCCGCGCCAGCCGCATGGCCGCCGCCGCGCCTGCCGGCCCCGCGCCGACGATTATCGGCGCCGGGATACGCACAGCCGGAACGGAAAAACGCGCGCGATCCGCGCGTCGCTGATATGTGCCGCGTCCAGCATCGCCCGCCATTCGGCGGCGACGAAGCTCCGCGCAATGGAAAGTTGGCCGTCCGCCCGCACGATCGGATGCACCCGCAGCAGCCGGGCCAGCCAGGGATAGCCATGATAGGCAAAGCCATGGCGGTGCAGGTCGTTGACGAACCAGCCCATGCGCGCCTGATCCTCCATGAAGCGCAGGAACGCCAGCCGCTCCGCATCGTCCATATGGTGCGTGACCAGGCTGGAAATCAGTATGTCCCATGGTTCATGCGCCAGCGCGGCATAGTCGCCGGTGCGATAGTCGATCGCCATGGCCGGATCGGTCCGCGCCTGCGCCACGGCCTGACTGCGCGGATTAAGGTCTATGCCCACCAGTTCGCAGACCATGCCGCGCCGCTTTGCCCAATGCGCGACCTGCCGCAGCATACCGCCATCGCCATAGCCGACGTCCAGCAGGCGGAACGGCCCGGTCACAGCGCGATCCAGAAAGGCCAGCGTCGGCCGCGCCGCCATCGTCACCCGGTTCACCCGGTCGAGATCGGCCAGCACCTGCGCATAGACATTGGCAGGCAGGTCGGCTGCGTCCATCTGCTCGTCGGCAAGCGACCGTTTCATGTCGCTTCACGTCTAAAGGTCAGCCCCTCCGCCGCCAGGCCCGGCCCGAAGGCAAGCGCAACGCCCTGCCCCGTCGCCTGCCCGGCCAATATCCGCGCCAGCACGAACATCAGCGTCGCCGACGACATGTTGCCGTACGCGCGCAGCACCGCACGGCTATGGTCCAGCGCGTCCGGGGCAAGGTCCAGCGCGCGCGCCACCGCGTCCAGAATGGATCGTCCCCCGGCATGGACGGCCCACATGTCGACGCTGTCGGCCGGAACCGGCAGCGTCACCGTTCCTGCCAGCGCCTGCGCGATCGCGCCCGGCACTTCGCCCGACAGATGCATCGCAAAGCCATGGTCGCCCAGATCCCAGCGAATAAGGCCCGCCGTATCCGGCACGGTCATGGCAAAGGGCTGGCCCAGCGCGATGCCGCCCGGCGCGGCGCTCACCAAGGCCGCCGCCGCGCCATCGCCAAATTGCAGCATCGCCAGCAACGGCTCGACCTCCGCATTCGCCTGCAAATGCAGGCTGCTCAGTTCCACGCACACCACCAGCACCCGCGCGCCCGGTTCGGACCGGACGATATGCCGCGCGGATCGCAATGCGACGATCGCGGCATAGCAACCCATATAGCCGACCATCAGCCGCTCGACCGAAGGATTGAGCCCCAACAGCCTGATCAACTGCTGGTCGATGCCCGGCGCGGTAAAGCCAGTGCAGCTGGCGACCACCAGATGGGTGATGCCGTCGATCGCGACCTGATCCCCCAGCGCCGCCACAGCCCGCGCGGCCAAGGCCGGCGCTTCATCGGCATAGATGGCCATGCGCTGCGCCGTCGTCGGCCAGGCGTCACCGTAAAAGCCGCCCTGCGCGGTCGGCGATCCTCCGCCGCCGTCCAGCACCGACCAGCGATGATGGATGCCGCTGCGCTGCGCCATCCGCATGAACAGCGCCCGCTCCCGCGGGTCGGTTATGCGCGCGCCTGCCCAATCGATAAAGGCCGGGTGGACGTCAGTGGCGGGGACGGCTGTGCCGATGGCTTGGATGGTGGCGGTGGACGAAATGATGCGCTGCCTTTGTTGCGCGCTGGCACATGGCCACGCTCTACCCTGTCTTATTCGTCAAAGCGCACGTCGGCGTCTATCGTTCCCGTGCCGCCTGCCGCGCGATCGTCAACAATTCGTGCCTTACCAGCAGGTCGCCCGTGCCCCGGCCGGACCGGGTCGCGCGCTCGGCCTGCGCCAGCCTCTGGATGACACGGGCGATGCCGGTTGCGTCCCACAGCCGTACCTGCCGCGTGACCACACCCTTTTCCTTCCAGAATACCGCTTTGCCCGCCGCCTCGACCGCGCCTTCCAGCCGTCCGCTACTGTCGAAATCGGCGCGGATATTGGCCAGCAGCATGGCGCGGGTCAGCAGCGGGCGAATGACCGACGCCATGCTTGCGCCGACCTCCGACAGGCTGGTCAGTTCGCGGTGCATGGCTTTCAGGTCACCGCCCAGCACGGCATTGACCAGCGGCGCGACCTCCGTATCGGGATTGTCGGCCGACAATGCGTCCAGCGCTTCCGCCGTCGCCTCGCGCGGGCGGTCGGGCGCGGCATCCAGATAGAGGATCAGCTTCTCCACCTCGCCGCTCATCAGCGCCCGGTCGCCATTGGCCAGGTCGACGATCCGCCGCGCCAGTTCGGTCGAAAGCCGCAGCCCGCCTTCGCGCGCGATGCCGATCGCGATCTGCTCCGATTCGCGCGCATCGGGCTGGTAGGAAACGAAGGCCAGCGCCCCCTTGTGATCGAGCGCCAGCTTGAGCAGTTTCGACGTGGCTTTCAGCGCGCCCGCCACCGCGATGACCGGATTGCCCGCCGCCTCCGCCTCCAGCAGCGCGGTCAGCGCAGGCAGCGATTCCTCGCCCATGCCATGGACGCGAATCCAGCGCTTGTCGCCAAACATGGAAAAGGATGCGGCTTCGTCCGCCAACCGGGCCGGATCGTCGCGCAGCGTCGACCCGTCCAGGTCCACCCGCTCCGCCCCCGGCCCCATCGCCCGTTCCAGCCGCCGGACCAGCGCCTGGCTGGCGGCTTCGTCCGGGCCGTAGAGCAGGATGAAGCGCAGCGCCGCCGATGGCGCGTCGAGCGCCTTTTCAATCTGGCCGCGATTGGCCTTCAAGGGGCAGCGTCCCGGCTGGCATAGAGCGCCAGCCGCGCGATGATCTGGTCCGCCACGGTCTGCGACAGGCGTTCCAGCGCGGTATCCTCCGCCGCGATCGTCGCATATTCGCTGGACGTGACGTCGATGCCCGCGTCCGATCCGGCGCTGTCGTCCAGCAATTGCGCGCCGGTCGCTTCGTCCAGCAGTTGATAGCGCGCGCGCAAGGTGCGGCGTTCGCGGGTGACGGCGGCGTCGGACCGCAGACCGAAACCGCTGATCTGGTCGTCCAGCTTGACCACCAGCTTGTAGCGCGGGCCGGACCCGCCCTGCTGCATCGCGGCCAGCCGGTCATTGAGCGCATTGCGCATCAGCCAGCCATTCTTGCCCGCGATCGGCTGAACATCGACATGGCCCAGCGTCCGCGCCACCGCCCCGTTCGCGCCCCCGCCATAGACCGGCCGCAGGCCGCAGGCGGTGAGGAGGAGCGGAACGGCAAGGAGGGGGAATATGCGCTTCATGACCTGAACTCTTATCCGTTCGGGCTGAGCTTGTCGAAGCCCTTTGCTGAGCGGAGCGAAGCTGCTTCGCTTGCGCTCAGCAAAGCCCTTCGACTTCGCTCAGGGCGAACGGATATTTGCATCTAGACAACCAGATTCACCAGACGATCCGGCACGACGATGACCTTCTTGGGCGTCGCCCCGTCCAGGATGCGCATGACATTGGGCGCGGCCAGCGCCAGACGCTCCAACTCGTCTTTCGCCGTCCCCTTGGGCACGGTGATGGTGTCGCGCAACTTGCCCATCACCTGGCAGGCGATGGTCACTTCGTCATCCACCAGCAAAGCCGGATCGACTTCGGGCCAGGCAGCGTCCGCGATCAGGCCAGTTTCGCCCATATCGGCCCAGGCTTCCTCCGCCAGATGCGGGGTCATCGGCGCGACCAGCAGCGCCAGCGCACGAATGGCGGCGTTGCGCGACGCGGACGGCGCCGCCTTTTCAACCGCATTGGCCAGTTCGTAAATCTTGGCGACTGCCTTGTTGAAGGACAGCGCCTCTATGTCCTTCGCGATCCCGTCGATCGTCTGGTGCAGCTTGCGGTCGAGCGCCTTGTCCTGCCCTGCGGCCCCGGCCTCGACCTGACCGAACAGCCGCCACAGCCGGTTGATAAAGCGCCACGATCCCTCGATCCCGCTTTCGGTCCAGGGCAGGTCGCGCTCTGGCGGGCTGTCCGACAGCATGAACCATCGCACCGCGTCCGCGCCATATTGGGCGATGATGTCATCGGGATCGACGACATTCTTCTTGGACTTGGACATTTTGACGACCCGGCCAATCTCGACCGGCGCCTTGTCGGCGATCAGGGTCGCGCCGTCGGCGGTGCGTTCGATCTCGCCCGGCGCGAAATAGACCGGCGGCAGGCCGTCGCCCTGTTCGCGGCTATAGGTCTCATGCGTCACCATCCCCTGCGTGAACAGGCCGGTGAACGGTTCGGCAAAGCCCAATTGCCCCATATGCTGGAGCGCGCGCGTCCAGAAACGGGCGTAGAGCAAATGCAGGATCGCATGTTCGACCCCGCCAATATATTGGCCGACCGGCAACCATTGCTCCACCGTCGCACGGTCGAACGGCTTGTCCTTGGGCTGGCTGGCGAAGCGGATGAAGTACCAGCTTGAATCGGCGAACGTATCCAGCGTGTCGGTTTCGCGCACCGCCGGCTTGCCGCACGATGGGCATGCCACATGCTTCCAGGTCGGGTGGCGATCGAGCGGATTGCCGGGGATGTCGAACGTCACATCGTCGGGCAGCACCACCGGCAATTGCGCCTTGGGCACCGGCACCACGCCGCAATCGGCACAATGGATCACGGGGATCGGTGTCCCCCAATAACGCTGGCGCGACACGCCCCAGTCGCGCAGGCGGAACACCGTCTTGCCCGTGCCCCATCCTTCGGATTCGGCCCGCGCGATGACCGCGGCCTTGGCTTCCTCGACCGCCATGCCGTCGAGGAAGCGGCTGTTCACCAGCCTGCCCGGCCCGACATAGGCTTCGTCGTGGATCGGCGCTGCTTCGTCCCCCTCGGCCGCGACCACGCGCTCGACCGGCAGCATATATTTGCGCGCGAAGTCGAGGTCGCGCTGGTCATGCGCGGGAACGCCCATCACCGCGCCGGTGCCATAGTCCATCAGCACGAAATTGGCGATGAACACCGGCAACTGCCAGTCGGGATCAAACGGATGGGTGACGGTCAGGCCGGTGTCGAAACCCAGCTTTTCCGCTGTTTCCAGCTCCGCCGCCGTGGTGCCGCCTGCCTTGCACAGATCGATAAAGGCCTGCGCCTGCGCATTGTCCGCCGCCAGCTGCTGCGCGACCGGATGGTCCGCCGCGATCGCAACGAAGCTCGCCCCGAAAATCGTGTCCGGCCGGGTCGAATACACCTCTATTTCGCTCTCGAACGGCGCGACCGGCTGAAAGCGGAATTGCAGCCCGACCGACTTGCCGATCCAGTTTTCCTGCATCGTGCGGACCTTGTCGGGCCACTGGTCCAGACCTTTAAGGCCCTCCAGCAGATCATCGGCAAATTGCGTGATTTTCAGGAACCATTGATTGAGCTTGCGCTTCTCGACCGTCGCGCCCGATCGCCAGCCCTTGCCGTCGATCACCTGCTCATTGGCCAGCACGGTCATGTCGACCGGATCCCAGTTGACCGCCGATTCCTTGCGATAGACCAGCCCTGCGTCCAGCATGTCCAGGAACAGCGCCTGTTCATGGCCATAATAATCGGGGTGGCAGGTGGCCAGTTCCCGGCTCCAGTCCAGCGCAAAGCCCAGTTTCTTGAGCTGCGCCTTCATGTTGGCGATATTTTCATAGGTCCATTTGCCCGGATGAACCTTTTTCTCCATCGCGGCATTTTCGGCCGGCATGCCGAAGGCGTCCCAGCCCATCGGGTGCAGCACTTCATGCCCCGTCATCCGGCGGAACCGGGCCAGCACGTCGCCCATCGAATAGTTGCGGACATGGCCGATATGGATGCGCCCGGACGGATAGGGGAACATCTCCAGCACATAGGATCGTGGCTTGGGCGAAGCATCGTCCGCCCGAAAACTCTGCCTCTCGTCCCAGATCGCCTGCCAGCGGGCGTCGGCCTCCAGCGGATTGAAGCGCCTTTGCATGATTATCCTGTTCCCTCACATCCGTTCGCCCTGAGCGAAGTCGAAGGGCACGCCAGAACGAAGTGAAGGCACTTCGCTTCGCTCAGCGGAAGGCTTCGACTTCGCTCAGCCCGAACGGAAAAAATAGTCCGATGTTTAGCCCGCAATCGCCGTGCGGCGCAGGTCGCGGGCCTTGGTCAGGATGACCTCTTCCAGCTTCTGCACCGTCGCCGCCTTCACCGGGGCGTCGATCCACTGGCCATTCTGGTTCACCTGGCGGCTGGCCGCGACACGCAGCGCGTCGGCGCGCAGATCCTGATCCAGGATCGACACGGTCAGCTTCATCCGCTCATTGGGGCTGTTGGGATTGGCATACCAGTCCGTGACGATGACGCCGCCGTTGGAATCGGTCTGCACCATCGGCATGAAGGACAGCGTGTCCAGGCTGGCGCGCCACAGATAGGCGTTGACGCCGATCGTGGTGACCCTGGACGCGGCCAGATCCGCCTTGGGCCGGTCCTTGGCCCCGCCACCGCAGGCGGCCAGCGGCAACAGGGCGGTCAGCAGCAGACCTGCGGAAACGGAACGAAAAAGGCGGCTGGCCATCAGGCATGTCCTAGCTGAAAAGACGAAAAATGCTCGCGCCTTCTATAGTGGTCCCGCGCCAAGGAGCAAGGGGCGGCGGGCGACGGCGCATGCGATCCGGCACGGATCATTCTGCGCGCCTGTGTGTTCCGTGCAACATCTTTGACAAAAAGGGGTGCAAGAAGGGGGCGGCACTAGCCAGTAGCGGCTTTGTACGTGTAGAGCGTTGTGCAATATAAGTGGCGGGGAAAGAATCGAATCATGCGCGTGAATAGGGGACATTTGGCATTGGCGGGCGCGGCGGTTGCCGTGGCTGGCTTCATGCTGTCTCCTGCCATCGGCGCAGCGACCGATCTGGTGCGCACGCAATCGCCGGTTTCGCTCGGCGCGCTGGGCAGCATCTCTTCCTTCACGCCCACGACCAAAGACCCGCGCCTTGCCGCCGCCTATGCGAAGATCGCAGCGTCGGCCAGCCGTCAGGGCTTCCGCTTCACGCCGACCAGCGGCTCGCTCAGCGGCCAGCGGGCGATCACCGTGATGGTCCGTGCGGGCGACAATGATCGCGTTGCGGTCAACACCACCCTCACCCCGGTCAATATCGCGCCCGTCGCCTTCAGCCTGAACGGCGCGCATGGCTGGCGCAAGTTCGCCCTGCCCGAAGCGATCGGCCGCAAGGCGCTCGATCCGGTGCCGGTCGAAACCATGGTCGATGCCAAGAATTTCTCGCTGGATAGCGGCAAGAAGGATCGGTTCAGCACCAAGATGCTGATCGAAACCCGCCGCGACGCGGTTGCCGCGACACGCAATCCGGCGGCCGACAAGGATTATTCGCTGGATCTCGCCAGCTCCTATTCGCTGACGCGCAACCTGAACGTCACCGCAGGCGTGCGCTACAACAACAGCGTCGCAGGCCGCCTGACCCCGATGACCGACGACCGCCAGGACAGCCAGGCCGTCTATCTGGGCACCGTCTTCAAATTCTGATCGGCTGAAAGGCTGGGTGGAGAGAGGGACGGGCGTGTCGCCTTCTCCCTCCGTCATCCCGGCCCCTTCGACAAGCTCAGGACAGGCTTGATCCGGGATCCATTCACGCAAGCGTTGCGATTATGCGTGAAGATCGCGCCAGTGGATCCTGACGTTAGCTACGCTGCCGTTCGGGTCGTCAGGATGGCGAGGGGTTGTTGTCGATAGGTGGCGACGATTTCTGGCTGTTCGACCACCGTCGTCGGTGCCTAGGCGCTCGCCTTATACAGTCGCTAAAGCGGAGGCGGGATTACCAAAACTGGTGGGTAGCGTGCATTCGACAAGTTCTAAAGAGTTCAATCCCGCTATCAAATATAAACGGGTTTCGTCTTTATGATGAGCGAGGCGACCGCAAATCCGAACGCGTAGCTTAGAGAGAGAATGAAGGCATTCTCGAAATCGATCGTGTCCTTTGAGAGCGCGTCCCAAGATACATGGAGAAAGCTGAAAATTGAGAATATCCGAAAGAATCTTTCCAGTGCCTCCCAGCCGTCGCAGCGACGCCAAGCGACCGTCTGCCGAAAACTTTCAAGGTCGGTCTTCAATCTCATTCTCAAAACTAAAACACATCGGCAGAACAACAGCAACTGGGACGATTGCTATCGAATGATTTTGTACCATGCTGCGTCTGCTGTCGCGGGTCATTTCCCCAAATGTTGACATTCCGCAATCCATCCAAGACCAACAAATTGCCCCCCTACTCGCCCGCCAGCCCATCAATCGCCGCCCATCCCGCAGCCCCGACGCCGCGCAACATCCGGCCATGCTTTCGCATCACGCCGCCCAGCGCGATGACGGGCATGTCTGCCCCCCTCGCCAGCTTCGCAAACCTTACCCGCCCCAGACTCGCCCCTCCCGGATGCGAGCGTGTCGGAAATAAGGGCGACACCAGCACCATGTCCGCCCTGCCCCGCCGCGCCGCCGCCATCTCCCGCGCGTCATGCACCGGCGCGCTGTGCCGCATCGGTCGGCCTGCCCGGCGTACGTCGCGCCCGTGCCAGCCATCCGCTGCCCAGGCCGCGGCCTGCCGCGCCGTCCCCGCCAGCAGCAATGTCAGCCGCCGTCGCCGCGCGATCGCCCGTACCGCATCGAACAGCGCCCGCCGCGCGCCCGGTTCCGTCCTGTAATGGCGAAAGATGATTCCCGCCCGCCCCCTGGGCAATCGCGCCACGGCCGCCAGCAAGGCCGCCTCGCCGATCCGCTCGTCGGTCATCAGCCAGATCATCGGCATATTTTTGCGGTGGCGACAGGTCATGACCCTGCCCTATAGCAGCGCGCATGACGACAGACAGCAGCATTGCCACCCAGGACGCCGCCACCCGCCTGGCTACCATTCAGGATGAGATCGCCAAGGCCGCCCGCCTGACTGGCCGGACCGCGGACGCCATCACCCTGATCGCCATATCCAAGACCAAGGATGCCGCCGCCATCCAGCCGCTGATCGATGCGGGGCAGCGCGTGTTCGGCGAAAACCGAGTGCAGGAAGCGCAGGAGAAATGGCCCGCGCTGCGACAGGCGCATCCCGACATCCGCCTGCATCTGGTCGGCCAGCTGCAATCCAACAAGGCCGCCGATGCCGTCGCCCTGTTCGATGTCATCCACAGCCTTGATCGCCCTTCGCTGCTGAGCGCGCTGGCCAAGGCGATGGACGCGCAGGGCAAGCGTGTCCCCTGCTATGTTCAGGTCAATATCGGTGCGGAGCCGCAAAAGGGGGGCTGCGCGATCGCGGACACGCCCGCGCTGATCGCCGCCGCCCGCGCCGCCGACATTCCCCTGCTCGGCCTGATGGCCGTCCCGCCCGCCGATGTGGAGCCAGCCCCCTATTTCGCGCTGCTTGCAAAAATGGCGCGGGAAGAAGGTCTCCCGCGCCTTTCGATGGGCATGTCGAGCGATTATGAAACCGCGATCATGCTGGGGGCGACCGATATTCGCGTCGGCACCGCCCTGTTCGGGGATCGTCCCCCGCCAGCCCGCCCCGTTCCCCGGAGCGGGCTGGGGATGCTTAAAAACTCCCCCGGAGCGTGATGCCGTAGGTGCGCGGCTCGGCCAGGTAGGAAGAAATAAGCTGGTTCGCCATCGGCGCGCCCGCTGCGAACTGGCCAGTGGTGGAGGTCGCCGGGCTGCTCGACTGGAGCGGGCTGCTGAACGATACCTGGGTATAGTCCTGGTTGAAGATATTCTGACCCCAGAACTCCACCGCCCAGCGCTGGTTGGGACCGCGAATGCCGACGCGCGCGTTGACGATGGCAAAGCCATCCTGCCGCTTTTCGGGGAACAGGTCCGACCCGGTATTATAGTCGCTGGTCAAGCGGCCATCGACATAGAAGAGCGCTGACAGGCCGCTCGTCCCGATGTCGGGCGTCCATGCCATGCTGGCGGTCGTCACCATCTTGGGCGCGTTGCTGTTGATGGAGCCGGGCAGCAGGAACAGGGCGGGGTCCAGCGGGACCGCGCCATTGCCGCTGCCCACCAGCCGGTTGGCAAACTTCGCTTCGGCATAGGTTGCGCCGCCCGCCACGCGGAAATTGCGCGCCGGGGTCACCGACCATTCCAGTTCGACACCCTGGCTGATCAGGCCCGGCCCGACATCCCCCGCCGCGCAGGTCCGCGCCGCGCTCAGCGCACTGTCGCAGCCATTGATATTCTGGACGACGAAGCTGGTGCCGTTGAAGGTGTTGAGCTGGAAATTCTTGAACTCCTGCCGGAAGCCGGCCAGGTTCACGCTCCATTTGGGCGCGCTATATTTCAGGCCCACCTCGAACGAATCCACCTTTTCCGCGGCAAAGCGCAGGCTGGTCACGTCGGCGTTGGTGCGCGGCGCGAACACGGCGGGGATGACGTTCAGCCCGGTCGATCCCAGCTGGAAGCGATCGAGGTTGAAGCCGCCCGCCTTATAGCCCTTGGAATAGCTGCCATAGACCATCAGGTCGTCGGTCGCCTTCCAGGACAGGACCGCCGTGCCGGAAAATTCGCCGTCGCTGATCTTGTCGTTCAGGTCGAGCGCATTGAGGCTGGTCGATCCGTTGCCCAGGCATCCCAGCGTCAATATGCCGCCCGCCAGCGCCGCCGCGCTGCCCAGCGCCGGGTTGGTCGCGATCGGCGCCAGTCCGGGCTGCAATGCGGCGCAGGTCGCATTATTATTGTTGAAATCGGCGGAGAATGTCTTGCTCTCATGCGTGTAGCGCAGGCCCAGCGTCAGATCGAGCCGATTGGTGATGTGGACGATGTTGTGGGTGAACAGCGCCCAATTCTCGCTCTTCTGGCGATAGATGGACGCGATGTCGCCCGTGCCCGACGGGATCGCCGCCAGCGCGCGCAGACCGTTGCCCAGACCCGTCGAGATCGCGGCCGCCTGCCCCGCAGCGACTGGCGCTGGCAGGCCGGCGTTGAGGAAAGCGGCGTTCAGCCCGGCGTTCAGGTTCGCCTGCGTGCCCGTGATCAGCGCGCCGGTCGCCAGCCCGCTGCCACAGGCAGCCAGCGTCGACGCCGGGAAATTGCTCGTCGCGCCAGCCCCTGCCATCAGGCGGCAGGCGGCAAAGCGGCCATAATCCGCGCCAAAGCGGATATTATCCTGCAAGGTCAGCCGTTCATTGGCATAATAGCCACCGACCAGCCAGTCGAGCATGTCGCCAAAGGCCGAACCCTGCGCCCGCAATTCCTGGGTGAAGGTCTTGAACTGGCGATAGGTGTTGGGATCGCGATAGAGCAGGTCGGCGCGATTATAGTCATAATCGCCATAGTCGCTCGACTTGTAATCGCGATAGGCGGTGATGCTGGTCAGCTTCACGTCGCCCAGGTCATAATTGACCTCGCCCGACACGCCCCAGTCCTTCAATTTGCTCACATAGTCGCGACCCGGCGTGATCGTCAGTTCGCGATCATAAGGGTCGGCCGCAATCACGCTGCCCTGCCCTGCCAGAATCGCGGCGATGCGGTTGAACGGCGCGGTGTTATATCCGCCACCCGCCGCCGGGGTCCGTTCGCGCGCCTCGGTATAGGCGGCGCCGCAACAGCTTTCGTCGCGATTGGTATAATCGCCGATCAGACGGATCGACAGATTGTCGTTCGGCTCGATCAGCGCCTGTCCGCGCAGGAAATAACGGTCGCGGTCATTGGTGTCGCCCACCTTGTTCCCGGCCGTATCGACCAGCTTGTAGAAACCGTCACGCTTGGACCATACCCCGTCCAGGCTGAGCGCGATGCCATCGGCCACCGGCCCCGTGACACGGCCCGACAGCCGCCAATAGTCATAATTGCCGTAGGTGATCTCACCCTTGGCGCTGAACGTGTTTTCCGGCGCCTTGCTGATGATGTTGATCAGGCCCGCCGACGCATTGCGGCCAAACAGCGTCCCCTGCGGCCCGCGCAGCACTTCGACCCGCTCGATCTCGCCCAGTTCGTTGAGGCCCGCGCCGGTGCGCGAGCGATACACGCCATCGATGAACACCGCGACCGAGCTTTCCAGGCCGGGATTGTCGCCGACCGTGCCGATGCCGCGAATACGCGCCGACGCATTGGCTTCCGATCCGGTCGATGACACCAGCAGCGACGGGGCCAGCTGGTTCAATGTGCGGATGTCGCTGGCGCCGCTATTCTGCATCGCCTGCGCGCTGACGGCGGACACCGCGATCGGCACGTCGGACAGGGGACTCGCGCGCCGGGTGGCGGTCACGATGATTTCCGCACTGTCCTGATCGACTGCGGCTTGTGGCGCGGTCGTGTCCTGTGCGGCGGCGGGCATCGCCATCGTCAATGCGATCATGCCGGCGGTCGTCAGCCAAAGGCTCTTGTCTGTCATCATGGTCGTTCCTCTCCTGCCCGCACGCCTTTTCGACGTATCGGGTGCTGCCCTAGTTTATGATGCCACAGCAGGGCGAAGGCAAGAGAGCCTAGCTTTTCTGCGCCTTTTGCGATGTCTGGTGGCGTGATATTCACACCTTGTTGCTTATCAGCAACAGCTTAAAATCCGGTTTCCGTAGCGTTTCTTTACGATAACGGAAAGCGTAACAATCGGTCGGAAACAGGGACCAACGCGCTCGCACCCGGTCCCACCACCCGCCGAATCTCTCCATGGCCCGCATCCAGCCCTCCCGTCAGCGCCCCCAGCGCGGGTAGAATCAGCTTTGTGGACGACTCCACGAAGCAGCGGCGCGCGACATGGCGTCCACGCACCGACAGGCGGAATTTGGGGTGAAAATGGCCGGAGATTTCAGGCCGTGGATCGTCCGGTTGCGCTTCATGGCGCAGGATGATCCCGCCCAGTTCCGCCTCGACCAGCCTGCGTCCTCCCGGCATGTCCGCCACGCCGACGTCATGATTACCCGTAATCCAGGTCCAGTCCAGCCTTTCCGTAAGGGAAACCAGCCGTTCGCGCGCGCGCGGGTCCAGCCGCGCGGCGCCATCGGCATCGTGAAAACTGTCGCCCAGCGACCAGACCGAACGCGCGCCCGTCTGCGCCACCAGCCCCTCGATCAGGTCCAGCGTCGCCTCGCTGTCATGGGGCGGCAGGAACTGGCCAAAGCGCGCATACCAGCTCGCTTTCTCGAAATGCAGGTCGGCGACCAGCAAGGCCCCGCGCGCGGGCCAGAAGAGCGCAGCCTGCGGCAGCGCCAGAAACGCCTCACCAGCGAACGAAAGGGGAACCATGGCCCGGCTATGCGCCGATGCGGTCCCGCTTTCAAGAGGGCCGATGAACGCCTATAGCGCCGCCATGTCCGATACCGCGCCTTTCACCGTCGCCGCCCTCTATCGCTTCGCCACCTTCGATGATCCCCAGGGCATCGCGGCGGATCTGCGCACCCTCTGTGGGGCGCTAGACATGCGCGGCACGCTGATCGTCGCGGGCGAAGGGATTAACGGCACGGTCGCTGGCCGTGCGGACGCGATTACGTCCTTGATCGATCATCTGCGCCAGTTGCCCGGTTGCGCCGATCTGGACGTCAAATATGCAACCGCGCAGGCCGCGCCCTTCGCCCGGATGAAGGTGAAGGTAAAGCGGGAGATCGTGACGCTGGGCGTGGGCGATCTTGATCCGGCAAATCAGGCCGGCACCCATCTCGACCCGGTCGACTGGAACGCGCTGATCGCTGATCCCGACACGATCGTCATCGACACACGCAACGCCTATGAAGTCGCTGTCGGCACCTTCGATCGCGCTATCGACCCCGGCACCCGCGCCTTTCGCGACTTTCCCGGCTGGTTCGACGCCTTCGCCGCCGACCTGAAGGCGCAGGGGCGCAGCCCGAAGATCGCGATGTTCTGCACCGGCGGCATACGCTGCGAAAAATCCACCGCCCTGGTCAAGTCGCGCGGTTTCGACGATGTCTTCCACCTGAAGGGCGGAATCCTGCGCTATCTGGAGGAAATGCCCGAAGGCGATAGCCGCTGGCAGGGGGATTGCTACGTGTTCGATGAACGGGTGGCGGTGGGCCATGGCCTCAAGGTTGGCGACTATGTGACCTGCCGTGCCTGCGGCCTGCCCTATCCCCGCGATGCGGCCCATATATGCGCCGCCGACGGATCAGGCGTGTGGCCGCATCGGGGATAGAAACACCCAACTCCGTTCGTTTCGAGCGAAGTCGAGAAACCTGTGCGCTACGTTTCTCGACTTCCCTCGAAACGAACGGGTTTAGGCGCTGTCTCCGTCTCCACCAGTTCCGCAATCTCGAACGCATAGCTTTTCCAGCCCCGCATCCGCGCGCCGTCTTCGGCTGCCCCACGCTTCTTCTTCGCTTCGGCGAGCGAGCGCACATGGCCCCAGAACACTTCCGTCTTGCCATTGTCCAGCACCGCGACGATCCGCCAATAATGGGTGAAGGGATCCGCCGTCGGCCCGATCGTCTTGACATAGCCGTCCGCCATGGTGGCGGTCAGATAGCGTTTCCGGCGCGCCATCGGCTCAGGCCCGATAGCGGTGCAGCCCCGCCCCGTTGGCGCGCAGCCACGCCCGTGCAGGCCGGGGGTCCGCCCCAAGGATTCGCGCATGTGCCGCGTGAAAGGCCGCGCTATGATCCATATGCAGCAGATGCGCCAGTTCATGCGCCACGGTCGACCGGCGTACATCGGGCGGGCAGAGGATCAGCCGCCAGCTATAGCGGATCGCACCGGACGAACTGCAACTGCCCCAGCGGCTGCGCGGATCGCCCACGCCCACCGACGCGACGATCAGGCCATGTTCGCGCGCCAGTTCCGTCGTTTCGGTCTCCAGCACCGCCCGCGCCCGCGCCACCAGCCAGCGCTGCACGCGCGCGCTGACCGACTCCGCCGCCCCGCCCAGCATCAGCCGGTCGTCCGCCAGCCGGATCGTACGCGACGCGCCCTCGACCCAGCAGATGCGGACGTCCCGTCCCTCCAGCGGAAATGTCGCGCCATCGTCCAGCAGGGTCATCGCCGGTTGCGCCGCCATCTGGGTACGGACCCAGCCTTCATGCTGCTGCGCCCAGCCCAGTGCGCGCTTCAGGTTCGCCCGCACCGGCATCGACAGGCGCAATTCGCCGCGCGCGCCGTCGATCGTCAATCGGTAGGCGCGCGCCCGTGCGGACCGGCGCACCCGCACCGGCATCGCCACGCCGTCGATCAGGATCGCGACGTCGGGATCAGATGTCCCGGTCGACAAGATGATTCTCCAGGTCGCCCGCTTCCGCCTCCGCCACGGTCCAGCCGCGCACCGATTCCTGCGCGCGATGCACCGCTTCCCGGTCGCCGCAGACCAGATAATGCCAGTCGGGCAACGGCTCACCCGCCTCACGCAGGCGATAGGCGCAGGTGCGCGGCAGCCAGCTGATCTGCTTCACCTTGGCCGGGGTCAGCCGCACGCAATCGGGCACGAATTTGCGGCGATTCCTGTAGCTGGTGCACTGGCCGCTATGGCGGTCGAGCAGGCGGCAGGCGACATTGGTGGGGTAGATATGCCCCGTATCCTCATCCTCCGCCTTGTGCAGGCAGCATTTTCCGCACCCGTCGCACAACGCCTCCCACTGGGCGGCATCCAGCGTGTGGAGAGGCTTTTCCCAGAAGTCCAAGCCCTATTTCACCCATTTCCTGAGGGCAGCCAGCACCTTGTCCGGCGCGCCTTCGTCCACGTCCGGCGTGCCCGGATCATCGACCGGGACCAGCGCAACCGGCTTGCCGTCGGGATCGAACAGATATGGCGTGCGGCTGTGGCTGACCAGATAATCCTTGTCCCCCGGCTTACCCTCCACATTGTAGAGGACGACGAAATCCTTGGCGACCTTGGCGATCTGCTCCGGCGTGCCGGTCAGGCCGATGAGGCGCGGGTGGAAAGCCGCGACATAGGGTTTGAGGACCGCGGGGGTATCGCGCGCCGGATCGACGCTGATGAAGATCGGCTGGACCTTCGCCGCCAGCGCGGGCTGCGCCTTTTCGAACTGGCTGAACGCCTGCATGATGCGTTGCAGGTCGACCGGGCAGACATCCGGGCAATAGGTGTAACCGAAATAGACCAGGCGATACTGGCCCTTGAAATCATCCCAGCTTCTGGGCTTGCCATCCTGATCGGTCAGGGTGAATGGCGCGCCGATCCGCGCGCCCGCCAGTTCGCCCTGCGCGCTATCGCCGCTTGATGCGTTCCCGTCCGTCCCCATATTGCACGCAGCCAGCAGGGCCAGCAGCGGCAGGGCGATCGCAATCTTTGCTTTGTTCATGGTGCCGCCAGCCATGCCTTGCTATGGGCCGATTTGCAAATGATACGGGGCAGATGATGAGCAAGACCGGGTTGAGCGCATGGATGGGTCTGGGGCGCGCCGCCGCATTGACGCTGGCGCTGCTGTCCCCGGTCGCCGCGCAGGCGCAATTTTCCGACAATTATAATTTCCTGAAGGCTGTAAAGGATGCCGACGGGCAGAAGGTCACCGACCTGCTGCAAAAGCCCGGCTCCACCGTGGTCAACAGCCGTGACGTCACATCGGGCGAGACCGCGCTGCACATCATCATCGCACGGCGCGACGCCACCTGGCTCGCCTTCATGCTCGCCAAGGGGGCGAACCCCAATCTGACCGACAATGAAGGCAACACCCCGCTGATGAAGGCGGTCCAGGGCCGGTTCGAAGAGGGCGCGCGCACGCTGATCGCGCGCGGCGCGCAGGTGGACAAGACCAATGGCAGCGGCGAAACCCCGCTGATCCGCGCGGTGCAACTGCGCGATCTGGGGCTGGTCCGGCTGCTCGTGGCGCAGGGGGCCGATCCCGACAAGCGCGATTCCATCGCCGGCATGTCCGCCCGGGACTATGCCAACCGCGACAACCGCACGCCCGGCCTTGCCGAAGCGCTCGCCGCCGCCAAGACCAGCACCACGCCCAAAGGCCCGGTGCAGGGTCCGGTATTCTGAGCTAAAGCCCGACCTACCAGCCGATCTCGGCTGCATGATCGGGATCGTTGATCGCCGTCAGCCGCCGCGCCGCCCGCCGGGCGAAGCGTAATGTCTCCGCCTTGCGCCGGGCCGCGGCCAATGGCTCGATCGGCGCGGGGCGGACCAGTTCGGCGTCATATTGATCCGCGACGATCAGGCCGGTGCGCGCGGGCCACAGCGATTCACTGTCGAACAGCGACAGGTCGAACCCCATCGGCACTGCCCAATAATAGCGGTCGCAATAGTCGAAATAATCGGGCCATTTCATGTCGCCCAGCAAATCCGCCCGGCTGCACTTGATCTCCACGATCGTCAGCCGCCCGGCCCCGTCGATCGCCATGATGTCGGCGCGCCGCCCATTGGGCAGCGGCACTTCCATTATGCCGCTCATGTCGTGGCGGAAAAACAGCCGCAACGTCCCCCGCGCCACCGCCAGCGCGGTGCCGTCGGTCAGGGGGGAACAGCTTTCGATCGGGGCGCTACTCATGACGCGACTTTAGAACAAGTCAGGAACAAAAGAAAAGGCCGATTCGGTAAAACCCAAACCGGCCTTTTCATGATCCACCCCAAAGGAAACGCGCCAATCGCGCGCCGTTCTTCAACGATAGAAGATATGATTGTCGATCATCGCCAGCTTGGCCTTGCCCCAGCCCGGCGAAACGCGGCGGGCGTGGAAGAACAGGGCGCCTTCGGCCCGGCTGTTCCAGCTGTCGTCCATGGCGATCTGGGCGATGGCGACGGCCTGACGCCAGGCATTGCTTTCCATGCGGATCGGCGGCATCCCGTGCCCGCGCACGAAGCTGAACTGGCTCGGCTGATAGACGACGCCGCACAGGCTGTCGGCAAAGCGGCCCGATTTGGCGCGGTTGATGATCACCCGTGCCACGGCCAGCTGGCCTTCCAGGCTTTCGCCCTTGGATTCGAAATAGACCGCTCCGGCCAGGCATTTCATGTCGCCGTCCACGGCTTCGGCGTCGCCATGGGCGTCGACCAGCGCGGCCAGGCTGCTCGCCTGCATGTCGGATTCGGTGGAATAGGTCAGATCGGCCTTGGAGGCCGAAGCCAGCGGCTGCACGATTTCGCGCGGCGCGGCAAAAGTGATTGTTGCGGGCTTCGGGGCCACCGCAGGCGCTGTCGTCAGCGCGTCGTCGCTGGACAGGGAGGCTACCGAATGGATCGACTCACCGGCGATCGACATGTCGGAAGCGGTCACCGCCGCTGTAGCGGACAGCGCAAATGCCACGATGATCGCGGCCCTCAATCGAAAACTCATTATGACTCAAAAACGTGCGGTTCTTGGCCTTGGACGTCGTCTTATACCCATATTCCTTGACGTCTGGCCGCCCCCCGTCTGCGTGTTTACCAAATCCGCCCCCCTTGGACGAATGCAGCAACCTGCGCGTTCAGCGTTGGCGGGGCCTCTGCACGGACCATTGCACTATGTCAACGATCAGCAGATCGTTTCAGCGGCGAACCGTTCTGCTTCCGGGATATCGAGTTCGATTATCCACAGGTCGGGGTCCGACCTGCGCCGACGCGCCACATAGGTCGCGAGCGCCTCCGGGCCATCCTCCGGGGACGGCCCACAGCGCATTAACGAATAGCCGCCGGCAAAGTTCGATACACGCTCGAACCAACCAGTTTCTTTCCCCTTTTCAAGGGCTTGCACCAATATGACGCCGCTCGTTTCGTCGCCCTTGACGATGATCGTGGCAAAGCCGCCAGCCGCATTGGTGCGCCGCACCAGCGCATTGACCAGGATCGCGCTGGTCAGCCGCGCGCTGTCCTGCGACTCAGCCACCATATCCCGGCAGCGATGACAGCGGGAATTGCGACCGCATGAAGGTGCCGGTGCCGCGCCCGACCTCCTCGCCATCGGAATCGATCAGGCTGGCCTCGGCCACATAGACGCGGCGCTTGCCACTGATCCAGCGTCCCTCGGCCCGAATTCGACCGGGTGCGATCGGCCTGGTGAACAGCAGGTTGAACGCGGTGGTCAGCAGGAATCGGTCACTGACCAGGCTGTTGGCCGCGTAAAAGGCCGCGTCGTCCAGCATCTTGAAATAGACAGTGCCGTGGACCGCCCCGGCGGCATGAAACTGGCTTTCATCTACATCGAAATCGATGATGCAACGCCCCGGTTCCTGAATCGCGATATCCGACCGGAACAGCCGGTTGATCGGCGCGGAGCGATAGAGATTTTCCAGCGCACGGAAATGCGCGGTCTCCCCGCTTGCGGGCGTGTCTGCCTCAGGCAGCGTCACGCGCCCCGCCACCGGCCAGCAGCGCGTGCAGCGCCGCGTCCGACTTGGCCCCGCGCAACCGCGCGACCTGATTATCGTCACGCAGATAGCGCGACACCCGCGCCAGCGTCTTGAGATGTTCTGCTCCGCTATCGACCGGCGACAGCAGCGCAAAGACGATGTCGACCGGCGCATCGTCGACCGCATCGAACGGCACTGGCGGATCGAGCAGCACGACCAGCCCGCACATTCGGTCCAGCCCGGCAATCTTGGCATGGGGAATGGCGACACCGCCGCCAAATCCGGTCGAACCCAGCCGTTCCCGCTCGAACAGCGCGTCGCCAACCTCGTCGGCGTCCAGCCCATAGGCGCACGCCGCGAGCGTCGCGATCTTCTGGAACAACTGCTTCTTGCCGTTTACCGTCAGGCCGGTG
This sequence comes from Sphingobium sp. JAI105, assembly GCF_015752145.1. NCBI lineage: Bacteria > Pseudomonadati > Pseudomonadota > Alphaproteobacteria > Sphingomonadales > Sphingobiaceae > Sphingobium > Sphingobium sp. JAI105. Next base: position 2,163,222 of record NZ_JADOUC010000001.1, on the reverse strand, counting down.
GCGAGCGCGTCCGCTGAAACGATGTCGTGGAAATCAACCATGGTCTGTCCGAACCAGCCGAGCCGCGCTCAGCCTGGGGTCTAGATGCGCGGTGATCGGGGAATAGAAAGCCCGGCCCCATAAGCCGCCTGCACCATCAGGTCAACAGGCGGCCCATGGCGACTGGCTGGTTCAGCGCGCCGTCATGCGCGGTTCGACCCAACCGATGGTTCCGTCATGGCGACGATAGACCATGTTGTAGGCCGCGGTGCCGGCATTGACGAACAGCAGCGCATTGGTGTTGCGCAGGTCCAGCATCATCACCGCGTCGGACACGCTGGCTTCGGGAATATCGACGCGCGTTTCCGCAACGATCAGCGGGGAATCCTCGACCTCCTCCTGCTCGTCCGCGGGCGAGGCGAAGATGGTGTAGCCCGCCCCGTCAATATCATCGACGCTCAAGCTGCTGACCCGCTGCGCTTCGGCCGCACTGGCCTGGCTGTGCCGGTCCTTCAGGCGGCGCATATAGCGGCGCAGCTGCTTTTCGATCCGGTCCGCCGCCTGGTCAAAGGACGGATGCGCCTCCTGCGCCTCGCCTGCTCCCTTCAGGATCAGGCCGGTCATCACATGACAGATGATGTCGCAGTGGAAGGCGCCGTGCGGCGCGGGTCGAAAGGTCACATGGGCCGAAATCGTGCGGGAAAAATATTTCTCGGCCATCGCCTCCATGCGGTCTGCGACATGCTGCTTGAGCGCATCGCCCGTGTCGACCTGATGCCCGGAAACACGAATATCCATATGCCTTCTCCTTATTCTTGCCGGGTCGCAGGAAGCGGCCCGGATAAACTGGAGGCACGGGCACGGGCTTTTGTGTCAGCCCGCCTGCGCCTCCTCCAGCCAGATCGGCTTTTCCAGGGTCGCGATGAACCTGCCATGCCGTTCCAGCTCCGCCGCGCTCGCTGCAAAAACGCGCGCGGGACGAACAGGGCGAACCATGGCGCCAGCGCCAAGTTCCCCGTCGATGGCTGCTTTTTCCTCCTCCTGTGCAAGACCCAGGCCGATCTGACGGCCGCCGGTCAGTTCGATGTAAAGCTGCGCCAGCAATTCGGCGTCCAGCAGCGCGCCATGCTTGATGCGATGGCTGCGATCGATGCCGTAGCGGGTGCAGAGCGCGTCCAGGCTGTGCTTGACGCCCGGATGCAGCGTGCGGGCGATCGCCACCGTGTCGATCATCCGCGTCATCGACACGTCGGGCCGCCCGCACAGCCGCAATTCATGGTTCAGGAAGCCGAAATCGAAGCGCGCATTATGCGCGACCAGCGGGCTATCCTCCAGAAAGGCGAGCAGTTCGTCCACGCCGCTGGCGAACAGCGGCTTGTCCTTCAGGAAAATCGACGACAGGCCATGCACCGCCTCGGCCGCCGCAGGCATGTCGCGCTGCGGGTTGTAATAGGCATGGAAGGTCCGCCCGCTTGGCACGCGATTGATCAGTTCGATGCAGCCGATCTCGACCAGTCGGTCGCCGGAGGCCGGATCGAATCCGGTCGTTTCGGTATCGAAAATAATCTCGCGCATCGCCCTCTTCATATCGACTCTTGGGCAAACCCTTATCGGCCTATCTTTGCCCCAAGGCAAGCGACCAGACGCCGCACCTGCGCGCGAGTCTGGGTAAAGGTCGTGCCGGTGTGGATGATATGATCGGCCCGCCGCCTTTTTTCCGCGTCGGGGGTCTGGAGATGGACGATCCGGCGGAATTTGGCGGGCGTCATGCCCGGCCGCGCCAGCACCCGCTTGCGCTGTTTCCACGCCGGCGCGGTGACGACGATGACACCGGCCAGCCGCTTGTGCCCATGGGTCTCGAACAGCAGAGGTACATCGAGAATCACGAAACGGCGCGAACGGTGCCGTTGCAGGAACCTGCGCCGCGCCGCCTGCACCGCCGGATGGACGATCGCTTCCAGCGCCCTGAGTTCATGGGGATGGCCAAAGACCGCCGCGCCCAGTTTCGCCCGGTCCACGCCATCGGGTCCGGTCGTACCGGGAAAGCGCGCCTCGATCGCGGGAATCAGCGCGCCGCCCGGCCCTTGCAGCCGATGGACTTCCGCATCGGCATCGAACAGGGGCACGCCCTCCCGCCGGAACATCGCTGCGACTGCGGACTTGCCCATGCCGATCGATCCGGTCAGTCCGTAAATCTTCATGACGCTATCCGTCAGTCCGCCGCCAGCAGCAACGCGCGCAATTGCTCGTCCAGCTCGCGCGGCGCCTGCGCATCGAAGAAGATGTCAAAGGCCAGCGCCGCCTGCCCGATCAGCATTTCCAGCCCGTCGAGCGTCTTGAGACCCCGCGCCCGCGCCGCCTTCAGCAAGTCCGTTTCGAGCGGCGCATAGACAATGTCGTAAACGGTCGCGCTGGCGGGCAGGGGGCTAAGGTCCAGGTCCAGCACCGGCTGGCCGACCATCCCCAGCGACGTGCTGTTGACCAGCAGGTCGCAGGCGGGCAGCGGATCTGTCATGCCGATGACACGACCTTTCAGCCCCGCCCGGTCGAACAAGGCCTGCCCCTTGGCGACATCGCGCACCATGACGGTCAGGTCGGCCACGCCCAGGCTCGACAGCGCAAACAGGATCGCCCGCGCCGCGCCGCCCGCGCCGATCAGCACGGCGCTCTGCCCTTTCCATTTGTCGCGCAGCAGGGGCTGGAGGAAGCCGCCCGCATCGGTATTGGTGCCGATCAGCGGCCCGCCGGTTTCGCTGGCGATCGTATTCATCGCCCCGATCCGCGCGCGCACCCCGCCCGGATCGTCGGTATAGTCCATCACCGCAATCTTGTGCGGAAGGGTGACATTGCAACCCAGCCAGTCGGGATCGGCGCGCCGTTGCAGGAAATAGGCGGCCAGCCCGTCGGGCGTCACATGCGTCTTGCGATACTCCGCCTCTATATCCAGCGCCTTCAGCCAGAAATTATGGATCAGCGGCGATTTGCTGTGCGTGATCGGGTCGCCAATCACTTCGGCATAGGGGAGCGTGTCGGTCATGCCGCCAGAACGCCGCGCACGCGCAGAAAGTCAAGCAGGGGCAGCAACGGCAAGCCCTGAATCGCAAACTGGCTGCCCTCCACCTTGCTGAACAGCTGCGCCCCCGGCCCCTCGATCCGGTAACAGCCCACGCACCAGCGGCATTCCTCCCAATCGCTCTCCAGATAGGCGTCAATGAAGGCGTCGGACAATGGCCGCACCGTCATCCGCACCCGCTCGACATGCCGCCAGATCGGTTCGCCATTCAGCACGATCACCGCTGCGCTGTGCAGATGATGCACCCGCCCCGACAGCAGGCGCAATATCCGCGCCGCGTCCGCCCGGTCGACCGCCTTGTCGATCATCGATCCGTCGTCCAGGCTCAGCGTCTGGTCGCATCCCAGCACCAGCCCGCCCGGCACCCGGCGCGAAACCTTGAGCGCCTTCAACTCCGCCAGCGCATCGGCCAGCGCCCGCGCGTCCAGCCCGTCGGCGCGCAACGCCTCCTTGGCTGCCTCCTCGTCAACGCCGGGCGAAAGCGCTTCAAACTCTATCTTCGCCGCCTCCAGCAGCGCCCGGCGACTTGCGCTTTGCGACGCCAGCACGATCATGATGCCGCCCCTTCATCCAGAACATGGTCGTTGAACAGGTTGATGATCGCCGCGGCCGCTTCCTCAATCGACCGGCGCGTCATGTCGATCACCGGCCAGCCATTGTCGGCGAACATCCGCCGGGCAAAGGCCAGCTCCTCCTGCACCTTCTCATTGTCGACATAGGCGGTTTCCGGCGCCTGATTGAGCGAGAGCAAGCGATTACGCCGTATCTGGATCAGCCGATCCGGGCTGACCGTCAAGCCAACGATCATCGGATGCTTCAGGCTATAGAGGCTTTTGGGCGGCGGGGATTCCGGCACCAGCGGGATGTTGGCGGTCTTGTAACCGCGATTGGCAAGATAGATCGACGTCGGCGTCTTGGACGCGCGCGACACGCCCGCCAGCACGATGTCGGCCTCCTCCCAATTTTCATGGCCCACGCCATCATCATGGGCGATGGTGAACTGGATCGCCTCGATCCGGGCGAAATAGGCTTCGTCCAATATATGTTTGCGCCCCGGCCGGGTCCGCGTTTCCTGCCCCAATATGTTGGACAGCGCGTCCGCCACGCTGTCCAATGCGGCGACATGGGGCAGGCCCAGCGCCCGGCAGCGCGTTTCCAGCCGCCGCCGCAACATATGGTTGGTCAGCGTGAACAGCACCAGCCCCGGATTGGCCGCGATTTCCTGCATGATCCGGTCGAGATGGACTTCGGAACGCACCATCGGCCAGAAATGCCGGATCGCTTCCACATTTTCGAACAGGCCGATCGCGGCCTTGGCTATATTCTCCAGCGTTTCACCGGTGGAGTCCGACAGAAGGTGCAGATGGATGCGCGACATGGCCCATATCTGTGTGGGCAGGCTGTGGATAAAGCAAGGGAGGAGTTGGGGACAAAATCCCGCCTTTCGCTCCGTCCACGAAGCCCGGAATCTTATCCACAGACCCCCAACAGACCGATAATTTCATCCACAGGCTGTGGATAACGGGGATAGAGTGGCTGACTCGGACGGCAAAGCGTCAGGCAGGGGAGTCAAGCTGTTGGCAAATCCGGGCACAGCGCATAAACCCCGCTGCCAACGTCCCTACTATCTCCATCATCCTTCTGAATCCTATATTAAGAGAGAATAGATGAGCCTCGACGCGCCGCCGGTCCTTGCTACCAAGCCTCTGCTTGGCGTCCTCTCTGGCGACCGTCCGGCCGTGCCGCCCATGTGGCTCATGCGCCAAGCCGGGCGCTACCTGCCCGAATATCGCGCGCTTAGGGCTGACAAGGGCGGATTCCTCGAACTCGTCTATGACAGCGCCGCCGCTGCCGAGGTGACGCTGCAACCCCTGCGCCGGTTCGGCTTTGACGGGGCGATCCTCTTTTCCGATATTCTGATCGTCCCCTACGCCATGGGACAGGATCTGTGGTTCGAGGCTGGCGAAGGCCCGCGCCTCGCGCCCATCCTGGCCGAGACCGACCTTGCCGCCCTCAAACCCGATTTCAGCCGCTTCGACGCGGTCTATGAGACGGTCCGGCAGGTCAAGGCAGCGCTTGACCCTTCCGTCACCTTCCTGGGCTTTGCAGGCAGCCCCTGGACCATCGCCACTTATATGGTCGCAGGGCAGGGCAGCAAGGATCAGGGCGCGGCCCGTCGCCTCGCCTATGGCGATCCTGTCCGCTTTGGCGCGCTGATCGATGCCATTGTCGATGCGACGGTCACCTATCTGTCGGGCCAGATCGATGCCGGGGTCGAAGCGGTGCAATTGTTCGACAGCTGGGCCGGCAGCCTGGCCCCGCTTCAGTTCGACCGCTGGGTGATCCAGCCCAATGCCGCGATCGTGCGCAAGTTGAAGGCGCTGCATCCTGCTATCCCGATCATCGGCTTCCCCAAGGGCGCAGGCGCGAAGCTCGCCGATTATGCCGCTGGCACCGGGGTCGATGCGATCGGCGTGGATGAAACGGTCGATCCCCACTGGGCCAACCGCGTCCTGCCCAAGGGGCTGGCCGTGCAGGGCAATCTCGATCCGCTGGCGCTGATCGCGGGCGGGCAGGCCGTCGAACAGGCGGTGGACAATATCCGCGCGGCCTTCGCCGACCGGCCGCACATCATGAATCTGGGCCATGGCATCCTCCCCGACACGCCGATCGCGCATGTCGAGGCGCTGATCGCCTATGTCCGGCGGTAAATGACAAAAGCTCCCAATCGGATCACAGAGTTACGTAATGCACGCGGTATGACTCTGGAGGATGTGGCACTAGAGGCTGGCTGTTCGATTCCTACGATCAATGACTTGGAACGAGGAAAGCTGCGTTTCAGTGACAAATGGATGCGGATTTTAGGGCGAGTGTTCAATGTTGCTCCCGCAGACTTGTTATCGGATGAGGATAATCCCGATCGCTTGCGCGGTGACGCCCGCCGTCTGAATGATTTATATCGAAGTGCCAGTGCGGATCAGCAGGCGCAGATTTTGCGCGTAGTTGAAGCGTTGATTGGCAAAGGAGTAAGTGACTGATGGCTTATCTTGGTGCCGCTTATCTCTGGGTGAAGGCTGCCCATGTGATTTTCGTCATCTTCCTGATGGCGGGATTGTTCATGATGCCGCGCTTTTTCGTCTATCATCAGGAAAGCGCGCCGGGATCGGACGAGGATCGCAAATGGATCGATCGGGAAAAGCGGCTGCTCAAGATCATCCTCAACCCCTCGCTGGTGCTGACCTGGATTTTCGGGCTGATGCTGATGGTGGAGATTGGCGCGTGGAGCTTTGGCTGGTTCCACCTCAAACTGCTCTTCGTGCTGGGCCTGTCGGCCTATCATGGCTGGATCGCTGGCTATGCCAAAAAACTGGCCAGGGGACAGCGCACCCTGACCGACCGCCAGCTGCGCCTGTTCAACGAAGTCCCCGGCATCGCCGCCGCGGTCATCGTCATCGCCGTGATCGTCAAGCCTTTTTGAGTAGGGGAGGGGTCGTCTGTCCTACACCGGTCTGTGCTGCTATTATCCCCTGGTCATTTTCCGATAGGATCAGCCCGGCGCAATAAAATGTCCGATTCACCGGGAAAAGTGCGAAGTTAAGCGGAATGACTTCACTTTGATCCGGTTGAGATAGTATCTAGGCTGTATCTACCGCGATATTGTCGATGAGCCGCGTCCTGCCCAGCTTGGCGGCGCCCAGCAGCCGGGCCGGGCGGTCCAGCACATGCATCGGCTCCAGCGTCACCGCATCGCACAACATCACATAGTCGACCGGATCAAAGCCCTGGGCGATCAGCGTCGCGCCGGCTCGCGTCAGAGCCTCCTCGACCGATCCGCCCTTTTCCATCTGCCGCTTCGCCTCGCCCAGCGCCCGTGGCAAGGCCAGCGCCGCCTTGCGTTCCTCATCGTTCAGATAGGCGTTGCGCGATGACAGGGCCAGGCCGTCCTGCGCCCGCTGGGTTGGCAGCCCGATAATCTCTATGCCCAGATCCAGATCGGCCACCATCTGCCGGATGACCGCCAGTTGCTGATAATCCTTCTCGCCGAATATCGCGACGTCGGGCCGGACCTGATTGAACAATTTGGTCACCACCGTCGCCACGCCATCGAAATGACCCGGCCGCGCCGCGCCGTCCAATCCTTCGCTGACGCCGCTGACGCTGATATTGGTGGCAAAGCCTGCCGGATACATGACGTCGACCGTTGGCGCCCATAAAATGTCCACCCCGGCGGCGGACAGCATCTGCGCGTCCTTCGCCTCGCGTCGCGGATAGGCGGCCAGATCCTCGTTCGGGCCGAACTGCTTGGGATTGACGAAGATCGACACGACGACATGCCGCCCGTGCCGCCGCGCTTCCTCGACCAATGCCATATGCCCGTCATGCAATGCGCCCATGGTCGGCACCAGCGCCAGCGGCTTTCCGTCGCTTTTCAGCGCGGCGATGGCAGCGCGCAGCGCTGGCAGGTCAGACAGAGTTTGCACGGGAGGAACGGCTCCGATAAGGGCAGGGGTGACAAGGACGTCCTGCTAGGCGCGCAGTCGCTGGACGGTCAAGAATCATTGCGACAATAACGGGGTTATCAGGGGTCCAATGGCCAATTCGCAGCCACATCTCATCGTGTTCGCCAATGAAAAGGGCGGAACCGGCAAATCGACCACGGCCGTCCACACCGCGATCGCGCTGACGGCGCTGGGCCATCGCGTCAGCATGATCGACCTCGATCCGCGCCAGCGCACCGTCACCCGCTATCTGGAAAACCGCGCCGAAACCGCGCGCCGTCGCGGCATCGAACTGGTCGCGCCCAGCTTTACGGTGTTGAAGGGCGACAGTATCGACGCGCTGGAATCCGAAGCCGCCGCCGTGTCGCAGGACGCAGATTTCCTGATCGTCGACACGCCTGGCCGCGACGATCTGTTTGCCCGCCACATGGCCGCCCGCGCCAACACGCTGGTCACGCCGATGAACGACAGTTTCGTCGATTTCGACCTGATCGGGCAGGTCGATGCGGAAAGTTTCAAGGTCAAGCGCCTGTCCTTCTATTCCGAACTCATCTTTGAAGCGCGCAAGACCAGGGCCAAGGCCGATGGCGTGTCGATCGACTGGGTCGTGCTGCGCAACCGCGTCCAGCATCAGGATGCCCGCAACAAGAAGCGGGTCGGCGACGCGCTGATGGAATTGTCCCGCCGCGTCGGTTTCCGCGTCATTCCGGGCCTGTCGGAACGCGTGATCTTCCGCGAACTGTTCCCGTCCGGCCTGACCTTGCTGGACAAGGGGCATCTGGGCGAACTGGGCGTCAGCCACATCGCCGCGCGGCAGGAGTTGCGCGAAATGGTAGCGGGCCTGGCGCTTCCCGAACGCAGCGGCGTCGGCTCCATGGACTTGATCGGCGCGGCCTGATGGGCTGGCTTGCGCTGTTGCTGGCGGGCCTTGCGGGCTGGCTGATCTGGACAGGAAGGCTGCAACGCATGAGCGCAAAGGACGGGATGGCGCTAGGGGCGGCGCTGGTGGGTGCCGTGCTGTCGGCAAAGGGCAAGCCGGTGATCGGCGCGCCCATGCTGATCGGCGCGGCGCTGTTTTTCGCAGGGCAGGGCAAGCTGCGCCGCAAGGGCAGGAGCGCCACGCCCAAGCCTCTGCCGCCGCAGGATATTGCCCAGGCCCGCGCCCTGCTGGGCGTCGCGCCCGATGCCGATGCGGACATGATCCGCGCCGCCCATCGCCGCCTGATCGCCTCGGTCCATCCCGACAAGGGCGGGACGGAGGCATTGGCGGCCCAGATCAACGCTGCCCGCGACCTGTTGCTGCGTCATCAGGCGGAGCGTTGACCCACCGGTTCGATCCGACGCTGCTGCGCGACTATGATATGCGCGGCACGGTGGGCGAAACGCTGGACGCTGCCGACGCCTGGGCGCTGGGGCGCAGCTTTGGCACGGTCATCGCGCGGGCAGGGGGATCGCGCGTCGCCCTGGGCTATGACGGGCGGCTGAGTTCACCCATGCTGGAAGAGGCGCTGGTCGATGGGCTGTGCGCCAGCGGCATCGACGTGCTGCGCATCGGGGTGGGACCGACCCCGATGCTCTATTATGCCGAAATGGTCGGCCAGGTGGATGGCGCCATTCAGATAACCGGCAGCCATAATCCCGGCGATCAAAATGGCTTCAAGCTGGTGCAGGGCCATGCGCCCTTTTTCGGCGAGGCCATTCGGCAACTGGGCGTCATGGCGGCAGCGGGCGACTGGGACGAGGGCTTTGGCCAGAGCCGGAGCGCGTCGATCATCGACCGCTATGTCGATCGGCTGGTCGATGGATTTGACGGCTGCGGCTGGCGCATCGGCTGGGACGCGGGCAATGGCGCGGCCGGGCAGGTGGTCGAGCAGCTGGTGCAGCGCCTGCCCGGTGAGCATCATCTGCTCTTCACCCACATAGACGGCCATTTTCCCAACCATCATCCCGATCCTTCCGAGGAACGGAATCTGGCCGACCTGCGCGCCCTTGTCCTTGCCAAGCAACTCGATTTCGGCGTGGCTTTCGATGGCGATGGCGACCGGCTTGGCGTGATAGACGGGCAGGGCAGGGTGATTGCGGGCGATCAGCTATTGGGCCTGTTCGTTCCGGCGGTGCTGGAAAAGCGGCCCGGTGCCGCGATTGTCGCTGATGTGAAGGCGAGTCAGTCGCTGTTCGACGGCATCGCCGCGCTGGGCGGTCGCCCCGATATGTGGAAAACCGGCCACAGCCATATCAAGTCCAGAATGAAGCAGATTGGCAGCCCGCTGGGCGGCGAGATGACCGGGCATCTCTTCTTCGCCGACGATTATTATGGCTATGACGACGGTCTCTATGCCGCTGTCCGCCTGATCCGTGCCGCTCGCCCCGGTCGCAGCATCACTGACCTGCGCGGCGCGATGCCCGATCTTGCCAATACGCCGGAGCTGCGCTTTCCCGTGGCGGAGGATCGCAAATTCGCCGTGATCGACGAGATACTGGCCCGGCTGCGCGGGGCGGGCGCCGACGTGAACGCCATTGACGGTGCCCGCGTCCGCACGGCCGACGGCTGGTGGTTGCTCCGCGCCTCCAATACGCAGGCGGCATTGGTCGCCCGTGCCGAATCGCATGATCAGGCGGGGCTGGCGCGGCTTGTCGCCCAGATCGACGCCCAGTTGCACGAATCGGGGATCAGCCGACCTTACGTCGGCTTGGGGGCATGAGCCGACACCGAAAAATTCGATATCGCTATCATCTCATCCTGCGCCTTTCCCTTACGGAAAGCTGACAACGCAGTCATCGTTGCATTTTATGCAATCACTCCATCATATTTCGCATTTGCAACAATCGTCGCTGCGCCGCAAAAGAAACTCGCCTTTCAGGCATCCTCTCCTAAAACTTATACAGCCGTCCTTCGGGGCGGCTTTTTTTTGTCCAGTCGCCGCGCGGGCCTGCCGTAGCGTCCGGCCGCCCCCGACCCACGCAACCACCTGTAAATGCGATGAATCGGTCAGGCCTGATACTGGAAATTAACCATGATGCTGCTATCCGCGCTGCGCAAAGTCGACCTGTGCGCGCATCAGCGTGACGGCGTCGGCATGATAGTCAAAAGAGGATCGCCCATGTCGTTTAGCCGTCGCCTTCTTCCCTTCCTCCTGTCAGGCATGCTGGCAGCCCCGGTCCCGGCGCTGGCGGGCGGCTTCTATCTTCAGGAACAATCGCCCAAGGAAACCGGGCGTGCCCTGTCGGGCGGTGCGGCGGCGGGCGATGATCCATCGACCATCTATTTCAACCCATCGGCCATGACTCAATTGCCGGGCATCCAGACGTCGGTAGGCGGCGTCATCCTGTCGGCGACCGCCCAGCAGAGCAATCGCGGGTCGAGCCGTTCCGTGCCGGGCCTGCCTGTATCGGTGCCGGTCACCGGCAATGATGGCGGCAACCCGTTTGCCAAAGTCATTCCCATTCCCAGCTTCTATGCCACCGCACAGGTCAGCGACCGGCTCTGGCTTGGCCTGGGCGTCAACGCCCCCTTCGGTCTGAAGCTGGATTATGACGAAAGCTATTTTGGCCGGTATGATTCCCTGCACACCGACCTGAAAACCTATAATATACAGCCCTCTGCCGCCTATAAGCTGACCGACAACCTCTCCATCGGCGGCGGCGTCGACGTGCAATATGTCAAGGTGAAGCTCACCAACGCGCTGCCCCAGCTGTCCCCGCTGCTCGCCGACGGCCATGCCTCGGTCGAGGGGGACGACCTGTCGGTCGGCTGGAATGCGGGCCTGTTCTACACGACCGGCGATACCAATTTCGGCGTCCATTATCGTTCGCGCATGACCCACAATCTGAAGGGCGACCAGACGATTTCGGGACTGGTGGGGCCGCTTGCCGCCGCCAACGGCACGTTTGACGCCAATGCCCCGCTGGAACTGCCCGACATCGTGACCGTCAGCATGATGCACCGGCTGACCCCGAAATTGCGGGCGATGCTGACCGCGCGCTGGTATAACTGGTCGGTGTTCCGGGCGATCACCATCAACACCGCCACCGGCGCTTCGGTCAAGGAAATGCATTATCATGACAGCTACAGTGTCAGCGCTGGCGGCGAATATGATGTCAGCGACCGCCTGACCCTGCGTGCGGGGACAATGTTCGACCGCACGCCGACCAATCCGCAATTTCTCACCACCCGCGTTCCCGATGGCGACCGCGTCTGGCTGAGCGGTGGCGCGACCTGGAACATGTCGTCCGCAATGGCGCTGAACCTGAGCTACGCGCATACCTTCGTGGAAAAGGCGAATATCATTCGCCCGGATCATTATTATCCCGCACCCGCCACGGTGACGACCACGACCCTGTCGAGCGCCAGCGGCAATGCGGACCAGTTGGCCGCGTCCCTGACGGTCCGTTTTTAACGGGCCGCACCAGCGGGTCAGGGCTGCGCGTTTCGGCTTGGCTGAAACAAAAAACAGCAACGGTTTTAACCGTCACCAAACATCCCTATAGCGGCTCCATATTGATGGAGCCGCTTACAGATGTCCGACCATAATCCCGGCCTGCGCCCCTGGCGCGACATTGCGCGGCGCAACAGCCGCCAGATCATGGTCGGCAATGTGCCCGTCGGTGGCGGCGCGCCGGTCACGGTCCAGACCATGACCAACACGCTGACCCATGACATCAAGGGCACGATCGACCAGATCCGCCGTTGCGAGGAGGCGGGCGTCGACATCATCCGCGTGTCCTGCCCCGATGAGGAATCGACCGCAGCGCTCAAGCAGATCGTCCGCGCCGCGCGCGTGCCGATCGTGGCCGACATTCATTTCCACTATAAGCGCGCGCTTGAAGCCGCCGATGCGGGCGCGGCCTGCCTGCGCATCAACCCCGGCAACATCGGTTCGTCCGCGCGGGTCAAGGAAGTGGTGGACGCGGCAAAGGCGAATAATTGCGCTATTCGCATCGGCGTCAACGCAGGAAGCCTGGAGCGCGACCTCCTCGAAAAATATGGCGAACCCTGCCCCGAAGCGCTGGTCGAAAGCGCGCTCGACCATATCAAGCTGTTGCAGGACCAGGATTTTCATGAATATAAGGTCGCGGTGAAGGCCAGCGACGTGTTCCTGGCGGTCGCTGCCTATATGCAACTGGCCGATGCGGTCGATTGTCCGCTGCACCTTGGCATCACCGAAGCCGGCGGGCTGATCGGCGGTACGGTCAAGAGCGCGATCGGCATCGGCAACCTGCTCTGGGCCGGGGTCGGCGACACGATCCGCGTCTCGCTGTCCGCCGAACCGGAAGAGGAAGTGCGGGTCGGCTATGAGATTCTCAAATCGCTCGGCATCCGCACCCGTGGGGTCAAGGTGATCTCCTGCCCCTCCTGCGCGCGACAGGGATTCGACGTCATCCGCACGGTCCAGGCGCTTGAGGAACGGCTCCAGCATATTCACACGCCGCTCTCGCTTTCGGTCCTGGGCTGTGTCGTCAACGGTCCCGGCGAAGCCCGCGAGACCGACATTGGCCTCACCGGCGGCGGCAATGGCAAGCATATGGTCTATCTGTCGGGCGTCACCGACCACACGATCCAGGACGAAAATATGATCGACCACATCGTCCGGCTGGTCGAGACCAAGGCCGCCGAGATCGAGGCGGCCAGCGCCGAATCCGACATGACCGATGCGGGCAAGGCGGAGGCGGCGGAATAGCGCAGGGCATCGCAGCCGCCATGTCGTCATCGCGCGTATTTCTCATTCCCTTTGCCGTCTGCTGCATGGGCGTCGCGCTGTTTTCCGTGATGGATGCGGCGATGAAGGGCCTCAGCCTCGCCATCGGCCTCTACAACGCCCTGTTCTGGCGGGCGCTGACCGGGACGCTGCTGGGGCTTGGCCTGATGCTGATGACCCGCCAGCGCTGGCCCGACGCCATGGTATTGCGCCTGCACCTGCTGCGCGGATCGGTCGTGGCGCTGATGGCCGGCTTGTTCTTCTGGGCGCTCATGCGGATGCCGCTGGCCGAAGCGATCGCTCTATCCTTCATCGCGCCGCTGATCGCGTTGTATCTCGCTGCCCTGCTGCTGGGCGAAACCATCGGGCGACAGGCGATCTTCGCGTCGCTGCTGGGGCTTTTGGGGGTCGGGGTGATCCTGTCGGGGCGTTTGCAGGGCAGCTATGATCGCGACGCCCTGCTTGGCGCGCTGGCGGTGCTGGCGTCGGCGGTGCTCTTCGCCTGGAACCTCATCCTGCAACGCCAGCAGGCGCAGCGCGCCTCGCCGATCGAGGTCGCCTTCTTCCAGCATCTTGTCATGCTGGGCGTGTTCGCCATCGGCGCGCCTTTTTACGCGCGACTGCCAGTTCCGTCAGCCATACCGCTGATCCTGCTGGCGGCGGGTCTTGCCTTCACCTCGCTCGCCGCACTGGCCTGGGCCTATGCGCGCGCGGAGGCGCAGCGGCTAATCCCGGTCGAATATAGCGCCTTTCTCTGGGCAGCCGTCGTCGGCTGGCTGGCCTTTGGCGAGCGGTTGACCCTGACCACAGTGGCGGGCGCGGCCCTTATCATCGCCGCCTGCCTGATCACCGCGCGCGGCAAGCGGGCCGCCATCGCCCATGTCGAACCGGGAACTGCCTGAATGACCCTGACCATCCGCCCCGCCATGCCGGACGACATCGACATGATCATCGGCTTCATCCGCGCCCTGGCGGACTATGAAAAGCTGTCCCATGCGGTGAAGGCGGACCCGGAGACGCTGGCGCATTATCTGTTCGGCCCGCGTCCCATGGCCGAAGTGCTGATGGCGGAATCGGGCGGCGCAGCCATCGGCTTCGCGCTTTTCTTCCACAATTTCTCGACCTTTGAAGGGCGACCGGGACTTTATCTGGAGGATTTGTTTGTCCAGCCGGAATCGCGCGGCGTCGGCGCGGGCAGGGCGTTGCTCGCGCGGCTGGCGCAGATCGCGCTGGAACGCGACTGCGCCCGGCTGGAATGGTCAGTGCTGGACTGGAACGCGCCAGCCATCGCGGTTTACCGCGCGATCGGCGCGCAGCCGATGGATGAATGGACGGTCCAGCGGCTCGATGGGGAAGCCCTGCGCGCGCTTGCCGCCACGGCAGCGATCAGCGTTTGATCGCGTCCTCGACGCTGACGAAAATCAGCATGGCGGCAAAGGCGCCCAGCGACAGGGCAACCACGGTGGGGAAATATTCGGCGATCATGGCACATTCCTTTCGGGCCTGTTCCTGCCCTGCCGCGAACCCCGTTCGCCATACGGAATGTTACGGATCGGGCGGGACGAGCCGTGGGCGCGCACCCTTGACGCCGACTCCCCGCTCGGCGCAATGTGCGCAAACGGAACATTTGGGGGACATGGGGTTAAGATGGCTGTCAGCCGCACAGTGAAGCGCACGCCCGAATGGCGCGAAATGCTCAAGCGCAGCCTGCTTCGCAGCGGTGCGCTGATCGGGGCGATCGCGCTGATGCTGGCGACCCTGTTCCTGGCGCTGGCACTGCTCAGCTATACGCCCAGCGACCCGTCGATGAACACCGTGGCGGGCGATCATGTCGCCAATGTCATGCAGGCGCCCGGTGCCTGGACCGCGGATTTCCTGCTCTGGCTGCTGGGCGTGCCCATCGCGCTGATCCTGCCGCTGATGGCGATCACCGCGCGCCGCCTGTGGGGCGATCAGGATATGAGCGCGTGGAAGGGCCAGTTTGGCCAGTGCCTGTTTGGCATCATCCTGATCGGAATCGCGCTGGCCCTGTTTCAGAGCAATCCGCTGGTTGGCCTGCCCGCTGGCTGGGGCGGCGTGATCGCGCTCGTCACGGCCAAGGGGATCATCAGCCTGACCACGCAGGTGCCGGTGGCGCAGCCGTGGATCATCGGCGCTATCGTCATCCTCGCCATGATCGGCGGCCTGTTCGCCTGCTATCGCAGCCTGGCGCTGGAAAAGCCGATCCTTGCGCTCCGTCGCCCGAGCCTGCCCAGACTCAGCCTGCCCAGGCCCAGCCTCGGCCTTGCCGGCAGCAGCGCTGAGGATGACGATGAGGACGAAGTGATCGGCGAACGGGTCATCGCTCCGCGCAAGACCGTGTCGAACGAACCCAAGCCGCCCATCACCATCCAGACGCCCAAGCCCGCACCGGCCCAGCGGCCCATGGCCCCGGTCAGCCAGGACGACCTGTTCGGCCACAGTTCGCTGCCGTCGCCCGACCTGCTCAACCCGGTTCCGGTCAGCCAGGGCGGCAAGATCGACAAGGCGGCGCTGGAACGCAATGCCCGGTTGCTCGAATCCGTGCTCGACGACTTCCATGTGAAGGGCAATATCGTCGAGGTTCGACCCGGCCCCGTCGTCACCATGTATGAACTGGAACCAGCCCCCGGTATCAAGGCCAGCCGGGTGATCGCGCTGGCCGACGACATCGCCCGCAATATGTCGGCGCTCTCTGCCCGCGTCGCGACGATTCCGGGCCGCACCGTCATCGGCATCGAACTGCCCAACGCCCATCGCGAAGGCGTATCCTTCCGCGAACTGATCACCAGCGAACAATTTGGCGGCGAAGGCACGCTGCCGATCATATTGGGCAAGAATATTTCCGGCGAACCGATCATCGCCGACCTTGCTCCCATGCCCCATTTGCTGATTGCGGGCACCACCGGGTCGGGCAAGTCGGTCGGCCTCAACGCCATGATCCTGTCCCTGCTTTACCGCATGACTCCGGATCAGCTGCGCCTGATCATGATCGACCCCAAGATGCTGGAACTGTCGACCTATGACGATATTCCGCATCTCCTCTCCCCGGTCGTGACGGAACCGCAAAAGGCGATCCGCGCGCTCAAATGGGCGGTCGAGCAGATGGAGGACCGCTATCGCATGATGGCGTCCATCTCCGTCCGCAACCTGGCCAATTACAATGAAAAGGTCCGGGCGGCGAAGGCCAAGGGCAAGCCGCTCGGCCGACGGGTCCAGACTGGCTATGACCCCGAAACGGGCAAGCCGATCTATGAGGAAGAACAGCTCGATTTCCAGCCATTGCCCCAGATCGTGGTCGTGGTGGACGAACTGGCCGACCTCATGATGACTGCGGGCAAGGAAGTCGAATTCCTGATCCAGCGTCTGGCGCAGAAAGCCCGCGCGGCCGGTATCCACCTGATCCTTGCGACCCAGCGCCCTTCGGTCGACGTCATTACCGGCGTCATCAAGGCCAACCTGCCGACCCGGATCAGCTTCTTTGTAACGTCGAAGATCGACAGCCGCACGATTCTGGGCGAACAGGGCGCCGAACAATTGCTGGGCAAGGGCGACATGCTCTACATGCACGGCGGCAAGGGGTTGATGCGTGTCCACGGCCCGTTCGTGTCCGACGATGAAGTCCGCGTCGTCGCCGATCACTGGCGCGCGCAGGGCCAGCCCGACTACATCCAGGCCGTTACCGAGGAACCGGAAGAAGGCAGCTTCGCACTCGATGGCGTGGACCTGGGCGACGACAGCCCCGACGCGCAACTCTTCCGCAAGGCGTGCCAGCTGGTGTTCGAAAACCAGAAAGCCTCGACCAGCTGGCTGCAACGCCAGCTCCGCGTCGGCTATAACAGCGCCGCGCGCCTGATCGAGAAGATGGAGGAAGAAGGACTGGTCGGCCCCCCCAACCATGTCGGCCGCCGCGAAGTTCTGCGCGATGAAAATGGCAATCCGCTATAGCCTGACCGGACCGCCTGGCTGAACGGCAGGGAACGGGGGAGTTCACAGGTCGTTCAATCGCTTCGTTCTACACGGCATCCGTAACAACCGGAGAATATTCCATGAAGCGCATCAGTCTCGCGCTGGCCGCCGCGCCTGTCCTGCTTGCCGTCCCGCTCGCTGCGCCGCTGCTTGCGC
Organism: Sphingobium sp. JAI105; assembly: GCF_015752145.1. NCBI lineage: Bacteria > Pseudomonadati > Pseudomonadota > Alphaproteobacteria > Sphingomonadales > Sphingobiaceae > Sphingobium > Sphingobium sp. JAI105. The sequence goes on along the minus strand of NZ_JADOUC010000001.1, from coordinate 2,145,832 downwards.
AGCAGGACCAGTCCGAATTGAGCCGGGTCAACGCCTATATCCGCGCGGTCACCAGCATGACTGCCGATTTCAGCCAGACCGATCGCAATGGCCAGACGCTGACCGGCCAGCTGACGCTCAAGCAACCGGGAAAGATCCGTTTTCAATATCAGAAGGGCGTGCCGCTGCTGATCGTTGGCGATGGCAAGGCGCTGACCATGATCGATTATGAAGTGCGGCAGGTGCAGCGCTGGCCGATCGGCAACTCTCCGCTGGGCGCGCTGCTCGATCCGAACAAGGATCTGTCCAAATATGGCAAGGTCGTGCCGACCGGCGACCCGTCGATCCTGAGCGTGGAGGCGCGCGATCCCAAGCGGCCCGAATATGGCACGATCACCATGATTTTCCGGCGAGACGCGGCCAGCCCGGCTGGCCTGCAACTTTATGGCTGGGTTGCGCTCGATTCGCAGAATAACCGCACCGCCATCCGACTTTCCAACCAGCGCTATGGCGTGCCGGTCGCCGATTCCGCTTTCCGCTGGACCGATCCCCGGCCAAAAGGCCGCTCCGCAGGCGGCTGAAACGAGCGCCCTGCACGATGGACGGAAAAACTTGGCTTTCCGTTCATCTGCCGCTCATATCCGGAGCGCTATCTAGAACTCCACGGCGAGAGGCCAACCGGGATTTCCCCCCTGTTACCCGGCACACTCCTCCCGTCGCATAGCGCTTCAAGGGCGCGATCGAGACCCCCGTTCCATGCCCCCGGAGCGGGGGTCTTACTTTGTCCGCGATCCATGCAGCCCCATGGCCGAGCAGCGATCTTGCAAGCCGCGGATTACGCCCCTAGTGCCGGACCATGGCCGACACTCTTTCCATCGCATCCTGGAACATCAATAGCGTTCGCGCGCGTATCGACATTGTCGAACAATTCCTGACCCAGGAAGCGCCCGACATATTGTGCCTTCAGGAAACCAAGGTCGTGAACGAGACTTTTCCGGCCGATATGTTCCGCCGGCTGGGCTATGTCCATCAGGTGCTGAACGGGCAGAAAATGCATCATGGCGTCGCAATCATGAGCCGGGTGCCGATTTACGAGGATGACCGGCTCGACTGGCAGGCCAATGGCGAAGCCCGTCATGTCGGCGTCCGGCTCGACAACGGGGTGCGGATCGAAAATGTCTATGTTCCCGCTGGCGGCGACATTGCCGACCGGGATCAGAATCCCAAATTCGGCCAGAAGCTCGATTTTCTCGAACGCATGATCCAATGGTCGTCGACGCTGGCTGACAAGCCCACCATCCTGACCGGCGATTTCAACATCGCGCCGCTGGAATGCGACGTGTGGAGCCACAAGCAGCTCATCAACGTCGTCAGCCATACGCCGATCGAATGCGAAACGCTCGCCCGCCTTCAGGCATCGAACGACTGGGTCGACATTGGCCGCCATTTCCATCCCGCGCCGGCGCGGCTCTATACCTGGTGGAGCTATCGCGCAAAGGACTGGGCCGAATCCGATCGCGGTCGGCGGCTGGACCATATGTGGATGACCCGCGACGTTGCCGACAAGGCGGTCGCCCACCGCGTCGTCGAACCCGCGCGCAACTGGGGCAAGCCGTCCGACCATATCCCCATCATCACCGACTTCGCCTTCTGATGGGTGGGCGGGCGACAGGGCGTGACGCGGCGCGCGCTATCGACGCGCTGCGCCGTGGCTGGGCGGTGCGGGTGTCGGCCGCCGACGGTGCGCTGCGGCTGATGGCGGTGGAGGGCGCTGACGCGGTAACGCTGGGCGATTTCGATCCGGCGGGCAAAGCCGACATTTTGATTTCCGCCGCGCGCGGCCAGACGCTCAAACTCGCCAACCAGATCGCGGCGGCCGATCCCGACATGCCTGTGATGATCGCCCGCGCGCCATGGATCGACGCCGATGTCGCGACCGCCATATCCGATCCCGTGCTGGACCTTGCGTCGCCGCTCAAGGGACCGTTTCAGGCCCGCGCCCTCGCCGCACCCCTGGCTGCCAAGGCGGCGCTGCGCCTCGCACGGCTTGCCGGTATCCTTCCTGCCTATTTCGCGCTGGATGGCGACGGCGACCGGAACATCGACGTCAGCGTCGACGCGATCGACGCCTATGACGATGCCATCCACCTTGCTATCGCCACCCGTGCCAGACTGCCGGTGTCGGCCAGTGAAAGCGCGGAAATCATTGCCTTTCGCAGTCCCGATGAACCGCGCGAACATGTCGCACTGATTGTCGGCAAACGGGACTCGTCGCCCCCCGTCGTTCGCCTCCACAGCGAATGTCTGACCGGCGATGTGCTTGGCAGCCTGAAATGCGATTGCGGCCCGCAACTGCAAGAGGCGCTTCACCAGATCGCCGACGCGCCCTGGGGCGTGCTGCTGTATCTGCGGCAGGAAGGGCGCGGCATTGGCCTCGTCAACAAATTGCGCGCCTATGCGATGCAGGATCAGGGCTTTGACACTGTGGATGCCAATGTCCGCCTGGGCTTTGCCATCGATGCGCGCGATTTTTCGGTCGCGGCGCGCATGCTGGACCTGATCGGGGTTCATACCGTCCGCCTGCTCACCAACAATCCGCAAAAGGTGGCGGGGCTGGAGGCGGCGGGGATCAGCGTGGCCGAACGACTGTCGATCATCCTGCCGACCAACCCGCATAATGAACGCTATCTTGCCACCAAGCGCGACCGGACCGGCCACCAGCTATGAGGCTGATCCGCGTCGATAGCGGCGCGGGCCGCCTGAGCTTCGGCACGATCGCCATGCCCTGCGCCATCGGCCGGAGCGGTGTTTGTGCCGCGAGTGACAAGCGGGAGGGCGATGGTCGCACCCCGCTGGGCGTCTGGCCGATCCGGGGCATATTGCTGCGACCCGGCAGGATCGATCCGGCGGGGCTGCGTTTGCCATGGCGCTGGATACGGGCGGGCGATGGCTGGTCGGATGACCCGACCGATCCCGCCTATAACCGCCCGGTCCGCTTGCCGCGCGGCTTTTCGGCCGAAAGCCTGATTCGCGCTGACGACGCCTATGATGTGATCGTCATTCTGGGCCATAATGACGGGCCGCCGGTGCCGGGGCAGGGCAGCGCGATCTTCTTCCATTTGTCGGAAGGACGGGCGACCGCGGGCTGTGTCGCGGTGGAACGCGGTGACATGGTGCAATTGCTGCCGCTGCTGGAACCTAGCGATGCCATGGAGATTGTTTGACGCCCAGGCGGCGTGTTCGATCGTCCGTCGACTCGCGGGTGGTCGTGAAGTTGATAGCGATATTGCCGGACATCGTTGAGATTCGAGGCGGCGGGCATCCCAACAGCATGATATTTGCATATGGCAGCGCATGGCTTGCACGCTGTGAATGGAGCGACGCTCTCACGTTGCGCCGCGATCCCGACTTGAAATATCAAACGGATGGTGGCCCCGGTTCAGCCAATGTTCGCCTGATCCTACACCCGTCTCAGCCGAGGCATATTCTCTGATCAAAGTGCTTTTGGCTGGATATTGTGCAGCGCAGTAACGCTTGCGTATTTTTTTTGATGTAAAATGCCTATGCAGGACATGAATCATTATTTGGGTGACGACGTAGGTTTCACCGGGTTTGAGCAATGCGAGGAAGCGACGACAGATGAAAATCGCGGTTTTTGGGCTTGGATATGTGGGTCTCTCCAACGCAGTGTTGCTGGCGCAGCATAATGAGGTGGTCGCCGTCGATATCACGCCTGAACGGGTCGACATGCTCAATGCGCGCAAGTCGCCGATCATCGACGCTGAACTCGAAGAATTTCTTGCCACGCGTCCGCTCAACCTTACCGCGACGCTCAATCCGCAGGAGGCTCTGGACGGCGCCGACTATGTGATCGTCGCTACGCCCACCAATTATGATGTGAGCAGCGACAAATTCGATACATCCTCGGTCGAAGCCGTGATCGAGACAGCCAAGGTTGGCAGCCCCGATGCCACGGTCGTCATAAAATCGACGATCCCGGTCGGTTTCGTGGAAGATGTGCGCAAGCGCCTGGCGACCGAACAAGTCATCTTCAGCCCGGAATTCCTGCGTGAAGGCCGGGCGTTGCACGATAATCTTCATCCCTCGCGCATTATCGTGGGCGAACGGTCAGAACGGGCGCGCATCTTTGCCGATATGCTGTTGCAGGGCGCGGAAAAGACCGACGTCGAAATCCTGTTCACTGATCCGCGCGAGGCCGAGGCGATCAAGCTGTTCGCCAACACCTATCTTGCCATGCGCGTCGCCTTCTTCAACGAACTGGACAGCTATGCCATCGCGCACGGCATGGATTCGCGCCAGATCATTCAGGGCGTTGGTCTCGATCCGCGCATAGGGTCGCACTATAACAATCCCAGCTTCGGTTATGGCGGCTATTGCCTGCCCAAGGATACCAAGCAGTTGCTCGCCAATTATTCCGAAGTGCCGCAGAATTTGATCCGCGCGATCGTGGACGCCAACCGGACCCGCAAGGATTTCCTGGCCGACCAGATCATCGCCAAGGGGCCGAGAAAAGTCGGTGTTTTCCGTCTCGTCATGAAGGCGGGTTCGGACAATTTCCGCCAGTCTTCGATCCAGGGCATCATGAAGCGGATCAAGGCAAAGGGTATCGAAGTGGTGATTTTCGAACCCGCGATGGCAGACGATCAATTTTTCGGCTCAAAGGTCGTGCGTGATCTGGCTGCCTTCAAGGAAGATTGCGACATCATCATTGCCAACCGCATGACGCCGGACGTTGCCGATGTGGCGGACAAGATCTTCACCCGGGACCTGTTCGGATCGGATTGATCCTCTGCCCGGCGATTGCTTTGCACCGTTTGCGATGATGAACGACCGGCCGCTAGAGCTGTCGTGCATCATGCCATTTGGGTGAGAAACGACGATGCCTGTGCGCAACGGGTTTAATCCCGCCATTTGTTGATAGCAGAACGAGCATCTCCTATTGCTGGCACCGTGTTGGAAATCGGGAATAAAGCCCGACAGGATATTGATGCTGAAGCTTCGCCCACATTTTGTCGAAAAGCCGTGGGGCCGGACTGACCTCCCGTCCATTTTCTCGGCGACCGAAAGCCGCCAGATCGGGGAAGTGTGGTTTGAAGGCCCAGATGGACAGGATTTGCCGCTGCTGGTGAAATATATCTTCACCAGCGAAAGACTGTCGATCCAGGTTCACCCCAATGATGCGCAGGCTATGGCCAGGGGCTTGCATCGGGGGAAGGCGGAAATCTGGTATATATTGGATTGTGAGCCGGGCGCAGCATTGGGGATCGGTCTGATCCGCCCCATGACGGCCGAGGCGTTTCGCGCGGCCGCGACGGATGGATCGATCGAACAGCTTGTCGACTGGAAGCCGGTGAAACCGGGCGATTGCTATTTCATTCCTGCAGGGACGGTTCATACGATCGGGGCAGGCATTACCTTGGTTGAAATTCAGCAAAATGCAGACATCACCTACCGGCTTTATGATTATGGCAGGCCGCGTGCGTTGCATCTGGAGGATGGTGCTGCCGTCAGCCACCTTGCGCCATATGCGCGCGACCTAATCGAAGCGCCGTTAGGCACTGAACGCCAAATTATCGCCGATACGGAGGCGCCGTTTACGCTCGACCTGGTGCATTGGCACGGCGAAAAGTCGGTGAGCCTGCCAGATAGCAAGCAGATGTGGTTCACGCCGCTAAGCGGGGCGGGGACGGTCAATGGGGAGGTATGGGCGAAGGGCGATTGCCTGCTGCTGACTGGCGACTGCACAATCGACGTTACCACGCCTGCCTCGATCCTGCTGGCGACCCCGCGATAGATGCGCTGCGCCAGGCGACCTGATTGACCTGCCAACATTGTCGATCGCATGGAGCCTCAATTGAGGCTCCATGCGTCCCAAGACGATGTTAATACGCCTCGACCCTATCCTGCTACAATCTCTTACGGCAGGCGCGGTGAGCTGTAGGTTATTTAGGGCACATTTTGCTTATCGGATTGGGGCCCTTGGCAGTGATCACGCCGAGCCTGTAGGGCAACTGGATATATTCATATGTCTTGCCCTTCACCATATCGAGTCCCTGGTAGAGAAACTGAAGAGGCTTGCAGGGATCGATCGCCAGGGTCTGATCGCTCGTCGAGCGGATCATTTCACCGTGGGAAACGCCTTCTGACCAGACCCGGCCTTTGAAGCGCACATTGTCGGCACTGGCGAATATATTCATCGGGTCCGGGGTTAGCGGCTTCCATTCGCCGGCCAGACTGTCGCTGGTCCACGCGCGGAAATAGCGGCCCTTGGGACCAATTGCTTCGATCAGCGTCAGATAGTTGTTCGTGCCCGCGATCTTATAGGTATTGCTGGCTTCGAATATATCTTCCTTCCGGCCTTCCATGACGCGGGTGGTGTTGTGGAATCCCTTGGGAAATTCCGCCAGCGATGTTTCGGCGCGGTAGAAGCTGCCATTGTCGTTCGTGAAGAAGAGATAGCAGTTCTGGTCGTCGCAGATCGTCCAGAAATCAAGCCATCCCGGCTTGCCGTTCGGCTGCTTCACGATTTCGGGTATCGTATCGTAAAAGGGCTTGGGCGCGCTCCACGAAGTGGGGTCGCCGATGTCGCTGCTGGTGGAATAGAGTGGATCCCCACCCTGATAGACCAGATACCACAGCTTTTGCGGCGCGAAGTAGAAGACCTGCGGCGCGGCGCAGTAGCCCGGCCCCATTGGTGCCTTTTCCAGCCCGACGATCGGCGCTTTCGGTGCGTCTTTCCAGTCTGCGAACGAGGTATAGGCGACCCCCCAGCCGTTGCTTGTCGCTGTCGTCAGAAAGACATGATATTTGCCGTCATGATAGACGATCGACGGGTCTTTCACGCCGTGAAAGCCCGGCGCGCCGTCCGCCGGGGGCGTAATCAGCGGAAGAGAGGATTCCCAGCGAAACCCGGCCGGTTGCGAAGAACCGGCCCATGCGCTTGCCGATGCCATTGCGCCCAGTGCGGCAATGGCTGTCAGTATCGATCCGGAATAACGCCTGTTTCTCAATGTCCTAAATCCTCTCATGATGGTTTCCGGCTTTGCGGCCGATGGCTTGGCAATCGCTTCAGACGGCCGTGGCATGTCAGGTTGATGGCGCTTTCCCGCCGGCAACGGTCCTGCATTCATAGACGGTCACCCACTGGTCGCTGTTCGCCTCGAAACGGACGGTGATGTCGCGGCCGCTCAGCAGATGATCGGGCAGGGGATAGCTCACGATGTTTCGCTGAACGGTCGGCTCCCCGGCCAGCCTCTCCCTGACGAGCGGCTCGCCGTTGACGAGGATGGCAAAGTCTCTGTGGCGATCCGGCCCGGCATAGACGACGCGCAGTTCGACCGGCCCAGGCCGGATCGCCAGCTTGAACTGGAAAAAGCCTTTCATGACGACGCGGCCGCGCTCGGCGAGATGCTCGACCGTCCCTGTGTTGGGCGTGCCGGAAAAGGCGTGGTCGCGCTCTGGCTGCATTTCCCCCAAGCGGATCGTGTCGATGGTTCGCGCCAGCGCTTCGGCCTGCTCTCGCGCGTTCGCCAGATAGCCGGCCTCCGCCGTCGTCCATTGCGTCGGGGTGAAGTGGCGAAAATAGACGGCAGTGCGGCTGTCGTGCTGATTGAAAAAGGGCTTGAGCATCAGCTCTTCCGGCCTGCTCTGGCCGCCAAGCGCAAATACAGGCTCCCCGCCGACCTGGCGCACACCGTCTTTGGCGCTACCGGAAACGACCACGGGATCGAAATATTGATCGCGGGGCTTGTCGGACGGGCCAAGGTCGGCGGCAAGGACCATCGGCCCGTAGAGATAGGCCAGGATGCGGTCGTCATCGGGCATTGTTTGATGATGAAGGCTCATCGGCAGCGTCAGGTCGATGACATCGCCCGCCGCCAATTGGTCCAGCATGAGATAACGATTCGCAATCTTCGCGCGCGCGAGCTTGCCATTGATCCTGATCCGGGGCGCTGCGCACCATAGCGGCATGCGCAGGCCCAGATCGACGGCGGCATTCGCTTTGACCAAACGGATGCGCACCCTGTCCTTGAAGGGGAAGCCCGTGTCCATTTCGATCTGGACGCCCTTTTCCGTCCAGTCGAGCGAGGAAGGGTAGTAAAGGTTGACCAGCAGCCTGTCGTCCCGATGCCACCAGATGCTGTCGCCATGCTTGGAATGACTTTCCATGCCGGAGCCGACACAGCACCAGAAGGAATTATCCGGCGTGGAGCGGACGCGGCCGAAGCCGGACGCAAGCGGGGTGAAATAGCTGTACATCCCCGTCGCAGGATGCTGCTGCGACATGATGTGATTGAGATGCGCGCGCTCGTAAAAGTCGAAATAGCGCGCATCCCCGGTCCAGCCGTAAAGATGACGGCTGAGCTTGAGCATATTGTAGCTGTTGCAGGCCTCGCAGGTTTGCTGGCCCAATCGTCCTGCAAGTTTGCGTGGCTCCCCGAAATGTTCATAGTTGGAATTGCCGCCGATCACATAGCTGTGGTCGCGCGTCACCGTGTCCCAGAAGAACATGGCTGCCCCGGCGCTGTCATGGCGATGCCGTTCCGATGGCGCGACTTCGTACAGGCGCGCCAGGCCGATCAGCTTGGGAATTTGGGTATTGGCATGCTTTCCGTTCAGTTCGTCGCGCCCTTGCGCCAGCGGATCGAGCACCGCGCGATGGCGGAGGCGTTCCGCAATCTTCAGCCAGCGCGCGTTGCCAGTGCGCGCATAGAGTTCGGCATAGCTTTCATTGATGCCGCCATGCTCGGCGACCAGTATCTGCTGAACCTGATCATCGCTCAGCCCTTCGATAATAGTGCCGAGATAGTCGGCGAGGCCGATCGCGACATCAAGTGCGACACTGTCCTGACAATGCAGATGGGAGTCGAGCGCGCCCGCAAAGACCTTGTGATAGGTGTAGATGGGCACCCAGCCATCGTTAAGCCCGAACCCGGATGTGCGAATGTCTCCGCGTCGAAGCTCTTCGAACACAGCCTTGCCGTCCACCGTCTTGCCATCGCGATCCACCGTGGTCGCCCCGGCATAGCCGTCGCCATGTCCCGCCTGCACCGCCGCCAGTTCGCGCGAGATGGCGAGAGAACGGTCGCGAAAGCGGCTGTCGCCTGTCTGTGCAAAGACGAGGCTGAGCGCGGATTGATAATGGCCCAGGCTGTGTCCGGCGATTCCCTGCGCTTCCCAGCCGCCATATTTCGCACCCTTGGGCGCGATACCGGCGAACAGGTGGAAATTATGGAGCAAACGGTCTGGATCGAGCGAGAGCAGATAGCGTTTGTTGGCTTCGACCGAATCAAGAAAAATGGATGGCCTCAGGCGGACCTGCGACAGGGGAAAGGGCTTGGCGGGCCCGTTGGGCGCAGCCAACTGGCCAACCTCCTCCGCTGCCAGTCCGGCGCTGGCCATGGTGGTCAGGCCGGTCATCCCTGCAAGGACCCCGCGCCGCGAAAAGCTGCTCATCCAAATCCTCTGCCATGCATTGTCGAGATCATGCCGAGTCTATCTGCGCGAAGGTGGCCTGTAAATACTCAGACAAAATCTTTGAACATGAAATTGCGCTATTGCGGCAGCGTGAGCCGACCAGTGCCATTTTCTGCCAGTTTGACCCGATGGACCGCGCCGTCGTAGCGCACGCTGAGTTCGCCCCCATCTCCTTCATTGCCGAATGGGCGCCTGGATCTGTGCGGTTGCCCTCAATGGCCGAACCGCAACGTCATCGCGTGCCCGTCATAGGTGATGCTGCGGTTGGCGCGGGCGGGGGCTATGGCCGTCGCATTGGCGGGATCGACGATGACGATATTGAGTTGTCGCCGCCGGACCATGCCCGGAAAGCTGCCCTGCCGTGCGCCGATGGACAGCGTCCGCTTCGCATCGTTCCAGTGCAAATCGTAACGGGCGGACTGACCATGCTCATAGGCGTAGGTCTCATTATCGTCTTCATAGATGGTGAAGCGGCCGTCAGCGCCGGGATAGACCCGGATTTCCAGCGGAGCGTCCGGCTTTTCTGTCGCATATTGTACGATCGGCCCCATCGGGATGATCGACCCGGCGCGGACGTACAAGGGAATGACGTCCAACGGTGCGTCGCGCGTTACCCTTTGCCCGCCCGCCAGGCGCTGGTTCGTCCAGAAATCATACCAGTCGCTGCCCTTGGGCAAGTAGGTGGTCATCGACAGGTCTTGCGCTGGCTTGGTCGCCGCCATGGTCCGTAGCTCGCCCGGCGTGCGCCACGCCAGCCGCAGCGATCGACCGCCCCCGCCCTGATAATAGTCGATGCGGATGGGGACGCGCTGCCCCTTGCGCAGCACGCGCTTCACGCCAGCATAGCGATTGGGCCCGTCGTTCCAGTCCTCCAAGACCTTTTTGCCGTCCAGATACAGGCGATAGCCATCATCGCCCGACAGGCCGATTTCATATTCGCCGTCCTCTGGCGCGACCAGTTCCCCTTCCCAACGCGCCGAAAAGTCGGTGAGGGCGGTAAGTCCGGCGGGCATTTCCGCAAGCGGCGGTCCCGGCCAGATATGGTCGACCCGCTCGTCGACCTGCCCGGTCCCCCTGGGCGCGTCGAAGTTGCGACCCTGAAAATATTGCAGGTTCAACCCCTGTTTGCCGTCCCCGGTGCGCAGATAGGCCGCGGGGATCGTCGGGGGTGGTGGCGGCTGGATATGATAGATGGCCCGCGTGACGGGGTGGACCAGCAGCGATGATCCGAACATGAAACTGCCGTTGATGTCGTAGGTTGCCGGGTCGTTCGCAAAGTCCATCGGCAGCGGCCGCATCAGCGTATAGCCGTCCGACGTCACTCTGGCGCTCAGGCTGTATATATAGGGTAGCAGGCGGTAGCGCAGATGGACGGTGTCCAGCAGCGACTTGTACATCGCCGGGTCCATATCCTTGAAGATATAGGGTTCCCGCTCGATGCTGGTGCCGTGCACGCGCATCAGCGGATTGAAGGCGCCATATTGGAACCAGCGCGCGAACAGTTCGCGGTAGGCCGGGTTCTTTTCACCGCCGGGGAAATCATCGACGAAAAAGCCGCCAATATCCTGCGTCCAATAAGGGTTGCCGGTGACGGTGACGTTGACGCCGCCCGCGACCTGCTTCCTGAGCGTATCCCAGCTTGCCTTTGTATCGCCGGACCAGGATGCCGCCGCCGTCCGCTGTGCGCCCGCCCAGGCGGATCGCGTCAGCGTCAGCACGCGCTTGTCACTCGTCGCGCGTTGGCCGTCATAGGTGCCCTGCGTCGTCAGCAGCGTATAGGGGTTCAGGTATCGCGAAAAATCGCCCATGGCGTTGCGGCCCAGCGCCTTTGTATCGACGACGTTGGAGTGGGGGTCCCACATGGCGGAGCTTGCCTCCACTTCCGTTCCGTCCATCCACAGGGCGTCGACGCCCTTGTCGAGCAAGCCCGATTTGATGTGCTTGAAATAGATTTCGCGTCCCTTGGCGCTGTAGGCGTCATAGACGCGCGCCTTCTTCGAAATCCAGTGCAGCGGGGCGAAGCGCAGGCCATATTGGTCCAACTCCTTCGCCAGCGCCGTGTCATTGCCCACTGACGGCCAGATCGAGATCATGAATTTCATGTGGAGATCGTGGATCGCCCGCGTCATCCCTTCGGGGTCCGGATAGCGTTCCGGGTTCCAGATCATGCCCGACCAGGTGCCATCCTTGTCGCTGCCCCAATATTGCCAATCCTGCACGATGTAATCGAGCGGGAAGCCTTCCTTGCGAAAGGTGCGGGCGACCTCGACCAGGCGGTCTTGCGTCGGGTAGCGCTCCTTGCTCATGAACAGGCCGAACGCCTGTTTGGGATACATGGGCGCCTGACCCGTCAGCCGGCGATAGGCGCCGACCACATCGTCCATGCCGTTGCCCGCCATCAGATAATAGTCGACGCCGCCCGGCGCGTCCTCGGCCCACAAGCGCGCGCCCTGCGCATTGTCGGTAAAGCGCATTTGCGAATAGGTGTCCCATAGGACGCCATAGCCTTCAGTCGACAGCATGACGGGGATGATGATGCCGATATTGGTCTGGACGAGCAGCAGATCCTTGCCGCGCCGGTTCACCTCTGCATCGTCGGTAAAGCCAAAGCCGTAGATGCCCTCGCCGGGTTTCAAGGTGAAGCGATTCTCGACCTCATAGGTCGGTGAGTCAGCGACGGTGCGTGCGGTGATGGACTGCGGCGCGCCGGCTTTTTCGCGCGTCAACAGCCGGCCCTTTGCGTCGAAGAAGCTGATTGCCCCGTCGCGCTTGTCGATCGCCACCCGCACCTTGTCGCCAGTCAGGCTCAGCGTTGCGTCCGTTTCCGCCACGGCAAAGCGGACTGGCTGGGGTGTTTGGGTGACGACCAGGCTTGGCTGGCCCCAGTGTGATTGGCCAAGGCTTGCATTCACGCGGACGACGTCCGGCCCGTAGAAAAGGACCGTCTTGACCGTTCCGTTCAGTTGAAACTGAACGCCGTTGCGCAACTGGACGAAATGGAAGGCGGGCGAGGACGCAATCGCGACATTGGCGATCTCGCCGGTTGCGGTAAGCCCGCTATGGACCTCTTCGGCCGCTGCTGGCAGCGCAAGCGCGAGACCAACAATCGCCACAGACAAGCGTAACCGATACCGCATCCTGACCCTAAAATTGTATGAGTAGTTTTTCCGGCTATGTCATGACTGAGACATCAGTTCAAGGTGAGAGCAAAAACCGCAGGGCCGAGGGCAACACGCTGTTGAGCGACGGTTGAATGATGGAGACATAGGCATTCAAGGGCGCTCAATTGACGCATATTCGCCATACGCCTGTGGGGAGCGGGTCGTCATATCCCGCTGATATGGCGCATTCCATCATCAACCTGGTATGAGACCAAATCCATGCAAACCGGTCGGCTTTCATATTGACGAAATGGTCATCCGATTATACTCATACAAATATATTTGCCCATAAATGTGATGGGCGCTGGATCGGACGGGCGCGGTCATCACCGTCAGCCACCCGACAGAGAGGATAGTATGACGATCACCCGACGTATGGTGATAGGTGCCGGTGCGGCGCTGGCGACGGTGCCCGTACGAGCGTTGGCGCAGTCGGCGCCCGCCGACGAGGTGATCGACCTGTGGCCCGCTTCCCCACCCGGTGCATCCGGAAACAAGATCGCCCGCAAGGTTGAGGATCAATCGCGTGATCCCGCCAAACCTGACCGCTGGATCAGCGGGATCGATCGGCCTTTCCTGGTCGTGCGCCGCCCGAAACATCCCAACGGTACTGCGATGCTGGTCGTTCCAGGCGGAAGCTACTGGTTCTTGTCCTATGACAATGAAGGGGTCAGCCAGGCCGACTGGCTCAATGCGCAAGGGGTGACCGCGTTCATCCTGATGTATCGCCTGCCGGGCGAAGGCTGGCGGCAGCGGGAAAATGTGCCCTTGCAGGACGCGCAGCGGGCCATGCGCCTGATCCGGTCGCGCGCGCAGCAGTTCGGCATCATGCCGGAGCGCGTGGGGGTGCTTGGTTTTTCGGCTGGCGGTCATCTGGCAGGATCGCTCGCCACATGCCATGCCGAGCCCGTCTATGCCCCGGTCGATGCGGCCGATGGCCTTTCGGCGCGGCCCGATGTTGCCGGCCTCATCTACCCGGTGATCAGCGTCGATGCGCCGTTCACGCATGAGGGGTCTCGCGCGGCCCTGCTCGGTCAGAACCCGACGGAAGCGTCCCGCAAGGCGCGATCGGTCGAACTGCGGGTCACGGATGACACGTCGCCAGTCTTTCTGATGCACGCTGCCGACGATGGAGCGGTGCCGGTGGCCAACAGCATCGCCCTGTTTCAGGCGATGCAAGCCAAGGCACGGCCAGTCGCGCTGCATGTCTTCGAGCATGGCGGGCACGGATTCGGCGTGCGTTTGCCGGCAAGCGAACCCGCGTCCATATGGCCGACATTATTTGCGGCCTTCGCCGCCCGGCACGGCATTCTCCCGCCACAGCAGCATTGATCCTTCGTCATGCCAGACGGGAAATAACAGGTTTGAGAGGAAAGTCCGTGTCGGGCAGCCAGTCGCCGATTGTCCTCAAACGCAGGGAATTCATGGTGGTTGCGGGATCGGTCGCCGCGATGGCTCCTGTGGCGGGAGCCGAGGCGGCCAGTGTCAGGACCGGTCCGCATCCGGGCCTGCCAATGCCAGCGTCACGAACGGTCCTGCCCTCCCGTCCGGAGCCTGATGAGCCGGGACGCCTGCTGCTGGATCGCGCCTGGCAATTCCATCAGGGCGACATCCCCGCTCCTGAGATCAAGGGCCATGGCTGGAGCTATTCCAATGCCAAGGCAGGGCAGGCGCAAGGCGCGGCCGCAACCAATTTCGACGATTCGGACTGGCCGAACGTCGACCTGCCGCATGATTGGGCGGTGGCTATGCCGTTCGACAGGGACGCCAACCCCTCGCAGGGATACCGTCGACGCGGCTATGCCTGGTATCGGCGCACCCTGCGGTTGGAGCCGGAGGATCGGGGAAAATATATCGAGCTGCAATTCGGCGCGATCGCGACCAACGCCACGATCTGGTTCAACGGATCGGTCATCGCGCATAACTGGAGCGGCTATAATTCCCTCTATCTCGACCTGACTCCCACCGCGCGCTTTGGCGATCATCTGAATACCATCGTCGTGCGCGTCGATGCGGAAAAGATGGAAGGCTGGTGGTATGAAGGCGCGGGCATCTATCGCCATGTGTGGCTGGCGAAGCGTCCGTCCGTCTATATCGAGACTGATGGCATCCACGCCGATCCACGGCTGGGGCCGGACGGTCGCTGGAGCGTGCCTGTCACGGCGACGCTGGGCAACATATTGAAGGCACAGGCAAATGCGACTGTCTCGGTCGAACTGACCGACGCCGCGGGCCGCGTGGTCGCACAGGGAAGCACCGGGGTGACGGTGCCGCCACTGGCCAGGCAGGAGGCTCATCTTGATCTGGTGGTACCAGACCCCAAGCTCTGGTCCGTCGATGCGCCCAACCTCTACACGCTGCGCGCCCGTCTGACGCGCGAGGGTCAGCAGGACGACCGGCGTACCCTGCGCATCGGCTTTCGCACCTTCCGTTTCGACGCCGACAAGGGCTTTTTCCTCAACGGCGAGCCGCTCAAGATCAAGGGTACGTGCAATCATCAGGATCATGCGGGCGTGGGCGTCGCCGTTCCCGATGCGCTGTGGGAATGGCGGATTGGGCGGCTGAAGGCGATGGGATCGAACGCGATCCGCTGCTCGCACAATGCGCCAGCGACCGAGTTGCTCGATGCGTGCGACCGGCTGGGGATGCTCGTCATGGACGAGAATCGTAATTTCAACACCAGCCCTGACTATATCGAGCAACTCCGCTGGCTGATCCGGCGCGACCGCAACCGGCCGAGCGTATTCATCTGGTCGGTGTTCAACGAAGAACCGATGCAGGGCAGCGAGGCGGGCTATGAAATGGTCCGCCGCATGGTCGCCGAGGTGAAGGCGCTGGACGACAGCCGGCCCGTCACGGCGGCAATGAACGCGGGCCTCTATGCGCCGAAAAATGTCAGCCAGGCGGTCGATGTGGTGGGGTTCAACTACCAGCCCGGCGAATATGACCGGTTCCATGCCGCCAATCCGCACCTGCCAATGATCAGTTCGGAAGATACGAGCGCCTTCATGACGCGCGGCGCCTATGAAAGCGACCCGGCGGCGCACGTCTTTGCTTCCTATGACGATGTGCGGTCAAGCTGGGGCAACACGCATCGCGAGGCGTGGAAGGCGATCGCCACCCGCCCCTTCGTCGCGGGCGCGTTTGTGTGGACCGGGTTCGACTATCGGGGTGAACCCTCCCCCTATGAATGGCCGTCGGCGTCAAGTTTCTTCGGGATCATGGATCTGTGCGGCTTTCCCAAGACCGCTTTCCTGCTCCATCGTGCGCAATGGGTGGACGACCAGCCGCTGATCGACATCGTGCCGCACTGGAACTGGCCGGGGCGCGAGGGACAGCCTGTCACGGTGATGGTGCTGACCAATATGGATCGTGTGCGGCTTGTCCTCAACGGCAAGACTATAGGCGAGCAGGACGTCGATCGGTTCGAGATGCCGCGCTGGCAAGTGCCCTATGCGCCGGGGCGGATCGAGGCGATCGGCTATCACGGCGGGCGGGAGGTCACGCGCACGGTGGTGGAGACGACAGGTGCGCCCGTGGCATTGCGCCTGACGCCAGACCGGATGCTGATGGCGGGCGACGGCGAGGATGTGCAGCCGATCACGATCGACGCGATCGATGCCAAGGGGCGCCACGTCGCCACCGCGAACCTCCCGGTCAGCTTCACGATTTCGGGCGGGGAGATTATCGGGCACGGCAATGGTGATCCCAACAGTCATGAGGCGGAAAAGGGTGAGAGCCGCCGTCTGTTCAACGGTCTGGCACAGCTGATCGTGCGGACGCAGGCGGGCGCGGGGCCACTGGTGGTGACGGTGAACGCGCCGGGTCTGCGCCTAGCGCGGACTAGCATAGGCCGCCTTCCAGCGATCCCACGCGCTCAGGTTCCGCCGACGGCGTCGGTGCAGGTGATAGAGGGCTGGCGCCAGTCGCCCACGTTCCCCGAAAAGCCAGATCCGAACATGAAGCCTGCCGAAACCGACATGAACAGCTGGCTTTGGCTGGGCGCGGGCGAGCTTCAGGCCGCCCCGGAAGACAAGCGCTGGATCGTGCTGCGCACAAGCTTCACGCCGCGCCGCAGGGTGCAGGCGCGTGGCGGCATGCTGAAATTCGGCGGGATCATCGGTCGCGCGGAAATCTGGCTGGACGGCAGGCAGGTCGCGACCAAACCGGGATATGACGAGGCTGCGCTGGCCATTGCGCTACCACCGGGGAATGGCGAACGGATTGTGACGCTGCTGGTGGAAAATGAAGCCGCCAAGCCGGGGGGGCTGGTCCAGCCGGTCGCGGTCGCCAATCACTGATACCCCCGCTGGCCTGCGCAGCGCGATGTCCCAATTCACTTTGCTCACCCATGTGGCAGGCATCAGCTCCTTCGGAAGAGGGCGACTATGACATCCCGATGATTACCACCGACCATTCGACTCCTCCATAGTTGGATGATAACTCCGACATTACGGCGCAATTTGGACGAACTGGCGCACAAAATGAATTTGTAGCTGGACAGGATTGAACATGGCCAGACGAGTTTGAGTCAGCACCCTGATCCCCGCCAAGGCTTTATGATCCCCTGGTCAAAGCTCTCGACGAAGTATGTGGATCATGCAGCATCCTTTCACGTCATCTCGATCCCTTACCACAGCAAAAAACTGATGCATTTTGCCTGACATTTTGTACGAGAAATAAACACCGAGTCGAGGACGGGCGATTGGCGCGCCGATCCGTGGGACTCCCTGTTGGCCGGCGTCCTGGGAGGGGCAGCACGCATGCACGGAACCATGTCCACGACGGAGGTCTTTCTCATCGCGTTGCTGATCATTTTCTCGATCCCCTATCTCGTCTGGCGCATCGCCCGTATCGACTATTATGTGCCCTTGGTCGTCATGCAGATCATCGGCGGTGTGGTGCTTGGCCCCGGTGTCATCGGTGCGGCCTTCCCTGATTATTACAGCTTCGTATTTCGGCCCGAAGTGGTAGCGGCGTTGAACGGCATTGCCTGGTGGGGGGTGATGATATTCGTATGGATTGCCGGCCTTGAGCTAGATTTGAGACATGCGTGGCGGCATCGTTATGAAACGGGTGTGACGTCCGGCCTGGCGCTGATGGTACCGCTTGTTCTGGGATGCGTGGCGGCCCTGGTGCTGCTGGCGCTTGACGGCGGTTGGCGCGGCCCGCTTGGCGAAGATTGGCAGGTTGTGCTCGGCATCGGCATGGCTTGTGCGGTGACCGCGCTTCCTATCCTCGTCCTGTTTCTGGAAAAGCTCGCAATATTGAGGGAACCTCTGGGTCAGCGGATCCTGCGCTATGCAAGCCTGGATGATATCGCTATCTGGGGCGTGCTGGCGCTGATCCTTCTCG
Source organism: Sphingobium sp. JAI105 (assembly GCF_015752145.1). Classification (NCBI taxonomy): domain Bacteria; kingdom Pseudomonadati; phylum Pseudomonadota; class Alphaproteobacteria; order Sphingomonadales; family Sphingobiaceae; genus Sphingobium; species Sphingobium sp. JAI105. Next base: position 2,127,839 of record NZ_JADOUC010000001.1, on the reverse strand, counting down.
ACTGGGATCGCATCGGTCGGCAAGCGATGTTCATCATGGCCTTCGTCGCTGCGGCATGGCTGGTTCGTCGGGTAGCCCCGCGACTGGCTGAGCGCGATCGCTGGTATGGCGCGCTTGTCTGGCTCGCCGCCTGCGGGTTTGCGGCGGATTGGTGCGGACTGCATTTCATGGTCGGGGCTTTCCTGGCCGGCGCCGTGCTCGATGCGGAATGGTTCGATCGGGAACGAATGGACCTCTTTCGCGATCATGTCCTGCTGGCGGTCATGCCGGTCTTTTTCCTCAGCACGGGATTGAAGACGCAGTGGGACGTCGGGGGCATCGCCGTTTTCGGCGCGGCGGCGCTGCTGCTGATAGCTTCCGTTGGCGGCAAGCTGCTGGGTTTGTGGTACGCGGGCCGCGTCCTGAAATGGCGCAAGGGCGAAGCCGCTCTGATCGGCTGGCTGCTCCAGACCAAGGCGCTGATCATGATCATCTTCGCCAATATCCTGCTGGACCGGCAGATCATTTCGCCGGAAAGCTTTACCGCCCTGCTTTTGATGGCAATTGCAAGCACGATGCTGAGCATCCCGCTGGCGGCGCCAAAGCTTCGGCTCTTGATGGCCGATCCGGGGGTTGCGCGGGAACCGGTTGAAGCGAACCGGCATCGATGAACTCAATGCCCCCGTCAGGCCGCATCTGTGATGCTGAACGGATCGGCCTGCCCAAGGCCGAAATTGAAATTCTCTTGACAAAAGACGTACACACAGGAAATGGTAGCGTTATCATAATGTCTAGCGGGAGGAACAGTAGGTGAAGGACGCTTCCACAGCGGCAGATTTGCTGTGCGCCGACTGGCGGTCGGCGGTATTTGTCGGGCGAATTGCGACAGTTGCGGGACCGTCACCGATCCTCATCCGCGATGGCCAGGTCTATGATGTCGCGACCACGGCACCGACCGTCTCCGCGCTGCTTGCCATGCCTGATCCCGCCGCCGCAACGGGCGACCATCTGGGCGCGCTTGACGACTTGCTGCCCGCCTTGAAAATCCTTTCGCCCGTCGATCTGCAATGCGTGAAGGCCGCAGGTGTGACCTTTGCCGTCTCGGCGGTGGAGCGGGTGATCGAAGAACGGGCCCGTGGCGACGCCGATGCCGCGGCGGCGGTGCGCGCCAAGCTGGAAGACCGGATCGGGGGTAGCATCCGTTCCGTCGTGCCGGGCTCGGCAGAGGCGGCTGCGCTCAAGACCGCATTGGCGGATGAGGGCCTCTGGTCGCAATATCTGGAAGTCGCGATCGGCCCGGATGCGGAAATTTTCACGAAGGCTCCCGTCCTTTCGACCGTGGGTTGGGGTGATGAAATTGGCGTGCGTTCGGATTCATCATGGAACAATCCAGAACCTGAAATCGTCCTGATCGTCGATCCGCGCGGGCGTATCATGGGCGCGACGCTGGGCAACGATGTCAACCTGCGCGATTTCGAGGGACGCAGCGCGCTGCTGCTGGGCAAGGCAAAGGACAATAATGCGTCATGCTCGCTTGGTCCGTTCATCCGGCTGTTCGATCAGGGCTTTACGATGGATGATGTGCGCGATGCGGTGGTGGAACTGACGATCTCGGGCAGCGACGGCTATCATCTGGCCGGTGTTTCTTCCATGCGCGAAATCAGCCGCGATCCCGAAGAACTCGTCCGTCAGGCGCTTAGCGAACATCAATATCCCGACGGCTTCGCGCTGATGCTCGGCACATTGTTCGCGCCGACGCAGGACCGCGACGTGCCCGGCCGCGGTTTTACCCACAGAACCGGCGACGTCGTGCGTATTTCCTCCGAGCGCCTCGGTACCCTGGTCAATCGCGTCACGACGTCGAAGAGCGCGCCGCCCTGGACGACGGGTATCGCCACGTTGATGGCTAACCTTGCTGGCCGTGGGTTGTTGCAGCCGCCTGTCATGCAGGACCATGCCTGACATGCGCCCGGCCCGTCGATTCCCATTCCCCGTTTCTGCCGGAGACCATCATTGTTGAAGCTCAAGACCCCGACAGCTGTGCGCGCTGTCTATCCCAGCCTGACGGACAAGCATGTGCTTGTGACCGGCGGCGGCGCCGGTATCGGAGAGGCGCTGGTGGAAGCCTTTGCCCGTCAGGGTGCCAGGGTCTTGTTCATCGACATTCTCGATTCCCCTTCACACGATCTTGTAGAACGGCTGAGCGGCGACGTGGCGCACGCGCCCCTGTACCGCTACTGCGACCTGCGCGACATCGAAGCGATCCGGCAGACGATTGCTGATGTTGAACGGGAACAGGGCGCAATCGACATTCTGGTCAACAACGCTGCCAATGACGACCGTCACAGCATTGACGATATTACCCCCGAATATTGGGACGACCGCATTGCCGTGAACCTGCGACACCAGTTCTTCGCGGCGCAGGCGGTTGTTCCGGGAATGCGGCGTTCGGGTGGCGGGGCCATCATCAACCTTGGTTCGATCAGCTGGCATCTCGCGCTGGCCGACCTTGTACTCTACCAGACCGCCAAGGCGGGGATCGAAGGTTTGACCCGCGCACTGGCGCGCGATCTTGGGCCGGAGAATATCCGCGTCAACACGATCGTTCCCGGCAATGTCCAGACTCCGCGCCAGATGCAATGGTACACGCCGGAGGGCGAAAAGGAGATCGTTGCAGCACAGTGCCTGAAGGATCGAATCCAGCCCGATGATGTCGCCGCGCTCGCCCTGTTCCTTGCCTCTGACGATGCGCGCATGTGCACGGGCCATGAATATTTTGTCGACGCGGGCTGGCGTTGATGCCTGGTCCTGTCGAACAGGCTTGCAAGGTCGGCGCGACGCTGGGCGAAGGACCCTATTGGTCCGAGGGTGAAGGCAAGCTCTGGTTCGTCGATATCAAGGAACAAAAAATCCATTGTTTCGATCCGGGGACGGATCGGCTCGAAAGCTGGAATGCCCCTGCCCAGCCCGGCTGGATTTTTCCGACCGACAGCGGACGGATGGTGGCGGGCCTGCAAAGCGGCATCCATATGTTCGATCCGGCAAGTGGCAGCTTTGAGTTGCTCGCCGCGCCAGAAGCGTCCGAGCCCGGCAACCGGCTGAACGACGCCGTCATCGATCGTTTTGGCGCCATCTGGTTCGGCAGCATGGATGATGGCGAGACGCGGGCGACGGGCCGCGTTTACCGCTTCGCTGACGGGAAAGTCGTCGCCACGAACATCGCGCCCTGCGCGATCACGAACGGCCCTGCATTGTCCCCTGACGGCAGCACCCTTTATCATGTCGATACGCTGGGTGGATCCATCTACGCCTGTACGCTGGGCGATGACGGCTTGCCTATTTCCCAACGCCGTCTTGTCACCATCGACCCCGCACAAGGTTATCCCGACGGGCCGTCCGTCGATTCCGAAGGCTGCATCTGGATCGGCCTTTTCGGTGGATGGAAAGCCCATCGCTATGCCCCGACCGGGGAATTGCTGGACACCGTCAGCTTCCCCGTGGCCAATGTGACGAAGATCGCGTTCGGCGGTGCGGATCTTTGCACGGCCTATGCGACGACGGCGCACAAGGGTTTGTCGGCGGCCGAACGTGCGCAGCAGCCGGGTGCGGGCGACCTTTTCAGTTTCCGTGTGGATGTGCCGGGCCTTCCGGCACCCAAGGTCGCCCTGACCGCCAGCTAGATCAAAATCGTTGCGCAATGTTCCGACGGAATGGTGCGCGCCATGGGGGAGAGAAGGACATGCCCGAAACCGCGTCGGCGCAAGTCAATATCCCACGGCGGCAGTGATAAACGAATAAGGAAAGGAAGACGGACGTGATCCCCATTTTGCTGGCAGCCGCGACTGCGCCGGTGGCCGTAGCGTCGCCCGACAAGAGCATCGTCATCAGCGTCGCCCCCGATGGCAAAAGCTATTCGGTGACTCGCAAGGGTGAAATCATCATCCGCAATGCGCCGCTGGGCCTGGAGATGGCGAATGAGCCGCAATTCTCCAACCTCAAGTTCGTCGATGCCAGTAAGCAGGCGGTCAATCGCACCATTCCGCTAACCGCCACGAAGGCGAGCGAGGCCAAGGATCATTATAACGGCGCTGTCATCCGTTTTCGCGAAAAGGGCGGCAGCGGGCGGACCATGTCGATCGAGGCGCGCGCCTATAATGAGGGCGTCGCCTTCCGCTACGTTGTTCCCGGCGGCAAGCCGGTCGCCATCGCTGGCGAAAAAACCGGCTTTCGCCTGGCTGGCGACACGCGCTGCGAGGTGACCGAATTTGCCAGTTCGCACGAGTTGCCATGGAATTCGATGACGATCGCGGCGCTTGATCGGGCCAAGCTTTATGACCTGCCCATGGTCTGCGCCTCATCCACCGGACGGACCCATTTCGCCTTGGCTCAGTCGGGGATTGCAGGCTATGCAAGCTCGGCGTTGCAGCCGGTCGAGGGCGGGTTAGACGTTCATCTGTTTTCGCCCAAGGATCGCCCGAATGTGGCTGTCCGGTCCGCTGATGGTTTGCACAGCGCGTGGCGCGTCATCATGGCCGGCGACCGTGCAGGCGACCTGATCGCCTCCCCCATCATCGGCAATCTGTCGCAGCAGGCCACTGGTGACTTTTCCTGGGTAAAGCCGGGCAAGGCGGCGTGGGACTGGTGGTCCGGTCCGTCGACGTCGGAAAAGCCGAGCATGGATCGGTATCGCCGCTTCATTGATTTCGCGGCGCAATCGGGCTTTCAATATTTCATGGTCGATGCTGGCTGGGCCTATAATTCGGGCGAGTGCTGCGGGGTCGAACCGAACCCGGATACCGACATCACCCGCGCCGAACCCGGCATCGATATCCCCGCTCTGGTGCAATATGCCAGGAGCAAGGGCGTGGACCTGCTGCTGTGGGTGCATTGGGCACATCTCAATTCCCGCATGGACCAGGCGCTCGACCTCTACCAGCGCTGGGGCGTCAAGGGCGTGAAGGTCGATTTCATGGAGCGCGACGACCAGGAGATGGTCGCTTTCTATGTGCGCGCGGCGGAAGCGACGGCAAAGCGGCATTTGCTGCTCAACATGCACGGCGCCTTCCCGCCTTCGGGGCTTCAGCGCACCTATGCCAACTATATCACGCAGGAAGGCGTGATGGGCGCTGAATGGAACAAGTTCGGCTGGGGTCGCATAACGCCAACCCATAATGTGAAGCTGGCCTACACGCGGATGCTGCTGGGGCCGATGGATTACACGCCTGGCGGGTTCCGCAACGGCGCGAAGGCCTCAGGACCGGGCGATGGGTCCATGCCGACGACGCTGCATACGCGCGGACAGGCGCTGGCCCAATATGTGGTGTATGACAGCCCGCTCCAGATGGTGTCGGACAAGCCGGAAGCCTATGCAAACGCCAGCGGCTTCGATTTCATCGAGCAGGTGCCGACCGCCTGGGACGAAACGCGTTTCATCGATGGCACGCCGGAGAGCCATATTGTCCTTGCCCGTCGCAAGGGGAAGGACTGGTATATCGGAGCCATGACCAACGAGACGGCGCGTCGGGTCGAAATCCCGCTGTCTTTGTTGGGGGCCGGTCGCTTTGAAGCGACGCTCTGGCAGGATGGTGCTTCGGCCAACGATGTGGCGCGCACGACGCGGCAGGTTACCAGCGGTGATAGGGTGTCCGTTCAGTTGAGCGCTGGGGGCGGTGCTGCCATCCATATCCGGCCAATCCGCTAACCGGCGCGACACGCCAGCCTGGGCTCCACCAAAGGACAATCGTGATGATTCCCCTGCTACTGGCGGCAGCAGCGCCCGTCGCCATCCTGTCGCCCGATCATAGCATGGCCATCAGCGTAGCACCGGATGGCAAAAGCTATTCGGTGACGCGCAAGGGCGAGATGATCGTCAAGGATGCGCCGCTGGGCCTGGACATCGCCAATGAACCGGACATTGGGCCGCTGACGCTCGTTGATGTCGCGAAGCAACGGGTGGACCGCACCATTCCCCTTGTCGCCACGAAAGCGAGCAAGGCCAGGGATCATTATAATGGTGCGGTCATTCGCTTTCGCGAACGTGCGGCAGGCGGCCGGACCCTGTCGATCGAAGCGCGCGCCTATAATGAAGGGGTGGCCTTCCGTTATGTCTTGCCCGGCGGCAAGCCTGTGGAAATTGCCGGTGAGGAAACCGGGTTCCGCCTGGTTGGCGATCCGCAATGCGAAGTCTCGGAACTGACAGGCTCGCACGAACGGCCATGGCAATTGAAGGCGGTGTCCGCGCTGGATCGCTCGAAGCTCTACGATCTTCCCATGCTTTGTGCGTCCGCATCGGGCAAGACGCATTTCGCGCTTACCCAGGCCGGCATAGGGGGCTATGCCGGCTTTGCTCTGAAGCCGGTGGCAGGCGGCCTCGACGTTCGCCTGTTCCCGCGCAAGGGACGCCCCTATGTGGCGGTGCAATCGCCTGACGGCCTGCACAGCGCCTGGCGTGTCATCATGGCGGGCGACCGCGCGGGCGACCTGATCGCCTCCCCGATCGTGGGCAATCTGTCGCAACAGGCCAGTGGAGATTTTTCCTGGGTCAAGCCGGGCAAGGCGGCGTGGGACTGGTGGTCGGGTCCGATGGAAACGCCGCCCCCTACCATGGACCGCTATCGGCATTTCATTGATTTCGCCGCGCAATCGGGCTTTCCCTATTTTTTGATCGACGCCGGTTGGGCCTATAAGACCGGCCAGTGTTGCGATCTGTGGCCCCATCCTGAAAATGACATCACCCGCGCGGAGGCGGGCATCGATATTCCTGCCCTTGTGCAATATGCCCGGGGCAAGGGCGTAGATCTGCTGCTGTGGGTGCACTGGCTCCCCCTCGATGCGCGGCTCGACGAGGCGCTCGACCTCTACCAGCGCTGGGGGATCAAGGGCATCAAGGTCGATTTCATGGACCGAGACGATCAGGAGATGGTCGATTTCTATGTGCGGGTCGCGGAGGCCACGGCGAAGCGACATATGCTGCTAGACATGCACGGCGCGTTCCCGCCTTCGGGACTTCAGCGAACCTATCCAAATTATATTACGCAAGAGGGCGTGATGGGCGCGGAACATGACAAGTTCGCCTGGGGCCGCGTAAACCCGGCCCATAATGTGAGGCTCGCTTATACGCGCATGCTGCTGGGTCCGATGGATTACACACCGGGCGGGTTCCGCAATGGCGCAACATCGCCAGGACCGCGCGACGGCTCCATGCCGACATCGCAGCACAGTCGCGGCCAGGCGCTGGCAATGTATGTGGTCTATGACAGTCCGCTGCAAATGGTGTCGGATGCGCCCGAAGCCTATGTGAATGCCAGCGGCTTCGATTTCATCAAGCAAGTGCCGACCGCGTGGGACGAAACCCGCTTCATCGAAGGCACGCCGGAAAGCCATATCGTCCTCGCCCGGCGCAAGGGGAGGGATTGGTACATCGGGGCCATGACGAACGGAACCGCGCGGCGCGTCGACATTCCGCTCTCCCTGCTGGGATCGGGACGTTTTGAAGCGACGGTCTGGCAGGACGGCGCCTCGCCCAACATGGTGGATCGCACGACGCGGCAGGTCACCAGCGGCGATACGCTGTCGGTCCAGATGAGCGCCGGGGGCGGTGCCGCCATCCACATCAGGCCCGTTTCCTGAACCATTCCGGCGCAACAAAATAGGCCGCCATGCTCCGTCAGCATGGCGGCCTTCCTGTCATTTGGTACGATTCTCCGCGGGTATGATTTCCCACCCTCGCAGATGCGGATCGTTCGCCGCGCCATGCGGCGATCCGGCCGCCGCCCTCCATTATTGTTTGGCCGGAGGATCGACATTCCCGACCGGCAGATTGGGGAGCGGGGCGTTCGGATCATAGGTCCAGACGGCTTCGTCCCGCAGGTCACCCGACGACAGAGCGATCCGGTTGCTTCCCGGCGTCAGGGCCACGTCGGTCCAGGTCGCCACATGATCGACCACGGGGACTTCGGGATAGGATCGACCGTTCACGGTCAGGCGAACCGACGGCTGATTGCTGTACGCGCGGATCGTAACCCGATCCCGCGTCCGGTAGCTGTGGCGGCGTTCGGTCAGGTGCAGCATCGGCCGGTCGGACCAGTTTGCCTGATACCAGTAATAGGCGTCCTTTTTGACCGCGCGGTCATATGTCACCAATCCCTTGTCATTGATGCCGCTACGATCCCCTTCGCTTCGCCCATCGGACGCCAGATCGAAGGCGACCCAGATGAAGGAGCCCCACAGATAGGGAAGATCCCGGATTCCGCGCCAGCTCTGTTCATGGGAAAGCGCCTGATATTGTTCGGGATGCCAGGCGCTGGTCGTGACAGGTGGGGCGGGGTCGCTTTCCTGCGCACGAATACCGCCACCCGCGCCATATTCGCCGATCGCGAAAGGACGGTCGGGGAAAGCGGCATGAAATTTCCGCGCCCATTCGCCCAGTGAGCCCTTCTGGTCGGGATACCAGCCGAAATAGCGGTTGAAGGCGCTGAGGTCGGCGACGAGCGCCTTGGGGTTGTCGTCATTCTGACAGCAATGCGCATAGCTGGTCGGACGCGACGGATCGGCGGCATGCGCCGTCGCCTGCGCAGCGCGCAGCAGGCGCAGCACATCGTCGCTTACTTCATAGACCTCGTTACCAAGCCCCCAGACGGCGACGGAGGGATGTTGGGCGTTCTGGGCGATCAGTTCTCGCATTTGCTGAACCACATTGCGTTCGAAAGCCTCGCCCTTGTCGATCACGCCGTTCAGGGGAATTTCCGTCCACACCAGCAAGCCCCGGCGATCCGCCTCTTCATAGGCGCGCTGAGGGTGTTGGTAATGCACGAACCTGACCGCGGTCGCGCCCATATCAGCGATGATCTGCATGTCATCGGATATTTCCTCGTCAGTGACGGCTGTTCCCCGGCCGGGCCGCTGGGCGTGGAAATAGTTCACGCCATGGAGGCGATAGGGCCTGCCGTTCAGCAACAGCCCTTTGTCGGCGGTCACATCGATCGTGCGGATGCCGAGCGGCAGTTCGATACGGTCGCGGACCTTGCCCCTGGCGTCGGACAGGGTGGCCACGACCGTGTAGAGATAGGGATCGGCGATGCCGTTCCAGAGGTGCGGGTTTGACAGCGCCATGTCTGCGGTCACCTCGCTCGTGCGACCCGATCGCAAGCGGGTCCGGTCTTCCGCACGCGCGACTTCGCGGCCATCGGCATCGTGCAGGCTTATATGAAAGCGCACGCCTGCGTCGGCCTTCATATCATTGGCCAGCCGCAAGCGCGCGCGAATCCGGGCGGCGCCCGCGGTTACGTCGGGTGTGGAGACATAGACGCCGGGACCGCCGCTATCCTTCATGTCGAAATGCAGCGCATCGGCCGATACCAGCCAGACGCGGCGGTATAGCCCCCCGAAAACCGTGAAATCCCCACCCAGCGGAGCGATATCGGGCAGGCGGGTGCTATCCACGCGGACGGCGACGCTGTTGCGGCCAGCCTGCAACGCATCGGTGACATCGAAGCGGAAGCGGGCGTAGCCGCCTTCGTGCCGACCGATCCGGTGACCGTTGACCCATAGGTCGGTGGCCAGCGCAGCGCCGTCAAATTCCAGGAAGTAACGGCGATCGGACGCCTTTATCGGCATCACTACATTCGTGCGATACCAGGCCGGACCCCGATAATAGCTGCCGCCATCATCGCCATCGCTGCCATTGAAGCTGTGGGGCAGGGTTACCCGCGACCAGCCTGAATCGTCAAAATCGGGCGACGCAGCGTCGGGCGCATCTGCGCGCAGGAAGGACCAGACGGCGTCAATTGGCGTCCTTCCGCGCTCCGCCGCCAAGGCTTCGTCCATTGCCAACAAGCCAGAAAGACCGAGAAAAATCGACAGCAGAAGCTTGAGATGCCGGGCGATGACGTTGCCGATGCTGCAGGACATAGCGATAATTATCTCCCCAAACCCACTTCGCGGGCTTTTTTCTCTGAACAAGGCCTGTGATGGCGAAGGATATGAGGGCAATCGTATAGGTCGTTGACCCGGACGCCATTAATGGTATCGGTATCATTCGATAATCAAGAAGTCCACTCAGGGGAGGCGCCGCAGTCCGGATCAGCGAAAAAGTGAAGCGATCGTAAGCCGTTGGGCCAAAAGCTGCACGGACATTGTTTCCCGACCAGAGCTTCAGCAATACCCAAGGCGCTGCGGACGGTATCCGCTCCGAGCGGTTGTCGGGACGAAGGACGCCGCACAAATCCATCTGAGGGGGCCTGATCCAGGTCGGACAGAGGCGGCAAATCCAGATTTTGACTTGATAGCGCTATCATTTAATAAGTATGAGTAATGAGAATTGCAGAATGGCGCTCAAGGGAGAGTGAGTGAAATGCTATTGAATCGTGCGCAAACCGCCTTGCTTGGCGTCTCCTTGTCCGCGGCGAGTCTTGCGCTTTGGGCGGCGTCCGCCGGTGCGCAGTCAGCCGAGCCGGGTAAAGCCCACCCGGCGCTTTGGCCCCAGGCCAAGAGCCAGGGTCTGATCGACGCGAAAACCGAATCCCGCATCACCACCCTGTTGAAGCGCATGTCGCTCGAGGAAAAGGTGGGGCAGATGATCCAGGCTGACACGGCATCGATAAAGCCTGAGGATCTGCGTCGATATCCGCTAGGTTCGATCCTGGCGGGTGGCAGTTCGCCGCCGATCAACGCGCCGGACCGTTCGGCGGCCGGACCGTGGATCAAGACCGCCCAGGCATTCAACGCGATCGCGATGGAAAAGCGGCCGGGGCATGAGCCCATTCCGATCATGTTCGGGATCGATGCGGTGCATGGCAATAATAATGTCGTCGGTGCCACCTTGTTTCCGCATAACAGCGCTCTTGGCGCCGCACATGACCCTGACCTGATTCGCCGAATCGGTGAAGCCACCGCCCGGGAAACCGCTGCCGCCGGGATGGATTGGGCCTTTGCTCCGACGCTGGCGGTCCCCCAGAACGATCGTTGGGGGCGGACCTATGAAGGCTATTCCGAAGATCCGGCGCTTGTCCGCGCTTATTCCGCCAAGATGATCGAGGGGCTTCAGGGCGCGCCGGGGAAGGGCAAGCTTCAAAACGGCTATGTGTCCGCGAGCGCCAAGCATTTTCTGGGCGACGGCGGCACCCTGAACGGGGTGGATCAGGGCAATACCGATATTCCTGAAAGCGAATTGATCGCCATTCATTCCGTTGGCTATCCGCCCGCGATCAAGGCCGGGGCCCGCACGATCATGGCGAGTTTCAACAGCTGGCAGGGCGTCAAGATGCATGGCAACAAAAGCCTGCTGACCGACGTGCTGAAACAGCGCATGGGTTTTGACGGGTTCATCATCGGCGACTGGAACGGCCATGCGCAAGTACCAGGCTGCACCGCGACGGATTGCCCGCAATCCTTCAATGCGGGTCTCGACATGGCGATGGCACCGGACAGTTGGAAGGGCCTGTTCGAAACCACGGTCAAGCAGGTCCGTGATGGCGTGATCCCCATGACGCGGGTGGACGATGCGGTGCGCCGTATCCTGCGCGTGAAGTTCAAGTCCGGATTGTTCGATCCTGCCCGCCCCTATGAAGCGCGTACCGACGTCATCAGTTCGCCCGCGCATCGGGCGATCGCCCGCGAGGCGGTGCGCAAATCGCTGGTCCTGCTCAAGAATGACGGCGTTTTGCCGGTCAAGGCTTCTGCCCGCATCATGGTCGCAGGTAGCGCGGCGGACGATATTTCGCAGCAATCGGGCGGCTGGTCGCTGTCGTGGCAGGGCGACGGCAATACGAACGCCGATTTCCCCAACGCGCAGTCCATCTATGCGGGCATTGCCGAAGCGATGAAGGCCGGTGGCGGCAGCGCAACCCTGAGCGTTGACGGAAGCTTCACTCAAAGACCCGACCTTGCCATCGTCGTGTTCGGCGAAAAGCCCTATGCCGAGGGCCTGGGCGACCTACGCAGCCTGGAGTTCGAGGCGGGCGACAAACAATCGCTGGCGCTGCTCAAGAAGCTAAAATCGGCGGGTATCCCGGTGGTGTCGGTGTTCCTGTCCGGGCGGCCGCTATGGGTCAATCCGGAACTGAACCAGTCCGACGCCTTCGTCGCGGCCTGGCTGCCCGGCAGCGAAGGCGGCGGCATTGCGGACGTGCTGATTGGCGATGCCAAGGGCAAGCCGAGGGCTGATTTCACCGGTCAACTGTCCTACAGCTGGCCCAAGACCGCCGCGCAGTTCACGCTGAACAAGGGACAGGCAGGCTATGATCCGCTGTTCCCGCTGAACCACGGCCTCAGCTATGCGGTGCCTGGCAAGGTCGGTCAGCTAAGTGAAGTGGCGGGCATCGACGCCACGCCTGCCAACAAGAGCCGCTATTTCGCGGACGGTCGGGTGCATGCGCCCTTCTCGCTCGCTCTGGGCGCCGGCATTGCCCAACGTCCGGTCGATTCCGCCAGCCGGCAGGAGGGCGCGATTCAGCTCAGCTGGAACGCGGGTGCCATGGCCAAGGCAAGCATCGACGGCGAGGGCGTCGACCTTCGTTTTGAATCCAGCGCGGAAATGATGCTCAAGATGACCTATCGCGTCGACACCCCCGCGGGCGGCAGCATCAAGCTGGCCATGGGTCAGGGCATGGTGAATGCGGATGAGATCTTCAAGGCCGGGGCGGGCTGGCGCACGGTCCGGATTCCGCTGAAATGCTTCGCTGAAAGGGGTGCGGACATGGCGCATCTCCAGCCTGTGTGGACGCTGTCTTCCGCCGGTCCCCTGACGATTTCCTTCTCCGAAATCGAACTTGCCACCCAAGCGCCTGGCGGCGTCTGCCCGTCACAGCCGTAAGATCATGGAACGGAGATTTCCCATGCGCCGATGGACCAGCTGGCTGCTGCCGATTGCCGCCACATGCGCGCCGGTCACTGCGACGGCCGCCGAGGGCAATGCGCTGCCGCGCCTGGAAAGCCGCAACGGCCAGCATGCGCTGATCGTAGACGGTGCGCCTTTCCTGATGCTGGGCGCGCAAGTCAACAACAGCGCCAACTATCCCGCCATGCTGCCCGAAGTGTGGCCTGCGATCGAAAAAATGCATGCCAATACGGTCGAAGTGCCTGTCGGCTGGGAACAGATCGAACCGGAAGAGGGCAAATTCGATTTCTCCTTCCTCGACGCCCTGTTGCCCCAGGCACGCGAGCATAATGTGCGACTGGTGCTGTTGTGGTTCGGCACATGGAAGAACACGGCGCCCAGCTACGCGCCTTCATGGGTGAAGCTGAACCAGAAACGCTTTCCGCGCATGATCAACGCCAAGGGAGAGGTGCATTACGCGCTCTCGCCGCACTATCGCACGACGTTGGAGGCGGACAAGCGCGCCTTCGTCAAGCTGATGGAATATCTCAAGAAGAACGACCCGCAAAACACCGTGATCATGGTGCAGCCGGAAAATGAAGCAGGCAGCTATGGCAGCGTGCGCGACTTCTCGCCTGTCGCTCAGAAGCTGTTCGACGGACCGGTTCCCGCGCCGCTGCTCAAGCAGATGAAGAAAAAGCCCGGCACATGGCGCAACGTGTTCGGCGCGGATGCAGACGAATATTTCCATGCCTGGTCGATCGCCAGCTATACCAGCGAGATCGCCGCCGCAGGCAAGGCGGTGAAAGCGCTGCCCATGTATATGAACGCTGCGCTGGCCGCAGCTTCTGGCCGCCAGCCGGCGATGACCTATGCCAGCGGCGGGCCGGTGCATCATGTCATTGATGTCTACAAGGCCGCCGCTCCGGCGATCGATATCGTAGCGCCGGATATCTACGCGCGCGATCATGCCGACTATATGGCGTATCTCAACTTTTATGACCGGCCCGACAATGCACTGTTCGTGCCGGAAACCGGCAATGACAAGGACTTTGCCCGCTTCTTCTTCCCGACCGTAGGCAAGGGGGCGATCGGTTTCGCACCCTTCGGCATGGATTATACGGGCTATCAAAATTTCCCGTTGGGCGCGAAAAAGCTAGACGACGAGACGATTGAACCGTTTGCGCGCAATTATCGCCTGTTTGGGCCGATGCAGCGGGAATGGGCGGCCTGGGCGGCGCAGGGCAAGACCTGGGGCGTCGCCGAGCCGACCGATCCCAAGGCCGAGCACACCCAGCATATCGCCATGGGCAAATATAATATGACCGTGACCTTCGGTCAGTGGCAGTTCGGCACCGACAAGCCCACCGGCAATCCGCAGCCTTCGGGCGGCGTGGCGGTAGCGCAACTGGGCGAGAATGAATTCCTTGTCACCGGTTTCCACTCCCGCGTCTATTTCGGCCTCGCCAAGCCCGCGCCGCTTGAATCGATGATGACGCTGCGCGTGGAGGAAGGCTATTTCGACAAGGGCAAATGGGTTTTCCGTCGCGTGTGGAACGGCGATTCCACCGACTATGGCCTGAATTTCACAGACCGCGAGCAAGTCCTTCGTGTCACCCTCGCAACCTACAAGGGCACGCCGCCTATCCCCGTCGGGAATCCCAATTGAAGAACCGGAGCAGGATAATGAAAACGCTTTCCCGCCTCGCCCTTTGCGCGCTGCTTGCGACGTCGAGCACCGCCGCACTCGCGGGCAGTTTCCAGAAGGTCGATCACGGCATCATCGTATCGCCCGACAAGGGCCCCGCCAAGCGGGTCCGCATTCTTGCCTTCGGCGATGAGGCCTTTCGCGTCACCGCTATTCCTAACGAGAATTTCGAGGCCGTGTCCGATGGTGTGATGGTCACGGCCAAGCCGGACGGCAACCCTGTGGTCAGCGAGGACAGAGGCACGGTTACGCTCAAGCTCCCTTCGGCGACCGCGCGCGTCAATCTGACCAGCGGTCAGGTCAGCTTTCTGGACGGTAGCGGCAAGGCCATTCTGAGTGAATCGTCCCGCGCCGCATTCGAGCCCAAGACGGTCGAGGGGCAGAAGTTTCTCGCCGTTCGCCAGCAGTTCAACCGGGGGACGGACGAAGGCTTTTACGGGCTTGGCCAGCACCAGAACGGGCAGATGAACTATCGTGGCGAGGACGTCGAACTTGCCCAGCACAATATGGACATTGCGGTTCCATTCGTCGTTTCGACGCGCAACTATGGCCTGCTCTGGAACAATAATTCGATCACCCGTTTCGGCAACCCCAAGTCCTATGCCCTGGCAGGCAGCGAAGGCGACGGCCTGAAGATCGTGGGCACCGATGGCAAGCCCGGCTGGACCGCCCAATATTATCTGGGCGACAGGCTGGCCGTCACGCAGAGCGAGAAGGTCATCAATTACCAGTATATCCGGGACAATATGCGCTGGCCCGAAGCCGCCAAGGCGCAGACCGTCGCCTCGACCGCGGGGCAGAACACCGCCGGCAACGCGGTCCAGACGCAGCGGGTGATCTGGTCCGGCAAGGTCACGCCCGGCAAGAGCGGCCTCCACCGCTTCCGCCTCTATTCGTCGAGCTATGTAAAGGTGTTCGTCAACGGGAAGGAGGTGCTGGAACGCTGGCGCCAGAACTGGAACCCCTGGTATCATAATTTCGACGTGCCGCTGACGGCGGGCAAGGCCGCCGACATCCGGGTCGAATGGGAGCCCAATGCGGGCTATATCGCGCTCGTCCACAATGAGCCGATCCCCGATGCGGATCGTTACTCGCTTTCCTTTACGTCCGAGCTGGGACAAGCGGTCGATTATTTTGTGACCGCGGCCAAGGACATGGACGGGGCGATCGCTGGCTATCGCAAGCTCACCGGCAAGTCTGCGATGCTGCCGGAATGGGCCTATGGCTTCTGGCAGAGCCGCCAGCGCTACGAAACGCAGGATCAACTGCTGGACGTCGTGCGCGAGTTCCGCCGCCGCAACCTGCCGCTCGACAATATCGTTCTGGACTGGCGCTATTGGGAGGATGACAATTGGGGTTGCCATTGTTTCGACAAGACGCGCTTTGCCGATGCCAAGGGCATGGTGGATGAGGTCCATGCGCTCAACGCGCGGATCATGATTTCGGTCTGGCCGAAATTCTATCCCACGACGGACAATTACAAGGAACTCGACAAGATCGGCGGCATCTATCGCCGCATGGTCGAGCAGCGGCCCGGCGAATCAAAGGATCCGAAATATATATCGAAAATGTACCGCGACTGGGTCGGGCCGGGTTACGCTAACGCCTTTTATGATCCCTACAACCCCAAGGCGCAGGACATCTACTGGCGGCAAATCCGCGAAAATCTGGGCGATCTGGGCTTCGATGCCTGGTGGCTCGACGCGGACGAGCCGGATTTCCACTCGAACCTTTCGATCGAGGAACGCGCCTACCGCATGAGCCCGACTGCGAAAGGACCGGGGGCAGCGCTCTTCAACAGCTTCCCGCTGGTGCATAGCGAAGGCGTCTATCAGCGCCAGTTGATTTCGAAGCCCAATGTGCGTCCGTTCATTCTGTCCAGGTCCGGCTTCGGGGGCATCCAGCGTGCTGGAACAGCGGTCTGGTCCGGCGACGTCGCATCGCGCTGGGACGACCTCAGGGACCAGATATCCGCGGGCGTCAATCTGTCGATGTCGGGCATTCCCAACTGGACGCACGATATAGGCGGTTTCGCGCTGGAGGATCGCTATACCAAACAGGATCCCGCCCATATTGACGAATGGCGGGAGCTCAATCTGCGATGGTTCCAGTTCGGTGCCTTTACGCCGCTGTTCCGCAGCCACGGCGAAGCCCCCAAGCGCGAGATATACGAAATCGCGCCCGCCGGCTCGCCCATGTACTCTTCGATGGAATGGTATCTGAAGCTGCGGTACCGGCTGATGCCCTACATCTACACGCTGGCGGGCGATACATGGCAGAAGGACGGCACGATCATGCGCGGCCTGGTCATGGATTTCCCTGCCGACATCAAGGCGCGCAACATCAACGACGAATATATGTTCGGCGGTGCGTTCCTGGTCGCGCCGGTAACGGAGTTCAAGGCCCGCAGCCGCCAGGTTTATCTGCCAGCCGGTGCCGACTGGTATGATTTCAACAGCGGCGCCTATTACAAGGGCGGTCAGGAAATCCGTGCTGAAGCGCCCTATGAACGCATGCCACTGTTCGTGCGCTCCGGTTCGATCGTGCCGACCGGGCCTGAGATCGAATATACCCGCGAAGAGCCCGATGGCCCCATCGTGCTGCACATATTCACCGGCGCTGACGGCAGTTTCTCGCTCTATGAAGATGATGGCACCAGCGAAGGGTATAAGCGCGGCGAATTTACGCGCATTCCCATCCAGTGGAACGAGGCCAAGGGCGAACTGACCATCGGCAAGCGCGAAGGCGGCCATGGCGGCATGACCTCCAAGCGTGCCATTTCCGTCCGGTTTTATGACAAGGGCACGTCCCGGCAAGTCGACTTCGCGGAAAATGGAAAAAGCGCTGTCGTCTATGACGGAAGCGCGGTCACGGTGCGCAAGCCCTGATGACGGGTGCTGGCGGGACGTTGCTTCGACACCATCCCGCCATCCTTGCATAACGGCATATAGTGAAAGAGCCGGGTGCGATGCTGTCGCGCCCGGCTCTTTCATATGTTCCTCAAAATCCGTGCTCAGGCCAGACTGGTGAGCCCCTCACCGCGCAACCGGACGACAGGAACCATCTGGCCGGGCTTGGCCGGCGGGAGCGTCAGCACCAGTGCATGCTCCTCCTGCTTCCAGGAAAGGTTGCCGCCGCCTACCAGTTCTGCCTTTGCGATCGAGGCACCGCCCAGAGCACGACGACCCAGCGACGCGATACGCAACGTGCTCTTGGGCCAGAGCATCAACACGGTGTAGAGCGCGCCCTTGTTGACGGTATAGCGCACATCCTGCTGGGTGAAGTCGCTGGCCTTGTCTTCCTCCATCTTGCCACCGGGCAGGTCTGTCGGCCCTTCGCCGAAGATGCGCCAGGGGCGGCTGCCGAAAATCGCGGCGTCACCATTGATCCGCAGCCAGGCGGCGATGCCGTCGAGAATCTTTTCCTCCTCACTGTCGAGCGTGCCTTCACCCCGGAGCGGGACCGAAAGGAGGAGATTGCCGTTTTTCGAGACGATGTCGCACAGGCGCTGGATGACCTTTTGCGCCGGAACGTAATATTTATGGTCGTAGCGCGCGCGATTATAATGCCAGTCGCCGATGCAGGTGCAGGTCTGCCATGGCTGCGCGCGCATCACGGGCGAAAAGCCGCGTTCGACGTCATTCATCAGCCCGCCCTGCATATAGTCGGTCAGCAGTTTCGACGTCAGGACGACGTTGGGACTGCCATGCCATTCGATGGCGCGGTTGTAATAATGCGCGATCGCCTCCAGCCCGACGGTTCCGAACGGTATTCTGGTGTCGTCGAAATAGATCATGTCCGGTCGATATTTATCGACCAGATCATTCTGACGCAGGAGCCATTTCTGGATGAACGCCGGGTTTCGCGAGGCAGCATGTTCCAACCAGCGCCCGTCATGCACCTCATGCCACGCCTCCATCGAGGCATTGCTGGCGATCCCGTCGGGTGCCACGAAGCTGGGGCCGGTATAGAGATCCTGGGGATCGAGCTCATCCCACCATTTGCCATGGCCTTGTTCGCGTCGCAGCTTGAACGCGTCGTAGCGCTCTCCTGCCCTGGCGCCCTCCGCATCATAGCCATAGCCGGTCTGATACCAGTGCCAGGCATGACTGATATGATTGCTGACGCCAAAGGGCAGGCCTTCGGCTCTGGTCGCCTTTTCCCAACCCCCTACGATGTCCCGCTTTGGACCGACCCGCGTTGCGTTCCACGCGTGATGCGCGCTGTCGTACAGGTCGAAATTGTCATGATGGCCCGCCATAGCCATGAAATATTTCGCGCCAACCTGCTTGTAGCGCCGCAACAATGCCGCCGGATCCCATGCTTGGGCCTTCCATTTGCCGATAATGTCCATGAAGCCGGTATCGGCCGGATGCCCATAATTGGCGACATGATGCTTGTAGGCCGGACTTCCGGGCACATACATCAGGCGGCCATACCAATCGCCCGCTTCCGGCTGGCACTGCGGCCCCCAATGCGCCCAGATTCCGAATTTGGCATCGCGGAACCATTCCGGGGTGTCCCAACCCGCGACAAGAGACGACCAGTTCGGCTTAAACGTTGCGGCATGCGCCGATGCAGCGCCGCTCATCGCAACAGCGCCAGCGATCAAATCGCGCCGACCAATCTTCCACATTTCAGACCCGCTCCCTTCAATTTCCGCTTGCGTGCAGACGGCTATTGTTGGTACCGCTACCATATAAGCTAGGGCATAGGAAGAGGACATAGGGCGCGGATGGATCGCAATCGCACGACCTTGATGTGCGCCGGCAACCGCTCTTTGCATGAAAGGCACGTTATGAAGATCGTTCCGGCAATCCTTCTGGCCGCACTGCCGGCAGCCGCCCATGCGGCGCCGCTTGACCTTGACCCGGTCTATTCGTCCCACGCCGTTTTGCAACGCGGCCGGGAAATCCCGGTCAGCGGCACCGCAGAGCCGGGGAGCACCGTCAATGTCACATTCGATGGTGAGGCACATACCGCCAAGGCCGACAGTAAAGGCCGGTGGCAGGTCTCCCTGTCCAGCCGTGAGGCGGGCGGCCCCTATGTCATGAATGTGAGCAGCAACGGCGAAGAGCAGCGCCTGGATGACCTCATGGTCGGCGATGTCTGGCTCTGTTCAGGCCAGTCGAACATGGAATTCGCGGTTCGCTATGCAACCAATGCCGCTTTCGAAGTGCCTTATTCCAATCGCCCGATGCTGCGGCTGCTCAACGTCCCGCGCCAGTCGAGCACCAAGCCCCAACAGAGGTTTTCAGCCACAACGGGCTGGCAACGTTCCGCGCCGGAGAGCGTGGCCGATTTCTCGGCTGTCTGCTACTTCATGGGGCGCGAACTCCAGGCACAGCAGAAAATTGCCGTCGGTCTGATCGCGGCAAGCTGGGGCGGGTCGCCGATCGAGGAATGGATCAGTCGCGATGCGTTGCAGACAGTGCCGCGCTATCGCGCAGACCTTGCGCTGATGGACGAATATGCCCGCGATGCGGGTATCGCCGCAAGTAGCTGGGCCAAACTGTTGCAGCAGTGGTTGGGTGGCGATGCCACGGCCCCTGCCAAGGCGGCCTGGCGCACGGTTCCCAACAAGCAGATGTGGGAACAATGGGGTGACGCCTCGCTCGCGACCTTCGATGGCATTGGTTATTATCGTGCCCGTGTGAAGCTGACCGCGGCGCAGGCGGCAAAATCCGCACGGATCGTGATTGGAGCGGTCGACGACATCGACGTGACGCGGATCAACGGCAAGATCGTGGGTGCCGACCAGGGTTGGCAGAAGAAGCGGGATTATGAGGTGCCTGCCGGCGCGTTGAAGGCTGGAGAAAATATCATCGACGTGACGGTCGTCGACACGGGCGGCGGTGGCGGCCTGGTGGGTGATGCGGCGCGTACGCTGACCCTGGGCGACGGCACGGTGCTGCCGCTTTCCGACTGGACCTTTGCCAAGGGGCGGCCGCTCAAGAACGGCGAGGCGCCGCCAAGCGTGCCGTGGACCGGGGGTGCAGGTCGTACGACACTGTTCAACGGCATGATCGCGCCGCTGGGCGGCTATCCGCTGAAGGGTTTTGCCTGGTATCAGGGCGAAGCCAATGCGGGCGACGCGAAGGGATATGCGGAGTTGATGCCCTTGCTGATCGCCGACTGGCGCAAGCGGTTCGAGACATCTCCCTTCCTGATGGTGCAACTCGCCAATTTCGGACCGCTTGCCTCCACGCCTTCGAACGATTCATGGGGCCAGTTGCGCGATGTTCAGCGGCGCGTTGCAGATGCCGATCACAAAGTGGGCATGGCAAGCGCGGTTGATATCGGCCAGGTCACCGATATCCACCCGACCAACAAGCAGGATGTAGGCAAGCGGCTTGCCTTGGCCGCGCGACATATCGCGCTCGGCGAAGATGTCGAGGATCGGGGGCCCGCGCCGATTTCCGTCACGCGCACGGCAAAGGGGATTGCCGTTCGCTTCGCCCATGGCCCACTCAAGCTTGTCGGCGGCGGGTCCGCGATCGGATTTGAACTATGCGACGCCGCATCCAGTTGCCGGTTCGTCAATGGCGATCTTGGCGAGGACACCATCTTGCTGCCCGCCGATGCTAGCGCTCGCACGGTTCGCTATCTGTGGCAGGCCAGCCCGATCGTGAACCTCTATAACAAAGCGGAATTGCCTGCGACGGGGTTTTCCATGCCGATCGAATGACCATCGGCGCTGTCATCGCGATGTCGGCGGAAGGGTATTCAGGCCGACGCGCGATGCCGGTGCCTTTCCAACAATCTATCAAGAGACGCATCCGTTTTTCAAAGCTCAACCGGCCGCAAGAATGATCCGGAATAAACAGAGTGACATAATGATTGGGGAGAGCATGCAATGAAAATCGAAGGTACACGCCGTTGGTCAGGCAAGGTTTTGCTGGGATGCGCTGTCCTGCTGCCCAGCATGCTCACCGCCGCGCCGTCATCGGCGCAGAAGGCAACACCCTATGCCTGGCAGACGGTGCCCTTTGGTGGCGGCGGCTATGTCGACGGGTTCGTGTATCATCCGCACGCCAAGGATATTCTCTATACGCGCACCGATATCGGCGGGCTATATCGTTATGACTATGAAGCAAAGCGCTGGTTGCCGCTGCTGGATCATCTGAGCCGCCAGGACGGCGATCTCATGGGCGTGCTCGGCATCGCGCTTGATCCTGCAAATCCCGACCGTGTCTATGCCGCCTGCGGCCTCTATCTCAACCAATGGTCGCGCAAGGGCGCAATCCTGCGTTCGAATGATCGCGGCAAAACGTGGCAGGTCGCCGAACTGCCGATTCATGTGGGTGGCAATGCGGACGGACGCGGCAGTGGCGAACGCCTGGTCGTTGATCCGCGCAATCCCGACACCCTCTATTATGGTTCAAACGAAGACGGGTTGTGGAAAAGCGTCGACGGCGGGCGGACCTTCGCCCGAACGGGTGCCGGCTTGCGCTCGTTCAGCCTGGTCGCGGCCGACCCGGCTGACGCCTCGTCGCTGTGGGCCGGGACCGCCGATGGCCAGGGCGGCCTCATGCTGAGCCAGGATGGGGGGCAATCGTTCAAGCCTGTCGCAGGGCCGCCGGCGATGGTGCCGCAACGACTGGCCTTTGCGCCCGATGGATCATTGTACGTCGCCTTTTCCAAGGGCGATGGCAAAGGGACGATCAACCCCAATAATGCCCAAAAGGGTGCGGTATGGAAACGCGATGCCAAGAGCGGCGAGTGGCGCGATGTGACGCCCAAGGGGCCAGGTTCCAACGCATCCGGCGGATTTTCCGGCATCGACGTTGCCCGCGACGGAACTGTAGCTGTTTCGACCTTGGGGCGCTGGTTTCCAAGTGACGACATCTACGTGTCTCGTGACGGCGGTGAAAGCTGGACCGGCATGCAGGGAAAGGCGCGACACCGGCCCGACGACTATCCCTGGCTGGTCAATTACCTCAATGGCGAGGATAAAATGGGCCATTGGATTTCAGACCTGAAATTCAACCCCTTCAATCCCGACGAGATGGTGTACGGCACGGGTTACGGCGTCTGGATGAGCCGCAACTTTGCATCGGCAAAGGGGGAGCAGAAGGTCGATTTCGACTTCGCGGTCAACAATCTTGAAGAAACCGCGACATTGCAGCTGGTTGCGCCGACCCGCGGTGCGCGGTTGATGGCCGCGATGGGCGACATCGCCGGCGGGGCGTGGGATGACCTGACGCAAACACCATCGAAGCGCCTGTTCACACCGAACAGGGAGAATGTTTTCAGCGTCGATTATGCGGGATTGAAGCCCGATATGGTTGTGCGGACGACCGCCAACTCGCCGAATAACGGTTTTCATTCGCGCGACGGTGGCGTGACGTGGGAGTCCTTTGCATCGACTCCCTACCGGAAACCCGCGCAGGGGGAAGGTTGGCGCAACCCCGGGAGCATCGCGATTTCCGCAGGTGGAACCGCGCTGGTCTGGGCACCGGAAAAGGACGGCGCCTATTATTCGGCCGATGGCGGGAAAAGCTGGCAGCGTTCCGCTGGATGGCCGGTGGACAAGGAACAATCGCTCAAGCCCGTTGCCGACAAGACATATGATCGCATTTTCTATGTATTTGACCGGTCGACCTCGCGCATCCTCGCGAGCGGCGACGGCGGCGCGCAATTCAACGTCCTCGTCGAAGGGTTCCCCAAGCTTGAGCCCTGGCAGCAGGCGAAGCTTGCCGTAGTACCGGGCCGCGTCCGCGACCTGTGGCTGGCGACGTCGATCGGCCTGTTCCATTCGCCAGACAGCAAGTCGAAAATGGCCCAGATCCGCAATGTGGATGAACCCTGGGCAATTTCGTTCGGCGCGCCAATGGTCAAGGGCAATTATCCTGCCATTTATCTGTGGGGCAAGGTCAAGGGCGCCGAAGGATTGTGGCGGTCGGACGATACGGGATCAAACTGGGTCCGCATCAATGACGACGCGCACCGTTATGGCGAATTGAGGGCGATTGCAGGCGACATGGTCGAACCGGGGACGGTCTATCTCGCGCCGCATGGCCGCGGCGTGATTGTGGGGCGACCGGCGGGGCAGGGAAACTGATCCGTCGCTATATCGCTACCGCGCGACTCGTGCGGGTGACAGGTAGTCGGATTGAAGGCTCGCGGGCGAAATTCAGCGACTTGCGCGTAGAAATCGACATTTTTTGGAACAATTTGGAAATGTTTTGGTACCGCTATCAGATTCTATCTTGACTAGTCAGACAAATAGCAGGATCAGAGAATGGTTCAGCGTAAAAACGGGACAATAAAGATCACACTCTGGGAGGGGCAGGCGGCGATGTTTGCGAAGAAATTTTCGGTTGGTGTCAGCAGCGTAGCGCTCGCTATATGCGGAGCCGGGCTCGTGTTGCCCGCTTATGCGCAAGATGCTGGCGCGACCAAGGCATCCGACGCCGGGGCAACCGATGAATCGATCATCGTCACGGCGCGCCGACAAGCGTTGAAAGACGCCATCAGCATCAAGAGGGACTCCAACACGATCGTTGATTCCGTCGTTGCCGACGACGCGGGCCAACTGCCCGACAATTCGGTCACCGAAGTTCTTCAGCGCGTGTCAGGTGTCTCGATCTCTCGCTTCGCGGGGGCAAACGGCGGTAATACCGCATTCCAGATCGAGGGGTCGGGAATTACCGTGCGCGGCCTGCCCTTCAATTCGAGCATGCTCAACGGACGGCAGGTGTTCAGCGCCAACGGTGCAAGCTCCATCAGTTGGAACGAGGTCACGCCCGAGTTGATGGCGGGGGTTGACGTTTACAAGGCGGCGCGCGCCGATCTGATCGAAGGTGGCGCATCCTTGATCAATCTTCGCACGCATGTGCCGTTCGATTTCAAGGACACCCAGTTCAACCTCACCTTGGGCGGTAGCTACGGTACTCAGGTGAAAAAGAACTCGCCCCGCCTTTCCGCGATGTATTCTAGGCGTTTCGATACCGGCATTGGCGAAATTGGCGTGCTGTGGGATTTGGCATTCAGCCGTCTGTATCAGCAGAGCAGCAATCTCCAGGTAGGCGCCATGTTTGGCGAATATGCGCCGACTTCCGTGCGTGAGGATGGTCTGGCCATTATTCCTGGTTCGTTTAACTGGAACTACAACCGGAGCAAGCGCGACCGTTACGGTGCCTACCAGGCCATTCAGTGGAAGCCGTCTTCCAACCTTACGCTGACCAACACGGTATTCTTCTCGCAATATATCGACGATAGTTATGGGATCAGCGGTTCCTTGGGCAAAAGACCATCCGCGACGATTGCGGTTATGCCGGTGCCTGGCAGCCCGGTCGAATATGATGCCAATGGTGCCTTCAGGAAGGGAACGCTCGCCGCGCTATCTACTGGCAAGGCAAAGCTGTTCGACAACACGACGTTCGGTAGCTGGCTGCCCGCCCATTATCAGATAGATTGCGGCGCTACCTATGGCACTCCCGCATCATCGGTCCTGTGGGACTGGACGGCTGATGCAGGTATCGATCCGTCGAATCCTCCCGCAGGATGGAATGGGAGGATTCTGGCCCAGTGCACCCCCCCCAACACATCACTGCAGCCCAGCGGCAGGACGTCGACATCGCATACCAAGAATTCCACACTGGATATTTCGGAAAGTTTCGTCTGGACCCCTGCTGACCGGCTGGCGGTGCGTGGCGGCGTGCAATATGTCCGTTCCACCTCGATTGGGAAGAGCATGTCTGTCGGCATTTCCCAGGACAGCCCCTTGGTTGGTTCGATGGATGTTGACCTGACGGGATCGCTGCCAGCCGTATCCGGTTTGTCCACTGACGGTTTGCTCGATCCGAGCACGGCATATCTCAGCAGTATGTCTTATCGTGAACCCCATAATAAAGGAACGATGCTGGCGGGCAATCTCGACCTTGAATACAGGGTCAGCGATGGTGGATTTCTGCGCAAGATCGGGGTTGGTGTTCGTGCCTCCAGGCGCAACGAAAACGACAACTTCATAGGGACATATTATGCACCCCTCAGTCAGCCGTGGTTGAGGAAACCGCTGGGGCCGGAATGGGCTGCGGCGGGGCCGGGTAACATTCAATTTCTCAACAACCCAAATGTCTCACCGTCGGACTATAATATTTCACGATTCCCGAACTACTTCGGCGGCAGAGGGGCCGTTCCGGCACAGCTATTGGTTCCCAGCAAGTCGCTCATGCAGAGTTACGATTGGTACTATTTACTCCAGAAGTATAATGGCCAGTTGCCTGAGACGGACGCTAACGGCAATGTAACAGAAGACACGCCAGAGAATTATTGGACAAAATATATCGATCAAGGTCTTAATAAGACCAATACCCGCGTCAAAAATATGGCTGCCTATGTCCAGGCCAGTTTCGCGCATGATCGTATCGGAATTATTCCGCGATTCTCGGGCAATATCGGCGTTCGTATATTCCGTGATTCAATACGAGCGAGTGGTCTTCTGCACACACCGCTAACAGCTAATCTTGCTTTGACCGAAGAAGACAGTACA
This sequence comes from Sphingobium sp. JAI105, assembly GCF_015752145.1. Taxonomy (NCBI): domain Bacteria; kingdom Pseudomonadati; phylum Pseudomonadota; class Alphaproteobacteria; order Sphingomonadales; family Sphingobiaceae; genus Sphingobium; species Sphingobium sp. JAI105. Next base: position 2,101,841 of record NZ_JADOUC010000001.1, on the reverse strand, counting down.
GCATATTTTAACGCATCAAATGGTATTCAGGGTGCGACGACATTCCCGACGCTCTATAAGCTAACCGAAGCTTATAGCATGCAGACACGCAGCTATGATTACACCCGCGTTCTGCCTTCGTTCAATATTAAGTTTGACGTGACTGACAAATTCATTGTTCGCGGTGCGGCGTCGCTGGCGTCTGCTCCGCCGAATCTCAATGACATTCGTGCGGGCGGCTCGATCACTGCCCGCTCACTCGAGAATCCCTTGAATTCGCAAGCGCCCAACATTCTCACGGGTGTTGTAGTCAACAGCGGTGGTGCAACCCTGAAGCCGACCATGATCACGAGCCAGGATCTGGTGTTCGAATATTATCCGTCATCATCCAGCCTCATCTATCTCGATGTGTTCGCCAAGCAGATCAAGGACCACCCGCAGTTCTATTCGTTCATTGCCAACAATCTGCCCATTCCGGCGACGGCAATAGAAGGTGGCCCAAGCGGGGTGGAAACGGATACGACTTTGGACGTTCCGTGGGTCTATCTGCAAAACAGAACCGCGACGGAAAAAGCCTATATCAAGGGTTTTGAGATTGGCGGACGGACATTCTTCGACAAGCTGCCAGGATTGCTTAGCGGGTTTGGCATTGAGGCAAACCTGACTTACATTGACAGCAAGAACCCGGCCCAACAGGCTAACAATATGTTGAGCCCTGCCACGCCCAACGGCGGTCTCAATCCGGACGGCACGGTGCCGCAGACCTATCCCAACCTGCCTTATGCCGGATTGTCGAAATGGGCTTACAACATCCAGTTGTTGTACAGCCGTAACAAACTCAATGTTCGTCTGGCGTATAACTGGCGTGACAAGGCATTGCTGTCGACTAATGTTAATCCGTTGTCCTTTGCGACGAGCGGCAACAACCCCTACACGCTCAATACAAGCCCGACCAACTTCGATGCCGATCATTCGTGGCCTGTGTACAACATGGTTCCAGCGTGGACTGCGGCGGCCGGTTATCTGGATCTGGGCGTGGATTACAAGGTGAGTGACAAGGTGTCGTTGTCGTTCCGCGCGAACAACATTCTTAACACGATTTCGAGAACATATCAGGAGCCTGTACCGGGCGTTCTCGTACCGTACGACTATAATGTTAGCGATCAGCGATATGATCTCACCATGAGAGTGAGGTTCTAACGGCTTGAAGAGGAGGAGGCGCTACTTGATAGGGCGCCCTCCTTATTTTCTTATATTGGTTTGTTTGGGTATATCGACTCGTAAGCATAGCCGCATGGCATGTACATTGACCGACATTTCGAATGCCGCATACCCTTGATACCTGTTCGATAAAGGCACTGAGATATTCATGGTAAGGCATGTTTATGAATAGTGGTCATCTTCGGGATATTGTCATTCTGGGTGGTGGTGCGGCGGGGTGGATAGCGGCCGCGTTGCTGGCCAAGAAAATTGATTGCGAACAAACGCGCATTACTCTGGTCGAATCGGAGCAGATCGGTACTATCGGCGTTGGCGAAGCAACGGTCCCTATCCTGGCGCAGTACAACGCCATGGTCGGCATTGATGAATTCGATTTTGTTCGCAGCACCCAGGGAACCTTCAAGCTGGGCATTGAATTTTGCGACTGGGGCACTGCCGGAAACCGCCATTTCCACGCATTCAGCGATTTTGGTCACCCTGTCGAAGGAATTTCGACCCACCACTATTGGCTGAGATTGCGCCAATCAGGTGAAGATTATCCGATCGAGGATTATTCATTTGCCTACGCCGTCGGGAAAAACAACAATTTCGCCCCGCACAACGAACGCTATCACTACGCCTATCATTTTGATGCCGGGCTATATGCCCGTTATCTGCGTGACGTCGCGACTGAACTGGGTGTGCAGCGTATCGAAGGCAAGATGACGCATTTCGATCTGGACCCCGAATCCGGCAACATCTCCGCTATCCATCTTGCCGATGGCCAAACGATTCCCGGCGACTTCTTTCTGGACTGCACCGGATTTGCGTCCGAATTGCTGGGAAAAGCATTGGACACGCCTTTTGTTGACTGGTCGCACTGGTTGCTATGCAACAGCGCCATTGCTGTGCCGTCAACCCGCATTGATACCCCCATGCCGTTTACCCGGTCTACCGCGCACGCCGGCGGGTGGCGCTGGACCATCCCGCTGCAGCATCGTAACGGCAATGGCATGGTCTATAGTTCGGATTACTGGAGCGACGACGCGGCGCGGGATGAATTGCTGGGCAGCATCAGCAGTGAGCCGCTTGCCGAACCGCGGCTGTTCCGCTTTACCTCCGGGCATCGCAAGCAGTTCTGGAACCGCAATTGTGTGGGGATCGGCTTTGCCTCCAGTTTTCTTGAGCCTTTGGAGTCCACGGGAATACAATTGATCGTTATGGGTGTTTTGAAGTTGCTCAGATACTTCCCCCAACGGGTCATCGACCCCGTTTTACGCAACGAATATAACCGACTCTCTACCATTGAGATCGAACGGATACGCGATTTTATCATTGCGCATTATTACCTTTCGCGCCGTCCCGAGCCGTTATGGGCCGCGTGCCGCAATATCGAAATTCCCGACAGTCTTCGGCACAAGATCGAAATCTGGAAAGCAAGCGGGCAAATTCCGTTGGGAGATTTGGAATCTTACATGGAGCCGAGTTGGGTCGCCATCTTGTTGGGCAACAACCTCGTGCCATCTCGCTACTCCGTATCGGCCGACAAGCACCCGCTCGACCAGATCCGTAACGGTATGAAACTGCGTCGTGAGGAGATTGTGCGTTCGGCGCGAGCGGTCACGTCGCATCGGGATTTCATTGATGGCCACTGCAAGGCGGTTCAATTGGAGTTTGATTGATATGACCTTGTGGCGATTACCCTGCCTGCAGCACCGTTCCGCGACCTCCTTGTCGCAGCGGAGTTTCACTGATCTTAATGGAGATATTGTGAACCATCCTCTCAGAAATCGCGCCGGGTCTCTAAACTTGAGACTTCTGGCATGCGTCACTGTGCTTGCCGTGCCGGTCACCGGTGTTAGCGCCAAGGTATCAGCTCCAAGCACCATATGGGCCAAAGCCGGTGTCGGTCGTGAACAGTTCAGCGCCGATGCGTTGGAATGCGGCATGCAGGGTCTGGCGGTGAACATCGATAATACCGAGGAAGTCAAAACACTGGCGCGGGCGTCCGAGCAACTGGAGGCAATCGACGCTTCCGCAATGGCCGCATTGACCGATGGCTCCAGTCAGTTTGGCCGGCCTGATTTGGACAGTGTACGAGTTCAGAACGGGCTGGATGTTGCTGCACGCAAGGCTGCCGACCAGCAGACTGTTATTGCGACTGCCCAGCCGGAGCAGCAATATGCGCGAATCAAGGAAATGATGTTCACGGTCGTGCGCAAATGCATGCTTAAGTTGGGTTACAACAAAATCGTCCTGACCGCGGATCAGCGCAACGAATATAGCAGTATGAAGGGCGGCGCCGATGCGCGTCGGAACTATATCCACCAATTGGCCAGCGATCCCCAGGTGCTCGAAACCCAGCGAGAAACGCCTGCGCCGTAAAGCGGTCCACACTCTGGTTGGCTGCGCCGATTCTTCAGCGTTCTGCCATCCGCGGCGGAGAGGCCGATGAATCGACTAAGGAAATGGTTGACGCCGCCAGCAGCGGCGCTTCTTGGCATGGCTACGGTCATGTCGGTGCAGGCCGCCAGTCGCCCCGGTGAGGAAAGGCCGGCGTCGATCACGCGCCTGCGCAGCAATTTCAACGCCGACTGGCGCTTCCAAATTGGCGATGCGCCCGGTGCCAAGGAGGCGGGATATGACGATCGTGCGTGGCAGCCTGTTGGCTTGCCGCACAGCTTTGGCATCCCATATTTCCAGGCGTCTCAGTTCTACACCGGCTACGGTTGGTATCGGAAACGTCTGACCGTGCCCGCCGCATGGCGCGGCCGACGGATCGCCCTGGAATTCGAGGGCGCCTTTCAGGACGCTGAAATCTTCGTCAACGGCATCCCTGTCGGGCGTCATCGCGGCGGTTATACCGGCTTTTCCGTCGACATAACATCGGCCGTGAGGACCGGCGAGAATAGCATTGCGGTGCGCGTCAACAATCTATGGGACCCGACCCTCGCCCCACGAGCGGGCGAGCATGTGTTTCAGGGTGGCATTTATCGCGACGTCTGGCTGGTGACGACCGATCCGGTGCACGTCGCCTGGTATGGAACCAGGGTGACGACGCCTGCACTGTCTGAACGAAGCGGTACCGTTGCGATCGATACCGAAGTGCGCAATGATGGCGGCAAGGCCGTGACCGTATCGCTGCGCACCGATATCCACGATCCGGCCGGCAAGATCGTCGCAACGATGAAGGAGGACGGACGGCGGCTTGAAGCCGGTGCCCTCGCCACGTTGAGCCAGTCGTCCGGGCCGATCATGGCTCCAGCACTTTGGAGCCCGGAAACACCCATCCTCTACAAGGCGGTGACCACGGTGCTGGCCAATGGTCGGCCGGTGGATCGATACGAAACGCCATTCGGGTTCCGCTGGTTCGAATGGACCGCAGATCGCGGTTTTTTCCTCAACGGGAAACACCGCTATTTGAAGGGCGCGAACGTGCATCAGGACCAGGCTGGTTGGGGCGATGCCGTGTCCAACCGCGCCATGGAACGCGACGTGCAAATGATGAAGGATGCCGGTTTCGATTTCATCCGCGGTTCGCACTATCCCCACGATCCCCACTTCGCCGAGGCAACCGACCAGATCGGCATGTTGTTCTGGTCCGAAGCGTCGTTCTGGGGGATTGGCGGTTTCGGGCCTGACGGAAGCTGGATGTCCAGCGCCTACCCCGTCGATCCCAGATACAAGGCGGGCTTTGAAGAGAGCGTCAAGCAGCAGTTGAGGGAGATGATCCGCATTTCCCGCAATCATCCGTCGGTCATCGCCTGGAGCATGAGCAACGAGCCATTTTTCTCGGCGGGCGAGGTCATGCCGGAGGTGCGGTATTTCCTCAAAGATCTGGTCGCGTTGAGCCATAAGCTCGATCCGACAAGGCCCGCCGCAATCGGTGGCGCGCAGCGCGGTGAGATCGACAAGCTGGGCGATGTGGCCGGTTATAATGGCGACGGGGCTGCGCTTTTCCCCAATCCGGGCATTCCCAACATGGTGTCGGAATATGGCTCCACCATGCTGGATAGGCCCGGCGAATTCGATCCAGGCTGGGGCGACTTGCCCAGAACGCCCGGCGCGGCGGAGGGGGAAGGGGAGTACCCCTGGCGCCTAGGTGGCGATCGGGTGAAGCTGTCTGGGCCGGGTTTGATCACGGCTCCATCGTGGGACGCAAATTCGGATCCATGGGGGTGGTCGACTATGCCCGCCTGCCCAAACGCAGCTATTATTGGTACCGTCAGGCTTATCGCGGCGTCGCGCCGCCCCAATGGCCTGTACAAGGTGAGCCAGCGGCGCTGCGCCTGACGTCTAACAGCGCAGTGATCGAACGGGCCGATGGGACCGATGACGTGCATGTGGTGGTCACCGTGCTCGATGCGCAGGGCCGCGCGCTGAGCAACAGCCCGCCGGTAACGCTGTCGATCGAATCGGGGCCGGGCGAATTGCCCACCGGCCGGACGATCCGCTTTGCGCCTGACAGTGACATTCCCATCCGCGATGGGCAGGCGGCCATCACGATGCGGAGCTGGCAATCGGGGAAGAGCATTTTGCGCGCCCGTTCGCCCGGCCTCAAGGACGCAATACTGACGACCGAAACGATCGGCGGACCGGCATTCGTCCCCGGAGTAACGCCGATTGCGCCCGATCGACCTTATACCGAAGCCAAGCGAACAGACGCTGAATTCATGTTCGCTCCCGATGCCAGTTTTGGGAAGGATAACCCGACAGGCGCGAGTTCCAGTGAACAGGGGCATTCATCCCGGCTGGTCAATGACGGCGATCCGGGAACGTCGTGGATGGCGGCGAAGGGCGATGATGCGCCATGGGTTTCGGTCAGTCCGGAAAAGATTCTGCAATTCCGAAAGCTGGAAATCACTTTCCCGCAGCCCGGCAATTATCGCTTCGTTGCTGAGGTGGAAGATCAGAATGGACGGTGGATCGTCGTGGCCGATCAATCAGCAACTACTGAGACGGCACAGAAGCGGATCATCGATGTGAAACGGGTCGTTGGATCGCGCCTGCGGATGAAAATCATGGCGCCGGCTGGCGCTGCTGCGGGTGTTGCCGACATCCGCATCATTGGCGCGATGTAGGCTTGGCAACAGGGAAGAGAGATTTTCTCTTTCAGTTCAGAATGAATGAAAGGCACTTTCCAATGAAATCTCTCGCCGGGAAAATGACGGTCGCGACGATGGCGGCAATAGTCTCGCTAACGTCCGCCCAGACGTCGGCACAGGGCACGCGCACAATTTCTGCTAACATGAAGTCGATTTCCGGGCCTATGAGCACGGTCTGGCGGGATTGCGTGGGTTCGGGTCATGCTGGGCTGTTGCTGCGCAAGGAAAATCAGGACCAGATGCGCCTGGTGCATGACGAGACTGGTTTCGAATATATCCGCTTCCACGGCATTTTTACCGAAGATACGGATGCTTATCGCGAGATTGACGGACGGCCCTATTATAATTTCGACCGGGTCAACCAGGTGTACCGCGAGGTGCTGAAGGCCGGTTTCAAGCCGATGATCGAAGTAAGCTTCATGCCCAAGGATCTGGCGTCGCAGGACCGCACAATCTTCTACTGGCGGGGCAATGTGTCGCCGCCCAAGGACTGGAAGAAATGGTCCGACTTCATCACGGCCTTCGTCCAGAATCTGGAGGCCAATTTCGGCAGGAAAGAGGTCGAAAGCTGGCGCTTCGAAATGTGGAACGAGCCAAATCTCGACGGGTTCTGGGTCAATGCCGACCAGCAGGCCTATTTCCGTCTCTATGGGGAAACGGTGAAGGCCATAAGGGGCGTAAACCCCGCGCTGAAAGTTGGCGGTCCGGCTACCGCAGGCGTCGCATGGATTCCCGAATTCATCGCCTATGCCGAAGCGAACAAGCTCCCTGTCGATTTCATCGCCACCCATACCTATGGTGTCGCGGGGGGCTTCCTCGACGAAAAGGGCCAGGGCGACAACAAGCTGGTGCCCGATCGAAATGCCGTGATCGGCGATATACGCAGGGCGCGCAGCCAGATTGATGCGTCATCCAAGCCGGGTCTGCCGCTCTACATTACGGAATGGAGCACCAGCTATAATCCGCGTGACCCCATTCACGATGCCTATCTGAGCGCTCCCTTCATCCTCAACAAGCTGAAAGGGACGGAAAAGGACGCCCAGTCGATGAGCTACTGGGTCTATTCCGACTTGTTCGAGGAAGCCGGTCCGCCGCCGACGCCTTTCCATGGTGGCTTTGGCCTCGTCAACCGGGAAGGCATCCGCAAATCTGCCTTCTTCGCCTATAAATATCTGCATGCGCTGGGTTCGCAGGAGTTGCGGAACAGCGACCAGGAATCCTGGCTGACGCGCGATGGAGACAATTTCGCCGGGGTGATCTGGAATTACACCATCCCCGACCAGAAAGAGAGCAACCGACCCTATTTCACCAAGGTTCATCCAGCGACGAATCTGGCGCCGGTTGACCTGAAACTCTCTTCGCTCAAGCCGGGCAGCTACAGGTTGCGGGTCTATCGCACTGGTTACAAGGCCAATGACCCCTATACGCAATATATGGAATGGGGCCGCCCTGACAAATTGACGTCGGACCAGATCAGCACTTTGCAGGGGCTGACCAGCGACGCGCCGGAGATCGACCAGACTGTCAAGGTGGGCGCAGATGGCGGCATGCGCCGCAGCATTCCGCTCCGAAGCAACGACGTATTGCTGGTGAAGCTTGAGAGAGCAGGGAGCTAACTATCGCGGCTTGATCTGGCACCCGCTTTCGGACGTCCTCGACAAGGAAGGATGGGCTATCGGCCCCGATCAGCCGTTTTTCGGGTGATAGCGCAGATTTGCGCGGCCTTTATGAGGCTCGGACAGGTTTGGACTGCGAAAGTTCAAAACCTGTCCGAACCAGGATGGGTCTATGCCGCTGGCCGAGACGACGACCCCGCGCATATTCTGCGTGAAATGGCCAACAGGCGACGGATGGACAGAGAGTGACGGCCGCGAGCGATATAGCTAAGGTGCGGCGGGGGCAGGGTGGTTCGACCGATGGGTTTCGTTCGCCAATCCGATCATCGTGCCAACAAAGCCTCCCGCCTTTTTCGTGCTGAGGAACGTTGCGTCCCCACCTGTCTGCAAAGGCCTCCATCCCGACCTGCCCCAGGCATAGGATGCGCTGAGCGCTCCACCGTCGATTGTCAACTTGAGCCGGACTGTCCGTGCTCCGCGTGGCAGGACCACCGACGAAACGGCCTTCCCGGCCTGCGGATCGCCCGCCGTTTCGCGGCGCATGACGGCAATCTGCCGCTTGCCCTGACTTTTGATCACGCCGAGAAAGAGATAGGCATTATCGCTTTGCAGCGCGACGAGGCCTGCACGGTCGCCTTCATGGTCAGGCTCATAGTCCAGCGCGGTCGATACTTCTGCCGTCGCGTGCGCCTGTTTGCGCGCAATGAAGGCTGGCGCTGCGGAAAGATCGCCGAAGCGATGACCCGGCGCCAGTATCAGGCGGCCTTCACTAAGGTCGTAAAAGGACTTGGCCGGTACGCGAATGCCCATCCAGCCCAGACCCAGACGCTTTTCGTCGAAATTATCGAAATAGGAGAAATCGCCATTCTGCGGTGTGCCGGGTTCAGTCACGCCCGCCGATGCTGGCTTGTCCAGAGCGAAGGGGATCGCTGTCCCATGTGGCAATATGGTGGGCCATCCGTCGGCCGACCAGCTGACGGGCAACAGATAGGTTTCCCGCCCGATATTATAGAAGGTTGGCGCGTAGGCGCGGGCTGCCAGAAAGACCGCCCACCAGTCACCTGACGGCGTGGTAACGAACTTTGCATGACCGGCGGCTTCGACCGGGTGGGGCCGCGTCGTCGGCAGATCGGCCTGCGTCAGGATCGGATTGCCCTTGAAGGCCTCATAAGGCCCGCCGATCATGCGACTGCGGAAAACGATTTGGGAATGTTTCTCGTCCGGGCCTGTGCCGCCCTCGGCAGCAATCAGATAATACCATCCATCTTTCTTGAAAATGTGCGGCCCCTCTGGCCAGAACAGATGCGGCGGATTTTCCCCGCCCCCTACCAGGGGGATGCGCGGCCCGACCGTCGTTTTGGCAACCGGGTCGAATGCCTGGAGCCATAGAACCCGGTGTCCGGGAAATTTTGCAGGGCCGTCGGGCGGGCCATTGTTTACAATGTAGGCCGTTCCGTCCTCATCCCAGAATAATGACGGGTCGATCCCGTCAAAATCCAGCCACACCGGATCCGACCAGGGGCCTTGCGGAGATTTTGCCGTGATCACGAAATTGCGGTTATTTGTCGAGACGATGTAGAAGGTGCCGTTATGATAGGAGATGTCAGGCGCCATGATGCCGCCCGAAACCCATTGATTTGAAAAATCGAACTGGCCGAAACGGCTTATGGCGTTACCAATCTGGCGCCACGTCACCAGATCGCGAGAGTGATAGATCGGTAGGCCGGGAAAGTTGGTGAAGCTGGAATTGACCAGATAATAGTCCTGCCCGACGCGGACGATGCTTGGATCCGGTGCATAGCCTGACAAGATCGGGTTGCGATATTGCCCTGGCCCCAGCGTAATTCTTTCCTGACTGCGACCGGCATAACTGAAATAGTCAAAGCGTGCGTCCCCGGCGGCGGCGCTCTGAGGCAGAACGGTGGTGAATGCGATGGTCGCAAGGGCGGTGAGCCTGATCATCGGCATCTCCGTTTCATTTGGTGTGTCCAGGCAGGTCGATGGGCGGCACAGTCCAGCGTATGACGCTGCCATATGTCATTGCGTCGCATAGTCGGGAGGGGGGCGGAGTTTGAGCCGTTCCGGCCAATCACATGCATTCCCGTGATAACGGTTGCTATGGTAGCCTCTTGCGCACCCAATTATGTTGCCTTCGTCCTCCGCGAGCCGTTGATGGGGCGCTCTATTTCAGGGATTCGGGTGCGCCTTGGCCCAGTCCAGTGCGCCCTGTAGGGTGGTCACCCAGACATCGCTGCGATGGGCGGCGAGCCAGTCGATCAGTTCGCGGTGTGCCGCTTTGGAAACCTGAAGATAATCGCCGCCGACACCATGGAACAGATAGACGGCCATGCCGCCACCGGCTTCCGCCTCCTTGGCGAACTCGATCAGCTTTGCGCCTGTGACGCCCTCTTCGAACCCGCGCGAGGGCATGCGCATCGGGTCCATCTTTGCGACGTCGGCGCGCAAATTCTCAGGCGAAGTGTAGACGCCGCGCACATATGTCACCAGCTTTGCGTCCCGCAACGCCTCCAGATAATTCACGCCGCCTGCCAGGGTTTGACCGCATGGCGACGCGAACCCATGGGTCGACTTGCCATCCAGCGAGGTCAGAAACACATTCTGTTCCTCAATCTCCTTCAGCATCTGCTCGGTTGTATAGACGTTGGATGTGTGGCTGAGATCGGTGGCGTTGCTGGAAGCTGGGCAGGCATGATATTTGGTGTGGTTACCAAGTTCGTGTCCCTTCTTCGCCACATCGCGCCAACGCGACAGCGCGGAGGGTTTTACGCTGGCGAGAAAGAAGGTGGCCTTGAACCCGGCCTCGTCCAGTACCGGCACGGCGTTGTCGAGTTGGGAATCCAGCGCATCGTCATATGTCAGCACGATGGCCGCCTTGGCCCCATTGGGCCATTTATTAGCCGACGCCGCAGACACGCCGCACACCAGACTCAGCGCGAGCGCCAAAATTCCTTTCATTATCATCCCCTCGATCAAGCAGTTTATTGATTCTGATAGCGGTACCATAAATTGTCTGCCGACAATACATCAATATGCTTTGATACGGGCGATGAGGATCGAAGCGCTTTGGATATTGAGCCACGCCGGGCGAGGATAAAACTGTCGGCGCGTATTCAGCCTTGGGACGCACTGACTAGCTGCGGGGCGATGTGATTCAGCCCTGTTGGCCGATACCCTCAGCTACCCTGAATTCGCAAATCCACCAGCGGAAACCGGTGGACGCTGGACACAAAAAACCGCTGAATTCAGCGGTCTTTTTTGATCTCTGCGGATTTCTCTGGAGGAACAAATGGCGCCAGAAGAGCTTTCGCCATGGACAAGCAATTTATTAATCTAACAGCGAATTACTGTTCAATAAATCGCCTAGATCGTATTTAGAAAGTTGGAGAATCTCGGAAAAAAGCGAGCGTGAATGAATTGGACGATTTACACTTCTCGAGCATTATTGTGAACGTGATTACTCTAATATTTTTTGCCCAAATAAAGCTTGGTCGCATCGGCCCAGACGGCAATTCACGATCAGGCGTCGTCGTTACTCTGCGGTTAAGTAAGCGTCCGGATTTGCCAGGAGTCGTCGGCCGAGCGTCATGTAACCGCCGGTCGACAGCCGCTCAGACATTGCCAGCTTGCCGAAACAGGCCGTTTTAGGAATGCGCGACCGTCCTGCTTCTCCAAGCTCGATATGCCGTTTCGGGAAAACGCAATCGGGAACAACCCTTGTCCGAACCCGCCACGGACATATCTAACGCCGCGAGGAGTTATTTTGCGCCATGACGCTGGACGAGTTGGGCACACGCATCTGCATCATGGGACCGTCGAACAGCGGCAAGTCGGCACTTGCGGATGCAATAGGGCGAGCGCAGAGCTTGGAGGTGATCCATCTCGACCAGCTACGCCATCTCCCGCACACCGACTGGGTTCCACGAGCGCCAGACGAGTTCGCGGCGCTGCACGATACGGCGATCGCTGGCGACCACTGGGTGGTCGAAGGCAATTACTCCCGATTGCTCCTCCAACGGCTGAAACGAGCGACCGACTTCATCCTTTTCGACGTTCCAATGACAATCAGCCTGTTTAGGTACATTCGGCGCTGCTGGTTCGAGCGCGATCGTCGCGGAGCGCTGGAGGGCGGTCGCGATAGCGTAAAATGGGATATGATCCGACACATCGTCTTCGCCACCAGAGCCAACCGCACTCGTCATCGCGACATGATCGACGGCATAGGCCTGCCCAAGATACACATCACTACGACCAAAGCGCTGGCAGCCTTCTACCACGCCAACGGCCTGGGGCGTTAGGCCGCACATTCTCGTCTCGGCATCCCGATCGGGACTCGCGCGAACGGCGGCTCTCGATTGAACCCGCCTTTTGACGAATTCTTTGTAAACGAATGCAAAGTCCCACGACGCGGCGTTGGCCCAGGGTGAAATCGACCCTTGTCGGACGCTCAGCGGCTGAATTTCACTCTCGCGGGTCTCCGGGCAGGTGTCGACCAAATTAGCCCTTTCGTCGGATGAGGGCATGACTGCTGATCTCGAAAATCCGAACGAAGCTTTTTGGACAGGCGCCAAAGACGTTTGCCGAATTGGCATAATCTACGGGGCAAAATCGCCGGCACTTGCAGCGATCGGCCGGGCCTCGGTCACCAGCGTCGATAGCAGTTTGCCCGGTTCCTCGCTGGTGATGTGATGGCCTGATCGCTCGAACCAGATCAATCGTTTCGACGGCGCGTCCACCCTCGCGAACCACTCGGCTGCCACCTCGCTCGACACATTCACGTCGTGCCGGCCAAGCAGCAGCACCAGCGGGACATTCAATCGCCGTATCGTCGAGAGGTCGGTTGCTAAAACCTTGGGCAGCAGGGCCTGGGTGACCGGTTCCTGACCCTTGAACGCGTTTCGGACATCTTCATCGGTGTATTCCGGAGCCAGCTTGAAAGCGGCCGCCTCGAAGTCGCCGCCCGGCCTGCGCCACGCCGCACCGCCGTAATGGTTCAGCCACTTGCGCTGCGTCAGGATAGCGGCAACGGTGAGCGGACGGTCAGCGGCGCCGTAGGGGGCGATTGCTTCCATTTCGTGCACGGCTTGCGTGTTACCGTCGGCCCGCGCCTTGGAAATTGTCCATTGCCAACCGCGCCGCTCGCTCTCCAGTCCGTCCGTTAGCTGGCCCATCCCAATGTAGGCATAGAGCCATTCGGGATGCGCTACCGCAAGCTTCAGTCCTAACATGCTGCCCCAGCTGTGTCCGAGCACGAACACCTTGCGCTTACCGAACCGCTTGCGTGCCCACTGCACCAACTCTTCGGCATCGGCTTGGAAGCGCTCGGGCGTCAACGTGGCAGGATCACTCGCGCCGCTCAATGTATACGTCTTGCCAGCGTTGCGCTGGTCCCAATGAATAACAGTGAAATACTCGTCCCACCCGCGATCCTACCACCAATCGAGGGGCATCTCGACGAATCCGGGACCGCCATGGAAGTAGATCAACACGGGGTTTCGCAAATCCTGGCTGCGGATTGATACGGCTTGGGAAATGCCACCGATCGGCACCGTCTCAATCGCCTGCAAACCCTCCGGGCTGACGATCTCCCGCAGATCGGCAATGATTTTGACCGCTTCCGCCCGGTTGTGCGGCCCCACAAAACCTTCTTGGATCTGTGGTTGGGCGGCTGCGGGAAACGCGGCGATAGTTGCGGCTAGTGCGACTAGCTTTTTCATACACTTCACAATCATCTTGGATATCGGACTGCCAGCTTGCCAAATTTTCTGACCGCCCGTCCATCATCGATTGGGCCGACATGACCAGATATTCCGGCAGCGGCCGACCCTTGTTTGCCGTTCAGCCTGCCAATGAACGATTCCAGGTGCGGAAGGTCCGCTCTTAACGGGCTGCCAGCTTAGCGCCGTGTCTGTCTCTCGCTATCGTGAACAGCGAGAATAGAGTTTGGCGACTTGCCCTGACCATTCAAACTCTCTATCGCGAATCACTATCATTAGCGAAGCCGATAAGGGGGTTATCTTGTCCATATTCCGCGCGGCGCTGTTTGTGTCTGTTTCCTTCTGCGCGTCGGTGGCTTCTGCGCAGGACGCCCCCGCGTCGGCGCCGGATGTGGGCACGGCCGAGAGCGATCAGATCATCGTAACCGGCCGCGCCCAGCGCCTCTACCGCACAGAAACCACCACCGTCGGAAAAAGCGCCGAAGATCCGCTCGACATTCCGCAGGCCTTGCAGGTGATCAACAAGGATCTGTTTGCCGATCAGGGCGCGCGCGACGCGACCGACATCTATCGCAATATTTCTGGCGTCAGTTTCTTCAGCTATGCAGGGGTCACCTTTCGCGGATTTCGCCAGGACCAGTCCTTCTACGACGGGATGCGTGGCAATCCGTTCATCGGCTTTTCCGTGCCGCAGCTGTTCAATATCGAACGGGTAGAGGTGCTGAAGGGACCGGCTGGGCTTTTCTTTGGTCCCGGTTCGCCCGGCGGCATCATCAATTATGTGTCGAAGGTGCCCGGCGACACTAGCGCCATGCGTCTGGTGGCGACGGCGGGCAATTATGATCGTCGCGGTATATCGGCTGAAGCGACCGGCCCGATCGACAAAGACGGAATCGTCACTTACCGCCTCGGCGGCTTTTACGAGGCGATGAATCCCTATCGGCGCAATACGAAGAATGTATCGCTGATCGGCGATGGCGGCCTTGCCATCAAGACCAACGACGGCGGCAAGCTGACGCTTCAGGCCACGGTCTATGACAATGATCTTCAGGCCAACCGTCTGCGCGGCATATTGACCGATAATGACGGCAATTTTCTGACCGATATTCGCTGGAATGCCAACGAACCCACCGACTTTCTCCACCTCAAGTCGCAGGCCTATCAGGCGCGGTATGCGACCGCGATCAGCGACCGGGTCACGTTCGACGCAGGTGTCCGCTATTTCAAAGCGACCGAGACGCAGCAATATCATGAGCCGCGCGGACTGGTGGCGGGTAGCGACGATCTGGTCGCGCGCGAGTTTCGCGACCAGATCCGCAATGTCGATGGCCTGTCCTTTTCCGCCAATCTGACGGCGCGGGTCGATCTGCTCGGGATGGAGCATAAATTCCAGACCGGGGCGGACTGGTATGACGAAACGAGCGTGCTTAATTCGCGTATCCTGCGGGCGGGCGTGACGCCGCTCAGCCTCAGCAATCCTGTCTACACCAACAGCGCGCGCGATGTCGCGAGGGCCGCTTTGCTGCCCTTCACCGTCACGGATACGCGCACGAAGCGCCAGGGCGCTTATCTGCAGGACCAGATCAGCCTGAGCGAAGCCTTCATGCTGGTCGGTGGCGTGCGCTACGACAAGTTCGAGGACGCGGTTGTCAACGCTGCTTCTTATGAGGATGAGGATATCACCTTCCGCGCCGGCGCGATCTACAAGCCGCGCAAGGATGTGTCCGTCTATCTGAGCTGGTCGCAAAGTTTCGAGCCACAGACGGCCGCTAGCCAGAATGGCGATGTCGGTGGTCCCTTCGCGCCTGTTACCGGCGACCAGTTCGAAGGCGGCATCAAGACCGACCTGTTAGACGGCAGGCTCCAGGCCAATCTGGCGGCCTACCGCATCGTGCGCAAGAATATCCTCCAGGCCGATACCAGCCTGCCGCCCGTCAACGGCCAGGACCAGTTGCGCCCGATCGGCGAGGTGACGAGCAAGGGGTTCGAGATCGACCTGTCGACCGACATAACCGCCAATTGGGTGGCGCTGGTCAATTATGGCTATAACGACACGAAGATCACCGGCACGATTGCGGGCCAGGCGATCACCAATGCCGTCGGCAATCGCTTCGCCAATGCGCCCAAGCATAAAGTGGGCTTCTGGACCCGCTACCAGGTGCCGGCGATCGACGCCGCCTTTGCGGTGGGCGGTGAACATGTGTCGAAGCGGATCAGCCTGTCGGGGCAGACCGTCAAGCCCTACACGATCTTTGACGCATCGATCATCAAGGGGCTTGGCTTTGCCGAACTGATGCTGCGCGTCGATAATATATTCGACAAAGTCTATGCGGCATCGGGCTTTTCTGCGCAGAGCGGGCACTTTCCCGGCGAGCCGCGGACATTCCTGGCCGAACTGCGCTTTCAGTTCTGACCATGGATCAGCTGCGCGTGAAAAAGGGCCGATCGCTGTGGTGGGTGGTGCATAGCTGGATTGGCCTCAAACTGTCGATCTTGCTGACCTTCATTCTGGCGACGGGCACCTTCGCCGTGTTCGCGCATGAAATCGACTGGCTGGCGACGCCCGCCATGCGGGTATCGCCCCGGTCTGAACCCGTCGCGTCCTGGGGGGCGTTGGCGCAGGCGGCGGCCCGCGCCGCGCCCGACGCCCGGCTACAGACGCTCTATGCGCCGATCGACCCCTGGTTCGCGGTCGAGGCCTGGGTCAGTCGTGGCAAGGGCGCGCCGGAGCGGGTCTATGTCGATCCGTGGACAGCAAAGGTTACAGGCCGGCATGGCTGGGCCAATGTCCATCGCTTCCTGCGGCAGGCCCATCGCCACCTGATGCTGCCGACGAAGATCGGCATACCGATCGTCTGTTCGCTGGCCCTCCTGCTGGCGGTATCTTTGGTGTCGGGCATGGTCACCTACAAGAAATGGTGGCGCGGCTTCTTTCGAGCACCGCGCGGCGGAGATGGCCGACGGATGACCGGTGACCTGCATCGCCTGATCGGGCTGTGGAGCCTGTGGTTTGTGGCGCTGATTGCGGTCACGGGCCTGTGGTATCTGGTGGAGACATTGGGCGGGAACGCCAGGGTGCCCAAAGTGCCGGACGTCGAGGCAAGTCCCATGCCGACCGGCGTTGCGCTGGACCGGCTGGTTGCCATAGCGCGCAGAGCCGATCCTGCGCTCGACGTTCGGGAAGTCCGCTTCACGCCCGACAATGGCGTAATCCTCCTGGGCCAGTCATCCGCCTGGCTGGTGCGCGATCGCGCCAATGCAGTGGTCGTCGATCCGGCGACGTCGCGCGTCGTTGCGCAGCTGGACGGACGCACGCTAAGCGCGCATCAGCGCATTTCCGAAATGGCCGATCCGCTGCATTTCGGCACGTTCGGCGGCCTGTGGACGAAAGTCATCTGGTTCCTGTTCGGCGCGTTGCTGACGGCGATGGCCGTCACCGGCACGATGATCTACGCAATGCGGCTGGCCAGATCGTCGCGATCCGATGCGAGCACCGTGAAGATCGCCTGGCAGGGCATGGGTGCCTGGGGATATATCGGCATTGCCCTCATTCTCCTCACCCTGATCCTGACGCCGGGGGCGATTGGGGGAGCGAGTTGAAGGAAGTCGACCCATTCCGGCCGCTCGGGATGCAAATTCTCTCACCCACCAGCGGACATTCTGCTTCGGTCCCGCGACTAGGTCACTGATCAGGTCTCGGTAGGACCCTTCCGAGATTTCGCAATCTTCGCGCTTTCCGCCTTGAGTGGCCGCGACACCGGACAGACCTCCTGGACATAGGCGTTGAGAGTGTTCGCGAGGCTGTCGGGGACGAGGCTGTAATAGACGAACTGGCCGCGTTTTTCGCTGACGATCAAGCCTGCATTCTCCAGTACCGCCAAATGCTGTGACACCGCAGGCTTGGACATCTCAAACCGGGACGCAATGTCGCCGGCGTTGAGTTCGGCATGCGCGAGATACGCCAGTATCTTGCGGCGCGGCGCTGAGGCGAGAGCTTCGAAGACTTTCTGCATGGGGCATATTTAAGGAATAAGCTAACCACTTGACAAGCCTCGGCTATCATTTAAGAATTGAGTTAAATACCTTGGAGGTTAGCGCTATGGACATCACTGATCGGTGCAGCGTGAACAGCTTAAGGGAAGTGCCGGGTTGCAACCCTGTGGACGGGACCGTCCGGTGGGATGCTACGCATTCCCTGTGGAATGGCGGCATGTTGCTGGGGGCTGTCTGTCTCGCCCCGATCTTTTTCAGCTGGAGCGCCGTCGCGATCTTCCTGTTCCTGACCGGCGCCTCGCTGCTATTGGGGCACAGCGTCGGTTTCCATCGCCGCCTGATCCATCGCAGCTTCGATTGCCCCAAATGGCTGGAACGGACGCTGGTCTGGATCGGCACCAGCGTGGGCATGAGCGGCCCGCTCTGGATGATCCGTACCCATGACATGCGCGACTGGGCTCAGCGCCAGCCCGACTGCCATGACTATCTCGCCCATCGCCGGTCGATGCCAAGGGATGCCTTCTGGCAACTCCATTGCCGACTGGATCTCAAGCATCCGCCGACCTTTGAGTATGGCGAGGCGGGAAAAGACTCCTTCTACCGCTTTCTGGAAGCCACATGGATGGCGCAGCAAATCCCTGTCGCCGCGTTACTATTCATCGGCGGCGGCTGGAGCTGGGTGGTCTGGGGCATCTGCGCCCGTGTCAGCATTTCGGTGACCGGACACTGGTTCGTGGGCCATCTGGCGCATCGCACGGGACCGCAAAGCTGGCTGGTCAATGGTGCCGGTGTTCAGGCCCATGACGTGCCGTGGGCCGCGATGCCGACGATGGGTGAGGCTTGGCACAACAACCATCATGCCTTTCCGGGATCGGCGCGAATCGGCCTGCATCCCGGTCAAAGCGACTGGGGTTACGCCTCTATTCAGTTGCTTCAGAAGCTTGGGCTAGCATGGGACATCGTCCTCCCGCACCATCTGGACCGCGCCGAAGCTGTAACGCAGATAGCGAACGCGCCTCAGTTCCTCCCCGCCAGCCCGATAACTCTGAAAGAGATATAGCCCATGCGCCGTCCTCTTTCTGGCGAAAGGATCTGTCGAAGCCTACAAGGTTCTGCCGAGCCAGATGGGACTTTCACAATTGCTTGGATCAGGCGCCATTGAGCGTAAATCCAACGGCGCGTTAAGGATTGTTCGACCGATCGCACACATGCCGCCCAGCATGGGAGGTGCGCATTCGGTCACATTGATCGTCGCCAGCGGCGTGCCTGTTCCTCGTGGTGATCCGGTCCATAGTTGTATTATAGCCGAAAGCTCCGGGCAATCACGCGGCGCGACATGCCGTGGTTCGGATTAATCAAACGGGGGGCCAAAAACCCCATAGCACGGTCGAATGGCTGCTTGTGCTGCGGCGAAGCTGACAGTTTAAGTCGGCTATTGGGAAACGAAAATTCGCCCCGGAATGACAATAAATGGCGCATGGCCCACTCGAGATGGGAGACACAACGGCTGGTATAAGATGGGGCCGGGCGCCCCATCCCTTACTTCAAAGGCCGTCCAGCCCCTTGCTGACTAGAACGTTCACCTCGACGCGACGATTCTGTGCCTTACCTTCCTCCGTGCTATTGTCCGCCAGCGGGTCTGCCTGTGCCATGCCGGTGGGGGTCAACATGCGATAGGGCTTCCAGTGACAGGCTTGCTGGAGATAATTGACGACGCCACCGGCTCGCTTCTCACTAAGTGCCTGGTTGAATTCAGCGCTGCCTGTGGAATCGGTATATCCCACGACGAGCAGGAGGGCATTGTCCATGCCTTGCGCGGTGCTCGCAGCATTGCACAGGTCGCTCTTCGCTTGCGGGGATAAAACAGCTTTGCCAGTTTCAAAATTCACGCTGGTTGTGCTCTTGATGTTATACTGATCGATCTCGCCCATGCGTCCGCGCAGCGCCTCTGTTGCAGCGGTCTGTTCGTTAAAGCGCTGATCGGTTCCGTTGTGGATCATCGTGGCAGTCTTGAGATCCTTGCCGGTCAGCTTGATCTGGCTTGCCAGAAGGGCGTCGCCCGACCGCAACGTTTTGATGGTCACCGGCAGGCCGTTAATCAGCGAGGTCGCTGCCAGCTTGTCGCTGTTCAAGCCAAAGAGGCCTTTGCTGGCGGTGATGCGGGTCATGTCGTCGATCGTGACGATCGATTTAGTACCATCAACGGCAGTGACCTGCACTTTGGCACCGCTGCGCGCAGAAATGATGCCCTCTACTTTCGGGCCTTCGGACAGTTCTGACCGTTCCGCCGGGGTCGGATAAGTAACGGTCACTTCAAGGGGGGCGTCAGGAAGCGGCTGCGTCTGTGCTGATGCATTAGTCGCTGCGCCAGTAAACAGCGCACTCAGCAACAGAAGTCTTGTACTATTAGAAATGATACTCATCGCGTTCCTCTTCAGCAATTGAGCCGTGGATCAACGTTAATCGTCGACCCATCTGCCGGACGCGGGCAAAAAACATTAACCCGCCGTCTACTCACTGGATTCGCAGCCTGAAATTATGCTCTGCGAACGTGACATTCAGACTGTTGAGGATAACCTGTCCAACAGATGAACAGATGCCAGAATCGATAATAGCATCGATAGTTTGCGTTCGCCACGCGACGAGCCGACATAGGTTTGCGGCCATCAATCCATGGCTTCGTTCCATCTCAACTTTCAGCGAGTGCATTCATTACCTCATCAAGGCCGCCTCTCACGACGATATAATTTCCTTTCTCGAAATTAATGGCGCAAGCGGCGTTTTCGCCTCTGAACCGGCGCACGAAATTGACCCGATCCGTATTGACGACGATAGGCTCGCCGTCCGGCGACTCGAATTGCACATATCCGTTCATAGCTGCTCCCCGTTACAGGCAATGCCTAAACCAGCAGGCTGCTGTTGCCCAGCGCTACGCCACACCACAGCCTAGGTTGAAGGCGGGATTGTTGCCGACGAAGCCGACGAGAGTGACGGTGTTTTGTAAGCGCCGACGGAAGGCGGCCTTGTTGCCGGCATCGGAATAGGAAAGCTCGCGGCCTTTGAGGAGGTGTGAGCATGGACATCGAGCAGTCAAACGAGCCTCGTATGAGCGGTCGCGGTGATGGCGGAGCGCTTGTACGGGTGGAGCGGCGTCGGAACTGGAGCGACGAGGAGAAGCTGGCGATCCTGAAGGAGACGACGGTGCCGGGGGCGATCGTCTCGGCCGTGGCTCGGCGGCACAGCGTTGGAACAGGCCAGCTTTATACCTGGCGCAAGCAGCTGCTTCGCGGGGCGATGGCGGGCTTCGTGCCTGTCGAACTGGCATCGTCTTCTCCGTCGGCCAAAGCTCGGCAGCCAGGGCGGATTGAGGTTCGAGGGCGGTGCGGCCTGACGGTGTTGGTTGATGGCGAGGTCGATCGGGCCGCCCTGAAACAGGTGCTCGATGTCTTGCGGGAGCTGGATCATTGAGCCTGGCTTTCCCGCCTTCGACGAAAATCTATCTGTCGCTGGCGCCGTGCGACATGCGCAAGGGGTTTGATGGGCTGTCGGCGCAGGTGCGCAATATTCTTCAGCTTGATCCCTTCTCGGGGGCGGTTTTCCTGTTCCGCGGGAAAAGGGGCGACAGGTTGAAGGCTCTGGTCTGGGACGGCTCAGGGCTATGCGTGTATGCGAAGCGTCTCGAGCGCGGAAAGTTTGTTTGGCCACGTGCCCATGAGGGTGCGCTGCGGCTGTCGGCAGCCCAGCTTGCGATGTTGCTCGAAGGCATGAACTGGAAGCAGGCGATCGTCCACGACGAGGTCATCACGCCGAGGCTCGCATAGCCAAAAAGATCAGGAAAGCCGCCATTTTATGTAGGATTTACCGTGGGCTTGGGCTATTATCGGTGGCATGCGGTTCGCCCTTGATCGCCTTCCCACAGACCCAGTCCTCCTGCAGAAAATGCTGCTGGAGATGGCCGATGCCATGGAGCAGGAACGGGCCGAACGGAGGGCCGCGGAAGCCACGGTCAAAGCCCAGACCTTGCGGATCGAAAAGCTCGAGCATCGCGTCGCGCGGCTGCTGCGCGTCCAGTTCGGTCGTAGCTCAGAGAAAATGGATATCGCCCAGCTGCGGCTGATGTTCGAGGAGGTCGAGGCACCGCAACCCGCCAACGATGAGGTGGCGGCACCGTCTGTGGCGAAATCGGCCCGCAAATCCGGCGGCCGTGTTCCGCTTCCTGCGCACTTCCCGCGTCATACAGTCGATCATCAGCCCAGCCCGTGCAGTACCGGTTGTAACGGGCCGTCAGTACAGATTAACGAGGCTGTCACTGAGGTTCTCGACTATGTCCCGGCGCGCTTCCGGGTCATTCGCCACGTGCGACCAAGACTGGTGTGCCGGTCCTGCGAACAGATCCGCCAGGCCCCCGCTGTCGATCTGCCACTCCCCAAGGTGATGGCGAGCAGCAGCTTGCTGGCCCATCTCGTCGTCAATCGCTTTGTCGATCATCAGCCCTGGCATCGGCAGTCGGTGATCTTCCGCCGCGTGGGACTCCACATCGATCGGGACGTGATGAGCCGCTGGGCCCGAAAACTGGCATGGCTGCTGGCGCCGCTGGGTGAGCGGCTGTTCGCCTATATCCGGGAAGCCGCCAAGATCCACGGTGACGACACGCCGGTCACGCTGCTGGGCAATGGCGATGGCAGCCGGACTGGGCACTTCTGGGTATATCTGCGTGATGACCGCTCCAGCGGCGATATGAGCCCGCCTGCCGTGGTCTTCCGCTTCAGCGCCGATCGTGGCGGAGCGCATCCGGCAGAACATCTCGCCGACTATCGGGGGTATCTACAGGCAGACGGCTTTGCCGGGTACAACGCACTTTACCGTGACCCCAAGACCAAGGCGCCCAGGGATATCGTCGAAGTGGGATGCTGGAGCCATTATCCAGAGCATGGTTTTATCTGGGGCCACGCGATGCTGATGTCCGGGATCGGCGAAAAAGCTCTGCGTGGACCTCGTGATAAAATCATAGGGACCGGAGGTACAAAAGCAGATCCGGCTTTGGCTTCCAAGGCGTGGCCTTTGCGGGTTCGATGCCAGCGTGCTTCCAAAAGTTCTGTAGCGCATCGCGCTTCATCTTCAGGTTCGTTAAGATATACCGGTTCGTGGTCGCGATGCTGGAATGACCGAGATAATCGCGGATCACGGTCACGTCGGTGCCTGACTGCAGGAGCGCGACGGCGCAGCTGTGGCGGAAAACGTGAGGAGTGATGCGGTCACGCGCCAACCTTGGCCGATCCTGGACGACTGGCGAGGCATGCTTGGTAAGGATGTACGCCGCTCCATCGCGGGTCAGCGGCTGGCCGTGTCGGTTCATAAAAACATGCTGCTGACCCGCGGCACCCGACAGGTTTTGCAGGCGCCGCAACGCGTCGGCCGTCTCGCGCCATAGCGGAACGAACCGCTCCTTGCGGCCCTTCCCATGTAGTCGGGCCTGGTGTGGCGGCGTCAGTTGAAGGTCCTGCCACAGCAGGCCGGTTGCTTCGCTCACTCTGGCGCCGCAATTATAGAGGAAAAGCAGCAGCGTGTAGTCGCGCCAGCCACTGCGGGTCCGCCGATCGGGATGGGCGATGATGGCCCGCACGTCGGTTGCTTCGAGGTAAGTTGCGGGCTTTTGCCTCGCCCGCTTCGACGGCAGCGCCAGCACCTGCGTGTAACGGAGGGCATTGTCGAGATCGTTGCGCAAGAGGTGCTTGAAGAAGCTGCGAAGCGCGGCACGGCGGCAGTTGCGCGTCGCGGTGGAGTTCGATCTTCCGCCCTCGAGATGATCGAGGAACCCAGCGACGGTGTCGGCATCGAGATCCTCCAGCACAAGCGCGGCGACCTCGCGGCTGCGATGCTGGGCAATGAATTGAAACAGCAGCTTGAGCGTGTCGCGATAGGCGCGCGTCGTATGTGGGCTCGCGCCGCGCTGACGCGGCAGATAGTTGGAGAAGAACGACTCCACCAGAGCGAACAGCATCTGAGGTCCGGCCTTACTCATCGTGGCTGCCGGGCGTGTCGCATATGTTGTTCGAAGCGCGTGCTCGCGAGTTCCAGGAGTTGCGGCGTCGCCTTCAGATAGACCTCGGTCCCAATGACGTTCTGGTGCCCGAGATAGGCCGAAAGCCAAGGGAGCTTGGCGTGAATGTCAGCACCTTCCTCCGCCCATGCCGTCAGGCGGTGAACCGCGAATGCATGCCGAAACTCATATGGACGCGCTCCGACGCGCCCTTGCGCAGGCTTGATATCGAGGCGGCGCAGGAGCTTGCGAATAGCTTCGGACGCAGCGTGGGTATGGAGTGGCGCGCCGTTGAGGCGAACGAACAGCGCTTCGGAATCCACTTGACCACGATCGTGAAGTAACCGGCATCGATCATCGACATAGAGGCGAAGCTCTGCGACAAGATCGTCGCGCATGGGGACGATCCGCGTACGCCGTTTGCTGTTGCGGATGAGCAAGGTCCCACGGTCGAGATCGACATCATCCATGGTCAGACGCACCGCCTCGCCGAGCCTGAGGCCGGTGCAGTAAAGCACGAGAATCAGCCTTCGCAGCATCGATGCCCATATGAAGCGGCCTTGGTGCGCTGACGCGGCGGCGAGAATGCAGCGGATCTCGTCGCGGCTGAAAATATAAGGAAAGAACGTCGACTCCTTCACCGGCGCAAAGGCGTGCTCGGGCACATAGCTGGTGGGATCGCGACGACGGCGATGCAGGCAAAGTTGACGAATGACCCCGAACTCATTGCCGAGCGTGACGGCCTTGCGGTCGGGCAAGCGGCCACACCAGCGGCTAATCGCTTCGGCCAGCGGAATATCGACATCGTCGCCCCACTGGTCTTCGACGAAGCGAAGGAAGCGTTCGATCTCAAACTCGCCGCGTCGATAGGGATAGCCCATGGCGCGCTTGAATGCCAGAAAGCTCGCGGCGTCGTTCCTCAACTCTTCCAGGACGACGACGGTGGTCATGTTGGCACCGGCAATGCGATCTCGCGCAGGGATGCGGTGGCGATCCGCACATAGGCCGAGACCGACTCTGGATCCCGGTGACCAAGGAGATCCGATACCACCTGGGGCCGCGCACCAAGGTCGATCTGGCGCGCCGCGTGAGAGTGTCGCAAGACATGGCTGCCCAGAAATGGCGCATCGATCCCCGCGATCTTCGCATGCTTCATCAAGATGTGGCGTATCGCGCTCGAAGCGACGAATGGCTCCAGCGGCATCTTCATCTGCACGAAAAGATGGCGGGTGGGTGTATCAGCGGGCCGGCCGTGGCGTAGATACTCTGCCAGCGCCTTGGCGACGGGTGGCAACAGCGGCAGCGTGAATGCGACGCCCGTCTTTGGGCGAAGGACTGACAGCGTGCCGCTATCCCAGTCAATATCCTGAAACTGCAAGCGGATGATCTCGCCGGCGCCAAAGCCATAGGTGCTCATCATCAGCAGGATCGCGTAGTCGCGAAGGCCCGACGGACTCGATCTGTCCACGGCCATCAGGAGCCGCTTCACATCGTCCCAGGAAAGGGACCGTCTCGGTCGCTCGTGCCGTCGTTGCACGGGCGCGATCACGGCCTCGCTGATATCGACCGGGCTCTGGCCACTCCAGTGCAGGAAACGGGAAAAGCAGCGTACCGTGCAAGCGAGATCGCTCACATGCGATCGGGAATATCGCGCGGCGCAGCCAACCAGAAATGCGTCGACATCGGTTAGCTGCATCGAGTGCCAGTCCTTGCCGGCCTGGATCAAATGATCCTGAAGTCTGCCGATGTGGCCCAGCTTCTTGTGAACCGTCACCTCTGGATTACCGCGGTGCTGGGTCAGATAGGCGGCATATTGCGCGAGCAACGGCGTCAGCAGAGCCTTCACCGGACGAGGCGGTCGCCAGTCAGGTGGGGCAAGCCCCAAGCGATGATAGACACGGCTGAGCGACAGCAGGGCGGTGCTGGAAAGGCGGAGAGAAAGCGGGTCGAGACCCCGTCGCTTCGCATACCAGTCTATGAACCGGCCAACTCGTTCGAGGGTCAACTCTTCTCGCTCGACCAAGCCGTGCAAGGCGCAATAGGTACGAAACTGCTGGATGCGGTTCAGATAGACAATCGTTGTTCCTGCCCCAAGCCGCCGCTCCGCGCTCCAGATGCGGCGGATATCGTCGGGGGTGGGCGCGGCAGGGTCGGCTGCGGCGATATGATCGACATGTATGGGCATGGCTTTACCTCGATCGGCAAAGCGTAGCTCGCGATGAACGCGTGATCACGCCCCGCATCGTGTTGGCAAGAGCCACCGGCGGCGTCGCCACTGCCAATCCTCTGGATAGGCCGGAATCCCAGGGGCGCCGGAATGCAGTGCAACAGCTGCGGGGAAAGAGCTCGGCGAAGCATTGCAAGGGCCGGAACGTCACCCACCGGCAAGCCCGGCCTTGCCAGCTGGGGCGCCATCACTTCAACGGCGGCAACGGATCTGCGCACCGCGACCACACGGCGGCGAAGCCAGCGCACCGCGCCTGGAAGGCAAATATCGGGCCCGCGTGCTGCGTCTGCGGCGGCTTCCATGCTCCGCGCCGACGCGGCGATCCCAGCGCTGCGATCAATCGCGGCAAGCGAACCGGGCAGGCGAGCGGCGAGAAAATCCGGGAGCAAGCTGAATGTTATGCGCCCTTGTGGGCAATAGCAGCGAGCGATCCGTACACCCGGGCTGGTCAGGCGCGCATAACTGCCGTGACGCCGAAATGCACAGCCACCGTTCGGGTGGAGCGGGCAGCGCGACAGTCGCGCGCGCCGCCACTCCTGTGTGGCGACATAGTCCTCGATCGTCGACCTGGTACGCAATGGTATCTGCAACTTCGCCCCCGCACGCGGCGGCCGCCAACAGCAAGGTCGCGGCTTTTATCTGGAGCCCAGCGCGCCGAAATCTCCGGCAAGCACGGACTATATCCCAAAATACCCCAGATAAAACCATGCTCTGGATAATGGCTCTTATGTCGAGATCGACATAAGAGCCACGCGCGCCGGAAATTTACCGACATCTTGGACAAGAGCCCGTCACCGATCGCGGCGGAGGCGGTTGTGCGGATCGCCGAGCTCTTCGCCATCGAGCGCGACATCAAGAGCGCGCCACCCGATGAGCGACGACGCATCCGCCAGATCAAGGCGGTGCCGAAGCTGGAGGCGCTGCGCGTCTGGCTCGAAACCCAGAACCGAGGCTTGTCGTCTGACAGCAATCTGGCGCGTGCGTGTCGCTATCCGCTTAACCGCTGGCAGGCCATGATCCGTTACTGCGATGACGGTCGGCTTGAGATCAGCAACAATCTGGTGGAAAATGCCCTGCGCGGTGTCGCGCTCGGGCGCCGGAACTGGATGTTCGTCGGCTCCATGAAGGGGGGAGAGGCGGCCGCGTTATTTTACTCCCTGGCCGGCACATGCCGGCTCAACGGCGTCGAGCCTGAAGCGTGGTTCACAGACGTCATTGAGCGCATCGGCAACCATCCGATCAATCGGATCGATGACTTCCTGCCGTGGAAATGGCAGGCATCAAAGCTGAGCAACGATCTGGAGAAGGCTGCGTGAGCAACGGCACTGTGGTGCGGATGAAGATTGCGCTGGACGATGTCACACCGGCCGTCAGCCGAACGCTGGAGGTGCCGCTCAATATCCGCCTGGACCGCTTGCACACCGTCATCCAGACCGCCTTCTCGTGGACGGACTCTCACCTGTGGGAAATGAGCTTCGGGCAGACTGGCTTTGGCATCCCTGATCCTGAATATGGCTTCGACGGGCCGCTCGATGCCCGTAAGGCCACTCTCGCCCAGGTCCTGGCGGATACGAGGCGCAAGACCTTCCGATATCTCTATGACTTTGGCGACGCCTGGGAGCATAGCGTCAAGATCGAGCGCGTCAGCCCGGCCAGCCCGCACCTGACATATCCACTCATCCTCGACGCAGTAGGCATGCGGCCTCCAGAGGACTGTGGCGGCCCATGGGGTTACGCCGAAAAGCTCGAAGCGCTCGGCGACCCCCAGCATGAGTATCATGAAGAAGCGCTCGATACCCTCGGCGAAGACCATGATCCCAACGCCCAGCCCGATATCCCCCTGATCGAGGCAAGGCTGGAAGCGCTCGCGAAAAAATGGGCGCCGCGAACACGCCGGAAAGCCTGACAGGCCGCGTCAACGCCACCTTCCGTCGGCGCTTACAGTGTTTTTAATGATACAGACCTTTCCAAGCCGTTCTTCCGTCCAAGGGACCATCCCTTTGACTGAGCCCCGATGAGGCCGGGTTCGGTCAGGGGCGTGGATTAGTCATGGGAGGGGATGGTGCCTTGGATGAACGAAGGCGCTTTGGTCGCGTGAATTGCGCGACATTCGCTGTCGTGCCTTCGCCCTATCCAACCGTCAGCAAATGCTCACCACTGTCCTGCCTGGTCAGCTCTATTCGCCTGCCGGTGAATCGCTTGGCGATGTCGATAGCGGTCAGTGTGTGCTGACTCGGCTTCACAGTCGTCAGGCTTCCGCCTCCCGTCAGCACGAAGGGTAGCACCAACTGGTCGGCAAGATACGGCCCCGCGAAAGCGGAGGCTTCAATGTAGCCCTTCATGCGCGCAGCCGAGGTCTTCGCAAGCCGTTCCGCTGGTACGCCGAGCTGACCAAAACCGCTGACGACCTCCGTTACATTGGCGTACTGCGCCTCGAGCATCAGGATCACCCCCGGCCCCTGATCGGCGGGCAGTTCATGCACAGCAAAAGCGCTGTCAGGCCAGTCGGACAGGTCGCGCCGGGCGCGCGCCAGCATGCGCTCGGCGATCTCAAAGGGTAGCCCGGTGAAGACTGCCTGTCCGGAGATGCCAAGCTGCTCACCGCGCTCGATGCAATCGATCGGCGCAAGTAGCGCGGGAGTTATATCAATCTCGATGCGCCCCCCACCGCGCGGATAGAAACCGTGTCGCACTATGCGGGCGGAAACGCTCGGCCCCATCCGATTGATCACGGGTAGGAAGGTCCGCTCGATGAAGTTGAACGGTGGCGCCAGCATGTTGTGCGTGCCGCCTTCCAGGATGAGCCGCGAGGGCCCGTCCGCCAGGATCAGTGGCATCAACACCGTTTGCAGCACGAGCCCGGTCGAACCGGCCGTGCCCACGGCGCACCGATACTCGCCCGGCGTCACGCGGCCGGGACGGAATTCGAGCTCGGACGCGCCGACGGTGAGGCCGGAGCACTCCGATCCCGAGATAACGCAAGCGGCTTCGACTGCCGTGACATGCTGCCGCATAAGGCCGGGCTTTGAGCGCTTGGCGCGAATGTTACTGATCCGGAAAGGCTCACCGGTCACGAGCGACAGCGCGCATGAATTGCGGACCATCTGCCCCCCGCCTTCGCCTTCCGATCCATCGATTGTGATCATTGCCCCATCAATCAAAATCCAGTGGCAGCCTGCGCAAAGGGGATCACCCCTTCACGCAGACCACCTGCTTCAGTGTGTGGACGATCTCCACCAGATCGACCTGGGCGGCCATCACGGCTTCGATCGGCTTATAGGCCTTGGGCGTCTCGTCGATCACCCCCACGTCCTTGCGGCATTCAACGCCTTCAGTGTCGCGGATGTGCTCGTCGAGCGTCACCAGCTTCTTCGCCTCGGTACGCGACATGATCCGTCCCGCGCCGTGGCTGCAGCTGTCGAAGCTTTCCGGGTTGCCCAACCCGCGCACAATGAAGCTCTTCGCCCCCATCGAGCCCGGGATAATTCCCAGCACGCCCTGGGCCGCGCGTACTGCGCCCTTGCGGGTCACCAGCACGTTCTCGCCGAAGTGGTTTTCCCGCGTCACGTAGTTGTGATGGCAGTTTACCGCTTCGAGTTCGGCCTCGAACGGCTTGGCGATCTGGCCCCGCAGCGCGGCGACGACGTTTGTCATCATCATGCGGCGGTTGAGCGCGGCGAAGTCCTGCGCCCAGCCGACTGCCTCGACGTAATCGTCGAAGTGGTCGGTCCCTTCCGGGAAGTAGGCGAGGTTCTCGTCAGGCAGGTTGATGTGCCACTTGCGCAAGTCCTGCTTGGCCAGTTCGATGAAGAACGAACCGATCGCATTGCCCACTCCGCGCGAACCGGAATGGAGCATCACCCAAACGCGGGCTTCCTGATCGAGGCACAGCTCGATGAAGTGGTTACCCGTTCCCAGCGTACCGAGGTGCACCAGGTTGTTGGTGTTCTTTAGCCGCGGAAACTTCTCGCAGATCCGGTCAAACCGCTGCACCAGCACGGCCCAGGCATCGACAATTGCCGGGGGCGGAGAGCCCCACGAACCCTTGTCGCGCTTGCCGCGCCCGACATCGCGCCCGTGCGGCACCGCCTGCTCAATCGCCGAGCGGATGCTTTCCAGGCTGTCGGGCAGATCATGCGCCATCAGCGAGGTGCGGGCGGCCATCATGCCGCAGCCGATATCCACGCCAACGGCCGCCGGGATTACCGCGCCCTTGGTCGGGATCACCGAACCAACGGTAGCGCCGATCCCCACATGCACGTCGGGCATGGCCGCGACATGCTTGAAGATGAACGGCATCTTCGCCGCACGCGAAAGCTGGTCGCGCGCCTTGTCATCGACCGGCACGCCGCGCGTCCACATCTTGATCGGCACGCCGCCTTCAACGGCCTGGAATTCAAAAGTCGTATTGGTCATCGCTGACCTCCTGTAGTCATCATGGAGCATTTTCAACAAAAGTGGGAACCGGTTTTGCGGTTCGAAAATGCGACCAAACAATAAGTTGCCGGCGACGATGTTTTGGCGAGACATTTTTCCTGAGCTACTTCGGATTGCTCCGAGGGTGGATTCGGACCACCGACCTCCCGCCGTGAAGGCGGGCGCTCTACCCATGTAGTCCCGCCGGCATTCGCCGACGTTGATTGGGTACTGGCGACAAGGTTTGACGAGACATCCCGGATTACTCCGGGGCGGAATCGAACCGCTCGGCCTTTCGGCCTTTACCGATGTAGTCCCGTCGGCATTCGCCAGCATTTAAAGTGTTCACGGCGACGAGGTGTGGGAAAGACATGCCCCCGAAGGGGCGCCGCTCTATCCGCTGAGCTACGGGCCCATAGTTGGTGGACCCGGCGGGATTTGAACCCGCGTCTGCATCGTGACAGGATGTAGTCCTTACCCGGCATTCGCCGTGAATTGGAGTTGCCGTGGCGACAAGGGATGGCGAGACGCGGTCCTTAAGCTACGTATCGGCGGCGGGATTCGAACCCGCATCTCCCGTCACCGCGTCCCCCGAAGGAGATTTGGCGGATCAGGGCGCTTTACTCGTCGGACCTTCGGTTGGAGACATGTAGTCCCACCGGCATTCGCCACGGCAATTCTGCGAATTTCGTCAAAGGGTTACGGCGACGAGAGTTGAACAAGACTTGCCCAAAGGGCTGGTGCTCTACCAGGCTGAGCTACTGTCCGTTTCCAGACAGGTGGGATTCGAACCCACGACACCCACATTATCGTTGTAGTCCTATCCGGCATTCGCCGTGACCCCTTTTCCTATACCTCCGTATTCTGAACGATCTCGACCCAGTCACGCGATTGCCCGGAGGCAAAACGCGCCATTGCGTCGAACACCGCGTCGGTGAAGCCACCGACATTCACGATGTCTGCACTGTCCTTGGCCTGCGTGGAGCCATAGGGCTGGATGTCGATGCAGATCAGCTTCGCGCCCGGGTTGCGGGCCTTCAGCTTGTTCCACTCCGCCATCGTCGCCGTAGCCCCGCGCCGCGAGGGATCGACCCAGCTCTCATTGTCCGAGACGATCACCACCGTATCCACTCGCGCCCGCTCCTTGTTGAGCAGCGCCAGCGGAGCCGAGACATTGGTCCCGCCACCACCGACCCCCGCCAGCTTCGCCGCATTCACGGCAAGGCGGGCGTAAGGATCGAGCTTGAGCTTGACCACGGTCTGTTCGAACGGGATCACCCGGGCATCGCGGTTCTGGCGCAGCACGGCGGCTGCGACCAGCGCGGCAATGTCGATGCAGCGCACCTTCGAGCTGGCCCCCTTCCGGTAGCCCGTCGCCGGCGAACTCATCGAGCCCGAGACGTCGGGGCAGACCACGACCTGGCCTTCGAGCGAAGGCACGCTTGCGAGCGATGCTTCGAGCGCGCTTTCGAGCGCTGCCTGCACCGTCAGCGGCACACCGTCACCCACCTGTCCCATCGCCACCATCAATTGGTAAGGCATCGGGCGTACGCTGGCGATCGCCTGCGCATCGGCCAGCCGGGCTGCGACTGCTTCGGTGACCCCATCCACCGCGAACGCGCCGTTGCGCGCCAACGTGTTGAGGTTCATCCGCAGCGCCTGCCAACCCATGCGGTTGGCAAGCACGCCCCACTGCTCTGCCGAGAGCGGGAAAGCCGTCAGCCATTCGAACGGCACCTGGGGCAGTTCGCCTTGCGGCGCACGCTTCCAGGCCTCGAACGCCGCGATCTCTGGCGGCAGCGCTGCGACGTCATAGGGCTTGGCGATCAGCCAGCCGTAGAACGCGCGCCGCTCTGCCGAGGCCGGTGCCGGGTGGACCATCTTGACGATGTCCGCCAGGCTTGGATCGTTACCGGTCGCAGCGTGCATCAGCTGCGCCATCGACGCCTGCTCCAGCCATTCGCGAACGAGCCGCTTTGGCCGCGAGCCAAGCGAAGCTCGCCCAACCTGACCCGAACGCATGATCTGCACGAAGGTGCGCAGCATGCGGCCGTTGTCGGTCACGCGCTTGAAGACGCGCACCGACAGGTCAGGATCGGCCATGGTCAGATAGGCGGCCAGCAAGGCGGGCATATCTTTCATGGCGCCAGACTTACGCGAATAGACCGCGCACTTGGCGACCCAATCGGGATCGACGTCCTTGGCCGCCAACACGACATCGGCGAGCTGGGTCTCGGCATTCGAGTAGAAGCCGTCGGCCAGCGTGCCGGTTACGGCAAGCTGGGCCAGCCTGGCTTCGGGCCCATAGGCATAAGCGGACCCGCCCGCCTGGTTGACCGTGTCGGCGCGCGGCAGAAACCGCGAAAGCGCCGAAGCGAAAAGACTCTTGTTGGCCATAGTCCAACTCCTTCAATTGCTCTCGGCAATGCCGCCGAGGGAAAAACTGGTCAGGGCGGCTGGACTCGAACCAGCGGCCTCCGGCTCCCAAGGCCGGCGCTCTGGCGCACCTGAGCTACACCCTGTCTTGGACCTTGGGGGCAGCTGGCCCATTCCAGCCGCCCCTCGGTTCCGCGTGTGCCGGGCTGTTCGACCGACCCGACACAATAGTGTTTGCAGAAGGCGTGCCAGTTTTGTGCGAGAGTGCGTAAATATTTTCTAGTTCATTGTAATACAAAGAAAATCTTAGGAACTTGACTGTGAGAGGCGCGAACCGATCTCGCGCCACTGCATTGAAATTGTATATCATGGTATAAGATGATATACGTCAGGCGCATGAAGCCCGCTACAGTTATCAGCTTTCTCGGCTCAACGCTCGATGCCTCGAAGTTCGGCCCGTCGCGCTGGATGAAATGGCGGCCGTCGGTCGGACTGTGTATGCATGAGGATTTGCGGGTTGACCGCTTCATCATGATCCACGGCTCGGCGCACAGCCGCCTCGCCGCATATGTCAGCGAAGACATCGCCTCGGTTTCTCCCGAGACCCTGGTCGAACGGCACGTGATTGACTTCACCGACGCCTGGGATTTCGAGGAGGTTTACGGCAAGTTGCTCGACTTCGCGCGAGCACAGCCGCTCGACCCGGATGTCGAAGACTACCTGATCCACATCACTACTGGCACTCACGTCGCGCAGATCTGCCTGTTTCTACTGACTGAGGCGCACTACTTGCCCGGCCGCCTGCTCCAGACCCAGCCCAAGCGCGGCGCGCCTGATGCGGCAGGGACCTGGAGCGTGATCGATCTCGATCTGTCGCGCTACGACAGCATTGCCACGCGCTTTGCCAGCGAGGTGGTCGAGAGCACCTCGTTCCTCAAGTCGGGCATCGAGACGCACAACGCGGCATTCAACACGATGATCGACGAGATCGAGCATGTGGCCAGTCGCACCCGCGCGCCGATCCTGCTGATGGGGCCGACTGGCGCGGGCAAGAGCCAGCTCGCCCGGCGGATCTTTGAACTGAAGAAGCTCAAACGACAGGTTAGCGGCCAGTTCGTCGAGGTGAACTGTGCCACCCTGCGCGGCGACAGCGCGATGTCGGCGCTGTTCGGACACAAGAAGGGGGCCTTCACCGGCGCAGCCGCGGATCGGCCGGGCTTGCTGCGCACCGCCGATGGCGGGATGCTGTTCCTCGACGAGATCGGAGAGCTCGGGCTCGACGAGCAGGCGATGATCCTGCGCGCGATCGAGGACAAGCGGTTCCTGCCCGTCGGAGCCGATCGCGAAGCAGACAGCGATTTCCAACTGATCGCGGGCACCAACCGCGATCTTGCCAAGTGCGTCGCTGACGGCACCTTTCGCGAAGACCTCTACGCGCGCCTGAACCTTTGGACCTTCGCGCTCCCCGGCCTCGCCGACCGCCGCGAAGATATCGCGCCCAACCTCGACTATGAGCTCGACCGCCACGCCGAGCGCGAGGGCGAGCGAGTGACCTTCAACAAGGAAGCGCGCGATCGTTACCTGGCATTCGCGATGTCTGGCGAAGCGCTTTGGCCGGGTAATTTTCGCGATCTGGCCTCGAGCGTCACCCGCATGGCGACCTTTTCGCCCAAGGGCCGGATCGATGGCGAGGTTGTGGCAAGCGAGATCGCGCGGTTGAAGCGACTGTGGTCGGGAGCCGGCCAGCCATCCGACGAACTCGGCACGCTGTTGGCAATCGATGCGCTGGAAGCGCTCGACCCCTTTGACCGCGTCCAGTTGGCTTTCGTTGTCGAAACCTGCCGGGCCAGCCGTTCGCTCTCGGATTCCGGCCGTAAACTGTTCGCCGCATCGCGGGCAAAGCGCGCCAGTACCAACGATGCCGACCGGTTACGCAAGTATCTGGCGCGCTTCGGTATCGACTGGCGCGATCTAGCCTGACCCCCTTCTACGCAGTTCAAACCGGGTACCAACATAGACGCGCACCGGGTTACCGCGTTCCAGATCGCGGTGGTTTTTTTGCCACTGCGCGCGGCGAGTTTCGTCCTGCGATTGTCCGCGCAGTTGCTCCAGCATGATCGCCAGCTTCAGCCGCGCAAGCTTGCGGTTGGCGTGCTGCGATCGCTGTTCTTGCGCGGTGGTCACCAGCCCGGTGGGCCGGTGGTGCGCGCGCACGGCGCTGTCGGTCTTGTTGACGTGCTGGCCGCCCGGCCCGCTCGCGCGCATCGCCTGATAGTCGATGTCCGCCTCGTTCAGATCGGCAAACGCCTCAGGCTCGGGGGCCAGCGATACGCCCACGAACCAGTTCTGTCGTTTGTGCCCTGGCCGGTGCAATGACAGTCTTCCACGCGTTCCAGTTTCGCTTGGTCGTCGAGGCTTTCCAGACCCGTGACAAGTCATCCCAATAGGTATTGACAAAATCTGAGAGGATCGGCGTCGCCTTGACCACTGCGCGCTTGGGCAGACCGTCGAGTGCCACTTCGGTAAGCAAGCGCCGGGCCTGAGGGGAAGTTGCAGCTCCCCGATTTTCAACGCGGATGGGCTTGGGATCAGGACCGGATTATTGATCTGCTTGCCTCAATCTCCGAGGGTTTTCCTGTTGGCGCCTTGATGACATTAGATGCGTCGGGAGAAGTGTCTTTTGCCGTTCGGCCCGTAGAAGGCGCTCCTGCACCGATCAAGCCCCTCGAAGCGTACTTGCTCGATGGCCAACAGCGGATGACTTCGCTGTATCAGTCGACCTTCTCGCCTATGCCGGTAGCTACCTAGACGGCCAAGAAGCGGCCGATCAAGGTGCATTTCTATTTCGATAACCGATATCGCAGGGCCTGACCAGGACGCGAGTGGTCAGATCTTATTGACCATATGCCGAGCTTCCCAATGAAGGTGCCTCATCTACGCCTCCGCTTACTTCTGGTACACCTTCCTGCCCGGCGTGCGTTCTGACTTCGGTTGCCCTTTCCTCGATCTCCTTTGCGAAGACCTCCAGCATTGAGGAACCTGCTGGCATCGCCGCCACCTCCTCGACCGTCGCGGGCAATTCGCGCAGCAACCGCGCCGTCACTTGTTCGACCCGCTGCACCGTCCCCCGTGCTGCCAGTCCTGCGGCTTCTGCCATGCGCCGCCAGTGGCGGCCGTAGATGTGGCGGCCACGGCGCTGCCCGCCAATGGCCTGAGCGTGGTTCTGGGTGATGTTGGTCCAGGCGAGGCCGGACATCAGATCATAGAGCGAGGCAAGCTGCGGCGCGCCCGGGCCGAGCAGGATCGAGTAATTCTTGGCGTGGGAGTCGACGTTGCCGATGGCGATATTGAAGATCACGGCGTCCAGCAGGCGGGTGATGTCGCGCGCGGTCATATGCTGGCGGACAAGGGCGAACATGTCGGCGATAGAGGGGCCGCGAACGCCGGTGCCGTTGAACTCATACTTGGCGGCGGGAGGACGGACGAGGGCCTGGCAGAAATCCTCCTGATGCAGGCGGCGGACATCGTTGCCGGTGCCTATCCGGTCGTAGCGCTCAACAAGGAGGTAGCTGCGTTCCCCTGCTACGCCTGTGGTCACCGGCGCGACATTGAGACCGATGCGGCGGGCAAGAACCATGCACAGTGCTTCATTCTGGACGCTGCCGGGCAGGCGTGGATTGTCGGGCTTGAGTATATGGGTGGATGGCGCGCCGTTGATAGGCACCGCAATCTGGCCTTTGATAACGGCCACCGGCAGCTTTTCCTGTGCGCCGGCAAGGCTCATCGAGACGCCGTCTTCGCCCACCAGGAATGGCCGGGAGGGCAGTTCCTCGATGATCCGTTCCAGTGCACCGCCATCCGGGATCGGACGATAGCCGGGCTCGCCGCGCGGCTGCTGCGGCGCGATGCTGAGCGCGCCTGCCAGATCGTTGCCGGTATGCGCGATCAGGCCAAGCGCATCCTCCGGTGCTGCACCGAGCGCGCGCGTCATGGCGCGCAGCGGTTCGCCCTCCGGCAGGAGGTTCATCAGCCAGGGAAGGACCTGTTCCCCGTCATACGGCTCCGGCCGGTTCGGCATTGCCAGCGAGACCGGGAAGCTGTCTGGGGAAGACAGCCATGCTTCGTCATACGCGAGGCGGGTCGCCCGTGCATCGGCACTGATCTTGGCGACCAGGCGGTTCTCGTAGTGGACGGGAAGTTCCAACGTCAGGCCTGCGGAGTGCCGGTTGCGGTGAGCCGCAGGCCCACAACCTTGGCTGCGGCGAGTGCCTTGCCGAGTTGCGCGGTGGGCTTGCCTGCTTCCAGATCGACAATGAAGCGTTCGCCGCTGTTGATGGCGAGCGCCAGCTCCCGCTGGGTAAGGCCAAGGGCCTTGCGGGCCGAGGCGACGGCTGCGCCGAATTGGGTTGCGTTGTCGATCATGTCATTCTTACCGAGCGGGAAGTTCCCATATATGCCGTAAAGATTCAAGAGCATTTCTTCCCGATCGGGAAGGAAGCCCCCTGATGTTGAGGCCTATACGGAAATTCTTACCGATCGGTAAGTTTATTGGTGGCCTGGGCGGACGTTCCGTGTTATCGAAGGCGCGTCGAAGTCATTGGATCTTGTCCGTGTCGATCGCCAGCGCTCCATACGACGATGAAGAAATACTGGCCATGACACGGGCGGCCGCTGCATTGGTCGCGCGCCGGGGCGTTCAGGATGAAGCAGCCGAGCGGCTTCTCAACGGCGAAGGGCGGGCTGCAGCGCTGCTCGGCATTCATCGCGCGTTGCGATGCGTGTTCGCTGACAGCGATAGAGCCGCGCGGTGGATCGCTGCACCTAACGAGGCCTTCGATGGGGCCAGCGCGCTCGATCTCATGCTGGCAGATGGCCTCGCAGGTATGCGGCGCGTCAAGGCCTACCTGGATGCGGAAATCGCCAGCTGACCAGATTGGTGACAGACCCTGAGCGGTGCGGCAGGATCAACCTGGCAACGAGCTCGCAGTGCCCGATGGCTTGCGGAAGCTGCCTTGCAGCACCTTTGCACCGGACCTTAGCTGGTCGAGATAGTCCGCCCAGCTCTGCATCATCCTGATCCGCTCATCCCAGTGCTCGCCGCGCGCGTAGGCGCGGCGGACGTCATCGGTCTCGGCATGGCCGAGCTGGCGCTCGATCGCGTCGGGGTTCCAGTGACCCTGCTCATTAAGCAAGGTGCTCGCCATGGCGCGGAAACCGTGGGCGGTCATCGTGGTGCCGTCGAAACCCATTCGCCGCAGCGCGAGGTTGATCGTGTTTTCGCACATGGGTCTATCGCGCTTGCCCTGGGCGGGTAAGAGGAAGCGGCGGTTGCCGGTGATCTCGCGCAGCTCTTCCAGGATGGCGAGGACCTGACGGCTGAGCGGCACACAGTGCGCGACGCGCACCTTGGTCTTGTCGGCGGCGATGGTCCAGATGTTGCGGGTGAAGTCGAACTCGCTCTATTCTGCCTGCCGCAGTTCGCCCGGACGCACGAAAACATAGGGGGCAAGCCGCAGCGCCGCATGGGTAACCGGACAGCCTGAATAGGCATCGATGGCCCGCAGCAGAGCGCCCGTTTCCTTCGGCGTGGTGATGGCGGCGCGGTGCGTCACCTTGGGCACGATCAGCGCGCCGCGCAGGTCTGCCGACACGTCGCGGTCCGCGCGGCCGGTGGCAATGGCATAGCGGAAGACCTGTCCGCAGGTGCTGAGCAGTCGTCGTGCGGTTTCGTAATGGCCGCGTTTCTCAACCGCGCGCAGCACGGCCAGCAATTCGGGAGCCTTGATCTCGCCCACCTTGCGATCTCCGATCACGGGGTAGGCGAATTCGAGCAGCCATGTCAGCTTGCCCACAGTCACATCGGCACGGCCCTCGCGTCGGGCCTTGTCGAGCCATTCTTCCGCCACGGCCTTGAAGCTGTTCACATTGGCGAGCGGCCCGGTGATCTTATCGATCTTGCGCTTGGCGGCGGGGTTGATGCCCTCGGCGATCTGCTTCTTGATCTCCAGTCGCTTGGCTCGCGCCTCGGCAAGGGTGATGGTCGGATAAACCCCGAGTGCCGCAGTGGCCCGCTTTTCACCAAAACGATAGTCCATCCGCCAGTATCGTTGACCCGCGGCCGTCACCAGCAGGTACAGCCCGCCCCCATCAGAGAACTTGTAGGGCTTGTCGCGTGGCGCGGCTTTTCGGACGGCCAGATCGGTCAGCATGGTGCCACCTCTGTCGGTTTTGATACCGTCATGTACCGCCAATTTCAACGAATTCGGCTGGATGCCGATGGACGCCAAACTTGTCGTAAGTAGCTGTTTTCTTGGTTTTTCCGGGCACTTGCGGAAGTGTCCGGAAAGGTGCCAGAAGAACTCAAGCTTGGCAAGCTGCCCGACCGAACCCCAGTGAAGCTCTCGATCACCATTACGCCCGACCTGCAGGCATCTCTGCAGGATTATGCGGCGGTCTATGCCG
The DNA here is from genome assembly GCF_015752145.1 of Sphingobium sp. JAI105. NCBI lineage: Bacteria > Pseudomonadati > Pseudomonadota > Alphaproteobacteria > Sphingomonadales > Sphingobiaceae > Sphingobium > Sphingobium sp. JAI105. Next base: position 2,062,692 of record NZ_JADOUC010000001.1, on the reverse strand, counting down.
AACCCTATGGTGTCGAGGAGCCGGTCGTAGAGCTCGTACCAGCGATGCTGGCCGCGTTTCTCGAAGGCGACCGCAACTTCGTGCGCAGCCGGGATGCGAGAATGCGGGGCCGACAATGATCGAGCGGGCATGGGAAAGCAAGATCGAGCCGCTAACGGTCCGTATTACCACTGCCGTCCGGATTACCGGGCTCAGCCGATCCCGGATCTATGAGCTCATCCAGTCGGGCGATCTCGAGGCAACGAAGGTCGGACGCGCAACACTGGTGCAATATCGAAGCCTGAAGCTCCTGACGGGCAACGAAACATCGAGCAAGGACGAGCCGGATTGAGCTGCTTCAAGACCGATACGCAGTACCGCCGCTGTCGACGGCATGCCGATCTCGGTCGGCTCCCGATCGGCCTGATCAAGCAAGGCATATTTTGGATAATTGATAATAAGTCCGTCTTGAACGGACATTCAGCGTCAATCATGAAATGACAGACTTGATTTTATTTTATAGAAATGCCATTTAGTCCGTCATGGGCGGACCAAATAGCCATCGCCTGAAACGCGTCCTCGATCAGGTTCCGCCCGGATTCCTGGTCGACTCGCGCTGGCTCGCTGATAGCGATGTGGCGAAGAGTTCGGCGTCGGATTATCATCGCGAAGGCTGGCTCGATCGCGTCGCACGGGGCGTCTATCGCCGCCCCTATCCGAAAAAGCCATCACAAGACGTGGGCGACTGGAAGCTGGCGGTACTCTCCGCGCAGTGGCTCATGGGCTATGACTTTCACGTCGGAGGGATGACCGCACTCAGTCTTGAAGGACACGAACACTATCTTGGCCTGGGACGCAGCGCGAATGTCTATCTCTATGGCGATGTGCCGGCATGGATGCCCCGCCTCAGCCTCGACGCCCATGTCATCCTGCGCCGACGGCAGCTGTTCGGCTCTGAACCTCTCGGCATCGACGATCAGGACTTCGACCCCACCGCGAAGGATGCTCCCAACCCGTGGGACTGGCCGTTCCGGCGATCGAGTCCGGAGCGGGCGCTGCTCGAAGTGCTCAACGAACTTCCGGACAAGGAGAGCTTCCACAAGGTGGACATGCTCTTCCAAGGAATGACATCACTTCGGCCCGGCCGCCTTGCCGCGCTGCTGCGCGCCTGCAAAAGCGTGAAGGTGAAGCGGCTGTTCTTCCTGTTCGCCGACCGGCACGGGCACCGCTGGCTTGCTCATCTCGACCGGGCCGGGGTCGATCTGGGCAAGGGGCCGCGGATGCTGGTCGAGGGCGGTCGCTACGCCGCCGCCTATCAACTCGTTGTTCCGGAAGAGTTCGCCACATCGCCATCGAACGAGGCCGACGATGGCGCGTGAGCGCTACACGGCGCAGGTCGCGCTGCTCGTCCGCGCGCTTCCCGTGATCGCCGACGAGCCGTCGTTTGCCCTCAAGGGAGGCACGGCGATCAATCTCTTCTATCGTGACATGCCGCGGCTCTCGGTCGACATCGACCTTACTTATCTGCCGCTCGATGAACGCGCCACGGCTCTCGCGGCCATCGACACGGCCTTCGACCGCATGGTCGAACGGGCGCGGCAGCTTCTGCCCGGTGTCGATGCGCATCGCATCAACGGAGGCGGTGACGTCGATACACGGCTGCTGCTGCGTGCTGCCGGCGCCGAAGTGAAGGTCGAGGTGTCGCCGGTGCTTCGCGGTACGGTCGCGCCGCCGCGCGTGATGCGTGTGACCGACGCGGTCGAAGAAGTCTTCGGCTTCGCGGAAACAAGCGTGCTTGCCTTCGAGGACCTCTTCGCGGGCAAGCTGTGCGCCGCGCTCGACCGCCAGCATCCGCGCGACCTGTACGATGTCCATCTGCTGTACCAGCATGAAGGCCTCACCGGCGCGCTGTTCCGCACATTCCTCGTCTATGCCGCCTGTTCGGGCCGGCCCTTGCACGAACTGATCGATCCCAACCGGATCGCTATCGACCGCGCCTTCGCCGACGAATTCGACGGCATGACGATCGAGCCCGTTCCGCTTGCAACGCTGCTTGCAGCACGCGAGCGGCTGATCGAGGATATTGGATCCCGGATGACCGGCGCGGCCGCCGCTTTCCTGCTTTCGATCCACGACGTCGAGCCTGATTTCGACCTGATCCGCTTGCCGGGCGCCGCAGAACTGCCGGCGATCAGATGGAAGCTGCTCAACCTGCGAAAGCTCAAGGACGGCAACCCGGATAAGCATGCTGACCAGCGCGCCAGGCTATTGGCCGCTTTGCGAATTTGAGACGGCATCAAGGCTCGGCAGACTCGGATGAAAAGAGGTCTCCCGTTCGACAGGTAAAAGCCGCAACGCTCGCGCTGTGACAAAACCTCGGACTGGGCGGCGCTGAGCCAGAGGATTTGTCACTGCCCCGATCGCCGGATCGAAACGCCGGGCTCAATGCCCGGCGCCTCGATACCTTCCGGACCTATGCTTTTCGACCAGCCCTGAAATCGGGCCGAAGGACAGTCCCGCCGTCGCGCAACTGGTCGAGATAGTCAGACCAGTGCTGCATCATCCGCACGCGCTCGTCCCAATACTCACCCCGGGCATAGGCGCGGCGGACCTGGTTGGTATCGACGTGCGCGAGCTGGCGCTCGATCGCGTCGGGGTTCCATTCGCCCATTTCATTGAGCAGCGTGGCCGCCATCGCCCGGAACCCGTGCGCGGTCATCTGGTCGCTGGTGTAGCCAAGCTTGCGCAAGCCCTGGTTCACGGCATTTTCCGACATTGGCTTGCGCGGCTTGCCGAGGCAGGGGAAAAGGTACTTCCACCAGTGTGTGTGCTCGTGCAGTTCCTTGAGCATCGCAATTACCTGTCGCGACAGTGGCACACGGTGAGGTCGACGCATCTTCATCCGCTCAGCAGGGATGAACCAGATCTCTTCCTCGAAATCGATATCGGTCCACTCGGCCTGCCGCAGCTCACCTGGCCTCAGCAGCACGTGGGGCGACAACCGCATCGCCATGATTGTCACTTTGTGCCCGGTATAGCCATCGATAGCGCGGAGCAGCGTGCCGACTTCGGACGGTCGCGTGATGGCCGCGAAATGCTTGACCTTAGGCACGGCGATCGCGCCACGAAGGTCGGCCGCGACATCCTTTTCGCACCGAACCGTTGCCACGCCGTAGCGGAATATGCGGCTGAGCACGCTGCGCATCCGCCTGGCAGTCTCGTAGGCGCCGGTCGCCTCGACCTTTCGAAGCACGGCGAGCGCCTCGTGTGGCGTAATCTGCGCAATCGGGATGCTCCCGATCAAGGGATAGGCCTTGGCGAGAAGCCAGCGAATCTTGTCGACGGTCACTGGCGCGAGGCCGTCCCGCTCGCACTTCACCAGCCATTCCTTGGCGACCACCTCAAAGGTATTGGCCGCGGCGTACTTGGCCGCGATCCTGGCGCGCCTTTTTCTCGAGTGCTGGATCGATCTCCTCAGCAATCTTCTTCCTGGCTTCGTCGCGCCGGACACGGGCTTCTGCGAGGCTTACGGTTGGCCACCCTCCGAGGTGCAGCTTCTTCTGCTTGTCCAGAAAGCGGCAATTGAAGCGCCACAGCTTCGAGCCGTTTGGCTGGATGACGAGATAGAGGTTTTGTGAATCGGAAAGGTGCCAAGCCTTCGCTCTCGGCTTGGCGGCATTGATCTGAATGTAGGTCAGCATGGTCGTTTTCCCAGCAAGGCCGGGTCGATCCGAAGGCATCAAAAAGGGCAGCATTTTGGAGTCGCTGCTGATGCCCTTAGCCGGATTTCGCCGGACGGTGTCTGGCGATTCTCGGTCTGAAAATGCTGTGAAACCAGCCGCTTACTGGACGCTACTGGACGTATCCAGAGCCAGTATTGGTGCCAGAAGAGGACTCGAAAACAGCATATTTATTTCTATAATTCAGTATCTTACTATGGTTAGCGTCGGTCGATACCATAGTCGATACCCTGGGACTTTTTACTCCGGAGGTTCGAGTCCCTTGGCGCATGTTCAAGTGCGAAATCGAGCCCGTCAGCCGCGTGATTCGCTCCAGGCGTTGATCGGCACGAAAGCCTAATTTCGGCGCAGCACAATAACCTAAAATCCGAACGCCCCAGACAACTCGACCCAAGCCCAGAGGCTGGCCGGGTCATCCCGCCTTGATGAGCAAGCGCCTGGCCCGATCGGCGATCAGATCGGCAAACCTGACAAAGTTCTCACTGCCTGGCAGCCTCTGTTTCAGGCTGCTGTCGGGCGCATCCAATTGCGCCAAGGTCGCCTCGCACAACTGCCGTATGCGACGCCGAAGATAAGGGGCACCAATATTGACGTCCTCCGCGAACTGATCCCAGTGGCGTGACTCGATCTCTTCCAGCGTTGCCTTCTTCGCAATTTTCATTGCCAGCTTGGGCGACAGATCGCGATAGGCGACCGTGGAAAGTAGGTCATAGAGCGGCGCAAGCCGGATTGCCCCGTCGATGTGCAGCAGGCTGAAATTCTTGGCGTGCGCGTCGGCATTGCCGATGATCAGATTGAAGATGGCCGCATCCGCCAGCTTCAATATGTCGCGCGCGGGGCGGGTGGCGGCCTGGCGTAGCAAAGCGAAGCTGTCCTTGAACGTGGGACCGCCTTCGCTGGCATATTTGCGCTGTGACGGGACGCCCAACGCCTGGGCAAAATCTTCCTGATGAAGGCGAACCAATCGGCCATCGGCGTCCCGAGTTCGGTCGTAACGCTCGATCAGCAGGAAGGATTGATCCTGGACCCTCCGCATGGTGACCGATGCCACGTCCAGCCCGATCTCTCGGGCCAAGGTCATGCAGTAATATTCGTTCTCGGTCGTCTGCTCGAACCGCGCGATCGGTGGCTTGAGAATATGGCTGGTGGGCTGCCCCGGTGCCGGGAGCGCGATATGATCGTCGATCAGCAGGACGGGCAGCTTGGACTGCGCGCCCGCCAGGGATAGGCGCAGACCGCCTTCACCGGCGAGCATGGGCCTCATCGGCAGATGCTGCAGCAATTGCAGCAAATGCTCGTCATCAAGAATGTCAGGCGTTCCGCTCGCAGGTGCTGGTGGAAGCTGACCTTCCGGCAACAGCATCAGTGCGCCGGCGACTTCGCCGCCGAGATGCTCCAGCAACTGGAATTCATTCCCGGCCGAAACGCCTAATGCCCTGGCGATCGCGCTACGCTGCCCCTCTTCCGGCAGAATACCGCCGAAGAAGGAATGACATACCCGTCTGCCGAACGGCTCCACCTGCTTTGGCAACGAGAAGGACAGCGCGGGCGCGTCGGCGTCTTCGAGCCATTCGGGTGCGTAGCTGAACCCCATGTCGCCATAGTGGTTGAGGTGCAGGAATCCAGCGACCTTACCGCCCCACCATATGGAAAGCTGCTTGCTCATTTGATGCGTGCCGGCGTTGCAATGGAAACATCGCAGCCGAGGGTCGCAAGAACCTGCAATGCCTTGCCCACTTGCAGCGTGGGCTTGCCTGCCTCGAGATCGACGATGAAGCGCACTCCGACACCGCAAGCTGCGGCGAGCTCTTGCTGCCGCAACCCTTGCGCCTTGCGTTCTTCTCGAACGATCCTGCCAAGTGCGTTGCTATCCATATTCCCGAGCGGGAACATAAATCATCCGACCCGCCTGAACAAGGCGATTATTCCCGAACGGGAAATTTATGACTCGCGGATCTTCGAAGGGCTGAATTATTCCCGATCGAGAATTTCATGGCAACTCGACGAAATCGGCCCAAGCAAATCCATGTGACAAAACCTCTGACATATTCTAATTTTGCCATAGGAATTGTCACATGACCATTAACGCCGCAAACCAGCGTGATCGCCTAACGTGCTTGCTCCAATGCAGCGCCCTTGTGCGTGCGCGGGAGCTTCGCAGCGCCGGAATAGCCTCGGAAACGATCGCGCGTGCAGTGAAGGCCGGCGAGATCGAGCGGGTCGCGCGTGGACTCTATCAGCGCCCGGACGCACCGATTGATGCCGCACACACACTCGCGGAGACCGCGAAGAAAATCCCCAAGGGCGTGATCGCCATGGTTTCGGCGCTCGCATTCCACGAACTCACCGACCAGATGCCGCGCAGAGTGTGGGTTGCGATCGGCCGCGGCGACTGGTCGCCAGTCGCTTTCTATCCTCCCACGCGGATTATCCGGCTCAGCGAGAAATATCTCCATCAAGGCGTCGAGCATCACATGATTTCGGGCGTCAGTGTCCCGGTCTACTCGGTTCCGAAAACGCTCGCCGATCTGTTTCGCAACTCCAGACTGGTCGAACACTCCATAGCGGTGGAGGGGCTGCGCGCGGCCCTTGCCCAACGCAGAGCGACCCCGGGCGTGATCGCGCAAGCGGCCATCGCCGGCGGCGCATGGCGTATCATGCGGCCTTATCTCGAGGCTCTCACCTGCTAGCGCTCTACCAATCGCTTGATGCATCGGTAGGGGATGAACGTGGATCGCCCGATCTTGAGAGTTTCGATCTCGCCGGATTGGATAAGCTCATAGAGGGTCGAACGGCCGATACCCGTCAACTTGACCGCCGTCTTGATCCGAACGGTGAGCGGTTCCATCGGCAGTGCATCCTGCTCGGCTATCGCCTTGAGCGCCTGCTTGCGACGCTCGTCGTCACTCAACCCGCGGGTCATGATCTGGTCCGCGAACGCGCAAACCCGCGATCGCTTTCGAGGAATGCCATCAGCATCGCAGGGACGAGTTCTGCGATCGGTTCTTCACGCCCATAGGCTGCCGCGTAGAGTGCGGCATATTCCTGTAGCATCTGGTGCAGGTCGGGTGTGACGGTGATCGGCAGTTTGATCGGCGTCCTGTCCGGCAGCTTGGGAAGCTTGAGTTCCGGCATGTGTTCCTCCTAACCGCGCCACGGCGCGAGAATGAGATCGCGATGTACGATGAGCCTGACCGGCGCGCCCGGCCGGATGGTGATGGTCGGCTGTATCTGCGGATTGCGGGACGTGATCTGGTCGCCGGCGCGGGACACATTCTGCTGCGTGGATTCGCGGATCGCCTGGACGAGATCGCTCTCCCCGGAGAAGGTCACGTTCGCACCCACGCCAAGCAGGGTCGAAATCGCGACGCCCTTGAGCAGCGTCCATGTGTGGAAATCGACCTTGTCAGCGAGCCCGGCATAGCCTGACGGGTCCGTTGCGGGCACGTTGTCGAGGCGGATCGAGCTGCCGTCGGGCAAAATGATCCGCTGCCACACGACCAGAGCGCGCTTCTGCCCGAAGGCGACGACGCTGTCGTAGCTGCCGATCAGCCGCGCGCCCTGCGGAATGAGAAGAATGCTGCCCGTTGCGCTGTCGAAGACCCGTTCCGTCACCTGGGCGGTGACGAGGCCGGGGAGATCGGACCTGAGCCCGGTAATCAGGCTTGCCGCGATGACACTGCCAGCGGACAGCATGTCCGGCGACGCCGGTGGGCTCAACCGATGCTCATTTACGTCGCCGCCGGTGTCGCGCGCAGCGACGAAGTCGGCCTTGCGCCGCTGGGCATTGGGGTCGCGATCTGGATCGATCGCGAGCCGGGCCTCCTCCGCAGCCGCTGCCGGCGGAGAAGATGGTGTCGCATCGGCGCTGCGGGTCGGATCGGTGCGGTTGCCGGATTGTACCAGCAATCCCGACTCGCGCGCCGCCTTCAGTTCCTCCGCGCGCCGATCGCGTTCGGTCGCGGCGGCCTGTTCCGCGCGACCGGTTTCGCCGCTCGCCGGCGCGACGCCCATCGCGCGCTGATGATCGAGGATCGGCCGGCCGAGATCGCCCGGCAATGGCGGTCCCAGCTTCGGCACGTCGCCATAACTGCCCGGGAGCCCGCTCAGTGCATCAGTCGGTGCCTTCGCCGCGATCGTCTGGTCGTCGGCCTGCCCTGCGAGGTGCAACGCGGACGGCCGCAGCGCAACCCAGGCCGTTGCGATCAGGCTGACGGAGCCGAGCGCCGCGATCGCGACGACGGCGCCCCGCTTGAAGCGGATCGCCCGCGCCGGCTGGGCGCGAAGGGCGAGCGTTTCCGGGTCCACCTTGCCCGGTGCGGCGGGGGTCTCAGGTGCCGTTGGAGTTGCCGTCTCGACAGTCATGACCCCCTCCGCTTGGGCGCGCCTTCCGCCACCCTGCTGATGCGGACGACCTGCTGGTGCTTTGTCCCGAGGCGAAGTTCGGCGACGTCGAAGATGCGATCGACGACGTAGAAGCGGCCCTTGACGCGATAGTTGACGAGCTGAGCCTCGCCTTTTCCGTCCACCAGGAAGATCGGCGGCGCCTCGCCGACGGCCAACGTCGCCGGGAACTCGATGAAGGTCTGCCGCCCATCGTCGAACGCGCGAAATGGTCGCCAGGCCGGTCGATCGCCCGATACGGCATAGTTGAAGTGGAGCTGCTCGACCTCGATCCCGGCCGCGACGGGAGCCGCTGTCTCGGTCGCTGCGGCGGCGCGCTTCAATGCGATTAGCGCATCCTGGGGATAGGTCCAGGAAAGCGCCGCCATCGCGGTCTTCGTCATGCTGGTCAGCGCAATGTGATAGCTGCGCCGATCTGTGGTGATCACCAGGTTGGTGGACAGGCCGGCACTGAATGGCTTCACCAGTATATGGGTCCGCTTTTCGGCGCCGGACCCGCTGGTGGTATCGCCGATCACCCACCGTGCCGTGTCGCCGCTCGCCACGGCGACCAGCGTCTCGCCCGGTTGCAGCGCGATGTCGGTCACCCGCTCCGGGGCGGTGATGACACGGTAGATGGCGCCGTCGGTGAAAGGATAGACCTGCACGGCGTTGATGAACCCCTGAGCGGTCGGCTCGATCGTCGCCGCGCGGTTGGCGATGGCGATCGGCGTGGCTTCGCGCGACACGTTGCGGTTCGGTGAGGTCGCCCCTGCGTTGCCGGAGAGAAGGATGAGGCAAGGTGCCAGCAGCGCGGTCGCTGCGAGAGTTCGGGTCATGGCTGGGTCTCCGTATTAACGGTCGGTTGAGCGGCAAGATTCGGGTCGAGCGGCGAGCCGAGCGGCACGTTGCTGAGCGGCGGTGCGGTACGCGCGGGAGCAGTCGACGCCGCAGGCTCGAGTTCGCGGCTCCAGTCGATCGCGTCGATGTAGATGCCGAGCGGGTTCTTCCGGAGCGTGTCGGCCGATGCCGGCGGCTTCGTCAGGATCGTCAGGATGCCAGTCCAATGGGAGGAACCTGCCTCACTGCCACGTTCGTAGGCTGTCTCGGTCCATTTGACCTGGAAGGAGCGATCCGATGCCCGGACGACGCTGGTAACCTGGACCGATACGGTGCGCTCGCCGATCCTGGCGAAGGGGTCCGCGGCCCGCGCATAGTGGCCGAGAAACTGGCTTCCTCGCGTCGTGGTGAAGTCATAGGCGGACAGCCAATCGCGGCGCATCAGCACGGGGTCGAGCGAAACCCCCCGGACATTCTCGATGAACTTCGCCAGATGCCAGGCGATCTGGGGATCAGTCGGGTGATAGCCCGATTCGGCCTCGGTCACGGCCCGGGCCTCGCCCAGGCGATCGACCTCGACGACATAGGGCGTGACCCGGCTTTGCAGCGACTGCCAGATGAGCGCGCCCGACATGGCGGTCGACAGCGACAGCGTGCCGAACGCCATCAATCGCCAGTTGCGGGCCTGGACGCGGGCCGACCCGATGCGGTCATCCCAGGCCTGGCCGGCGCGTTGATAGGGTGTCTCCGGCTCAGGCGTCTGCGCGTAGCGCTGGACGGCGCGCTTAAAGAACATGGGGTATGAAGATCATGGCTCAATCTTCCCTTTCCTTGATGTCGGGGGTGGCGGAGACGCCGCCGCGATCGCCTTCCTTCAGTGTCTGCATGGCGACATGGCGGTGGTGGCGGGCGTCCTGCTGGCGGCGCAGCGAGCGTGCCCAGGGCGGTGCGCCGTCAACAGCACCGCCCGAAGATGATCCATTCGAATTGGCGCCGCCATTGAGCGCGGACCAGGCGGCGTCACGACCGCGCTCGGCAGCCTCGCCCAATCCCAGCGCTGCCGAGGCCTTCTGGCGGGCCGCGCCCGCCGCCGCCTGCGCCATGCCGCCGATGCCGGCGCCGACGCTCGACGATCCGGCTGCAGTCTGGCCGAGCTGGTAGGAGGCCGAAGCCGCCGAACCCATGGTCGTGCCGGCCCGGATCGCACCGAGCGCAGCACCGCCGACCGCACGGGCGGCGCCGATCGTAGCGCCGCCGGCAAGCATGGTAATGCCGGCCGCGCCGACGGCTGTACCGAGTGCGGCGCCTGCCCCCAGTTGTGGCGCGCCGGAGACGAGGCCCGAGGCGATGCCGGGACCGAAGATGCCGAGGCCGAACAGCGTGAGCGACGCCAGTACGAGGCTCATGGCCTGGGCGATGTCGGGTTCCTGGCCCTGCAGGGCGGTGGTGAACTCGCTGAAGAAATTGGAGCCGATGCCGACGATGACGGCGAGCACCATCACCTTGATGCCGGAACTGACCACGTTGCCCAGCACTCGCTCGGCGAGGAAGCTGGTCCGGTTCCAGAGCGCGAACGGCACCAGCACGAAACCGGCGAGCGTCGTTAGCTTGAACTCGACGATGCAGACGAACATCTGCACGGCGAGGATGAAGAAGGCGATGATCACGATCGCCCAGGCAAACAGCAGCACGATGATGGTCAGGAAATGATCGAAGAAGCTGGTGAAGCCCATCAGCTTCGCGACCTGATCGAGCAGCTGCCAGGCGGCCGAGAAACCGGTGCCCGCGAGGCGGCCGGGTTTCAGGAGGTCGTCCGCCGAGAGCGTGCCGCCGCCGGCAGTCAGGCCGGCGGCCGCAAAGGAACGGAAGATGATGTCGGCCAGCGTCGAGAACCGGTTCAGGATGAAGGCGAACGCGCCGACATAGAGGATTTTGCGCAGAAAACGGCCGATCACGTCCTGTTCGCCGCCCATCGCCCAGAACAGGCCGGCGAGCGTGATGTCGATGCCGATCAGGGTCGTGGTCAGGAAGGCGACATCGCCACCCAGCAACCCGAACCCGCTGTCGATGTAGCGGATGAAGGTCTGCAGGAATCGATCGATGACGTTCAGGTCGTTCATAGGGAAATCCTGGGAATGAAGCCGCGGGGTCCGATCTGGGGAGCGGGACCGAACCCCGCGGCGGCAGCGGCGAAGAGGCGAATTCGCCGGCGCCCGCGCACCGGCTCGGGCCTATTGGGGGGTGTAGGCCGAGCCGGAACCGAGGAACTTGGTCGTCGCGGCGCGTGCGTCGATTTCGGCCTGCGCGCGGCGTGCCTGCTCGATCGCCTGCGCCCGGTACTGCGCCGCCATCAGGTTCTGGATCTGGAACTGCTGCTTGGCGGTCAGCGCAAGCAGCTGGTTGGTCGCCTGTTGCGCTTGCAGCGCGCCCTCGGCGCCCTGGCTCCGCGATACGATGCTGTTCAGGGTCTGCGCGTCGGCCTGGACATTCTCGACGACCTGCGCCTGCACGCTCATCGTCTGCTTGTAGGCCGCCATCTCGGCGTCGAGCCGCGTCCGCGCCGCAACAACCTGGCTGTCCATGGTCATCGCCTGGTTGAAGTTCTGGGGAAAGAGCTGGCGGAATTGCTGGTCGAGGCCGTCGACACGGAACTGGATACCCTGCGCCTGGCCCATCAACTGGTCGATCTGCTGGAGCGTGCTTGTGATCGCCTGAATCTCGGGAAAGCCGATCGTGGTGAGATTCTTCGCCTGGTTCATCAGGCTCTGGGCCTGGTTCTGAAGCGAGCGGATCTGGTTGTTGACCTGCTGGAGCGTTCGCGCAGCGGTGAGCAGGTTCTGGCTGTAATTGCTCGGATCGAACACGGTGAACTGCGCATGGGCGGGCGCACTCGGCACGATCAGCGTGATTGCGAGCGAACCGATGGCGCCGGCCCCGAGCGCGGTCGCGACCAGATATTTGCGGGTTGGAATACGCATCACACATTACTCCTTGGCTGGGGGGACGGGAAAATCGGCGAGGAGGTCGGCGGCCCAGTCGAGGCCAGTTCCATCGAGGAAGCGGGCCGCGAAATCGTCGCCGCCATGTTCGGCCAGCAACCCATCGATGCGGGTCTGGGTCGCGGGATCCGAAGCACCGCACAGGGCCAGCGCAATCGGGCCAAGGCCCAGTTCGAACAGGCGGTTGCCGCGTGCGGATTGCAGATAATAATGCCGCTTGGGGGTGGCGCGGCTGACGAGCTCGATCTGCCGCTCGTTGAGGCCGAACCGCTCATAGGCGGCGCGTGACTGCGGTTCGATCGCCCGGTCGTTGGGCAGCAATATGCGCTGCGGGCAGCTTTCGATGATGGCCGGCGCGATACTGCTGTCGGCGATGTCCGCCAGGCTCTGCGTCGCGAACAGCACCGCGACATTCCTTTTGCGTAGCGTCTTCAGCCATTCGCGGATGCGCGCGGCGAAGAGCGGGTGATCCAGGAAGATCCACGCCTCGTCGAGCACCAGCAGCGTGGGCCTGCCGTCGAAGCGCTCCTCTAGGCGATGGAAGAGATAGGTCAGCACCGGGGCGACGACGCCGGCCTGTCCCATCAGGGACTCGGTCTCGAAGCACTGGACGTCGGCGAGCGCGAGATGCTGCTCGGCCGCGTCGAGAAGGCGGCCATAGGGGCCGTCGAGCGTATAGGCCGTAAGCGCGGTACGCAGCGCATTGGACTGGAGCAGCATGGCGAGCCCGGTCAGCGTGCGCTCCTCAGGGGGCGCCGATGCGAGACTGCCCAGCGCCGACCAGACGGCGTCCTTCACCTCGGGGGTGACCATGACCTTTTCGTGCGCCAACAGCGCCGCGATCCATTCCGCGGCCCAGCTCCGCTCGCTCGAATCGTCGATACGGCGGAGCGGCTGGAACGCCAGGGTGTCGCCGCTGTCCGCGCCAAGCCCGAGGGCATGATGGGCGCCGCCCATCGCCAGCACCGCCGCACGCGCCGAATAGCCCTTGTCGAAGATGTAGAGCTGGGAGCCGCCGTAGCGCCGGAACTGCAGCGCGATCAGCGCCAGCAGCACCGACTTGCCAGCACCGGTCGGCCCGACGACGAGCATATGGCCGACATCGCCGACATGGGTCGAGAGGCGGAAAGGCGTCGATCCGCTGGTCTGCGCATAGAGCAGCGGCGGTCCATCGAGATGTTGGTTTTCCGCTGGGCCAGCCCACACCGATGACAGCGGCATGAGATGGGCGAGGTTGAGGGTGTGGACCAGCGGCTGGCGTACATTGGCGTAGGCCTGGCCGGGCAGCGACGACAGCCATGCCTCGACCGCGTTGACGCCCTCGCGCTTCGCTGTGAAGCCGAGGCCGTTGATGATCCGCTCGGCCGCGCGGACCTTTTCCTCGGCGCGGTTACGGTCGGCGTCCGACACCGTGATCGTCGTGGTGAGGTAGCCGAAGGCGACATGATCGCCGCCGAGCGCCTGCAGAGCGAGGTCGGCATCGACGACCTTGTTGTCGGCATCGGTATCGAGGAGCTGGACCGGCTGGTTGTACATCACCTCACGCAGCAGCGCGGTGATCGACTTGCGCTTGTTGAACCATTGCCGCCGGATCTTCGTCAGCGCCTTGGTCGCGTCGGTCTTATCGAGCGCGATGAAGCGCGTGACCCAGCGGTATCCGAAATCTTGGTGATTGAGCGCGTCGAGGATACCCGGCCGGCTGAGGTTCGGGAATCCCAGCACTGTCAGCGTGCGCAGATGGCTCGCGCCGAGCATCGGCTCCAGCCCGCCGACCAGTGGCGTGTCGGCGAGCAGCGCATCGAGATAGATCGGTGTCTCCGGCACCGCGACCGGGTGACGGCGGCTGGAAACGGTGCCGTGCAGATAGGTCAGCGTCTCGGCGTCGCCCAGCGCGCGCACCTCGGGCATGAAGCCCGACAAGAGGTCGAGTACGCGATCGGTCTCGGCGATGAAACCGGCGAGGCCGGCGTGCCAGTCCCGCCCTTTCGCGTCGTCAGGCCGCTCAACCAGTGTCCGTCCCGCCGCGTCGCTGCTGTCGGCGGATGGCAGCCAGACCAGCGTGCCGTGGAAGCGGCTCTCGAAATGCTGGCCCTCGGCCTCGAACCCGGCACGCCGCTCCTGCTCGACCAACCAGGACGCCGCGTCGGGAAAGACGCTCTCGGGATAGCCGAGCGCGTCGCGCCGCTCGGCTTCGAAGAACAATGCCCAGCCTGAGCCGAGGCGCTTGAGCACATTGTTGGCTCGCGCGCAGGCCGACACCAGTTCGGCCTCCGTCGCGCTTTCGAGATCAGGACCGCGAAAGCCGAAGCTGCGCTGGAAGCTGCCGTCTTTGTTGAGGACGACGCCGGGTGCGACCAGCGCTACCCATGGCAGATGATCGGCGAGCCGGTCGGCGCGCGACCGGTATTCGGCAAGGTTTAGCATGCCAGATATCCTTTCTGGCGCAGATGGCGCAGCAGCACCTGCACGAAGTCCGGGTCGCGGCGGGCAGCGAAAACGGCGATGCTGTGGCCGACGGCCCAAATCGCGATCCCTACGAGCCATTGCTGCAAGCCCAGGCCAACCGCGGCGGCGATCGTGCCGTTGACGATCGCGATGCCCCGGGGCGCGCCACCCAGCAGGATGGCTTGCCCCAGGCTGGCGTGGATCGGCGCCTCGAATCCCTCGATGTGGCTCACGCGACGAGCGCCCCACCGCCGAAGCTGAAGAAGGACAGGAAGAAGCTCGAGGCGGCGAACGCAATCGACAGACCGAAGATGATCTGGATGAGCTTGCGGAAGCCACCGGCGGTCTCGCCGAATGCGAGCGCCAGCCCGGTGGAAATGATGATCAGCACCGCGACGATCTTGGCGACTGGGCCCTGGACCGACTCCAGTACCTGCTGGAGTGGTTCTTCCCACGGCATACCCGCGCCGCTGGCATAGACGCGGCTGGTCATGGTGATCGACAGGCCGAGCACCAGCCCGGTGAGGAAGAAGCGGTCGCGGGGGGAAATACGAACGATGGTCATGTCAGTCTCCTTCATTGTTGGGGGTCGGCGTTGGGGTGAGATCGACGACGGCATAGCCGCCGTCTGGATCGAGTCCGGCGGCGCGCGCGATCGTTTCGATCCGCCGCGCGGTGCCGCGCCCGGCGATGAAAACGATCATGTCGATTGCGTCGGCGACCAGGCGGCGCGGCACAGTGACCACGGCTTCCTGGATAAGCTGCTCGATCCGGTAGAGAGCGGAAGCGGCGCTGTTGGCATGGACGGTAGCGATCCCGCCGGGATGGCCGGTGTTCCAGGCCTTGAGCATGTCCAGCGCCTCGCCGCCGCGTACCTCGCCGACGATGATGCGATCGGGTCGAAGGCGCAGCGTCGAGCGCACGAGATCGCCCATGGTGACGGCGCCTGGGCGAGTCCTGAGCGCGACCGTATCGCGCGCCGGCGATTGCAGCTCGCGAGTGTCCTCGATCAGGATCACCCGTTCGTCGAGATGCGCCATCTCGGCGAGCAGCGCGTTGGCGAGCGTCGTCTTGCCCGAACTGGTCCCGCCGGCGACGAGGATGTTGCGGCGATCGACGACGGCGAGCGACAGCAGGCGTGCGGCCTCCGCCGACATGATGCCGTCGGTCACATAGTCCATCAGCGTATAGATCCGCGCCGCCGGCTTGCGGATCGAAAAGCAGGGGGCGGTGGATACGGGCGGCAGGATTCCCTCGAACCGCTCGCCCGCGCCAGAACCAAGCGGCGGCAGCTCGGCCGATACGATGGGCTTGTCACTATGCACCTCTGACCGGACATGGGACGCGACCAGCCGGATGATCCGCTCGACCTGGGGCGCATCGAGCTTCACGTCGGTATCGACAAGGCCCTCGCCGAGGATATCGACACGCAGCGCCCCGTCGGGATTTACCATGATCTCGATCACCCGCGGGTCGGCGAGCGCGGCGGCTATCGCCGGCCCCATCGCGGTGCGCAGCATGGCGCGACGGCGTTCCGCCGAGACGCTTGTCGTCTGGGCGGACATCACGATGCGCCTCCATCGGGTTGGGCGGGCGCCAGCGTGCGTGTGCCACCGGCGAGGTGGCGGCCGACCTGCGAGACGAACGCCTCGAACCGATCGCGGCCGATCGCGCGGGCGGCGGCATCGGCTTCGGGCAAGGGCGCCGTCACCATCAGCTGGTAGCGGACGAACAGCGACAGGCTTTCCAGCAGCACGTCGATGTCGCGCCGCGCGCCGGCGAGCTCGCGCGTCAGACGGTCGAGGCGAACCTTCAGGAGGTCGTCGATTTCCTTGGTCCCCCGGCGCGCCAGCCAATCCTTCAGCGCATCGTTGACGAGGTGGCTCTTGTTGCCGCGCGGACCGGCGGCGATTGCTTCCAGCGCGTCGCTGAGTTCGCGGTCGATATAGAGGTTCTGGCGGATCTTCATCGCGGCCTCAGAAATCCGGTATGAGGTCGCGCTTCGCGCCCTCGTTGATGGCATGACCCCGGACGACGGCGTTCTGCCCTTGCGCCTGGTCCATGGCGCGCTTGTCGGCGGCGACATCGTCGTCATCGGGCACGATCTGGGGATCGCGCGTTTCGGCGGCGTCGGTCGCCTTGGAAACCTGTTCGGGAAGGCCTGGGTGACGCTGCTGCTGCATGCCGCCATCGTCCTCGCCGCCTGCGGCATCCTCCGCTTGGTGCAGGCGGTCGTCGGTGCTGCGCACCTGGTTGGACCAGTCGTCGCCGCGCGACTTCGGCCGATCGGCATATTGGCCCGACGCCAGTTTGGGAGCGGCCGCCACGCGCGCGGCGAAGTTGCGATCGCGGAAATAGCGCAGCTTGCTTGCCCGGATCGGCGCGAGCCCGGACACGAGCACGAGCTCTTCGTCGGGCGAAAGCTGCATCACCTCACCCGGCGTCAGGAGCTGGCGGGCGGTCTCCTGGCGGCTGACCATGACGTGGGCGAGCCAGGGGGCGAGCCGGTGGCCGGCATAGTTGCGCATGGCGCGCTGCTCGGTCGCGGTGCCGAGCGCGTCGGAAATGCGCTTCGCGGTCCGCTCGTCATTGGTCGCGAAGGCAACGCGGACATGGCAATTGTCGAGAATGGCGTTGTGCTCGCCATACGCCTTCTCGATCTGGTTGAGGCTCTGCGCGATCAGGAAGGCGCGGATGCCGTAGCCGGCCATGAAGGCAAGGCTGGTCTCGAAGAAATCGAGGCGGCCCAATGCCGGAAACTCGTCGAGCATCATCAGCAGCTGGTGCCGGCGCGTGGATGTGCCAGGCTGGTCGAGCCGCTCGGTGAGCCGGCGGCCGATCTGGTTGAGCACGAGGCGGATCAGCGGCTTGGTGCGGCTGATGTCAGATGGCGGAATGACGAGATAGAGCGACAAGGGCCGCTCGGCCTCGATCAGGTCGTCGATCCGCCAGTCACAGCGCGACGTGACCTCGGCGACGGTCGGATCGCGGTAGAGGCCGAGGAAAGACATGGCGGTCGACAGCACGCCCGAGCGCTCGTTCTCGCTCTTGTTGAGGAGCTCGCGCGCGGCGGAAGCGACGACGGGATGGACCCGGGGGTTCTTGCCGTCGCCGAGATGATTGGTGGTCATCATCCGGCTGAGCGTGGCGACGAAGCTGCGCTGCGGATCGGACAGGAAGGTCGCGACCCGCGCGAGCGTCTTCTCCTCCTCGGCGTAGAGAATGTGGAGGATCGCGCCCACCAGCAGTGAATGGCTGGTCTTCTCCCAATGATTGCGGCGTTCGAGCGCGCCTTCGGGATCGACCAGGATATCGGCGATGTTCTGGGCATCACGCACCTCGTCGATGCCGCGACGGACCTCGAGCAGCGGATTATAGTGCGCCGACGCGGCGTCAGTCGGATTGAACAGCAGGCAGTGCGAGAACCGCGCGCGCCATCCGGCGGTCAGCGTCCAGTTCTCACCCTTGATATCGTGGACGACGGTCGAGCCGGTCCAGGACAGCAAGGTCGGGACGACAAGGCCCACGCCCTTGCCCGATCGCGTTGGCGCGAACGCCATGATGTGCTCGGGGCCGTCATGGCGGAGATAGCGCCCGCCGAGCGTGCCGAGCATGACGCCCGCGTCGCGATGGAGCCCGGCGCGCTCGATCTCGCGGGGGCTTGCCCAGCGCGCCGAACCATAGGTGGTGACGTTGCTCGACTGGCGCGCGCGCCACAGTGAACCAAAGATCGCCGCCGCGCAGCCGATGAAGCCGCTGGCGCCGGCGAGCATGCCCGCCTTGTCGAAGACGATCGGGGCGTAGGCGTCATAGTGATACCACCAGCCGAACAGCGCCCAGGGATGGTAGATCGGAACATTGCCGAGCCGGAACCACGGCAACCCCAGTTCGGGCTGATAGGCGAGCATCGCCGCCGCCCACTGCGTCGCGGCCCAGACCCCCGCGATGACGATCGCGAGGACGACAAGTATCTGGCCGATGAGCAATTTGGTGGGTGTCACGTCGAAGCTCCCGCCCGCCGGACAGGGTCGGCTGGGGCGGATTCAGACTCGGTGACGGGGTCCAAAAACGGAACGGGGCTGATGGGCGCAGATGGGCTCGTGTCGGCCGACTTCGGCCGGAAGTGGGGACCGGAAGCTATCTGGCAGGCTTCGCCAGGCGGTTAGAGACCGGCTTCTGTCCGGAGCGTTTCGACGCGTTCGCGCGAAACGGTCTCGACGATATCGCGGAGAGCGCGGACCGACTGCGAAAGCGCCACGAGGTCGTCATTGCCGATTTCGTAGCTGGCCGAATAGCGCGCCTCGACATAGGCGCGCTTCAGCAGTTCGAAGCGGCGGCGGTCGATCCGGGTGGCGCGCGGCCACGCCTCGATCAGGCGCGGTTCGCTGTCCTCGGCGAGCGAGCGCAGGAACTTGATATTGTGCGAGCGCGGGAAATAGAGAGTGCGGACGAGAAGGAAGCAGGCGTAGGCCGTTTCCGTGGCTTGATGCAGGTTGAAAGCCGCATGCCGTCGATATCGAATTGGATCATCGGTACGGGCCTGTTGCGCCGATGCAGTTTCAAGCCAGACGTCGATATCGCCCAGTTTCTCCTCGAAGTATTTTGATGCCATTTCATACGCGTCAGCCGCCGTCAGCGGCTGCGGCGTGGCGAGCGCATTGCCGGGCAGTCCGTAGAGTTCGATGCCGTCGCGAGCGATATCGACCCAGAAATATTCACCACGGCTCAGCGCCTGGTTCACCTCCTGCAAGGTGTGGACGATGATGTTCACCGGCCGAGCGATTGCGGTATCGCGCAGGATCTTGTCTTCGGCGACGTACCAGTAGTCGGCGATGTCGGTAAGATCGGGATGGCTGACGATGATCAGCAGGTCGTAGTCAGACTGGTAGCCATTCTCGGGTTCGTCGACCCAATCGTTCCGCGCATAGCTGCCG
The DNA here is from genome assembly GCF_015752145.1 of Sphingobium sp. JAI105. Taxonomy (NCBI): domain Bacteria; kingdom Pseudomonadati; phylum Pseudomonadota; class Alphaproteobacteria; order Sphingomonadales; family Sphingobiaceae; genus Sphingobium; species Sphingobium sp. JAI105. The sequence goes on along the minus strand of NZ_JADOUC010000001.1, from coordinate 2,043,372 downwards.
AACAGGATGACCTTGAGGATGCGGCCGTTCTTCTTCCACGGCTGGTTCGCGCGCGCCGTCGCCTCAGCGAACTCGCCCATCAGCAATTGCTTCACCCGATCCAGTTCACCTTGCTGGACCGAGGGCAGATGATCAACATTAGAGCGCACGGCGGCGATTCTCGCGAGAGACCAGGCGCTTGGCAAGCCTTGACCGCGCGCATGGACACGCCGATGGTCCTGCCTCACGCACGAGCGCGGCCTCGTAGATATCGAACACGCCTGTGCATCGCCCCGTCGTCTCCCTTATTTAAGCCCGCTTACCTTAGCTTGTTTGCTAATTAAGCCAAGCGCCAGTTGCTTAAATAAGATGTTTTCCGCATATGGGTCCGCATGGCCGATCCTGAACCGAATCTGCGGCTGGGCCGCTTCGTCGAGACCCCCGTTGCGGGCGAGGTTGTGCGGGCCTTCGTACCGCCGCCGCTTCCACCAGCGCCACCCGTCGATGTGCTGGGCCTGCTCGACCGTCTCAGCTTGGCCGAGCGCGCCTTGGGGCGCCTCGACGGCATCACCATGCTGCTGCCGCGCCAGGAACTCTTCCTCTACATGTACGTGCGAAAGGAAGCGGTGCTGTCCTCTCAGATCGAGGGCACGCAATCGACCTTGTCGGACCTGCTCCGATTCGAAACTGAGGCGCAGGCCGGCCAGCCGATCGACGATATCCGCGAGGTCTCGAACTACGTCGATGCCATGATGTACGGGCTCGATCGACTGGAAGAGCTGCCACTGTCGCTTCGTCTCATCCGAGAGATGCACGAGCGCCTACTGCAAAGCGGCCGCGGCGGCACCAAGAGCCCCGGCGAATTCCGCCGTTCGCAAAATTGGATCGGCGGCACGCGCCCAGGCAACGCACTGTTCGTGCCACCGCCGATTACGGAACTCGATGGCTGCCTGGATGCTCTCGAACGCTTCATGCACGAGAGCGAGTCACGCCTGCCAGCACTGATCAAGGCAGGTCTCCTTCACGTCCAGTTCGAGACGATCCACCCGTTCCTTGATGGCAACGGCCGCATCGGCCGCCTGCTGGTGACGCTGTACCTCTGCGTCAACGGCGTCCTGCGCAAGCCACTGCTCTACCTCAGCCTCTACCTGAAATCACACCGCGCCGAATATTATCGACTGCTTCAAGAAGTGCGGGAGAACGGCGCTTGGGAGGCGTGGCTCGATTTCTTCCTCGCCGGCGTCGCCGACACCGCCAATCAAGCCTTCGACGCCGCCACCCGAATAGTCGATCTTTTCAAGGAAGACCGCGAACGTATTACGACGGAGAGCGATCGTGCCGGCTCGGCGCTACGGGTTCATGATCTTTTCCAGCAGAACCCGTTTCTCACCGCGAATCATCTGGTGGAACGGACCGGCCTCTCGGCGCCGACGGTCAATGCCGTGTTAGCGGACCTCGAACGCCTTGCTATCGTTGATGAAGTAACTGGCAGGAAACGGGGCCGGGTGTTCGGTTATCGTCGATACCTCGCCATCCTCGGTGAGGGTACGGAGCCAATGGCATCGCCAATCATAGGTAGGCAGGTATAATATTGATTCCTGTCATTCAGGCTTCAGCCTAAAATGCTCGAGCGCATGCGAGAACGTGGTTAGGGCAACGCCAGCGATGGCCGATAGGTTCGGTCGCTTCCACCTTCGAAATCGAATTCGTACAATGTTAATCTGCCGAGCTGCGGTCGACGCTGACCAATGAAGAAGCTTAGCGCATTTGGTGCCGCTAGGAACAGATGTACTCGAGGCGCAGAACTCGTTGAGCGGAGCGCCGCCACCAATGCGGTCGCGAGATTGGCTGCATGTCGCCCCGATCGGATCGATTGCGGGCTCGCTCCGCCTGAAGGTTCGCACAGCATCAGTCGGCCGACATCGGGTAAGCGCTCCGCCAGAAAGCGCTCGACGTCCTTCGTGATATCGTGGGTGAAGCCGGCGGCGATCGCGATCTCAGACCCTGTCCCGACCTCCCGCAGCTCTGTTTCCAGGACAGGCCAACCATCCTGTAGTTCGCCATCGTCGGCCGACCAGATCTGACGGTTGGGACTGCGCTGCTCAAGCTCGATTGCGCGCCCCGACTTGATATCCAGCACGGATCCCGCAGCGAAGGCAAGCGTGGCATGTGCATCCAGCGCAAGGCGCAGCCGATCGCCGTCGCGCGCGGCTTCTCGTAGGAACGCAACGAGGCGTGGATAAATGCTAGTCTCCCAATCGGCTTCGTTGCGCACGAAGCGGTCGTCGAACTCGGGGGTGAGATCGAGTACTTTGGTGCAACGCAGCTCAAGTGGGTCGATTGCATGCTCGAATGACTTGACGCCATAGACGATCGTCGGCGGTGTCGCGTCCGCCAGCAGGCGCTCGCGCCGAAGCGCGTCATGCAGTGACGCCCGATCAAATTCGAGCCGACCTTGCGCCATCCACTGAAAGATCAGGTCGTCATACGGAAAGGCGCTGTCGCTCGGCGGAATGCGCCGCATGCCGGCCACAAAAAAGATCAGATCGAGCTGATCCCGCAGATCGTCAAGCGAGTCTCCGGCCTGGCCGAAAGCGAGCGTGGCCGCGAACGCCTGCAACCCGACGTCATCCAACTTGAGATGCTCACGCCACAGTTTCCGCACGCCTCCGACCCGGCTGCGATCGGTCGTATCGTCGAACAGGCGTTTAGCACGGATCGCGCCGGATCGCGTGCCGATCAGCGTTCGCAGGGGATCGTCGCGATCAATGGTCCAGTTGGTGAGCAGCTTGAACCGGGTGCCGGCCGCTTGGTTGCCGGCGACCCGTTTGCGCAGCGAGCGCCCGCTGCAGCAGGGAACGCGCGTTCGCGTTCACAAACTCGGGATCGATTAGATGCGTATAGCCGTAGGTGCCCGGCGAGACGTGCCATTTACACTGGATATGCTCGCGCACGAGCGCCATCCCGTCCTGATCGAGCTGACCCCGACCAGGTATGTAGTCGACCCAAATGTCGTCGTAGCTTTTGGGACCAGTCTCGAACGCGACGCGCGTAATTGCACTTTCCGGAATTAGCAGGCGCCCCGCCCGCAGCCAGAACATGCGCGCCTGGAAGGTGTCGCCATCGCGGCGGACGGTCACGGCCTCGGTCATGACGCGCCCCTTATATCGGCCCGTCGCGGAAGGGCGGCGTTGGCGCCATCTGCTTGGTGATCTCGATCGCGCGCCTTGGGTCAACAGCGCGAGCGGGATAGGCGTCTAGGACGATCGCAGGCAATAGGCGCTGGGTGAGATCTGAGAAGGTGAAGGCCGCTTCATTCTTCGCGCGCGGCCCGGTTAACGCGATCATGTTGTCGATCTGGGTGGCATTGAACCCGAGCGGCGCCAGCCGCGGCCCTAGGACCTCGCGGCGTCGTGCGTCATCGGGCCGGTCGAACGCAAGAAGCTCCGCGGCGCGACGACGGACGGCAGGATCGAGCGCGCTCAGCCGATTGGTACACATAATGACGGCTGCCGGTAGGCGGTTGTTGGCGAGACGGTCGATCCCGCGAATGAAGGCATTCACGCCGCTGCGATCCTCATGGTGCATTTGTGTCGCTTCACGCGATTGCGCGAGCGCGTCGGCTTCGTCGACAAGCAGGATCAGCGCGCCGCGCGACCGGCCACTGGATTTAAGCTTTGCCGCCTCCGAGGCGGTATAGTCGAAGGCGGCGGTCAGAAGCTGCGTCATCTCGCCGACCTTGCCCTGCCCGCGGGTAGACAGGCTGAGCGGCAGCAGGGTGACGTCGATATCCTCGGCGCGTGCGACCGCGTCGCCGATGGTCTCGGCGAGCTCGGTCTTTCCCGATCCAACGTCTCCGGCGAGGATCACGAGCGGGGGGCGGCGAAGCACCGTGTCGAGAAGCAAATGGGCATCAGGGTGATGCGCCTTGGCCCACCTCTCAAGACCGGCCGGATTAACCAGCAGACCGAGGATCTTGGACAGGCGCTGCTTGTGGTCATCGATGCCGACCAGGCGGTCGAGGCGCTGTTTTGCACCAGGATCCGGGTAGCTGATGCGGCGCTCGAACAGCGCCGCGACGTCGATTCCATTGGACATTAGTAGCTCCTCACAGACGAGCGGCCCAGCGCGTGGCCACCTGCGGAATAGGTTCGATCCTGTTCGAGATAACCGCTGATCCCCGGCTCGGATGCACCGCCACGGTAAAAGGGAAGCGACTTTTTGAAAGCGTCCTGCTGCGTGCTGGTGAGCGCGTCCCATGCCGGCGAATAGGTCAGGAAGCTGTAGAACGACGCGCCGCTGATATCCGCCCACGGCTTGATCTTGCCAGGATCGTCGTCGGTGCCGCTCATGCCCAACAAATCCTTCGCCATGTAGCGTAGCGTCGGTTCGATCCAGTTGCCGTCGCGCTTGTAGCCGTAGCTAACGGTACCGAGATATCCTGCCTTGAGGAGCTGGACGACCTCTTCCTCATAGGTTGCGATATCGGCGTCGCTAGGCTTCCCATAATGACGCTGCATACGCTTCAGGTCGGCCGCAACCTTCGCCGCCATGTGCCGCGCGTGGGTGATCGTGAAGCTGGTCGAAGCGGAGATGGTATAGCTGGAGGCCATGGTCGTTACACCTGGAAGGAGGGACCGAAGGCCTTCTGCCAGTAACGGACGGTCTCCTGCTTGGTGGGGGCGTATAGGGCGGAGTCGATCGCATCGCCGGCGTCCAGCGCGGCGTCCACGATGAGGTCAGCGTTGGTTACGGTGTAAAGCTTGCTGACGTTGTTGAGTTCGTTGACCGGATCGATGATCTGGACCGGCTCGGTGAAGCTTGGGACCTTCGAGGCTGCGTAGCAGTCGGTGAAGGCAATCTTCTCGCGCAGCTTCGTGCGCGCCACATACGAGAAGAAGTGCTGGAGGGCGTCGGGATAGTCCGAGAAGTCCAGCCCATCGTCACAGAGCTTGGCGAGGATCAGCTCGATCATGAAGGATTTGAAGCGGAATCCGTCCTGCTCCGCTTTCATGCGACGTGCCCAGAACTTTATCAGGCGAACGACCTGCGAAAAATGCTTCTCCTGCGCCTGCTTGCGCTTCTTGCAGAAATCGAGGTGCAGCGGGATACTCGTCTTGAGGAAAGAGCCGTCGTCCTGGCTAACCAGATTGCCATACCATTGCGGATCCCCGTCATAGAGGATGGGGACGATATCGACGTCTAGCCCGGATCCCTTGAAGGAGACAGTGTGCGTATTTCGCAAAAGTCGGACAGCTGCTTCGCTAAATCCCGGACAAGCGCTTCAGTAAATCCGGGACAGCTGGTGTAGGCAGTGGATGCCTGGTTGCTGTCAGGGTTGAGTGATTTCGATATTTGCTTCCTGGGTCAAGCCATGCGGAGCTTTTTGTCGCCGCATGCTGTCTCCTTTCAGCGTGATGCGATGGGCATTGTGGACGATGCGGTCGAGGATAGCATCGGCGATCGTGGGCTCGCCGATCATTTCGTGCCAGGCCGCCACGGGGAGCTGGGCGGTGATGAGCGTGGATCTGCGGCGATACCGTTCCTCGAAGATTTCGAGCAGATCAAGGCGTTGCTGATCGTTGAGACTATGGGTACCCCAGTCGTCCAGAATGAGCAGCTGAACGCGGGCAAGCTTGTCGACGACGCGTGGGAAGCGACCGTCGAGGCGCGCGAGTGCAAGATCCTCGAACAGGCGCGGCATGCGCAGATATAAGACGGAGTGATCCTGGCGCGCCGCCTGTCGCCCGAACGCACATCCCAGCCACGTTTTTCCCGTGCCGGTTTGGCCGGTGATAATGAGATTCTCATTTGCCTTGAGCCAGGCACCCTGTGCGAGCGAGAGGATATTGCGGCGATCCAGTCCGCGATGCGCCCCGAAGTCGATATTTTCGACACAGGCGTCGACAAAGCGCAGTTTCGCGCTGGCAAGACGATTAGTCAGCCGTCGATCGGCGCGAGTGGCGATCTCGCGGTCCAGCATGAGCCCGAGCCATTCGTCTCGGGTCAGATCGCCAGCGGTGTCTTGCTCGGCAATGTCGCGCCACGCGGCCGCCATGCCCGCTAGCCCCAGGCTATGCATTTGATCAAGGGTAGGATGCGTCAGCACAAGATCGTCCTTTCATTATTGATAATAGGACCCGCCACGGATGTTGTCGTGCGCCGGTGTTGGTTTGAGCGGCCCCGCTGTCGGCTGGATCTTGTCGAGCCCGGCCTTGAGGATGGCGTTGAGGGATGAGTAGGTAACGGCGCCGATCACCAGCGCTCGATCGCAGGCGGCTTCAAGCCGATCGCGCTCGTAGCGCCGGGCCAGCGAGAGGACGCCCATGGCGGAGCGATAGCCCTGCTCGGGATGTGGCTTGTCGATCATCAGCCTTTCCACGAACGTCGCTGTGTTAGGACCGGTTTTCCTGGCGCGCTCGATCAGGCTCGCTGGCGATATATTCGCATAGCGCTGATGCGCCTTGGGCATGTGCTCATTCACGGTAACGTGCCCACGGCGCTGCGATGTCCGCATATGGCTGGCGACCCGCGCATGATCGTAGAAGATCTCGACCACTCGATGCGTCAGGCGGATATCGACCTGCCGGCCGATCAGTCCGTGCGGCACGGAGTAAAAGGTCTTGTCGACCTCGACATGATAATCAGGATGGACCTTGGCGCGTTTCCACTCGGCATATTCGAACACCGACGTAGGTAACGCCGCCAATGCCGTCCGTTCGATCTCGTCAAAGATTGCGCGACGGGATTTGCCGACATGGCGCATGGGCCGATCATTGAGATCAACCAGCAAGTCCGCGATCGCGGCATTGAGATCCGCCAGACTGAAGAAGCGCCGATTGCGCAGCCGCGCCAGGATCCAGCGCTCCACGATCAACACTGCGCCCTCGACCTTTCCTTTGTCGCGCGGCCGCCGGCTCCGGGTAGGCAGGATCGTCGTATCGTAATGCTCGGCCATCGCCGCAAAGGTCGCGCTGAGCGTGGGCTCGAACCATAGCGCTTTGGCAACGCCCGCTTTCAGATTGTCGCACACGATCGCGCGCGGAACGCCGCCAACAAAGGCCAATGCCCGGCACTGCGCGTCGATCCAGTCCGGCAACTGCTGGCTCAAGCTGGCCATTGCGAAGGTGAAGGATGAAGCACCCAGCACCGCTACGAAGATCTGTGCCTGGGTGATGACGCCCGTCACAGGATCGATCAGCGGCACAGTCTGCCCGGCATAATCGGTTTGCAGGACGGCGCCCGCCTCATACCGATTGCGAAAGCTGACATGGGTCCGCCGCTGGAAGGACAGGAACCGATCGCAAAACCAGGTATAGCCATAGCCATTGGGATGGGCAGCCCGATATTCTTGCCACAGCAAAACCAGCGTCACGCCCTTGCGCTTGATCTCCCGCGCAACCACTGGCCAGTCCGGCTCGCCCAGATCCTGAGGAGGGCGGCCGACACGGCGGAACACCAGCCGTTCGATCGCTGCGTCGTCGTCGTAGCCGGCCGGCAACGGCCAGCCTGTCAGCCCAGCCTCGCGCGCCCGCAGTAAATAGGTCGACACCGTCGTCTTGCTAAGCTTCAGCCGCTCTGACACGGCCCGTACCGACAAACCCTGATCGTAGGTCAGCCGGAGGATCGATCGCATGTCCTTCACGTCGGTTCGTCTCGTCTGCTTCCGCCTTGGCATCACCCCTCCCATCGCAACGATGAGGAGCAACAATGCCAGAGCGGCGCATCACAAAACCTAACCTTGATCCTGTCCCAAACCCTGTCCGGGATTTAGCGGAATCACTGTCCCGTATTTACTGAAATGCCTGTCCGCGATTTAGTGAAATAACTGTCCGGAATTTTCCGAAACACGCAGACAGTGACACTGTAGGTCTGCGGCTTCACCTGGTCTGCGGTGAAGTTGGGGAAGGCCTTGCGCAGGCGTTCCGCCAGATAATCGAGAAGTGTTGAGATCTCGTGGGGCGCGTTGGCGCCACTGATGTAGCAAGCGACGTCTATGTCGTTGAGCGTCTTGAGCGCCGTCCCCTTGGCCAAGCTTCCTGACAACTGCATCCGCTTCAGCGAAAAATCCGGATGCTCGTCGAGATAGGTTTCAAGGCGCTCCCGCAGTCGCCGCGCCTGAGCACGATACTCGTCCGCCCAGTCTTTGGGCAGGTTGACCTTATCCTGCGCGAACGCCGCGATCTCACGATGATCAACATGCTGTCGTGACACTGATGCCTCCCTGAGGTTTAGAACATGGCCTTGACGCGATTCTCTATCAGGGATAGAAACTATCCGGGTCGTAAAGATATGTCCATATAGTTTTTATATGGATTTGTGCCAGGGAAATTTTGGATGACGGATGGCTTGACGACATTGAAGTGGGGCGTCGAGCGACGGCTCGAATTTATCGAGTTTCGCCTCTTTTGGGAGGACGGCATCCGCCGCTCCGACATTATCAGGACCTTCGGCGTTTCCGAGCCGCAGGCGTCCAAGGACCTCACGCTCTATCAGGAGCATGCGCCAGGCAATGCTGTTTATGACAAGAATTCCAAACGGTACGTCGCGGGGCCGAACTTTGCGCCCGTGTTCCTAACACCGGGACCTTCCGAGTATTTGATACGCTTACGATCTTTGGGCGAGGGATTGATCGAGCCTGCCGAGACGTGGCTTGGCGCACCGCCGGAGATCGATGTGGTGCTTAACCCCGCTCGCGAGGTCGACACGGACTGCCTGCGCGCTCTTCTGAGGGCTGTCCGGGAGAAGCGGTCCGTCGAGGTCCGTTACCAATCGATGAGCAAGGACCGGCCGGATCCCACCTGGCGGCGGATCACGCCGCACGCCTTCGGCTATGACGGCTTCCGGTGGCACGCCCGAGCGTACTGCCATTCGACCGACCTGTTCAAAGACTTCCTGGTCCCACGCATCATTGGCATCCGCGACTTCGATCTTCCCGGCAAAGGCGGCAGCGAAGACACGATATGGAACGACCGATTCAGCGTCGTGATCGGACCGCATCCCGACCTCGGCCCCAACCAGCAGGCTATCGTCGCCAAGGATTATGGCATGGTTGGCGGATCGACGGTGCTCGAAGTGCGCTATGCGATGCTCTTCTACGTCCTCAAACGCTTGGGGCTGCTGGACAACCCGGAAAAGAAGCCGGCTCGTACGCAGCATATCGTCGTGCTTAACCATGTAGAGACGAGTAAGGCTCTTCGGACAGCGGACTGGTCGTTTTGATCCTTGAAAGACACCAAGAAGACAATATCGAAGTTCGATTTCGCGATACGACAAGCGGAGCGGCTTTTAGTACATTGGTGTGTACCGTTAAACGTGATGAGTGGATGGCCAGAATCGTTCAATAGTGAAGATTATCGGCGCAGGAATCGATACAACGGATGGGTGACATTGAATGAGTGATTTATTTTTTCAGTCGCCGATCCTGAACACTCCATATAAGGAGCCAAATCGTCACTGGGAACTCGACGAGAATGGTCAACCCACCAGCATTATAGTTGAACGCCGGCGACAAAGCGCGCTTGTTTCGCCAATTCCCAAGGCAAAGAAGGTTCGTGGGAAGGCTGTGCAAGCTGACCTGCTCACGGACGAGTCCGGTCAGGAATATAATCCGACCGAGGTCATCAACGGCATTCGGTCTGCCGTGGAAAGCTGGCGGCGGTTGCCAGAAAGCCAGTGGCAGGTGACGCCGACTACGGCACGTCTTTTGCGACACTGGCGCACGCATGATTTCGCGGACCAGCGCCCTTTCTTCTGTCAGATCGAGGCGGTGGAGACAGTGATCTGGCTGACCGAGGTCGCGCCGCGTTCTTCGTCGCAGGGGCGTCGCTTTTGGACGCACCTCGAGGCGGCAAACGCCGCGTCCAATCCCGAGCTGATGCGCATGGCGCTTAAACTTGCCACCGGCGCCGGCAAGACGACGGTGATGGCGATGCTGGTCGCGTGGCAGACGCTCAATGCCGTACGTCATCCAAATGCAAAGCGCTTCTCGAAAGGGTTTCTGATCATCGCTCCGGGCATTACAATCAAGGACCGCCTACGCGTCCTCCAGCCCAACGATCCGGACAGCTATTATAAGAGTCGCGAGATCGTGCCGGAAGATATGCTACTCGATCTCGGCCGGGCGAAGATTGTCATCACCAATTATCACGCCTTCAAGAAGAAGGACGAAGTGGCCCTCAACAAGGTCCAGCAGGCGGCGCTACGCACCACACCAAAGCCGGAGAGCGACGGCGCCATGATCCGCCGGGTCGCTGGTGAGCTGATGGGGCTCAAGAACGTTGTCGTCCTTAATGACGAAGCACACCATTGCTATCGCGAACGTCCCCTGACCGAAGAGGAACAGAAGGCGCTCAAGGGCGATGAACTTGCCGAGGCCAAGGAAGCGAACGAGGCCGCCCGTCTGTGGATCTCCGGCATCGAAGCGGTGAAGCGTGAGCTAGGCGTGTCTATGGTCTACGATCTTTCGGCTACGCCCTTCTTCCTGCGTGGCTCGGGCTATCGCGAGGGATCGCTGTTCGGTTGGGTGATGAGCGATTTCAACCTGATGGACGCGATCGAGTGCGGCATCGTCAAGCTTCCGCGCGTGCCAGTGATGGACAATGTCCCCGGCGGTGACACGCCGATGTTCCGGAACCTATGGGATCACGTCGGTAAGCAGCTGCCGAAGAAAGGACGCGGTAGCGCCAAGGGCCTCGACCCACAGAAGCTTCCGAACGAACTACTAACCGCGATCGACGCCCTCTATGGTCACTACGAAAAAACCCATGCGCTGTGGCGTGAGGCAGGGGTCGGCGTCGATCCCGTGTTCATCGTGGTGTGCAACAACACCGCCACCTCGAAGCTCGTCCACGACTATATCGCCGGCTACGAGATTGAGGACGCCAACGGCAACGTCACGCCGATGAAGGGTAAGTGCCCGCTTTTCCGCAACTTCGATCCGGACGGCACCGCGCTTCCGCGGATGCGCACCCTGCTGATAGACAGCCAGCAACTGGAAAGCGGCGAAGCCATCAGCAACGAGTTTCGTGACGCTGCCAAGGATGAAATCGCCCGCTTTAAGGACGAACTTATCCAGCGCACGGGCGACCGCGCGGCCGCCGAGAAAATCGACGACGCCACCATTCTGCGCGAGGTAATGAATACCGTAGGCCGCAAGGGACAGCTCGGCGAAGGCATCCGCTGCGTCGTCTCCGTGTCGATGCTGACCGAAGGATGGGACGCCAACACAGTAACTCACGTTCTGGGCATCCGTGCCTTCGGCACGCAGTTGTTGTGCGAGCAGGTGATCGGCCGAGCGCTACGGCGCCAATCGTACCGCTTGCAAAACGATGGCCCCGATACCGGCAAGTTCAAAGTTGAATATGCGGATGTGCTCGGAATCCCGTTCGACTTCACCGCGCAGCCAGTGGTGTCAAAGCCCTCACCGCCCGAGAATATGGAGCGCGTCCACGCGATCAGCCCGGCACGCGACGTGTCCGAGATCCGCTACCCCCGCGTCGAGGGCTATCGCACCGAGCTGCCGAGCGAGCGTCTGACCGCGTCTTTCTCCGCCGACTCGACGCTGGAACTGACCCCCGAGCTGGTCGGCGCGACCGAGACCGTAAATTCCGGCATCATCGGCGAGACGGCCGACCTGACCATTGAGCATCTGGCCGACACGCGCGCGGCAACGATCCATTTGAAGCTCGCCGAATGGATCGTGAAACGGAAGATGACCAACGCGGGCGACCGGCCGAATGTCGGCCTCATCATTCAGACGAAATCGATCGTGCGGCAATGGATGGCCCATCATCTCGTTCTGGCTGGCGGCACTCAGCCCGCGCAGCTGCTCTACTACAACATTGCCGATCGCGTCGCCGATCGCATCATGGCTGCCATCACGCGTGGCCAGGAAGGCGGTGGACGCGTCATTGCCATGCTGGATCCCTATAACCGGGAGGGCAGCACTCGCCACGTCAGCTTCATGACGAGCAAAGACCGCTATGAGACGGGCGAGCGCTGCCACGTCAACTACGCGGTGATCGACAGCGACTGGGAAGCGGAATTCTGCCGCGTAGCAGACAAGCACCCGCGGGTACTTGCCTGGGTGAAGAATCACAATCTCGGTTACGAGGTGCCCTATAGCGCAGGGGGCGAGGCGCGGCGCTACCGTCCGGACTTCATCCTGCGCATCGATGATGGGTACGGCCCCGACGATACGCTGAATTTGGTGGTGGAGATCAAGGGCGCCCGCGACGAGGACGACAAGGACAAGGCCGAGACCATGCGTACGCTGTGGGTGCCTGGCGTGAATGCGCTGGGCGAGCACGGCCGTTGGGGTTTCGCCGAGTTCACCGATGTGTGGACCATCGCCACCGAGTTTGCGGCGAAGGTGGAGGTGTGGCTGGATGAAGTGGCTGAAGGGGCAGCCGCATGACGGACTATCCCCGCATCGCCATAATCAATACCGGCTGGTCGGATGATTATCGTGAAGATCAGGTCCGCGGGGATTTCGGTTATCTTGCCGATGGCGTGGGCCATGAGCGTTTCAATTTTCTGTCCGACCGGCACGGGCGCTTCTATGGTTACGCTCCTCCGCTCGGAGAATCCTGGAGCCCCCCCAAGCCTGAGAATCCCGAGGGATGGCTGGTCTTCTTTGTATCGAAACGACCGGGTCGGAATGGTCTGTATCTAGGTCGTGAACCCATAAATGGCGGCGGCTAAAGCCCTTTGTATAAGGCTCTCGCTCCGAAGATGGCGGCGACACAAAGAGCGATCCCTGCGATGCCCTTTGCTACGCCCCAGATAGTTTGGGTTTCGGCATTGAAGAGCAGAATTGCCCCAAAAACAGCCGCCGCACCTATGGCAGCGAACGCGGACTTTGCAGCGATCAGGTCCTCGTTGAATGGGTCTGACATGAGGCAGACAATATCGTATTTCGGTCGCGCCACCTACAGTGGCTTTTCTTTATGCACGAAAGCTGATTCAGGATCAGCATGAGCCGATATGATCTGACAGACTTTGAATGGCGCGTGATCGAGCCGCTCTTGCCCAACAAACCCCGAGGCGTCCCACGCGTTGATGACCGCCGCGTGCTGAACGGCATCTTCTGGGTCTTGCGTTCGGGCGCACCTTGGCGTGACTTGCCAGAGCGCTATGGTCCGCGCACCACCTGCTACAATCGCCTTGTGCGTTGGCGCAAGGCAGGGGTGTGGGACCGAATGATGGATGCCATCACCGCCGCCCATGACGGTGACATCCAGATGATCGACAGCACTTCCATCCGGGCGCACCAACAGGCTGCGACGGCAAAAAGGGGGGTCGAGATCATTGTCTCGGTCGATCACGCGGTGGACTCACGACGAAAATCCATGCCGTCGTCGACGCGCAAGGCCTCCCGATCAGGCTCGGCCTGACTGCTGGCCAAGCCCATGATGGGCAGGTCGCCGACGAACTGCTCAACCATCTCGGGCCGCACATGGTCGTGCTTGCCGACAAGGCCTACGATGCGGATCGCATCCGCACACTGATCGAGGAGCAAGGAGCCACGCCCAACATACCGGCCAAATCTAATCGAAAGTGGAAGCCCTGCTTCAGCAAACGGCTCTATCGCGAGCGCAACCTGATCGAGCGGTTCTTCTCCAAGCTGAAGCACTTCCGCCGTGTCGCAACCCGCTACGACAAGCTCGCCGAAAACTTCCTTACCATGGTCAAACTCGCCTCGATCCGCCTGTGGCTGCGCGTTTATGAGTCTACGGCCTAGTAGGCTGGTATGAGGACGCGCTCTTCTTAAGGGCATATGAACCTCGTCCCGACGCAGAGCGCTTCGGTCCGGATTCGGACGGCGGGAAATTCCTGTACACGGTGACATCCACTGCTGGCTTTCTGGTTCCGCTTCCCCTTCGCAGCCGAAAGATCAAGGGTGATCATCTCAAACGATCCTATGCTTATGTGCGGGGGTCAGGTGAGGATCAGTCGTGGCGGACTACCCTTGCCGGCGAGCTTTTGCGTTACCGTGACGAGCTGATACCGCTTCTGGCTGGCGCGGCGATCGAAGACGACGAGCCGGCTTTGCGCTTTTCCGGGGATCCTGAGCGCCGACAGGCTGTCGAAAAGGCTGCGGTCAAGGCCGTCGAACAACATTTCTCTGACTACGCTTGCGTAAGCAAGGAGGCGGAAAAGTGCGGCTACGATCTGCTTCTCACGCATCGGGAGACGGATGAGATCCTGCATGTGGAAGTGAAGGGCACATCGCTGGCCGCGCCCTGCTTCTTCCTCACCCAGAAAGAACTCGGTTACGCCGAAAGCCTTCGTCGTAACGATAACCGGGCAAGGAAGAGTAAGGATGGTTCGTGGCGACCGCTTTGGCGGCTCGCGGTGGTGTCCGACGCGCTCGGAACACCGACCGTACACGAGTACAAATATACCGAGATGACACGCAACTTCGATCTGGCGCCCTATGCTTGGCGCGGCACTCTGAAAGAAAAGTCCTGATGGCCAAGAAGCCCCTCACCGTTGAAACGCTGACTCATGATGAGGCGACGCGACGCAATGCGCCGACGGCCGAGCTAGAGGCCTTCGTGCCGGCGGAGGTGAAGACGCCGATCCGCGCGGCCTATGAGCGGCGTAACCCGGACCTAGACCCGCAGCTCGTCTGGCGCGGCAAAGACGCGGCCGACTGGTCCGACCTGATCGTTGAGGCGCCGCCGCTTTATATCCAGGAGAAGATCCACCCCAAGGCGTTGATCGAGGATCTAAAGCGCGCAAGTGAACGACGACGCGAGCCCGAGGACGCGCCTGACCTGTTTGCCGACTTCAATGGGATCGAGCCGGCTCAGCGTACAGAATTTTACGAACATGACCAGCATTGGTCGAACCGGATGATCTTGGGCGATGGCCTGAAGGTGATGTCGAGTCTAGCCGAGCGCGAAGGGCTCAAGGGGCAGGTGCAGTGCATCTATATCGATCCGCCCTATGGCATCAAATTCAATAGCAACTTCCAGTGGAGCACCACCAATCCGAAGGTTCAGGACAAGAAAGCTGATCATTTCAGTCGCGAGCCTGAGCAGGTAAAGGCGTTCCGCGACACCTGGTGATCTGCCCCCACCGAGTGGACCGATTGGTTTGTTAGTGCATTAAGCTCATCGCCGCCATATCCGGGTGGAGGTGGAGCGAAGCGGAACCGGAGGCCGGATATGGCGGTGTCGCCGTTTCCGGGGCCGGTGGTCGATAGCCCAGGCTGCTATGCGGGCGGACGGTGTTGTAATGCCGCCGCCAGGCTTCGATCAGCACTTTGGCCTCGGCAAGGCTGTAGAAGATCTCGCCGTTGAGCAGTTCGTCGCGAAGCGACCCGTTGAAGCTTTCGTTATAGCCATTCTCCCATGGTGAACCCGGCGTGATGTAGAGCGTCTTCACGCCGATCTGCCCCAACCATTTCTGGACGGCAGTCGCGATAAATTCGCTGCCATTATCGGACCGTATATGCGCCGGTGGCCCGCGCGAGATGAACAGGTCGGCGAGCGCTGCCAGAACATCCTCATGCTTGAGCTGCCGCGCGACGATGAGCGCCAGGCACTCCCTGCTGGCCTCGTCGATGATCGTCAAAATGCGGAACTTGCGCCCGTCATGCGTGCGCCCTTCGACGAAGTCGTAGGCCCATACATGACCTGGATATTCGGGCCGCAGGCGGATACAGGATCCGTCGTTGAGCCATAGGCGTCCGCGCTTTGGCTGGCGCAGCGGAACCTTCAGCCCCTCACGCCGCCAGATCCGCTCAACGCGTTTATGGTTCACCGTCCATCCCGCATGGCACAGCAATGCCGTCACCCGGCGGTAGCCATAGCGACCATATTGCTTCGCCAAAGCGATGATATCCTCTGTCAGTGCCTGTTCGTCATCCGCCCCGCGCGGCACCTTGCGCTGTGTCGATCGATGCTGACCCAGCACCCGGCATATCCGTCGCTCGGACACCGGAAGCTCTTGTCGCAAATGATCGATGCAGCGCCGCCGCCGCGCAGGGCTCAGAAGTTTCCCTTGGCAGCCTCCTGCAGGATCAACTTGTCCAGCGTCAGGTCCGAAATCGCCCGGCGAAGACGCTGGTTCTCTTTCTCCAAATCCTTCATCCGCCGCGCCTGGTCGGTCTTCAGCCCGCCATATTCCTTCCGCCAGCGATAATAGGTCTGCTCGCTGACCGCGATCCGCCGGCAGGCCTCCGCTGTCGAGGCCCCCTGCGCCAGCACAATCTCAACTTCACGCAGCTTGCCGATAATCTCTTCCGGCTTGTGCTTCTTGCTCGGCATTCATTTTCCCCTTCGTGGTCCAGACTATCATAGTCTCTGGGCCACTCAGCAGGGGGCAGATCAGGTCGCGGCCGGAAAGGAGATCGCCGCGCCGGCCTTGCCGCCCGCAAAAGCCGGCATGGACGAGAAGATAGAAATTGCCCGGCACCCGGATGGTGGTGCGTCGTCAACTGCGCACGCCGCCCTTGCCGCGGCCCGCCAGAATGGCAAAGCGGTGCGCGTGGCAGATCGGCTCTCGGATCCCCACCCCATCATTGCCGGCTGGCTTGCAAATCGAAGGGAGGCGATCGCCATGGGCCGGCTGGTCTATGATAACTGGCCCAACCGGCCGGTCCGGGGCGCGCCCTTCACGCCGATCGAACGGCGTCGCCTCAGGATATTGGACACCCTGTTCAAAGCCTTGGAAGCAGAAAAGATCGTCGTCGCCGAGACAGACCGGCATGGTCCCGTTGCGCGGTGCGGACAGGACGAGATCACATTTCAACTCAGGCCCCGGCTCAAGGAAGTGCGCCAGCTCCTCACTGCCGAAGAGAGACCGTGGCATGGCTCCGGCAAGCAATACCGGCGAGAACTGGTCGAGACGGATGTGCTGGTCTTCGAGATCAAGCGCTGGTTGCCCGGCGACTTGCCGCGCGTCTGGCAGGACGGCCGCAAGGGCATGATCGAGGACAGGGTGGGCGACATACTCGCGACCCTGCTTGCGGCATTCCCGATGATGGCCGCAGCACGCGAAGAGGCCGAGGAGCGGCAGCGGCTAAGGGAGACCGAGGAACGGCGTCGCCAGATCCTGGCGCAGGAGCTCAAGCTCGACCGCGACCGCTTCCGATGCTTTCTCGAACAGGCCGGCAGATGGCGCGAAGCTGAACTGGCGCGGGATTTCCTCATGGCGCTGCGCACCGCGATCCCGGACTCATCATTGGAAATTGGCGGCAGGCCAGCTGCCGAGTGGCTGGAATGGGCGCAAGCGCATGTGCAGGCCCATGATCCGCTCACACAGAATTCTTCTGCAGTCTTCCAGTCGATTGCCGAAGTGACGGAGAGGACCTATTGTGACCGCTAGGCCGGGAGCCTCATGCGCGTCGGAAGTTGGGCTTCAAGACCCTCGCGCCATCGCGCATCTCGTCGAGCTGATCCGACCAGTACTGCATCATCCGCACGCGCTCGTCCCAATATTCGCCGCGGGTGTAGGCACGCCTGATAGCGTTGGTCTCCATATGGGCGAGCTGGCGCTCGATGGCGTCGGGATTGAACTTGCCCGTTTCGTTGAGCAGCGTCGCCGCCATCGCCCGGAAGCCGTGCGCCGTCATCTCCTCCTGGCTGAAACCGAGCGCTCGAAGGGCCGCGTTGACCGTGTTTTCGGACATCGGGCGAAGCGGCGAGCGGAAAGAGGGGAAGCAGTATCGTCCCGTGCCCGTCAGTTCCCAAAGCTGTTCGAAGAGCGCGATGACCTGCGTGGACAGCGGCACGCGGTGCGGCCGCCGCATCTTCATCTTCTGCTCGGGGATGTTCCAGACCGAGCGGTCGAAGTCGAATTCGCTCCACTCGGCCTGGCGCAGTTCGCCCGGGCGCACGAACAGATGGGCGGACAGTCTGAGCCCGAACAGGGTGATGGCGTGGCCGGTGTACCCCTCGATGGCGCGCATCAGTTCGCCAGCGCCCTTGGGCGTGGTGATGGCGGCGAGATGCTTGGCCTTGGGAACGGTCAGTGCGCCGCGCAAATCGCGGGATGGATCCATTTCGGCGCGCGTGGTGGCGATGGCGTAGCGGAACACGCGACCGAGGACGCTGCGCATCCGGCGCGCGCTTTCGTAGCGTCCGGTGGCCTCGATCGAGCGGAGCACGGTCAGCGCTTCCTGCGGGGTGATCTTGGCTACCGGACGGCTGCCGATCCTGGGATAGGCCTTGGCGAGCAGCCAGCGGATCTTGCTGAGCGTGACCTCCGACATGCCCTCGCGTTCCTGCTTGGCCACCCATTCCTCGGCGACCAGCTTGAAGCTGTTTTCCTCGGACAGCATCGCGCGCGCCTCGGCGAGCTTGGCTTCGTGCGAGGGATCGAGGCCGGCGGCGATCAGCTTGCGCGCCTCGTCGCGCCGCTCGCGCGCATCGGCGAGGCCGACGTCGGGCCAGGCGCCGAAGGAAAGCGTGCGTTGCTTGCCGAGATAGGCGTAGTTAAGACGCCAGAGCTTCCGACCGTTTGGCTTGACGAGAAGATAGAGGCCGGCGCCGTCGGTGAGCTTGTATTCGCGCTCCCTCGGCCTGGCGCTCGTGACGGTGGTCGCGAAGAGTTTTCCCATGGTATCGGCCCGTCCATAAGGGGCCTTCGATACCATGCAGGATACCATATTTGTTCCCGATTGGTGCCGGATCAGCCCGGATTTGACCGGACGGCCTTAGCACAAAAAACGGCTGAAATCAGCCATTTTCGGGACATCCCCGGACGTCGCCGGAAGAACAAATGGTGCCCAGAAGAGGACTCGAACCTCCACGACCTTGCGATCGCCAGCACCTGAAGCTGGTGCGTCTACCAATTCCGCCATCTGGGCACGGGGTAGGAGCGCGCAACTAGCCGCTGGCCTTGGGGCTGTCAACGCAGGAAAGCGGATAATTTTTGTGGCTTGGGCAAAAAGCCGGGTTATGGGCGATCAAGCCCTTTGCCTGACAGGATGCCCCGCCATGACCCATGCCGATTTCGTACCGCCCGCCCTGTTTACCCGGCCTGACGGGGTGCGCCTTGCCTATCGTCAGCGGAGTGGCGCGGGGCCGACGATCGTCTTTTTGCCGGGCTATATGTCCGACATGGAAGGGGGCAAGGCGATCGCGCTGGACGCTTGGGCGGCGCGCAGCGGGCGCGCGATGTTGCGGCTGGACTATGCCGGGTGCGGGGCCAGCGACGGGCGGTTCGAGGATGGCACGCTGGCCAGTTGGCGGGACGATGTGCTGTTGCTGGTCGATGCGCTGGTCGAAGGGCCGATGGTGCTGGTGGGATCGTCCATGGGCGGCTGGCTGGCATTGCTGGTGGCGCTGGCGCGGCCAGAGCGGATGGCGGGACTGGTGGGCATCGCCGCAGCACCCGATTTTACCGACTGGGGCTTTACCGAGGCGGACAAGGCGTTGCTGATGACCGAGGGGCGGATCGAGGAGCCAACGCCCTATAGTGACCAGCCCTATGTGACGACGCGGGGCTTCTGGGAATCGGGGCAGGCGTCGCGGCTGCTGGGCGGACCGATCGCCATCGACTGCCCGGTGCGGTTGCTGCACGGGCAGTGCGACGATGCTGTGCCCTGGGAAACGGCATTGCGGATCGCGGCGCAGGCGCGTTCATCCGATGTGCAGACGCTGCTGGTTAAGGACGGCGACCACCGCCTTTCCCGCGACAGCGACATCGCCCTGCTGATCCGCACCGTCGCCAGCCTGCTGGATAGTCTCTGATGCCCTTTTTCCTGCCGCTCCTGTTCCTTGCGCAAGGTTATGACCCGGAAATCGAGGCGGTGATGAACCGCAGCCGGAAGGAGAAGCAGGAAGCAGCGGCGGCTGCGACGGCTGCGGCCCCCAAGCCAGCAGCGGCGCGGGAGGATGGACGGATTCCGGTTCCGGCCAAATATGCCGCGCCTTTTCAGGCCTGTCTGGATCAGGCGATTGAAGCGCCCGATGCAGGCGTCGCCTTTGCCCAGAAGTGGCGGATCGACGGCGGCAGTTTCTATGCGCGGCATTGCATGGGCTTTGCCTATGCCCGCGCCGAGCGCTGGGGCCCTGCGATCGTCGCGTTTGAGCAGGCTGCCGAGGAGGCGGAACGTAGCGCCGAAATGGCGCAGAGCGCGCGGTTGTGGGCGCAGGCGGGCAATGCGGCGCTGGCCAGTGGTGATCCGACCAAGGCGCGGCAGGATTTCGATGCGGCGCTGGCGCGGGGGCTGCCGGATGGACTTGAGAAAGGCGAAGTGCATCTCGATCGGGCGCGGGCGCTGGTGGCGCTGGGCGATACGGCAGCGGCACGGGAATCGCTGGATGTGGCGCTCGCGCAGGCCCCAAGAGACCCGCTCGGCTGGCTGCTGTCGGCGACGCTGGCGCGGCGGTCGGGCGAGATGGCCTTGGCGCAGGCGCATATTGCCCGTGCCGTGCAACTGTCGCCTGACGATGCGTCGGTGGCGCTGGAGGAAGGCAATATCGCGGTGCTGACACAGCATGACGATGTCGCGCGCTCGGCCTGGCAGCGCGCGGTCAGGCTGGCGCCGACGACAGCGGCGGGGAAGGCAGCGGCGGACAATCTGTCGCGATTGCCCGCCGCGGGCGCGGTTAAACCGACACTGAACTAGACATATGCAATGATTTTTACCGATTTTTAGCTAAGATATTGTTATTTAAGGTAAAAATCAACCGTAGTGACGACGCGGACCTTTTTGTAGGGCGTATCGCTCGATCCGTCGCCGCCTTCGCCGTCGCGTGCGTCGATCGAAAAATAGCCCTGGGTCGCGCTTTTGATGCCGCCGACGCTGGTGCCGCTGTCTTTCGCGAATTGTTCGGCGGCGTTGCGCGCATCCTTGGTGGCGGCGGCGACCATCGGGGGTTTGAGGTCGTTCAATTTGGTGAAGCTGTAGCGCATGCCTGACCCTTCCTGCAGCGTCACGCCGCGGCGGACCAGGTCGAACTGTTGCGCGACGGCGCGCTGGGCGCGGGCGATGTCGGTGGTGCGCAGCAGCATCCGCTGGGTAATGGTGATATTGTTGACGCCATTGTTGAGATATTGGTTCACGCCAGCGCCGACCGGGGTGAGGGCGTCAGGCTTGAAGCCCAGACTGGCAAAATAGGCCTTGAGTTCGCGCGTGTTGTTGTCGATTTCCGCGCGCACCGTAGGCAGGTCGAAGCCGGTTGCCGAATAGCTGATCGACCAGGTGGCAAGGTCCGCCGTCACATCCTTTTCGGCAAGGCCGCGCACGGTGACAGAGCGGTCCGCCGCCCTGGCCCGTTTCAGCCCGTCGCCCAGCAGATAGCCGCCGCTCATGACGCCCAGCGCCAGCAACGCGGCACTGCCCAGCAAAACCTTGTCCCGCAATTCCAATGCCATAATGCTTTCCTCTTCCTTCGGGGGATGCGCGACCTTATCTATAGGGTTGTCGTGCCAGAACTGAGATGAACCGTTGCTTTATGGCGACGAACGGAGTGACCCTTGCCCAAATATCTGCATAGCATGATCCGCGTGACCGACGTGGACAAAAGCATCGCCTTTTTCGACCTGCTGGGGCTGAAAGAGGTCAAGCGGTTCGATAGCGAACAGGGGCGCTTCACATTGGTCTTTCTCGCCGCGCCGGGCGATGAGGAGGCGCAGGTTGAATTGACCTATAACTGGCCCCCGACCGACGGCAGCCAGCCGGAAAGCTATGATGGCGGGCGCAATTTCGGCCATCTCGCCTATCGGGTCGAGAATATATACGAGACCTGCCAGCGTTTCCTGGACGCGGGCGTGACGATCAACCGGCCGCCGCGCGACGGGCATATGGCTTTCGTGCGATCGCCGGACGGCATTTCGATCGAACTGTTGCAGGACGGACGGCTGGACCCGGCCGAACCCTGGGCGTCGATGCCCAATGTCGGTACATGGTGAGCGCTATGCTGGAAGTGATCCGCATCCCGGTGCTCAGCGACAATTATGTCTGGCTGATGCATGACGCGGCAAGTGGTGAGACGGTGGTGATCGACCCTGCCGTCGCCGATCCGGTTCTGGCAGCGGCACAGGCGCGCGGCTGGACCATTGGGCAGGTGTGGAACACCCACTGGCATGGGGATCATGTCGGCGGCAATGCGGCGATCAAGGCGGCCACGGGTTGCACGATTACCGGCCCGGCGGCGGAAGCGGACAAGATCGGCACGCTCGACCGGATGGTGGGAGAAGGCGATGAGGTGCGGATCGGCGCACATGTCGCGACCGTGATGGAAATCCCGGCTCACACCGCCGGGCATATCGCCTATCATTTGGCCGACGAGCATATCGTTTTTGTCGGCGACACGCTGTTTGCGATGGGCTGCGGGCGGTTGTTCGAGGGGACCGCGGCGCAGATGTTCGCCAATATGGCGAGGCTGGGCGCTCTGCCGGAGGATACGGCGGTCTATTGCGCGCATGAATATACACTCTCCAACGGTCGTTTCTCTTTAGAGGTGGAGCCGGACAATGCGGCGCTGGCTGCACGGATGGTAGAAGTGGAGGCTGCGCGTGCGCGTGGCGAGGCGACCGTGCCGACGACGATCGGACTGGAGCGGGCGACCAACATCTTCATGCGGGCGCGGAACGTTGATGAGCTGGCGCAGCGGCGTGCGGCGAAGGATGCGGCCTGACGGATTCTGCGCTATGTTGCCGTCTTTGGGGGCAGAGAAAGAGGAGAGCCATGATGCGTGCATGGATATGCCTGACGCCCATGCTACTGGCCGCCTGCACCGGTAGCTACGAACCCACCCCCCTGACCCAGAAGCAGGCGACAAAGCTGGAAGAGGAGCTAGCCGGCAAGGTTGCAGGCGAAAAGGTCAACTGCATCGACCAACAGCCGCAGACCAACCTGACGGTGATCAGCAACAATGTGCTGCTCTATCGCGTGAACAAGCGGCTCATCTACAAGAATGAGCTGATGGGCAGTTGCAACGGCCTGACCTTTGGTGACACGCTGATCGTGCGCGTTTTCGGGACGCAATTGTGCCGGGGCGATCTGGCCGCCAGCGCCAACTTGATGTCGGGGATGACGACGGGCAGTTGCGCACTGGGGGATTTCATACCTTATCGCACGCCCGGCAAGTGAACGGCTGCCCTTATCGTCCTTTGACGGCAGCCGCTTCGCGGGCGAGCCTTTTGTCCAGATTCGAACGCGCAGCAGCGGCGTAGCGGGCGCAAGCCTTGCTATCGATCAAAGGGGCAGTTCCCGCGAGGCGATCGTAAAGAGCGCTGGCGGACGGATGCGGCGTGATAAGCAGGTCGCAGCGGAGCGCCGCGACCTTGGCGATGGTCGCGCGCAGGCGCGCGACATAGGCGGGGTGATCGGCAAAGCGATACCCGTCCGCCGATACTGCGCTCAGACTGTCGGCATATACGATCCTGCGGCAATTTTTTCCGGCGCAGGCGGTCCATGACCAGCTGGTGCCGCCCGGCGAATGGCCCGGCGTCAGATGGGCGGTCAGGCGGAGCGACCCCAGCGTGACGGTTTCGCCATCCCTGACGATGCGCCCGACGCGCGCGCCGGTAAAGGCATCGAGGCCGCCGTGTTGCGGATCGTCGCGGGCCGGGGTGCCGCTTTCCAGCATCGGCCGGGCGGCCGTCGACGCGATCAGGGTGGCGCCGGTGCGCTGCTGAAGGGCGTGCAGCCCGCCGGCATGATCGACATGCTCATGGGTGGAGAGCAGATATTTAACGTCCCTGGGGCGAACGCCCAGCCGCTCGATATTGGCGATGATCGAAGGGGCAGCCTGCGCGGTGGCCCCGTCGATCAATATATGGCCCTTCGCCCCGGTGACGAGCAGTACCGTGATGCCGCAACTGCCTACGTCATAGACATTGGCGAAGATGCGGACGGGCGGGGCGGGATCGCTCCAGCCATCCTTGCCCGCGCACTGGCGCTGATGCTCGGCCATGCTGGCCGGGCCGGATGGCGTTGCAGCGTGCAATGGCGCGCTGGCGACCATCGCGGCCAAGATTGGCACAGGCAGAGCTTTCAATCCTTCATCCCTTGTACAGCGCGTCCATCCGATCGGCATAGCGTTTGCGGATGACATGGCGGCGGATCTTCATCGACGGGGTCATTTCCTCATTGTCGATGGTGAAGGGTTCGTCGGCCAGGATGAAGCGGCGGACCCGTTCGATCACAGACAGGTCGGCATTGACCCGGTCCACTGCCGCGCGCAGCGCCGCCATATAGGCCGGATTGGCGGGCGCGTCGGCGGGCACGACGCCATTGGCCTGCGCCCATTCGCGGGTCCATTCAGCGTCCGGCACGATCAGGCCGACCAGATAGGGGCGACGGTCGCCATGCACCATCGCCTGACCGATTTCATTCTGGAGCGTCAGCATCCCTTCGATCTTTTGCGGGGAGACATTGTCGCCCTTGTCATTGACGATCAGGTCTTTCTTGCGGTCGGTGATGCGAATGCGCCCCTTGGCATCGAATTCGCCGATATCGCCGGTGTGAAGCCAGCCATTCTTCAGCACTTTTTCGGTTTCGGCCGGGTTGCGCCAATAGCCGTGCATGACCAGTTCGCCGCGCACGAGGATTTCGCCATCGTCCGCGATCTTGACCTCCACCCCTTTGAGCGGCGGGCCGACCGTGTCCATGGCGATGCCCGCGCTGGGCCGGTTGCAGCTGACCACGGGACCGGCTTCGGTCTGGCCATAGCCCTGGAGCAGGGTGAGGCCCATCGCATCGAAGAACAGGCCGACATCGGGGTTGAGCGGCGCGCCGCCCGACACGAGCGCCTTGAGCCTGCCGCCGAAGCGGGCGCGGATCTTGGGAAGAAGCGTGCGGGCAAGCAGGGCTTTTAACGGCAGGTCGAGGACGGACGCCTTGCCCTGCTGTTCCTTTGCGCCGATGCGCAGCGCCTGCGCCATCAGCCAGGTCGGGAATTTGCCCTGCTTCTCGATCGACTTGATGATGCGGGCGCGCAGCACTTCGAACAGGCGGGGGACGACGACCATGATGGTGGGCCGGGTTTCCTCGATATTGCTGGCGAGTTTTTCCAACCCTTCCGCATAGTAGATTTGCCCGCCCAGCAGCATGGGCAGGAACTGCCCGCCGCTATGTTCATAGGCATGGGAGAGGGGGAGGAAGGAGAGGAATGTCTCCTCGCCCCAGCCGAAATCCTCCGCAACGATGGTGCCAGCGCCTTCGGCATTGAGCAGGATCGCGCCATGATGCTGCATCACCCCGCGCGGCGCGCCGCCGGTGCCGCTGGTATAGATGATGCAGGCCTGATCCTGGCGGGTTGCGGTCTGGGCGGCGGCGCAGGCGGCAACGTCGGTGGGGTGGGCGGCGATCAGATCGTCCCACAAATGGCAGGTCGCCTGCCCCTGTGCGCCGCGCAACGGCTCCATACCGATGACGAAGCTGGCCTGCGAGCGGACGACGGCAGGCATCAGCGCCTGTGCCAGCTTGGCGGTCGAGACGATGACGGCGCGGGCGCCACTGTCGGTCAGGATATGCTGGTGATCGCGCGTGGTGTTGGTGGTGTAGGTCGGCACGGTGATGCAGCCCGCCGCCATGATCGCCAGGTCGGCGATGCAGAATTCGGGCCGATTCTCGCTGACCAGCATGACCGGGTCGCCGGGCTTGAGGCCCAGGGATTTGAGCGCGGTGGACAGGGCGGCGACCCGGCGGGCGACCTCATTCCAGCTGAGCGGATGCCATGTCCCGCCGCTCTTGCGCCACAGAAAGGGGGTGTCGCCGCGCTCTGCGGCGCGCGTGAAGAACATGGTGACAAGGTTGGGAAATGTCTCGATGGCCCTCAAGGCTCGACTCCTGCGGTTCCGACGCATCTGGCGCGCGCCTGATCTTGGCCATGGCTATAGCCCCGCCATGCCGTAGCGGCCATGCTTTTCTCAGTCGAACAGCCCGTTTTGGACGTCCTGCGGCGGGTTGAGGCCCAGATGCTTCCAGCCCGGACCGTTGAGGCAACGGCCACGCGCGGTGCGGGCGATGAGGCCAAGCTGGATGAGATAAGGCTCGATCACTTCCTCGATCGTGTCGCGCGCTTCGGACAGGCCGGCGGCAAGCGTTTCGACGCCCACCGGGCCACCCCGATAAATGTCGGCGATCATCATCAGATAGCGGCGATCCATCAGGTCAAGGCCCAGATCATCGACATCCAGCCGCCGAAGCGAGGCGTCAGCGACCTTGGCATCGACG
The DNA here is from genome assembly GCF_015752145.1 of Sphingobium sp. JAI105. Lineage (NCBI taxonomy): Bacteria > Pseudomonadati > Pseudomonadota > Alphaproteobacteria > Sphingomonadales > Sphingobiaceae > Sphingobium > Sphingobium sp. JAI105. The sequence continues at coordinate 2,017,244 of NZ_JADOUC010000001.1, read as the reverse complement.
GCGGGGACGCCGGCGACATTGGCGAAATCGCGCACCCGGCGCAGCAGCCGCCCGGCGATGCGCGGGGTGCCGCGCGACCGGCGGGCAATCTCCACAGCGCCGTCGGGGGTGATGGGAAGGTCGAGCAAGCGGGCGGCGCGGCGTACCACCAGTTCCAGTTCGGGCACGGTGTAGAATTGCAGGCGCACCGGGATGCCGAAGCGATCGCGCAGGGGGGTGGTGAGCAACCCCTGCCGCGTGGTCGCACCGACCAGGGTGAAGGGCGGCAGGTCGATGCGGACCGATCGGGCGGACGGGCCTTCGCCGATCATCAGGTCGAGCGCGCGGTCCTCCATCGCGGGGTAGAGGACTTCCTCCACCGCCGGGTTGAGACGATGGATTTCGTCCACGAACAGGACGTCGCCTTCGTCGAGGTTGGTGAGCAGGGCAGCCAGATCGCCGGACTTGGCGATGACCGGGCCGGACGTGGCGCGAAAGCCCACGCCCATTTCCTTGGCGACGATTTGCGCCAGTGTGGTCTTGCCAAGGCCGGGCGGGCCGAAGAAGAGCACATGGTCCAGCGCCTCGCCCCGCGACTTCGCAGCCTCGATAAAGATACGCAGATTGCCGCGCGCGGCTTCCTGCCCGATAAATTCGTCGAGCGATTTCGGGCGCAGCGCGGCGTCGACATCCTCGACGCGACGAGTGGGGGTGAGGAGGCGGTCTTCGGTCATGGGCGACCCTCACCAACTTCGTCATGCTGAACTTGTTTCAGCATCCATCGTGCGTCAATCGTGGATGGACCGGCGGCAAGCCGAGGTTGACCGCCAGATCGACCCAATCGGGATTTTCCGATCCGATGAGATTGATCTTCCATTGTCGATGCCAGCGCTTGAGCTGCTTCTCGCGCAGGATGGCCTGCTCCATCGTATCGCAAGCCTCGAAGCGAACGAGGCGATGGACGCCATATCGGCTGGTGAAGCCCGCCAGTGCATCCGTTCTGTGTTGCATCAGCCGACCGATCAGGTTGGACGTCACGCCGATGTAGAGCGTGCCGTAGGGCTGGCTGGCGAGGATATAGACGCATGGTTGCTTCATCGACACCCCCCTTCGGCTTGTGCGGCCCAATGGATGCTGAAACAAGTTCAGCATGACGGGTGTGTAACCGCATCACTTCGCGGCCTTCCGCAGAGCGAGCCGCACGAGCGCATCGAGGCTGGCGTCATCGCCCAGTTCGGCTTCGGCAGACGCGACGGCGGTGCTGGCTTCATGGGGTTTGAAGCCGAGATTCTGGAGCGCAGAGAGCGCGTCGGCGGCGAAACTGCCGGTCGGCAGCATGGCGCCGCCGCCCGCGTCGATCGGGCCACCAGCCGGGGTTGCGCCGATCTTGTCCTTCAATTCATTGACGATGCGCTGGGCGAGTTTGGGGCCGACGCCGTTCGCGCGCGCGATCATCGCCTTGTCCCCCATGGCGACAGCGCGGTGCAGTTCGAGCGGTTCGAGTGCGGACAGGATCGCCAGCGCCACCCGTGATCCCACGCCCTGCACATGGGTGAGCAACCGATACCAGTCGCGCTCTTCTGCGCGCGCGAAGCCGACGAGGCGGATCGAATCTGCCGCGACCAGCATTTCGGTGTGGATCGTTACCGCTTCGCCGATGCTGCCCAGCGCCGCGAGCGTGCGCGAAGACGCGCCGACCAGATAGCCCACGCCGCCCACATCGATGATGGCATGGTCCAGCCCGGTGCTGTCGAGCCGTCCTTTCAATTTCGCGATCATGTCCGCTGCCCCATGGTCATGATCTGTTCTTTACAGGCTCCCGCGCGCGGCGCCAGCGTAAAAGCGCGGCACCTTTTGCGCGCCCATGCGTAGTGCAGCGCGACACCGATCTTCCAAGGACGCGACAATGCTCATGACCGCACCAATGCTGGGCCCAAAGGATTTTGAATATCCATCGATCATGCTGTCGGGGGTGGTCGACCATGGCATGTATCTGCATTTCAAGAACTGCCTGTCAAACGCGCCGCAGCAGGGTTTGGTGGTGGTGGAAATTTCCACCCTGGGCGGCGACCCGGAAATTGCCCGGCTGATGGGCGAGGATATTCGTTTCCATTCCGACCTTTATCCTGAACGACGGCTGGTATTTCTGGGGCGAACCGCAGTCTATTCGGCGGGGGCGACCTTCATGAGCTTTTTCGCCACCGAAAATCGCTATGTGACACGCGGTACCCGGATCATGATCCATGAGCGGCTGATCACGAAGAACATCCAGCTGTCAGGGCCGCTTTCCACCTGCATCGCGACATTGAAGGCGACGCTGAACGAGATTGAATCGTCGATCGCGATCCAGAATGAAGGGTTCCAGAATCTGATCCTGGGATCGGACATCAGCATGGAGGAATTGCTCCAGAAAGCGCCTGAAAACTGGTATCTGGAGGCCAATGAAGCGCAGGCGCGCGGACTGATCGCCGCCGTGCTATGAAGGGCGCATGAGCCGCACGATTTCCCGCCAGCCCATCTTCCCCTGGCGTTATGGCATGTTCCTGGCGCTGCTGGTGACGGCAGCGCCGCTTGGCCTCTGGCTGCGCTGGCATGAAGCGGTGATGGCGGGTTTCGACATCGCCGCGCTGGCTTTCATGGCGTCGGTCGTGCCGTTGATCCGTGCCGATCCCGCCGCCATCCGGCGCAAGGCGCAGGCGAATGACGCCAATCGCGAGTTGATGCTGTTGCTGACCGGGATCGTCAGCCTGGTCATATTGGTTGCGGTCGGCGTGGCCGTGAGCCAGCATGGCGGGCCCAAGGCGTGGGTGGTCGCGTTGCTGCTGGCGACATTGCTGGTCGCCTGGCTATTTTCCAACCTCATTTACGCGATGCATTACGCCCATATCTTCTATCGGGCGGACAAGGGCGGCGGCGACTGCGCCGGGCTGGATTTCCCGGACACGAAGGAGCCGGGCTATTGGGATTTTCTCTATTTCGCCTTCACGCTGGGCATGACGTTCCAGACGTCCGACATATCCATCACCGACAGCGGCGTGCGGCGCACCGTATTGTTTCAGTGCCTTGCCGCCTTCCTATTCAACCTTGGCATATTGGCCTTTACCATCAACGTGTTAGGCGGCTGAGCGAAATTCAAACCCGGCCCATCAGGCGGCGGTGTCGATCGGGCCGCGTCGCCCCTGCGACTGGCTTTGCTTGGCGGAGCGGGGCGCCGAATCGTCCAGTCCCATATGCCGTACCGTCCTCCACCATTCGGGCAATATCGGCTTGAGCACCGAAAGGCTGCCGCTGCGGGGCGCGGCGTACCAGTCGTCGCCGACACGCTGGAAACGCCAGACCGGATCGCAGTTGAGCGGCACACGCTCAAACACGGGTTGGCCATTGGCGCTGCCAAGGGACGGGACTTCCTTCAACTGGGCAGGGACGTTGCGCACGCTGCCATCGGGAAATCGCACCGCAATCGTCATCTCCTGTCTCCATTTTCGAAGCTTAGGTTGAGATAACGCACTGAGATAAAAAGGGTTCATGGCCTTGCTACAGGTTAAGATGATTCCTGTCGGCCGACGCGCGCCATGCCTTTCACCGCTTGCTTACCCTTTTGCGCTAGAGCAGCGATCATGCGCGATTCCGTCGATCCCTGCCCCAAATCCGCCGTCAGCCACGGCGTGGGCATCGCTGGCCTTGTCGGCCTTGGCCTCTGGACGCTGGTGGCGCGCCATTATGGCATGGACGGTCCCAATGCCGGGCTGGCCGCGGTCGTCGCCTGCGGCCTGCCAATGGTGCTGTGGTCGCTGATGGTGGACAAGGTGCATCGCAACGCATCGACCGGCATTGACTGGCATGGCCCGGCGCGTCCCGTGCGCGACGTGCTGGACATCAGCATCGTCAAGATTGCGGGATTGTGGGCGACCTGGCTTGCCATCGCGATCTTCTATTGCATCGCGCGCTGGTACTGGAACGGCAACTACCGATTTTCGATGGATCTGTTCACCGCTGCTGCGCCCTGGCTGCTCGCTTTGTCCATCCCCTACATCATCTGGATCGACCGGCGGCTGGTGCACCCCAAGGACGCCAGTTACAGTTTCGGCCAATGGGTGATCGGCGGCGCGGCGGGCGTGCCCGACATGCGCCAGGTCGCCCATCATGCCCGCGCCTGGACGGTGAAGGGCTTTTTCCTGGCTTTCATGGTCTCCATCGTGCCCGGCAATTTCGCCAATGTCGTGGACTGGCGGATCGAGGAGGCCTTCGCCAATCCCGTGGCGATGGCCGGTTTCCTGATTGCGGTCATGTTCATGATCGACGTGTGCCTTGCCACGGTCGGCTATATTCTGACCTTCAAGCCGCTGGATTCGCATATCCGCACCGCCAACCCCTATCTGGCGGGCTGGGTTGCGGCGTTGATCTGCTATCCGCCGTTCGTGCTGATGGGGGGCGGGGGGCCGCTCGATTATCATGCGGGCGGGGCGGAATGGGACTATTGGACGCAAGGGTCGGGCGTGCTGCAATGGGCGCTGGGTGGATGGCTGGTGCTGCTGACCGGCATCTATGCCTGGGCGACGGTGGCGTTCGGCCTGCGCTTTTCCAACCTGACCCATCGCGGTATCCTGACGCACGGTCCCTATCGCTGGACCCGGCATCCGGCCTATCTGGCGAAAAATCTGTTCTGGTGGTTTTCGGCGCTGCCTTTCCTGAGCGTGTCCGGGTCCATGACCGACATAGTGCGCAATTGCGCGATGCTGGCGCTCACCAACGCGGTCTATTACTGGCGCGCCCGGACGGAAGAACAGCATCTGTCCGCCGACCCCGATTATCGCGCCTATAGCGACTGGATGGAGCGCAACGCGCCGGTGCCGCGCTTCTTCGCGTGGGTGACGGGACGCAAGCGCCCCGCCGCCGCGGTGATTCAGGCAGCCGAATAAGCCGCCCTTATCGGGCGATCAGAAGCTTTCTTCCGCATAGATTTTGCTGACGTCGCCGCCCCATTCGCCATGATAGCGGTCCAGCAGCCGTTCGGCGTGGGTCTTGCCGGACGACACGACCTCTTCCAGATCGGACAGATAGCCGGTTTCATTGTCGCCAGCCGTATTGAGGCGGGCGCGGGCGGCGAGGCCTGAACGCGCGATGTCGAGCGCGGGACGGGCGATGTCGCGCAGCGTGCGGCCCTTGCCGACCGGCGCATCGAGGCCGAGGCGTGGCACGGAATCGCGCAATATCTGGCGATCTTCCATGCTCCAGTCCTTGACCAGATCCCAGGCGGCGTCGAGCGCGCCTTGATCATAGAGCAGGCCGACCCACAGCGCGGGCAGGGCGCAGATGCGGCCCCAGGGTCCGCCATCGGCGCCGCGCATTTCAAGGAAGCTTTTGAGCCGCACTTCGGGAAAAGCGGTGGAAAGATGATCCTCCCAATCCTTCTCCGTGGGCTTTTCGCCCGGCAGGACCGACAGTTCGCCGTTCAGGAAATCGCGGAACGACAGGCCCGAAGCGTCGATATATTTGCCGTCGCGGTAGACGAAATACATCGGCACATCGAGCGCATAGTCGGCATAGCGTTCATAGCCAAAGCCGTCTTCGAACACGAAGGGCAACATGCCGGTGCGCTTGGGATCGGTGTCCGACCAGATATGGCTGCGGTAGGAGAGGAAGCCGTTGGGCTTGCCTTCGGTAAAGGGCGAATTGGCGAACAGCGCGGTGCCGAGCGGTTGCAGGGCGAGGGAGACGCGGAACTTCTTGGCCATGTCCGCTTCGCTGCCATAGTCCAGATTGGTCTGGATGGTGCAGGTGCGCAGCATCATGTCCAGCCCCATGGAGCCGACGCGCGGCATGTGCCGCAGCATGATTTCATACCGGCCCTTGGGCATGATCGGCAGGTCTGCGCGCGTCTTGTCGGGCCACATGCCAAGGCCCAGAAAGCCCAGGCCCAGCATGTCGCCGACATATTTCACCTGCTCCAGATGGCGGCCGGTTTCGGCGCAGGTCTGGTGAATATTGTCGAGCGGCGCGCCGGACAGTTCGAGCTGGCCGGCCGGTTCCAGGCTGATCGTGCCGTCGGCGCCGGACAGGGCAATGATATTCTCACCCTCGAACACCGGGTTCCAGCCATAACGGGTCAGGCCGATCAGCAGCGTGTGAATGCCACCCTTTTCCTCATAGGAAGGGGCGTGATGATCCTTGCGGTTATAGACGAATTTCTCGTGCTCCGTGCCGATGCGCCAGCGATCCTTGGGCTTTTCGCCCTTGGCAAAGGCCGCGATCAACTGGTCGCGGCTTTCGATGACGGGATCTTCGCCCGCTGAGTCGGTTCTGGTGCTCATGCCCCGCCCTTAATGCTTCCCCTCGGCCGGTCAAACAGCGACTGGCGTTGATCAGATAGGGCCTGTCTATAAACGGTTCAATCCAATAGCGAAATGAAACTTAGTGCCAGTCCCCGTTCAGCGTCATCCACGCGGCCGTTGCGGCGATGGCAGCGGTTTCGGCGCGCAGGATGCGGGGACCGAGCGAAACCGCCACGGCGCGCGGGTGGGCGCGGATCGCTTCGCGTTCGGCAGGATCGAATCCGCCCTCCGGCCCGATCAGGAAAGCGGCGGGACCGGGGTGGGCGGCAAAGGCTGCGGCCAGCGGTGCGCCGCCGGTTTCATCGGCAAAGAACAGGTGACGGTCCTGCGGCCAGTCGCGCAGCAACGCATCGAGCTTCACCATCGCGGCAAGATCCGGCAGGCTGGTGCGGCCGCATTGTTCGGCGGCCTCGACCAGATGGGCGTGCAAACGATCCAGATTGAGCTTGTCCACTACGGCGCGGCGAGTGAGGACCGGCTGGAGCTTGGCCACGCCCAGTTCGCACGCCTTTTCAGCGATCAAATCTATCCGGCCCTTCTTGATCGGGGCGCAGCAGAGCCAGAAATCCGGGACGGATTCGGGCGGTCGCGTCTGGCGGATGCATTCCAATATCAGGTCGCGCTTGCGGATGTCGCGGGCGCGGGCGGCCCATTCGCCCGACCGGCCGTCGAACAGCAGGACGATGTCGTCGGGCTTCACCCGCATGACGCTGATCAGATAATGGGCCGGATTGCCATCGACAGGCACCGACACGCCATCCCCCAGCTGGGTTTCGACATGCAGACGCGGCGCGCTTTGCGGCGGCCAGGCGGGAGTTGCGGTCATGATGCGCTTTCCGTTCGACGAAACTTGCCCGGAGGCTATGGGAGTCTTTAGAGAAGAACGGGGCTTCGACAAGTCGGCCCGAATGGAGTGCGTCAGTTGAGCCAGACCATCGTTCCCGACAGCCAGGCGCGTGGGCTGCTGGCGCGGCTGCCGGACACCCCGCGCGCGCTGGTGCAGATGGCGCGGTTCGACCGGCCCATCGGCTGGTGGCTGCTCTTCTGGCCGGGGGCCTGGGCGGTGGCGCTGGCGGGGGGCGGCTTTGCGCGCTGGCCGCTGATACTCTGGCTGTTGGCGGGGAGCATCGCGATGCGCGGCGCTGGCTGCGTATTCAACGATATCGTCGATCGCGATCTCGACCGCAAAGTGGCGCGCACGGCCGCGCGCCCGCTGGCGAGCGGCACGATGACGCTGCGCACGGCCTGGCTGTGGCTGGTTGCGCTATGTCTGGTCGGGCTGATCGTGCTGCTGCAATTGCGCCTCTATGCGCAGGTTGTTGCGCTGGCGTCGCTGGCGCTGGTCGCGGCCTATCCCTTCATGAAACGGATCACCGGCTGGCCGCAAGTCTGGCTTGGCCTCGTCTTTTCATGGGCGGCGCTGGTCGGGTGGAGCGAGGTGATGGGCGCGCTGACGCTGCCGGGAATTTCACTCTATGCCGGAACCATTTTCTGGGTTGTGGGCTATGACACGATCTACGCGCTGCAGGACCGGGAGGACGACGCGCTGATCGGCATTGGTTCCAGCGCCCTATCCATGGGGCGGCACGTCCGGCTGGGCGTGGCGCTCTGTTATCTGTGTGCGCTCGGCCTGTGGAGCGGGGCGATCTGGCAGGTGCGGCCCCAGATGCTGGCGCTGGCCGCATTGCTGCCGGTGGCGGTGCATCTGCTGTGGCAGGTCGCCACCCTGCGCGAGGATGGTGTCGATCCACTCGTCAAATTCCGATCCAACCGCTTTGCCGGATTGCTGATGTTTCTGGGATGCCTAGCGGTCGGCAGCGCATGAGCGCGCCAATTGCCGGCCCCGTCGCCGGAGAGGATTGCTGGCAGATCGCACGGGCGACGCGCGCCAGCACGATTATCGACGCCGACGCCTATTTCCGCCATGCCCGCACGGCGATGCTCAAGGCGAAACGGCGGATCATGCTGATCGGCTGGGATTTCGACGCCGCGATCAGCCTGGTGCGCGAGGATGAGGTCCATGATGGCGCGCCGGTGGTGATCGGCGATTTCATCAGCTGGCTGGTGGACCGCACGCCGGATCTGGAAATCTTCCTGCTGCGCTGGGATGTCGGCGCGATGAAGTCGATGGTGCGGCCGACCAACCTGTTCACGACGCTCAAATGGATGGCCCATCCGCGCGTGACGGTGAAGCTGGACAGTCATCATCCGCCCGCTGCCTCCCACCATCAGAAGATCGTGGTGATTGACGATTGCTTCGCCTTTTGCGGCGGCATCGACATGACCGGCGACCGATGGGACACGCGCCATCATCGCGATGAAGAACCGGGTCGGCTGCATCCGGACGGGTCGCCCTATGGCCCCTGGCACGATGCGACCACGGCGCTGACCGGACCTGTCGCCGCGGCGCTCGGGGAACATGCCCGCAATCGCTGGGTCGGGGCGGGCGGCGACGCGCTGGCACCGGTCGAGGGGGTGGAGGATTGCTGGCCCGACCATCTGCCGGTGCAATTCACCGATGTCGATGTGGCCATTTCCCGCTCTGCGCCCAAAATGGACGATCAGGAGGAACTGATCGAGATCGAGCGGCTCTATTGTCACCAGATCGCAGCGGCGCAGCGGTGCATTTATGCCGAAAGCCAATATTTCGCGTCGCGCCGCATTGCCGAAGCGATCGCCAATCGGCTGGACGAAGCGGACGGGCCGGACATCGTCATCATCAATCCGACCCAGGCCGATGGCTGGCTGGAGCAGCAGGCGATGGATTCGGCGCGGGCGCGCCTGTTCGAGGCTTTGAAGGCGCGCGACGTCCATGGGCGGCTGCGCATCTATCATCCCTTCACGACGCGTGGCGTTCCCATCTATGTCCACGCCAAGATCCTGATCGTCGATGACCGGCTGATCCGGGTCGGTTCATCCAACATGAACAACCGCTCGATGCGGCTGGACACCGAATGCGACGTGACGATTGATACCGCGCTGCCCGCCAATGCCGGTTGGCAGGACAGGATCAGGGCGATCCGCGACGATCTGATCGCCGAGCATCTCGACCTGCCGGTGGAGCGGGTGGCGCGCGTCGTCGCGCAGCGCGGGCTGGTCGCGGGGATAGAGGAAATGCGCCAGAAGCCCGGCCGGACGCTGCGTCCCTATGAGACGCCGGATCTGAATGACGTACAGGCGTGGCTGGCCGACCATGAGGTGCTGGACCCCGAAGGACCGGACGAAATGTTCGAGCCGATCAGCGAACGCGGCCTGTTCCGGCGGATGAAGGGCTGGTTAGGGCGGGTTAAGGATTAAAGGCCGAGCGCCTTGCGGAGTTCGGCGTTGATCCGGCTTTGCCAGCCCGGCCCGGTGGCGCGGAAACCGTCCAGTACGGCAGCGTCGAGGCGAAGGGTTACCTGTTGTTTGGGGGCGTCCGATTTGGGGCGGCCGGGACGGGTCAGCGTGCCAGTGGCGGGGCGGATAACCCTATCGCCGATGCGAACTTCCGCTCGGTCAAATATCTCCTCCGTCCATTCGGGAATGTCATCATCATCCCAATCTGCGGGCAAAGGCTTTCTGCTCTCGGTCATTGCATTTCCTCATGGAGATGACCCGGATTCCACCATCAACCGGCGTCCAGACCACCGTAATGAGCCTGTCGTTCATCAGGCCATAAGTCTGAAAACGCGGCTCAACATAGTCATATCTATCGTCCTCCACCGTGTAGGACGGACCGTCAAAAACCTGCGCGGCATCAGCGAAATCCAATCCCCGTTCCTGTAGGGTTTTCAATCGCTTTGCCGGATCGAAGCTCAATTCCATTTTCATGCCCCTAGAACGTAGTTACGCGACGCGCTCCAGGGTGGACAAAAACGCTTTGCCATTTTGCATAACTACAGAAATTCGTCAAGAATTTTTGTAACTACAAAAATCACTCGGCCGCCAGCAAGGCTTCGGCGCTCTGGAGGTTTACCGAAACGAGGCGGCTGACGCCGCGTTCGACCATGGTGACGCCGAAGAGGCGGTGCATCCGCGCCATGCTGACGGCATTGTGGGTGACGATGAGGTAGCGGGTCTGGGTCTGGGCGACCATGGCGTCGAGCAGGTCGCAGAAGCGCTCGACATTGGCGTCGTCCAGCGGTGCGTCGACTTCGTCGAGCACGCAGATCGGCGCGGGATTGGTAAGGAACAGGCCGAAGATCAGCGCCACGGCGGTCAACGCCTGTTCCCCGCCCGACAGCAGGGTGAGCGCGGCCAGCTTCTTGCCCGGCGGCTGGGCCATGATCTCCAGCCCCGATTCCAGCGGATCGTCACTGTCGATCAGTTCCAGATGCGCCTGACCGCCATTGAACAGGGTGGTGAAGAGGCGCCGGAAGTGGGCGTCGACCGCCTCGAACGCGGCGAGCAGGCGCTGGCGGCCTTCGCGGTTGAGGCTGCCGATCGAGCCGCGCAGGCGATGGATCGCCTGGGTCAGTTCCTCGCTTTCGGCGCGGCTGCTGGCCTGCACCTGCTCCAGTTCCTCCAGTTCCTGCGCCGCGACGAGATTGACCGGGCCAATCCGCTCGCGATCGGCTGTGAAGCGGTCATGGTCGGCCTGTTCGGTCTGGGCGAGGCGGATGTCGGCGCTGGCAAAGCCCAGCTTTTCGGGCAGGAGCGGGGGTGGGCATTCGAAACGTTCGCCCGACAGCCGGTTGGTTTCGATCCGCCGTTCATCCGCGGATTCGGCGCGGGCCGTGGCGGTGGCGCGCGCTTCGCGGGCAGCGGCGAACAATTCGCCAGCCTGGGCGGATTGCTGCTCGGCCTGGCGCAAGGCGGCTTCGGCGTCCTGCTCGGCATGGCGGGCAGCATCGGCGGCGGCGGTCAGCGTCGTGCCCTGATCGTCCAGCGCGGCGATGGCCTGCGCCAGCGCGTCGGGCTGGCCCGCGATGGCGGCGCGTTCGGTGGCTATCTCGTCGCCACGTGCGACCATCGCGGCGATGCGTTTGGCCGCTTCGCCCGCGCGGGCGCGCCAGCCCTTGATCTCCGCATCGGCGGCGGCTTGCCGTTCGCGGTCGCTCGACAGGGCACGGTCGGCCAGGGCCTGATCGGCCTGTAGCTGGCTGACGATGGCGCGCGCCTTTTCGCTCGCCTGCGCCAGCGTGGCGGCCAGAGCGCGCGTGTGCGCGCCATCGGGCATGGCCGCGCGGGCCGATTGCGCGCTGTCATGATCGGCGCGGGCGGCATCGGCATCGCGGCGCGCCTCGGCCAATCGCTCCTCTATCCCTTCGCGCCGCCCGGCCAGCCGTTCCAGCGCAGTGGTCGCCTCGTCAGCGCTGCGCAGCGCGATCCGCAAGTTCTGATCGGCCTGGGCAAGCTGGGTGCGGCCGCTGGCGAGGGCTTCGCTGGCAGCCTGTTCGCGGGCCTTGGCCTGCTGCTGGTCGGTGCTGGCGGCATCGACCTGCGCCTGGACGGCGGGGCGGTTCGCGGTAATCGCATCCAGCCGGTTGAGCCGGATCAATCGTTCCGCCGCCGCAGCCCCGCCTTCCATCGCCACATAGCCGTCCCAGCGGCGCAACTGGCCATCGCGGGTGACGAGGCGCTGGCCGACGGCAAGGGGCTGGCCTTCATCCCTGTCGGAGACCGCAATCTGGGCCAGACGGCGGGCGAGTTCGGGCGGGGCGGTGACATGGGCGGCGAGTGGCGCGCAGCCGTCGGGCAGTTTGGGGTCGCTCGTCAGCGATGGCGCGCCGGCCCAGCGGCGCTTGCCGTCGGGGGCGATCGGCGCTTCCAGATCGTCGCCCAGGGCAGCGGCCAAAGCGCGTTCATAGCCCGGCGCGGCCTTGAGCTGATCGAGCGCACGGGTGTGACCGCCGGGCCCGCTATCTACCGCGCGTTTGAGCGCAGCCGCTTCGCTGTCGAGCGCGGCGAGTGCGGCGCGCGCGGCGGAGAGTGCGCCTTCGGCAGCGGCACGTTGCTCACTTGCCGACTGACGCGCGGCTTCGGCGGCGTGGATCGCGGCTTCGGCGGCATCGCGGGCGGCGCTGGCCTCTTCCTGCGCAGCGATGGCGGCGGCGCGCTGCGCTTCCAGCGGTGCGGGGTCGGGCAGGGCGGCGGCTTCGCCGCTCAAGCGCTGAACGTCGCGTTCCGCGCGCTCCAGCCGGTTGCGCGCGGCCACCAGCGCCGCTTCGGCGACGCGCAGTTCGGCCTGTTCGCCTGCCTGCTTCGCCATCGCCTTGGCCAGATCCAGTTCGGCGTCGCGGGCGCTGTCCTCGGCGCTGGCGATGCGGCTGGCGAAATCGGGGCGCAGCTTTTCGGTTTCGGCGATGCGCGCCTTCAGCGTCGCGATTTCGGCGGTGAGGCGCGCGATGGCGTCGGCGGCGTCATTGGCGAGCGTGCCTTCGCGTGCGCGATCCTCGTCCAGCCGGGCGGCCTGCTGGGCCAGATCATGCAGCCGCCGGACCACGCCGTCGCGCTCGGTGCGTAGCGTGGCGAGGCGATGGCCAGCCTCACTGGCGTCATCGCGCGCGCGTTGGGCGGCGGCGCGACGCTCGGCCAGCGCGGCCAGCGCGGCTTGGGCATGCGCGGCGGCGGCGAGCTGCGCGTCCTGCGCGGCGGCGACGGCGGCCTCCGCCTCTTTCGCCTGCGCGCGGGCGGCTTCGGCGCTGGCATGGGCCTCACGCCAGCGGGCGAAAAGGGCGCGCGCTTCGGCGACCCTGATCTGATCGGACAGGCGGATATAGCGTTCGGCGGCGCGGGCCTGACGACGCAGGGCATTGGCGCGCGCGTCCATGTCCAGCAATATTTCGGCGAGCCGGGCAAGATTGGTTTCGGCCGCGCGCAGTTTCTGCTCGGCATCCTTGCGCCGGACATGCAGGCCCGCAATCCCGGCCGCTTCCTCCAGCATGGCGCGCCGTTCCTGGGGCCGGGCGGCGATGACGGCGGCGATTCGGCCCTGGCTGACCAGCGCCGGGCTGTGCGGGCCGGTGGCGGCGTCGGCAAAGATCAGCGACACATCCTTTGCGCGCACGTCGCGGCCATTGGCGCGATAGGCGCTGCCTGCGCCGCGCTCGATCCGGCGGGTGACCTCCAGTTCGCCGTCCGGGCCTATATCCACGGCGGAAAAAAGCTCACCCTGTTCCTGCACCGTCAGGAGCGAGACTTCGGCAAAATCGCGTTGGGGCCGGGTGGCGGTGCCTGCGAAGATCACATCCTCCATGCCGCCGCCGCGCATGGATTTGGCGCTGGATTCGCCCATGACCCAGCGTATGGCTTCCAGCAGGTTGGACTTGCCGCAGCCATTGGGGCCGACAATGCCGGTCAGGCCGGGTTCAATGCGCAATTCGGTCGCATCGACGAAGCTTTTGAAGCCGGAAAGCTTGAGCCGCTTTATCTGCATTGCTGTTGTCTGCGCCAAGGCCACAATGCGGCGCAGAACAAGGGCGCGCAGGGGAGGCGTGCGGCCGCCCCTGCCTTCAAGCGCTCAGGCGCTGATGTCCGCCCCCCGACGCGCAATCAGATGCCTGCTTCCTTGAGCTTGGGCTGAAGCGTCGCCCAGTTGGCGACATTGTCGACCAGCACGCCGTTGATCAGGAAGCTGGGCGTGCCCGTGATCTGATATTGGCTGTTGGCTGTTTCGACGCCCTTGGCCAGCTTTTCGGCTGCCCCGGTATCGGCCAGACATTGTTTCGCCTGATCTTCGGCAATGCCGCGCTGCTTGGCGAAATCGATAAGGCCCAGCGCACCGGCCAGCCGGCCGAAACGCTGTGCCGGCGGGGCGCTCATCAACGCCTGATAGGGCTGGTCGCCCAGAGCCTGCGCCTTTTCGAACATCGCGTTCTGGTTCGCGAAAAACTGTTCGGACAGGGGATAGAAGATGTCCTTGCCGCCGCAACGGGCGAGCAGCGCGGTCGAAATGTCGATCGGGTCGCGGACATAGGTGCGGAATTCAAAGCTCATCTTGCCGGTATCGACCAGCTTCTTGATCTCCTCCGACGCTTCGACCGAAAAGTCGCGGCAATGGCTGCAAGTGTAGGAGCCATATTCGACCAGCTTCAGCTTGGCCGCCGGATTGCCCATGACGAAATAGCCCTCTGGCGTCGCCGCGATGGTTTCCGACCAGCTGGTGCCCGCTGGCGGCGCGACGGCGGCAATGGCTTCGCCCTTGGGCGCGGCCCCCTCTTCGCTCTTGCCGCAGGCGGCAAGGGTGAGGGACAGGGCGATAAGGACGACACCGGACAAGGCTTTCACGACGGGCAAGGCTCCGATTATGGGCGGGTTGACGGCTTTATTAGATCAGCGGGCGACGGGGGGCAATGCAGCCTGGAGCTTGCCCCAGTCCGATCCGGCGACCAGCGCGCCGTTGATGGTGAAGCCGGGCGTGCCGTTGATCTTCACCTTGTTCCATGCCTCGTCGGTCATCGCCATGACCTGCTTCATCGCCATGGGGCTGGCGATGCAGGCATTCAACTGGGCGGGCGTGTAGCCGCGCTTGGCCATCAGCGTGTAGAGGCCGGTTTTCTGGCCGATGTCGCGCAGCGCCGCAATCTGTTCGGTCGGCTTCACCGCGTCCCGATCATAGGCAAGCAGCTGTTCCATCCACGCATCCTGATTGGCGAACAGCGCTTCATGATTGCCCATGAAGCGCGCCGGGCCGCCGCAGCGGGCAAGCAGCGCGGCGGTCAGGTCATATTTGTCGCGCACGGCGTTGCGCACTTCGACGCTGACCTTGCCGCTTTTGACATAATCGGCCTTGAGCGGGGCGCTCGCTTCGCCGACGAAATGGGCGCAATGGCTACAGGTGTAGCTGACATATTCGACCAGCTTTGTAGGCGCGGCGGGATTGCCCATGGCATGGCCGCCGATCGCCGAGACGGTGACGCGGTCGACCCAGTTGGCGGCGGGTGCGGCCAGGACGGCGACGGGCAGGGCGAGAAGGGCGAGGGAAAGCAGCTTTTTCATGAGCCAAGTCCAGTTAATGACTGGTGCTGAACGCCAGCCGAACGATTATCCGATTTTGGGCAGGCCGCTGCTGTTGGCAAGTCCCTGCGCCAGCGATTCCAGCACCGTGCGCAATTCCGGGTCGCCAATGTCGCGCAGCGAATCGCCCAGTTCGACCGGAATGGGCTTGAGATTGCGGGGCGGCGGGCGGCGCTCGGCGGGGCTGGGCATGATTTCGCCCTGCCGCATCGCCACTTTCGCCACGGCGGCATAGCCGAAAAAGCGGTTCACCCGTTCGATGATGTCCGGCACCATGTGCTGGACCATCGGCGCATGGCCGCTCATGACCGTGAGTTGCAGCGTGCCGCCAGCCTTTTGCCCGACCGGGAAGCGGATCGATTCGGGCGTGGAAATGCTGGCATAATGGCTGCCGACGATTTCCGCCCAGCGGGTGACGATGCTCGACTGGACGAAGCCGAACTTGCGGAAGGCGGCGCGGCCAATGTCGGGCATCAGATCGGCGATTCGCCGCGATCCGCCGACGCGCGGCCGCTCCGCCGCTGGAATGGCGCGACTTTTCACTTTGGGTGTCGGGGGGCGTTCCGTCATGGGCCGCACCATGGCATAGCGCCGCCATGCGCGTCGAGGGTGACATGGTAAAAGACGGGGTAAAAATAGCAGCCGACCTGCTGGCCCATTATGATGTCCATGCCCGGCGCCTGCCCTGGCGCGCGCTGCCCGGCGCCAATGCGGCCGACGCCTATCGGGTCTGGCTGTCCGAAGTCATGCTGCAACAGACGACGGTGGCGGCGGTCGGCCCCTATTTCGCGAAATTCACGGCGCGCTGGCCCAGCGTAGAGGCACTGGCGGCGGCGGACGATGCCGATCTGATGGCGGCCTGGGCGGGGCTTGGCTATTATGCCCGCGCCCGCAACCTGCTGGCCTGCGCGCGCGCGGTGGTGCGCGATCATGGCGGGCATTTCCCCGATACGGAGGAGGGGTTGCGCGCCCTGCCGGGGGTGGGCGCCTATACCGCCGCTGCGGTCGCGGCGATCGCCTTTGGGCGGCGCGCGGTGGTGGTGGACGCCAATGTCGAGCGGGTGGTGGCGCGGCTGTTTGCCATCGATACGCCATTGCCAGCGGCCCGCCCGGCGATCCGCGCGGCAGCGGATGCGATCACGCCCGATGCGCGGGCGGGGGATTTTGCGCAGGCGATGATGGACCTGGGCGCGACCATCTGCACGTCGCGCAATCCGGCGTGCGGCATCTGCCCGTTGCGGGACGATTGTGCGGCAGTGCGCACGGCTGACCCCGCCGCCTATCCGGTCAAGGCGGCCAAGAAGACGCGGCCGCATCGTAACGGTCATGGCTGGTGGATCGAGCGGGCGGACGGTCATGTCTGGCTGGTGCGCCGTCCGGACAAGGGGCTGTTGGGCGGAATGCGGGCGCTGCCCAGTTCCGACTGGAGCGCCGATCCCGCCGCCGCGCCACCCTTTGCCGGGGACTGGCGGACGCTGGCCGAGCCGGTTGCCCATGTCTTTACCCATTTCTCACTGGCGCTGACCGTCCATACCACCCATGTGGAGCAGGATCATGTCCCGTCCGACGAGGGCGAATGGTGGCCGGTCGAACGCATTGCCGATGCGGGCCTGCCCACTTTATTCGCCCGCGCGGCGCAGGCGGTGTTGAAGGAGAAGGATGCGGATGCACGGCACTGACCCCCGGCTCGATGACCCGCCCGGCTTTGTCGGCGGCACGCTCGATCGTGTCGACCATATCCGCTCGAACCCTGCATTGCTGGCGGAGACATTTGCCGATCCGGCAGCGCGCGTGCTGGTGCTGGACGGGCTGGAGCCGGTCGAGGTCGATGGCGCGCTGGTGCTGGAGCCGATCGATGGCGGCGCGCTGGTCGAGGATCATGTGCTGCTGGGCGTCGATCCGGAGGGACGACCGATCTTCGCTGAACTGCTGGTCGAATTGACGGGCGGTTCGGGGGCGACGCCCCGTAGCCGGGCATTGGCGGGGCAAGTGTCAGCGCAGGAACTGGCGCTTTACGGGACAGCGCGCAGTTTGCTGCATTGGCACGTGCGCCACCGCTTCTGCGCGGTGTGCGGCGGGCGGACTGCGCCGGTCAAGGCAGGCTGGGCGCGCCAGTGCGGGGCGTGTCAGGCGGAGCATTTTCCACGCGTGGACCCGGTGTCGATCATGCTGGCGGAATATGAGGGCAAGGTGCTGCTGGGCCGCCAGCATGCCTGGCCACCGGGACGCTATTCGGCGCTCGCGGGCTTTATCGAGCCGGGCGAGACGATCGAGGAAGCGGTGGCGCGCGAATTGTTCGAGGAAGCGGGCATTCGCGTCCATGGCGTGCGCTATGTGATGAGCCAGCCCTGGCCCTTCCCATCGTCGTTGATGATCGCCTGCGTCGCGCAGGCAGCGGGCGACGCGCTGACGCTGGACCCGACCGAGATTGAGGACGCTTTCTGGTGCGATGCCGATGGCGTGCGCGCAGCGATGGCCGGGGAGCCGGACGCGCCCTTCATCGCGCCGCCGCGCATGGCGGTGGCGTGGCACTTGCTCGACCATTGGCTGGCGGGCGTTGCCCCGCGCGAACCAAGCGCGTAAGGCCGACCCATTGTTTTTTCGTTTCGGGAATAGCTTGCCTCCATGCTCAGCCTAGAAGAAGCCCAGTCGCGCGCGCAGGATCTGGTGAGCGCCGCGCGCAAGGCGGGGGCGGACGCAGCCGACGCCATCTATGCCTGCAATGCCTCCACCAACATATCGGTGCGGCTTGGCGCGCTGGAGGATATCGAGCGGTCGGAGGGCGAGGAGATCGGCCTGCGCGTGTTCATCGGCAACCGGTCGGCCAGCATTTCCGCGTCCGACATGAACCCCGCAACGCTCGGCACGCTGGTCGAGCGGGCCGTGGCGATGGCGCGCGAGGCACCCGAAGATCCTTATGCGGGCCTTGCCCCGCAGGACCGGCTGATGAAGAAGCGCCCGCCCGCGCTGGACCTGACCGACAGCGAGGAGCCGGAACCCGCCGCGCTGCGCGAACGCGCGATGATGGCGGAGGACGCGGCGCGCGCCGTGCCGGGCATCACCAACAGCGAGGGCGGGGGCGCGTCGAGCGGGCGTAGCCAGATTGCGCTGGCGACCAGCCATGGTTTTGCGGGCGCCTATGGCGCAACCAGCCATTCGACCTGGGCCAGCGTCCTGGCGGGCAGCGGATCGGACATGCAGCGCGACTATGCCAGCCACAGCGCGCGTCATCTGGAAGATCTGGACCAGGCCGAGGCGGTCGGCGTGCGGGCGGGCCAGCGGGCGGTGGCGCGGCTGAATCCGGTCAAGGTCGATAGCGGCGTCATGCCGGTGATTTTCGATCCGCGCATTGGTTCCAGCCTGGTGGGGCATCTAATTGGCGGCATGGTCGGCCCGGCGATTGCGCGGCGATCGAGTTTCCTGCTCGAATCGCTGGGCGAAGCATTGTTTGACGCGAACGTCACCATCATCGACGATCCTTTGCTGGCGCGCGGGCTGCGATCGCGCCCGTTCGACGGCGAAGGGCTGCCGGTCGAACGGCGCGCGCTGATCGACAAGGGGGTACTGACCGGCTGGCTGATGGACAGTGCGTCGGCACGCCAGTTGGGACAGGAACCGACCGGCCATGCCAGCCGTGGCGGCAGCGGCGCGCCGGGGGTCAGCATCACCAACGTCCATATGGAGCCTGGCAGCATATCCCCCGGCGACCTGATGGCGGACGTGAAGCGTGGCATCTATGTCACCGAACTGATCGGCATGGGCGTCAACGGCGTCACTGGCGATTATAGCCGGGGGGCGGCTGGCTTCCTGATCGAAAATGGGGCGGTGACCAACGCGGTGTCCGAAATCACCATCGCCAGCAATTTGAAGGCGATGTTCCGTTCCCTGATACCCGCCAATGACCTGCATTTCCGCTATGCCATGAATGTGCCGACGCTACGCGTTGACGGGATGACCGTTGCCGGGGGCTGATATCGACCTGCGCGCGATCGTGGGGGCCGTGTCGGATGCGGCCGATCATGCGCTGGCGCTATGGGCGGGTGGCGAAACGCGCGTGCGCCAGTGGGAAAAAGTGCCGGGCCACCCGGTATGCGATGCCGATCTGGAAGTCGACGGCCTGCTGCGCGCCTCGCTCGGCGCGATCGATCCGGGGGCGGGATGGCTGTCGGAGGAGACGGCCGATACCGTGCATCGGCTGGGCGTGTCCCGCGTGTGGGTGGTCGATCCGATCGACGGCACGCGCGACTATCTGCGCGGACGACGCGGCTGGGCGGTATCGGTCGCGCTGGTCGAGGATGGCGCGGTGCGGCTGGGGATATTGGCCGCGCCTGCCCGCAACGAATATTGGATCGCGCAGGCCGGGCATGGGGCGACCCGCAATGGGCGGACGTTGCGCGCGGGATCGCGCACGCTTCTCACCGGCGCGCGGGTGCCAGCCGAACAATTGCCGCGTAACGACAATGATCTGGTGATGGTCGAAAAGCCCAACAGCATCGCGCTGCGCATGGCGATGGTTGCCGCCGATGAGGCTGATCTGGTCGCCACGGTGCGCTGGGGCAATGAATGGGACATAGCGGCCGCCGCGATCATCTGTCAGGAGGCCGGCGCGATGGTGACCGATGCGCTGGGCGATCCGTTGCTGTTCAACCGGCCCCGGCCAACCGCCTTTGGCCTGCTATGCGCCGCGCCCGGCATCCACGCAGCCGCAACAGAACGGCTTGCGCCGCGCGCGCGGGAGATATTGGGCGGTTAAGTGCAGGCGCTGACCATTGGCGATGTCATTTTGCCCCGCATAGAGGATGATCGCGCGGTCGACGGAACTGCTCCCCACGAACCAGAGGGCGTGTGACGCGCATCCAACGTCCAATTCAGGGGACGCTTCAGGGCCATCCTGGCGGTCTTGAACGCATTTGCAGGTGGGCAAAAGCCATCGGAAGAATTGGTCTGTGCGTGTCGTTTAACGGGATGTTTAAGACATGGGCGGTAGCCAGTTTCTATCCAGATTATCGGGGACACAGGGCTATCAGGTGACGAAAAATCCGTCTGTGGACCTGATTAAAGGGGTGCTGATTCTATTCGTCATGGCAGGGCATGCCATGGAACTGACCCATCAGGCGCATCTGGCGATGTGGGTCGGTGCGGGTTTTCGCATGCCGTTGATGATAGGCATTTCGGGCTATCTGCTCAATGTCATCCGCACGCGACATGATCCGCCAGAGCGAATTTTTGGTCGCTATGCCAATCGCATTCTGCTGCCATGGATGGTCGCACTACTCATATATATACTGGTTAGCGGCTGGACAGTGAGTTGGACCCTGCCGATCGAGTTACTGCTGCGTCCGCCATTTCACCTTTGGTACATACCGGTCCTGTTCTTCCTGATCCTGGTGACGCGACTGGTGCCTTTCTCGCCGCTCCAGTTGCTTGCCGTCGGGACGCCGATCAGCCTGGCGATCATGTATTGTTTTGGACTGGGGCATGGCGCGATCGGCGACAGTCTGTTGTCGCCCGACAATCGCTTCCTGCGCTTTCCTGTCTATTTCTTCTTCGGAATGCTGGTGGCGGAGCGAGGGTTGCCGAGCCGTTATCTGGGGGTGGTATTGCTGACGGGTGCGTTGGGCATGATATGGTGGAGCACGCTCCAAGGTAGCGACAACGACTTGGCCTTCGTGCCTGCGCGGTTGCTGATGTGCCTGGGGTTGATCGCACTGTTGCCGCGCTTGTCAGCCTTGCGACTGTCGTTTGCGCCCCTCAATGCGCTCGGGCGGGACAGTTTGTTCTTCTATCTGTGGCATCCCCTTGTGATGGCGGTGTTGATGATGGCGGGGGCTGATACTCTCCCCATGTTTGTCCTGTCGCTTCTGCTGCTGGCGGTTGCCAGCAAGTTGACGGCACGCCATGCGCTGGTCCAGCGATTCGTCGGCAGTAGAGCGGCGATGCGTTCTGCGTCAGCGCCAATCGGGCCGGACACTGTTCCGGCCCGCGCCGCTTAGACTGAGATCAGGCGCGCGTTACTAGAACGATTCTTACAGCTTGCCATATTTGGCTTCGAAGCCGGCGATGTCGCCTGCGGCGAGATATTTGGCCTGGTCGATCCACTGGTCGCGGACCGGGCGGCCCTTGAAATTGCCGAGTTTGGCGTCGATCGCGGCGAGGTCCGTGTCGGTCCAGGCGGCGATCTGGGCGAAGCGGGTGACGCCGAGTTCGATCAGCAATGTCTTGAGCTTTGGTCCCACGCCCTTGAGGCGGAGCAGATCGTCGTCGGCTTCCGGTGCAGCCGTGGCGGCGGGTGAGACCGGCATGGGTTCCGGCGCTGGTTCGGGGGCAGTCGCGATCGGGGCTATCGGTGCTGTCGGCGCGGCCACGGGTTCGACCGGCGCGGCGATGGGGGGCGCGGGTGTCGGCTCTACCAGAGCGGCAGGCGGGGTCTGGGCGGGCGGCGTGGGTGCGATGTCTTGCGGGGCGTCCTGCGCCTTGTCCTTGCCGGACAGCAGAAAGACGAGGCCGATGATCACCAGCAGCCCGATCAACAGCCACAGGCCATAGTCCATGAAAAATTCCTGCATCGCGCGCTGCCTTTCGTGATTATGCCGTGCCTATGTAAATAGGTGTCGCCCCGGACGGCAAGGCTTCATGCCTGTTCGCGGGCGACTTCGCGCCAGCCGATGTCGCGGCGGCAAAAGCCGGTGGGGAAGTCGATGGCGTCGACTGCGGTGTAAGCTGCCGCCTGCGCCGCGCCGACCGTATCGCCGGTGGCGGTCACATTGAGGACGCGGCCGCCATTGGCGACCAGCGTGCCGTTCTGATCGGCGGTTCCAGCGTGGAACACCAGCGCGCCGCCAGCCTGCGCCGCGTCGATGCCGCTGATCGCGCCGCCCTTTTCCGGGGTGCCGGGATAGCCCTTGGCAGCCATGACGATGGTGAGAGCGGTGCGATCGGCCAGCGCGACTGGTCCCTGGCTCGCCAGCGTGCCCTGGGCGACGCTGAGCAGCAGGTCGACCAGATCGCCGTCGAAGCGCATCATCAGCACCTGACATTCGGGATCGCCGAAGCGGGCATTATATTCGATCAGTTTCGGCCCCTGATCGGTCAGCATCAGCCCGGCATAGAGCACGCCTGAGTAGGGCATGCCTTCTGCGGCCAAGGTGGCGACCGTCGGCCTGATGATCGTTTCGACCACCTGGGCTTCGAGTTCCGGGGTCAGGACGCGCGCCGGGCTGTAGGCGCCCATGCCCCCGGTATTCGGGCCGGTGTCGCCATCGCCCACCCGCTTATGATCCTGCGCAGAGCCGAAGGGCAGGATGGCGGTGCCGTCGGTCAGCGCGAAGAAGCTGGCTTCCTCGCCGGTCATGAACTCTTCCAGCACCACTTCCTCGCCCGCCGCGCCGAACGCGCCGGAGAACATGGTGTCGAGCGCGTCCAGCGCTTCATCGCGCGTTTCGGCGATGATCACGCCCTTGCCCGCAGCGAGGCCATCGGCCTTTATCACCACCGGCAGCGCGAAATCGTTCAGCGCTGCAATCGCGCCATCCTTGGACGTGACGCGGACATAGGCGGCGGTCGGAATGTTCGCGCGTTTGCACAGATCCTTGGTAAAGCCCTTGGACCCTTCGAGTTGCGCTGCCTTCTTGCCGGGGCCGAAAACCGGCACGCCCATGGTGCGCAGATTGTCGGCGAGGCCATCGACCAGCGGCGCTTCCGGGCCGATCACCACCAGCCCGATCGAATGGCGGGTGCAGAAATCCAGCACGGCGCGATGATCGGTCGCGGCAAGGTCGACCAATGTCGCATGCTGGGCTATGCCGGGGTTGCCCGGCGCGGCATAGAGCGTATCGAGCCGGGGCGATTGCGCCAGCTTCCACGCCAGCGCATGTTCGCGGCCGCCGCCGCCAAGCAAAAGGATGTTCATGTCGCCCATGTCCCCGGAATATGATGCCTATGACAGTTCGGGCCGCCTGTTAGCGGAGGAACGGGCGGGCGACAACGCGCCGCCGCTATCGGTCAGCGAATTGTCGGGGATGCTCAAGCGCACGGTGGAGGATCGTTTCGGCCATGTGCGGCTGCGCGGCGAGATTTCCGGGTTCAAGCGGGCGGCGTCCGGGCATCTCTATCTGGCGTTGAAAGACGATAATGCGGTGCTGGACGGGGTGATGTGGAAGGGCGGGGCCCAGCGGCTGGCCTTTGCGCCACAGGATGGGGTGGAGGTGATCGCCACCGGCAAGCTGACCACCTATCCCGGCCGGTCGAAATATCAGATCGTGATCGACCGGATGGAGTTGGCGGGCGAAGGCGCGCTGATGGCGCTGCTGGAGAAGCTGAAAGCGAAACTCGCGGGCGAAGGGCTGTTTGCGGCGGAGCGCAAGCGGCGGCTCCCCTTTCTGCCGCGCACGATCGGCGTCGTGACATCGCCCACGGGCGCCGTCATTCGCGATATTTTGCACCGGCTGGCGGATCGCTGCCCGACCGATGTGCTGGTCTGGCCGGTGCTGGTGCAAGGGCAGGGGGCTGCCGAACAGATTGCACGTGCGGTGCGCGGATTCAGTGCGATGGAAGCAGGCGGGCGGCTGCCCCGGCCCGATCTGGTGATCGTGGCGCGAGGCGGCGGATCGATCGAGGATCTGTGGAGTTTCAACGAGGAAATCGTCGTGCGCGCGGTCGCTGACTGCTCGATTCCGATCATTTCCGCGGTCGGGCATGAAACCGACACCACGCTGTGTGACTATGCCGCCGACATGCGCGCGCCCACGCCGACGGCGGCGGCGGAACTGGCGGTGCCGGTACGGGCGGACCTGCTGGCGATGCTGGGCGAGATGGGCTTGCGTGCCGGGCGCGCGGTGCGACGCGGGGCGGGGCAGGCCAGGGAAAGGTTGGAAATGCAGGCACGGCTGATGCCGACGCCCGATATGTTGCTGGCGCCGCAGCGGCAACGGCTGGACCAGCTGTCCGACGCGCTGGGCAGCGGCTTGCGCCACCGGATTGCGGATGCGCGCGCGCAACTGGGGCAAGCAGGCGGGGCGCTGCGACCGGCGCTGCTTCAGCAATATCTCCAGCGGGCGAGCGAACGGTTGGACCGTTTGCGGCCACGCCCGGACTATCTGGCGCGCGTCTATCGCGACCGGGCGACGGCGCTTGACCGGGTGTCGCGCCATTTCGCCTCGCTTGATCCTGACCTGCCGCTGGCGCGCGGCTATGCGCGGGTGATGGCCGACGGGCGGCTGGTTCAGTCGGTCGCGGCGGCACAGGCCGCAGGCGCGGTGACGCTGCATTTCCGGGACGGGACGGTCGATGCGACGGTCGGGGATAGCGGGGCATCGCTTGAGAAGCCCGCCCCAGCCGCTATATCTGCTCCACCACGCCCGACGCGCAAACCGCGCGGGGTGGAAGAGCCGCAGAAGGATCTGTTTTCGTGAAGCGCCAGAAGGTCTGACCCATGTTGATGTCCAACAGCGATCGTGTCGCCCGGCTCCATTATATGGCCTATAGTTTCCGCGTGCTGCAGTCGGGCGATCATGTGCTGTGCGCGGTGACCGGCCAGAAGATCGCGCTTGAGGATTTGCGCTATTGGAGTATCGCGCGGCAGGAACCCTACGCCAATGCGGAAGCCTCTGCGCGGGCCGAAATCAAGGCGAATGGCGGCCGATGAGGCACTGGGTGGCGGTACTGCTGATTGCGCTGGCGGGCGTTTCCGCACCTGCCGCGCCCTTGCCCGACCGCGCCGACTTCACGATCGAGGGGGCGGCGACGCAGGGTGGCGTGCTGCTGGGCACTGCCCCTGCGGGCACGGTGGCGTTGACATTGGATGGCAAGCTGGTCCCGGTCGATGGCGATGGCCGTTTCCTGATCGCGTTTGATCGCGACGCCGGGCCGACCGGGCAACTGACTGCCCGCTTGGCCGATGGCCGCACGCTTGATCACCCGATTGCCATCGCTCCGCGTGCATGGCGGATCGAGCGGATCAATGCGCCGATGCGGCCCACCAAAAGCAGCGAGGCGTTTCTGGCGCTGCGCAAGCCGGAACTGGAACAGATCGCCGCTGCGCGCGCGGTGGTGACTGACGCCACGGGTTGGCGGCAGCGGTTCGTCTGGCCGCGAGTGGGGCGTGTATCGGGCCTGTTCGGGTCGCAGCGCATCTATCAGGGGACGGCTGGCGCTTATCATGGCGGGGTCGACGTGGCCGGGGCGACCGGTGCGCCGGTCGTGGCCCCGGCCGACGGCGTGGTGATACTGGCCGCCGACAAGCCTTTCACGCTGGAAGGCAATTTGCTGATGATCGACCACGGCCATGGCCTGAACAGCGCGTTCCTGCATCTATCGCGCATTGATGTGAAGCTTGGCGATCATGTATCGCAGGGACAGCGTATCGGTGCGATCGGCGCGACGGGGCGGGCTACCGGCCCGCACCTTCATTGGGGAATGAAGTGGAATGACGCGCGGATCGATCCGCTCTTGCTCGCCGGGCCGATGCCCAGCGGGCAATAGCCTCGTCAGCTTATCCGCTTCATCCTAACGGCACGACCGCCATCGACCTTGCCCATGAAACTGCCCATGGCGGCGCGTTTCAGCTCGATCGACTGGCCGACCTTGGGATCACGCGCGGTGATCGCTTCGGTCGTGATCCATTGCGCGCCGTCGTCCAGCCCGATCTGCCATTTGCCATAGCCCAGGCTGCGGACCGATGCGATCACCGCCTGGATATGGGTGACGCCTTCCTCGGCTGGCGCATCTTCCTTGTCGTCGCCACCGCCAAGGAAGGGCAATTTGGGGAAGGAGAAGCCGAACAGGGTCTTGCGCGTCTTGTTCAGTTCGCCCTTGTCCAGCACCACCACTTCATCGCGTTGCGCCGCAGCATCCATTGCGCCGACCTGCCGGTCGAAACAGGCAAGCCGTTCCGAATCAATTGTGATCGTCCGGCATTTCAAAAGGTCATTGAAAATTTCGGGTCGGGGCTGTTGCCGTTGCGGCGCAGCGGAAGATTGGGCCGCGATACAGAGCGGGACCAGCAAAAACAGTGCGCGCAAGCCCGCCATAAATCGTCTCTCCATCGCGTCGGACACATTGTTCCTCTACAATGCACCCGCCAGAGACAAGGTCAATATGCGCCTGCGAACGCCATCAGGGCGTGAGCAACGCCACAATAGGGCTGCCTTGTTTGGTCGTGCGGCATGATTGCTGCATGACGTAGGACCGCCGTGCAACTATATTGCTAACCACCTGTAAAACAGTCATGCCACGTTCATGTTGCATTTATGATACAGGGGCGTTCAAAAGCGGTGAATGCCCTTTTCCCCGGCTTTACAGCGCCGTTCGCCCCGCGCAGTTTCCCCCTATCCATATGGGGGGATCGCTGTCGGGCACCATGTCCCCCTGTAGGTGCATTAGAGTGGCAGGCCATCTGCCAACCTCCAGAGCAAGGGACTGGACCGTGAAGACATTTTCCAAAAGGGCACTTTTGCGTGCCAGCGTCGCACCCGCGATTCTGGGCGCGTCGCTGATCGCGACCGCCGCCATCGCGCAGGACGCGCCGCAGGCTGCCGATGCCGAAATGGGCGACACCATCATCGTTACCGGGTCGCTGATCAAGAACCCCAATCTGGCGCGTTCGACCCCGGTTACGGCGACCACCGCCGACCAGATCGAACTGAAGCAGAACAACACCGCTGAAGAAATTCTGCGTGAAATTCCGGGCATCGTTCCCAGCATCGGTTCGGCCGTCAACAACGGCAATGGCGGCGCTTCGTTCGTCAACCTGCGCGGCCTGGGTTCCAACCGCAACATCGTCCTGATCGACGGCAACCGTCTGGTGCCTGCCGAACTGAACGGCCGTTTCGACCTTAACAACATCCCGCTGGCACTGATCGACCGCGTCGACGTGCTGACCGGCGGCGCTTCCACCACCTATGGTGCGGACGCCATTTCGGGTGTCGTCAACTTCGTGACCAAGTCCGACTTTGCCGGTCTGGAAGCGAATATCGCCAACCAGCTGACCGAAGAAGCCGATGGTCATTATGTCCGCGCCGACGTGACGCTGGGCGCCAATTTCGATGATGGCCGCGGTAACGTGGTTTTCTCGGTTGGCTATCAGCAGTCCGACCCGGTCTATCAGGGCGATCGTCCGTTCTCGAATGTCTCGATCGATTCCTTCACCGGCCTTGGCGGCGGTTCGGGCACGTCGACCCCGTCGCGTTTCACCAACGTCAACACGACCGGCGCCGATTCGATCACGACCGGTTGCGGCCTCGATGGACAGCCAGCCTGTAACGCCGTGCAGGGCAACCGTCAGGTGACGGCCGCTGGTGGCGCTTTCCGCGGCACCTCTGCGTTCGATGCGTATAACTTCAACCCGTTCAACATCTTCCAGACGCCGTTTGAACGCTTCAACATGTACGGCGCTGGCCGCTACGAAGTCAGCGATGCTGTAGAAGTCTATTCGCGCGGCATCTTCTCGAAGAACACCGTCAGCACGATCATCGCGCCGTCGGGTGCCTTCGGCATTTCGGTTGTGGTTCCGCTCAGCAACCCCTATCTGTCGGCTGCCCAGCGTAATGCCTTCTGCGCCTTCGACACCACGCCTGGCGTTGGCTACACCGCCCGCTTCTCGGCGGCTGAATGCGCCGCCGCGGCGACGGCGACCAGCCCGACCGACCCGAACTATCGCACCGTTACGACGACCTTGTCGCGTCGTGCGACCGAACTGGGTCCGCGTATTTCCGACTTCACAACCACCTTCTTCGATTATCGCATCGGCGCGCGCGGTGGCATCACCGACTCGATCGACTGGGATCTGTCGGGTGGCTACGGTGAATCGGAGAACGTCCAGACCCAGCAGGGCTACTGGCTGAACTCGCGCGTCCGTCAGGCGCTTCTCGCGACCAACACCGCGACCTGCCTGACCGACACCAATGGCTGCGTCCCGCTCAACGTGTTCGGTCCCGATGGTTCGATCACGGCTGCGCAGAATGCCTATCTGACGGCCAACAGCCAGGTCACCACCAAGACCTCGCTGGCGCAGGTCAAGGGCACGATCAGCGGTGACTTTGGCGTCGCTTCGCCCTTCGGCACCGACAGCCTGGCGTTCGCGCTGGGTGGCGAATATCGCAAATATGGTGCCAGCCAGGAATCCGATCTGCTGTCGCAGTCGGGCGATCTGGGCGGCGCCGGTGGTGCTGCACCGAACATCGACGGCGGCTATGACGTCTATGAAGCCTATGGCGAAGTCATCCTGCCGCTGGTGCAGGACAAGCCCTTCTTCCAGGATCTGACTCTGGAAGCGGGCATCCGCTACTCCGACTATTCGGTCGATGGCGGTTCGGGTTACAACACGACCACCTGGAAGGTGGCCGGCAACTGGACGCCAGTTGACGGCATCAAGTTCCGCGGCAACTATTCGCGCGCCGTTCGTGCGCCGAACATCGCGGAACTGTTCGCTCCGGTGAACACCACGCTGACCAACCTGGATAGCGATCCCTGCGCCGGCGCTGCGCCGACCCAGAACGCCAACCTGGCGGCTGTCTGTATCGCCCAGGGCGCAACAGCAGCCCAGCTCGGCTCGATCATCAATGATCCGGCTGGCCAGGTGAACTCCACCGGCGGCGGTAACCTCGCCCTCGGCCCGGAAAAGTCGAACAGCTGGGGTCTGGGCGTGTCGCTCCAGCCAGCAGCCCTGCCGGGCTTCAGCCTGACGGTCGATTATTACAACATCAAGATCACGGGTGCGATCACCAGCCCGACGCCTGATGACGTGATTTCGGCCTGTTTCGACAACATCACCGCCGCCAGCGCTTCGGACCCGGCCTGCACCGGCATCCGCCGCGATCCGGGCACGGGCGCACTGTTTGGTGAAGCCGCTGTCGTCGGCGGTCTGCCGCAGACGCTGTCGAACCTGGGCAAGCTGGCCACGGACGGCATCGACGTTCAGCTGAACTATCAGAAGGATGTCGGTTTCGCGAAGTGGGCGCTGAGCGCCAACGGCAACTGGACCAACAGCGCGACGTTCCAGGCGACCCCGACGTCGCTCAACCGCGAATGCGTTGGTCTCTACAGCGTCAACTGCGCCTCGATCCAGCCGGAATTCTCCTGGTCGGTGCGCAACACCCTCTCGTTTGACTCGGTCGATCTGTCGCTGCTGTGGCGCTATATCGACGGCGTGAAATATGAGGATGGCGATGCCTTCGTCGGTACGCTGAACGGCAAGGAAGTCGATTTCAACCGTATCCCGGCTGAACATTATTTCGACCTGACCAGCCGCTTCCACGTCTCTGACGAAGTCACGCTGACCATGACCGTGCAGAACCTGCTGGACAACCAGCCCAAGGTGGTTGGCAACTCGATCGGTTCGACCAGCTACAACAGCGGTAACGTCTATCCGTCGACCTACGACGCGCTGGGCCGCCGCTACACGGTCGCTGCCAAGCTGCGCTTCTGATCCTTCGATCAGTCAAGATAAGGAAAGGGGGCCGGTGGCGACACCGGCCCCCTTTTTCATGGGCGAAAGTCAGGCGGGCGAGTTAGGCGATCAATGATCGGGGCAGGTGCAGCGCAATGCCCGCATTGTCGGCCATCACCGTCGCCCAATGGATCACCTTGGCAATCTCGTCGGCATGCGCCTCCAGACCGCGCTGGGCAGCCTCGGCGCGCTGGCCGGGCGTGAAGGCCGCGCCATTTTTGGCGTCGCGGGCAAAGACCGGACCGCTTGCGATTGCGCGAACCCTCGCATCGTCCAGTTGCAGCCCGAACAGCAGCGCCAATGCAGCGAGGCTCTCGGTCGGCCTTGCGACCAGCGTTTCGCTGTTCAGCGTGGCGACCCGCGCTCCCAGTTGATCGCATAGCGTGTGGAACTGATGCTGCTGCGCCAGCCAGCCGACGGCGGCGACCTGAATATCGGTCAGTCCCAGATAGTCGGACGGGGCGATGCCCAACGGGGCGATCATCCCTTCACGCGCCAGCTTCTGGAACAGATCGCGCACCCACAGCCGCCCCCACATCCCTTTGCGCGCGATCGAGGCGAGATAGGGTTCGAGCGGGGCATGGAGCAGGAGGGCGCGCGCATCGGGGCGCAAGCTCATGATCGCGGGGATCAGCGGATTGATGACGTTGGAGGGTTTGACGACCACGGCCTCGCCTGGCCCGAAGGGGCGGGCCAGCAGGTGCAGGCTTGCGTCCAGCACGCGGGCAACCTCCGGCCCCTTCGCGCCGCGATGTCGCCAGCCGATCAGGTCATTGAGCAGCACCGGTTCCTTCAGGCCCATCGCGACGCCCTGAATATCCATCGCGGCGGCCAGCAAGGTCGAACAGCAATAGGCCGAATGAAACAGGAAATGGATCGGCGCACGAGGCGGTGCCTGCTCCATGGCGTCGCCCAGCCGCAGCACGAGAGGCGCGTCGGTCGCGCCCAGATACTCGTCGGTCAGGAAGGGGATATCGCCATGCCGCGCGCGTGGCACAAAGCGCATATGGACTGCGTCATGCCCAGGATCGTAGCGATGGGCCAGCCATTGGGCGTCGCGCACGATGTCGCGGATCGCAGGATCGGGGGAGTTCATGACGACCAGCCTTCGCATGGCTTTTCGGGGCATTCAAGCCGCAGGACTTTCCCTTACTTGCCTCTGCGAGCGCTTATGGTAGCGATGATGGACAGGAAGCTGGGGGGCTTTATGGACGGGGCTGTTGGTGGGTTAGTGCAGCAAGCGGCGGAGGCGCGGCGACAGGGGCGCATCGCGGCGGCCGAGCAATTGCTGGGCGACGCATTGAAGCGACAGGCAGGGGAGCCGCAGGCGCTCAACCTGCTGGGGATGATTGCGCTCGACCGGCGCGATTTTGCAGCGGCAAGCGTGCATTTTCGTGGCGCGGCCGCGGCTGATCCCAAGGAGGCGGCGCTGTGGATGAACGTGGCGTCGGCAGAGCGCGGCCTTGGCGCGGCGGAGGCGGAGCGGGCAGCGCTGCAGGCGGCGATCGACATCGACCAGCGCAATTTGATGGCGCAAATCCGCATGGCGCAACTCCAGCAACGGCTGGAAGAAAGGCAAGGGGCCGCCGACAGCTGGAGCAAGGCGCTGGCGCTGTCAGCGGGACTGACCGACCTGCCGCCTGCATTGGCAGACATATTGGCGCAGGCACGGGACTTCGTTACAGCCCATCAGGCGCAATTCGCCGCTTTTGTCGAGGCGGGGGTCGCGGCCCAGTTGAAGGCATCGGACGGGGTGACGCAGCGGCGCTTTCAGGCTTGCCTGGACCGGGAGTTTGGCCGCCGGACCATCTACCAGAATCACTGTTCGGGTTTGCATTACCCGTTCCTGCCCGCCGACGAATATTTCGACCGGCAGCATTTCCCCTGGATGGACGCGCTGGAGGCGCAGACGGACGTGATCCGTGCCGAATTTCTCGCCCTGGTGGAAAAGCGTGGCGACGCGATCCGTCCCTATGTGCGGCAGGATGCAGGAACGCCGCAGAATAAGTGGACCGCGCTTGACGGGTCGCTGGACTGGGGGGCGGCGTTCCTGTGGGAATATGGCGTACGAAACGAAGCGGTGTGCGCCGCCTGCCCGCAGACCGTCGCGGCGCTGGAGGCGTTGCCGCGCGCCGACATTCCGGGGCGGGCGCCGTCGGCCTTCTTTTCCCTGCTCAAGCCGCGCAGCCGGATTCCGGCGCATACCGGCGTCACCAATACGCGCGCGATCATTCATCTGCCGCTGATCGTGCCGCCGGGCTGCTTCTTTCGCGTTGGGGGTGAAACGCGGGCGTGGCAAGAAGGGGTCGCCTTCGGCTTTGACGATACGATCGATCATGAAGCCTGGAATGACAGCGATCATTTGCGGGTCGTGCTGATTTTCGACGTATGGAACCCGCATTTGTCGCTTGCGGAGCAGCAACTATTGAAGCAATTCTATGCCACGGCTGATGCGAGCAAGACGAATAACGTCCCGCCGCGCATCTGATCGACGACATGGAGGCTGGCCCATTCGGAGAGAGGGGATTCGCACTGTCGTCATTCTGGGAGAATTAGAGTGCATATGTTGAAGGCAGTGATTGCGTCCAGCCTGATCGTTCTGGCGATGCCCGCAGTGGCACAGGACAAGGCTCCGCTGGACAAGAATGATCCCAATGCAGTGCGGTGCAAGCGGTTTCAGGTCACAGGTTCGCTGGTGAAGAAGGAACGCATCTGCAAGACCAACGCCGAATGGCGGGCGATTTCCGAGCAGCAGAACCGGGATGCCGATGACATCATCACCCGCAGCCGCGCCGGTATGAACCCCAACGGTTGAAGCGCGGGAGGAGCATTGCCCCTCCCGCCCTATCGCCTCAAGCGACGCTCAAAACCAGCGCGCCGTCGCCATCCTCGACCCGCACCTGCGATCCATCCGGCACCTCGCCGCGCAGGATCAGGTCGGCCAGCGGGTCTTGCAGGTAACGCTGGACCGCGCGCTTCAATGGTCGCGCGCCATAGACCGGGTCATAGCCGACCCGTCCCAGCCATGCCCGCGCACCGTCGGTCAGGTCGAGCATGATCTTGCGGTCCTTGAGCAGCTTCTGCACGCGGGCGACCTGAATATCGACGATCGGCGCCATATGGGCGACGCCGAGGCGATGGAACAGGATGATCTCGTCCAGGCGGTTGAGGAATTCGGGGCGGAAATGGCCGCGGACGACCTCCATCACCTGTTCCTCGACCTTTTCGACCGGATCATCATCGCCCAGCGCCGCGATATATTGGCTGCCCAGGTTCGATGTCAGCACGATGATCGTGTTGGTGAAATCGACCGTGCGGCCCTGCCCGTCGGTCAGCCGGCCATCGTCCAGCACCTGGAGCAGGATGTTGAACACGTCGCCATGGGCCTTTTCCACCTCGTCGAACAGCACGACCTGATAGGGGCGGCGGCGGACGGCTTCGGTCAGCACGCCGCCTTCCTCATAGCCGACATAGCCCGGAGGCGCGCCGATCAGGCGGGCGACCGAATGTTTCTCCATAAATTCGCTCATGTCGATGCGAACCATGGCGTTTTCATCGTCGAACAGGAAACCGGCCAGCGCCTTGGTCAGCTCCGTCTTGCCGACGCCCGTGGGGCCAAGGAAGAGGAAGGAGCCAAGCGGGCGATTGGGGTCCTGTAGCCCTGCGCGGGCGCGGCGCACGGCGGTGGATACGGCCCTGACCGCGTGGGCCTGGCCTATGACGCGCTTGCCCAGCGTTTCTTCCATCGCCAGCAGCTTCTCGCGCTCGCCGGTCATCATCCGCTCGACCGGAATCCCGGTCCAGCGGGCGACGACCCCGGCAATATCCTCTGCGGTCACTTCCTCGCGCAGCATCGCGCCTTCGGACGCGGTCGCCGCTTCCGCCAGGCGCTTTTCGAGGCTGGGGATCGTGCCGTAGGACAGTTCGCTCATCTTTGCGAGGTCGCCGGCGCGCTGTGCCTGTTCCAGTTCGAGCCGGGCGGCGTCGAGCTGTTCCTTGATCTTCGCTTCGCCGGCGATCTTGTCCTTTTCCGCCTGCCAACGGGTGGTGAGCGCAGCGGATTGCTCCTCCAGATTGGCAAGATCGGTTTCCAGCGTCGCCAGCCGATCGGCCGAGGCCTTGTCGGTTTCCTTCTTGAGCGCCTCGCGCTCGATCTTGAGCTGGATGATGCGGCGGTCGAGATTTTCAATCTCTTCGGGCTTGGATTCCACTTCCATCCGCAGGCGCGACGCGGCCTCGTCCATCAGGTCGATGGCCTTGTCGGGCAGGAAGCGGTCGGTGATGTAACGGTTGGAAAGCGTCGCGGCGGACACCAGCGCACTGTCGGTGATCCGCACGCCATGGTGCAGTTCATATTTTTCCTTCAGGCCGCGCAGGATCGAGATGGTATCCTCTACCGTGGGTTCCCCGACGAACACGGGCTGGAAACGACGCTGGAGCGCAGGGTCCTTTTCGACATGCTTGCGATATTCGTCGAGCGTCGTCGCGCCGATGCAATGCAGTTCGCCGCGCGCCAAAGCGGGCTTGAGCAGATTGCCCGCATCCATCGCCCCTTCGGATTTGCCCGCGCCGATCAGCGTGTGCATTTCGTCGATAAAGAGGACGATCTGTCCTTCGGCGGCTTTGACTTCGTCCAGCACGCCCTTCAACCGTTCCTCAAATTCACCGCGATATTTGGCGCCCGCGATCAGGCTGCCCATGTCGAGCGCCATCAGCGTGCGATCTTTCAGCGTATCGGGCACGTCGCCATTGGCGATGCGCAGCGCGAGGCCTTCGGCGATTGCGGTCTTGCCGACGCCGGGGTCGCCGATCAGCACCGGGTTGTTCTTGGTGCGGCGGGCAAGGATCTGGATGGTGCGGCGGATTTCCTCGTCCCGGCCGATGACCGGATCAAGCTTGCCGCTGCGCGCCGCTTCGGTGAGGTCGCGGGCGAATTTCTTGAGCGCATCATAGCGATCCTCAGCGCCGGCCGTGTCGGCGCTGCGGCCCTGACGCAACTGGTTGATCGCGGCGTTGAGCGCTTCGGGCTTGACCCCGGCGGCGGCGAGCGCCTTGCCCGCAGCCGTCGTGCTAGCCAGCGTCAGCGCCAGCAGCAGCCGCTCGACAGTGACGAAGCTGTCCCCGGCCTTGGTCGCGACCTGTTCGGCCGAATCCAGCACGCGAACGGCATCATTGTCGAGGCCCGGCGTTTGCTGCGCGCCGCTGCCGGAGACCGACGGCACCTTGGCCAATGCGGCATCGGTATCACGCAGCGCGATGTCGGGTGCGCCGCCTGCCGCCTTGATCAGGCCCGACGCCATGCCCTGCTCATCTTCCAGCAATGCCTTGAGCAGATGTTCCGGACTGATCCGCTGATGGCTCATGCGGATCGCGACGGTTTGCGCCGACTGGAGGAAGCCTTTGGCGCGGTCGGTGAATTTTTCGAGGTTCATGACTTACCTTCTTGAAGCCCTGGGCTCTTTATCAAACTGCGGCTCATGTGGTGTTGCCAAAAGGCCACACAAGAGGCGCTACGCAATTTCCACCCAAATCCTTATCAGTCTGGCGCGCGGGCGAGGGCGTAATGGATGCGCGCGGGCTAGGCACCGAAGCGAGCAGGGGCGGGCGGCGGAGTCGGTACAGCCCTTATAGTCGATTGATCGTCGGGAACCTATCGCGACCAGCCGCGCTGTCCAGCGTCATGCGTATTGCGCTGCTAAAACGCCCCGCTATTCTAGCGCCCTTCGCGGGCGCTTCGTCCTGCTGCATTTTCTCTGAGGTTGTCCATGACCCTTTCCCCCCTGTCGCGTCGCCTGCCCCTGCTGATCGGCCTGTCGGCCATGGCGCTGACCCCGATGACGCAGGCGGTGGCGCAGACCAGTGCATCCAGCGCCGCGCCAGCGCCGCTGTCCAGCCTGGTGGCGGCGGTCGATATTCCCTATGAACAGTTCACGCTGAAGAACGGCCTGCGGGTCATCGTCCATACCGATCGCAAGGCGCCGGTCGTCGCGGTTTCCGTCTGGTATCATGTCGGGTCGCGGTTCGAACCGGCGGGCAAGACCGGCTTTGCCCATTTGTTCGAACATCTGATGTTCTATGGCTCCGAAAATGCCGACGGGCCGTTTTTCGGGCGGCTGGAAGATATTGGCGCAACCGACTGGAACGGGACGACCTGGTTCGATCGCACCAATTATTTCGAGACGGTGCCGACCGGAGCGCTCGACCGGGCGCTGTTCCTGGAGTCCGACCGGATGGGGCATCTGCTAGGCGCGGTGACGCAGCTGAAGCTGGATACCCAGCGCGGAGTCGTTCAGAATGAAAAGCGCATGGGGGAAAATGAACCCTATGGGCTGGTCGAATATGCGCAACTGGCCGCGCTGTTGCCCGAAGGGCATCCCTATCGCCATTCTACCATCGGGTCGATGGCGGACCTTAACAACGCCAGCCTGGGCGATGTGCAGACCTGGTTCAAGACGCATTATGGCCCGAACAATGCCGTGCTGGTGCTGGCGGGGGATATTGACGTGGCGACCGCGAAGAAGAAGGTCGAACGCTGGTTCGGCAATATCGTCGCCGGTCCCCCGCCGCAGGATGTGGAAGCGACCGTCCCGACGCTCGACAAGGATGTCGAGAAGGTGATGCATGACAATGTCGCGGCGACCCGTCTCTATCGCAACTGGGTGGTGCCGGGCGTCAATGGCGCGGACCTGCCTGCGATCGATCTGGCGCTGTCGGTCTTTGGCGGGCTGGCATCCTCTCGCCTCTACAACACGCTGGTCCGCGACGAGAAGGTGGCGGTGGGCGTCAAGGCTAATGTCCAGCCGTTCGAGAAGCTGAGCATTGCCGAGATCACGGTCGATGTGAAGCCGGGGACGGATGCGGTTGCGGTGGGCAAGCGGCTCGATGCGCTGCTGGCGGACTATCTGGCCAAGGGACCGACCGCCGACGAGGTACAGCGGGCCGCGACCCGGCAACTGGCGGGGACGATATCGGGGCTGGAACAGGTGGGCGGCTTTTCGGGCAAGGCGGTGACGCTGGCCGAAGGGGCGGTCTATTCCAACGATCCGGACAAATATCGCAAGGATCTGGCCGCTTATGCCGCCGCGACGCCAGCGCAGGTGGGCGAGGCCGCGCGCAAATGGCTGGGGCGGCCAGTGTTCCGCCTGACGGTGGCGCCGGGCGAGCGATCGGCCGCCGACAATGCGCTGGCGGGGAATGTCCAGGCCGAAGGGGCGACCAACAAGCCGGCCCATTTCCGCGATCCCGTTGCGCCCGCGCCGGCCGCGGCGACGCCGCCTGCGCCCACGAAGATTGCCGAACCGCCGATCGAGCCGGTCGCTGATCTGGATTTCCCCGCGGTCGAACATGCCAGGCTGAAGAACGGGATTGCGGTGCAGTTTGCGCGCCGGGCGACGGTGCCGGTCGTGCGTGTGTCCGTGGCGTTCGACGCGGGCAATGCGGCGGATGACCGGGCCAAGCTGGGGACCGCGGCGTTGACGACGGCGCTGCTGGACGAAGGCACGACGACGCGCAGCGCCCTGGAGATCGCGGAAGAGCAGGAGCGGCTGGGCGCGTCGGTGAGTGCGGGCAACAGCATGGACCGGACGACGGTGGGCCTGTTTGCGCTCAAGCCCAATCTGGACGCATCGCTGGGGCTGCTGGCCGATGTGGTGCGCAATCCGGCGTTTGCGCCGGGCGAGGTGGAGCGGCTGCGCGGGCAGATGCTGACCCGGATCGCGGCGGAAAAGACCGAGCCGACGGCGATCGCCCAGCGCATGTTGCCGCCGCTGCTCTATGGCAAGCTGCATCCCTATGGCATCCCCTTCACCGGGTCAGGCACCGAAAGCGGGGTCAAGGCGGTGACGCGGGCGGACCTGACCGCCTTCCACGATCGCTGGCTGCGGCCGGACAATGCGACGATCTTCGTCACGGGCGACACGAGCCTGGCCGAATTGCTGCCGCTGCTGGAAAAGCGCTTTGGCGACTGGAAGGTGCCCGCGACGCCCAAGGGCAGCAAGCTGTTCCGCATGGACCGGATGGCGCGTCCGCCGCGGATCATCCTGATCGACAAGCCGCAAAGCCCGCAGTCGATGATCCTGGCGGGCGTGCTGACAGCCAAGAAGGGGACCGACAATCCGGTCACGCTCCAGTCGGCCAACGAAGTGCTGGGCGGCAGCACGACGTCGCGCCTGACGATGGATCTGCGCGAGACGAAGGGCTGGGCCTATGGCGCGGGGACTTCGCTGCCCGGCGTCAAGGACACGATCCCGCTGCTGGTCTATGCCCCGGTCCAGACCGACAAGACGGGCGAATCGATCATTGCCGCGCGGCAGGACATCAAGGATTTCCTGACGACCAAGGGCACGACCGAGGCGGAGCGCAACCAGACGATCAACGGGCAGATATTGTCGCTGCCCGGCAGCTTCGAGACATCGTCCGACCTGCTGGGCGCGATGATGCGCAACAGCCTGATCGGGCGGGCGGACGATTTCTACGAGACGCTGCCCAATATCTATCGCGCGATGACCGCCGCCGATTTCGACAAGGCGGCGCGGGAGGCGATCAATGCCGACGGGCTGATCTGGGTCGTGGTCGGCGACGCGAAACTGGTTCGGCCGCAGCTTGACGCGGTCGGCCTGCCGGTCGAGGTGGGAACATTGGCCGATTGACCGGCATTCAGTGCGGACGGGCCTGCAGAAGCGTTCCGTCTGGACTGATGGGCGATCAATCGGGATTTGAGGGTATGCATCGTTGAATGATGCTTTGATGGAGTGATGATGATGGCAAGTGTCGATGGCGCCTATGACTGCGTGGCCAAGACGCCGATGGGCGACCAGAAGGGTGTGTTCACCGTGGTCAGCAGCGGTGACCGGTTTAACGGCACCTTTGCGGGCATGATGGGATCGCTCGACGTGGTCGATGGCAAGGTCGCGGGCAACAGCCTGACCTGGAAGATGGAAATGACGATGCCGATGCCGATGACGCTGGAGTGCGAGGCGGAAGTCAGCGGCGACGCCATCACCGGGACGATGCAGTTGGGCGCGTTCGGGGCGTCGGCCTTTACCGGGACGCGGCGGGCCTGAGCCTGCGGGGTCCGGCCTGGCCGGACCCCATGAAGCCGACACTAAGCTGGACACTCATAACGACCTTGCCCGATTGTGGTTAGTTAGCTAACTAATCGATATGAAGAAGCGGGATGCCCGACGGGATTTGTTGCATTTGCTGGGGCCAGTGGCGCGGGGGTGGCGGCAGGCTGCCGACGGGGCGCTGGCGGGGCTGGGCGTGTCGGGCAGCGCAGGCTGGTGCCTGGTACATCTGGCCATGGAGGGCACGCCGCCGCGACAGGCGGAACTGGCGCAATGGCTGGACGTCAGCGCGCCGTCGCTGGTGCGGACGCTGGATCAATTGCAGAAAGCAGGCTGGATCGAGCGCGTGGCCGATGCCGATGACGGACGGTCCAACCGGGTGGCGCTGACCCCGGCGGGCAAGGCCCTGGCAGGCGAGATACAGGCGCGGCTGGACAGGCTGGGCGGCGAATTGCTGAGCGGCCTGCCGGATGGGGCGATCGAGATCGGGGCTGAACTGCTGGGGTTGATGCGGTTGCGCATCGCCGAAGAAAAGCTGGCGCAGCTATTGGCCGATAACCGCGACGATCCCGGCGTCGACGCCCGACAGTGACGCGGGAAGGGCGCGCATATCCTGCCATGCCCTGATGGCGCGGGCCCAACAGAAAAAAGGCCCGCCGGTCGGGGACTGGCGGGCCTTTCGATCATATTGGGCGACGGGCGATCAATATTGGATCGTCACCGTCACGGCACGGCGGTTCTGCGCCCAGGAGGCTTCGTCCGAGCCGAGCGCGGCAGGGCGTTCCTTGCCATAGCTGACCGTGGTGATGCGGCTGGGGTCGATGCCGAGTGAGGCGAGATAATTTTTCGCCGCATTGGCGCGGCGTTCGCCCAGCGCGATATTATAGTCGCGGGTGCCGCGTTCGTCGGCATGTCCTTCGACCGTGACGCGCACGGTGGGATTTTGTTGCAGCCAGGCGGCCTGGCTTTGCAGCGTCGCCTGATCTTCCGCATCGATATCATATTGATCGAGGCCGAAGAAAATCCGGTCGGACGATACCGACGCGACGAAATCTTCCTGGCTGCCCTTCACCGGGCCGGTGGGTCCGGTCGATCCGACCGGTTCGGTCGTGGCCGGGCCGGGCGCGGGCGGCAATTCGGCAGGCGGCTTTTTCGAGCAGGCGGCCAGCGCGATGATGGCGGTAGCCATGACCAGCGTTCTAGACAATTTCATCGGGGGTCTCCTTTGGTTGATCCGGGCACCGCCCGCCGGGACGGTGTCAGGGTCCGTGATGTTCGTTACGCTGTCAAGACGATTGGGTTCCATCCCGACCGCCAAGAGCGCGCTATTTTCAGGGCAGCAATGGTCCCCAGGCAGGGTCGGAACCACTGAGAGGGGTGGGGATGCGGCGTTCGTTCACGCCGGTCAGGTCGACCTGCCACACCTGGCTCGTCCCCTGCTTGCCGGGCGACGTGCGGAAGAATTGCAGCACCCGGCCATTGGGCGACCAGGTCGGCTGTTCGTCCTGCCAGCCATTGGTCAAGATCCGCTCATTGTCGCCATTGGGCGTCATCACCGCGATCTTGAAATCGCCCGCCATCTTGGTGAAGGCGATAAGGTCGCCGCGCGGCGACCATTCGGGCGTCGCATAGCGGCCGCCGCCATGGCTGATCCGGCGCTGGTTGGAGCCATCGGCGTTCATGACATAGATTTGCTGGCCGCCCGACCGGTCGCTTTCGAACACGATCTGGCTGCCGTCGGGCGAATAGCTGCCGCCCACGTCGATGCCCGGCGAAGTGGTCAGGCGGACGGGGGTGCCGCCGCTGGCGGGTACGCGATAAATGTCGGTATTGCCGGCAATCGCCATCGAAAAGAGGATGTTGCGCCCGTCCGGCGACCAGCGCGGGGCGAAGGTCGGGTTGTTGCTTTCGGTCACCAGCCGCTGCTGGCCCGCGCCAATGTCGTAGATATAGAGGCGCACCCGGCTGCCCAGATAGCTGACATAGAGGATGGATTTATAGTCGGGCGAGAAGCGCGGGGTGAGCGCCATCGACTGGCCATTGGTGATGAAGCGATGGTTCGCGCCGTCGCTGTCCATGATGGCGAGCCGCTTGACCCGCGCGCCCTTCGGTCCGCTTTCGGCGATATAGGCGATGCGGCTGTCGAAGAAGGGGCTTTCGCCCGACAGGCGCGCATAGATGGCGTCGGCGCATTTATGCGCGGCGCGCCGCCAGTCGCGCGGAGCGACGACATAGCCCTGACGGGTAAGCTCCTGCTTGAGCGCCACATCATAGAGGTAGCAGCCCACGGTAATGTCGGCTTCCCCGCCGCTGGTGCGGACGAAGCCCTGCACCAGCGCCTGATAGGCGCCCCATTTGTCGAATTGCGGAAAGGTGACTTCGGCAAAGGGGATTTGCGGCAGGCCGGCGGGGCCGGACGGATCGAACAGGCCGGAGCCTTTCAGGTCCGAGGCGATGACTTCGGCGATCTTGCGGCCAAGTTCCGTGGCCGACCCGGCTGGCGTATCGACTTCCTGCTGGGCGGGCATGGGAGGGACAGCGACCTTCACATTGCTGTCAATCTCGCCGGTCACGTCGACCGAGAGCTGGGCCATGGCAGGCAGGGCGGTGAGGGCGAGCAACGCGGCGGTCGCTACGCTCAAACGGCGCAAAAGGGTGGGTTTCATCGGTTCAGCCTCGCGTCAAAGCGGAGTGGCCGGAGCCATTTCCATTGGTCGTAAAATTCGGGCGGCATGTTGCGGAAGGGGGAGGCAAGTTTGACCGCCTGAATCGCCCGTTCGGCATGGAGTTTGGCCTGGGGCCGGTTGCTGGCGGTGACGCCGAGCTGGTCGATCACCTCCGGCGTGCCGATCACCGCGCCGCTCTTGTCGAGCCGCACCTCAAGCAGGGTGACGAGCCGGTCCGCGTCCGCGCCGGAAGGCGGGCGCCAGTGCGGTTTCAACTGACGGCGCAGTTCTGCGTCGAGCGCGGCCTTCTGCGCCGGGCCCATCGCGGTGGCGGGTGCCGGGGCGGGCGGTTTGCGCGGCGCGTCGGCGCTGGTGTCTATGCCCTTGAGGAAATCATCGCCCAGCAGCGATCCCTTGGGCTTGTCCGCCTTGCCCTGGCCCGATGCGCGAGCGGGCGTCTTGGCCGCAGGCTTGGTCGATGCCTTGGCGGCGGGCTTGGATGGCGCTGCGGCCTTGGGCTTTTCGGGCGCGGGCTTCGGCGCTGGTTTTTTTGGGGTCGCGGGCTTTTCCGGCGCGGGCTTGGGTTTGGGCGCGGCCTTGGCCACTTCCTTCTTGGGCGGGGCGGGCTTGGGCTTTGCCGGCGCGGCTTTGGGCTGCGGCCTGGGGGGCGCAGGCGTGGGCTTCGGCTGGGGCTTTGGCGGGACCGGCACCGGTTCGGGCGCGGGTTCCGGTTCTGGCGCGGGGGCGGCGTCCTGCGTCGGTCCCTGTTCGGGCGCGACGCTGGGCGGCGGGGGTTCGGCCGACAATTTGGGCGCGGTCGATTGCAGCGCGACCTCATCCACCATGGAGACTTCCATCGGCGGGGTCTTGAGCTTCAACGGGTTGGGGGTGGCCAGGAAGCCGGCCGACAGCAGCCCGAACAGCAGGACATGCCCCGCTGTCGCGACGCCAAGGCCGATTTTCTCCGTGCGCTCCATCGCTGTCTATTCCGTCCCGTCGCTGGCCGTGTCATCGGGCGAGGAAACCAGCGACACCTTGTTCAGGCCAGCCCGGTTGAGTTCGGCCATCACCCGCATGACCCGGCCATAATCCAGCCCCTTGTCGGCGCGCAGGAAGATTTGCGGCGCGTCCGCCTTGCCCGCATTGGCCGCGACGATCTCCGCCAGGCGATCGGGCAGGTCGGCGTCGCTTACCGCATCTTCATCGACATAGGTCGCGCCGTCGCGATCAATCGACACGACTGTGGGCTTGGCGTCCTGATCCAGCCCCTTGGCACGGGTTTCGGGCAGGTTGACCGGCACGCCGGTCACGAGCAGCGGCGCTGTGACCATGAAGATGATCAGCAGCACCAGCATGACGTCGACCAGCGGCGTGACGTTGATGTCCGCCATCGGCGCGCGGCCACGGCCACGGCGGCTGGAGGGAGGGCCGGACATGGCCATTAGCGGGCGCTCCCCTTCACCGTCATGCCAGCCATCTCAGGCGTTGGCGCGCAAACGCACGAGACCCCAGCCTTCGCTGGGGTGACGGTATGTGTGGGGTGCATCACCGCTGCGCCTCCAGTTCGCGGCTGAGGGTGGCGTAGAAGCCGTCGGCAAAGCGGGTCAGGCGCGATTCCATGCGGTTGATGCCATGGCTGAAGCGGTTATAGGCGATGACCGCCGGGATCGCCGCGAACAAGCCGATCGCGGTGGCGAACAGCGCTTCGGCAATGCCCGGCGCTACGATCGCGAGTGAGCTATTCTGTTCCGCCGCGATCGCGGTGAAGGCGCGCATGATGCCCCAGACGG
The DNA here is from genome assembly GCF_015752145.1 of Sphingobium sp. JAI105. Taxonomy (NCBI): domain Bacteria; kingdom Pseudomonadati; phylum Pseudomonadota; class Alphaproteobacteria; order Sphingomonadales; family Sphingobiaceae; genus Sphingobium; species Sphingobium sp. JAI105. The sequence goes on along the minus strand of NZ_JADOUC010000001.1, from coordinate 1,974,032 downwards.
TGCCGAACAGGCCGACGAAGGGCGCAACCGATCCGACCGTCGCCAAAATGTTGAGCCGGTCGGACAGCCGGTCAACCTCCGCCGCGATCGTGCTGGACATGGTCGTCGCCAGCCGGTCGCGCGTGCCGTCGCGGTCGATCACCTTCTGCGCGGTCGATCGACGCCATTCGGTGACGCCGGCGGCCATCACCTTGGCCGCAGGATAGTCCGCCTTGCCGCGCGCTTCGTAGAAGCGGTCAATATCCTCCGCCTTCCAGAAATCCTGCTCGAAACTCTTGCTATGCTTGCTGGCGCGGCGGAGCGTCACGGAAAAGCCGATGATGATCGCCCAGGTCCAGATGCTGGCCAGCAACAGGCCCAGCATCACGCCCTTCACGACGATGTCGGCCTGAAGAAACAGGGCTAGCGGGGAAATGGTCGCGGCGTCGGCCACCGCGGCGACGTCTGGCAGGTTGAGGGTCATGGGTGGAAATCTTCCCCTTGGCAAAGGCGGCTGAAAATATCGGTCCAGGCTTTGGGTTGCCGTTGCGGGCGACCCTGCGGCGTCAACCAGGCGACCGATATGGTAGCGTCGGTCAACTGTTCTTCGGCGCGCATGACTGATTGATGAATGGCGCAGGTCGCCGCGCCCACCTGCACCACCCGGCTGACGACCATCAGGTCATCGTCCAAGCGCGCGGGGCGGCGGTAGCGGATCGTGAGGTCGGTGACGGCATAGACGCCCGTGCCACTGTCATGCGCGGCGCGCTGGTCGATGCCGGCAGCACGCAGCATGTCGGACCGGGCGCGCTCCATATAGCGCAGATAATTGGCGTGATAGACCAGGCCCGACAGGTCGGTATCCTCAAAATAGATGCGCAGCGGGAAGTGATGCACGGCAGCGACAAAGCGTCCGGTCGCCGGCATGGGCATCTGGTCTGAAACGGGCATGAGCGGCTTTTAACCATGGCGCACCGTTCAGGCAAAGGCGGAAACGTCTGTTTCTCGCGCTGGTAGCGCATTTTGTCGCCTGTGCTTTTTGGCGCGCGCACGCCTCTGGTCCCCGGACGGCACGAAGGCTAGGGAGTGGGCGCGAGTCAGAATGTGGGAGAAGGCCAGGATGACGGATATTCAAACGGTAGGTGTGATCGGCGCAGGGCAGATGGGCGCGGGGATCGCGCAGGTTGCGGCGCAGGCGGGGTATGAGGTGATCCTGTCGGACGTCGACCTGCCGCGCGCGCAAAAGGGCCGCGACGGCATCATTCGCCTGCTCGCCAAGGGCGTGGAGAAGGGCAAGATAGCTGAGAGCGATGCGGATGAGGCGATCGCACGGATCACCCCTGTGGGCGAGATCGCGCCGCTGGCGGGCGCGCAGCTGGTGATCGAGGCGGCGACCGAGCGCGAGGAGGTCAAGCGCGCGATCTTCACCAATGTCGGGCCGCTGCTGGCCGCTGACGCGATCCTGGCGACCAACACATCGTCCATTCCCATCACCCGCCTGGCGCAGGCCGCGCCGGATGCGGGGCGCTTTGTCGGCGTGCATTTCTTCAATCCCGTGCCGGTGATGGTGCTGGTAGAGGTCATTCGCGGCCTGGCCACCACGCCCGAAACGGTCGCGGCGGTCGAGGGCTTTGCGGGCCGGATCGGCAAGACGGTGGTGCAGGCGTTCGATGCGCCGGGCTTCGTCGTCAACCGCATATTGCTGCCGATGCTGAACGAGGCGGTGTTCGTGCTGGGCGAGGGCGTAGGCAGCGTGGTCGACATCGACATGGGGTGCAAGCTGGGCCTCAATCATCCCATGGGGCCGCTGACGCTGCTGGACTTCGTCGGGCTGGATACGGCGCTGGAAATCCTCAACGTGTTCCTGAGCACGACGGGCGATCCCAAATATCGCCCGGCGCCGCTGCTGGTCAAATATGTCGAAGCGGGCTGGTATGGCCGCAAGACCGGGCGGGGGTTTTACGACTATTCGGGCGCGGAGCCTGTGCCGACGCGGTGAGGGGCGTGAGGAGGGCAGTGCTATAGTCGGGCTGCCTTCCTCAGGGCATCATCTTCCATTTCTCCGTCATCCCAGCTTTTGCTGGGATGACGATGGTGGAGGGTCGGGGAGGTTATCCCGCGCCCAGTCCATGTTTCTTCATGCAATGGCGTAGCTGGTCGTAGGTCAGGCCCAGACCCTTGGCGGTGGCGCGCTGGTTGTAGCGGTGGCGGTCGAGCGCGGCGCGGATGATGGCGGCTTCGTGCGCGTCGACGGCAGCTTTCAGGTCGCTGATGGTTTCAATGGCGGGGGCTGGCGCTGGCGCGGGGGTGCTGTCGCCCGACGGCGCGGGCGCGCCGGGCATCAGTGGCTTGGGCTTCCAGGGGGAGGCGAAGGGATCGAAGGTCAGGCGGTCGATCGGCTTGCCCGGTTCGTCCCAGCGATAGACGGCCCGTTCCACCACATTGCGCAGTTCGCGGACATTGCCGGGCCAGCCATAGGCTTCGAGTTGCGCGGCGCAGACGGGGGAGAAGCCGGGCCATTGCGGCCAGTTGAGTTCGGCGGCCATGCGCCGCCCGAAATGGTCGGCCAGCACCGGAATATCGCCTTCGCGCGCGCGCAGGGGTGGCAGGGTGATGACTTCGAAACTCAGCCGATCGAGCAGATCCGGGCGAAAGCGCCCGGCATCGGCGGCGGCGGGCAGATCATCATTGGTCGCCGCCACGATCCGCACGTCCACCCGCAGCGGTTTCGACGCGCCGATCCGGGTGACTTCGCCATATTCGATCACGCGCAGCAGTCTTTCCTGCGCCGCCATCGAGAGCGTGCCCAATTCGTCCAGAAACAGCGTGCCGCCATCGGCTTCCTCGAACCGGCCCGGCCGGGCGCGGTTCGCGCCGGTGAACGCGCCCTGTTCATGGCCGAACAGTTCGGCTTCTATAAGGGTTTCGGGCAGGGCGGCACAGTTCATGACGATCAGCGGTTCGCCCCAGCGCGGGGAGAGGTGATGGAGCCGCTCGGCAATCAGTTCCTTGCCGGTCCCGCGCTCGCCGATCACCAGCACCGGACGGTTGAGTTCGGCCGCGCGGCCCGCCAGTTCGACCGCGTCGAGAAAGGCGAAGGACTGGCCGACAAATTGGGTATTTTTCTCCATGTCCCAACTTATGGTGAAATTTCCCACCTTTTGGCAAGGAATATTCTGGCACGGGCCGGGGAAAGGGCGGAAAAATGGCGCAAATCCGCGCTTTTCCGAAATTGGCACGGCCCCTGCAAAGCTACAGGCAATCCGCACAGACACAAGCGGAACGTCACGAAGGCCAAGGTTCAGGGAGTTATATCATGGAAAAGAACAACAACAGCATTCGCGAAATCGGCCAGCTGATGTCGGTCGCCGTCGCTGCGCTGCTGTTCGGATCGACCCTGATCCTGTCAGCGGTCGGCCCGGCCCGCGCCAGCGAAGCGCCCACGTCCGCCAGTCAGGCGGCCCCCATGGCCCTGTGCTATCTGGCCTAAGGTCGCCGCCCCCAAAGCATAAGATAAGGAGTGAAGTTCAGATGGGTATTTTTTCCCGCACCCGCGACATCATCGCCGCCAACGTCACCGACCTGCTCGACAAGGCCGAAGACCCGGCGAAGATGATCCGCATGATCATCCTCGAAATGGAGGAAACCCTGGTCGAGGTGCGCGCGTCCGCCGCCCGCACGATCGCCGACCAGAAGGAAATGCGCCGCCACATCGCCAAGCTGACGGCCCTGCAGGACAGCTGGACCGAGAAGGCGCAGCTGGCCTTGTCCAAGGATCGAGAGGATCTGGCCAAGGCGGCCCTGGTCGAACGCCAGAAGGCGACTGACATGGCCGAGCATCTGGCCCATGAGATCGAAACCCTGGACGAAGCGCTCAAAGCCGCCGAAGAGGATATTTCCAAGCTGCAGGGCAAGCTGCGCGAAGCCCGCGCCCGCCAGAACAGCCTGGTCACCCGGATGCAGAGCGCGGAAAACCGCCTGCGGGTGCGCGAAGCCTATGCCGGCGAGAAGGTGAACGAGGCGTTTGCGCGCTTCGACATGCTCGAAAGCCGGGTCGATCTGGCCGAAGGCCGCGCCGATGCGATGGCGCTGGGCGGCACGCCCAAGACGCTGGAGGAAGAGATTGCCGAGCTGAAGTCCGCCGACAAGGTGGATGCCGATCTGGCTGCGCTCAAGGCGTCCATGAACAAGGGAGCCTGATATCATGGAGGACATATTCCTGCCCATCATGATCTGCGGCATGTTGTTCATCGGCATGCCGTGGCTGATCTTCCACTATGTCACCAAATGGAAGCAGGCGCCCAAGATCACCGACGAGGATGAGAAGCTGCTGGACGAACTCCACCTTCTCGCCCGCCGCCTGGAAGAAAGGCTGATGACGGTCGAACGGATCGTCGCCGCCGACAACCCCGATTTCCGTCCGCGCCGCCCGGCACCCGATGCCGACCTGGGCGACGACGATTACAGCTTCGACCGGAGGAACTGAGATGACCGCCCGCCGCACCAAATTCTACCTCAACAAGGCCAATGGCAAATGGTCGGGCGTGTGCGCTGGCATCGCCGACTATAGCGGGATCGACGTCGTCTGGGTCCGTGTCGGCGCGGTGCTGATCACCCTGATGGGGGCCTTTCCCTGGACGCTGATCGCCTATTTCGCCGCCGTCTATTTCGCCGATGACAAGCCCAAGGGCCTCTATTCGGACCGGGATGACGAGAAATTCTGGCAGGGCGTGCGGACCAATCCGACCCGCTCCACCCGCGACGTCCGGTCCAAGTTCCGCGACATCGACCGCCGCCTGGCTGACATCGAAATCTACTATACCAGCCGCAACACGCGCCTGGCGGACGAGATCGACAGCTTGCGCTGAGCAGGTTTCGGGGCAGAATAACAGGGAGTTAAACCCATGAATTTCGGTGGACCTTTCTTTGTCCTGGCGATCATCGCCATGTCGACCCTGGGCTGGATGTTCACCACCTGGGTCCGTGCCCGCCACGGTTATCCGGTGGAAAATGAATGGACCGGCACCGTTGATCGAACGGACGGCGACGCTGGTCGAAAAATCGCCCTGTTGTCGGGTGAAAACGAAAAGCTGATGGGCCGCATCAGCCGCCTGGAGGAACGCATCGCCGTGCTGGAACGGATCGCCACCGATCCGGCCATCCGCACCGCGCGCGAAATCGAGGGGCTGCGCTGAGCGCGGTGCAAGGGAGTAGAGATCATGTTTCCATTTGCAGATTTCGCGCCGGTCGTCTTTGCCGTCGGATCGCTGGCGATCGTTGGCTGGGTGTTCACGACCTGGCTGCGCGTCAAGAACGGCTATCCGCTGGACGGCGCATGGGGGCAGGCGGTCTATCCGCAGAAGAATGAGGAAATGGTCGAGCGGGTGAAGCTGCTCAGCCAGGAAAATGCTCAGCTGCGCGCCGAAATCGGATCGATGAAGGATCGGCTGGCCGTGGTCGAGCGGATCGTCACCGACGAAAGCCACCAGCTCAATCGCGAAATCGAACGGCTGCGCAGCCCGGCCAACTGAGCGCGCGGTCAAAGGGAGAAATCATCATGAACCCGTTTGAAATGGTCGTCGCCATCATTGCGATCACCGCCATCGCCAGCGTCCTGCGCGCCAAATATGGCGTCGTGCGCCGGCACAAGGGCGAAGAATTCATCGCCCGCGGGCCGGACCCGGAAGCCGAACGGCTGCGTGCCGAGGTGAAGGCGCTGAAGGACCGCGTCGCGGTGCTGGAGCGTCTGGCGACCGATGGCACCAGCGCACTGGAACGCGAATTCGAGAAATTGCGGGACCGCGATTGAACGCGGCCCAAAGCCCAGGGAGGCTATCATGCAGGACCCCGCTCTCTATCTGACGATTGCATTGGCCGGACTGGCCGGCCTTTCCATCGTGACCATGGCCACTTTGCGCGGCTGGAACGGCTGGCTGGAATTGAAGCGCGCGGAACTGGGGCATCGCGGCGAAGCGAGCGCGCCCCCGTCTGCCGCCGCGCGGATCGAGGTCGCCGACCTTAAAGAACGCATCCGCAAGCTGGAAGCGATCGCGGCGGGCGTGGATTTGTAAGCTGCTCTTTCCCCGTTCGGCCCCGGACGTGATCCGGGGTTGTCGAAGCCTAGCGCTTGCTTTCAATAGAAGTACGGCCCTTCGACAGGCTCAGGGCGAACGGTTTGAGGGCTTTCCCCCCGCGATAATCCCCCTATATGGGCGGCCATGACCGATCCAAGCGCCCTGGCCGATATTTACGAAGAATATGAATTTCTGGACGCGGACGACCGCTATCGTCTGCTGATCGATCTGGGCCGGGCGCTCGAACCCATGCCCGACGCGCTCAAGACCGATGCGACGCTGGTGCGTGGCTGTTCGGCGGCTGTGTGGGTCTATCCCACCGTGCTGGACGATGGGAGGCTGCATTTCCTGGCCGACAGCAATGCCGCGATCACCAAGGGGATCATCGCGCTGGTGCTGCTGACCGTGCAGGACAAAAGCCCCGCCACGATCGGCGCTGCGGACATAGAGGGGGCGCTGGCCCCGTTCGACCTGAAGAATCAGCTGAGTTCCAACCGGACCCAGGGCATCCCCAATATGATCGCCCTGATCCGCGACACAGCGGCGCGGTACAGCGCTTAAAGGGAAACCTGCATCAAGTTGCGGCGTTGAATGTCCCGACAAGGAGATTCAGTCATGCGCCATTTCATCGCCATTACAGCCATCGGGCTGCTCGCGGCCTGTTCGTCGGGCGACAAGGGGCCGACCCAGCGCGACACGATCGGCCAGACGTGGAAATATGAGGCCGGGTCGGGCGGCAAGCCCAAGCTGGCCTATATCGGCAGCGCCAATGCGGTGCCGACGATGACGGCGGCGGACACGTTCGCGGTCATGCTGGTCCAGCCAATGGACAATGCCGAAAAGTCGGTGACGGTGAAGCTGGTCGGCGCGCCGTTCCAGTGCGACCTGTCCGATTGCGCCGTGACCGCGACGGCCGATGGCGGTCGGCCGCTGCGCTGGAAGGGGCGGATGACCGACGCCAAGGACGGGATCGAGATATTGCCGTCGCAAAACGCCTATGAGGCGATCGCCAAGGCGCAGACGGTATCGGTCAATCTGGTGACCGGGCCGAAGGATCAGAGCGCGCCCTTTGCCTTCAACGTCGCCGGGCTGGATTTGAAGGGGTGATGCAACAATAGTCGTCATCCCTTTCTTCGGCGCTCAGGCAAAGAAGGCAGAGAGACCCCAGCGTTCGCTGGGGTGACGGTTAGGTTTCACTCCTGCAACGACACGCCGGGGCTGCGCGGGTCGGCGGCGCCGATCCAGTGGCCATCGGGCGCGCGTTCGGCGGCGTTGGCTTTCAGGCCAAGGCGCGAGACGGTGACGCGGTGGCCCAGCTTCTCCAGCGGCGCCTGCATCGCTTCCAGCCCGGTGCCCTGTTCGAGCACCAGCCCGTCGCCGTTGAAGAAGATGAGGCCCGTCGCGATCGAATCCTGCGCCGACATGCCCCAGTCGAAATGGGCGATCAGCGCCTTGGCCACCTGCATGATGATGGTCTTGCCGCCCGCCGCGCCGACGGTGAAGATGGGCGTCCCCTTGGCATCATAGACGATGGTGGGTGACATGGAGGAAAGGGGCCGCTTGCCCGGCCCCACGGCGTTGGCGACCGGCGCGCCATCCTTTTCCGGCGTGAAGCTGAAATCGGTCAGTTCATTGTTGAGGATGACGCCATTGGCGACCAGCTGGCTGCCGAAAAAGCTTTCGATGGTGGAGGTCCAGGCGGCGATGTCGCCATTGCGGTCGACCGCGACGAAATGGCTGGTGCCGCTTTCGGGCTGGGGCAGCGACGCGGTGCGCGGCTGCGCGCCGGGCGGGGTGCCGGGCTGATAGTCATTGAGCGCCTTGTTGAGGCGGATGCGGGCGGAGCGTTGCTTGAGATAGGTCGGATCGATCAGGCCGCTGATCGGCACGGCGACGAAATCGGGATCGCCAAGCCAGGTGCCGCGATCGGCATAGGCCAGTTGCATCGCTTCGCCGATGACGTGCCAGGAGCGCGGATCATCCTTGCCCCAAGCGCTAAGCGGAAAGCGCTCCACCATGCCCAATATCTGGAGCACGGTTATGCCGCCGCCCGATGCCGGTCCCATGCCGCACACGGTATAGACGCGATATGTCCCGCAGACCGGCTTGCGCGGCTTGGCCTGATAGGCGGCGATGTCCGCTTGCGTCATCGGCACCGGGTTTTTGGGCGCGTTGGTGACCGCCTGCGCCATCAGCCGGGCATTTTCGCCGGTGTAGAAGGCGTCCGGCCCCTCCGCCGCGATCCGTTTGAACAGTGCGGCGAGTGGCGGATTTTTGAGGATCGTGCCCATCGGCGCGGGCTTGCCGTCGATCCAGAAATATTTCTGGATTTCGGGGAAGTCGGCCCAGACCCCCGCCACCGCCTTCATCGCCGTGTCGAGCCGCTGGCGCACCTCAAATCCGTCCTCCGCCGCGCGGATCGCGGGCTGGAACAGGTCGGCCCAGGGCAGCTTGCCCCATTTCCTGTGGGCGTCCCACGCCAGGCGCAGATTGCCCGGCACGCCAACCGAATAGCCACCGGGCCAGGCGTTGCGGAAGGACAGCGGCTTGCCATCGGCGCCCATGAAGCGATCGGGCCGGGCGGCGGCGGGCGCGGTTTCGCGACCGTCGATCGATTCCAGCACGCCGCTCTGCCCGTCATGATGCATCAGGAAACCGCCGCCGCCGATGCCGCTATTATGCGGTTCCACGACATTGAGCGTCAGCATCATCGCGATCGCCGCGTCCGTCGCGCTGCCGCCCTTGCGCAATATCTCCTGCCCGGCGGCGGCGGCGCGCGGATCGGCGGCGGAGACGGTGGCGTTGGTCGATACCGGCTCGCGTGCCATGGCGGGCAGCGGCAGGGTGGCGATAAGGGCGATGGGGGCCAGCAGGCCGAGCGGGCGGAATCTCATGCCCGCTACCCTACGCATTGCGTTGCCTGCCGCAACCCTTTGACGATGCCAATAGCAGGCAGGCGGACTGCGCTTCATGACAATCCTGCCCTTGCAGAGGGGATACCCCTCCACCATTCGCTTCGCGAACGGTCCCCACCCCCTTGCAGGGGAGGATGTTGCGGGACTGCATTGCCACAAAAAGGGCCGCGCAGTTTGCACCGCGCGGCCTTTTCGATTCGGTCGGACAAGCGGACGTTTCAGTCCTTCTTCGTCGCCTGATAGCGGGCAATGGCTTCCAGCGTGATCTGCCGGGCATCCTCAGCGCCGCCCCAGGTGCCGATCCGCACCCATTTGGTCTTTTCCAAGTCCTTGTAATGGGTGAAGAAATGTTCGATCTGTTCCATCACGATGCCGGGCAGGTCATCCTTTTCACCCACGTCGGCATAATAAGGGAAGGTCTTGTTGTCCGGCACGCAGACCAGCTTTTCGTCGCCGCCCGCTTCATCTTCCAGGTTCAGCACCGCGATCGGGCGTGCGCGGACGACCGAACCGGGGACGAAGGGCGAACGCGCGATGACGAGTGCGTCCAGCGGATCGCCATCGGGCGACAGCGTGTGCGGCACGAAGCCGTAATTGGCCGGATAGCGCATCGGCGTGTGCAGGATGCGATCCACGAACAGCGCGCCCGACGCCTTGTCGAACTCATATTTCACCGGTTCGCCGCCGACCGGAACTTCGATGATGACATTCAGGCTGTTGGGCGGATCATCGCCAACCGGAATCAGTTCGATATTCATGGATACGCCTTTTGTTGCACTTGGCTTCGGGGTGTTTATGTTTTCGGTTTGAGCAGCTTGTCGAGGCTGCCCTCACCCTCTCCTGTCTTTTCGAGGCGCGGATAGCGCAGCCCGCCCGAATAATCGAGTGACAAAGTGCGGTAATATTTGTCCTTCTTTAGGATGATCTGGAACGGCGCCTTGGCCTTGATCGCCGCCTTGAACACATCGCCCGAATATTCATCGCCATTGACTGCCACGATCTTGGCACCGACCAGCAGGCCCGCCTTGAACGCCGGGCTGTCCCAGATGACGCTGCTGATTTCGCCGTCATTCTTGACGATCAGGCCGATGCCATAGCTTTGGTCGACAATCTTGTTCGCGCCTTCGGCCGCTTTGGTAATGGCATTGGGGGTGTCGCCATAGACCAGCTTATATCCGCCCATGGTAAAGCCGCCCTTGGGCGTTTCGCGCGTCGGGCTGTCCACATAGGTCTGGAAGAAACCGGCCCAGTCATAGGGCGCGATGCCGTTCAGCGTGTTGATGACATCCTGCCGGTTATAGACAAGTTCGCCCCAGTCGCCCGGCTTCACGCCGAAAAAGGCCTTGGCGAAATCGTCCAGCCCCTTGGCACCCCTGGTCTGCTTGCGGATGATCGCGTCGGCCTCCAGCCAGATCATCAGCCCTTCATTATAATAGTCCTCCGACCGCTGCCAGCTGACCCAGCCCTTGGGCCGGCGGGCGGAAATGATGGGATCATGCGTCGTATCCTCCATCGGCCGCCATTGCCGACCGACCGTGGTGTCCAGCTTGGCCGCGATCTGGGCATAGGCGTCGAGCGTTTCCTGCTTGGTGAACAGGCCCGACCGTGCGCCCAGCACATAGCCCCAGAATTGCGTCTGCCCTTCATAGACCCACAGCAGATTGTCCTGCATCGGCGTGCGGAAATCGGGGGTCCATAGCAGGTCGGGGCGGCGGAACTTGCCGTCCCAGCTATGGGTGAATTCATGGGGCAGCAGGTTGCGGTCCAGCAACGCCTCGCCATCGCTCCATTTCTTGAAATAGCCCGGCTCGACCTGATTTTCCGAGCTGCGATGATGCTCCAGGCCAATGCCGCCCATTTCGTCGGTGATCGCCAACAGGAAATCATAATGGTCGAAATGATAGCTGCCAAACAGCGCGCCCGCTTCGTCCACCAGGCGTTTGTGCTTGGCGATCTGCTCCGGGGTATAGACCAGTTCGTCGGCATCATCGGCCACGATGTTGAGCGTGACGTTGTTGCCCAGATCCACCGCCTTGAAATGCTCGCCGGCAAAGACGGGCGAATCCTGCAACGCTTCATAGTCGATCACGTCATAGGCGACGGTATCGCCGGTCCGCTTGCCCCGCAGCGCGGTCGCGGCCTGCCAGCCGGCGGGATAGGTGACGGTCGCCTGCACCGGAATCTGGCGGGTATAATAGCCCGCCGGATAGAGCGAGACCGCTTCCCACTGGATATTCTGCATCTTGGGCGTCACCACGACGCGGCCCTGATTGCCCGCGGTCGCGGACAGGAACTGGAACTGGGCGACGACCTGTTTCGTCCCCTGCGGCACGTCGATGACGAAGCCGTAGACGTTCAGCGGATCACGCTTCCAGCTCAGCGGCTTGCCATCGGCGGTGAAGGTCAGGCCGCTCAGCTTTTCCAGCTGGCCGCGCGGGGCGTGATTGCCCGGCAACCATTCGGGCATCAGCAGCGTCATCGGCCCGCTGGTCGCGACCGGGATCGTCTCCTTCACGCGGAAGATGCGCTGGGTCGTGTCGCTGGCGTCAACCTCCAGCTTGATGGTGCCGCCGGGATAGGGAATGTCCTTTGGCGCGGGGGTTGCGTCGTTGACCGGCAGGGCGGTGGGTTTGGACCGGATCGCTTCCTGGGCGGCTAGCGGGCTGGCGATGGCCAGGGAAATGCCCGTTGTCAGGCAAAGGGCGGCAGCAAGGCTGCGGATCATGAACGTCTCCGAAAATACAGGCTGGGCCGGACGGCCCTCATGCCGTCACAATGGCCTTGTCTCTTGGCCTCGTCCACCCCTTGCGCTGACCCAAATATTCATTTCACCCGGCCTGAAATGAAGCTAAAGGCCCGGCATATGGCGAAAATCGAAACCCCGCGCCCGGTTCGCGGCACGCAAGACATGTTGGGCGGCACAGCAGAAGCGTTTGCAGAACGCTTTGCGCATGTGGTCGCGACCTTTGACCGGGTGCGCAAACTTTACGGCTTTCAGCGGGTAGAGGTGCCGGTATTCGAATCCACTGCCGTTTTCGCCCGGTCGCTGGGCGAATCCACCGACGTCGTGTCGAAGGAAATGTACACGTTCGAGGATCGCGGCGGCGATTCCATCACGCTGCGCCCGGAATTTACCGCCGGGATCAGCCGCGCCTATATTACCGAGGGCTGGCAGCAATATGCGCCGCTCAAGGTGGCGACGCATGGCCCGCTGTTCCGCTACGAACGGCCGCAAAAGGGCCGCTTCCGCCAGTTTCACCAGCTCGACGCCGAAATCATCGGCGCGGCCGAGCCGGGCGCGGACGTCGAATTGCTGGTGTTCGCGGACCAGTTGCTCAAGGAACTGGGCATTGACGAGGGCGTGACGCTGACGCTCAACACGCTGGGCGACGCGGCCAGCCGGGAAGCCTGGCGCGCCGCGCTGATCGCGCATTTCGAGGCGCATCGCGGGGACTTGTCGGAGGACAGCGTCGATCGGCTGGCGAAGAATCCCTTGCGCATCCTTGACAGCAAAGACCCGCGCGACCGCCCCGTCGCCGACAGTGCGCCCGACATCGACGCCTATCTGACCGATGAAGCGCGCAGCTTTTTCGAGAAGGTGACGAGCGGCCTGGATGCGGCGGGCGTGGCATGGGAACGCAATGCCCGGCTGGTCCGCGGCCTCGATTATTATCGCCACACCGCGTTCGAGTTCGTCACCGACCGGCTGGGCGCGCAAGGCACGGTGCTGGGTGGCGGGCGCTATGACGGGCTGATCGAGAATCTGGGTGGCCCCGCGACGCCTGCGGTCGGATGGGCAGCGGGGATCGAGCGGCTGGCGATGCTGGTGGATGCGCCGGAGCGCGAGCGGCCGGAGATCGCAGTCATACCCGACAATCCCGAACTCCAACTAGCTAGCATTGCAATAGCTGGTCGCCTTCGAGCGGCTGGCATTGCTACCGAACTTGCCGTTCGAGGAAACGCTAAAAAGCAAACTGAACGTGCAGTAAAGGCAGGCATTGAAGCGCTGTTGTTCGTCCGTGCGCCTGACGCTTCGGGGGGAGAATATTATTTGAGATATAATGGCGCTGATATCGGTGGCTTGAGAGCTATCAGCGATCGTGTTCAACTTGCATTGAAGTTGGAGCAATTGATGAGCGGGACTGGCGCTCGTTAATGCACATCTCCGCCGAACGCATTGCGCAGATCGAGGCGCGCCGGGATGAGGTGCAGGCGTCGATGACGCGGGCCGATCTGCCCGCCGATGCGTTTGTGCGCCTGTCCAAGGAATATGCCGAGATCGAGCCGGTGGCCCGCGCCGCGCATGAAGTGCGCCGTTTGCGGCAGGAACTGGCTGCGCTCGATTATATGACGGGGGGCGCGGATGCGGACGCGGACCCGCTGATGCGCGAAATGGCGCAGGAGGAGATGCAGATCCTCAAAAGCCAGTTGCCTGCCGCCGAACGGGCGCTGGCGCTGCAATTGCTGCCCCGCGATTCGGCCGATGCGCGCCCGGCCATGCTGGAAATCCGCGCCGGCACTGGTGGGGACGAGGCGGCCCTGTTCGCAGGCGACCTGTTCCGCATGTATCAGCGCTATGCCGATTCGGTCGGCTGGAAGATGGAGCTGATGTCCGCCAACCCCTCCGAAGCGGGTGGGTATAAGGAAGTCGTCGCGTCCGTCACCGGCACCGGCGTGTTCGCGAAACTGAAGTTTGAAAGCGGCGTCCACCGCGTCCAGCGCGTGCCCGTCACCGAAAGCGGCGGGCGCATCCATACATCGGCGGCGACCGTCGCGGTGCTGCCGGAGCCGGAGGAGGTCGACGTCCAGATCGCCGACAGCGACCTGAAGATCGACATATATCGGGCGTCGGGCGCTGGCGGTCAGCATGTCAACACCACCGATTCGGCGGTCCGCATCACCCATTTGCCCAGCGGTCTGGTCGTGATCCAGCAGGACGAACGGTCCCAGCACAAGAACAAGGCCAAGGCGATGCAGGTGCTGCGCGCGCGCCTCTACGAAGCCGAACGCGAACGCACCCAGAGCGAGCAGGCCGGCGCGCGCAAGGCGATGGTGGGATCGGGCGACCGATCCGAACGCATCCGCACCTATAATTTCCCGCAAGGGCGCGTCACCGACCATCGCATCAACCTGACGCTGCATCGCCTGCCGGAAATATTGGAAGGGCCGGGGCTGGCCGAAGTGATCGACGCGCTGATTGCGGAGGATGAAGCCGCCCGGCTGGCGCAACTGGACGGGATCGGTTGAGCGGCATCGCAGGGGACGGGGGCATGGCCGACGCCCTGCGCGCCGCCACTGCCCGGATCAGCGCCGCCAGCGACACGCCGCGCCTGGACGCGGAATTGCTGATGGCCCATGCGCTGGGTCTTTCCCGCAACGCGTTGCTGCTGCGCCAGCGCGACCTGCGCGTCCCGCCCGGCTTTGCGGCGCTGACGGATCGCCGCGTCGCGGGGGAGCCGGTTGCCTATATTACGGGCTTTCGCGATTTCTGGACGATCAGCCTGGCCGTCACCCCCGACGTCCTTATCCCGCGCCCGGACAGCGAAACGCTGATCGAGGCGGCGGTCGCCCATTTCACGGCGCGCGCGCCGCGATCCATCCTCGACCTTGGCACAGGCTCCGGCGCGTTGCTGCTGGCGGCGCTGAGCGAATGGCCCGATGCCCATGGCCTGGGCATCGACGCGTCGCCCGGCGCGCTGGCGGTGGCGCAAGGCAATGCGGAACGGCTGGGGCTGGCGGGCCGCGCGACCTTCCGCCCCGGCGACTGGGCGCAGGGCATTGACGGGCGCTTCGACCTGATCCTGATCAACCCGCCCTATATCGCGCGCAGCCTCGCGCTGGCGGGCGATGTGCTGCATGAGCCGGACAGCGCGCTCTTCGCGGGGGTTGAGGGGCTGGACGATTATCGCCGGATCGTGCCCGACCTGCCCCGCCTGATCGCGCCGGACGGCATGGCCGCGATCGAAATCGGCTATGATCAGAAGGATGCGGTTTCCGCGCTGCTGGGCGACGTGGGCCTGGCCGTCCGGGCGCTGCAAGACCTTGCCGGGCATGATCGTTGTCTGGTCGCAACCATGTCCAAAGGGACAGGCGCAATGCAATTAACGCCGTGACAAGCGGAAATTGCTTGGTTTCTCCAGCGAAAGTCTCTACATCGACAGCAGGGATGGCACTATATCGTGATATGGTTAGTTTAGGCCATTGATAGAAAAAGCCATTTTCTACGCTCCTGACAGTCATGACGGCGCTGCTGCCCGGCGCCGCTGGCATCTTGAGGCACTGGCCCTTTGAACCGGCCATGCCCTGCGGAGCCGTATCCGGCCTGATGTGCGGGCCGTGCTTGGGGATGGCGACGGAACAGAGTTTTCAGCCAATATGATGACAGCGAACGCAAGGATCATGTCTTGATCAACAACCGGCAGGCCGGTCGCCGCAATCGCGGCCGGAACAATAATAACAATGGACGTCCCAATAATGGTGGCAATCGCGGCGGGGGCGATAGCGGTAACCGCATCGACAACCGCGCGCGGGGCAATGCGGCCCAGCTTCTTGAGAAATACAAGAATATGGCGCGCGATGCCCAGATGGCGGGCGACCGGGTGAATGCGGAATATTATCTGCAATTTGCCGACCATTATTTCCGCGTCCTGGCCGACAATCGCGCCCGGCAGGAAGAGCAGCAGGCCAATCAGCCGCAGCGTCACCGCCGCCCGGACGAGAATTTCGACGAGGATGGCGACGATTTCGACGGCGTCGCCGACGGTGTCGACGAATTCCGCACCGATTCTGCCTCCTATGATCGCACCCCGCGCGAACAGCCCGACCGGGGCCAGCGGGACTATAATGACCGCGCGCCGCGCGATCAGGATCGTGCCCCGCGCGACAATGACCGCGCCGCGCGCGATCAGGGCGATCGTCCGCAGCGCGACCAGAATCGCCGTCAGGACGAATCACGCGATAGTCGTGAGGATCGTGGGCGCGACGATCGTGGGCGTGAAGATCGCGGCCCGCGCCGTGACCGTCCGCGTCGCGACCGGCCCGTCTTTGCCGAAGCGCAGCCGCAGGTCGAACAGCCCGCGCCTGCTCCTGTCGCAGCGCCGGTCGTAGAGGCTGCGCCCGTCCAGCAGGCACCCGCGCCGCAGAGCGAAGAAGCGCCCCGTCCGCGCCGTGGCCGTCCGCGCAAGATCGTCGAACCGGCAGCCGCCGAAGCGACCGAGGGTCTGGACATGGCGATCCTGCCGCCCTCGATCGCGCGGGCCGACAATGACAGCGAAGCCAGCGAGGAGGCGCCCAAGAAGCGCACCCGCCGCCCCCGCGCCACGACGACGCAGGCGGCCGAATAAGCCGCTTCGCCGCATCCGGCATGAAAAAGGGGACGACGCCAAGCGCGCCGTCCCCTTTTTCATGCCCGCTTCCCAAGTCGGGCCGCTTGCGGCACAAGGCGACGACATTGTTGGGAGAGACTTGGCCCCATGACTACCCTTCGCCTGTTCGTGCCGCTTCTATGTGCCCTCCCCATTGCCGCGCTGGCGCAGGACGCCGCCGATCCGACCGGGGCTTCGGCCCAGGGCGATGTTGCGGTCACCATCTATAATGGCGGCCAGTCGCTGGTGCAGGATGACCGGCAACTGGCGATGACGCAGGGGCGCAACCGCATCGAATTTCCCGATGTGTCGGCGCGCATCCGGCCTGAAACCGTCACCCTGTCGGGGCCGGGCATCGCGATCGTCGAACAGAATTTCGACTATGATCTGCTGTCGCCCGACAAGCTGATGGACAAGGCCGTCGGGCAGGAGGTGACGCTGGTGCGCACCAATCCCGCGACCGGCGCGGAAACGCGCGAGCGGGCCAAGATACTCGCGGCCAATGGCGGCATCGTGCTCCAGATCGGCGCACGGATCGAGGTGCTGCGCGACGATGGCCTGCCGGTGCGGGTGATATTCGATCGGGTGCCGCCCAATTTGCGCGCCAAGCCGACCCTGTCGGTCACGGTCGATGCGGCGCGCGGTGGCACGGTGCCGACCCGCCTGTCCTACCTGACCCCCAATATGGGCTGGACCGCCGATTATGTCGCGCTGTTCGACGCGGCCAAGGGCGCGATGGACATGCAGGGCTGGGTCACGCTGACCAACAATACCGGCACGACCTTCAACAATGCGCGGACCATCCTGGTCGCAGGCAATCCCGCCAATGGGGGCGGTCGCCGCAACTGGTGGCAATCGGGCAGCGGCGCGATCGACCAGGCGGGAACGGAAAGCGGCCCGCGCGAACGGCTGGGCGACTATTATCTCTATCCGCTGGAGCGCCGCACGACGATTGCCAACGCGCAGCAGAAACAGGTGAGTTTTCTGGACGTGAAGGGCGCGCCGGCGCGGGCGACCTATGAATATCTCAACCCCTGGCTCGGCAGTTCAGCCGAACCGCTGAGTGCGTCGAGCGTGCTGAAATTCTCGACATCCAAACAGGGCGGGCTTGGCGATCAACTGCCCGCGGGCACGATCCGCGTCTATATGCGCGACGCGCGCGGCGATCCGCAATTCATCGGCGAAAACAGCATCGACCATACGCCGATGGGATCGTCGATGGCGCTGCGCACGGGCGAGGCGTTCGACGTCAAGGTCCGGCCAACGGTCGAACAGCGCATGAAAAAGGGCGGATCGCGCTGGGAAACACGGATGCGCTATACGCTGACCAACGCCCGGCCCGAAGCGATCACGATCGATCTGGCGCAGGGCGGGCTGTGGGGCGACACCCGCGTCACCGCGCAGAGCGTGGAAGGGCGGCGCGTGTCGGCCGACCGGATGGAATGGAGCGTGCCGGTCCCGGCCAACGGGTCGGTCGACCTGACCGTCACTTTCGAATCGCGCTACTGAAGCGGGTCGTAGTGCGGCTTTTGCGATATTGGGCGCCTGTTCCGGCCTTCGCGGGTTGGCTTTTGACGCTGTCTCTTTGTGCCATTGCTCCATCGGTGCAGGCCGATACCGTCATTTCCACCCGGATCGATTCGGTATCGGTCACCGTCTATCGCGCGCCGGGCCGCGCGGCTGGCGCGATCGATCGTGACTGGCCGCGCGGCTATGCACTGGTCACCGAAACCCGCACGGTCGATCTGCCGCAGGGCGAATCGGTGGTCCGGTTCGAAGGGGTGGCCGAAGGGCTGATGCCCGAAACCGCCATCCTGACCGGCATGCCGCACGGCGTGCGGGAGAAGAATCGCGATGCGCGGCTGCTGTCGCCCGCGGGGTTGGTCGACGCCTATCTCAAGCGCCGCGTCACGCTGCGCCGCACCGACCGCGCCACCGGCAAGGTGACCGAGCAGGAGGCGATACTGAGCGCCGGGCCGACCGGCGGTGTGATTGTCCACACAGCACAGGGCTATGAAGCGCTGGGGTGCAGCGGCCTGCCCGAAAGGATGTTCTACCCACAGGCACCCAAGGATCTGTCGCCGCGTCCGACGCTGTCGGTGATTGCGACCAGCGACCGGGCGACCCGCGCGACGTTGCAACTCACCTATCTGGCCGAAGGGTTCGACTGGTCCGCTTCCTATGTCGCCGACATGCAGGGGGATGGCAGCAGGCTGGACCTGATGGCGTGGCTGACGGTCGCCAATGGCGGCGTCACCGGCTTTGCCGGCGCCCAGCTCAACGTCATTGCCGGACAGCCCCATCGCCAGCCACGCGGGGATCAGCCACGGCCCACCGGCGGCCCGCTGCGCCTGACCTGCTGGCCGATGGACATTACCAGCACCCATCCGCGCTGGAACCTGTTTCCGGTCGAGATGCCCCCGGCAATGATGGCGGACGGCGCGCAGGAGATCATGGTGACGGCGCAGCGCACGACCCGAGCGGTCCTTTCGCCGATGGCTGTTGCCGCTCCGCCGCCGCCCGCGCCTGTCGTGGCGGAACAGGAGGATCTGGGCGATCTGAAATTCTACCGCGTGCCCGTGTCCGTGACGGTCGCCGCCAGCAGCCAGAAGCAGGTCGCGCTGCTGCGCCAGCCCGGCGTCAAGGTCGAGCGCCTTTACGCAGCGACGGTCAGCGGGGCATTGGACGCGGGCGAATCCCGGCCGATGACGCTGCGGTTGCGGCTACAGAATCGCAAGGATGATGGCCTTGGCCTGCCCATGCCGTCAGGGCGCGTCGCGGTTTTCGAGCAGGTGGACGATATGCGCCTGCTGGCCGGGGAGGCGGACATTGGCGACAAGGCGGCGGACGAGCGGATCGACTATGACCTCGCTGAAAGCGCGGACGTCCGCATCGCGGTGCGGCCGACGGGTTCGACGCGCGAGCGCCCGGACTGGACGATCGCGCTCAGCAACGCCCGGCCGTTCGATGTGACCGCCGAAGTCACCATCCCGCACGACATAGAGCCCCGCCCGAAGGACATGGAGCGGCGCGGCAATGCATGGATCTGGCGAGTCACAGTCCCCGCCAATGGCAAGGCCGACCTGACCTATACGCGGCGTTTGCCGCGCTGAGCTTTCAGGCGTCGGGCAGGGGGCGGGGCCGGTGATTTTCGTCCAGCGCGACGAAGGTGAACAGTCCGCTGGTCAGATCCACTTGCTCCTCCTGCGGTCCGCGAACCGCCACCACGTCGATGCGGATGGCGACCGACGTGCGGCCTCGCCGCTCCTCATGGGCGTAGACCGACACGACATCCCCCAGCAATATGGGGGTGATGAACTTCATGCTTTCGATCGCCACGGTCGCAACCGCGCCCTGCGCGATCCGATGGGCGATGATGCCGCCCGCAATGTCCATCTGGCTGAGTACCCAGCCGCCGAAAATATGGCCATTGGCGTTGATGTCGGCCAGCCGCGGCATCACGCGCAACACGACATCACCGCGCGTCTTGGTCATGCTCTGGCACCTCATCCTTGATCCGGTCGATTACCTGTTCATCATGCCCGGTGCCGCTGGACAGGAAAACCAGCGCCATCAGGCCGGTTCCCAGCATGAAGGTCAACCATACGCCCAAAATCGTGGCGATGATCATGTGGATCGGCATCGGCCCGGCCCATAGCCGCAGGAAGATGAGCGAAGCCGCCACGCAGGCCGCGCCCCCCGCGGCCATCCACAGCATGATGCGGCGAAACCGCGTCCATGCGGCTGCGGCAATTTGTGGATCGTCGAGGGCTTGTTTGCGTGTCATCTCTTTTCTTTGGCTTACGAAAATGTGATCATCAAGCATTGAGACATAATGTCCAGGAAAGGAGAGCGGTCATGACCATCGCGGCGATATTGGAGGGCAAGGGGCGTGACGTCATCCAGGTGCGATCGACCGACAGCGTGCTGTCCGTCGTGACGCTGCTGGCGGAACAGCGGATCGGTTGCGTGCCGGTGGTGGATGACGGGCAGGTAGTCGGGATATTTTCCGAGCGCGACCTGGTCTATCGCGTCGCGACCGAAGGCGCGGCGGCGCTGGAGCGTCCCGTTGCGGAAGTGATGACCGCCCCTGCCATCACCATTGACGACGACACGCCGGTCATGGCGGGCCTGTCGCTGATGACCAAGCGGCGCATCCGCCACCTGCCGGTCGTCGTCGGCGGCGAATTGATCGGGCTGATTTCGATCGGCGATCTCGTCAAGTTCCGCATCGACCGGATCGAGGCGGAAGCGGCTGCGCTGCGCGACTATATCCAGACCGCCTGAAAGACGGGCTCGACACGCGCTCTTGCGCGCCTGTCGAGCCACATTCTCAGGCGGGCGCCTGAACCGGCGGCGCGCGGCGAATCACCAGCGCGACCAGTTCCATCAGCGTGCCCCGCGCGCACAGCATCAACGCGGCGAGGAAAGCTATGCCCCCCGTCGGCACCAGCACGGCAAGCCGCACCGGCGCAGCCAGCGGCGGCAGGATGCGATCGACCGCCAGCACGACGCCCGCCATCAGGATCGCGCAGCCCAGCCCCGGCGCAGCGGCCCGCACCAGATCGATCAGGCGCAGGCCCATTGGCGCCCCGGCCAGCCGCGCCGTCACGATCGTCAGGATCGGAAACGCGCCGAGCCACGCCCAGGCAAGGCCGATCGCGCCGAAGGAGATGCCGATGAGGAAGGCGACCGGCATCAGCACCGCGCCGACGCCCGCGATTCGCGCGGTCGTGCCGGGGCGGCCCAGCGCATTGCTGACCGGCGCGAACATCACCTGCAACGTCATGAACGGCATGGCCAGCGCCAGCACCGCGACGAAGGGGGCCATCTCCAGCCATTTCGCCCCGAACAATGTTTCGACCAAAGGCTCTGCGGTCACGGCCATGCCCAGATAGACCGGGCAGGATATGAGCAGCAGCAGCCGCACCGCCTTGCAAAAGGACCAGGCGACACGCGATGGGTCTTTCTGCATCCGCGCATAGGCGGGAAAGGCGACGTCGTTGAGCGGCGGGATGAACTTGCTGACGAAAATCTGGGTCAGGAACAGCGCTTCGGCATAAAGGCCCAGCTGGTGCGGCTCCAGCACGCGCCCGCCGATGAAAATATCCGCCTGGCTCTGGATGATCCAGAAGAGCTGGCCGCCCAGCAGCGAAGCACCATAGGCGACCATCGCGCCAGTGCCGCGAAAATCGAATGT